>NZ_CP059603.1:0-2522052 GCF_014069315.1 Levilactobacillus suantsaii | reverse complement strand
TTAGTGCCCTGGTTATAGGGACTGGCGGTGTAGAGCACGGGGACCTTGAGACCGGTGTCGGTCGCACCTGGTCGAAGAATCTCGACCTTTAACAAGTCACGTTGCCCATCGTGGTCGGTGTCCTGTGAACTCTCCACGTAGACCACTTCGCGGCGCAAGTCATGAGTATCGAAGACCGCTTGGGCCTTACCGTTGAAGAGTAATGGCTTGGGGGTGGTCGGGTCATGATAGAACGGCACGAAGTACCCGTGGGTGGTCAGTTGGTCGAGGAAAGTCTGGCCAGTCTTGGTGTGGGTGGCCAGTAATAGATACCAGGCCTGTTTGAGTTCATCGAGAGTGAACTCGGTCGTTGCGTGAGGACTAACGGGAAGCTGAATCTTAGTCATCGCCGTCAGTGGATCGGCTAGGTCGAAGTCTTGGCCCGGCGCAAAGTTGAGTCGTTGAAGCGCTAGGTTGTAAAAGACTGTGACCGGCACGTTATCGTGGCTGGTCAGAAACGTTTGGGCGTTTTGGTCTGGCGTCGCTAACAAGTTAGTGAGCTGGACCGCAACGCTGGCATCGCTACTGAATTCGGGCCAACTTTTGACGTAAAAGGCACGTAAAAGTTGACTGGGCGTCGTGGCGGCTTCCGTGGTCGCGTCTAAGAAATGAATCCGTTGCAGTTCGACCAGCGCCTGTTGCGGTGTCGTGGGTCGGATGGCAAATTGATGATTACGCATAAAATCGCCTACCTTAGATTAAGAATGAGTGAAACAAAAAAGTGGTCAGTACGAGCGCTGCGTACAGCTGCGTCGCACGAACCACCCAGTGAAAAGCGGTTAACTTTGATCGTTTAACTGACTGTGACGCAACCCGTAGGTCAAGTAAATCACGAGACCTAGGGCGAACCAAATCGTGGACGCAATCCACGTTTCGGCGGGGAGTTGAAGCATCATATAGAAACAGAGTAAGCCCGAGATAATGGGTAAAACGGGGTAAAACGGAACCTTGAACCCAGTGTTGTGCGGCATCTCGGGGAGATGCCGTAGACGCATAATCCCAAACGAGACGAACAGGAAGGCCACCAACGTCCCGATATTGACCAAGTTGGTCAGTTGGTCGAGCGGTACAAAACCGCCTAAGAGGGCAATGACCACGGTCACCACAGCCAAACTGTGCTTAGGTGTCCCGGTCTGGTCGTCGATCTTCCCCAAGAACTTGGGCAACAGACCGTCGCGGCCAACAGAATAAATCAACCGTGACGAGCTGTAAATCATGGTGACCATCATCGTAAACATCCCGGCCAAAGCCCCCAGCGAGATGATGCCGGACGTCCAATCCTGATGGACTAACGTCAGCGCAAAGGCAACGGGGTCAGCGACGTTGAGCTTGGTGTAAGGCACCATGCCCGTTAAGACGATGGCCACTAACATGTAGAGTATCGTGGCGACGACCAAGGTGCCAATGATTCCAATCGGCATATTGCGCCGGGGATTCTTGACTTCAGCCGCCGATGAGGAAACCACGTCAAAGCCCAGGTAAGCAAAAAAGACGGTGGCCGCCCCACGGCGAATACCTGCCGAACCAAAGGGCGCGAAGGGTTGCCAATTCTCCGGCCGGACGTAAAAGGCGCCGACGACCACGAATAAAATAATAATGGCAATTTTCACGATGACGATGGCATTGTTGATGCGCATGGATTCGCGCATCCCCCGGTTGAGCAGCCAACTGATGAGAAAGACGACCAGGATGGCCACCAGGTTGCCGTAGGTCCCTTTCGCTGGGTCGAAGGGTCCGGCGACAGCGGTGGGGATGGTCAGGTGAAAGCCGGCGACGAATGATTTGAAGTAAGCCCCGAAGGCGTTGGCCACGGCGGCCACGGCTAAGACGTACTCAAGGATGAGCGCCCAGCCGAGCACCCAGCCGATGATTTCCCCGAAGACCAGGTTACCGTAGGAATAGGCGGAGCCGGCGACGGGTAAGACGGAGGCAAATTCGGCGTAGCACATGGCCGCCGTCGAACAGACGATGGCCGCCAGTAAGAAGGAGAGCACGATGCCCGGGCCACTATACTGGGCAGCGATGGTCCCGGGCAGAATAAAGATCCCGGTGCCAATGACCGCCCCGATGCCCAAGGACATCAGATCCTTGGCCGACATAGTTTTGGCAAAGTGTTGGTCGCTTTTGAGATAGTTGTCGAGTTTCTCGCGGCGAAAAAGACGTGAAATAGCCATAAGAGGCCCCCTTGAAATAGTTGATATCTTGGCTAAGTGTACCCTAGTCGGAAATTAAAAGTCAATGAGAGTCCGACTAATTAAGGAGGAAATTCGCTAATAATTTGACAGAACCAGGGGAAAATCTGGTGAACCGCTAGGCGAAGACCCGAGATTCCGATATAATGGGTGGTTGCAGTGAGTGGCGGGAACCTCTCCGCCATGACCAGGAAATTGACGGCAAATCATTAGCCCATTCAAGGCTTTTAGCTCTAAAATAGAACTTAGTGAACGTGTGCGTCCATAAGACGGGCGCGGGATTGCCAGTGGCTTTAGCAGCACGTGGCAATGTAATCAGGGAGGTAACGAAACGTGATAACTGAAAATGCAAGCGGCGCCGTGGTTTATCAATTGAAGGCGGGTCAGCCCCAATACCTGTTATTGAAGAGTGCGACCAGTGATTTTTGGGGCTTCCCCAAGGGCCACGTCGAAGGGACCGAAACGGACCTCGAAACTGCGCACCGCGAGATTCAGGAGGAAACCAGTTTAGACGTGACCATTGACCCAGAATTTCACACGGTCTTAGATTATGACATGCGTAACGGCCACCATAAGCACGTGGTGTTATACACCGCCAAGGTGCCTAACGACGTGACGATTCACCGCCAAGCCGTTGAAATCAGTGACTTCGGCTGGTTCCCGTACCAAGAAGCCCGGGCGACCCTGAGTTATGCTAACTTGCAGGGGGCTTTGGACCAGGCGCACGCGTATTTGACGGAGGGTGCCCAATGACCCCTAAAGTTCTCGTGATTACGGGTGCGACCGGCACGGGTAAGACCACGGTCCAACATTATTTGGCCCAAAACTACCCCGTGACCCGCATCGTGACCCATACGACGCGGCCCCCGCGCAAGGGAGAAGTGAATGGCCGCGACTACTACTTTGAGACTGAGGCGTCGTTTGCCCAGAAGCATTACTTGGAATCCGTGACCTATGCAGGCTACCATTATGGGTCATCGCGGGAAGGCATTGCGGCCGGGTTCAAACGCGCGCCGTTTCCAGCCATCGTGTTGGACACCAAGGGTGCCATCACCTACGCACAAACGCTGGGGGATCAGGTCGTTGTCTTATTTTTGACGGTCAGCGACACCACCCAGCTGCAGACGCGCCTGACCCACCGCGGTGATAATGGTGCTATGGTGAAAAAACGCCTGGCCAGCCCAGAATACCATCGGGATCTGACCATGCCGTTAGCCTTACGGGGACGGGCAATTGAACTCAATAATGACCATTGGCAACAGACGCAATTGAAACTAGACGATTTAATGGCGCAATTGACCGCTGATTAGGCTTCGTAGCGGTCAGTTGCGTTTCTTAAGAAGTATGCTAAACTAACAGAGAATTCGGAGGACTGACAAGGAGGCCGCTTACCATGACAGAATCATTGACCGCCGCTGTGGCGATTTTAAAAAAGAACAAGCTAAAGTTGACCAAGCAACGGCACGCGTTATTGGCGTATCTCTTGACGAATCAGGGGCACTACACGGATGTGGTTGCCGTTGACGCGTACATGCGGACCGAATTTCCCGGGATGAGCCATAACACGGTGTACCGGAACCTCAAGGAATTCGAAGAAGTCGGCATCGTAGAACAAAACACGGAACAAGAGCGCACCCGGGTCAAGTACCAGTGTGATTTTCACCACCAGCATCACCACCACTTTATTTGTCAAAACTGTGGCAAAGTGACCGAGCTTGAAATGTGCCCAATGGACTTTTTCACGGCGCAACTCCCGGGCTGCTCGGTGACGGGACACAGTTTTGAGCTGTATGGCTTGTGTGCTGACTGCCAGGCGACTGGCGCTCCCGCAACGACTTTAGTTAAAAATTAAGATAATTTTGATAAAATCTTTGGCGAGTCGTGTCATAATGACAACAGTTGACTTAGGAAACAAGGAGGAATGAAGCATGGCGTACCGAACACCACCTTTTATCACGCCATTTGCAATTCTATCGATGGCATTGGCACTGGGGGCGACCAACGTGGTCACCAACACGGTGACGCATACCCACGAAGGATCAAGCAAAGTCTCATCGACAATCTCGTCTTCGGGGCGGGTCTCGGATAGTTCCGATAAGAAGAAAGCTAGCGATGATAGCGATAAGAAGGATAAGGATTCCGATTCTTCTGATAGTAGCAGTAAGGACCAAGAGTCGTCGTCGAAAGATAGTTCTTCGACGGATACGCAAAGTTCCTCGGCGGATGACACCTCGGAATCCAGTAGTGATGATAGTAGTACAACGGGAACGACCGGTACCACGAGCAATTCGACATCGAAGTACTCAAGCTCGTCGACCACCGGTACGACCGATGACGACACCACCAGTAGTAGTGACACTACGGATGACACCACGTCGAGTTCTACTGGGGCGACGACTACGAGTGGCACCACGGGTACGACCAGCCAATAAGGGACCACGACTGATGACGGGACGACCACGACTTATAGTGGTCAATAAACCGGAAAGGGGGACCGAAGATGCTAAGCTTTCTTGATATGGTGAACCATTATTTAGGGTACATTAACATCAGTTTAAAAATCAAAAATCGAATTTACACGGTTTTGGGTTTGCTAGGTGATTTTTACCTGTTTTACATTGCCGTGCGTTATATGAAGAACAGTCACCCATTTTGGGGACTATTGATTCTAGCCGTGGCGTTGATTTTACTATACTTCGCCTTCTTAAACGGGGTCTACTACTTCACGACGAAGAAGGCGCCCTTCGATATTTCACCGAAGATTGAGAAATTGTTGCACATGAAGCCTAAAGAAGCCGAGGCTGAAGATAAACCGAAACAAAATGCTTACGGTCGCAATATCCCGGCCAACGGGTACTTCGACGAAAAGAAAATTTTGCCCGGGAAATTGACGGCTACGCCGGTGCAACAACAAAACGTGCAGAATCTGGCAACTCAGCTTCAACAAAATCGCTTACTCCACTTGGATTATTCCGGGTTGGGCGATCGCGAGATTATGGAACAGGTCCAAAAGGACGGTAAGCCGGTCTATGCTTCCGGTCCCGGCGTTTTGATCCCGTACTTTGAGATGCAACCGCAGGGCGACCAATTGGTAGTTTATGCCGGCTTGAACCAAGCTGATAAGCAACCGGTCGGTACTGTGAAAACAGTCGGTCTTCAAGATGTGCAGGAAGTCCGGGCCAAGTTCGACTTGTACTTGGCTAGCGCTACTCTGGTCGGGGGGCCGTTCAAGGTCATCGGCCGGACTACGCTGATTGAGCAAGTCAATGACTACGCGGTGGCAGTCCAAGTAGCGTATAAACGTCATGGCGCAGCTAAGCCCGCGGCAGCGGCTGACCCAGTCAGTGAGCCGGCGACGGCGACCGCAACGCGGCGTCAACGCTATGACCGGTCGTCGGCTTCGGCCGCGGCACCAGCCGGGGATGGCGATGAGCCGGAACCACAAACGCGGCGGGCTCGTTATCGGCGGTAAAACTATCGCAAAATAATTTAAGGCACAATGAAATGAGCTCGGACGATTAAGTTCGAGCTTTTTTTTATTTGGTGATTAACGCCCCAAACATGTTGGTAAATAACAGTTTTTAGGGGGTGACCACCATTTAAAACGTTGTTCGAACGGGGTAATGTTTTTGACCGGCCATTTTTTTTGGTTTAAACTCTAAATTAGACCCGATAAATTTAACGATTTAGGGATCGTCAGGTGCCACAATAACTTTAACGGCTGGTCGCCGCCGATTGGGCGGGGCCAGTTGCTAACCTAGTGGAGGGAAAAAATATGTCAATGATCGAATTTCACAACGTTGAAAAGTACTATGGCGACTTTCACGCGTTGCACAATATTAACTTAACCATCGAAGCGGGAGAGACGGTCGTCTTGATTGGGCCTTCCGGTTCAGGGAAGTCGACTTTGATCCGGTCAATCAACGGCTTGGAGCAGATTCGTGAAGGTCAATTAATCGTTAATGGCCAAGATCTCGCCGACCCGAAAACTGACATTAACCGGATTCGAAAGAACGTCGGTATGGTGTTCCAACACTTTAACCTGTATGCCAACAAGTCAGTGCTGGAAAACATCATGTTGGCACCCCGGATTGTGTTACACCGTAAGGAAGATGAGAATAAAAAGATTGCCATGGAGATGTTGGACCGAGTCGGGTTAGCCGACCAGGCGACCAAGATGCCGGCCCAACTTTCTGGGGGCCAAAAGCAGCGGATTGCCATTGCTCGGTCACTGGCGATGCGGCCCAAGTGTTTACTCTTTGATGAACCGACCAGTGCGTTGGACCCCGAAATGGTCGACGATGTTTTGAATATTATGAAAACGATTGCCCGTGACTCCAGTATGACGTCGCTGGTCGTGACCCACGAAATGGGGTTCGCTCGCGAAGTAGCTAACCGGGTCATCTTCATGGCTGACGGACGGATTGTTGAGGACGACTCCAAGGATAAGTTCTTCAACGGTGAGCCCACGAACGAACGGGCCCGTCAATTCCTGAGCAAGATCTTACATTAAGCGAGGAGGGCAATGGCTATGAAAAAATTAATACGGCGCCTCGGCCTCCTACTAGCGCTGGTTACCCTAACGGTTGTGGTCAGTTCCTGTGGGTCGCAATCGCTGGCTTCCCGGAACGTGTTAAAAGTTGATCAACAATCTAAGACCATCACTTGGGGAGTCAAGGCAGATACTCGATTGTTCGGGTTACTGGATACCAAGGACGGTAAGATCAAAGGCTTCGAGGTCGACTTAGCCCGTGCGTTGACCAAGCAGATGCTGGGGTCAAAGGGCAAGGCTAAGTTTATCCAGGTGACCAGTTCGACGCGGATGCCAATGCTGAAGAACGGGAACATCGACGCAATTATTGCCACCATGACCAATACGCCAGAACGGCGGAAGCAAGTGTCCTTCTCGAAGACCTACTTCTATGCCGGGCAATCCTTACTGGTCAAGAAGGGCAGCTCCATTAAAAACGTCAAGGACTTGAACCAACAAAAAGGGACGGTCCTGGGTGTGGTGGGGTCCGATTCGGTCCAAAATGTTGCCAAGGTCGCGCCTAACGCCAAGGTTTTACAATTGACCGATTACGCGCAAGCCATGACGGCCTTGAAGTCGGTCCAAGGGCAAGCCTTGACCACTGATAACGGGATTTTGTACGGGATGTCCGTGCAAAACCCTGACTACGTGGTCACGGGTGGAACCTTCGTGGCTGAGCCTTACGGTATCGCCGTGGACAAGGCGCAGACCCCGTTCTTAAAGAAGCTCAACCAAGCGCTTACTGAATTACGGGCCAACGGTCAGTACCGAAAGATTCTGCACAAGTGGTTCCATAACGTTAAGGGCTTTGATTACGAGGAGGCGGCAAAAGAATGATTCATATCTTTCAAGACTACGGCGGGACGCTACTCTACGGGCTCGGTCAGACGTTGCTGTGCAGTATCATCGCGTTGATTTGTAGCTTAATCATCGGAACGTTCTTCGCCTTACTCGAAGAATCGCCGAATAAGTTTGCCCGCGGGATTGCCCGCATCTACATCGAAATTTTCCGGAACATTCCGTTACTGGTCATCACCATGTTCTTCTACGTGGTGATTCCCCTTTACGTCATGAAGATGAACGGGTTCACCGCCGGGACGATTGGTTTGACCCTGTACACGTCAGCCTTTATTGCTGAAACGGTGCGGTCGGGGATTCGTTCCGTGGATCCTGGCCAAATGGAAGGGGCCCGGTCCAACGGGTTGACCTTCTGGCAAGCGATGCGTTACATCGTGTTGCCCCAGGCCTTTCGCTACGTGATTCCACCGCTGGGGAACCAGTTCGTGAACCTGGTCAAGAATTCGTCGACCTTGGCCTTCGTCGGGGGCTTCGATTTGATGTACCAAGGAAACGCGATTGCCTCCAGCTCGTTGGAAACGATGGCGGCCTACTCCGCGGTCGGGGTCTTATACCTGATCGTGACGATGCCCATCAGTTACTACATGCGCTACTTAGAAAAGCGGTTAGCTTAGGGAGGGACTTAAAATGCTAAATAATTTTATTGCAGCGTACTCCCCGGATAACCTGCGCTACCTGTTTGGTGGGTTGGGTATTACGCTCTTGGTCTCGGTGGCTTCGATCATTGGTAGCTTTATTATTGGGGCCATCTTAGGCATCGTTCGGTACGTCAAATTTAAGTATTTTTCCGCCGTCGTCGGCTTTATTATCGACGTGATTCGGAACCTACCGCTGATTTTGATCCTGTTTTTTATCTACTTTGGCTTACCCAATATTGGGGTCAAACCCGAAGTGATTCCCGCGGCGATTTTTGCCATGACGATTTTTGAATCGGCGATGCTCGCGGAAATCGTGCGGTCGGGAATCCAAGCCGTGGATCCCGGTCAAATGGAAGGTGCCCGAGCTAACGGGTTGACCTATTGGCAAGGGTTGTGGCACATTGTGTTGCCCCAGGCATTGGTCAAGATGATTCCGGCCATCGTTAGTCAATTTATTTCCCTGGTTAAGGATACGTCGTTAGCGACGATTATTCTGTTGCCAGAAATGCTGTATCGTTCGCAAATCATTTACGGGCAAAATACCAACTACATCATTCCGATGTTCGTGGCGATTGCGGTGTTGTACTTCATCGTGTGCTATGCGCTGTCCGTGTTAGCCCACTACCTAGAAAAGCGGCAAGCTTAAATTAAATATGGACTCAAAAAGCCGCGCAGATTAACGTCTGCGCGGCTTTTTTGTGTGAGGTAAAACTTAAGATGGGTTGGAAGTGGGTTCCGTCACCACGTACTGCTTGAACCGATTGAAGTCGGCTTGGGGGAGTTCCACGCGGAGCTGGGTTCCCGCAGCTTGGTAATCCGTTTTAAGGACGTTGGCGTGGTCGTTTAGATAAGCCACCACGTCGCCATCCGCAAATGGAATTAAAAAGTTGGCCGTTACGTAGTTGTGAAAGACCTTTTCCTTTAACGTCTGGACCAAGAGGTCGATTGACGCGTCATCGTTAGCGGAAAGAATCAGTTGATCACCGGCCCGGGTGGGGTACGGCGTTTCCGTAAGGTCAGCCTTGTTGAAGACCGTGACCATCGGCACATCGGTGACCCCGATTTCGCGCAGCGTTTGTTCCGTGGTTGCCATCATGGCGTCGCGGTTGGCATCTGCGTAGTCCACGACCTGAACCAACAAATCAGCGTTGGCGGCTTCGGCTAACGTCGAGCGGAAGGCTTTGACCAGCTGGGTCGGTAACTGACTGACGAACCCAACGGTGTCACTAAGCAACAGCTTCTTTTGGTCGGGGAAGACCAATTGCCGCACGCTGGTGTCCAGGGTGGCAAAGAGCATGTTTTTAACGAAGACCTGCTTGTCTTCGTTTTTACCGAAGCGTTGGACCAATGCATTCATCAAGGTTGATTTACCGGCGTTGGTGTACCCTACTAGTGCGATTGAAGGCAACTGGTTGCGATCACGTTGGGCCCGTTGCGTTTCGGCGGCCTGGTTGATTTCTTTGAGCTCACGGTTGACGTGGGTGATGGACCGTTGGATCGTCCGCCGACTCATTTCGGTTTGCGATTCCCCGGCCCCCCGGTTAGTGAAACCGCCACCGCCGCCACTTCCAGTCTGTTGGTCTAGGCGTTGTGAGGCGCTAGTGTGCAAGCGGGGAAGTTGGTATTGCAGGGTCGCTAATTGAACTTGGAGTTTATCTTCCCGGGATTGGGCCCGGTTGGCGAAGATTTCCAAGATCAAGCCGGTACGGTCGATAATTCGCGTGTTAGTACCAGCCTCCAAGTTTCGAATCTGACTGGGGGTCAATTCATCGTTGACTACGATGGTGTCAACCCCGTCGTCCGCGGCGATGGTCGCCAGTTCTTCCACTTTTCCGGTCCCAAAGTAGGTGCCGGGGTTGGGCCTGGTCAAGGATTGCTGTACTTGTTCGACCACGGTCATGTGGTTGGCCTCGACCAGAGCCGTTAATTCGGTCATCGCGTAGTCAAACGTGGCTTGACCAGAATTGAGGCCTACGGTGATGACTGGTGTTGCGGGTGTTTCGTCCATATTGTCACACTCCTTGAATTATACTCATGGGGTTAGTATACCATGACCGGAACCTTTGGGGTCAATTGCCGGTTAGGATACCTTACCAAAGCGGTCTGGACGGGCTCACGACCTGGTGATTAGCGGGCCTACAATGAAGATAAAATGAGTATTTGCCATGAAACTGCTCATTTAAGATTAGAAATTATGCAGATTTAGTATGGGTAAAAAGCGGGAGTGACGGAAAATAAAAATAGTTATAAATTTTAAAGCTTGATACGATCACATTTATAACTTTTTACTAAAAATAAATTAGACATTCCTATTGATTTTAATCATTTTCTAATATACACTAGGGCTAATCAAATTTGAGGCTGTTCGTCATGAGCCATGATTAAAGATTAAGAGGGGTTGAATTTAAGTGAAGAAAATCAATTCAGTCGTTAAATTAGGGACGGTGGCTGCGTTTGCGGCAGTCTTTCTCGCCGCGTGTGGGTCATCGTCAAGTAGCAGTAGTTCCAGTGCAGCGAAGACTCAGACCTTGAACTGGATGGAAAGTTCGGCGTTGCCGTCCATGGATATTTCCACGACGACCGACGTGGTTTCGGGGGAGACCTTGAACAACACCAACGAAGGGTTACTCCGTATGGGCAAGAACAGTAAAGTGCACCCCGGCGTGGCTAAGAGCTATACCAAGTCCAAGGACGGGAAAACGTACACGTTCAACTTGCGGAAGTCTCAATGGAGTAACGGCGATCCCGTGACCGCTCAAGACTTCGTTTATTCCTGGCAACGGACGGTCAACCCGAAGACCGCTTCGCAATACGCTTACCTGTTTGCTCAGGTGAAGAATGCCAATGCCATCATGAAGAGCAAGAAGCCAGTCTCTAGTTTAGGGATTAAAGCGGACGGCAAGTACAAGGTCGTGGTCACTTTGACTAAGGCCACGAACTACTTCCCGGACTTGGTCGCCAACCCGACTTTCTACCCGCAAAACAAGAAGGTCGTCCAAAAGTACGGCAAGAAGTATGCCTCTAACGCCAAGTCCAACGTTTATAACGGACCGTTCAAGTTGACTTACTGGACCGGGACTTCTGACAACTGGTCATTAACGAAGAACAACAAATATTGGAACGCCAAGAACGTGAAGTTAAAGAAAATCAACTTCAAGACGGTCAAGGATCCGCAAACGGCCGTTAGTCAATATCAAAGTGGCAAGTTGAGCGCCACCTACTTGAGTGGGCAACAACCAAAGAACTACAAGAACAACAAGCAGTACGTGGTTCGAAAAGGGGCCTCGACCTTCTACATTGAATTGAACGAAAAGAAGGACGCCATCTTTAAGAACGTCAACGCCCGGAAGGCCTTGTCATTGGCCATCAACCGGAACCAATTCGTCAACAAGGTCTTGCAAGACGGTTCGACGGTCCTAAGTGGGTACGTGGCTAGCGACTTAGCCTCTTATAAAGGCCAGGACTTCGCCGATGCCTCTAAGACCAGCGAAGGTACGGCTTACAACTTAGCCAAGGCCAAGAAACTTTGGAAGAAAGCTTTGCAGGAAACCGGAAAGAGCAGTGCTTCTATCACGTTGATGGCTGACGATACCGCTGCTGGTAAGAACGCGTTGGAATACGTGCAAAGTCAGTGGTCGAAGTTACCAAACATCAAGGTCACGAACCAAAGCTTACCATTTAAGACACGGTTGAGTCGGTCGGAAAACGGAGAATTCGATGCTGTCGTTTCTGGCTGGGGGGCCGACTTTGCTGACCCAATCTCCTTCTTGTCGCTGTTCACGTCGGACAACTCGTACAACAACGGGAAGTGGAAGTCGACTTCTTATGATAAGGATATCGATCGGGCCAACAACGCGGATGCCAACAACGAAAGTGCTCGGTGGAACGATATGGTCAGTGCCGAAAAGACATTGATGAACGATCAAGGGATTATCCCGATTTATCAACAGGCTAAACCGCAGCTGGTCAAGTCGAACGTCAAGGGTGTTATTTACTTCCCAACTGGCGCTAACTGGGACTTCAGTAAGGCTTACATCGCAAAGTAGGCGATTAAAAACAGGCTCATCGCTCGCTTGTCGGGCGGGGAGCTTGTTTTGACCTCTCTGGCAAGCAACTGACTGGTGAAATGTGAAGCACACCGATATTTTTTAATTTATAATGCTGGTTTAGCGGTGTTTTCATTCGGAATGTTGTATAAAATTAAATGTAAGTGTTGATTTTAATGGATTTCTAATATACAATTGAAACCATTAAATTTAAGGCCATTGCGAAGCGGAGATGACCGGAATCGAGGTGCTGGCGGGAATTTTGGGGTTTCTTATGAACCTGTCAACTGGTGCGGAAAGTGTGGTGCCGATTGACAAGAGTGAGAAGACCAAAACCCATAAGCAAGAATCTAACTATTAGAACATGAAGAATGGTAAACTGAAGAAGATTCATTTCAAAATGATGGGGACCCGCCAACCGCTTAAAGCAGACCTTGGCGAATCGGGTTACGGTCCCGTTGGAATTGAGGGCGGTTCGCGCGATTAAGCAGAGCTGACCGCAACCAATAAGTCCGTGGAGTTGCCGATGTCGTCCCGTCGTCATCGCCCGTCAGAATCGTTTGAGGAGTTGCTTATAAGCGTTATCGGGGAGTAAGGATCAACCAGCCATTGGTCCTTACTCTTCGATGTTATAGCAATCATTTATCACCTTATTGTTTTGGAAGAATCTTGGTTAAGTTGTGTCACTTAATGGTAACGAATAAGTCTACTGATTGAGAGGTAAACAAATGGCAAAATACCTAGCAAAACGGATCTTTTATTTGGTCCTGACCTTATTCATCGTGATTACCGTCACGTTTTTCCTGATGAAATTGCTACCCGGAACGCCATTGACTAACCAAGCGAAGCTCTCGAAAAGCCAGATTGCGTTGATTTATCAGCAATACGGTTTGGACAAGCCCGTTTGGCAGCAATATCTGCTGTACTTAGCTGGTGCGGTCAGAGGAGATTTCGGGACGTCATTTCAATTCAGTGATCAACCGGTCTCCTACCTGATTTCCAGCCGAATCGGGCCTTCCTTGCAGATTGGGCTGCAAGCGATGATTATTGGGGTCCTGTTGGGAATTATTATCGGGGCGTTTGGCGCGATGAAACAAAACACTTGGATTGATACGTCAGCCACGGTGGTCTCCATCTTGGGGATTTCGATTCCATCTTTCGTTTTGGCCGTGTTACTGCAATACTACTTAGGGTTAAAGGCCGGCTGGTTCCCGATTGCCGAATGGGGCGGCTTCATCTATACCGTGTTGCCGACCTTGGCGTTAGGGGCGACCCCGCTGGCCGAATCGGCCCGGTTCGTCCGTACGGAAATGGTCGACGTGTTGAGTTCGGATTATATCGAGCTGGCGAAAGCCAAGGGACTCAGCAAGGCGGGGGTCATTTACCACCATGCGTTGCGAAACAGTTTGATTCCCCTGATTACTATCGTTGGCCCCTTAGCCGTGAACATCATGACCGGGTCGATGGTGGTTGAAAACATCTTCTCGATTCCTGGGATTGGGGAACAATTTGTAAAGTCCGTGCTGACCAACGACTACCCAACGATCATGGGGCTGACCATCGTCTACTCCTTCATGTTGTGTGTGGTCCTGTTGATCACCGATATCCTTTACGGAATCGTTGACCCACGGATTCGGATTACAGGAAAGGCTAACTAGGAGGTAAATAAATGGCAGATACAGTAAAACTCCCAGAAGATAGCTTTAAGCCAATGACGCCAGAGGACCGGGGGTCACTCGACAGTGAAAAAATTGCGGCCCCGTCGCTAACTTTCCGGCAAGATGCCTGGCGGCGACTGAAGAATAACAAGGGGGCATGGGTGTCCCTCATTGTCTTAGCGATTATCTTCATCATGGCGTTCGGGTCATTGTTCGTTTCGCCGCATAACCCCAACGCCGTCCACCCATCATACGCTAACTTACCCTCGAAGATTCCGGGGATTGGCGTGAACGGGTTCAACGGGACATTGGTCCAAGCGGGTCAACGTATCGACGCCTACAAACAAGCAGGCATTGGCACGGGCACGTACTACATCATGGGGACCGACTATTTAGGCCGGGATTTGTTCTCCCGGGTCCTTTACGGGACGCGAATCTCCCTGATTATTGCGTTAGTGGCCACGCTGTTTGACTTGACCATTGGTGTCACTTACGGGATGATATCCGGCTGGAAAGGTGGTCGGGTCGACACGATAATGCAACGTATCATCGAGATTATCCTGTCGATCCCCAACTTGGTCATCATCGTCTTACTGATTTTGATTCTGAAACCGGGGATGACCTCGATCATTATCGCCATCGCATTGACCTCGTGGGTGAACATGGCCCGGCTGGTCCGAGCCCAGACCATGGAGCTAAAAGAACAAGAATTTATTTTAGCGGCCAGGACACTGGGCGAAAGTTCAATGAAGATATCCTTTAAACACTTGCTACCGAACCTATCGAGTGTGATTATCATCAACACCATGTTCACCATCCCGAACGCCATCTTCTTCGAAGCAACCCTGTCCTATATCGGGATTGGGATTTCTTCCCCACAAGCGTCACTAGGGACGTTGTTGAACGATGGGCAGAAGAACTTTCAGTTCTTGCCGTATCAGATGTGGTGGCCCGCATTGGTTCTTTCCATTGTCATGTTAGCCTTTAACCTCTTAGGTGATGGGCTACGGGACGCCTTCGATCCACGAACGAAAGAGTAGGTGAACGTCAGTTATGGATAACGAAAAAGATATTTTGGAAGTTCGCAATCTAGAAGTTAACTTTAAAACCTACGCGGGGGACGTCAAGGCGATTCGCAACGTCAGTTTCGACCTGCGAAAAGGTGAGACGTTAGCGATTGTGGGTGAATCTGGTTCTGGGAAGTCGGTGACGACTCGGACCATCATGGGCTTGAATGCCCGCAACGCCGACATCGTGAACGGCTCCATCATGTATAAGAATGAAGACCTCTTAAAGAAGTCAGATAAGGACATGGAGGGCATCCGGGGCCAAGATATCGCGGAAATTTTCCAAGACCCGATGACGTCCTTAGACCCGACCATGCGCATTGGCCGCCAGATTGCCGAACCATTAATGATTCACAAGGGAATGAAGAAGGAAAAGGCGCTGGCTCAGGCGTTGGAAATGATGAAGCTGGTTGGAATCACCGACGCGGAGAACCGAATCAACGACTATCCGCATCAATTTTCTGGTGGGATGCGGCAACGGATCGTGATTGCGATTGCGTTGGTCAACTACCCCGAAATCTTGATTGCCGATGAACCCACGACGGCGCTCGACGTGACGATTCAGGCCCAGATTTTACACTTGATGAAGGAATTGCAGGATAAAATCTCGACCTCGATTATTTTCATCACGCATGATTTGGGCGTTGTGGCCGGCATGGCTGACCGGGTCGCCGTAATGTACGCCGGTCAAATCGTCGAGTACGGGACCGTGGATGAGATTTTCTACAATCCTAAGCATCCGTATACCTGGGGCTTACTGAGTTCGATGCCGACGCTGGACACGAAGTCTGATGTCTTACCGTCGATCCCCGGGACGCCGCCAGATTTATTGGATCCGCCAGCAGGGGATGCTTTTGCGGCGCGGAACGAATATGCATTGAAGATTGATTCGCAGCGGCAACCACCATTCTTTAAAGTCTCCGATACGCACTATGCCGCAACCTGGTTATTGCACCCGGATGCGCCCAAAGTGACGCCCCCAGCACAAATCGTGGCGCGCCAAAAGAAGTTTGCGCAAATGCAACAGGAGCTGTTCAAGCAACAGCAACAAAGTCATCGCGTTGAAGAAGAGGAGGAACAGCAATAATGGATTACGAAAATGCCAAAAAAATCCTCGAGGTCAAGCACCTCAAACAATACTTTAACGTAGGGAAGGCCGACGAGGTCCGGGCGGTCGATGACATTTCCTTTGATATTTATGAAGGCGAAACCTTTGGCCTCGTTGGGGAATCCGGTTCCGGGAAAACCACGGCTGGACGAGTCATCATCCACCTGTATGAACCAACGGCGGGCGAAATCTTGTTTGACGGGAAGAACGTCGATAATTTCACCAGTATGGAAGACAAGGCCGAGTTTCACCGGAAGATGCAAATGATTTTCCAAGACCCGTACGCGTCGTTGAATCCACGGATGAAGGTCAAAGATATTGTGGCCGAGGGCATTGACATCAACCATTTGGCAAAAGACGATGCTGACCGGACCAACCAGGTCGAGACCTTGCTCGAAACCGTGGGGTTGAACAAGGACCACTCGAGTCGTTACCCCCACGAATTCTCTGGTGGGCAACGGCAACGGATCGGGATTGCTCGGGCGTTAGCTGTTCACCCCAAGTTCGTGATTGCTGATGAACCGATTTCGGCGTTGGACGTGTCGATTCAAGCCCAAGTCGTCAACCTGATGAAGAAACTCCAACGTGAGCAGAACTTGACGTACCTGTTCATCGCCCATGACTTGTCGATGGTCAAGTACATTTCGGACCGTATCGGCGTATTGCATTACGGCCGGATGTTGGAGATCGCGGATGCTGATGAGATTTACGCGCACCCCCTCCACGATTACACCAAGAGTCTGTTGTCGGCCGTGCCGGTGCCGGATCCTGAATTTGAACGGACGCGTCAAGAAATCAAGTACGATGCGAGCCGGGAGAACGATGGCAAAGAACGGCATTTAGTCGAGATTGCGCCGCACCATTATGTGCGAGCGGCTCCTGATGAAATCGACATGTACAAGCAACGGGCGCACGCCGCGTCATTACTCAAAGAATAGGTCTCCTGTGAGGGACGGTAACGGATCCTAACCGCGTTGGCGGTGGGGTCCGTTTTATTTTGTCACGGTAAGCTAAAAAGGCCCGCTAACTTTGGCACTGATAGTCAAAGTTAGCGGGCCTTGAAAGGTTTAATTAAAGGGTCAGCCTGGAGTTGTGGGTGATCTCCAGACCGTAAAAAAACGTTGCCCTACAAGTGGAGTAGCGGCGACGTGAAATTGAGTGATTAGTCTTCGACGGGTTCAGCTGAAGCTTCGGTAGCGGTCTTGGCCGCGGTCCGCTTCTGAACGGCTCCTAAAATAGCCCGGGCAATCGGCCCGACAATCAGGAGCTGCAGTGGTAACGCCATGAAGAGGTTAAAGATCCAGGTGTGCAAGTAAGTTAGGAAGAAGTTGCCCCCGAAGTTTTGGGTGACGACCATCCCGAACAAGGACATCAAGGTGACCATCCCGGCGACCATCAAGCAGGAGATCGTCAGGGCAATCCGAATCTGTTTACGTTTCATGTAATCATTAATAATGAAATGGAAAAAGAGGTATTTGACGCCGGGACCAATGATTCCCAAATCACAGATGGCCGCCACGATGAGGGCCAAAGGATATCCCACGAGGACCTCACGAATGTAGTGGTGACCAAAGCCATCGGTCAAGGCGATGTTGTAGCCCGCCATGACCAAGACCATCAGGCCGGCCATCACAGCGGTGAATAAAAGTTCTTCTTTAAAATTTTTAGGCATTAAGTTACTCCTTAGTTGAAATTCCCACGAGCAACTAGCGTATCATAGTCGGCGACCTTTTGTAAGCTATTTTATTCATGAAAACGCGACCAGTTTTAATGTCTACTTATTTCTTAGGAATCAGAGCGGGTCGAGACCATGATGACGTGGGCGTCGCGGGAGGCGATGGCCCAATTTTCGCCGTTAAAAGCGTAATGGTCGTCGAAGCGGACGCTAAAGACGCTGGTGATGCCCTTGTCGCCTACAGTCTTGATCTGGGCGTTCACTTGGCCGTCAGCGGTCCCGTTATCGGTATCCAGCGTGATTAAAGGCTGGGCGGTCAAGGTAAAGTGTTTAGGGTAGCGTTGGCCCCAGCGAGTCAACGCCTGAGTCAGATCATCTGTCCCGGTCAATTCAGTGACCACGTGGTCGTCGCGGTAGACCCGGAAGGTAGCCGTGGGTGTCATCAGCGCCACTTGGTCAGCCACGCGATGCTGGTCGGCGTAGAGGCCCCATTGGGTGACGAGGCGGTTTAAAATTAGGGTGCTTTCTGCTTCACCGTATGTCATGATATTAAAATTCTCTCCTTCAAGCTCTTTGTAGGCGTGCAACCCCTTATTATAACCAGGGAAGTGGGGAAAGCCAACTCCATAAAACCGGGTTAAGGGGTTTCATGAAGCGTGATTGGAACGGTGACTCGGTGGCCCCCTAAGCTTCCAGGCTGGCCGTCAAAATCGCCAAGACTTTTTGCTGGGTAGGGGTCAGCACATGGGTGGTCCGGGAAACGATACTGGTGATGAATTCGGGTTGTTCGTCGTCTAACAGGGTCAACCGGACCACGTCGGAACGTTGCTGGGCGGCAATACTGGTCAAGAAAGTCACCCCGACGTCAGCGGCCACCATATTCATGATGACGTGAGTGTTGTTGGAGCGGTAGACCACGGTTGGGCGGAAATGATTGCGGCGGGTCAATTGGTTGAAGGCGGCATTATGGACGAAGTCGTCGGTGAAGAGGATGAAGTGTTCGTGACGCAATTCGCTAAAGGTAATGCGGCGGCGTTTGGCTAAGGGGTGGTGCTTGGACACAAAGATGGCGAAGGGTTGGTGGTCAAATTCACGGACCAACAATTGCTGGTAGGAGAGAGGTTCAATGGATCCCAACAGGGCAATATCGGCTTCGCCGTTGCGAATGGACCGCCGTAAGGTGACTGAGCCGCCTTCGATGATGTGGATATCTTGAAGCATGTTTTGGGCTTGCAACTGTGCAGCAATCCGGGGAAAGTAGTGAGTCTCGATGATGGGCGGGAGAGCCAGGACGGTCTGTTGTTGCGTCAAACGATCGATTTCTTGGCGGGCAATCGACAATTCGTTTAACACAATGGTCGCGTGGGCCATGAGTTGTTGACCGGTGGGGGTGATGGTCAGCCGATTATGGACTCGGTCGCGTTGGACCAGGGTGGTGTGGTACTCGGCTTCGAGGCGCTTGATGGCCATGGTGATAGTCGGCTGGGTGACGTGAAAGTAGTCGGCGACCTTTGAAAAACTTTTTTGTTGAATTAATTGGTAAAAATAGGCTAAATCCTTGGTGTTCATGAATTTCCTCCTGATGAGCTGATAAATGGTGGCGCAATAAGGGGTCTTGATCGCGATGGGACGTTCTAAGCCGTATGTTGGCCTAGTCAATAAAAGCGTGGTTACGCCAATCAGCAACTCTTTGATTGCAAGCTTGTGGCTTGACGTCAGGCTAAATCATGGTAAAATTTGAGAGATTTACCACGGGTCTTAGAACCAGTTTGCCACGTTTAACGCCGATAGCCAAGAGACTGGCCCTATTTTGGCGGGACGAATCGTCTCGCTGGACGGTCTAAGCACGTGACTGCACCCACAGAATAGAAGAAAGATTTGATTCAGGCAAAGTACGATTTAGCGAAGTCGCTTCAAATGTGGGGATGTTGCGACGAGATTGTGAAGACTTTGAGAACTCTATTACGGACTATAAACCACTAACGGCTGCTTCCTTTGGGAGCAGCCGTTTTTGCGTCTCGTTAGCTGTATACCGGGATTTAGATTACTTTAAATAAGGTGAAGGGTTGGTAAAGTTTCCGCCTTTTCTTAAGGCTATTTTGACCTTTTCTTCAAAACTTTCACAAATCAGAACTGCATACTTAATTTTAATTTCTTAGCAATCCTGAAAGGCGATGGTGAGATGTCTCAAGAGACAGTGCTTCAAACAAATGTGGAACCGGTGACCGCTGAACAGTTAGAAAAGGCGTTAGCGGCGGGGGCAGATTATTTTGCCCACCAACCGAGTTCGCAGTTTGATCGGTGCCAGCAATTATTGAAGCTGGCGCAGTTGTTCGACGATCAAGCTGAGCAATTGGGTGTCCAAGCGGCCCATGATATGCATAAGCGTTTGGTTGAAGGACAACAGGAGGCTCACGCAGCAGCTAATATCATCCGCTACTACGCCAATAATGGACCCGCATTGTTAAGCCCCAAACCATATGTGTACGGGCAAAATGATGCGCATGCACAATTAGAGTATGACCCGCTAGGAATCGTCTTAGCGGTAGAACCTTGGAACTTTCCGTACACCCAAGTTATTCGGGTCCTAGCCCCTAACTATCTTGCGGGGAATCCCGTGTTATTGAAGCCTGCTCGGTCGGTGGCCGGTTGTGCTCAGGCGATGGTCGCCTTGACCGAAAAGGCCGGCTTTCCGACCGGGGCTTTTACCAGCTTGAATTTGTCCCACGACCAAGTGGCTAACGTCATTGGCGATGACCGAATTCAAGGTGTCGCGGTTACTGGCTCAACTGCGGTTGGTCGCCACTTGGCCAGTCTGGCAGGCCAAAACGTTAAGCCGAGCACTCTGGAACTGGGGGGCAGTGATGCTTGCTTAGTTCTCGACGATGCGGATCTAGCAACGGCCATTCTGGAGATGGCGACGTCGCGGTTACGGAATTCTGGTCAAACCTGTACGTCGGCTAAACGCTTCATCGTGCGACGCGAAGTGGCTGACCAAGTAATTGATGGTTTGACTAAAATCTTTAATCGTCAAACTATCGGTGATCCATTGGATGCGGCAACGACCTTAGCTCCGCTGGCGTCCAAGGCTGGTCAAGAACGTTTGACGGCCCAAGTCAAATTGGCTCTCGACCACGGGGCTAAAGCGCTGGTCAAAGGTGGAGCCGTTGGTGAAACTGGCTTTCAACCAACGTTACTGACGAATCTAACCGCCGATAACCCGGCGAGCCAAGAAGAATTCTTCGGTCCAGTAGCGCAACTATACGTCGTTGATTCTGATGAAGAAGCGATTCAGGTCGCCAATTCAACCCCATTTGGCCTGGCTGGGAGCATCTTTTCCCAGGATCTTTCACGGGCCAAGCATTTGGCTAGTCGCATGGCGACGGGTCAAGTCTTCATCAACAAGGGTTCTAGCGGAATTCCTGAATTACCATTTGGTGGCATCAAGCAATCCGGTTACGGCCGGGAGATGAGTGACCTGGGAATCTTAACGTTCATGAACGCCAAGATTGTCGTGTTGCCAGATTAGGAGGTGGTGTGATTGGAAACCACAACCACACAAACAAAAGTAAAGAGTTTTCCCCGGACGACCACATTACGCAATAAGATTGGGTATGCCATGGGAGACGTTGGTAACAACTTTTTATTCGACATGGGGCAGTTGTACCTGTTGAAGTATTATACAGACGTTTTGCAACTCCCATCGGCTTTGGCCGGCACGGTTTTCTTAGTGGCGAAGATTTGGGACGCTTTCATGGACATGGGGGTCGGCACCTGGATCGATAACCGCCAAAATATTGGGCCGCGGGGGAAATACCGACCATTCTTACTTTGGGCGGCCATTCCGTTAGCCTTACTGTTGATCGCCAATTTCTCCATCCCGGATTTTTCCATTACCGGGAAAATGATTTGGGCATATGTGTCCTACATGATTTTTGGGACCTGCTACAGTATTTCTAACGTGCCGTTCGGGTCGATGATTCCAACCATGACGCGGAACAGTCAAGAACGTTCCGAACTCTCGTCGTTTCGGCAAGCCGGCTCTAACCTCGGCTTGATGTTGGCAACGATTGGGTTCATGCCCATCGTGAATCGCCTCCCGACGGATAAGAGTGGCTACTTAGTCGCGGTCGTGAGTTTTGCTGTGATTGGGGTATTGTGCCAGTGGACCGCTTACGCGAACATCCGCGAGGTTTATAAGGAACCCGCTAAACCTAAGCCCACTAAAGAAGATTTGAAAAAGAGCTTCCGGGCATTATTGAAGAACCGTCCGTTGGTGACATTGTGCCTGGTGAACCTCTTTACCTTCTCAGCTTTTAATTTAAAACTGACCGTGCAAGTTTACTATTGTGAATATGTGTTAAAGGACAATACAGCGATTTCTTGGCTCGGGGTCTTCAGTATCGGCATGGTCTTTGTTGCCGTCGCGTTGGTCCCGATGCTCACGAAATTTCTCGATAAAAAGACCGTTTACGTGATGGGTTGTCTGATTTGGGCGATTGCCGATATTTTGGGCTTCTTCCTGGCCAGCAACACCACCATGTTAGTGATTTTGACTAGTATCGCCTACTTAGGTGATGGGTTTACCAGTGCCTTGAACTGGGCGTTAGTTTCCGATTGTGTTGAATACGGTGAGTGGCAAAGTGGTATTCGGTCCGAAGGGATGGTCTACTCGGCTTTCACTTACTTCCGGAAACTTTCCCAAGCAATCGCCGGCTTCATTCCTGGTGTTATCTTGACTTGGGTCGGCTACGTGCCGAATCAGACGCAGACCGCCACAGCGATTCTAGGAATTCGCGGCTTGATGTTCTTCTATTCAGCGGGGATGGCGATTATGACCATCGTCGTGATGTATTACCTGTATCCACTGACTGAAGCCCGCTACCGGAAGATTCTAGCGGACTTGATCCACCGGCGCAAACGCGAACGCGCGACGGTTGCGAGTCAAAACTGAAAGGAAGGGCATAAATGAAATACTTTTTAGACAGTGCCAAATTAGATGAAATCAAATTAGCTTATGAAAATTACGGTATCGATGGGGTCACGACCAATCCTAAGCACATCAAGAACAGTGGTCAACCATTCATGGTCGTGGTGCACCAGCTCGCGGATTTTGCCGCTGATAAACCCGATTTTCCCATCTCCGTTGAGGTCAACCCACATTTGAGCACCAGCAAAGAAATGGTGACCATGGCGCAACAATTACACGCCATCTCAGCCAATTTCGTCATCAAGATTCCCTGCACGCCGGCTGGCTTAGTGGCCGCCCGGGAATTGGAACAACAGGGGATTCGGACCAACGTGACCCTAGTGTTCTCCGCGGCTCAGGCGTTGTGGCCAGCCCATTTTCAGGCGAAATACGTCTCACCATTCGTTAACTGGCAAGATATGACCGGTCAAGCGGGCATCCAAACGGTTCAAGAAATCACCAAAATTTATCGCAACTACGATTATCATACAGAAATCATCGTGGCTGCCGTACAAAGTGGGCGCCAGATGGTCGATGCGGCGTTGAGTGGGGCTGATATCGTGACGGCGGGGCTGGCGATTTACCGGCAAAGCTTTACGCACCCGTACACTGACGTGGGCCTGCAACGCTTCCAAGCTGCTTGGGACCAAACTAAAAAGGAGGCGGATTAGCTATGGCGATTGTTTATTTACCCTTAGTGCGACCACAATTTGACGCCAAATTGGCTGAGCAACGTTTTACCGCGTCGCTAGCCGCCTTGAAGTTAAGTATTCCGGACCTAGTGAGTCCGCAGAAACCTTTAACGGCGCCCGCCGAGTTGCTCGCGTTCATCGAGAACTTACCGGCAGACCCCACGGCTTTGATCATTCACCAATTGACCTTTACCGGCCAAGAATTTAGTGATGAGGTCGTCAAACGCTACGCCGTGCCAACTTTGATTGTGGCTGAAGAGGAACCGAGCGTCCACGGGTGGTTACACCTAAACGCGTTGACTGGTCTCTTGAGTACCGCTAACAATCTGCATACCCATGGACTGCCATATCAGCAGTATTTGGGTGGACTGGACACGTCAGCAGGGACCCAAGTGGTTCAACAATTCGTCAGCTCAGTTCAAGCTTACGATGCCTTACAACACCTTACTTTGGGAGTAGTCAGCACTTATCCGCTGGGCTTTAACTTTTCGGGGACGCAACCGAATCGGTTACGGCAAACGTTTGGGGTCCGGTTACGGCACTACAGCATTGATCAGGCCTTCAAGGATGCCGAACAATTGGCGCCACAAGATTATGCGGAACAATTGACGTACGCCCAACAAAATTTGAAAGGGCTAGACCCGAAGGACCCGCGGGCCATTCGGATGGCCCAGTACTTGACGGTGATGCACCAAAAAGTTGACCAAGATCACTTGGGCGCCATTGCGTCACGGTGCTGGCCCGACTTCTTCGATAAGTTTGACAGCGCCCCGGGTGGGGTCTTCTCACAGTTGACGGATCAACTCACGCCGGTCGCCGAAGAAGGAGATATCCACGGAGCTGTCTCGATGGCGTTACTGCAAGCTTTGACCAATAACCAGTCACCGGCATTCTTGGGTGACGTGACGCGCTTAGATCCAGAAGACAACACGGTGACTCTCTGGCACGATTATGGGGCTTACCAACTTTGCAACCCGGATTATCCGGCAACAGCAGGCGTGCACCCGAACCGGCATATCGGCGTGAGCGTCGATGGGGCCTTGAAGCCTGGCCCGGTAACGTTAGTTCGAGTCCACTGGGACGGGCAACACTATCAACTGGTGACCCTGACTGGGAAGGTCTTGGCAGCCGAACCACAATTCAACGGGGTTTCTGGTAAGGTTCAAATCACGCTTCCCGTGAATACCTTATTAGATGAATTGGCTCAAATGGGAGCCGAATCTCACTTTGCCTTGATCTACGGTAACTATGCGGCGGCCATCACCTGGCTAGGACGCTGGTTAGGCGTTCCTGTAACGACTTTAACAAAGGGGGAATAGCCCATGAAAATTGTCCTGGCGGCAGGAAAATTGAGTGTTATGGATCCTACGGTCGTGGACGACTGGCAGCTCCAGTGGGCTCAACCCGCCGAAACGATTCTTCACAGTACTGCGGCCCAACCCGCCATTTTGGTGGGGGAAGGTCACGGAGACTTCAAAATGACGAATGGTAACTTTCGTATCACGGAACAACGGCATTCGCAGATTGGGTTGCCCTGGGTCCGCAACCTCGAGCAGGCGGGGAACACGGTTCAATTTGATTTGGCACCGACCCCGACGAGTCCCAGCTACTTACAGCTGACGCTCCATTACCGGACGGCTGGATGGCACTTGGATTTTCGGCCGCTAGCGGGACAGTTGAATCGCTTTTGGTTGCGGCTCTTGGCCCAACCTAGTGACCGTTTCTACGGGGCTGGCGAGCAGTTTAGTGCCTTCGAATTGTCTGGCCGACGGTTCCCCATTTGGACTTCAGAACCGGGAATCGGCCGGAATAAGCAAACGGCAGTGACCCAGGCCGCTGACCGAGCTAACGGGGGCGGTGGTGATTACTACACCACTAATTATCCACAGGCCACTTATTTGACCAGTCGACACCAATTGGTCCACTTGGCGACCAGCGCCTATGCCGTCTTAGACTTTCAAGACCAACGCTTCACGGAGCTTTCAGCCTGGGAGATTCCTACGGCACTTTATTTGGGGCACGCGGAAACTTTAGCCGCTACTGTGGCCTTGAATAAGGATTGGTTTGGTACCCAACCACCACTACCCGATTGGTTACTTAGCGGTGTCGTGCTAGGGCTCCAGGGAGGCACCACTGCAGTTAAAACGGCGGTGACTCAGGCCCACCAACAGGCAGGAGTCAATATTGCTGGGGTATGGACACAAGACTGGGTCGGCCCGCTGACCACCAGTTTTGGTAAACGTCTGCACTGGGATTGGCACTTAGACGAAAAGACCTATCCGCAGTGGCCACAACAGGTCCGGCGTTGGCGGCAACAAGGCATTCGTTACCTGGGGTACATCAACCCTTATTTAGTGACGGATGGCCCACTGTTTAAGACGGCTGCCGATAACCAATATTTGGTCCAGACTCAGGCGGGGGAACCGTACCTGATTGATTTTGGTGAATTTGAGTGTGGTACGGTCGATCTGTTGAATCCGGCAGCTTTTCACTGGTTCCAGACGTTGATTGAGACCCGATTGATCGGCGGTGGCATGAGTGGCTGGATGGCTGATTTCGGCGAGTATTTACCGACCGATGCACGACTCTACGGCAACGTGGATGCAGAAACGGCACATAACCGGTGGCCGGTCCTGTGGGCCAAATTGAACCGCGCGGCCTTAGACGCAACGGGAACGACCGGTGACGTGGTTCCGTTCTTTCGTTCTGGCGGCGTAGGCACGCAAAAGTACGCACCACTTCTGTGGGCTGGTGATCAGAGTAGCGATTGGACCCCGGATGATGGGATTCCTTCCGCGGTGACGGGAATGCTAACGACGGGCCTCACCGGTAATGGTCTCACCCATAGTGACATTGGGGGGTACACGAGTCTGTACGGCGTTAAACGCAGTAAGGAATTATGGCTTCGGTGGGCGGAACTGGCGGCGTTCACGCCAGTAATGCGGACCCACGAAGGCAACCGGCCAGCGGAAAACTTCCAACCGAACCAAGATCAAGCCGCCTTACGCCAATTGGCGCGCCTGACCACGATTCACCGCCATCTCTTACCGTATTTCCGGCGGGTGATGGCAGAAAATACGGCGACGGGGTTACCCGTGATGCGACCGTTGATGCTAGCGGATGAGGCCAATCAAGCCTTGTGGCATGAACACAGTAGTTTCCTGTTGGGGAATGATTTGCTCGTAGCCCCAATCTTGCATCCGCACACGACCCAACGGACCGTGACCTTGCCTGCTGGTGACTGGGTTCACCTGTGGAGCGGGCGGCAACTGACCGGGGGACAAACAGTCTCGGTCGTAGCGCCCTTGGGTCAGCCCCCAGTCTTTTACCGGGCTGATGCGGCGGATCAAGCGACTTTTAAAGCGTTATGCGATAAAGAGAATTAAACCTAACCATAAAATGGGTTCTGAAGACCACGTTAGTGGTCTTCAGAACCCATTTTGATTA
The DNA here is from genome assembly GCF_014069315.1 of Levilactobacillus suantsaii. Classification (NCBI taxonomy): domain Bacteria; kingdom Bacillati; phylum Bacillota; class Bacilli; order Lactobacillales; family Lactobacillaceae; genus Levilactobacillus; species Levilactobacillus suantsaii. The sequence goes on along the minus strand of NZ_CP059603.1, from coordinate 2,495,132 downwards.
CAGCGTTAGTTGATTTTACCGGTCGTATTATTGTAATCGTCGACGCGGTAGTGGCCGTTTTTAACGGTCAGTTTGGTAATACTGCCGTTATCGACCGGGACCGAAATATCGATGTCCGGACCAAACTTGGACACGATACTGCGAATAGTCGTACTGTGAGTGGCGATGACGATTTTATCGCCGTCGCTGGCTTGGGCGACCACACGGTCTAAGGCGGGTTGGACTCGCTCCCAGAACTCGGCGTTATCTTCGGCATCACCGTAAGGATCTTGGGCCTTGAACATGTCCTTGGTCTTTTCGATGGTCAAATGCCGAATCATCGCGTTGAAGGAGTCTAAACCTACAGGACTGCCAATGGCATGCCAGACGAAACCAGTATCGAGGCCTTCGAAGTAGCCAAAGTTCTCTTCGCGAAAGGCCGGTTCCGTTTGTAAGTCACCGACGGCCAAAGCCTGGTTAGCCGTCAAGATGTGTTGGGCCGTGGTCTGCGCCCGGTTGGTGTCGCTGGCGTAAGCAGCGGCTAGGGGTAACTTGGCTAACCGCTCGCCAGCATTCTTAGCGTCGGCAATTCCCTTCGCGGTTAAGGGGGAATCGGACCACCCCTGAATACGGTGGTATTTATTCAAATAGGTTTGGCCGTGACGGACCAAATAAAGTTCAACTGTCGCCATGTACGCGTACCTCTCTTTCTCTCAAAGCAATACGTCCCATTCTAACATAGACTTAGTTGAGAATCCCGAGTTCCTGGCGGATTTGTTGCGCCGTTTCGGGGGTACTGGTAAAAATCAGCCGGTCGTTGAGTTTCAGTGTAGTCGAGCCGGTCGGTCGGATGAAGTGACGGTCGCGGAAAATTTGGCTGATGGTGATTTGATCCACGAACGGCATTTGGCGAATGGCCTGTTCGGTGTAACGCCGGTTGCGCAATGTCACTTCGTAAACGGTGGTTTCCGACGAGGTCAACAGTTCCAGGGTCGTTGGCGCTTCAATCAGGCTGCGCAGCATGGCGATGGTCACGGCTGGTGTGTTGAAGACTTCGATGCCCATCTGGGTCAGTTCGGTTTCCTGGGCGTCCAGAACGTTACGGTCCTCGAAGCGAGCAATGACTCGCTTAACCCCATAAGTCTTGGCGGCCTTAGCCAGTTCGTAATTCTTAGTCGCGTTGAAGTGGCCTAAGACGACGATATCCGCATCGAAGGCTTGTTGAGCGGTAACGTCTTCGGGGTTGAGGTTATCTAGTAATTCAGTTTTGATTTCGGAGTTGTAGGTACGGTAGTTGGCGGCTTTGTCGGTGTACATGGTGATGTCGTACCAGTTCTTAGCTAATTGTTGGGCGACAGGTACCGTCCACAGGTTGGCGCCAATGAAGTGGACCTTGGCTTTCTTGGTCTTTTCGGCTTGGGGATTGTAGAAGACGTTGAAAGCCAGTGGCCCCAGGATACAAGTCAAAATTGCAGCTAACAGGAAGGCGCCAGATTGTTGAGTCGTCACGACTTTCATGGATTTTGCGACTTGGAGCACGGCCAAGACCATGGTGACGGTGGCCCCGGAAATCGTGGCCCCCGCTAAGGCATTGCGCCGGTGGAACCGGAGCCGTAAAATCCAGTAAATGGCCACTTTAGAAAGCACGTAAGCGACAAAGAACGCTGGAATGAGGAGAAGTGTGGCGGAATCGGATAGCAAGGTCCGAAGGTTGATGTCGACCCCACTTAACATGAAGAAGATAGGGATGAAGAAGCCGTAGCCAATCCCATCGAGCCGGACCCGAGTTTCTTCATGGGGTTGTAAGAGCTTCATGACGATTCCGGCGACGAAGGCCCCCAGAATATTTTCGGCACCCACAGCGTCAGCGATGACCACCAGGCTAAAAATTAGGAAGAACGCCAACCGAATATCCAGTTGAGTCGTGGATTTGTTGATACGTTCGAAAAAATTGAAGAAGGGTTTGAAACGTATGAATAAAACGCCGGCCGCTAAGAAGACCAGCAAAAGAAGCCACAGAGACCGACTATTATTACCAAAAATCGAGGCGTAAATGGTCAACGCAAATAAGGGCACGATTTCTCCTAAAGCGGCAATCAATAGCGTTGTTTGGCCAAAGGGCTTACTCAGGAGCTCTTTTTCCTTTAAAGTGGCAATCACGACCCCTAAAGAAATCGTCATGAAGATGATGGTCGCAAGCCAAGGATCCTTGAATAGCCCGGTTAGTTTGCAAATCCAGCCTAAAGCCAAGGAAACGACCACGACACTGACGTAACTAGTGACCGCTAGAAAAACGGGTGAATACTTGGGTGCTTGTTGGGCCGCTTTGGCCGCCAGGGGGGTCTCCGGGACCCGGCGACGACTGAAGAGGCTGAAGTCGATTTCCATCCCACTCAGGAACATCAAGAAGATGACCCCAGTGTTGGACAATAAGGTCAACGTGTCATTGCTACTGTGAACCACGTTAAACAAGCTGGGTCCCAGTAGGATACCGACTAAAATTTCCACGACGGCAGTTGGTAAGATGCTTAACCGTAACCGAGCCATGATTAACGGGGTTATCAGCGCAGCCGTTAAAATGATGAGTAATGAGATTTGATCCATAAGTTACCACCCCTCAAAAGTTAGGTCCATTATAGCAAAAAACAGCGTCAACCTTATCGTTGACGCTTGCGGACAGAATCCTTTATTTGTCGGGGAAATAAGTGTAGTATGGTTAAGCGAATTATGACAAATTTGACGGTTAGGATGTCCAGTCTTAGCAAGGAGGAATTGCATTGGCAGACTCAATTAAAGCCCAAGAGCAACAACATTTGGATATGGTCGTTGCTAAGATTAAACAGGCCCAAACGGCAGCGAAGAAACGTATTGGCGTGGCCGAAAGTGACGAAGCGGGGATTCGGAAGAATTTCGTCAACGACCTGCGACTTAAAACGGACAGTTATGAAGGCATTATGGAAACAGCCCTGTCCGTGCGACAACAGCAACAGATGTTAGCCGAACGGCAGAATAGCTGGCAACACGCGACTACTGAACTGAGTACCCTGAAACGACTCGAAAAGCGGGCTTACTTTGCGCGAATCGATTTTCAAGAAACGCCCACGTCTAAGCCTGAGACCATCTACATTGGGTTAGGGTCTTTCTCGGATACCCCTGACCACTTCTTGATTTACGATTGGCGGGCGCCCATTTCTAGTATCTATTATGATGGGGAACTCGGTGCGGTTAGCTACCAGACGCCAGACGGGGAACAGACTGTCGACGTGCAACTCAAGCGGCAGTTCCAAATCGAAGACGGGCAAATCGTGACGTTGTACGATACTGACCAAACGGTAACCGACCAGATGTTACTGTCGGCGTTGAGTGAACATTCCGATACCCACATGAAGAGTATCGTCACGACCATTCAAAAGGAACAAAACCAGATTATTCGGGACACCCATTCGGACTTGCTGTTCGTCCAGGGGGCCGCGGGTTCCGGGAAGACGGCGGCGATTCTTCAACGAGTAGCATATTTGTTGTATCGGTACCGAGGCAAGTTGAACGCGGGCCAGGTCATTCTGTTCTCGCCCAACCAACTCTTTAACGATTATATCGACCAAGTGTTGCCAGAACTCGGGGAACACAACATGGTTCAGATGACTTATTACCAATATGCTGGTCGCCGGTTGCCAAAGATTGACATTGAAACCTTGGCGCAACGGTTTGCGGAAACTAATTCACCGGTCCAAAAACGACTAAACGCTCTCAAGGGGAGCCTGGCGTTCTTTAACGCGGTGACGGGCTATGCGGACCACTTGGAACAACGCGACATGTTGTTCCGCAACATCGTCTTTCAGGGGAAGGTCTTTATTCCGAAAGAAAAAATCCAAGATATTTACTACAGCTTCAACCGGAACTACCATCTAGGCAACCGGCTCCAGGCCACTAAGGAAGCCTTGGTCCGCATCCTTAACCGGCGAATCTCCAGTGAAATGAAGAGTAAGTGGGTCGAAGATACCATCCAGGACCTAAGTAAGGAACAGTTAGATTCGTTATACGGTGATCACCCGCGGGAATTCGAGTCGGCCGATAAGGAATACCAGTTCTTAGCACGGCGAGTCGTCATGACTTCTCTGGAACCCGTCCGTAAGGCGATTGTCCGGGCCCGGTTCTTGACCATCAATAATCAGTATGTCCATATGTTACGGCAGATGCCGGAACGAATCGACCTGGCCCAGTACCACTTGACGACTGCCGAGTGGCAAGCCGGCGTGGATGCGACCGTAGCTGCGTTGCGCGATCATCAGATGCAACTGTTGGATACCACACCATATTTGTACCTGTACGATAAAATGGCGGGTAAGTCCGGCGACCGGGACATGCGCTACGTCTTCTTGGATGAGGTGCAGGACTACAACGCCTTTCAGCTAGCCTTTCTGAAGTCGACCTTCCCGCGAGCCCGCTTTACCATGCTTGGAGACTTGAACCAAGCCATCTTTACTAAGGAAAACAGTCACACCTTGTTGCACGAACTCAGTACCATGTTCGATCCGGATAAAACGCGGGTGGTCCAACTGACCCGTTCGTACCGTTCGACACAACAGGTCACGGACTTCACCAAGCATATCTTGAAGAATGGGGAAGCCGTGACGTCCTTTGCCCGCGAAGGCGAATTGCCGACGGTGACCGTGGCGAGTGATGAAACCGCGGCGATTGCGCGAGTCAAAGCTGAATTGGCCCGTAACGATGCGGACCATGAGACCACTGCCATCATTGGAAAGGACCTGGCAGATTGTCAAGATTTGACGACACGATTACGGGCGGTCGGCGTCAAGGCGACGCTGATTCAGTCCGAAAACCAACGGCTGGCGCCCGGCGTTATCGTGGTACCGTCATTTCTGGCCAAGGGGTTGGAATTCGATGCCGTCATCGTCTGGGAAGCGTCTGCTAGTCGCTACCAAGACGATGATGAACGCCAGTTGCTCTACACGATTTGCTCCCGAGCAATGCACCGCTTGAGCTTAGTCGCCGCGGGGACCTTATCACCGTTACTCGATGACGTGCCGGCGGATGAATTTACCGTCGTGCCCGCGGTTCCCGTGGATTAAATCAGTGTGAATTGAAACGGCCGTGTCCTTGATCAAGGACACGGCCGTTTTTGGTTAATTAAGGTGTTGGGCTTGGTCGACCTGCTTGAAAAGACTGATAGCGGTCTTTTCGGTGGACCAGGTCGGCCACATGGTCGCCTTGGTGAAACTATTGGATAAGAAGACGACGCCGGTCTTGCCGTTGCGACTCAACACGAAGGTCGCTTCGTAGTTGTCCCGGAGACCGTGACCATAGTAACCACTTTGGCCCAGGTGATAGAGTCCACCGGTGTAGTGTGCCGTGGTCGATTTAGCCTGATGGAGTGTTTGGGCCCCACTTGAGTTTAGTAGGAGCTTCCCCTGGATGACGGCTCGTTCGGCGCGAAACAGGTCGCCGGCGCTCATCATGACGTTCCCAGTCCCGACCCGCGTGGCCAATGGGGCTGCGGCGGGAATGTGGGGCGTTTGGTAAAGTCCCGGACGACTGCCAGTGTAACTAACGGTCATGGTCCGTGAGTGACGGAAGACTTCCGCAAATTTTGTGTGGTTCAGATTCAACGGGGTCACGATTTGTTGGTAGAACCGTTGATAGTAGGATTGGTGGGTGACTTGATGTAAAATGCCTGCCAATAGCGTGTAGTCGATGGGCTGGTAATCGAATTGACCAATCTTGGTGGTGTCAATCTTGGCGTGGGTGGCGGCCTGATGATAGACGGCTCGTTCGCTAAGGTAGCGACTTTGGGGCACGGTACCGTAGATGCCAGCAGTCATGTTGAGCATCTGCCGAATGGTGATCGTCCGGCTATGCTTGATTTTAGGGTAGTATTGACTGAGATGGTCATTAAGACTCAGTTGATCGTCCTGGACAGCACGCATGATGAGTTGGCCAGTCAAAGCCTTTTGCGTGGAGTTGATGAGGTAGGGGGTCGTGGTCGTGTTCTTGCGATGTTGTTCCCGGTTGGCCCAACCGAACGCGCGTTGGTAGACCACGCGGTTATTTTTGACCACCAATGCAGTCCCTACGAAATGTTTGGCTTTTAGTTGCTGGGTGACTTTAGTGGCGAGCTTGGGCGCCGTTTGACTGGTTGTTTCGCGGTCGAACTGCGTTTTGGTGCTATGGCGTTGCTGAGCACTGACATGGGCGTCATGAGCAATCCCGTGCCAGGTCCGTACGGCCGTTTGACGGGTCACTGAGTGAGTCGCGGGGTGGATCCAAAACCAGATGCCGGTCCCCCCTAAAAAGACTAAAATAATGAGACCAACCAAAATAAAGAATTGCTTGCGGGGCCGGTTCGCCATGGTGCCGCTTCCTTTCCGATTACTGAGTGAATCATCTTTTATTATACTGGAAGTTTACGGGATACTAGCATCTTTTTGTTTAAGTCTTGGTAACGGTTTCGTGTAGCTTGACTGTTTCATGGCGTATCCAAGAATCTGCGCTCTTTTTTCGCGACACAATGCGTTATAATGGGAGGATAAAATCTGAAACTAATTTTTTCGAGGTGTCTTCATGAGCGATCCCATCAATTACAATGCGTTTACCCGTGACCAATGGAAGGCATTCGCTAACGCCGCCACGTTACCGCTGACCCAGGAAAGTCTGCGGCAAATTAAGGCGTTCAACGACCGGATATCCCTTCAAGATGTGCAGGATATCTACATTCCTTTGATTCATCTGTTGCGGCTACAGGTCAAGCACTACCAACTTCTTCAGCGCGACAAGGCGTCGTTTTTACACCAAAAGCCGCGCCGGGTACCCTTTATCATCGGTATCGCCGGCAGTGTAGCGGTCGGTAAGAGTACCGCCGCCCGGTTGCTGGAAGTCCTGCTGAACCACTACCTTCCCAACCAACGCATCCAATTGATTACGACCGACGGTTTTCTTTATAGTAACCAAGAACTCAAACAACGTAACCTGATGGCGCGCAAGGGTTTTCCGGAAAGTTACGACATGTCGGCGTTGATTCGGTTTTTAAATGCGGTCAAGGGTGGTGAACCACTCATTAAAGCGCCAGTTTATTCGCATAAGGTTTACGACATCGTGCCCGACCAGTTTGACTACATCGTGCACCCGGATATCCTAATCGTGGAGGGCATCAATACCTTACAATTGCCAACTAATGAACAGATTTACGTCAGCGATTTTACGGACTTTTCGATTTACGTGGATGCCGACCCAACGCTGATTGAGAGCTGGTTTCTAGAACGGTTCGAATTGCTATTGGAAACGGCCTTTCAGGACCCGGTCAATTACTATTACCCGTATGCTATCGGCGACCATGACCGGGCAATGGCTAAGGGGCGGCAGGTTTGGCACGACATTGATTTGAAGAACCTTGAGGAGTACATTTTGCCTACTCGGAATCGGGCGGACATGATCATTCATAAGACCTTTCATCATCGGGTCGACCGCTTATTGTTACGTAAGTATTAGCGGGCCCAGCGTCTCTGGGGAAAGACACTTAAAAGGGCAATGAGGGGGGAGTCATATGCTACGTGATGCAACGGTGGTTGACGCCGACACGGTGTCAATCCTGGTTTTACATGAGTTGGAACGGCGGCAATTACGGCAATTGCGTCGGGTCACCAAGGAACAACTCTCGCAGCTGTTATTCGTCGGTTATCATCAGCCTAAGTTTCGCTACGGCTACCCGCACGCGCGAGTCTACGAGAATCAAGGAGTCGCCGTGGGGGCGGCCTTTGGCTACCCCGCATCCGTGGAGGTGCAGCTGGATAACCAGTGGACGGCGCTGTTTGAACGCTTGCAGGTGAGCCCGCCACAAGTGCCGGTCATAACGCCCCGCGCACTAGCCGATGAATGGTACTTGGACCTGCTGACCGTGAACCCGCGTTACGCTCGCAAAACGTATCTGCAGCGGTGGTTTGACGAATGGTTGATGGGCGATGTTTTGGTGCGCGCCACGGCTAGTGGTCAACCGGTGGTGGGACTAGACGTCCGGCCGGGAAGTCGCTTGGCTCAGATGGCCGCCCAGTTTGGCTTCGTGGGGACCCAGCGCCGGCTCTTAGACCGGCAACCCTATTACCACTTACGTTACCGGTTGCGTGAATAACTGAATTATGTTGACCCTCGTTTCAAAAGCCGGTATGATAAGGACAGTGTTTTTTTAGCAGACAGAAAGAAAGGGTGAATGGCTTGGCAAACGTTGATCTGTCTAAGTTCGATAAAGTCATCGTCTTAGACTTCGGGAGTCAATATAATCAATTGATTACCCGCCGAATCCGGGACTTGGGCGTTTACTCCGAGCTCAAGGCGCACACGATGAGTGCTGCTGAGATTAAGGCTTGGGGCCCGAAAGGAATTATCTTTTCTGGGGGACCGAACAGTGTCTACGATCAGGATGCCTTAAAGGTCGATCCAGAGATCTTTAACCTCGGAATTCCAATCTTGGGTATCTGTTACGGGATGCAGCTGATGGCTTACTACTTACCAGGTGGGAAGGTCGAAGCGGCTGCTAACCGGGAGTATGGTCGCGCAGAGATTCAAATCACGTCTGACGATGCGCGGTTATTCAAAGATACACCCGAGACACAGACCGTTTGGATGAGTCACGGGGACTTGGTGACCAAGGAACCGGACAGCTTTGATGTGGTCGCAACCAGTGAGAACTGTCCGATTACGGCTATTCAAGACGTGGACCGTAACTTCTATGGGATTCAATTCCATACTGAGGTACGCAATACCGAATATGGGAACCAGATTCTGAAGCACTTTACGTTCGACATCTGTGGCGCCAAGGCCAACTGGTCGATGGATGATTTCATCGACTTACAAATTGACCAGATTCGGCGCACGGTTGGCGACAAGAAGGTCTTACTGGGCCTTTCCGGTGGGGTCGATTCCTCCGTGGTCGGGGTCTTGTTACACAAGGCTATCGGCAATCAATTGACCAGTATCTTCGTGGATCACGGCCTGTTACGCAAGGGCGAAGCTAAGCAAGTCATGGATAGCCTGGAAGGTAAGTTTGGGTTAAACATCGTCAAGGTTGACGCGCAAGACCGCTTCTTGAAGAAGTTGGCCGGGGTGACGGAACCCGAAAAGAAACGGAAGATCATCGGTAACGAGTTCATTCAAGTCTTTAACGACGAAGCCCAAAAGCTGGACGGTATCGACTTCTTGGCCCAAGGGACGCTCTACACCGACGTCATCGAAAGTGGGACCGATACGGCGCAAACCATTAAATCTCACCATAACGTGGGGGGACTGCCCGAAGACATGCACTTTGAGTTGATTGAACCACTACGTTCCCTGTTCAAAGATGAAGCGCGTGAATTAGGTGAAAAGCTGGGGATGCCTAGCGACCTGGTTTGGCGTCAACCGTTCCCTGGTCCCGGTTTAGGGATTCGGGTCTTAGGTGAAATCACCCCCGAAAAACTCCAAATCGTCCGGGACAGTGATTTAATCTTACGGGAAGAAATCAAAAAAGCGGGCTTAGACCGCGACATTTGGCAGTACTTCACCGTGCTCCCTAACATTAAATCCGTTGGGGTCATGGGTGATGGCCGGACCTACGATTATGCCGTAGGGATTCGGGCCGTGACGTCCATTGATGGGATGACGGCCGACTTTGCTCACATTCCGTGGGACATTTTACAGGAGATCTCCGTGCGCATTGTTAATGAAGTGCAGCACGTGAACCGCATCCTGTATGATGTCACGAGTAAGCCGCCTTCGACAATTGAGTGGGAATAGGCTCCCACAAAATTAGAAGCATTGAGTTAAAACCATATGCAACGAAATCCTATAAATAAAGTGAACCCCTAAGGTTGGACACTAAATCCAATCTTAGGGGTTTTACTATGACTAAATTTAATTTAGATTTTCGTATAAAGGTTGTTACTGAATATTTATCTGGTAAAGGTTCAACATCTTTAGCCAGAGCGTATGGCGTCAGCACGCATTCAATCGTTCTAGATTGGGTTCACCGGTTTGAGCGGCGAGGCATTGAAGGTCTGAAAAATCGGTCAATGTCTCAAGAATATTCTAGTCAGTTTAAAGTCGATGTATTAAACTGGAAGAAACAACATCAAGCTTCGCTTCCAGTGACAGCATTACACTTTGACCTATCATCGCCAAGTACGATTTGGCAATGGGAAAGACGATTCAAGGAATCTGGAATTGTGGGACTTGAGCGAAAACGAGGGAATCCTAAGCACATGGCTAAACATAACCAGGACAAGCCCCAAACCACGACAACACCGACCCCAGCCGCAGAGTTGAAACAGTTGAAACAAGAGAATCAAATGTTAAAAATTGAAAATGAATTCTTAAAAAAACTCGATGCCTTAGCACGGAAGAAGTCAAAACACACGAACTCATCGAACTAGTAGACGAGTTAGGGCAGGCGTTTCAAGTTTCCATCAAACTAGTTCTTAAAGCAGTTCATATTCCTCGTAGTACGTACTATTACGCTAAGGAACATCGTGGTCGCGATTTAGATGATTCACAAATTATTCAAGCCATTGACGAGATTCGTCAACAAGATCCGAAGTACACCCGTAAATATGGCTACCGACGAATAACTGATGTTTTACATGATTACGGCTTTAAAATCAATCACAAGCGGGTCTTACGTATCATGCGGGAGCAAGACTGGTTATGTCGAGCTTTTAATCGTCAGAAGCGAAAATATAATTCATACAAAGGAACCATTGGGATAATCGCGCCTAATCGGCTTAAACGACGCTTCAAAATAGATCGACCTTACCAGAAGTTGGTCGCCGATGTTAGTGAATTTCGATACGGAAACAATCGTCAAGACGAGCGGGTCTATTTAGAACCAATTTTAGATCTCTTTAACGGCGAAGTTTTAGCCTTCAATATTAGTGATCACCCCACCGTTGAATTCACCGTAAAGCCTTTGAAAGAAGCCTTAAATCAGATACCGGTGTTAGATTATCGCACCACCGTCCATACTGACCAAGGATTTCAATACCAGCATCGTCACTGGCAAAACGTGCTTAAAGACCACCATGCATTTCAAAGTATGTCTCGTAAAGCGACTTGTCTCGACAACGCCGCCATGGAATCGTTCTTTCACATCATGAAAGTCGAAGTTATGGATGAACAGTTTGAGACCAAAGCAGCACTTATCAAAGCTATGACCGAATGGATAGATTTCTATAATCACCGTCGCATCAAAACAAAACTGGACGGTAAGTCCTCGGTAAAATACCGGGAACTTACCGCCCAGAAAGCAGCTTAATAAAGTTGTCCAAGTTTAAGGGTTCACTTCACATTTTCGGTTTTTTATATTCCGAGTAGAACAGCAGCAGTGCCTAATTTTTTTAAAAAAGAAGTAGTTCAAAAAACTGAAGCTATTTTTAATGTTTCAGATTTTCTGTTTCTGGTTGTTGGGAAGCTGTTTTGTGGTTTTCTATTAGGAATATCTGTCTCATATGGACTATTAGTCTTAATTGATAGCTTTACATTTTTAGTTTCTGGATTTTGTAATTACTTTTTTTACAAAATGTATGTTAAAAAAGTTATTATTTCAAAAAATAATACAGTTATTAAATCGAAGAATAAAATCTTTAAGATATTTTTACGTCAGGATCTAAAAATGATTTTAGCATCATTTGTTATCTTAAACCTCAGCATTGGTGGACTAATGGAAAATGCATTACCAACTATACTTATAAAAAATAATCCAACCAACTACAAACAATGGTTTTCCATCTTAAATTCTAGTTTTGATATTGGAATGCTTGTAAGTAATTTGATTTTCTTAAAAATCTTTTCTAAATCGGAGTTAAATACCAAGCTTATTGCAATACCTGGTGTTGTCTCTTTATTGGTAATTGGTTTATTTTTATCACCTAACATATTGAAATTCTTTTTAATTTTTAGTATTGGCGGCTTAGCATCTTGGCTTGATGTAGCGACAGTTGTTTATATGCAAACTAATTTGCCAAGAGAAAGTTTAACTTCAACTTTTACGGTTATTGGTTCCGTTTCTAAAACTCTAGAACCAATTTCTTCGTTGATTTACATGGGCCTTTGCCTGGGCAGCAATATTTACGTGAAATTAATTTCGTTCAATTTGATACTGTTAATACTTGCTTCAGTATCGGTGATTGCCTTCAAAAATAAGAGGGGTGTTGTATGATTAAGTATTCGAAATACACGGGAAATAAACGTGATCAATATATGAGGCTGTTTTTAATCGGCGATGAGGATGAAAGTAAAGTTCGTGAGTATATCAATCAAGGTTGTTTGTTTTTAGCTGAACAGAGTAATACGGCTGTTGCTGTAGCGATAGTTGTTCCAACAAGTGATGGTAACGTTGGTGAACTCAAAAATATTGCCGTTGATGCCAAGGCCCAAGGTCAAGGAATTGGATCAAAAATGATAGCTTATGTATTTGAACAGGCCAGAGATCGATATAATACGATTTTAGTGGGTACTGGCGATGCTGATGTTCAGAATATCTTATTTTATTTAAAAAATGGATTTAGATTTTCTGGAATTAAAAAAGATTTTTTTGATGAATATAAGGAACAAATTATTTCTAATGGTGTTGTACTGAAAGATATGGTTTTATTGACAAAAAAGGTGTAACAAATAAGTAGATAATTGTTTGTCATGACCAAAGCTTATGGATAGAGATTATATTATTAAACGCACTCTTATTGTTGTAAAGAGTCTTAAGGTTGGTTTTAGTCAGATGTAGAGCGTTGCCACAGGTCTTTAAATGATAACTGGGGATTATGTAATAAATCGTGTCAAACTCTGATTTGGCAAAATGTAAACAATAATTTGGAGAGAAAATGAGTAATAATGTTCCAAAGTGGGAACAAGATATTTTGAACAAGAATGAATCAATAACTGTAAAACGGTTGGTTCAACACTTGTTACGATACCTTGATGCTGCATTTGTAAATATTTATGATATAAATTTAGAGAATTAGTTGGGATCTATAGTTTTTGATAAAGAACCAGTCTCACTGATCAAGCAAGACTTTTTCCGAAGAAGACTTAAAAATATTATCAATATTTTGAGAATTTTGGTGTGTGAGAAATACAGCCTTTACTAAGATAATAATCGTCGGATTTGTTTCGTGAAATTCTGTACCTTCCCGTCAGCATGCTTAGCAGCCAAAATCCCATATTCAACTTCAATATCGGTCTTAAGCGGAACAGTAACAAGGTTTGGGTGAATATTTTTCCATGGCGTTAAATTAACCAGCGCCACATTATCATCAACCGCTTGGTTAAATACATTAATATCATAACGACCATTTGTGTACTTAATTGAGATATCTGGATGACGCTCCAGTATCTCTTGTCGCAACTGGTCGTTTTTTTCGCTTATGCCGGGTGGCACCATCAGCAAAGTTTGATCTTCTAAATCATCAATGGAAAGTTCTTCTTTAGTCACTAGGGGATTATCACTGCGCACAGCGATTCCGAATTGATAAGTCCCAAGGGGAATGGCATTAACTGTGCATGGCGGTTATAAAATGTAGGAAAATGACGGCGTAAAAATGTCGGTTTTCCTACATTTTTTGATATTATGAATCACATTGACTTTAGGAGGTTTTCAATGTGAGACATGATGTCCGCGAAGGAGTGAAACAGTACGTGAATAATGATATCAAGCCTAATTTTACGGCTCTTGGAAGACAGTTTGGGGTAGATTATCGTACAGCTAAGAGAGCATATGAGGAGGCCCAAGGGAGTATGACCCTGCCCTTGATCAAACATAAACGGCCTAGCTTACTGGATGGCTATAGAAGCATTATCGAGGAAAAACTAGAGCTACATTGTTCTGCCAAGGCCATTTACAAATTCATTCAGAAACGGGGCTTTCAGGGAAAGTACACTATCGTTCGAGAATACTGTGCCAGTATTCGTAAGGAACGAACTCATAAAGCAACTATTCGTGTTGAACATACGCCGGGCCTATCGGCCCAAGTCGATTGGAAAGAAGAAATGACTTTATACGACAGGAATGGGCAGCCGCACCGTTTCAACATTTTTCTTTACGTCTTACCCTTTTCTAAATTGAAATATGTCACTTTGGTCTTTGAACGCAGTCAAGATACGTTGTTTCAATGCTTAAATGACGCGTTTGAGGCAACTGGTGGTGTTCCTTCCGAAATTTGGTTTGACAACATGAAGCAAGTTGTTGATCATACCAAATCAAGCTTTGGCAAAGCGATATTTAACGAGCGTTTTCGCCAATTTAGCCACGATGCTGGCTATAATCCAATTGCTTGTCGAGTATTTCGTCCACAGACTAAGGGTGTCGTCGAAGCATTAGCAAGAACAATGGAGCGACTTCGCCCGTACAATTATGAGTTTGAAGACGGTGTAGAACTCATTGGTCTGGTCAATGATCTCTGTGAAGATTTAAATTATGAGGTTTCGCAAGCCACCAACCAGGTTCCAATGGATAAGTGGCAGAACGAAGAAAAAGAGTACCTACATGAACAGCCAGCCAACCTGTTAAATCCATTCTTTGAGGAAGATATTACCCGTATCGTCTCTAAAGAATCGATGGTTAACTTTCGTAAATGTAAGTACTCCGTTGATCCACGCTACATTGGTCGCACAGTCGATATCGAGCTGACCGATAATGAGCAGCGTATCCAAATTTATTATAACGGAGAAATGATCCGTTCGCACAATATAACGACCAATCAATTTAATTACGATAAGCAAGACCGTGTCCGCATATTGGGGTCCGACCTCTTAAAGGGACAAAGTGAGCAGGATATACAGGCATACATCGCAGAGCATCTTAGCGAATATGACCAGGTTTAGGTGATGATAATGACTAGTAAATTTCAGGAGCTACTAACTAACTTAGAGTCCCTAGGACTCACCAAAATGGTTGCGTATCTACCAGAATATGTTGACCAAATTAATCAACAACAACTATCGTTTACTGAGGCAATGCTTACACTGACGAGCACTGAGCTTGAATGGAATCAAGAACAATCGATAGAACGAATCGTAAAGCGGGCACACTTTCCGCAGAAAAAGACACTAAAGGGATTTGATTTTAACTTTCAACCCAGCATTAACCAGCAGGAAGTAGTTGGGTTTCAAGATTTGGCGTTTTTAGAAAAGAACGAGAACTTGATTTTTATTGGTAGTCCAGGGGTCGGTAAGACCCATTTAGCCATTAGTATTGGAATTGAAGCCTGTCGCCAAGGAAAAAGAACGCTCTTCATCAACTGTCATGAGCTTCTCCTTAGGTTGCGAACAGCTAACGAGAAGGGCACCTTAGAGCGCTGCATTAACCGTTATGCTCGTTATGACCTTTTGGTCATTGATGAGATTGGTTACCTACCCATTGATCACGATGAAGCTAACCTATTCTTCCAGCTTATCAACGCACGATATGAGCGTCATTCGACCATTATTACTAGTAATAGTGATTTATCTGGCTGGGTAGAAATCTTTCAAAATCCGACCGTAACGGCGGCGATTCTTGACCGCCTAGTTCATCATGTCCATGTCGTCAAGATTACCGGAAAGTCTTATCGACTAAAAGGCGTCGGTTGACCGCCCAAAACCTACATTTTTAAACCGCCATAAACCTGCATTTTATCACCGCCCTTGACATTAACCAAACTACGGGTTGTCGCTTGATCAAATGTACCAATCATAATGTCACATTCACGACCGAGCATTGCGTATTCGCGATTATTGGCAGTTAAATCACCGGGAATTTGGGTGATTTGTAGCTGGTAGTTTGGAAGCTGATCTTTGATTTCATTCCAGGTTGGCATGAAGGGCATGCTGGGATGCAGGAGTGAGGTGCCAAGACTGATTGTCTGGACAGCGCCATCGGCTTTATGGCATTCAACATAAACTTTGTTGGTAAGATCAATGACCGTTTCGGCATACTTTTGGAAAACCTCACCACTAGTAGTAAGGGTGGCTCCCGTGCTGGAACGATCGAATAGTTTGGTATCAACTTCTTTTTCTAGTCGATTAATTTGTTTCATGACGGCAGTGCTTGAAATGAAATTTTGCGCCGCAGTTTTCGTAAAGCTTCCCGACTTAATTACTGAGATAAACGTTCTTAGGTTATTGGTATCCATTATGCCACCCTCCGCATCAACCATAAGTTAACACCACCCTAACAATGAGATTCTTCACTGTCAAGTACTCATCAGTCATAATAGAGCCATCGAATGAAACAAGGAGGCATTGCAATGAAACGGGTCTTAATTTTAGGAGCGACAAGTAATATTTCGCGTTACTTAATTCCTAAGTTAATCCATCAAGATGTCTTTTTAACGTTGTTTGCCCGCCATGGTCAGCAACGACTAACCAATCTGATTGCTAAGCCACGTGTTCATGTGATGAGTGGTAATTGGAATAATCCGGTTGATCTTAAACAGGCGGTTAGTCACCAAGACATTGTTTATTTAGCAACTGGTCAGTTTGTACAAGCAAACCGTAATGTTGTAGCGGCAATGAAGTCCCAACGGGTCAAGCGATTGATTGTTGCCAGTGAATTAGGAATCGAAGATGAGGTTCCTGGGAAATTTGGCCAATGGAACCAGCAGATGATGGGGAACAATCAAAACCTTATTGATGCAGCAGAAGTGATTAAACGTAGTAATCTCAATTACACATTAATACGAATGGCCTGGCTTTATGATGATCCAAATAATGAACAGCATGAGCTGATTCCAGCCGGGCAACCGTTCCGTGACACACAGTTAACGAGGCAAGCGGCAGCCGCTTTTATAGCTGATGTGGTTGCAAGGCCTGAGTTAGCAGCCTACCAAAGTGTTGGGCTTGCAGAACCGAACACCCAATGGGATAAACCCTCATTTTATTAATAATCGGAAGAAGGTTAAGGGACAACTTTTTATAACTTTAGTAATCAGCTATGTCGTTTTAGGTTTAATGATTATCGAATAAGGGAGATGGAATTTAATGGCAAGTAATATTTTAATCGCATACTTTAGTCACTGGGGTCACAGTAAGGCTTTTGCCGAAGAAATTCAAAGGTTAACTGGTGGCGACCTATTTGAAATCCAAACCGCTACGGTTTACCCGGAACCGCACGATCCGTGTTCAATTCAAGCCCACAAGGAACAACTTGCAGATTTCCGACCAGCACTAACGAGTCACGTTGAAAATATGGATCAGTATGACACTGTCTTTATCGGCCACCCAATCTGGTGGTATCGTGAGCCAATGGTAATTCGTTCTTTCTGGGAAGCCTATGATTTTACTGGGAAGAAGGTTATCCCATTTTGTACTTCTGGTGATGTTGGAATTGAAAACACTGAACAAGATACGAGGAAGTGGTTGCCAACAGCTGATGTTAAGCCAGGCCTACGTTTAGAAACGCACGCAGTTGATAGTAGTGTTGCAGAAACTAAAGAATGGTTGAAGCAAAGCAAGGTGCTTTAATGAAAGGAAGAAAGAAAATGAGTAAGAAAACCTTAGTTGAAATTAGTGTAAACAATGATGTTAAATTAACCGCCCAATTTGAAGATAACGCAACAACCCGCGACTTAATTTCTCGGATGCCATTTACCGTCGATATGGATAATCTATATTCCCGTGAGATGTGTCACCGTTACGGCCATGGTGGCTTGCCAACTGATAATGCAAAGGATAAAGGCTATCAGGTCGGGGATATTTCTTACTGGCCACCGATGGGGAGTCTGGTATTTTTGTACAAGCAGAATGGCGAAGTCTTTGAACAACAACCGATTGGCCATATTGATAACGATGTTAGCTTCTTTAGTAAATTCAACTCAGCACAAGTAACGTTTCGGGTTAGGGCTTAGCGCGAATCATGGTTGAACAAAATAAGGATAATCTATTTGGTATTGGCGAAAAGAACACCGCGTTTGATAAATATTTTACGGGACTAACTTATTGCCATTTCCTGATAAAAAAGGGCGACAATATTAATTGATGGTTGATATGTTACGAATGTGTTAGTGCTTCTATTAATTGTGGATTAGCAAGGATCGTTAAAGGTGTTGAAAAATATTAAAAATTAATAGGAGGAATTAATTATGTCAGTTAAAGGGAAAGTTGTTGTCATTACCGGTGCATCTTCTGGAATTGGTGAAGTAACTGCCAAATTGTTAGCAAAGAACGGTGCCATGGTGATGCTTGGTGCCCGCCGCGAAGACCGGCTTTACAAGATTGCTAACGAAATTAACGTTAATGGTGGACGGGCAGACTTCCGAGCTGTTGACGTGACTAAACCAGAAGAAGTTGAAGCTCTAATAAAGGCGGCTCAAGATAGCTTTGGCAAGGTTGATGTCATCTTTAACAACGCTGGCATCATGCCAAACTCACCAATGAGTGCTGTTCGGACTGCTGAATGGAACAAGATGATCGATGTTAATATTAAGGGAGTTCTTAATGGAATTGCTGCGGTAATGCCAATCTTTACTGCTCAAAAGCATGGTCACATTATTACGACTTCGTCGGTAGCGGGCTTGAAGAATTATGTTGGTTCCGGGGTCTACGGTGCGACTAAGTTTGCCGTTAAGAATGCTATGGAAGTTACTCGGATGGAAAGTGCTAACGAAGGGACTAATATTCGGACAACGACCATTTACCCAGCCGCAATCAATACTGAATTACTTAACCACGTTGGTGATGAAAAGACCGCTGCTAATATGAAGAACTTCTACAAGCAACACGGAATTTCGCCGGATGCAATTGCCCGGGTGGTAAAATTCGCGATTGATCAACCAGGAGATGTTGACATTTCTGAATTTACGATTTACCCAACAAACCAAGCATAAAATTTCTCCATGAAGCTGAGTGAAAAGCTCAACCTTATTTTCCTACAATCGGATGAATGATTCGTCAAGAATAATGCGTGACTTAGTTGCTAAGCGGGCTGCATCCTATTAAGAAAAAAAGTTTACCGAAAAACAAGCTCAACATAGTAAACTGTACAATAATCAGAAATTTGATTGAGCAATTAATTAATTTTTGTGGTCTAAATAGAAAGGAAAATCATTAAATGAAAATAAACGTTCCAGTAACCCAAGCTGGGTACCTACCAGATAAGTATTCCAAATATTCGGCAATTAAAAAGGCCGGGCAACCAGTAATTTCGTTTCCAATTGAAGTTACTGATGTTCCTCAGGAGACAAATTATTTAGCATTGTCGTTGATTGATTATGATGCAGTACCACGAACGGGCTTTCCATTTATTCATTGGTTAGCCGCTAATCTTCCCGTTAAAAATATTGATGAAGATTTTAGTAGGGGGTTCAAAGGACCCCAGGGGATGAATACGTGGGCTTCACGGTTCTACGATGAAGATGATGACTACGTAACCAGTCATTATGCAGGTCCAATGCCGCCAGATAAGCCCCATCGATATACCTTAACTGTTTATGCGTTAAAGCATGCAATGGCTGTTAAGGATAAATTCTATTACAATCAATTTCGCGATGAACTAAAGAATAATCTATTAGACAAAACAGATTTCGTTGTTAATGCCCATGATTAAAGCGAGATTTTATGAAACTAGAACGAGCTACATCGGCGGACTTAGAGAGTTATATCAATTACCATTATTAGCTTTTGAAAGTGAAGCGGAAATGATTGGCAGTTAGGAAATCTCAGCGCTTCGAGAAACAGCAAAAGAGAGTAAGAAGGATTTCCCACATTATTGGATTGTTTTAAAGTTGGTTGCTGATAATCAAATTGCTGGAGCGATTCATTACCGTGAACGAGGAGATAAGCTTGAAATTGGGCAGGTCATGGTCCATTCTGACTATTGTTGTCGCGGGTTTGCCAAAAGTCGTTGACGAATAGTATCCAGCCCAAGTGCGCAAATGATACACTTGCACAAAGAGCTGGAAAACAGTGCCATATATGGGTATGAACCGGTTGAAAGAAGTAACAGAAGAAAGTGACTTCTCTTTTGTTTCTATGGAAAAGAGTCATTAGAATTTAAGGTCAGCAGGTAAGAATCTGTTGATTTTTTTGCTTTAACTCATTTTGCGCGAAAGCTAAGTGCGGGATAGGCAAGCAAATATGTATCTTTTTATTGGGTGACAGTTGGCAATGTTATTTTTTACGGTAATTGTCCTGTTGGATTTGAGAGGACAAGAAAATAGTAAATAGTAAAGGGAGAAAATTTGAAAAGTGATAGTTAAAAATAGTGAAAGAATATTGCTAGTTCTATTGGTAATTATTAGTATCCTAAATTTGGCGTTAGCTAATCAAGTAGCGTTGGTGTTAGCTATTGCTTCCTTGTTAGTTCTAATTGGCGGATTTCATCATTTAGGGACCGCATTTAAATGGGCAACGGGGATCTTCTTTATTCTGGGACTATTAATTGCTGGATATGAGCATTTTTCATTATCGATGGTGATTAATGCAGTTAATTCAATGGACAATCTAATCGTATTATTAATCGTAATGCAACTTTTTACGGTTCCAATTGCCGTGGGGCGATACCAAAATTCAATCGTGACACTGGTTAATGGTAAGTTACCAACTAATCGGGGCTTATTTGCCTTCACAATGTTAATTACATTCTTGCTATCTAGTATTCTTTCAATGGGAACTGTCCCCATCATCTACTCCATCTTGGGGCCAACAATAAAACAACGACTTGGTGAAAAGTATAATCACTTCTCATCGGTTGCCATTAGTCGTTCTTTTACCTTAGGAACATTATGGGCGCCGGGCGCCGCGACAATTTTTTTAATTAGTACAATTACTCATGTGCCTTTGCAAAAACTATTTGTTCCCAGTTTTATTTTAGGGTTATTAGGACTGCTGTTAGCCTTGCTGATCGAATTACATGCTTTGCCAGCAAAGAAGAATGGCAAGCAGATTAAAAGTCGAGGTAATACTACGCGAGCAATGTTACAGGTATTCCAAATTATTTTGGCTGTGGTTGTTTTATTGGTAATCGCTTTTACATTGATTCACCTTGAAATTGGTGAAGCGATGATAGATGTTACCTTGGCTGGCTTAGTGGTTATCTTATTTTGGCTGTTGGCTTTACAAGTGGGAGACCATGACCATCAACGAACTGTTAAGGCTGGAAAGGAGTATCTTCAGAGCGGATTAATGCGTGGTGGAAGTTTGGCGCCATTCTTTGTTGCTATCGGTTTGTTTTCAAATGTCTTTGAACATTCCCAAGTATCCAAAATAATCGGTCGATTTTTAACACCATATATTGCGCACTTATCATGGGGAGCATTAATTTTAGTTCCCTTACTGGTTGTTATTTTATCTTTAATCGGTATACATCCCTTGGCTTCTGTAACCTTGTTGGGACAGGTCATGATGGGAATTAATTTACCATTTAATGCTTTAGCTATTGCTCTTGGATTAAATATTGGTAGTGTTTTAGCATACATGATGTCACCCTTTGCGGGAATCGTAGTTGTAATTGCCAATATTCTGGGAACTAGTCCAGCAACGGTATCATTGAAGTGGAATGGAAAATATTGTGTGAATTTATTTATTTTAAGTATAATTTTTATTATCGGATATACATTATTAGTTTAGGAACAAAGCGCTTAGAATCAATTGCTCGGGTTGATTTTAGGAGCTTATTTCCCAAGGATAGAAAACTGGGATCCGGTGGACTAATAAATAAGTCCAAAACGTTCTAGTTAAAGTGGGCGTCCCCAACTGTGGGCCTGGTTACTACAAAAGTCACGCCACATCGGGGACGTTGGGAAACGTTGAGTTGGAATCGATTTCAGAGATTGATTCTTCACGAGGGTCAATGCTTTCGACGCATGATAGTTTAAGATATAATGGTGCTTGAAAGGAGATTGATCTACATGAAGTATGCCGAAACGAAAAAGGTATTGAACCAATTAGTTGCTGATCTCAGTCAGATGTCGATGATTATCCATCAAACCCACTGGTACATGCGGGGGACGAACTTTTTGAAGTTACACCCGTTAATGGATAAATTCATGGCAGAAATCGACGACCAATTGGATGTCATTTCGGAACGCCTGATTGCTTTAGATGGAGAACCTTATTCAACGTTACAAGAGATGGCCGACCATACTCAAATCAAAGATTGGCCTGGCGATTGGGATAAGACGACGCCAGAACGCCTGGAACACCTGGTAACGGGTTACCGTTACTTAGAAAACCTCTACCAACACGGAATTGAAGTTACGGATGATGAGAAGGACTTCAGTACGCAGGATATCTTAATTGGACTCAAGACCGCCATTGAGAAGAAGATTTGGATGGTCCAAGCCGAATTGGGTAAGGCTCCAGAGATTGATCAATAAAATAACTCAGCTTTAAAATGACTAACCAACTAGCGCTTCGTTACGGTGAAAATACCGTTAACGGAGCGCTTTTCTGTGGGGTGAAAGGAGACGGAGTATAAGGATGGTAATAAAATCAAAAATGTACTTTTAATAAATAATTTATAGTGCGTCTATTTCACCTGGGTGACGATAATTTGCTATACTGAGGCTAATCAAGGAGGGATAGTTTTGGAAAATTCAGTGTTATCGGTCCGTCACCTGACCAAGGCGTATGGGCACCGCCAGGTTCTCCATAACGTGAATTTCGATTGCCAACGGGGTCACGTGGTGGGGTTGGTTGGGGCCAACGGGGCCGGCAAAACAACAATTATGAAAGCGGTTTTAAACCTGGTGAAGTTTCAAGGGGTCGTCACTATTAATGGACAACGTGTCGGTTTTAATCATCACCGGGAACTGACTCACGTGGGCTCACTAGTGGAAGCCCCCGGATTGTACCCGTACTTGACGGGGCGGGCGAATTTGGAATTGTTTGCGGATGCGACGGCTACACAGGCACAGCGGATTCAAGAGGTCAGTCGGGCATTAGAGATTGAGACCGTGTTGGACTGTGATGTGAAGACCTATTCGGTGGGGCTCAAACAAAAGTTGGGGATTGCGCTGGCGTTAGTCAATCAACCCAGCTTGGTGATTTTAGATGAACCCATGAAGGGGTTGGATCCCCAAGCAACTAAGGCGCTTCGTGAGTTAATTGTTAAACGTCAAGCGGCGGGAACCACCTTTCTGATTTCCAGTCATATTTTGGACGAATTGCAGCGTATCGCAGAAGACTTGGTAGTGATTAACCAGGGGCGGGTGATTTGCAACACCAGTATGCGGGAGGTCTTAGCGCAAAACCAACATTTCTTAGTGATTAAGACTTTGCAGGAAGACCAAGCCGTTAGCATCTTGCGCATTGCGGGGTACCGGGTGGTCGCACGTCACCCGCTGCGGGTGAAGTTACGGGGAAAAGACGTTGTGGCCCAGATTCTACGGACGCTCACGGATCACAACATTATGATTGATGATGTGCGACATGAAGACGGCGACCTCGAGCAGTTCTTCTTACATATGCTGGACCAGCAGGAGGCGCAACATGCTTAGACTTTATCGACAAGAAATGTTCAAACTGCTACGGCATCGGGGGACCTATTTTTGCTTGGTGTTGGTCATTCTCCAAAACATTGGTTGTGCTTGGTTGAGTGATCTTTACCGGCAAACGACCCGCACGAGTGATCTGTGGGTGGCTAACTTTGCTAGTCCGTGGCTAATTACAGTCATCATGATTGCGGCCACGGCGACGACTATTGCCAGTGAAGTCGAGTTCAATACGTTGAAGGATTTGGTCACCCAAGCTTATTCCAGAGAACAGGTGCTTATCAGCAAGTGGCTGACCATGTTGACTTACTCAGTGGTCCTTTACGCGGTGATGCTTGGGACCACGTTCATTAACAAGTTCATGTGGCCAAGTAATCAGTTTGCGGTGACCGCTAGCTTTCCGGGGACACCGAGTCTCATTTGGCAAGTGTGGCTGGCCAGCACAGCCGCTAACTTCATGACCATGTGGTTATTGCTGAGCGTGGTCTTCTTGTTAGCCGTCAAGTTTAAACGAGGAGTGACGGCCGCTAGCGTTGGTGTCGTGGGTTACGTGATCTTGCTGGGCCTCAGTCGGATGACCACGCAGGCCGTTGATAAATGGGAGTTTTTGAAGTGGAACCCCCTAAACCTTTTAAACTATCCGGTACAGTTGATTACCATTTGGTTGCCAAAAGTGACGCATTTGACCAATAATCAGATGTTTATTGGCAATTTAGGGTATATTTTGGTGTTTTTAGGTCTGGGGCTTTACTTTTTTGGCAAACGGGAAGTTTAGCAAACGCCTTCGCAAAAAAACTAACAAATTGTAAGCGATTCAGGTTTTGTAATCTTTGAAATATTTGTAAAAAAGCCCAAAAATTGCACAGTTTTACATGATTGGCTAAATAATTGTAAGTAAATTCGTTGCATACTAGCACTCTTAACCAAAAATCGAGTTTCAATTGGCGACCAAGGAAAGTGAGTGCTTAGTATTTATACGACGAATTGTCAAATCAAGTGTAACTTTTTACCGAAGAAAACTTCAGATGGTGTCTTCCAGCCTAAGACCTTACGGGGGCGATTATTTAAATTCCTGACAAACTTCGCGATATCTTGATCGGTCAGTTCATCAAGGTCAGTTCCTTTGGGAAAATACTCTCGGATGAGACCATTGGTATTTTCGTTGGTCCCACGTTGTTGTGGTGCGTGCGGGTCTGGAAAATAGACTGAGATACCAAGCTCTTTACCGACTTCACGATAACCCGCAAACTCTGTACCTCGGTCTGGTGTAAGCGTACGAACGCGTTTAGGTGTGACTGTATGCAGGAGGTCGATCATCGCTTGGGTCACATTCTTGGCATTCACTTTGGGTACACGCTCAGACAGAAGGTATCGTGACTTACGGTCGACCAGTGACACTAAACCCGAACGCCCGACCTTGCCGCGAACGGTATCGCCTTCCCAATGGCCAAAACGAGTCCGATTCTCACATGAGACTGGTCGTTCATGGACTGATGGGACATTATTAAAACGGCCACGTCGTTCGTTGACAGTTCCTTTAACCTTACGAGTTTTCCCACGATGTCGTAACTTTCGAGCGAATCCTCGAGCCCCATGACTTTTACGTTTAACGCCTAAATTATTTCGTTCAATTCCGCGATAAATCGTGTTGTAGCTGATATGCCAATTACTGGTCTCTAAAGATAAACGACCGGCGATTTGCTCGGGTGACCATTGTCGTTGAAGAATGCAGTGAAGGACAAAGTCGCGTAGCTTTAAATTCTCCAGTACCCTGAGGCGGCGACTCTTTAATCGGCGCTGTTGATAGTTCTGCTGGGCTTTTACGGCGGAATAGGCGCCCCGACCGCCGTTGCGTTTAATTTCTCGTGACACAGTGGCTTTGGAACAACCGATTTGATTGGCAATAACCTGGTAAGTATGGTGTAAAGTTACACCTAACAGTATGCATTCGCGGTCTTTTAAGGTAAGATGTGTATATGGACTCATAGCCTAAGAACTCCTTTAGATGATTGTTATGGTGACTTCATTCTACAGGACTCAGGCTAGGAGTCTATTTTTATTTTCTTACTTGTTGCACTTCAATTGTAAATTCGTCACCCAAAAAATCAAACACGTTGTCCGCATGATCATCATCACTGCCAGTCTGGTGATTAGTTTAGGGGCTTCTTTAACAACGACGGCGCAAGCCAAGACCTACAAGACCCCTTCGTGGGGCCATTGGGATTCCCGGACGGTGACGTACAGCATGTCCGGCTCATCCAAGAGTTATAAAAAGAGTTGGAAGACCGCAATCAAGCGCTGGAATAAGACCAAGATTGTGCACCTTAAAGCAGCTAAAGCGGGTCACAAGGCCGACATTGCACTCCAGTCTTCTGCCAAACTGGATACTGATGGGGAAAAGCTCTATACGGGATTCACCAACTATTCCTTTTATCGCCACACGTCAGCTCTGAGTGAAATTGTGTCCGCTAAGTCGACCTTGAATCGGGACCTCTTAACGGATTACCATTACACGAAGAAACAACGGGCGAACGTTGCGACCCATGAACTGGGGCACGCGTTAGGCCTGAGTCATTCAAAGGACAAAAAGAGTGTAATGTACGCCAAGAACCGGTACAAGACCATTGATCATCAAGATAAAAAGGCTCTGACCAAGGCGTATGCCAACGTTTAAAAGTTTCTAAGTCAATATACTGACAGGTCCAGGAAGTTTTCCTGGGCCTTTTCCTTTTAGCGGGTTAGACGTTGGGGAAAGTCCTACCACATTATCAGCGTTTAGCCGAGGAATGGCGTATAATGAAATTATTCTAATAAGTTTTTAACTTGGAGGGGAATTTATGACTGAAACGAAACACTTTTATCAGACGTTCCAACCCACGCATTATCAGATTGCACTCGATATTAATCGGGGCACAAAACTGATTAGTGGGACATCCACGATTACGGGGGAAGCCCTGGAATCGATCATTTCTGTTCACGAAAAATACATGACGATTAACGCTGTGACGGTGGCGGGGACCGCGGTGCCTTTTACCATTGATGAACAAGCTGAGGGCTTGCATATCGATTTGGGTCAGACCGGGAAGACAACGGTCACCATCGACTTTACCGCCCCCCTGACCGATTCGATGATGGGAATTTATCCGTCTTATTACGAAGTTAACGGCGAAAAGAAGCAAATCATTGGGACCCAATTTGAGACCACGGCGGCCCGGCAGGCCTTCCCGTGTGTCGATGAACCCGAAGCTAAAGCGACTTTCGATTTAGCCATCAAGTTTGACGAACAACCGGGAGAGACGATTTTAAGCAACATGCCCGAGACCAAGACGGAAGCGGGTGTGCACTACTTTGCTACGACCAAGAAGATGTCTTCCTATCTAATCGCCTTTGCCTTTGGGGATTTGCAAAAGAAGGTCACCGAGACGAAGAGCGGTGTCAAGGTCGGCGTTTTCGCCACCAAGGCTCACCAGGCCAATGAACTTGATTTCGCCTTGGATATTGCGAAGCGGTCCATCGAATTTTACGAGGACTTCTACCAAACGCCGTACCCGCTCCCTCATTCCTGGCAATTAGCCTTACCAGATTTTTCGGCTGGAGCGATGGAGAACTGGGGCTTGGTCACGTATCGGGAAGCTTACTTGCTGCTTGATCCGGATAACACGGCTCTCGATATGAAGCAACGGGTCGCCACGGTGATTGCCCACGAATTGGCGCATCAATGGTTCGGTGATTTGGTCACCATGAAATGGTGGGATGACCTCTGGTTGAACGAAAGCTTCGCTAACATGATGGAATACGTGGCCATCGATGCTCTGGAACCGGATTGGCACATCTGGGAGACTTTCCAGACATCTGATGCCCCAATGGCGCTCCAACGGGATGCCACTGACGGCGTCCAATCCGTCCACGTGGAAGTAGAAGATCCTGCCGAAATCGATGCCATTTTTGATAGTGCCATCGTGTACGCTAAGGGCGCACGGATGTTAGTCATGGCCCGAGCTTTAGTGGGCGACCAAGCATTGCGTCAGGGCTTAAAGGCCTACTTTGAAGCCCACCAGTATGGTAACGCTAAGGGTGCTGATTTGTGGGCCGCTTTGAGTGACGCTTCCGGCATGGATGTTGGTAGCATCATGAACACGTGGCTCGAACAACCTGGGTATCCCGTGGTCACGGCGGCCGTCAAAGACGGTCAACTGACCTTGAGTCAGGCCCAGTTCTTTATCGGTGATGGCCAAGACGCTCAGCGACAATGGAAGATTCCGTTGAACAGTAACTATGAGACGGCACCAGCTATCTTTGAGACGCCGACCGTGACGTTAGGAACGTACCAAGACTTACGGCAAAAAGCGGGCGAACCGTTCCAGGTCAACGTGGGTAACAACTCCCACTTCATTGTGAAGTATGATGACACGTTACTGACTGATATTTTAGACCACTTAGATGATTTAGACGCCATTGCGCAGTTACAAGTTCTCCAAGACCTGCGCTTGTTAGCGGATGGACGGCAGATTTCTTACGCGAAGATTGTGCCGTTACTCAGTCGATTTGCAGCAAGTGACGCAACGGTGGTCAATGCAGCGCTATACCGGATTGCTAATAATCTTAAGAAGTTCGTCACACCGGATTCCACGGAAGAGAAGGCCTTACGCGCCCTCTTCGACCAACTTAGTGCGCAACAAGTGGCGCGTTTAGGTTGGACGCCTAAGGCAACGGATACCAACGATGACCAGTTGACCCGGCCAATC
This sequence comes from Levilactobacillus suantsaii, assembly GCF_014069315.1. NCBI lineage: Bacteria > Bacillati > Bacillota > Bacilli > Lactobacillales > Lactobacillaceae > Levilactobacillus > Levilactobacillus suantsaii. The sequence continues at coordinate 2,466,967 of NZ_CP059603.1, read as the reverse complement.
GTTTTAAATGCCGCCTTGTACGCACAAAACGCCCAGGCGGTGGCGGACGCTCATGAACTGTTCACGGCAAACGCGGCACACTTAGGAACGCTACCGGCGGCCATTCGGGTCTTTGTGCTACGGAACGAAGTGCAGCATTTCGGCAACGCGACCTTATTCGACAATTTATTGAACGAGTACCGGACCTCGACGGATCCCAGTTATAAGGCAGATTTGTCGGTAGCGGTGACCGCAACGACGGACCCAACTTTGATTCACAAGTTGATTGGGGTCTTCGAAGATGCAGACACCGTCAAGCCACAAGACTTACGGTCCTGGTACCGGGGCGCCTTGGCCAACGATGCGGCCCAACAAGCGGCTTGGGACTGGTTACGAAACGACTGGCAGTGGCTAGAAGACACGGTCGGCGGCGACATGGAATTCACCACCTACATTACCGTGACGGCCGGCATTTTCCACACACCGGTTCGGTTTGCGGAGTTCAAAGCCTTCTTCAACCCGAAAATCAATACGCCGGGGATGACCCGTGAAATCAAGATGGATATCAAAATCATCGAGAGTCGCGTAAAATTAATTGAGGACGAGAAAGCAGCCGTGAATGCTTCGGTGGCGCAACAAACGCAATCTAAATAAAGATTTATGAATGTGTCGGTGACCGAGTGGTTGCCGGCACGTTTTTTGAAAACGGGAATGGGAAATGATTTGCCTTAGACCCACTCTAAGTTGGCACACTAAAGCGCGTATCAATTGACATAAGGGAGCGATTAAGATGAGTCAAGTATTAGCGATTATGACCAATGATGTTGAAGATATCGAGTATACCTCTCCCGCAGAAGCCTTAGAGGCGGCGGGCCATCACGTGACGTTGGTGGAAGATGAAGCCAATAAAACGTTGACTGGTAAGCACGGTACTACTTTTACGACGGAAAAGGGCATTGACGACATTTCAGTGGCTGACTACGACGCCTTATTGATTCCTGGTGGCTTCTCACCGGACCAATTACGGGCGGACGACCGTTATGTGGCTTTAGTCAAGGATTTCTTCCTGGCGGATAAGCCGGTCTTTTCGATTTGCCACGGCCCACAACTCTTCATCCAAACGGGTCTGGTCAAGGGGCGGACGTTAACGGCTTACACGACGGTGCGTCCTGACCTGTACTACGCGGGTGGTATCGTCAAAGATGAACCAGTCGTGATTGATCGGCACTTGATCACCAGCCGGACACCGGATGATTTACCCCAATTCAACGCCGCTATCACCAAAGAATTGGCATAGTTCTAGCGTTGAGGAAAAGGACCGAACTTGAGGAAAGTTTCCTCAGGTCCGGTCCTTTTTGGTGCACTCATCAAGCTAAACACATTTTTTCAGATGGCAGGCCAGCGATTGTCCCGCCAAGGCCGCCTGGCGTTTTTGAGCTAAACGTTGCTGCGTGTGTTGTAGCGCCGCAATTTCCTGGGTCAGCCGGGTGTCGGCTAAGGCTAAGAGTTGCAGGTAGTCCTTGGAGGAGACTTGGCCAGTGAGAATGGTCGCAATCTCCTTGATGGTTAGACCGGCTTGCCGGTAGCAGTGAATCCAATGCAAACGGTCGAGGTCGGTGGCGGAAAAGTCGCGTACGCCACTGGCCGTTCGTGGAATGGTGATGAGGCCGCGTTTTTCGTAGAATCGAATCGTGTAGGCACTGATTCCGGAAGCGGCAACGGCGTCTTTAATTTGCATGGGGCAAGCTCCTTTCACGATGTTAATCTTATCTAGTTTACGACTTCAGAGGTTGGTCCGTCAACGGGCGCAAGTTCTCCCGGGAGATAATGGAATTTGTAAGGCGTTTGACTAGGGGAACGTATGGTCGCTGTGGTAGGCTGAACCTAAGCTAAAAACAGGAGGAGAACGGGATGCGACGACAACTAGCACATTTGGGGAGCCAAGACCGCCACTTTTTTCAGGGAACCTTTGTCCGGACCGGCTACAAGAGTTACCGGGACCATTATCAGCCAACGCTACTGTTACGAGATATTTATGATGACCAGCACCGCTTGATTACGGATCACCTCTGGTTTAACTACACGTTAGGCTTTTTACAGTTAGGAGAACTGTTAGTGGGGGACCAACTTCAGTTTGCAGCCCGGGTCGCTCGATATGAGAAAGGGGCTTATTTGACTCGGCAGACAGACTATAAATTGGCGTGGCCAACGCAAGTCTGCGTAATCCGGCAAGTTAAAGGAACGCGGCAACCTGTGCCGGTGACCGACCGGCACGCATTGATTGGTTATATCATGATGCAAAATGCAGCTTTTTATCGGTTCCACGACCGACTGATTGATGATTATTACGTGGCGTCGTTTCGGCAATGGTTAGCGGCGCCGCATACGACACCAGCGCCAAAAACAGCCCCACGTCGAAATGACGGGGACTGTTCATAATCAGTGCTTAGTCGTTTAAGTTATAACGTAACTTCATGTGTTCAGAGCCCATGATGACCATGTCACCGAGTAACTTGGTTTGCCGCTTGAGCGACTCCGCGGCCAATTGGTCGTTAGCCTGAGCCAAGAAAGCCGTTGGGTCAGCTTGATCAGCAATGGCAGCATCGGTATCGTTTTGAATCTTACGGTAAGCGCCCATGGCTTCTAGAGCAAAAGTATTGCGGAAGTCGACATAGAGATCGTAATCGGTATCCCCTAAGAGGGCCGTGGTGCAACTGAGCCAGTACATATCGTTAAGGTTGAAGTTACCGTCGGCATTCTTGTAACTGGCCGGGGTATCGTTAACGTTAGCGTAGAAGGGCACTACTGTGTTGAAGGTGTTGGCACCGAAGGCTAACCAGTGGATACCGGCAACGGTTGCAGGCACGTTGTTTCGGATTTGTAAGATATGCACGTCGTGGTTCCGGTTGATACCAATTGGTCGGAATAAAGTCTTGTCGGTTTCGGAACCAGAGCCGTACGGGTCATACTTGGTGTTTTCAAAATGGGAACTCAAAACGAACTTCACGTCTTCGATACTAATCTTGCGGTTAGCATGGCAGATGAAGGGTAAGTCCTGTTCCATCGGGTCCTGGGTAACGTCTGGGGTGAAGTATTTTTGACCGAACCATGCCCGCGGGTTGTTGTAAACTGTGTCCTTAATCGTGGCACTGCCAAAGATGTGGCGTAGGTTGACTTGATCAAAATCAGGATTCAAATTGTATTGGTCAATCATCGCCTGCAAGTCCGCGGAAGCCAACGTGTCGTCGGCATCGAAATCGAACGTATCGATGTTCATCCGGTTAGGGGCGACCACGTAAGCATCATCGGGGATGCGCTTAGCCGCCCAATGGTGACCACCGATGGTCTCTAACCACCAAACGTCGTCGTGGTCGGAAAAGGCAATTCCGTTAGGTTCGTAAGTCCCGTATTTTTCTAACAGGGCGCCGAGACGTTCGACCCCTTCTTTGGCACTGTGGATGTAAGGCAGAACCAAGGTTACCAGGTCTTCTTCGCCAATCCCACCATCAACGTAAGGGTCGATCCCCATCACACGGGAATTAGTAGTGATGGTTTCCGTGGCGGACATTGCCACGTTGTCGCTATTGATGCCGGCTGCCGGCCAGATACCGTTGGTCAGAATAGAATTAGGAATGGAAGTATACCGTAACGGGTTGTCCGGCAACTCAACTTGAACTTTGCTGATGACAGATTGATAGTGGCGCGGTTGGTCGGCGGGGTTAACCACGACAAACCGTTCGGGGTCGAGCGCTTCATGACCGTCATCGTTACGTGAGATGATAGTTGAACCGTCGATGGAGGCCTTTTTTCCCACTAAGATCGTGGTGCAGGAACCTTTAATACGCTTAGTCATAACATGCGACACTCCTTTGTTAAGTTAACCTGTATTATAGCATTAGTCGGAGCTGAACACGAATCACCCTGTAGACTGCGGGACTATGATTTCTTGCATTCAGTTCGGATAGTTCGTAGACTGAAAGGGTAGTTTGTTTACAACTGTAAAGGAGCGATGAGTAATGGGAAAGAAAATTGTGATTGTGGGTGGTGTTGCTGGTGGGGCCTCGGTGGCGGCACGGGCGCGCCGATTAGATGAAACGGCTGAAATTACGATGTATGAACGGGGACCGTACGTGTCGTTTTCGAACTGTTCGTTACCGTACTACCTCTCACGGACTGTGGCTGACGCAACAGATTTGGTGATGATGTCACCAGGACAATTCAAGGCTCAATATAACGTCGACGCCGTGGTCAACCATGAGGTAACGGCCATTGACCCGGTTAACCGAACGGTGCACGTTAAAAATCGGGTTACCGGAAAAACGCAAACAACTGCTTACGACGATCTTTTCTTAGCCCCCGGGGCGACCCCGTTACGACCACAAAATTTACGGGGCAGTGACCAGGGACATGTCTTTACGTTGCGCACGGTTCCTGATGTCACGCATTTTGATGATTACTTAACGACTCAGAAAGTGCGCGACGTGGCGATTGTAGGTGCCGGTGCTATTGGCTTGGAAGTCACTGAAAATCTGACCCGGGCCGGCTATCATGTCACCCTGGTTGATCAAAAGAATCAGGCCTTAGCAGGGATGCTGGATAGTGATCTCGCTCAGTTGGTGCATAAGCAACTGCTGGACCACCACGTGGATTTACAGCTAGGCCAAGCAGTTAGTCAAATTACAACGACTACGGTAGACCTAGCAGATGGCACACAGATTCCGGCCCAAGCCGTTCTTTTGGCGTTAGGTGTTCAGCCCAACACAACTCTGGCCGCAAAGGCGGGTGCCAAGTTGGGGACGACCGGTGCGATTCAGGTCAATCAGCACTACCAGACTAGTTTACCGCATGTCTATGCTATTGGGGATGCTGTAGAACTCACCAGTGCATTGACACATCAGCCAACGCAATTAACGTTGGCATTGCCAGCTCAAATGGCGGCTCGCCGGGCTGTTGATCACGTTTACGGTCGGCCAGTACGGACCCGCGGGGTATTGGGCTCCCAGTTAGTTCCGGTCTTTGAATTGGAAGCTGCCGCGACGGGATTGACGGAAGCAGCGGCAAAGGCGGCGCACTTAGCTGTTCGCAGTGCATTGGTCATTCCAAGCGATAAAGTCGATTTACTTCCCAATGCTCACCATCTATATTTGAAGGTGTTGTTTGCGCCCATGACTGGCACGGTGTTAGGTGCCCAAGGTATCGGCAAGACTATTGACCGGCAAATCGACGTGATTGCGACGGTGATGGCTCAACACGGGACCGTTGAAGATCTGGCTGACTTAGAATTGGCTTACCAGCCGACGGTCAGTCCAGCAAAGAATGCGGTGGTCGTGGCTGGCTTAGTTGCCACAAATCTGCTCAACGACGAATATCACCAGGTCGATGTGCGCCAAGTTCCGGAATTAGTGGCCCATGATGCGTTGATTATCGATGTCCGAGAACCCGGTGAATTTGCCAACGGGCACGTCAAAGGGGCTCGTAATATTCCGATGAGCCAATTCCGGCAACGGCTGGCCGAGATTCCCCATAACCAGCCAGTCTATCTCCACTGTGCGACGGGAAAACGCAGTTATAACGTGACCCGGGCATTGCAAAATTTGGGTTACACCAACGTTTTCAATATTGCGGGATCGTTCAATGCCATTTGTGAAACTACCTATTTTCAGGACGTGACCACCCAGCGGACGCCCATCGTGACGGCTTACCATTTCGATTTATAAATCAACGCGTTATAGGAAGAGAAAGGGTGGGCTTGATTGACTGGTGGTTGTCCTCAGTAGCGATTGCCGGTAAAATAGATTCACTGATTACAATAAAGGAGCGCTTTTTAGGATGGATTTAGCGGCGGCCCAAGGGGTCTTGAAGACAACTTTTGGATACGATGATTTTCGGCCAGGACAACGGGCAGTGCTGACCCACGTTTTTGCGGGGGACAACACGTTAGCCATCATGCCTACGGGGGGTGGAAAATCACTGTGTTATCAAATCCCGGCATTGTTGTTTGACGGTATCACGGTGGTGGTCTCACCTCTGATTTCCTTGATGAAGGACCAAGTCGACGCGCTCAATGATGGTGGCGTCCCGGCAACTTACATCAACAGTAGCCTGGATTGGCCCGCCATCCAAGATCGGTTAGCGGCGTTACATCGAGGAGATTACAAACTCCTTTACGTCGCTCCAGAACGGTTGGAGTCAACGGCTTTTTTACAGGCGTTGGGCCAACTTCCCGTTGATTTATTGGCGGTGGATGAAGCCCATTGTATTTCTCAATGGGGGCATGATTTCCGGCCCAGTTATTTGGCGTTAAGTACGGTTATCCAACAATTGCCAACCCACCCACAAGTTTTGGCATTGACGGCCACCGCGACGGAACAGGTTGCGACAGATATTTGTCAACAACTTGGGATTGCGGCTGATAATGAGGTCAACACGGGATTTGAACGTAATAACCTTAATTTGACCGTGGTCAAAAATCAGGATACGGACCGCTACGTTCTGGATTATTTGCACGTCAATGCTGATGCGGACGGGATTATTTATGCCAGTACGCGTAAGGAAGTCGATCGGTTGACCGCCTTACTGAGTAAACGCAAGATTAAGGTCGCCAAGTATCATGCGGGACTTACAGATGAGGTGCGCCGGCAAAACCAGGAAGACTTTTTGTACGACCGGGTGCAAGTGATGGTGGCGACCAACGCCTTTGGCATGGGAATCGATAAGAGCAACGTTCGGTTTGTGATTCACGCACAGGTTCCAGGAACGCTTGAGGCGTACTATCAAGAGGCGGGGCGGGCCGGTCGAGACGGCTTGCCGAGTGAGGCCATCTTGCTTTACCGTGCCCAGGACCTCCAGATTCAACATTTCTTCATTGACCAGTCAGAAATGGATGAGGTGCATAAGCAGCGGGCCTACCAGAAACTACAGGTTATGAGTCAGTACGCCAATACGCAGGGGTGTTTACAGCAATTTATTTTGGCTTATTTCGGGGAGCAGTCCCAACCTTGTGGCCGGTGTAGTAATTGTCAAGATGACCGTGAAGCCCAGGACGTCACGACCGATACGCAAAAGGTTTTATCTTGTGTGATTCGGTTGCGTTCCCGCTATGGTAAGGGCATCGTCGCCCAAGTTTTGACGGGCGCTAAGAACAAACGGATCTTGGACCAACAACTCGATCAGCTGCCGACGTACGGCATTATGAAAAATCAACGCCAGAAGAGTGTCGGTGAACTTATTGATTTCTTGACGGCTACCGGTTATTTGCAAAGCGTGGGTGGCCAGTACCCCACATTGCAAGTTACCCAACTAGGAATTAGAGTCCTCAAGGGCGAGCAGACAGTCTACCGAAAGATGGCTCGGCAAGCACAACGATTGACGCCTGAAGACGATGCCATGTTTGATCAGTTGCGGACGTTACGGCGTGATTTAGCAGAACAACAGCATGTCCCGCCATTCGTCATTTTCTCTGACCGGGCGTTACATGATATGTGTACGATTCTCCCGCAGACGGCTCCAGAGTTTTTAACCGTTCGCGGGGTTGGGCAAAGTAAGCTGGAGAAGTATGGGGAAGCCTTTATGGCGGTAATACGGGAGATTAATCATTAATAAGGCTATTTAGTTAGATAAGCCGACGGTTTGATGGATAAGATTCATTAAGCCGCCGGTTTAATTTAGCCCAAATTAACAGCAAAAGATATTGATACTTTTTTCACAATAAAGGCTACTTTAACCCTATTTTTGATTTATCCAGATGATTTTTAGTTAAACGATTTATTAGGATAATGGTAAGTCCAGATAATAACATATATGTTCATAATAGCTGCAAATTAGTAAATTTAAGCGTAAATACAATCATGTATAGGTTTATATAAGCCGATAAATATCTTAAAAGTAATCAAAATGCTATTGACGAGTGATTATGTAAGCGCTATCATAAACATTGTTAAAAGAATTACTAAATGAGTTATTGAAGGAGGGATAGTATGAAGATTAATCTTCAAGCCGATCCAGGAACGCCCGTTAAATTAAGCAAGTATTTGCAAGGCCAATTTTCGGAACATCTTGGTCGAGGCATTTACGGCGGTCTCTGGGTCGGCAAAGACAGTGATATTCCCAACGTCAATGGGTTACGGTCCGATGTGATTGATGCGTTGAAGCGGCTCCACGTACCAGTACTTCGATGGCCTGGCGGGTGCTTCGCCGATGAGTATCACTGGCGGGACGGTATCGGTGACCCGGCCAAACGCCGTAAGATTGTGAATAACAATTGGGGTGGGACCACGGAAGATAATTCCTTTGGGACCCATGAATTCTTCGAGCTTTGTCGGCAATTAGGTACCGAAGCCTATATTAATTGTAACGTTGGCAGTGGGACGGTTCAAGAAATGGCGGATTGGGTCGAGTACATGACCGCGTCCGGTGAATCGACCATGGCTGAACTACGTGCACAAAACGGGCACCCGGAACCGTGGGCCGTGAAATTCTTAGGCATTGGTAACGAAACTTGGGGTGGTGGCGGCAACATGCGACCCGAGTACTATGCCGATGTTTATCGTCAATTTCAGACTTTCGTCCGGCAATACGGGCAACATCCAATTTATAAAATTGCGTGTGGCCCCAACATCGATGATTTCAATTGGACGAACGTCCTGATGGCGAACGCGGGGCCGTACATGGATGGGCTTAGTTTACACCACTATGCATTAACTGATTTGTGGGAGCATAAGGGTGATGCCATCGACTTTACCGATGATGAATGGCGATCCTTACTTAACAGTGCTAAGAAGATGGACTACCTAATTCATGAACATTCGGTACGCATGAATCGGTATGACCCCGAACACCGAGTTGACTTGATTGTCGATGAATGGGGCTCATGGTTCAAGGAACAAGCTGGGACGAATCCCGCCTTTCTTTATCAGCAGAATACGTTGCGAGATGCGATGGTAGCAGCGACGACTTTAAACATATTCAACAAACACGCGGAACGGGTCCACATGGCCAACATCGCACAGATGGTGAACGTGTTACAGTCAATGGTCTTAACCGATGACGACAAAATGTTGTTGACCCCAACCTACTTTGTCTTTCTAATGTATCGGTTCCACCAAGGTGCCCAACGATTAGCAGCGTATAACAGTCAGGGAAGCGACGTCAGCTACACGATTTCCGAAAAGGATGGTGAGGATATCTTATCGTTCTGCAACACCAGTCTGACAGCCAATGATTCAGTTGAAATCAACTTTCCAGCGGACCTGGGTGACGTGACCTATGCACAAATTCTGCATGAGGAGCAGGCTAATGCGCACAACACGTTTGAGGACCCAGACCGTGTCCAACTTAAGTCCTTTGATCAGGTACAAGTCCAAGGGCGGACGGTTTATTGCCAGTTACCAAATATGAGTGTTGTGACGGTGAAGATTCAGAAGAAGTAAGTCATATTAGTTTAAAGCGAAAAGGTGGTCAGACATGTCAAGTGTATCGCTGGAACACATTTATAAAAAATACGACGGTAGTGACGAATACAGTGTGACCGACTTCAACCTGGAAGTTAAAGATAAGGAATTCATCGTCTTCGTTGGGCCTTCCGGTTGTGGAAAGTCTACGACGTTGCGGATGATTTCAGGGTTGGAGGAAATTACGAAAGGGACCTTGAAGATTAATGGCGAGGTAGCCAACACCAAGGCCCCGAAAGACCGAGACATCGCGATGGTCTTTCAAAACTACGCGCTTTACCCCCATATGACGGTGTACCAAAACATGGCCTTTGGGTTGAAGATGCGGAAGTACGATAAAGATCAGATTGATAAGCGGGTAAAGCACGCGGCGACCATTTTGGGGTTGACCGAATTCCTGCCCAAGCGTCCCAGTGCTTTGTCCGGTGGGCAACGGCAACGGGTCGCCTTAGGACGGGCAATTGTCCGTGATGCGCCAATCTTCTTGATGGACGAACCACTGTCTAACTTGGATGCCAAGTTGCGGGTCTCCATGCGGACCGAAATTGCCCGGTTACACCGTTCGTTGGATACGACGACGATTTATGTCACTCATGACCAGACAGAGGCCATGACGATGGCGGACCGTATCGTAGTCATGAAGGACGGCGCGGTTCAGCAAATTGGGACACCTGCCGAAGTATACGATAACCCAGTCAACGTCTTTGTTGGTGGCTTTATTGGAGCTCCGCCAATGAATTTCTTTACTTTGGATTTTGACGGTAAATATTTAACGGATAAAAAGAATGGAATTCAGCTATTATTACGGACAGAACAAGCCCGGAAGTTAATCCAGAGAGGTTACGAAGGGAAGTCAATCATTCTAGGAATTCGTCCGGAAAATATTCGTGTGGATAAAGAATTCGTGGTGGCACATCCAGATACGACCATCAACGGTGAAATTGTGGTTTCGGAATTATTAGGGAATGAATCACAACTTTACTGCAAGGTAAACGATAAGAACTATATTGCTAAAGTTAATGCCCGTGATCATGAGGAGCCGGGCACTAAAAAGGTTGCCAGTTTTGATTTAGATAGGGTTCATTTCTTCGATCCAGAGACTGAATTAGTCCTTAAATAACTCAAAGGGGAGAAACAATATTATGAAAACACATAGTTGGAAAAAGTTGTCCGTTTTAGCAATAGCCGTATTGGCAGCGCTTTCCTTGACCGAATGTGGGAACAGCAATAAGAGTTCCAGCGGTAGTTCTTCGAAGACGACCACCATTACTTTTTGGAATGGGTTTACGGCCTCTGACGGGACAAACTTAAAGAAAATCGTGGCAGACTATAACAAGACAAATAAAGACCACGTTAAGGTCAAGATGGACCAAATGAGTTGGGATAACTTCAACGAAAAGTTACCAACGGCCATCACGGCAAAAAAGGCACCTGACTTTGTAGCGATGAATTATGGTGACATGGCGGGTTATGTACATAACGGTACCATGAAAGACATGTCGAATTTCTACAACTACAAGGGCGTTGATAAGTCTAACTTTGAAAAATCAGCGGTTAACATGGGGAAGATTAATGGCAAGTCCTACTTCATCCCAATGCAAGTTCAAGGAAACTATCTGTACTGGAACAAGGATCTTTACAAGAAGGCTGGCATCAACCCTAACAGTAAAGTTAAGACGATTGCCCAGTACATGAATTACGCTAAGCGCATTAAAGCCTTAGGTAACGGTGTTCAGGGGACTTACTGGTCTGACTTTGCGCAATGGTCACTGGTTTACGGTGGGTCAATTCTAAACAAGTCGGAAACGAAGTCGACCATCAACAACGCGGCTAACCGGAAAGTGCTGAATCAATTCCGTCAAATGATGTACGTTGAAAATTTAGGGAACCCAAGTACCCAAGGGGTTGCCGTTGATAACCTAATGTTTGCCGGTAAGTTAGGTTTGGAAGTCAGTGGTCCATGGCTGAACGAAGGGATGATCAAGAACAAGATCAATTATGGGGTTACACAGTTCCCAACCTTGGAAAAGAATGGGAAGAAGCAAGCTTGGTTAGCCGGGGTTGGTTTTGGGATTCCATCCAGTACTGATGACAGTAAGACCAAAGCTATTTACTCCTTCGTGAAGTACTGGAACTCCAAGAAGATCAGTAAGCGTTGGAGCCAAGAAAACAAGTGTGCGCCATATCTGAAGGACGTTGCGGCTGATAAACAAATTAAGAATGATCCAGTTATTTCTGAATTGGCTAAGCAAACCAGTTATTCTAAGGTTATGTGGTCTGGTAATGTTCACGCATCTGACATTACAAATAATGTTATTACCCCAATGTGCAACAAGGTTGTGACGGGGAGTGATGTTAATACACAATTGAAGCTGGCTGATAAGAAGATCAATAAGATCCTGAAAGATAATAATTAGTTCGCCATAATCCTAGTAATTAGGGTTAAACGACCGATTTTATACACTGATGCCAACGAATGGTTATCAGTGTATAAAATTATACCGAACATTTTGGGAGGGAAGTTGTTATTATGGAAAATACATCCAGATGGTCCCGGATAAAGACGTACTGGAATCAGCCCAAACACGTCGGTTATCTCTTCATCCTACCGTCATTAATTGCCCTACTGATTTTTGCGTTTATTCCAGTAGTTATTGGACTCGGGATGAGTTTCTTCGACGTCAACATTTTCTTCAATGGTACGAAATTCGTTGGGCTACAAAATTTTGTTCATTTCTTTTCGGACACGCGGGCGGTTAACTCAATCTGGCACACAGTTTACTTTACCGTGCTAGAAACACCCGTTCAAATCTTAGTTGGGGTCCTGTGCGCGGCAGCCCTAGCTCGAAATACCCGGTTCAACCGGTTCTGCCGGTCAACCTTCTATATCCCAGTTGTGTGTTCCTTAACTGCGATTGGGTTAGTCTTCAACATGTTGCTTGATCCGAACATTGGCCTTTTCCCTCATTTATTGAAGGAAATTGGGATGACGTCACCGGATTTCTTCGGTGATGCTCACTGGGCCATGCCAACGATTGCTTTTCTGACTGTTTGGAAGAGTTTCGGGGTCACGATGATCATCATGTTGACGGCCGTTCAGGCCATTTCGCCGAGTCTTTACGAATCGGCTGAAATGGATGGCGCGAGTCGGATGCAACAATTCTTCCATGTTACGATTCCACAATGTGTGCCCGCTTTAGGGTTCTGCGTGTTGACGAATTTAACGGGTTCCATGCAGGTCTTTGACCAAATCTTCGTCACGACCGGTGGGGGACCAAACTTTAAAACCGAATCTACGGTGCAGTACATCTATAATCGTGGGTTTGCGGCACCTTATGAACTAGGCTACGCCTCGACGGTTGCGACGGTTCTGTTTGTCATCATCGCGATTCTAGCGGTCGGGTCGAACCTGTACATGACGCATAAAGAAAACCAAATGAGATAGGAGGGGAATCAGTCTTATGAAACGAACAAATAAACATTCGGTTCTATCGAATATTTTACTGATTATCGTGTTGATTTCGGTTGTTTTCCCATTCCTGTGGGTACTGGTTAGTTCCTTTAAGAACGAAGCGGATATCATCAACTATCCACCGAAGATGTTTGCCGGGCATTACACGCTGGCAAATTATGTCGACATTTGGAAAACTATCCCGATGACGCGTTACATCATCAATACCATGATTTACGCGGTGGGGGTCTGCGTTATCTCCATCACATTGGATTCGTTTTCGGGTTATGCCTTAGCGCGGATGCGATTCCGTGGCCGGACGTTCTTCTACTACGTGGTCATGGTTACCATGTTCATCCCGTTTGCCATTACCATGATTCCACTGTTTATGGAATTAAGTGAGTTTGGGATGATCAACACTTATCCCGGGTTAATCATACCGCATGCGACGACGGCCTTTGGGATCTTCATGATGCGTTCCTTCTTCGTGGGGCTCCCGGAAGACTTAGCCGAAGCGGCGCGGCTGGACGGCCTGAATGAATTTCAGATTTACTTCCGGATTATGTTACCGTTGGCGAAGCCCCAGTTGATCACGCTGGCCATCTTTAGTTTGATGGGCAGTTGGAACGACCTGCTGTACCCAATGTTAATGACCACGGACCAGAGTATGCGGACGTTAGCCGCTGGGTTAGCCTTAATTGGTGGCCAACACATTACCTACTATGGGCCAGTGATGGCGGGGACCATTATCTCCATGCTGCCACTGTTTATCATTTACATGTTCGCCCAGAAGTACTTTATCCAAGGTTCAGCTATGTCAGGAATGAAGGAATAAACCATGATGAAATACTCAGATGGCCCAATTGCAACGTCACTTGCAGTTTTATGGGATTACGTTGTCTTGGCGGCAATGTTGATCGTTGTCAGTTTACCAATCGTCACGTTCGGGTGTACCTTTCACGCGACCTTGCGGGTTGTGAACGATTTTCGGGTCACCGGGCATGGTGCTGCCGTTAGTTCGCTATTCTTTAAATACTTACGTGAACAATGGCTTTGGTACACCGTTACCTTCATCATTGGGGCGTTATCGGTGACTACCAGTCTAATCAACCTCAAGACACTTGCGTCATCCAGCTTGGTCAACACTTTGCTGGGAAGTGTGATGTTGATCTTGGCCGTACTGGTCACTGGAATTTGGTTCTGTATTCAGGTGATTGGGGTTTACGAACGTGTTAAACCCATTAAATCTTTGAAAACAGCGCTGGTGTTCTTTATCTTAAATTTACCCAAGAATTTAGGGGTATTCGTGCTAACTAGCGCTCTGTGCTACATTTTAGCGGTTTTACCGTTGAGTTTTCCGGTCGTTTTAATCGTACTGGATATCGTTTGGACCCGCTATTTAGGGACCGCCAAACGGTACAGCCAACGGGCCCAGCAAATTGTGGCGCAGTAGTCATGAGCTTTTAAACCTAGTTGATGGTATTATAAGTTCAAAGTGGTAGATATAGATAAAGACCAAAAACGAGACTAGGTGATTTATTTTCGGTATTTATCGGGAGTGAAGCACCTAGTTTTATTGGTCTTCAAATGAAAACACACCGTGGATGCGGCATAAAATGATGGCAGGGGGATTTTTACAATGGACGTGGATATTACTGAAAAATCAATTCCAGTGTTTACAGCGCTGGATAGCCCGGTGCGGCTAAAAATTATTAATTTGTTATCTAAAAACAAGATGAACGTTAAAGAAATTTCGCAGGCGTTGCATTTAAGTAGCACGATCACTATCATGCATTTAAATAAACTGGAAGCAGCGAACATCATCCACACCGAAAAACAGGGGACCCGGCGAATCTCTAGCTTACGGGTGGATAATATCAACGTTAGTTTTCCCAAGCAGCTTTACGTGCCGTACGACTTCAAGGAGATCGAGGTCCCCGTAGGTCAGTATACGGAGTATGACGTGAAACCATCTTGTGGTCTCGCCGGCCAACACGGCTTCATTGGAAAAGTCGATAATCCGAAATACTTTATGACGCCCGACCGGGATAAGGCGGGAATGGTGTGGTTTTCTAAGGGGTACGTCGAGTACCAGATTCCTAATTTTATTGAAGACCAACAACACGTTGAAATGATTGAGATTTCGTTGGAGTTAGGTTCAGAATTTCCCTTTTCGAATAACAATTGGAAATCGGATCTCTTCTTAACCCTCAATGGCAAAGAAATCGGCTACTGGGAAAGTCCCGGTGATTTTTCCGATACGCGGGGGCGGTTGACCCCCAGTTGGGTCTACGATGATATGAACCAGTATGGTATCTTGAAACTCTTTCGAGTCTCCAAGCACGGGTCATTTATCGATGGCCACTACGCGAGTGATACGTTAATCTCTGACTTGGATCTGTCGGGGGATTCTTGGACGCTGCGCATCGGGGTCAAACCCAATGCCAATTACGTTGGCGGGTGCACCATCTTTGGCCGGCAATTCGGGAATCATGATCAGGGCATCAAATGCAAGATTTATTACAGTAGCGAAGATGACTAGAGTACTTGCAATGAGTGCTCATCTGAGAGTGACGAATTGTCAAATCAAGTGTAACTTTTTACCGAAGAAAACTTCAGATGGTGTCTTCCAGCCTAAGACCTTACGGGGGCGATTATTTAAATTCCTGACAAACTTCGCGATATCTTGATCGGTCAGTTCATCAAGGTCAGTTCCTTTGGGAAAATACTCTCGGATGAGACCATTGGTATTTTCGTTGGTCCCACGTTGTTGTGGTGCGTGCGGGTCTGGAAAATAGACTGAGATACCAAGCTCTTTACCGACTTCACGATAACCCGCAAACTCTGTACCTCGGTCTGGTGTAAGCGTACGAACGCGTTTAGGTGTGACTGTATGCAGGAGGTCGATCATCGCTTGGGTCACATTCTTGGCATTCACTTTGGGTACACGCTCAGACAGAAGGTATCGTGACTTACGGTCGACCAGTGACACTAAACCCGAACGCCCGACCTTGCCGCGAACGGTATCGCCTTCCCAATGGCCAAAACGAGTCCGATTCTCACATGAGACTGGTCGTTCATGGACTGATGGGACATTATTAAAACGGCCACGTCGTTCGTTGACAGTTCCTTTAACCTTACGAGTTTTCCCACGATGTCGTAACTTTCGAGCGAATCCTCGAGCCCCATGACTTTTACGTTTAACGCCTAAATTATTTCGTTCAATTCCGCGATAAATCGTGTTGTAGCTGATATGCCAATTACTGGTCTCTAAAGATAAACGACCGGCGATTTGCTCGGGTGACCATTGTCGTTGAAGAATGCAGTGAAGGACAAAGTCGCGTAGCTTTAAATTCTCCAGTACCCTGAGGCGGCGACTCTTTAATCGGCGCTGTTGATAGTTCTGCTGGGCTTTTACGGCGGAATAGGCGCCCCGACCGCCGTTGCGTTTAATTTCTCGTGACACAGTGGCTTTGGAACAACCGATTTGATTGGCAATAACCTGGTAAGTATGGTGTAAAGTTACACCTAACAGTATGCATTCGCGGTCTTTTAAGGTAAGATGTGTATATGGACTCATAGCCTAAGAACTCCTTTAGATGATTGTTATGGTGACTTCATTCTACAGGACTCAGGCTAGGAGTCTATTTTTATTTTCTTACTTGTTGCACTTCAATTGTAAATTCGTCGTCTAAAAAGACCCCCAACCATTAACGGTTGGGGGACTTTTTGACCTAAGGTTGTGGGAGCAAGTGGTTCATGAAACTAAGCGATAACGCTCACGCGGAACATGTTCCAGGAGAGCGGTTCGAGTTGGGTCTTTAAGACGCCGTCGGTCACGTTCACGTGGTCGTGCGGTTGGATCTTCATGGTTTGGTCCTCGTTGGTCTGCTTGATATCGTACCCGCAGAACTGGGTGGCTGCTTCGAGGTGGTCGACGTTGAAGCCATTTAGAGTCGTGGTGAAGTCCATGGCTTGTTCACCCTTATTTTCGGCAAAGATGACCACTTCGTTTTGGTCAGGGTTGTAGACGGCCATGCTGTCCAGGTAAGGAACATCCTTGAAGTCCTTGCTGTCGTAAGTATCAGCGGTTTGTTGTGGGGTCAAAGCGATTCCCCGACCGTACTTGGAGACTTGCATGAAGGGGAAGAAGATGGATTGTAACCAGATGCCTTGCTTGGTCGTCATGATTGGGGCGATGACGTTGACCAGTTGCGCTAAACAAGCAATCTTGACCCGGTCGGCGTGTTTTAATAGGGTGATCAGCATGGTACCAACCATGAGAGCATCTTCGAAATTGTAGTGATCTTCTAGCAAGTGCGGTGCTTGTTGCCACGGCGCGGTTTCATCGTCCTGCTTGTGGGAGTGGTACCAAACGTTCCATTCGTCCAGTGCCAGGTTCAACGTCTTATCGCTGTGCTTACGGGCCTTAACGGCGTCGCAAACGGCAACGATACCACTGATGAATTCGTCGAAGTCCACCGACTTAGCCAGGAAGTTATGCAAATCATTTTCTTCGTTATCATAGTAGCGGTGCAGCGACAGGAAGTCAACATCGTCGTAGGTGTGGTCTAAGACGGTTTCTTCCCAGCTGCCGAACGTGGCCATTTCTCGGGTTGAACTGCCGCTGACCACCAGATCGATATCGGGATCCACTAGGCGCATGACTTTGGCCGTTTCGTGGGCGAGACGACCGTATTCTGCAGCGGTCTTATGACCAATCTGCCAGTCACCATCCATTTCGTTTCCTAAGCACCAAGTCTTGATATTAAAGGGTTCTTTGGCCCCGTTCTTCTTCCGCAGATCACTCCAGTAGGTCCCCCCGGGGAAGTTGCAATACTCAATTAGGTTGCGGGCCGCATCGATGCCCCGACTTCCCAGGTTAACGGCCATGTCCGGCCGAGTTCCGGTTTGTTTGGTCCACTTCATGAACTCGTGCAGACCAAACTGGTTCGTTTCGATACTCCGCCAAGCTAAGTCTAAACGCGTCGGACGCTGGTCTTTGGGACCCACGCTGTCTTCCCAATTGAAGCCGGACACAAAGTTCCCGCCGGGGTAGCGAACCAAGTCAATATTGAGATCTTTAACGGCTTTGACGACGTCTTGTCGGATGCCATCTTTATCCGCTTGTGGACTATCCGGGTCGTATAGGCCCTCATAAACTGCGCGGCCCAGGTGTTCAATTAGAGAACTATAGAGTCGATCGTCAACCTTTGCAATTTGGTTGCTAGGGTCAATCGTTAATTTTCCTTGCATATGATAACCTCCATGTTGATTTAGTAAAAAGAAAGGGGGAAACCATTAGAATTGGTTTCCCCCTTTCAGGTGATTAGTCAACGCCCTAATGAAGCGTTGTTAATCACGGGTGCTAACAGATTCAGATGTTGCAGTTGCGGTCTCAGGAGCTTCGACTTCACCAGCTTGAACAGGGTCTTCTTTCTTGAGCATGAAGGCAGCGAACAAGGTGATGACGAAGACGACAATCCCCATGATAACGTAAGTATGTTGGTAGCCGATAATATCGTACATCTTCCCGGCAACCGAGGAGAAGATGAAGACGGAGACTTGCTTAGCAAAGTTGGACGCCAGTGCGTAAACCGTCGCGTACAGCCGAATGTCGAAGGCACCGGCAATGTACTTCATGATGGACGTTAAGAGCAATGGCATTTCCAGACCAGCTAGCAACCGGAAGCCGACAATCCACATCCAGTTAGGTGACAGTGCGGACCCAAGGATCCGGATACAAGTCAAGAAACCGTAAATAATTAACCCGTTCCGCGAACCAATCTTGTTGATGATCCATGGCATTGGGAACATCAAGCAGAATTCAATGGCCGTTTGGGCGGAACTCATGTAACTGTAAACCAGGGTCCCTTGAGCAGCAGTGTTAAAGAACGTCTTGAAGAAGATGATGAACTGTTGGTCAAAGACGTCGAATAACGCCGAAGCCCCCATGTAGAAGATAGCTAAAACCCAGAGGTTCTTAATTTTGAAGACGGATAAAACCGTTTTCATATCCAGGGAGTTAGAAGTGTCCCCAGCAGCCGAAGCATTATCCATATCAATTTTATCACTAAAAATCAATAAACCGGTTAAAATAACAGCGGCAATGGTACATGCCCAGAAAATGGAATTTGGTTCCCAGAGGAAGACACGACCAGCAACTAAGGAAGCGACAACCCCGGCAACGGAACCACCAACCCGAGAGTGGGCGTATTCGAAGCCGTTAGCCAAACTAGCCCGTTGAACGTATTGTTCAATAACGGAAACACCACCGTTAAGGATGAAACTTAAGAAAATCCCAGTGATGAAGGCGACCAAGAAGGCGTTAATGTGCAGAATTGGCATGAAAACCCATTGGAAGTAAGGTCCAATTAAAATTCCGGCAATAGAAATCGTTAAAATTAAGTCTTTTCTGAAGAGGAGTTTATCGGAAACCACCCCGAAGACGGGTTGGAAGATCAATGAGATCCCTGCCATCATGGAGAAGACGGCCCCGGACTCAGTCCCGTTCAGATGAGCAACTTGTTCTAACCAGAGGGTTAAATAACCGTTAACAACCGCCCAAATGAAGAAGTAACTAAAGTGGGTGATCGGAAACCCCCAAAAGTGTTTCGACTCAGCTTGTGTATTATTCAATTCATTTCTCTCCAATCATTATGAAATGATAATTAGGCATGCCCTGCCTATTGATAATTGTATGGGACGGGCTTACCGAAGTTTGGTGTCCCGTCATCGTTCCAGGTGAATGGTTGTACCATCGTGTGCCGGTTCGGATCATAAAGGGGATCACCCTTGATATCGGTGTAATTCCGGCAGTGGTAAACTAAGATATCCGTTTTGTTGTCTTCCGCTACGGTGAAGGAGTTATGGCCGGGACCGTATTGGTGAATTGGCATATTGCTTTGGAAAACGGGGGTCTTGGATTTGTGCCAATTGCTGGCATCCAAGAGGTCTGCGTTTTCGTCAACGGTTAACATGCCCATGGCGTAGTTTTCGTCGGTAGCGCTTGCAGAATAAGTCAGGAAGAACCGACCGTTCCGGTGTAAGACTGCGGGACCTTCGTTGACCCAAAAAATTTTGGTTTCCCAATCATATTCGGGCTTCGTCAGCATGACGGGCTTAGTCTTGAGCGTCCAAGGGTTTTCCATTTCCGCAATATAGATGTTGGAATTGCCTTTGATAGCGGGGTCCTTTTGCGCCCAAACATAGTAGAGCTTGTCGTGCACTTCAAAGACCGTGGCGTCGAGGGCGAACGTGTCCAGTGGCGTTTTAATCTGACCATGTTCAATCCAGTCAGCTTCATCGCGCATTGGATCTGGATTATCACATTCGATGCAGTACATCCGGTGTTGGAACATACCGTTATGGTCAAATTCCTTGGTGTGGGAAGCAGCGAAGTAGATAAACCACTTGCCGTCAATGTAATGTAGTTCAGGGGCCCAAATCAACTGGCTCATGGCACCGCTTCCATCTGGATGCTTACGCCAGATGGTTCGAGGAGCGGCGTTGGCCAACCCGTTTAAGGTTTTAGCCCGACGAATCTCAATCAAGTTGTAAGCGGGGACCGAAGCGGTAAAGTAGTAATACCCGTCAGAGTGCTTATAGATGTAAGGATCCGCCCGTTGGACGATCAAGGGGTTGGTGTAGTCTGATGCTTGTACCATATATTCATCTCTCCTTTATAAAAATGAAAAAGCTATTTGTAAGGACTTAATAATTTCCGTTTCCAATAAATCCTAATAAATAAGTACAATTGCAATATACGACCGTATGAAAACGTTGTCAACCTTTTTAGGATTCTTTTCGGAGAAATAATTAAAAAAAGGTTTATAATTAAGGCTAAGCTTAATTTTAAAACTGATATACAGCAATATTGTGATTAAAGTTAATGAATAGAGAAATGTAAGCCGTTTATTTAGTCCCTAGGAGGACGAAAAATGCAATTAGACCTTTCAAATGAATCGTTACCCGTTTACGAAGCTTTGGCGAGTCCGGTTCGATTACAAATTATGCGTCTCTTATCTGAACGGCCACGAAGTGTTCAAGATTTGGCAACCGCTTTACAACTTAGTAGTCCCATCGTGACTAAACACCTCGATAAGCTGGTGGCCGCTAAAATAATTGATAGTCACCGGGTCGGTCACAAGAAGGTTTCCACGTTGCGGGTCGATACGATTGACGTTAAGTTTCCGCAACAGGTTTATCCGGACTTCAAGGTGCATCGGACGGCAATTCCCGTGGGCCACTACACAGCTTATCACGTGGCGCCGTCGTGTGGGTTGGCAGGCCCGGACGATTATATTGGTCGAGTCGATAATCCCAAGTACTTCATGTTGGCCGACCGAGTTAAGGCGGGGATGATTTGGTTCAATGATGGATTCGTGGAGTATCAAACGCCGAATTTTTTACGTCGACGGGAAAATTTAGAGATGCTGGACCTATCAATGGAACTGGGTTCTGAGTTTCCTTTTTCCAACAATACCTGGCCGTCCGATATTACTTTCTTCATTAATGGATGTGAAATTGGAACCTGGCGGAGTCCCGGTGACTTTTCCGATATCCGGGGGAAGTACACACCCGATTGGGTGCCCGATAATGTGAACCAGTACGGCATCCTTAAGATTTTACGGGTCACCAACCACGGAACTTACCTGGATGGGCAACCTTTTGCAGCGGTCAATCTGGATGACTTACCACAAGATAGCGACGTATGGACGATTCGTTTCGAAATTAAACCTGATGCCAAGAAGTCCGGTGGTTGCACCATTTTTGGGAAAGGGTTTGGCAATTATGATCAGAATATCAATCTGGCCGCCTACTATAGTTAAAAAAGGTTCAATAAATTTAAGCTTAGATGTAGAATTTATTGAAAGCGCTACCAAATAAGGGTAAAATTCACTTTGATAAGGTCATTACTAGGCCAATTAGGTAGTCTGTTTGATTAAGGAGGATTTGAGCGTTATGGCAAGATTACAGCTGAACCAGCAAAAGCATTTTTCGGTGGGACCGCAGTTGTTCGGGTCGTTTGTGGAGCACATGGGAACCGTGGTGTATACGGGGATTTATGAACCGGATCACCCAACGGCGACGGCAGCCGGCTTTCGTGACGATGTGGTGCAACTGGTACGCAAGTTAGGGCTCAAGACGGTCCGCTATCCCGGTGGCAACTATACGTCGAGCTATCATTGGGAAGATACTATTGGGGATAAAAAGCAACGGCCGCGGCGGATGAATCTGGCGTGGCAGGCCGTGGAAACCAACCAATTTGGCTTGGACGAGTTTTTTCAGTGGTGTCAACAGGTTCACGTCGAAAATCCCGTGTTGACCGTTAATCTGGGGACCAGGGGAATTGACGATGCGCTTCACGAACTGGAATACGTAAACGGGGCGTTGGATACCGACTGGGCCAATTTGCGGCGACAAAACGGGCATACCGAACCGTACGGGGTCAAATATTGGTGCCTGGGTAACGAACTCGACGGGAAGTGGCAAGTTGCTAAGAAGACTCCAGAAGCGTATGGCAAACTGGCGAACGAAACGGCGAAGGCCATGAAGTTAATGGATCTGAACATCGAAACGATTTTGGTGGGAAGCTCAACTCCCCGCTTAGCCTCGTACCCGTCTTGGGATTTCAAAGTTTTAATGGCGGCTTATGATAATGTAGACTTCATTGCCATGCACGACTATGTCGACCGGGGGCAGTCTGAACATATGGATCAAGAAGACCAAGCTAGTGTCGATGATTTACCCACTTACTTGGCCCGTTCACGGGAGTTCGACAAGCAAATCGAAGAGATTGAAACGATTGCGGATGCGGTGAAGGCACTGAAACACAGTTCGAAAACCATGAAGATTTCCTTTGATGAATGGAATGTTCATCGGCGTTCGCTCAAGGCCCCACAACCCTGGACAGAACATAACCCAGTGGATTGGTGCTACTTTAACCTTGCCGATACGCTGTTGTTTGGATCGATGGCTTTGGCAATTTTACGCCACGGTGACCGCGTGAAGCTGTCGTGTCAGGCCTTATTAGTCAATACGATTCCCCTAATTTTAACGGACGAAGGCGGTGCTGCCTGGGCTAACCCGACTTATTATGTCTTACAGTCATTGTTGCAGAATTTGACTGATCAAACACACGTTGTTGAGTCGACGTTGGTGGACGGTGACGTTTATTCAACGACACGTTATCAAAACGTGCCCGTTGTGGATCAGGTAGTTGTGGATACTGGGTCGGCATATGTCATTTATGCGGTTAACCGGGGAAAAACAACCCAACAACTCACTGTTACGTTACCCCGTACCATTAAGTCTGGGCAGCAACAGCATCTAATTGGGGAATTAGATGCGCAAAACACGCGCGAACATCCAGATACGCTGACATTGATGCCACGGGATGATTTTCAGTGTGATCCCTCCAGTACAACCCAAACGGCAATGTTGAACGGGTATTCTTGGAACGTAATCACTTATAATTATCGGTAACTAATAAGCGGACCTCATGAATAAGAGTAAAGGAGAACAGATAGGTTTGGTGACTGACCTAGCTAAACAGCTTAGTTATGTGACCAATTTAAATTTGGGGTGAATTTGTTTGAAGTATCACCCCAAAACCGGTAGACTTAAAAGCAATAATGAGGTGCGCTATGGAAAACAAATATCAGAAAGTAAAAGATGGATTAAAAGAAGAGATTATTTCCGGTAAATATAAGATTCACGATAAGTTACCCACGGAGTCGGAATTGATGCAACAGTACGCGGTTAGCCGGTATACGGTACGTCGAGCCGTGGGGGATTTGGAAAGCGACCATTTTATCTACCGGATTCAAGGCGGGGGGATGTTCGTTCAGGATTGGCACAAAGATTGGTCAGCCCCGGCGGATACTAAGCTGATTGGGGTGATTACCACCCACATCGCCGACTATATTTTTCCGAATATTATTTCGGGCATCGACCAGGTTCTTTCTCAGGCGGGATATTCAATTTTGCTGAGTAACACGCATAACACCCACCAAAAGGAACGCAAGAGTCTCATCAGTATGCTGGACAGTAAGGTGGCTGGGTTGATTATTGAGCCCACGCAAAGTGCGTTGCCTAATCCCAACCAGGATCTGTATCAAGAAATCAAGGACGATGAGTTGCCCACGTTATTTATTAACGCGCACTACCCAACCTTTGATTTTCCGTACGTCGATACGGACGATTTAGCGGCTGAACAGGACCTTGTCAATTATCTGTTTGGTCTGGGACATGAAAGCATCCTGGGGATTTTTCAGGTCGATGATATCCAGGGAGTCAACCGGATGAACGGCTTTATCCGGGCCTATCAGCAACGACCGGAACTGTCTTACATGAGCAACATCATCATGTATCAGTCTGGGGAAGACACCCAGAAGTTATTTGAACGGATTATTGGTTACCTGAAGCAACACGACGCGCCGAGCGCCATCGTGTGTTACAACGATCAGTTGGCTATCGAGGTCATCGATTTTCTCAAGTCACAAAACGTGCAGGTTCCAACCGATGTCTCCGTGGTGGGCTTCGATAATTATCAAATGGGTGAGTACTTTACCCCCAGCTTGACGACCATCAATCACGAAAAAGAACGGATGGGCGCCGATGCAGCGGGCTTACTGATTAAGTTATTGAATCGGGAGACTGTCGAGTCAATTACCTACCATCCTGAAGTGGTCGAACGTGACTCAGCTATTCAACGGGTAAAACCTGCAAAATAAATGATTTCTACGGTTGTTCGTGACGACGAACAACCGTTTTTTATTGCTATTAAATTCTAGTAGATACCGTGCCACCATCTATTTAGTTAGTCTCAGTATGGATACGGCTATGTTAAGTCGGCTGGGTTTATTTATCCGGATAATAGTTGAGCGAGAAAATAGCGAACTTATCTTAAAGGGAACAAATTTCTTTAATTTAAGGCGGTTTATGAATCATTAAATTTGGTGGACAATCTAGTTTGCGACAATTATATGGGTGAAAGATAGCGGATACAGCAACCGATTTTACTGACGATTGTTTATGAATAATACGGATGAATATAAAAACTCCTTGATTTATTCGAATAAAAATAATACACTTGAGTCATTAAGAAATCACGAATTAACAATCACAAACCAAGGTAGAGTTATGGAGGGTGTTGCATGAGTGCGGAGAAGATTATTCGAGATGTTGAAAGCGGTAACATTTCGTTAGGAATTGAATTGGGGTCCACGCGAATTAAAGCTGTGTTAGTCACCCCAGATTTCAAGACCATTGCGAGTGGAAGCTATGGTTGGGAGAACCAACTGGAACAAGGAATTTGGACGTATTCTTTGGACAAGATTTGGGCGGGGATTCAAGCCAGTTATCAAGCCATGGCCGCCCAAGTTCAAGATAAATACGGTGTGACCCTGACTAAGATTGGATCAATCGGTGTCAGTGCCATGATGCACGGATACATGGCGTTCAATCAAGATGATCAGTTATTAGTTCCATTCCGGACTTGGCGCAATAACATCACAGCTCAAGCGGCCGACGATTTGACCGAGTTGTTCGATTTCAACATTCCCCAACGGTGGAGCATTGCGCATTTGTATCAAGCCATTCTGAATCAGGAAGATCACGTGAAAGACGTGGCCTTCATCACCACTTTGGCGGGCTACGTTCACTGGCAATTATCTGGTCGAAAGGTTGTGGGTATCGGAGATGCTTCCGGAATCTTCCCAATTGATAGTGAGACCAAGACTTACAACCAAGACTTTCTAAAGCAGTTTGCAAGTTTAAAAGCTGTTCGCCAATACCTGTGGAACATCGACGATATTTTGCCACAAGTGCTGGTCGCCGGAGAACCCGCAGGTGAGCTGACTGCAACTGGGGCCAAGCTCTTGGACGTCAATGGTAACTTGACCGCTGGTAGTGTGATGGCCCCACCTGAAGGGGACGCCGGGACTGGGATGGTCGGCACTAACGCCGTTCGCGAACGAACCGGGAACATTTCCGCCGGGACGTCGGCCTTCTCCATGGTGGTCTTGGATCAACCTATGAAGGACGTTCACCGCGATATCGACATGGTCACAACGCCGACCGGGTTACCTGTTGCCATGGTCCACACCAACAATTGCTCGTCAGACATCAACGCCTGGGTGGACCTCTTCAATGAGTTTGCCCAAGCCGTTGGCGTGAAGCTATCACCGGATGACTTGTATGGTGCGTTGTTCAACCAGTCGACTAAGGGTGATGCGGATGCTGGGGGCCTGTTGAATTACAGTTACCTTTCAGGGGAAAACATCACTAAAGTCACTGCGGGTCGGCCGCTTTTCGTCCGAACACCCAACAGCCACTTTAACCTGGCTAACTTTATGAAAACTCAGCTTTATGCGGCGTTTGCGCCCTTGAAAATTGGCATGGACATCCTGGCCAAGGAAGAGCACATTCATGTGGATTCCTTGATTGCCCAGGGTGGGATCTTCCGCACCCCTAAAGTTGGTCAACAAATTTTAGCAGAT
Source organism: Levilactobacillus suantsaii (assembly GCF_014069315.1). NCBI lineage: Bacteria > Bacillati > Bacillota > Bacilli > Lactobacillales > Lactobacillaceae > Levilactobacillus > Levilactobacillus suantsaii. The sequence continues at coordinate 2,440,583 of NZ_CP059603.1, read as the reverse complement.
TCACTCGACGCACCGATTACGGTGATGAGTACCGCTGGTGAAGGTGGTCCGTGGGGGATGGCGATCTTAGGCTTCTACGTGACGGCGAAAAAGGCTGGCGAAAGTCTCGAAGACTTTCTGGATCACCGGGTCTTCGTCAATCCCGAAAGCACTACGCTGAATCCCACCGAAGAAGGGGTCAAAGGCGCCGACGTATTTATTGAAAACTACAAACGTGGCTTATCGATTGAAACGCAGGCCGTGCAACAATTGAAAGACTAAAGGAGAATCAGAACATGTTAGAAGACTTAAAGCAAGAGGTCTACGAGGCCAACATGCAACTACCAAAGTTAGACCTCGTGACCTTCACCTGGGGGAACGTTTCCGGAATTGACCGGGAAAAGGGTTTGTTCGTCATCAAACCATCTGGTGTCGACTACGACCAACTCAAGCCTAGCGATATGGTGGTCGTAAACCTTAAGGGTGAAGTCGTTGAAGGGGACATGAACCCGTCCAGCGATACACCGACCCACACCGTGTTGTACAACGCTTTCCCGAATATTGGCGGAATCGTGCACACCCACTCACCATGGGCGGTCTCCTTTGCGGCGGCGAAGATGGACATTCCAGCCATGAACACCACGCACGCGGACACCTTCTTCACGGGGGTCCCAGCAGCGGATGCTTTAACTAAGGAAGAAATTGAAGAAGACTACGAAGGCAACACGGGGAAGACCATCGTGAAGACCTTCAAGGAACGGGGTCTCGATTACGAAGCCACGCCAGCAGCGTTGGTCAGCCAACACGGTCCCTTTGCTTGGGGGCCAACGCCAGATAAAGCGGTTTACAACGCCAAGGTCTTGGAAGTCGTTGCAGGTGAAGATTACCATACTATGCAGTTGACCCGGGCCAACTCGGAGTTGCCACAATATTTGTTGGATAAGCATTATTACCGTAAGCACGGAAAGAATGCTTATTATGGGCAAAACAATGCCAAGTCGCAAGAACATGCGGCGCGTGAAACTGAGTAACACTGACCCTTACTAACAATTATTTAAAAGGAGTGCTTAACTATGTTATCTGTACCTGATTATGAATTTTGGTTTGTCACCGGTAGCCAACATCTCTATGGTGAAGAACAATTGAAGTCCGTGGCTAAGGATGCCCAAGATATCGCTGACAAATTAAATGCCAGCGGCAAGTTACCTTATAAAGTGGTCTTTAAAGACGTCATGACCACGGCTGATGGTATTACGAAATTCATGAAGGAAGCTAACTACAACGACAAGGTGGCCGGGGTCATCACCTGGATGCACACCTTTTCTCCAGCCAAGAACTGGATCCGCGGGACGGAATTATTGCAAAAGCCGTTATTACACTTAGCCACCCAATACTTAAACAATATCCCTTATGCCGACATCGACTTTGATTACATGAACTTGAATCAAAGTGCTCATGGTGATCGGGAATATGCTTATATCAATGCACGGTTGAAGAAGCACAACAAGATTATTTACGGTTACTGGGGCGACGCCGACGTTCAAGCTGAAATCGCACGTTGGGAAGACGTTGCGGTAGCTTACAACGAAAGCTTTAAGTTGAAGGTGGCTCGTTTTGGCGATACCATGCGTGACGTAGCCGTCACGGAAGGCGACAAGGTCCAAGCACAGATTCAAATGGGCTGGACGGTCGACTACTACCCAATTCACGACTTAGTGGAAGTTATCGATGCCGTTGACGATGCGGACGTAGAAAAGGAATACAAAGATTTGGAGTCCCGTTACGAAATGGTTCAAGGCGACAACGGTGCTGACAAGTACGAACATTCCGTCCGGGTTCAGCTTCGTCAGTACTTAGGCATCAAGAAGTTCTTGGAACAGGGCGGTTACACGGCCTTCACCACCAACTTCCAAGACCTGAATGGCATGGAACAACTCCCTGGCTTAGCTGCCCAACTGTTAATTCGTGATGGTTATGGCTTCGGGGCTGAAGGTGACTGGAAGACCGCTGCCTTAGGTCGGGTCATGAAGATCATGTCCCACAACAAGCAAACGGCCTTCATGGAAGACTACACGTTAGACCTGCGGAAGGGTCACGAAGCCATTCTGGGTTCCCACATGCTCGAAGTCGACCCGAGCATTGCGTCTGACAAGCCACGGGTTGAAGTTCACCCGTTGGATATTGGGAACAAAGCGGACCCAGCTCGGTTGGTCTTCACGGGTTCCGAAGGCGATGCCATTGACGTCACGGTAGCGGACTTCCGTGATGGTTTCAAGATGATTAGCTACGCCGTTGATGCGCACAAGCCAGAAGCCGAAACCCCTAAGTTGCCGGTTGCTAAGCAACTTTGGACGCCAAAGGTTGGCTTACGGCAAGGTGCCTTGGCTTGGATGCAGGCTGGTGGTGGCCACCACACCATGTTGTCTTTCAGCTTAACCGAAGAACAGATGGAAGACTTTGCGACGATGGTTAACATGAACAAGGCATTCATCAAGTAAATTAAACTTAAAAATGGTGGGGCGTTCGACTGTGAGCGAGCGTCTCACCATTTTTATGGTCATCGTGGATAGAATTGAATTGGAGGAGAGCCAATGGCAAGGACGGAAAAAGAAAAGATGCTTGCGGGCAACGAACTGTTTGACGTATACGACGCAGAGCTGGTGGCCGAACGGGCCGCTGCCCGTCAGCAACTTGAGGCATTTAACGCACTAGGTGAAACAGACCCGCAGCGTAGTCAGCAATTGATTCGCCAGTTATTTGGCGCGACCGGGGATGCTGTTAGCGTGCACGCGACGTTTCGGTGTGATTACGGATACAATATTTACGTGGGCGACGACTTCTTTGCTAACTACGATTGTGTGATGCTTGACGTGGCGCACATTCGCATTGGTAAGCATTGTTTGTTAGGGCCCAAGGTCCAGCTCTATTCAGTCAATCATCCGGCAGAACCCAAACTTCGCCGGAACGGTGCAATGGGGATTGGGAAACCCATCACACTGGGTGATGACGTCTGGGTCGGTGGTGGTGCCATTATTTGCCCCGGTGTGACGTTAGGGAATAATGTGATTGTAGGAGTCGGTAGCGTGGTGACGAAATCATTCGGTGATAATGTGGTAATCGCTGGGAGCCCCGCTCGCATTATTGAGACCCTCGACCCGAAACTTTAGTCTTTCCTCTGATAATAGGTAGAAACTGAATTCACTTTACAAAATGAGCGCCTCAAGAAATAATTTTCCTGAGGCGCTCATTTGTGATTAAAGTGACTTGAATTTTAGCTTAGGAAAAGAAGATCCAACTGCCCATTTCCATGACGCACACACTGGCGACTAAATACAGGCGGGACAAGAAACGTCCATCAACTTCAGTCTTCATTTTGGGCATTAATTTGGCCAGGACGAAGATGAAGAAGATGACCCCAATCACCATAATCAACGTTCCGGTCAGCATGTTTTTCCCACTCAACATGTTAACTCCCCCTTTTATAATTGGCTTCATTATACCCGTTTTGCCGTAAAAAGGGGAGATTTATTTCCCGCCGAATGCGGGGCTATGGTAAACTATAGGGGACTTAGACGCAACAGATAAAGGGGCGTGACGAGATGATTGATCGGTTGGAAACAAGCGCGGATGCCTTATGGTTAACCCCTCAGGCACCGGGAGTCGTACGGTTAGGTTTTGCGGATCATGGCCGTCAATTGGTGGGACCTGTTCAGCGGTTGACTTGGCAAACGCAAACGGGGCACGTTCGCCTCGGCGACCCTTTTTTGCTGGTCACGGGGTCCAAAGACACCCTGATGTTGCGTTTCCCGTTAGCGGGACGCATTAAACGGATTAACGCGGCGTTAGTTGACCATCCAGACCGGCTCGATACCCATAATGACGCGTTGGACTGGATGGTTGAGTTAGACGATGAGTAAGAAGGGATTTAAGCAATGAAATTATCTTGGCCCGTGACGGCCCCCGTCACTAGTTTAAAACGATTTTTAAGCCAACAAGGCATCAGTCACCGGGGATTCAGCGATTTAAAACACCGGGGAATCATCTGGGTCAACGGGCAAAACGTGGCCCCCGATGTCCAACTCGCAGTTGGCGATGAAGTGACCGTGATTCTGCCGCCGGAACTGGCTGACCCGGCCGTGGCTAGCAGTTCCGGCCCGCTACACGTCCTGTTTAGTAACCGAGATTGGGTCATCGTGGACAAACCAGCGGGATTAAACGTGGTTCCGGGGCCGGCAAACCGTAAAGATACCCTGGTTAATCGGCTCAAGGGCGCTTGGCAAGCCGAAAATGCCGAAAACCAAGTTCCTCATATTTTGACCCGTTTGGACCGCTTCACAAGTGGATTGGTCTGGGTTGCGCGGCACCGTTTGGCTAATAGTTTGGCTAGTCAGCTACAGGCTGCTAAGCAGGTGGATAAGCGTTATTTGGCTTTGGTCAGTGGTCAGCTCACTGACGACCACGATATGATTGATGCGCCGTTAGCGCCAGATCCGGCGGGCTATAATCAGTTGGTCTCGCCGGCGGGCAAACCTGCGCGTACGGAATACTGGGTCGAAGAACGCTTGCCCCAAGCAACGTTGGTGCGCGTACAGCTACATACGGGGCGGACACACCAGATTCGCGCCCACTTTGCATCGATTGGTCACCCACTGGTGGGGGATCAATTATATGATGGCCCACTATTAGCTGGTGCCACGCATCAGGCGTTGCATGCGGCCAGTTTGACGTTTACGGACCCGTTTACTCAGGAACCACGTCAATTTACTAGTTCGCTACCAGCGGATTGGCAAACGTTGTTGCAGACGTTACGGGTCCAAGGATAAGGAGGGACGCGAGATGACGACAACGGGAGCAGACTTGACTTGTTTGGTCGATCACCAACCGGTGACGCTGGAGAATGGGTTACAGCTCGCCGAACTCGATACCAATTTACGGAATCGAATCAAACGCGATTATCCGAAGGCAAAGGTGACGGATTATATTTGCGGTCATCACCTCTTGAAGTATCGGTTGGAGCGGGTCGATGCGATGATCAACGCGGACTTGAAGCAAACGAAGAAGATTAACCATAAGTTGACTCGGGCTTTACAAAGCGACGATTACGATATTATTGATGTGAACGAAGTCTTAACCAAGAGTTTAACTTTTGGCCAACGAGTCTCCGATGGGGTTGCCCGGTTTGGCGGTTCCTGGAGCTTTATCGGTATTTTCATGTTCGTGCTTTTGGGGTGGATGCTCGTCAACGGCCTGCACCTTTTTGGGGTCAACTTTGACAACTACCCCTACATTCTGTTAAATTTAGTACTCAGCTGTGTGGCCGCGGTTCAGGCGCCCATCATTATGATGAGTCAGAATCGTTCGGCGGACCGGGATCGGATGATGGCCGAGAACGACTACCATGTCAATTTGAAGTCCGAGCATGAATTGCGACTACTGCACGCCAAGGTGGATCATTTGGCGCAGAACCAGGTGCCCCATACTATGGAAATTGAACGCTTCCAGTTAGAGATCTTAGGCGAGATTCGCCAAGAATTAGCAGAACTACGGGCGACACCTAAAACGCCGCCAAAACCGTAACGTGAAGGGAGTTTCAACATGCGTACTTGGGTAACCATGAGTACTTTGTTCGTTGTAGGCTTGATTTTTGGCCACCACGTAGCAAGTTACACGGGTCATTAGACCATTAGCATATTCGTTGACAATTTAGTAATCCTTCGTTAGTCTAGTGACATAACTAGAAATGGAGGATTTTTTGTGATAATACGAAAAGCTCAACCGACGGATGCGCCCCAGATAGCCCCGTTGATGAACTTAATCTATGATGAGATGGCATTGACCGACCTCGAGGATGTTCCGGGCCCCGACTTATTGCAGGTCATCACGGCAGCCTACCGCACCCCAACTTATTTGTCGGGAGCGGCGACTACGGTGGTGGCCGAGGCCAATGGCCAAGTGGTCGGGGCAGCGTTTGGCTACCCCGGCGATCAAGAGGAAGTCGTGGACGACGTCATGGCCGATTTGACCGCTAAGAGTGCGGCCTTTGAGGTGCCTTACGAGGCTGAACAAGAGACGACCCCGGGTGAATGGTACCTAGATTCACTCGCTGTGGACCCGCACTATCAGGGGCATGGTATCGGTCGGCGACTGTTGCAGGCGTTACCGCAATACGCTAAGCAAGACCAGGAAACGGTCATTGGGTTGAACGTCGACCGGGAAAATCCGGGAGCGTTTCGCCTGTATGATCGGATGGGGTATCAGGTCACGGGGACCCAGATGATTGGGGACCATACCTATGACCACATGCAACTCCCCATCGGGAAGCTTGCTCACGTCATGGATGCGTAATCAAACAGAAATCCTGGTAGTCTGGAGCGAGGGTTCCAGACTATTTTTTAATCACTATTAATTTAATCCCGCGCGACGGGAAAGCGAGGAGTTTACCATGAAAGATCAATTACAGTTAGGCGACGACGAATTTGGCCAGATGATGATGGTGTTAAAAGAACCTGTTACCCAAGCCAACCATAAGGAATTTAAGTTTTTGGATGGCGAGATGCAAGAAATCGCCCCCGATATTTGGGCGATGCCCGCTTACATGACGGAAGATGATGATTTTACGATGTTCTTCTTAACCACGCAAATTGAGTCGGGAGAGACCGTGGTGGCCTTTGCGACGGGCAACTTACAGGGAACTGATTTTCGGCTCAGTGAACCCATGATTACGGGGACCGGGTTAAACCAGTTGAACGTTGATCACCCAGACCGGGCCAAGCGCGTGTTGAAATTTTTGAACGACATCTCGCGAGCCGACGAAGGTAGCTGGCGGATGGTCGATTAACTCTGATTAATTGTTAGCGAATATAAAAGCGCCAGGAATCCGGTCAATGACCAGGTTCTTGGCGCTTTTTGGACGGCGCTCAACCCCAGTTGAAGTAGCGAATGACCGCCATCGCCATGATCCCGACGACCACCACGGCTAACAGACTCTTCGTCAGAATGCCAGCTAGTGTGGCGGGGATAGCCGCGTAAAGGTTGGCCCAATCAATCGTAGCCCAGTGGCCCGCGTGAGCAATAAAAAGGCCCTGGCAACATAAAGCGGTCATAATGGTAATAGGGACAAAGGTTAGAAAGTCAATGACGCCTGCCGGCAATTGTAAGCGTTTTACAAAAACGAAGGGTAACGTGCGTGACAGGAGGGTGACCACGCCACACCCCAGAATGACCCAGAGTTCAAAAAGAGTTAGTGACATTTTTTCAGCTCCATTCCAAAAAAACAACCGAGAATCGTGGCAATCAGCAAGGCCAAATTGGCACTGGTGAACCGTAAACTTATGTAGTAGATTAACGCAACAAAGATCATGACTAGAAGCTGGCGGGTGAGCCCTAAGTGTTTATCACTGATCAGCTGGAGGTAGACCAAGCCGATAAACATGGCGGTTAACGCAAAATCAAAGCCGAACTGCGTCGGGTTTTGAATGAAGCTTCCTAGAACAGCGCCCAAAATGGTGGCTACGCCCCAGACTAGGTAGGCGACCACGTTAGCGGCGGATTGCCAGGCGAAGCTGAGGTGGCCCTCTGTCCGGTTACGTTTGTTCATGGCTAATGCAAAGGTTTCGTCGGTGACTAAGCTCCCAATCAACAGGTTTTTGGTCAACGACTCGTGACGAAAGGCTTGGGCCAGACTGGTACTCATGAGAATCATCCGGGAGTTAACCAGAAACGTGGAGAGCATGATGGCCGACAGGGGATCGTGAGCGACGAGCATACTAGCAATGATGAATTGGGCGGACCCGGCGTAGACGATAAAGGATAGCCCCGCCACCATTAAGAGGCTTAAGTGGCTGGTGTTCGCGACGATACCGAAAGCGAGCCCTACCCCGATATAGCCAAAAACGGTGGGTAAAACGTCCTTCAGACCGGCACGAAAAGAAAGCTCAGGAGTCATATAACCAACTTCTTTCTGCGACAGAATAGGCGAAACGACTCGGTGATTGGGTCGTTTCTTCGCCGCCCAAAGAGACGTGTCGAGTAATCAAGGACAGGCTAAAAAAACCTAGCTGGCGGCGCCGAATGGGGGTAATATAAAATCGTTAATAACCAGTGTAGAACAGTGTTGTGGCAAGGTAAAGGGGCAATTTGAATCACCGCCCAAAAGGAGAGTAAAAAAAGTGTTTAGAAAGGGTTGCATTTTGGTAAAGGTGGCTGTATGATACTCTCATCAGTTAGAAAAGAACGCAAGAAAGTGGGGTAGTGACGATGAGGATGAACTTGACTGAATTGGCGCGTTCGGCGCAGGTGGATGAAACTCGTGTGGAAGAATACGTCAAGAACGGACTGTTAGGTTCCAACCATTCAACAACGGAATTTGATGATTCCGATCTGTATTGGATCGATATGATTCAATGCTTTCAGGACAATGGGACGTCTTTGAGTGACTTATCCGGTTTAATGCCGCGCTGTCGGCAAGCCCAGTCCAAGATGACGCAATTAAGCTAAACGGTAGATATTACCGTACCACGAAAGAAGCGCGCTGCGACCTTTGGGTCCTAGCGCGCTTCTTTTTCAATTCATAACTATAATTAGTGCATTATCAAAAAGCGCCTCACCAGTTTAGTTTGGTGAGGCGCTTTTTTACTTCTATTCTGCTTAGTTCTTAACGCGTTGAATCAATTGTTGCGTGGCCTTAGCCTGGTAAGCGGCAGTGGCCTGTTTAGTGAGTTTTTGTTGTTGGGCCTGGCTCATAGTCGGGTCCTTGGTCATTGCGGCCGTGACTTGTTTTTTCACGTAAGCCGTAGCGGCCTTTTTTTGTTTGGCTTGGTAGCTCTTCGACTTGGCTAACTTTTGGAGCTTTTTAGCCTGCGTCGTGCTGAGCGTTTCCCAGTTGTGTTTCAGGTAAATCGTGTTGGTTTCCTTAACGAGTTGATGGCCATTATCGGCCCAACCGAACCAGAACTTCATGGCGCCACTACGATACTCGCGGTAGGTCTTTTGCGTCACGATGCGGTTGCGACCGGACGTTTTTTTGACCACGTTATGGGTAGTCAATTTAGCGGTTGTATGACTGGTCTTTTTGGCATCGGCACTGGTCTTATAAACGTAGACGCGGTGCTTATCGGCTGTTCCGACAGACTTGTATAACATCAATGGCATCTGTTTCGATGGCGATGCGGAGTAGATCCGCGTGGTCTTAGTTGTGGTAACGTTGTGCATTCCGAAGTGATCGTGGTCATTTTTAATGAGGAACACGATACTGGTGATGAGGCTCAAGACCATTACGACAGTTAAGCTATTAGCCAGCCAGCGCTTGGTGATGTAGACATAGCAAACGAAGGCGAGAACCGCCGATAAAACTAATGTGACTAGAATCATGATGCGGCACCTCCTTGTTGAGCATCGTCATCGGCAAGATGGATGGAGTGTTCCCGGTTGCCCTTTAAGAACAAGGCGACGACGAATGCAACCAAACTCAGGCCGATGGCAATCCAGAAGGCAGCATGGTAACCCGAGACGGTCGCGTTGATGGCTTTATCCGCGTAGGCTAACGGGTTGGTCGTCATCATGTGCTTAGCTGGCGTCTGGCCATTGGTCACGTTGGTCAAGACACTGACCATAATGGCGGTCCCCACGGAACTGGCTACTTGTCGTTGCGTGTTGTTGACCGCGGTCCCGTGACTGATCATGTTCATCGGCAGGGCGTTCATCCCGGCCGTAGTAGCAGGCATCAAGACCATGGCAATCCCAAACATCCGGATAGCGTAAAGTACCACGATGTAGATGGTGGCCGTATCTTTAGTAATCCAGGCAAATGGGAGCGTTCCAATCGTTAAGAGGAACAGACCCATGGTTGCCAAACGTTTGGCGCCAAAGCGGTCGAAGGCACGACCGGTGATGGGACTCATAATCCCCATCATCAGCGCCCCGGCCAATAGCGTCAGCCCGGAGTGGAAAGCGGACATGCCTTTGACCATTTGCAGGTACAGTGGGATGACCATTTCGACCCCAACCATGGCCATCATGACCACGGAACTTAAAATTGCGGCGACCGTGAATTCCTTGGATTTGTAAACCCGGAAGTTCAAGAACGGGTCGTCCATGGTCAATTGCCGCCAGATGAACAGGGCAACTAGAATGGCTCCGATAATCAAGGTGCTTAAGACGATGGTACTGCCCCAGCCGTCGTCCCCGACGGAGGAGAACCCGTAAAGCATGCTGCCGAACCCAGCCGTGGAAAGAACCACGGATAAGAGATCCAGTGGTGATTTACGCGTGTCCAAGACGCTACGCATAATCCAGAAGCTGGCAATGATGACGACGGCGACGATTGGGATGATCATCCCAAATAAGTCCCGCCAAGAGCCGTTATCAATGACCCACCCAGATAAGGTCGGCCCAATCGCAGGCGCTAGGCCAATGACGATTCCGGCAAGCCCCATGGCGGTTCCTCGCTTGTTAGCGGGGAAGATGGTCAGCATCATCGTTTGTAAGAGCGGCATGGAGACCCCGACGCCGACGGCCTGAATCAGCCGGCCAGCCAGTAACATCGGGAAACTCAATGCGGTCCAGCAAAGTAACGTTCCGGCCAAGAAGATGGACATGGCCCCAATGTAGAGCCATTTGGAACTAATCGTGTTGATGAGCCAGGCACTCACGGGAATCATAATCCCGTTGACCAACAAGAAACCGGTCGTGAGCCACTGGACTGTGGACGTTGAAACATCGAAGGCCTTCATTAAAGTCGGGAAGGCGGTCGCTAAAATGGTTTGATTCAGAACGGTACAGAACGAGCCCACTAACAGGAGGATGACAAGTAGCCCCCGGTTGTAGGCGTTACCGTTGGTATCAATTGCTTTTCCCAATTCAATTCCCTCTTTTATGCTAAAAATTATATCTGGAACAACTATACGCAGACCACCCGTTTTTGTCAACTAACTTGACATATATTTCATAAAATATATACTGATTGGAGAAAAACAAACATCGATATTAAATTCGCTTACAAAATTCACAACCGCTTTCATTCATGATAAGCGGCCGACAGACAGAATAGGTGGTGCTTCAACATGGTGAAAGACGACATGGCTAATCTCATGAAAAAGATTCCCATTGAAAGTGTGACGCTGGGGATTGGTGACGTCGCACGGGCAACGGGGGTGGCGCAAAGTAAACTGCGGTACTGGGAAAGCAAGGGCTACATTAAGAATCACGCGGTCACGGATAAAAGTAATCGTAAGTTTACCTATAAGACAGTTCTGCAAGTTCAGCTCATCAAGAGTTTTTTAGCGGACGGGTATACGTTGACCAGTGCTGTCGCTCGCGCGCAGAAACGGGCCATCTATTTAGACGCGCTACGGTCGTTTTTTGAGGACCGGTTCGCGCAGATGGACGTGGCGGATCACACAGCGACTATCGATTTAGGGCCGTTTGACCCGACGCCGTCCAAACACTTGATGGCCAAACGGACGGACCAGCAATGGCGGTTTTATTTAGCAACCCCGGAATCTTAGGCTTTTTGATTGTTTCTGATTTGGGAGCATGGTAGGCTTAAGAAAGCGGGGGAGTTACAAACCCGGGCAGTAAAGACCTTCGATGCTAATCGATCTTCTGGCTGGATTAGTAGACATTCATGTTGTTAACGTGTTGTGAAACCAGGCGAACAACCAAGAGTAATAGCGCGTTTATTTTTGCGCTGGACTACGCTAGCCCAAGCTAACGTAAGCGATCGTGATTGAAACGACGTGTTTTTGAAAATTGAACCGTTTTGATTTTCACTCGCCCCGTTTGCCTCCGCAGGCGCCGATTGAAGTTTAGAGGGTTCTTCAATCGGTGCTTTTTTATGCGCTAGTAACGGGGCAAATCCTTAAAAAATGAGAAAAAGATGAGGGGCCGAAAGCTTGATATGATAAGCTTTCGGCCCCTTTAATCGCTCACGTACTAAAAAGCGAAGCGGGAGTTGTTGCTTTTAGAAGAAGACGTGTTACTATAACAAAAATAAATTAATAAAGGATGGTGTGACACATGCTGTTACGACAAGCAACTATGGCTGATTTATCAGCAATCAAAGCGATTATTCAGGACGGACGTGACCAATTGGCGGCGCAAAACATTGACCAATGGCAGGGAACTTATCCGGAAACGACGGTCTTGGCGGACGATATTCGCCAAGGATGGACGGTTGTCTTGGAGGAAAATGACGAAATATTGGGTACGACGGCCATTATTCCGGGGATTGATCCCAGCTATCAGACCATCAGTGGCCAGTGGTTAACGCATGATGCCAACTATCTGGCGATTCACCGGGTGGCTGTTTCGGCACATCACCGGGGCCACGGGTTAGCCGGTAAGTTGTTCCAACAGTTATTTGAATTGGTTGACCAAGTGAGTGAGATTGAGAGTATCCGGGTCGACACGCACCCGCAAAATCAGGCGATGCAGCACATTATTCAAAAGAACGGCTTCACCCCAACCGGAGAAATCGAACTGGTGGGAATGAGTTTGGACGGCGTTAAGGACTTGGCGTACGAACGGGTCACCACCCACGTGCGACCAGAACATCTTTTTCAACCAACGCCAGCTTAGCCAGCCACTAAAAAAACGGTCGTCACGGTTGAGAACCCCGCTAGAGTGGCGTATCATAAACGTTAATTGACACTAATAAGGGATGACGAGATGACGCGAGCAGAAGTCTTTCAGATTGTCGCAGACCAATACGGAACTGTCCCAGCCTATTTGTGGCGGAAGTATCCACACTATGCTGTTTTGCGGCACGCAGATGGTGGTAAGTGGTATGGTTTAGTGATGAACGTGACTCGGCAGACGTTGGGGCTGACCACTGGCCCCACGGACGTGGATATTCTGGTCGTCAAGGCCTTGCCAGAAGAGATTGATATCTTGAAACAAGGGGCGGGCTTCTTTCCCGCCTATCAGATGAACAAGACCAATTGGGTAACGGTGCGCTTAGCCGACCCGACGGCTGCGGCGCAAGTCCCCCAATTATTAGCTGAAAGTTTTCAATTAACCAGTCGTTAAGATCCAATCGAATGACGCCAAGTTGTCTGTAGGGATGGATAACTTGGCGTTTTTTGGCCCCAATCTGACTTGACCGGTTGGCCGTGAGCTCGCCGGCCGTTAGAAAAATAATCAGGTTCCCCTAAAACTGACTTTTCTTTCGACCAAAACTCTGCCATAATGGAGTCAGTTCGGTAACAGGGGGGTATTTTGATGGAACGGAAAGGGTTAACGGGCGGTCGTTTCTTGCTCGTAACCGTCTTAAATGTTGTCATTACCGTGTTTGAATTATTGGGTGGTCTCCTCTCGGGGAGTTTGTCATTACTTTCGGATGCTTTCCATAATCTTGGTGATGCGTTATCGGTGATTTTAAGTTACGTCGCCCATCGGGTGGGGGGACGACACCAAACGCGGCAAAATACCTTCGGTTATCGACGGGTAGAAATCTTAACGGCGTTACTCAACTCGGGGTTATTGATCCTGGTATCCCTAGGGTTGGGTGGTGAAGCCATTCACCGGTTGTTACGACCACAACCCGTGAAAGGTGATATTATGCTCTGGGTGGCCGTGATTAGTTTCGGGGCCAATTTGTTGTCCACGGTGTTATTGAACCGTGGGGCACAACATAATCTGAATATTCGGGCGACGTACTTGCATTTACTAAGCGATGCGTTAGCGTCAATCGGCGTGATTATCGGGGCGTTGCTGATTACCTTTTGGCAAATCAGTTGGGTCGACCCAGTGATTAGTTTATTAGTCGCCCTGTATATTATTTATGAATCGTGGCCGATTGTGAAACAGACCTTCGGTATTTTGATGGAGGGTGCTCCGGCGTTAGATTACGACGCAATTGCCAAAGATATCTGTGCTTTGCCTCAAATCGAAGGGGTACATCACTTGCACGCTTGGCAAATTGACGAAAATAATCTGGTCTTCTCCGTGCACGTGAATATGGCCGATCTGCCGTTGAGCCAGATTGAACCCGTTTATCGGCAGATTGAGGCCTTGCTGTGTCATAAATACGATGTGAATCACGTGACTATCCAGGCAGAATGTCATCGGGGCAAGGATGAATCCCTCTTTTACAAACAGAATGATTGGCGGCACGATTGACCTTGCGCCCGTGCCCGCCGTGTTGGATCAGGATTGAGACTTAGATGAGGTGAACAAAGTATGACTCCGATGAAGGAGGACTATTTAAAAATTATCTTTGAGCTAGGTGGCAAGCAAAAAAAGGTTTCGAACAAGCAAATTGCCATTAGCTTAAACATTGCAGCTGGCTCCGTGACCGAAATGGTCAACAAGATGGCAACCGAAGGCTTAGCGGAACATACCCCATATGCGGGAATTTCGCTGACTAGCAAGGGGATTCGGTTGGCAGAAGATTTAGTGCGGAAACACCGCATCTGGGAAGACTTTTTAGTGGAAAAGCTGGGGTATGAACTCCCGGACGTGCACGACGAAGCGGAAGTTCTGGAACACGTGACGAGTCCTAAATTGGTCAACTCGCTGGACGATATGTTGGGCCATCCGACTCATTGTCCCCACGGTGGTGTTATTCCCGATCGGTTTGGCCACTATCACGAAGACAGCCATACGGTACTCAACGATGCCAAGGACGGCAGCGTTGTCACCGTGGATCGCTTCATCGATAATCATGACCTATTGACCTATCTTGGGGATTTGAAGCTGGACATTGGTGACCAGTTGAAGATTGAAAAGCACGACCCCTTTGAGGGGCCGGTTACGGTCCGGAATTTGACCGACGATGCCGAATTAATCGTGAGTTATAAGGCGGCCCACTATATTTTCGTCAAGTAGGCTGTCATATGCAGAATTTAAAGAACGACCGTCTCAGGTGGGCCTGGGAACGGTCGTTTTTTACGATTGCGAGGATTGATGGTTTTAGTCAGGGAAGTGCCGGCGTATAATGAATGGAAAAATGAGTATCGGAGGAACCAGTATGGCTGTGAAGCGAAAACGCGATCAATTAATTTTGCATACAGCTCTGACCGCGGGGCGGATCATGATCGAAAATGGGTCGGAAATTGAACGGGTTGAGGACACCATGACCCGGATTGCCGTGAACGCCGGGGCGAAGACGAGTCAATTGTTCGTGATGATTACCGGAATTTTAATGTCACTGGATGGCGACGTCGGTGCACAGATTCAGCCCATCAAACGGCGGACCTTCGATCTGGAGAAAATTTCGGTGGTCAATGACTTATCGCGGCAGTTTGCGGAAAAAAAGATTACGTTGGCCGCTTTTGCCAACCGGTTGGACCATTTGGACGCGACAAGCAAGTATTTCCCGTTTTGGCTCCAATTACTGGCGTCTGCGCTGGTCAGTGGCCCCCTCGAGGTCGTGTTCCGGCACAATCTTCCTGATTTCTGGATTACCTGTGTTGTGGGGATGTTGGGGTGGAGTGTATTTTACGTGATTAGTAAGTACGTCCCGATTCGCTTCATGGCTGAGTTTGCCTCGGCGGTGACGATTGGCGTCTTGGCCGTCTGGAGCCAACACTTTGGCCTGGGAAACAGCGTGGACGATATCATCATCGGAAGTGTGATGCCGCTCGTCCCTGGGGTGCCCATCACCAACTCGGTCCGCGATATTTTGGCCGGTAATCTAGTTAGTGGGCCAGCTCGGGGAATTGAAGCGTTAGTCAGTGCAGCGGCCATCGGTTTTGGGATTGCCATGGTCCTGCAATTCTTGTAAGGAGGTGCCCCGTGTCGATACTCGAACTTGGAATTGAAGTGGCCGGAACCTATGTGGCCACCATTGCTTTTGGTATTCTACTGAACATCCCGCGCCGGGCGCTGAATCTTGGCGGCTGGGTCGGTGTGATCGGGTTTTTACTCTACCGTGGCATCGTCTTAGTCGGGGGTGGGTACGTCGTTGGCAATCTTCTGGGGGCCGTGTGGATCGGGTTGGCGTCTTTACAGGTCGCCCGTTGGAAACACATGCCGATGATCCTTTTTAACATCCCCGCGTTGGTGCCGTTAGTCCCTGGTGGCCAGGCCTACCAAATGATTAAATACTTTGCGCTGGGTCAAAATTCTACGGCGTTTACCTACCTGCTACAGGTGGTGATGATCTCGGGCTCGATTGCGTTCGGCTTTCTGCTATCTGAAATGGTCAATCGATTGCGGCAGCGTGGTTTACGGCGTCACCGGTAGCGGTTTAGAAAATTGTTAACCTTTAGATGCCTAGAAATTTATAGGCGGGGTGGTATACTCAAGGGCGTGGAGTTTTTCGAGACTAAAGTAAGACGAAAGGAATCTAACTTATGATGCTATTTAACCGGGATTGGGACCGCCCGTGGAAGTTCGGTCTAGCGACGATCCTCTTTTTGATTTTAGCGGTCTACATAAAGGCACAGAACGCGTACCTGGCGTTTCTAGATTCGTCCATTGTGGACGTGGTACAAAAGGAACAGCCCGATTGGAAGACACTGATGTACCGCAGCATTACCAGTCTGATGGAACCGAAGTTTTTGATCATCTGGACGGTAGTACTGGCCTTCTTTTTGTGGGGCTTCAAGTTCAAGATTCCCGCTTTGTGGTGCCTCGCGACCCTCATTGGGGGTGACGTCCTGGCGTTTTTGGTCAAAAACGTGATGCAACGGGACCGGCCATCCGGTCACTTGGCCGTTGATGATGGGTATAGCTTTCCCAGTGGGCACGTATTCGGGACGTTTCTGTTGATGGCGATGATCTGGTTGATTTTGATTCCCATGATTTCGTCGGCCTGGCGGGCGTGGTTGCTCCGAATCGTGATCATCTTGTGGGTCGCGTTGGTCATGATTTCGCGGGTCTACCTAAACGCCCATTTTCCGACCGATACGTTTGGATCGGTATTGCTGGCTTACCTGTGGTTACAGGTGAGTGAGGGGCTTTACCTGCGGTGGGCACCCAAAATAAAACACTGGCGATTGCTCCAAAAATCTGAAATTTAACGCTAAAAAAACGGAAGTTTGTCAAATGGTGTTGAAGGATAGTTTCTATCCTTTGGAGATCTCCTCGTGTGGGAGATCTTTTTTGTTGTTTTATTAGTTGCGGCGTTTAATCTGGTGTGTTGTCTGAATATCGTACTTGAAGGCATAACAAATAAGCCTACCATCGTGACGTTATTGTGGTAGATAATCTAGGCAATCAGCTGGTAGACGCGTGTGAACATATTGGCCTGATTGGATAAGCCATAACAAGCACGTTTGAGCTCCTTGATCTTACGGTTGATGCCCTCTATCGGTCCGTTAGAGTAGGACGATTTGGCGGCGTTAATTACTCCATTAAGATTCTTTCGTAGGGTATGCATGGCCGTATCTAGGTGCGTGCCGTTAGGCTGATAGTTAGTGATGATATTCTTGAGTTCATCAGCGTGACGCCCCATCAAAGCATCGTGGAGATCGATGTAGGTTTCATAAGCTGTTTTGAAGGCCGGAAACGCATCGGTTCCAATATCAATAGCGTTCTGTTCGGTCGAGTACTCATTCAGGCCGAAGAGGTAGCGGCTCTTTTGTGCGTCAGGGTTGTCCTTGTGGAATAGGCGCCATAGTGATTTCAGTACTTTATATTCCCGCGAATGCTTGTCGAGTTGCTTTAAACATTGAGTGCGAATGGTATCCATCGTCCGGCCCATTAATTGAATAATGTGGAACCGATCAATAATGAGTTCGGCGTTAGGGAATAGTTCGTGCACGAATGCCTGATAGGAGGCGTTCATGTCCATGATGACGCGTTGAACCGCGGTCCGTTCTGCGGTGCTGTACTGACTAAGAAAGAACTGTTTGATGGTTCTATTAAGGCGGTCGCTAAGTACTTTAACTGATTTGTGAGTGTCGGCGTCAATGCAAATAAACGACATGGAGCCGTGCGTGGAACGGAATTCATCAAAGCATAGATTAATCGGTAACCGGCGGCTCGCGTGTGGATGAATATTAGCCGTCAAAATACGCTGAACTGAGTTTGTCGAAATACCGGTGAGACTGGCGATAGTCTTAGCCGGGAGTGATTTACTGGCTAGCTTCAGCACATGAGTCGCTAGTCCGTGACCGATGGCGTGGTTGGTTGATACCACTGGAGTGGTGGCCGTACAAGTGCTATGGCAGTTACTACAACGCCAGCGTTGCTTGTTTAGCTCTAGAATTACGGGCCGGTCCATGGGTCCTGCAATGTGGACATGAGTGAGCTTGTGTCCGTTAGGGTGCAACGTATTGTATCCACAGCTGGGACAGCGCCTGAGTGTGTAGGTAAGCTCTGCCTGGATGACCAAATACTTTTTGCGACCCGAGCCCCGACCATGAAATTCCTCACGAGTACCGAACACCTGAATGTTTGTGTCTGTAATTCCCAGTAATTTAAGTGTATTATCCAGTTGAGACATCTATTCCTACCCCGCTTATCTTGAGTTTCGTCGCTTAAAGCATAGCACTAGGGAGGCTTAGATGCCTTTTTTTGTTATCAAAAAGGGCCTAGTACTTTTGGAATGGAAATACTTTCCAACACCAAAAATTCTAGACCCAAAAAAACGAAGTTCGTCCGTTAAGGCGAACTTCGTTTTTTTAAGCTAATTAATTGGCGTAGCGAATGGCCCGCCCTACAGTTATTGGTTAAAGTTCGGCCAGCCATTCCTGCGCTAACGCCAGCCAATGCGCCACGTGAGGCAGATTGGTACCCGGTTTCCAGGCCGTGACCTGATTGGCCAGGGCTAACCCGTGGGGACCGTGGTGGAAGACGTGTAACTCGGTGTCGATGCCTTGCTGGATGGAAGCCTGCGCGTAAGCCAAAGCGTTTTGCACGGGCACCAGAGGGTCGCTAGCCGTGACCCAGATAAAGGTCGGGGCGTTCTTCGTGGTGACTTGTTGGTCAGCCGCAATGCTGGCGGCGTTGGTGGTCCACTGAGCCAACGTTTCCTGGTCTTTGGGAAAGCCGGCTTTCGGGGTGATGACGGGGTAACCGAGAATCACCGCTTGGGGCCGGATGGCATCCGGAGTGGTGTGGGCCTGCACGTTAAAGTCGGTATCGGCCCAGCGGTCGTTAAAGAGGGCGACGATATGACCCCCTACGGAAAAGCCCGCGATGACGATACGTTGTGCATCGATTTGCCAAGTCGTAGCGTTTTGCCGGAGAACGGCCATACTCTGGGCCAATTCAATCACCGGTGCGGGCATTAGCGGCTGTTTTTCCGCGACAAAACTGTAACGTAAGAAAAAGGCCTGGTAGCCGATGGCACTCCAGGATAAGGCTAAATCCTCAGCTTGTTGTTCCGGAATGTGGGTATAGGAGCCACCCGGTACGATAATGATGGCCGGATAGGTCTGGTCGGGAGCGTCCTCACGCAGGTAGCCCTGCAGGTAGGCTGCCGAATCGTCCGCCAGGGTGTGCTTAATGATTTTCATTGAAAAATCCTCCCAGATAAGTCATGATAAATGGGGAGTCGGTAAACGCAAGCGACCCCTCAAATTACATTCATTGTACCGCAAATTAGGGGTGCTTGAAGAAAGAAGGCCCAGGGATGCCAGAAGAAATCACCACGGCGCGGTTACGGTTACGACCTTTACAGTTTACGGATCTGTCCCGGTATCAGGCTATCATTACGGACCCGCAGGTGGCGCGGCCCGCGGGGTTAGCGGCGCCATTGACTCCAGCACACGTGGCGGCGGGGTTACGCGCTGATATGCGTCAACCCGTGGCTTACGCGCTGACTGCTAAGACTGATGGTCGGTTTCTGGGGATGATTGTGGGGTATACCCATAGTGATGTCATGGGGGAACCCACCACTACGGCGGTAGATTTAGGTTATTTTTTGGCTCCGAATGAGTGGGGTCAGGGGCTGATGCCGGAAGCTTTACGGGGGCTGTTACTGGCTTTACGACAGGCGAATAGTCCAATCACCACGTTTTGGGCCACGAGTCAGGCCACGAATAAACGTTCCCAGGGAGTCTTAGTTAAATTAGCTTTCGCTTTAATTGACGATCACGTGATGGCCCCCAGTGCCGGTAATCTGACGTTAGAGCGGCATTTCCTCTATTGCTACCAGCAACCCAAATCATAAGCTTACATTTGGGGCTTGCAAAGTGATAGGGAGATGGGTATACTACGAAGTATCGAATAGAAGAGGCGCGATCAACATGAGTTGCTTTTCCGAGGTGGGCCACACCGATGACGGGAAGCGAAAGGGGCGATCGCCGAAATCTTAATCACCGACCGTGATTGGGGTTGGGTCCTGGTTGAATAAATCAGGGACTGTCGCAACCGAATAGGGGTTGCGGGGCGCTTTCAACGATATTGACTTGGATTTTAACTTCCAATCTCTTTCGTGAAGCCACTTTGCGAAAGAGATTTTTTAGTTCCTGCCTAGGTCGTTTCGAGAAGGTCCTTCTATATACAGAAGGAGGAAAATTTTATGGAACAAAGCATGTCAAACGCGACAACTAGTAAGGCTTCGGATTCGGTTAAGCGGGGCCTAAAGACGCGACACGTTTCCATGATCGCGTTAGGTGGCTGTATTGGGACGGGGTTATTTGTGGCCAGTGGGTCCGCGATTTCTTCGGCCGGCCCCGGGGGCGCGTTAGTGGCGTATACCGCTATGGGCCTAATGGTTTACTTCTTGATGACTAGTCTCGGCGAAATGGCCACGAACATGCCAATCTCCGGGTCGTTTGCGGCGTATTCCGCGAAGTATGTTGACCCAGCTTTGGGCTTTGCCATGGGGTGGAACTACTGGTTTAACTGGGCGATTACCGTGGCGGTCGATATCTCGACGGCGGCGTTAGTCATGAAGTTCTGGTTACCCGGCGTGCCCGGTTGGATTTGGAGCTTGGTTGCGTTGGTCTTAGTCTTTACGATTAACGCGTTATCGGTCCAGGCGTTCGGCGAGACCGAATTTTGGATGTCATTGATTAAGGTAGTCACCATCTTTATCTTCTTAGCGGTGGGGTTGTTAACCATCGTGGGGATCATGGGTGGTCATGCGACCGGCCTCAGCAACTTTACGTACAAGCAAGCCCCGTTCGTAGGTGGTTTTCCCGCTATTTTGAGCGTCTTCGTAGTTGCTGGGTTCTCGTTCCAGGGGACTGAATTGGTCGGCATCACGGCCGGCGAATCGGAAGATCCGTCGCACAGTGTCCCGAAGGCCATCAATCAGGTGTTCTGGCGGATTATTTTATTCTACATTTTAGCTATCTTTGTGATTGCCGCCGTCTTGCCTTACACGAGTCACGATTTACTGGGGTCATCGGCCTCTGACGTCGCTATCAGTCCTTTCACCTTGGTCTTCAAGCGGGCTGGGTTAGCCGCTGCGGCAAGTGTCATGAACGCGGTTATTCTGACGTCTGTCATTTCCGCGGCTAATTCGGGGATGTACGCTTCGACGCGGATGCTATACTCCTTGTCTAAGGAAGGCTACGCGCCTCGCTTCTTGGAACGGACCGGGAAGAACGGGATTCCATACCCGGCGCTGTTTGCGACGACTATCGTCGCGGCCTTAACCTTCTTCAGTAGTATTGCGGGGCCACAGATTTACATGTGGTTAGTTGCTGCTAGTGGGTTGACTGGGTTCATCGCGTGGTTCGGGATTGCGTTATCACACTTCCGCTTCCGGCGAGCATTCATTGCTCAGGGGCATAAGCTGTCTGAATTGAAGTACCATGCAAAGTGGTTCCCGTTTGGGCCGGTCTTAGCGCTGGTTCTGTGTATTGCTGTGATTGTGGGCCAGGACCCGCAGTCCTTCTTCTCCGGTAATTGGGAACAGGTCTTAGTGACCTATATCAGTGTACCGTTAGTCTTGATTCTGTATATTGGGTACAAGTTGAAGAAGCATACGAAGCTGATTCCACTGAGCAAGGTCGATGTGTCGCCGGTTCATCGTGACGGCACGTTGAAGGAAGACGCTAAGCCAGAAGAAGATTAACTTAAAAATTAGCAGATTATGCGAGTGGTCGTGTCGGCCGAAACGCCGATGCGGCCACTTTTTGTGGGGGTCCTTAGCCACATTGGGAAAAGTGGCCCCTGAGAAAAATCACCACGACATGTTGTCTTTTCCTAACCAGGTTGGTACAATATGTGGTGGTGTTTTTGGACGGAACGTTCAAAAATTGGAGAAACGGTTAAGGAAATAAAGGAGAGATAGCATGCTTGTATTATCGGGAACTATTGGGGCTGGCAAAACGAGCCTAACCAGTTTATTGGCTAAACACTTACAAAAACCAGCATTTTATGAATCGGTGGATGATAATAAAATCTTACCGTTATTCTATAAGGATCCCCAGAAGTATGCCTTCTTGCTCCAAATCTACTTTTTAAATAAACGGCTGGATAGCATCAAGGCCGCTAACGCTGATCCAGAAAGCGTGATGGACCGGTCAATCTTTGAAGATTCCCTGTTGTTCCATCTGAACGCGGACCTCGGCCGAGCGACCAACACGGAAGTTGATATTTACGACTCTTTGTTGCAAAACATGATGCAAGAATTACCAGAGGGGACTTACCAAAAGAACCCAGACCTGTTGATTCACATCAACATCTCGTTTGAGACCATGCTAGAACGCATCAAGAAGCGGGGGCGGTCGTACGAGCAGATTGCTAACGACCCGAGCCTATATGACTATTATAAGCAGTTAGACCAACGCTATACGGCTTGGTATGCTGACTACGACAAGTCGCCGAAGATGCAGATCAACGGGGATGAACTGGACTTTGTCGAGGATCCCAGTGCCCGGCAACAGGTCTTACACTTAATCGACGAGAAAATTGCGTCGCTCTAGGACTTGTTTCCTAACAAAAAGTGGGGTATGATAACGGTACTTCAAACACGAGGTGCCTAATCCTAGTAGACGACCAGAGAAGCGGGGAAAGCTGGAAACCGCGACGTCGAATCATTCCAGCACTAATCACGTGGGCGGGTAATGCCGCACGGTGCAAACCGTTATCATGTTCAAGGGTGTTATTGAGGCGACTTAATGACGAACTTGGGTGGTACCGCGAAGGTCTTCGTCCCATGTGACGGAGGCTTTTTTTGTACCATTTGATCAGTAGAAGGGAGAACTAAAATGTTAGATTTAAAGATGATTCGCCAAGAGACCGACATGGTCAAAGAAAAGTTGGCAACTCGCGGTATTCCGGCTAAGGAAATTGATGACTTATTGGCCTTAGATGCCAAACGGCGGGAATTGATTGCGAAGAGTGAGACCATGAAGGCCCAACGTAACCAGGTATCCGATGACATCTCTAAGATGAAGCGGGCGCACGAATCAGCTGACGACCAAATTGCCCAAATGCGACAAGTCAGTGCAGCCATCAAGCAAGCAGACGCCGAACTAGAAACGTTACAAACACAGGTTCACGATGCAGCGGCACAGTTGCCGAATATTCCTAACGATAACGTTCCGGTCGGTCTGGACGAAACAGGGAGTGTGGAAATCCGGAAGTGGGGCGAAAAGCCGAACTTGGACTTCACGCCGAAGGCCCACTATGAACTGGGTGAAGACTTGGACATCCTGGACTTCGAACGGGGAGCCAAGGTCTCTGGTAGCCGGTACCTTTACTATTTGGGTGCTGGGGCGCGCTTAGAACGGGCCGTGTACAACTTCTTCTTGGACCAAAACACCGCAGCGGGCTTTAAAGAAGTTCTGCCACCATACATCGTCAATGACGACTCGATGTACGGGACGGGGCAATTCCCGAAATTCAAGCAAGACGTTTACTCCTTGGAAGGCCAGGACATGACGTTGATTCCCACGGCCGAAGTTCCGTTGGTCAACTATTACCGTGATGAAGTCATCCCGGAAGAGAAGCTACCCGTCTGGTTTACGGCGTTAACGCCCGCTTTCCGGTCTGAGGCTGGGAGTGCCGGCCGAGACACCCGAGGGTTGATTCGGTTGCATCAGTTCAACAAGGTCGAAATGGTGAAGTTCTGTAAGCCGGAGGATTCTTGGAACGAATTGGAATCCTTAACGAAGCACGCTGAAATGTTGTTACAGAAGCTAGGCTTGGCCTACCATGTGATTACCCTGACTACCAGTGACATGAGCTTTACGGCGGCCATGACGCATGATCTGGAAGTTTGGTTCCCTGCACAACAAACGTACCGGGAAATCTCTAGCTGCTCCAACACGACGGATTTTCAAGCCCGGCGCGCGCATATCCAGTACCGAGATGAAAATGGTAAGCTCCAATACGTACACGCTTTAAATGGGTCTGGCTTAGCTGTCGGCCGGACTGTTGCGGCAATTCTGGAAAACTACCAAAACGAAGATGGTTCCATTACCGTTCCAGAAGTCTTAGTCCCTTACATGGGCGGAATGACAAAAATTACGAAGTAAGACAAGAGCTTAAGGGCTGCGGCGTGAGCCGCGGCCCTTTTGCCGTCTATTTAGGGCTCAGTTACGGGCAAATAACGAAAAAAGGGGGGGATTTAGAAGATGGTGCACAGTTTTTTGCAAAAAAATGCAAAAAAGGGGTAGCTTTTTTGCGATGGTTACGCTATGATATTAAATGTTGTTAAGGCAGTAGTTATTCAGCAAACGAATAATTATTCAAAAAGTTTTCAAAAATAAGTTGACAACATTTCCACGACATGGTAAATTGTAATAGTTGTCACGGCGATGTGAAAGTGACAAGCAACGGATTGAATTGAAGAACGGATATTTATTCAAAAACATTTCAAAAAGTTGTTGACAATTCCCGAATCAAATGTTACATTATAATAGTTGCTTCAAACGAGTTATCAAAAACTTGATTGAACATATGGAGGATTAGCTCAGTTGGGAGAGCGTCTGCCTTACAAGCAGAGGGTCACAGGTTCGAGCCCTGTATCCTCCATTGGGACTCCGGTTCCCAAGGGAACTATCGTCACTACGCAGGTGTGGCGGAACTGGCAGACGCGCTAGATTTAGGTTCTAGTGTCTTATGACGTGGGGGTTCGAGTCCCTTCACCTGCATTCATCATCGTAATTGCAAAATCTTAAATGATTTTGCCGACTTAGCTCAGTTGGCAGAGCATCTCACTAGTAATGAGGAGGTCGGAGGTTCGAATCCTCTAGTCGGCATGGCACCATTAATTGAATTTGCCAATGCGGAAGTAGTTCAGTGGTAGAACATCACCTTGCCATGGTGGGGGTCGCGGGTTCGAATCCCGTCTTCCGCTTTTGCCCTTTTGCCGGGGTGGCGGAATTGGCAGACGCACAGGACTTAAAATCCTGCGGTCAGTGATGACCGTACCGGTTCGATCCCGGTCCTCGGCATTTAACTTAATATTGACTATGCACCCATAGCGCAATTGGATAGAGTGTCTGACTACGAATCAGAAGGTTGTAGGTTCGACTCCTACTGGGTGCATTTTTGTCGCTTGTAAATCTAGTTTATGGGCAGACTCGGGAAGTAGCTCAGCTTGGTAGAGCACCTGGTTTGGGACCAGGGGGTCGCAGGTTCGAATCCTGTCTTCCCGATTAACCGGTGATTGCCGATTAATCAATAGCATAGTAAGGCTTATTATCGGGAAGTAGCTCAGCTTGGTAGAGCGCCACGTTCGGGACGTGGAGGTCGCAAGTTCGAATCTTGTCTTCCCGATTTTTTAGTCTTATAATTCAGAAAAGCCCCCTTAATCATTAATGTTATGCGTCAAGGCACCGACCTTCCATCGAATTGTTTGGAAGCCGGGGCCTTTTTTGGTATCATAGACTACCAGGGCAAAGCCCGTTTAGTC
The DNA here is from genome assembly GCF_014069315.1 of Levilactobacillus suantsaii. Classification (NCBI taxonomy): domain Bacteria; kingdom Bacillati; phylum Bacillota; class Bacilli; order Lactobacillales; family Lactobacillaceae; genus Levilactobacillus; species Levilactobacillus suantsaii. The sequence continues at coordinate 2,414,893 of NZ_CP059603.1, read as the reverse complement.
CGTTAAGTGGACCAGCGGGTAAGGATTAGTAAAGACTAATCCATTGCATTTTTATGGGAAGTTCGTATAATATTAGTCAACATTAGTCAAAAGAACTGCTGAAGGGGGATGCGAATAATGGAGAATCAAAATATTTCGGATATTATTGAAGCTTACCTCAAGCAGATTCTCGCCGAATCGCAAGAAGTTGAGATTCGGCGCTCGGAGATTGCGAATCAGTTCAATGTTGTGCCCTCACAGATTAACTACGTGATTAAGACGCGGTTTACGATTCAAGATGGGTACGTGGTTCGGAGTAAGCGTGGTGGCGGTGGCTATATTCGGATTGAGAAGGTCAAGTTACTGGATAACCTAGACTTTATCGACTCGTTGGTCACGGCTGTGGGTGATCGCATCACCCGCCACGATGGCTTGGCAGTGGTGCGCAGCCTATTTGAAGCGGGCACCATCAATCGCCGAGAGGCCAATATCATGTTAGCGGCCATTGACAAAACCGCAATCAATACTGGGAACCGTGATTTGGACGAACAGTTACGGGCGCGGATCTTAATCTCAGTTTTAGACCATTTACGTTACGAGAGTTAAGAAAGTGAGGAGTTGCAATGGATAACCTATTTACGCCAAGTGCTAAGAGCGTGTTAGTCTTAGCCCAAGAACAGGCAAAGTATTTTAAGCATCAAGCGGTGGGTACAGAACACTTGCTGCTGGCCCTCACCATTGAAAAAAACGGAATCGCCAACAAGGTCTTACAACAATTTTCTGTCAGCGACGATGATGTTCGTGAGGAAATTGAACGCTTTACGGGTTATGGCACTCTAGATAACACCGACAAGGACAGCTATTTACCGTACTCCCCGAAGGCTAAGGCGATGCTGGCCATTGCTGGTGACGAAGCGAAACGCTTAGGCGCCACCAAGATTGGGACGGAACACCTGTTATTAGCGCTGCTCAGTGACGAAACGATTCTGTCTTCACGGATCTTGAAGAACTTGAACGTGGAACTGACAACGGCACGTAAGGTCGTTCTGCGGAAGCTCGGAGTCACTGAGACACCTAAGCGGCGCAACGAGACCCGTTCTCGGCGCGGTCCGGCTCAAGGGACGCCAACGCTGGATTCCTTGGCCCGGGACCTGACCCAGTCGGCTCGTGACGGTAAAATGGATCCTACGGTGGGCCGTGACAAGGAAGTTAAGCGGGTCATTCAGATCCTGAGTCGGCGGACCAAGAACAACCCCGTCTTGATTGGGGAACCCGGCGTTGGGAAAACGGCGATTGCCGAAGGCCTGGCGCAACGGATCATCAAAGGTGACGTTCCGGAAGACATGCAACGCAAGCGGTTGATGATGCTCGATATGGGTTCATTGGTCGCAGGAACCAAGTACCGGGGCGAGTTTGAAGACCGCTTGAAGAAAGTTATTGAAGAAATTTACAATGATGGGCAAGTTATTCTGTTCATTGATGAACTGCACACCTTGATTGGTGCGGGAGGCGCAGAAGGTGCTATTGATGCATCGAACATCTTGAAGCCTGCCTTGGCTCGGGGTGAACTGCAAACCATCGGGGCCACGACGCTGGACGAATATCAAAAATACATTGAATCCGACGCAGCGTTGGAACGGCGGTTTGCGACGGTCCAAGTCGATGAACCAACGAGTGACGAAGCCTTGGAAATCTTGAAGGGGCTGCGGCCACGGTATGAAGACCACCATCACGTGAATATCACGGACGAAGCGTTGTCCCAGGCGGTCAAGTTGTCCGTTCGCTACATTAGTGATCGGTTCCTGCCTGATAAGGCTATCGATTTGATGGACGAAGCGTCAGCCAAGGTTCGTATCGACCAGATGGATAAACCAACGCCTGAAAGCAAATTGTCTCAGCAACTGACTCAGTTGGCTAAGGACAAGGATACAGCTATCGAACAACAAGACTTTGAAAAGGCAGCCCAACTGCGGACGGAAGAGATTACGTTGCGTAATAAGCTGGAGACGCGTAAGGCCAAAGTAGCGGCTGCTAAGCCGGATGAAGGCCAGCAATACCAGTTGGACGTTACGGGTGAGGACGTTGCCCAGGTCGTCGCAGAATGGACCGGTGTGCCGTTGACGCAGTTGAAGCAGACGGATGCCGAACGACTGGTCAACCTGGAAAAGATCTTGCACGAACGCGTTATTGGTCAAGAAGAAGCCGTTTCGGCGGTTGCCCGAGCGATTCGGCGGGCCCGTTCCGGGTTGAAAGACCCGAACCGGCCAATTGGGTCGTTTATGTTCCTGGGCCCAACCGGGGTCGGAAAGACTGAATTAGCCAAGGCTTTAGCGGCCGCGATGTTTGGTTCTGAAGACAACATGATTCGGGTCGATATGAGCGAATACATGGAGAAGTACTCCACGAGTCGTTTGATTGGGTCGGCCCCAGGTTATGTTGGGTACGACGAAGGTGGTCAGTTGACCGAAAAAGTACGGCAAAAGCCATACTCCGTCGTTCTCTTTGACGAAGTGGAAAAGGCGCACCCGGATGTCTTCAACCTATTATTGCAAGTCTTAGATGATGGGTATTTGACCGATTCCAAGGGTCGACGCATCGACTTCAGAAACACGATCTTGATCATGACATCAAACTTAGGGGCCACGAAGCTACGGGACGAAAAGACTGTGGGCTTTGGGGCTGAGAACGAAACGAACGATTACCGGGCCATGGCGACGACGATTCGTCAGACCTTGAAGCAATCTTTCCGGCCAGAGTTCTTGAACCGAATCGATGAGACCGTCATTTTCCACGCCTTGAAGAAGCCTGAATTGCACCAGATCGTGAAGCTGATGGCGCAACGCATTACCAAGCGGGTGGCTGACCAAGACATTAAGTTGAAGTTCACGCCAGCAGCCTTGGATGCGGTGGCCCAAGCAGGTTATGACCCAGAGTACGGGGCCCGGCCGTTACGGCGGGCGTTGCAGACACAAGTCGAGGATAAGCTGAGTGAGGCTCTGTTATCGGGTGAGGTAAAACCACACGAACAGGTTACTATTGGAGCGACTCGCGGTAAGATTACGCTGAACTCTAAAGCATTGACGCCTCGGAAGGCCGTTACCAGCAAATAAGTAAGGATTAATCAGACACAACGAGAGCAGTGTGGTGGGTGTAAGCCTACTAACACTGCTCTTTTGGTCAGTGTTGAGGTGTGGTAAACTGACATTATTGAGAAACGAAAGGAACGAATGGCGTCATGAAGAGAAAAGAGCAACTGACCCAAACCCATGCGGCAATATTAGCGGCGGCCCGCGAACAATTCTTGACCCAGGGCTACCAGGCAACGTCGACCCGGGAGATTGCTCGGCAGGTGGGGATTACCCAACCAGCTTTGTATCACCATTTCAGCGATAAAGAGGCCATCTTCCTAGCGGTCGTGGCAGAAGTGGGGCACGAGACGCAGACCGGTATCTTGGCGGTCAATGCCCGGGTCAAGGCAGAGAAGCTGACCGACCCGGTCGAGGCGCTAGCCGCTGTGACTGAAGTTTTATTGACCGTTCATCCTCGCGACGTCTTCACCGTGTTGCACGCTAGTTTTCGTTACCTGGCGCCCAGCAATAAAGGTCAACTCGGCAAGATCATGATGCAGGATTACCTGGGACCACTGGCAGCGTTCTTTGACCAGGGCCTCGTCACCCTCCAGCCGCACCTGACGTCACAGGAAGCAGCCTCGTTTTATTTGACCAGTCTCAGTCCACTGTTTAATAATTTTCATCACGTAGGACCGGCCGACGCATCGAAACACGATCAAATCGTCATTTTGCTGCGATTAATTTTATTTGGCATCGCCACAAAGAATTAAGGGTTAAGTATTGACAGATAGACAATAGTTTTGTATTATATCATCTGTATGCAACTGTGAACTGAAATTGGGGTAACCGATCTATTGTCCGGGGCACCCACTATAAGAAGCCAAAAGCAAATTTTGATTTTGTTTTTGGGTTTTTTTTGCCAAAAAACCGTTAAAAAGTGCATTTGTAATCAAAATGTAACATTCGGTTTGGCCAGTCACAGAATAAATAGGAGAGGTGAACAACTTGGCAGGACACTTAGTGAAATACGGGAAACACCGTACGCGTCGTAGCTATTCACGGATCAAGGAAGTTCTTGACTTACCAAACTTGATCGAGATCCAAACCAATTCTTACAACTGGTTCCTCGATGAAGGGTTACGTGATATGTTCGATGACATCATGCCAATCGAGGATTTCCAAGGAAACCTTTCGTTAGAGTTTGTGGATTATCAATTATTGGAACCCAAGTATACGGTCGACGAAGCACGGGAGCATGATGCTAACTACTCCGCGCCGTTACACGTCACCTTACGGCTAACGAACCACGAGACGGGCGAAATCAAGTCACAAGATGTCTTCTTCGGCGACTTCCCATTAATGACCCATCAAGGGACGTTCATTATTAATGGGGCAGAACGGGTAATTGTTTCTCAATTAGTTCGTTCGCCAGGCGTTTACTTTAATGAAGATACCGATAAGAATGGCCGGACTATTTTTGGTGCCACGGTCATTCCTAACCGCGGGGCTTGGTTGGAATTCGAAACCGACGCCAAGAACATTTCTTACGTGCGGATTGACCGGACACGGAAGATTCCAATGTCCGAATTAGTGCGGGCCTTAGGATTTGGTTCTGACGACGAAATCTTGGATATTCTAGGTGACAACGAAAGTCTGATGGCGACGTTGGAAAAGGATATTCATAAGGATACCGACGACTCCCGGGTCGAAGAGTCCTTAAAGGATATTTACGAACGCTTGCGGCCAGGTGAACCGAAGACGGCGGATTCTTCACGGAGTCTGTTAACGGCCCGGTTCTTTGACCCGAAGCGTTACGACATGGCCCCTGTTGGTCGTTATAAGACCAACAAGAAGCTCAGCTTAAAGACCCGGCTGTTAGGCCTGACTTTAGCTGAAACGTTAGCGGATCCAGACACTGGTGAAGTCATTGCGCAAAAGGGAACGACGGTCGACAAGGACGTCATGAAGACTTTGGCACCTTACTTGGACCGCGATGACTTTAAGATGGTCACTTTCCAACCATCCGATGAAGCCGTTGTAACGGAACCGTTGAAGTTACAAATCGTGAAGGTGCAATCACCGGATGACCCTGAACAAGACGTTCCGGTTATCGGTAACGGCAATATCGATTTGAAGCTGAAGCATATTCGCCCAGCTGACATCATTGCCTCGATGAACTACTTCTTCGATCTGCAATTAGGTATCGGCAACACTGACGATATCGACCACTTAGGGAACCGGCGGATTCGTTCTGTGGGTGAATTGCTTCAGAACCAATTCCGTATCGGGTTATCCCGGATGGAACGGGTCGTTCGTGAACGGATGTCGATTCAAGATGCTGCGACGGTGACGCCACAACAATTGATCAACATTCGTCCAGTTGTAGCTTCCATCAAGGAATTCTTTGGGTCCTCACAATTGTCACAATTCATGGACCAAACCAATCCGTTAGGTGAACTGACGCATAAGCGGCGGTTGTCTGCCTTAGGACCTGGTGGGTTAACGCGTGACCGGGCCGGTTATGAAGTCCGAGACGTGCACTACACCCACTATGGTCGGATGTGCCCAATCGAAACCCCTGAAGGCCCGAACATTGGGTTGATCAACTCGTTGTCCAGCTATGCGCGGGTCAACAAGTACGGGTTCATCGAAACGCCATATCGGCGGGTTTCATGGGACACTCACAAGGTTACCGACAAGATCGATTACCTGACCGCTGATGAAGAAGATAACTATGTTGTAGCGCAAGCTAACACGCCGTTGAATGATGATGGTTCTTTTGCCACGGATACAATCATGTCCCGGGCAAAGTCCGAAAACATTGAAACGACGCCAGACCGCATCGACTACATGGACGTTTCGCCAAAGCAAGTTGTTTCTGTGGCGACAGCCTGCATCCCATTCTTGGAAAACGATGACTCCAACCGGGCCTTGATGGGTGCGAACATGATGCGTCAGGCGGTGCCATTGTTGAACCCACACGCCCCATTGATTGGGACTGGGATTGAATACAAGGCGGCCCATGACTCCGGTGTTGCGCTGATTAGTGAACACGCCGGAACCGTTGAATACGTTGATGCTCGTGAAATTCGGGTGCGGCGTGAAGACGGTGCTTTAGATAGCTACAAATTAATGAAATTCCGCCGGTCAAACGGTGGGAAGAACTACAACCAACGGCCAATCGTTAAGGTGGGCGACCACGTTGACAACGACGAAGTCATTGCCGATGGTCCTTCCATGGAAGGTGGAGAATTAGCCTTAGGGCAAAATCCACTGGTTGCCTTCATGACTTGGCAAGGGTACAACTTCGAAGATGCCATCGCCATCAACGAACGGTTGGTTCGCGATGACGTTTATACGTCAATTCATATTGAAGAGTATGAATCCGAAGCCCGGGATACTAAGCTCGGACCGGAAGAAATGACGCGTGAAATCCCTAACGTGGGTGAAGACGCCTTGAAGAACTTGGACGAAGATGGGATTATCCGCATCGGTGCCGAAGTTCAAGACGGCGACATCTTAGTTGGTAAAGTCACGCCTAAAGGGGTCACGGAACTCTCCGCTGAGGAACGGCTATTACACGCTATCTTTGGTGAAAAGGCCCGTGAAGTTCGGGATACTTCCCTGAAGGTTCCTCATGGTGGCGGCGGTATCATCCAAGACGTTAAGATCTTTACGCGTGAAAACGGGGATGAATTATCACCAGGTGTCAACATGATGGTGCGGGTCTACATCGCGCAAAAGCGGAAGATTCAAGTTGGTGACAAGATGTCTGGTCGGCACGGGAACAAAGGGACCGTTTCGGTCGTTATTCCTGAAGAAGATATGCCATACATGCCAGACGGTACACCAATCGACATCATGTTGAGTCCCATGGGTGTGCCTTCCCGGATGAACATCGGGCAAGTGCTCGAATTGCATTTAGGGATGGCTGCCCGGAAGTTAGGCATCCACATGGCCACGCCGGTCTTTGATGGGGCCCGTGATGCTGATATCTGGGACGCCGTTAAGGAATCTGGCATGTCTACGGACGCTAAGACGATCCTTTACGATGGCCGGACTGGTGAACCGTTCGATAAGCGGGTTGCCGTCGGGGTCATGCACTACTTGAAGTTGGCCCACATGGTCGACGACAAGATGCATGCCCGTTCGATTGGACCTTACTCCTTGGTTACGCAACAACCCCTTGGTGGGAAAGCGCAATTTGGGGGCCAGCGGTTTGGTGAAATGGAAGTCTGGGCCTTGGAAGCTTACGGGGCTGCTTACACCCTGCAAGAAATCTTGACTTACAAGTCTGATGACGTTGTGGGTCGGGTGAAGACTTACGAGGCCATTGTTAAGGGCGAACCAATTCCTAAGCCGGGTGTTCCAGAATCCTTCCGGGTACTGGTTAAGGAACTTCAATCCCTTGGTTTGGATATGAAGGTCTTAAACGGTAACAACGAAGAGATCGAATTACGCGACATGGATGATGAAGACGATGACGTGGTGAACGTTGATGCGTTGAGCAAGTATGCCCAACAACAGGAAGAACAACGGAAGGCCCAAGCTAGTGATAGCAAGGAAACCAAACCCGCGGCAACGACAAATCAAAACGAGAGTCAACCGAATACGCAAGATTAATTCATAAGGGAGGTCGCTTCTTTGGTCGATGTCAATAAGTTCGAAAGTATGCAAATCGGACTCGCCTCACCAGATAAGATCCGCAGTTGGTCTTATGGTGAAGTCAAAAAGCCAGAAACCATCAACTACCGGACGTTGAAACCGGAAAAAGACGGTCTGTTCGACGAACGCATCTTCGGTCCTACTAAGGACTGGGAATGTGCTTGTGGGAAGTACAAGCGCATCCGTTACAAGGGTGTCGTTTGTGACCGTTGTGGGGTCGAAGTTACCCGCTCCAAGGTACGTCGGGAACGGATGGGCCACATTGAACTGGCTGCGCCAGTAACGCACATCTGGTACTTCAAGGGAATCCCAAGTCGGATGGGCTTGGTCCTTGATATGAGTCCCCGGGCGTTGGAAGAAATTATCTACTTCGCTTCCTACGTTGTCTTAGACCCAGGTGACACTGCGTTGGAACGCAAGCAATTGCTGTCCGAACGCGATTACCGGGATAAGGTTGCCGAATACGGCTCCAAGGCCTTCAAGGCTGAAATGGGCGCCGAAGCCATTAAGAAGTTATTGATGGCTGTCGATTTGGATAAAGAAGTTAAAGAATTAAAAGAAGCTTTGAAGGAAGCCACTGGCCAAAAGCGGACGCGGGCCGTTCGTCGTTTGGACATCTTGGAAGCCTTCGTGACGTCGGGTAACCGTCCGGAGTGGATGGTTATGGATGCCATTCCGGTCATTCCGCCTGACTTACGGCCGATGGTTCAGTTGGAAGGTGGCCGGTTTGCCACGTCCGACTTGAACGACCTGTACCGTCGGGTCATCAACCGGAACAGTCGACTCAAGCGGTTGCTTGATTTGAATGCCCCCGGCATCATCGTGCAAAACGAAAAGCGGATGTTGCAAGAAGCTGTCGATGCGTTGATCGATAATGGTCGGCGCGGTCGGCCAGTGGCTGGACCGGGTAACCGGCCGTTGAAGTCACTGTCCCACATGCTAAAAGGGAAGCAAGGTCGGTTCCGGCAAAACTTGCTGGGGAAGCGGGTTGACTACTCTGGTCGTTCCGTTATCGACGTTGGGCCTTCTTTGAAGTTCAACCAAATGGGCTTGCCCGTTCCGATGGCGCTGGAACTCTTCCGGCCGTTCATCATGAAGAAACTGGTTGCTCGGGGTTTGGCGTCGAACATCAAGAACGCTAAGCGGCAAATCGACCGGGAAGACGATGACGTCTTTAACGTTTTGGAAGATGTTATCAAGGAACACCCCGTTCTGTTGAACCGGGCCCCTACGCTTCACCGGTTAGGGATTCAAGCCTTTGAACCCGTCCTGGTCAGTGGAAAAGCGATGCGGTTGCACCCGTTGGCGTGTGAAGCTTACAACGCCGATTTCGATGGGGACCAAATGGCCATCCACGTGCCGCTGTCTGACGAAGCCCAAGCGGAAGCACGGTTGCTGATGCTTGCGGCGCACCATATCTTAGCCCCAGCTTCTGGGAAACCAGTTGTGGCGCCTTCTCAAGATATGGTTATCGGGAACTACTACCTGACGATGGAAGAATCCGGTCGGGAAGGTGAAGGCATGATCTTCACCGACTTGAACGAAGCCGTCTTGGCTTACCGTAACGGGTTAGTGCACTGGCACACCCGGGTTGGGGTTCAAGTTTCCTCCATGCCAGACAAGCCGTTCACCGACGAACAACGGCAAAAAATCATGGTGACGACCGTTGGGAAGTTGATTTTCAACAACATCCTGCCGAAGTCGTTCCCATACTTGAACGAACCGACGGACACGAATTTGAACGGTTACGTTCCGGACAAGTACTTCTTGGCACCGGGCGAAGACATTCATGATTACCTGCAAAATGCAGAACTCATCGGGCCATTTAAGAAGGGCTTCTTGAGTGACATCATTGCGTCGGTTTACCAACAATACAAGGTTACCGCGACGTCCGAACTCTTGGACCGGATCAAGGACTTAGGGTACGATGAATCTACTAAGTCTGGGTTGACTGTGGGGATTTCCGATATCACTGACTTGAAAGAAAAGCCAGTCATCATCGACGAAGCCCACAAGAAGGTCAAGACGGTCACGAAGCAATTCCGGCGTGGTTTGATTACCGACCATGAACGTTACGAACGCGTTATTGGCATCTGGAACGACGCCAAGGACGACATTCAAAACGCCTTGATTCACAGTTTCGAGCAACAGAACCCAATCTTTATGATGAGTGATTCTGGGGCTCGGGGGAACATTTCTAACTTTACCCAGTTAGCCGGGATGCGTGGTTTGATGGCGGCGCCAAATGGTGAAATCATGGAACTGCCTATCACCTCTAACTTCCGTGAAGGACTCTCCGTCATGGAAATGTTCATTTCGACCCACGGGGCTCGTAAAGGGATGACCGATACGGCCTTGAAGACTGCCAACTCAGGTTACCTGACGCGGCGGCTGGTTGATGTGGCCCAAGACGTGATTATTCGGGAAAAGGACTGTGGGACTGACCGTGGTTTGAAGATTCGGGCCATCACCGATGGTAACGAAATGATCGAACCATTGTACGACCGGATTCTTGGTCGTTACACCCAGAAGTCCGTCATTGATCCACAAACTGGTGATGTGATTGTACCGAAGAACCAAATGATTGTTGAAGACACCGCCCAGAAGATCGTTGATGCTGGGGTTCAAGAAGTCACGATTCGGTCTGCCTTTACTTGCAACACAGAACACGGGGTTTGTGAACGCTGCTACGGTCGGAACATGGCTACTGGTGATGAAGTTGAAGTTGGTGAAGCTGTCGGAACGGTTGCCGCGCAATCTATCGGTGAACCAGGGACGCAGTTAACCATGCGGAACTTCCATACCGGTGGTGTGGCTGGTAACGAAGATATCACCCAAGGGCTTCCCCGGGTTCAAGAATTGTTTGAATCTCGGAACCCTAAAGGTAAAGCTGAGATTACTGAAGTCACCGGGACGGTTGAAAAGATCGAAGAAAATCCGGCTGAACGGACTAAGGAAGTCACCATTAAAGGTGAATCCGATACGCGGAGCTACACGTTGCGAATTACGGCCCGGATGCGGGTTTCCGAAGGCGACTTTGTGCACCGTGGGGCAGCCTTGAACGTCGGGTCTGTCGATCCGAAGGAACTGCTCCGAGTTCGGGACGTCTTGTCTACTGAGACCTATATCTTAGGTGAAGTTCAACGGGTTTACCGGATGCAAGGTGTGGCTATCAGTGATAAGCACGTGGAAATCATGGTTCGGCAGATGCTCCGGAAGGTTCGCATCATGGATCCAGGTGACACCGATGTCTTACCAGGTACCCTGATGGATATCCAGGACTTCCGGCGCGCTAACTACCAGACGTTGATTTCTGGTGGCATTGCGGCAACGGCTCGTCCGGTGATCCTCGGGATTACCAAGGCTGCGTTGGAAACGAACAGTTTCTTATCTGCAGCTTCCTTCCAAGAAACGACGCGGGTTCTGACCGACGCGGCTATCCGCGGCAAGAACGACCCGTTAGTTGGGTTGAAGGAAAATGTTATCATTGGGAAGATTATTCCTGCCGGGACTGGGATGCCAGATTACCGACAGATCAAACCCAAGGAAGTCGGCAGTGCTTCAACGGAGGGCGTTTACTCAATCAGCGACCTCGAAAAGCAAATGCAAGAAGACTCCCAAGCTTAATTGAACAATTAAGTGAAAGATAAAAGAACAGGTTGGCCTTACGGCTGACCTGCTCTTTGTCTTATAATGGGGACGGAATCCAGGTTGACCAGCCCCACCAAAACCAAGCACTAAGGGTCAATGCTGGAATGAATGCAAAACGTGCACGTGGCGTCTTGCGGGTGGTTGCTAGAGCGAGCCCGCAAGCGACCACTAACCACTGACTGGTCGCCCAAAGTCCCCAAGTAATCAAATAGCTGATAATGAATTCGAGATCACCATCCCCAATCCAGGGACGAGGCCACCGGGGCCAAAGTACGTGAATCAAGAAGTAGCTCCCCAACAACCAGGCGCCAGTACTAAATGACCAGATGTGCGGTGCCACCAAAAGGTTCGCGACCCCAATCCAGGCGGGAAACGTCAGGTTGGTTCGGTCACAAAGGGCGGCGTAGCCCCAAAGAAGGAGCCACGCGATGGGGTGCCAGTCAGTGGGGGTGTGGTAGGTCGTAAGGAGTAGCCCACAACCTAACTCGACCAACACGGTCGTTGGGGGGATTGGACTATGACAGTAGAAGCATCGGCCGCGAAGTAGCCAGTAGCTGACTCCCGGTACCAGTTGCCAAGCGGCTAATGGCGTTTGACACCAGTCGCAGTGTGAAGCCGGAAAGAGTAGTGATTCGTGGGTTGTGTAGCGGTGGGCGGCTGCCACGATAAAGGAGCCCATGCAACACCCGTAGATAAAAAGAATTAACGTCATGATTATCACCTCAGAATCATTTCCGCAAACTCCGACGAAAAGTTTGAGGGATTTTGAAAACGGCAAGTTGACAGTCTTTGACGTGCGTGGTATTCTATTCAAGGTGCTTTTCGCAGACAGGTCTTTGGTATTATTTTTACCGGACATGCTGACTGGACGGCGAGGAGGACACTTCAATTGACAGACACCATTGTGGTGGCTTTTTCTTTAAAGAAAAATGAACCACCTGGATGTGTGGACTTAAAAATCTAGCAAAGATATGGAAAGGAGGACTATTTAGATGCCTACTATCAACCAATTGGTACGTAAAGGTCGTAAATCTAAAAGTTCGAAATCAGATGCCCCAGCTTTAAACTATGGGTATAACAGTTACAAGAAGGCGCAAGTTAAGAATCCTGCTCCGCAAAAGCGGGGCGTGGCCACTCGTGTTGGAACGATGACGCCAAAGAAGCCTAACTCAGCTTTACGGAAGTACGCGCGTGTGCGTTTATCTAACTTAATTGAAGTGACTGCTTACATTCCAGGGGTTGGACACAACTTGCAAGAGCATAGTGTTGTCTTAATCCGTGGTGGCCGGGTAAGGGATTTACCTGGGGTTCGTTACCACATTGTTCGTGGTGCGCTTGATACGGCCGGTGTGACTGACCGTCGTCAAGGCCGTTCCAAGTACGGTACTAAGAAGCCTAAGAACTAAAAGAATCATGTTAGCAGCTGCACGGTTGCCGTCAGCTTCTAAACAAGTTACTTCAAGGAGGATATTGAATAATGCCTAGAAAAGGAAACGTACAAAAGCGTGAAGTCCTTCCTGATCCAATCTACAACTCAAAGCTGGTTACTCGTTTGATTAACCACACGATGATGGATGGGAAACGTGGAACTTCCACTAAGATTATTTATGGTGCATTTGACATCATCAAAAACGAAACGAACAACGACCCCGTAGAAACGTTCGAAGAAGCAATGAAGAACGTTATGCCTGTCTTGGAAGTCAAGGCACGGCGGGTTGGGGGTTCTAACTACCAAGTCCCAATCGAAGTTCGCCCAGACCGGCGGACGACGTTAGGCTTGCGTTGGATCGTGCAATACGCACGGCTCCGGGGCGAACATACCATGGTTGAACGGCTTGCTCGTGAAATCATGGATGCCGCTAACAACACTGGTGCTGCGGTTAAGAAGCGTGAAGACACTCACCGGATGGCTGATGCTAACCGGGCCTTCGCCCACTACCGCTGGTAAGCGAGCAGTTTTTAAACTGCACGTCCGTCAGTGTGCTAGAATACTGGGGCAAAACGTGCTAGCCACGTTTACCGCTCTAGTTTAAAGGAGTAATCCTTTAATTTAGAGGTGGCTACAATCTATAGATGATGGTAGTCACCTTTTGTTCAAACGACGATCATTTTGAGAGGAGTTACACATTAATCATGGCTAATACTCGTGAATTTCCGCTTGAGAAGACGCGTAACATCGGTATCATGGCCCACATCGATGCCGGGAAGACGACGACTACTGAGCGTATCCTGTATTACACTGGTAAGATCCATAAAATTGGTGAAACCCACGATGGGGCTTCACAAATGGACTGGATGGAACAAGAACAAGAACGTGGGATCACGATCACGTCTGCCGCAACTACGGCGGAGTGGAAGGAACACCGGATTAACATCATCGATACCCCAGGACACGTGGACTTCACCGTTGAAGTTGAACGTTCATTACGGGTCTTAGATGGTGCCGTTGCCGTTCTGGATGCTCAAGCCGGAGTTGAACCACAGACTGAAACGGTTTGGCGTCAAGCGTCCGACTTTAGTGTTCCCCGGATTGTGTTCGTCAACAAGATGGATAAGATCGGGGCTAACTTCGACTTCTCCGTTCAATCCTTACACGACCGTTTGGATGCCAACGCCGTAGCCTTACAAATGCCAATCGGGGCCGAAGACAACTTTACTGGGGTCGTCGACTTGATTGAAATGAAGGCCTACGTTTATGACATGGACGACTTAGGTTCCAAGTGGGACACGGTCGACATTCCAGATGACATGAAGGAAGAAGCTCAAAAGCGCCATGAAGGCATCATCGAAGCCGTTGCTGACGTCGATGACGAAATCATGGAAAAGTACCTGGAAAACGAAGAAATCACTAAGGATGAATTGAAGGCTGCCATTCGGCGGGCAACGTTATCCCTAGAAATGTTCCCAGTTTTCGCTGGTTCTGCCTTTAAGGATAAGGGTGTTCAGATGTTGATGGACGCCGTTGTGGACTACTTACCATCTCCATTGGATGTTAAGCCTTACAACGCCACGGATCCTGATACTGGTGACGCCGTTGAACTTCGGGCTAACGACGAAGATTCCTTCGCTGCGTTGGCCTTCAAGGTGGCCACTGACCCATTCGTTGGTCGGTTGACTTACATCCGGGTTTACTCCGGAACCTTGGAAGCTGGTTCTTACGTGCTGAACTCCACGAAGGACAAGCGTGAACGGGTTGGACGGTTGCTGCAAATGCACTCCAATCACCGTCAAGAAATCCCTGAAGTCTTCTCCGGTGATATTGCCGGGGCCATTGGGTTGAAGAACACCACTACTGGTGATTCTTTGACTGACCCTGATCACCCACTGCACTTGGAATCCATGGACTTCCCAGATCCAGTTATCCAGGTTGCCGTTGAACCGAAGACTAAGGCTGACCAAGACAAGATGAACACGGCCCTCCAAAAGCTTTCTGAAGAAGACCCAACTTTCCAGGCGGAAACTAACCCTGAAACTGGTGAAACTCTGATTGCCGGAATGGGTGAACTTCACTTGGACATCATCATTGACCGGATGAAGCGTGAATTCAAGGTTGAAGCCAACATTGGTGCGCCACAAGTGGCTTACCGTGAAACCTTCACCAAGGACACGTCCGTTCAAGGTAAGTTCGTTCGTCAATCTGGTGGTAAAGGTCAATATGGTGACGTTTGGATTGAATTCACCCCTAACGAACGTGGTAAGGGTTACGAATTCGAAGACGCCATCGTTGGTGGGGTTGTTCCACGTGAATTTATCCCATCTGTCGACCAAGGGTTACAAGAAGCGATGGCCAACGGGGTCTTAGCTGGTTACCCATTAGTTGACGTTAAGGCTAAGCTCTATGATGGGAGTTACCACGAAGTCGATTCTAGTGAAGCAGCCTTCAAGGTTGCCGCTTCTCTGGCTTTGCGGAACGCCGTTAAGAGTGCCGGTCCAGTGATCTTGGAACCAATCATGAAGGTTGATATCCAAGTTCCTGAAGAATACATGGGTGATATCATGGGTCAGGTTACCGCACGTCGGGGCCGGGTCGATGGTATGGAAGCCCGCGGTAACGCACAAATGATTCACTCATTCGTGCCGTTAGCCGAAATGTTCGGTTACGCCACTACTTTACGGTCTGCTTCGCAGGGTCGTGGGACGTTTACCATGACGTTCGACCACTACGAACCAACGCCTAAGAGTGTTCAAGCTGACATTATCAAGAAGAATGGTGGCACTCCAGTCGAAGACTAAGCGCTAATTGTTCTTAGTGCGAGGAAACTCGGACGCAAAGCGTCGTCAAACCCAATTTGGGCTTGGCGACGTTTTTTTGCTATTTTTTAAAATAATTTATCCATTGCCGATAAAGTGATTAAAGAGCTGGAAAATCCTGCTACCAGCTTCGTCCTTGATGAAGTGGTGCCGCTTATTGATGGCGAACGTCTTGTGAATTGTGTAGATGAACTGTGGGGCGGGTGACGCCCATGTTCATTCAAGAACCATTCGGAGCGTCCGGGGCGTATGCTATGATGGTCAAGCGGGATTACCAGTTCTTATCCCGGCAGATTGAAAACAAAGGCCAAGTCATCAAAGGCGATATCGACTAGATTTTAGCCGACGTTCGAGCGGTGCTTTAAGTCTAATAATGATTAACTTGAATCGGAATGTAAAACCGTAGGGATTTTAAAAATAATTAGTGGCGTGAAAGCTTGATTTCACGCCATTTTTTGCGCCTGATACGGGAAAAAGTAGCTAAAATGATTTACAAATCGCGCAACATTACTATAATAATGAAAGCAATAAACTAATGGGGGTGCAGATTTGGCATATTTTGAAACGGAACGACTCGTGCTACGGCCGATTCAGCCGACCGACCACGACCAGTTACAGGCATTGATTTTAGATCCACAAGTGGTCGCGTACGTGCGCTACCGGTCGATTCAGACCCCGGCCGCTTTTGATGCGGCGTTCACGACGCACTTTTTAGCGGAACCACGGACCGTCTTTGGGCTGGAAACGAAGCGTGACCATCAACTAATCGGCTTTTATGAATTTCACATGACTCAAACGACCGGTGAACTGACCTATGCTTTGCGACAGTCCGCGTGGGGCCACGGGTACGTGGCGGAAGCGGGGACGACTCTAATGGCCTATGGTTTTGACAGCTTGGCGCTAGAGCGGATTGAAGCGCACTATGCCAGCGTGAATCCCAATTCTGGCCGGGTCATGGCCAAGATGGGTATGCACGATGAAGGGGAATTACAGACCCACACCCTGGATAATGGGGAGACCGTGCACGTGATGATGTATGGGTTGAGCCGTTCGGACTGGCGGGGGCAACGTCACAGTCAAAGTGCCTAAGCCGACTAAATTGAATAGGAAGTCGAGTCATAAAAAACGCGTTAGCAAGAAGCTAGATTTTTGCAGCGCGTTTTTGTGGTTAAAGACTGGCGGGATGGGAGTTAAACGGACAGTTGATCGAATAAATGAGAAACTTTGCTACCATAATAATAGACTTCACTTAAGGTAAGCAGGAGCTTGGCCGTTTGACTTACTAAATCCAAGTAACGAAATGATTGACAAACACCTTAATTTCGCGGTATTCTAAAACGCGAATTTATAAAAGTTTTTGCGGACCCTAACACGGGAGAATCCCCAAAAAGTTTGAGGAATTCTACGAATGCCCTTGTCATACGGCGCTTTATTTAGTATGATATTTAAGTGCTGATCTTCAGGGGTGTCTTTTTGTACGCCTGTTAGCGGCCCAAAAGTTTAAGCGATGATGTGGGAGATTGCGACACGCCCGGCCGCATTGCCATGAGGGCGTGGCGGGAATTCACACGGAGTTAGTCTTATTTTTAAAATAGACGAAGGAGGGAACACAATGGCAAAACAAAAAATTCGGATTCGGTTGAAGGCTTACGAACACCGTATCTTGGATCAATCAGCAGAAAAGATTGTTGAAACGGCGAAGAGAACTGGTGCTGGCATTTCTGGCCCAATCCCATTGCCGACTGAACGGACGGTCTACACTGTCTTACGTTCACCGCATAAGTTCAAGGACTCGCGTGAACAGTTCGAAATGCGGACGCACAAGCGTCTGATTGATATCGTTAACCCAACGCCAAAGACGGTCGACTCATTAATGAAGCTTGACCTGCCTAGCGGTGTGGACATCGAAATCAAGTTATAATTTAGTACCAAAATCTAAAAAACATTAAATCGGAGGTGTACTCATGACCACTAAAGGAATCTTAGGGAAAAAGGTCGGGATGACGCAAGTCTTCACTGATGCTGGTGAATTGATCCCCGTGACTGTTGTCGAAGCAACGCCCAACGTTGTGTTGCAAGTTAAGACGATGGAAAACGACGGTTACAATGCCATTCAACTTGGCTACCAGGACAAGCGTGAAGTTCTTAGCAACAAGCCCGAACAAGGTCATGTAGCAAAAGCAAACACGACTCCTAAGCGCTTCATTCGTGAATTCAAAGATGTTGAGCTGGGAGATTACAAGGTAGCTGACGAAGTTAAGGTCGACGTCTTCCAGACGGGCGACATCGTTGACGTCACTGGTGTCACTAAAGGTCATGGATACCAAGGTAACGTCCACAAAGACGGTCAAAGCCGGGGCCCTGAAACCCACGGTTCTCGTTATCACCGTCGTCCAGGTTCTCTGGGTGCCATCATCAACCGGGTTTTCCCTGGGATGAAGCTTCCAGGTCGGATGGGTAACAAGCGTGTTACGATCCAAAACCTGCAAATCGTTAAGGCTGACGTTGACAACAACGTTCTGCTGATCAAGGGTAACGTGCCAGGTGCTAACAAGTCACTCGTTGTTGTCAAGAGTGCTGTTCGTCCGCCACGTCCTAAGCAATCTGAAAAATAAATCGGAAGGGAGGATAATTAAATGACAAGCGTAGCATTATACAAACAAGATGGTAGCCAAAACGGCGACGTAACCTTGAATGCTGATATCTTCGGCATCGAGCCTAACGAAAATGTCGTTTTCGACACGATTTTGATGCAACGAGCTTCCTTACGTCAAGGAACCCACGCCGTTAAGAACCGGAGTGCTGTTCGTGGCGGTGGTAAGAAGCCATGGCGTCAAAAGGGTACTGGTCGGGCACGTCAAGGTTCCATCCGTTCCCCACAATGGGTCGGTGGTGGTGTGGTCTTTGGCCCTACCCCTCGTTCCTACAGTTACCGCCTTCCTAAGAAGGTTGGTCGTTTAGCACTTAAGTCCGTTCTTTCCCAAAAGGTTCTGGATGAAAGCTTGGTCGTTGTTGACGGCTTGGCCTTCGATGCACCTAAGACGAAAGAATTTGCTGCTGTGCTGACTGGTTTGAATGTCACGACCAAGACGTTAGTGGTCTTAGAAGACGACAACACGACGGCTGCTTTAGCTGCTCGTAACTTGGCTAACGTTAAGGTTATCCCAGCGAAGAGTTTAAACGTCTTAGACGTTGCGAACGCGGATAAGTTAGTGATTACTCAACCAGCTCTTTCTCAAGTAGAGGAGGTGCTCGCATAATGGAAGCACGCGACATTATCTTACGTCCCGTTGTCACTGAAGCAACGATGGCAACCATGGACGACAAGCGTTACACTTTCGATGTTGATGTCCGGGCAACCAAGACGCAAGTCAAGCACGCCATCGAAGAAATCTTCGACGTGAAGGTTGTTAAGGTCAACATCATGAACTTAAAGGGTAAGAAGAAGCGTCAAGGACGTTACGAAGGCTACACTAAGAAGCGTCGTAAGGCCATTGTCAGCTTATCTGCCGACTCAAAAGAAATCAAATTATTCAACGAAGAATAATATCCTGATAAATATAGGAGGGAAATAACGTGGCGATTAAGAGATACAAACCAACAAGTAATGGTCGTCGGAACATGACGAGCTTGGTTTACAAAGACGTCATCACTAAGACGACTCCTGAAAAATCATTGCTTGCTTCACAAAGCCACACCGCTGGCCGGAACAACGCCGGTCGGATGACGGTTCGTCATCGTGGCGGTGGTAACAAGCGCCAATACCGGATCATCGATTTCAAGCGAATCAAAGATGATGTTCCTGCAACGGTTAAGGCCATCGAATATGATCCTAACCGGACGGCTAACATTGCTTTACTGGTCTATGCTGATGGGGTAAAATCCTACATCTTAGCACCTAAGGGCTTAAAGGTGGGCGACCAAGTTCAATCTGGTCCCGAAGCTGATATCAAGACTGGTAACACGTTACCATTGAAGAACATTCCGTTTGGAACGGTTATTCACAACATTGAATTGAAGCCAGGTAAGGGTGGCCAATTGGTCCGCTCCGCTGGGACTTCCGCACAACTTTTAGGTAAGGCCAACGATGACAAGTATGTCTTGGTTCGTTTATCTTCCGGTGAAGTTCGGATGATCTTAGGCGCTAACCGGGCAACCATCGGTGCAGTTGGTAACGAAGAACACGAATTAATCAACGTTGGTAAAGCCGGCCGGACTCGTTGGGCTGGTCAACGTCCTCACGTTCGTGGGTCTGTTATGAACCCTAACGATCACCCTCATGGTGGTGGTGAAGGTAAAGCACCAGTCGGGATGCCATCTCCTCTGTCCCCATGGGGTAAGAAGACGGTTGGTAAGAAGACTCGTAAGAAGAAGAACCGGACCGACAAGTTTATTGTTCGTCGTCGTAAGGGTTCTAAGATGTAATTATCCGTTTCAACGGATAATTGATACCGGGTGTCATCGTTTAAACGATGCGCCACAAGTAGAGGAGGTTTCATAAATGGGTCGTAGTTTAAAAAAGGGACCTTTCGCCGATGCGCACTTGCTGAAGAAAATCGATGCGCAAAAGGATCAAGATAAGAAGGCCGTCATTAAGACCTGGTCCCGCCGGTCTACTATTTTTCCTAGCTTCATTGGTTACACCATTGCTGTTTATGACGGACGGAAGCATGTCCCAGTTTACATCCAAGAAGACATGGTGGGCCACAAGTTAGGCGAGTTCGTACCAACGCGGACCTTCCATGGTCACGGTGGCGACGACAAGAAAACTGCACGATAAGGAGGATTAACTAATGGCTGAACAAGTTACATCAGCACAAGCGACTGCTAAAACGGTGCGCATTGCTGCTCGTAAGGTCCGTCTGGTTATCGACCTTATCCGCGGTAAGAGCGTTGCTGAAGCACTAGCTATCCTTAAGTTCACACCCCGTGGTGCTTCACCGGCTGTGACTAAGGTTTTAAACTCTGCAATTGCGAATGCAGAAAACAATTTTGACTTAGATCGTCAAGATTTAGTTGTTAGCGAAGCCTATGTCAACGAAGGACCAACCCTCAAGCGGTTCCGTCCTCGTGCCAAAGGTTCTGCTTCACCAATCAACAAGCGTACGAGTCACATTACGGTTGTTGTATCTGAAAAAGAGGAGGGATAACGCGTGGGTCAAAAAGTAAATCCAACCGGATTACGGGTCGGTATTATTCGTGACTGGGAAGCAAAGTGGTATGCTGAAAAAGATTTTGCTGCTTACTTACGAGAAGACCTTCAAATTCGTAAATTCATCGAAAAGCGTCTTGAAGATGCTTCCGTTTCAACTGTTGAGATCGAACGGGCTGCTAACCGGGTCAACATCTCGATTCACACTGCCAAGCCAGGAATGGTCATTGGTAAGGGTGGTTCCGAAGTTGAAAACCTGCGGAAAGAATTAAACGCCTTGACTGGCAAGCGAGTTCACATTAACATTGTGGAAATCAAGAAGCCAGACTTGGATGCCAAGTTAGTTGGCGAAAACATTGCTCGTCAATTGGAAGGCCGGGTTGCTTTCCGTCGGGCAATGCGTCAAACGATGCAACGCACGATGCGTTCT
The DNA here is from genome assembly GCF_014069315.1 of Levilactobacillus suantsaii. NCBI lineage: Bacteria > Bacillati > Bacillota > Bacilli > Lactobacillales > Lactobacillaceae > Levilactobacillus > Levilactobacillus suantsaii. The sequence goes on along the minus strand of NZ_CP059603.1, from coordinate 2,393,694 downwards.
GGTGCTAAGGGTATCAAGACGCAAGTTTCAGGCCGGTTAAACGGTGCTGATATGTCCCGTGTTGAATCCTACGCTGATGGTACGGTTCCGTTGCACACGTTACGGGCCGACATCGATTACGCTTGGGTAGAAGCGCACACGACTTACGGTTCCATCGGGGTTAAGACCTGGATCTACCGTGGTGAAATTTTACCTGAAAAGAAAGATAACGGACAAGGAGGGAAATAAGCATGCTGGTACCTAAGCGAGTAAAGTTCCGTCGTGTCCACCGTGGTAAGCTTCGTGGTGAAGCTAAGGGTGGCAAGAGTGTTGCCTTTGGTGACTACGGTTTGCAGGCTCTGGATTCCCATTGGATTTCCAACCGTCAAATTGAAGCTGCCCGTGTTGCGGTCACGCGGTATATGAAGCGTGGTGGGAAAGTTTGGATCAAGATTTTCCCTCACAAATCCTACACTGAAAAAGGTGTTGGGGTTCGGATGGGTAATGGTAAAGGTGCGCCAGCTGGCTGGGTTGCCCCAGTTAAGCGTGGTAAGGTAATGTTCGAAGTTGGTGGCGTTGATGAAGCGACTGCCCGCGAAGCCTTACGTCTGGCTGCCATGAAACTTCCCGTTCGTACTAAGATTTTAACCCGAGAGGAAGTAGGTGGCGAATCTAATGAAGACTAAAGACATCAATGAATTAACCACTGCTGAAATGCTCGATAAAGAAAAGAGCTACAAGGACGAATTGTTTAACTTGCGGTTCCAATTAGCCACTGGTCAGTTGGAAAACACCGCTCGGTTGAAGCAGGTTCGGAGAAACATTGCACGCATCAAGACTGTTCTGCGTCAACAAGAGCTGAACAAGTAGAATACGATAAAGGGAGGCCAATAATACATGAGTGATGTACGTAATCACCGTAAGGTATACCGCGGTCGCGTTGAATCCGACAAGATGGACAAAACGATCACGGTCGTCGTTTCAACGACGAAGACTGATGCACGGTACGGCAAGCGGGTCAAGTACTCCAAGAAGTACAAGGCACATGATGAGAACAACGAAGCCCAAACTGGCGACATCGTTGAAATCATGGAAACGCGGCCACTGTCTGCCACTAAGCGGTTCCGTTTAGTTGACATTGTTGAAAAAGCAGTCATTATTTAAGTGTCGTTTTTATCGTATTCTGAACTAGAACTGAAGGGAGGACACTAGCTGTGATCCAACAAGAAAGTCGCTTAAAGGTTGCCGATAACTCCGGCGCCCGGGAAATCCTGACGATCAAGGTTCTGGGTGGCTCTAAGCGTCGCTACGCCGGAATCGGTGATGTCATCGTTGCTACTGTCAAACAAGCAACACCAGGTGGCGTTGTCAAAAAGGGTGATGTGGTTAAGGCTGTTATCGTACGGACGAAGTCTCGTGTTCGGCGGACTGACGGAACTTACATCAGTTTTGATGAAAATGCTGCAGTGCTGATTAAAGACGACAAGAGCCCACAGGGGACTCGGATCTTTGGCCCAGTTGCTCGTGAATTACGGGACAACGACTACATGAAGATCATCTCATTAGCACCCGAAGTACTATAATCAAGAAACGTGTAAACAAGGAGGTGCCTACAGGAATGCTTATTAAAACTGGTGACAAGGTCCGCGTGATCGCTGGCAAGGATAAGGGCAAGGAAGGAACTGTGTCCAAGGTCTTATTTGCTAAGAACCGCGTGATTGTCAAAGGCGTCAACATGATTAAGAAACACCAAAAGGCTTCACAAACGAACCCTCAAGGCGGAATTCTTGATGTTGAAGCACCAATTCACGCATCCAATGTTATGTTTATCGATCCATCGAACAACGAACCAACCCGGCTTGGCGTTCGCATCGAAGATGGTCACAAGGTCCGGTTTGCTAAAAAATCCGGCGAAACCATCGACAAATAAATCCACGGAAGGAGGAATAACATTTCATGTCAGCTCGTTTAAAAGAAAAGTACGTAAATGATATCACACCATCTTTGGTGGAGAAATTCAACTACAGTTCTGTGATGCAAACCCCTAAGATCGACAAGATCGTCTTGAACATGGGTGTTGGTGACGCGGTTGCCAACGCTAAGAACCTGGACGAAGCCGTTGAAGAACTCGGACTGATTTCTGGTCAAAAGCCATTGGTTACTAAGGCCAAGAAATCCATCGCGACCTTCCGTCTTCGTGAAGGTATGTCCATTGGGGCCAAGGTTACCCTTCGTGGTGACCGGATGTATGAATTTCTGGATAAGTTGATCAACGTGTCATTGCCACGTGTTCGTGACTTCCACGGTGTTAGCACCCGTTCTTTTGATGGACGTGGGAACTACACGTTGGGGGTTAAGGAACAATTGATCTTCCCAGAAATCAATTTCGACAACGTTAACCGTGTTCGTGGTTTGGACATCGTTATCGTTACGACGGCAAACACTGATGAAGAGTCTCATGAATTACTGGCTCAATTCGGCATGCCGTTTGCACACTAATATAAGGAGGTTCACACAAATTGGCTAAGAAATCTCAAATTGCTAAGAACAAGCGTCCTGCGAAGTTCTCTACTCAGAATTATACTCGTTGCGAACGTTGTGGACGTCCACACTCTGTTTATCAAAAGTTCCATCTTTGCCGGATCTGCCTACGCGAATTAGCCCACAAGGGTCAAATTCCTGGCATGAAGAAGGCTAGCTGGTAAACCGATTTTTAAACAAAGGGAGGGAAAACGTTAATGTCCATGACTGATCCAATTGCAGACTTCTTGACGCGGATTCGTAACGCCAACATGGTTCGTCACGAATCACTCGAAGTACCTGCATCAAAAATTAAACGTGACATCGCTGAAATCCTGAAGCGTGAAGGATTTATCCGCAACGTCGAATACATCGACGACGACAAGCAAGGCATCATTCGTGTCTTCTTGAAGTACGGTAAGGATAACCAACGCGTCATCAGTGGTTTGAAGCGTATTTCGAAGCCAGGTTTACGTTCATACGTGAAGTCTGACGCCGTACCAAAGGTATTGAACGGTTTAGGTATCGCCATTATCTCCACCTCTGAAGGGGTTATTACTGATAAAGAAGCGCGGGCCAAGAAAATCGGTGGCGAAGTTCTCGCCTACATTTGGTAAAAATCTTATAAAGACAGGAGGTGCCTTATAGTGAGTCGTATTGGTTATAAAACAGTTGTCATTCCTGCTGGTGTAGAAGTTAAGCGCGATGGCGACGAAGTTACGGTCAAGGGTCCTAAGGGTTCCTTAACGCGGACTTTCGCAACTGAAATTTCGATGAAGATCAGTGACGGTGAAGTTAACTTTGACCGTCCTGATAATGACAACAAGACGCGGGCTATGCACGGAACTCAACGTGCGAACTTAAACAACATGGTCGAAGGAGTCGTTAACGGCTTTGCCAAGACCTTGAAGCTTGTCGGTGTTGGGTACCGGGTTCAATTGAAGGGTTCAGACCTGATCTTGAGCGTTGGTTACTCCAACCCAGTTCACATGGAAGTTCCAGAAGGCCTGGACGTTAAGGTTCCAGACAACACCACCATCAACATTGCTGGTATCAGCAAGCAAGGTGTTGGTGACTTCGCTGCCGAAGTTCGTGCCGTTCGTTCCCCAGAACCTTACAAGGGTAAAGGGATCCGTTACGAAAACGAATACGTTCGGATTCGTGAAGGTAAGACCGGTAAGTAAACTTAAAGCAGCTTAATTGCTGAAATTTTTCAAAGAGGTGACTATTTTGATTACGAAACCAGATAAAAACAAGACGCGTCAAAAGCGTCATGGACGTGTCCGGAACAAAATTTCTGGTAATGCAGAACGCCCACGCTTAAACGTTTTCCGCTCTAACAAAAACATCTACGCTCAAGTAATTGATGACGTAGCGGGTGTAACGCTTGTTAGTGCCTCGACGTTAGATGACGGTGTTAGTGGCGACAACAAGACCGAACAAGCTGCGGCTGTTGGGGCTTTAGTTGCTAAGCGTGCCGTTGAAAAGAAGATTGAAAATGTTGTGTTTGACCGTGGCGGGTACTTGTACCATGGCCGTGTTCAAGCGCTTGCGGAAGCTGCTCGTGAAAACGGGCTTAAATTTTAATAGGTAAGGAGGAATAACCACACATGGCAAAGTTTATTGATCCCGATAAGTTGGAACTAGAAGACAACGTTGTTGCTATCAACCGGATTACTAAGGTTGTTAAAGGTGGTCGGCGTCTGCGTTTTGCTGCCCTGGTCATTGTCGGCGACAAGAACGGTCACGTTGGCTTCGGTACTGGTAAAGCACAAGAAGTTCCCGAAGCAATCCGGAAGGGCGTTGAAGCCGCTCGGAAAAACTTGATCGAAGTTCCAATCGTGGGAACGACCATTCCTCACGAAGTTATTGGAAACTACGGTGGTGGGAAGACGTTATTGAAGCCTGCTGCTGAAGGTTCTGGAGTTGCTGCTGGTGGTGCCGTTCGTTCCGTCATGGAATTAGCCGGTGTTTCCGATGTAACGTCCAAGCGTTTAGGATCCAACACGCCAGTTAACGCTGTTCGTGCAACGTTTGAAGGCTTGGCCCAATTAAAGCGTGCTGAAGAAGTAGCTGCCCTCCGGGGTGTCTCCCTTCAACACTTAGCTGAATAAGGAGGAGTTTTAAGATGGCTCAATTGAAAGTTACTTTAATTCATAGTGCTGCCCACCGCCTCCCTAAGCAGCGGAAAATCGTTGAGGCTTTAGGTTTGAAACGAATCAACAGTTCTGTTTTACAACCTGATAACGAAGCGACTCGCGGTGCGCTTTTCCCAATCGCACATTTAATTAAGGTTGAAGAAGTTAAGTAGTATTCATATCATTAAATAAGGAGGTGCGCAATAGCATGAAGTTGAATGAACTAAAACCTGCTGAAGGCTCACGGAAGGTTCGTAACCGAGTTGGCCGTGGTGATTCTTCTGGTAACGGTAAGACCTCTGGTCGGGGCCAAAAGGGTCAAAAAGCGCGGAGCAAGACTCGTTTGGGCTTTGAAGGTGGCCAAATGCCATTGTACCGTCGGATTCCAAAGCGTGGGTTTACCAACATTAACCGTAAGGAATTTGCTGTCGTAAACCTGTCTGCTTTGAACGTTTTTGATGACGGCGCTGAAGTTACGCCAGCTGCCTTAGTTGAAGCTGGTATCGTGAAAAACGAAAAGGCTGGCATCAAGGTCTTGGGTAACGGAGACTTGACGAAGAAGTTGACGGTTAAGGCCGCTAAATTCTCCAAGTCCGCCGCTCAAGCCATTGAAGCTGCTGGTGGTAAGACTGAGGTGATTTAATGCTATCAAGCTTGAAAAACGCCTTTAAGATTAAAGACATTCGTAATAAGATTCTCTTTACTCTACTGGTTTTGATCGTCTTTCGTCTCGGAACGTATATTACGGTTCCGGGCATCAATGCGGAGGCCCTTCAAAGCGTTGCGTCTTCTGGATTGGTTAGTATTTTAGATACCTTTAGTGGTGGTGGGTTGACCAACTATTCCATCTTTGCGATGGGGGTCTCCCCGTACATCACGGCACAAATCGTTATTCAATTGTTACAAATGGACATCGTTCCGCGTTTCGTGGAATGGAGTAAGCAAGGTGACGTGGGTCGCCGGAAATTAAATCAAGCCACGCGATACCTCGCGATTGTCTTGGCTTTCTTTCAATCTATTGGGATCACGGCCGGTTTCAGTGCGTTAAGCTCACTGAAATTGGTTGAAAGCCCCAGCGTGACAACGTACGTTTCTATCGGGATCATTTTGACCGGTGGGACGATGTTGACCACTTGGATGGGGGATATGATTACCGACCGCGGATTAGGTAATGGGATTTCGATGATTATCTTCGCCGGGATTATTGCCCGGACACCGAAGTCGGTGTACCAAATTTACCAAACTTACTTCGTCGATGCCGATAAAGGAACGTTATGGAAGAGTGTCTTGTTCATTGTTGCTATGATTGTTCTGGTCTTGATCATCGTGACGTTTGTCACCTGGGTCCAACAGGCCGAACGGCGAGTGCCAATTCAATACACGCGGCGGGTGTCTGGGTCACCAGATAGCAGTTACCTTCCATTAAAGGTCAACGTGGCCGGAGTTATCCCCGTTATCTTTGCGAGTTCGTTTATTGCCACGCCGCAAACTATTTTGATGGCGTTCCAAAATGCACACTCTCAAGACACGTGGTACCAAGTTCTTTCCGACGTCTTCAACATGCAAACGTTAGATGGTGCGATTTTGTACACCGTTCTGATCATTGTGTTCACGTTCTTCTACGCGTTCGTTCAAGTTAACCCCGAGAAGTTATCTGAAAACTTGCAAAAGCAAGGCAGTTACATTCCTGGTGTTTGGCCTGGTCACGAAACGCAATCATATGTTTCCAGTTTGTTGATGCGCCTGAGTACCGTTGGGTCGCTCTTCCTTGGATTCATATCCTTAATTCCGTTGTTAGCCCAAAACCTATGGGACTTAGATGAGTCGATTGGGTTAGGGGGTACTAGCCTCTTGATCGTGGTTGGTGTGGCCATCGAGACGATGCGTCAAGTTGACGGATTGATGATGAAGCGCGAATACGTTGGCTTTATCCAAGGTCCAGAACCAGCTTAATGAGTTTCCAGCGGGTGTGTTGAATCCTTTTGGCACACCTGCTTGTGTTTTTCAGGCTAAGTTAACGAATAAGGAGAGCGAACATGACAGCAATGAACTTAATTCTAATGGGTCTGCCGGGTGCCGGTAAGGGCACACAGGCTCAAAAGATTATCGATGAATTCCATTTACCCCACATCTCAACGGGAGATATCTTCCGCGATGCGATGAAGAATGAGACCGAGATGGGTGTGGCCGCGAAGAAGTACATCGATAAAGGTGAATTGGCTCCCGATGAAGTGACAAATGGAATCGTGCGTGATCGGTTAGCCCAGGATGATACCCAAGCAGGTTACATGTTGGATGGCTTCCCGCGTTCCCTGGCTCAAGCTCAAGCCCTTGACAGCTTTGGTCCTGAATTGGACCGGACCGTCAACGGGGTCATCAACATTCACGTTGAACCTGACGTGTTAGTTGAACGCTTGTCCGGACGGTACATTTGTCGGACTTGTGGGGCCACGTACCATAAGCTCTACAATAACCCGAAAGTTGCAGGCACGTGTGATGTTTGTGGCGGACATGATTTCTATCAGCGCGAAGATGATAAGCCGGCAACGGTGAAGAATCGCTTGGCGGTAAACCTGAAGGCCAACACGCCGTTAGTTGATTACTACACCAAGAAGGGGTTACTCTACACGGTTGATGGTAACCGCGACATCGATGACGTTTACGTCGACATCGAAAAAATCCTTAAAGCGTTGAAGTAAACCTGAATCTTGCTTTGTTAAAGCATGTATGGTAAGATTATTCAGGTTTAGCCTGTAAATGGCGCACTGCCGCAATTCGCAGGTGCTCGGTGAGGGCAAATTGGTGTTCTCACCGCTTTTCCGCGTAGTTGATACGCAATTATTAAGGGAGGTACTTTCGTGGCGAAAAGCGATGTCATTGAGGTTGAAGGTAAAGTTACCGAAACATTACCTAACGCGATGTTTCGGGTAGAATTAGAAAACGGTCATGAAATTCTCGCTCACGTTTCGGGTAAGATTCGGATGCATTACATCCGCATTCTGCCTGGTGATCGAGTAACTGTTGAAATGTCACCGTATGACTTGTCTAAGGGCCGGATTACGTATCGTTTTAAGTAACCGGTAGGACAAAAGTAGGAGGGTTATTCATGAAAGTAAGACCATCAGTTAAGCCAATGTGCGAACACTGCAAGGTTATCAAGCGTAAGGGTCGAGTAATGATTATTTGCTCTGCCAACCCAAAGCACAAACAACGTCAGGGTAAGTAATTTAATTTAATAGGAGGTGCAAGTAATGCCACGTATTGCAGGAGTGGATTTACCACGTGATAAGCGTATCGCTTATGGTTTGACCTACATTTTCGGAATCGGAATCAACACGGCACATAAGATTGTTGCTGATGCTGGGGTTGCCGAAGACGTTCGGGTTCGTGATTTAACGCCGGACCAAGAAGATAAGGTGCGGGCCGAAGTTGATAAGTACCGTGTTGAAGGTGACTTACGTCGTGAAGTTAGCTTGAACATCAAGAACTTACAAGAAATCGGGTCATACCGGGGTATGCGTCACCGTCGTGGATTGCCCGTTCGCGGTCAACACACGAAGAACAACGCGCGGACTCGTAAGGGTAAAGCCGTTACGATTGCCGGCAAGAAGAAGTAATTCAGTAAGTAAGGGAGGTCAAACACTTTTATGGCAACTAGAAGAACTAGTCGCAAGCGTCGGGTCAAAAAGGATATTGAATCCGGGGTTGCGCACATTCATGCTACGTTTAACAACACTTTAGTGATGATCACTGACGTTCAAGGGAACGCAATTGCTTGGTCATCTGCAGGTGCTTTAGGTTTCAAAGGTAGTCGGAAGTCAACGCCATTTGCTGCTCAAATGGCTGCTGAAGCCGCTGCTAAGGCTTCGATGGAACACGGGGTTAAGTCCGTGGAAGTCGCTGTTAAGGGTCCAGGTTCAGGACGTGAAGCCGCTATTCGGGCTATCCAAGCAGCTGGTATCGAAGTTACGGCTATTCGTGATGTGACGCCAGTGCCACATAACGGTACTCGTCCTCCAAAGCGTCGTCGGGTCTAACGTGAGCGTTTCATTTATGAAGATTGCCTTCATGATGGGATTGACTTATAGGAGCTCAACGCGGTTTGAAAGGGGTAAACGATAAGAATGATTGAATTTGAAAAGCCTAACATTCATAAAATTGACGAGAGCAGTAACTACGGCAAGTTTATTGTTGAACCGTTGGAACGGGGCTATGGGACGACCTTAGGGAACTCATTGCGTCGGATTCTGCTTTCTTCATTACCTGGTGCAGCCGTCACCAGCATTCAAATCGACGGGGTTCTGCATGAATTTTCGACTATCGAAGGTGTCGTTGAAGACGTTACGCAGATCATCTTAAACGTCAAGAAGATCGCGCTGAAGCTTAACGGGGCCGATGATCAAGAAGAAACCATGGAGATCAACGTTAAGGGGCCTGCACAAGTTACTGCTGGTGACATTGTTGCGGGAGCGGATGTCGATGTGTTGAACCCAGACCTGTACATTGCGACGGTCGCTGACGGGGCAACCTTCCACATGCGCATGACGGCCGATAAGGGTCGCGGTTATGTTTCTGCGGACGAAAACAAGACGCGGAATACGGAAATGCCAATTGGCGTTTTAGCCGTTGATTCGATTTACACCCCCATCGAACGGGTTAACTACCAAGTAGAGAATGCACGGGTCGGCCAACGGGCTGACTATGATAAATTGACCCTGGATGTTTGGACAAACGGTTCAATCAATCCGAGCGAAGCCATTTCTCTGGCTGCAAAGATCTTGACTGAGCATTTAGCGATGTTCGTTGATTTGACCGACGAAGCCAAGAACGCTGAAATCATGGTTGAAAAGGAAGAAACTCATAAGGAAAAGATGCTCGAGATGACCATCGAAGAGCTCGACTTATCCGTTCGTTCTTACAACTGTTTGAAGCGGGCTGGCATCAACACGGTGCAAGAATTGACTAACAAGACCGAAGCGGACATGATGAAAGTTCGTAACCTGGGTCGCAAGTCTCTGGAAGAAGTTAAGACTAAGTTAGCTGATTTAGGCTTATCACTTCGGAAAGAAGACTAATTTTAGATACTCAAAGGAGGGTTTCTGGTTATGAGTTACCGTAAATTACAACGGACTAGTTCTCAACGGAAGGCTTTGTTGCGTGATTTGACCACTAGTTTAATTTTAAATGGTCGGATCGAAACGACTGAAGCACGTGCCAAGGAAGTTCGCAAGTCGGCGGACCAAATGATCACCTTGGGTAAGCAAGGCGACTTGCACGCACGGCGTCAGGCGGCAACGTTCATTCGTAACGTGGTTGCCGATGTTAAGGAAGATGGCGATGACATCAAAATCACTAGTGCATTGCAAAAGCTATTCAGCGAATTAGCACCGAAGTACGCGGATCGTAACGGTGGTTACACGCGGATCTTAAAGACGATGCCTCGTCGCGGTGATGGTGCTGCAATGGCAATTTTGGAATTTGTTGACTAATTTTTAATTAATCGCGAGTCCGGGCTGGTCACGCCACCGTAGTGTGTGACAACTGGTAACACATAAATCACTAGAACCATGTGGTATAGAGCGCTATGATGATGGAGTTTCCTAGTCTAGCTTGAATGGGGGCGAAAGCCTCAGCGCCGCTGGTTTGTTAGTGATTTTTTTTGTACGCTTTTTTATGATGCGGGCAAAAATTGCGTTGATGAAGAATTCTTTGGTATAATTAGCGGTGACTTTTTCAAAGGGAGCGACGGACCAACGGATGGAAAATATAATTGAAGTACATCAGCTATCATATCAGTACCCCGATGCCAGTGAGCGCCCCGCCTTGAATCAAATCAGTTTTGACGTTCGGGCGGGGGAGTGGTTGGCCATCGTCGGCCATAATGGGAGCGGCAAGTCCACCCTGGCCAAGGCAATTGACGGGCTCTTACCGTTCACGGAAGGAGAAGTTATTGTCGGCGGGGTCGCACTCACGGCGGACACGGTCTGGCAAGTTCGTCACCAAATTGGGATGATCTTTCAAAATCCAGATAACCAGTTCGTGGGGGCCACGGTCGAAGACGACGTGGCGTTCGGGCTGGAAAACCGGCAGGTCCCGCGTGATCAGATGATCAAACAAGTGGCCGAGGCCTTACAACGGGTCGGCATGGCCGACTTTGCCCAACGGGCGCCCAGTTCGCTTTCGGGGGGGCAGAAGCAACGGGTGGCTTTAGCGGGAATTGTGGCCGTAGCGCCGAAGATTTTAATCTTAGACGAGGCGACAAGTATGTTAGATCCGCAAGGTCGCCAAGCGATGCTAGCGTTGGTACGCGAGTTACACGAGACGCAACATTTGACCGTGATTTCGATTACCCATGATATTGATGAAGCGGCGAGTGCCAACCGAATCCTAGTGGTCGATGACGGTCGACTGGTCCAAGAGGATTCCCCGGCCGCTATCTTCGCTCAAGGGGAACGCCTCATCGAGTTGGGGTTGGACGTCCCCTTCACCGCAAAATTAGCCACGGCATTACGACAACGTGGCATCACGCCGCCCAGTGGCTATCAGACAACTGCAGAAATGGAGGAATGGTTGTGGCAATCACTTTCGAACACGTCGGCTACACCTACCAAGCCAACACACCCTTAGCGACTCCGGCTTTGACTGACGTGTCATTCACGGTCCCTGACCATGGCTATTTGGCCATCATTGGCCATACTGGGAGCGGGAAGTCGACTTTGATCCAACAGCTCAACGCGCTGTTGAAACCCACCACGGGGCAACTCACGGTCGACCAGTTCACCGTGACGCCTACGACCACCAACGCCGATTTAAAACCGTTGCGGCGGCACGTGGGCATGGTCTTTCAATTTCCTGAAAGTCAACTCTTTGCGGAAACCATCCGCCAAGACATTGCCTTTGGGCCACAGAACTTCGGCTTAGACCCGGATAAAGCGTTAAAGTTAGCCGATGAGATGTTAGCCTTAGTGGGTTTAGACGCTAGTTATGCTCAACGTTCGCCCTTTGAGCTATCGGGAGGGCAGATGCGGCGGGTCGCTATCGCCGGTGTTTTAGCGATGCATCCCAAGGTGTTGGTCCTCGATGAACCCACGGCGGGCCTTGATCCCCAGGGGCGGCAAGAAATGATGTCTCTGTTTGAACGCTTGCACCGTGAACAGGGGTTGACCATTGTTTTGGTGACCCACCAAATGGAAGACGTGGCTCAGTACGCCGAACAGGTCGCCGTGATGCAACACGGGACCTTGTTACGGGTCGGAACACCACAGGAGATTTTTAGCGATGTGGCGTGGTTACGGACTGCTGATTTGGATCTTCCTCGAGCGGCGCAATTTGCCCAAAAATTGGCACAACGTGGCGTAAATTGGCCGCAGGGGCTACCGTTAACTGCGGACGATTTAGCAGCTCAGCTGGCCGCGCAGTGGCCAACCAAGGGGGTGGACCATGTCTAAGTTTCTTTTTGGGCGGTATTTACCGCTCAACTCCATCGTTCACCGCTTAGACCCCCGGAATAAGCTATTATTGAGTTTTTGTTATATTATTCTGGTTTTCCTGGCGAACAATTGGTTAAGCTACTTGATTTTGATTGCGTTCACCCTGGGGGCGATTCGGGCCTCGACGATTCCATTACGGATCTTTGTCCGGGGGATTCGGCCGTTGATTTGGTTGATTCTCTTTACCGTGGCGCTGCAATTGCTTTTTAGTCCAACGGGGGGCCACGTCTACTTTCATTGGACCTTCATCAACGTTACGCAATACGGGGTCGTCAATGCGGGGTACATCTTCATTCGGTTCTTACTGATTATCACGATGTCCACGCTGCTGACCCTGTCGACGCAACCGTTGGACATTGCGACTGGCTTAGCGTCACTGATGAAGCCATTACGGTGGGTACGCGTCCCAGTCGATACACTAGCGATGATGCTGTCGATTGCTTTGCGGTTCGTGCCTACCTTGATGGATGAAGCCCAAAAGATTATGAACGCTCAGCGGGCCCGCGGTGTCGATTTCGGTGAGGGAGGCTTGATCAAACAGGCCAAAGCCCTATTACCCTTGATGGTCCCGCTGTTTATCAGTGCTTTTAACCGCGCTGAAGATTTGTCGATTGCGATGGAAGCGCGGGGATATCAAGACAGTGAGCATCGCAGTCAGTACCGTATTTTAACTTGGCAACGACGGGATACGGTGACCTGGCTGATTTTTGCCTTAGGCTTAGCCTTGATTTTGATTTGCCGTCGTTGGTAGGAGAAAAAATGCAACGTTACAAAGTGACATTAATGTATGACGGGACCGCTTTTGCGGGGTTCCAACGTCAACCAAATAAACGGACCGTGGAAGGCGTTTTGACCAAGGTCGTCAATAAGATGGCCAAGAACCCGACCCCCGCCATTGGCGTTTATGGGTCTGGGCGCACCGATGCGGGTGTCCACGCCTTAGCGCAGGTGGTCCACTTTGATTTGCCGTTTAATATTCCGGCAGAGAGTATGCGTAAAGGACTCAACAGTCTATTACCGATGGACATGGAAGTGACCCACGTTGACCTCGTGGCTGCCGATTTTCACGCCCGTTATGATGTGTCGGGGAAACGCTACCTGTACCGGATGGATTTGGGTGAATTTCGTAATCCGTTCAAACGTAACTACACCGGTCACTGGAAGTTTCCCATTGATTTGGCGAAAATTAACACGGCCCTCCAGGATTTAGTGGGGGAACACGATTACACCAGTTTCGTGGCATCGGGGGCGCAGACCCGGACCTTCGTGCGCACCATTTACGAAGCCACCTGTCACGTAGATCAGCACAACAACGAATTGATTTTTGAGTTCTACGGGAACGGCTTCATGTACAACCAGATTCGGATCATGGTGGGTGTGTTGGTCGAGATTGGATCCGGGACCCGCCCGGTGCACGATGTGTTGCGACTGTATCAGGTCAAGGACCGCAAACAGGCGCAACGGACCGCCCCGGCGGCGGGCTTGTATCTCAAACATGTCTATTACATGGGTGAGGACCCGCAACACCCAACGAAATTACCGCCACACCAACGCTAAATTTAGCTAAGGGACCAAACAATCATTGACTTTAAGGTGAAAACTTTGTATCATAGTCGTTGGTATTGTTTGCCCCACGATAAGCCCCGGAAAGTTTACTTGGTGTCAGACAAACACAGATTTATGGAGGAATTTAACGTGCGCACAACATATATTGCAAAACCCGGCGACATTGACCGTAAATGGTATATCGTCGACGCAACCGACGTTAGCTTAGGTCGGCTTGCTTCCGTCGTCGCAACTGTCTTACGTGGTAAGAATAAGCCAACGTTCACCCCTAACGTGGACACCGGTGACAACGTGATTGTAATCAACGCCAGCAAGATTGCCTTGACTGGTCGGAAAGCAACTCACAAGATCTACTACCACCATACGCAATTTGCTGGTGGCTTGAAGTCACGGACTGCCGGTAACTTCCGGGATGAAAACCCAGAAAAATTGATCGAAACTTCTGTTCAAGGCATGCTTCCTAAGGGTTCATTAGGTCACCAAATGGCATTAAAGCTTCACGTGTATGCTGGTGAAGACCACAAGCACGAAGCCCAAAAGCCAGAAGTATTAGACATTACGAACCTAATTTAAGGAGGAAACCCAATTGGCACAAGTTCAATATCGCGGCACTGGCCGTCGTAAAAACTCTTCTGCCCGTGTACGTTTAGTACCCGGTTCAGGTAAGATTGTCATGAACAACAAGGCAATTGAAGACTACATTCCATTCGCAAGTATCCGTGAAGTGGTTTTACAACCATTCAACGTAACGGAAACGCTTGGTAACTACGATGCATTAGTTACTGTTCGCGGTGGTGGATTCTCCGGTCAAGCCGGTGCAACCCGTCACGGTATCGCTCGGGCATTGCTCGAAGTTGATCCTGATTTCCGTGGTCCGCTGAAGCGTGCGGGTCTCTTGACTCGTGACGCCCGGATGAAAGAACGGAAGAAGCCAGGTCTCAAGAAGGCCCGGAAAGCTTCACAATTCTCCAAGCGTTAATCTTTGGATTTATCTTGGATTATGGAAAGACACTCACAGCAATGTGGGTGTTTTTTTTATGGGTAAAAAGTGACACGACAGGGAAAACGAATGGATGAAGAATTTTGAAAGCGTTGTCTGAGCTGTCTAAAAATGGTAATCTTAGAGTATGGTTTTATAAAATAACTAATTATCGTCTGATATTTTAAATTTTGTAATTAAAGATAGTAAGTGAAGGAGATGGATTCTTGGAGAATTATCGACGTTATCCGTTAGGACCCGATATCGCTAAATATGGTGGAATTGTGTTAGTCTTCTTGGTTACAGGAATAATGTTAGCGGTTTCTTATATGCGACAGTACCCGGCGCTATTATCTATGGCAGTCGTAGCCTTTACGTTAGGCTTACAACATGCTTTTGATGTAGATCATATCACGGCTATAGATAATATTACGCGAAAGATGATTAATGAAGGACGGAATACGCACGGCGTAGGTTTTGCTTTTTCTCTGGGTCATTCATCCGTCGTTATGTTGATGGCCGTAGCAACTATTTTATTTGTGACCTGGTCGAAACGACGGTTACCAGATTTTCAGCGTCTCGGCGGTGTGATTGGCACAACTTTTGCAGGAATCACCTTAATTTTATTAGCAGTGGTTAACTTAGTTCTTTTGCATCACATTTGGCACGATTTTCGGCGAGCCAAACATCCACAGGCTTCAGTTCAGGTAAAAAAATCGATTATTTATCGAATTTTTGAGCGGGGATTACATTTGATTAATCATAATTGGCAAGTAATCGGTATTGGCTTTTTATTCGGATTAGGGTTCGATACGGCATCGCAAATTGCGGTATTGGCGACGTCTGCCATTACGACTAGTCAGGGGGTTCCTTGGTATGCGGTCCTCTCCTTTCCCTTATTGTTTATGGCGGGGATGTGTCTTTTGGATACTAGTGATGGCCTATTTATGAGTACTGCTTATGCCTGGGTATTCGCGTCTCCAATACGGAAAGTCTACTATAACTTGGTTTTAACAGCGGTGTCCGTCGGAGCAGCGTTGTTTGCAGGCAGTGTGAATCTCTTGTTAGCGGCTAAGCTAGTGTTTAAAGTCCATAGTCCATTAATTTCTTGGGTATCAGGGCTTAACTTCTTTCACTTAGGAGTAGGCCTTGTCAGTTTGTTTATTGTTTTGTGGGTGGTTGCACTACTTGGGTGGCATTACCTTGGTGTTGGGAAAAAGGATGATGCAATACAAAATTAGTACAGATTAAGGAGATGGTTTTTTGCAAATTAAAGTGCCTTATGGAAAATCAGATGCTTTTCACGTTGACATTGCTGACAATCAACTGACGGGGGTGTTTAACCCGAATCATGTGGATAAGGTTGATGCTGATACCGCAATCGATCAAGCCTTGGCTAATCCATTTGAAACGGATTCCTTCGAGAAATTCATGGATACGAATGAACGAGTAGTTTTTATTGTTAATGATGGTACGCGGCCGACCCCTACAGCACAAGTTTTACGGCATATTTACCCCAAGATTAAGGATAAAAACATCTATTTTATTGTTGCGACTGGGGTGCATCGGGAACCGACTGAAGAGGAGTATAATTTCATTTTTGGTGCTGATATTTACCAGGACTTAAAGGCAAAAGGTCGTATCCATAGTCATGATTGTCATCATGATGCTATGACGTACTTGGGGAAGTCTTCGAATGGTACAAAAATGTTGCTAAATAAAATTGTGGCAGATGCGGCTAAGGTGGTTCCCATTAGTTCGATTGAACCTCATTATTTTGCTGGTTATACTGGCGGGCGTAAATCATTTTTGCCCGGAGTAGCGGCTTATGAAACGATTTCAGAGAATCATTACCTGGCTCTAAAGAATTCCGCTAGAGCGTTAAAACTCAAGGGAAATCCAGTTCATGAAGATATGATGGATGCCATGCAGGTCTTAAAAGGTATTGATATTTTTGCAATTGAAATGGTGTTGGATAGTCAGCATGACATTTATGCTGTCACGACGGGAGACCTATCCCAGTCGTTTTATGCGGGAATTGATAAAGCCAAGGAAGTTTATGGCGTTCGGATTCCACATAAAGCAGATATTGTGATTTCAGTAGCCCCATACCCGATGGACGTAGACCTGTATCAGGCACAAAAAGCCCTGGATAACGGTAAGTTAGCTCTTAAACGCGACGGTATTTTAATTCTAGTGGCGAAGTGCCGAACGGGTATTGGCCCCAAACCTTTTTATGATCTTTTGAGTTCAGAAAAGGATGCTCAGGCAGTACTTGATAAGATTCATCATAGTTGGAAACTCGGCTATCATAAGGCAGCCAAGATGGCGCAGATTGATACTTGGGCGCAAACTTGGGCAGTCACGGACTTGACGGACCAACAGATGCGTAACGTGCACTTTAAGCCATTCCATGAGTTAACAGCGGCTTATCAAGCTGCAGTTGCGGAAAAGGGGGACCAAGCTAGTGTAATTGTGTTGCCAGCTGGGTCGATGACTGTACCAGAGGTTCAAGCTTAGGAGGAATGCTCGGTGACTGAAGAAGATCAGAAAAAGTTGTTGCAAGCGGTAGCAAGTCATCAATTAGATGTTGCCACAGCGTTAAAACAACTAACGGCGTCGCCGACAATGGCAGAAATAACTAATCTGGATTTTGATCGTCAACAGCGGACTGGGTACCCAGAGACCGTATTTGGTGAAGGGAAAACAGCGGACCAAATTATTGATATTATGCGGCAGTTTACCCAGCAAGGCCAAACCGTTTTGGGCACGCGAATAACGGCCTCTAAAGCTAAATTAGTGAAACGGCAATTGCCTAATTTATGTTATTTTCCAATAGCACGTTGCTTAGTAAACGGAGCATTACCGACTGAAGTTACCCCAACGACGATTGCTATTGTGACGGCTGGAACGTCGGATCTATCTGTTGCCGAAGAGGCGGCAGTGACCGCAAAAGTCTTCGGTAATCAGATTGAACGTGTGTATGACGTGGGTGTTGCGGGTATTCACCGGCTATTTGCTAAGTTAGATGCAATCCGGCAGGCCAAGGTCGTCATCGTTGCTGCTGGAATGGACGGAGCTTTGGCTAGTGTTGTTGGCGGTTTAGTTGCCAGCCCAGTTATTGCGTTACCCACGAGCGTTGGGTATGGTAGCAGTTATCATGGGTTAAGTGCACTCTTGACTATGTTGAATAGTTGTGCGGAGGGCGTCACCGTTGTCAATATCGATAATGGCTTTGGTGCGGCCTACGCGGCAAGTGTGATGAATCATTTGAAGGGGTAGATGAAATGCGAACACTTTACTTAGATGCTTTTTCTGGCGTGAGTGGTGACATGTTTATTGGGGCTCTTTTAGACTTAGGGGTGAAGTTAAGCGACCTGGAAGTAGCTCTAAAACAGCTGCATGTGACGGGGTATACTTTGCAGGCTGAACGGACAGCTAAAAGTGCCATTTACGGGACTAATTTTGATGTAGTCCTTGACCGTGGTACCAAGGATCATGGGTTTGTTGAGGGGCCACATAATCACCATGGTCGTCACCTGAGTGACATTGTCCAACTCATTCAGTCTAGTGATTTAAAAGCTACGGTGAAGCAACATGCAATTGCAATCTTTCAGGATATTGGACAGGCGGAATCGCAGGTCCATCAGGTCCCACTAACGAACGTTCATTTTCATGAAGTGGGGGCTTTGGATTCCATTGTGGATATCGTAGGGTCGTGTATTTGTTTAGATTTATTGCATGTTGACCAGATCAAATGCTCAACGATTGCCGATGGTAGTGGGTTTATCAATGTTGCACATGGCGAAATGCCGGTACCAGTACCAGCAGTTGCACAAATGTTGACGGAACGACCGATACCGGTTCAACAACATCCGGAAATTCATACGGAATTGTTGACGCCCACAGGATTAGGCCTAGTTAAGGAATTTGTGACAGAGTTCGGGCCGCTTAATTCACAAATGGCAGTTCAAAAAGTTGGCTATGGTTTTGGAAAGCGGGAAACGGGCCGCTTCAATGCGTTACGAGCCATGGTAGTAACGACTGCGCAGTCACAAAAAGAGACAGTTGCGACTCAAGATCAGGTATGGGTCTTGGAGACGAATCTCGATGATCAGACAGCTGAGGGTATTGGTTTTGCCCAGTCACAATTACTGACGGCGGGAGCATTGGATGTTTACGTGACGCCAGTTCAGATGAAAAAAGCCCGGCCCGGTGTCTTACTCACCGTTTTAGCGGCTGAAAATGACCGTGAACGACTCGTAACAGCGATGTTAAAGTACACCACAGCTAAGGGAATTCGGTATACTCAGATGGCGCGAACCGTCATGAAACGACACTTTACAACCGTGTCTTACAAGGGGATGCCTATTCGATTAAAGGTAGCAACTTATCATGATATTCACCGAGTGACGCCAGAATACGAGGATTGTCAAACGGCAGCTCAGAAATTGGACGTCGCGTTAGAAACGGTAATGGCAGGGGTTCAAGCCCAATTAAGTTAGGAGGAATTTTCATTAAAATTTTGGCGGGAAACCCATGATTTCAATCATGGGAGGAACGCCCATGTTTCGCAACGTTAGTTGCGTTTTAGCAGAGGCCTTCCCGCCTTCCCCCTTTCTGTTCGTTGGTTCTCAATGTAGTGTTCGACTGTTTCTTTTGACATATCCCCTAAAGTGCCCATGTAATAGCTTGGCGACCAAAGGTGACCGCCCCAAACTATTTGTTGTGTTTCTGGGTGAATTTTGAACCATTCGCGTGCTGAGACCCCCTTTAATACCTTGACAATATTGGCCGGCGCGTACTTTGGTTTAAAGCTGATTAGTAGATGGATATGATCAAGCATGACTTCACCTTTCTCAATTTCAATTTCGTTTTGATTCGCAATGTTTTGCAAGATTGTCAACATCTCCTTTGCTAATCTTGGTGTGTTAAATATTTGTTTCCGATACTTCGTTACCCAGACTAAATGGAAGTGAAAGTTATAAACATATCCGCGTTCGTGTTTCACATTTTCTTTTGACATACGATTTACTCCTAACGTTTATAGATAAACGACTTTGTTGTTTAAATGTGGTGACAGTCGTATAATAATTATAGTCTAAGGAGGTGATATATGTGACTAAGAAAATGTCTGAGTTCAAATACCATTACGGAATTAAAATGCGAATATTCCCATCTCGTGAGCAGAAACATCAGCTTGACAACAATATCAACGCAAGCCGTTTTGCTTACAACGAGATGGTGGCCATCGACAAAGAACTATTTCAATTGCGTAAAGTAAAGTGTTACATTGCTTCGGTTGTTAATCGCATTGCCTACCTGCAGAAACGTAAAAACAACACACAAATGTTGTTTGCACTACATCCTTGGTTATCAGGTACCAATGTAGGTACCGACGTTGTAGATCAAGCACGACGAGCTTATCAGAGCGCGTGGCGTTTATTTCGACAAGTACACAGATCTGGCACACCAAAGTTCCATAAAAAGCAGATGAGTGGCAGCTTTCAGCTCCCAAATCGCTATGCTAAGGTTAAGCCGAATTTGTTCAATGGCAGTTGCCGTTTTCTCGATTCTAAGCATGTGAAAATTAGCTTGATTGGCCGATTGCGTGTGTCTGGGTCACATAGACGCTTGTTTAGTTGTGGCAATGATGTTCGTATTGGAACAATCACTGTCTCGCGCGATGTCACTGGGCGTTACTACTTATCTATGCAACTAGGATCGGACACCCCGTTTGTTGCGGGTGGCAAGCAACAGATCTCTCCAGTAGGCATTGACCTAAATACTGACAATTTCCTAACTGATTCAAACGGCAACATCGTTGCCAACCCACGTTACTATCGCTCTATCAAGGGCAAGCTAGCCAAAGCCCAACGTAAACTTTCTCGTCGTGCGCTACGGGCTAAAAAAGAAAATCGGCCGCTTCGTGAAGCTAAGAATTATCAGAAACAACGTGTATTGGTGGCCACCCTCCAGCGAAAAGTTGCTAATCAACGTAACAACTTTCTACATCTTGTCTCAACAACACTTATCAAGAACCACGATTTAGTTGTTGCAGAGGAGTTGCGGAGTAAGAATATGTTACGAAACCATGCATTGGCAATGAGCATTGCTGATGTTGGCTGGCGAACTTTTTTAGGCATGCTGGCCTATAAAGCCGACCTATACGGCCATAAATTTGTCACCGTTAATCCGCGTAACACGACACAAACCTGTAGTGAGTGTGGATATTTGATGTGCGGTGATAAAAAATTGACCTTAAAAGATCGTGAATGGACTTGCCCGCAGTGCGGTAATCACCACATTCGCGATTGGAATGCTGCTAAAAACATTCTCAAAAAAGGCTTGGCAAGTGCTTAACTTGTTTGTCCGTCTGGCAACCTGCGGGCATAAAAGGCTTTGGTAATTAGCACGTAAGACCTGCATGCAGGCAATTGCTGTATCTAAGCAAATTGTGGTCGTTGCACCGTTAGGTGCAGTTCTCACAAGCTTCCGACTTTAGTCGGGAGTGGTTGACGGACGTAGTTACAAATAAAACAGAACAATTGCAAACAGTGTTAAGTCAATATCGCTCAGCTTTGGTGGCTTTTTCTGGCGGAATTGATAGTACCGTGGTCTTACAGGCAGCAATTACAGCTTATGGGACTAAAAATGTCGTTGCCATAGTGGCTAATTCAGAGCTCTTTAGTGATGTAGAATTTACCCAGGCAGTTGCCCTCGGAAAGCAACTGGGTGTTCAGGTTGTTCCCACAACGCTGGCTTATTTGAAAAATGAAGATGTCCGGCAAAATACACCAAATAGTTGGTATGCCGCTAAAAAGCTGTTCTATCAACGAATGAATGGTTTAAAAGCCCAGTATCCGGCTGATGTCATTTTTGATGGGATTATTGCAGATGATTTGCAGGATTACCGTCCAGGACTTAAAGCTCGAGATGAAGAAGGAATCGTTAGTCCACTAGCTCTTGCAAACTTTACTAAAGTCGATGTGCGACAATTGGCACAAGATTATGGTTTGAGTAATTGGAACAAAGTTCCGTCGAGCAGTGTATCATCCCGTTTTCCTTATAATACAACGCTGACTCAGACAGCAATTGACCGGGTCATGCAAGCTGAAAGCTATCTTCGCCAGTTGGGTTTCTCGACCGTGCGAGTGCGGGTTCATGGTGACTTGGCCCGGATTGAGGTGCCTAATCAGCAGATGAGTGCTCTAATGGCACAACGGGAAGCCATTAATACAAAGCTAAAGCAATTAGGCTACGATTATGTTTCTGTGGATTTAGGTGGTTTTATCAGTGGGCATATGAATGACGTATTGGCAACGACTACCACTTCAGAAGATTAACAAGTAGAGGCTCTGGACCTTAGTTTGGAGCCTTTTTTGACTAAAAAAACACCTGATGATCATCGGCAACGCTTCCATCAAAAAAGTCACGTCGTCAGTATGGTATGATATTGAAGATGAAATTTTTCTGAAAGAAGGCCAACCGTGAGTAAGTCGGAGACAGGCAGCACCAAATTATTTTCACGTGATATTATTCTCTTGTTGATTTGTACCTTTTGTTATATGTGTTCCTCAATGTTGATCAATCCAATCATCGTTGGGTTCACTAGAAGCCTGGGGGCCAGTACCTTGATTGCTGGTGGCGTGACGGCCGCAATGAACGTGTGCTCGTTGATTTTTCGCCCGTTTGCCGGCCAAATCGTCGACAAGATTACCAAGTATAAAGTGGCGTTTATCGGTAGTGGCCTCTTAGTCGTGGCCACGGCTGGCTACGCAGTAGCTACGGCCCCGTGGATGGTAGTTTTCTTCCGAATCGTTCATGGGTTCGGCTTTGCGTTAAGTTCCATTTGCCTGGCTACCTGGTTTTCAAGTCTCTTGCCGCGCGAACGAATGGGGGCGGGGATGAGCTACTATGGCATGATGAACGCCTTGGGGATGGCCGTGGCGCCCGCTTTGGGTATCTGGGTCTACCATCAGGTCAATTATCGGGTCGCCTTTCTGTGTTCTACAGCGTTTAGTGCGGTCCTTTTAATCCTGATTCAATTTGTGATCAATCGTGGTCGCCCGTACCAACCACGGACTCAAGTAACGAAAAAGGCGGCAGAACCTCGGTTTCGAATTGTTCAACCGAAAGTCATCCCGATAGCCATCATCTTGATGTTGTTGTCGATTCCGTATTTTGCGACACAATCCTATATCGTCGAGTACGTGGCGGCTCGGCAGTTACCAGTCTCGTCCGGAAGCTTCTTTATCATCTACGCCATCATTCTCTTGGTGGTACGACTGGTCTTTAAGGACTATTTTGATCGGGTCGCTTTTAAGTGGTTTCTGTTGATTGGAAGTATTTGTAACTTGATTGGTATGATGGGACTGACCTATCTGACGAATAATTGGTGGATGGTTTTGGCCGCGGCGGGATTAGCTGGGGGCTACGGGGTCATGTACTCTGTGTGTCAGGCTACCGCTTTGCTGATTGCCCCGTTAGACGAACAGGGACTTGCTAACAGTACCTTTTATATCGGCATGGATACGGGGATGATTTTAGGGCCAGTCATTGGCGGGGCGTTGTTTGATGCCTTACCATTGCCTACTTTTTATCCCGCGTTGATGATTACGGTGCCGTTGACCGCCTTAGTCTACCTGATTTTCCACCGGCAGTTAGCCGTCAAAGCCCAAAATAGTTAAGAATAAACCGGTTGTTTTTCGACTTTTAGTCGGAGCAACCGGTTTTTGAGATACGGTTTAGTTGCGGGGAACAACGTTTCAGTTATACAATCAACGATGTAATCTAATTTGAGGAGGAATTGACGGATGACAAATTCGGTATTAACGCAACGGGTTACCTTGAATAATGGCTACACCATGCCACGACTAGGCTTAGGCGTTTGGAAGACCTCGAACACGGATGCTGCTCAATCAGTTAGCCAAGCGATTCAACATGGCTATCGGTTGATTGATACGGCTAAACAGTACGGGAATGAACCAGGAGTTGGAGCCGGGATTCAAGATGGCCTGCTTCAAACCGGGTTGAACCGCAAGGATTTGTTTGTGACCACCAAGGTCTTAAATGATGATCAGGGTTATGATTCCACGCTCCGGGCTTTTGAGGCCAGTTTGAAACAATTGCGGTTACACTACGTAGACTTATACTTGATTCACTGGCCAGTCGACGGGCGCTTCATTGATACTTGGCGGGCATTAGAAGAGCTTTACCGTAACGGTCAGATCCGTGCAATCGGCATCTCTAACTTTGACCGGGACCGGTTGAGTGAGTTGCTGGACAAAACCAGTATCACGCCGGTAATTAACCAGATGGAGTTTAATCCGTTAAACCAGGAAAAGGACATTCGGCAATTGATGCAGTTAGCGGGCATTCAATTGGAAGCTTGGTCTCCCTTAGGCGGCGGTGAAGCGCTCAATAATCTGGTGATCACTAAGTTGGCCGCCAAGTATCAGCGCTCGGCTGCTCAGATTATTCTCCGTTGGGATTACCAGCAAGGGATTGTCGTGATTCCAAAGTCGACGCACGTCAAACGCATTATTGAAAACAGCCAATTAGGCGACTTTGAATTAAGTGATGAGGACGTGGCTGCCATTCAAGCGTTAGACCAAGGCAAGCGGGGGCTCTGGTATGATGATTTTACCTGGCATAACCCAACCAATCCACAAGCAATCGCTGGTGGTATTGAAACTTGGGACGATACGGCAAAATTTTTACAGAAATAACTAAACAATGAGCGAATAAAAGGCGAGCCCGGTTATTCGGGCTCGCCTTTAATGTGTCAAAATTTAAAGCCGGTCACGATTATAGTAATCGATCTTCAGGTGTAAATCGGGGTCATGTTGCAACGTTAGCCGGGTAATCTTGCTGTTTTCGGGGGTGAGGGGGTCCAACAACATTGGGGCGTAACGTGCAATTAGGGCCCGCAGGTTTGAACTGTGAGAAATCAGCAACACGGGTTGGTCACCGGTGTTCTCGTGGTAGATTTGGTCTAAGCCCATTAAGAAACGTTCCCAAAAGTCCTGACTAGTTTCCGCCAATTGGGCAGGGTCGGCGGTATGCAGTAAATCTTGAGCGGTGTCGACTGAAGTGTGAGCAACTAAATCGGCGTAATCGGTCCAGCCGTGAGCCTGGGCAATCAAGTGCCAGGTATAAGCTACTGGTTGACCTTCAAACGCGCCGTAAAAGTGTTCTCGCAAGCTGGCAAGAGACGTCACGGGGAGGTGCCAATCGTTAGTCGCTTGAATTTGCGTGGCGCTACTAATCGCCCGGCTGGTATCACTAGTGTAGATACGGGCAAACGACAATGGACGCAAAGCTACCGCCGTTTGGGCCAACTGCCGGTGGCCCCGATTAGTCAACGGGGTATCACTCCATCCCTGGAATTCATGGAACACGTTGAAGTAGGTTTCGCCGTGGCGAACAAGGTACAACGTGATGGTTTTCATAGGCGTTTCCTCCTTAAAAGTAACCTCTCCTGTAGTGTACGACCTTTTGGCTCTTAGTAGGCATACAAACGGGGGACTTAGGACGGTGACCAAGAAAGCCGGCAAGTGACGCCCAAAAACTTGCCTTCGAGGCTAAAATCCCCTTGCTTTTAAGCGGGTTTCGGGCTTAAGCTGAGAGGAGCAGATTTTGGGATTTAGGAGGTGAAGTGAGGGGCTCAATCGCTAATTTGGGTGTGAGTGTCTTGCTTGGGTTTGATGAAGATTTGGCACATGCGATTTTTAGATACGCTTTCGAAAAAAATGGTCTTTGGGTTCGTGCTGATTATTGCCCTGGGAACCATCTTATTAAGTTTACCCGCGGCGACCCGTACCGGCCAAGAGACATCCTTTCTGAACGTCGTCTTCACGGCCTCGTCAGCAACCTGTATCACGGGCTTGACTGTGGTGAACACAGCCACCCACTGGTCGATTTTTGGTCAGGTGGTCATTTTGGGGATGGCCGAAGTCGGGGCCCTAGGATACATGACCTTTGCCGTGTTGTTGTTTAACTTGATTCGCCGCCATCGTAATATGGGGTTATCAACGCAACTGATGGTCAAGGAATCTTTGAACCTAGAAACACTGAGTGATACTAAGAGCGTGATGAAATACGTCATTGGGTTATCTGCAGCGTTTCAAGTGGGTGGCGTGGGACTTTTGGCCCTAGATTTCGTCCCCCGGTATGGTTGGGGACGCGGCCTTTATGTATCGGTCTACCACTCAGTGATGTCCTTTTGTAACGCCGGTTTCGACGTTTTCGGTAATAGTCTCGAAGGATTTCGTCACGACCCGTACTTACTCATCGTGACCATTATTTTAATTATTAGTGGGGGCCTGGGCTTTTTGGTCTGGCGCGATCTCTTGCTCTACCATGAGCGTAAGCGCCTCAGTTTAAACTCAAAATTGACCCTGGTGACCACGGGAACGTTGTTCGTGGTTGGTTTTGTGGCCCTATTAGTGACCGAGGGGAACTTGAGCCGCTTTGCGGACCAAATGGCGTGGCCCAATCGGGTTTTGAACACTTTATTTTTGAGTGTGACGCCCCGGACGGCGGGAATTATTACTTTACCGACACACTCACTACATGCTGGGAGTATTTTCTTAATTATGATTTTAATGTTTGTTGGGGGGACGCCCGGGTCAACGGCCGGTGGGATTAAAACCACGACTTTTGGGGTGTTGATGCTCCAAAGTATCGCCCAGTTGCGAGGTAAGGACGACGTTGAATTCAGTCACCGGCGCTTCAGCCAGGCCAACATCAGCCGGGCGCTATTGTTAGTCTTTTTGGCTAGTATCGTGATTGCCGTTGCAACGCTGATCTTGACGCAGACCGAGAAGATTCCGCGCGGGTATGGACTAGAATACATTGTGTTTGAAGTCCTCTCCGCATTTGGGACCGTAGGCTTAAGCATGGGCTTGACCCCGGATCTAAGTGCTGTGGGCAAAATCGTGATTATTTTATTGATGTTTATTGGCCGGGTCGGTATCTTTACCTCGTTGTACTCACTGTCGAAGCGGCAGACGCGGGTCAACCGTATCCGGTATCCGGAAGAAAACATTTTAATTGGTTAAGGAGTGGCAAAATTGCGAAAAAACTGTGCGGTATTGGGCTTAGGACGCTTTGGCGAAGCAGTCGTGCGAACGTTGGTCGATATGCACCAAGATGTATTAGCCGTTGATGTTGACGAGGAACGGGTCAACGAGTTAGTCGATGTGGCCACACAGACTCTAATTGCGGACACGCGTGACGAAGAGGTCTTACGGCGGTTGAATATCGATACCTTTGATTACGTCATCGTTGGGATTGGGAACAACATGGAGGCCAGTATCCTCACCACATTATTGGCTAAAGAACAGGGGGCCAAGAAAGTGATAGCCAAGGCCGAAACGGCCGACCATGACGAGTGGGTGCCGACCAGGTTGTGTTCCCCGAACGGGACATGGGCCGGGGCATCGCCCGTAAACTCTTGTCGAACCATATTCTGAATTTTATTGACTTGAGCAAGGATTACACCCTTGCCGAAGTTGTCATCACGGATCCGACCTTCGTCAACCAAAATTTGATTCAGTTGAATTTACGCCAACGCTTCGATTTAACGGTGATTGCGATTCAACGGGGCCAAAAGATTGACATCTCCCCGGACCCCACGGCAATCGTGCAATTACACGATATTTTGACCGTGGTGGGACCGGTCAAACAAGTCGAGGCCCTTGACGAAACATTAAAGAAATAATACACTAGTCAGCTCCTGGGAAAACGAGCTGACCGACCACGTGGTTAGAGTAGCCGTTTTTAGCAGGACGGTCAGCTGACGACGTGGTTTTTTGATAGCCCAATGGTGCTTGACAACTGGTTAAAATATAATTAAAATATTATGATAATCTAATCATTTTATCATTGTTTTAGAAACCTTGGAATTTGATTAAGGTCAGGACAAGCTTAGGAAGACTTAAGGAATCCCGCTTATAATGGACGGGTTCAATCATTTTTAGATTATGTGTACCCCGGTGGTCGCAAGCCGGTGGTTGAAAGGATGGCAACATGCAACGTAGACGAAGAAATCGACACCCCTGGCTCAAAACATTTTTAGCACTCATCTTGGTGCTGGTCGTGGGTGGTGTCGCGTACGGCGCCCATCAATATCAAAACTTGCAAAGTTCCGTCAAGAAGTCGTATAAGGCGTCGGGCGTTACTAAACTGCGGAACGTGAGTCAACAATTGGCGAAGAAAAAGCCGATTTCGATTTTGTTGATGGGGACCGACACCGGTGCGTTGGGCCGAAACTTTCAGGGCCGAACCGATAGTATGATGGTGGTGACCATCAACCCTAAGACCAAGAAGACCACGATGACCAGTTTGCCCCGTGACTTAGCGGTCAATATTCCGGGGTACACCAGCCAGTCACCCGCTAAATTGAATGCGGCGTACGCTTGGGGCAAGTCCAAGACCGCCATTACCACGGTCCAAAAGATGCTGAACGTCCCCATTGATTTCTACGCCATTATCAACATGGGCGGAATGAAAAAAATCATTAACGAAGTCGGTGGTGTGACTTTGAAGCCAACTTTGAGCTTTAGTTATGGCGGGTACACCTTTAAAAAGGGTGTCAAGACCCACATGAACGGGAAGAAAGCGTTGGCTTATGCCCGGATGCGTGACGATGATCCGCAAGGGGATTATGGTCGGCAGACGCGGCAACGAAAGGTCATCATGGCCCTGTTGAAGCAAAGTAAATCAGTATCGACACTACTGAACGAATCGTTTATCCAATCGCTGTCGAAGCAAACGCAAACTGATTTGACCTTTAATGATTTAACGGCGTTGGCGCAGAATTACCGTACGGCGCTTAAGCACATCAAGACGACCCATATCCAGGGAAGCAGTCAAACGATGAACGGGCAAAGTATGGAAGTTGCGACGAAATCGGAACTCCAACGGGTCACGAACTATATTCGTAACGGTCTTAGCTTGGCCTATGCCAAAACAGGAAAAATCGCTATTATGACCACCGCCGATACCACTACGACGACGGGGTCGACCGCTATCTCACCAGGCAATAGTACTGGTACCGGCACCACTGGGGGGGCTGGAGGTACCGGCGGCCCAGGTGGTGGCCAATAACAAGCTACTAAAAAGTTAATGAGTTTAGACTAAATACGAAAGTGCACCGCTTTTAAATGGAAGATCCATTTGAAGGCGGTGCACTTTTAAGTTATTCGTTGTCTACAAGGGGGCCAAAACGGACGGTCAAAGTCAATTAGGGGGGGACGCTTGGTTTACAGTCTAATCAGTAGACGTTAATTTGAAAAGATGGGGCTTGCCGTAATACCATCCCTGGCGGAGATTAAGTCCCAATTGATTAGCCATGGCGTCTTCGGCGGGGGTTTCTACACCTTCTAAGATAAAGCGTAAATGCTCACGAGTGGCGACTTCTTGCCAAAATTTTAAAGCTGTGGGAATTTCGGCTTCACGGTGAGCTTGCCGGAAGTTCTGGAGGGCAAACTTCACCTCGCTGGCAGCGCCCAGGATTGGTTTCAAGTGTGGGTAAGTGTTGAGGCCGGTCCCCACGTCATCGAGGCTGAGCTGGATGCCGCGTTGGTGAAAGAAGCGTACCTGATCGATAATCTGCTGGGTGGTGACGGCTACGGTCGTGGGTTCCTCGGTGACTTCTAAGACGAGGGTCACGGGATAGATTTGTTGTTGCGCCGTTAAAATGGCTTGGGCAATCTGGGGATCGATAAACTGGGCTTGGTTCGTGTTGAATGAGACCGAGCCAATCTTTAAGCGCAATTTCTGCGCGGTCTGGCGAATCAAGTCGCTCTGAACGGCAATCGGAATGGCACCAAAGTCGTGGGGGAGGACCCATTGACCGGCCCGCTTTTGACGAATGAGTAATTCGTAACCAACCAGTGATTGGTTGGAAACGTCCAGTTGCGGTTGGATAAAGTAACGATACATGGGACTTGATTCCTCCTTGTATGGCTGTTCAGTAACTATCATACTGTACTTGGCCGTTAAACCATAGAGCTGGCTGATGATTTGATTAGAAAACAGGCTCATTGTCAGCTAATGGTCTATTTAATATAGTCCGTTATATAATTCTTTATGGCTTTATTATATGAATTGATTTATAGTAAATGTAATCAGTAAACTTACCTATTTTGGCCTTAAAATCAGTTGGGCGCTGATTGCCAGTGAATGAGGTAAGAAATTGAACGACAATACACGGGGAGTCTGATGAAATGACCTGGTCAATGTGGTTAGTGCCACCCTTTATAACAAGTGTCTTTTTTGTCCTCGGGGTCATCACACTCTATTGGTCAATCTACAATTGGACTACAGCTTGGTATGAAGCCCGTAATCGCCCCGTCAATACCAAGCGGGTGCAGACCTGGATTGGGGCGGGGTGTGCAGTTATTGCCGTTTTTGCACTCCAATTATTGGTCCGAGACAGCCAGCTTTCTTGGACGTTCACTAATTTTCAACTGTTGATTTTAATGTTTACGGCTTACTTCTTGCAATTACGGGTCCCGTACTGGATGATCTGTGTGTTGGGAGTCGGCTTTATGTTTTTGAACGGCAACGTTGCCCAGCCGCTGTCGTGGGTGTACATGATCGTTTTTGCGGCGTTTTACGTGGAATCCTATATTCAAGGGGTCCATATGTGGCGCTGGCCGTTTACCCGCTACATTGCGTTGGCCATGATCAATGGTGCCATTCTTTGGGGAATCGTTAAGCTACGGCTTAATCTGTCCTGGTCAACGGTGATGGAAGAGTTGATTAACTTTTTCTTGCTTGCCGTGTTGATGTATGGGTACTTTCGGATTCAAAATCAGGATCGGCACATCAAAGATCGGCTTTTTCGTTCGGCAAACTGGGATGCATTGACCAAGGTGCAAAATTATGCCGCCTATGACCGCGCCATCGGCCGGCAGTTCTACCGCAATGTGTCCCGGCACCACGATTTGTCGATGATTATGTTCGATATCGACCATTTTAAGCACGTGAACGATACCTACGGGCATTTGGCCGGGGATGAGGTGTTGCGGGCCGTGGCTAAGACGGTCAGCGTGACGTTGAAACGTTTGGACCCGGGGATTGCGCTTTACCGAACTGGAGGCGAAGAATTTAACATTATTCTTCCTAATTATACAGCCAGTCAAGCGCATCCCGTAGCCCAACAAGTCTTTAACAGTATCGTCAACCAAGCAGTGGCTTATAATGGACAGGAGATTAGTGTGACTTTGTCGCTGGGAGTCTCCGAACTGACGGTCAAGGACCAGACGCCACTCGACTTCTACAAGCGGGTGGACGCCAACCTCTACCATTCTAAACGGAATGGCCGGATGCAGATTACAACAACACCGTGGCAAACGGACATCTCGGAATAACTTTTGACTGACGAATTGTCAAATCAAGTGTAACTTTTTACCGAAGAAAACTTCAGATGGTGTCTTCCAGCCTAAGACCTTACGGGGGCGATTATTTAAATTCCTGACAAACTTCGCGATATCTTGATCGGTCAGTTCATCAAGGTCAGTTCCTTTGGGAAAATACTCTCGGATGAGACCATTGGTATTTTCGTTGGTCCCACGTTGTTGTGGTGCGTGCGGGTCTGGAAAATAGACTGAGATACCAAGCTCTTTACCGACTTCACGATAACCCGCAAACTCTGTACCTCGGTCTGGTGTAAGCGTACGAACGCGTTTAGGTGTGACTGTATGCAGGAGGTCGATCATCGCTTGGGTCACATTCTTGGCATTCACTTTGGGTACACGCTCAGACAGAAGGTATCGTGACTTACGGTCGACCAGTGACACTAAACCCGAACGCCCGACCTTGCCGCGAACGGTATCGCCTTCCCAATGGCCAAAACGAGTCCGATTCTCACATGAGACTGGTCGTTCATGGACTGATGGGACATTATTAAAACGGCCACGTCGTTCGTTGACAGTTCCTTTAACCTTACGAGTTTTCCCACGATGTCGTAACTTTCGAGCGAATCCTCGAGCCCCATGACTTTTACGTTTAACGCCTAAATTATTTCGTTCAATTCCGCGATAAATCGTGTTGTAGCTGATATGCCAATTACTGGTCTCTAAAGATAAACGACCGGCGATTTGCTCGGGTGACCATTGTCGTTGAAGAATGCAGTGAAGGACAAAGTCGCGTAGCTTTAAATTCTCCAGTACCCTGAGGCGGCGACTCTTTAATCGGCGCTGTTGATAGTTCTGCTGGGCTTTTACGGCGGAATAGGCGCCCCGACCGCCGTTGCGTTTAATTTCTCGTGACACAGTGGCTTTGGAACAACCGATTTGATTGGCAATAACCTGGTAAGTATGGTGTAAAGTTACACCTAACAGTATGCATTCGCGGTCTTTTAAGGTAAGATGTGTATATGGACTCATAGCCTAAGAACTCCTTTAGATGATTGTTATGGTGACTTCATTCTACAGGACTCAGGCTAGGAGTCTATTTTTATTTTCTTACTTGTTGCACTTCAATTGTAAATTCGTCCTTGAAGTTTAAGGTAAAGGGGGACTAGAATGATTTTTGGTTTTTTAATGCTTTTATTACTGTTTCCAATTTTACGGCTAGTCTTTGGTCTGGCCGGCTGGCTCTTAGGGCTGGTAGGGACCCTAGTCATTGGAGCCATCGTGCTACTGGCCTTTGCGGCGCTATTGAAATTTGTCGTGATTGCCGCTTTGATTGCCGGTGGTATCTGGGCCTCTAAAGCCCTCTTGAGTTAAAATTAACGCACCAAGGGCCCGGAAATAAATTTCCCGGGCCCTTTTATTCACAGCGAGATTGAATTTGGATTACTCAAAGGACAGCTCGACCAAGTAGGCGTGTTGGGCAGCCACATAACCCGTGGTGATCCACACGTTTTGGTAATCGGGCTTGGAACTGGTTGTTCGGTCAAAGAAATCATCAAGGAGTTCCCCGTGCATGGCTAAAAAATCCTCGTTTAATCGGTTAACGACTAAACGTTCCGTGGGAAAGTAGATTTCTGGATTGGCCACGGGAACTGTATCGGGAACGCTGATGGAAACGACGTTACTGTTGCGTTGCGCGATGAAGCCTACCCGGTTAGGATGGCGATGAATATACGTCAATACGTTGTAAATCGAATCAGAATTACTAGCCACAAGTCTCGGCTCCCTTCAGTGGTTACATTGTACCAAATTTCAACTAAATTATCAGCCTAGCCCAAACGGTCAATGATTGCAAACGGTAAAGAGACGAGTATAATTGTCGCATATGTAGTTTTATCTATTAGTTTATTTATCATACGAGAAAGAAGGCCAAAATCAAATGATGCGACTTGCCCGAAAACACCTTAATTGGTGGGCAGTAGCCCTCGCGGTAGGGTTTTTGATCATTCAGGTCGCCTGTGACCTGTCGCTTCCCACATTAACCTCCAATATTATTGATAAAGGGATTGCGAATAACGATATTGCGTACATCTGGCGAACTGGTGGTCAAATGTTGCTCTTAAGCTTCATCGGGGTACTGGGGGCGGCTGGTAATGTGTATTACGCAGCGACTCAGTCTCAAAAGATGGGCCAACGGATTCGGACGGACTTGTTCCGCAAGGTCACGTTGTCCTCAACGGAGGAATTTGAAACCATTGGGAACGCGTCTTTGATTACGCGGACCACTAACGATGTGGTCCAGATTCAAAACGTCATGGTGCAAATGCTGCGGATGATGCTGATGGCGCCCATTATGTTAGTGGGAGCGGGCATCTTAGCCTATCTGAAGAGCCCGCGGTTAACGTTGGTCTTCTTAGTGGCGTTGCCAGTCTTAGCAATTTTTACCATCGCGATTATGTATTTTGCGGTACCACTGTTTAAGAGCCTGCAAAAGAAGATTGACCGGATCAACCTGATCTTTCGGGAAGGCCTAACCGGGGTCCGGGTCATCCGGGCATTCAACCAGGATAAATTTGAACAGGACCGTTTTGAAGGGGCTAACCAAGACTACACCCAAACCGGGATTAAGGTCTTCATGATTGTCTCCTTGATGTTCCCGATTATCACTTTGATCATTAGCGGGACCAATATTGGAATCGTCTGGTATGGTGGCCAATTGATTGCCCACCAGGCCTTGGCCGTGGGGAACTTAGTGGCCTTCATGACGTATGCGACTCAGATTCTGATTAGCTTTATGATGGTTTCCATGGTCTTCGTCTTCGTGCCACGGGCGCAAGCTTCAGCGGCCCGGATCAACGAAGTGATGGATTTGAAGTCGAAGATCAATGACGCCGACCAGCCGATGACGTTTGCGGACCAGACGGCTAGTTTAACGTTCGATCACGTGAACTTTCGGTATACGGGTGCGGAAAAGCTGGCTTTAGCTGACGTCAACTTTGCGGCTAAAGCGGGCCAAACCGTTGCCATCATTGGGGGGACCGGTTCCGGAAAATCGACGTTGGTTAACCTGATTCCGCGCCTCTTTGACCCAGAAAGTGGCCAAATCCGCTTAAACGGGACCGCGTTGCCGGCGGTTAGTCAAAAGGAACTACACGCCGCCGTTTCGATCACGCAACAGCAAGCCGTACTCTTCTCCGGGACGATTCGCAGCAACATGCTAACTGCCAAAGCAGATGCCAGTGACGATCAGATGTGGCATGCCTTACAGGTTGCCCAAGCCGCTGACTTTACACAGGAAGCCGGTGGACTGGATGCAACCGTGGAACAAAACGGGGATAACTTCTCTGGAGGGCAACGACAACGACTAGTGATTGCTCGGACCATTTTGAAGCAGGCCAGCGTCTATGTCTTTGACGACTCGTTCTCGGCACTGGACTTCAAGACCGATTCTGTCTTGCGGCAAGCGTTGAAGAAGGATCAACAGGTTCAAAACGGCGTGACAGTGATTGTCGCGCAACGGGTCTCGACCGTCGCCGATGCTGATTTGATTCTGGTCATCGATGGGGGTCGCATTGTGGGCCAAGGAACGCATGCCGAATTAAAGGCCAACAACCAGACTTACCAAGAAATTCTTGAGTCACAATTACGGAAGGGGGATGCCGTCGATGCGTAATGGACGTGGATCGGCCACCAAGCAACGGCCACAAAGTTTCTGGAAGACGACGGGCCGCCTCTTTCGGTATATGAAACACTGGATTCCCGGTATCATCGTGGTTCTGATTTTTGCGGCGGCTTCCGTGATTTTACAGATTCGGACACCGAAAATCTTAGGCCAAGCCACTACAGAACTCTTTAAAGGGGTCATGAAAGGGACCGCACAATTGAAGGCGGGCATTGGGATGGACAGCCTACCGATTAACTTTGGGAAGATTGGCCACATTCTGCTAGTCGTAGCGGCCCTTTACGTGGGCGCGGCCATTTTCGGGATTATCCAGCAAGTCATCATGAACTGGATTGCCCAAAAGGTGGTCTACCAATTACGGCGTGATTTAAAGGACAAGATGCAACGCCTCTCCCTTAGCTTTTACGACACCCATAGTAACGGGGATTTAATGTCGCGGATGGCCAATGATATGGATAATATCGGTGGGACGCTACAACAAACGTTGTCCCAAATGGTCACCAGTATCTTGACCTTCTTCGGGGTGCTGTACATGATGCTCACGATTAGTGGCTGGTTGACCCTAGTGGCGTTGGTTTCCGTGCCGCTGAGTTTACTGGTCGTAGGAATCGTGGCACCGAAATCACAACGCTTCTTTGCCAGTCAACAGAAGAACCTGGGGTTATTGAACAACACGGTCGAAGAAACTTATGCTGGTCATACGGTGGTCAAGACCTTTAACCAGGAAGACAACGTGCAAAAACAATTCGAAGACCATAACCGGAAGTATTACAAGTCGGCCTGGAAGGCACAGTTTGTTTCCAGTCTGATCTTCCCGTTGATGAACTTCGTGAAGAATTTGGACTACCTGGCCGTTGCCGTTATCGGGGGGATTCAGGTCGCTAACGGAACGGTTAGCTTAGGGAACGTGCAGGCGTTTCTACAATATACCAACCAGTTCTCGCAACCCATCACCCAGATGGCTAACTTGACCAACACCATTCAGGCCACAATTGCTTCTGCCGAACGGGTCTTTGCCGTTTTGGATGAAGACGACATGGTCGAAACGGCCCACAATCAGTTGCCGGCGAAGACCGCGGCAAGTGGGAACGTCATCGAGTTTGATGACGTGAACTTCCGCTACGTGGAGAACCAACCACTGATTGAAGACTTTAATCTCGCGGTCAAACCGGGTGAAATGGTAGCCATTGTCGGACCAACCGGGGCCGGGAAGACTACCATCATCAACTTATTGGAACGGTTCTACGACGTGGACTCGGGACAAATCAAGTACCGGGGTCAAGCCACCAATACGGTGCCGCGGCGCGACTTACGGCAACATTTTGCCATGGTGCTCCAGGATACCTGGTTATTTACTGGAACCATCTTCGACAACATCAAGTACGGTCGGGAAGACGCTACGGCGGACCAAGTTTACGCGGCGGCTAAGGCGGCCCACGCGGATGCCTTTATTCGGCAATTGCCGGATGGCTATGATACCATCTTAAACGAAGCAGCCAGCAACGTTTCGCAGGGGCAACGGCAGCTTTTGACCATTGCGCGGGCCTTTGTCGCTGATCCAGATGTCTTGATTTTGGATGAGGCCACTAGTTCCGTCGATACCAGAACGGAAATGCTGATTCAACATGCCATGACGCGGTTACTGGCCGGTCGGACTAGTTTCGTGGTGGCCCACCGGTTGTCGACGATTCAAAATGCCGAAAACATCGTGGTCATGAACCACGGGCACATCGTTGAAACGGGGAACCACGACAGTCTGTTAGCGGCTAAGGGCTTCTACGCCGACCTGTACAACAGTCAGTTTGCGGGTAACGAATTAGCTTAAGCTATGAACTAAATAGGGTTACTCTGGGAGGCTCGCGCTAGCGGGGCTCCCTTTTTTGACCCGGCGTTGCGTTTTCTAGCCGGTTGCGGTTAAATGGAAACCAGAGGGAAGGGATTAGATGGCCTATCAGGCAACGAAAGCGGCTTTACGGCAACTGGTGGCGCACCGGGTGGTTCCCGGGGTGAGTTACGCCTTTGTCGATGGCGATTGCGTTGAGAGTGGCGTCATGGGCCAAGCGGCTTGGGTACCCCAAGTTGAACCGTTACGAGCGGGAATGACCTATGACGTGGCGTCATTGACCAAGGTCGTGGGGACGCTGAGTGTGACCTTACAACTCTTGGCGCAGGGGCGCTTGCATCTAGAGGACCCCGTGACAATTTGGTTACCGGCTTTTCGAGACTCACGGGTTACGATTCGCCATTTGTTGACCCACACGTCGGGTATCACGGGCTACATCCCGAACCGAAACCAATTGACTGCGGCCGATTTGACTGCGGCCTTGCTGGGCCTTCATGTAGGGCCGACCTTTAACGTCAAGATGGTTTATGCCGACGTGAATTATATCTTTATGGGCTGGATCATCGAGGCTATTTTGGGTGTTCCCGTGCAGGTAGCCGTGCAACGGCGAGTCCTAAATCCACTGGGGATGACGCACAGCACCTTTACCCCGACGGATCCGTTAGCGTGCATCCCGACAGCGGTAACCGCCACTCGCGGTCTCGTACGGGGAAGTGTCCACGACCCCAAAGGGTATGTGTTGCAACGCCGGTGTGGATCGGCGGGCTTGTTTAGCACGGTGGCCGATTTAGTCCGGTTCTGCCAGGCCTACTGGCACCCCGAGCAATTCGCCAGCGTATTACCCCCGACCTGGGTGCACCGGTTGATTGCTGATTGGACGCCAACGGGTCAGGATGGTCGGTCGCTGGGCTGGGCATTGACCGCGACCCAGTGGCCACAAGCCCACCGGGTGTTATGGCACTCCGGCTTTACCGGGACCTATCTGGCCATCGATCCGGCTACCCAGCAAGCCATGGTTTTCTTGACCAACCGGGTGCACCCCAAGGCACCGAACCTACCGTACCTGGATCAGCGTAACGCGGTCTTAGGGACTTATTTGGCTGAAAAACAGGGGCGGCGGTGACAAAACTAGTGACTAATAAAGGCACCAAGTTCAATGCGAACTTGGTGCCTTTATTGTGAAAGTTAAGGGTTAGAAGGTCGCTGGAATCGGCAACGCTTCTTGTTGACTGAAGTCGTCGTCTGGGAACTTGCGTTTCAACGCGGCGACTAGTAAGTGTTTGGCAATGTCGCCGTTACGGGTCAAAATCGGACCGTGGAAGTAAGAGCAGTAGACGTTTTTGTAGATGGCACCTTCCGTACCGTCTTCGCCGTTATTCCCTTTACCTTTGACCACATCGCCGAGCGGGCGTTCGCCCTTGCCGATGAAGGTTCGACCCTGGTGATTTTCAAACCCGTGGTAGGTCTCACCGGTCTCTTGGTTCTTGATGACAATGTTACCGATAAACCGGTTGTGATCCTGCGCTAAGGTGTAGTGGTCTAACGCCCCGATACCTGGGAGCTTTTCACCGTCCGCTCCGATGTAGTAGTGACCTAGTAATTGGAAACCGCCACAAATCGCGAGTAGGGGACCGCCGGATTCGATGAACTTGATTAGTTCGGCCTTTTTGGTTTGGATATCTTGGGCGACGATGGTCTGTTCAAAGTCTTGACCCCCACCGAAGAAGGCTAAGTCGTAGTCGGCGGCGTGAAACGTTTCTTCCAGGCTGATGACTTTGACGTTCAAGTGGACGTCCATTTGTTTGGCATAGTAGTTTAACGCCAGAATATTACCGATGTCACCGTACGTGTTCATCAAGTCGCCGTATAAATGGGCGACGTTCAACTCATAAGTCATACGCCGAGTCCCTCCTTAATGAAGCCCTTTGAAGCTAAAATCTTTCGTAACTGGAGCATCGCTGTGTAGGTGGCGAGC
Source organism: Levilactobacillus suantsaii (assembly GCF_014069315.1). Lineage (NCBI taxonomy): Bacteria > Bacillati > Bacillota > Bacilli > Lactobacillales > Lactobacillaceae > Levilactobacillus > Levilactobacillus suantsaii. The sequence continues at coordinate 2,355,152 of NZ_CP059603.1, read as the reverse complement.
ACGTATACCCGGTCCGTTGGCACTTCCTGGATACGGTCGACGACCTTTTCCAAGCTTGGCTCAACGATATGCCGGTCATCGGGGACACCCGCGACTTTCAGCCGGAAGGTGATGTCCTTGTACCGCTCACCCCCGGTGATAAATGTGGGGATGTTTGCGTTGGCGAGCTGTTCGAAGTCGCCGTCCCAGATCCAACTGGTATCGATTCCGTCGGCGTAGTTGGCGTTCAACAAGCCCACGAACGAGAAGGGATGCTTGTCGGTCCCAATCATGTGCAACACTTGGTCTAACCCCACGGGATTCTTGACCAGTACAATGGTGACCTGTTTGCCGTTGACGTTGATGACTTCTTGACGGCCAAAGACCTGCGCGTTTTCGGTGAAAGCGTGGGCGATCTTTTCGGGGGCTACGTCAAGAAAACGACCGACAGCGTAAGCGGCTAAGGCGTTGTAGATGTTGTAGGTCCCACCGACAGAAATTTTGAACGGCTGACCATCCAGGTCAAACTGTGAGGATGTTGGGGTCTGTTCTCCTAGCTTAGTTAGCCGATAAGTCAGGTCTGGCCGGTGGAAGCCACAGTTCGGGCAGAAGTACTTGCCTTGGTTACTGTAAGTCAACGAGTGGTAGTGTAGGATGTGTTGACAGTTGGGGCAAAGCACCCCGTCGGTATTCGGCTTGGCTTTGAAGTCGCGATCCGGCTGATCGTCGAAACCGTAATATTGGATGGGATTGGGTAATTGTTTAGAATTAAAGATGGGTGAGTCCCCGTTGGCGATGATGGTAGCTTCGGGAGCCAAAGCTACTCCGTCAAGAATTTTTTGATAGGTCGTGTAGATTTCACCGTAGCGGTCCATTTGATCGCGGAAAATGTTGGTGAAAACGAAGGCCTTGGGGTGGATGTACTCGGTGACCTTGATCACGTTGGCTTCATCCACTTCCAACACGGCAAGTGGGCGCCCGGTCTTAGGCCGTTTGGCGTTTAAAAAGGTCGTGACGATTCCTTGTTCCATGTTGGAGCCCGTCGGATTGGTCAAAATCGCGGGATATTTCTCGTGTAAGACCGAGACAGTCAGGGCGGTGGTCAAGGTCTTCCCGTTGGTCCCGGTAATGACGATGACATCGTACTTCGCTCCCAAGGACCGGAGAATTTGTGGATCTAATTTTAACGTGATCTTACCCGGAAGAGAGCTTCCCCCGTGTAAGAAGGTGTGAAGAAACCAGTAAGATGATTTCCCCGCAAAAGTGGCAACACCGCTTCGCAATGACATGGACATTTCGCTCCTTAAACAAGACTAGATTGAACCTCAAACGTTAATTTTAGCATTTTTTGGTAGAATAGGGGAGCGCACACCTTGAACTTTGCGAAAATGCAAGAAAAATCAAGCTTAAACTGGAGCTAAATCGCCTTCAAACGGGATGGTCAAAAGTTTCCTTGCGCGCGAGTCGAATTTTACCTAGTAATCAGCTATAATAGATTAGAAACTGTCAAAAAGGTGGGAGTAACGTGGCACAGCTCTTTTTTCGGTACGGTGCAATGAATAGTGGTAAGTCAATTGAAATTTTAAAAGTTGCCCATAACTACGAGGAGCAGCAAAAACGCGTCATCATTATGACCAGTGGCCTGGATACCAGAGATGGGGTCGGGTCGATTGCCAGTCGCATTGGGTTGAAGCGCGCTGCGCAACCAATCTTTGCAACGACGAATATTTACCAAGAAGTGTTGCGGGTGGACCCTAAAGCCAATTGTATCTTGATCGATGAGGCCCAGTTTTTGACCAAACAGCACGTATTGCAGTTGGCCAAGATCGTGGATGAATTACAGATTCCGGTCATGACCTTCGGCTTAAAAAACGATTTTCGCAACGAGTTGTTTGAAGGGTCTAAGTACCTGCTTTTATACGCGGATAAAATTGAAGAAATGAAGACGATTTGTTGGTTTTGTACCAAGAAGGCCATCATGAACTTGCGCTTTCACGAAGGCCAGCCGGTCTACGAAGGTGAACAGGTTCAGATTGGCGGGAACGAAGCCTATTACCCGGTCTGTCGACGGCACTATTTCAACCCGCCGTTGGATCAAATCGGAAAATAATGGAATGAGGTTAAATCTAAATGGATGAAATGTTTGACAAGCTCCAGGCGGTCGCAGACCGTTACGACGAGCTGAATGAATTGATCAGTGATCCGGAAATCATCGCGGATACGCAGAAGTTCATGGCCCTTTCGAAGGAAGAGGGAGAACTGCGGGATACGGTGGCGAAGTACCACCAGTACCAAAGTGTCACTAAGCAAATCAAGGATGACGACGAATTGCTACGGGAGAAACTTGATGATGACATGGAGAGCATGGTCAAGGATGAACTCAAGGATTTGAACGACCAAAAGGAAAAGCTGGAAGACGAGATCAAAGTCTTACTGTTACCAAAGGATCCGAACGATGATAAGAACATTATCATGGAAATTCACGGGGCCGCCGGTGGGGATGAAGCTAGCTTGTTTGCCGCGGACCTCTTTAGCATGTACTCTAAGTACGCCGAACGTCAAGGCTGGAAGACGGAGATTATCGACGAGAACGCCACCGAAGTCGGGGGCTTTAAGGAAATTGTCATGATGATCACCGGTGACAAGGTCTACTCCAAACTGAAGTACGAAAACGGCGCACACCGGGTCCAACGGGTGCCCGTTACCGAATCGGCCGGCCGGGTCCACACCAGTACGGCGACCGTGGGCGTGATGCCGGAAGAACAGGACGTGGACATCGACATTGACCCGAAGGACATTCGGACTGACGTTTACCGCTCTTCTGGAGCTGGGGGCCAACACATCAACAAAACTTCGTCGGCCGTGCGGATGACCCACTTGCCAACGGGTATCGTGGTCGCCATGCAAGACGAACGGTCACAGCAACAGAACCGGGCGAAGGCCATGCAGATTTTAAAGGCGCGGGTCTACGACTACTACAAACAACAGGAAGAAAGTGCCTATAACGCGGAACGGAAGTCGGCCATCGGGACCGGGGACCGTTCCGAACGGATTCGGACTTATAATTACCCGCAAAACCGGGTCACGGATCACCGAATCGGTTTGACACTGAATAAATTGGACCGTGTGATGAACGGGGAACTTGACGACATCATCGATGCCTTGATTCTCTCGGACCAGGCGGCTAAGCTGGAAGACCTTAAAAATAATGGGTAGTTCAATCACTTACTGGGCGGCACTAACGGCGGCAAAGCAGACCTTAACGGCGGCTGATCAGGACCCAAGTGCCGCCCAGTTTCTTTGGCAAGAAACCCAGAACTGGACCTTTACCCAACTGGTCCAGCACTACCGCGAGCTGGTTCCGGCAACGCAATTGGCGACTTACCAGCAACAGGTAGCGCGGGTGGCCCAGGGGGAACCCGCCCAATATGTCTTGGGCCACGCGCCGTTTTACGGCCGAGAATTTCGCGTCACGGCGGCTACGTTGATTCCGCGGCAAGAAACTGAAGAATTGGTCGAATGGATTCTGACGACCACGGTGAAGACCCCACAAACAGTCCTCGATGTGGGGACCGGCAGTGGTGCAATCGCCGTGACGCTTAAGGCAGAACGCCCACAATGGCAGGTGATTGGTACCGACATTTCACCAGCAGCGGTAACGGTGGCGCAACAGAATGCGTTAAGGTTAGCGCCCCAGGTGAAGGTCGTCAGTGGTGACTTGTTCGCGCCGGTGGTGGGGCAACATTTCGACCTCATCGTGTCCAACCCGCCGTATATCGACCATACAGAACTCGCCGCGATGGATGAGTCCGTCAAACGCTACGAACCGCAAACGGCGTTGTTTGCGGCTGACCACGGATTAGCCTTTTACCGGCGTTTTGCCGCGAATCTGCCCACTTACCTGACGCCACACGGCACCTTTTTTGCGGAACTTGGCTACCAGCAAGGCACCGCGGTCCGGGCCATTTTTGAAGCGGCATTACCCAAGGCCCAAGTGACCATTCGCCAGGACCTTAGCGGCCATGACCGGATGGTTCGGGTCCAACTTACAGAATAATGGGAGAATAATATGGAAACAAAAATTTTTAAACCAAATCAAGTCGAGGCGGCCGCAGCGCTTCTGCGTGCGGGCCAACTCGTGTCATTTCCGACCGAAACGGTTTACGGCTTAGGGGCCGACGCAACGAACGAAGCGGCAGTCAAACAAGTTTACGCGGCCAAGGGTCGGCCGAGTGATAATCCGTTGATCGTTACGGTGACCGGACCGGCGATGGTGGAACAGTATGCCCAACCGTTGTCCACCAAAGCTCAGGCGTTGATGAAGGCCTTTTGGCCGGGGTCATTGACGTTGATTTTGAATCTCCAACCAAACGCCCTTTCTCAGGCAGTCACCGGGGGCTTGAAAACCGCGGCTTTCCGGAACCCGGCTAACCAGACCACGTTGAATCTGATTCAAGCGGCTGGCGTGCCGCTAGTGGGGCCTTCGGCGAACACCTCAGGAAAACCTAGCCCCACGTTAGCGGAACACGTCTATCACGATTTAAAGGGTAAGATTGCCGGTATCGTGGACGATGGGCCCGCCCAAGTCGGGGTTGAATCGACCATCCTCGACCTAACGGCAGACGTGCCAACGATTTTGCGGCCGGGGGCTGTAACTGAAGCGGATCTGGAGCCAGTTATCGGTCAAGTACGGTCGAACCACCACAAAGTGGGTAAGACTGAAGTTCCCAAGGCACCGGGGATGAAATATAAGCACTATGCGCCGGACGCCCAAGTCTACATCGTCGATCACGAGACGGATTGGGACGCGGCTTTCAAGTGGGCCCAAGCGCAGGACTATTCAATCGGGGTAATGGCCCTCGACAACGTTTTAGCGGCTCATCAATTGCCGACTAACGTTGAGGCTTATTCATTAGGTCAAGACCTAAGTAGCGCTAGTCACCGCTTGTTTGCGGGATTGCGACACTTTGACCTGGAATCATCCGTGAAGGGCATCCTGACCCAGGGATTTGCCGACGATGGGCTGGGTTCAGCTTACATGAACCGACTCAACAAATCGGCGGGGCAGGTCCACTTTGACCCAACTCAAGCTTAATTCAGGACTAAATGATTTTTAGGGGCCCCCGGCGTGATGCCTGGGGGCCTTTTAGTCACTTTCAAGTGAGATCATAGCCGTTAGTTCGCATAAAAAACAATGAAAAAGCGATTTCATTCACAAAAAGTGCGGTATCGAGCCTTAGATAATGGTACAATTGTAAGAAATAATAAAGGAGCGTTTATTCATGGGGAAGTTTCAAGTTCTCGACCATCCGCTGATTCAGCATAAATTAACGATTATTCGTAACAAAAACTGCGGGACTCGCAGTTTTCGGGAAGTCGTTAACGAAATCTCGACGTTAATGGCTTACGAGGTCTCTCGTGATATGCCACTACAGGACAAGGAAATTGAGACGCCAGTCGCAAAAATGACGGCGAAAGAATTAGCCGGTAAGAAAGTGGCCATCGTGCCGATTCTGCGGGCCGGTATTGGTATGGTAGACGGTATTTTGGAGTTGATCCCGGCCGCTAAGGTGGGACACATTGGGATGTACCGTGACGAACAGACCCTGCAGCCTCATGAATACTTTGTTAAGTTGCCGTCAGATATTGACCAACGGCAAGTCTTTGTGGTCGACCCGATGCTTGCCACCGGTGGATCAGCCATTATGGCGATCGACGCGTTAAAGAAGCGTGGCGCCAGCAACATTAAGTTTGTTTGCTTGGTTTCGGCACCAGAAGGGGTCAAAGCCTTACAAGCTAAGCACCCAGATATCGATATCTATACGGCCGCATTAGACGACCACCTGAACGAGGACGGTTATATTGTGCCTGGTTTAGGGGATGCCGGTGACCGGTTGTTTGGGACCAAATAATATGATATGAAGGGCCTGGAAGGCGATTTCCAGACCCTTTTTGTGACTGCACGGGGTGGCCCGATTTAGACGGGAAGTTGGGGGCCACGAAAAAATCGCAAATATTTTTGCTGATTGCGCACGCAATTAGCATATGGAAGCGGTCGCATCCCCGGGATGGCCCTAGATTACGCTTTTTGTCGAAGGTTACAGTGGTGTGATATTTTCGTGAAATTTGTTTTGTTTTTTACGAGGATTGGTGGTATCATATCCTGTGTATTTGAATGGAGCACTCGCTTCGTTCGCTATTCCGTAAACTTCAAGAGTTTAGCGGGTTTTGCCGGTCGCTACATTGTTGAGGGATACGTTCATATAGTGTGAAAAGAGGTGATATTCGGTGAATGATGGTCCAGTTTCGACCTTCCAATTTCTGGGATTGACATTTAGTACCGCAAATGTCGTCTCTGGGTTAGTGGTTTTTCTATTAGTCTTGGCAGTGGTCTTCTTTACCTCACGGCATTTAGCCATGAAGCCAACTAAGGGACAAAACTTTCTGGAATGGCTGATTGAATTTACCAACGGAATTTTGAAGGGATCAATTCCTTCCAATGAGGTGAGTGGATTTGGACTTTACGGGTTTACCCTGTTTCTGTTCCTTTTCCTGTCTAACCAACTGGGGCTATTTATCCAATTGGCAATGCCTAATGGTGCAACGGTTGTCCGCAGTCCAACGTCTGACCCAATCGTCACGTTGACGTTCTCGCTGATGACGTTAATGATTGCACAATTCTCAGGTGTCCAAAAGCTGGGGTACAAGAAGCATTTTGCGAACTACCTCAAGCCGTTCGTTGTTTGGTTGCCAATTAGTATCTTCGAAGAATTCACAAATTTCCTGACGTTAGGTCTTCGTATCTTTGGGGTAATCTTCTCTGGTGAAATGTTGCTTAAGCTCATCTGGGGCTTGGCAACGTCACACGGCCTAGTGACAATGATTGTCGCGATTCCAATTGAAATGGTCTGGCAAGGGTTCTCTGCATTCTTGGGGGCCATCCAGGCGTTCGTCTTTGTCACGTTGTCGTCAGTTTATATTTCTCAAAAGCTCGAAGTTGAGGAATAAACGTATTTTTTTAAATTTAAGGAGGAAACACGAATTATGGGAGCTATTGCAGCTGGTATTGCTATGGCCGGAGCCGCTATCGGTGGTGGTGTCGGTGATGGTATCGTTATTTCAAAGATGCTTGAAGGTATGTCACGTCAGCCTGAACTGTCAGGTCAATTACGGACGAACATGTTCATCGGTGTTGGGTTAGTTGAAGCTATGCCAATCATCGCCTTCGTTGTGGCCTTAATGGTTATGAACAAGTAGTTGAACTTATTTCTCATTATTTGACAGTAAAAGGAGGTGTCAATAGATGCTCTCACATTTAGTAGTTGGTTCTTCATTATACTTTGGTGACTCACTATTCTACGCGATTTGCTTTATCCTCTTATTATGGGTGGTTAAGGTTTTGGCTTGGAAGCCAGTCACGAAGATGATGCAAGATCGGGCCGACAAAATTTCGAACGATATTGATTCTGCGGAAAAGTCACGGAGCGATGCCGCGAGCTTAGTTGAAAAACGCCAAGCAGCGTTGAATGCGTCCCGGGGTGAAGCCCAAACGATCGTTCAAGATGCCAAGACGAATGGTCAACAACAACGTGACCAAATCGTGGCCCAAGCGCAAACTGATGCCCAAACGTTAAAGACCAATGCCCAAAAGGATATTGATCAAGAACGTGAAGACGCTTTAGCTGGTGCGCGCAACGATGTGGCGGACCTATCTATTGAGATTGCTTCCAAGATCATTCAAAGAGAATTAAACGCTGATGACCAAAAGGCATTGATTGATTCTTACATTGAAGGGTTGGGGAAGCATCATGAGTCTTGATAGGACAACCGTAGCTAAGCGCTACGCACGCGCATTATTTGAATTGTTGTCCGAAAAAGACCAACTGGAGGACGGCTATGCTGAACTTCAGGAGCTTCGACGTGTCTTCCAGGACAACCCACAATTGGGTACTGTACTCTCAGACGCTAGTTTACAAGCGGCAGATCGCGAAAAACTGGTCGACCAATTGGCCGAACAAGCTTCGCCTTACATTCAGAACCTGATTCACATGGTCTACGACTACGGGCGTATGGACGCCATGGTCGCCATCGTTAATCAGTTTCAAAGCTTGTACGACGAAAAACACCACATTGTTTATGCCCACGTAACTACGGCGATTGATCTTTCTGCTGAGCAAAAAGATCAAATCTCGACGGCTTACGCGCAACGAGTTGGTGCTCAGAAAGTTATTTTAAACAGTCAGGTCGACCCAACGATCTTGGGCGGTGTGATTGTCGAATCCGCCGGCATGATCCTTGATGGCAGTCTTAAGACGAAAATCAACAAGTTGCGGCGTCGACTGTTGGCATAATAAATCTGTAGGTAAAGAGGTGAAACTTTCATGAGCATTAAAGCTGAGGAAATCAGTACTCTAATTAAGCAACAATTAGAAAGCTACAAAGATGAACTCTCAGTTGAAGAAACTGGTACGGTAACTTATGTTGGTGATGGGGTTGCCCGGGCCCACGGCTTGGACAACGCCTTACAAGGTGAGCTGCTTTTGTTTGATAACGGGGTTTATGGGATGGTCCAAAACCTCGAAACTAGTGACGTTGGTATCGTTGTTCTTGGTGATTTTACTGGAATCACTGAAGGCGACACCGTTAAGCGGACTGGTCGAATCATGGAAGTTCCCGTTGGAGATCAATTAATTGGCCGGGTATTGAACCCGTTAGGCCAACCAATTGATGGCAAGGGGGACATTAAAACTGATAAGACACGGCCAATCGAACATAAGGCACCGGGTGTTATGGACCGGCAAGGGGTTAACGAACCTCTACAAACCGGGATTAAGGCCATCGATGCTTTGGTTCCAATTGGACGTGGTCAACGTGAATTAATCATTGGTGACCGGAAGACCGGGAAGAGTTCCATTGCGTTGGATACGATCATTAACCAAAAGGGTCAAAACATGATTTGTATCTACGTAGCCATTGGGCAAAAGGAATCTACGGTTCGGGCCCAAGTCAACACGTTGCAAAAGTTTGGTGCGATGGATTACACGATTGTCGTTTCGGCCGGTCCTTCCGACCCAGCGCCATTACTGTACGTTGCGCCATATGCTGGGGCAGCGATGGGTGAAGAGTTCATGTTCAACGGCAAGCACGTGTTGATCGTTTATGATGATTTAACCAAGCAAGCCGATGCTTATCGTGAACTTTCATTGATTCTTCGGCGGCCACCAGGTCGTGAAGCTTACCCTGGTGATATCTTCTATACCCACTCTCGTTTGTTGGAACGGGCTGCGAAGTTGAACGATGACTTAGGTGGGGGGTCGATGACCGCCTTACCAATCATTGAAACCAAGGCTGGTGACGTGGCGGCTTATATCCCAACCAACGTTATTTCCATCACCGATGGTCAAATCTTCTTGAATAGTGATTCGTTCTATTCTGGGGTTCGGCCAGCCATGGATGCCGGGACGTCTGTTTCCCGGGTTGGTGGGGACGCCCAAATCAAAGCCATGAAGAAGGTTGCCGGGACCTTGCGGTTGGACTTGTCCTCCTACAAGGAACTGGAATCCTTCGCTCAATTTGGTTCTGATTTGGATGCGGCCACCCAAGCGAAGTTAGCGCGTGGGGCACGGACCGTGGAAGTCTTGAAGCAAGGCTTGCATGAAGCCGTCCCCGTAGCTAAGGAAGTTATCATTCTGTTTGCGTTGACGCACAGTCACCTCGACAAGTTAGCCGTGGAAGACGTTCTGCGTTACCAAAACGAATTATTCGACTTCATGGACAGTTCGCACAAGGACATCGAAGACACGATTACGAAGACGGGGAACTTGCCAGAAGGCGACGCGCTCGAAGACGCAATCAAAGAATTCGACCAGACTTTCCAACCGTCCAAGCACGATGACGAAGCCGCAACTAACTCTGAAAACTAAGATTGCTTGAAGGAAGGATGGTGAGGAACAATGGCTGAATCGATTCATGACGTTCAGCGTCGGATTAACTCGACCAAGGCGACCCGCCAAATTACGGCGGCCATGCAAATGGTCTCGACGGCGAAGTTAAATAAGATTCAGAAACATACGACCGGTTACCAAGACTACGTGTCGAAGGTCAAAGCGGTTGTGATGCACCTTTCGCAGTCTCATCTGTTGGATAATTCCTCAAGCAACCTGCAGTCAGACCGTCCAGTGAAGAAGACCGCTTATCTGGTCATTACCTCTGATCGTGGTATGGTGGGGAGCTACAACAGCAGTATCCTACGGGATGCTAACCGCTTTATCGACGACCGGACCCCCAACCAAGACGACTACATGATTTTAGCCGTCGGGGGGACCGGTGCGGACTTCTACAAACGGCGGGGGGTCAATGTCGCATATGAATACCGGGGAGTCAGTGACGTGCCTGAATTCAACGAAGTTCGGGAAATCGTCAAGACGGTCACCACGATGTTCAATAACGAAGTGTTCGATGAACTCTTCGTATGCTACAACCACTTTGTTAACCGAATTTCATCCCGGTTCCGGGCTGAAAAGATGTTACCGGTCGATAAGGAAACCTTAACGACCGACGCTGCGAATGACACGCCAACTAAGCCGTTGACGGCGGAGTACGACACGGAACCTTCTGAAGAAGAAGTGTTGCAGGTCGTCTTACCACAATACGCGGAAAGCTTAGTTTATGGTGCCATTCTGGACGCTAAGACTTCTGAACACGCATCCAGTACGAATGCGATGCAATCGGCCACTGATAATGCCGATGATTTGATTGGGACGTTGCAACTGCACTATAATCGTGCACGTCAAGCGGCGATCACCACTGAAATCACCGAAATTACCGGTGGGCAAGAAGCCTTAAAGAACTAATGACGGGAGGAATTAACGAATAATGAGTACTGGTAAAGTTGTTCAAGTTATCGGACCAGTCGTTGACGTTGAATTCCCATTAAACGATGAATTACCTGATATCAACACCGCCTTAAACATCAAAAAAGATGATGGTAGTGCGCTTGTGACCGAGGTTGCCTTGGAATTAGGTGACGGGGTCATGCGGACGATTGCCATGGACGGGACCGATGGTCTTCGCCGGGGCATGGAAGTAGAAAACACCAAAGCTTCTATTTCTGTTCCCGTTGGTGACGACACGTTAGGTCGGGTGTTCAACGTTTTAGGGGATCCAATCGACGGCGGCGCCGAATTTGGTCCGGATGCTGAACGGATGCCAATTCACCGTGACGCACCAAAGTATGACGAATTAAACCCAACGACCGAAATCCTGGAAACGGGAATCAAGGTCATTGACTTACTCGAACCTTACGTTCGTGGTGGGAAGATTGGGTTGTTCGGTGGTGCCGGTGTTGGTAAGACCGTTTTAATTCAAGAATTAATTCATAATATTGCCCAGGGCCATAACGGGATTTCCGTCTTCACCGGTGTTGGTGAACGGACCCGTGAAGGTAACGATATGTACTGGGAAATGAAGGGGTCCGGCGTTTTGAAGCAAACCGCCATGGTTTACGGACAAATGAACGAACCACCTGGTGCCCGGATGCGGGTTGCCTTGACCGGCTTAACCATCGCGGAATACTTCCGGGATGTTAAGGGCCAAGATGTGCTGTTGTTTATCGACAACATCTTCCGGTTTACGCAAGCTGGTTCTGAAGTTTCCGCCCTGTTAGGTCGGATTCCTTCAGCCGTTGGGTACCAACCAACGTTGGCCACTGAAATGGGTCAGTTACAGGAACGGATTACGTCGACGAAGAAGGGGTCTATCACCTCGATTCAAGCCGTCTATGTCCCAGCCGATGACTACACCGACCCAGCGCCAGCGACGACTTTCGCCCATTTGGATGCCACGACTAACTTGGAACGTTCTTTAACGCAACAAGGGATTTACCCCGCCGTGGACCCATTGGCTTCGACGTCAACGGCTCTGGCCCCAGAAATTATCGGCCAAGAGCACTATGACGTGGCGACGAGTGTGCAACACGTCTTACAACGCTATCACGAACTCCAAGACATTATCTCCATCTTAGGGATGGATGAACTGTCTGAAGAAGAACAAACGATTGTTAACCGGGCTCGGCGCATTCAGTTCTTCTTGTCGCAACCGTTCTCCGTGGCTTCTCAGTTTACGGGCTTGGACGGAAAGTACGTGAAGTTGGAAGATACCATTCGGAGTTTCAAGGCTATCTTAGACGGGAAGTACGACGACCTGCCAGAAGATGCCTTCCGGAACTGTGGGAGTATCGAAGACGCCGTCGCTAAGGCTAAGCAAATGAACGAATCGCTCGAAAACAACTAGGGAGGGATTCTAATTGGCTGATAATTCATCAGTTCTATCCGTTAGTATCGTCACTCCCGATGGTCGTGTCTATGATAACGATGGCACCTTCTTGGCCGTAACGACCAAGCTGGGGCAACTCGGGATCATGCCTAACCACGTGCCCGTCATCTCTTCTTTGGAGGTTGACGTGGTCCGGGTCAAGCATGATGATACTGAGGACAAAATCGCCGTCAACGGTGGTTTTCTCGAATTCTCGAACAATACGGCTACCATTGTTGCTGACAGTGCGGAACGTCAAGATGACATTGACGTTGCCCGGGCCGAAAATGCCCGGCAACGCGCCGAGAAATCGATCAAGCAGGCTCAATCTGCGCACGATGCTGATAATTTGGCACGGGCCCAGGTGGCTTTGCGGCGAGCGGTCAACCGGATCAATGTTGCCAAGCACTAGGCGTCATAATTTAAACGTCTCTTATGAAACGGTAATCTCCATGTGGGAGATTACCGTTTTTTTGCGGCAATGGCGTCGCCGCTAAATCACTAGTGGATAAATGTAATATTACAACTGGGCGTTTTAAGGGAATTCCAAGGGACAGCGTGCATAAATTATGCTATAGTTAATGGGAATGTTCGGGAAGGATTGAGCGAATGAAGTTACTAGGTATCCAAGGCATCTTAACCATTACGAGTCACCTATGCTTCATCGCATTGGCCTTTTGGTCGATTTCTGCGTTACACATTGAACGGTTAATGCCGTTTTATCCCCGGCAGGCCCGCGTATTGATTGTAATGCTCGCGGTGGCGGTCGGTTTTGGCTGCAGTTCATTCTTCTTGGACTTCATTGATAATGTTCGTAATCTGGGCTATCTCGTACGGTAGCGTAGACCTATAAAAAATCTCTGGAGGTATCCCATGGAAAAAATCATTGTTCATGGTGGGAACCGCTTATCTGGTGTAGTTCAAATCGAAGGAGCAAAGAATGCCGTGTTGCCCATTTTGGCAGCGTCGATTCTAGCCCGTGATGGGATTACGCATTTAGCAAATGTTCCGGTTCTATCTGACGTTTACACAATGAATAAAGTTCTACGCTTCTTGAATTTAAGCGTGGACTTTGATGAAGCAAAGCGACAAATCACGATTGATGCGACGAAGCAACTGTCGAGTGAAGCGCCCTTTGAGTATGTGTCGAAGATGCGGGCCTCGATTGTCGTGATGGGACCACTCCTGGCCCGCTTGGGTCATGCCCGGGTGGCATTGCCTGGCGGATGCGCAATTGGGACGCGACCGATCGATTTACACCTGAAGGGTCTGCAAGCTTTGGGTGCCCGCATCGAACAACATGATGGGTACATTGAGGCGTTTGCCGATCACCTGACGGGAAGCCACATTTACCTTGACTTTCCGAGTGTGGGAGCGACCCAAAACATCATGATGGCGGCTTGCTTAGCACAGGGAACCACTGAAATCGATAACGTGGCGCGCGAACCCGAAATTGTGGACCTCGCTAACATTTTGAATAAAATGGGCGCTCACGTTCGGGGTGCGGGGACCGAAACGTTACGGATCGATGGAGTCTCTGCCATGCACGGAACCGACCATAACGTGGTTCAAGACCGCATCGAAGCCGGCACTTTCATGGTGGCTGCAGCGTTGACGCAAGGGAACGTCTTGATCAAGGACGGTATCGTTGAACATAACAAGCCCCTGATTTCCAAGTTACAAGAAATGGGTGTGCAAGTCACGGAAGAAGCTGGCGGGGTCCGGGTCATTGGCCCGAAGACTTTACGCCCAACTGACGTGAAGACCATGCCATATCCAGGTTTTCCCACGGACATGCAGCCGCAGATGACCATTCTGCAGCTCGCAGCTGAGGGGACTAGCACCATGACTGAAACGGTTTTTGAAAACCGCTTTATGCACTTGGAGGAACTCCGGCGGATGAACGCGCAATTCCAAATCAGTGGCCGAACAGTTGTCATGCACGGCCCAACTGACTTTAACGGGGCCGAAGTCGCAGCGACTGATCTCCGTGCCGCCGCCGCGTTGGTTTTGGCGGGCTTGGTTGCGGATGGTTATACGCAAGTCACTAATCTCAAATACTTAGATCGCGGCTATTACGACTTCCATAAGAAGCTGACCGCCTTAGGTGCTGAGGTCAAACGCATTACCGTGCCAGATAATGATACGGTCGTGTTGGCAAACAAACGCGTAAACAACGAAATCTAAACACGAGAGCGTTTAGTGGTTTCCCGCTAAATGGCGCCCGCAAGGGGATCTGGGACTAAGGCCTAGGTCCCCTTTTATTATGATGGGGCGGTGGCTCAAGTTAGCCTTGACAAACCGTTTAGAGTTTGGGTGGAGTATGGTATAATAAAATGTTGAAAATTGGCATAAAATCAGGAGGAAACAACAGTATGGCGAAAGACATTGGAATTGATCTGGGGACTGCGAACGTTTTAATTTACGTGGTCGGCAAGGGTATCGTATTGAACGAACCATCCGTGGTCGCGATTGACACGAAGACCGATAAAGTATTGGCGGTGGGGTCTGAAGCCTACCGAATGGTGGGACGGACACCCGGCAATATTCGGGCGATTCGGCCGTTAAAGGACGGGGTCATTTCTGATTTCGACATCACCGAAGCCATGCTATCTTACTTTATTAATAAGTTGAGTGTGAAGGGCTTTTTGTCCAAGCCCAACATCATGATTTGTGCGCCAACCAACATTACGGAAATCGAACGGAAGGCTATCATTCAGGCGGCTGAAAAGTCGGGTGGCGCCAAGGTCTACTTGGAAGCTGAACCGAAAGTCGCAGCGTTAGGTGCCGGCATGGACATCTTCAAGCCAAGTGGCAACATGGTCATCGACATGGGTGGTGGAACCAGTGATATCGCCATCTTGTCGTTGGGTGACGTCGTCTCAAGTCGCTCTATTCGGGTGGCTGGTGACCGGATGAACTCGGAAATCGTCAACTTCCTTAAGCACAAACATAATTTGATCATTGGGGAACGGACGGCCGAAACCATTAAAATCAAGATTGGGACGGCTTACCCCGAGCCAGGTAACGATGACAAGACCATGGCCGTTCGGGGACGGGATTCCGTTTCGGGGATGCCGACCGAGACCACAATCACGGCCACGGAAGTTGAAGAAGCCATTCATGACTCCGTGGACCAAATCGTTGAAGCCGCTAAGTCCGTATTAGAGACGACACCGCCAGAATTGGCCTCTGACATCATCGACCGGGGCATCATGCTGACCGGTGGGGGCGCTTTGTTAGACGGTATCGACAAGCTCTTCTCCCAACGACTGACGGTCCCCGTCATCATCTCAGAAGATCCGTTGGATAACGTGGCCAAGGGTGCCGGTGTCTTACTAGAGCACATGAACACCAAGACGGCTAAACAAAACAACTAGACTCTTTAGTCAGGGGGGATGAACTGATGCGTCGTTTATTAATGTTGCTGGTCCGGGGCTATCAGCGCTGGATCTCGCCACTATTTCCACCGACCTGTCGGTACTATCCCACCTGTTCAACGTATATGTTGCAGGCGTTGACCAAACACGGTGCGGTGAAAGGAGGACTAATGGGCTTGGCCCGGATCTTACGGTGCCATCCCTTGGTTCGTGGTGGCATCGACCCAGTTCCTGATCATTTCACCCTGCGGCGCAACGTCGCGGCAGAGCGCGCTTATCGCCAAAAAATGGGCTTAGATAAGTCGCAACCCACGATTAAGTAAAAGGAGAAATCGGCATGAGCAAACGAGAAAAAGCGGTGCAGGTCACCGTGGATGAGCAAAAGTTACCAAACGGGGAAACGATGTCCGTTTTAAAGATTGGCAAAGAAACCATCGGCACGGTCCAACCCTTAGAGGGCCGCTTTGCCGCTCAGTTAACGGATGGTGACGTTTACCACGTCAAGACCGTTGACGAAGGTGTCGAAGTGTTATTGCGGGACTATCATTTGCACCGCGGATAATAATTTTTGGTAAAATTGGCCGTAGGGGCAGTTCACGTTTTCCCTACGGCCTTTATAATTGAAACAAAATATGAGTTTGATTAAGGAGCAATTTATTGTGGCAAAAAATGCGACGAGACAGCAAGACGAGGTGGATTCCCGAATCGATTGGGGGATTATCTTTTGCGTGTTGATGTTGGCCTTGATTGGGTTGGCGTCGATTTATGTTGCGGCAACGCACGATTCGAGTGCGACCAGTGTGACCTCGGCCGTCGTGTCTCAATTGGTCTGGTATGTGATTGGGACCGTGGCCATTATCATTATCATGCAGTTTGATTCTGAACAGTTGTGGAAAGTTGCCCCGTTACTTTACGGGATTGGGCTTTTTCTGCTTTTCGCCGTGCTGATTTTTTACAGCCGGTCGTACTATGCTAATACCGGGGCGCGAAGTTGGTTTGCGATTGGGTCGTTGACCTTCCAGCCCTCTGAAGTGATGAAACCGGCCTTCATCTTGATGTTGGCGCGGGTCGTAGCGGACCATAATAATAATTTTCCGGTCCACACGTTTAATTCCGATTGGCGGTTGATTGGGAAAGTTATCTTATGGACCATTCCGGTGGCCGTTGCCTTGAAACTTCAAAACGACTTCGGTACGATGTTAGTGTTCTTCGCCATTGCTGGGGGCGTCATCTTAGTTTCTGGTGTGACCTGGAAAATTTTAGTCCCATCATTTAGTTTGATTGCTGTTATCGGGGGGACCGCCCTGACGCTGGTGACGACTGGTTGGGGTCGAAAAATTTTGGAGAAGGTCGGGTTCCAATCTTACCAATTCTCTCGGGTCGACACCTGGTTACATCCTTCAGCCGATACGTCTGACCAGGGATACCAACTCTGGCAGAGTATGAAGGCCGTTGGTTCTGGCGGTATCTTTGGGACCGGGTTCAACACGTCACACGTTTACGTGCCCGTGCGGGAGTCCGATATGATTTTCTCCGTCATTGGTGAAAATTTTGGGTTTATTGGTGGTTGTGTGCTGATTTTCCTGTACTTCCTGTTGATCTACCAAATGATTCGGGTCACGTTCGATACGAAAAACGTCTTCTATGCTTATATCTCGACGGGGGTCATCATGATGATTCTCTTCCACGTGTTCGAAAATATCGGGATGAGTATTGGGCTGTTGCCCCTGACTGGGATTCCATTACCCTTCGTGAGTCAAGGGGGGTCGGCGTTGATTGGAAATCTGATTGGGATTGGATTAATTATGTCAATGCGGTATCATTATAAGAGTTACATGTTTAGTCGTAACGAATCGTTTAAATAAAGGAGCTTTTGCATTATGAGTGAAATGGTAAAGTATTTCTGGACGAAGGCCACCGCTGATGGGACCCGGATTGGTTTGACAACTGAGGGTCAAGACGAATTAGGGACCATCAAGTTCGCTAAGTTACCAGCCGTTGGCGACCAAGTAAAGAAGGGCGACAACTTGTTGAACGTTGAAGCCGACAAAGCTGTTTCCGATATTCCTAGCCCAGTTACGGGTAAGGTCACGGCAGTCAACCCCGCTTTAGCCGATAGCTTTGATGCGTTAAATGGCAGCGATGCAGATGCTGCTTGGTTTGTTGATGTTCAAGAATATTAATTCTTAAGACATCCGGAAGCTTAATTAAACGACTTCTACATAAAACGACGGGACAAGCCCTAATTGGCTTGCCCCGTCGTTTTAGTTGGGCGACTTTGTGGGACCTACTAAGTCAGGTATAATGGAGTTGAAAAGTGCTAGCCTCTTTAACGAGGCAGTTGGCACGGTCACCGGTTAATTGAAGGCCTAATAGTATCGTTTAAAAGCGGTTGGCCGGTAAAATATAGGGTGTTGAAAGGAATGGGTCACATGACGGAGAAAAACGTGTTTCACATTAATGGCTACTTAGGGTTGATTCTGGTCCTGGCCTTGTTGGCTGGTGGGGGCTACTGCCTGTTTCTAACAGCGGGCTCGCGGGCCTTAGGGGTCCTGGGTGTACTCTTGATTGTAATCGCTATCTTAGGAGCCAGCAGTCTCACGATTGTGAGTCCTAACCAGTCGAAGGTGCTGACGTTTTTTGGCCGGTACATCGGGACGATTCGCGAAGCCGGTTTGTACTTGACGGTGCCTTTGACTAACAAGACCACGGTCTCCTTGCGGGTGCGCAACTTCAACAGTACGATCCTCAAGGTCAACGACTTACAAGGGAATCCCGTAGAGATTGCAGCGGTGATTGTTTTTAAGGTAGTCGATACCAGTAAGGCTCTCTTTTCCGTGGAAGATTACGAGCAATTCGTGGAGATCCAAAGCGAGTCGGCTATCCGGCACGTGGCGTCCGAGTATGCCTATGACAACTTCGATGACCAACAGGCCGTCACGTTGCGTAGCAATCCCACGGAAGTTTCCACGCATCTGACCGAGGAGTTACAGGAGCGGTTGACGGTGGCCGGGGTCAAGATTGTTGAGACCCGCTTAACGCACTTGGCTTACGCCACAGAAATTGCGTCCGCCATGCTCCAGCGGCAACAGTCGCAGGCCATTCTATCGGCCCGAAAAATTATCGTTGAAGGGGCGGTTTCTATTACTGAGGGGGCGATCAGTCGCTTGACGGCCGAAACGGATCTGAATTTAACTGACGGCCAAAAGCTCCAATTGATTAATAACATGATGGTTTCGATTATTAATGAGCGGGGATCACAGCCGGTCATTAATACTGGTAAAGTGGACGCGTAAGACAATAGCTGTGGGGGGCTAAATGATGACTAAAAAAATTGAAATGGATGCGCAGATTATTGCTGTCCGAGACCAATTACAAAAGCTACGCGATGAGCTACACGATGGGAACGTGTACCAGACGTTGGGCCAACGGGTCAGCCATATTATTTTGAACACTCGTCGGCGGCAGCGGACGACCGTGACGTTACCGCCCGATGTCGCCCAACTTGAGGAATGGTTGGCGCCGTTAATAGCAAAAGACTATCACGTGACACACGTGTCTCAAGCCGATTTGGATTTGGTCTTACCCTACCTACGGTCCACGGATTATCGGACCCGCTATGGATTGGCCCTACCAACGCTTATTCGGTTTGTGGATAGTGGGGTATTATCAGCGGACCAGTTTCGGTGGTTAGCATTGCAGCTTTTGGGACCTGATTATTTATTTAATCATATTTTGGAACCCGTCAATCGCGGCGCATTCGGGCGAGCAGCCGCGACGCGACTATTGGCGGTGGTGATGGAATACGAAAACAATCATCCCGGGACCGTCCATTTGAATGTAGACCACTTTGTCATCCAAATTGCCACTTATATTTGTTTAGAAACGGATACTCGCGGGTTTGTCACGCACAGTGGCCAGTTGACGACCTTTAGTGAGATGGCTTTTTTGATGGATCGCTTGGGGGCGGGGGATTGGTTACCACGAGCCGATAAGATTTTCTTGATGGTAATTTTGTTTGAACGCCTAAAGCAGCTGAAAACGCCCTTGTACAACGGAGAATTGACCCAGATTAGTTCGTATTTGACGACTTTGGCTAATCGAAATGTCCTTTACGAATCAGCACTCCTTGACGCTTTAAATCAATGGCCAGATTTAGGTGGCTTTCCAAGCCTTGAAGATAGTAACACTAGCCGGTGGAACCTCATGTTTAATGGTCGCCGACTGGCTGGGGACCTGTGTTTTCAGTTAGATCTCCCCAAACGCATCCAAGATAATTTGATGCGCCGGATGGTTTTATAGCATAAAATTATTCTAATATTCAGAGGGAAATGGTATACTGAAGGCTAACCGAAATACACACGTTAGGATGAGTGACATCATGGAAAAAAACAAGTTACACGTCGGTTTATTATTCGGTGGTAATTCCTCCGAGCACGACGTTTCGAAACGCTCTGCTCGTAACATTTACGATGCAATGGACAAGACCCGCTATGCTGTGAGTTTATTCTTACTGACCCGCGACGGTTTCGTCCTGAGTGACGCAGCTTCTCGGCGCGTTTTTGACGGCGAAGATGAGGCGCAAGTTGCCGCGGAGGAACAGGCCCAAGTTGACCCGGCAAACCCATTGGCACCCATTTGGAATCTCTCTGAAGCAAAGGATATTGATGTGTTCTTCCCGATTATTCATGGTAATTTGGGTGAAGACGGGACTATCCAGGGGCTTTTCCGGTTGTTGAAAAAACCCTATGTTGGTAGTGACGTCTTGGCATCGGCCACGTCCTTTGATAAGGACCGCACGAAGCAGGTCTTGACGGCGAACGGCATCCGCAACACCAAGTATGTGGTGGTCACGCCGGCAAACCGGGAAAACTACGATTACGCCACGGTCAAAGCGCAGTTGGGCCAGGATGTCTTCATCAAGCCCGCCAACCAAGGCTCTTCGGTCGGTATTCATAAGGCTAGCAACGAACAGGAGTATCTGGAGGGGCTAGAAGATGCTTTCCGGTACGATTACAAGGTGTTAGTCGAGGAGACCATTGCGGGCTTACAAGAAGTCGAGATTTCCATTTTGGGTAACGAGCATCCCCAAGCGTCCAAGCTCGGGGCGATTCGGGTCCCAGAAAAGGACGTTTTCTACGATTACAATAACAAGTTCGTGGACGCCAGTGGGGTGACCTTCGAGGTTCCCGTGAAGTTGCCTGAAAAGTTGACGACGGAAATCACCACGATGGGTCTACAGACATACGTTGCCTTAGGCCTTAAGGGGATGGCCCGCATCGACTATCTGGTTTCCAAGGACGGTGTGCCGTACGTGGGTGAAGTCAATACCTTGCCTGGTTTCACCAACATTAGTTTGTATCCACAATTGTGGGAGGCTTCTGGCATCAGCTATACTGAATTGATCGACCGTTTGATTGATTTAGCACTAGCAGAATTTAAACGCCAGGACCAATTAGCTTACGACTTTGTCCCGTTGGATAACCACTCGGCCGCTTCGACGTACAAGTTAAAGAAACAACAGTAGATTGAGAGTTTGAGTCGGTGAGACGCTTTGGCGGACTCATCGGCTTTTTTTGTGGAGGGGAGTCTTTAGGGTGATACGATGGCGAGAACTAAAAGCGGTTTGGCGCGTGGGGATGCTGACGCCGCGGTTAACATGGGGCTGGGCCGGCCTTATTTTGGAACTGGGCTTATTGCGATGGTGCGGTCAGTTTCCCGGCTGGGCTGTTGGCCAGGTGGCCTTAGTAGTCCTCTTATTGGCTAATGTGGTTTGGCAATTCCGCCAAGTTGCCCAAAGCTATCGTGCCACGCCGTTCTTTCAGCGCGGTTGGCGCGTGGGACTGGCCTGGTCGGGCCTGTTGGTCAGTCTAGTAGGACTCGCTTTACCCTGGGGCTTGTGGGGTTTAGGCAGCCGCTTCTTAGTTCGTCTCAAATTACCTGCTGCGTGGGTCAACGACATCAGCCTGTACCGTCACCCGTTATTGGGGGCCGTTGCCGTCGTCTACCTGGTCTTAGTGGCGTACAGCCTGATTTGGGGACCGCAGCATTGGCGGTTGACGACTGTTATTGGCACGCCCCGACAGATGCTTCAAGGACTGGGCTGG
The DNA here is from genome assembly GCF_014069315.1 of Levilactobacillus suantsaii. Taxonomy (NCBI): domain Bacteria; kingdom Bacillati; phylum Bacillota; class Bacilli; order Lactobacillales; family Lactobacillaceae; genus Levilactobacillus; species Levilactobacillus suantsaii. Next base: position 2,333,374 of record NZ_CP059603.1, on the reverse strand, counting down.
TTAGCTGGTCTGATGCTAAGTTGGGGGATGATGAGCGGGGCCTTAGTGGTTGGTAACTGGGCCGTTGATCAGTGGCTATCGCCGAGTGGTGCGACGGCGTTTGCGTTGGGGTCTTTAAGCCTCATCTTAGCGGGATATACCATGGCGAGTCTCTTAGGCACGGTCACCCTTATTTGGTGTTGGTGTGGTCAGCCTGCGGTGGCAGTACCGCGGATGCAACGCTCACGGTGGTCACTGGGTGGTCTGGTGTTAGTTTGGGTCGTGATCAGTGGGGCGGTCATCGTGCAGGCTTGGCAGATGCCCCGTTTTTTAGCGACCACGGTCATCAGTCACCGGGGATTGGATGCTGGTGTGGGGGTTCAAAATACGTTAGGCGCGTTGCGTCACACCAAGCGGCTCCACCCCCAATACGTGGAAATGGATCTGCACGAGACCCGGGACCATCGCTGGGTCGTCCTCCATGATGAAAATTTAAAGACCCTCGCGCATCGTAACGTGACGCCGCACCAGTTGACCCAAGCTCAACTTAGCGGGCTGACATTGCGAGAAAATGGCCAACGTGGGCGTCTAGTGAGTTGGCCAAAATATTTGAAGACGGCTGAACGGCTTCACCAGCCGCTATTGGTCGAGCTCAAGACCACCCCAACGGATTCGCGGGGGATGGTGCGGCGGTTCGCTCACTTGTACGGGGCACGCTTACGACGAGACCATTCGGCCGTGCATTCGCTAGATTACCGAGTGGTGGCGCAATTACGCCGGGTTGCGCCCCGGTTGCGGGTGGGGTTCATCACGCCCTTTAATTGGGTGGATCCAGCCTCGGTCCCAGCAGATTTTTATTCGTTTCAGCAACGTTCGCTCAGTGATCAGTTCATCTTGGCAGCCCATCGGCAGGGCGCCGCAACGTATTTGTGGACGCCGGACGCCACGACAGCGATGAGTCGGGCGTGGGCCTTAGGGGTCGATGGCCAGATTACGGACCAAGCCGGGCGCTTACAACGGGTAGTGGCCCAACGCCCTAATCGGGTGTTCTGGGCGATTGTGGCCAACTTTACCTTAAGCTATATTTGAATTATCAAGTAATTGACTAAATGGATAAAATACGAACATTAATAAAATATTCGGTAAACGATAGTTGTGTGAATCGGGCGGTTAACAAAAAAATGATAAAATGGTATATACAGATTAAAGTTCATTAATAAAGCGGTAAATTGCTTGTGTTTCCTCATAAATCACTTATTATAAGAATTAATGATAAAGAGATTGGGGATCGTTGATGGGAATATCGGTGACGGGGTATGAAAAAGGTTACCGAATATATTAATCGATTTTTAAAGAAAGGTTCGTCTTTATCATCAATGCTGAGGATTAGAACTGACTTAAGAGGAGATATGAGATGCGCTTACTAGGGGACAAGCTCAAACAATACCGCAAGCAAAAGAATTTATCGCAGCAGGAATTGGCTGAAGGCATCTGCACGCAGGCCACGGTTAGTCTGATGGAGAAAAAGAATAAGGTACCAAGTATCAAAATCATTTTGGAAATTTGTCGTCGACTGAATATTTCGTTTGAAGATGTCTTGACCGGAATGGGGAACGGATTAGACGAGCAATTCAGCCGTTTATCGCGGGCCTTGCGCTTCGGCGACTTTCATGGCGCCGACCGGATTCTGGTCCAAATCGATTTGGCGAGCATCCAGAATTCCTTTGACCGGGAACGCTACCACTATTTCCGGGGTTTCGTGGAGATCTTCTCGCGGCAACGGACGGACGAAGCGATTTTCCACTTCAACTTATTGTTACACCGGTCTTACCGGATGCCATGGGACCTGTACGCTATCGTCAGCAACTTAGGGATGGCCTTAGCCTACGTTGACCGTAAGGAGTACGACCAGGTTCACTATTACTTACGCGAAGCCATGGCTTACTTAGATGGTTACGAGTGGCATGAGGAAGGGGAGTTCAAACGCTTGATTTGGGCCCGTTACCGGATTGCACAATTATACACACAATTGGAACAACCCCAACTGGTCAACGAAAACGTGGATGCCGCTTTGCGGTTGGTAAAGCAAGAAGATTCCTTATACTTAATCGATGTTTTGTACGAATTGAAGGGGCAAGCGGAACAAGCCTTGTTGGCAACGGCTGCGGCTAAGCAGAGTCTGGAGATTGCTAAGACGCTGGCTGTGGTGACCCACAACGAAGCCCTACAGCAGCGTTTAGGTCGGACCACGGGGCCCATTTTAACCGATTAGAGCGGTAGTTGAATCAACCTCAATAAGTAAGGGGTGAAACTATCGATTTATGGGGCTTATGGTGGCTACTCTTCGTGTTCTCGATGTGGTTTGGAACAGAACACTTAGATAATTTCTATCGAACCCATCTAAATATAGTCAATAATATTTGGTTGAATATGGTCGTAGTGGGGGTGTACTCGATCATCATCTATTTTACACTGGGGCGTCGGTTAGTTTTGATCGTTATGCTCTGTGTTGCCAACCTCCTAGTAGACGTTGGGCTTCTTAGGCGGAACTAGGACAGTCCGCTTAAACGGTGTGATAGTAATTTACAAATTTTGAAACAAGACGTTAAAGTGCACCGCCTTTAAATGGAAAAACCATTTGAAGGTGGTGCACTTTTTAAGTTATTCAGGGCATGGTCATGACCATGGCAAATCCAAGATGATACAAAAAAAGACCGTGAAAAATCAGCCACTAACGAGTGACGGAAGACCGTTAGTAACAAAAAAAGAGCCCGGGAAGACTCCCGGACTCGGATAATGGCTTGGTTAAGAATTACTCTTGGTTGGCAATGGTGGTTTTGGCCGGCTTGTTGTTCAAGTCGGTCCGGACCACAATCACATCGCAAATAGCGGTTCGAGTCACGTATTCGGTTACGGATCCAATTAAGAGCCGTTCCACCGCGTTTAACCCGGTGGCCCCAATCATGATCAAATCGGTATCGTTGTCGCGCGGCACGTCGCGGGCAATGATGGTCTTAGGCGCTCCGTATTCGATGGCGTAGTCCACTTTTTCGAGGCCTTCCGCCTTGGCATCTGAGATGTACTTATCGAGCGTCTTCTTTGCCGTCTCGGTCACTTGTTCCACCATACTGGTATCGAAGCTCGAGATGTTTTGGAAAGCGCGGGTATCGACAACGTGAACGAGATGTAAATCAGCATCGTTACGCTTAGCCACGGCCACGGCTTTTTTGAAGGCTAATTCCGCCTCGTAGGAGCCATCAACTGGGACTAAAATGTGCTTGTATTGTTGTAACATATATGTTCACCTCTCATTACTTGATACTTTCATGATACGTTATTTGCGTTGAAATAAAAAGTAAAATGGCAAAAAAAGCGGCAAAATTTGTAACCGGTTACTCACCTTTAGGGAACCAATGGACCAAAATCAATTGTAAGCTGATGATGGCAATGACCCCCACCAGCAAGATGATCGAGATGAAAACGAAGTTGTTCATGATGGTAGCTACGGCAGCGATGAGACCGATAATCATGAGGATGATGCCCCCCCAACTGAGGACGTGACTTAAGGCTGGGGTACTTTCGGGATGAAAGACTAAAAAGGCTCGGCGCCGGTGACTGTAAAAGTACCAGCCGATACCAAAAGATAATAGGGTGTAGCAAATCATAAGTATGGTGATTAACACAACACATTTCCTCCTTGACACCGCATGGGTGCGACTGAGCACTAGTTTACTAGGACGCCGACGAAACCGCAAGCGGGAGTTAAGCCCAAAAGAAAAGGACCACTCAAAGGAATGGTCCTCAAAGCACGGGGCTTTGATGTTCTAAGTGGTGCCGTTAATTGTCCAGTCATGTTGACCCGCGATGACAATGCAGGGGGGAAAGCGAGATAACGATTCTGACTACCAAGTGAAAAGGCCTGTCATAGGCGTTATCATTGGCGATCCCTTATAAGAATTACTTGTTCGGCAACTTGTAGTAAGACAACGCGTACACCTTAGAATCACTTGTATCTTAGCATATAAATATTTAAATATCAACGCTCAGGCTTGTTCGCTTGCCGCAGGCGCCGGTACTGTTCACCCAGCTTTTGTTCGAAGCGCCCGTTGGCCTTAGGGTGGTAGTATTGTGCGTGCCGTAAGGTGTCCGGGAGGTATTGTTGCGCGACCCAATCATTGGGGAAATCGTGGGGAAACTGATAGTTAGTCCCGTGACCCAACTGCTTGGCGCCGGCATAGTGGGCATCCTTCAAGTGATCGGGGACGACGCCACTGTGACCGTTGCTGACATCGTCTAAGGCGGCGTCGATGGCGCTGATCCCTGAGTTGGATTTTGGCGACAGGCAGAGGTCGATGACTGCATCGGCTAAGGGAATCCGGCCTTCAGGAAGACCCAACTGTTGGGCAGCGTGGACGGCTTGAACGGTCCGTGCCGCTGCTGGAAGGTTGGCCATCCCCACGTCTTCGTAAGCAATGACCATGAGTCGTCGACAAATCGACGGCAGGTCACCGGCGGCCACCAGTTGGGCCAGGTAATGCAACGCCGCGTCGGTATCGCTACCCCGAATCGACTTTTGAAACGCGGAGATGACGTCATAATGGGCGTCGCCATGCTTGTCACCGACCAAGGCCTTACGTTGGAAACATTCTTCGGCGATAGCTAAAGTCACGTGGATTCGGTCGTCATCGGCAGTTGGTGGCGTGGACTGGGCGGCTAGCTCCAGGCCATTCAAGGCGCTCCGTAAATCACCGTTGGTCGCATCCGCCATGAAGTCCAGGGCGTCAGCTGCTACATCTAAGGGGAGTTTGCCCAGACCCCGGTCGTTATCGTGTAATGCCCGTGTTAAGGCGGTCACGATATCAGCGTGGGTCAGGGGATGCACCTCAAAGATCTGGGTTCGGCTCCGAATGGCCGGGTTGATGTTTAAGTAGGGGTTCTCGGTGGTTGCCCCGATTAGGATGATGCGCCCGCTTTCAAGGTGGGGCAACAGGAAGTCCTGTTTAGTTTTATCGAGCCGGTGGATTTCGTCGAGCAGTAAGATCACGGTGCCACTCATCTTGGCTTCTTCGGCGACGACTTGGAGATCCTTTTTAGAATCGGTCGCGGCGTTCAGCTTGTGAAAAGCGTACTTGGTCGAGCCGGCAATCGCACTGGCAATGCTCGTTTTTCCGGTACCGGGTGGGCCGTATAAGATCATGGACGACAGGAGCTTAGCGCTGACCATCCGGGCAATGATCTTGCCGGGGCCAACTAAATCCTGTTGGCCCACGACGTCTTCGAGGCGTTGGGGCCGCATCCGGTAGGCTAAAGGTTGTGCCAAAATTTAAAAACTCCTTTATGAACTGGACGTTAATGGTCAAGCAAGCGGCCCAACCAGCTAGTTTTCTTAGATGTGTCGTCCGCATCGTTTGCTTGTGTGGTCGTGTCGTCAGGGTACTTCTTGGTCAAATCGATTGGCGACTGATTAATAGCCGTATCACTAGCTACGATAAGGCCATAGTCACTGTCATTGATGCCATAAATGGTATCTTGACGAATCGTGAACTGGACGTTGTGCTGACTCGCCACTTTGAGGTAGGGGCCCAAGTCGCTTTGGTCGATGTGACCGTTTAAAATAACCTGGTAATCCGGGTGTGCGGTAATCTCGGTAATGAAAGCTGATAAGTTTTGATGATCCACGACTTCCGCAATGGTCATCGCAAGTGAGACCCGTTCCCGGAAAGTTCCGAGATAACGCCGCTGTTCGTCAGGTTTAACCTTAGGCGTGCCATACATGGCTGCATCCATATGTTGTTCCATCGAACTCTTATCCGACATGTTAATCCCTCTTTTCAACGTAGTGGCATTAGTATAACATGTAATCACGAGCAAGCAGTACTAGGAGGTGCTGGGATGTACCTGAACAGTGACTTTGACATTTTCAACGACACCACGTTGGCGGGACGATTGGAGAAAATCAAGACCCAAATCGACCCGAAATTCATGGCGACCGTGACTGCCGTGCAACCGCAGTTGGCAACGATTGGCGGACCGGTGTACGCTCATGTTGCCCAACACCGCCGTCGTAGTAAGAACCCACCACCGGATACCTGGGTCGCGTGGAGCACGTCCAAACGGGGATACAAAATGTTACCGCACTTAGAACTGGGTCTGTGGGACGACCGGTTGTTCATCTGGCTGGTCGTTCTCCAAGAAGTTCGCCAGCGGCAGGCCACGGTAGCTCGGGTTTCGACTGAGTTGTTGACCGCGTTGCCCGCTAATTTTGAGTGGGCCATAGATCATACGGATAAGACGGATCACCAGCCGTTGACCTTGACCGGTGCGCAACAACTGATGACGGCACAACGCCACCCCCACGCCGAGTGGCTGGTGGGGCGGACGTTTCCTCGGGGGTCGGCTTTCTTTACCGGTCACGCAGCGCGCCAACTCCAAACGATTCAGGCCACGTTGGCGGCGTTAATCCCGTTGTACCGGGCACTTTTGGGGTAAACTTGGCTAGCTGACGCAGTTGACGAAGTCCTAAATAGAAATTTTGCGTTTGGGCCTCATTAGTGCCGCTAAGCTGCTAAACTAAGTCATAGGAACCCCGCCAATGTACCGGGGAACCTAATACGCCGAATCAAGATTATCAGGAGCTCCCATGTGGTGGGATACATGGGAGTTTTTTTGTGGGGATAATTTCACGCAAAAAAACATCCCCGCCAATCAGCGGAGATGTCTTTTTAGCGTACCCAACAGGGTCGCCAGCCGTTAAAGTGAGGACTAAACCTCGCGTTAATTAACGGTTGTAGTATTCAACGATTAAGGAGTCATCGAGTTCAGCATCGAGTTCTTCACGTTGTGGGAACCGAGTTAATGAACCTTCCAACTTGTCAGCGTTGAAGTCAACGTATTGTGGGCGACCCACAACGGCTTCAACGGCACCCTTGATAACGGCTAAGTCCTTGGACTTTTCGCGAACGCTGACCACTTGGCCAACTTCAACTTCGTATGAAGGAATGTCCACACGCTTGCCATCAACAGTGATGTGACCATGGTTAACCAATTGACGAGCTTGACGACGAGTCGTTGCCAAACCTAAACGGTAAACCACGTTGTCTAAACGACGTTCGAGTAAGATCATGAAGTTAGTCCCGTGGGTTCCTTCCTTGATCTTACCAGCGCGCTTGAACAGGTTGTAGAATTGACGTTCCGTCAAGCCGTAGGTGAACCGTAACTTTTGCTTTTCGCGTAATTGCGTTCCGTATTCGGAAAGCTTTTGACGACGGCCTTGACCGTGGTCACCAGGGGCGTAAGGACGCCGTGCTAATTCTTTACCAGTGCCGGAAAGGGAAACCCCTAAACGACGAGAAATCCGCCAACTTGGGCCAGTATAACGTGACATAAATTGAGTCCTCCAATAAATTTATTTGGAGTAAAATAAGGCCATTTATAGGCTTAGTATTCGTGCAGATCATTTTGCAAGTTTCACCCTATGCAGCCGCAGGTTACTCCTTGAGCTTTCAAACGCAATGATCTGTTGACGAGCTTACCGCCCATTGCTGCATTATTTTACACGACGATCAGTATAACCGGAAACCTTAGGCTTTGTCAACATGCGTGAGTAAAACCCGGGCGAATTCTTCTAAGACGTGTTGGTCGTCGACTGAGAAACGGTCGATCGATGGGGAATCGATGTCCATAACACCGAGCTTGGTGCCGTCGGCTAAAGTCAATGGCACTACGATTTCGGCGTTGCTGGCCGAGTCACAAGCGATGTGGCCAGCAAATTGGTGGACGTCAGCGATTCGTTGTGTCGTTTGGGTGCTCAGAGCGGTCCCGCAAACGCCACGATTGTTTTCGATGTGCACGCAGGCGACGTTACCCTGGAAAGGGCCGAGGATTAAATCATCAGTTTGGGGTTGGTAGAGGTAAAAGCCAGCCCAGTTGATGTCTGCAACGGTTTGCTTTAAAAGGGCTGAAGCGTTGGCCAAGTTGGCCGTGAGGTTCGTTTCACCGTGGAGCAAAGCGTCGAGTTGTGCGGTGATTAAAGTGTTGATTGGTTCCGTCATGCAAAAACCTCCAGTAGTTAAAGTTCAAAATAGATAGGTAGAAAATCCTAATAGGATAGCAAAATCTAGTGAAGCGTTGGGGACTTATGCTATAATTGGGATTAGATTAAATTGTAAATTAGACCGAGCGTTTTTACAACTCGTTGAGCGTTTAAATGTGGATGAAGGATGGGGTCAATCATGGTAACTGTTGTGCTCGTAGGAATCGTTATACTCGCGATTATCGTCTATGTAGGCATTCTCGCTTATCAGCAACGGATTCGTCGGCAAGTCACGGCCTTGGCGGATAAAAAAGCATCACTCGTCGCTATTCCGCTTGCCGACGAGGTTAAACTTGTGAGTCAACTCAGTTTGACGGGGCAATCGTTGACCCAGTTTGAGGAACTCCAAAACGACTATGCGGACATTACCCAGGACCGCTTCAAGCGGATTGACGCCCAGTTAGCGCAGCTCAAGAATGATTCACGTGGGCTGAACTTGATTCAGTTACGCCGCGATTTGGCCAAGGATACGTTGCTGGTCAGTCAAACGGACGAGTTGGTGCAAACCGTTCAGACCAAATTAGCTGCCTTACAGGAAGTCGATAAACAACATCGACAGGCCGTGCGGGATTTGGAACAGAAATACCAGGATCTCCGCAAGACGCTTTTGGCCAAGAATTTTGCCTTTGGCCCGAGTATCGACGGCTTGGAAGAGCGGTTGGGTCAATTGGAAGATAACTTCGATACCTTCACCCAGTTGACCCAAACTGGGGACCACGAACGGGCCTCGGATGTATTGGGCCAATTAAAGGCCGATACGGCATCACTGGAAGATTTGATCAAAGCCATCCCACCACTATATAAAGATTTAACAGCCGTTTATCCTGATCAAATCAGTGAGTTGAAGAGCGGTTACGAACAACTGTCAAACGAGGCTTATCACTTTGGGGATGCGGATATTCCCGGATTAATCCAAAAGGTAGCTGACCAGGTCAACGGTAATTTAGCTGCCTTAGCGGATCTGCGGCCAGACGACGCAAAGGTGATCAACCAGCGCATCGCCGACCAGATCGACCATTTGTATGATTTGATGCAAACAGAAATCGACGCGAAAAAGCCGGTCGATGAGAACTTGGATAACGTGGCGCGATTCATTGCCCACGCCCAGAACCAAAATCAAAGCCTAATGGCCGAGTTGGACCGCTTGAAACAAAACTACACGTTGGACCACCAAGAGTTGGAAACGGCCCGGGAACTTAGCGAACAGTTGCGCAACATCGATGGTATCTACCAGCGGGATGTGCAGAACTTGACTGGTCAAGCGGCAACCTATTCCATTGTGTTGGCTCATCAACAACAGCAAGAAAAAGATTTAAAGCAAATTGAAGAACAGCAGGCGAAAGTTTTAAAGAGTGTGGCTGGATTAGCTGACGAAGAACGACAGGCGCGGGAAACATTACGACAATTTGATTTTAAACTACATAGTTTACGGCGGCAGGTCGAAAATCTAAACTTGCCGGGCGTCCCGCAGAATTACCTGGATTACTTCTTCGTGGTCCGTAATGAGGTCGAACAGTTGGCGACCGACATGGACCAGCCACAAATCGACATGGAACAGATCACCAAACAGCTGCTGATTATCCAGACCGACCTCGATAGTTTAAGTGAACGGACAGACGATTTACTCGACAGTGCCGAATTGTCAGAGGAACTGATGCAGTACGCAAACCGTTACCAGGCTAGTCATGAAGATTTGGCTAAAGCCAGTCAAGAGGCTAAAAAATTATTTGACGAGGACCATGAGTATGCAAAAGCGTTGGAAACGATCGCTACGGAGCTGGATAAGGTGGAACCAGGATCGTATAAACGCCTGGAAGATGCCTATTATCAGCGTAAAGGTCGTGAAAAACCGAAACATGATGATGAGTCGCAAAAGTAAGGTTCTAGCGTCACTTTTTCCGGCGTAAGCCGGCAAAAAGGGCGCTTTTTGCTTGCAGAAATGCGGGTAAGGCTTGTGGGATTTTCAGAATGTGTTTATAATGAGTGAGAATTTCTATCGGAGTCGAACCAATAGAAAAAGATAAGAGGGTTCAGCATGATTTATTTTGATAATAGTGCGACGACCAAAGCCGCACCGGAAGCTGTCGATACCTACGCCAAGGTTAGTGCCAACTACTGGGGCAATCCCTCTAGCTTGCATAACTTTGGGGAACAGGCCTTCAACCTCCTCGAACAATCGCGTCAACAAATTGCCGACCTGGTCGGAGCTAAGCTGAGTGAAATCTTATTCACCAGTGGTGGTACCGAGGGTGACAACTGGGCCATCAAAGGGACCGCGATGGCCAAACGCGAATTTGGCAATCATTTGATTACGACGGCAGTCGAGCACCCTGCAGTGCATAATTCAATGGAACAGCTCAAGCAGCTGGGCTTTGAAGTCACGTACCTGCCGGTCGATGAGAATGGACGCGTCTCCGCGGATGATTTGCGGGCTGCCATCCGGCCGACTACGATTCTGGTGTCGACCATGGCGGTCAACAACGAAATTGGGGCGGTTCAACCGTTGGCTGAAATTGCAGACGTCATGCGTGATTTTCCCAAGATTCACTGGCACATCGATGCTGTTCAAGGCATTGGCAAGGGCCTGGGCAAGTTGATTTTCAACGACCGGGTCGATTTCGTGACCTTCTCCGGGCATAAGTTCCACGCGCCTAGAGGAATTGGGTTCATGTACAAGCGCCAAGGGCGGAAGATTGCACCGTTAATGGCCGGTGGTGGTCAGGAATGGAACTTGCGGTCCGGAACAGAAAATCTGCCGGCCATTGCCGCGATGGCGAAGGCCTTGCGGATGTTGCTGACGGACGAGGCCCAAAAGGTCGAGCGGCAACGCGCCATTCGCTTGGCAATTCTGCACCATATCGAACAGTTTGCCCACGTGACGATTTTCTCGAAGGACTTACCGGTCTTTGCGCCCCATATTCTGTGCTTTGCGATTGCTGGAGTCCGGGGGGAAACCATCGTCCACGCGTTTGAGGAACACCAGATTTACATTTCGACGACGAGTGCTTGCTCGTCGAAGAAGCACGTCGAATCGAGTACGTTGCAAGCCATGGCCGTGGATGACGACATTGCGACCAGCGCTGTACGGATCTCGTTAGACGGACACAACACCATGGAAGAGGCCAAACAATTCAACCAGGTCTTCGACCAACTTTATCAACAATTTGCGAAATTACGCTAATCACGAAAGGGGTCGCGCAATGGAATATAGCGAAATCATGGTCCGCTACGGTGAATTGTCGACGAAGGGCAAGAACAAAAAAGACTTCATCAAGCAATTGGGTCACAACGTGCGTAAAGCACTCAGTGAGTTCGATGGCTTGGAAGTTCGTGCCCAACACGATCGATTACACGTGACCTTGAACGGGGCTGATTCGACGGCGGTCATGGACCGGCTGAAGGGGGAGTTCGGCATCGAAAACTTCTCGCCGTCCGTGAAGGTCGACAAAGATATCGACGCCATCAAGGCTACCGTTTTAGCGTTAGCGCAGGCGGACTTTAAACCGGGGATGACCTTTAAAATCAACACCCGGCGCCAAGATAAGTCGTTTGAATATGACACCTATCAACTAAACGATATTTTAGGGAGTCACGTTCTTGAAAATGTACCCGGCATCCAAGTCAAGATGAAACATCCTGATTTGGAGATTCGCGTGGAAGCACGGATGAACGGGGTCTACATCTCGGGACAGACCATTCCAGGAGCCGGTGGGTTACCAGTCGGCACCGGTGGCAAGGCCGTCATGATGTTATCCGGCGGCATCGATTCACCGGTTGCGTCCTACTATGGGATGCGCCGGGGCGTCAAGCTGGACATGGTCCACTTCTACAGTCCGCCGTACACGTCTGAACAGGCGTTGGCTAAGGCCAAGGAATTGACCGCTAAGTTGGCCAAGTACTCCGGGGGCATCCAATTCATTCAGGTGCCGTTCGCTAAGATTCAAGAAACCGTCAAAGAATCCGTGCCGGAAGGGTATCTGATGACCATTCAGCGGCGGATGATGTTGCGGTTGGCCGTGGCAGTCGCACACATGCGGCACGCCAAGGGGATCTTTAACGGGGAGTCGCTGGGCCAAGTGGCTTCACAGACTCTGGAAAGTATGGAAGCCATCAACGACGTCACGACGATGCCGATTTTACGACCGTTGTTGTCGATGGATAAAACGGAGATCATCAAGGTGGCTAAGAATATCGACACCTATGACCTGTCGATCCTGCCATACGAGGACTGCTGTACGATTTTCACGCCACCGGCACCGAAGACGCGGCCGGACTTGGAGAAGTCCCGGAAGTACGAAAAGCATCTCGACGTGGAAGGTTTGATGAAAGAAGCGCTCGACGGTATCACCATTACAGAGATTCGCCCGGGAGACAACTTCTTGAACCAAAATGAAGACGTCTTTGCGGAATTACTGTAAGTTATCTAAATTAAGCATGAGGCTACGACTTTGGTCGTGGCTTTTTTTTGTGGTCGCTAGACGAGTTATGAGAAAACAGTGAAAAATGGGTTTGTCGGTCATGGGGCCTGATAACTGCTATTAGTGACTACCTAGACAGCTAAACTTTTCTCTTGACAAATCCGGTAAAACCCCTAAAATGAATTTAAATTAAAAATGCTATGAGTAGTCAAAGTAAATTCTAATTTAAGAGATCGTCCGCAAGGCTGAAAGGGCGAACCTGAATTGAAACACAGCTACTAGCAGTCCACCTGAACGGGTCACGCTAATTAGGAGGGGCCGGCGCTCGCCGTTAATCGAGCCAAGTTTACTTAAACTTACTGAGGTAACGGTTGTGAAGCCGTTATAAATCAGAGGTGGAACCACGATATCGGTCGTCCTCGCAAAGAATTTTCTTTGCGGGGATTTTTTTATACAGAAAGGAAGCTGATCGAAATGTTTCAATTGATGATGCGTCATTCAACGAATACGGTAACGGAGCTGCAGCGACATCATCGGCATATGAGCCAGCGGCAATTTGTTTAGGTGTGGCGCCTGATTGGGCGTTGCTCAATCGCGTGATGCTCGGGATAGCTCAGGTGTTGAGGAGGACTTCATATGCAAAAATTATTGAAACGTTTCACCAGTTTTACAGTTATTATCGGCAGTGGTTTAGCGTTAGCGGGTTGTGGTCAAGCGGCCGATGCCAGTCCGCAACAGACGGCGACCATCATGGAACCGGTCGACATCTCGTCGTTAGATTCGACCATGATTACGGACATTGGGGCCCAAGAAACGGTCAACAACGCTCAAGAGGGCCTGTACCGGATGAAGGACAGCACCACGGTCGAACCCGGCTTGGCAACGGGCGGTGACGCCGAAGACCAAAGCGGCCAATGCCTACCAATTTTTACCGATTAAAAATGCCAAGGCAATTGAAGCGGGGAAAATGGCAGCGACGAAACTCGGGGTGACGGCCGTAAACGCCACGACGCTGAAAGTTCAATTGACGCAACCAACGCCGTATTTCAAATACTTAGTTGCGTCGGTGCCTTTCTTACCGCTAAACGAAAAGGTCGTGACCAAGTACGGTCAAGCTTACGGGACTTCCGCCAAGAAGACGGTCTATGACGGACCGTTTACCGTACAAAATTGGACGGCGGCTTCGTCGAGTTGGACGCTCAAGAAAAATCCTAATTACTGGGATCACAAGAACGTCAAGCTGACGACCGTGAAGTTTCAGGTGGCTAAGTCACCGCAGACCGCGTTGGCGTTATATCAATCTAAGAAGTTAGACAACATCACATTATCCGGACAACAGGCCGCTCAAGAAAAATCTCAACCAGGCTACTTGAGTTACCCAAGTGGTGAGACCGACTACTTAGCGTATAACTTTGCCCACAAGGCGATGCGTAACCGTAACATTCGCCGGGCAATCTCGTTAGCCATCGACCGGAAGACCTTGACGGCTAACGTGTTGAAAATGGCGCCAAGGTGCCTTACGGGATGGCACCGGAAGATATCGCGAAGAATCCACAAACGGGCAAGGACTTCGCTTTAGATTCCACCGTTAAGTCCGCCGTTGCCTATGATCCGCAATTGGCTAAGAAGTATTGGGCCAAGGGGATGCGTCAATTAGGACTGAAAAAATTGAATTTGACGCTGGTCTGCTACGACGTGGACACCTTCAAAAATACCGCCGAGTATGTCCAGGCCAATACGGAAAAATACTTAAAGGGCCTCAGTCTCAAGGTCAACGTGCAGCCCAAGGTCCAAGCCATCACGACCATGCAGAAAAAACAAGGCTATGACCTCGGCTTTAGTAATTGGATTACCTCTTATCCGGAATTGACCGAGTTCTTCCAGCTACTCAACACTGATAATTACAATAACGCGGGAAACTATTCCAATGCCAAATTTGACCAGGCTTACACCCGAGCGAACGGGGTGGACGCCGATAACGCCCAAAAACGGTACGCCGATTTCAAACAAGCTAACCAGATTGCGATGCGTGACCAGGCTGTGGCGGTCCTGAATCAAGGACAAGTCACCCGCTTGAATAGCCCGCAACTCAAAGGCGTCACCTACGCGGCGGCGCAAGGCATCACGTTGAAGACGGCTTATAAGACCAGTAAGTAATGGGGGAATGATTATGGACACACAAACGATTACGGTAGATGCACAACAGTTACAAACCGATTTTGATGAACTTGCCAGCCGAGCCGAAACGGCCTTCAATGAAGTTCAAACGACGGCTTATTTGGCGCAGCGTTTAGACGAATTGGGTGTGGCGTATCAGAAGTTTGCGCACATGACGGGCTTGGTGGCCACGTTAAATCCCGGCCACCGGTTCGTGATGGGGATGCGGGCTGACATCGACGCTTTAAAACAGGTCTATCAAGGCCGACCACAAGTCCTTCATTCTTGTGGGCACAACGCGCACATGGCCATTGTTTTAGCGGTTGCGGCCTACTTTAAGACCCACGAAGCAGAACTACCAGGAACGTTGAAACTTATTTTCCAGCCGGCTGAAGAGACTGTGACTGGCGCCGAAAAGGTGATTCAAAGTGGTTTAGTACCGCCGCTAGACGTGTTATATGGGTTGCACGTCTGCCCCCAAAGTGAACTCGCGTTAGGTCAGGCCGAAGCCTTGCTCCCAGATATTGCCACGCGGACCTACTGGGTGACCATCACGGGGCGAACGGCCCACGCTGGACGACCCTGGTTAGGAGCCAACGTGATTGATGCTTTCAGTACCTTGAATGAACGGTTCAAGCAATTGAAGTTGGCCACGACCACGCCCTACTCGATCACTACGACCATGTTTCAGGCCGGCGAGTCGTCGAACATTGTGCCCGACAGGGGAACCTTCGCCGTTGACTTGCGGGCCCGGACCAACGAGTCGATGGATCAGTTGCAGGACCAGGCGTTTACGGCCATGCGGGCGGTAGCCGTTGACGGGATCGACATCCAAGTAGACGAAAACGACTTATCGCCCGCAGCAATCCCCAGCAAGCCGGCCGTAGCGGCGATGAGCCAAGCCGTTACCACCGTGTTGGGAACGGCTGGATTGGTGGCACCAGTGCCCACGCAGGGCGGTGATGATTTTCACTTTTACGCTTACGATGGCTTGGCTAAAGAGAGTACGATGTTGGGGTTAGGCTGTGACCTGACACCCGGCCTGCACGTGCCGGGGATGACCTTCGACCACCAGGCGTTAGTCACCGGTGCACAGATTATGATCGAAGCCATCAAGTTGAGTGGGAAGATGCCAGGCTAGTTCCCCCGAACTTATCCGGCAAATTACTTGTTTTTTAGGGGGCGACTGCGCCATAATTAACCTAATAGCTAGTTTTTTGACCTGGCTAAATATTAAGGAGTGATCTGTGTGGATGTCACAAGACTCGGTAAGAAGATGGCCTTAGCGGGCGAGCTCCCTGAAGTGGGAACCCAATTACCTAAATTCAAGCTGTTTGATCAACAGAATAATAAGGTGAAGACGGCAAATCTGATTGGGCAAGTGAGCTTGATCAGCGTCGTTCCGGATCTGGATACCCCGGTCTGCACGTTGCAGACGCGTAAATTTACGCAACAGGCGGACCACTATCCGGCAGCCAAGTTTTACACGGTATCGAATAATTCCGTGGCCGAACAAACGGGTTGGTGTGCAGCTGAAGGGGTCACCAACGTAGACTTATTGTCAGACGAGGGGTTGTCCTTCGGGTATGAGACTGGGTTGTATATCCCAAACGCCGGCAATCTAGCCCGTTCTATCTGGATTATTGATGCCACGGGGAAAATCACTTATCGACAGGTTGTGACGGAACAGTCCGAAGAACCCAACTACTTAGCGGCTCTGGCGGCTTTGGAAAAGTTAGTGCCACGTGTTGACGCTTAGCTTAAAATTGGGTAAACTACAGAGTAAATAGCTGTGAGCAAGCGAGTAAGTCGTTACGGTCGAGACAGAGAGTCACGAGAGCTGGAAAGTGGCCGACCGTGGCGGGTGAAAGTAACTTGTGAGCTGATCGACTGAAATTAAACGTAAGTCGGTACCGGAGCACACTCCGTTAACAACGAAGATAAGTGGGGTAGCAATTACCCAATTTAGGTGGTACCGCGAATGACTTCGTCCTAATTTTGAATTAGGACGAAGTTTTTTTGTACCATTGTGACCGGTAAAGAGAAAGGAAATGAGAGGTATGGCAGATAAAACAGTAGACATGCCCACGAAGTATGATCCGACCGCCGTGGAAGCGGGCCGGTACCAGACTTGGTTGGACGAAGACGTCTTCAAACCCAGTGGGGACCCACAAGCAAAACCGTATTCAATCGTGTTACCCCCACCGAACGTCACCGGGAAACTACATTTAGGACACGCTTGGGACACCACGTTACAAGACATGTTGATCCGGCAAAAACGGATGCAAGGGTACGATACGCTCTGGTTACCGGGGATGGACCATGCCGGTATCGCGACGCAAGCCAAGGTGGAAGCTAAGCTCCGCGAGCAGGGCATTTCCCGGTACAACTTAGGTCGCGAAGCCTTCATTAAAAAGGTCTGGGAATGGAAAGACGAATACGCGGACACGATTCACCAGCAATGGGCCAAGATGGGCTTATCATTAGACTATTCACGTGAACGGTTTACTTTGGACGACGGGCTATCGGATGCTGTTAAGCGGGTCTTCGTCTCACTGTACAAGCAGGGCTTGATCTATCGGGGCGAATACATCATCAACTGGGATCCGCAAGCCCGGACGGCGTTGTCCGACATCGAAGTGATTCACAAGGACGACAAGGGTGCCTTTTACCACGTTAAGTACCCGTTCGTGGATCCTAACCAAACCTTTAACGGTAACCACTACATTGAGATTGCGACCACGCGGCCTGAAACCATGATGGGAGACACCGCCGTGGCCGTCAACCCGAGTGATGAGCGCTACAAGGAACTGGTGGGGACCAAGGTTGTTTTGCCGTTAGCTGACCGCGAGATTCCGATCATTGCGGACCAATACGTCGACCCCGACTTCGGGACCGGGATGGTGAAGATTACGCCGGCCCACGACCCGAATGACTTCCAGGTTGGGAATCGCCATAATTTGGAACGGATCAACACCATGAACGAAGACGCCACCATGAACGAGAAGGCCGGTAAGTACAACGGCATGGACCGCTTTGAAGCGCGTAAGGCCATGGTCGCGGATTTGGATGAACAAGGTTTACTGTTGCAGGTCAAACCAATCGTTCATTCCGTCGGTCATTCCGAACGGACCGGGGTCCAAGTCGAAGCCCGCTTATCCACCCAATGGTTCGTGAAGATGCAACCACTGGCGCAAAAAGCGTTGAAGAACCAACAGAGTGATGGGGCCGTGGACTTCGTGCCGAAACGGTTCGAACACACCTTCACACAGTGGATGGAAAATGCCCATGATTGGGTCATCTCTCGGCAACTTTGGTGGGGGCACCAGATTCCAGCTTGGTACCACAAGCAGACCGGTGAAATCTACGTGGGCGAAACGGCCCCGAAAGATCCGGAAAATTGGGATCGCGATCCCGACGTCTTGGACACCTGGTTCTCCAGTGCCTTGTGGCCGTTCTCAACGTTGGGGTGGCCGGATGAAGACAGTGCTGATTTCAAGCGCTACTTCCCAACCAATACGTTAGTGACCGGTTACGACATCATCTTCTTCTGGGTTTCCCGGATGATTTTCCAAAGTCTTGAATTTACTGGCGAACGGCCGTTTAAACACGTGCTGTTACACGGGTTGATTCGTGACGAAGAGGGTCGCAAGATGAGCAAATCCCTGGGGAATGGGATTGACCCGATGGACGTTATCGACAAGTACGGGGCCGATGCTTTGCGCTGGTTCCTCTCAACGGGGTTGACGGCGGGGCAAGACGTCCGGTTCAGCTACAAGAAGATGGACGCGGCTTGGAACTTTATCAATAAGATTTGGAACGCCAGTCGGTTCGTCATCATGAACTTGGGTGACCAGACCAAGCCTGTCGTTCCCGCGGCAGAGAAGTGGGATTTGACCGACAAGTGGATCTTGAGCCGCTTAAATGCCACGGTCAAGCACGTTACGACCATGTTCGACAAGTTCGACTTCGGTGAAGCCGGACGAGCCTTGTACAACTTCATCTGGAACGACTTTTGTGACTGGTACATCGAAATGAGTAAGCAAGTCTTGACGGGTGACGACGAGGCGGCCAAGGCAGATAAGCAGGACTTATTAGCCTACGTCTTGGACCAAACGTTACGGCTCTTGCAACCGATTATGCCGTTCGTCACGGAAGCCATCTGGCAAGCGATGCCCCATGACGGCCAATCGTTAGTCACGGCGGCTTATCCAGTCGACCATCCAGAATTCGACAACGCCACAGCTGAAAGCGACATGACCAGTCTGATTGACTTGATCAAAGCGGTCCGGAACATTCGAGCTGAGGCCAATGCACCAATGTCCACGCCAATCGACTTACAGATCAAGACCGACGATACTAAACTCCAGACCGTCTTTGAGACCAACCGCGAGTATATCGACCGGTTCGTACACCCGAAGAACTTGGAAATCGGCGCAGATCTAGTCGCACCGAAGTTAGCCATGACGGCGGTCATCACTTCAGCCGAAATCTCGGTACCGTTAGCTGAACTGGTAGACTTAAACGATGAAGCCGCGCGATTGACTAAGGAAGCGGTTAAGTATACTGCCGAAGTAGAGCGGGCGACGAAGAAGTTAGGCAACGACCGCTTCGTGGCCAACGCTCCTGAAGACGTGGTTAACGCCGAACGGGAAAAGCAGACGGACAACCAAAAGAAGTTGGCCGCAACGCAGGACCGCTTAGCGGAAATCAAAGCCCAACTTTAAGCCATTAAGGGGCCTTTAAGGTTCCCAATTGGTCGGGCGATAGTAGCTGGTCAGCGCTGTCGCGCGGTTGAGCGCCATTTAAATGAATGATGAGTTAAAGCGTGTGCCGACAAAACTGCCGGCACACGCTTTTTGGACCTAACGGTTTGGGTCAAAATTTGGTACAGTAAGAGACAGAGAATTTAGCGGGAGAGTGGTATTTTTTGATCACAACGTATACCGAAGCATTGAATTTTATTCATGGCCGCGACCAATTTAAAAAGGCACCGACCTTGGACCGGATGCGGCATTTTATGGCGTTGCTGGGCAATCCGCAAGATAAGTTAACCATGATTCACGTAGCGGGGACCAACGGGAAAGGGTCGACAGTGGCGTTTTTGCGGGACCTTTTAATGGCGGATGGGCAAACGGTCGGGACTTTTACGTCGCCTTTTATCACCCGGTTCAACGAGCGCATCAGTACGGACGGCCAGCCTATCGGCGACGATGAGTTGATCCAGTTGGTCAACCGGGTCCAACCGGTAGTCGCCCAACTGGATGCCGAACTCGACACTAAGGGCCCGACCGAATTTGAAATCGACACGGCACTGATGTTTTGTTACTTTGCCGCTCATCCGGTCGACGTGGTGGTGGTCGAAGTGGGCTTAGGCGGCCTCTACGATTCCACCAACATCATCACCCCGGCAATCTCGGTGATTACGACCATTGGGCTGGACCACATGCGGATTCTAGGGGACACGATTCCCGAAATCGCCCACCAAAAGGCCGGTATCATCAAGGCGCAGGTACCAGTAGTTTGTGGCCGGCTGTCACCGGACGCTTTGGCCGTGATGGACCAGACGGCACAAACTAAGCAGACACAGGTCGTAGCGTTGGGCCGTGACTTCGACGTCACTAATCAGCCAGAAGACCAGTGGGGCGAACGGTTCACGTATCAGTATCAAGCCTTCCAGTATCAGCGCCTGCAGATTGATCTACTGGGGCAGTACCAGATCGATAATGCCGCTACAGCGTTGACCGCCTTTATCCAGTTTCAGCAGTTGCAACACGGTCAGGTCGTTGCGGCGACGATTCGGCGGGGGTTAGCCCATACGGCTTGGCCGGGGCGGTTCGAACGGTTAACGACTCAACCATTGATTGCAATTGACGGCGCGCATAACGAACCGGCGATGGTTGAGTTGGCCCAGCTCTTACACCGCCACTTTGCGACCAACGAGGTGTACATCATCCTCGCCGTTTTAGCCGATAAACAGTACACTAAGATGGTGCACACGCTACTGACACTTCCCAACGTCCATTTGATTGTGACCCAGTTCAACGGACCGGCCAACCGGGTAGTGGCAACACCGAGTGAACTAGAAGACGTGGTGACAACACATGACCGTATCAGTATGGCTAAGGACTGGCCAACCGCATTGCAGCAAGCGTTACGGCAGATGTCGGCTGAAGACCTGTTGTTGTTAACGGGATCGTTATATTTTATCTCGGAGGTTCGGCATTATTTCAAAGACGATGACCCTGCTGATGCCAATTCTAAGGGCCGTTAAGCCCCGTATACCGGGAATTGGGCGTGGAAGTCTTAAAATCTAATTAAAATCATCGGTAAGTGTTCCTTTCTCCCTAAAAGTTCGGTATTCTTATCGGTGACGACGTGTTTTCACGCAGATAGGTATGTTATAATACGTCTATCAATGACTAAGACAAAAAACATAAATAATTTTGTTGACAATGAAGGGATGAAACACAGTGTTCGGATTAGGAACGAAAAATATTGGAATCGATTTGGGTACCGCCAATACGATTGTCTACGTTGACGGTAAGGGAATCGTTCTACGCGAACCTTCCGTTGTCGCCAAGAACACAAAGACGGGGGAAATTGTGTCCGTTGGTGAAGATGCACGGGCAATGATTGGTCGGACGCCGGCTAGCATTGTGGCCATTCGGCCCATGAAAGATGGGGTCATTGCGGATTACGATACCACGGTCGCCATGATGAAATACTTCATCGAAAAAACAGTAGGGCGCTCCAGTGGGAAGCCATACGTGATGGTCTGCGTTCCAAGTGGTGTGACTGAAGTTGAAAAGCGGGCCGTCATCGATGCGACCCGGGTTGCGGGTGCACGTGACGCATACGTGATTGAAGAACCATTCGCTGCCGCGATTGGTGCGGGTCTCCCCGTGATGGACCCGACCGGGAGCATGGTGGTCGATATGGGTGGTGGAACCACCGACGTGGCCACGATTTCATTGGGCGGCATCGTGTCCAGCCGCTCGATTCGGGTTGCTGGTGACAAATTGGATGACGCGATTGCGACGTACGTCCGGACGAACTTCAATCTCTTGATTGGGGAACGGACGGCTGAAAAGTTAAAGATGGATATTGGGTCAGCTTCCGTTGAGGATGCAGCCAAAATCGAGGGGGCCACGATTCGGGGCCGGGACCTCGTGACGGGCTTGCCTAAGGGTGTCGAAGTTTCGGCGACCGATGTGGCGAAGGCCATCCAAGAACCCGTTCAAAGCGTGATTACGGCTATCCGCGAGACCTTGGAAGAAACGTCGCCCGAAATTGCGGCTGACGTGATCGACCACGGAATCGTCTTGACGGGTGGCGGTGCACTGCTGAAAAACTTATCAGAAGTGATTGCGGAAGCAACTAAGGTTCCCGTCTCCATCGCCAATGATCCGTTGGATTGCGTGGCTTCCGGTACCGGTGAGTCCTTAAAGAGTATCGATGTCATGAAGAAAAAATAGGGACTAGCGGGAAGGCGGCTTCCCGCTTCTTTATTGTTACCAGCTAACACCTCGCCGTTAGCCGGATAAACAAGATGGAGGTCAAACATGCAAAAATTTTCTTTCAATCGCCGGCTGGTCATTGTGATCGTCTGCGTGATTGTTGCTTTTGCCTTGATGACGGTATCTGTAGCGGTTCGTAACAAGAAAGCCACCCCGCCACTCGTGCAACAGTTTGGTAATGATATTGTTGGTTTAGCTGACCGGGTAGTCGCCTTACCAGCGAACGGTCTACGTGGTTCTGTGAGTGCTGTGTCGGAGCTTTTGAACACCTATCAGGAAAACCAACAGCTCAAAAAACAGGTGAGTGAGCTGGCCCAGACGAAGGTCCGCGACCAAACTCTGGCTAAAGAAAACAAACAGTTGAAGAAGCAGATTAAGCTGAATGATTCGTTGACTGATTACTCCGCCATTTCGGCGGCGGTCATCACGCGGACGCCTTCATCTTGGCAGAACCAAGTCATCATCAACAAGGGATCTTCGGCGGGTGTTGTTAAAAACATGCCCGTTATGTCTGGTTCTGGCTTAGTGGGGCGAATCTCCGAAGTGAATAAGACCAATTCCAAGGTGGAACTGATCACGGACAATAATGATTCGGCTAACCGGTTCGCGGTATCCATTACCACCAAGTCGGGCAAGACCGTCAACGGAGTCTTGAGTGGTTATAACGCGGATACCGGCGAAATCACCATGAACAACTTGACTACCAAAGCCAAGATTAGTAAGGGTGATAAAGTTGTGACCAGTGGTTTAGGCGGCGTTACGCCAAAGGGCTTATACGTAGGTAAGGTTGCCAAAGCTAGTGGTGACGATTACGGGTTATCGACGAAGTTACACATTACGCCAGCCACGGATTTGAGTGAATTGAACATCGTGACGGTTGCCGTAACGAAACAGTAGGGGGGATCGAACGTGTATCGATTATCTAAATTACGGTTCGGGTTTCCCATTGGGTTAATCCTCATGTTGTTTCTGGACGGGTCGATTAGCCAAATCTTTGGCGCACAACTCTTTCAGCCTACGGCGACCATGGTCAGTCACCTGGTCGTCTTGTGGTTGATTTGTGCAGTTTTGTTTGAGGACCGTTACGAGATTCCGATTGCTCGTTGGGGGGCAATCGCCGGTGCGGTATTTGACCTCTACTACACAGGAATTTTTGGGGTTTACGTCTTTATCTTTCCCCTGGTGGTCTATTTGACTCGCCAGGTCATGGGTTACATTAGTCCCAACTTTTTAAGCGGCTTGTTGATTTACTTTATTGACATTACGGTCATTGAAGCGCTGAGCTATCTGGCAAGTCGGATGGTACATTTGACCAGTATGGCCGGCAGTGCTTTCTTAGTAAACACGTTAGGCCCGACGTTGGCTCTAAATCTCGCCCTGTTTGTTGTTTTATATTTCCCCATTCGTTGGGTGTATAATTGGTTAAAATAGGTTGAAGGGAACGAACGCTATGCAAGCTGCCGTATTACGTGGAACACAAAACGGTTATGACTTGGTCATTAAACAGTCTGCAGGTCTGGACCAAGTGATGATTGATTTGAAAACATTGTTGGAGAATTTAAGGGTGGACCCCAAAGCCGATGCGGGCAAAATCTCGTTAGACGTCCTCACGGAGGACCGGATTCTAACGGCCGAAGAAAAGCAACGGATCGAGCATTTGGTGAGCCAATACCCGCGTTTTGAGATTCACAAAATGACGGCCAACGTCATGACTATCGCGGATGCCCTACAACTCAAGGAACGCGACAACGTTCACTTATTGAGTAAGGTCATTCGTAACGGTCAAGACGTGGAAATGCAAGGCGACGTTCTTTTTTTGGGGACCATCCATGAGGGTGGGAAACTCTGCACTACGGGGAATATTTTCTCGATGGGCAACGTGAACGGTATTTTACAAGCGGGTTATCCCGAGGATGAAACCAAGTTGATCATGGGGAACCTGCAGACGGCACAACAAGTGCGCATCGCGGAGCAATTCGACATCGTGGAAGCAAACGAATTAGCGGCTTCCAACCAGACGATTGCGTACGTCAATGACTTACACGTGCTGTCTTACGGGCAATTAGATCAACTGAAAAAGATTAACCCGAAGCTCTATAACCAGATCGGAGGAATTTAGAATGGGTAAAGCAATTGTGATCACCTCTGGTAAGGGCGGCGTTGGTAAGACTACGACCAGTGCCAATATTGGAACCGCCCTGGCCTTGATGGGCAAGCGGGTCTGCTTGATGGATTTAGATATTGGATTACGGAATTTAGACGTCGTGTTGGGGCTAGATAACCGGATTATCTACGACATCGTGGATGTGGCCGAGGGTCGCGCCAAGTTACCGCAGGCGTTGGTCAAAGACAAACGGTTCGACGACAAGCTATACCTGTTGCCAGCCGCCCAAAACACGGACAAAACGGCGTTAAAACCAGAACAGGTCAAAGCCATCGTCGATGAGCTGAAACCGGAATACGACTATGTCTTAATCGACTGCCCAGCGGGAATCGAACAAGGTTTCATGAACGCCGTGGCGGGGGCCGATGCGGCCATCGTCGTGACGACGCCGGAAATCTCTGCCGTGCGTGATGCGGACCGAGTTGTGGGCCTGTTGGAGCAGCACCCATTGACGGAAGCCCCGCGATTATTGATCAACCGGATTCGCCGTAATATGATGCAGGACGGTACCATGATGGATATCGATGAGATTACGCACCATCTGGGGATTGAACTATTAGGTATCATTTTTGACGATGATGCGGTCATTACCACCTCGAATCAAGGGGAACCCATCGTGATGAACACGGATAACCCCGCTTCGCAAGGTTACCGCAACGTCGCCCGGCGAATGGAAGGCGAGACTGTACCGTTGATGAAAATCGAGGATCAGGGTCAACCTGGCTTCTGGCACCGCGTCAGCAGTTGGTTCCACCGTGGCTAAATTCCCGGATACCTTTTTTCAATATGGGGTTGACGGTTGCGCCAAAAAATCGTAGTATGTTGTCAATGAAGTAAAACATTGAGCAGAAGAGTAGCTGGCTGTGCGGACATTAGAAAGCCCGGATGATGGAAAAGGGTGTCGACAGTTACGCGAAGCACATCTGTGAGTTGGTCGTCTGAATTTGAGTAGGATGATTCGGGTTAGCCCGTTATCGCTGGAGTTGCTTGCAACTCACTGAGGTTAAACCAGTGATGGTTTAACGAACAGGGGTGGAACCACGATGTGATCGTCCTCTTAGGCCTACGGGTCTGAGGGGACGTTTTTTAATGGTAAAGTTGCGGGGAACTCCCTGAGTCGGCGTGGCGTGAGCCCGTCGAAAATTGAGGTGGCACCGCGGTCAAACGTCCTCTTGGATTAAGTTCCAAGTGGACGTTTTTTAGTTGAGAAGGAGGAGTCAAAATGCACTACGTTAGCGAAATTTTACCGTCATTGATTTCCGGAACGGGAATGACGTTATCGATATTCTTTTGGACCATTATTATTTCCATTCCCCTCGGGATTCTGATTGGGTTAGGGATGCTGACCAAGTTTAAACCGTTGACCTGGATCATCAACCTGTACGTCTGGTTGATGCGGGGAACCCCGTTACTGTTGCAATTGATTTTCGTTTTTTACGGGTTACCGATTATCGGCATCGTTTTTCCCCGCTACGAAGCGGCGCTTTTCGCCTTTATCCTCAACTACACGGCGTACTTCGCGGAAATCTTTCGGGGCGGTTTGCAAGCCATCCCCGTGGGCCAGTATGAAAGTGCGCGGGTCTTGCGGTTGACTAACTGGCAAACGCTACGCAAAATCGTGATTCCGCAAGTGGTCAAGATTGTGTTACCTTCCATTGGGAACGAAGTCATCAACCTGGTTAAGGATTCGTCTTTAGTTTACGTTATCGGGTTGGGTGACCTTTTGCGGGCTGGTAACGTGGCCATGGCCCGGGACGTGACGCTTTTGCCGATGGTACTCGTGGCCATTATCTACTTACTGTTGACGGCTGTTTGCACGTTGGTCTTACGGCGGTTGGAGAAACACTATAGTTACTGGCGTTAACGAAAGGAAGGGAACAAGATGTTAGAGCTGAAACAAATTACCAAGAAGTTTGATGGCAAGGTCATCTTGGACGGCGTTGATTTGACTGTAGCTGACGGTCAGATCTTAACCATCGTCGGGCCTTCCGGGGCCGGGAAAACCACCTTGTTACGGTGTATTAGTGGATTGACCCCTGTTGATGGCGGAAAATTCTTCCTTGATGGTCAAGCGTTCGATCCCGCCACTAACCGTGATAACGATGCCGTGATTGGCGTCGTTTTCCAGGACTTTCAACTGTTTCCGAACTTGACGGTCCTACAAAATGTAACGTTAGCGCCCACCATGATGTTGAAAAAGGATATCAAGTCCGTGAATCAGGAAGCTCAGACCTTACTAGAGCGACTGAACCTGGGGGGCAAAGCGGACCTCTATCCTTACGAACTCTCCGGGGGCCAAAAGCAACGGGTGGCTATTGTGCGGGCACTCGCGATGCACCCCAAGTTATTGTGCTACGATGAACCAACGTCGGCGTTAGACCCCGACTTACGGCACGAAGTCGAACAAATTATTTTGAACTTGAAACAGCAGGGGATGACACAAATCGTGGTCACCCATGACATGCCCTTTGCTGAAACGATTGCAGATCAGATGTTACGGGTTGAACCCAAACAGGCTTAAGAGGAGGGATGCGTCATGAACATGCGACGATTAGTGCGCTGGGTTTTGGGCGTCAGTCTTCTGATTGGTCTCGGCGTGAGCTTAGCTGGTTGTAGTAACGTGACTCAACGCGCCAATACGCAAGATACTTGGCCCAAGCTGCAAAAGCGGGGGCGGGTCGTCGTCGGCTTGGACGACACGTTCGTGCCCATGGGCTTTCGCCAGAAGAGCGGTAAACTAGTCGGGTACGATATCGATTTGGCCAGAGCGGTCTTTAAGTTATACCACATGAAAGTTGACTTCCAGTCCATCGACTGGTCGATGAACGCCACCGAACTGCACAACGGAACCATTGATTTGATTTGGAACGGGTTCTCTATCACGCCACAACGGGCTAAAAAGGTGGCCTTTTCGGACGTTTACTTGAATAACGACCAGGTCTTGGTCACCCTGAAAAAGGACCACATCAACTCATTTAAGGACATGACCAATAAGGTCTTAGGTGCCCAAAGCGGGTCGTCGGGATATAACGACATTGAAAGTCACCCGAAGTTATTGAAGGACCGGATCAAGGACCACAACGTTATTCAATACGATTCCTTCACCAATGCCTTTATCGACTTGAACGCGGGGCGGATTCAGGGACTGTTGATTGATAGTACCTACGCCAACTACTACGTCAAGCACCAAGCGCACCCGGAAGACTATAAGGTCATTACCGGGAGCTTCCCCAAGGAACAGTTTGCCGTTGGATTGCGTAAGGGGGACACCACCATGCGTAAGAAGATCAATGCGGGCCTTAAACGCTTAGCGGCTAACGGCACACTGGCCAAAATCAACGAGAAATGGTTTGGTCAAAACGTGGATACGCCGTTGTTGAAAAAATAACCATTGGATGAAATCAAACCGGGTTCTGGCGCAGGTCAGCCCGGTTTTTTGATTGCCGACTAGCTTGTATTTAGCCGGCACTTCCCTTATCATTAAACACCGTTAGGAATTAGCTAAGGAGGCAGTTGCGTGTGCAGTTACGCAGTCAAAACGGGGTAACTTTGGACCTGTTACCCACGAAACAATTCAAAACCATTGGCATCAAGGTAGATTTTGTGACGCCGCTGAAAGCCACAGCGATTACGGCACGTGCCTTGATGGCCCAGGTCTTAGAGACCAGCACCGCGGCGTATCCCACCCAAACGGCTTTGGCCCGATAGCTTTCGGCGATGTACGGCGCCAACTTGGCATCTCAGTCTTGAAGGCGGGCACCCAACACATCGTTCGGTTGACCTGCTCGGTGGTCGATGAGCAGTATCTCGCCGACTACCCGGACACCACACCGCTCTTTGAACGGGGGATGGCCTTTTTAAAGGCAGTTTTGTTTGAGCCGTTATTGCCCCACGGACAGTTCGACCCGACCACGTTCACTCAGCAACGCCAAAACTTGTTGACGGCCATCAAGTCGCTAGACGACGATAAACAGTATCTGGCTAACCGTCGTTTGCAGGAATTGTTGTTTGCTGGGCAACCAACCCAGGCAATGAGTGCGTTAGGCGACATCACGACTTTAGGCCAACTGACGGCTGCGGATATCTTAGCCACGTACCACGACATGTTGGCCCACGACGCTGTTCACGTGGCCATTATTGGTGACGTGACGGCCGACCGGGCCCAAGCGGCCCTGGCGACCTGGCCATTAGCCGAACGGTCCACCCAGGCGGAGCTGCCGTACTATCACTGGCAACCCCGTACGACGGTCCAGGCTGGTGATGATTGGGCACCCGTCACGCAAGCTAAGTTGAACTTGGCTTACCGGGTGCCGGTTTACCGCAACAGCGCGGACTTCATGGCGACCGTGGTCTTTAACGCCCTCTTCGGTGGCACGCCGCTCTCGTTATTGTTCACAACGGTGCGAGAAAAGGCGAGTCTAGCTTACTACGCCAGCAGCAGTTACAATCCCTATACGGGAACCATCAGTGTGCAAACGGGAATCCAAGCCGAAAACCAGCAACGGGTGCTAGCCATCATTGCGGACCAAGTTGCGGTCTTACAGCGTGGTGAGATTCCGGGCAATCAGCTGGCGGAAGTCAAGGCCAGTCTGTTGAATGCGCGGTTGACCATCCTGGATAGCCCGCAACGATTGTTGAATGGCCGCCTTAACGCCCAGTTGACGCAGGTTACGACGTCACTAGACCAATGGCGTCAAGCTTTAGCGGCAGTCACGGTAGCCGACGTGCAACGGGTCGCCCAACAGGTCACGCTGCAAGCGACCTACTGCTTACATGGAGGTGCACATAATGCTGACTAAACAAACCTATGCCCGGTTAGGAGAGGCCGTTTACCGGACCACTTTAGCCAACGGCTTGAAGGTGGTCTTGGTACCTAAGCAGGGGTTCCACAAGACTTTTGCGATTATGACGACCGATTACGGCTCCGTTGATAACCATTTCGTACCACGTGGCCAGACTGAACCGGTCCGCTTTCCGGATGGGATTGCCCACTTTTTGGAACATAAGCTCTTTGAAAAACAAGATCACGATGCGTTTGACCTGTTCGGAAAGTACGGTGCCAGTGCCAACGCCTTTACCAGCTTCACCCAGACCAGTTACCTCTTTGCGACCACGAGTCAGCTGCGAGCTAATTTGGAGATCCTGTTAGATTTCGTGCAGGATCCATACTTCACGCCGGCCACAGTCAACAAGGAAAAGGGCATCATCGGCCAGGAAATTCAAATGTACGATGTTGACCCAGGCTGGCAGAGTTATTTCGGGATGATTGGTAATCTTTATCCTAAAGAGCCGTTGCATATCGACATTGCCGGGACGGTTGATTCCATCGATAAAATCACGGCAGATAATCTATACGCGGCTTACCAGACCTTTTATCACCCCAGCAATATGGATTTAGTTGTGGTGGGGGATTTGGATCCTGAGCAAACGTTAGCGTGGATTGAGGCTAATCAGGCCCGCAAGACTTTTGCTCCAGTCACACCACTTAAGCGCATCGCCAGCCCACAAACGGCTCCTGATCAGGTCGTGGCCCACACGACCAAGTCATTGACCGTTGTTCGGCCTAAGGTTAGCTTGGGTCTGCGAGGCTACGATACCGTCCCGACTGGTCGTGAAGGCTTGCGGTATAACGTGGCTGTCTCGTTAGCCTTTGATTTGCTGTTCAACGATACCAGTGATAATTACTTACGCTTGTACGATGCTAACGTGATTGATGATAGCTTTGGGTACGATTTCGTGACGCAACGAGGGGCACACTTCGGGCAACTGGCAACGGATACCGACCAACCGGAGCTGTTCGTTGCGGAAATGCAGGCCATCTTGGCGGCTGTCCCGCAACAGTTACAAGCCGCTCAACCTCAGTTTGATCTGGTCAAACGGGAAGCGATTGGCCGGTTGATTGGCGCTATCAATTCGCCGGAAGCCATCGCCAATCAATATTCAGGGCCGCTATTTGCGGGGTCGACTTTGTTCGATGAATTAGCCATCCTGGAGGCCTTACGCTTCGAGGACCCGGAAACACTCGCCACGGCGTTCTTTGCGCAGAGTCAATCAACCGTCGCGACCATCCTGCCGAAGGGTTAAGAAAGCGTTAAATCCGGGATTCTGACCGCTAACGCTGAAAATCTGGGGAAGCCTATGCTATACTGCAATAGAGAATACTGAAATTAAATGGAGAGTTTAAACATGAGCGAGAACAACAAAATTACACTGGGAAAAACGCTGAAGGACGCGCGGATTGCCAAAGGGTTCACGTTGGACGACTTACAACAGGCAACCAAGATTCAAAAACGGTACTTGATTGCCATCGAGGACCAGCAATTCGATGAACTTCCGGGGGATTTCTACGTGCGGGCCTTCATCAAGCAATACGCGGACATGGTTGATTTAGACGGTGCCGAACTCCTTAAACAGTTCGACAGTGCGTTACCAAGTACCCAGACTCAAGAATACGCGGACAAGGTCAACGAAAGTAATCCAGAGACCCGTTCACAGCAACGCAAGGATGACGATCGCTACTTAAAGATGCGGCGGATCATTCCGATTACCGGGATCGTGATTGTGGTCCTGTTAGTATTGGTTGGCATCTGGGTCGCGGCGGCTAAAAGTGGTCACTCGACGGAAAAGCAAAACGTGGACAGCAGCGCCGTGAGCGTCTCAGGGAGCAGTTCATCCAGCAGTAGCTCGTCCAGTAGCCAGTCGTCGTCGAAGAAGTCATCATCGAAAAAGAAGGCCGCAACGGCGAGCTTTAAGCAACTGAGCTCAACGTCGTCCGGGTCGACTTGGGAACTGAAGAACGCGCCAAGTAAGCGGACCGTTAAGTTGTCGGCAACTGGGAGCAGTTGGATTGCCGTTTCAGTTGGGGGGTCTACGACTTGGCAAGGGACGTTGTCGTCATCGACCACACACACGCTGACGATTCCCAGCTCAGCATCGAGTGTGACCTTTAAGTTCGGAAACGCACCAGTCACAACGGTCACGTTGAATGGTAAGAAGTTTAACTTTAATTCGGCCACGAGTACCAGTTCAGCCTCGAGCAGTAGTTCGAGCACGACTGGGGCCACGACCAGCAGTAGTTCCAGCACCAATAGTACGCAAGTTCAAGACGTGACGTTGAAATTCAAATAATGCACAGGGGGAGCGGGTCGGTCCGTTGACGACCGGGACGCTTTTTTTGTGTCAGTGAGTGAGCTAAAGGAGGAATAGGTTGTGAACGTTCCAAATCGTTTGACCTTAATACGAATCATTATGATTCCCATTTTCTTGTTAATCCTAGTGTTGCCCCTTAATTGGGGAACGGTAACGTGGTTGGGGACCACCATTCCGGTGACTCAAGTGTGGGGGGCGCTGATCTTTGCGGCGGCGTCAATCACGGATTTTTTGGACGGGCAGATTGCCCGGCGTCAACACCTGGTGACGAACTTTGGGAAGTTCGCTGACCCGTTGGCGGATAAGATGATTGTGATGACGGCCTTTATTCTGTTGGTCGCGATGGGTGCCGTCCCGGCTTGGGGCGTGGCCATCATCGTCTGCCGAGAACTTGCCGTGACCGGCTTACGGTTAATCGTCGTGGAGACTGGCGGTCGCGTTTTAGCGGCGGCTTGGCCGGGTAAGATCAAGACCACGACGCAAATGGTTGGGATTATCTTGCTGTTGCTGAACAACATTGGGTTCAGTACATTGAATATTCCCATGGCGTTAATTTTCTTTTATATTTGCCTGTTCTTCACGATTTACTCGGGAATCGACTACTTCGTGCAGAACCGGGAAGTTTTTGCGGACTCTTCCGCAGAATAGCGGTGCACCGGGACCGATTTCTCGGTGGACTGCGCCAATTCGAAATGAGTCTGAGAATTCTCAGACTCATTTTTGGCGCGGTCAGAAAAAAGAATGTTACGCTTAACGGAGCTTACTAAGATTGTTTAGGAGGGGTGACCATGCAAGCAGAGATTATTGCAGTGGGAACGGAAATTTTATTAGGGCAGGTCGTCGATACTAATTCGGCGTTCATTGCCCGTGAACTGGCAGGAGCCGGGATTGAGGTCTATTATCATTCCCTAGTCGGCGATAATGCGGACCGGTTGACCGGTGTGGTGAAACAGGCACGTTCGCGCAGTGATTTAGTCGTCATCAGTGGTGGCTTGGGTCCCACGAAAGATGATTTGACCAAACAGACTGTTGCCCACTTGCTGGGCGTGAAGCTAGTTGAAAACGAAGCGGCCATGACGAAGATTAAAAACCACTTTGCGACGACTGGTAAACCCTTGACGCCGAACAATCGCCTTCAAGCACTGTATCTAGCAGGGAGTCAACCCCTGAAGAACAGTACGGGGATGGCCGTGGGGGCCTTTTACCAGGCTCCGGATGACGAGGCCGACATGTTACTGTTGCCCGGTCCACCAAGTGAGATGCAACCGATGATGACGCACGAAGCCGTGCCAGCGTTACGAGCGGCTTACCAACGCCACGAATACCTAACGTCGCGGGTCCTCCGTTTCTTTGGTATCGGGGAGAGTCAGCTGACCACTAAGTTGGGCGACCTCATCGAGCACCAGACTAATCCGACTATTGCCTCCTACGCCAAGCGCAACGAGGTAACGTTGCGTTTGACGGCCAGCACTACGGGAAGTGCTGAAGCGCAGACGTTGCTCGACCAAATGACGGCCACCATCAAGGAACGAGTCGGTGACTACCTGTATGGGTACGGCGACGACAATAGTTTAGCCAACGTGGTGGTTCAGCGATTGATCGACCAGCATCTGACGATTACCGGTGCCGAAAGCTTAACGGCTGGTGAATTCCAGAGTACTATCGGATCGATTCCCGGGGTGTCGGCTGTCTTTCCCGGAGGATTCGTGACCTACGCCAACCGGGCCAAACACGACTTGTTGGGGATTCCGCAACGGATTATCGATAATGACGGGGTCGTTAGTGAAGCCACAGCTAAGGAAATGGCCGAACGGTCGCGGAAGTTGCTCGACACGGACTTAGCCCTTAGTTTCACCGGTGTTGCGGGTCCCGATAGCCTCGAAGGGCAACCAGCGGGAACCGTTTGGTTAGGGTTAGCCCAACGGGGACAGGCTCCCCAGGCCAAATTGATGCACTTTGCGGGCACCCGCGGAGACATCCGGATGCGATCGGTTTTGACCGGTTTAGATTGGTTACGGCGACTGATCCCGGCAGCAAAATAAGGGGAACTTTTGTTCTGGTTTTGCTTGCATTTTGTCCCTAATGCCGGTATAGTATTACTTGAATGTTTAAGAGCGATTAAAGGAGGATTTGAATGGCTGACGAACGACAAGCGGCGTTAGATAAAGCGCTGAAGAAGATCGAAAAAGATTTCGGTAAGGGCTCCATCATGCGGATGGGTGACGATGCCAAGACACAAGTCTTGACGGTGCCATCTGGCTCGTTGGCTTTGGACGTGGCCTTAGGTGTCGGGGGTTACCCACGGGGCCGAATCGTTGAGATTTACGGTCCTGAATCATCTGGGAAAACGACCGTTGCCTTACACGCGGTAGCCGAAGTGCAAAAGCGCGGCGGTACGGCGGCCTACATCGATGCCGAAAATGCCTTGGATCCCGCCTATGCGACGGCTCTCGGGGTAGATATTGACAATCTCTTGCTGTCTCAACCGGATACCGGAGAACAAGGGTTACAGATTACGGATGCGCTGATTTCTTCGGGAGCGGTCGACATCGTGGTCATTGACTCCGTGGCAGCCCTGGTTCCACGGGCTGAAATCGAAGGCGAAATGGGTGACGCCCACGTGGGGTTACAGGCCCGGTTGATGTCCCAAGCACTCCGGAAACTATCCGGGACCATCAACAAGACCAAGACCATTGCCCTCTTTATCAACCAGATTCGGGAAAAAGTTGGGGTCATGTTTGGGAACCCAGAAGTTACGCCCGGTGGTCGGGCTTTGAAGTTCTATTCGACGATTCGCCTGGAGATTCGGCGGGCCGAACAGATCAAGAACGGCACGGACGTGATTGGGAACCGGACCCGGATCAAGGTCGTGAAGAACAAGGTTGCGCCGCCGTTTAAGAAAGCCGAGGTCGACATCATGTATGGCCAAGGAATTTCCCAGACGGGTGAATTGCTCGACATGGCGGTCGAAAAGGACATCGTGGACAAGAGTGGGTCCTGGTATTCTTACGGTGAAGACCGGATTGGTCAAGGCCGCGAGAACGCTAAGCAGTATATAGCGGACCACCCGGACATGATGGCTGAGGTCAACCAACGGGTTCGTAAGGCCTACGGGGTGGCTGATGAAGACGCCAATGACGATGAAGCAGCGGGCAAGTCCAAGGCAAAGACCAAGGACGACGCTAAGTCAACAAAGTCGGCAACCAAGACAGCCGATAAAGCAGCTGCGACTAAGGGGACAGCCAAACCGGATACAACGCCTGGTGCGACGGTGATTCAACCCCATTCAACCAAATAACTAACTGACGAAACGATTTGAGAAACGCTCAGCCAATGGAATGACCACTGGCTGAGCGTTTTTTGTAAGCCGGCAATTGCTCGTCTACCGTGAAGCCATGCGGCTTGAACTGATTTTTGAACTTAGTCGGGGTTTCTGGTGAGTTTAGTTGACAGGCCCCCTAGCAACTATTAAAATTAAGTTTGTGTCAGTTATCATATAAACATCTTAAAAAGTCTGATTTTTAATTAGTCATTTTTGATGATGCGGAGGTGGAATCATGAGTGTTCCAAGCATAATCCTCGCAATCATCGCTATCGTTGTTGGTGTCGTGGGTGGTTATTATTTACGGAAATCCGTTCACGAACGACAGTTAGACGCTGCAAAGTACACGGCCAAGGGTGTATTAGCGGAGGCACATAAACAAGCTGAAACGGCTACTAAAGAGGCTCTGTTAGGGGCTAAAGAGGACAGTCATAAGTACCGCGCGGAAGTTGAACAGGAGCTCAAGCAACGCCGAGCCGAAGTTCAAAAACAAGAGGATCGGTTGATTCAGCGTGAAGAGACGTTGGACCGGAAAGATAACTCACTAGAGAAGCGTGAAAACGCTTTGAACCGGCGGGACAAAAAGCTGAGTGCTGAAGAGCAGAACTTAACTCGTAAGCAGCAACAAGCAGACTCACTGATTGAAAAACGGCAGGCAACGGTTGAATCCGTTGCGGCCTTATCCCAGGAAGACGCACGGGACCTGATTATTTCCGAAGCCAAAACGACTTTGGCCGGGGAACGTGCCAAAATGATCAAGGAGAGCGAAGAAACTGCCCGCAAGACGGCCGAAGCGAACGCGAAGGACTTAATCGTCTCCGCGATTCAACGCAGTGCCGCCGACATGGTGACCGAAACGACGATTACCGTTGTGACGTTGCCGAACGACGACATGAAGGGTCGAATCATTGGGCGTGAGGGTCGTAATATTCGGACCTTAGAAACGCTGACCGGAATTGATCTTATTATTGATGATACGCCCGAGGCAGTCGTCTTGAGCGGATTTGATCCGTTGCGGCGCGAAGTCGCGAAGATCGCGCTAGAGAAGTTGATTCAAGATGGCCGGATTCATCCGGCACGAATTGAAGAAATGGTTGCCAAAGCGAAGAAGGAACTCGGCGAACGTATCCGAGAACTCGGTGAGCAAGCAACCTTTGATTTGGGAATTCATTCGATGCATCCCGAACTGATCAAGCTCGTGGGTCGCTTGAATTTCCGGATTTCTCACGGGCAAAATGCGTTAGCCCATTCTATTGAAGTGGCGAAGATCACTGGGGTCTTGGCCGCTGAACTCGGTGAGGATGTTACGTTAGCAAAACGTGCAGGATTACTACATGATATTGGCCGCGCTGCAGAGCACGAAGATGACAGTTCATTTATCACCCTCGGAACGGAACTGGCGAAGAAATACCGGGAAAGTTC
This sequence comes from Levilactobacillus suantsaii, assembly GCF_014069315.1. NCBI lineage: Bacteria > Bacillati > Bacillota > Bacilli > Lactobacillales > Lactobacillaceae > Levilactobacillus > Levilactobacillus suantsaii. Next base: position 2,297,151 of record NZ_CP059603.1, on the reverse strand, counting down.
GACCGTGGTAAACGCCATCGCGGCGCAAGCAGATCAGACGGCTCCGCAATCTGTGATTGCGGAACTGGTCGAGACCGCGGATACGATTTCTGCGACCCGACCGGGAGCACGTTCGGATTCCCTGGAAAGCTACATTCACCGCTTAGACAAACTGGAGACCATCGCCAATGAATTTGACGGGGTCGACCATAGCTTTGCCATTCAAGCGGGACGGGAAGTTCGGGTCATTGTGCGGCCGGAGAAGATTTCCGATACGGATGCCGTGGTCTTGGCCCGCGACATCAAGAAACGCATTGAAAGTGACCTGGATTATCCGGGCCACGTCAAAGTTTCCGTGATTCGGGAAGTTCGGTCAGTTGAATATGCAAAATAAGTCAGAGAAGCTAGGCCCTAGGTCCTAGCTTTTTTACGTCATAACCTAAAGAAGCATGGTAAAATAGACAATATTTGAAGTGGCGGCAACGACCCGCCCAGATAGGGGAACGAAAATGCGTATTTTATTTGTTGGTGACGTGGTCGGAAACGTTGGGCAGGCCATGATTCACGAGTATTTGCCCCAATTGAAACGGGACTTAAAGCCCCAAGTGACCATCGTCAATGGCGAAAATTCCACACCGGTGGGCCGCGGAATCAGTTATAAAATTTATAAGCAATTATTGAAAGATGGCGCCGACGTGGTGACTATGGGGAACCACACCTGGGATAACGCGGAGTTGTTTGACTTTATCGATGATGCGAACCGGTTGGTCCGGCCCGCCAACTTCCCGGGTGAGACACCGGGACAGGGCTGGACCAAGGTCAAGGTCAACCAACAGTCGTTGGCCGTGGTCAACCTGCAAGGGCGCGTCTTCATGAACCAATTGGTCGATGACCCGTTTGCCAAAATGACGGCGCTGTTGCCACAATTGGACACGCCGTTTGTCTTCGTCGACTTCCACGGGGAGGTCACCAGTGAAAAGCGGGCCTTTGCCATGCGCTTTACCGGCAATGTGTCAGGTGTCGTCGGCACCCACACCCACGTGCAGACCAGTGACGCCCAGGTCCTGGACCACCAGACGGCCTTTTTGACCGAAGTGGGGATGACCGGTCCAGCCGACAGCATCTTAGGGATGCAGGCTGACAGTGTCATCACCAAGTTCGAGAATCAACGACCAGCCCGCTACACGGTCCAAGAACAGGGACCGGGGCTGTTATCGGGGTGTGTGATCGACCTCAACGACAAGACGGGCCACGCGACCGCCATTCGGGAGATTTTAATCAGTCCCGAGCATCCCTATCAAGGCTAGGACGACGGAAATGGAAGGATGACAGAATTTTCATGAGTACACCAAAGCTAACCCCGATGATGGTTCAATACCAAAAAATCAAGGATCAATATCCCGATGCCTTTTTATTCTACCGGCTCGGGGACTTTTACGAAATGTTTAATGACGACGCCGTTAAGGGGTCACAATTACTTGAATTAACGCTGACGACGAGAAGTCACAGCTCGAAGAACCCCATTCCGATGTGTGGGGTACCGCATAAGGCGGTCCAAAACTACGTGGACATCTTGGTCGACCAGGGCTACAAGGTCGCTATCTGTGAACAGATGGAGGATCCAAAATTGGCCAAAGGGATGGTCAAACGGGAAGTCATCCAACTGGTGACGCCTGGGACCCAGACCGATACGGGCGCAGCTGGGGCCAAACGGAACAACTATTTGACGGCCTTGATGATGCCGCAGGCCGACCAATATAACCTGGCTTACACGGACCTTTCGACCGGAGAGCTCAAGGCGGCCGCTATCGATAGCCGGACCACGGTCATGAATGAACTGATGAGTTTACAGACCAAAGAAGTCGTGGTGGACGACAGTGTGCCCACGGCCTTGACCAACCAATTGCAGAAGATGGGGATTTTAATCTCTAAGCAGGAGACCGTTGAACCTAGCGCTGAGGTCAGTTACGTCCAACAAGACCTGACCGATCCCCGCTTACAACAAGTCGTGGGCTTATTGGTGACCTACGTGACAGTGACCCAAAAACGCAGCTTAGCGCATTTGCAACGAGCAGTGGCCTACAAGCCCACGTCGTTCTTGAAGTTTGACCACTCGTCACAGGTAAACCTGGAACTGACCCAAAATCTGCGGACCAAAAAGAAGTCTGGGACCTTACTCTGGTTGCTGGACGAGACCAAGACGGCGATGGGGGGCCGACTGCTTAAGCAGTGGCTCGACCGCCCGTTAATCGATCGGCAGCAAATCGAGACCCGGCAGGCGCGGGTGGGTGCCTTACTGGACCACTATTTCGAGCGCAACAGTCTCCAAGATGAACTGGTCAAGGTCTATGATTTGGAACGCTTAGCCGGCCGGGTCGCCTTTGGTAGCGTCAACGGCCGGGACTTGATCCAACTCCAGACCTCACTAGAACAGGTGCCACAAATCAAGCACACCCTAGCGGAACTGGATGAAGCAGTTTTTGACCCGTTGCTGACGCAACTGGACCCGGTCGACGACGTGGCAGCGGCCATCAAGGCCGCTATCGTCCCCGAACCACCATTGTCGGTCACCGACGGGGGTCTCATTAAAGATGGGTACAACGACCAATTAGACACCTATCGCGACGCCATGCGTAATGGCAAACAGTGGTTGGCTGAGATGGAAGCCCACGAACGCGAAGTCACCGGAATCAACAACTTGAAGATTGGCTATAACCACGTTTTTGGCTATTACATCGAAGTGACCAAGGTCAATTTGGACAAGTTACCGGCGGACCGATACGAACGCAAGCAGACCTTAGCCAACGCAGAACGGTTCTCGACGCCTGAATTAAAGGATAAAGAACGCTTGATCCTGGAAGCGGAAGAAAAGTCGGTCGCTTTGGAATACAAGTTGTTCGTAGACTTACGCGAGCAGGTCAAGTCTGCTATCACGCGCCTTCAGAAATTAGCCGCAGCGATTGCGAGTCTCGATGTGTTACAGAGCTTTGCCGTGGTCAGCGAAAATTACCACTTTGTGAAACCGACTTTTACTACGGGGCACGTCTTGGATATCAAGCAGGGCCGGCACCCGGTCGTGGAGAAGGTGTTAGGGCGCCAGTCCTACGTGCCCAATGACGTCGAGATGCCCGACGACACCACCATCTTACTGATTACGGGGCCGAACATGTCCGGGAAGAGTACCTACATGCGGCAACTAGCGTTAACGGTCATCATCGCGCAGATGGGGTGCTTCGTCCCAGCGGAAAGCGCGCAGATGCCGATTTTTGACCAAATCTTCACGCGTATTGGGGCGGCCGACGACCTGATTTCGGGCCAGAGTACCTTCATGGTGGAAATGCAGGAAGCTAACCGAGCACTCAGCCAGGCCACCGAAAATAGCCTGATCCTCTTTGACGAAATCGGGCGGGGGACCGCAACCTACGATGGGATGGCGTTAGCCCAGGCCATCGTGGAGTTTGTGCACAACCATGTTCACGCGAAAACGCTGTTCTCGACTCACTACCATGAATTAACGGCCTTAGACACCGTGCTCCCTGCGTTACGTAACGTGCACGTGGGCGCGGTCGAACAAGATGGTGATTTGGTCTTCTTACACCAGGTCCAGCCTGGTCCTGCCGATAAGTCATATGGGATCCACGTGGCAAAACTGGCGGGGATGCCGGAGTCGTTACTCAAACGGGCCGACGTGATTTTAGGTGAGTTGGAACAACAAGCCGCCAGTGCACCGACCGTGGCCAAGGAACTGACGCATGATCGCCCTAATGTGGCTTCTGCTGAGTCACAGTTTGCTACAACCAGTCCGGTCAGTGCCAGTACCAGTACTAGTACCGTTGCGGAACAATCCGTTTCGGCTGTGTCCGCGACGCCGGCAGCAACCAGCGATGCGGTGACACCCAAACCACAACCAACGGATGCCGACCAACAACTGTCCCTGTTTACGGATGAACCGGAGGTCGACCCCACTCAAGCCAAGGTTTTAGCCCAATTGAAGGACTTGAACTTAATGGGGATGACGCCGATGGCTATCATGAACCAGGTCTACCAGTGGCAGCAGAAATTGAACAAGTAAGACAAGACGGCGGCCAAGATGCGCGCCGATAAAACTAAGCGAAAGGAAGGGTCACAATGGCGAAAATTCATGAACTAGCCTCGGTACTAGCCGACCAGATTGCGGCGGGTGAGGTGGTCGAACGCCCCGCTTCCGTGGTCAAGGAATTAGTGGAAAACGCCATTGACGCGCACAGTACCCAGGTGGACATCACCGTGGAGGAGTCTGGCTTGAAACGCATCTCGGTGGTCGATGACGGTGACGGTATCGCCGACGAAGACGTTGAGATGGCTTTTAAGCGCCACGCGACTAGCAAAATTACTGACCGGCGGGACCTCTTTAAGGTCAAATCACTGGGGTTTCGGGGTGAGGCTTTACCGAGTATTGCCTCGGTGGCCGACGTCACGTTGACCACGTCCACGGGCAGCGTTGGCACTATGATTCATAACGTGGGGGGCAAGATTGTGGCCCACGAGCCCGCGGCCGCCCGTAAGGGGACCGACGTCACGGTCAAAGACCTATTCGGCAACGTCCCGGCCCGGTTGAAGTATTTGAAATCACCGACGACCGAGTTGTCTAAAATTACGGACATCGTTAATCGTATCGCGTTGAGTTATCCCGACATCGCTTTTTCGCTGGTGCATAATGGCCGCGAATTAACGCGGACCAGTGGTCGTGGTGACCTCCAGCAGGTGATCGCCGGCATCTACGGGGTCCAAAGCGCTCGTAAGATGGTGGCTATCTCTGGTGAGACGCCCGACTTCAAGGTGAGTGGGTACGTGAGCCTACCAGAACTGACCCGGGCCAGCCGGCAATATATCTCGATACTGCTGAATGGTCGCTACATCCATAACTATCAGTTGAGTAAGGCCCTAGTCGCCGGTTACGGCTCGAAGTTGATGGTCGGCCGGTACCCGCTTGCGGTGCTGGCCATCACCATGGACCCGTTGCTGGTAGATGTGAACGTGCACCCGACCAAGCAAGAAGTCCGGATCAGTCAGGAAGCGGATCTGACCAAGTTGATTCAGACTACCGTCTTTCAACGCTTGTCTCAGGAGAACTTAATTCCGGATGTTTTCAGCGAGATGCCGAAAAAATCTCGGACCGAACCGGCCAGTGACCAGTTGACCATGGCGTTGAACCAGGTCTCCCAAAAACACGCGCCGACTAGTAGCTTAGCGGCCGCCCCGCACGCAAGGTCCGCGGCTTCGCTCACGGCTCAATCAGCCGCCACGGCACCGGAAACGGCTGCGACTGAAAGTGCCGACCGCCCAGTGGGACCCGCACCGATGACCACGCCGACGACTAACCCGGTCGAACCGGTGATGGTACAGTCGGCCGCCGAATTACAGTTGCCGGCGGTCCAGGCGTTTGATGCCAAGTACCAGCATGAGGGCAAGGTCTGGGCGTTAGGAGCACCGGACCCCGCACCACAAGTGGCCACGGCGCCAGCCCAGCCCACGTCGCCGCAACCTCGGTTCCCCCAACTGCGCTACTTGGGGCAGGTCCACGGGACTTATTTACTGGCGGAAGCGGACGATGGTTTGTACCTGATTGACCAACACGCCGCTCAAGAGCGAGTCAACTACGAGTATTACCGCCAGGCGATTGGCGAGGTCGGTGACGATGAACAGAAGTTGCTGGTGCCTATCGTCTTGGATTACCCGACTACGGACATCCTGGCATTGAACGACCATTTAGATACCTTAGCGAGTGTTGGGATTCACTTGGAGTCGTTTGGACCGAACAGTTTCATCGTCCACGAGCACCCGACCTGGTTCAAGGCTGGCCAGGAAACGGCGACCATCAAAGAAATGATCGACTGGGTCTTACGGGACGGTAAGTTGACCGTGGCTGCCTTTCGAGAGAAGACCGCCATCATGATGAGTTGTAAGCGAGCCATCAAGGCGAACCACCATCTGGATGGTCAACAGGCCCAAGCCCTCTTGGCCAAGCTAGCGACCGCCGAGAACCCGTTCAACTGTCCTCACGGCCGCCCGGTACTGGTTCACTTTACCGACCAAGATTTGGAACGCTTGTTTAAACGGATTCAAGATCCACACCATAGCGGGGATGATTGGGGCGAGTAGTTTCTCCGTAATTGTTGGTGCGAATATGGTACAATTTAAAAAAGCAAACGTATGTTTCTAAAAGGAGAATCAAGCGGCATGTATGAATACCTACGAGGGACCGTGGCGGCCATCAAACCCGACCATATCGTGGTCGATGTGCAGGGCGTTGGCTACTTGGTCAACACGGCCAATCCCTACCGCTACACCCAAGACCAAGAAGTCACGATTTACGTCTATCAGGCGGTCAGTGACTCGGCCCAGACCCTTTACGGGTTTGCAGACTATGCGGAAAAGCAATTGTTTTTGAAACTGATCAACGTGAGTGGAATCGGGCCCAAGAGTGCTTTGGCGATTCTGGCCAATCCAGACCACCAGGGACTGATGGTCGCCATCAAGACCAACGACATCAGCTTTTTGACTAAGTTTCCTGGTGTGGGCAAGAAGACCGCGGGCCAGTTGGTCTTAGATTTGCAAGGCAAGTTGGATGACTTAGCGGATAACGAGTCGCCGGACCTGTTCAAACCGGAGGCCGTTGCCACGGGCACGACCAACGCCCAGCTCGACGACGCGTTGGCGGCGTTGCAAGCTTTGGGCTACCGGGAAGCCGCCGTCAAAAAGATTACCCCGCAACTCAAGCAGTTAGCGGGTCAAGACACGAACGAATACTTGAGTGAGGGCTTACGGCTCTTGACCAAGTAATGGCAAATGAGAAAGGAGGGGTCGTGTATGGCAGATGACGACCGCATTGTGTCACCAGAACCGGAAGATGCGCGGGAAGACTCCGTAGAAAAATCCTTACGACCCCAGACATTGGGGCAGTACATCGGCCAGGCGCCCATCAAGCACGAATTAAATGTGTATATCAAAGCCGCTAAGCAACGCGAAGAGTCCTTGGACCACGTTCTGTTGTATGGGCCACCGGGACTCGGGAAAACCACGCTGGCTTGGGTGATTGCCAACGAAATGGGGGTGCAGATTCGCACGACCAGTGGCCCGGCTATCGAAAAACCGGGGGACTTGGTCGCGTTGCTCAATGAATTGCAGCCCGGTGATATCCTGTTTATCGATGAGATTCACCGGTTACCGAAAATCGTCGAAGAAATGTTGTACTCGGCAATGGAAGACTTTTACATCGATATCGTGGTGGGGCAGGGCCCAACTGCGCACCCGGTCCACTTCCCGTTACCGCCGTTCACGTTGATTGGGGCGACGACACGAGCCGGATTATTGTCGGCACCATTACGGGATCGCTTTGGCATCGTGGAACACATGGCGTATTACAACGCGCAGGACCTCGAAGAAATCGTCTTGCGGTCGGCCGACATTTTCCAGACACCGATTGCGACGGCCGGGGCCCACGCAATTGCGCTCCGGTCGCGGGGGACGCCGCGAATCGCTAACCGGCTGTTGAAGCGGGTCCGCGACTTTGCGGAAGTCTCCCCGGACCACGACACCATTGACCCGGAGATCGTCGACCACGCGCTGACGCTATTACGGGTCGATTCCGCCGGGTTAGACTCGACAGATATCAAGTTACTGACCACCATGATCGACTATTACGATGGCGGTCCGGTCGGGTTGAACACATTAGCCGCTAACATTGGTGAAGAGACCGAGACGGTAGCGGCGATGTATGAGCCGTACCTGTTACAACGAGGGTTTTTGAAGCGCACGGCGAAGGGCCGCGTGGTGACCGAAGCGGGTTACCAACACCTGGGCCGGCAGTTTAAACCCAAAGACTAAGGTTAAAGGGGGATGCTGACGATGACGACACTAGCGGATTACGATTACGAGTTGCCACCGGAGCTGATTGCGCAAACGCCAATCGAGCACCGGGATGCGTCGCGGTTATTGGTCTTGGACCACCGCACAGGCCAATTGACCGACAAGCACTTTTACGATATTTTGGCGGAGATTCACCCGGGGGACGCCATCGTCATGAACAATTCCCGGGTGATGCCCGCCCGATTGTATGGGGTCAAAGAAGATACCGGTGGTCACGTCGAAGTCTTACTGTTGCATAACGTGGCTGGTGATGTCTGGGAGACTTTGATGAAACCGGCCAAACGTTTACGAGTTGGCACCACCGTTAGCTTTGGGGCCGGTCAGTTAACGGCGACCGTGACTGAAGAACGTGAAGATGGGATTCGGCTGATCGAATTTCACTACCAGGGCATTTTTATGGAAATCCTGGAACAACTGGGTGAAACGCCGTTGCCGCCTTACATCAAAGAAAAGTTGGCTGATGCCGACCGTTACCAAACGGTTTACGCCAAGGAAAACGGCTCGGCGGCCGCCCCCACGGCAGGGTTACACTGGACTCAGGCGTTACTGGACCAGGCCGTGGCTAAGGGGGCCAAGCTGGTGTACCTGACGTTACACGTCGGGTTAGGTACCTTCCGGCCGGTCGAAGAAGAAAACGTGGACGACCACAAGATGCACAGCGAATTTTATCGGTTGGACGAAAAGTCCGCCGCGACCTTGAATCAGGTCCGGCAAAACGGGGGGCGAATCATTGCCACCGGGACCACGTCGATTCGCACCTTGGAGACCATTGGCACCAAGTTTCACGGTGAGATACGCGCCGACTCCGGCTGGACAGACATCTTCATTCGTCCGGGTTACCATTGGCAGGTCGTTGACGCGTTTATCACTAACTTTCACTTGCCTAAGTCGACCTTGATTATGCTGGTGGCCGCCTTTACGGGGCGCGAGCAGATTCTGGCCGCTTATCAGCACGCCATCGCTGAACGTTACCGTTTCTTTAGCTTTGGGGATGCAATGTTTATCAAATAATTGGAGGGACAGCATGGAACCCGCGATTAAGTATCGTTTGATCAAGACCGAAAAGCACACCGGAGCGCGGTTGGGTGAACTCATGACGCCCCACGGGACCTTTGCGACCCCGATGTTCATGCCGGTCGGGACTCAAGCGGCCATGAAGGGGGCCATCAGTCCCGAGGAACTGGACGAGATGGGCTCACAGGTCATTTTGGCCAATACTTATCACCTGTGGCTCCAACCGGGGGCAGACCTGATAGCCGAGGCGGGAGGCCTGCACCGGTTCATGAATTGGCCCAAAGGAATTTTGACCGATTCAGGGGGCTTTCAGGTCTTCTCGCTGGCGAAGAACCGGCGACTGACCGAGGAAGGCGTTCATTTCCGTAACGCGGTCAACGGTGACCGGTTGTTTTTGTCGCCGGAAAAGGCGATTCACATTCAAAACCAACTGGGGCCTGATATCATGATGAGTTTGGATGAATGCCCGCCGTTCTTTGAAAGTTACGATTATGTCAAACACTCGGTCGAGCGGACCTCGCGCTGGGCAGAACGGGGGTTAAAAGCCCACGCCCACCCCGATTACCAGGGGTTGTTTGGCATCGTACAGGGCGCCGGTTACGAAGACTTGCGACGTGAATCCGCCCGGGACTTGGTCAGCTTGGACTTTCCGGGTTATTCGATTGGGGGGCTTTCCGTGGGCGAATCCAAGGACGAGATGAACCGCATCTTAGCCTTGACGACCCCGCTCCTGCCAACGAGCAAACCCCGCTATCTGATGGGCGTCGGGACTGCTGATTCCCTGATTGACGGGGTGATTCGTGGCGTCGACATGTTCGACTGTGTTTTACCTACTCGGATTGCCCGGAAAGGGACTTGCATGACCACCCACGGTCGTTTGGTGGTCAAAAACGCCAAGTATGCCCGGGATTTTCGGCCCATTGACCCGGATTGCGATTGCTATACTTGCCAGCATTATAGTCGGGCCTACTTGCGGCATTTGTTCAAGGCGGACGAGGATTTTGGTCTCCGGTTAGCCAGTTACCATAATTTGTATTTCTTACACCACCTGATGAAACGGGTGCGCCAGGCAATCCAAAATGACAGTTTGTTGGACTTGCGGGCGGAGGTCTTCGACACGTATGGCTATAATGCCGAACATCCGAAGAACTTTTAGAAATAATTGGACGGATTCCTTGGAGTCTGGTAAAGTTGTTCATTAGATAGGATACGAAGGAGTGAACCAATGTGTTAAGTAATCTTGTAGTTGCCGCAGGCGGCCAGTACTCGACGTTAATTATTTTGGTCGTTTTCTTGGCCTTAATGTACTTCTTAATGTTGCGGCCGCAACAAAAGCAACAAAAGAAGCACCGGGACATGATGAGCCAGTTGAAGAAGGGTGATCATGTCATCACGATTGGCCGGTTACACGGGGTCATCGATGAAATCAACCAAACCGACAAAACAGTCACCTTGGATTGTGACGGGATTTATTTGGTCTTTGACTTACGGGCGATTGCGCAAGTGACGTCCCAAGGCCCACAAGCGGTCACTGCACCGGCTGCTAAGCCAGCCGCGGCCGCACCCGCAAAGCCGGCGGACCAACCAGCCGACACGCAACAACCAACGGCAACTAAAACAGATGATCAAGCTGACGATGCACCGAAGTCTGACGACGATGCCAACGATAGTGCCAAGAAGTAAGCTTGATGACCCGGCGACTCCTTTTGGGGGTCGTTTTTTTTTAGCGCTAAGCGTGCAAGCAAACAAACGTTCTGGTATAATAATAATCAACGGGGAAGGGTGGTGTGTTCAATGATTGACGCAAAATTTACGCAACGCAAAATCATTCATGTCGACATGGATGCCTTTTACGCGTCTATTGAGGAACGGGACCACCCAGAATTCAAACGCCACCCGTTGATCATCGCCAAGGATCCCCGTAAGACCGGTGGGCGTGGCGTAGTGACCACCGCCAATTATCGGGCCAGAAAGCATGGTGTTCACTCGGCAATGAGTGCCAACGAAGCGTTGAAACTTTGCCCGCAAGCCATCTTTCAGACACCGAATTTTCCCCACTACCGGGAAATCTCTAACCAGATTCACCGCATTTTTCACGAGTACACAGATAAAATCGAACCGGTCGCCTTTGACGAAGCCTATCTGGATGTAACTGAAAATAAGCACCATCTGCATTCGGCCGTGCAGGTGGCCCACGAAATCCAAGCTGAAATCTATGATCAGACCCATTTGACTTGCTCGACGGGGATTTCTTACAGTAAATTTTTGGCCAAGGAAGCCTCGGATTTTCGCAAACCGGTCGGTGTCAGCGTGATTTTACCCGAAGACGCCCATGATTTTTTGATGGCACTGCCCATCGAGCGCTTCCGGGGCGTGGGTAAGAAGACCGTCCCCAAGATGCACGATTTGGGCATCCAGACCGGGGCTGACCTCTACCAGCGCTCGCAACTGGAATTGATTCACGACTTTGGGAAGTTCGGCTACGTCTTGTATCAGCGGGTCCGCGGCATCGACGAGCGGCCAGTGGCTTATCAACGGGAACGCAAGTCCATCGGTAAAGAACGGACGTATGGTCCGCCGTTAACTACTAGTGGTGAGGTGGAGAACCAGTTGCGTCACTTGGCCGAACTGGTGGCTCAGGCCGTGGCCCGTAAACAGCGGCACGGTAAAACGCTGGTCTTGAAGTTGCGGACCAGCGACTTTACCACGGTGACCAAGCGGGTGACTCAGGAAGATTTTTTGACCAACGAAGCAGAAAATTACTACGAGTTAGCGCTGGAGTTGTACCATGAGGTGGCGACGCCCGATGAACAGATTCGTTTGCTAGGCATCACCATCACCAGTCTGGCTGCACAGACTTTTGAAAACGTCCGCCTGCCTTTATGGGGGGATTAAGGCAGACTTTCTTTGAAATTACCCCCTAAAACTTGTATACTGAAACGCAGTATTGCGGCGGGAGCAACCCGCCAATCGGAAAGAACGGGTGAACAGCATGGCAATTCAAACCGCCATTTTAGAAGAAATCAAACGTTACCAGACCATTATTATCCACCGACACCAGCATCCAGACCCGGATTGTGTGGGCGCCCAACTAGGCTTACGAACCATTTTACGGGCTAGTTTTCCCGCTAAGACCATCTTAGCGGTAGGTAAGCACTATCCTGGTTTTGACTGGTTAGGCCAAGCCGACCAGAATGTCAGTGACGACCAATATAAAGACGCTTTAGTCATTGTGGTCGACACGGCCAATCAGCCGCGGGTCGACGATGCGCGTTGGGAAACGGGTAAGGCCGTGATTAAGATCGACCACCACCCTAACGACGACGCCTTTGGTGACCTCCAATGGGTCGACGATCAGGCGTCGAGTACCTCGGAATTACTAACGGACTTTTACACCGCCAACGAAGCGGAATTGACGTTGCCCCAAGAGGCCGCGCGGTTATTCTACGCCGGCATCGTCGGGGATACGGGCCGCTTCATGTACCCGGCTACCTCGGCGCATACCATGGCTGTGGCGGGGCAATTGATGACCACGGGCTTTTCCGCCAACGACGTCAACCAGGCCGAAGACGAAATTTCGCCAGCTATGGCGCGCTTATCGGCGTACGTTTATCAGAATTTGACCATCCTGCCAAGTGGGGCGGCTTATTTGAAGTTAAGCGATGCGGACTTAGAACCCTTCGAGTTAGCGGAGACCGATTCAACGTCAGCCGTGGTCCCGTTGCCTGGCAAGATCACCACGGTCAAGGCCTGGGCGTTCTTCGTCGAAGCTAAGGACCACACTTACCGCATTCGGTTGCGGTCGAAGGGTCCTTCGATCAACGGCTTAGCCAAGCAACACGGTGGCGGGGGCCACGCCTTGGCCAGTGGCGCAACGGCCCATGACCAAGCTGAAATTGACCAGGTCATCCAGGAATTGGATACCTTGGTCGCACAAGATAAAGGAGAGTAACATGACCGCAAATTTTAGCGAGTTTCACTTGCAGCCATATTTGATGACGGCCTTAAAAAAGATTGGCTTCAAACAGCCGACCGCCGTGCAGGAAAAATTGATTCCCATCATTGCTGCGGGCAAGGACGTCGTCGGCCAATCCCAGACCGGGAGCGGGAAAACCCACACGTTCTTACTGCCCATTTTTAACCAGCTGACCAGTGAGAACCAGGTCCAGGCCGTTATCACGACCCCCAGTCGGGAGTTGGCCTACCAGATCCACACGGCGGCTGAACAGTTAGCCGCCGAAGCCCCCTTTGAGATTCGGATTGGCAACTACGTCGGGGGGACTGACAAGCAGCGTCAGGTCAATAAATTGCACCATTTCCAACCACAATTGGTCATCGGGACCCCCGGCCGGGTCTTGGATCTGATTCAATCACAAGCCCTAGACGTGCATACGGCGCACCAATTCGTGGTGGACGAAGCCGACATGACCTTGGACCTCGGGTTCTTGGATCAGGTCGATAAGATTGCGGCCCGGATGCCGCACGACCTGCAGATGATGGTCTTTTCCGCGACCATCCCGCAACGGTTGAACCCGTTCTTACGCAAGTACATGAACCAACCGGTCATCGAAGAGATCCCAGTGACCTCGATTATCAGTGATACTATCGATAACTGGTTGATTTCGACTAAGGGGAAGAACCGTAACCAGTTGATTTACCAACTAATTACGATGGGAGAACCCTACCTGGTGCTGATTTTTGCCAACACCAAGAAGCGGGTGGAAGAACTCCACGATTACCTGAAGAACCAGGGACTGAAAGTCGCCATGATTCACGGCGACATCAAGCCGCGGGAACGTAAACGGGTGATGCGCGAAGTCAAGAACCTGCAATTCCAATACGTCGTGGCGACCGATTTGGCGGCTCGAGGAATTGACATTGAAGGGGTCTCGCACGTCATCAACGATGATATTCCGGAAGATCTCGACTTCTTCATTCACCGGGTCGGCCGGACGGGTCGTCAGGGGATGCCAGGAACGGCCATCACCCTGTACTCCCCAGGGGAAGAGGCCCAGGTTGCGGCCATCGAAGAACTCGGCGTGCACTTCAAACCTAAGCGCATCAGCAACGGTGAAGTCGTCGACTCTTACGACCGGAACCGGCGAAAGAAGCGCAATAAGTCCACCCAAAAGCTGGACCCAACGCTGATTGGCCTGGTCAAGAAGAAGAAAAAGAAGATTAAACCCGGCTACAAGCACCAGATCAAGCAAGCCATTCACCACAAGAAGGACCAGGAACGCCGGATCGAACAACGGGCTGCGGCCCGGGCCGAACGAAAACGGCGCAAACGCGAGTCCAATCGTTACCAATAGACTTGCGATTGACAAGTGCCAACCGGCCACCTATAATTTCAAGTGGACAATTAAATAAGCATAGAGGATATACCGGTGGGGCCCGACTTTCAGAAACGTTTTGGGTGCTGTGAAAAACGACTCGACCCCAATTGGTGCTCCCTCGCAGGCAACATCGCGACTCGGCGTTATGAGTTTAAGAGGTTAACGACTAAACATCGTTGCAAGTAAAGTGGTACCGCGCTTCGGCGTCTTTACGGGCAACGGTGTTTTTATCTTTTTTTGGAGGTATTTAAGAGATGAAAGAGCTAAGCAGTAGTCAGATTCGGCAGATGTATCTCGACTTCTTCAAGTCCAAGGGACACACCATTGAACCCAGCGCCTCGCTGGTGCCGAAGGATGACCCGTCCTTACTCTGGATCAATTCCGGAGTAGCAACCATGAAAAAGTATTTCAGTGGCCAAGTGGTTCCCGAAAACCCGCGGCTGACCAGTTCACAGAAGAGTATCCGGACCAACGATATCGAAAATGTCGGTCGGACCGCCCGGCACCACACGTTATTTGAAATGTTAGGGAACTTCTCGGTGGGTGATTACTTTAAAAAAGAAGCCATCACCTGGGCTTGGGAACTCTTAACGTCGCCCGACTGGTTCGGCTGGGACCCCGATAAGCTGTACATGACGGTCTACCCCAAGGATACGGTCGCTAAGGAAGACTGGGAAAAGGCCGGGGTCGCCCCCGACCACATCATCGCGGTGGAAGACAACTTTTGGGATATCGGTGAAGGGCCTTCGGGACCCGACTCCGAAATTTTCTATGACCGGGGCGAAGACTTCAACAACTTAGCACCGGACGACCCGGAAAACTACCCGGGTGGTGAAAATGAACGGTATCTGGAAGTTTGGAACATCGTCTTCTCCCAGTTCAACCACGAACCAGACGGCAGCTACAAGCCGTTACCGCGGAAGAACATTGATACGGGGATGGGGCTGGAACGGGTCGTCTCGATTTTCCAAAACGCCCGGACCAACTTTGAGACCGACTTGTTCATGCCGCTGATTGAAAAGACGCAAGCCTTAAGTGACAACAAGCATTACGGTGCTGACAAGGAAGATGACATCTCCTTTAAGGTCATTGCTGACCATGCGCGGGCCATCACTTTTGCCATCGGTGACGGGGCGTTGCCAAGTAACGAAGGCCGCGGCTATGTCATCCGGCGCTTGATTCGTCGGGCCGTTGTCAACGGGCAGAAGCTCGGGATTCAAGGCGCCTTCTTGGACCAATTAGTGCCCATCGTGGGGCAAATCATGCAGTCCTACTACCCAGAAGTCTTAAAGCAAAAGGACTACATCGCAAAGATTGTGCGCTCTGAAGAAGACCGGTTCGGCGAAACGCTGACCGGTGGCTTGGACCTCTTGAACGGTTTAATCGCCGATCTCAAGCAAACGGGGAAGAAGCAAATTAATGGGGCTGACGCCTTCAAATTGTACGATACCTACGGCTTCCCGGTTGAACTGACCCAGGAATACGCCATCGATCAGGGCGTCACGGTCGATCAAGACGGATTCAAGGTCGAGATGCAAAAGCAACGGGACCGGGCTCGTAATGCGCGCGGTAAGCAAAAGGCCATGGGCTTACAACACGACTTGTTGATCAACGTCAAAACCCCGAGTGAATACGTGGGGTACACGCAGCTGACGGCTAAGAGTGACTTGGTCGAATTAGTGGCTAACGACCAGTTGACCGACGAAGTCACCACT
Source organism: Levilactobacillus suantsaii (assembly GCF_014069315.1). Lineage (NCBI taxonomy): Bacteria > Bacillati > Bacillota > Bacilli > Lactobacillales > Lactobacillaceae > Levilactobacillus > Levilactobacillus suantsaii. Next base: position 2,281,199 of record NZ_CP059603.1, on the reverse strand, counting down.
GGGACGGCCGAAGCCATGTTTGCTCAGACGCCGTTCTACGCCGAGATGGGGGGCCAAGTCGCCGACCACGGGGACATTTATGACTTGGATGGTCAGGTCGTGGCTCACGTGACGGACGTGCAACATGCCCCGAACGGCCAGAACCTGCACACCTTAGATGTCGTAGCGCCACTGAAAAAGGGCACCACGTACGAACTCAAGGTCGACCCAGTCTTCCACAGCAAGGTCGAAAAGAACCATACCGCAACGCATTTGTTGGACAAGGCGTTACGCGATGTCTTTGGCGAACACACTCAACAGGCCGGTTCCTTAGTTGAAGGCGACTACCTGCGGTTTGACTTTACCCACTTTGGCCAAGTCGACCCGGCTGATTTGGCGAAGGCCGAAGCCATCGTCAACCAAAAGATTTTTGACGAATTGCCGGTGAACACGGTCGTGACCGACATCGACAGTGCTAAGAAGATGGGCGCCATCGCGTTGTTCAGTGAAAAGTACGGCAAGACGGTCCGCGTGGTGAGCGCCGGCGATTACGTCACGGAATTCTGTGGCGGGAACCATGTCCGCAACACCAATGAAATCGGCTTGTTCAAGATTACCTCGGAATCCGGGGTCGGCGCCGGTGTGCGGCGAATCGAAGCCGTGACCTCGGCGGCCGCTTACCGTTACTTGAATGACCGGAGTAACGTCTTGGATCGGGTTGCGGGCGATTTGAAGGTCACCCAGACCAGCGAAGTTGAGATACGTCTGCAGGCCTTACAAGCCCAGGTCAAGGACTTACAACAGAAGCAGGCGACCTTGGAAGGCAAGTTGGCCGGTCAACAAGCTGGAGCGGTCTTTGACCACGTCGAAACGGCTGGTCAATATCGGTTGATTAGCGGGACCGTCCAAGTCTCCAAGATGGACCAGTTGCGAGCCTTAGCTGACACTTGGCGCGACAAGGCGTTATCCGACGTCTTGGTCTTGGGGGCCGAGGTCAACGGTAAGGCTAATCTGATTGTGGCGGTCAGTGCCGACAAGCAAAAGCAAGTCAAGGCCGGTGATTTGATTAAAGCCATTGCCCCGAAGATTAACGGTGGCGGTGGCGGCCGGCCGAACCTAGCTCAAGCCGGTGGCAAGAACCCAGCGGGCTTGCCGGATGCGATGCAGGCCGCTAATGATTGGTTAAGTGCCCAAGATTAACCGGTTACGAGACTGAAAATGGTAAGGACGGTGAGGACGCGTAACTAGTGGCCGCGCCGTCTTTGCGTTGGCACCCCAAAGTGGTTAAGAGTATTACGAAAACATTACATTGGAGGCCCGTCGTTGTAGTTTAACGGGCAATCGAGTAAAATTAAGACTAAGTGAGGAAGTACGGGGGTGTGATATAGTGAGTTCATTAGACAAAACGATGTATTTTGATTTTGGCGCCAACCAGCCAAAGGATGTTCATGAGACACTGGTAACGGTTTATCAGGCACTGGAAGAGAAGGGGTATAATCCCATTAATCAGATTGTCGGGTACCTGCTATCAGGCGATCCTGCGTACATCCCGCGAATCAATGATGCGCGGAATTTAATTCGCAAACACGAACGTGACGAGATTATTGAAGAACTCGTGCGTTTCTATCTTAATCAGAATGGACCGGTGAAACCTTCATGAAGTTAATGGGACTAGACGTCGGATCACGAACCGTGGGGGTCGCCGTGAGCGACGCCTTGGGCTGGACGGCTCAAGGGGTTGAGATCATTCCAATTGATGAAGATCAAGAGGTGTTTGGCTTGGACCGCGTGGCGGAACTGGTCAAGGCCCATGAAGTTGACGGTTTCGTGGTCGGATTACCTAAGAACATGAACAATACCTTAGGCCCGCGTGTGGCGGCTTCGCAACGTTACGGTCAAATGTTAACGGATCGGTTTCACTTACCGGTCGATTACGAAGACGAACGGTTGACAACGGTTGAAGCGGAGCGTATGTTAGTGGAACAAGCAGACACGTCACGGCGGAAACGCAAGCGTGTCATTGACAAATTAGCAGCTGGGTTGATTTTGCAGAATTATTTGGATCGTAAAGGCAAATTAACCCGAGAAAAGTGAGGTTTCCCATGAACGAAGACCAAGAACAAATTACATTAGTTGATGAAAATGGTAACGAAGAGTTATACGACGTGTTATTCACGTTTGAATCCGACGACTTTGGTAAATCTTACATTTTGATTTACCCGGCTGGTAAGAGTGACGACGAAGAAGTCGACATTCAGGCCTATGCCTTACCGGCTGACGATGACCCGGCTAATCCTTCCGGCGGCGATCTTCAATTGATCGAATCCGACGAAGAATGGGACATGGTCGAATCCGTTTTGAACACCTTCTTAGCGGATGGTACCATCGACCCGAACGCGGGCAAAAAGTAAAGCAAGCGGGCAATGAGGGGCGGATGACCGCCCTTTTTGTTTGGGCTCATTTTGGTGTGTGTCAAAACTAGGCCCAACTCCCAATTAATGGTAAAATTAAGGCATTGTGGAAAATAGGGGGATGATGAGATGACAGAACAGACCCACCGCTTTAAGGCGGTGATTGCGGGCAAGCCCTACACCATCGTGGGTCAAGCAACCGATGACCATATGCGTGCCGTAACCACTTTATTGAATGAACAATTCGACCAATTGAAAAAGGTATCTCCGGATATCAGTAAGGAAGATGCGGCAGTTTTAATGGCGTTTAACGCCATTTCGGATCAATTGAAGATGGCGGCCAAGGCTCAGAATCAGCAAAAAGCCCCCAATGCGCAGAAGACGTCCGCGGATACGGAGGACCACACTCCCCGACCGCACTCACCAGAAACGGGGGCTTAGGGTGTTACTCAGTCTCGGAATTTTAGTGATTTTAGCTTGGGGCTTTCACCGTGGTTATCGGCGCGGGTTCGTGATCCAAATTTTATTGACCGTGGGGTACCTCGTGGTCTGGGTGGCAGCTCGATTTGGCGCCCAGCCGGTGGCAACGGGCCTCAGTCAATTCGTGGGCAACTTGAATCTGAATAGTTCGGTCAGTGCGGTAACGGCTGGCCAAAGTAGCCACTTTTTCTTGAATGGGTTGGCTTTTTCCGCCATCCTGACCGTGGGCTACTTTATCGTGCGCCGTCGTTTGGGTTGAACCGGGCGACTAAGCTACCGGTCGTCCACCAAGTGAACGCCTTAGCTGGCGGTTTGATCAACTTAGTGATTCGTTATGTGGTTATCTTTTTAATTTTGAATTTATTGATTTTATTACCCATTACCGGGTTTCAAACGACCTACCAGGCGTCTCCTGTGGCGCAGTGGATCGTGAAACAGACCCCTGGCTTGTCTTATCAGATTTATGACTGGTGGTTGACCAAGTCCTAGGGAGCCCTTTGTGAGAGGAGTTACACATGAACCAAAAAACACTCAGCATCATGGAGTATGGGCGCATCAAGCAAGCTATCCAGCACTACTTGGTCTCGGCGGCTGGTCGCCGAGAACTCGATCACTTACAGCCCACGGCCGATAGTGAGCAGTTACAGCGTTGGTTAGATGAATCTCGTGACGGCGCGGATATTTACCGCTTAGAAAGTGGGATTCCGTTGCCGAAACTAGATGACATTCGCCCGCATTTGAAACGGTTGGCCTTAGAAGCCGTTTTAAACGGTCTGGAATTAGCGCAAATTAGTCGAATCCTGTGGACGACCAGTTCCGTGGTCCGGTTCTTTGAACAGTTGGCGGATAAAGAAGTTGACCTACGCGTACTAGACCAAGAAGTCCACGAATTAGTGACTTTACCAGACGTGACGCGGCGGTTACGCACGTCGTTAGAAGGAGACGGTCATCTAACTGACGACGCGTCACCGGAGTTACGCCAGATTCGCCAACACATCACCCAAACGGCGGCGGCCATTCGTCAAAGTATGGATCAGTACACCCGGGGCAAGGACGCCAAGTATTTAAGCGAGACCATCGTAACGATTCGCGACGACCGCTACGTGTTGCCGGTCCGTTCGGAATATAAGCAACACTTCGGGGGCATCGTCCACGACCAAAGTGCCAGTGGGCAGACCCTGTTTATTGAACCGCAAGCGGTGGTTAGTTTGAATAACCGTTTGCGGCAAAACCAGATGGACGAACGGCACGAAGAGCAGCGTCTGTTAGCGGAATTGACCGCCTTACTGACGCCGTACCAACAAGAAATCTTACGTAACGCTGAAATTTTAGGGCACTTTGACTTTATCAACGCCAAGGCCCAGTACGCGCATCACTTGCACGCCACAGAACCCAAATTGTCGACGACTAATCAGGTGAACCTGCGCCAAGCGCGGCACCCGTTGATCGACCAAAAAAAGGTTGTGGCTAACGACATCGCAATCGGTCAGGATTACAAGACCATCATCGTCACTGGGCCCAACACTGGTGGGAAGACCATCACCTTGAAAACCCTGGCGTTGGTCCAGTTGATGGGTCAGTCCGGTCTTTTTATTCCAGCCAACGAGAACAGTGTGATTGGCGTCTTCGACGATATTTTTGCCGATATTGGAGACGAACAATCCATCGAACAAAGCCTAAGTACCTTCTCGGGGCACATGGAAAACATCGTCGGCATCTTGAAACAGGCCGATGAAAATAGCCTGATTGTTATCGACGAACTGGGTGCTGGGACCGACCCTCAAGAAGGGGCCGCACTGGCGATTGCCATTTTGGACCAGATTGGGACTTTGGGCAGTTACGTGATGGTGTCGACCCACTACCCGGAACTCAAGGCTTACGGGTATAACCGGCCGGAGACCATCAACGCCAGCATGGAGTTCGACGCCGAAAGTTTGCAACCGACTTATCGGTTGTTGATTGGGATTCCGGGGCGCAGTAACGCGTTAGATATCGCGGCCCGTTTAGGAATGCCTAGCCAAGTCGTGGCGGCGGCGCGGGGCTTGACCGACCAGGATAGCCAAGACTTGAACGCCATGATCAGTGACTTGACCGAGCAAAAACGCGTGGCTGATAGCCATGCGGCCGAATTGGCCACGCAACTGAAGGAAGCCACGGAACTGCACCACGAGTTGCAACACCAATTTGACCAGTATCAGCAGCAAAAAGACCACCTGATGACGACGGCCAAACAGGAGGCCAACCGATTAGTGGACGAATCACGTAAGCGGGCCAACAAGATCATTTCTGACCTGCGAAAGAAACAACTCGATGCGGGGCGCAGTGTGGTCAAAGAAGATGAGTTGATTGCCGCGCAAGGCGCGTTGAACGCCATCCAACAAGATACGGGCCTGAAGAAAAACAAGGTTCTCCGCCGGGAAAAGGCGAAGCATACCTTCAAGAAGGGTGATAACGTGCTGGTCAAGTCGTACGGCCAACAAGGCGTCTTGATGCAACAACTCGACGACGACCACTGGGAAGTTCAATTGGGCATCTTGAAGATGAAGATTGCCACGTCGGACCTTGAAAAGGGTGCCGATCCCGCTAAATCAAAGAAGCAACCCCGAGCATCGGTACGCCGGACTGGGTCGAGCGGGATGTCACCAACTTTGGATCTGCGGGGGCACCGCTACGACGAGGCGATGGCCGAAGTCGACCGCTACATCGATGCCGCGTTACTCGCGGGTTACCCGACCGTGACGATTATTCACGGCAAGGGGACCGGGGCATTGCGTAAGGGGGTGACCGACTACTTGAAACGTAATAAGCGCGTCAAGAGTTTCGGTTTCTCGCCCGCTAATGCTGGTGGCGACGGGTCGACCGTCGTTCGCTTCTAACAAAATTAAGTTGTAAGCAATTTAGTTGTCATTTCGCGTCAATCTGTTAGACTAATCAATGTAGATGATTAACAGCTACTGGTAGTTCATAACGAATTAGGGAGGCAATAAGATGGTTACAGAAACAACGGATAAAACCTTCGAAGAAGACACAGCTAAGGGCGTCACGCTGACCGATTTTTGGGCAACGTGGTGCGGCCCGTGCCGGATGCAATCACCAGTGGTGGAACAGTTGTCTGAAGAAATGGGTGATCAAGTCACGTTCACTAAGATGGACGTAGACGCTAACCCAAATACGCCCCAAAACTTCGGCATCATGAGTATTCCAACGCTGTTAGTAAAAAAGGACGGCGAAGCGGTCGACTCCATCGTGGGTTACCACTCCAAGGAACAATTAAAGAAGATTTTAGACCAATACGTTGAAGCTTAAGTACGCTCCACGTTATCTAGAATGAAGCGGCGCTTATTCGTCGCATTTGAGGGGCCAGAAGAGATTCTGACTCCTTTTTTGATTGATCATAAAAAACGTGCCTCACAAGGGTCACGTTAGCTAGAGCTAGCGCGCCGTTATGGGACACGTTTCGAAAAATTAAATTATTGGTCCTGGTCGGCGTCAGTCGTTGGTGTGATTAACTTAAGCGGCTGGGGAGCGTCATAATCGGGAATGACGTCGTTGGGGTCCGTATAAACGTTGAAGGTGACTACGTGGTCGCGTAATTTGCGCGTCGTCTCGGTCATTTCGGCCTCGGCATTAACTCCGAGTTGTTGGGCCATCATTTCGGCTAAGAAGCCGGCTTCTAAAGTAAAATCGTTGTCGGCTTTGACTTGCTTGCGTAGCTTAACGGGTTCCCCGCTTAGTTGCCAACTGGTCATCTCGGCCGTTTGGTTGAGCAATGTTAGGTCGCCAAACCCAACTTGTTGGAAGAAGGTGGCCGCGTCCGTTGGGTTGCCTAGGGGGAACTTACGGGCGAGGGATTTACCTGCCCAGTAGCCGATGGCCCCCCGGTCATCCCCTAACAGTTCTGGTATGAGCGCGTCACGCAAAATCAACTGGGGCAAATAAGGTGCGCCGGCAGCGTCGTGCATGACGGTTTGGTATAAATTCTTCAAAATTATTGACTCCTTCGTCCGATTAGTGGTCTGTTTTGTTACCATATTGTTATTATACCGTAAAATAAGAGGGGAACTGGATTTTACGATAACTTTAGACTTTTTTTAGGACCGGGGGTCATGGCATCTGACTTGAAACCGGTTCAATAAAGGATGATAATATAAGTTCAACTAATAAGCTGTGAGGAGGCGTTGAGTGATGCGCAATGATCCGATTGGATTGATGGATTCGGGAGTGGGCGGATTGACAGTATTGAAGGCGATTCACCGGCGATTGCCGGCGGAAGCCACGGTGTATTTTGGGGACCAGCAACGGTTACCATATGGCCCCCGCACCAAACAGGAGGTCCGCACGTTTGTCCGGCAAATTGCGACGTTTTTGCGGCGGACCGATCGAATTAAACTACTGGTGATTGCCTGTAACACGGCGACTGCGGCGGCCTTGCCAGCCTTACACCAAGAACTCCCCATTCCGGTCGTCGGCGTGATTGCCCCGGGCGCAAAAGCCGCGGCTAAGGTGACGCAGACGCATCGCATTGGAGTCATCGCCACGGCCGGAACGGTCAACAGCCGCAGTTACGACCGGTTGGTCCGTAAACAGGACCTGCAAAATCAGGTCACCAGTCTGGCTTGTCCGGAGTTCGTGACCTTGGCGGAAGCTAACGACCTGACCTCGCCTCACGCCCAACAAGTCGTGACCGCCAAGCTTCAGCCGTTACGCGCGGCACATTTGGACACGTTGATTTTGGGGTGTACCCACTTTCCCCTTTTACAACCGGTGATTCACCGCGCGATGGGGCCGACCGTTCACTTGGTGGACCCCGGCGTCGCGACGGCCCAACGGGTGGCCACCGTGTTGACGGAGCACCAGCTAACACGGTTAAAAACAACGCCACCCACCGCGAGATATTACACGACCGGGGATGGGGCGAGTTTCGAACGGGTGGCGCAGCAATGGTTATCGACAGCTGTCCACGTGCAGACCGTTCCACTGACCGATTTAACGCAATTAGACACATTGGAGGCTAAATAAACTATGACAGAAACACTAGTCGTTGCAACGACCAATGCCGGGAAGGCCCGTGAATTTCGGACGATTTTTGAACCGAAGGGCATCACGGTCAAGACCCTGGCAGATTTTCCAGCTTTACCCCCGATCAACGAAACGGGGCATACGTTCACCGAAAACGCGGTATTGAAGGCGACCACCGTGGATCACGCAACCCAGTTGCCGGTGTTAGCCGACGATTCGGGGTTGATGGTCGACGCCCTAGACGGAGCGCCCGGCATCTACTCCGCCCGGTATGCCGGGGACCACGATGACGCAAAGAACAAGTCCAAACTCTTGGCACAACTGCGGGGGACGGCGCCGGCTCAACGGACGGCGACCTTTCATACCTCGTTGGTGCTGGTAAAGCCTAACGGTCAACAATTGGTGACCGTGGGTGAGGTGGCCGGAACCATCTTAACGGCTCCACGGGGAACGGATGGCTTCGGGTACGACCCGTTGTTTTATGTCCCGGAAGAACACCAGACTTTCGCGGAGATGCCGCTGGCCAAGAAGAACCGGCTCAGTCACCGGGCTAAAGCCACGGCGGCGATGCTGGCAAAATTTGACGAATGGTGGGGGGCCTAGCGATGGCACGATGGTTAGTCATTAGTGATAATCACGGCGACCGGACGATTCTCGAACAATTGCGGCATCAGTTAGCCCCCGACCGCGTCTTTCACTGTGGCGATTCTGAAATGACGGTCGATGATCCCTGGTTTCAGAATACCTGGGTGGTCCGGGGCAACATGGATCGTGACCAACGGTTCCCGTTGACGGCGACTCCCAAAGTTGATGGCAGTCAGGTTCTACTAGTTCACGGACATCACGATGCGGTCAACTGGGACCTCACGCAATTAGCTTTACACGCCCAAGCCGAACAAGCCCAGGCGGTTTTCTTTGGCCACACCCACGAGTTAGCCGTGGAATTGGTCCACGGCTGCTTGTTCTTGAACCCGGGTAGTATCAGTCAACCCCGCGGGGAGTTTCGCACCTTAGGGGGCACCTGTGCGTTAGTCACGGTTACTGCTAAAAACTGGCAGGTCCAGTACTACACGCGCGACGGGCAACCCGTGCGCAAGTTGAACTTTACGTTTCCCCGTGCCACGCAGAAAGGATGACGGTATGTTAGACCCTGCAGTTGCCGACCTATTGCGGCAGACGCCCAAGAGCTATGTGATTCCGGCTGACCGGGTCGCCAACGTGACAGCCACCAATAATTTGGAGCACGCTTTGATGGTGCTGTCGAAAGTCGGCTACACGCGAATCCCCGTTTTGGCGCCCAACGACCAGCTTCAAGGATTATTGACGCTATCTTCGGTCACGGACCGTTTGTTACGAGTTAAGGGGGCGGCCGTGGAACAACTGCGGACGGTTCAAGTCGCCGACGTGATGTTGCCGGTGACCCACTGGGTCGATGATCCTGCTAAATTAGAACTGATTTTGAACCTGTTGGTGGATGAACCGTTCGTCCCTTTGGTGGGAGAACAAATGATTTTTCGGGGCATCATTACCCGTCGGGAGATTCTAAAACGCGTTAACTACTTAGCCCATAACTTGGACAACCAGTATCAGGTCATCCCCAAACAGACTGAGCAGACACTGAGTCAAGATTCTTGGCCTAAATCATAAACACGTTACTAAAAAACGCGCATTACATAACCGGAGAAGCTGGTTATGCGATGCGCGTTTGGTTATTTGACGATTAAGCTTGATGGGATGTGGAGGTATGGGTCGGCAGGTGAATGCCCGCTTGCCGAATAGCCTTCAAGTAGGCCGTGAGAAAGATGGCCTGTAGGTTGAACTGACTCCCGTTTTTAGTCATGAGAATGACTTGGTAGACCAATTCACCGGTCGGCAAAGTCACGACGCCCATGATGACGGGGTCCTCGATGATGCTCGGGTGCTGCGGGACCAACTGGTCGTTGACCGTGTCGATGATGGGCCGCAATTCCTCGATCGGCGTCGTCGTCGCAATGGGGATGTTGACCAAAGCCCGCATGTTATTGCGCGACCGGTTGGAGACGATGGTGATGTTGCGGTTGGGAATGAAGTTGACCGTCCCGTCGACACCGGTGACCTGGGTGGTACGTAACCCAATGGCAGTGACGATACCTTCGATGGTCCCAATCTTGACCGCGTCACCCACATCGAGCTGTTGTTCCAGGAGGATGGAAATCCCGGTAACCAAGTCACTGACGAAACCTTGAGCACCCAGCCCTAAAGCCAGACTGAAGATTCCGGCCCCAGCGACCAAAGTGCCCACCGGAACGCCTAATGTGGATAGAATGGCGTAAAGCCAAAAGAATAGAATGGTGTAATGGAACAGGTTCATGGTCAGCATGCTGATGGTCTGCAGGCGATTGGTCGACTGCTGGGTCTTAGATTTACCCTGTAAGTAACGCTTGAAGCTGTGGTTCAAGATGGCCTTACCAATGAGGTTAATCAAAAAGAAGAGCACGGTCAGTGCCAGTAAGGCGAAGAAGCGGCTGGTGACCAGGTGGAGAAAGGACTCCCAGTCAAATGATTTAAGGTAATTTTTGAACCACGAACTCGATTTGAGAGAAGTGGTGACGGCTGTTTGGATCGTCAAGCGACGAACCTCCTTTATAAAGAATGGGGCCCGGTCAACTGAAAGTCATGGTTGACGGCGAGCCAAGTGGTCAATCTGCCAAGCTCTAGTTTAGCAGATTTCCGGGCTGACGCCTATGATTAGACCGGAAATTGCGAAATTGGGGTGGGGTTTTAATTGCACCCCCGGCGTGACAATGCTATTCTATGGGTAAGTCATTAAGTATGCATAAGGAGGGGTTGTCATGACCGGGGGACAGATAGCAGGCTTGATTGCAGCAATTGCGTTGTTGATCTTGGTGCTCTTCATTGGGATGTTCTTAGTCAAATTAAACAAAACGTTAACCGAGGTTAATCGTTCGATGAAAACCGTGACCGATGATGTCGATACGTTGAGCAAGCAAACGGAAAACATCATGGCTAACGCTAACGAATTATTGAAGGACGTGAACCAGAAGGTCGCTACGATCGACCCGGTTTTCCAAGCTGCGGCGGACTTGGGTGAAAGCGTCTCCGATTTGAACACGGCGACGCGTAAATTGACCGACCGGGTCGGCGTCACGGCGACCCGTAAGTCGTCAGTGGCGGCGCGCATGAGTAAGACGGCATTTGATCTGTACCGGAATCGGCGCCATAAGCACAAGCAGACGACAGTCGACTAATACGGAAGGGAAGTCATCAGAATGGCAAAGCACAAGTTATTAGCAGGATTAATTTTAGGCGGTGCAGCCTACGCGGCCTACCAAGCTTTGGATTTGGAAAAACGTGAGGCCTTGAAAGATATGGTGCGTAAACAAGGGGATGCCTTGAAGGATCGCGCCGTGGACTATGCCTTTTACGCGGCTGATGCCTTAGACGACTTTAAGGAAAACCTTCACGATCACTTGGACACTGATGAAGACGATGACGAGCCAGAAGATTGGCGGACGGCGAGTGATGAAAGCGCTGAAGCGACCGATGACGACATCGTGTTGAGTAGTGACCAAGTTTCCAGTATGGACAGTGAGACGGCGACTGAATCAGAGACCGACTCTTCTGAAAGTACGGCCGCGACCGATACGGCAAGTGAAGCCTCCACGTCGGCGACGACTCAACCAGGTACACCGGCTTAACGGTTGCCATAACCTAAAGTAAAGATCGGTGTTCAAGTGACCCTCCAAGATTGGAGATTAAAGCCAATCCTGGGGGGTCACTGTGTTTCCCCTTTTTGAGTATCGCGAGTGGGGGAAGTGATGCCCCTTTGCAAGAAATTTTATGATACATTGGTGTCCAAGTCTGGTAAAATGATGATAGCTCATAGCGGGGACGTCTTTGCTTTTCGTGGTTGTTAGGTGATTAAACCCGCTATGGGTCTTTTTAGTGATTTGGTGTCTGTCAACGTAAGGCAGCACAACATAAAACCCCTAGGGTGGCTTTTAAGGGCCAACCTGGGGGTGTTTTTAATTTCGATGATTTTTTAAGCTATTGGGTGCAACTTAACCGACGTAAGTGAGTTCCTTTGACGTGTGGGTGAAGGGGAGACTGCCGTCAGCGGTGACGTGGACGCAGTCTTCGATACGAACACCCGCCACACCAGGGATGTAGATACCGGGCTCAATGGAGAAGCACATGCCGGGTTCTAAGACCAGGTCGTTGCCCGCCATGATGGACGGAAATTCGTGGTCGCTCATGCCCATGCCGTGGCCTAACCGATGAATGAAGTATTCGCCATAACCGGCCTTAGTGATGATGGCGCGGGCAATCTTGTCGAGTTGGGCGGCCGTGATACCAGGCTTAACGGCAGCTTGGGCCGTTAACTGGGCTTCTAAGCAAACGTCATAGATTTCCTTTTGCTTGGCGGTTGGCGTACCCAAGGCAACGGTCCGGGAAGCATCCGAAATGTAGCCTTGGTAGACGTTCCCGAGGTCGAACAAGACTAATTCGTTAGTGGCAAATTTGGTATCGTTGGTTGCCCCGTGGGGTTCCGCGGCGTGGGCGCCAGCTTGGACCAGACTGCCGAAGGACATCTCCATGATGCCTTCCTTCATTAAAGCGTACTGCAGTTCGGCAACAGCGGATTGTTCCGTGCGACCGGCTTTCACGGCGGCAAAGCCATGTTCAAAGGCGAAATCGTCCCACTTTCCAGCGATTTCCAGCTTCTTGATTTCGTCGGCGGACTTGATCAGGCGCATGTGGTCGATGAAGCTGGTGATATCGATATCGAAGGTCGGGTGGTTCAACTGAGCGCCTAAGGCTTCCATTCGGGCCACCTGTAGTTGTCCCTTTTCCAGGGCGATGTGCGTGGGGGCAACGTGGCGTGCCTTGACTTGGTCGGCGATTAACGCCCAGGGATTTTCGTGATCTAGGTAACCGATGACTGGGAAGGCCCAACCAGTGGCTTTGATAACTTCCACTTCTAGCGCGGGAGCGAAGATAAAGGGATCTTGGTCGGGAAAGACGACTAAAGCGAGGACCCGTTCGATGGGGTCACTGCCAAAACCAGTTAAATATTGGATGGTTTTGGGATTGCTGAGGTAAGTCATATCCGCGTGGTGTTCCGCGGTCCATTGCTGGATCTGTTCGAGTTTTGTCATGTCATCACCCTTTCAAAAGTTAGCCTCATTATAGCATAGCCAGGCTCTTAGCTTGAAAATTCAGTGAAATTAGGGTATTCTTTGGGATGAAAGCGTTTTCAGTTCTTGCACGCCAAACTAACTTTTTGTATACTAGTTCAAGTCGCATGAAAACGGATGAAAACAACTTAAAACAGAAAAGAAAGGGCTATCGTTATTATGGAAAAGCAGACAGTAACAATTTACGATGTGGCGCGTGAAGCGGCAGTTTCCATGGCCACCGTCTCCCGGGTGGTCAATGGCAATCCGAACGTTAAACCAGCAACTCGGAAGAAAGTATTGGAGGTCATTGATCGTCTGGACTACCGGCCAAACGCCGTCGCTCGTGGCTTAGCTAGTAAGAAGACCACCACGGTCGGGGTTATCATTCCGGACGTCACCAACGTGTACTTTGCCTCGTTAGCACGAGGAATCGATGACATTGCGATGATGTACAAGTATAACATCATTTTGACCAACTCCGATGAAAATGGGGGCAAAGAGGTTCAGGTGCTGAACACTCTGATGGCTAAACAGGTCGACGGAATTATTTTCATGGGTAACCAAGTAACCCCCGAACTCCGCGATGAGTTTAAACGGTCAAAGGCGCCAATCGTTTTGGCGGGTTCAGTGGACGAAGAACAGAACCAACCGAGCGTCAACATTGACTACGTGGCTGCAGTGGCAGAAGCTGTTAAGAATTTGATTGATCACGGGAACCGCAAGATTGCCTTTGTGTCCGGGTCGATGGATGAGGCCATTAACCATGATTACCGCTTGAAAGGCTACAAGAAAGCCTTGAAAGATGCGGGGATCGCTTACGATGACAAGCTGATTTTTGAAACGGATTACACTTACAAGGCGGGGCAAGCTTTGGAGCCCGCGTTGATGTCGACGGGAGCTACGGCGGCCTTTGTTGGCGACGACGAACTGGCAGCTGGGGTGATGAACGGTTTGACCGATGCCCAAGTCGCTGTCCCAGATGACTTTGAAGTCATCACCAGTAACGATACCAAGTTAACGGAATTGGTTCGGCCAAAGATGAGTTCTATCACGCAACCGTTGTACGATATTGGTGCCGTTGCGATGCGGTTGTTAACTAAATTAATGAACAACGAAACGGTCGACGACAAAACGGTCATCTTACCTTATGGGCTGATGAAGCGGAGTTCGACCAAGTAAGCAATCCGGATTGGGCCACAAGAAAAGCGGCTCTCAACCTGGTTTGTGTGAGGGCCGGGACGGTTTGGCGTTCCGGCCTTTTTCACCTTAAGCCCCCCTTAACCTTTTAACCATTAAGATGTGCTACAATAAGTAACAATAAATTTCTAGTCATGGAGGTGGCTGGTGTGAGTGAAAACACTCGAATGGCCCGTTACCATCCCACAGAACCTAAACAGGCCCCGGACCCCCAACCACAGGCCACTTATCAGCGGCGCCCCGCGTTAGGGCGTTGGTTGGCCGTTTTGGTTCTTCTGTTAACGGTAACGGTTGGCCTTAAACTGACCGTTTTTAACGCGACGTATACGGCCGGTGTAGTCTCCCGGTCGACGGTGGGGGAACGTGTCATCAACCGGTTGAATAATAAACTTAGTGATTTAGGCGTGACGGGAAATCCGGTGACTGCGAGCGTTGCGCAACCTTATCTGGCGATGGGGGTGGCCCAGTTGTATGGTCAATCGGCTAATTCCGTTGATGCAACCGAATTGACCAGTGCGATTGAGACACAGGCCTCGACAGATGGCGTGTCCGCTAGTACCTCGTTGACCAAAAGCATTGCCCAACGAGCAGAGAAGCTTGTGACGAAGACCTTTAACACGACGGCCATGCAGACAGCGGCTAGTCAGTTACAATGGGCTCGGCAGCTGAACTTCTACGTGCTGGTCGCGGCGTTACTCTTAACTGCGGTGACAGTGGGGTACGCGTTAAGCGTCCACCATTTCTGGGCCGGTTTGGGACCTGGTTTGACGTTGGGGGGCTTGTTAGCTGTGATTGTCGGCGTGGTGGGCTGGTTCATATTGCCAGTTATGTTGCCCAACACGACCACCACGGTGACCCACTTATTAACCTCGATTGGCCATAGTGGCCTGGGCGTCTTGATCTTTGTTGGCGGGGGTGAAATTGTCTTAGGCCTCCTCGCCTTACTCGGTCACCGCACGTTTCGGTCCGCGTAACTAATTGAATGTTAAAACAGTGTCATTAGCTCGGGAGAGACTCCCGGGCTTTTTTGTTGTTTCAACAAGTATGGGTGGGGAAAGTGGCAACGTGCGAATAATTAATTACCCACTCAACCTATAAAAGGATAATGGACTAACTAAAGCTGGTAAAAAACTACCACTGGGTAAGCGTCCGCTTTATGATGTAAACGGATTTGAAACCAGCTATCTGATGGGATTACGAGCTGGTCGGGGTACTTAATGCAACCCATAATTAATAGTTGCAATTAATAGATAATCGCTTAATATATTTGGCAGAGCCTCATTTTAATCAGAGTGGGCGACAGAATCTTGGGGGGATCAACATGCCAGTGAAACAAGGGACCACAAAACAAATTTTGACACAGCGTTGGGCCATTACGGCAGCCACTGTAGCGGCGATTGGAATCGGCGTCACCACTGTGCCTGGGCACGCGGACGAAACTTCGGCAGCGGCTAGTTCAGCACAAGCGACAGTGAGTGCGGCTCAGACCACCACAACGAGTCAAGCGACGTTAAGTTCGTCTTCAGCGGTAAGCTCGGCGGCGAGTTCAGAAGCGACGCCAAACCGGAGCGCAACTGCTAGTTCGGCCACAAGTAGTGCTGTGACAAAAGCACTGAGTTCCGCTGAAACGCCAGTTAGTTCTGGGGCGGTGACGAGCACGGCACAACCAGGTAGTTTAGCCGCCAATTCAACAGCGACTGTGAGTTCAAGTGCGGCAGCAGGGAGTGGTCATTTGGCGGCTAGTTCTGTGGCTGCATCAGTAGCGGCGACCATTACCAATGATGCGCAGGGGACGGGGCAAGGCACAGCTTCAGCCGGCAAGGCAACGGTCGCCCAAGCCGCGCAGCAAGCTACGGCTACCAGTTTACAAATTCCGGTCGTACCAACCGTTACGGCCGCAGCCACGGCGGCTAAGACGCCCGCTTATGCGGACAGTAGCGTGTTTGATTGGCAATTGAACGCCGATGGCACTGCGACGATTACGGGAGTCACCCAGCAAGTGACCGGAACGTTGAATTTACCCCCGACTTATACAGTCAATGGGCAGACTTATACGGTCACGGGAATTGGTGCGGCAGCCTTTGCATCGCAAACCGGGTTGACGGATGGATTGACCGGCGTGGTCTTTGCCAACGGACTGATCACGATTGGGGATTCCGCGTTTGCGTATTTACCGAATCTCCAGCTGGTCGATTTTTCGGCTAACCAGACGCTCCAGACGATTGGGCGGGAAGCCTTCGTTGCCGATGGGCTGACGCAACTGGTCTTACCTGCTAGTGTGACTAGCATTGGTGAAGCAGCGTTCACCTATAATAATACGTTGACCACGGTGACGCTGCCTGCCGCGTTGACGTCACTGGGCGACACGGCCTTTGCGAGTTGCGCCCAGTTGACTAGTGTTGATTTGACACCGGCTACGGGGCTGACCACAATTACCGCGCACGCCTTTGAAAACGACCCGCTGACGACTTTAGTGATTCCCGCCAACATCCAAACGATTGGTGAAGCAGCGTTTGCCAATAACGTGCACCTGACCACGTTGACCTTTGCGCCGGCTAGCCAATTGACCACGATTGAAAAAGATGCGTTTATCTATGATTGTGAGTTGACTGATCTGGTCTTACCAGATGCTGTGACGACGATTGGCGACCAGGCTTTCTTGGCGAATGCCAAACTAGCAACGTTAACGTTAGGAGCGGGCCTACAAACGATTGGGGTCAATGCGTTCACCTACGATAATGCACTGACCACGGTCGATTGGGCGCCGGCTCAACAGCTCCAAACGATTGGCGCCGGCGCCTTTGAATATGACAGTATCATGGGTGACTTGCCGGTGTTGGCGAGCCTCACCACGATTGGTGAGGCGGCGCTAGCAGGCAACCAACTGAATAGTGTGGTCTTCGGCGATCAACTGGTGACTATCGGGGACGCGGCGTTTAGCTTTAACCACTTGACGGGGAGCCTCGTGGTTCCCGAAACGGTTACCAGCGTGGGTGAACGGGCGTTTTACGGTAACGAATTAACTGCGGCTACTGTGGGCGATGCGACCACCTTAGGAGTGGACGCGCTGTCTTATAACCGTTTGACCACGTTACACGGGCCAACGGTCAGTGATATCGTGGCTGATGAGCAACTGGTGACCACCTTTAAGATGGCCCCGGACACATTACCGTTGACCGATTTATTCGATTTGAATCTCGGCGGCCAAACGACGGCGGATCTCACCCTCAGTAATCTCACCAATGGCGTCACATTAGTAAATGGTCAATTGATAATCCCGCAGGGGACGGATCGGTTCACCTTCGACTGGGCCTTGCCGCTGACGACGGGGGCGACCGCTTACTCTGGAACTTATACGGTCATCTTGGACAATCCGGATATCAAAGTCACGGATTCGACCATTTTCGCGGGAAGCACTTGGACGCCGAGTGATAACTTCGTCAGTGCGGTCACACCACAGGGCGACGATTTGACACTGGACCAATTGACGACGGTCGGTAACGTGGACACGACTCAGGCGGGAACCTATCAGGTGACTTACCAGTACCTGGCGAACGGGGCCGTGGTTTCGGCGCAGACCGCTACCGTGACGGTGCTCAAGCGAACCGCCACGTACCGCTTGACCGGAAGTTCGACCACGACTTATACGGGGCAGACTCCCACGTTAGACGGCAGTGGTTACCGGATTGTGTTGCCCGATGGGACCATTTGTGAGTTGACCACGGGTGATCTCGATTTCACGGGAACTGCGACCGCCCCCACCGCGGTTGGAACTTATGCAGTGGGGCTCTCAGCAGCGGGTCAAGCGAAACTAGCCGCTCAGCCAGCCTCGCAAATGTACGATTGGGTCGCAAACACTACTGGGGCCACGGCGACCATTACACCCGCACCGGTGACCATCACCCCTAATAACGTTGTGGTCTATGTGGGCGAGACGCCGACGTTGACTGCGACCGTCAGTGGCCAGCCAGTTGATGGGGTGCCGGTTGACTATACTTTTGCACCGGTGACCACCACGACGGCGGGGTATCAAGATATCCAGGTGATTTTGGGCGCTAACCCGAACTATACGGTGACCCTCCAGCCGGGACGGTTGACCGTGTTGGCTTCTCAGCAGACCTTATTGGGAACGGATTACACCTGGACGATTGGCGACCCAACGCCCACGGCTGCCGACTTCAATGCCAGTGCCACGGATAAAACGGGGGCGGCGATTCTCGTGACGGTCGATTTGAGTCAAGCCGAATTGACACAGGCAGGGGATTATCCGGTCACGCTCACCACGAGTGACGGACAAACCAAGACCGTGACGTTACACGTCGTGGCCGCGACCACGGGTGGTGACACCGGCGGCGGGAATGGGGCGGTGACGCCAGGGGAGGATCCGGACCAGGGCGTCGACCCTGACACGCCAAGTAGTCCGGACCCAACACCAGTCGTACCGGACCCAGCACCCACGCCAACGACACCAGGAAGTAATCTGCCGGCGGATAAGTCAACGGACGGCGAAACGCACCGCGTGATTGGGGATGCCGCCGTCCCTAAGACGGTCACCGGGAGCGCACTGGTGCGGTCGTTAAAGACGAATCCGCGTTTGCGGGTTCCAGGTTCAACGGGCACTTCAACGACTTCTACTCGGCAAGCAAATGGGTATCGGGGGCACGGCGTTCAATCGCTAGCGACGAGTCACGGTAAAACGACGCAACTTGCCAAAAGCAAAACCAACCCAACGACGCCAAGGTCAACCATTAAGGTGGCTCAAGCAACGGTCTTGCCACAAACCAATGAAAACCCACTTCACGGTCGGTTGTGGGCCGCGATAGGGCTGATTCTCGGTGCGCTGGGGTTGAAACGGTTCCGCCGGCACACGGATGAGTAATTGAATTTAATATGAATAAGTAAGATAAGTAAAAGTGCGTCCCCAAGAAATCATCATCTCTTGGGGACGCACTTTTAAGTCGTTTGTGAGGTTACATTAAGATTTTAGAGAGGAAGTCCTTGGCCCGGTCGGTCTTGGGGTGGGCGAAGAAATCCGCCGGGGTACTGTTTTCTTGGATGTACCCGTCGTCCATGAACCAGACCCGGTCGGCCACGGACTTCGCAAAGCCCATTTCGTGGGTCACGACGACCATGGTCATTCCCTGAGCGGCTAAGTCTTGCATAACGTTGAGGACTTCACCGACCATTTCGGGGTCTAGGGCCGACGTGGGTTCGTCAAAGAGCATGACCTTGGGGTTCATAGCCAGGGCCCGGGCGATAGCGACCCGTTGAGCTTGCCCCCCGGAAAGACTGGTTGGGAAAGCATCGGCGTGGTCGTCCAAGTTGACCTGTTGGAGTAACTGGTGGGCTAACTTGGTGGCTTCATCGTTACCCATGCCCTTGACCTTCATTGGGGCCAACTTGATGTTTTCTAGCACGGACATGTTCGGGAAGAGGTTAAAGCTTTGAAATACCATTCCCATTTCTTCTCGCAAGGCGTTGACCCGTTTGGTGTCTAGCGTGGTCAGGTCTTGGCCATCAAAGGAGACTTGGCCACTGGTCGGGGTCTCGAGTAAGTTCAAGCACCGCAGAAAGGTACTCTTCCCACTCCCGGAAGGGCCGATGACGACCACGACTTGACCGGGGTCGACCTGTTCAGTGATGTCTTTAAGCACCACGTTTTTGTCGAAATTCTTGGCGAGGTTCTTGACCTCAATGATCGGTTTAGTCATGTTGCATTCTCCTTTCGAAGTAGTTCAAAATCCGCGAGGCGGTAAAGGTCATGATAAAGTATAGCACCATGATGACCGCAATGGGAGCCACGCCCCGGTAGGTATCGGACCGCACGATGTTGCTTTGGAAAATCAGTTCGGAGACCCCGATGATCGAGACGATGGAACTATCCTTGATTAAGGTGATAAATTCGTTTCCAAGTGATGGCCAGATGTTCTTTAACGCTTGAGGGAGCACCACGTAACGTAACGTTGAGGCGCTGGTTAACCCTAGGCTCCGAGCGGCTTCGGTTTGGCCTTCGTCTACGGAGTTAATCCCACCCCGAATGTATTCGGCGATGTACGCCCCGGAGTTCAACGAAATGGCGATAATCCCGGAAGTCAAAGCGGGGAGGTTCACGATGAGGCCTAATCCGAAGTAGACGAACATAACCTGGACCATCATTGGTGTCCCCCGAATGAATTCGACGTAGGCTGTAGCTAACCACCGCAAACCGGTCTTGAGGACGCCACCGTGTGCCATCCGGGCCAGCGACAAGATAACCCCTAAGATGAACCCGAAGAACACGGAGCAGACCGTGATGATCAAGGTGTATTTGACCCCGGTCAAGAAGGCTTTCCAGTAGTGCCACATGCTGGTGTTAACGGTGTTGGTCTTCAAATGCTTCCCGGCAGCGGGTAAGTACTTTTTGTTGACCAAGTTTTGTTTGCGAATCTGGTCGACAGACTTGTTGGCGGCGTTGACCAAGGAAGTCGAGCCCTTCTTAAAGGCCACGGCCGCACTAGTATCGGAAGAACTTAGATCAAAGTGGCTGGGAATCATGGCCAGTTGCTTGTTGTTCGCTACGTAGGCTTGTGCGGATGGCTTTTCCATCGCGACCCCATCGATTTTATGGCTTTGCAGGGCCAAAATCAGGTCGGACACGGAGGTCATCCCCTTGACCTTGGTGCCGGTCGTTTGCTTCTTGGTTTCGTTAAACATGGTCGACCCCGTTTGGGCACCAATCGTCTTCCCCTTGAAGGAATCCTTGTCCTTGTACAGGCCCTTTTCGCTCTTGTTGACCACGATGCTGTAACCACCTTGGTAGTACAGGTGGGTGAAGTCAACGTTCTTCTTCCGCGCGGGGGTCGGGTTCATCCCGGAGATGACCATGTCGACCTTACCAGTCTGCAAGGCGACCAGTAAGGAATCGAACGACATTGACTTGACGACTAGCTTGACGCCTAAGTCCTTGGCAATTTTTTGGCCGACCGCGACGTCCATGCCGACGATTTTGCTTTTGCCGTGGACCGTGGCTTGGAATTCATAGGGCGGGTAGTCGGGGGACGTCCCCATGACCAGCTTGCCCTTCTTTTGCACCTGGCTCAATGAGTCATCGGTGGCAGCTTGTGCCGTCGTGGGGGTCAGGGCTCCCCAACCGATGAACAGAGCGAAGGCAAGAGCGAAAATAAATGCTAATTTTTTCTTCATACCGAATTAATGCTCCTCTTTTATTGAATGATTGACCCTTATTATAGCGACAAATGTTTATTTATACAAGACATAGTTTCTAAAAACACATTTTATACATAAATTATTCTTATACGCAGGTTAAAAACGCACTGTATAGCTGTTTTTAAAATGTATATTATTTGATAATTTATGTATAGTTTAGGGGGGCTGATTTGAAGTAGGCCTTACTAATGAAGAAAGGGCCCCATCATAAGGCGCTATGGTGGCCCCAAAATGGGTTGCGGACAGATGGGTTGGTAAAGCCAGCTAGGGGGCGCCATGGCGGGATGGACGTTTATCTTGAAAAGGGCCCAAAGTGGTGCTAAAATTAACATTGTCTGTTTTATATGGATATATAAATTTATTAGAAAAGAGGAGTTACGAGATGTCAGGACACTCTAAATGGCATAACATTCAAGGGCGTAAAAACGCCCAGGATGCAAAACGTGGAAAAATTTTCCAAAAGATCTCACGTGATTTGTACCAAGCTGCAAAAGCAGGTGGTGTTGATCCCGACGGTAACCCTCAACTTCGTTTGGAAATGGACAAGGCCCGGGCAGCTAACATGCCGAAGGACAACATCAAGCGTGCGCTTGACAAGGCTTCCGGTGTTGGCGGTGCCAAGTTCGAAGAAATCACCTACGAAGGTTACGGTCCTGGCGGGACGGCAATCATGGTGGCAGCGTTAACGGATAACAAGAACCGGACGGCTGCGGCTGTACGGTCGGCGTTCACGCACCATGGTGGCTCATTAGGCGCTGCTGGTTCCGTTTCCTACATGTTCGACCGTAAGGGTTACATTGTAATCTTACGTGACGGCTTGGACACGGATGAAGATACGATGTTGATGGATGCTTTAGATGCCGGTGCGGACGACATGGAAACGACCGATGATGAATTCACCATCTGGACGGATCCTTCACAAGAAACGGCTGTCCGTGACGCGTTACAGGACAAGGGCTACAAGTTAGACACTTCCGAAGTACGGATGTTCCCGCAGAACACCACTGAAGTACCAGAAGCCAAAGTTTCCCAGTACCAAGGCTTGATCGACGAACTGGAAAACAACGACGATATTTCGGATATTTACGAAGCCGCCGTTTTGCCTGAAGGCGTGGAATAACAACACAAGATGAGAAGGCCGCGGGCAACTTGCCGGTGGCCTTTTTTGTGGGCTGAAAACGCGATGATTAGAACTGCAAAGTGGCGCGCCAAGATGACTTGTCTTGGCGCGCCACTTTTTGTCCGGTTCGGGAATGACGTTTATTTTAAGCTTTTCAAACTTTAAGGCTCAGTTTGCGAAACTACAGAGTACAAACGTTACGGGAGGTGACGGGGATGCCAATCAAATCCCTAATTGACGAACTCTTAGCTGCTGCGGTCCAGGACAAAAGCAGCGACATTTACGTGTTACCCAGGGCACAAGCCTACTATATTCATTTACGACAAACGCAAACCGTACGATTATGGCGGGAGGTGACTACTGACGTGGGCCAGCAATTGCTGACCTACTTTAAGTTTCATGCCGACATGGCCGTGAGTGAGCACCGACGTCCCCAAGTGGGGGCGTTGACCTGGCCGACGGTAACGGGGCATTTAGAACTGCGGTTTTCGACGGTCGGTGACTACGCCGGTCGCGAGTCACTGGTCATTCGGGTGATTTACCCTTATCAGACGCTTCAGTTAGATTACTTGGAAACCGGTCAACGACAACAATTGGGTGATTTGGCCCAACAACGGGGGCTCATGCTCTTTGCCGGGCCCACTGGTGCGGGTAAGACCACGACCATGTACACTACGGCGCGGCATCTGACCGCGAAAGCCGTAGTGTTGAGTATCGAAGACCCGGTCGAAATCAAGGAGCCTCATTTTATTCAGCTTCAGGTCAATGCCTCTGCGGGGATGACCTATGACGAGTTGATCAAGGTTGGCTTACGGCACCGGCCGGATGCCTTTATCATTGGCGAGATTCGCGACGCGTTGACGGCCCAAGCCGCAATCCGGGCAGCCCTCAGTGGTCACTTAGTGTTGAGTACGGTTCATGCGCGCAGTGCAGCGGGAACTATCAGCCGTCTATTGGACCTTGGTGTGGCGCAGACGCAGCTACGCCAAGTCCTGACGGCGGCCTGTTACCAACGGCTAATTCCCCGGCAACAGCAGGGATCAGCCGTGTTATTGGAGATTTTAGCCGGGGCGGCTTTGTGGTCCCCGACGACTAACCCACGAGAAAGGTGGCGGCACAGTCTTGAACAAGCACGAATGGCGGGAACGATTAGCCAGCAGACTTACCAGACGTATGCGGCCGGGTAAGTGGTCGTTAGCCCAGCAGGCCCGGGTCTGTCAATTGTTGGCGGACCAATTGCAAAGTGGCTTTTCGTTGCAGCAGGCGTTGACCTTTATGCGCACGACGGATAGTCGTTTGCCAGCAGAGTTGCAACAGATTGAAGCGCAATTAGTCGCCGGAGTGGGGTTAGTGGTGGGCCTCAAGCCGTACCTCCAAGAAAACATTTACTTCCAGTTGCGTCTGACCAGCCATTACGGGGACTTAGGACCCGCGTTAGCCCGTTCGGCGACGTTATTGACCTTGATGGCCACTCAACGCCAACGACTACGGCAACTCTTAGACTACCCAGTGGGGTTACTGGGGGGCATGGGCCTGCTCTTTGCCACGCTCCAATACGGGGTGATGCCGCAGTTACAAACCAGTCTGGCTCCGACCACGACCGGCCCCCGGTTGACCTGGCCGGCGTACGTTGCCATTGTAGCCATTATCGGGTTTGGCATCACGGGGGTGGCCGTGGCTCGGTGGTGGTGGCACCAACCAACGCTTTCTCGAGTCCGGGGCTACTTACGTTGGCCATTGGTGGGGCGGATTTTTCAGGCTTACTACGGCTATTACTTAACGGAAAACCTCAGTCAACTGGTTCAAAGCGGGCTGAGCGTCAAACAAATGATTCAGACCCTCCAACGATTGCCAGAACGGGCATTGTTGCACCAACTGGCCGTGGTGTTGGCCCAACTTTTGGATCAAGGCACGTCACCGATGGGCTGGCTTTCCCGGCAACCCTACATCCCCAGCCAATTGGTGGTGTTACTCCAGCAGGGTAACACGCCAGAACAACTGGCCCGAGAACTAACGGCTTACAGTCGGTTACAGTACCAGCGATTGGTCCAACGTAGCGAACGGGGCTTAGCCTGGGTGCAACCGATTTTATTTACCCTGGTGGCAGGCCTCATCGTCATGGCGTATTTACGGTTGTTACTACCGCTCTACCATAATTTACAGGGGGTCTACTAATGACACGTGTGCGGCGGGGATTCACTCTGGTCGAAATGACCATCGTCCTCTTTATTATTTCCCTATTGATTTTAATTATTCTACCGAATTTAAACGGTCAGCGCAGCCGCGCCCAAAAGATTCATCGTGACGCCATGGTGACCATGGTCCAGGGACAAGCGACTGCCTATTTAGATGAGAACCCGACCGCTAAGACGGTTACCATCGAGGAACTGGGCAAACAGGGCTATTTGACCGCGCAACAGGTGGAACGGGCTGGAAAGGAAGGGTTGGTGATCCATGATGGCCAGGTTGAACGTCCGGCGAAGAAGTAGGGGCTTTACCGTGTACGAAGTGTTACTGGTCTTGATGATGACGACCGGCTTGGCCGTGGTGGTGGCACGGCCAACGACGAGTGCCCCTAAACTGGTGGCGGAACGCGCCTTTTGGCCCGCCTATCAGCGCCTGTGGACGGCAACGCGACAACTCGCCGTCCGCCGTCGCGCCAGATACGTCGTGCACATCGACAGTGACCACCACCAAGTCGAAGTCTTGACCACGACGACCCCGGCTCGGCAGGTGAGCAGGTTACCGATTCCCCGGTCGTTGACGTTGGCCGATGAGCGGGCCCCCATTTGGGACCTTAAAATTTATGAGTCGGGCTGGGCGCAGGGAACGACCGTTGAATGGTACAGTCAGGCCAATCACCGGTGGTGGTACCAGGCCTTTCAACTGAGAGGAGCGATGATTCATGTTACGTCCGAGACGACGCGTCGGCCACCTAAAGCCAAAGCGGCGTAATCGCGGCTGGTTGTTGCCCGACGCGTTGCTGGCGTTAAGTATTGTTGCGCTAACTTTGGTCATGTCCTATCAGGCCTTGCAAGTCACCCAGCACGTGGAACGGGTCCGTGAAGCACGGTTAGCCAGTGCTCGGTTGGCTCACGACCGGGCCTTAGAAAGGGAGTTGGCGGGCTCATGAGGTCACATCAAGGATTTACCTTAATCGAGGCCGTTTTAGCCCTCGGTATCGCAGCGTTATTGGTGGGTTTGACCACCGGCTGGGCGCGCGCTTTGAGTTTTCCGTTGCAGACCGATGCAACGGAGTTCTACGAGATGCTGGCAGTCTTAGAGGTACCGCAACGGTATTCGGTCGACAAGGTGAGCGCGACGGAACTCACATTAAAGGATTGGACCGAAAAGCAAAAAATCGTGACCTTGAGTGTGGATCATGATGGAATGTTGAAACTGAGTAGTCAGACGGGTCAAGGGTATTTGCCCTTGTTAGCGCATGTGACGAAGCTGAACTGGCAAAAAACGACTTCACCAGACCTAGTGCGTTTAAATTTAAAACAGGAGGGCTTGCCATGGCGCCACACCATCGTCGACTTTCGCGGGGGTTCTTAACCTTATGGGCGCTGGGCTTTTTGGTAGTCGTCAGCACCTTATTGATGATTGTCTTGGCCGGACAACTCGCCCGAATTCGGACCACTGATGAGCTCCTAGCTCGCTACCAACGCCCGGTTAACCCGCAGCAGTCCCCAGTTAAACCCGTGACACCAAACGCCCCGTCATCATGAGGGGCGTTTCAATGTTCTCACTAAAGATTGCTTGAATAAGTCCATAAAAATCGGTAGTATAGAGAACGGATACACGATGTTATGGAATCTGCATAAGGAGGCGAAACGTACTGTCACAAGAACAGACAGAGACGCTCTTTAAGGTCTTAGATGAGTCAACAACGACCTTACAAGCAGCGCTCGCGACATCTTATTTAGATGCCTTTATTGAAACGGGAGATAATCTCCTGAATGATGACGTTCAAGTGGAAGACGGTCGCCCGGATGCTGCGACGGTGAAGCGTTTGACGGCGCTTTACCAGCAAGCCGCTTGGCAACAGTATGATGCCGAGACGGTGCGCCGGGCAATTCAACTGGCGATGTTAAAGGCGATTCGGGTCGACGAGATTCAGGCCAATCACCAGTTGACGCCGGATACGATTGCCTACATCATGGGCTACCTCGTGACCCGATTAGAACGGGGCAAGGATGAGTTGACTTTGCTGGATCTGACCGTCGGCACGGGTAACCTGTTGACAGCAGTCGTCACCCAGTTACAGGCCGTGGTGGGCAAGATTGACGCTTACGGCGTGGACAACGACGACACCATGTTGGCCATTGCACAGTTGTCGAGTAACCTGCAACAAATGTCGCTCAACCTAGTGCACCAAGATGCGTTGGACCCGTTATTGGTCCCGGCCAGTGACTTGGTCGTGGCGGATTTACCGATTGGGTATTATCCGGTCGACGACAACGCCGCGGGCTATGCGACGCACGCCAAGACGGGCCACTCCTTCGTGCATCATTTGTTGTTGGAACAAGCCATTCACCAGTTGAAACCCGGTGGCATCGGTGTCTTTTTGGTGCCATCTCAGCTGTTTCAAACGGCTGAAGCCAAGGGCCTGCTCAAATGGTTGCCCCACAACGCCTATTTACAAGGTCTCTTGAACCTGCCGAGCGAGTTGTTTGCGAACACCAACGCTCAGAAGGCCATTTTGATTTTGCAAAAGCCGGGGGCTAACGCCAAGCAAGTTAAGCAAGTGATGTTGGGTGAGTTTCCATCATTCAAGGATCAATCAGCGTTTCAAAAGTTTGTCGCGGAAATCGTCCAATGGGAAGAACAGAATCTCATGACGGATCGCGCGTAAAAGGAGAAAAAGACCACATGGGAAAATCTATTGCAATTAACGCCGGAAGTTCAACGTTGAAGTTCAAGCTGTTCCAAATGCCAGAAGAAGCGGTGATCGCTGAAGGCGCCATCGACCGGATTGGTTTGGGCAACTCGTTAGTCGAAATCAAGTACGGTGACGGCCAGAAATACGAAGCCCACCAAGACGTCAATGATCATCGGGAAGCCATCCAATTAATGTTGGACCAACTGACCGAACTCAAGATCATCACGAACTTTGACGAAATCACCGGTGTTGGTCACCGGGTCGTAGCCGGTGGGGAAGAGTTCAAGGACTCCGCCGTCATCGATGACGATGTGTTGAAGAAAATCGAAGACTTAGCCGAATACGCACCGCTGCATAACCCAGCGGCTGCCATGGGCATTCGGGCCTTCAAGAAGATTTTGCCAAACGTCTTGAGTGTGGCGGTCTTTGATACGTCCTTCCACCAATCTATGCCAGAAGTCAACTACATGTACGGGATTCCTTACGAGTACTACCAGAAGTTTGGGGCCCGGAAGTACGGGGCTCACGGGACCAGTCACCGCTATGTCGCTGGTCGGGCGGCTGCGATGTTAGGCAAGCCGTTGGAAGACTTAAAGTTGATTACCATGCACTTAGGGGCTGGTGGCTCGATTACCGCCATCAAGAACGGTAAATCCTACGACACGTCCATGGGCTTCACGCCTTTGGCCGGAATCGAAATGGCCACCCGTTCTGGGGACATCGACGCCTCGTTGGTCGCTTATTTGATGGAAAAACTCAACATCGACAAGCCTAACGACATGATCAATATCTTGAACAAGAAGTCTGGTTTGCTGGGTGTTTCTGGCGTGTCTGCCGACATGCGGGACCTCGAAAAAGTTCAGGCTGAAAATCACCGGGCAAAGTTAGCTCGTGACATGTTCATCAACCGGATTGTCCGTTACGTGGGGGCATACTTAGCCGAATTAGGCGGTGCGGACGCCATCGTTTACACGGCCGGGGTTGGTGAAAACGATATTATGATTCGTCAAGAAGTGGCCGACAAGTTAGGCTACTTCGGAATCGGCGTTGATCCCGAAAAGAACAACATTCGGGGCGAAGAACGTGACTTGAGTAAGGCCGGGTCCAAGATTAAGACCTTGTTGATCCCAACGGATGAAGAATTAATGATTGTTCGCGATATCGAACGGTTACGTAAATAAGCTTTGATTTAAGCGACTCGGGTCGGCTAAATGCCGGTCCGAGCCGCTTTTTCACACATAGTTGAATTAATTTCATGTAATATTGATAAAAGTGAAATGAATGCGGCAACGGTGGGCTGGAGACTTGCTTTAGGCCACTGAACTTACCAGCAGTGTTGCTGGTATTGGGGTCAAGCACGTGTATAATGTATTTCAACAAGGGGGCATAAAGATGAAAAATACTCAATCAAATGACGGGCAAAGCTTTTCCCGTGAGCTGAAGAGTCGTCACGTGCAGTTGATCGCTTTGGGGGGAACGATTGGCACGGGGCTGTTCTTGGGGTCCGGGCAGGGGATTCACTTAGCGGGATCTTCCATTATCTTCGCCTACTTAATCACTGGAATCATGTGTTTCTTACTGATGCGTGCGCTCGGAGAGTTGTTGCTTTCCGACTTGAACGTGCATTCTTACATTGACTTCATCCATCGTTACTTAGGCGAGAACATGAGCTTCGTGGCGGGGTGGACCTACTGGATCTGCTGGATCACGATTGCGATGGCCGAAATCACGGCGGCCGGACAGTACATGCAGTACTGGTTCCCGGGGCTGCCGCAGTGGGTCACCGGTTTGGTCTTGCTCGGGGTGTTACTCCTATTGAACTCCGTGACCGTCAAGGCATTTGGGGAAACGGAATTCTGGTTTGCCATTATCAAGATTGTAGCGATTGTGGCCTTGATTATCGCCGGTATCTACATGGTGGCTGTACACTTTGCCACCCCCGTTGGCCATGCCAGTGTGGCGAACTTGAGCAATGGTGGGTTCTTCGCCGATGGGTGGAAGGGCTTCTTCCTCTCCTTCCAGATGGTGCTCTTTAGCTTCGTCGGAATCGAAATGGTGGGGATGACCGCTTCCGAAACGGCCGACCCGAAAAAAGTCATTCCCAAGGCCATCAACGAGATTCCCATGCGGATTATCCTGTTCTATGTTGGTTCACTGTTGGCTTTGATGTGCATCTACCCGTGGCAATCGATTTCCGCCACTAGTAGTCCGTTCGTCCAGGTCTTCAAGAACGCTGGGGTCCAAGCCGCGGCTTCCGTCATCAACTTCGTGGTGTTGACTGCAGCGGCTTCAGCCTGCAACAGCTCGCTGTTTACGACCGGGCGGATGCTCTTCTCCCTAACTTACAAGGGCAAGAGCCGTTTCGCCAAGCGCATGGGCACCCTGTCGAAAGCCCAGGTACCGGTCCACGCCTTACGATTCTCCACGGTCATCATTGCGATCTCCGTCTTCTTGAACCTGATTATTCCAGGCCACGTATTCTCCTTCGTTTCCAGTGTGGCCACCACTTGCTTCCTGTTCATCTGGGGCGCCATCGTGGTTGCTCACATCAAGTACCGGCGCCAGTTAGACGCTAAGCAAGGGACAAGCAGCTTCAAGATGCCACTCTTTCCTGTCAGTGACTACCTCATCCTGCTTTTCTTGGGGATGGTGGCCGTCGTCTTACTGTTCCAAGTCGACACCTTGATTGCGTTAGTTGGTTCCATCGTCTGGTTGCTCGGTTTATGGTTGAGCAAAAGGTTTGCGGACCGCGAACACCTAACGAGTCTAGCTGGCTCCGATGACTCCCCCCGGGACTAAGTCTTAGCCCCCCTTGATTTAGACCTAACTTAAACGAAAGCCCGACACCATTAGCTGGTCGTCGGGCTTTTTTGTTGCCATTAATAGGGTGACAATTGGTCTTGCGAAGCGAACCAGCTGAGAAGACATCTGCCGGGGGCGGCGTAATTAATCGTAAAGTGCTAGGATAAAGAAGGATAACCGATGCCGTTGGGGGTGACTGAACCCCCCAAAAGCGTCATTTAGGAGGAATTCATGATGAAAACCGTAACGTTAGCGGGCCGGACTGTCCCGGCCATTGGGATTGGGACTTGGCACATGGGCGATGAGCCGAAGCAACGGGCCGCAGAGATTGCCACGATTCAAGCGGGAATCGCTGCGGGCGCGCAAGTGATTGACACCGCCGAAATGTACGGTGCCGGTCGAGCCGAATCCTTGGTGGGTGAAGCCATCCAGGATGTTGACCGGCAAAAATTGTTCTTGATTTCCAAGGTCTTACCCGAAAATGCCTCCAAAGCGCGCATGGAACAGAGCTTGAAGGCCAGTCTAAAGCGCCTGGGGACCGACTACGTGGATTTGTACCTGTACCATTGGCGCGGCAGTGTCCCGCTAGCCGAAACGGTCGCCGAATTGAACCGGCTACAAGACACGGGACTCATCAAGGCGTGGGGCGTGTCGAATTTTGATATTGACGATTTAAAGGAACTCTGGGGCTTGCCGCAGGGCGACCAGGCGCAAGCCAACGAAGACCTGTACCATTTGGGTAGTCGGGGCGTCGATTATGCGGTCTTACCATGGCAACGAACACATCAGTTACCGTTGATTGCTTACTCGCCGGTCGCTCAGGGGGACTCGTGGGGCCAACATTTGACCACCAATCCGGTCGTTCAAGAGATTGCGACCCAGCACCAAGCCAGCATTTATCAGGTGCTCTTAGCGTGGGTCATTCGCCAGCCGCAGGTCTTGGCGATTCCGCAGACCAGTTCGGTGGAACATATGCGGCAAAATCTGGCGGCCGGCGATTTAGTTTTGACTGCCGAAGACTTAGCAGCGCTCGATGGTCAATTTCCGGCGCCGACCCACAAACAACCGTTAGACATTATTTAGGAGGCGTTGTGACGCATGCAATACTTTACGGCGGATACGCATTTTTTTCATAAGGATTTACTGGGGATGAGTGACTTTGCGCCCCGGCCATTCCCCGATGTGGCGACCATGAATCAGACCATCATCGATAATTGGAACGCGCGGGTGGCGCCAACCGATACCGTGTACCACCTAGGCGATATTGCGTTATACTTCACTCATCCCGCTAACAAATCAAATGAGGCGGTTGGGGATGTCTTGTCCCAACTGAATGGTCACTTGGAACTCATTAAGGGGAACCATGACAGCCGAGCGTTGTTTAAATATCTGGCGGCCAATAATCCCATCGACCACGGGCGGCCAAAGTACGCGTTTCACGACGTCGGGGTCTTGATCAAGTATGACCACCGGCAGTATTACTTGACGCATTACCCGATGATGTTGGGTATCGTCAAACAGATCATCAACCTGCACGGGCATATTCACCACTATGCCGTACCGGTCAAGGAGAACCTGAACGTGGGGGTCGACACGCCGGAACAGCGCTACCTCGACCAGCCATTACCGTTTGGGACGCCATTTTCGACCGCGGAAGTCGAGCAGATAGTCCTGGGCAAGGCCCAAGAGTTTCAACAGAAACAATAGCTTGACCGGCATGGGGGGATGCCGTACGATTAAATTCAGTGTTGAGGGGAGATTAGATGATGGAACAACTCACCATTTTGCACACCAACGATTTGCATTCGCACTTCGAAAATTGGCCCCGCATTCGACGTTATTTATTGGCCACACAGGAAGCCGAACGAGCCGCTAATCACGCAGTATTGACCTTTGATCTGGGGGACAACGTCGATACGATGCACCCCGCAAGCGAGGCGACGGCCGGACAAAAGAACGTGCAACTGATGAATCAGGCCGGGTACGACGGAGTCACGATTGGCAATAACGAGGGGCTGGGGTTTATGCGCGCCCAGTTGGACCAATTGTACACGCACGCGAATTTTCCGGTCATTCTAGGTAACCTCAAGAAGCCGGAGAATCACCAACAACCCGATTGGGCCATTGACCATAAAATTTACGTGACGGCGGGCGGTACCCGAGTCTTAGTACTGGGGTTGACCGCCCCGTATGAGTTGACCTACCCGTTAGCGGGCTGGGACCCAATCCAAGCGGTGCCCGCGTTAACGACATTACTGCGTCGCTATGCTGCGCAAGCCGATGTTTGTGTGCTATTATCACACCTAGGGTATAATGTGGACCAGAAATTGGCGCGGCGGTTCCCCCAACTAGACGTGATTATTGGGAGCCACACGCACCACTTGCTGATCCATGGGGAACACGACCGGAATAGTCTGTTGGCCGCGGCCGGTAAATATGGCCAGTATATTGGCCGGATCACGTTGATGCTGGATGCTGACCACCACTTACAGACCGCTCAAGCGGCGGTGGTCCGGACAGATACGTTACCACCGCTATCGACGGATGCCGCGGAGATTCGGCAATTGCAGGATCTAGGTGAAGCCATCTTAAGCGAACAACGGGTCGCCAAATTACCGGTCACCTTGGAAGCGGACCAGACGGGACACCCCCAACTGGTCCGCGAAGGGCTCCACGCGATTGCAGAATACGCGGGGACTCAAGCAGCGGTGTTGAACGCGGGGTTATTCTTACACGACTTGCCGCGGGGCATTGTGACGCAAAACCAGATTCACCAATTGTTGCCCCATAGTATGCGGGTGATGACGGTGACTTTAGATGGGTATAATTTGTGGCGGTTAGTTCAGGAGTTTGAAAAGGCCCGGCTGTTCTTGCGGCGCTTCCCCCAAAAGGGGATGGGCTTTCGGGGCAAAATCTTTGGGGAATTGAATTACCTGGGGATTGCCTACAATGACCGGACTCACCAGGTGACCTGGCGCGGCGAACCATTATCGCCGTTCAAACGGTATAAACTGGCCGTCGTGGACCGTTACCTGTTTATCCCTTTTTTCCCTACGATTGCCATTGTGGGGGAAAATCAGATTTTATACCATGACTTATTACGGGAAGTCTTTGCTCAGTACCTGAGCAAGCACTACCCGTTAACTTAACGTAACAGAGAGGATGAAAACGGTGGATCGAAAAGGTTTAGAGGCGTTAGTCGCCGAACAACGAGAAAAGCGGGAGCCGAGTGCCGAAGTGTTCCGGGTCGACGAGACCCACCTGAAAATCAATGGGCACGCCTATGAACTAGTGACGAACGTCCGGGACGGCTTTGACGTTGAGGAATTTGCCCAACGTTACAGCACGATTCTCAGTAAGTACGACTATATCGTAGGGGACTGGGGCTTCGAACAGCTCCGGTTGAAGGGCTTTTACGCCAACGACCGGGCTGGTGCCAAGCAAAATCAGATTGGGGCGGTCCAGGACTACCTGTACGAATCCTGTAACTTTGGCTGTGCCTACTTTATTTTGCATAACTTAGATGTCAAACCCGTTCCGCGGCCCCGACGCAACCGGACGCGCCGCCGAAACAGTGGCAACCATAACGGTAACGCCACAACAAACGCGAAGCAGTCCACATCAGCTAAGGCGTCCCCAACGGAAAAACCTGCAAACTCGCACCGACGTCGCCGTCGGTCACGGCGGCATCATGGTGGTCGTAACCGCCAATTTACGGAAGAGCAACGCCAACCCGCTAAAGCCACTACCCCCACGAAAACGGTGACGGTGGCTTCTGGCGGTCAGGGTCGGCGAAGCTTTACCATTCGACAGAAAAAAGAAGAATAGGAGCGTGCTCAGTGAAAGCTTATCAAGCATACATGATTGACCTTGACGGGACGGTCTATGCCGGCAGTCAGCGTTATCCGGCGGCCAAACGGTTCGTTGAACGCCTGCAGGCGGCCCAGATTCCCTTTAAATTTGTGACTAATAACACCACGAAACTGCCCGAAGACGTGGTCAAGAATCTAGCAGATAACCACGATATCCATGTAACGCCGGCAAACGTGTACACGGCTGGGTTAGCCACGGCGGATTATTTGGACCAACGCGCAGGGGCCACTGGCCGCCGGACCGTCTACGTCGTGGGTGAGATTGGCCTGCGCCAGGCGTTAGCTGCAAAAGGGTTCACCGTCGACGAGGAGCACCCGGAATACGTGGTGGTCGGTTTGGACAGTGACGTGACCTACGAGAAGTTCGCTAAGGCCATTTTAGCCATCAAGAGTGGATCGACGTTTATCGGGACCAACTCGGACTCCAACATTCCCAAGGCGCGTGGGTTGATGCCCGGAGCGGGTGCACTGGTTGACCTGGTGCGGTACGCCACCCAAACGGACCCCATCTTTGTCGGGAAACCAGAACCCATCATTTTGAACAATTCCTTGGCTCAATTAGGCGTTTCGGCCGATCAAGCGTTGATGGTGGGGGATAACTACCACACTGATATCGAGGCGGGCATCCATGCCGGGGTCGACACTTTACTGGTGTACACTGGGGTGTCCACTCCCGACCAAGTCGCCCACGAGGCCATTCAGCCGACCTATACGGTGCCATCTTTAGACCAGTGGGACTTGCAGGCGGGGCCGCGTGACTGAACGGCTTAAACGGTGGGGCGGGTTAACGGCCGTCATCCTATTGTTGCTCAGCTTGAGTATCACGCTGACCATCAACGGGGTGTGGCTGTACCGGCTGGATATCAACTGGCTCCACATCGAACATACGGTCAACTTGTCGGCGCATACGTTGATGCACAATTACGGGCAACTCTTGGCCTACCTAGAATTGCCCTGGGTCACAGATCTCAATATGAGCAATTTTCCCACCTCGTTTACGGGGATGATTCATTTTGAGGACGTCAAACGCCTCTTTTTGATTAATCACGTGGTGCTACTGCTGAGTCTTTGGCCAGCGGGGTGGTACCTGCGGCAATTGAGCAAACGCGCGACGCAATGGCGGTTATTGCGGCCCATGCAGATTGTAGCGGTCGTGCCCGTTGCGTTAGCCGTGTGTCTAGTGGTCAACTTCAACGGGTTCTTCGTGACGTTTCACGAGATTTTGTTTCGGAATAACGATTGGTTGTTTGATCCGGACTTAGACCCGGTGATTCTCGCGTTACCGGATACGTTTTTCCTCCATTGTTTCATCTTGGCGTTCGGTTTGTTTGAACTGGGCGTTTTAGGACTGTATTGGTGGGCGAAACGGGCCGTTAAACGGGCAATCTAAAAAAGGCTTCGAGAAAGTCGGGGAAATCTTCCCGAATTTTCTCGAAGCCTTTTAAATTGGTGCAGTTAGTTATCTTCCGAAGCATCGTCGGGGCGTTGGGCCGACGTCGGTGTGGCAGTGGCCGGGGTATGACGGCGACCACGCCACCAGCCGACGAGGGCGGGAATCAGTGAAATTACGATGATGCCCAAGACGACCGCGGAAAAGTGTTCTTTAACGAAGGGAATGTTACCGAAGAAATAACCCCCACCGTAGCAAATCAAAATCCAAGTGATAGCGGCGCTCACGTTGTAGATCAAGAAGCGTCGGTAAGGAAATTGTGACCCAGCTGCCGTGAAAGGGACGAAGGTCCGAATGATAGGCATGAACCGTCCCAGGAAAATAGCGACGGGACCGTGGCGTCGAAAGAAGCGTTCGGACTGTGCTAACTTATCCTTGTTGATTAGCCGCCCGAACCAAGAGTGGTTGGACAACGCGGCCCCGATGCGGTGGCCTAAGTAGAAGTTAAGACTGTCACCACCGATGGCCGCCAGTAAGAAGAGGGCCACGAATAACCAGATGTTCAAGCCGTAAGCTGGGTTAGCCGCCAGGGCCGCCGCAGCGAACAGCAGTGAATCTCCCGGTAGAAATGGCAAGATGACCGCCCCGGTCTCCACGAAGACAATGGCAAAAAGGATGAGGTAAGTGGAGTTGCCAAAGGTGTTCACCAGGTTGACCAGGTGATTATCAATGTGTAAGACGAAATCGATTAAATAACCCATTAAGGTGCTCCTTAGATTAAGATTTGTAGCCGCTCATATTATAGTGGGTTTTGACCCCATCGTCAGCTGGTCTAGGAAAATTTAAAGAAATCATGACCTTTACTAATCAAAAGGGGTGTCTTGTTCGCCCTGGTCATCGTGGGCCAACCGGGCAGCGGCGGCCGCGGCTACGGCCCCAACGAGGTCGTCTAAAAAGGTGTTGATTTTGCCGGGTTCGTGGGCGTTGAGGACTTGGAGGATACCCGGTTTGACCCGGTCAATATAGCCGTAGTTCGTAAAGCCGATGGAGCCGTACAGGTCAACGATGGATAGTGCCATGGTCTCGTCGACGCCATACAGGCCTTCGTCGCGTTCAACGATGGTCTGTAGTGGATCAAGCAAGGCGTGTTGTTCGGCAGCTAAGTCGAGTTGGATACCCGTAATTACCGCATTTTGGACTTCTCGCTTACGTAAAACAGTCCGGACGCTTTGGCGTGCCATAGCCAACGTCAAATCTTTAATGTAATCTTTTTGCAAAAAAATGACCAGGTTGGCAATGGCTTCCAGCGAGACACCGCGCTGTTCTAATAGATCGATGGTTCGCCGGTTTAGCGAAGTCACAGGTTTAGTCATAATGATTCCCCCTTAAGGTTTTGGAATGCCCCTAGTATAGCACTGAGTGTTCAGTTGCATTTTTACCAGTTGGCGGCGATAATAGTTAAAAGAAGTGTTTTGAAAAGATATGGAGGATAATTATGACAAAGTTTCCACAAATTGATTTGGCGAATGCCAAGGGCCCGCAAGTGACGTTAGAGACGTCCATGGGTACAATTTTACTGCAGCTCTTCCCCGAACAAGCCCCGAAAACGGTTGAAAACTTTGTAACGCATGCTAAAGCTGGTTACTATGACGGTCTGACTTTTCATCGGGTAATCCCTAATTTCATGATCCAGGGGGGTGACCCGACCGGAACTGGCATGGGTGGCGAAAGCATCTGGGTCCAACCCTTTGAAGATGAGTTCTCACCAGAGCTTTATAATCTACGGGGAGCCTTGTCAATGGCTAACGCGGGACCGAACACCAATGGCAGTCAGTTCTTTATCGTGCAAGACAAGGATATGACGGACCAGATGCAAAGTCAGATGAAGGATGCTGGTTTCCCGGAAGAAATCGTCAAAGCTTACCAAAATGGGGGGACGCCATGGTTAGACTTCCGCCACACTGTTTTTGGTCAAGTGGTCAAGGGGATGGATGTCGTAGACGCCATCGCCCAAGTCAAAACGGATTCTAGCGACCAACCAGCCACCCCAGTCACGATGGATAAAGTGGTCGTTTCTGAGTAACGTTTAGTCTAGTAGTAGAGATAAGGAGGAATTTTGATGACCTTTCATATTGGTCAGCGAGTTTCGGGGCGGGTGACCGGGATTCAACCCTATGGGGCATTTGTCAGCTTAGGTGGTCACCGCCAGGGACTGATCCACATCTCCGAGTGCCATTGCGGGTACGTGCAAGACATTCATGATTACTTGAAGGTGAATGAAGAAGTGGATGTGGTGATTTTGGACATCGATGAATTCACAGGAAAAATCAGTTTATCTTTGCGGTGCTTAGAGCGGTTAGACTTAACGAGTCAGCCCAATGGCCATCAGCGACACCATTACTGGACGAACTATCACGTCAACATCGGGTTCAAGCCAATTGCCGACCGCCTAGAAGGGTGGAAAGCCGAGGCAACTCAACAATTAAACCAACAGCAGGCGTCTTCATAATTGAAGGGCCTGTTTTTTTTATAAATTCCGCTTGACCTGATTGATGATGATTGGTATGATATTACCTGTTGTCATCAGGACACGCAGGTGCATAAAAATCAGATTTATGGATAGAAATACAAATTTGAAATTAAGCCTTGACGTTGATAAAAACTACTGATACAATGATTTATGTTGTCGATAACCGGTAACGGCCGACAGCTTCAAAATTTAATTTTGAATATATATTCAAAATTAAATGAAAAAAGTTGTTGACAAGGTTTTGACAACATGCTATACTTTAAAAGTTATCACGAAGCAATCGCTTCATTAGACAACTTGGTAGACCTTTGAAAACTGAACATTGTTTCGACAAACCAAATATGTGTAGGGCGGTTTGAATTTATTCAAACCCAAACAATATTTGCGAAGTCAATTCGCTTTTAAAATGTAACAACAATCGATGAGCTATTCGAGCTTATCATCTTTAAGATGAGAGTTTGATCCTGGCTCAGGACGAACGCTGGCGGCATGCCTAATACATGCAAGTCGAACGAGCTTTGGTTGATTGACGTGCTTGCACTGATTTCTTCCTAAAGCGAGTGGCGAACTGGTGAGTAACACGTGGAAAACCTACCCAGAAGCAGGGGATAACACTTGGAAACAGGTGCTAATACCGTATAACAACAAAAACCGCATGGTTTTTGTTTGAAAGATGGTTTCGGCTAGCACTTCTGGATGGTTCCGCGGCGCATTAGCTTGTTGGTGAGGTAACGGCCCACCAAGGCGATGATGCGTAGCCGACCTGAGAGGGTAATCGGCCACATCGGGACTGAGACACGGCCCAGACTCCTACGGGAGGCAGCAGTAGGGAATCTTCCACAATGGACGCAAGTCTGATGGAGCAATGCCGCGTGAGTGAAGAAGGGTTTCGGCTCGTAAAACTCTGTTGTTGAAGAAGAACGGGTGTCAGAGTAACTGTTGACATCGTGACGGTATTCAACCAGAAAGCCACGGCTAACTACGTGCCAGCAGCCGCGGTAATACGTAGGTGGCAAGCGTTGTCCGGATTTATTGGGCGTAAAGCGAGCGCAGGCGGTTATTTAAGTCTGATGTGAAAGCCTTCGGCTTAACCGAAGAAGTGCATCGGAAACTGGATGACTTGAGTGCAGAAGAGGACAGTGGAACTCCATGTGTAGCGGTGGAATGCGTAGATATATGGAAGAACACCAGTGGCGAAGGCGGCTGTCTAGTCTGTAACTGACGCTGAGGCTCGAAAGCATGGGTAGCAAACAGGATTAGATACCCTGGTAGTCCATGCCGTAAACGATGAGTGCTAGGTGTTGAAGGGTTTCCGCCCTTCAGTGCCGCAGCTAACGCATTAAGCACTCCGCCTGGGGAGTACGACCGCAAGGTTGAAACTCAAAGGAATTGACGGGGGCCCGCACAAGCGGTGGAGCATGTGGTTTAATTCGAAGCTACGCGAAGAACCTTACCAGGTCTTGACATCTTCTGCCAATCTTAGAGATAGGACGTTCCCTTCGGGGACAGAATGACAGGTGGTGCATGGTTGTCGTCAGCTCGTGTCGTGAGATGTTGGGTTAAGTCCCGCAACGAGCGCAACCCTTATTATCAGTTGCCAGCATTCAGTTGGGCACTCTGGTGAGACTGCCGGTGACAAACCGGAGGAAGGTGGGGATGACGTCAAATCATCATGCCCCTTATGACCTGGGCTACACACGTGCTACAATGGACGGTACAACGAGTCGCGAAGTCGTGAGGCCAAGCTAATCTCTTAAAGCCGTTCTCAGTTCGGATTGTAGGCTGCAACTCGCCTACATGAAGTTGGAATCGCTAGTAATCGCGGATCAGCATCCCGCGGTGAATACGTTCCCGGGCCTTGTACACACCGCCCGTCACACCATGAGAGTTTGTAACACCCAAAGTCGGTGAGGTAACCTTTTGGAGCCAACCGCCTAAGGTGGGACAGATGATTAGGGTGAAGTCGTAACAAGGTAGCCGTAGGAGAACCTGCGGCTGGATCACCTCCTTTCTAAGGAATAATACGGAGGCCTGCACATACTTTGTTGAAACAATGGTCAGTTTTGAGGGGTCTACCCTCAAGCTTGTTCTTTGAAAACTAGATATTATCAATTATTTTCCTTTAATTATTAAAGATAATTAAACCGAGAACACCGCGTTTATTTTGAGTTTTTTAATTAGTTTATTCGCTAATACTCAATTAATCAGCGGTCACGAAGTGACCGTTAGGTTAAGTTATGAAGGGCGCATGGTGAATGCCTTGGTACTAGGAGCCGATGAAGGACGGGACTAACACCGATATGCTTCGGGGAGCTGTACGTAAGCTTTGATCCGGAGATTTCCGAATGGGGAAACCCAATCATCTTTACCGATGATTACAACTCAGGGAATACATACTTGAGTTGAGGCAGACGTGGGGAACTGAAACATCTAAGTACCCACAGGAAGAGAAAGAAAATTCGATTCCCTAAGTAGCGGCGAGCGAACGGGGAACAGCCCAAACCAACAAGCTTGCTTGTTGGGGTTGTAGGACTGAACATTTGAGTTACCAAAGTCAGTGATAGCCGAAACATCTGGGAAGGTGTGGCAGAGCGGGTGATACCCCCGTAGGCGAAATCGTTGACCCTCAGTTCAGGATCCTGAGTACGGTCAGACACGTGAAACCTGGTCGGAATCCGGGAGGACCATCTCCCAAGGCTAAATACTCCCTAGTGACCGATAGTGAACCAGTACCGTGAGGGAAAGGTGAAAAGCACCCCGGAAGGGGAGTGAAATAGTTCCTGAAACCATGTGCCTACAATTAGTTAGAGCCCGTTAATGGGTGATAGCGTGCCTTTTGTAGAATGAACCGGCGAGTTACGTTAATTTGCAAGGTTAAGGTGTAAAGACCGGAGCCGTAGCGAAAGCGAGTCTGAAACGGGCGTTTCAGTAAGTTGACGTAGACCCGAAACCAGGTGACCTATCCATGTCCAGGCTGAAGGTGCGGTAAAACGCACTGGAGGGCCGAACCCGTGTATGTTGAAAAATGCTGGGATGAGGTGTGGATAGCGGTGAAATTCCAAACGAACTTGGAGATAGCTGGTTCTCTCCGAAATAGCTTTAGGGTTAGCCTCGGATGAAGAATCGTGGAGGTAGAGCCACTGTTTGGACTAGGGGCCCGTCATGGGTTACTGAATTCAGATAAACTCCGAATGCCACTGATTTATATCCGGGAGTCAGACGATGAGTGATAAGATCCACCGTCGAAAGGGGAACAGCCCAGACCACCAATTAAGGTCCCTAAATATGTGCTGAGTGGAAAAGGATGTGGAATTGCATAGACAGCTAGGATGTTGGCTCAGAAGCAGCCATCATTTAAAGAGTGCGTAATAGCTCACTAGCCGAGTGACTCTGCGCCGAAAATATACCGGGGCTAAGCACATTACCGAAATTGTGGACGCAACTATGT
This sequence comes from Levilactobacillus suantsaii, assembly GCF_014069315.1. Lineage (NCBI taxonomy): Bacteria > Bacillati > Bacillota > Bacilli > Lactobacillales > Lactobacillaceae > Levilactobacillus > Levilactobacillus suantsaii. The sequence continues at coordinate 2,239,680 of NZ_CP059603.1, read as the reverse complement.
TGCGTGATAGGAGAGCGTTCTAAGGGCAACGAAGCTAGACCGCAAGGACTAGTGGAGCGCTTAGAAGTGAGAATGCCGGTATGAGTAGCGAAAGATCAGTGAGAATCTGATCCACCGAATGACTAAGGTTTCCTGGGGAAGGCTCGTCCTCCCAGGGTCAGTCGGGACCTAAGCCGAGGCCGCAAGGCGTAGGCGATGGATAACAGGTTGATATTCCTGTACTAGTTAAGATTGTTTGAACGATGGAGGGACGCAGGAGGCTAAAGCATGCGCACGATTGGAAATGTGCGTCCAAACGCTGAGTCTGGTGATGAGTCAAATGCTTATCGCTAAGGACAAGGCGCGACGGGGACCGAATTTTAGTAGGGAAGTGCTCCACGTCACACTGCCGAGAAAAGCTTCTAGTGAGATCTTAATTACCCGTACCGCAAACCGACACAGGTAGTCGAGGAGAGTATCCTAAGGTGAGCGAGTGAACTCTCGTTAAGGAACTCGGCAAAATGACCCCGTAACTTCGGGAGAAGGGGTGCTACACGCAAGTGTAGCCGCAGTGAAAAGGCCCAGGCGACTGTTTATCAAAAACACAGGTTTCTGCAAAATCGTAAGATGAAGTATAGGGGCTGACGCCTGCCCGGTGCTGGAAGGTTAAGTGGATGAGTTAGCTTCGGCGAAGCCCAGAAATGAAGCCCCAGTAAACGGCGGCCGTAACTATAACGGTCCTAAGGTAGCGAAATTCCTTGTCGGGTAAGTTCCGACCCGCACGAAAGGCGTAACGATCTGGGCACTGTCTCAACGAGAGACTCGGTGAAATTATATTACCTGTGAAGATGCAGGTTACCCGCGACAGGACGGAAAGACCCCATGGAGCTTTACTGTAGCTTGATATTGGGTGTTGACACAGCTTGTACAGGATAGGTCGGAGCCGTAGATATCGGAACGCTAGTTTCGATGGAGGCGCTGGTGGGATACGACCCTCGCTGTGTGAACACTCTAACCCGCGCCACTCATCGTGGCGGGAGACAGTGTCAGGTAGGCAGTTTGACTGGGGCGGTCGCCTCCCAAAAAGTAACGGAGGCGCCCAAAGGTTCCCTCAGAATGGTTGGAAATCATTCGACGAGTGTAAAGGCAGAAGGGAGCTTGACTGCGAGACAGACAGGTCGAGCAGGGACGAAAGTCGGGCTTAGTGATCCGGTGGTACCGTATGGAAGGGCCATCGCTCAACGGATAAAAGCTACCCTGGGGATAACAGGCTTATCTCCCCCAAGAGTCCACATCGACGGGGAGGTTTGGCACCTCGATGTCGGCTCATCGCATCCTGGGGCTGTAGTCGGTCCCAAGGGTTGGGCTGTTCGCCCATTAAAGCGGTACGCGAGCTGGGTTCAGAACGTCGTGAGACAGTTCGGTCCCTATCCGTCGCGGGCGTAGGAAATTTGAGAGGAGCTGTCCTTAGTACGAGAGGACCGGGATGGACATACCTCTGGTGTACCAGTTGTGCCGCCAGGCGCATCGCTGGGTAGCTATGTATGGATGAGATAAACGCTGAAAGCATCTAAGTGTGAAACTCGCCTCAAGATGAGATTTCCCATTCCTTTATGGAAGTAAGACCCCTGAGAGATGATCAGGTAGATAGGCTGGAAGTAGCAGCGCCGCGAGGCGTGGAGCGGACCAGTACTAATCGGTCGAGGACTTAACCAAGTGATTGGTGTTCTCAGGAGATAATTGGTAATACCTAGTTTTGAGGGAATAAGCTCTCAATAGTGTGGTGGCGATAGCCTGAAGGATACACCCGTTCCCATGCCGAACACGGAAGTTAAGCTTCAGCACGCCAATAGTAGTTGGGGGATCGCCCCCTGCGAGGATAGGACGTTGCCACGCGTATATGGAGGATTAGCTCAGTTGGGAGAGCGTCTGCCTTACAAGCAGAGGGTCACAGGTTCGAGCCCTGTATCCTCCATTGAGCCCTTAGCTCAGTTGGTAGAGCATCTGACTTTTAATCAGAGGGTCGACAGTTCGAGCCTGTCAGGGCTCATTCACCAAGTGGTGAGTGATATATATAGATTAGAAAGAATGATACTGACTATGCCGACTTAGCTCAGTTGGTAGAGCACCTGTCTTGTAAACAGGGGGTCGGAAGTTCGAATCTTCTAGTCGGCATTATTTTGCGGAAGTAGTTCAGTGGTAGAACATCACCTTGCCATGGTGGGGGTCGCGGGTTCGAATCCCGTCTTCCGCTTGATACCGAAAGGTATTAAGTCGTTACTGTTATTTTGCACCCATAGCGCAACTGGATAGAGTGTCTGACTACGAATCAGAAGGTTGTAGGTTCGACTCCTACTGGGTGCATTTTAACGGGAAGTAGCTCAGCTTGGTAGAGCACCTGGTTTGGGACCAGGGGGTCGCAGGTTCGAATCCTGTCTTCCCGATTAAATAAGAATATTTTATTTAACACTTCGCGGTGTAGCTCAGCTGGCTAGAGCGTTCGGTTCATACCCGAGAGGTCGAGGGTTCGATCCCCCCCGCCGCGATTTGGACTTGGACTGGACCTTTAGCTCAGTTGGTTAGAGCAAACGGCTCATAACCGTTCGGTCGTAGGTTCGAGTCCTACAAGGTCCATCAGGTGGACATTGTTACAGTGCGATATGGAGGATTACCCAAGTCTGGCTGAAGGGAACGGTCTTGAAAACCGTCAGGTGGGTAAAACCACGCGAGAGTTCGAATCTCTCATCCTCCTTTTTCTATTATCGCGGGATAGAGCAGTCTGGTAGCTCGTCGGGCTCATAACCCGGAGGTCGTTGGTTCAAATCCAGCTCCCGCAATTGGTCCGTTGGTCTAGTCGGTTTAGGACGCCTGCCTGTCACGCAGGAGATCACGAGTTCGAGTCTCGTACGGACCGTTTTAAATGGCTCGGTAGCTCAGTCGGTAGAGCAATGGATTGAAGCTCCATGTGTCGGCGGTTCGATTCCGTCCCGCGCCATTGCTTGAAAACTCATATAAGTTTTGCGGGTATAGTTTAGTGGTAAAACCACAGCCTTCCAAGCTGTTGTCGCGAGTTCGATTCTCGTTACCCGCTTTTATATGGGCCTATAGCTCAGCTGGTTTAGAGCGCACGCCTGATAAGCGTGAGGTCGATGGTTCGAGTCCATTTAGGCCCATATGGAGAAGTACTCAAGTGGCTGAAGAGGTGCCCCTGCTAAGGGTATAGGTCGCGCAAGCGGCGCGAGAGTTCGAATCTCTCCTTCTCCGTTTATATGACCCGTTGGTCAAGTGGTTTAAGACACTGCCCTTTCACGGCAGTAACATGGGTTCGAATCCCGTACGGGTCATTGTGATGATTATCATCGCAATCTTAATTTCATATTTCTATTATCGCGGGATAGAGCAGTCTGGTAGCTCGTCGGGCTCATAACCCGGAGGTCGTTGGTTCAAATCCAGCTCCCGCAATAGTTGGTCCGTTGGTCTAGTCGGTTTAGGACGCCTGCCTGTCACGCAGGAGATCACGAGTTCGAGTCTCGTACGGACCGTCCGATAAAGTCTTCCCGTGAGTGGAAGGCTTTTTTGGTATGGTCTTTTTCGGTGTCTTGTCTTGTCAACCGGTGTTGATGAGGAGGGTTATTGGAATCCAATTCACTGGGGTTCCTTTTCTTGACTGATTTTGAATTCGATTTAAATAATGAATTGGTTTCCCCAGAAAACTCCTCAGCAACAGCCGTTGACAAAGAGTCTTTATTTTCTTCTATAGAAAAAGGGCAGTTTTTAGCCAAACTACTATCTAAGTATTATGGACGTGAAAGTCAATCCTAATCCTTGACTTACAGTCGACTCGAACCCTTATACTAAGGACGTAAAACGATAGGAGTGATTATGGATGGGCATGCAGTACGCCAAGTTAGGTCATACGGACATTAACGTGTCAAAGGTTTGTATCGGGGCGATGAGTTTTGGCAAACCCGGTACGATGCACAAGTGGAGCTTACCTTACGATGAAAGTGAACAGGTGATCCGCCACGCGTTAGATTTAGGCATCAACTTTTTTGATACCGCTAACGGCTATTCGAAGGGAATCAGTGAAGAGTATCTGGGGCGCGCGTTTAAAGCTAACCAGATTCCGCGTGATAAAGTTGTCATTTCTTCGAAGGTATACTTTAACCCGGGTCGGCTCTCTAAGGAAGCCATCCACCGCGAAATTGATGGGTCGTTGAAACGTTTGGGAACCGATTACTTGGATCTTTATATCATTCACCGATTCGATTACGAGACGCCGATTGAAGAAATCATGGAAGCACTAAACGACCTAGTTAAGGCCGGTAAAGTACGGGCCATTGGGGCTTCTGCAATGTACGGTTACCAATTCCAAAACATGCAACAAGTCGCTAAGGACCGCGGTTGGGCCCAGTTCCAGGCCATGGAGAACCATTACAATCTGTTGTACCGTGAAGATGAACGCGAACTGATTCCTATCTGTCAACAAATGGGCGTGTCGTTGATGCCTTATAGTCCCTTAGCGGCTGGTCACTTGAGCCACAAGGATTGGCAAGTCGATACGTTGCGGAGTCAGACCGACCGGGTCGCCATGGGTAAATACGACCGCGCCGAGCAACAAGACTTGGGTATCGTGGACCGGGTCGACGAATTGGCCCAGAAGTACCAAGTTTCAATGTCGCAGATTGCTTTGGCTTGGCAATGGGCTAAGGGTGTCGTGGCACCAATCGTTGGGTCCACGAAGACTCAACATCTGGATGATGCGGCCGCTGCGTTAGCCATTAAGCTGACGCCGGAAGATGTCAACTACCTGGAGGAACTCTACGTGCCGCACGAAATCGTGGGCGCCATCGACCATAATCCTGATACGGGCACTGTTTTGATTGATGAAAAAAAGTAAAGTTAACGATATTAAAAGAGCAGGTTTCCTAAAATCGATTTAGGAGCCTGCCTTTTTAGAGCTAAATTGAGTTTAAGCGCGCTGCGTTAGTAAAAATTGCCGCAATTGGGGGTCGTGAGCGTAAATATACAACCCTTTAACGCCACGTTTCATAAGCACATTGATAGAATTCAAGACTAACTGCTGTTTGGCGGCAGTCAAATCTTGTGGGGCAATGTCATCCCGATGTTTGAAGACCGCGGCGTCAGTTGTCTGGGACAAATCGATGGTGAGTTGTTGGTCGACCAGTTTGACCGGGGGACCTAAAATCACACCGACGTAGTTTAAGTCAAACCCTTGACAAGTGTAGATGGATCCGACTTCGTTGCGGGTCTCGGGCAGTTCTGCCCAGGGCGTTTGGGTATAATTATACTGGTCCCAGGGAAGCCGGAATCGGCCTTCCGTGACGTAGTGTTTGCCGCCGTCGAGAGTTGACGGGTAGCCCGAAGTCGAGACGATGCGGGACAACCCGACAGTTTGATCGCGGGCTACGATGGCTTGGCGCATGGCTTCGGCGTCGTCGAAGATCCGCAATTCGTAGTTGGCCCCGCCGTTCGCAGGTAACGGATGAAGCTGGTGGTGGGTGAACGCATTGATCCAGGCGACCAGTTGATCACTAGCTTGCATCCGAAATTGATGGGTCAGCCGATAACTCGTATGCGGGTAGGGCGCTAGTAAGCGTTCCAAGCGAGCTTCGGTCCAAAAGCTCTTGAACCGTAAGACCTGGGTCTCGTCAAAAACCAAGATGACGACCCGCGCCGATTGGAGTAGGGCCGACAACTGGTTATCGCCGTAGAAATTATTGTAGTGGTCCGCTTGGGACAACAGTAAGTGAGCTTCATCGATGACCAAAACGTCGGCCGTGGTCTGGTGCTTCGCCAGGCGATTAATCAACGTGGTCGGCCGCTGAAAATCCTTCTTGAACAGGTGTGGTTGTCGCCCCGCAATTTGGCGGTAGACCTTCAATAGTTCGGGATGATTGACCAAGAAATAATTGGTCGTTCCTGCCAAGGGGGAAGCTGTTGCGGTCCGGGCTTGGGTCTGTAGCTGGTCGAACAGATGCGCGAGAACGACGCTTTTGCCCGTGCCGGCGTCTCCGTAGAGGGTGAACACCGCGGGTCCGGGAGTCTGCAAGTGCGCCGTCGTGAACGCGAGCAACTGCTTGACCAGGCGGTCTTGGCCGGTAGTCAGGGGCAGCGTAGGTGAAATTTTAGTGGTGGCAGTGTTGGTCACAGCCATGAATGGCGCCTTCTTTCCTAAAATTCCATTGTAACGCAACCGGTTGCGGGACCCAAATCAGGTCAAAAAAGTCCCGGCAGACTGACGATTCAGCTTGCCGGGACCATTGTTCAGGTTGCACCCACCGGTTAGGTTACGATTTGGCCTTGAGGGCGATGCGTTGATAACCGGAGCTGTGGAAGTGGTTGGCACTGGTGGCGTAAATCCCCAGGGGGGCAAACGCTGCTGAGTGGCGCCACAAAGAATAGGCTTGCCCCTCGTCCCAAATGGTGAGGAGAATGTAGTTTCCTGGATCGTTAACCTTGGTTAACACGTAGAGGGCTTGCATGCCTTGCGGGAGCGGATTGGCCGCTAACCGGTTCATCTTCGCGTCGAAGACACTGGCGGTTTCGGCATCGAAACGGAAGTAACTAAAATTGAAGAAACCGTGCCAGGCGGTTGAGCCTTGGTGCAGATTGACCTGGTAGTCTAAGTGCGTAGTGAAAAGACTAGGTTGACCGGAGACATCAAGTAGTTGGAGTCCTTCATCATCGCCCGTCGAACTGCCCAAAAGGACCAGTTGCCGGTCGGGATTTGCGGTAATCAGATGCTTCAGAACGTCCCGGCTACCAAATGTTAATGAAATATTTTGTAACATGATGACTCCCTCCTCGTTGACGCCTTCATTATACCGCAGTCTTGGTGAAAGAATGAAACGTTTACACCTTTTCATTCGCGCGCTACACTGAAGAAAGAAACTTGAAAGGATGATTGGATGGATTTAACGGTTTTGGGGTGCTACGGGGGATACCCCTTTAATGGCATCGGAACCAGTAGTTACTTGATTTCGAGTGGAGATTACCGCTTGCTGCTGGACTGCGGGAGCGGGGCGCTTACGGCGTTACAGCGCTATTTAGACCCCTTACAACTTGATGCAGTCTTACTGACCCACTATCACCACGACCATATTGCGGATGTTGGGGTCCTGCAATACTTATGGCAATTAGCACCAGGAGAAAAGAAGGAAGCTGAACTACCAATCTATGGTCATACGGCTGACCAAACTCATTTTGAAAGCTTGACTTGGCCCCACGCCACGGTGGGCCGGCCCTATGATCCACAACAAACGTTGACCTTGGGGCCGTTGACGGTGACCTTTATGGCGACCCATCACCCAGTTCCGGCTTATGCGCCAATCATCACGGAAACGGCCACGGGCAAACGTTTGGCATTTACGGCCGATACGGCGGCCTTTCCGGAACTGACGACTTGGGCTCAGGGGGCCGATACCTTGTTAGCCGATACCAACTTTTATGCTGACCATCAGGGAACGGCTTGGCATCTCACATCGACACAAGCCGGCGAGTTAGCCCGGCAGGCTCAAGTTCGTCGATTATTACTGACCCATTTGCCACAAACTGGATCGTTGGCGCAGTTACAACGGGAAGCTCAAGCTGCGGCCGGTCCTGATATCCCGGTGGCTGTGGTTCAAGCCGGCGCAACTTATCGCCTTTGAAATTAGGGTTGAGGCTGGACTTTAATTAGAATGATGATATAATGGTTACCATAAAATATTAATTATAAAAGGGGAGGTCCTCAACATGACTGTGATTCTCTATACGACGCCGAGTTGTGCTTCTTGCCGCAAAGCGCGGCACTGGTTAGATACCCATCGCATTGCGTACCGTGAACGGAATATGGTGGCGACCCCCCTTACGGCGAGTGAACTCAAGGCGATTTTACGCTTGACAGAAACGGGGACCGATGAGATTATCTCGACACGGTCTAAGCCGTACCAGCAATTAAAGCTAGCGGTCGACGATTTACCGTTACGGGAGTTATACGCGCTGATTCAACAGAACCCCACCATTCTACGGCGGCCGATTATCCACGACGACCGGCGGCTCCAAGTCGGGTATAATGAAGATGAGATTCGTAGCTTCTTACCCCGGCAAGTACGGGTGTTAGCGCGTAATCAAGCCCAACAGCGGGTAAACTTGGTTAAGTAAGCTAAATTAGTTGCATCTAACTGGATTTGTGAGAGAATACTACTTGCAGTCCGGTTTTTTGGTGACCATTACTTTACAAGCCATTAAAAACGTTTAGAATGAGTATCAAGGACAATACCCAACCCATGAGAAAGGGGTGTTATTCATGGAAATGGAACGGATCAATGAAAATACGATTCGTGTGGTCATTGGGAACGATGACCTAAGCGAACGTGGGATTACCGTCCTGGATCTCTTAGGGAACCATAAGCAGATTGAAAGCTTCTTCTATAGTATTTTGGAGGAAGTGGATGTTGATCACCAATTCCAAGACAATGATGCGGTGACCTTTCAGGTTTTGCCAAATCGCAACGGTCTGGAATTATTCATCAGTAAAAATGTCGATCAAGACGCTGAGACGAACGACGACCAAGGGGATGCCGGTGTCTATACGGATCACCCCGACCAGATTTCGGACCAGCTTAAAGAACATTTACTTGAAAAGGACGAGCGAAAGGATGTCTTCTCGAGCTTGAAATCACGTGCAAGTGAAACGAATGATGTGGCCGATTATCTGAATGATGACGGGCAACCGACGATTTCTCAAGTGGTAAAGTTACACAGCTTTGAGGACATGGTTAGTTTGGCGCGGGTCCTGCACTTAGAAAGTGCCGCGTCGAATCTCTACCGTTATAACGGTGACTATTACTTAGAACTAATCTTCTTTACCAACGAGACGTCGCGGGAAACCATTAAGGATGACTTAGCTGTGGCGTATGAGTATGCTGACCGGTCCCGGTTAGCCGCGGATGTGTTAGCGGAACACGGGGAACTAGTGATGGAGCACAGTGCTTTGGAACTCACCCGATACTACTTCTTAGGGGCTAAATAAGCCAGGGCGATTGACCTTACTTGATTTGGTGTACTGAGGAACCTTAATTTAAAATTTAACCAGAATTTCTAAAGCGGCTGTATTCCATGAGTGATGGGGTACAGCTTTTAGGGTTCTATGATAGTTGGGTCTGGGGCTTATGTTCCAGACTCTTTTATTGTTGTAGAAGTCTATCGGAATGTGAAAAATACCGCCATGGCGGCGTTGACGAGATGAAATACATGGTGTTTTTCCAGCAGTGATGGGACTCCCGTATGGATACCAAAATGGACGCCTCGGTCAGTTGACTGAGACGCCCATTTTAAATGGTTGGCCTATTCTGCTTGGTGGATGTCACCTAAGATGTCGTCTTGGGTGAAGTCGTGGCCCATGTAAGCTGTGTTCGTGGTTGGTAAGTGTTGTTCTAACGTGTCGAACTGCTGAAAACTGACGTCACCGGTCACCTGGTCGAAACCCAGAATATGACCGCCAAAGTCGTGGTCATCGGCCAAGAAGTGACTGTGAAAGCCCGCTACGGCTGCCCCGTCGAAAACTTGCGGGGAATAGTAGCTTAGAAGCGTTCCGGTTACAGTCTCACGGATAAAGTGACTTTGGTTGGCCGCCGTCTTGGCTAGCGACTGATAGGGCTGACCGGATTTCGGTACGGCACGGGTCTCCATGTTGGTAAAGGTGCCCGTGATCTTTAACGAATAAAAGGTGTTGGCACTGGCCACCTTGCTCGTAATCCGGCGTTGAAGGGTGGGTCGCGTAATCTGATCTACGTGCATCAACGGGGTGTAGTCGGCAAAGTGACTATTGGCAAAGGGCATCATGAAATTAGCACTGACTAGGTTGACCCGGCCGTTGCTATCGATTTGATAGGGCGTTCCGTCTAAGATGATGAGTTCCCCATCGAGTCCCTCACCGGTACCAATGCCGGTGTCGCCGTGAGCCAAAAGGTCGGCCATCTTCAAAGTTCCGTCTAATAACCCAGGGACCAATAACGCTAAGGTACCATGTTGGTAAAGGGTTGTCTTGTTGTCTGCCATAAATTGCCTCCTGGAATTAGTTGAGCACGTCCTTGAGCAAGGTGGACGTGAATTTTGAATTGTCGCTGTAATCCACCGGAATATCGATTACGGTCGGTCCGGCGGTGGCAAAGGCCTGCTTCAAGGCCGCGGCGACTTGGTCGGGCGTATCGGCATGAAGCCCAGTTGCGCCAAAGCTTTCAGCGTATTTAGTAAAGTCAACGTGACCGATGTCGATGCCGGCATCGCGCCCGTATTTGGCCTGTTCTTGGAACTCGACCATGTTGTAGTGACCGTCGTTCCAGATGAGTTGAACGATTGGTAGTTGCAAGCGCACGGCCGTCTCGAGCTCCTGACCAGAGAAGAGAAAGCCCCCGTCACCGGAAACGGACACGACGGGTTGCCCCGGTCGTTCTAACGCCGCGGCGATGGCCCAGGGTAACGCGACGCCGAGTGTCTGCATCCCGTTACTGAAGAGCAAGTGGCGTGGTTCGTAACTCCGGAAGTGGCGGGCCATCCAGATGTAATGGCTACCGACGTCGACCGTGACGGTCGTGTCGTCTTGGACCTGGTCTTGGAGCGCCTTGATGATGGCCAGGGGATGTACCTCGCGATCCGACGAGGTGGTCGGAATAGCGTCTTGGGAGACGAAGTTGGTTTGCATGGTGTGCAGGTGGTCAGTCATGGTGTCACTCAACGTTAACTGTGGCAACTGGTCACTTAGGGCCTGCAACGTTTTGGCAATGTCAGCTTGGATGACCAGATCTGGTTGGTAATCGTTAGAAATTTCGGGTGCAATGCTGTCCAGGTTGATGATTTCGCCGGTCCGGTCGGGGTTCCACAAACGGCCTTCGTATTCGACGGGGTCGTAGCCGACCGCGATAACCAGGTCACTTTCCTTAAGAATGGCGTCCCCGATTTGGTTACGGAAGAGGCCTACACGACCAAAGTAGTTCTTTTCCAGGCCCCGTGAAATTACACCGGCGCCCTGGAAGGTTTCCACAACGGGAATTGAAAATTTGTGAAGTAGGGCGTGGATGGCGGCCGTGACGTCGGCACTTGATGACCGCATCCCGGCTAAAATAACGGGGAGCTTGGCCGTTTTTAATTTTGCGATGATTTGGTCCAGCACGTGAGCATCGGCGCTACCCTGTTCCACGGGCGCCAGGGGCTTGATATCCGGCGTGGTCACCGTGTCACCCAACACATCTTTAGGCAGAGAAATGAATGTAGCCCCCGCCTTAGGCGCCACCGCCGTTTGGTAAGCGTTGGCAAACGTTTCGGAGAGATTGTTAGCGTCTTGAACCTCGACGCTGTCTTTAGTGGCTGACGTCATCAGTTCCTTACTGGGGATGCTTTGGTGCGTCAAACGCGCCACATCGTTACGGGGCACCTGGCCGCCTAACGCGATGACGGGATCTCCTTCAGAGGTGGCAGTAATCAAGCCGGTCGCTAAGTTGGAGACCCCGGGACCAGACGTCGTGGCCACGACTCCCGGTTGACCGGTCAACCGACCGATGCCGGAGGCAATGAAGGCTGCGTTTTGTTCGTGATGGGTGATGATCAGGCGTGGCGTACGGGGATCCGTACTGTGTTCTAACAGGTCGAACAATTGGTCGACCTTGGCTCCGGGAAGACCAAAGACATATTTAATGCCCTGGTTGATCATTGCTTGTACTAATGCTTCGGCACCGTTCTTTTTCATCGAGTCGTCTCCTTGTTAAGTCTGAAGTTGCGTGGTATGGTTTAAAGATAAAACGGCTGTGTTGATTTGTCAACACACTTGACTCGAGGGAAATGATCGCATGAAAAATATCGGCTATTTGGCGCAGGATATTTCGATTCTGCACCGGCAATTCTACAAGGAAACCAAAAAACAATTCGAAACGCTAGGGTTGAATCAAACCGCAGCCTGTATCTTGCTGGTGATTGGTGACAACTCACAGCTTACACAAAACCAGGTAGCTCGCTTGCTGGTAATCGATAAGGCGCTTATCACCCGAGAAGTCACTAAAATGGCTGGGTTGGACTACCTCACGAAAACGGCGGGAACCGGCAAAAGCAAGCTCTTAACACTCACAGCGACCGGCATGACGGCCGTCCAAACGATTCAACAGATTCGCATTGCGTGGTGGGAAGAGAAATTTGCCGCGACAGGCATCACGGCAACTAGCCCGCTGGTCCCGGCTATCGAGGCCGTGGTCGAACACGTGGTGGCGGAAAAATCGGATCACTCGGCGTCATAGATGAGAAACGGTGATGACTCAAGATCCCGGTGGCGACAGCGTCCTGGGACTCGTCCACAGTAAAAAAGAAGTCGGTAGAAAGTTCTCAAGGATTGGGAACTTCTACCGGCTTCTTTGCCGCTACAAACGCCTAAATTGTGGTTAAAGTGGTTAGCGGCGTTCAATCGCCAGTAAGTATGGCGGGGTGTGGACCTGGTTGATGAAGCCGTACTGCAGGACTTGGTACGTTTTTTGCGGTAAGGCGGCACAAAAGTCGTGGACGGCCGTGGCCTCGGCTTGCCCGCCGGGATGGCCGGCATAAACCACCAGGATAATACGTCCCCCGCGTGGCAAATGGGGTAAAATGGCCTGAATGGCGGTCAACGTGGTGTTGGCCCGGGTAATCAGCGTTTTGTCACCGCCAGGCAGGTAGCCCAGGTTAAAAATGGCGCCGGCGACTTCGGTTTGGTCATCGAGATAAGTGGCCACGTGTTCGTGGCCCGTCAGGTGTAAGGTCACTCGTGGGGTCAACCCGGTCAGCGTCAACTGGGTACGGGTCTCCTGAAGTGCGGTCGCCTGGACGTCAAAGCCGATGACGTGGCCGGTAGGACCGACTTCTTGGGCCAAGAAGAGCGTGTCATGGCCGTTACCGACTGTAGCGTCGATGACTGTGGCGCCGGGATAGAGGCAGTCTTTGAGTAGGGTATGACTATAAGTTAAGGCGTTGGGTAAATTCATCATTCATTACTTCCTTAGGGTAAATAACCATTGGCTAAGCGTTAAACAACAAAAGCCGAGTAACCAGCCGGCCAAGACGTCGGTGGGGTAGTGCACGCCCACGAAGACGCGTGAGACGCCCATCACGATGATCCAGATGCTAGCCAGACCAATTAGCAGGCGGCGCCAGTGGGGATGGTGCGGTAAGGTCGTAGCCAACAAAATAATGACAGACCCCCACAAGACCATCACAGTGATGGCGTGACCGCTAGGAAAACTGTACGAGGTCTCGTGGACCAATTGATGCACGGCCGGGCGCGCCCGTTGGACCAAGTGTTTGACCAGCGGGTTGCCCAAAACGGCGAACACGACCACGTTGACCACCAAAAAACACGCGCCTTGGTAGCGCCGAAAGATGAGGAGTCCCGCGGCTAAGAGTACAGTGGTCCAGAAGGTGCCATGGGGGTTACCGGTCGTGGTAATGGCCGTCACTAATTTGGTGAGACTGGTCGAGACGGGTTGTCGAATCGCCTGGCTCACGGTCGTGTCGAGGGCGTGGACCCAGGCTTGGTGGGTCACGACGCCCCAGAGATCGAGGCCAAAGAGGAGCGCGGCTAGCCAGGTGAGTTGCCAGCGCAAACGCGAAATTTTGGGCACGGATGAATCGCTCCTTTGCGACAGATTTAGTCCTAGTATAGCATAGGTGGCGAAGAGATTTTTTCGCGAAAAGCCCCGGGGCGTCTTGCTTTTAACTAGGGGGTTTGCTAAGATTAGGACAATCACCGATAAAATAAACGTTGACGGGAAGTAGTAGGAACTTCAAGGCCACAAGAGAGCGGATGGGGCTGGAAATCCGTGACCGGAAGTTGTGAACTTATCTCCGAGTGTATTCTGCCGCAAGGTGGGCGTTTGGCGCCGTTATCCGCTAGTGAGTCCCGGTTACCGGGAAAACGTAGGTGGTACCGCGCTGAAACGCCCTACAGAATTGGTCAAGTGGCCGATTCTGGGGGCTTTTTTTACACACAATGTTTGATGACAGAAAGGAAGAGTTCAGTTTGGCATACAAACACCAAATTATCGAGCGCAAGTGGCAACATTACTGGCGTGTTAACGAGACTTTCAAGGCCGTTGACGAGTCACCGAAACCAAAATACTATGTCTTAGATATGTTCCCTTACCCGTCCGGTCAAGGCCTCCACGTGGGGCACCCGGAAGGTTATACCGCGACCGACATCATGGCCCGTTACAAGCGGATGCAAGGCTTTAACGTTTTACACCCAATGGGCTGGGATGCCTTTGGTCTACCGGCGGAACAGTACGCGTTGAAGACGGGACACAATCCTAAGGACTTTACCGCGCATAACATCAAGAACTTCAAGCGACAGATTCGCTCGTTAGGATTCTCTTACGACTGGAGCCGGGAGGTCAACACCACCGATGAGTCGTACTACAAGTGGACCCAATGGATCTTCGAACAACTCTACAAGAAGGGGTTAGCCTACGAAGACAAAATCATGGTCAACTGGGCGCCCGACTTCATGGGGGGAACTGTCGTGGCCAACGAAGAAGTCGTGGACGGCAAGACCGAACGGGGCGGTTACCCGGTTTACCGAGTGCCAATGCGGCAATGGGTCTTGCGGATCACGGCCTACGCTGACCGCTTGTTGAAAGACCTCGACGATTTGGACTGGCCAGAAAGCATCAAGGAACAACAGCGTCATTGGATTGGCCGTTCCGAAGGGGCCAGCATCTTCTTCCCGGTTGCGGGACAAGAAGACACCAAAATCGAAGTTTACTCGACGCGGCCGGACACCTTGTTTGGCGCGACTTACATGGTCTTAGCGCCCGAACACGAGTTAGTCGACCAAATCACGACGCCGGAACAACACGATGCCGTTCAGGCTTACAAGGACGCCATTGAAAGCAAGTCCGATTTGGAACGGACTGACCTCAATAAGGACAAGTCCGGGGTCTTCACCGGTGCTTACGGCATCAATCCGATCAACGGTAAGAAGTTACCTATTTGGATTGGGGATTACGTCCTCGCGTCTTACGGAACGGGGGCCATCATGGCCGTGCCCGCTCACGACGAACGGGACAACGATTTCGCTAAGAAGTTCAAGTTGCCAATCATCCAAGTCATTGCCCCCGAAGATGGTAGTGAGGTCGATGTTCAGACCGAAGCCTACACGGGCGATGGGCCTCACGTGAACTCTGATTTCTTAAACGGCATGAACAAGGCCGACGCGATGTCTGCTGCCACCGACTGGTTGGAAGCTCACGATGCGGGGCACAAGCAGGTCAACTTCCGGTTACGCGACTGGATCTTCTCCCGGCAACGTTACTGGGGTGAACCGATTCCAGTCATCCACTGGGAAGACGGCGAAACGACGCTGGTCCCAGAAGACGAATTACCATTACGCTTACCCGCGGCTAAGCAACTCGAACCGTCAGGAACTGGGGAAAGTCCTTTGGCCAACCTCGATGACTGGGTCAACGTGGTGGATAAGAACGGGCGCAAAGGAAAGCGCGAAACCAACACCATGCCACAATGGGCAGGGAGTTCGTGGTACTTCTTACGCTTCGTCGATCCCCACAACGACAAGATGATCGCCGATCCCGAGAAGTTGAAGTACTGGATGCCGGTCGACCTCTACATTGGTGGGGCGGAACACGCCGTCTTGCACCTGTTGTACGCCCGGTTCTGGCACAAGTTCCTTTACGACTTAGGCGTTGTGCCGACCAAGGAACCGTTCCAGAAGCTGGTCAACCAGGGGATGATCCTGGGGACCAACCACGAAAAGATGTCCAAGTCCAAGGGCAACGTGATCAACCCCGACGAAATCGTCGACCAATATGGGGCCGACACGTTACGGTTGTACGAAATGTTCATGGGACCGCTGGAAGCCTCGAAGCCGTGGAGTACCGAAGGCATCAACGGGTCACACCGCTGGTTGGATCGAGTCTGGCGTTTGTTGATTGATGAAAACAATCACTTACGCGACCGGGTCACTATGATCAACGACGGTCAGCTGGATAAAATTTACAACCAGACCGTCAAGGTGGTCACCGAAGACATCGAAGCGATGCACTTCAACGTGGCCATCTCGCAACTGATGGTCTTCATCAACGAGGCTTACAAAGCCGACAGCTTGCCATTATTGTACATGGAAGGCTTCGTCAAGTTGATTTCCCCAATCGTGCCGCACATTGCCGAAGAACTTTGGGCCTTGATGGGGCACGACCAGACGTTGGCTTACGCGAAGTGGCCGACGTATGATCCCAAGCAACTGGTCGAGGACGTCATCGAACTGGTCGTTCAGGTGAACGGTAAAGTTCGCGCGCACTTGAAGGTGGCTAAGGATGCGGACAAGGAAACTATCGAACAGGATGCTTTAGCCGATGACACGGTCAAGGCGCACATCGAAGGTAAAACGGTTCGTAAGGTCATCGTCGTACCAGGGAAACTGGTCAACATTGTCGCCAACTAAATTTTGACTCAAAAAGGGTCCTTGCCCACCGGTTAGCTACCGGTTGGGCAAGGACCCTTTTACTATGTAAGGCCAGCTGGGGCCATCACCGTCGCCGGTGCCGCACGTAGGTGAAGAAGTGTAGCAGGCAGGCCAGCAAGACAAAGAAGATGATGACGAAACTGACGTAGGTCAGCCAGAACTTTCCAGGGGCGAAAACCCCAAGCCACCAGGCCTGTAAGCCCATCGTGACGAGGGCCATAGCCGCAATCATAACAAACAGTAAGAGATAACGTTTCAAGGTATTATCATCCTTTCGAGTCCGGTTAGCGATTTTATGGCCCCACCGGGTACATTCGGCTAGCTTGGCCGGAGTTGGGGCGTCAGCACCCCAAGTCCCGGTCCCGACGAATTCGCCGACCTTGATCAGACCAGCCCCAGTTAGGACACGGTCAATGGTGACGAAGGTCTGGTCGGTGATGCCGGTCACGAAGTTTTCGAACGACCCGATGAAGCAGGTGGTCATGCTCAGGTAGTGTTTGTTTTTGTACTTACCAGGCAGAGTGTCGCCCGCCTTAGTCATCCGGACCAACCGAAACCGCATACAATCAAAGAATCGTTTCATCACCCCCGACAGAGTACCCCAATAAGTCGGGGCACAGATGATCCAAAAATCACTGGCGGCCATCTTAGCCTCTAAGGTGTCGAGTGCCGGGCACGGGTGGTCAGGACGGTCCGGATAGATGTCGTAATCCTGCAAAAAGGCGGTTTCGATTTTGGCGTCAGTTGGTAGCGCCTTCAAGACCGCTTGCAAATAGTCGGCGGTAATCCCGGATCGTTCGTGACTCCCGAGTAATGCTAAGTAACGCATGGCAATTCCCCCATTCGTTAAAACTAGTCCTAGTATACTGCAAAAATGCCCGGTTAAGCAATGTTGAAAAGGCCGTGTAAGCCCGTTATCATGCGATTACTGAGCGGTGGATGCCCCTAAATGACTATTGATCCGTTAAATGACCACGACACAAAATGGATGACGCGATGAAATATGGAGGCAACCTAAAAGTCGCGCCGAGGGGAGTCCCTCGCCGCGACACAATCAACATTCATTAAGTTAAATTTATTGAAAAAGATCCGTAATGATGGCGAAGAATCGTTGCCGAACGGCGTCGTCTTCACCCGCCCTTGAGAATTCGTAATGTAGTAAATGGCGATCGAACTCCTGGAAAAAGACCTTTGCCATGGTGTGATAGTCACTATCACTGGTTTGGTCGATTCGTTTGAAGCTCCGCCAAATCGCGTAAAGTAGTCGTTCGTCAGAAAAGGTTTTCAACTCAGGAAAGCTGTGTCGAACCCGTTTCGCCATCTGGATGACCTCTTGCGCACGCTCCGGGGACATTTGCATCTTCGAAGTGGCAGTCGCTCCAGCCGCTGTGTGTGCCATACTGGCCTGCCTCCTTAAAAACAGTAACTCCTTAATTCTTAACAACTCACTACTCTCTAGGATACCACTCTTAGAGTCGTTCGGTAAGCTAAGCGCAGGGGAGACGTCCCGCTGAGAAGGGTAAGAAGTGGATAATTAACCTAAATCCTCGTTGGATAAGTAAGTCGCTGTGGTATAATATTGGTTTGATTACCGGGCACAACCTGGTGGGAATTTAATTAATTTAATGATGTGAAAGTAGGGTGTCAAATGGCGACAAGGTCTGGTAACGTGGGCAGTGAGCAAACAAATGCACAGGAACAGATGGTGGCGGGATCCGCCTGGATGACGGCGGGAAGTATTTTCTCGCGGATTCTAGGGGCCGTGTACATTATTCCCTGGAGCATTTGGTTTGGCACCTTTTTCTTACAAGGAAACGCCCTGTACGGGAAAGGCTACAATATTTACAGTTTTTTCCTGATTGCGGCGATTGCCGGGGTTCCCTCGGCGATTGCTAAGCAGGTGGCCCACTATAACGCACTAAACGAATACGGCATCAGTCGTAAACTTTACGGCCGGGGGTTAGTCATTGCCATCGGGACGGGGATCGTTATCGCCGCCTTGCTCTTCTTTGGGGCTCCGCTCTTTACCGGGGGCGATCCGCACTTGGTGCCCGTCTTGCACTCGCTGGCATGGGCGATTCTGATCATTCCGACCATGAGTCTTACGCGGGGGTACTTTCAGGGGTTCCAACAGATGGCCCCCTCGGCAATTTCGCAATTCGTCGAACAGTTAGCGCGGGTCATCTACATGCTGGTAACGGCCTTTCTGATCATGCGTGTCTGGAAGGGCAGTTGGGTCACGGCCGTCTCCCAGTCGACGCTGGCCGCGGCAATCGGGGCGTTATGCGGGCTCTTGATTCTAGGGGTCTACTATTGGCGGCGCCGACGGTACTTCCACTCTCTGGTACGTCAGAGCGATAACGCCTTAGTCGTACCGGCCAAGCAACTCTATAAAGAAATTATCGCCCAAGCGGTGCCTTTCGTGGTCCTCGGGGCCGGTATCACGATCTTTCAATTGATTGACCAATACACCTTCGCGCCCATCATGCATGCCGCTGGCAATTATTCGGCAGCTTACTTGAATGACTTGTTCGCGTTGTTTGGGGTCAATGCCAATAAAATCATTATGATTACGATTTCGTTGGCGTCGGCACTGGCAATCACCGTGGTACCATTACTATCAGAAGCTTATACGCGTGGCAACCAACAAGAAATCTCGGGTCAATTGACGAACGCTTTTTTGATGTTTGAATTCATCATGTTACCGAGTGCCTTGGGAATGTCGGCGGTCGCCCGACCGTTGAACATCGTCTTTTACGGGCACGCCCAAGAAGCGTTGGGCGCCTCGGTACTGGCTTTTTCGTCGTATTTGTCGATTATCTTAGGGCTGTACACGGTGGTATCAGCGTTGATGCAGGGGATTTCGCAAAACCGACGTGCCGTTAAGTACTTCTTGGTGGGGACCGTGGTCAAATTCGTGGTTCAGTGGCCGTTAGTCTACTTCTTAGGGACTTTTGGCCCGCTAGTTGCGACCGGACTCGGATTCTTGGTGACTTGTTACTTGATTATCCATTCGTTGAATTACCAATTTGGCATCAACTATGTGACGATTGCCAAGCGGACTAATGGCATCTTACTTGCTTCATTGATTACCTTTGGTTTGGCTCGTATCGTCGTCGTATTAGGGGGCACGTTCTTGGGAGATAGCCGGGTCATGAGCTTTATCGTGGTGGCCGTGGCGGCCCTTGTGGGCGGATACTTCTATGTCTACACGACGCTGCGTAGCCGGTTGGCCGATGAAGTCTTGGGTCACCGGGCGGCAGTTATTCGCCACCTGTTACGAATTCGTTAGGGGGAATATGGCATGAATTTGGAACGTTACTTGACTGAGCACCATCAGGGAACTCGACGCCAGATTTTTCGGTTACTGCGCCAAGAACGGGTGACCGTCAACGATGCTGTGGCCGTGGCTGGGCATACGACCGTTCAACCACAAGACCGTATCTGTGTGGATGGTTTGGCGGTGACCGGGCGGCAACCCCAATACTTGATTTTCAACCGGCCGTTGGGCTTTCAAAACGACTTGACGCCCACCGTACCGCGCAGTCTTGGTAGCCTGCTCAATGACTTTGACCGGCAGTGGCAGTTAACGGTCTTGGCCGACTTACCTAAGACCGCTACGGGGTTAGTCCTCGCCAGTGACGACTCCCGGTTTGTGAGTGACCTGCAATCGTTGGGCTGGCCCAGTCAGGTGACCGCGCATTTATCCGCGCCCCTCACAGATCTCACGGCGTTACGGTCGGCGGTGGCGTGGCAGAGCTTGACGGCCGAGGTCAAGGCCGTTCAACAGACCACCACCTTAGTGGGGGTGACCCATGATTTGACTGGGGCGTTGACGCAATTCGCGCAACTACCAGGCCTGGTGGGCCCCGTCGCTCGCACGGCGTTTGGTCCGGTCAGCTTACCTGGTGATCTGCCTATGGGGACTTACCGGGGCCTGTTTCCCGCAGAAATCGATGCGTTAGTGGCACCGCTAGACGACGCTGATGCGCCACGTTAACTTAAAGCTAAAACTAAAGCCCGAGTCCATCGCTTGTATACGGTGAATTCGGGCTTTTTATCGGGTGAATCGGTGGTTATTTGGCGGCGTGTTGTTTCATAAACGTTGGTAGCGCGGTTGCAATCTGGTGGGGAAGCACCACGTACTGTGTTTGGGCCAATTCTTCAGCAATTGCGCTGTGGCTGTAGACCGCCGCGAGCACTGCTTGGTCGGTCGGTTTGAACTGGGCGATAAAGCCCCCGACCATGCCGGCCAGCGTATCACCCATACCACCGGTCGCTTGTGCCGGAGTCCCTAGTGGGTTCTCGTAGGTCGCGTTAGCCGTGTAGATTTGGGTGTGATGGGATTTGAGGACCACCGTAGCTTTGAGCTGGTCCACGACGGTCCGGTTAGCGGCTTCGGTCTGGTCGGCAATTTTAACGCCGCTCACGCGTTGCCACTCCATTTGGTGCGGCGTCAGGACCAAGGGAACGTCAGGAAAGTTTAGGTCGTGAGTCGCTACCATGGTCAAGGCTGAACCGTCGACGACGAGCGTTTGCTGAGCTGTAACGAGGCCAAAAACGCGTTTTAAAACGCCAAGTGCCGTGGCGTCGGTCCCCAGACCAGGACCGATGACTACCACATTAGCCCCCTGTACTAATGACGTGAGCAAGTCGCTGTCGTGGTAGTCAGCAAACATGGCTTCTGGCAAGCGGGCATGCAGGCTACCTTGATTGCTGGGGTCGGTGAGGGTCGTTACCAGACCAGCTCCGGCGTAAACGGCGGCGGTGCTAGCCATGATGATGGCGCCACCAAAGTTTTGGTTGCCCCCGATTAAGACGATGTGGCCATAAGTCCCCTTATAACTGTCGGCGGGCCGTTGCCGAATGGTCTGTGGGAGAATATCTGCGGTTAGGGTTTGCATACAAAAAACTCCTTTCAAGTTGAGTCGTGTTTAGTATAGCATGCTAAAAAGTGGAAGTGAAAACGGTCCCTTGGTATGCTAGAATTAACCCTAAAGAGTACGACGATGATGAGCACCAGCAGTTGAGGTGACACCCACAAGGAGGTTTCATTGATGGCAATTGATTGGCAAAATTTAGCACAACAGTATCGTGACGATTACGTGGCCGACTTGAAAACGTTGGTTGGCATCGACAGTTCCCGGGATGATAGTCAGGCGACAGCCGATGCCCCGTTAGGTCCCGGTCCCGCTAAGGCGTTGAACGCCTTTTTAGCTCTAGCTCAACGTGACGGGTTCAAGGTCAAGAATCTCGATAACTTAGCCGGTTACGTGGAATACGGGGAGGGTCCCGAGACGTTGGCCGTTTTGGCCCACGCCGACGTGATGCCGGCCGGCAAGGGTTGGGACACCGACCCGTTTGAATTGACGGCCAAAGACGGTAACCTGTACGGTCGGGGGACTTCCGACGACAAGGGGCCCGCTTTGGCGGCTTACTATGGCTTGAAGATGTTAAAGGACCAAGGCATCAAACCGAAGATGACGATTCGCTTCATCATTGGGACCGACGAGGAAAGTGACTGGACCGGGATGACCCATTATCTAGATAAGGAACCTGCCCCAACCTTGGGCTTCTCTCCCGATGCCGAATTCCCACTGATCAACGGGGAAAAAGGCAACGTGACCTTTGAAACGCACTTCGGCGGCCAAAACGCCGGTGACTTTACGTTACGCGACTTCGAATCAGGTTTGCGGCCCAACATGGTACCGCGAGATGCTCAGGCGACAGTGATCGTTCCGGACCAAGACAAGCTGAAGACCAGTTTTGACATGTTTCTCGCCCACGCGCCGGTCACTGGAGAAGTGACGGCCTTAGCCGACGGGGCCTTACAACTTAACGTCGTCGGTAAGGCCGCTCACGGCATGGAACCGAAAAACGGGATCAATGCCGGGACTTATTTGGCGACCTTTTTGGGTCAGTTCGAGTTCGGCGCCGATTCGGCGGACTTTCTGCATTTATTAGCTAACCAGCTCCATGACGATTCGCGGGCTCACCGGTTAGGGCTGAACTACACGGATAAAGTCATGGGCGATTTGACCATGAATGTTGGGATCATGACCTTTACGGCGGGGGATGCGGGTTTGATCAATACTAACTTCCGCTACCCGACTGGAACTGGGGCCGCGCAAATCTTGGCCGGCCTCAAGCAAGCCACGGCTGACATGACCGTGACCATCGATCAGGGCCGCGAGATGGTGCCGCACTATGTCGACCCAAGCGACCCGCTGGTGACCACGCTGATGGCGGTCTACCGGGAACAGACCGGCGATACCACGGCGCAACCCGAAGTCGTCGGTGGCGGGACCTATGGTCGGTTGATGACTCGTGGTGTGGCTTTTGGGGCTTTATTCCCGGGTACGGCCGACACCATGCACCAGGCCAACGAATTTCAACCGGAAGCCGATTTGTTGAAGGCCATGGCAATCTATGGCCAGGCCATGGCGGAGTTGACCAAATAGCAAGGAGGAAGGACTTATGCCGCAGCAGTATCAACGTATCTTAGTGGGGGTGGACGGCTCGCGGTCGTCACGCCGGGCCGTTGATAAGGCCATTGCGGTGGCCGCCAGAAACCAGGCCCAACTGGTGATTGTGACGGTCATGAGTGGCGGACGATACGTCGGTTTAGGGACCACGGAGGTCGGGTTTGGCTACGTGGACCAACAGGTGATGGACGAATCGCGCCAAAAGTTTAACGAGTTAGTCGAGCACTACCGGCAACGAGCAGAAGATGCCGGCGTGACGGACGTGGTGACTTCTGTATACTACGGGCACGCCAAGGTCGATTTGGCCAAGACTTTACCGCGAGAGTATCAGATCAACTTGATTATGGTCGGCGCCACTGGAGCGAACGTGGTGGAACGCATGATGCTAGGCTCGACGGCTAGCTATATCGTGGCCAACGCAGCTTGTGACGTCTTAGTGGTCCGAACAGATAACCATAACCGCGCGGCAAAATTGAAGCCAGCGGCGTCTGGTCCCCGCAAATAATGAGAATACGTTAAAGTAGGCGCCTTAGCTGGACAACTCGTTCAGCTAAGGCGCCTTTAAGTGGTTTCGACACGAAAAAAGCCTGAGTAACCAGCCCAGACTCGTGAATAAATGACTTTATTAAATTAGAGGCGGTGGATAATCCAGGACACTTCCCGTCTTGGCGTCCGCAATAAATTGATACTGAACCAGCTGATCATCTTCGTAGCGGGTGATGCCCCCGTAGTAGACCCGGGTCTTCACGGCAAACTTTTGGAAAGGAACAGTTTGATGTTCAATCCAAGCCCCTTCGATGGGAGATTCTTGACGAAATTGATGTTTAACCTGTTCCAAAATAGTGTCGGGATCCAACCGGGTAAGACCGTTGAACATGCGGGTGATGAAAATGCCCATGATGCCGCCCAGGACTCCGCCGAGACTTAATTGATAAAGTTGACCATTTCTAGCAGTCATACGACCGCCTCCTTAAACGATTGTTTATTGGGCAATGTTACCACCACTTCTACCCTTAGTATAGCAAGGATTGGTCGGAACTGCCCGTAAAAAGTCGAGGTTTTGCGAAAAAATCGCGTTTGTTTTTTTTGAGGTTGAACATAAATGTAATCGGTTACTTTTTATGCTAAGCTTAGTGCGCATAAGTAGCTATTCACACGCTCAACTGAAAGGATGAGATAGTGATGAGACGTTGGGGGACACTATTATTGGTGGGGATGCTTTTGGGAAGCGGTGGTTACGTTCTCGCAACGGGACATAAGGAACCTTGCGTGGCGCAGGCCGTCACGACAACCACAGAGAAACAGGTGACCATTAGTCGTTATGAATTGCCCTATACCCAGCTAGTCGGAACGACGGGAACGCAGAAACTCTATATTTTTCCTGACTCGCCTCAAGTCTTGACGGCCGCTGAAATGGCCGATGACAAGTATCTGGCAGGATTCTCGTATCCGGAAGGCCTCTCCTGGGAAGAGTTGCAAGACATCTATGATCCTTTTTTAGAAGATGATAACGTTCTGAAATATGCTAATGACGAAAACCTGGGCCAATTTTTTTACCGTTATAATTATAACGGTAATGAAGATGAAAGGGAACCTGAATTAACGGAAGAAACCTTAATCAAAGCCTTGCCGTTGCAAGCGTACGAGACGGCCTGGGGGATTAGTCGCGGAACCGAGTATGACCAGGGGACGCTCAGTTTTGCGGACCTACAAGCATATTATCGTCAAAATTTACGCCCCATCATTGAAGAAGTTTTCCGCATCATTCAACCAGATGGGACGTCGCTTGACACAATATTGGGGACGTATGATTGGATATTTTCCACGCCAGAGCGTTTTGAAACACACTTCTTGCCGATTTATTACACAGGGCAGTTAGTGACACCGCAAGGCACCACACCGGAAGTATTGGCGACCCTCGATCCGGAGAAAACGCGGGACCTCACGGCGGCAATTTTAGCGACACCGATGCGTGACTATTTGCATCAACAAAGCAACGGAACCTACCAGTTGGATGGGTTGGCCACTTACGTTGTCATATATGGACTAAACGCAACTGAGACCCCTCAGCCGCCCGTCGTTCCACCGATAGTCCCGGCCAGCCAACCCGTCACGGTGCGGTATCATGATTCAAAGGGAAAATCACTCGCACCTGACCAACACCTAACGGGGGCCTTAGGGACGACTTATCGGACGACGCCAAAGAAAATTGCAGGTTATACACTGAAAAAGACCACGGGCCCCACGACCGGGACCTTTACCACGACCGCTCAAACTGTGACGTACCAGTATACCGCCGCGTCAACGGGGAATACGGGAGACCAAGTGGCTGTTCGTGGCGAGGTGGTTTCGGCCATCCGCCGTATTGGCCTTTACCAGCACCCGACCTTTAAGGCCAGTCAGCGTCGACAGTGGTATGCCAAGAAGCCGCGGCTGCAACGCCCAATGTTTGTGGTTACGGGGTATGCGCGCTCGAACGCTGGCCGGTTGCGGTACCATGTTCGAGACGTGAACCATCATAGTCAAACGGCAGGGCAGACCGGGTACGTGACGGCTAAGGCGACGTATTTGACCCCAACCTACCTGCAGAAACGGCCTAAAGAAGTCACTGTGATCAACCCCCGTGGGGTCAATGGGTATCGCCAACGCAATTTGACGCGCAAGGTGACCCATTACCGTCAGGGCCAAGTTCTACGGGTCAAACGGTTAGTCCAGCACCGGTTGACAACGCGCTTATTATTGACGAATGGGCAGTACGTCACAGCGAACAAGCGCTTGGTCCAAACCAAACGGGTTTCAATGCCGCGTTACCTGCGGATCAAAACGGGTCTCAATCGGTATCAAGATGTGAACTTAACTCGGCGTAACCGACACGTTAAAGCGGGAACCCGGCTAAAAGTTTTGGGTTGGGATTACAGCCATGCGGCGGACTTTAGCCGCGGCAGTACCCTACGTTACCGGGTCAGTGGCGGCTACGTCACGGCCAACCTGAAATGGGTTCAACGGATTGACCGCTAAGGCGGGCGTCAGGGTGCTGACGAAAAGTAAGCAGAATAGTCGACAAGCCGGTTAAAAATGCTATAATGGTTGGCGTATAATTTAAACCTAAACTTAAAAGGAGTGTTGTGTCATGGAACAATTACCTAAGATGTCAGCTGCAGAGTTAAAAGATGTTGTGAAGTCTGGCAAAACCATGCTGTTCTTCTCAGCAACTTGGTGCCCAGATTGCACGTTTATCAAGCCAGCGATGCCAGCGATTGAAGCAGAATACCCCGATTTTAAGTTTGTGGCGGTCGACCGCGATGAAAATATCGATTTGGCTGCTGAATTAAATGTCTTTGGGATTCCCAGCTTCATTGCTTATGCCGATGGGGAAGAAATCGGTCGGTTAGTGAACAAGGATCGCAAGACTAAGGCGGAAGTTGAAACGTTTATCAACGGGTTATCAACTCCCACCGACTAAAAAACCGTTTGAAAGGATCCCGACATGTTAATTGCGAGTTACAATCCCCGTGAGTTAGGGGACACATTGATTGTCATCGTTGCACCAGACGCCGCCGAACAAGCCCATACGGTTCGTGACGGTATTGCGCGGATTTATGATTCTGCCACCGAAAAGACTTTGGGGTACAATTTCTTAGCTGTTTCTAAGATTTTACCGAATTTGACGGGTAACGGCCAAGTCACTTTAACCAGTGACGACGTGGCTGCGTTGAACCAAGCCTTAGAGGACGCCGGGTTTGCTGGCGAATTAGTGGCTGAGACGGATTCCCGCTTCGTGGTGGGGTACGTCAAGACCGCTAAGCCACATCCAGATTCCGATCATTTATTAGTGACCGAAACGGTGGTCGATCATGACCAGACCGTCCAAATCGTGAGTGGCTCACCGAACATGCAGGCCGACATTAAAGTTGTCGTGGCCAAGGTCGGTGCCATGATGCCCAACGGCGCTATCATTTGGCCAGGTGAGTTACGCGGTGTGGCCAGTGACGGAATGATCTGTTCCGGCCGGGAATTAGGGTTAGCTAACGCGCCCCAACGTCCTGGTGCCCTGATTTTACCGGACGATTACCAAGTCGGGGAGGCGTTTGACTTCGACCGGGGTCAAACGATTTTCACCACCGCCACAACTAACTAATCTTGTGGTGGCCAACCATCTAAGAAAAGGTTGCGAAAGCGGGTCAGGCCTTGTCGCCGACCCGCTTTTTTGTGTACAATAGGGAAGATTAGCAACCTAATGAGTTTGCCAATGATCGAGGGATTGGGGGGTTTTAGCCCGCGGTCCCCGTAGAAATCAAATTTAACGTCTCGTTTAACGTTGAGGAGGCAATGTAATATGGATCACTATGATGGGCCGGCGTTTTACCGTAAATTTCCGGTGACACCGAACTCTAAAGCACCCGTAGATCCGCTAAGTGACCGGGCGGCGGCACAGGTCGAACGCCGCCAAAAACAAAATGCGCGGACCCAGCGCGAAGCCGAGGCGGCCCACGCGGCGGTTAAAAGTCTGCGAACGACCACGACACCAGCACAGCCAAAGAAGACTGGCAACGGTACCATGTCCAGCGGTAATTATCGCCCGTTTCAGGTGACGGAATTGCCCCGGCAACTCCATTGGCTGGCCCAACCCGGGGTCACCCGACAGCAACATTATCAAAAATTAATTCAACAGTTACATAAACCCTTAGAGACTTTCTTTCGCTTTGCCCGTCCGGGTGAGGTCGTAACGCCTAGTTCGGCAGCGGCCACGGTGGTCTTTACACCGCAAAAGGCGCCAGCATCTACCGCCAAGTCACCGGCGACCCCAGCGTCAAGCTCGGCTAGTCAAGGTCAGGTGGCGGAAACGCCGGCAGTCAGTGACATGAGCAGTGCAGCGAGTTCAGCCGTGACACCAAGCGACTCATCTGAAGCGTCTCAAGTGCCAAGTTCGGCCCAACCGGCGTCCCAAGCGGTAGCAGAGCCAGCGCCGACCGAGATCTTCTATCCCGAAGCGGCAAGTGTCGCTTCGGCGCCAGAGCAGACGACTCCTAGTGAAACTGCGTCGACAAGCACCGCTACTAGTCAAGTCGCCAGTCGGCCAGTCGATTCCGGAGATTATTTACCCGTTGGTACGCCGAAGAGTGTCCCCACCACGCCGGCCGTAGCCGCTACGACGTCCCAAACTAGTACGGCAACTTCGGCGGACGCCAAGCGGGTCACGTCCCAAACGGTTGACGCGCCCGCTACAGCAGCATCACCTTCGACGGAAGATACTGACGTGAACCGCCTCCTGGACCGTGCAACGACACCGATGACTTCTGGCGTTGCCTCCGAGAAAGTTACTTCTCAGGTGGCTATGTCATCGCATGCGGCGAGTCAGGTGACCCCGGCAACGACCACATCGGTTGAGTCAGCAACGGCTGCTCAACCACAATCGCAAGCAGCGCCTCAACCGAAACCCAAACCCAAGGCCAAGCCGAGTCGAGGCCTTGGGCACTCCTTAGGGGATATCATGCAAGAGGAAGGCAATGAACAACGCAACTTGGCGTTGTTCACCGATACGCCCACACCACAACCCCAAACTGATGTCGAGACCAGTGACCGGGGGTACCATTTCCCCGATTTGAAGCTGTTGCCGAAACCAGTGGTGCCTGATGAGCAAGCCCTCGACGATTGGATTCAGCACCAGGGTGAGGTCTTAGACGCGACTTTGGCGGCTTTCCACGTCGACGCGCACGTGACCGACTGGACAATTGGGCCCACAGTCACGCAATTTCAGATTAGTCTGGCGCTGGGGGTCAAAGTCAATAAAATCACGAATTTAAACGATGACTTGAAACGAGCGTTAGCAGCCAAGGATATCCGGATTGAAGCCCCAATTCCGGGGAAGACCACGGTCGGCATCGAGATTCCGAACCTGAAGTCGCGCCCGGTCATGCTATCAGAAATCTTAAATGCACCAGCCTTCAAACAAAGCGAGTCACCATTGACGGTTGCCTTGGGGGTCGACCTCTTCGGCAAGCCGCAAGTGACCGATTTGCGTAAGATGCCCCACGGTTTGATTGCCGGGGCGACTGGTTCCGGGAAAAGTGTCTTCATCAACTCGCTTCTGGTCTCGATTCTCTACAAGGCCACGCCGCAACAGGTCAAGCTATTGTTGATTGACCCTAAGGCCGTCGAAATGGCCCCGTATGACGGGTTACCGCATTTGCTGTCTCCCGTTATCTCGGACCCGAAAGCTGCTGCGGCGGCTTTGAAGTGGGTCGTCACGGAAATGGATCAACGTTACGAGAAGCTGGCTGCGGCTGGGGTCCGCAACATCGAGCAGTTCAATGACCGGGCGGACGCCAACGACGAACCCAGCTTGAAGATGCCGTACATCGTCATCGTGATCGATGAATTAGCCGACTTGATGATGGCGGCCAGTGAGGTCCAAGACTATATCGTCCGCATTACTCAAAAGGCCCGGGCGGCGGGGATTCACCTGTTAGTAGCCACCCAACGACCGAGTGTCGATATTGTCACGGGGACCATCAAGAACAACATTCCCACTCGGATTGCTTTCACGGTCTCCAGTCAGGTCGATTCCCGCACGATTTTGGATACCACTGGTGCCGAAAGCCTACTTGGCCGCGGAGATATGCTGTACCTGGGCAACGGGGCCAGCCAACCAATGCGCTTACAAGGCGCTTACGTGGAGGCCGAAGTCGATCGGGTCACCGATTTCGTTCGAACCCAAGGGACGCCGCACTATGCCTTTGAACCTAACGGCTTGTTGAAAAAAGAAACGACTGAAGAGAACCAAGACGAGTTGTTGCCCAAGGTCTTGGACTATATCGCCAAGGAGAAGACGGTCTCAACGTCGAAACTCCAGCGGGTCTTTTCCATTGGGTACAACCGGGCCGCCAATCTGATTGACGACTTGGAGCAACACCATTATGTGTCTCCCCAACATGGATCTAAACCCCGGGAAGTGTACTTGACCCCGGATGACTTAGGCAAGCAGTTACCTGAGCCGCATGACCAGAGTGCGCCATATTCATCTTAAAATGAATAGTCCTCATTACCATTCCAGTATGAGTTCTTTTATGGGGGTAGGGGATATGCTAAAATGGAGACAGAGCGACTCGTCATGGAGCTTTAGGGATTAGAGTTAAACCGAGTTGAGTAGAAAAGAGGATCATTTAATGGATAAAGCAACGGTGTACCATTTTGTCGGAATTAAAGGATCAGGGATGAGTGCCCTTGCCCTGATTTTACATGATAAGGGCTTCAAGGTTCAGGGGTCGGACATCACGCAATACACGTTCACCCAGCGAGGCTTGGAACAGGCTAAAATCAAGGTGTTACCGTTTGATGAAGCTAACATCCATGAGGGGTTGACGGTCATTGCCGGGAACTCCTTCACGGATGACCATCCTGAAATCAAAAAGGCCCGGGCGATGGGGTTACCCGTCTATCGCTACCACGAATTCTTGGGTCACTTAATTGAAGGTTATACCAGTATCGGTGTTGCCGGGGCCCACGGAAAGACCAGCACCACGGGGCTTTTATCCCACGTTTTGAGTGGCGTGGCCCCAACGTCTTATCTGATTGGTGATGGGACCGGGAAGGGGACGCCCAACGCGCGCTTCTTTGTTTACGAAGCCGATGAATACCGGCGCCACTTCCTGGCAACGAAGCCGGATTACGCCATCATGACCAATATCGACTTTGACCACCCGGACTACTACAAGGGAATCGATGACGTCTACAACGCTTTCGAAACTTGGGCGAACCAGGTCAAGAAGGGCATCTTTGCTTGGGGCGATGATCCCGAGCTGCGGAAGTTAAAGACCGACGTGCCAGTCTATTACTATGGAACTAACGACCGGGACGATTTCCAGGCTAAAAACATCAAGCGCTCCACGACTGGGTCGAATTTCGACGTTTACCATGACGGTGAGTTGCTGGGGAACTTCGAGATTCACTTGTTCGGGGAACACAACGTGCTGAACAGTCTGGCGGTCATTGCCGTGGCGTACTTCGAAAAGGTCAACATGGACGAAATCAAGCATGAATTGGCCGACTTCAAGGGCGTTAAACGCCGGTTCACGGAACGTAAAGTCGCTGATATGACCATCATTGATGACTATGCGCACCACCCGTCCGAAATCAAGGCGACGTTGGACGCCGCCCGGCAAAAGTATCCGGATAAAGAGATTATCGCGGTCTTCCAGCCGCACACCTTTAGCCGGACCATTGCGCTGATGGACGACTTCGCTAAGAGTCTGAACTTAGCTGACAAGGTCTATTTGACCAACATCTTTAGTTCGGCCCGGGAAACCAAGGGCGCCGTCTCCAGCAAGGACTTGGCCGCTAAGATTTCTAAGGGTGGTGAGATCCTCACGGTCGACAACATGTCGCCATTATTGGATTACCACGATGCCGTGGCCGTCTTCATGGGCGCCGGGGATGTTCAGAAGTACGAACGGGCTTATGAAGAGTTATTGAGTCATCTTTCCTTAAAGAATAATTAAGTTCTGACGCGTTCAAGGTAATCGTCGTTGGAAACAAACCGGCAAGAGCCGGGACCAAAGGGCTTGGGCGTGATGTCGAAGTCCTTTTGGGGTCTGTCAATCGAAGGACCTGGTCTAGATAGATTATTGGCTCTTTGTGATTAGATTTGGTAAAATAGATTCTAGTAAACTAAACAAGTAGTTACTTAAAGTTAGTAACTAAGTCGGGAATTGATTTGAAAGAAGGAGCGTTATATGAATAATTTTCAACAACAGCCCCAGGAAACGATTAATACCCAGGTCGGCCTGAACGCCTTTTTGACCCGGATGTTCGGCTGGATGGGGGCTTCAGTGTTAGTTTCAGCGTTGACTGCCTACCTGATGGTGGCCAACCAGGTTCAATTAGGTAACGGGGGCATGTTAGTGGCCCTCATCGTCTGGTTCATCTTGCCGTTCGTCATCACGGGACAATCCCTGAAGCGGCCGACGACCGCGATTGTCGGCTTAATGGTCTACGCGGTCTTGACCGGGGCGGTTGTGTCCATGTACGCTTACGTCTACACCGGTCAGGCTATCGGGGGCGCCTTTGTTTCCAGTGCGGCTGTCTTCCTCACGATGGCCACCATCGGGTTGACCACCAAGAAGGACCTCTCCCGTATCGGGACGCAAGCGACGGCGGCCTTGATTGGGTTGCTGG
The DNA here is from genome assembly GCF_014069315.1 of Levilactobacillus suantsaii. NCBI lineage: Bacteria > Bacillati > Bacillota > Bacilli > Lactobacillales > Lactobacillaceae > Levilactobacillus > Levilactobacillus suantsaii. The sequence goes on along the minus strand of NZ_CP059603.1, from coordinate 2,207,544 downwards.
TCGCCATGGTCATCAACCTCTTCTTGAAGAGTAGTGGCTTGGCCTTGATCTTCTCGTTCATCGCCGTGATTATCTTCTCGGCCTTGACCGCTTGGGACACCCAAAAGATGCAAAAGCTCTACTTGCACTACGGAGACCAGGTTTCCATGACGGGACTCGCGATTAACGGGGCCTTACAATTGTACCTGGACTTCGTCAACTTATTCTTACAACTCTTACAAATCTTTGGCATGTTTGGTGGCAGTCGCGACTAACACCGCCAATGCTAAACTTGGGAGTCTGAGCGTAATGCTTGGACTCCTTTTATTTGCACCGATGTGGTACTTGATGATAGAAACGCAGCTTTGGTTTCAGTACCGGCGGATTTTTGGTAAAATAGACCCAGATTAGACGAACGCGGTGGGCGGTTTAGCCGCGTGAAAGGAGCCCATTATGGCGGAAAAACGATTATTATTGATCGACGGGAACAGTGTTGCCTTTAAGGCCTTTTTTGCCCTGTACAATTCTTTAGGCCGATTCACGAACGGTGAGGGGTTGCATACCAACGCCATTTACGGCTTTAACACGATGCTCGAAACGATGCTGAAAAACGTGGACCCGACCCACGTGCTGGTGGCATTTGACGCCGGTAAAGTCACGTTTCGGACTAAAATGTACGATGATTATAAGGGGGGCCGGGCCAAGACGGCACCGGAACTCTCCGAACAATTTCCTTACCTGAAAAAATTATTGGCGGCTCGCGGCATCAAGACTTATGAGCTGAAAAATTACGAAGCCGATGACATTATCGGCACCACGGCCAAGCGGGCGGAAGACGCCGGTTTTGCCACCACCATCGTTACGGGGGACCGGGATCTGACCCAGTTGGCCAACGACCAAACCACGGTCGCCGTCTCCAAAAAAGGCGTTAGCGAGGTCGAACGCTATACCCCAGCCTACGTGACCGAAAAGATGGGCGTGACCCCCGAACAGATTATCGATATCAAGGGTCTGCAAGGCGATAACTCGGATAATTATCCGGGCGTGACCGGTGTGGGACCCAAGCGGGCGGTCGACTTGATCGATAAGTACGGCAGTGTCGAGGGCGTTTACGAGCACATCGACGACATCACCGCTAAAAAACTCAAGGAACACCTGATTGCGGATCACGACAACGCCTTATTGTCCAAGAAATTGGCGACGATTGACCGGAATGCGCCGGTCGAACTGACGCTGGATGATTTGGTCTATCAGGGCCCGGATACGGATGCGTTAGTGGCCTTTTACCAGGAGATGGGGTTTCGGACCTTCCTCAAGAAACTCTCCGTCGACGGGGAGACGCCCAGTGCAGTGACTGGCTTACAGCCGATTGACTACACCGAATTAACGGCGGACAACTTGGACCAGATCAACCTCGGCGATAGTTGTGCCTTTTATTTGGAACTCGATGGCGACAACTACCACTTGGTCGACTTTGCTGGGTTCGTGATTGGCACGGACGACCAATGGTGGGTCAGCCGCGATGTCCACTTGCTAGAGCAGGCGCCATTAAAAGCGGCTTTGGAAGACACTAAGGTCTCTAAACAGGTCTTTGATGCCAAGCGGACTTATGTGGGGTTGAATCGGTTAGGCATTACCTTACGCGGCGTTGACGGTGACCTCCTGTTAGCCTCGTATCTGTTGAACACCTACGATAACAGTAACGACTTGGGCCGAGTGGCGGCTGAACACGGCTACGATCAGGTTGAGACCGACGAGGACGTGTACGGCCGTGGCGCCAAACGGACGATTCCAACGGATGATACGGTCTTCTTCACCCATTTGGCCCGCAAAGCCCGGGCTATCGAGCATTTACGGACGCAATTGTTCAACGATCTCGAGGAAAATGATCAGGTCAAGCTTTACCGTGAAATCGAGCTCCCGATGACCTTCGTGCTAGCCCGGATGGAGATTGCCGGCATCACGGTCGATGCCGATGAATTGCGGGCGATGGGCAGTAAATTCAGTGAACAACTAGCTGAAATCGAACAAACGATTTATAACGAGGCCGGCGAAGAATTCAACATTGGGTCTCCTAAGCAGTTGGGCAAGATTTTGTTCGAAAAAATGGGCTTACCCGTCATCAAGAAGACCAAGACCGGTTATTCGACGGCCGTGGGCGTGTTGGAGAAGTTGGCGGCGGAAGCCCCAATCGCCGAAAACATTTTGAAGTACCGGAAGATTTCGAAGATTCAGTCGACCTACGTGGAAGGCCTCTTGAAGGTTATCCATCCCGACGATCACAAGGTTCACACTCGTTATTTACAGACGTTGACCCAAACGGGCCGGTTGTCGTCCGTGGACCCGAATTTGCAAAACATTCCGGTCCGCAGTGCGGAAGGTAAGGCGATTCGCAAGGCCTTCGTCCCCCGGCATAAGGGCTGGCAGATCTTTTCGTCCGATTACTCGCAGATTGAACTGCGGGTCCTAGCTCACATGAGTCATGACGAGAATATGCAAGAGGCCTTTCGTGAGGGCCAGGATATCCACGCGGCAACGGCCCGACGGATCTTTAAGCTAGGCCCCGACGAAGAAGTGACGCCCAACATTCGGCGACAGGCCAAGGCCGTTAACTTTGGAATCGTCTACGGCATCAGTGATTTTGGGTTGTCACAAAACATTGGCATTTCGCGCCAACAGGCGAAACGCTTTATCGACACCTATTTCCAGGAGTATCCGGGCGTCAAGGCTTACACGGAACGAATGGTCCAATTAGCCCACGACCAGGGGTATGTGGAGACCATCGCCCATCGGCGCCGGTATTTACCAGACATCAACTCACGCAACTTCAACCAGCGCTCGTTTGCCGAGCGCACGGCGATGAACACACCGATTCAAGGAAGTGCCGCGGACATCATCAAGATTGCGATGATTCGGATGGAAGATGCCATCAAAGACCTGCAGGCGACCATGTTGCTCCAAGTCCACGATGAGTTGATTTTCGAAGCACCGGCTGAAGAAATGGCGACCTTGGAAAAGTTGGTCCCGAAGATTATGGATTCAGCTGTGGATTTGGAAATCCCGTTGAATGTCGAAAGCCATTACGGCCCGACCTGGTTTGATTTGAAATAGGCGGAAGGGAGTAAACGAGATGCCAGAATTACCAGAAGTTGAAACGGTCCGCCGGGGGTTGACCGAACTGGTCGGCGGCGCGCAGATTGACCACGTGGCGGTCTTTTACCCCAAGATGGTCACCCCCGACGCCGAAGTTTTTACGGCCGAACTGATTGGCCGTAAGATCGAAAAAATCGACCGGCGGGGCAAGTATTTGCTCTTCCGCTTTAGCGGGGATTTGACCATGGTGTCGCATTTGCGGATGGAAGGCAAATACGACGTGCAACCTGAAGGGAGCCCCGTGACCAAGCACACCCACGTGATCTTTTATTTGCAGGATCACCGGGAGTTGCGTTACACGGATACCCGTAAGTTTGGCCGGATGCGGCTGGTCAAGACCGGCACGGAAGCCGAGGCGATGCCGTCGCTAGCTAAGATGGGCCCCGAACCCACGGCCGACACGTTGACGCTCGACTACATGCGCCAGATTTTTAGCAAATCGCGCAAGGTCATCAAGCCGTTTTTGCTGGACCAATCCCGGATTGCCGGTTTGGGCAACATTTACGCCGATGAGGTCTTGTGGTTATCAAAAATCAACCCGTTGACGCCGGTCAATACGGTCAGTGATGCGCAATTGGCCACCTTACGAGAGGCTATCATTGCCGAAATCAAGAAGGCCATCGCCGGGCATGGCACCACCGTGCATTCCTTTTCGACGGCCTTTGGCGAGGCCGGGCAATTCCAAAACGACTTGCACGTCTATGGTCGAGAGGGCGAACCCTGTGACCGGTGTGGGACCGCCATTGTCAAGATTAAAGTGGCCCAACGGGGAACGCACTATTGTCCGCACTGCCAACCATTGCCTCCGGGCGCTGAGGAGCTGATCGCCGATGACTAAGGTCTGGGGGTTGACTGGAGGCATCGCGACCGGGAAGTCGACCGTGAGTGCGTGGCTTAAGGCGGATGGCATTCCCATCATCGATGCCGATGTCATTGCTCGAATCGTAGTGGCGCCGGGGACTTCCGGGTTACGCCAAATCGTGGCGACCTTTGGTTCGGATTATCTGCAAGCTGACCAGACGTTGAACCGGCACAAACTTGGACAATTGGTGTTTCATGACCCGGCCGAATTAGCCCGATTGACCACCATTACGACCCCGTTGATTCAAAGAGAAATCAAGCGGCAGTTAGCCGCGTATCGAGCGCAGCGGGCCCCATTGGTGGTCATCGATGCCCCCACTTTTTTTGAGGTGGGTTACCTACAGTCGTTGGTCGACGGGGTTCTGGTCGTGACCACGACTTTGCCCCGGCAACGTGAGCGGTTGATGGCCAGAGACCACTTGTCAATCGCTGACGCGCAGGCGCGCATCGACCGGCAGTGGCCGCTTGCCCGTAAGGTGGCGTTGGCCGATGTGGTCATCGACAATGACGGTGACATTACCCAAACGCGTCAACAAGTGGTAAAATGGCTTGACGCAACTAAAAAGTAAACCGCGTTGTGTCGGCACCTGGCTCGACCGACGTGACTATTAACCAGTGAAAGTAAAAATGAGGTGACCAATTATGCAGTGTCCGCACTGTCATCACAATGGCTCCCGGGTCGTGGATAGTCGTCCGACCGACGATGGCCGCGTGATTCGACGTCGTCGGGAGTGCGAGAGCTGCGGCTTTCGGTTCACGACGTTTGAACGCGTGGAAGTGACCCCGTTACTCGTCATCAAGAAAAACGGGACACGCGAAGAATTTAACCGGGAGAAAATCTTACGGGGAATCATCCGTTCGGCCGAAAAACGGCCGGTGGGGATGGACGCCATGGCTAAGATTGTCGACGAGGTCGAAAATAAGGTTCGGGCGTTGGGGGTCAACGAGATCTCCAGCCAAGTGATTGGCGAATACGTGATGAACCGCCTAGTCGATGTCGACGAAATTGCCTATATCCGCTTTGCCAGTGTTTACCGGCAATTCAAGGATACTGGCGTTTTCTTCAACGAACTTAAAGATATTTTGGATAAGGATAAGTTAAAAAAAGATCAGCAAGATCAAAATCACCACTCAAAGGGGCAAAGTGAGGCGAAATAGGCATGGAGGATTCTTGGCATCAACTGAGTCCGAAAACGGGTTTTATCGTCCGGTTGGCCGATCGTTTAACGGAGCAGAGCTGGCAGACGTTGAGCCAACTCTATCAGCCCGTGATCGGGCCGCTAGCCGCTGCGGCGTTTAGCGGCCTCTTTTGGTTACCCAAACGGACGCACTTGCACCGGCACGCGGTGTTACTCGCGACGCTTGGGGTGGACCTGGCGCATTTTTATGCGGCCCGAATTCGTTTGGAAGCGACCGGACTACTGACGACCACGGTCGAAACGACCAACGACCTCCAAACGTTTAACTACACGTTGCACGCACCGTTGGCACCGGTGGACTTCTTAAAAGATGACCTGCTGAGTGTGCAGTTGTTGGACGCCGTTGGGGATGATTTCTATCAGGAATTGGTCAACCAAAATAAACCGGCTGCCCCGGTCAAAGGACAAGACATCACCAAGACCTTCTTGGACGTCTTTCAAGTGGTTGGTGGGGAACTCAAGCAACTGCCCAACACCATCACCAGTAGTCGGGACCGCTTGACTACGGCCAAGTCGACGGCGCCGGAAATTGGAACGAATGCCGCGGACTTCGACCTGCAACTCTTAGGGGAAATCTTGGCGCACTCCTACGTTGACCCGCAGTCCGTGCAGGCGCACCGGCAGTTATTCTTAACGGAGCACGCTACCTACGGCATGGATGAACCGACCATGGCGCGCTTCATTGGGGAAGCCACCAATCTGGCTACCAATCAGTTCGACCCAGAGCAGTTCAAACGCCTAATCGTGAAGCAATTTGGACAACAACACCGCGGGCAATTGGCGCCAACCGCGGCGACTAGTGCGGCCACCAGTGCCGCACCGGCCCAAGCGGCTGATACTACGGCGGAAGCGAAAAACAACCAACACCTGTTGAAAGCGGCGACGTCCAAGACACCCACTGACTTCTTAGCTTCAATCAAGGAGCAGACCGGTGGTTTTGTGACCAATGGCGAGCAACGAATCGTTCAGGATTTGACGAGTCGGCACCTGTTTTCGCAGGGCGTTTTAAACCTGATGATTTACCATGTATTGGTCGATGAAGATCGCCCCACGCTGAACAAGAATTTGTTGGACACGATTGCCAACGACTGGAGTAAAGCCGCTATTCAGACACCTGAACAGGCGGTGGTCAAGATTCAGACGCGCAAACAAACGACCCAACAAGCCAAGACCCGACGCCGGAACAGTTACCGGCAGGGGACCGGGGTGACCGAGACCCTACCGGATTGGGCCCAAAACCCCGAAATTACGAAAAAGGCGGCGTCTACCAAGCTAACCGCTAAACAACAGGCGGACTTAAAAGCGCGGATTGCCCGCTTTAAGCAACGACCCCACGGAAAGGAGGAGTCCTAAATGGAAGATGTGAGTAAGAGCCTCCAGGACCTGATGAACCAACGGAATTTGACTAAAAACTATCAACAGTTGATGGCGAAGGTTGCCAAAGATCCTGAAGTCACGGCTTTCATTCAGACGCACCAAGCTGACTTGGCCCCCGACGTGTTGACCCGTTCGGCGGCGAAAATTTACGAGTTCGTAACGGAACGTGATAAGGTCAAAGCCGGCAAAGATATCTTTGCAACGGGGTATGAACCCCGGTTGATTGTGGCTGACCATTTGTTAGACGTGGCGTACGTGCCGACCCAGGGCACCCAAGAAAAGCAGGCGGCTCAACAGTTGCGGCAACGTGTCCGCTCAATTGCCATGCCTAAAAGTATTCGGGCGGCGCGCCTGGATAATTTCGACAATGATGGCCCCCGAATGGAAGCCTTTTTGGGGGCGATGGACTTTATTGAAAGTTACGAAGACCACCCCCACCAACGCCACCAAGCCCTGTATTTGACGGGGAACTTTGGTGTCGGTAAGACCTACTTGTTGGCCGCCGTGGCGCACCAACTGGCGACGGATGGCTACTCCACCACTTTGGTGCACTTTCCCAGTTTTGCAGTTGAGATGAAAAACGCCATTGGGAAGGATGGTGTTGGTGATAAACTGGACGCCATTAAAAAAGCGCCGGTGCTGATGATTGACGATATTGGGGCCGACGCCATGTCGGCCTGGATTCGCGACGACGTGTTGGGCGTCATCTTGGAATACCGGATGCAAGAGGAGTTACCGACCTTTTTCAGTTCGAATTTCTCGATGGCCCAACTCGAAAAAGACCACCTGCGCATCTCGACGCGTGGGGACGACGAACCCTTGAAGGCCCAACGATTGATGCAGCGGATTCGCTTTTTAGCGCGGGAAGTAACGATGTTAGGCACCAACCGCCGGCCACAATAAATTTACGACTTCTCCTTGACAATCGTCAGGGGCGAGTGGTTCAATAGACGTATTGAAAGAGGAAATGCTTAACAAGAGACACGACATGACCGCGTTTGTTTCCAGGAAGAGGATGCCTTGATTGGAAGCGTCCTTAAACAACCGGTGAGGTTACCGCTCTTGATGCAGCCGAAAGGAAATTTTCGGTCGGGCCGTCCCGTTATCGACGATTAGAGTTCACGGGGCGGAGTCTCGTGAAAAAGATCGGGTGGAACCACGTTATTGACGTCCCCAGTGTCCTTATTGGATACTGGGGACTTTTTTTATGGGCCACCCTAAAAACAAAGGGAGATCTGATAGTATGGCAGATGTTTCAATTAAATTCCCAGACGGCAAGGTACAGGTTTTTGCTGAAGGGACAACGCCAGCTGACGTTGCCAAGTCAATTTCAATCAGTTTAGCTAAGAAAGCCGTTGCGGCGAAGTACAACGGTGAATTGGTGGACTACCTGACCCCATTAAAGGGCGATGGTGCGATCGAAATCGTGACCAAGAGTGACGCTGATGGTTTAAAGGTCTTACGGAACACCGCGGCCGCTTTACTGCGGATTGCCTTGAAAAAGGACTTCCCCGCAATTCGGTTAGGTGTTGCGAGTGCCGAAGATGATGGCTTTTACGTCGACACCGATAAGGATGACCAACAAGTCAGCGCCGACGAACTGGATGCTTTGGCCGTGGTTATCGAAAAGTTAGCCAAGGACAAGCTGGATATCGAACGGATCTCCGTCAGCAAGGCCGACGCCTTAGCCCAAGTTAAGGACGACCCATTCAGCACGGCCTTAGTCAACGCCGTTTCCGGTGACGAAGTGCCCTTCTTAAAGATTGGCGATTACCAAGTCTTAAGTGACGGGGCCCAACTGGCTAACACCGGTGACGTCAAGCACTTCAAGCTCTTGTCCGTTGCCGGGGCTTACTGGCAAGGCAAGTCTTCTAACCCAATGCTGCAACGGATTTACGGGACGGTCTTCTTCAAGGATGCCGACTTAAAGGCCGACTTAGAGAAGCGCCAAGAAGCGCGTGAACGCGACCACCGGGTCATTGGGAACCAACTCGACTTGTTCTTCGTGGATCCCAAGGTCGGTGCCGGCTTACCTTACTGGATGCCCAACGGAGCCACGATTCGGCGGACCATCGAACGTTACATCATCGACAAGGAAGTCGCCAACGGGTACCAACACGTGTACACGCCAGTCTTAGCTAACCTGGATCTTTACAAGCAATCCGGTCACTGGGCCCACTACCGCGACGACATGTTCCCACCAATGGACATGGGTGATGGCGAAATGTTGGAATTACGGCCAATGAACTGCCCAAGCCACATTCAGATTTACAACCACCACATCCGTTCCTACCGTGAGTTGCCATTGCGAATTGCTGAATTAGGGATGATGCACCGGTACGAAAAATCTGGTGCTTTGAGTGGTCTGCAACGGGTTCGGGAAATGACGTTGAACGACGGCCACACCTTCGTGGCGCCAGACCAAATCCAAGACGAATTCAAGAAGATCTTGAACTTAATGGTTAAGGTTTACGATGATTTCGACATCAAGGATTACACGTTCCGGTTAAGCTACCGTGATCCAAAGAACACGGAAAAGTACTTTGACGATGATGAGATGTGGAACAAGGCACAGACCATGTTGAAGGGTGCCATGGATGACCTGCACTTGGACTACGTTGAAGCCGAAGGGGAAGCCGCCTTCTACGGTCCGAAATTAGACGTTCAGACCAAGACGGCGATGGGCAACGAAGAAACGTTGTCGACCATCCAGTTAGATTTCATGTTGCCAGAACGCTTCGATTTGCACTACGTCGGCGCCGATGGTGAAGAGCACCGGCCGGTCATGATTCACCGGGGCTTGGTCTCCACCATGGAACGCTTCACGGCTTACCTGACGGAAATCTACAAGGGGGCCTTCCCAACCTGGTTGGCGCCGAAGCAAGTCACCATCATTCCGGTTTCCGAAGAAAAGCACGGCGCTTACGCCGATAAGTTAGCCGCTCAACTCCGGGCAGCTGATATCCGGGTCAACGTCGACAAGCGGGGCGAAAAGATGGGTTACCTGATTCGTGACGCACAGACGCACAAGATCCCGTACACGTTAGCTGTTGGGGAACAAGAAATGGCTAACAACAGCGTGTCTGTACGGAAGTACGGGGAAGACGATGCAACGGCGATGGCCAGTGATGCCTTTATGAAGGAAATTCTCGCTGATATTGCTTCATATAGCCGTGAAGAGTAGGAACGATTTAACACTTTGGCCGTAAGTGCGGTCCATGCCAGGCAACCAAGGTGAGGGCCAGGGAGTCGTCGTTTCGACTGATAAACTTAATTGCCAAGAGACGGTTGACAGAACCAACTTGTCTTGATATGATGGTTAAGTTGAGAAATTAAGCAGAGGCTGCCGCTTCTCGCCTAGTGATAATGACATTGCTGGGCTGGATACGTACGTTAATCCCATTTTTGATGGGATTCCTTGCGGGAGCCGTTTGATTATCATCAAAGGTTCCCGCATTTTTTGTCTCATGTCATTCTCAAGAATTATTTTGGAGGTGGATTACCATAGCAAACGACACGATTGTCAACGAGGGAATTCGCGCACGCGAAGTTCGGTTGATTGCCGGCAACGGTGACCAATTGGGTATCAAATCCAAGCGAGACGCTTTGCGGATCGCCGAAGACGCGAACCTCGATTTAGTTTTGGTTGCACCGAAAGCTAAGCCACCGGTAGCTCGAATTATGGACTACGGGAAGTATCGTTTCGAGCTGCAAAAGAAGCAACGTGAAGCTCGAAAGAAGCAAAAAGTGGTCAGTGTGAAGGAAGTGCGACTCAGTCCAACCATTGATACGAACGACTTTAACTTCAAGCTCAAGAACGCTAAGAAATTCTTAGCGAAGGGTGAGAAGGTCCGGGTTTCGATCCGCTTTAAAGGGCGGGCCATTACCCATAAGGATATTGATCGTGAAGTATTAAACCGAATGGCTAAGGAAACTGCTGACGTGGCCACGATTGAACAACGGCCAAAGATGGATGGCCGGAGCATGTTTCTCATGCTCGCTCCCATCACAGAGAAAAAGTAAGAATTGATGCGGTAATCCTGGTGGTTACCGACACAAGGAGGAAATTTCGTACTATGCCAAAGATGAAGACCAACCGTGCCGCAGCTAAGCGTTTCAAGGTAACTGCTAAGGGCGGAATCAAGAGTGCCAACGCGTACACGTCTCACCGTTTCCACGGTAAGACCAAGAAGCAACGCCGGAACCTTCGTGGGACCCGGATGATGGACCAAACGACGATCAAGACTTACCGGAGTTTATTACAAAAGTAAGCGGTCGTTAAAAATTTCGGGTTGACGAATTATCGTCGCCATAATGTTTGAATTGATTTAGGAGGAAAAGATTATGCCACGAGTTAAAGGCGGTACTGTTACACGCGCACGGCGCAAAAAGGTTTTAAAATTAGCTAAGGGTTACCGGGGCTCCAAGCACCGTTTATTCAAGGTTGCTAAGGACCAAGTTCGCAAAGGTTACCAATACGCATTCCGTGATCGGAAGGCCACGAAGCGTAACTTCCGTAAGCTTTGGATTGCCCGGATCAACGCCGCAGCCCGGATGAACGGTCTGAGCTACAGCAAGTTGATGCACGGTTTGAAGTTAGCCAACATTGACGTTAACCGGAAAATGTTAGCCGACTTGGCAGTGAACGATGCTGCTGCTTTCACGGCCTTGGCTGATCAAGCTAAGGATGCATTGGCTGCTTAATTCAGCTGATGGAAAAGACTTCGCTGACTGTCAGCGGGGTCTTTTTTACTAATGCGAGAGAAACAGTTCCAACCAATTATCGTTCTGATCAAAACTGGTCGAAAAGTCCAAAGGGGTCAGAGTAGCCAAAACGCAGGAGAATGCGTATAATGTAGTGCTAGATATTGGTGGAACGAAGGGAGGCACACCCGCATGGTTGTTGGATTAAAACCAACGTGGATGGTCACGAATATTTACGATTTGACCCCCAAAGATTTACGGGCACATGGTATCAGAGCGGTGCTGACCGATTTAGACAATACACTGATTGCGTGGAATAACCCGGACGGCACGCCTGAGTTACGCCACTGGCTCAATTTACTGGAATTAGCCGGTATCAAAGTCATCGTGGTGTCGAACAATAGTCGCCGGCGGGTAGACCGGGCGGTGGCCCCGTTCAACTTACCTTACGTTCACCGCGCGTTAAAACCGCTGACCGTGGGGATGCATCGGGCGTTACGCCGGTGGCATTTACGTCGCGACGAAGTCATTATGGTTGGTGACCAATTGATGACCGATATCTGGGCAGCCAACCGTAGCGGGATTCGCAGCGTGTTGGTCAAGCCGATTCTGAAATCGGACGCCTGGGTGACCAAGGGCAACCGCCTAATGGAAAAGTTCGTGATGTGGCGGTTGCGGCATCGTTATCCGAAATTAACTTGGCAGGAGGATCTGCATGAACGAAAAACACATTGAACCCGTTCTCGTTGACGGGGAACCGTTGCGCTGCATTGGCTGTGGCGCAGTGATCCAAACAACGGATAAGACGGCGCCGGGCTATACCCCGCAGTCGGCTTTGGCGAAGGGCATTGACAACCAAGAAGTTTATTGTCAACGCTGCTTTCGCTTGCGGCACTATAACGAGATTGTCCCGGTCGGTCTGACCGATGACGATTTTCTGCGCCTTTTAACTCAAATTCAAGACGCCAACGCCCTGATTGTTTATGTGGTGGATATTTTCGACTTTAACGGGAGCTTGATTCCGGGACTCCACCGGTTCGTGGGGGATAACCCCATCCTACTGGTCGGGAACAAGGAAGACTTGTTGCCGAGTTCGCTGCGGCGCTCGAAGTTACGCGACTGGCTGCGCCAACGGGCAAATGAAGCGGGATTACGACCCCTGGACGTTACGCTACTTAGTGCCAAGACCAATCAATCCGTCGACCACTTGTTAGAGCTGATCGATAAGTACCGGGGCGACCGGGACGTGTACGTGGTCGGGGTCACCAATGTGGGGAAATCTACGCTGATCAACCAGATCATCCGACAGAATACTGGGAAACGCGATTTGATTACCACGTCGCGCTTCCCGGGCACCACGTTGGATAAGATTGAACTGCCCTTAGACGACGACCACGTCTTAGTCGATACGCCGGGAATCATTCAAAATCAGCAGATGGCTCACTTCTTAACGGGCAAGGATTTGAAGATTGTGACGCCACAAAAGCAAATTAAGCCGAAGGTCTACCAGTTGAACGACCAGCAGACGCTCTTCTTAGGGGGCGTGGGGCGGTTCGATTATAATCAGGGCCCTAAGGCTGGGTTTACCGCCTACTTTGAAAATAATCTGTACATTCACCGCACCAAGTTAGAAAACGCGGCCGACTTCTATGACCGGCAGTTAGGCCAACTTCTGACGCCTCCCGAAGCAGACAACACCGACTTTCCACCGTTGACGGCCCACCAGTTCAAGACTACGGTCAAAAGTGACCTGGTTTTTGAAGGGTTGGGTTGGATTACGGTTCCGGCCGGGGTCAACGTGACGGGTTGGGCACCTGAAGGGGTTGCCGTGTTGTTACGCCGCGCAATGATTTAATATAATGGAGGAAAATAATTTGTTACGAGGGAAGCAGAAACGCTACTTACGGGCGCAAGCTCATAGTTTACGGCCTATCTTTTCGGTCGGGAAGAACGGGTTAACACAGGTTTGGCTCGACCAACTGACCGGGGCACTCGAAAAACGGGAATTGATCAAAATCAACCTGCAACAAAGTGCTGAAGCTACGGTGGCCGAGACCAAGACCTTCATTGAAACCAACACCGATATCCAAGTCGTCCAAACGATTGGACGGGTCTTGGTGTTGTACCGGCCCGCAACGGCGGCCGAGAACCAACGCTTTTCACCGGTTGTCGAAGAAATGTAAGGGAGGCTGAGCAGCGTGGTTAAGATTTCAGAGCGCACGAGCACCCAGGTCGTCACCCAAATGACCGCTACCGCCAAAAAACGGCGTATCGGCATTTTGGGTGGGACGTTCAATCCACCACACCTGGGGCACCTCGTGATTGCTGATCAAGTGGCGACGCAACTCGGCTTGGATCAGGTCTTATTTATGCCCGACGCTGAGCCGCCGCACGTGGACCGCAAGTTGACCATCCCGGCAACTGACCGGGTGGCCATGGTCCGTGCGGCGATTGCGGATAACCCCCAGTTCAACTTGGAATTGACCGAGGTGAACCGTGGTGGTCGCAGTTACAGCTACGATACCATGCGCCAGCTGACGCAACAGCACCCCGAAAACCAATATTACTTCATTATTGGGGGCGACATGGTCGCTTATTTGCCGAAGTGGTACCGGATTGACGACTTAGTCAAGCTGGTCCAGTTTGTCGGCGTTTGCCGGCAGGGGTACGCCCACGAATCGCCGTACCCGGTTTTATGGGTCGATGTGCCTAATATTGGGATTAGTTCGACCATGATTCGACAACGGGTGCGCAATAATCAATCGATTCGATATCTGGTTCCCACCATGGTGGACTTATATATAAAGGAGCATCTGTTATATCGTGACTGAATTAACGTATACGCAGCAGCTGTTTCCGGGCACGCGTACGGAACTATTGGCCAAGATCAAGGCCCAATTAGATGATGCGCGCTACCAACACGTATTACGCGTGGAGCAAACGGCCATTCAGTTGGCTCAGGCTAACGACGTTGACGTGGAGCATGCTAGTATCGCGGGCTTGACCCACGATTACGCTAAGCAGCGCCCGGACCAAGACTTTATCGACGCCATTCATCAGTACCGATTGACCACCGATTTATTAGACTACGGTAACGCCATCTGGCACGGTGTCGTGGGAGCTGAGTTCGTCAAACGTGAACTCGGCGTGACCGATGAAGACATCTTAAATGCTATTCGCCACCACACCACGGGAGCAGAATACATGACCCCGTTGGAACAAGTGGTCTATATGGCCGACTTTATCGAATCTGCCCGGAATTTTCCGGGGGTCGACCGCGCTCGCGAGTTGACGGCTCAGCAACTGCAACTCGGGGTGACCTACCAGTCTAAGCACACGCTGGCTTATTTGGTCAGTCAGGGTCAGCCCATCTATCCGCAGTCGATTTTGGCGTATAACGCCTGGATTCGCCGTTATCCCAACGTTTGAGAGGAGAACAAAAACTATATGGAAAGTAAAGCACTATTAGAAATTGCGGTGAAGGCCGCCGAAAGCAAACGGGCCGAAAACATGGTCGCACTAGACATGCAAAAGGTCAGTCTGATGGCTGACTACTTCCTCATCATGGAAGCTAACTCCAGTCGGCAGGTCAAAGCCATTGCTGACGAAATCAACGACCAAATGGCTGCTAACGACGTCCAGATTCGGGACATCGAAGGTAAGGACAATGCCAGTTGGATCCTATTGGATTTAGGTGACGTGGTCGTCCACGTCTTTCAAAAGGAACAACGGGCCCACTACAATTTGGAAAAGCTGTGGGGTGACGCGCCGCTCGTTGACCTCAGCGATTGGGTCGAAGCGTGATCTACCAGTCTTTCGCCAGCTTTACGATGAGTTATTCGATCCAGCCATGTACACCCAATGGCTGGATTTTGTGGCCTCACGGGTCGACCCGGCTAGCGGCAACTTGCTGGATCTGGCCTGTGGCAGTGGTCGTTTAGGCGTCCAACTAGCCCAGCGTGGCTACCAGGTTAGTGGCTTGGATTTGTCCGAAGAAATGCTGGCGTTGGCCGCAGAGCACGCTGAAGAGGCCCAGGTGACCTTCCCGTTGATGGCGGGAAACATGTTGGACTTGCAGGATATCGGGCAGTACCAGACCGTGACCTGTTTTGCCGACTCATTTTGCTACCTAACGGACCTAAACGAATTGACCCAGGCTTTCACGCAAATCCACGACCACTTGCAGGTTGGCGGACAGTTTTTGTTTGACGTCATCACGCCATACCAAACGGATGACGTCTACCCGGGGTACATGTATAATTACGTTGACGACCACCGGGCTTTTCTCTGGCAAAGTTATGGCCTCGAAGATGAGGCCCACGCGGTCGAACATGAGTTGACCTTTTTTACTCAGGATCAAGGCGATGAGGCTTATCGGAAAGTGACGGAACTTCACCATGAACGGACGTACGAATTAGCTGATTATCGGCGCGCCTTGGCGCAAGCTGGCTTAACTTTACAACGGGTCAGTGCTGACTTTGGCCAACAACCGATTGACGACCACACGACCCGGTGGTTCTTTGAAGTGACGCGGGAGGCGTAAGCATGACGTTACAAGCAGCGGGCATTATCGCTGAATATAATCCGTTTCATAACGGGCACGCTGACCAACTTCGTCGTGTCAAGGCCACGACTCACGCAGACGTCTTAGTGGTCGCCATGAGTGGTAACTGGGTCCAACGCGGGGAACCGGCGTTACTGGATAAGTGGCAACGCACCGAACTGGCGTTAGCGGGTGGAGCCGATTTGGTCATCGAACTACCGACCGCCAGTGCCCTGCAACCGGCTCATTTGTTTGCGGCCGGCGGCGTCCAGGTACTTGCCGCGTTAGGTTGCCGGTGGTTAGCCTTTGGCACTGAACACCCCGATTTGGATTATGACCGGTTGATGGCTCACCTGCCCACCGATCCGACGACGTTCAAACGTTTTGATCAGACTTACGCCAGCCTCTTTCAGGGCTATTTGCGTGAGCAGACCGGCATCACCCTGAACGCGTCGAACGACATCTTAGGCTTCTTCTACGCGTTGGCGAACCGCCGGCAGGGAGACCCGTTGACGCTGTTATCCTTAGCGCGGCGGGGCAGTCAACACACCGACCAAACCATTGCGGCCGATACGGCCTTTGCCAGTGCCAGTGCGATTCGCACGGCGGCACTAGCTGGAGATTGGGCTGCCGTGGCGCCGGTGGTGCCCCCAGCGACCCTGGAGCGGCTCCAAACCAGTCAATTGACCAGTTGGGCCGACTTCTGGCCATTATTGCGCTATGAGCTGGTTAGCGGGGCTGTGAGCGATTTGCACCAGTTGTATCAGCTATCGGAAGGCGTTGAGTACCGCTTGAAGCAGGCCGCACTACCGGCGACAAGCTTTGCGGGCTTCATGCACGCGGTGAAGACCAAGCGCTACACCTACACCCGCTTACAGCGGCAGGCTGCATCGGTGTTGCTGCAGACTAAGCCAGCCGAGATGCTGACCGGCCCGCAGTACTTGCGGGTCCTGGGCTATCGCACGGCGGGGCGTCACTATCTGCACCAAATCAAGAAGAGTGTGACGCTGCCAATCGTGAGTCATTCCGACCGGGATTGGCAACGCGGGGTCGGTGCTCTCGATGATCGGGCGGGCAACGTCCGCACGCTAGTGACCGGTATCGCACAGGATAACGGTCGGGTGCCGGTCGCGTTTCCCGATTCTCCGGGACTATCAAGGAAATTCCCTTGACATCAAATCTGTTGACAGGTATAATTTATCACGTTGCATTGGAGGGATAACGATGAAATGGTCGTTGACCGAGTTACGTAAGACCCACCGCAATGACCCGCTGACCTTTGAGGAGACGTTAGATTTAACGGCTGATTTGAAGGCTCGGTACGGAGATGAGGTCTTAGATCTCAGTCCGGTGAAGACGAAGGGCTTAGTGTCCGTCGTTTCCGGGGGAGATGTGATGGTCGTCGCGCAGGTCAAGGCGGTCCTAACGGTACCGTCAAGCCGGTCTTTGACACCGGTGAAGCTACCAGTTGATTTTCAAATGACTGAGTACTATGTCGCGGACGCCGCCGCAACGCAACGGTTTGAGAAGACCGATGTTGTGATGGTCGTCCCCGATGGCGTGATTGATTTTAACAAAGCCGTCGGTGATAACCTTATTTTGCAGATTCCAATGCACATTCTGTCTGACGCTGAGAAACAGGGTTCCGCAATGCCTGAAGGGCAGGACTGGCAAGTTGTCAGTGAAGCGGATCTCGATCAGGTCGAGGCGGAACATCAATCAGTTGATCCACGTCTTGCAAAGCTCAAAGACTTCTTCCCTGATCAGGATGATAAGTAGTCACTTTGTAAGCCTTAAAAATTTTTTCACTAGTGGATAATTTTAATTAAAGGAGGTGTTTTCTTTGGCTGTACCAGCACGGAAAACGTCTAAGACGAAAAAGCGGATGCGTCGGGGTCACATTAAGTTGAATGTCCCTGGCTTGACCCCTTGCCCAAACTGTGGAGAATTACGTAAGTCTCACATGGTTTGCCCAAGCTGTGGCTTCTACGATGGCCGTCAGGTCGTTGCAACGAAGAACGCAAGCAACAACTAAACCAAACGAAAAACTCCCATGAAGTCCGCGGCTTCTGGGAGTTTTTTGGTTCTTGGTCAACCAGTGTTGATGAGGCGTTTTAGCGGAATCCAGTTCATTTTCGAATAGAGTTCCTTTTCTTTATGGTCATAAATCATTGACATAGCGTTTGTTTTTGCGTCGCTTAATAACGTCACCGGGTAAGTGCTAATATTAAGAAATACAGCTTTCTATTGATGCCAGGACTGGCGTTTTTCAGAAATACGAAGGGAAAAATGAGATATATTTTTTAATTATTTTAGGCTTACTTTATTTGGGGGCGATGATTTTGTAGAACTACTAAGATATAAATTAGCTCCTTAAAGCTGGTCACGCAAGTTAAGAAAAAATAGAAAAAACAGGAGGAAATCTTAGCTAATTCCATTGGGATTCGTGGTACACTGAGGGTATTGAAAGTTAGGGTAGCATAAGTATTTTTGAGCTAGGGCATAACTTGAAGAAGGAGCGGGTCACATGCTACGAATTCATTTCAATTGGCGGTTTTATCGCAATTTAAGCTTTTACATATTTTTGCTGTGGGTCGTTTTAGCATTGATTGTTTTGCGCCATGGCGATATCTTGGGTGGTTTAGTTTTTGTTTTGGCCATGCTGGCCCAAGCTGGAGACGCGTTTACCGATTGGGATAATCACGAGTCTCACCTGACGCAATCGCACGCTAAGTCGTTAAAAACAGGCGAATCGGGGAAATTCAGCGGAAAATAAGCAGTGGCATCGCACTCGTTCTTAAGACGAATGGGCCGCCAATTTTTAGGGTACTTGATTACCCGATGATGGTGAACGACCATCTTTTTGACATAGCATAAAGCCAAGACAACTCAAAAGGGAACGAGAAATTTGATTTCTCGTTCCCTTTGATGGTTTATCATGAATTAATAGGATTATTTAGTGAAGTCGACAACCATCCGGCCAACGATCGAGTTAGCTTTCATTTCATCGATGATGTCGTTGACTTCATCCAACCGCCGGGTTTGAACGATTGGGTGAACCTTGCCTTCAGCACCGAACTGGAAGGTTTCGGCTAAGTCTTGCCGGGTCCCGACTAAGGAGCCACGTACAGAGATACCGTCTAGGACCGTCTTAGCGATGTTCAGTTGCATGTCACCTTGTGGTAAGGCCACGGCAACTAACTTGCCATCGGGACGTAGCGCGTTAACAGATTGGGTAAAGGCGTCGGGCGTAACGGCCGTGATTTGAGCATTGTTAACGCCGCCGACTTTTTCTTGAATCTGTTCAGCCACATTGTTGTCGTGCCGGTTGATTAAGACCTCGGCACCATCTTTCTTAGCCGCAGCTAATTTGTCGGGGTTCCCATCAACGGCAACCACGTGAGCACCGAAGACGTTGTGGGCGTATTGAACGGCTAAGTTCCCTAAGCCCCCACAGCCAACGACTTCGACCCATTGACCGGGTTTCGTTTCACCGACCTTTAAGGCCTTGTACATGGTCACCCCAGCACAGGTGAGGGAAGTGGCTTCAACGGGATCCAAGCCTTCTGGGACTTTGACCGCGTAGTTAGCGTCCACGATGCATTCTTCCGCCATCGCACCGTCAACCGTGAAGCCGGAGTTTTTAACGTTGCGGCACAACGTTTCCCGACCGGTCAAGCAGTATTCACAGTGGCCACAGCCCTTAAAGAACCAAGCAATGGAAACCCGGTCACCAATCTTCAAGTTGTCCACGTCGTCAGCGACTTGGATGACCCGACCGACACCTTCGTGCCCAATAATCCGGCCTGGTTGCTTGCCAAAGTCACCGGCAGCTACGTGTAAGTCGGTGTGACAGAGACCACAATATTCCATCTTGACTAAGGCTTCACCGTGGGTGATTGGCCGTAAGGTAACATCCTTAATATCAACATACCCATCAACAGAATCGCGAATAACAGCAGCTTTCATGAAAAGAACCCCTTTTCTTTTTTGTCTACAGTCCTAGTATACTTAAAAAATGAGCAAATTCAAGTGAAAAAATGAACAATAAATAAAAAACTTAGTGCCCCTGAATGAATGCGGGCCAATACGGCCGCATAACAAGGGGAGTTGAGTTTCCTGTCTTGTGAAAGAAAACGTTTTCTGAACCTTTCAAAATAACAAAAAAATTGTATGCAACCGGTTGCTGTTTCGTGGCTTGCTCATTAATTACGCTAAATTGAATTCTCTCAGAAGGGTGATGTAAAAGCCGCACAATTAGAGTGAAATATGATAAAATTAAATATTGGAATGAATCACGGTTGTTCGCGGAATTAATGAGTATTGGCTTCCCGAACACAGCTAAATCGCCCTAGAGGAGTTAAAGAGTAATGAGTCGAATTTTAATTATTGAAGATGAAAAGAATCTCGCTCGTTTCGTGGAGTTGGAACTCAAGCACGAAGGATACGACACGAACGTGCAATTTAATGGTCGCACGGGATTGGACGCAGCGTTGTCCCAAGACTTCGACGTCATCTTATTAGACCTGATGTTACCCGAACTGAACGGTATTGAAGTGGCTCGGCGGGTACGCGAAATGAAAAGTACGCCTATCATTATGATGACGGCCAGAGATTCCGTGATTGACCGAGTATCCGGTTTAGATCACGGTGCCGATGATTACATCGTTAAGCCCTTTGCCATCGAAGAACTGTTGGCCCGCGTCCGGGCGTTGCTCCGGCGGATTCACCTTGAAGGTGAACAGAAGAGCACTAAGCAGACAACAGTCAAGTTCAAGGACCTGACCATTGAAAAAGAAAATCGCATCGTGCGCCGCGGCGACGAGGTCATCAATCTGACCAAGCGGGAATACGAACTTCTGCTAGCGTTGATGGAAAACGTCAACGTGGTTTTGGCTCGAGACGTGTTACTCACCAAGGTGTGGGGCTACGAGTCCGAAGTCGAGACTAACGTGGTGGACGTGTACGTCCGGTACTTACGCAACAAAATTGATGTCCCTGGCCAGAAGAGCTACATTCAGACGGTCCGGGGGACGGGGTACGTGATGCGTTCATGAGAGAACCCGATGTTGAAACGGAAGCACCGCAAAAAGCGGCCTTCCGTTTTTCCTTAAAGTGGAAGTGGACGATTGCCACGACCGCGGCGGTTTTGGTGATTTTTAGCGTCATTGCCATCCTGATTTTCAACAGTTTTATGACGGTTTTGATGCGTCAGGAGCGCAGTCACGTCAATGATACCTTGAACGTGGTAATCGAAAAACTTGAGACCCAAAGTCAAGACTTGGATAGTCAAAGTGTGAATAGTCTGTTACGGCCTAAGGCGGTTACGTTCCAACAGGGCAAAGACCCCCGCACCCCGTACAACAACGCCGTGATTACTAGTCTGGCGCGTGACAGTCAGACCGTTGTGGTCTACAATCGTGCCGGCCAGCAGTTGTTCAGTAGCCGTGATACCCCGAACGTGACCTTCAAGGCCGCGACAAAGCAACACGTTCGATCCCAAAGGGTTCAAAACGGCCCCGGCCTGATTGGTCGCGCGCCTATCCATTCGAAGAAAAATAACCGCACGATTGGATACGTTCAGGTCGTCGATACCTTGCAAGATTATCGTGAGACCCGGACCACTTTGATTCAGGTGGTTATCGTACTGGGCTTGATTGCGGCGTTGGCCGCGGCGGTCCTTAGCTACATTTTAGCGTCGTTTCTCTTGCGACCCATCGACGCGATTCGTGAAACCATCGATGCGGTGCGCGACGACCCACAAACGGATCAACGGGTTCCCGAATCTAAGCGAAGCGATGAACTGGGCGACTTGACGGAGCTGTTGAACGACATGATTGACACCACGCAACGCTACATCGACCAGCAACAGCAGTTCGTCGAAGATGTGTCCCACGAGTTGCGCACACCGGTGGCCATCATTCAGGGCCACATGGAGATGCTCGACCGGTGGGGCAAGGACGACCCAGAAGTCCTGAACGAATCGATTCAGGCTTCGTTACAAGAGACCAAGCGGATGAAGAGCCTGGTCCAAGAGATGCTCGACTTGCAACGGGCCGAACAAATCGAAATCACCTTTACCAACGACGTCACCGACGTCACCGAAGTGGTCAACCAAGTCTACGACAACTTCAAGATGATTCATCCGGACTTCATCTTTATCTTGGATGACGATGTCCACGAGACGGTTCAAGCGCAGATCTACCGCAATCACTTGGAACAGATTTTGATTATTCTGCTGGATAACGCGGTGAAATACTCCACCACGCGCAAGGAAGTCCACTTGTCCTACGAACGCGACACGCGCAACGTGGAAATCGCGGTCCAAGACTTCGGGGAAGGCATCTCGCAGGCCAACCGTGAACGGGTCTTCAACCGGTTCTACCGGGTCGATAAGGCGCGTTCCCGGACTAAGGGTGGTAACGGGTTAGGCTTGTCGATCGCTAAACGGTTGATTGAGGGCTACCACGGGAACATCACGATTGAGAGTGCCGTGGGCCACGGCTCGGTCTTCCGCATCTCATTACCGATTTTGTCGGCCAAAGCGGCGAAAACACTCGAACGTAAGAAACAACAGGCCCAAGCTGCTAATAACGGGATTCCGGGCATCAAGTCCGAGTTGCTAGAAGATGCGCCTAAAGACGATACCAATCACGATACGTCCCCCAAGGACTAATCACCTGCGTGAAAATGATGAAATTGGGGATTTAGCGGGTTTAGTACCTGAAATTGTTAGCTGCATAAATATAGAAAATGAACGGCCACATGTCAGTAGTTTACTGAGGTGTGGCCGTTTTTATCGGGGAACGTTAACGGTGATGGCCGGTTGACGAATAAGGGTGAGACTTATAGTATTAAGATTGAAAAGTCAACAGGTCAGAAGGTGTTAGGGTAAGGGGGTTGACGTTACAGTCAAAGGAGGTGGTAGCCCACCCGTGACGAGTCCAGACTCGTCAGCAAACGGTGCTCGCATTTTTTGAAAACTGGGGATGATCAATTAATGGTGAAGCGCAGCAACCATAAAATTGCTGGTATAAGGAGAGATTCACCTTGGAACAACAAGATATACATAGTCTGAGCAAGCAAGAGTTGCTCGACGCGTTAGCCATTTTAAGTCGGGGATTCAACATGTACGCCCAGACCCTTCAAAAAAGAAATCAGGATCGGTCCAGTTGGCAGGCCCGTTTGGGACAACAAGCCCATGAAAAATATCAAAAGGGCTTTTGGACGGTCTTTGGTGTGCTAATGGTTCTTTTCTATATGATGGTGTTCAGGGAAGATGGCTTTTTTACAGGTATTTTTCAGAGCTTCATCGTTTGTCTGGTAATCGTAGGACTACCGGCACTATGTTTCCGAATCAAAACAAAGTACGTGGCGGATGAGGTCAACCGCCTGCTGCCCAAGAGTCAGGGGTGGCAGCGAGTCCTAGCGGTGGACAACCAAAAGATCAATCAAGCGAACACCAACTTGAAGCGCTTAGGTACGGCGTTCAACTATCCGGCAAAGTACCTTTATTACGGGTACCCATCACGGCTGTACGACATCGTGTCCGTCGGTCGCGCCGATGACTTGAAGGAAGCGCTCAACGCTTTAGAAGACGATCTTTATCATGATAAAATGATTAGCAAGGCGGACTCCATTTACGAATCGAGTCATCAAGCCGAGATCAACGCCCGCGCGGCCAAAAATTGGGCCATCGCGTCGACGATTTTTGCGGCCAGTGCCAGTTACAATTCTTCACGCAATAACGATTAGTCAAGCACGTCAAAAAACGGTCACCCGTTCTCCAAACACGAGAACGGGTGACCGTTTTAAGTATCAAGTTATATGATTAGTGGTGATGTTGTTGCTTACCCGCGTTCCGATTTCGGTTGCGGTTGTGCGTGTGAGTCTCCGCGGCGGCCTGTTCGGGCTTAGCCGCTGGTTTGACTGGCGTTGGCATGACGGGTGCCGGTTGGTCCTTCATCTTTTCCTTAATTTCGCGGCGAATCCGTGGCCGATAGAAGTTGATGATCAACGTTTGCAGGCAGGCGAAGAGGCCCCCGACGAAGAAGTATAACCCTAATCCGGCTGGTGAATTCATAGTGAAGAAGAGAATCATCACGGGTGAGAGAAGCAAGGTGTAGCGCATTTGTTTCTTTTGTTCCTGTGGCAACCCCAACATGGAGAGGTAACTTTGTAACAGGTAGGACAGGAAGGACAATAACGCTAAAATCCAACTCGCCTTTCCCAGCGGGATGTTCATGAAGACCGCTTTAGACAATTCCGGAGAGTAGCGAATCGCGGCGTACAGAGCGGCAAAGATTGGCATTTGGATCAGGAGGGGTAAACACCCGATTCCACCAGTCATGCTGATACCGTTATTGCGGTACAACGCCATCATGGCTTGCCCCGCGGCGGCTTGTTCTTCCTGGGTCTTGGCGGCCTTTTGTTGTTTCTGTAAGGCGGCCATTTGTGGCCGAATCATCGAGATCTTTTCCTGTTGAATCGTGGCGTTGCGCATTTGCTTGACCATGATTGGCAAGAGGACCATCCGGACGATCACGGTCAAAATGATAATGGCCCAACCATAGCTGCCAGAAAAGATGCTGGCCAGCCAGTCCATCACGTGTTGGCCGGGGACGGCGAGGTAGTCGTAGACGAACCCGTAAGGCTTACCGTTCTTGGTTTGGACACAGCCACTTAGGACCAGTGCCAACCCCGCTAAGGCGGCGGTAGCCGAAAATTTCTTGGAGATTTTCATGTGTTTTCTTGAACCCCTTCATTAGTTAACAATGGGCGACGTGACCGTCCCCATGCGGCGTAAACGCCGTGAACACCCAACATATTACTTGATTTGGCGGGCTTTTTCAAATAATTATTGAAAAATCAGTAAAGCGGTGGACGGGCAAGTCCGTCACGGCCAAATCGACGACGTCAATCCAGGGCGACGCTTGTGGATGTTGGAGTGCCGTTTGAAACTGTGCGAGTTGCTCGGCACTGCCGCTAGCCACCACGGCGACTTGGCCGGAGCGCAGGTTCTGCACGGTGCCGGTTACCCCGAGGCGACGGGCAATCTGGACCGTCGTCCAGCGAAAGCCAACGCCCTGGACCCGCCCCGAAATCACGAAACGTTGCGTTTGCACGTCAAGGCCCCCTTTAAAAAAGTTTATATCTATCATACAGCGGTCGTCCCGGTCTGCCTAGGGATATGGTAGAATTAACCTAAAATTGAAAATAGGGGCAACTAACGGTGAGAGAAAAAATTACATCAAGTCAAAACAAACGGGTCAAGCAGTGGCGGGCGTTGACCACCAAAAAGGGCCGCAAGCAGACCGAAACTTACCTATTAGAGGGGTGGCATCTGGTCCAGGAGGCCATCAAAGCCAAGCAAGCGTTAACGGCCATCATGGGGACCGCCGAACAATTGACGGCCCACGCGGCGGTCTTCCCCCCCGACGTGGCGACCTTTGAATTAACGGACAGCATCGCCAAGACCATCGGCGATGCCAACACGCCACAGGGCATCTTTGCCACGGCACCCTTGGCGGAGACGACTTCGGTCAACCCACAGGACGCGCAGGGCGGCTGGCTCTTTTTGGATCAGGTCCAAGACCCGGGCAACATTGGTACCATGGTCCGGACCGCTGACGCCGCGGGCTTGACCGGCGTGGTCTTTGGACTGGGGAGCGCCAGTCGCTACCTGCCTAAAGTCTTACGGTCGATGCAGGGCAGTCAGTTTCATATTCAGTTAGTTGAAGATGATTTGCATGAGTGGATTCAAACCTTTACGGCCCGGCATTTGCCGGTCTACGGGACCAACTTAGATCCTCAGGCTAAGGACTATCGCGACGTTTCGCCGCTAACGGCAGGGGCCATCGTGATGGGTAACGAAGGTAACGGCATGGCCCCCGACTTGCAGCAACTGACCACGCGCAACCTCTATATCCCCATCAAAGGGCAGGCGGAATCATTGAACGTGGCTGTGGCCGCTGGAATCGTTATGTTTCAACTATTTGGCTAAATTCTATAAGAAATGATTAATCCCCGGGAAAACGGGGCGTTTTGATTGCATTTTGGCCAAAAGGCATTAAGATATACAGTAACTATAAGATTGAGTTTTTAGCTTTAAATTTAAAGGAAAAGGAAGCATTCTATGACCAAACTGACATGGCGTGATGACCCCGAGTATCTGGCACTTGTTTCTGATTTGTTGGCCAAAGAGCCGGTCCAACGACTGGCGAATTACACACAACATCACCATTCAAACCGCTTGGACCACTCCATTTCGGTTTCGTACAACAGTTACCTGATTGCTAAACGGCTGCATCTAAACGTCCGGGCGACCGCTCGGGGTGGCTTATTGCACGATTTATTTTACTATGATTGGCGGACCACGAAGTTCAACTTGGGTTCCCACGCCTTTATCCATCCCCGGGTCGCGCTACGTAACGCGGAGAAATTAACGGACTTAAGTCCGATGGAAAAAGACATTATTTTGAAGCATATGTGGGGCGCCACGCTGGCCGTGCCGAAGTACCGGGAAAGCCTGATTGTGTCATTGGTGGATGATTACGAAGCCATCCACGAGTTTTCCGGTCCAGCGCGGCAGCACGTTCACACGTGGCTGGCAAAAGGAACGCCCAACGCTTAACGTTTAAGCCGTTCGGGTGGAATAGGAGGCGAAATTGCTGATGCAAATGATGACATCTTTAAACTCGTCACCGGTGGACTTTACCCTGTGTCCCCGCTTCGAACGGACTTTTTCCTTTTTAGGGAAGAAGTGGAACGGGCTCATCATCGATGTCCTGTTACAGGAGGGGCCGCAACGTTTTCGGGACCTCGCCCACAACATCCCGCGCTGCAGTGACCGGGTCCTAGTCGAACGACTCAAGGAACTGGAAGCTAACGGCGTGGTCCTCCGGCAGACTTATCCGGATAATGCGTTGATCGAGTACCGCTTGACCCCTAAAGGCCAAGAATTGCAGGGTGTGATGACTGCGGTTCACGCATGGTCCGATAAGTGGTCGTGTGAAGACGACCAGAAGTAGTTGACAGGTTTTCAAAAAACCGTTACCCTTAAAACGATATCAATTAACTTAAAAACGATGACAGAAAAGTAGTAACCGGGCCGTTTTGCCAGGGAGGGTCGTTCACGATTGGAAGATGACCTCGAAGCGGACGCGGTGAATTCAGTTCTCGAGTTGTGGCCGGGATTTACATCCGTAATGAATGGCCCACCGGTGAGTGACCGTTATCACGTCTGAGTGTGGCGACGCAATGAGTCGCTGAATCAGGGTGGTACCGCGAAGCGCTTCGTCCCTCTTTAGTGAGGGACGGGGCTTTTTTGTGGCCTCATCTGCGGATTGGGATAAGACAGAAATGGAGGATATGAGATGTCGTTAAAAGATAAATTAACTGCGTTGCGACAGCAGGGGTTGGCCGATATTGAACAGGCCACGGACCTCAAGGCTGTCAACGAGATTCGGGTGCACCTGTTAGGCAAGAAAGGCCCCATCACCGAGGTGCTGCGGGGGATGCGCGACTTAGAGGCTAGTGAACGGCCCGTAGTCGGTGCCTTTGCTAACGAGGTGCGCGATGACTTGACCACGGCGGTGGCTAACCGGCGCGAAACTTTAGAGAACGCGGCGTTGAACGCCCGTTTGGCTAAGGAAGCGCTGGATGTGACTTTACCAGGGACCCCAGTGGCAAAGGGTGAACCGCACGTGATCCAACAGATCATCGACCAAATTGAAGACTTGTTCTTAGGCATGGGCTACCAGGTCTTGAGTGGCCCCGAAGTCGAAGAGGACAAGTACAACTTTGAAATGATGAACTTGCCGAAGGACCACCCGGCCCGCGACATGCAGGATACGTTCTACATCACCAAGGAAATCTTGATGCGGACGCAAACCTCACCAATGCAGGCGCGGACGTTAGAGAAGCACGATTTCTCGCAAGGCCCATTGAAGATGATTTCTCCGGGAGTCGTTTATCGCCGGGATACCGATGACCCGACGCACTCCCACCAGTTCCACCAGGTTGAAGGCTTAGTCATTGACAAGCACGTGACCATGGCGGACTTGAAGGGGACCTTACAAGTCTTGGCCCATGAGCTATTTGGTGACAAGTTCGACGTACGGTTACGGCCAAGCTACTTCCCGTTTACGGAACCTTCCGTCGAAGCCGATATCACCTGCTTTAACTGTGGTGGTAAGGGCTGCAGCGTCTGCAAGCAGACCGGCTGGATCGAAGTCTTAGGGGCCGGCATGGTGCACCCGAACGTCTTGAAGATGGCCGGCGTCGATCCCGACGTTTACGGCGGGTTTGCCTTTGGGGTGGGCCCCGACCGCTTCGCCATGCTGAAGTACGGGGTGGACGACATCCGGAACTTCTACTTAAATGACGTTCGCTTCCTCACCCAATTTACCAAGAAAGGATAACCGCCAACCATGAAGATTTCATACAATTGGATTAAAAATTATCTCGATTTAGACGTTTCTGCCACTGACTTGGCGGAAAAGATTGAACGGACCTCCGTTGAAGTCGACAGCGTGGTCCAACCCAGTGCCGGCTTGAAGAAAATCGTCGTGGGCCACGTCTTGAGCGTGAAGGCCCATCCCGATTCCGACCATTTGCACATTTGCCAGGTCGATGTGGGCGATGAGGAGCCATCCCAAATCGTTTGTGGGGCCCCGAATATCGCTGAAGGCCAAAACGTCATCGTGGCCTTACCCGGCTCACGGATTGCGGACAACGTAAAAATCAAGCGTTCCAAGATGCGCGGCGTGGAATCCGCCGGCATGATCTGTGCCTTACAGGAAATCGGCTTTCCCGAAGACGTGGTGCCTAAAGCTTACGTGGATGGCATTTACGTCTTACCGGCTGACGCCCAGCCAGGCGCTCCCGTGTTTGACTTATTAGGCATGAATGATAGTTTAATTGACTTAGACGTCACGCCGAACCGGGGGGACATGCTGAGCTTGAACGGGACGTTACGCGATTTAGCGGCCATTTACGACCAACCCGTCCAACTTGACGTGCCTGAAGTTAAAGCGGAAGGTCCCGCGGTGGCGGACCAACTGACGCTGCACGTCGACGAGGCCTTAGCACCACAATACCGGATGCGCTTGGTGCGCAACTTAAAAATTGCACCTAGCCCAATGTGGCTCCAGATTCGCCTCTGGAACGCGGGCATGCGGCCCATCAATAACGTGGTCGATGTGACGAATTATGTGATGTTGAAGTACGGTCAACCACTTCACGCCTTTGACTACGACAAGTTCGATGGTCAAGACGTTTATGTGCGGGCTGCTCAAGCAGACGAAAAACTGACTACGCTAGACGAAAATGACCATGACTTGGATCCACAAGACATCGTGATTGCTGACGCTAAAGCACCGATTGCCTTAGCTGGCGTCATGGGGGGGCTGTCGACGGCCATTACCGACCAGACGACGACGGTGGCTATTGAATCGGCCGTCTTCGACCGGACTCACATCCGTAAGGCAGCCCAACGGCATAACCTGCACACCGATGCGTCCCAACGTTTCGAACGAGGCGTTAACCAGGCCGGGGTTCAAGATGCGGCGGACGCGGCAGCGCAATTGTTCACCGAATTAGCTGGCGGTGAAGTCCAAGCTGGAACGGTGGTCGGGAGTAATAATCAACCCGACCCTGCAATCATCAAGTTAACTCTGACCCGGGTCAATCAGGTCCTGGGAACATTATTGAGCTTAGACCAAGTGACCCATATTTTGGACACGTTGGGCTTTGCCGTGGAAACGGCTGACGACGAAATGACCGTCACGGTCCCGATTCGGCGCAACGATATCCATATTCCCGCGGATTTGTTGGAAGAAATCGCCCGAATCTACGGGTACGATAAGCTGCCGGCCACGTTACCGACCGGCCGGATGACGCAGGGCCGGTTGACGCCCGCCCAACGTCTAGTGCGGGCCACTCGGCACTCGCTTGAGGGCTTAGGGTTGAACCAGGCCATCTCCTATGCGTTGACCACCGAAGATAAAGCCAAAATGTTCTTGACCCATCCTGATAGTCAAGTCACGAAGCTGGCTTGGCCGATGAGTGTGGACCACGCGGTCTTGCGGATGAACTTGGTCACCGGCTTGTTAGACGATATCGCCTACAACACGGCCCGGAAGGTCAAGGATGTGGCGCTGTACGAACAAGGCCGGGTCTTCTACCGTGAAGACGGTCAAGAACGGCCGGCAGAAGAAGAACATATTGCCGGGGCTGTGACTGGAACGTTACTGCCGAAGGCCTGGAACCACCCCGCCCAACCCGTTGATTTTTATCAACTGAAGGGTATCGTGGAGGCCTACCTGCAAGACATGGCGGTCAATGGCGACGTGACCTTTGAAGCAAACCCGCAGATGAAAGAGATGCATCCGGGTCGGACTGCGGACATCTTGATTCACGGGCACAAGATTGGCTTCATGGGTCAGATTCATCCGACGGTGGCTAAAGCCTTTAAGATTGGGGCTACGATGGTCTTTGATTTGAATCTCCAGGCCATTATCGATATGCCAAAACGCGCGAACCAGTACGACGTGATTTCCCGTTACCCAGCCATTACGCGGGATATTGCGATGTTAGTCGACGAGAACGTCACGAATGATCAAATTATGGCGGTCATCAACCGGCGGGGTGGCGCTTATTTACAATCCACGAAGCTGTTTGACGTTTACGCGGGAGACAATGTGCCAGCCGGCAAGAAGTCACTGGCGTACACCTTGACTTATCAGGACAAGACGGCGACGTTGGTCGATGATGCGGTCAACCAAGCCTTTGAAAAGGTCACGAAACGCTTAGAATCGGATCTGGGTGCCGAAATTCGGTAAGCCACCCGTAAAAGAGTTTGGGAACTTCCCAAACTCTTTTTTGCAGGGACGCTAAGCCGTTGTGGGGCTTGAAAGATTACATTTTGGTCAAAGTCGGCTTTGCCGGTTTTCGTGAGCGCAGAAGTTCTGTATAATATAGGGGATTATGGCATAGAACGGAGGAAACAAGTTGGATAATGGTACGGATCCTACGCCTAAGCATGACGCCAGAGGACCCAAACGTAGTTCGTTTGGCCGGCGAATCATGATTGGTGTGGTAAGTTTATTAGTTATTTTAGCAGTGGCAATCGGCATCATCGGGTATCACTACTTTCAAACGGCGTTAAAGCCGTTGGATACCCATAACCAAAATGTCGTGCAGGTCCACGTGCCGATGGGGGCAACCTCGAATAAGATCGGTCAGATCCTGCAGGACAAGAAAATCGTCAAGAGTGGGATGGTCTTCAATTATTACGTGAAATCCCATAAATTTACGAATTTTCGGGCGGGGTATTACCAATTGAAGCCCTCGATGACGCTGAAGACGATTGCCAAGCAGTTGCAGCAAGGTGGCTCGGCGGAACCGGTTCAAAGTGCAACGGGAAAGGTGTTGTTACGTGAAGGCGAGACCATCGACCAGTTGGCCAAGGAGATCCCCAAGCAAACGGACTTCACCAAGAAGGAATTCTTGAGCTTGATGACCAATAAAAAGTTCTTTAACCAGTTGGCCGCCAAGTACCCGCGGTTGTTAAGCTCGGCCAAAAAAGCCAAGCACGTGCGCTACCGGCTCGAAGGTTACCTGGCTCCGGCAACTTACCAGGCTGGCAAGAAGATGACCTTAAAGGACATCGTCACGTCGATGGTTGCTAAGATGGACCAGAACTTACAGGGTCAGTACCAGACCATCAAGAAAAACAAGCTCACCGTTCAAGAAACTTTGACCTTGGCGTCGTTAGTCGAACGTGAAGGGGTCAACCAAAAGGACCGTAACAAGATTGCCGGCGTCTTCTTGAACCGCATCAAGGCCAACATGGCTCTGCAGTCCGATATTTCCGTGCAATACGCGTTGAAGACGACCAAGAAGACGTTGACCTATAAGGATTTGAAAGTCAAGTCACCGTATAACCTCTACGTACACACGGGGTATGGCCCAGGACCGTTTGACAACCCAAGTGTGTCGTCAATCAAGGCGGTGCTCCATCCCGCGGCCCGAAGCAAGGGGTATTACTACTTCATTGCCAATACCAAGACCGGGAAGGTTTATTTCTCTAAGACGTATAATCAACACCAAGCATTGACCAGCTCCTTAGCTGGCGATAATAAGTAAAGGATGGCGACAGTATTGGCAGATAAGAAACGCCCCATCATCATCGGGGTCACCGGGGGGTCCGGAAGTGGGAAGACGACTGTAAGTCGCGCCATTTTCAATCAGTTAGTGGGCCACTCCATCATGATTTTGCAACAGGATTCCTACTACCGGGACCAGTCGGATATGAGTATGGCGGAACGGCGGGCGGTCAACTATGACCATCCGTTGACTTTCGATACGGATTTGTTGATCGAGCAACTCAAGCAGTTGTTGCGCTACGAACCCATCGAAAAACCCGTCTATGATTATAACCGGTTCACCCGAAGTGACCAGACGATCTTGCAGGAACCCCGTGACGTCATCATCTTGGAAGGTATCCTGATTCTAGACGATGAACGGTTGCGAGATTTGATGGATATCAAGGTCTTTGTCGACACCGACGACGATATCCGCATCATTCGCCGAATCCAACGGGACATGAACGAACGGGACCGTTCCTTGGAATCAGTTATTGGCCAATACCTGAAGACGGTCAAACCGATGTATCATCAATTTGTAGAACCGACCAAGCGTTACGCGGACATCATTGTACCCGAAGGCGGCGAGAATCAAGTGGCCATCGATCTGTTGGTGACTAAGATTCGCGCGATTCTGGAATCACACGGCAACAAGGAAGTCTTTGACAATCCCGACACCACCATTTAAGATGGGGGAGTCAGTGAAGTCCGGGAATCGGACCCGGCAAGTCGTGGCGGAGAAACCGCTAACTCAGACTAAGTGAGAAAAAGGGGTGGCCATTGTGGCAGAAGAAAAAATGTATCCAATGACTGAAGAAGGTCAACAAAAATTACAAAATGAATTAGAAGAACTTAAAACGGTCAAGCGGCCGAAAGTCATCGACCGCATCAAGATTGCCCGTTCCTACGGGGACTTATCGGAAAACTCCGAATACGAGTCGGCCAAGGATGAACAGAGTATGTTAGAGACCCGAATCAGCACGGTCGAACGCATGCTCCAATACGCCCAAATCATCGATAACGATGACACCGACAAGGACGAAATCTCCGTCGGAAAAAAGGTAACGTTCAAGGAATTGCCTGACGAAGATCCCGAAGAATACACCATCGTGGGTGCGGCCGAAGCTGACCCGATGTCGGGGAAGATTTCTAACGAATCGCCAATTGCCAAGGGCTTATTAGGTCACCGCGTAGGCGAAAAAGTCACGCTGGAAACGCCCGGTGGTGACATGACGGTCGAAGTCTTGAAAGTCGATTAATCATAAGTTTAGCGTCAAAGAGGTTCCCAGTGCGGGCAGCGATGCCGGTGTTGGGAACCTTTTTTGCGTTAGTGTTTGGCGGAGCGGTCATGGCCAATGGTCTAGTCGAGCGGAAAGTTAGGCCAACGGTCATGCTATAATGGATTACATTTGAAGCATGAAACTGAAAGTAAGTTGGAGTTGATTGGAAAATGAAGATTGATACCTTACAGCTAAACCATGCCGTGACCCCCATCGTGGTCGCAACGGCCGGAATGACTTTTAGCTGGAAATTACACCGGGAGTCCACGGACCCCGCGACGGTGACATAAACCGCTTTTCAATTAGTGATTGCTGACGCGACCCGGGAGATCTGGCGGAGTCCAGAAGTCCAGAGTGCGCAGACCATTAATAATTATTTTGAAGCGCTTCCGCTGGCACCAGAAAAGCACTATACCTGGCAAGTCAGCGTGCAAGACAATCACGCCAACGTCGTGACGTCAGCGCCGGTGGGATTTTTTACCACCACTGATTGGGCGGGGATTCCGTTCATCAGTGCTCAACCTGCTACGGCTTTGCCCGTCTTTACCCGGCAGTTTACGTTACACCAGACCCCTAGCGCCGTTGCGTCGGCAATCCTATACGTTTCGGGATTAGGAGCGTACGCAGTACAGATGAATCACCACAACTTACAGGCAATCGGGGATGAACGCTTAGAGATTCTAAACCCTGGTTGGACGGATTATCATACTCGCATCAATTACCAAGCTTACGATGTGCAGGCTGACTTAAAACGTGACAATCACGTCAACATTCCTGTCGGCAAGGGCTATTTTTTGGGACGAATCGCGCAATTTTCAAATTACGAAAGCTTGTTTACAGACGGGATCAAACGACCACTCCTGATTTTTAAATTGGTGATAACATACACCGATGGTCAACAGCAAACGGTGACCAGCGCCGAGACCGACAAATGGGCCTACTACGATGATTACCGGGTCGTGGATAACGATATTTACGATGGTGAAACCATTGATTTTAGGTTAGCTCCTGGTGAGTTACAACCGGTAGTGACGCCACCAATCGACCAGGCGGCGGTGCGGCAGACTTTAGCCCCCAGTCATGAAGCAAAGGTCTATGAATTATTGGATCAGCAGAACAGTCCGGTCGCAAGCGCCAATTATCGCATAGACCGAATCGGCTCCAAGGCAACGCTACCGTTAGGGGCAGTTCAGTTGGTGGATGTGCACCACGAAGATTGGCGAGCAGACCGGCAACAACGTCTATTGTTCGATTTTGGCCAAAATATGGCGGCAACGTTAGCCGTGACCTTCCATGCCAATACGTTGGCGCTGACGAAAATTGAAGTGCGCACGGGAGAGATCCTCAACGATGGTCAGGGGGATGTTGTCCAGCAGACCGGAAGTGACGGGCCGAAAAATACGTTGCACCATCGTAACTTGGTCTCTGAAATCGGGGGTGATGCCCGGTCCGCAGAAGTCTTCTACACCCAAGACGAAAAGGTCCACACGGTCAATGCCCGCTGGACCTTCCATGGATACCGCTACGTCGAAGTGGTGACGGACGGACCGGTCACGATTCAGGCTATTCAGCAGATTCCGGTCAGCTCGCTGACTCACCAGACGGCTTGGTTACAGACCAATAATGCGGCTGTGAACCGATTGATTAAGAATATTCAGTTTAGTGAGCAGTCGAACTACTTGTCGATCCCCATTGATTCGCCCAACCGGGCCGAACGAGCCGGATGGACGGCCGATGCACAAATTTTTGCGCAAAGTGGCTTAATGGGCTTTGACAGCGTGGCGTTTTTAGGCCACTACTTAAAGGTCATCAACCAAACCGAGGTGGGTTCCGCCTACCAGATCATTATGCCGCAGTCCTTTTTACCGAAATTGGCGCAGGCAAGAGCGGCGGGGTGGTCGGACATTGGTATCGTGTTGCCGTGGCGGTTATATCAGTTCACGGGAGATAAAACTTTTGTGACCCAGTATTACCCCCAGATAACGGCTTATATGCGGCAAATTGGGCCGCTGACGACAACGGCAACGACTTACGATGAGCATCTATTCGGTGACTGGTTAGGTTTTGCGCCGGCAGCGACACCGTTCATGAACCTCATCTACCGTGCCTATACCGCCCAATTGATGACTAAAATGGCACGGGTCGTGGCAGATGATCTGGTGCAGCAACAATATGCCCACCTCTTTAAGTTAGTTCGAGCAAAAATCCAAGAAAAATACGTTGCTGACGATGAGACGGAAGAGTTCCATTTGCTGACACGGACCGCTGATCAGGTGGACCGGTCATTTCAGGGGTATTCATTCGTGGATGATGCGGAGACTGGTTTGCTGTGGTTTTTGAAATTGCAGCTATTCACGGACGAGACGCAAAAGCAACGGGCTATCGCCACCTTGAAACGGGTCGTGGACAACCACGACCAAACGAGTCGGCCAACGATGCCGGCAAAATCCTTGGCCGTGGGCTTTTTGGGAATCAACGTGTTACTTCCCGAACTGAGTGCGGCCGGACTAAACGACCAAGCTTATGACTTACTCTTGAGTGACCAGAATCCCTCGTGGCTATTAGCGGTCAAAAATGGAGCCACGACCCTGTGGGAACGCTGGGACTCTTACACGCAAGAACGAGGCATCTCACCCGACGCGATGAACTCGTATAACCACTATGCTTACGGGTCGATTGCTCAGTGGTTGTATGCCACCATGTTAGGAATCAACGTTACTCCCAGTCGTGGCGAGGACGCCATCGTCATCGCGCCGAAAATTGACCGGGGACAGGTGTATAATGATGAGTCCAGGATTACGACAGTCACGGGAGAAATGGATTCGGTTTACGGCCCCATTAAAGTGGCCTGGCAATCAGACGGCGCCGCTCTGACCAGCCTGAAAGTGACCATTCCGGTCAATACGCAAGCGACCCTTAAACTTCCGCTAGCAGATGCTCGCCGGTTAAATTTGGTCAGTCATGAGGCCTCGGCACCGGACAGCTATGAACTGACACTAGCAGCCGGGACAACGTCCTTTGGCCAATCACAATAAGATTTTTTGCAACGGTCACTCTTTTAATAAGGGTGACCGTTTTTGGTGGTGGGGTCTAGCTTTGATGAGAACAATCCCTCAATATAAATTGATTTTTGCTGGCAGGGGTCGACTAATTCCACGAAAACGATGTTGTTCGGGTTAGTAGGAGCGGGTTATTGGCGCTGTTTAGAAGCCAACCCGTTGTTCATGATTGTCGTTCGGGAGAATTAAACGGACCATTGTTTACAATTAAATTGATAACAATTAAGTTGGGCGATTTACTTGCCAAAACTATTTAACTCATGGTATAAAGGGAGGTGAAAACGGATACAAAGTCTTGGTTAAGAGGGGTTTAATATGAAAATTACAGTGACGGATGCAGCTAGTAAATGGTTTCGCGAAGAAATGGGCATGACGGGCCGGGGCATCCGGTTCTTCGGTAAGGTCTACGGCAAGACGCCGGTCCACCAGGGCTTTTCTTTGGGGATGACCCCTGACGATAATCCCCGCGACCCCGTTGTGACCGAGTCCAAAGACGACGTAACTTACTACATCACCGAGGGTGACGAGTGGTTCTTTATCGGTTACGACTTAACGGTTGACTATGACGAAAAGACAGACGGTCCTAAGTATGACTATACAGAAAATGGCGAACTTTAAGGTGATTGGAAAACCGCGACAAATAAGGGCGTGAGACTTTAGCCTCACGCCCTTATTTAAGCATTTATTTAACGGTTGGTTTAGCGGGGACGCCGATGGGCGCGCCACCACCAGCTACCGAAGACCAGTACCAGGCTCAAGCCACTGATAAGCAGTCCCCAATTCAACAGGGGTGGCCAGTAAGTGAGCTTGACGTGGTTGGTGCCCTTCTTAAGTTTAACGGCGGTAAACATGTTAATCGTCTTGTAAGTCTTGACGGACTTGCCATTGACGGTTGCGTGCCAGCCGGGCGAATAAGGAATCGAGGTGTTGAGCACCTGATTGTTCTTAGTCGCGGTGACGGTCCCGTTAAAGTTGCGGTCAGAGTGGTGACTGAGCTTCCACGGGTGTTGTTGTAACTTATGGACGGCTTGTTTGAATCGCTGGGTATTCAACCGATATAGGGTGAAGTTTTGCAGCCACAACGAGCCCTTCTTGAGCTTGATGGTCAGCTTCATGGTCTTACCCTTATCGTGATCCGCTGCACTGACGATGATAGTGTTCCGGTAGGTTGGGTATTGTGCCAAGGCCTTACCGTTCAACGTGAAGGTCGCATTTTGCGGGTTGACCGTCGATCCCATGGTTAGGTAGTAAGCCGCGTTGTCCTTAGGCTTAAAGGTCAGCGTGATACTACCATCTTTGACCAGACTCTTCTTCTGCAACATGGCGCCAGTAATCTTACTTTGTTGGTTGATGTTTTGGAAGGCGACCTGGTCGAAGTTCTCGGCGGTGAAGAGGTGCTTATCCTGCTGATTACCGGTCAAGGCGGCCAGCCAATTTGCTTGATACTGTGTCGGGTCGGCTGTCTTGTCTTTTAGCGTGAGGATATCATCACTGGCCGCGTAGCCCATCGACAGGGCATACGGATTCTTGTAGCGCTTGGCCCACGTGTCTTGGCCAACGACTTTATAGTCAGCGAGGTCGGCCTTGTTACTGGAGGCGGGCAGCATCGATGTGCCGCTCAACGCTCCGGAGAGTTGTTTGTCTTGGAAGTAATACTTCATGTTCAACAGCGAATCGGTGACCAAAGTCCCGTTACTGTACTCGACAAAACCATCGCCATCGGGACTCCCGATGTTCCCCATAAACGTGGGCGTGGTCTTTGGCAAGGCCGAGGAGAAGACGGACCCGCCGTTGAAACCGGTCTGAAAGGCGTCTCCCTTGGTCCGTTCAAAAGTCTTGCCGATACGGTAGAAACTGTGGTCGCTCTTAGTCGTTTTGTTGACGAGTCGTTGGAGTTCCGCAGTGTAATTTCCATATTCCGATTGTGAAACGTAGCTGATGTTGTTCAAATCCATGTAGGCGTTCGCCGTGACCTCAGTCACCCCAATAACGAAGAGCATTACCGGATAAATCCAGTGTTTCTTATACGGGAAGGTCGCGAGAATCAACGCGAAGACGACGAACAAGATACCCAACCAGAATTGGTTAGCTTTAAGGTACTTGAAGCTTTTGAGGTGCGCTTCGACGTAGTAACAACCGAGTGCCACCACGACCACGACGGCGCCAATAGCAATCGGTCCCGGGTGAAAGTCGAGGGTCAGCGTCTGGGCAGCCAGCCAAATCAGCCAAAAACAGATGATAAAGGAGAAGCGGTACGGGTACCAAACCGGAAATTGCCCGGCGTGCCAGAGCAAATCTAACGGTTGCAGGCAAGTGGAGAGGGCCAAAAAGACGGTCACAACACCGGCGGCTAACCGACTCTTTAAGGCAATGCGCCGATCGACGAAGAAGAACAGTGCGCCGAGTACGGCCAAAGCCCCGATAAAGATGTTGGCGGGACCGTTAGGCATCTGGTCGAAGTTGAACGCCCCCAAGAAGAATTTGGAGAGTGTCTTGAACGGGACTAGTTCGAAGTGCCACTTGAAGGACTGGATGGTGTATTGGACCTTACTTTGGGTCAAGGACCACCAGGTCGGCAGTAGTAAAGCGGCGACCAACGCCCCACTTAGAAGAGACGCCCCCGCAAACCGGCCAGTCTGGACGGCAAGATTACGCCAGGTCGAGAATTTATCGACGGCCAACCAGATAAACGCCAGAATCAGGAACAAGCAGATCATGTACGCCATATAGTAATTGACGATGAGCATGATGGGAAGCCAGATCAAGTAGGGTTTCCAATGGCCGGTGATCATCAGCTGCAATAACCCGTAGAAAATCAGGGGCAACAGGACAATGGCGTCCAGCCACATGATGTTCAGTTGGTTAGCGATGGCCCAACCCATCAAGG
Source organism: Levilactobacillus suantsaii (assembly GCF_014069315.1). Taxonomy (NCBI): domain Bacteria; kingdom Bacillati; phylum Bacillota; class Bacilli; order Lactobacillales; family Lactobacillaceae; genus Levilactobacillus; species Levilactobacillus suantsaii. Next base: position 2,168,354 of record NZ_CP059603.1, on the reverse strand, counting down.
CATAGGCGGTCGACAGGGTGATGGCAATCAGCCCCCGTTGTGGCGTCACTTTGAGCAGTAACCACGCGAAGGTCAGCCCGGCTAATCCGTATTTAAGTACGGTGATGAGTAGAATCCCACTAGTCAACGTATTACCCGGAAAGGCCAGTAAGAGCAGGTTCAAGGGACTTAACAGGTAGTAAGCCCAGGTCCCGACCATCTCGCCTCCAAGCCCGTTGCTAAACGAGTAAAAAATGGAACCAGGGTCGTGCAACAGGGCGCGCCGCAGGTAAGCGAAAAAGTCCACGTATTGTTGCCCCAAGTCGACGGTCAGTAAACTACTACTACCGAAGGGGGCCATCTGGCGGTACGCAAAATAGACCGTCATAATAATGAAAGGCGTGAGGAATGCTCCCAAAAGGGTCCACTGTTTGGCAGTGAAGGCCCAACGCCGTTTTCTTTCTGGCAAAGCTAGCCACCTCAATCTTTAGAAAGTATAAAAGGTTCTGAGGGAACCTGTACATTTTGTTCTCAATTACCTAGAATAGCATAGAATCCGCTGGTGACCTATCGGAAGTACCCCGGTATCTGTGCCTCTTGGGGCGTATCGGAGCCAAAACGCCGCTTGGTGAACGATTCTGAACCGCGATGAATTAGGCTTAAAGACGCGATGACCAGGCCATCTAGGCTGTGGTTATCTGACGGAACAAACTGATTGGGTCAGGTTATTTGGCTGCGGTCTAAAGATTCGCTAAAATTTGGTGGGCGGTTAGGTGGACCGCAGCACGTAGCGATGAGCATGGCGAAAACTGGCTTAAATTTTTGCTTAAATTCTGGTGTGGGATAGTGGAGTTTACCGAAGTTTGGTAGAATAGGTAGCAGTACAATAAGGAGCAGAGCTGTTGTGAAGAATTTTTATAATCGGATTAGTAACCGCAATCGGCAGTCGCGAGGTCCGCAAAAGTCCTCCATCCCGTTTCGGTTAAACTTTCTTTTCATTATCGTAGCCCTGTTATTTGCGGCGTTGATTGGTCAATTGGCGTATTTGCAGGTAATCTACGGGGCTCAGTTTAAAGCGGTCGTTAACCAGACGGACACCACCGTTGAAACCACTAACGTTCAACGGGGGATGGTTTACGACTCGACTGGTCGGGTCTTGGTCGGCAATAAAGCCCACCAAGCGATTTCGTATACCAAAGGGGTCAACGTATTATCGACCGACATGTACGCTATCGCCAACCGGCTGAGCAAGTACTTAACGGTGTCCACCAGCTCATTAACCCCACGGCAAGCAATCGATTACTATCTGACCGATACGAAGCGGTTAGCTGCCGTGGAAAAGAAGATTCCTAAGATCAAGCAGTATTCTTCTTCTACCCGGTACAATAAGGCGTTAAATTACTTGGAAAACGATTCCTCGTTCAAGCTGACCGCAGCCCAGAAAAACGCGGCGGCCATCTTTGCGAAGATGAGCGGAGCCTACGCGCTGTCCACCACGTATATTAAAGACTCAGATGTTTCCAGTCGTGAAATTGCGGAGATTGGAGAACATTTGTCCGAGATGCCGGGAATCAAAGTCGGGACAAGTTGGTCACGGGATTACCCGAACGGGGATTCCATCAAGTCGATCATTGGGACCGTTTCGTCCGAAAAGTCGGGGCTTCCGAGTGATGAGATCAACGAGTTACTGGCTCAAGGGTACTCACGAAACGACAGTGTCGGCCAATCGTATCTCGAAAAGGAATACGAATCTGTCTTACGGGGAACCAAGGCTGAGAAACAAGTCGAAGTCGCCGGCAACAACACGGTGACCAAGGAAGTCAAGAAGTACGGTGGTCAAAAGGGTGACAACCTGCAATTGACCATCAACTCGAAGTTCCAGTCGAAGCTGCAGAAGTTGGTCCGTTCCGCTGAATCGAGTGCGGGGGGCTATTCTACTGGGACCTACGCGGTAGTTATGAACCCGAACACCGGGGGCGTAATCGGTATCGCTGGGGTCGACCGGAACCCGTCGAGTGGCAAGCTGACGAACAACGCGCTGGGGACCATCAACAGTGACATCGTCATGGGGTCGGTCGTCAAGGGCGCCATGGTTTCCGGGGCCTTGATGAAAGGGGTCATTACGCCGTCCAACAGTACCTTGACCGATAAAGTCATCAACACCGGGGGCGTGAAGAAGTCGTCGTGGTTCAACCACAGTGGGAATGCCAACACAACGTTGAATGCTGCTACGGCGCTAGAAGTCTCGTCTAACTCCTACATGATGCAACTAGCCATGAAGGAAGCCGGCTTCACTTACAAAGCTGGTGGTGCTTTGAACATGAGCACGAAAGCCTTCGATATCGAACGGGGTTACTTCAACCAATTTGGGCTGGGAGTCAAAACTGGTATCGACTTGCCGGGTGAAAGCTCTGGTTTGGAAGGGGCCAGTTCGAAGACTTACATCGGGAGTGCGCTTGACCTGTCCTTCGGGAACTACGACGCCTACACGACGATGCAGGTCGCTCAGTACATGTCGACGATTGCCAACGGTGGGACGCGGATCGCACCGCACGTGGTCCAGGCCATCCGGGGGACCACGTCGAGTGGTAAACTAGGAAAGGTCAAATCGACGGTGACGCCGAAGGTCTTGAACACGATCGATATGACGGCTGCCGAAAAGAAATTGGTCAAGGAAGGCTTGTACGACGTGGTCCATGGGACTAACACTTACAAGACGGGGGCCGAATTAGCCTCAATCTCACCAGGAATCTCCGCGAAGACGGGGACGGCCGAAACCTACTACAAGGGTCACTCCACCGTCACTTTGAGTCTGGCTTCCTACGCGCCATCTAATGATCCACAGGTCGTGGTGGCGTTAGCGATGCCGAACTTGAGCACGGACGACGAAGACAACAACATGCAGTTGGCCAAGAAAATCTACTCGGCCTACTGGAAGACCGTTCAGTCGAAGTCGACGCTGACGAACCCAACGAAGGCCACCAAGGCCGGGTCCGCGCAGAACGCGGCGGGATAATCACGTGTAAAGTAATTTTCCTTAACATTATTTAGACAATGGGCTGGTAATTATGGCCGATTAATGGTAATATATTACGAGTTAAGGCTCAAGCCTGTAATTCTGAACAAGTTGGGAGGTTACCCACATGCGTGTCCACATCACTTTAGAATGTACGGAATGCCACGAACGCAATTACTTATCCAGCAAGAACCGGCGTAATAACCCGGACCGGGTTGAATTCAAGAAGTACTGCCCGCGTCAACGGAAAGTAACTTTGCATCGTGAAACTAAGTAAGGGTACGGGCGAAAGTCCGCACCTTTTTTTGTTTCCCGGCGTTTGGTGGGCGATTGACTTAAAGGTCGCGGTGACTACCAAGTCAGTTGCTATTCATCGCGTAGCCGGGTAATATCGACAGTAACGGTCTAGGAACACGTAAAGGAGAAATTGCTCATGGACGATAAAGCCACCGTGCGCCTACAAACGATTCAAGCGTTACAACAGTTGGCACCCGCTGACCGGCAAGCCGCTGCTCAGCGCCTCTATCACGCCTTATTTGCGACGCCGCAGTGGCAGGCCGCTCAAACGGTCGCTACGACCTTGAGTGGGCCCTTGGAGTTGCCTACTCAGCCAATTATCGACCGAGCTCAAGCCGAAGGCAAGGTTGTGGCGGTGCCACAGACGTTGCCCAAACGGCAGATGGCGTTTCGTCCGCTGACGGCGAAAACAACGCTCATAACCACTAAGTTCGGTCTCCAAGAGCCTCAGGACGGCGTGATTTTAGCGCCACATGCCCTGGACCTCATCGTGGTCCCTGGCTTGCGATTTGCGCCGAATGGTGAACGGCTAGGCTTTGGTGGGGGCTATTACGATCGCTACTTGCCCCGAACCACGGGCTACAAGGTGGCTTTGGCGTTGCCCGCCCAGCAGGTGGGGCAACCGACTTGGCCGGTCGAATCGTTTGACGTGTTACTAGATGCTGTAATTAAGGCCTAACGGGCTAATGAGGGGAGTTTTTTGGTGACAACACAACGAAATTGGTTCCGGCGTCTGGACCAGACCCCATATATGACCGTGGGGTTGATCGTGATCATGGTGCTGGTCTATTTAGGCATGACGCTGGCCGGTGGGAGTACCAATATCAACGTTTTGATTACCTTTGGGGCTAAATTGAATGCGTTGATTCAACAGGGACAATGGTGGCGCTTGATTACGCCAGTCTTTCTCCACATGGGCTTTACCCACATTTTGATGAATATGATTACCCTGTACTTCGTGGGGATGCAGCTGGAAGCAGCCTTCGGACATCTACGTTATCTGGGCATCTTCTTGCTGGCTGGCATCGGCGGTAACATCGCCAGTTTTTGTTTTTCAACCAGTTTATCGGCGGGGGCCAGTACTGCCATCTTCGGGCTGTTTGGCGCGTTTATGATGCTCGGAGAATCCTTCTGGCAAAATCCGGTGATTCGGCAGTTGGCCAATACTTTCTTGTTGTTCATCGTGATGAACTTGGCCGTGGACGTTTTCAGTCCCGGCATTGATATCGCTGGCCACCTGGGTGGGTTAGTCGCCGGGTTCTTGGCGGCCTACCTGGTCGGCGTGCCCCGAATCGGCAAGGTCAGTGTAGTTAAACGGGTGATTGCGACGGTCGTGCTCATTGGCGGCTACGCCTGGTTATATTTGCACGGGATGGCGCAGTAGTTTACAAATGTATCGTGCAATTTAACGGAGGTTGTGGGACAATGAGAACGTTATATGATGTTCAGCAGTTACTTAAAAATTTCGGGATTTATGTCTACGTGGGCAAGCGTATGTGGGACATTGAAGTCATGGCATTAGAGCTAGACCACTTGCGGCAAGCAAGGTTGGTCGATGAGCCGACCTTTCTTCAAGCAAAATTAGTCCTGACACATGAACACCGAATTGAGGAACAACGGGCACGAGATAAACACCAATCCATTGGAGGCATTTAGGACTATGGCACGGAATTTAATTGGAATTGATTTGGGTGGTACGACCACCAAGATAGCGTTTATTTCTGTTGACGGGGAGATCCTAACCAAGTGGAGTATCCCAACTAATACGGATGATGATGGCAGTCATATCGTCCCGAACCTGATTCAATCGGTCACCGAACATATCACCAGTTCGGAATTTACCCCGGCTGATTTCCTCGGGGTGGGGATGGGGGTCCCCGGACCGGTGGACATTGAAAATGGAACCGTTCTCTTTGCGGTCAACCTGAACTGGAAGAAGCGTCAACACGTGCGCGACCAGGTCCAGGCTGGCTTAGGTCTTCCCTTCGTGTTGGATAACGACGCGAACGTGGCGGCTTTAGGTGAGTACTGGAAGGGTGCTGGCGAAAAGGATGAAGATGTGGTCTTCGTTACGCTGGGTACCGGCGTCGGGGGCGGCGTCATTGCTGGTGGCCGCCTCTTACACGGGGGCAACGGCGGGGCCGGCGAACTCGGTCACGTCACGGTCCAACCCAACGGGTACTTGTGCAATTGCGGCAAGCGGGGCTGCTTGGAACAGTATGCCTCAGCCACTGGGGTTGTCCACGTGGCCTCGGATATGGCTAAGGATTTCTTGGGCACGTCGCGGTTGAAAGAAATGGAAGACAATCAAGAAAACATTACGTCCAAGATGGTCTTTTATTTAGCCGACAACGGTGATATCCTGGCTAACCAGGTGGTGGATCGGGTCACGTTCTACTTAGGCCTAGCCCTCGCCAACGTGGCGAATATTTTGAACCCTGCGAACATCACCATTGGGGGCGGCGTGTCGAACGCCGGGAACACGTTATTGCAACCGACGACCCGTTACTTTCAAGAAAACGCCTTTCCGGCGGCCCGGGATACGACCAAATTACGCTTAGCGCAACTTGGCAACGATGCCGGGGTGATTGGGGCCGCGTCACTGGCATTACGGTTCCAAAAGACTAATTAGAGGCGGGTTTCCCGTCAAGGAAGGACGATTTTGTTTTGGTAATTGCAGTTTCTGGATGGACGATTTATACCATCGTCTTGATTTTGATTTTGGTCATCTGGGGGGGCTGGCAACTCAGCACGGTTATCCGGCGCAACCGGGTCGCGACCCTGATTGATGAAAAAACCTTTCAAGAAGGCATGCGCAAAGCCCAAGTGGTCGACCTGCGTGAAAAGAAGGACTTTAAAGCGGGGCACATCCTAGGCGCTCGCAGCATTCCGTTCTCAACCTTCCGGACGGCGCAAAACCAATTTCGGCCCGACTTGCCGGTCTATCTTTACGACCAAGGCAAGACGTTGAGTACCCGGGCAGCCATTACCCTGGGCAAAGCGGGTTTTCAGGAGATCTATATCTTGAAGACCGGTTACGCTCGCTGGGAAGGTAAAACCAAAAAAAGTAAGTATTAAGCTAACAGGCAGGTCAACTCCAGAGGTGGAGGGGGCCTGCCTGTTTTGGCCTCTAATTGGCCGTTTAACGGTTGTTAACTTGGCGGTGGGGAATTAGACGGAAATAGTATTTCAAGGCGCTGGTTAAGCACCGTACCGGCTTATTGCGCACACGAAAGCCCCCGGAACACTGACGAGAGGTGTTCCGGGGGCTTTGCGGGTCCCTCACAGGAGACCTTGCGATTAAACGTTAAGGCATAACGCTTACTGGATCTTCGTTGACGTCAACGACAGGTTGCTCCAGAACTCGTTGTTGGATGGGTCAATGTTGTAGCCTTTGACCCGCTTGTTAACTGGACTCCAAGTGTAAGCGAAGGAACCAGGGGCCACGGCGGCCTGTTCGTTCATGTAAGCTTGCCACTTCTTGAAGATCTTGGTCCGGTAGCTATCGTTCCAAGCCTTCTCACTGTTCATTTCATTCATCAACTTCGTGTTTTCTTTCGAAACGAAGTGACCCATGTTGTAAGGGGCTTCAACCCCGTACAGTTGCGTTGGCGTTGGTTCGGAAGACAGCCCCCAGGCAGCGGCGTAAACGTCAATCTTGCTTTGCTTTGGCGATTGCAGGGTGGAGTAGAAGCTGTTCATTTCCATGGTCTTGCCACCGGTCAACTGAACGTTCAAGCCAATCTTGTGCCATTGTTGCAGGTAATCTTGGTACTCAGCGGCTTGCGCGGAGGTCCCGGTCATGGCGCCGAAGTAGATGGTCAACTTCTTACCATTCGGATCGCTCCGCCACTTGCTGCCGTTACGCTTCTTGTAGCCGGCTTCATTCAAAAGCTGTTTAGCCTTCTTCAGGTTCAACGGGAAGCCTTTTTCGGAAGAATCCCAGTACTTCGTGAAGATTGGTGGAATCAGGGTGTTCGCCCGCCAAGTCATGCCGTACCCAAACTTCTTGGTGACTTGATCCAGGTTCAAGGCGTACATCATGGCTTGCCGCAAGTTCTTGTTGGCCATCTTGCTGTTCTTATCCATGACGTTCTTGCCTGTCTTAGTGTCGTAGTGGCCGACGTTAAAGCCGAAGTAGTCGTAACTCAAAGCGGCACTGCCGACCATCTTGTAATTCTTCAAGTTCTTTAATTGCTTGTAGTCGGTTCCGTGCATGACGCCACCAGGAGCCGTAAAGTCATACTTCTTGGACTGGATAGCCTTGTCGATGTTGTTCGAGGAAACCACGTTGATACTGATGTGCTTGATCTTTGGCGGCTTGCCGTAGTAGTACTTGTTCGGGGACCAAGTCGTAGATTCGCCTTCGACCACTTTATCCAGCTTGTAAGGCCCGGTGAAGATTGGGGATTTCCGAACTTGCTTGGAAGCGGCTAACTTAGCAATTGGCACGTTCTTGATATACTCGTAAGGTTCAACGGTCGCCCAGAGGAAGGAGTTCCCACTGAACTTCATGCTTGGTGAGATGCTGGAGTAGTGGATGACCACTTTCCGGCCCTTTTGACCGTCTGGGAAGGTGATACCGGAGATGGTCTTGGCTTTACCACTGTGATATGCGGCCATCCCTTTGATCCGAGCATAGTCAGAAGAGTACTGCTGTGACGTCGTCTTCTTATTGGCAATCACTTCATAAGGGTACTCCACGTCCTTAGCGGTGACCGGATCGCCGTTCGACCACTTGGCGTCTTTCCGCAGCGTTATAGTAGCCGTATTGTTCTTCCGGCTGAGCCGCAGGTTAGCTAACCCACCGTCGATGATCTTGTAGTTCTTGTCGACGTTAAAGAGGCTATCTGAACCACCAGGTGCAAAGACGTCGGAGTCTTCCGCGTTAGATGCCAAGACGGGGTCTGAAATCCCTTGGAACGGCGAGTCGTTTGGTTCGGCGACCTTCAGCGTGGTGTTGTTAGCGGCCGTCGTGCTCTTCGCCTTGTTGTTGTATGATTCGGAGAGCTTGACGGACGCGTTGTCGTTGGCGCCAGATGAGCTCTTCTTACTGCTACTGCTGGAACAAGCAGCCAGGCTCAAAGTGGCTAGCACGGCCATAGCCGAGAGTGCCAATTTCTTTTTTACCATATATGTTTCCCCCTTAAATAAAATCCTCATGAACGGGTGACCAGTCGGAGTTTCTAAAAGAAATCAGGGCTGGGTGAAGCTGGATATCGTCACTAACTGGATGGCACCATCTCCTTAACTGGGTGGAAGTGAAGTTAGTCGCCAGCGCCTTGACGTTGCGACGCGTCGGCGGCCCGGCGAATAACTTGACCGATGTAACTAATGGATAAACAAAGAATAATGATCTCTAACGCCGCAGGGAGCCAAGTCCACCAGTACTGGGTGATGTTGTTGGGGTCGTTGGCGTTAGCAATCATGGTCCCTAAAGACGGTGTCTGGGTCGGTAAGCCAAAGCCCAGGTAGGAGAGCCCGGTTTCGACCCCGATGTTTTCAGCGAAGGACAAGGTGGTGTCAACGATGATCAGTGACGAGATATTTGGCATGATCTCGCGAAAGATAATCTTAAAATTGCTAGTTCCCGAGGTCTTGGACGCGGCCACGTAATCCTTTTCCGATTCGGCCAAGGTCCGCGAACGAATCAACCGGGACGTGCCTTCCCAGTAAAAGATGGAGAAGATCAGCGTCAGAGTGATGGCGTTATAGTGCGGGATGATGGTGACCAATACGATGATCATCATGGTCATCGGTAGCATCATCATGAAGTCGTAGACCCGTTGCATGCCCCAGTCGATGTAACCGTTGAAGTAGCCGGAGATGAGTCCCCAGCAGATCCCGAAGGTGGACGAGATCACGGTCAGCCCGATAGCAATGCCAATCGAGTTTCTGGACCCCACGATGAGTTGCTTGGCGACGGAGCGACCGGCGGAATCGGCGCCGAGCCACATGCCGTCGGTGCCGGGGCGGTCAAAGTAGGCCATGATATTGGTCTGCATCATTTTGGGCGTGTTGATAAAGAGACTGGCAATCATCACGAAGAGGATGAAGCCCACCACGATGACTAGAGCGACCATCGCGGGTTTGTCGGCCTTGAATTCGTCCCAGACGATGCGGGCCGATGACGGCGTGGCTTCAGCCTCGGCTTCTTGCGAAAGCCGGGCGAGGTCGTTAGCCGAGACATTGGTGTTGCGGTTAAAGTTTTCTGCCATGGTGTTATCGACCTCCTATTCAATCCGAATCCGGGGATCGACAATACTCAAGATGATGTCTGAGAGCAGGGTCCCTAACAGGTTCAAAATGCCATAAATTAAGACCAAAGCGGTGATGACGGTGTAGTCCCGATAGCTGATTGAGTTCACGAAGAGCAGGCCCATGCCGGGATAGGAGAAGACGGTCTCGGTGAAGATCGACCCGTTCAGTAAGCCGGTAATGGAGTAACCCGCGAAAGCCGCGATAGGTAACAGGGAGTTTCGGAAGATGTGGTGCCGGTAAACGTCCTTGTTCGGGACCCCTTTGGACCGGGCCGTCCGCACATAATCGGAACGTTTGGCATCGATGACTTCGGAACGCAGGTACTGGACGATGTTAACGGTACTGAACAGTGCTCCCAAAATAGCCGGTAAGAGAATATGATAGGCGCGAGACCAGATAGATTTAAAGCCGCTAGTCGCGTCCGCCGAAATCGACCCGGTCGTGGGGAACCACCCCAGCACGTAGCCGAAGATCCAGATACCGATGACCAAGATGACGAAGAAGGGGATGCAGTAGGTCACATAGGTGTAGACCCGGATAACCGTGTCGGGTAACTTTCCTTCATGCCGGCCGGCAAAGACGCCCATGGGTAACGCCAACGCGTAGGTCAAGACCATGGTCAGTAAGGCTAACCAGAGAGTGTTGGCCGCCCGGCTACTAATCAAGCGGGTGACCGGTTCTTGGTACTGGTAGCTGTTCCCCAGGTTACCGTGGAACAGATGGACCACCCAGTTCCAGTATTGCTGGTACCAGGGGTCGTACAGCCCATTGATTTTCATTAAATGGTGAATCTGGGCGGGGTCCGCCTTGGGGTTGATCGAGCCGGTAAACGGGTCACCGGGCATGGCTTTCGCCAGTAAGAAGACTAAAATACTTAAAATAATGACTTCGGGGATCATGATGAGGACCCGCCGTAAAATCGTTTTCCACATTAGACGTCCGCCTCGCTTTCCTGGTGGGCAAGTTGCTGGGCAATATCCGGTGGGAGGGCCACCTGATGGGTCGGCGACACGGCGACCAGCGGATAGGCCCGTCCGTTATCGTCGTAGTACTTATCCTGCTGCTCACGGTAGATTTCCTCAACGGCTAACCGGGAAGCCCGGTGTGCGGCGCGTTGGGACACGTCGGTGCGGGGAATCGCGGCTAGCAAACGCTTGGTGTAAATATGGAGCGGGTGATTATAGATATCGTCACAGGTCCCAATTTCAACCAAGCGACCGCGGTTCATGATGGCCAAATTGGTGCACATGTGGCGAACCACGCCTAAATCGTGGGAAATGAAGAGGTAGGAGATACCGAAGTCACGCTGAATCTTTTTCATGAAGTTCAGTACCTGAGCTTGCACGGACAAATCCAACGCGGACACGGGTTCATCGGCGATGATCAATTTGGGATTGGTCGCCACGGCCCGAGCGACCCCGATCCGTTGCCGTTGGCCCCCTGAAAATTGGTGAGGATACTTATACAGTGCATCGGCATCTAACCCAACGATGTCGAGAAGTTGCAAGACCCGCAGTTTCTCGTCTTGCTTACTGAGATGTTCAAAGTTCCGCAGGGGTTCGGCGATAATGTCTTCAATCCGTTTCCGAGGGTTCAAACTAGAGAGTGAATCCTGAAAAATCATCTGAACGTCGTGGTTATAGTCGAGCTTGCGCCGGTTGTTGCGGCGGGTGATGTCGTGTCCGTTGTAGAGAATCTGGCCGCTAGTGACCTTTTCGAGACCCACCACGGATTTACCGGTCGTTGACTTGCCCGACCCGGATTCACCCACCAAACCATAAGTTTCACCGGCTTCGATGTTGAAGCTGATACCGTCTACAGCGGGGACTTCGTCGGTGATGCGGTTCCAGAATCCCGACCGAATCGGGTAGTGGACCTTAAGATTTTTGATTTCAACTAAACTCATGGGGTCACCGGTCCTTTCTGCTGGTCGGGAAACGTGAAGACCTTGTAACAAGTGCAGCGGACCGAATGCCCCGGCGCCACCGTGTGCATGGTGGGTTCGGCTTCATGAGCGCTTTGCGGGACCCAGGGAATCCGAGGGGCAAAGCGGTCGCCGCCTTGGGGCATCCGTTGAAGGGAGGGCACGTTGCCCTGAATCACGTACAGGTCGTCGTTTTCGTTTTCCCGTTGGGGCATCGACCGTAGTAAGGAACGGGTGTAAGGGTGCTGGGGGGTGGTAAAAATCTGTTCGGCACTACCCTCTTCGACAATCTGTCCGGCGTACATCACGGCGACCCGGTCGGCCGTCTCGGCAACGACCCCTAAATCGTGGGTGATGAGGATGATGCCGGCGTGGTTCTCCTGTTGAATCGCCCGTAAGACGTCGAGGATCTGGGCTTGGATGGTCACATCGAGCGCGGTGGTCGGTTCATAGGCGATAATCAAATCGGGTTTGCAGGCAATCGCGATGGCGATGATGACCCGTTGGCGCATCCCACCGGAAAGTTCGTGGGGGAATTGCCGGGCGGTCCGTTTGGGGGCCACGATGCCGACTTGGTCCAGAAGTTCGAGGACCCGGGCGTGCTTGGCATCGCGCGACAAATCGGAGTGGTAGTCCATCACCTCACTGATTTGATCCTCCACGCGTTTTAACGGGTTAAGGGCTGACAAAGGATCTTGGAAGATCATGCCAATCTTAGCGCCCCGGTAATCATTGTACTGGTCGTCGGAGAGCTGCAGTAAATCGGTCCCTTCAAAATCAATCACGCCGGAAGTCTTAGTTTCGGCGGGGTCATGGAGTCCCATGATCGTCGTGGCCAAGGTACTCTTGCCGCAACCGGATTCGCCCACAATGGCCATAATTTCATCGCGGTGGACCTGCAGGTTGATGTGTGAGATGGCGTCATAAAAGCGCCCGTTAATCTTAAAGGCGGTGCTGACGTCCTGGATGTTCAGAAAGTTCGTTGCATTTTCCATGGAAAGCCCCCCCCATTTTCTAATGTATCTCTCATTTTCAGGCAAACGCTAATGTAATCAGCGTTTTGATGAAGCTTTAATCTGATAATCGTTTATTGTGATTGATTATAGTTAATCAAATTCTCATTTTCAACCCTGTTTTATGAGAAAAGTCCTCAAACTTTATTCATGAATTATTCATAATCACCGCTAAGCGGGCATTAGCACGGGCTCCTGGGAAGATAAGAAAAAAGTAAGTGTCAGAAGCAAGGAACGGTCACAGGACTAACCAACGGCCTGGGGGTATGGCCGTGGTGACCACGCCAGCAGCAAGATGTGTACGGACTCGCCACGATTTCTCAGAATGGTGTTGAACCTGCGTCGTGCTTGACCCCAATTATTAACTAAATGAGTAGACGACTGCTGGAAGAACCACCTGGTAGGAATGGTTGTTTCACTTACTAGTCAGTAGGAGTCACCGTTAGAGTTGACTGGTGACGAGCCAAATTTTGGACAAAAAAAGCGTTGTTGGATGAATTAGCATCCAGCAACGCAGGTAACGGTCGGCCGGTGAGACGTCTTAGCCGTGGTGGGCGGCATGACTCTTACGGTTGGCTTTTTTACGGTTTTCTTCAAAGCGAGCTTCTTGGTCTTCGATGGGTTGGACGACCTTTTTCTTAAAGGAGAAGACGGCGCCGGCAACGGCACTGGCAGTAGCCACGACCCCAAAGAGGAACCCCTTGGTAAAATGTTTCATTTTAAGTGAACTCCTTTCAGTGGGCAAATCAATTATCCGCTTCCATTATGCAGGCTTGGCAGTGAAATAGCTAGTGATTTAACTCCATTTGGCCTTAAGTGGACGGTGGCCACATTTTTTCTGCGCGGGCGGCAGTCCTATGTTACCCTTAACTTATCTTAGATTGAGGGGACCCTGATTATGGAAAAAGTGTTGGCCATCGTGGGCCCGACAGCGGTCGGCAAGACTGCGTTGGCTTTGAAGTTGGCCCAAAAATTCAATGGTGAGATTATTTCTGGGGACTCGATGCAGGTGTATCGCCACCTGGATATTGGCACGGCCAAGGCCACCCCGGCCGAACAGCGGGTGGTGCCTCAGTATCTGATCGATGTGTGTGACGTCACTCAGCAGTTTACCGTGGCCCAGTTCGTGGTAGCCGCCCGGCCGTTGATCACGGCCATTACGGCTCGGGGTCATTTACCAATCATCGCGGGGGGAACCGGCTTTTATTTACAGGCGCTCTTCGATGGCTTGGCTTTGGGAGCCGATGCGCCGGGTGATCCTGAGATTCGGCAAACGTTACGCCAGGAAGCCGCCGAACAGGGCCCCGAAGCGTTGTGGCAGCGTCTACAACAACGTGACCCGGTAGCGGCCGCGAAGATTCCGCCGACTAATATCCGGCGGACGGTTCGCGCACTAGAGGTGATTCAGGTCACGGGCCAGTTGTTCTCCCAGCAGAAAAATGGGGGACCGACTTATGATGAGCAATATGTGGCGTTGACCACGGACCGTCAGTTGCTGTACCAACGTATCAATCAACGGGTGGATGTGATGGTTCAAAACGGGCTATTAGATGAAGTCCGCTGGCTGGCCCAGCAGGGTGGGAGTGCCTTACCCGCTGCCAGTGGCATTGGTTACCGCGAACTCTTACCAGTCTTAGACGATCCTGAGCGCTTAGCGGCGGGCATCGACCGCGTCAAGCAAGATTCCCGCCACTATGCCAAACGACAATTGACTTGGTTTCGGCACCAGACGATGGCCCGTTGGTTTAATCTCGTGCAACACCCGGAACAACAGGACCAGGTGGTGGATCTCGTCACCCGGTGGTGGGGGCATTAGTTTTTACGATTAACTAAAGATGGGGCGGAAAACGAGGTTCATGTTATAAAATCTAACACGATACCTTGACTCCCCCCGGTGGCGTGGTATGATATCGGTAGTGTTGAAGGGGGGTCGGTAGGTTGAAAGGTAAAGAACTTCGACGGTCACTGGCCGTTTTACCAATTGGAACCGTGATGAAATTGACGAGTTTGACTGCCCGGCAAATTCGGTACTACGAGGCGCAAGAACTTATTACGCCACAACGTAACGAAGGCAACCGGCGCATGTATTCGTTGAACGACGTCGACCGGTTGTTAGAAATCAAGGATTATCTCGATGATGGGGTCAACGTGGCGGGCATCAAGGCAATTTACACCCAGCAAGCCCAAGCGGCCGCGGCCAAAAAAGCAGCTCAAAAGCAGCCGTTGACGGACGAGGACGTGCGACACATCTTGCAGGATGAAATCTTGCGTCAGGGCGGCCTTAACCGGCCGAACGCTGCACACGAGCCGCACCGGCCTCTTTAGCAAGTAAGGTAGTTTGGCAGTTAAAAATTTGATAGGGAGCGATTTGAATGGCAAAACCGGCATACACAAAAGACGATATTCGTCAGATGGCGAAGGACGAAGACGTCAAGTTCTTGCGGTTAATGTTCACTGACCTGTTCGGTACGATCAAAAACGTGGAAGTCCCAATCAGTCAATTAGGAAAATTATTGGATAACAAGCTCATGTTTGACGGGTCTTCGATCGATGGCTTCGTCCGTATCGAAGAAAGTGACATGTACCTGTATCCCGACTTATCCACGTGGATGATCTTCCCGTGGAGTACGGAACGGGGCAAAATCGCCCGGGTCATCTGTGAGGTCTATAAGCCCAACGGCGAACCTTTCGAAGGCGACCCGCGGAACAACTTAATTCGGGTCCTCAGCGATATGCGTAAGGCCGGTTTTACCGACTTCAATATCGGTCCAGAACCGGAATTCTTCCTGTTCAAGATGGATGAAAACGGGAAGCCGACCATGGAATTAAACGATAAAGGGAGCTACTTCGATATGGCCCCGATGGACTTGGGGGAAAATTGCCGACGGGAAATCGTACTGACCCTGGAAAAAATGGGCTTTGACGTCGAAGCGGCCCATCACGAAGTGGCTCCTGGCCAACACGAAATCGACTTCAAGTATGCCGATGCGTTGACCGCGGCGGATAACATCCAGACCTTCAAACTGGTTGTCAAGACGATTGCCCGCAAGTACGGGCTGTTCGCAACGTTCATGCCGAAACCGTTGACGGGCATCAATGGCTCAGGGATGCACCTGAACATGTCGCTCTTCCACGACAAGGGCAACGCCTTTTACGACAAGCAGGGGAAGATGGAATTATCTGAAGACGCGTTCCACTTCCTGGGCGGTCTGTTGAAGCACGCCCGTAGCTTTACCGCTATCTGCAACCCCATTGTGAACAGCTACAAGCGGTTAGTGCCGGGGTACGAAGCGCCAGTTTACGTGGCCTGGTCCGGGTCGAACCGTTCACCATTGATCCGGGTCCCAAGCTCACGCGGCTTATCGACACGGTTAGAGTTGCGTAGCGTTGACCCGGCGGCCAATCCTTATTTGGCCATCGCAGCGGTCTTAGAGGCCGGCTTAGACGGCTTACGGAACCAGCTGGTCCCACAAGAGGCCGTGGACCGCAACATCTACCGGATGGATGCCGAGGAACGGCAAGAGAACCACATCACCAATTTGCCAGACACCTTGCATAACACCCTTAAGGATTTGGCGGCTGATGAGGTCATGCGTAACGCCATGGGGAATCACCTGTACCAGAGCTTCATCGAAGCCAAGAACCTCGAGTACAATTCCTACCGGACTCAGGTTTCCCAGTGGGAACGGGACCAGTACCTGGAACTCTACTAAAGGTTTAGGTAAAAATTTAAATTTTGAAACGGGACCGTTGATGGCGATGTCATCAACGGTCCTTTTGGGTCTTGGTATGACGGCCGTAGCGTTTGACCGAGGTAAAAGGGTCTACCGGGTAAATTATGGCGGTCGTCATTATAAAAAGTATTGTTTTTGGTCAAAATTGGGGCAAACTGCTTTATTCTGTGTCTTTTTTTGGTAACATGAACTTATAACCAATGTTCACGGCAGTGCCTAAGAACACGAGAATGAGGGATAATTCATGGAAAATCAAGAACAGCAAGCAAGTGCTGCCGACGTTTTAACCCAGGCAATCGCCAACAAACTCGATTACTTGAGCACGTTGCAGGCAGCGGTTCAACACGGCGATGACCGGCAAGTCTACGAATTACTTGACCAGGTCCGCTATCATAAAGAGGTCAAGAAGACCCGGGCGACTAAGACCGTGAATCATCTTGCGGAATTGGTCGACAATATTCACCCCCAGATCAGTCACTATTTAAGTGACCGGCTGATTGATTATTTGGGTCATATTTACCCGTTCTTTTACTATGACGAGTACACGACGGGCCTCTTTCACATTTATTTTGGGAACTGGTGGGATCGGCGCCTGTTTGGTGACCTCGATGTGATTAACGTTAAATTCGAGTTCGACCAGACGGAGTACCAGAAGCTCCAACAGTCCTTCAACCTGGAAAGTCAGCATCAACGCTTGAATACGGCGCAAATCGAGAAGATTTCGGCGCAAAGTGAAGACCTGCAAAAACTGATGGATGCGCAGCCAGTTCGGGATAATCAAAAGACCAAGTTGCGTGAACAATTAAAAGAAAATAGTCAAAAAAGTAGCCTGCCATGGGACTCCGGCAAATTAAAGGACGAACGGCAAGGCATCATCGACCAGTTGACGCAGTTGGCTGACCAGGACGAAAAAGCCTTGAACGCACACAAACTGATTAAGAAAAACGACGACCAAATCCTAGTGTTGTCCAAGGAAGACACGATTTTAAACTACGAAAAGCAAAGTATTCGGGATGCCTTTGACGACTTTGAACACTTTGAGGCCCACAATCAAAGCCTCTACGCTGACTACCTCAATAGTCTGATTGGCAAGAGTGAAGGCGGGGTGAAGGCTGATGATTAATGACAATGATCCAGCAACTCTGACGATTAGTGGTCGGTTGTTGAACTATAACGAGGCCATTAAGAGCGGGTTGGCTACCGGCTTAAAATTTACCCAGCTGATGGACCAACTGATCAAGACCCACGATGCCGATGAACTGGTCGCTGCGGCAACGGAACTGGCCGACTTTCAGTTGGATTCAGATTACGTGACCTTTCCGCACCAATACAGCAACGCGGACTACTACTTATTGTTCATGTCGCGGATGCTAGAACTGCATGATCAGGGTAAACACGTCATGCTGCAGTCCCGAGATCACCAAGAAGAATTGACCCAACAATTGACCCCCTTGGGTGACCGGGGAACCTTCAACTTTCGGGTCGAGACCTCCGCTAATGGTGGCGTCTTCTACCGCGAGAAAGCGACGGGCCAATCGCTCTTTTACTTAAATTTAGACCGCAAGATGTTTCGGTTTAACAGCCACGCGCTAACTCAACTGTTCATCATTGATCTGCACGAGACGGTCCCTGCCGATACGGTCAAATCTTCCGTTCAGGTTTTGGTCGACTTTGCCCGGTATCTGAAAGAGGACTATGGCTACTCCGTGGACTTCAACATTTTAGACGCGGCGAACCGACAGAATTATGCCGTGCGTTCGGCAGATTTACCAGCCGGTGTGGTTGACCGGCTGTTCGTGGCTGCGGCGAAGCACGATTACATGCTGACCAACGGGGCGAACGGCAACGGGGCCCGCATCGAACTGGATAAGGGCGTGACCGTGGACATTTTCAACAACCAACTGGAGGGTCAACCGGAATGGGTCCTGACCGTCCACGATGATGAACAGAAGATCTCCTGGTTTGATATCCTGTTACGTTACCCGTTCATGCGGGATTGGTACTTAGAAAATTTGAATGATTTAGAGGTCGTTTCGGATCCCTTGATTTTTAGCTAGGAGGAACGTGTGTGTTAGAACTTGCCAAACTCGTGCAACAGTCCATCGCGCTGGATGAGCAGATCACCCGCGACCGTGATCTCGAACTGTCGCGCACCCGTCAGATTGAAAACGCCTACGTGGCGCTGGACGTTGAACTAGCCGAAGTGGCCAACACTTCAGAATGGTTCAAAGTCTGGAAGACCCACCGGGGGAAAAGTGACCCGAACAAAACGCCACGGGAAACGCTGTTGACGGAGTACACCGACGCGCTAGATTTCTTCTTATTAGTGGCGGCCAAGAAGACCTGGACGCAACTGATCATGCTTAAGGAAGAGGACTTGACCTTGCTGGAAAAGAGTCGGCCGGCCAAAGACCTCGACCAACAATACTTAATCTTGAAACGGATGGTCTTTAACAGTCACTTCAGCCACCGGCAAGATGATTTTCGCCACGCTTGGCGGCTCTTCTTGAAATGGGGCTTCGTTGATTTAGGCTTCAGTCAAGATGAGATTCAAGCGGCTTACGAAGCCAAACGTGAGGTCAACTTAAAGCGTCAGTCAGCGGATTACTAATTATTAAGTTAACAGCTAGCAAGAAATGCGCCCAGCTAAATCTAGCTGGGCGCATTTTATGGTTTGATGGCAGGAAAAAGGCTTGACAGGAGCAGGGGCTTCCGGTACAATTCTCATGTTGTATTTGTGGACTTCCACAGCTGCAACCGCTCGGAACGAGTTTCTAAGTGTCGCTTTGCGGCCACTTGTCTTCGGCGAGTCTAAGTCTTAACTTATAAGGAGGTGCACATAGATGTACGCAATTATCGTAACTGGCGGTAAGCAGTACAAGGTCGAAGCTGGCCAAGCTGTTTACGTGGAAAAGTTAAACGTCGAAGCCGGCGCTAAGGTCACTTTTGACCAAGTCGCTTTCGTCGGTGGTGAGACGCCTAAGATTGGGACGCCTACTGTAGATGGCGCAACTGTTACGGGAACTGTTGAAAAGCAGGGCCTGGAAAAGAAGGTTGTGACCTACAAGTACAAGCCTAAGAAGGGTCAACACACCAAGAAGGGTCACCGTCAACCATACACCAAGGTTGTCATTGACGCCATTAACGCTTAAAGATTAAAGGAGCGAGTCCGGATGATTCAAGCTACGATCCATCGCGGATCCGATCGAATCAATTCATTTCAAATCACTGGCCACGCCGATTCCGGTGAATATGGTCAGGACATCGTCTGTGCCGCGGTCTCGGTGCTTGCGATTACGACGGTCAACGGGTTACAACGGGTCGCTAAGATTCCAGTTACCGTGGACAATCGTAATCAGGCGGGGGGCTTTCTGGAAGTGCACCTGCCACCAAAGCTGGAAGCAACGACCGAACTTAAGGGACAAACGTTACTCCAGAGTTTTGCGGATGGATTACGGGACGTCGCCACGAATTATGCCGACTTCATTCACTTGAACGAAGTCGTTGATTAAATTCACGGGGGTGAAACAATATGTTGATGAACATGAACTTACAATTCTTCTCTCACCATAAAGGTGGTGGGTCCACTGCCAACGGGCGGGATTCTGCAGGTCGTCGTCTTGGGACGAAGGCTGCCGACGGTTCAACCGTAACTTGCGGTTCTATCCTTTACCGGCAACGGGGCACGCACATCTACCCAGGCCAAAACGTTGGTCGTGGTGGAGATGACACCTTATTTGCTAAGGCAGCTGGTGTGGTTAAATTCGAACGCTTAGGTCGCCACAAGCGCCAAGTATCCGTTTACCCAGTTGCTGAAGAAGCAGCTAAATAATCACGGGGTTTTCCTCGTACGACTGAAGAGCTTGAGGCGAGACCAATTCGCTTTGAGCTCTTCTTTTGTTCCACAACCTTGAGGAGGGGTTAGGATGGCCACAAGAATCGAACGGTTACGCGCCGCATTGCCGGCGTTAAGTGTAGATAGTTTCTTAATTCAGGCACCCAGCAACCAACGTTACCTAGTTGGTGCTAGTGTGTTAGCCGGTGACGGCTACGTCTTGGTGACGCCCAAACGGGTGGTCTTCATCACCGACGCCCGTTACCAAACGGAGTTGCAGACGACGGTGCCTCAAGTTGAACTGGTCATCACCAGAAACTACCTGCAAGCAGTCAACGACGTGTTACAGGCCGACCAAGCGACGGTGTTGGGCTTCGAAGACACGTTGAGTTGGCGGGAGTTTTCCTGGTTAGATGAAAACCTATTGGCCGACCCGGTCCCCTTAACGGGCGTAGTCGACCAATTACGGCAGGTCAAGGATTCCAGTGAAATTGCGGCCTTACGGCACGCTACGGCTTTGACCAGTCAGGGCCTAGAAGCGTTGTTTAAAGTCCTACGCCCGCAAATGACGGAACGGGCCGCGGCATTATGGCTGACCCGCTGGATGCAAGACCACGGCGCGATTGGCGAGAGCTTTGCGACCATTGTGGCCAGTGGGGCCCGAAGTGCCTGGCCCCACGCCCAGGCCAGTGACCACCCCCTCGAACAGAACGCTTTGGTGACCATCGACTGTGGATTTTACGTGGACGGGTACACGTCTGACGTGACGCGGACCGTGGCGCTGGGCGACCCGGGTCCAGCGTTGACCGCCGCGTACCGAGCCGTCCAGACCGCCCAGGAGAAGATCAAGGCGGCAGTTAAACCCGGTGTCACCGGCGCAGAGTTGGACCAAATCGGGCGTGAGTATCTGACCCAGGCCGGGTACGGTCAAGCCTTTATCCACGGGACCGGACACGGCATTGGCTTAGATATTCATGAGGGCCCCAACATTGGTGCTGGTTGGCCAGACAAATTGGTGGCCAACCAGGTCATCACCGTAGAACCGGGCGCCTATTTCCCGCAACAAGGCGGGATTCGCATCGAAGACGACTTACTGGTGACCCCCAGTGGTCACGAGGAGTTGACCTCGGTGCCGCGAGAGTTAATTATTTTGTAAACTAACCCCCTGTCTTGCTTTTTAGGGGGGAGAATTGATATTATAAAGAGGACATCTTTTAGGAGGCTGACACATTATGGCAATTTCAACTGCTAATTTCAAAAATGGTTTAACCATCGAAGTCGATCACGCTATCTGGCGGATCATGGAGTTCCAGCACGTTAAACCCGGTAAGGGTGGCGCATTCGTGCGGACGAAGCTGAAGAACTTACGGACTGGTGCCGTGCAAGAAAAGACTTTCCGGTCCGGGGCTAAGATGGAACAGGCGGACATCCAAACGCGCAGTATGCAATACTTGTACGAAGATGGCGACAGCCGGGTCTTCATGGATACGGACAACTACGAACAAATCGCGGTACCAAACGATACCATCAAAGATCAACTCCCATTCTTGCAAGAAAACATGAACGTGGATTTGATCCAGTACAACGCCGAAGTGTTGGGCATCGAAGTGCCAAACACGGTCGTCTTAGAAGTGGCTTCAACGGAACCGGGCATCAAGGGGAACACCGCTTCCGGTGGCTCCAAGCCGGCAACTATGACCACGGGCTTAGTGGTTCAAGTGCCTTTCTTCGTTAACGAAGGCGACAAGTTATCCATCAACACGCAGGACTCGACTTACATTTCTCGGGCCTAAGTGCAACGGACTTAACTGACGTTTAATCTGTAAGGGAGGGTCAATGAATGGCAGAAGATACGAATATTATTTTAGAATCCAAGGAACCGGCCTTAGGAAAGATTGAAGTCGCGCCGCAAGTTCTTGAAATCATTGTCGGCATTGCGGCTAGTCAGACCGAGGGCGTGGCCCGGATGCGGGGTTCTTTGGCGAACAGCGTAACGGAGCTGTTTGGCAAAAAAGAACACGGTAAGGGTGTCAAATTGACGTTTGATGGCGACGAACTCGCTGTGGACGTTTACGTTTACCTGAACTACGGTGTCGCCGTTCCCAAGGTTGCCTTAGCCATTCAGGATAGCGTCAAGCAACAATTGTTGTTCATGACGGACCTTGACTTGCGTGAAGTCAACGTTCACGTGGAAGGCGTCATTCCCGAAAAGACGGCGCAACAGGTCGATCCTGATCACCTGTTCAACCAATCAGATGAAGGAGACAGTGAGCAATCGTGACACTTACACGACATCAAATTCGGGAGCGGGCTTTTCAAATGCTGTTCGCCCTCAATGCCAACGCGGACGCTGACCAAGAGGCACTCTACCAACGAGTGTTAACGGATGATCCGGACCAAACGGTTCCCGTGCCCGAGTATCTGCAGACGTTGGTCACCGGGGTGTTAGACCACCAACGGGACCTAGACGCTGAGATTACGCGTTACTTGAGTGCCGGCTGGCAACTGCAACGGATTGCGAAGACTGACCTGGTGATTTTACGCCTGGCATTCTTCGAAATCGATCACGTCACCGATGTGCCGAACCGAGTGGCCGTCAACGAAGCCTTGGAATTAGCCAAGAACTTTAGTGATGACCGGTCGCGGCGGTTCATCAACGGGGTCTTGGCCCACACGTTAGATGACGAGGCCAGTGACGACGCGCAAGCGTAATCAGTGCCTGACGTGACGTCTTAGGGTCACCCAATCAAAAAAATAATCACTAACCGGTGCTTCAGGACTTTGAGTTCTTGAAGCGCCGGTTTTGTGTTTTTTCGGAGTTTTTCGGGTTCTTGCACCCGACCGGGTTCGTTTTCAGTTCAAATATGCTAGAATTAGACATGACTTTGTGGGTGCCGTAACCTGACACCGACAACATTGGTGATCATTTATGAGAATCACTGATGAAATTACTTTACTATGAGACGGGGGAAGTTAACATGACGACCATCATTGATGGCA
Organism: Levilactobacillus suantsaii; assembly: GCF_014069315.1. Taxonomy (NCBI): domain Bacteria; kingdom Bacillati; phylum Bacillota; class Bacilli; order Lactobacillales; family Lactobacillaceae; genus Levilactobacillus; species Levilactobacillus suantsaii. Next base: position 2,145,295 of record NZ_CP059603.1, on the reverse strand, counting down.
GACAGTTGGCCCGTGAGCTGAACGCAAAGACCCAGCAACGCGTGGCCCAGCTAGCCCAACGGGGGATTACGCCCGGACTAGCAGTCATCATCGTGGGGACAGACCCTGCAAGTTCGATTTACGTTCGTAATAAACATAAGAAGGCCGGGCAACTGGGGATTCGTTCCGTGGTCCGGACGTTTTCACCAACGGTCAGCCAAACGGAATTATTGGCGGCCGTGGCGGAATACAACGCCGATCCCACAATCGACGGGATCCTGGTGCAATCACCACTCCCGGCAGGGTTAGATGAGCGGGCAGTTTTTGACGCTATTGCCCCAGAAAAGGACGTTGACGGGTTCCATCCGCTGAATACCGGCAAATTATTCGGGAATCTTCCCGGACCTTACCCCGTATCCTGCACGCCACAGGGGATTATGACCATGCTGAAGAGCCTCCACCAGCCACTGGCAGGGAAGCGGGCCGTGGTGGTTGGACGCAGTAACATTGTCGGACGGCCGATGGCGGCGTTGCTCTTAAATGCCAATCTCGTGGTCACGGTCGCCCACCGCTACGCTCAAGATTTGCGGGCACTGACCAAGACGGCCGACGTCTTGGTGGTGGCGACGGGCATTACCCACTTGATTAAAGCTGCCGACGTGAAGCCGGGGGCCATCGTGATTGACGTGGGCATGGATCGCGACGCTCAGGGCAAATTGACCGGCGACGTCGACTTTGATGCGGTCAGTCCCGTAGCGGGGGCCATCACCCCAGTACCTGGCGGTGTGGGGCCGATGACGATTGCAACGTTGATGCAACAGACCGTGGATTTATGTGAGTGGAGGGAACAACGTGGCAACAACTGATTACTTAACGGTTACAGCGTTGACCCAATATTTAAAACGCAAGTTCGACATGGACCCTTATTTGGGCAAGGTCTATCTGACCGGAGAGATTTCCAACTTCCGGTTACGGCCGCACGCGCATCAATACTTTAGTTTGAAAGACGACCACGCTAAGATCAACGCGATCATGTTTCGCTCAGCCTTTGAAAAGTTGAAGTTCACTCCCGAAACGGGGATGAAGGTCCTGGTCGTTGGCCGTATCTCGTTGTATGGGCCCAGTGGGAACTATCAAGTCTACGTGGAGCGCATGGAACCAGACGGGGTGGGGCAACTCTACCAGGCCTATGAACAATTGAAACGTAAACTCGCTAGCGAAGGGCTGTTCACGGCGCCCAAGCAGGCGTTACCACGTTTTCCCAAGCGGATTGCCGTGGTGACCAGTCCGAGTGGGGCCGTGATTCGCGATATCATGACGACCACCAAACGACGTTTTCCCATCGCCCAGATTGTCTTATACCCGGCGTTGGTCCAGGGCCAAGAAGCGGCGGATGACATCGTGCGTCAGATTACCAGGGCTAACGCCAACGGTAGTTTTGACACCTTGATTATTGGTCGGGGCGGGGGGTCCATCGAAGACCTCTGGCCGTTCAACGAGGAGAAGGTCGCCCGGGCCATTGCGGCCAGTACCTTACCTGTGATTTCATCGGTCGGCCACGAAACGGATACCACCATCGCCGATCTGGTGGCTGACGTACGGGCGGCAACCCCGACCGCAGCGGCTGAACTGGCGGTGCCGGTCTTAAGTGATGAGTTGGTCAAGCTCCAACAACAGCAGACCCGCTTGGTCAACGCAATGGCTAACCGCATCAAGTTACGCCAGGAACGGTTGAACCAATTGATGACCAGCTATGTGTTCCAACAGCCACAACGGTTATACGAGACCTACGTGCAGCGGCTGGACAACGCGCAACAGGGGTTGACTCAGCGGATGCAACTACAACTCCAGCAGCGCCAGCAGCGCGTTCAATTGGTCACCCAACGGTTACAGAGTCAAACGCCACTAGCATTAGTGCGCCAGGACCAACAACAGGTCACGGTCACGACGGAACGGCTGACCAACGAGATTCACCGGTACTTGACGACGCAGGAGAATCGCGTGGCCCAACTGGCTAGCGGATTGGACTATTTGAGCCCGTTGAAGATCATGAGCCGCGGATACAGTTACGTGACACAAGATGATCAGATTATTCGTCAAACGGCTGCTTTGAAGCCGGGACCTGCCACGATTCACTTGAGTGACGGGACGGCCGAAGCCGAAATCAAGACTATTAAACCAGCAACGGAGGCTAAACATGACTGAAGAAGCACCAAAACCAACCTTTGAAGAAAATTTGAGTACCTTAGAAAACATCGTGACCCAATTGGAAAAAGGTGATGTCCCCTTGGAACAGGCCTTAGCCCAATTCCAAAAGGGCGTGGCGTTGAGTAAGACGTTGCAAACGACCCTGCAAGACGCTGAAAAGACGTTGACCACCATGATGAACGATAACGACCAGGAGGTTCCATTTGAAAAGCCGCAGGGAGGCCAAACGGATGCCCAGTAACGCACGTCAACGCTTAAGTGATTTTGAACAGGCGTGGGTGCCCCGGTTGAATGCGCCGTTAGCCGCGGCGGTGCAGGCAGACACCACCGACGTCCGGCTGGCTGAAGCCATGACGTACTCGTTGTTGGCTGGCGGCAAGCGGTTGCGGCCGTTACTGACGGTGGCAACGTTGACTACGGTCGGCGGCCAGTTCGACGATGACCGTGATTGGCGGCCCGTGATGGCGTTAGAGCTATTACATACCTATTCGCTGATTCACGACGATCTACCGGCGATGGACAACGACCCCTTACGCCGCGGAGAACCTACGAACCACATGAAGTTTGGGGCCGGGATGGCCACCTTAGCCGGCGATGGGTTGTTGACGCTGGCCTTTCAGTGGCTGACCGCCACGGACTTGCCTAGTGAGACCAAGGCTGCGTTGGTCAGTGGCTTAGCCCACGCGGCTGGTCCTAACGGCATGGTCGCGGGGCAAGCGCGCGACATTCAGTCCGAACAAGTGACTCTGTCGATGCCGCAGTTACAGACGCTTCACCGCGAAAAGACCGGCGCTTTGTTGCATTACGCGGTCGAAGCCGGCTTGATTCTGGGCGGCTTACCCACGGCGCAATGGCAACCGTACTTACGGTTCGCTGATGCTTTTGGGCTGGCCTTTCAGATTTACGATGATATTTTAGACGTCGTGGCGACGCCCGAAGAATTAGGCAAGGCCACGCAAAAGGACGCCGGCGAAGCCAAGAACACGTACCCCGGACACTTGGGTTTACAGGGCGCTAATCAGGCGCTGATCGACACGATCGCTAGTGGACAAAAAGCCCTGAAAGCCTTACCGAGTGGGCAAGATGCGAGTTTATTAGCGGCATTCTTTAGTTACTTTAAAACGGATCGGGTGAAGGCATGAAGAAAAAACGCGTCGCAGATTTATTAGTGGAGCAGGGCCTCTACACCTCGCTGGACGACGCCAAGCGCGCCGTGATGGCCGGGGAGATTTTGGGGACCAATGAAGAACGGCTCGATAAACCCGGGTCGTTAGTGCCTATCGATACTGAACTTCACCGCAAGGGGCATCCGTTGCCGTACGTGTCGCGCGGCGGTTTCAAGCTTGCCAAGGCCCTGGAAGTTTTTGGTATCGACGTCACCGACCAGGTGGTCTTAGACATTGGGTCGTCGACCGGGGGCTTTACCGACGTGATGCTTCAAAACGGAGCCAAGTTGAGTTACGCTCTCGATGTCGGCAGTAACCAGTTAGTCTGGAAACTCCGGCAAGACCCGCGGGTCATCGTAATGGAACACACTAACTTTCGCTACAGTCAATTGCGTGACTTTACCCACGGGCAACCGACCTTTGCGTCAATCGACGTGTCGTTCATCTCGTTGAAGATGATTTTGCCGCCGTTGAAGGCCATTTTGAAGGTTGGCGGTGACGTGGCGGCGCTCATCAAGCCCCAATTCGAGGCCGAACGTGACCAGGTCGGCGCGCACGGTATCGTCCGGGATCGTGCCGTCCACGAGGCTGTGATCCAAGAGATCATCGACTTTGCACTAGCTAACGGGTACAGTGTGTTGGGCCTCGATTTTTCCCCCATCAAGGGTGGCGAGGGCAATATCGAATTTTTGATACACTTGCATTCGGTTGATAAAGATGCAGTTTGTGCGGATACCGTGTCGGTCGCTAAGACCGTTACGGCAGCCTATGCGGACTTAAAGCACTAGATTATGAGAAAATTGAATATACTTCCCAATTGCTTAGCGCTGGTATATGATAGATTTATGCATTTTAGCGACTAAGGGGGGACTTAGGTGTGAAGAAGCAAGAACGACAACAATTATTGAAGCGATTACTCACGACCCGCGAGATTCAACGACAGGAAGACTTTGTGGCGTTACTCGCCGCAGAGGGGATTCAGGTCACGCAAGCCACCATTTCCCGCGATATTAAGGAGATGCAACTGGTAAAGTTACCGGCTGAATCCGGGGGATATCGGTATAGTTTACCAGTCCAAAAGAAGATCGATACCCAAAAAAAGTTGCAACGCACACTCCGAAACGCCTACGTCTCCTTTGCAGTGCAGGACCAATTCACGATTCTGAAGGTCTTGCCCGGTAACGGACCGGTGATTGCGTCACTCTTAGACCAGATGCGCTATGACTTTATCTTTGGCACGGTGGGGGACGACAGTTCGGTACTCACGATTTGTGTTTCCCACCAGGGTGCTTTACAATTAGAACAAACGATTGACCGCATGCTTGCGGATTGATCACGGACGACCACGACTCCCGACCAGCTTCAGCTGACGACGTAGCGGTGGTCGTTTAGTTTAGGGGGCCAAGACGTGCTACAAGAGCTGTCGATTAAAAATTTTGCGATTATTGATCACTTAGACGTGACCTTTAAAAACGGGATGACCGTGTTGACCGGGGAGACCGGCGCCGGTAAGTCCATTATCATTGATGCCGTCGGGTTACTCGCTGGGGGGCGCGGCTCGGTCAACTTTGTCCGCACCGGCACGGCCAAGGCCGTTATCCAAGGCAGTTTTACTTTTCCACCGGACGGGGTGACCTACCGGGTCTTAGACGACCTGGGGATCGACCACGACGATGGCAGTGTCATTTTACAACGGGAGATTCATCGCACCGGGCGTAACGTGTGCCGAGTCAACGGGATGCTAGTCAATACCAGTACCTTAAAGCGTATCGGGGAAACCGCCGTGGACATCCACGGGCAAAACGAACACCAGGAACTGATGCAACCGGAGAAACATTTGGGGATGCTCGATGAATTCGCGTGCGCTAAGGTCGCAAAGCTCGCGGCGACCTATTTGACAAAATATCAAGCCTACACCAAATTAAAACACACCCTAGAAAACCGGCGGGCCAACGAAAAGGAATGGGCCCAACACCTCGACATGTTGAAATTTCAGGTCAACGAAATCGAAGCCGCCCAACTTCAAGCTGGTGAAGAGGATCAGTTGACCGCCGAACGTGACCGGTGGGATAACTTTCAAAAGATCAACGATGCTTTGCAACGAACCCAGGTGATCTTGACCGGAGAAGATACCGTCCCCGGCGTCAACGACCAGTTGAGTGAGGCGATGCAAGCCATGCAGGGGATTGCGGACTTTGACGACGATTTCAAACAAATTGCGACGAGCCTGGAGAACGCCTACTATACGCTGGGGGATGCGGTGGGCGACGTGTCGTCACAACTTGATTCCTTAGAGTGGGATGAGGGCCGTCTAGACGAAATCGAACGTCGCTTGGAAGTCATCAACCAGTTGAAATACAAGTACGGGGACTCGGAGGCGCAAGTCTTAAAGTACTACGATAAGATTGCCGCCGAGTTGAAACGTATGGAAGCCACCGACGAAACGGCCGATGACCTCGAAGAGCGGGTGACCAAGCAGGCCGCCGAGTTACACACCTTAGGTGACCAGTTGAGTGACGAACGTCAGCGCGCCGCTAAGCGCCTGGAAAAAGCCATCCATCATGAATTGGCCGCACTCTACATGGCAAAGACCGTCTTTGCCGTGCACTTCGATCACAGTGACAAGCTGTTACGTACGGGACTCGACCACGTGGAATTTTACTTGCGGACCAATCCTGGCGAAGCCATGCGGCCGTTGGCTAAGATTGCGTCCGGGGGAGAACTCTCCCGGATTATGTTGGCCTTAAAGACCATCTTTTCGGAATCTCAAGGCGTCACGTCGATTATTTTCGACGAAGTGGACACTGGGGTCAGCGGCCGGGTCGCCCAGGCGATTGCCGAAAAGATTAGTGGGATTGCCCGTAACTCGCAGGTCTTGTGCATCACCCATTTGCCGCAGGTGGCCGCGATGGCCGACCACCACTTCTTTATTGCTAAACAAATCGTTGGTGACCGAACGGAGACCAAGTTGACGCGGCTCAGTGCCGCCAAGCGGGTCGATGAACTCGCGCGCATGTCAGCGGGAACTCAGGTCACCAAATTGGCGGTGGAACACGCTCACGAACTATTGACGCTAGCCGATGAAGCCAAGGCTAAAGCGAAATAACTAGCTTGAAAACGCCAAAAGAAAGCGCGCAATAACCTGACTTTTGGCGTCCGTTTCGACACCATTAGAGTCACCGAATAATTTAAAAAGTGCACCTTTTTTAAATGGATTTTCCATCTAAAAGGGTGCACTTTAGTGTTTTGTCCCGAACTCTCACTTTTACCGGGCCACCCGGCGAATGCTACGGAGCAACGCGGGGGTCACGATAGTGATAAGATGGGGCGATTTTAAAATGAGGTGACCGGCAACATCTTGCTGCAGGTAACCGGTGACGGTCATGGGCGCGACTTGTGGCGCTGCTTTGAATTGTAACGTCACGTGGTAGTGGCGCATCAAAGCTTGTTGTAAAAAGTAGGTCAGTTGAAAAGCGGGCAGTTGGGGATAGACCACCTGACCCGCGATCACGGGCAACGAATTAAAGAGTTCCTGATAAACTAAGGTCGCCCGCTCGGTCAAAGGTTTCAACCGACTGGCAGCGGAATTAAGCATGCTGATCACCTCGAACGTTTGTTTGTATTTTTATTATACGAACATGTGTTTGAAATTGCAAGGCCTTTTTTTAGCCGGCTTTTTCGAGAAATTCCCGCTAAAACTAGCCATAGCCCCTTAATTAGTGGTAGTATAGTAAACTATAGATTAAGCGCCCACCGCGTCCTTAACCGGGCGGGCGAGCCGACTAGAATTCAAATAATGAAGGGATTTTTAGACAATGGCGAAACGTGGAATGCTCATTGTACTCTCGGGGCCTTCGGGAGTCGGAAAAGGAACGGTCCGTAAGGCGCTGTTTGAAACGGGTGCAGCTGATTTTTCCTACTCCATTTCGATGACGACTCGTAAGCCCCGCGAAGGGGAAGTTAACGGCGTCGACTATTATTTTGTGTCTAAGGAAGAATTCGAAGAGAACATTCGCAACGGTGAAATGCTTGAATACGCCAAGTATGTTGACAACTACTATGGCACGCCGTTAAAATATGTTAATGAGACCCTCGATCAGGGAAAAGACGTCTTCTTAGAGATTGAAGTCAATGGCGCGATGCAAGTGCGAGCAAATTGCCCGGACGCTGTTTTTGTCTTTTTAACGCCACCTGATTTGATGGAATTAGAACACCGTTTGATTGGTCGGGGCACGGATGCCATGGACGTGATCAATAAGCGGATCAAAAAAGCTGTGGGTGAGATTCGGATGATGCGCAACTACGACTATGCCGTGGTCAACGATGAGGTTGGCAAGGCGGTCGAACGCATCCAGACGATTATTCGCAGTGAACGGTTGCGGGTCACCCGGGTGATGCCGGATTATGAACAAATGATTGGAGACGAATAGACATGCTACTTTATCCTTCAGTTGATGATTTATTAGCACAAGTGGATTCACGGTACTCGTTGATTATGTTGGCGAGCAAGCGGGCCCACGAATTAGACGCCCACGCCAAGCCGTTGTTGGCAGAATACAAGTCGCCCAAGACGATTGGGAAAGCCTTAGAAGAAATTGCGGCCGGGGCGTTAATGATCGATCCGGACGAAAAGGATTTGAACGCCTAAGTTGAGTGCGGAGAAGAGACCAGGTTGCCAGTGGGTAATCTGGCCTTTTTGTTCAGGAATGGGAGGGCAAAGATGTTTCAGGATAAACACGTAACGTTGACCATTAGTGGGAGTGTCGCCAGTTATAAGGGCGCAATCCTGGCCCGAGACCTACAGCGGGCGGGGGCTACGGTCCGAGTCGTTCTCACCTCTGCGGCGAGTCGGTTTGTGACGCCAGCGACTTTGGCGGCGTTGACCAAGGCCCCGGTCTTGACCGATGAGACTTGGTGGGTCGCCGATGGTCAAATCAACCACATCGAACTTGCCGATTGGACGGATCTAGCGTTAGCGGCCCCGGCGTCTGCCAATTTGATGGCCCAACTGGCCAACGGCCTAGCTGATGATGTGGCCAGTGCGACCTGGTTAGCGACCACGGCGCCTAAAGTCGTGGTCCCGGCCATGAACACGCATATGTGGCAGGCTCCCGCGACCCAACGTAACCGGCAGCAACTCATCGCCGATGGGGTGACAGTGCTGGCGCCCGTAACGGGGATGCTCGCCGAAGGGTATGCCGGGACCGGCCGGTTCATGGAGCCGGCCGATATCGTGGCTCAATTGACTGCTACAGCGGCGACGGCCACGCCATTGGCCGGGAAGAAACTCCTGGTCACGGCCGGGGGAACGCGAGAAGCTTTAGACCCGGTCCGCTTTTTGACCAACCGCTCATCGGGGAAGATGGGCTACGCGGTGGCGGCTGCGGCCCAACAAGCCGGTGCTGACGTGACGCTGATCACGGCTCCGACACGGTTATCAGCGCCCAGTGGGGTGACCGTGGTGCCGATTGAAAGCACCCAGGACCTGGAACAAGCAGTCATCAGCCGGTTGCCAAAAGCCGATGGGGTCATCATGGCCGCGGCCGTGGCGGATTTTCAACCCCTACACCAAGCAGAGCAAAAAATCAAAAAAAGTGCGGATAACGATCAGCTGGTGTTAACGTTGAAGAAGACGCCCGATATTTTACGGGAAGTCGCCCAACGCAAGCGTGTTGACCAGGTCGTGGTTGGCTTTGCTGCCGAGACCCAGGACCTGTTAGCTAACGCCCAGAAGAAACTAGCGACTAAGCACCTGGACTTATTGGTCGCTAACGACGTTTCGCAGGCAGGAATCGGGTTCAACGGTGATAATAACCAGGTGACCTTCTTGTTTAAAGACGGTCACCGCGACCAGACACCCATTACCAGTAAACGGGCCATCGCCACGGCCCTAATCGAACACGTGGCGAAAATTTTTACAGAGAAATGAGGGCGGGATGACGATGGCACAAATTGCACAAGTTTTAGTGGACGTGCCAACCATGCAGACCAACGACCCCTATTCGTACGCGATCCCGGATCAATTGGCCGACCAACTCCAACCGGGGATGCGTGTGACGGTCCCGTTCGGCCACCGGGTGGTCTCGGGCGTCGTCGTGGGCTTTACGACCAGCACACAGTATGAGGGCCAGTTAAAGTCGATTCGCGCCGTGTTAGACTTGGCGCCGGTCTTGAACCCAGAGCTCCAACAATTGGCCGATTGGCTGGCCCAAACGACTTACGCCTTTCGCATCACCTGTATCCAAACGATGTTGCCTAACTTATTGAAGGCCTCCGTTGAACGTCAAATCGTCCCGACCAACGAATTGACGGCTACGGAACGGGCCGTGTACTTTCCTGACGGGGCGGCGCGCGACTTCGATACCAGTAAACTCGACACAGACACGGTAGCGGGCCTGTTGAAGTTACGTCGCGCTGGCAAGGTTACGGTGACTTATCAAGTCAAGGACAAGGCTAGCGTCAAGACCACCCCGGGGATCACCACGTCTTTGGCCCCACAACAACTGGAAGACCTCAAACAAAGCGTGGCCACGCGGGCGCCGAAGCAGGCGGCTTTACTGGCCTATCTGCAAGCCTTGCCTGACCATCCGGTGCCGCAGGCCAAGGTAGCCCACGCTGCGGGGGTCAGCTCAGCGGTGATTCGGGGGGCGGAGACCAAAGGCTGGCTCAAGCGTACGCCACTTGAAGTCTACCGTGATCCGTTTCAACAACCAGTGAAACCCACGACACCGTTACGATTGAACGCCGAACAGCAGGCCGCCGTAGATGCCATTACCACGGCTGTCACCCAGCGCCAAGCCAAAAACTTCTTGGTGGAAGGCGTGACCGGAAGTGGCAAGACGGAGGTTTATTTGCAAAGCATCGCCGTGGCGTTGCAACAGGGCCGTAGTGCGTTGATGCTGGTCCCCGAGATTGCGTTGACGCCGCAGATGACCAACCGGGTCAAGGCCCGCTTCGGCCAACGAGTGGCAGTCTTACACAGCGGTCTGTCCAAGGGCGAACAGTATGACGAGTGGCGCCGCATTGACCGCGGCGAAGCGACCGTGGTCGTGGGCGCCCGCTCGGCGGTCTTTGCGCCGATTCAACATTTGGGCCTCATCATCATGGATGAGGAACATGAAAGCAGTTATAAGCAAGACGAAAATCCGCGCTATCATGCCCGCGACGTGGCATTATGGCGGGGCAAGTATCACGATTGCCCGGTGGTGTTAGGGAGTGCCACGCCGTCGTTAGAGACCAGAGCGCGGGCCGCCAAGGGGCTCTACACCCGCTTAGTGTTGGCGCACCGGATCAACGACCGGCCGCTGCCCACGGTCCATATCATCGACATGCGCGCTGAACTCAAGCAACACCAGGGCGATGACGATTTTTCCGCGCCGCTACTCACGGCGATTCAAGACCGGCTCGACCGGCACGAACAAGTCGTCTTGATGTTGAATCGCCGTGGTTTTTCTTCCTTTATGATGTGTCGGGACTGTGGTTTTGTCTTGAAGTGTCCGAACTGTGACATTTCGTTGACCTACCACGTGAACCCGCGGGTCATGAAGTGCCACTATTGTGGGCATGAAGAAGCTGTGCCGACGGTCTGCCCCAATTGCCGTAGCCGGAAGATTCGTTACTACGGTACCGGGACCCAAAAGGTCGAAACCGCCTTGCAAAAGTTGTTGCCCACGGCCCGTATCTTACGGATGGACGTAGATTCGACGCGGCGCAAGGGGGCCCACGAAAAGTTGCTCAATCAATTTGGGCAGCACGATGCAGATATTTTGTTAGGGACCCAGATGATTGCCAAAGGGCTGGACTTCCCCAACGTCACGCTAGTCGGGGTCTTAAACGCCGACACGGCTTTGGGTTTGCCCGACTTTCGGGCTAGTGAGCGGACCTTTCAACTGTTGACCCAGGTCAGTGGTCGGGCCGGTCGGGCGGAGAAGCCCGGTGAAGTCTACATCCAGACCTTTAACCCTGATCACTACGCCATTCAACTAGCACGCACGCAGGATTACGAACGGTTCTTCGTGACTGAGATGCACATGCGCCACCAGGGCAATTACCCGCCGTACTACTACGCCATTCAGCTCACGGCGAGCCACGAAGATGAAAGCGTCGCGGCCAAAGCGATGTATCAGATCTTAGCCGCCGTCAAGCAAGGTTTAAGCGACCAGGCGATTATCCTGGGCCCGACGCCCAAGGCGATTGCGCGGGTCAAGCGGAAGTATTATTATCAAGTGGTAATCAAATATAAACATGAACCACATTTAAAAGCGGTCTTAGACCAGATTCGGCAAGGCTCCCAGCGCGCACCGCGAGGACTCGCTGTGGCCATTGATGCTGAACCGATGAATTTTATGTAAGAATCAATAATCAGAAAGTATGGTGCCTAAATGACCTCAGTTATTTTTATGGGAACGCCGAAGTTTTCCGCGCCCATTTTACAAAGTTTAATCGACCACGATTACGACGTCTTAGCCGTGGTGACTCAACCCGACCGCCCCGTGGGCCGCAAGCACGTCTTGACCGCTTCACCGGTCAAACAAGTTGCCGTAGCGAACGGCTTAGAAGTGCTTCAACCCGCCAAATTGAGCGGTAGTCCCGAATTGGACCGAGCGATTGCGTTAGCTCCTGACCTGATCGTGACGGCCGCCTTTGGGCAGTTCTTGCCGACCAAGCTGTTAAAAGCGGCCAAGGTCGCGGCAGTCAACGTCCATGCCTCCTTACTCCCGAAGTATCGGGGCGGAGCGCCCGTGCACTATGCCATCATGAACGGGGATGCCGAAACTGGCGTGTCCATCATGTTCATGGTCAAAAAAATGGACGCGGGCGACGTGTTAGCTCAACGGGCCATTCCAATTACCGACCAAGACGACGTGGGCAGTATGTTCGACAAGTTGAGTGATTTGGGACGCGACCTGTTATTAGAGACGTTGCCGAAACTCTTAGCAGGCGACATTACGCCAGTCGAACAGGACCCGGAGAAAGTCACGTTTGCCCCGACCATCAAGCCGGAAGAAGAACGCGTCGACCTGAACTTAAGCGCTCATTTGATTGACTGCAAGGTCCGGGCTTTACGCCCGCACCCGACGGCCCATCTCTACTTGAATGGGGTGCGGACTAAGCTGTGGCAAGTGCGGGTCCTCGACCAAACGACTGATTTAGTCCCCGGGTGCCTAGTTAGTCATGATAAGCACCATTTGGCTATCGCAACGGGGGAGCACGGGGTGTTAGCAATTGATGAACTGCAACCGGCTGGTAAGCCCAAGTTAAGTATCACAGACTTTCTGAACGGTTCAACGGACACGCTCACAGTGGGCGAACAGGTGGCGAAATAATGACAAAAGATAATCCCCGCGCATTAGCGGTTGAAAGTTTGACTCGGGTGGCCAATGGCGCCTACTCCAATTTACAATTAGATAAGATGATCGCCAAAAGCGACTTGAACGATGCCGACCGGCGGCTCTTGACCAACTTGGTCTACGGTACGATCCAACATCGCTTGACGTTGGACTACTATTTACGCAGTTTCGTCAAACCCGGCGAGCGGTTAGAACCCTGGGTCGAAAATACCCTTTTGATTGCGCTCTACCAATTACTCTATCTGGACCGGATTCCCAAGCGCGCCATTTTTAATGAAGCGATTCAGTTCGCTAAGGACAACGGTCACGAGGGGATTCGCCGATTTGTCACCGGAATCTTACACGCCATCGACCGCCAAGGGGTGCCCGATTTAAACCAAATCAGCGACCCGTTGAAGCGCCTTAGTGTGACCTATTCGATGCCGACCTGGCTGGTAACGCGGTTGACGGACCAGTTAGGCGCCGAAAAGACTCAAAGTATCTTAGCAACGATCAACCAACCGGCGGCCCAGTCCGTGCGGGTTAACACGGCGGTCACCACGAAAACCGAGGCCAAGGCGGAACTCGAAATGGCGGGCTTCACCGTTACCGAAAGCGAAGTTTCCGGCGAAGGCTTACGGATCGACGGACAACCGGCTAGTCGCAGTGAGCTCTTCAACCAGGGCCAAATGACGATTCAAGACGAAAGTGCCATGTTACCGGTCGAAGCCTTACAGTTGCAGCCCGGTGATCAGGTCTTAGATGCCTGTGCAGCACCCGGCGGCAAGACCACCCAGATTGCGGCGGCTTTGGATCCAGAAAAGGGCGGCCAGGTGACGGCGTTAGACCTACACGAAAAAAAGGTCAAGTTGATTGCTAAAAACGCCGCGCGGTTGCAAGTCGCCGACCGAGTCAACGCCATGGCTTTGGATGCCCGCAAGGTCGATTCCGAGTTTTCGGACGCGACTTTTGATAAGATTTTAGTCGATGCGCCCTGCTCGGGAATCGGCTTGATTCGGCGGAAACCGGAGATTCGCTATGATAAAACGCCACAAGACAGTGAACATCTCCAAACGATTCAACTGGCGATCTTAGACGCGGTCAGCCGAAAATTAAAGCCGCAGGGGACGCTAGTCTACAGTACCTGCACTATCTTGGCTACGGAAAACGATGACGTGGTGGCCCAATTCTTGGCTACGCACCCGAATTTTGAAAGTGTGCGGGTGACGACGACTAAGAACGTGAAGGCGGACCGGGAAACCGCAACGCTGTCAATTTATCCCGATGATTTTGACACGGACGGCTTCTTCGTCAGTGCGTTTCGACGGAAAAACTAGGGGTGATCAGTAATGGAAGTGGCTTATCGAACGGCCATTGGCAAGCAACGGGCCGATAATGAAGATTACGTGGATGTGTTCACCAACCAGGCGGGGCAACACCTCGCATTGATTGCGGACGGCATCGGCGGCCATCAGGGGGGCGATGTGGCCAGCGCCATGGCCGTTTCGCACTTAGGCCACGATTTTGAGGCGACTGAGTGGTCCAGTACCCAGGCCGCCGAAGATTGGCTGAGCAACCAGATTACGGCCGAGAACCGGTCCATCATCGAAAAGTCGGCCCAGTTTGCCGATTTAAGCGGCATGGGGACCACCCTGGTGGCGGCGGTGTACTTTCCGACGGCAGTCGTGGTGGCCAGTATCGGGGATTCCCGAGCTTACTTGCTGCGCGAGAGTCACTTACGCCAATTGACCGAAGACCATTCGCTGGTCAATGAGTTGGTCAAACGTGGCGAGATTAGCCGTCAGGCGGCCCGCCATCACCCGCAAAAGAACATTATCGTGCGGTCATTAGGCATTTCGACCGACGCCAACTTTGATTTGAACGTGTATCCGTTGGTGACCGACGACCAACTATTGCTGTGTACCGACGGGTTGACCAACATGGTCAGTGACGACCAGATCAAGACGGTCCTGCTTCGTGACCAGACCGAAGCCCAAAAGTGTGACGAGCTGGTAACCCTAGCCAACGCGGCTGGGGGGCTGGACAACATTACCGTTCTCATCGTGGTGAACCGCACGGGGAAGGTGGCGAGCTGATGCGGACCGGGTATACCCTAAACGGGCGTTATCGAATTTTACGGGCGCTGGGCGAGGGTGGCATGGCCAACGTGTATTTGGCTCACGATTTGATTTTAGACCGTGACGTGTCCGTGAAGCTCTTACGCTTGGATCTCCGTGATGATCCGAACACCATCCGGTGCTTCCAACGTGAGGCGTTGGCAGCCACCGAACTGTTACATCCTAACATCGTGCAAGTCTATGACGTGGGCGAAGAGAATGGCATGCAGTATTTGGTTATGGAGTACGTCAAAGGGATGGACCTCAAGGCCTATATCAAGACGCACTTTCCCATCGCCCATGCTGACGTGATCCAAATCATGGAACAGATTTTAAGTGCGGTCCAAACGGCGCACGCACACGGCATCATTCACCGGGATTTGAAACCCCAAAACATTTTGATTGATGACCAACAAGTGGCCAAAATCACTGATTTTGGTATCGCGGTGACTTTGTCCGAACACAGTCTGACCCAGACCAACACGGTCCTAGGTTCGGTGCACTACCTGTCACCAGAACAGGCCCGCGGGGGGATGGCGACGAAACAGTCGGACATTTATTCATTGGGGATTATTTTGTACGAAATGCTGACCGGGACGGTACCCTTTGAGGGGGAGACGGCGGTCTCGATTGCGTTGAAGCACTTCCAAGCTGACATTCCGTCCGTGCGCGCCGTGGATTCGACCATTCCTCAAGCGTTAGAAAACGTGATCTATCAGGCTACGGCTAAGCGCCCCGAAGACCGCTACGCCGACGTGGCTGCGATGGCCAGTGACTTACAGACGACGTTGTCACCGGACCGGGCGGGTGAAGCCCGGTTTACGCCCCAGTCGGATGATGGCGGCGAGACCAAGGTGCTCCCCGTCAGTGCGTTGAGTAGTCTTACGGCGAACAATTCGGCTTCTGCCGCCGATTCTGCGGCTTCCGCAGCGACGGCAGCCAGCGACCCACCCACGAGCGATGTTGCGGGTAAGGTGCGCTACAAGAAACGCCACCCATTGCGGTACCGATTGATTTGGGTCGCGGTGACCCTATTCTTCCTCTTGGTGGGAATTCTCATTGGGGTCGCGTTGTTCCGGCCCCAGATGACCAGCGTGCCGAACGTGATTGACCGCCAAACGGCGAGTGCACAGACCACGTTGAAGGCGGCTCACTTGAAACTAGGGAAAATCCACCAAACGACCAGTGCTAAGATCAAACGGCACCATATCGTACGCACGGAGCCGCGGTCCGGGACCCAGCTCAAGCAAAACACTAAGGTCGACCTCTGGGTCAGCACGGGACCGCAGAAGTATAAACTGGCGAATTACCAGGGGGATGCTTATGCCAGTACAGCTGCGAAGCTACAAGCCTTGGGGTTCCGAGTGAACCGTGAGTCGGTCCACTCGACCAGTGTGCCGGCCGGTCGAATCATGCAACAAAGTGTGAGTGCGGGGAAGCGCGTGGTACCCAAAAACGTCACGTTGACCTTTACCGTGTCGACTGGGTCGCAGACCGTGACGCTCAGTGACTTGACCGCCAAGACCAAGGCCCAAGCCCAAGATTATGCGGCAAGCCACAACCTGAACCTGGCCTTTAGCTACGCCTATTCAAACGATGTGGCCAAGGGCAAGGTCATCCGGCAATCGCCGGGGGAAGGGGCCGTGGTTCAAGAGGGTGATGAGATCACGTTGACTCTGTCACGCGGGCCCGAAGAACAGGCATCGGAGACCGACCAGTTCAACGTGAAGGTCAAAATCCCATTTGATAGCAGTGTCACCAGCTCGAGTAGCTCGGACGATGATGATGACGATGACGACAGTGATGAGAGTAGTTCTTCATCCGTGTCATCAGCCAGCGAGAACTTGATCCAAATTTACTTAAAGGATCAGGACCACCAGGACAGTTCAATTTATAAACAACTGACCATTACCGATGACACCACGGTGACCTTACCGTTCACCCTGACCAGCGGAAAGCCCGGGGCTTATAAGATTGTGCGTAATGGTAGCGTGATTGCCGAAGACAAACACGTCACGAAAAATTAAGAAAAAACCTGCATTTAAAGCTCAGTTCTTTTATAATATAAGGGGACTGAGCTTTTTTATGAAGGAGGTGCATCGATGGAAGGACAGATTCGCCAATCGTTAAGCGGCTTTTACGATGTGTTTAGTGATGGCACACTGTACCGAACCCGCGCCCGGGGCAATTTTCGCAAGAAGCGCATCACGCCGTTGGTGGGTGACAGAGTGGAATTTGAAAGCGAGACGCCCAAAGAAGGGTACATCTTAAAGATTTTACCCCGGCACAACGCGTTGACCCGGCCACCGGTCGCCAACGTCGACCAAGGTATCGTGGTCACGGCGGTCAAGGCGCCGGACTTTTCGACTAACCTCTTGGACCGGCAGTTGATTGCCTTAGAGATTAGTCAGATTGCGCCGGTCATCTACTTTACCAAGACCGATTTGATTACGCCGGCAGAAATCGCCAAATTTGAGACTTTGGCGGCCGGCTACCGAGAAATTGGTTACCCAGTCATCCTCACGGCACAACCTTTTGAACAGACGGGCTTAGCCCAATTGCGTGAGTTGCTCAAGGACCGCGTGTCCGTGATCATGGGGCAAACGGGGGCCGGCAAGTCGACGTTATTGAACCACATCGCCCCCGACTTGAAACTTGCCACGGGGGAAATCTCGACGGCCTTGAACCGGGGCCGTCATACGACGCGTAAGGTCAGTCTGATGCCCGTTGCCGGCGGGTTAGTGGCCGATACCCCCGGCTTCTCGTCGTACGACACGTTAACGCTGGACTACCGCGAACTGGGGCAATATTTTCCGGAATTTGCGGCCTTAGCCCCGCAGTGTCGTTTTCGGGGCTGCGTGCACATCAACGAACCGAATTGTGCGGTCAAAGCCGCCGTCGACGCGGGAACCGTCCTGCAGAGTCGGTACGCGACCTATTTACAATTAGTGACGTTGTTAAAGAACCAAAAACCTGTTTACCATAAGAAGAAATGAGGAAGAGAATTTATGATTAAAGTAGCGCCATCCATTTTAAGTGCAGATTATGTCAACTTACAGCCAGACATCGAAAAGGTCGACCAAGCCGGTGCCGAAGTCTTACACATCGACATCATGGACGGTCAGTTCGTGCCCGCCTTGTCTTACGGTCCCGGTTGGGTCAAAGCCATTCGGCCAATCACCAAGATGGTCTTAGATGTTCATATGATGGTCCAAAACCCAGAACGGTTCGTGGACGATTTTGCTCAGGCCGGTGCTGACATCATCGGGGTCCACGTCGAAGCCACGCCGCACATTCACCGGGCCTTACAGATGATTCAAAACGCCGGGGTCACCCCGGAAGTCGTGATTAACCCAGGCACGCCAGTCAGCGCTATTGAACCGGTCTTAGACATGGTCGGCCAAGTGCTGGTCATGACGGTCAACCCTGGGTTTGGCGGCCAGAAGTTCCTGCCAAGTACCGTGGAAAAAATCGCCCAATTAGACGCTATCAAGCGCGAAAAAGGGTATAACTTCGATATCGAAATCGACGGTGGGGTCAACGACCAGACCGTTGTCGACTGTGCCAAAGCGGGGGCCACGGTGGCCGTTGCCGGCTCGTACGTCTTCAACGCCGATGACCCGGCTGCTCGGGTCCAAGCCTTAAAGGACGCGACTAAGTAATGTTACGGGGGGGAACGTTTAATCTGTTAGTAGGGGGTCCTAAGGCCAATTGGCCCGCTGATCTGACCCAGATTCCTGGGACTTGGATTGGGGTCGATCGGGGGACCTTACGGTTGATCGAACACCATATTCAGCCCGTGGCGGCAATCGGTGACTTTGATTCTCTACAGCCCACGGAGCTCCAGCAGGTTCGCCGCAACGTTAAGGACGTGCGGTCGGCGCAAGCGGAAAAGGATTTTACGGACACCCAGATGGCCGTCATGGTCGCTTTTCGTGACTACCATGCTGACCGAGTTGACATTTACGGGGCCACGGGTGGTCGCTTGGACCATTTCCTGGCTAACCTGTTTTTGGTCTTGGAACCGCAGTACAAGACCTATGCCAGCCGGATTCGCTTGATCGATAAGCAAAACACCATCTCGTACTTTTTACCAGGGCAGTACACGATCCATAAGGAAGCCGATAAACAGTACCTGGCGTTTATCCCGTTAACGCCGATCGACCATTTGAGTTTGACCGACGAAAAATACGAGTTGCACGATGAACCCATTCCGTACGCGATTTCCTTCGCCAGTAACGAGTTTGTCGGCGAGACAGGGAGTTTTCAGTTCGATACCGGACTATTGTGCGTGATTCAAAGTTGTGACGCCTATGAGTCGCGGCACGGTTAAAGCTCACAGGGGGCCGTGTTTGGGGGCCAGCAGCCTAGCTAAGAGCAAAAAATAAAGTCGTGAGCGTCCCGTTTGGGGGCGGCTCACGACTTTTTTCGTTAATTTTAAGTGACAAAAAATGCATGTTTGCCGATCACGTGACCAGTTAAACATGCATTCGTGTTATAAACCGTGTTTAACTTAAACGCGGGTTACCTTACCTGATTTCAGAGTCCGGGCAGAGACCCAAACCTTTTTTGGCTTACCGTCCACTAAGATGCGAACCTTTTGCAAGTTCGGCTTCCAAGCACGACGAGATGCGTTCAAGGCGTGGGAACGCTTGTTACCGAAGCGTGTCCGCTTACCATTCAGAAAATCTTTTGCCATGGCGTAAACCCTCCTTTGTGGATTTATTACTTTTAAAAAAAGCAGATGCTTTTTGCTCACCTGACTAATTTACCATAGAACTTTCCCGAACGCAATCTTTTCTTTCAAGGATTATTACTTGACAGTTAATTACCGCTACCCCGTGGTTTTTAGTGTTCCTATTTCTATTTTTCGGTTGGTTGTGGTAAGATTAATTTCTGTTAAGATTCTATTCTTTGACAAGGAGGCTATTTCCATGGCCGTAAAGATTAAGACTCAGTACGGAACAATTGATATTACCAATGAAGTGATTGCGACCGTAGTTGGGGGCGCCGCGACTGACAATTATGGTGTCGTGGGCATGGCAAGCAAGAACCAGATTCGGGATAACGTAAATGACATCCTGCGTCGTGAGAACTATGCACGTGGCGTCGTTGTTCGCCAAGAGGACAACGGCGTGGCCATTGACGTCTACGTGATCGTTAGCTATGGCACCAAGATTTCCGAAGTGTCACGTAACGTTCAATCCAAGGTAAAGTACAACCTGGAAACAATGCTCGGCGTTACCGCCAATTCAGTGAACGTTGTTATCCAAGGAGTGCGGGTATTGGCGGATTAGCCAACCGGACGACCGAAAGTCAAGGAGGATACTTAGTTGAAAGTAACAGAGATTACTAATCTTGAGTTTGGTAAGATGGTTCAGGCCGCCTCGCAAAAACTAAACCAAAATGCAGATTTTATTAATTCATTAAACGTTTTTCCCGTTCCCGATGGGGATACTGGGACGAACATGAGCCTGTCACTGGCCAGTGGGGCCAAGTACGAACGTGATGCCGAAAGTACCGCCGTGGGCGACTTAGCAACAGCCTTAGCTAAGGGTCTGCTCATGGGGGCCCGGGGAAATTCAGGGGTGATCTTATCCCAGATCTTCCGCGGCTTTTCGCGTAAGCTCGCTAAGAAGACCACGTTAACGGCCCAGGACCTCGCTGACGGCTTTGCCGCCGGGGCAGAAACGGCCTATAAAGCGGTCATGAAGCCTACCGAAGGTACGATCTTGACGGTCGTACGTGAAGGGGCTCAAGCCGGGTTAGACGCCGCTAAGCAGACCGACGACGTGTTGGTCGTGATGGATGCGGTCAACAAGGCTGCTGCTGATGCCTTGGCGACGACACCAGACCTCTTACCGGTCTTAAAGCAGGTCGGCGTGGTCGACTCTGGTGGTCAAGGGCTGACCTTCGTATTGCGCGCCTTCGATGATTCGTTGAACGGCCGCGTGGCGGAGAACGATGATTACCAACCCGACGATGCCGAGATGGATGAAATGATCAACGCTGCCCACCACCAAAGTGCCCAAGGTAAATTAGACCCGGCCAGCATCAAGTACGGTTACTGTACCGAAATCATGGTGCGCATTGGTCGCGGCAAGCAGGTCGACCATAAATTCGATTACGATACCTTTTACAAGTACCTCGCCGACCTCGGGGATTCTCTTTTGGTGGTCAACGACGATGAAATCGTGAAGGTCCACGTGCATACGGAACACCCGGGCAAGGTCATTGCTTGGGGGCAGGAGTATGGTGACTTGGCTAAGGTCAAAGTCGACAACATGCGGATGCAACAAGAGACCATCATGGAAAAAGATGACGACGAACAACCGGCCGCAGCCGCTACGGCAGCGGCCGCGCCCGTGGCTACGGCGGAACAGCCGGCCTCGGATACGGCGATTATCGCCATTGTTGCCGGGGATGGGTTAGCCACGCTCTTCAAGAGCTTAGGGGTAACCCACGTAGTGCAAGGGGGCCAAACCATGAACCCAAGCACTCAAGCCATCGTGGACGCTATCAACGCCTCGAAGGCTAAGCGCGCCATCGTCTTACCCAACAACAAAAACATTTTCTTAGCCGCGGAACAGGCTGCCGATGTGGCGGACATTCCGACGGTGATCGTGCACGCCAAGTCCATTTCGCAAGGAATGACGGCGATGTTGGGTTATAATCCGGATGCTGAATTGGATGATAACCAATCCGCGATGGAAGATAACCTGAGCACGGTCAAGAGTGGTCAGGTCACGCACGCGATTCGCGATACCGAACTGGATGGTTTGACCATCAAGGAAGGCAATTACATGGGGATCGTGGACGGGACCATCAAGGCTACGGATACGGACCTGTTAAAGACGACTGTGGCGATGGTTAAGGCCATGTTGGATGACGATAGTGAAATCGTCACGATTATTTACGGTGCCGACACCACGGCAGACGTTGCGGACCAATTACAGCAACAAATCGCCGACCTCGATGGCGACCTCGAAACGGAAGTTCATGAAGGTGACCAACCGGTTTACCCATTCTTGATTTCGGTGGAATAATCAGTTGGCACTAAAAAAGATTGGACACGCGTGTCCAATCTTTTTTATCATAGGAAGTGGGAGGTGACGCAGCATGGTGAGTTTAAATGATTCGGTGAGTGCCCTGAGCGGGGTGGGCCCCAAGCGAGTGACTGCCCTAAAGGAACTGGCCATTGAAAACATCAACGACCTGTTGACCTACTTTCCCTTCCGTTATGAAGATCTGCAGGCCAAAGATCCCAGTGAGTTGACCGATCAGGCCAAGGTGACCTTGAAAGGAACTGTCGCTGCGGAACCGGTCGTGACCCGTTTCGGTCGTAAGAAGAGCCGGTTGAATTTCCAGTTGCTTTTAGACGATCACCAGATTATCCCCGTGACGTTCTTCAACCAGCCCTGGTTGCGAGACCAGATGGAAGTTGGCCACGACTTAGTGGTGTACGGGCGCTTTGACGCCAAACGGCAAAGCTTATCTGGCATGAAGCTGTTAAGCAGTGCCAACGGGGCGATGGGGTCGATCTACCCGGCCAATAAGGAGATTCGCCAAGCCACCATTAAGAAATTGGTGGTGGCCGCCTACGATGCTTATGCCCCGACCATCGTCGATTTGATTCCGGAGCCTGTCCGGGTCAAGTACCGCTTGTTGCATCGTCAACAGATGATTCACGACATGCATTTCCCGGCCGACGCCGTGGCGGCCAAAGCAGCTCGGCGCACGGCAAAATTCGAGGAATTTTTCTTGTTCGAGTTGCGTTTGCAGATTATGAAGCAACAGGACCATACGCTGTATGGCCAGGAATTAACCTATGATTTAGCCCAGTTGCGGGCGTTTATCACTAGTTTGCCTTATGAACTGACCGGCGCGCAGAAAAAAGTGGTCAACGAGATCTGCTTCGACCTGAAACGGCCGGTCCACATGAACCGGTTGCTGCAAGGCGATGTGGGGAGCGGGAAGACGGTAGTGGCGGCCATCGCGATGTACGCCGCCATGACGGCGGGCGTTCAGACCGTTTTGATGGCCCCCACGGAAATCTTAGCCGAGCAGCACGCCAATAATTTGGCGCGCCTGTTCGCCGATTTTCCAGTCAACGTGGCGCTACTGACCGGAGCGACCAAACCGGCGGCCCGCAAAGTGCTCTTGCCCCAGATTGCGAACGGTGAGGTCAACCTGATCGTTGGCACCCACGCCTTGATTCAACCAGACGTGCACTACCGTCATTTAGGCTTGGCGGTCATCGACGAGCAACACCGCTTCGGGGTCAACCAGCGCCAAGCGTTACGCCAGAAGGGGGCCCAGCCCGACATTCTAGCGATGACGGCGACACCGATTCCCCGGACGTTGGCGATTACGGCGTATGGCGAAATGGATGTGTCGATAATCAACGAATTACCGGCCGGCCGACAGCCCATCAAGACCACCTGGATTCGTAGTAACCAGGAAGCCAATATGCTCCAAGAAGTCAAGACGCAACTGGCCGCCGGGTCGCAGGCCTACGTGGTCACGCCGCTGATCGAAGAATCTGAAGCGGTCGACATGAAGAACGCCCAGGCGATTTACCAACGGTTCCAAGCGGAGTTCGAGCCGACCTACCGGGTGGGCTTGCTCCACGGTCGGATGAAAAATGATGAAAAAAATGCCATTATGGCGGCCTTTAAGGCCAATGAGTTTCAGGTGTTAGTGGCGACGACCGTCATCGAGGTCGGTGTCGACGTGCCCAACGCCACGTTGATGCTGATTTACGACGCTGACCACTTTGGGCTGGCGCAGTTGCACCAGCTCCGTGGCCGGGTCGGTCGGGGACAAAAGGCCTCGCAGTGTATCTTAGTAGCCGACCCGAAGAACCAACTGGCCATCGAACGGATGACCACGATGACCACGACCACCGACGGCTTCGTGCTGTCACAACGGGATCTGGAATTGCGCGGGCCCGGTGATGTGTTGGGCCGCAAGCAGTCCGGGGTGCCCGACTTCAAGGTCGGTGACCCCGTGGCCGACATTAACGTACTCAGCGTGGCCCAGCAGGTGGCTAAGGTCGTGGTGACCGAACCCAACTGGGCGGAACAACCCGCTAATTTAGCCGTGGCGGCCTTTTTGACCACCACGGCGCACCAACCTACAACCATGGATTAATGAAGGAGACGAAAGTTCATGAAAATTGCCGTTGACGCCATGGGGGGCGACTACGCCCCCGACGAAATCGTCAAGGGTGTCGAGTTAGCCCGCGACGCCTATTCGGATTTAGAATTCTTGCTGTACGGGCAAAAGACTAAGGTCCAACCACTCTTACAGGACCAGACCCGTATCACCTTAGTCGACGCCCCGGAGGTTATCGCCATGGGCGATGAACCCGTCCGGGCGGTTCGGCGGAAGAAAAACTCCAGCATCGTCTTGGCTGCGACAGCGGTCAAGGAAGGCCAAGCCGACGCCTTCTTTTCGGCTGGGAACACCGGGGCCGTCTTAACGGCGGGCCTGTTGATCGTGGGCCGCATCAAGGGCGTGGAACGTCCCGGCTTGACCACGACGCTGCCGGTCCTACGCAAGCTCGACCAGTCGAGCTTCGTGATGCTGGATGTCGGTGCTAACGCCGACACTAAACCCTTCAGCGTGATTCAGTATGCTGTCATGGGGCAGTACTACGCCCAAAGCGTGATGCACGTCGATAATCCGCGCATCGGCCTGTTGAACAACGGGAC
Source organism: Levilactobacillus suantsaii (assembly GCF_014069315.1). Classification (NCBI taxonomy): domain Bacteria; kingdom Bacillati; phylum Bacillota; class Bacilli; order Lactobacillales; family Lactobacillaceae; genus Levilactobacillus; species Levilactobacillus suantsaii. Next base: position 2,120,780 of record NZ_CP059603.1, on the reverse strand, counting down.
CGAAGCCGATAAGGGTGATCAAGATCACCGGGCGATTCATGATGCATTGGCCCAGATGCCAGAATTGAACTTCGTCGGTAACGTGGAGTCACGCGAACTGTTAAACGGGGCGGCCGACGTGGTCGTAACCGACGGCTTTACCGGCAACGCCACGCTTAAGGCCATCGAAGGGACGGCATTGTCGATGCTCAAACTCATCAAGGGTGAGATCATGAGCGGCGGTCTGGGTGGTAAAATTGGGGCTGGGCTTTTGCGGCCGGTCTTTCATAACGTCAAGGCGGCCATGGATTACTCGCAATATGGCGGGGCCGTTTTATTAGGCCTCAAGGCGCCGGTGGTCAAGACTCACGGGTCGACCAAGGCACCGACCGTCAAGAACACCATCGGCCAGATTCGGGAGTTATTGAAGGCCCAAAGCGTGCAACAATTGGGTAGCTATTTTGACCAACACGCCGAACAGATGGCGACCATCAAAGAGACTCTGAAGTAAGACCTAGAATCTGCTAGACAAGGCCGTTAAAAACGGTTAGACTACTATTTGAATACTGTGAGCGAGGGATTGGACATGACAAAAGCAGAGATTTTTGATAAGATTGCGGATATTATTGCGGATCGCTTCGAATTTGACCGGGACCAGATCAACGACCAATTGAATTTCAAGCAGGACTTAGATGCCGATTCAATTGATTTCGTTGAGTTTGTCCTAGAGTTAGAAGATACGTTTGGGGCGGAGATTTCCGACGAAGATGCCGAGAAACTCACCACCATTGGTGAAGTGGTCGACTACATCGTCGCCCATCAAGAGCAACAAAAATAGTTACTGAGCGAGTCCGGGCCGCAACCTTTCGTCCCGGGCTTTTTCAATTTAAACGAAAGAAACGAGGAATGTGACGTGATATCTGGATTAAACCAGGAATTAGCGGACAATTTTGGAATATACATCAAGAACCAAGCGTTACTCGACGAGGCTTTTACCCAGGCCTCGTACGTGAATGAGCACCCTAACCAGGGATTGAAATTTTATGAACGAATCGAATTTTTAGGCGATGCCGTCATGCAATTGGTGGTATCGAACTACATTTATCGGCGTTACCCGCAAATGCCGCAGGGGCGTTTGACCCGCTTACGGGCCGCAATGGTCAACGAGAATAGTTTTGCCAGTTTTGCGCGTGAGTGTCACTTTGACCAATACATTCGGTTGGGTAAGGGTGAGGAAAAGGCTCAAGCCCGGCAGCGAGATTCACTGCTTTGTGATATCTTCGAATCCTTCATTGGAGCGCTATATCTCGACCAGGGTCTCGATAGCGTCGTTAAGTTCGTGACCCAGGTAGTCTTTCCCAAGTTGGACGAAGGTCGCTTCGATGAATTCTTCGACCACAAGACGGAACTGCAAGAATTGGTCCAAAAAAATGGGAGCGTGGATATCGACTACCGCCTACTCAACGAAGAGGGGCCGGATAATGACTTGGCCTTTCAAGTCGCCGTGTACGTGGACGACAAGCTGTTAGGTAAGGGAACCGGGCACTCCAAGAAGCATGCGGAACAAAACGCGGCGCGCCACGCCCTGGAAAATTTAAAAGCTGAAGAATAAGGATGGGTCACGATGCGGTTAAAGACACTAGAAATTAGCGGGTTCAAGTCCTTTGCGGACCAGACCCGAATTGACTTTTTGCCGGGGATGACCGGCATCGTCGGTCCGAACGGGAGCGGTAAAAGTAACATTGCCGAAGCGGTTCGCTGGGTATTAGGGGAGCAATCGGCTAAGAGTTTGCGGGGCACCAAGATGCCCGACATCATTTTTGGCGGGTCCTCGGACCGGCACGCGTTGAACCGGGCGGCAGTGACCATTACCCTGGACAATAGCGACCACTATTTAAAAAGTGCGTACACGGAACTCACCATCAGTCGGCGCCTGTACCGTAGCGGGGAAAGCGAGTACCTGCTGAACGGGCAGACCTGCCGACTTAAAGACGTCACGGAACTGTTGATGGATTCGGGGATGGGACAGGATTCCTTTTCAATCATATCGCAGGGTCGCGTCGCCGCGATTTTTAACAGTAAACCCGAGGACCGCCGTAGCATCATCGAAGAGGTGGCCGGGGTCTACAAGTACCGTAAACACAAGGAAAAGGCCCAACGTGAATTGGACAGGACCATGGGCGATTTACACCGGGTCGAAGACATCATCGCTGAACTCGAAGAGCGGCTGAAACCGTTGGAAGAGCAAAGTGATTTGGCTCGCGACTATCTGGACCAAAAACGGCGCTTTGCCATCTTGGACCGCACGCAACTGGTGCGCCAGCTGCAGGCTGAGACCACCCAGAAAGCCACCGTCGATAAAACGGTCCGGCAAAAGGGCGGCCTGGTCCATGAACAGCAATATGCCCAACAGCAGCAGGGAAAACAAGTCCAAACGTTACAGAAAAAGCAACACGACTTGTTAGCCCAAAAAGACACCCTGCAAGCCCAATTGGTCACGACCACGAAAGCCGTCGAACAACGCCAGGGCCAGGTCAATTTGACCAGTGAACAACGGCAGAATCAGGAACGGGAACAGAAACGCTTGGCCCATGAGCTGGCCAGCACGCAGCAGCACCAAACGGCATTGGCCGCCACGATTGAACAAGACCAGGCGGCCTTAGCGGCTTTACGGGCCGAAATGGCGACCCACCAAACTAAGGTCAAGACCTTGAAGAGGGCAACGGATGATCAGGTGTTGGCGCGGTTACGTGACCAATTGGACCATCTGCGGACGGCTTATTTTGACCAGAAGCAACAGGTGGCGAGTTGGCGGAATCAACAACAGTATCTGCAACAAGACCAGGCCCGTCAACAACAACGTGGGCAACGGCTGACCAGTCAGCTCGCCGATCTGAAGCAAACGGCGCAAACGACCGCCCAGCGGGTCCAAGAGTTGACGACTAAAGCGAGTGCGTTACACGACCAACTGACCACGGCTGAACAGGCTTACGACACCGAAGCTGGGCAGTATCAACAACAAGAGACCGCCTACCGACAACTCCAGCGTCAATGGCAAGCGGCCCTTGAAGTCTACCAGCGGGCCAAGACACAAGCAGCCGGGCAACGCGCGGCACTGGCGGAATACGGCGGCTTTTATCAGGGGGCCCGGGCCGTGCTGCGGCAACGAGAGCAGTTCACGGGCTTGCTGGGCGCCGTATCGGAACTCTTGCAGGTTCCAGCAGACTACACCACCGCCATCGAATACGCGTTAGGTGGTCAGCTTCAACAGATCGTAGTGGACACTCCCACCACGGCTAAGGCGGCCATGACCTACTTGAAACAACACCGGGCCGGCCGGGCGACTTTTTTACCGGTCGATACGGTTCACCAGCGGCACTTGGATGCCACGACTCAACGGACGCTAGCACAAATGGATGGCGTCGTTGGGGTGGGGAGTGACTTAGTTGATATCACCCCCGCTGCGCAACCCATTTTAAACTACTTACTGGGCACCACGATTTTGGCCCACGATTTGGATGCGGCCGTGGCCATCAGCCAACGGTTGCACCACCGGTATCGCGTCGTCAGCCTAGCTGGCGATGTTATCAGTGCTAGCGGAGCGATGACTGGGGGCCAGGCGAAGCACGCGTCGACCAGTGTCTTGCGGCAACGGCAGGATTTAGCCCACTTAGAGGCATCGCTGACCACGATGACGACGCAACTGCAGGAACGCGAGACGCAGGTCAAAACGCACCGTGAGGCGTTACAGGCCAGTGACCAACGAAGTCAAAAGTTGCGGGCAACGATGAACGAGTTGCAGCCGCAATGCCGGCAAGTCGACGACCAGTTGGCCACGGCCAAAACCGCGGCCGAACAAGCTAATCGGCAGCTAAAGGCCGCCCAACTCGACTTGCAACAAGCTACGGCGACGGATCAGGACCAGCAGGGCAACGACCTTCAGGCCAAAATCGATCAGGGGGTAGCGACCAGCGCGCAACAGGAACGTGAATTGGCTGACTTGCAGACGCAACTCAAGGACGCGACGGCGCAACAGGCCAGTCGGCAAACGGTCCTGACCGAGCAGCAAACCTGGTTAGCCGGGGCGCAAGAACGAGAACAACAACGACAACAAGCGTTGGCTCAACACCAAAAAGAATTGGCAAGTGACCAGGCTCACCAACGAGGCCTTAAGCACGATCAAGCTCAACTCAAGCAAGACGAGGGCTTGACGCCCCAAGAAGCCGCGGCCCAATTGAAACAAGCGCAAGCTGACCAGACCCAAACGCAACATGCGTTGACGGCGAATGATGATGCGTTGACCACGGTCAACGATCAATCGGCGCAAGCCACGGCGGCAAATGACCGGGCAACCGGGCTCTTGCAGGTCGCAAACGATGACCTGCATAAGGCGCAAGTCACCCAGACGCGCTTAGCGGCGTTGATTGACCAGCAACAGGGTGATCTCGCCGAGAAGTACCAGTTGAGTTTGGCGGCGGCCGCAAAGGACGTGAGTGACTTGCCGAGTGACCAATTGACCAGTCAGCTGAAACTCTTGAAACGGGGATTGGCCGAAATCGGTCCGGTCAACGTCAACGCTATCGACGAATACAAGGACGTGCGACAACGGTACGACTTCTTGACGCAACAACGTGACGATCTTTTGACCGCGCGCGACCAGTTGACCGCGACCATGAGCGAGTTGGATAATCAAGTCAAACAACGCTTCGAGCGGAGTTTTAAGCAGGTGGCTAAGAAATTCACGGCCACCTTCAAACAAATGTTTAATGGCGGCACGGCAGAACTGGTCTTGACCGACCCGGATGATCTCCTGACCACCGGGATTGACATCATGGCTCAACCGCCGGGCAAAAAATTTCAAAACATGGGTCTGTTATCCGGGGGTGAACAGGCGTTGACCGCCATCACCTTGCTCTTTGCGATTCTACAGGTCCAACCGGTCCCGTTTTGTATCTTAGACGAGGTCGAAGCGGCTTTGGACCCGGCGAACGTGACGCGCTTTGCCCGTTACATTCACCAGTTCCAGGCCCAAACACAATTCATCGTCATCACGCACCGTAAGGAGACCATGGTGCAGGCCGACGTTTTGTACGGCGTGACCATGCAAGAATCCGGGGTCTCCAAAATGGTGGCTGTGGATCTAGACCAAGCCAGCACGGTAGAAGGGAAGTAAACACACATGGGGTTATTTGATATCTTTCGGCGGCGCGCTAAGCACCCAAAGAGCGCGGCACCAGACACGAGCGAGACCAGTCAGTCGCTTAGCGAGGCTTCGGCGGCACCCGCCAGTGAGGTTAAAGCGACTAGTGAAGCGGAGACGTCGACTAGTGACCAATCCGTCAGCACTAAGACCACTAATTCAATGACAACACCGACACCCGCGACTGACGGTTCCACGACCGCAGCGAAGACGTTCCAACCGACGCCTACTGAAGAATCAGTTAGCAGTGCGGCACCGGTCGCACCAGCAGCCAGTCAGGAAAATGAGCCGCCGGTTGCCGCTTCAACGACGTCGATTGCTCCGGCAAGTGCCAGTTCAGCCAGTCAGGTTCAGCCAACCAGCAGCTTAGGCTCGACTACCAATGGGGAGTCCGAGACAAGTGCTGAAGCGGAGACGAGCGTCAGTGCTGAAGTCGGCACGAGTGCCGGTGAGAAAGCGGAGTCGATGAGTGAGACGACCCCGAAAACTGCCCCAGAGCAGCCCACCGCAACTAGCGACGAACAACTCTACGATCGCGGGTTGGCTAAGACGCGGCATACGTTTGGCGAACGGCTGAACGCTTTACTGGCGAACTTCCGTCACGTGGACGAGGGCTTCTTTGACGATTTGGAAGAGACCTTAATTGGTGCCGACGTGGGCTTCGACATGGCCGTAAAACTCAGCGATTCGTTACGTGACGAAGTTAAGCTGCAAAACGCGAAGAAGGCCGCCGACGTGCAGAACGTCATCGTCGAAAAGATGGTCGACATTTACGACCAGGCCGGTAGCCAAGAGGAAAGTAACGCCTTGAACGTGGCCCAAGAAGGTCCCACGGTCATCCTGTTCGTCGGGGTCAACGGGGTCGGCAAGACCACGACCATCGGCAAGATGGCCAACCGTTACCATCAAGACGGCAAGAAGGTCTTACTAGCCGCGGCGGATACCTTCCGGGCCGGAGCGACCGAACAATTGGACGTTTGGGCCAAGCGGGCTGACGTGGACATCGTGACGGGCAAGCCACAATCGGACCCCGCCGCGGTAGTCTACGACGCGGTCCAAAAGGCGAAGAAGGAAGACTACGACATCCTCTTCGTCGATACGGCGGGGCGGTTGCAAAACAAGGTCAACTTGATGAACGAGCTGGCCAAGATGAAGCGCATCATCACACGCGAGATTCCAACGGCACCCCACGAAGTGCTGCTGGTCTTGGACGCCACGACCGGGCAGAACGCGTTGACGCAGGCCAAACTCTTCAAGGAAGCCACCGACGTGACCGGAATCGTCTTGACCAAGCTCGACGGAACCGCCCGTGGGGGAATCGTTTTGGCTATCAGAAACGAATTGCACGTGCCGGTGAAGTTTATCGGGCTGGGCGAACAGATCGGCGACTTGCGGCCGTTTGACCCTAGTGAGTTCGTGTATGGCCTGTTCAAGGGCTTGATCGATGTTTCGGCGTTAGGTAAAAAATAAACTAATAAATCATCGGGTGGGTCGTCTGGTAGTTAAATACCGCTGGACGGCCCCCTTTTTGTGGACTGGACCGGCGAATTGTGGGAGTCAGCGGCCGTGACCCACGAAAAAAATTGACGAAAGCCGTAAAAATCGGTACTCTAATAGAGTGTGACACTACCAAGGAGGGGACGTTTATGGAACTAGAGAAGAATTATCGGATTAACTCCCTCTTTGCGTTCTATCAACCGTTATTGACCGTTAAGCAAAATAATTATATGCAGCTCTACTACGGCGACGATTATTCGCTCGGCGAAATCGCCGAAGAATTCAACGTCAGCCGCCAAGCGGTCTACGATAACCTGCGGCGGACCGAGAAAATTCTCGAAGATTATGAGGCTAAGCTGCATTTATATCAAGAATTTACCGCGCGCAACCACCAGGCCGACCAGATTCAGACCTACGTGGCGCAGCATTACCCCCACGATGCGGCGTTGAACCGCCTCGTGGCAGGCTTAGAACATCTCGAAGAACAATGAAAGTTAGGTGGCAGATTTAATGGCGTTTGAAGGATTAACCGAACGATTACAAAACGCGATGCGAAAGTTGCGGGGCAAGGGCAAGGTCTCCGAAAGTGACTTACGGGCCACGATGCGTGAGATTCGTCTGGCCTTACTCGAAGCCGACGTTAACTTTACGGTCGTTAAGGACTTCGTCAAGCAAGTTCGTGAACGGGCGATGGGGGCTGACGTCCTCGAAGGCTTGAACCCCGCCCAACAGATCGTCAAGATCGTGGACGAAGAACTGACCAAGACCATGGGGGAAGAAGCCGTTGACCTGAACAAGGTGCCGAAGATTCCGACGATTATCATGATGGTCGGACTCCAAGGGGCCGGGAAAACCACAACGGCCGGCAAACTCGCTTTGAAGCTGAAGACCGAACAAAACGCGCGGCCGTTAATGATTGCGGCCGACGTGTACCGGCCCGCCGCCATCGACCAATTGGTCCAGGTCGCTCAAGGCATCGACGTGCCGGTCTTTCAACTGGGGACGGACGTCAACCCCGTCGACATCGTACGGCAGGGGTTAGCCCAAGCCGAAGAAAAACATAATGATTATGTCATTATTGATACCGCCGGGCGGTTACAGATCGACGAACAGTTGATGGACGAATTGGCCAACATCAAGGAATTGGCCCACCCCAACGAAATTCTGTTGACGGTTGATGCGATGACCGGGCAAAATGCGGTTGCCACGGCCGAGGGCTTTAACGATAAGCTCGACGTGACCGGGGTCGTTTTGACCAAGTTAGACGGTGACACCCGTGGTGGGGCCGCTCTGTCGATTCGGGCCGTCACTGGTAAGCCAATCAAGTTTATTGGTCAGGGTGAAAAGATGAGCGACTTGGACGTCTTCCACCCGGACCGGATGGCGTCACGGATCTTGGGGATGGGCGACATGCTGTCGCTGATCGAAAAGACCCAAAAGGAATACGACCAGAAGCAGGCCCAACAACTGACCGAAAAGATTCAGGAAAACTCGTTTGACTTTAACGACTTCGTGGACCAAATCAGCCAGATCCAAAAGATGGGGCCGATGGAAGATTTGATGAAGATGATTCCGGGGATGGCCAATAACCCCGCCTTAAAGAACGTCCAGATGGACCCAAAAGACATCGAACATCTCAAGGCGGTCGTCTACTCGATGACCGAGCAGGAACGGACCAACCCCGACGTGTTGAACCCGTCCCGGCGCCGACGCATCGCCGCTGGGTCTGGTCGCCCGATTCACGAGGTCAACCGGATGATCAAACAGTTCAACCAGATGAAAAAGATGATGAACCAGGTTTCCAAGGGCAACATGTCCGGCATGGAACAAATGATGGGCCAGACCGGCATGGGCGGCGGTATGGGTGGCCGCATGCAAAAGATGGCCATGAACCGCATGTCCCGGCAAATGAAGAAGAACAAACGCAAGCGTCTGAAGCGTAAGCGGCGGAAAAAGTAATTAGACCCGGCATTTAAGACCTAAGCTTAGGCTAATGGGTGGCAATCATCCGTTAGCCTGAGCTTTTGCCGGTTATGTAAACGTTTTTACACGGTTGTGCGCCCGTAAATATCACCTGGGGTGGAAGGAGGCGAGCTTGCAATCGCTAGCGCGGTGAAACTGGTTGAACCGTCGGCAATGTAAATGGTAGACAGGCCGCTGGAAGTCCGGTATACTAACCTTACTCATAAGGGAGTAACTAGCAGCAAGCCTGCGACAATATCGTCAGCCAGAAGACGTTCCGGTATTGTCTTAAATAGTGAGACTTATGTGTGTTCACCATTGTGTGTGCATGCGTAGGTCTCATTTTCTTTTATCAGGAGGAAATGAGATCCGCGGGGCACCGAAACCATCACTTTTTTGGAGGACGAATTTACAATTGAAGTGCAACAAGTAAGAAAATAAAAATAGACTCCTAGCCTGAGTCCTGTAGAATGAAGTCACCATAACAATCATCTAAAGGAGTTCTTAGGCTATGAGTCCATATACACATCTTACCTTAAAAGACCGCGAATGCATACTGTTAGGTGTAACTTTACACCATACTTACCAGGTTATTGCCAATCAAATCGGTTGTTCCAAAGCCACTGTGTCACGAGAAATTAAACGCAACGGCGGTCGGGGCGCCTATTCCGCCGTAAAAGCCCAGCAGAACTATCAACAGCGCCGATTAAAGAGTCGCCGCCTCAGGGTACTGGAGAATTTAAAGCTACGCGACTTTGTCCTTCACTGCATTCTTCAACGACAATGGTCACCCGAGCAAATCGCCGGTCGTTTATCTTTAGAGACCAGTAATTGGCATATCAGCTACAACACGATTTATCGCGGAATTGAACGAAATAATTTAGGCGTTAAACGTAAAAGTCATGGGGCTCGAGGATTCGCTCGAAAGTTACGACATCGTGGGAAAACTCGTAAGGTTAAAGGAACTGTCAACGAACGACGTGGCCGTTTTAATAATGTCCCATCAGTCCATGAACGACCAGTCTCATGTGAGAATCGGACTCGTTTTGGCCATTGGGAAGGCGATACCGTTCGCGGCAAGGTCGGGCGTTCGGGTTTAGTGTCACTGGTCGACCGTAAGTCACGATACCTTCTGTCTGAGCGTGTACCCAAAGTGAATGCCAAGAATGTGACCCAAGCGATGATCGACCTCCTGCATACAGTCACACCTAAACGCGTTCGTACGCTTACACCAGACCGAGGTACAGAGTTTGCGGGTTATCGTGAAGTCGGTAAAGAGCTTGGTATCTCAGTCTATTTTCCAGACCCGCACGCACCACAACAACGTGGGACCAACGAAAATACCAATGGTCTCATCCGAGAGTATTTTCCCAAAGGAACTGACCTTGATGAACTGACCGATCAAGATATCGCGAAGTTTGTCAGGAATTTAAATAATCGCCCCCGTAAGGTCTTAGGCTGGAAGACACCATCTGAAGTTTTCTTCGGTAAAAAGTTACACTTGATTTGACAATTCGTCAGGCAAAATGTGACCAAATTACCGTTATATCAACAGACCGTGGCCAATTTGTACCAAGATTTACAGACCAATGACCAGGGGTTAAACGCGACTGAAGTGCAATCTCGGTTGGATAAGTACGGCCAAAATGCGTTGACTCAACAGAAGAAGCCCTCATTATTGCAACGTTTCATCGGGCAATTCAAAGACCTGATGATCATCGTGTTGCTAGTGGCCGCGCTCTTTGCTGGGCTGACCGGTGAAGTGGTGGATGCCGTCATCATCTTATTAGTGGTGGTCTTAAACGCCATCTTCGGGGTCTTTCAGGAGGCCAAGGCTGAGGAAGCCATCGATGCTTTAAAGGAAATGGCGGCCCCGAACGCCACGGTCCGGCGCGATGGCCAAATCCACACCGTTAAAAGCGACGAGCTGGTGCCCGGCGATATCGTGCTTTTAGAAGCCGGAGACGTGGTGCCCGCCGACTTACGGCTGGTCGAAGTGGCCGGCTTGAAGGTCGAGGAATCGGCGCTGACCGGGGAATCGGTCCCGGTCGAAAAGACCAACGCCACGTTAAGCGGTCAGGACCTGGGCATTGGGGACCGGACCAACTTGGCTTACATGAACAGTAACGTCACTTATGGGCGGGCGACCGGGGTGGTCGTCGCCACGGGGATGCAGACCGAAGTTGGCCGGATCGCCGGGATGCTAGAAAGTGCCGACGAGACCACGACGCCGTTACAAGCTAACCTGGTCCAACTCGGGAAAGCCTTGACTGTTTTGATTCTGATCATCGCTGCCGTGGTCTTTGGCCTCGGGTTATGGCGCGGAACGGCCAACGTAGTCGACATGTTATTGACGGCGATTTCGTTAGCCGTGGCCGCCATTCCAGAAGGTTTACCGGCCATCGTGACCGTGACCTTAGCCTTGGGGACGCAACGAATGGCCAAGCGCCACGCGTTAGTGCGGAAATTACCGGCGGTCGAAACGCTGGGGAGCACCGACATCATTGCCTCGGATAAGACCGGGACGCTGACGCAAAACAAGATGACCGTTGAACAGATCTATCAAAATGGCAAGCTTGTCCCGGCTGGCGACAACCCGGTCCGCCAAGACGACCCGTTAGCGCGGGTGATGCTGCTCAGTAACGACACGCAGCAACTCACCGACGGGTTAGCCGGCGACCCCACGGAAACGGCTCTGGTCCAGTACCAGTTGGACCGTGACTACCCGGTGGCCCAGACGCTAAAGGACTACCCACGGGAAGCGGAGATTCCCTTTGATTCGGAACGAAAATTAATGACCACGGTGCACCCGTTAGCCGACGGTCAGTTCATGATCGCCGTCAAAGGGGCGCCGGACGAATTGCTAAAACGGGTCACCCAGGTCGATAATGCTGGGGAGGTCACGGCCATGACGGCCGACCAACGTCAAGCGATTTTAACGACCAACCACGACTTGGCGACTAAAGCGATTCGGGTACTGGCCTTTGCCTACCGCATCGTGCCCAGTGTGCCGACGACGCTAAGCAGTGAAACCACCGAACAAGACCTAATTTTCGCCGGGTTAGTGGGGATGATTGACCCAGAACGGCCGGAAGTGGCGCAAGCCGTCGCCGAAGCCAAGGGCGCCGGGATTCGGCCGGTGATGATCACCGGGGACCACCGCGACACTGCCGCGGCGATTGCCCAACGGTTAGGCATTATTACTAAGGACGAAACGGCCCACGCCGTCTTGACGGGGGCCGAGCTGGACGATTTAGACGATGCCACGTTCCAAAAACAGGTCGACCAATACGCGGTCTACGCCCGGGTCGCGCCCGAGCATAAGGTCCGCATCGTCAACGCCTGGCAGAAGCGCGGTAAGGTCGTGGCCATGACTGGGGACGGGGTCAACGATGCCCCCGCCTTAAAGGCCGCCGACATCGGGATTGGCATGGGGATCACCGGGACCGAAGTAGCTAAGGGGGCCAGTGACATGGTCTTAGCCGATGACAACTTTGCGACCATCGTGGTGGCCGTCGAAGAGGGGCGCAAGGTCTTTGCCAACATCCAAAAGGCCATCCAATATCTATTGTCCGCCAACTTAGGGGAAGTCTTGACTCTGTTCATGATGACCATGCTGGGCTGGCAGATTTTAGCGCCAGTCCACATTCTGTGGATCAACCTGGTCACGGATACCTTACCGGCCATCGCGCTGGGGGTCGAACCGCTAGAAAAGAATTTGATGGCCCAACGGCCGCGGGGCCGGCAGTCGAACTTCTTCTCCGGCGGGGTCTTTAGCGGCATCCTGTATCAGGGGCTGTTAGAAGGGCTACTGACGCTGGGCGTCTACTGGGTGGCCATCACTTACCCAGTGCACGCCAACGCCGACTTGGCCCACGCGGACGCCTTGACCATGGCGTTTGTGACCTTAGGCTTGATTCAACTCTTCCATGCCTTTAACTCCAAGTCGATTCATGGTTCACTTTTTACCATTGGCATTTGGAAGAACCGCTTCTTCAACTGGGCCATCGTGATTGCCTTTGTCTTACTAGGCATGACGATTCTGGTGCCGGGCTTGAACGGGCTCTTCCACGTGACGGCCTTGACCGGGTTGCAATGGGGGATCGTTATCGTGGCCGCTGCTTTAATGGTCGTGATTGTCGAAATCGTGAAGTTCTGCCAACGACGCGTGGTAAAATAAGACTAAACACGTTTTACGGACAGGAAAGGGAGTTTTTAGGTGGCACTCACTTACCAACAATGTTTACGAGCCGTCGGGGTAGTCTTAGCCAGTGATAGCGTGCCGACCATCGTGGGGGAAGCCGGCATCGGCAAATCCGCGTTGGTGGCCGATTTGGCCCACCAGCGCCACGCCAAGCTCTTCACCACGGTCGTGAGTTTGGTCGAAAAAGGGGACCTGGTGATTCCGGTGCCCCCGCTCACGAAAGAATCCTTTATCCAGACCAAACACTACGGGCAGTTAGCCGACGTGCAGTTTGGTTATTCCCACACCTTGGTGGCGTTGATTCGCTACGCCGAGGCCCATCCGGATGAGGAGATCATCTGGTTTCTTGATGAATTTAACCGGGGCAGTCAGGCCGTGCAAAGTGAGCTGATGAACCTGGTCTTACAACGCCAAATCAATACGTTGTTATTGCCTAAACAGGTCCACTTGATCTTAGCGGAAAATCCGGACACCACCATGCAAGGCTTTCAGCATAGCCATTACGGGGTCACGCCGGGGGATGCCGCGATTGCCGACCGGACGACACGGTTAGTGCTGCAAGCCGACACGCCGACTTGGTTGGCCTGGGCGCGAGTCCAGGTCAACGGCCAACCGCGCATCGACCCACTGGTCACGGCTTACTTGACGGAGAACCCGACAGATTTATTTACGGCACCAACGGGTGATGAAGAAGGTGCCGATTTACAGCCGACGCCACGGGCCTGGGCGCGAGTCTCGCGGCTCTTACGGGAGCTGGACCGGCAGGACTTGTTGCAAAACACGGCCATCGTTCAAGAACTGTTACGGGGGAATTTGGGCCTTACCGTGGGCACGGCCTTTGCCGGGTACGTCCACACCAAGCGGCCCACCATCACGGTCGAACAGGTCTACACGCAAGATGGCACCGTGGGGCGGTTTCGGGCCTTGAATCCGGCTCAGCAACAACGCTTGTTGAGTCAGTGTGTTGCCGCCCAACACGACTGGCCACTGACCACAAGCGAATACGCGGAACGCTTCACCCAACTGTTGATGCTGTGTGCACCGGACGGGCAATTTGCCCTGGGCCGTGAAATCGCCCAACAAGATGGGCTCCTCGAAGCGCTGCACGACCAAGTTGACGCTACAACGGCCGTAGCTCAGCTCTATTCGGTCCTGACCCAGATTGGGAAACGCGGCAGTCAGATCGAGGTGTAAACCATGCGCAGTCTTTCAGCTCAATTAACCCGCTTAGCGACGTTATCCGCCGCCCAACAAGGGCCAGCCACCCGCGAATTATGGCAATCGAGCGTGATGTATCTGCTCTTGCACGACCCATTTTACGGCCGTGTTTTAAGTCAGCTTACCAGTCGGTTGGCCAACGGGCCGACGCCCTTAGAACTGCGGGCCCGTCCGACCGATTGGCAACTGGTGATTAGCCCCGCACGCTTAGCGCAAACGGGCTGGACGGGACAACAATGGTTGGCGATGTTGCGGCACACGGTCTTACACCTGGTGTGGCAGCACCCGGAGCGCTACGCTCAGGCCGAAACGGCCCCCAAGCAAGCCGCCCTGGTACGCTGGGCAACGGATGCGGCGGTCAACGACTATCTGAGTGACTTGCCGGCCCAGGCGATTACCAGCCGGACCATCCAGGCTTTGACCGGGCAACCCACCACTAAGCAACAGGATTCGGCGGTGTACTGGCAACAATTGCGCCATTGGCAGGCGACCCAAACCACGGGACGGGAGGCGAGTGATACCCGCGCGCCCAACCAGAGCGGCGACCGGACTAGTACCCGCTTGGCAAAAGCCACAACGAATGCGAGTTTACAAGACGGTCACCACGGCTGGGAAACGGCGCTACAAACGCCCCCGGCGGCGCGTGAACAGTGGCGTCAGCAGGTGTTAGCGACCACCGCAGCAACTCTAAGCGCTAAGCAACGGGGGACTTTGCCGGGACGCATCGAAGCAACTTTATCACGAGTCAAAATTGACCGGCCGTTGTCCTGGCAGGGTCTGTTACAACGGCAACTCGGTCAGGTACCGGCGGGTCGCCGACCAGCCTACGGGCGGTTCAACCGCCGCCAGCCGGTACGGATGGATTTACCGGGGCAAATCGTGCAGACCTACCAACAAATTGCAATTTTTATCGACGAATCGGGGTCGATGGGCAACCAGGAGATTGCCTATCTCTTGGGCCAACTGACCCGGTTACTCACGATTTACCCAGCGGCGATTCGGGTTTATCCGTTCGACACCGAAGTGCATCGCCAGGCCAGCTTTCGCTTGCAAGGACGGGTGCCCGACCTTAAACGCGTTGGTGGCGGAGGCACTCGCTTTCAAGCGGTATTCACTGCGTTGCCCCGGTTGCTCGGCAGTGCGCCGGGCCAACTCGTGATTATCTTGACCGACGGGTATGGCGAACGAGCCGTCCGGATGCCGGCACCCGTTGACGTGATCTGGTTACTGACCAGTCCCACCACCCAATTTTCGGTGAGACACGCCCCGGGAACGGTCATTAGCCTGGCCGATGATCCACAACTTAAAGCCTTAGAGGGGGGCAATGTAAGATGACGGTTTTAACGGCGAATGAATTACGGGCGCTATTGTTACAAACGGCGGCGTATCAAAACGCCATGGCGATTTTAAATGATGAGTGGGGCAGTCGGGTGCAGGAAAATCCCCTGTACCAGGCCCCCATCAGTATCGCAGATCTGCAATTTGTGGCCCACCTTCAAGCGACCGGGATTCACCGGCCCGTCCTGGACTTTACGGACTACAGCGCAGTCTCGGAGTGGATTATCACCCATCAAGCGACCTTAACGCCGAACGTTATCGCCTGGTTACGCCGACCATTCGATTAATTTAAAGGTGTAAAGAAAAAACTCTTTACATCATATCTAGAAACTGGTATATTATTACTCGTTGAAAGAAATACAGGAGGTGTCTATATGTCAGTAAAGATTCGTCTTAAGCGGATGGGTTCTAAGAAGCGCCCATTCTACCGAATCGTGGTTGCCGATTCCCGGAGCCCTCGGGATGGCCGGTTTATCGAAAACGTTGGGACCTACAACCCAATCGTGACTCCAGCCGAAGTTAAGTTAAACGAAGAATCCATCATGAACTGGTTGAACAACGGTGCTCAACCTTCAGACACGGTGAAGAACTTGCTTTCGAACGCCGGAATCATGAAGCAATACCACGAAGCTAAGTACACTAAGAAGTAGTGATTAGCCATGACCGATTTTAAGGCATTAATTCTTGCGATTGTCAGCCCGCTCGTGGCCCATCCCGGTAACGTGGTCGTCACGACCGCCGAGACGGAGCGATTTTACGAGTATCGGTTAACCGTTCATCCGGACGATGTCGGTCGGGTGATCGGTAAGCAAGGCCGGGTCGCACAGGCTATTCGGACGATTGTCTATAGCGTGCGCGTCCAAGGTAATAAACGGGTTCGGCTCATCATCGATGACCACCCGACAAAGACTCTCGAGTGAGGCGGCGACGTTTCCCTCGAGTTTTTTGTATCATCAAGCTAACGAAGCGGGGCAGGACCCCAGTAAAAATACGACACATAACCAAGATAGGGGGACAACATGACTTACTATACGGTGGGGACTATCGTCAATACCCACGGCATTAAGGGCGAAGTTCGGGTCGTCGCCACGACCGACTTTCCGCAAAAACGTTTCGCTGTGGGCGCCATTCTTTGGGCCTTTTTGCCACAACAAAAACAACCTGTGAAATTGACTGTAGCCACGGTGCGGCAACATAAACAATTTTACTTGTTAGGCTTTACCGACCGGCCGTCGATCAACGACGTGGAAAGTTTGAAGACTGCGACACTCAAGATTACGGCCGACGAACTCCAGGCCGATGACTTAGGCCCCGGTGAATACTACTACCACCAAATCGTGGGCTTAGACGTGGTGGATGAAACGGGCCAAAAGTTAGGGACCGTCAAAGAGATTCTGTCACCGGGCGCTAACGACGTCTGGGTGGTCCAACGCGCGGGTCAAAGCGATTTATTGTTGCCCGTCATCGACCAAGTGGTTAAAAAGGTGGACCTCGACGCCCACCAAATCACGGTAGAATTAATGGAGGGACTCGATTAATGCGGATTGATGTGTTAAGTCTTTTTCCCGATATGTTCAGTGGCCCGATGCACGATTCCATCGTGGGTAAGGCCATCGAGAATGGCCATTTGACCATGCCCGTGACCAATTTTCGGGACTATTCGACCAATAAACACGGCAACGTCGACGATTACCCCTTTGGGGGTGGCGCGGGGATGCTCTTGCAACCCCAACCCATCTTTGATGCGCTAGCCGCGACCGAACACCAGGCAGCTGAAGCGGGCTTGCCCAAGGGGCGGGTTATCTTGACCGATCCGGCTGGGGTGACCTTTGACCAGCATGTAGCCGAAGATTTCGCGCACGAAGAGCATTTGACCTTTTTGTGTGGTCACTACGAGGGCTATGATGAGCGGATTCGCAATCTGGTGACTGACGAGGTCTCGCTGGGTGATTTTGTCTTGACCGGGGGGGAATTAGCCACCATGGTCATGATCGACGCGACGGTACGGTTGCTACCTGGTGTCTTGGGTAATGCCGAGTCGGCGCCCGGCGATTCGTTTTCGACTGGTTTATTGGAATACCCGCAGTACACGCGGCCAGCGGATTTTCGTGGGTTGACCGTTCCGGACGTCCTGATTAGCGGGAATCACCAAAAAATCGATGAGTGGCGGCAAAAAGAGGCCCTGCGGCGGACGTACTTGCGTCGCCCGGACCTCATCGACCACCAGCAGTTAACCGCCTTACAAAAACGCTTGTTGGCCGACGTGCGGATCGAAGAAGAAGAAAAGCAATCTCCTCAGTCAAGCGATTAGCCTTTACAGGGCGCCGGGGATATGCTAAACTTATTTTTGGCTGTTTAGCCACAACAACAACGTTCCGCTGTCGATAATCTGAGATAATGAACGTTGGCGAAAGGAAAGAAAATCATGCGCCAAAATCAATTAATTGCAAAGATCAACCAGGACCAATTACGTGACGACATTCCGGACTTCCGTGCCGGTGATACTGTTCGGGTTCACGCTCGGATCGTTGAAGGGTCTCGCGAACGGATTCAATTGTTCGATGGGGTCGTTATCAAGCGTAAAGGTAGCGGCATTCAAGCAACTTACACTGTTCGAAAGATCAGTAGCGGTGTCGGTGTGGAACGGATTTTCCCATTACACTCCCCACGGGTTGCGAAGATTGAAGTTCTTCGTCAAGGTCGCGTTCGTCGTGCCAAGTTGTACTACTTACGTGATCGGAATGGTAAGGCTGCCCGGATTCCAGAACGCCGTCGGAGCTAAATCGTTTCTAAAAAAGAACGCTCGGTTTTTACCGGGGGTTCTTTTTTTACGCCCTTTTTAAGGGGACACCATTGTTGAGTCGGGGGAAGTCTGACTGGCGGGTTTAAATGGCGAGTCACGTGTGCGATAATTAAAGTCTAGTTGAAGCTGATTGGAGGTGGATTCATGATTAAACAATCAGCCAATTCAATGATTGCCCCAGTACTACTTATTGTGATGGGCATCGTCACGGCATTTAACTTGCCCTTATTCAGCCTTAAGCAGGGCGTGGACGTTGCCGGCATCGTTGTCTTAGGAGGACTCTTGGTGAAGCAAGGGGTTGTGGCCAGAAAAGCAGGTCGCAAGCTGCCTCTGATTTAAAGTCAATTAAGCTCGTGCAGGACCCCAAGCTGGGTGAATTTTGGGGCCTTGCACGAGTTTTTGACTGCCGCTGGCTGAACACACGAAGGTCGGCCTGTGGGAGCTATGATGGCAACGTTTAAATTTATTACTTTAACCTAGGCGATAATTCAAACTGGTGGATCAGAGAAAGGCGCTCCCCGGGGGCTAAATAGTGAGTCGCGTACCGGCTTAAGCGCACCTAGTTGCTGGCTATAGAATTGAACCGATGCCCAACGGATTAATTGGTTGGTACTGGGGGGATAGGTTATATTAAACTAGTGGTGGCTAATATCAAGATTAATAAAAGAGAGGTAAGCATGGTATGGAAAAATCGGACGAAACGATTTTTGTTGATTGCCCAATTGCCGGGGTCCAAAAGATTGTTCGCGGCAAATGGAATATGGTCATCTTGTATTTCTTACATCAGCAGACTTTGCGTTTTGGAGAGCTCAGTCGGAAGTTACCAACGGTCACCCAGGCCCAGTTAACCAAGGATTTACGGTTATTGGAAGGCTATGGGTTGATCAACCGTAAAGTTTACCCCCAAGTTCCACCGAAAGTTGAGTACTCGTTAACGGCTATGGGTGACCAGTTCATGCCGGTCCTACGTGCCTTGGAACAATTCGCGGACGTTTACGAAGTTAAACAAGCTTAGACTTTGGTGGCGCCAAGGTTAAAACCCTTACTGGCACCCCACCGTAAGATGAAAATTTTTATGATTTTTGACGTTGCGCGGCGCGGGAGAAGTCAAATCTATTTAAAAAGATAGTAACTATCAAAAAAGTTAGGACTTTAAACGTGTAGCCAATCTTGTCATACTGGGATTACTTTAAGAAAGTGAGTGACGTCATGAAAAAAGTAATGTTGAAGCAGTATGGCGACGTTGATGTGCTACACATGGTGGAAGTTAAGTCCCCACAACCGGCCGCCCACCAAAGCGTCGTGAAGACAGCGGCGATTGGGGTGAACGACCCCGACGTGGTGATTCGGCAAAACGGGCCTTTCCCCACGATGCCGGCCGCTATCAAGCCGGTTTTACCCCATTCACTGGGAGAAGATTTTGCGGGCGTGGTGACGGCGGTAGGATCAGCCGTAAGTCGTTTTGCCGTGGGCGACCACGTGATTGGTATGGCCTACATGGCCACCTATGCCGAAGAAATTTTGTTAGATGATTCTGCGATTGTGGCCACCGTGCCTAAGAACTTAGATTTAGTGCCACTGGGGGGCTTTTATTTAGGTGTGGCAACGGCTTATGCGGCAACGATTCGCGATGGTCAAGTTCAGGCTGGACAAACGGTCTTGATTCACGGCGGGGCTGGTGGTGTTGGCGGTCAAGCCATCCAACTGGCTAAAAATGCGGGGGATCACGTGATTGCAACGGGCTCGGCGAAACAAGCGGCCTATATGCAGCAATTGGGGGCCGATGAGACGATTGATTATCGATCGCAAGATTTCACCCAATTAGTGCAGGACGTTGATTTGGTGGTCAATTTGACGGGGCCCAAAACACTGGCCGCTAGCTATCCCGTCGTCAGACCTGGTGGCCGGGTCACGTCGGTCAATGGGCTTATCGACACGGCGGAAACGAAACGGCGGGGAATTACAGGGATTTATTCAATGGGTTATCTCTCCGTACAGGAGCTTGAAACGGTGATTGCGCTATACAGTCAGGGCAAGCTCACCGTGCGTGTCGACCGGACGTATCCGTTTGAGCTGGAAGCCATTAAACAAGCCCATCGCGATTTTCAATCGGGTGGTAATACGGGAAAGAAAATCATTGTCTTTAACGATTAAAAAATTGAGAAAAGGCGAGCATTTCTTGTGCGCTAGTCTAGGGGCAGTTCTACCGCTTGGGTTGACAAGTCGTCAAACCAAAAAGGTCGGAGCTGTCTCTTTTAGGTGGGTGAAAAACTAGTGAGCAAGGTGAGCTGGTCAACCATGAGGTTTATGCCTCTGGTTGGCGAAAAAACGGATATGATGGGTTAAAGATTGGATTTAGGGGGAAGACGTAAAAATTAAACAAATTACTTTAACTTATTCATATATTCATCCCAGTGGTTCAAGGGACATAAAATCCAGCTGAAAGCAAAAAAATCCGTTGCTGGTCAAACCAGCAACGGATAATAGAGAAACAATTTTAGTTTTCACTGGGTTCCTCATTAGCCGACGTCCGTTTTTGGGCGTTGTGGTAGAAGAGCCAAGCTACGGCCCCAAAGAAGATGGGACCGATGATGGTCCAGAAGGCCGTCATGTAGTCGTGTTCGAAGATCGGTTGCAGGCAGGTAAAACCAATCCCGCCGACCAATACGATCAGGACGACCGTCACGATGGTGTTGGTCCAGAAGCGGCTGGTGTAGATTTCAAACGGCCGCTCCAAGTCGGCGCGCTTCTTGAAGAACGGGAAGGCCCCAATCAAGAAGAGGTACGGGAAGGACGTGGAAACGTTCCCCATGTCGGTCAAAATCAGGTAGAACTGCTTAGCAGCCGAACCCCCGAAAGCTACCAGGAAGACGAAGATGGCCACAATGATGGCTTGAAGCCACATCGAGTAGGCGGGCATGCCGACTTTGTTGAGCTTGGTCATCTTCTTAGGCCACAGCTCCGGTGACGATCCCAAAATGAAGGATTTCAACGGGGAGTAGATCAACACAAAGAAGGAGCCCAAGTAACCCATAAACATGCTTAACCCGGTCAGTCGGGCAAATAAATGACCTAAGCCCACTGCGGTCCCGGTCGACAGGTTCAAGGCGTGGCCCAGAACAAGTCCCAGATTGTTCATTAACACGTAGGTGATGTTTCCTAAGTTTACGGCGTTGTGGCCCAAAATATCGTGCCAATTGGCGCTAATGCCCCATAGGAAGATGGAGATTGAGTACATCAAGGTAATCGCAATCGTGGAAATGATGAGGCCCTTGGGGAAAGTCTTTTCGGGCCGGTCCATCGAGTCGGTGATTCCGCCCATGGATTCCATGCCGGCGTAAGCGAAGACCGCGTACGTCACGAAGGAAATCAAGGCCATCGGGGATGAGAATTGCGGGTTCGGGGAAGCCGTAAAGCTGTGCAACCCGTTGATGGGTTGGGCTAAATGGCCACCGTTAGCAATCACAATCACGATGCTAGCCACGAAGAACAAGGCCGTGAGGAACATGACGAAGATGCCCCCCAGTGATGAAATCTTCGCAATCGAGTTGACCCCGCGGGTGGCAAAGAAGGTGACGACTAGGATCCACAGAATTCCCAACAATCCCACGGTTTACGTCGACGTGAGGCCGAACAACGACCAGGTCTGCGTTTGGTCACTGCCGGAAATCAACGTGGACAGTGGAATCCAGACCTTGGACGAGGTCGACAACATCCAAATAATCCACGAGGACAACCAGATGAAGGTGCCAATAAAGGCCCATTTTTCGCCAATCGAGCCGGCTAACCAAGAGTAAATGCCCCCCTTGGCTTCTTTAAAGGCCGACCCATACTCGGCCAGCATCAATGCGCTGGGCAAGAAGAACAATAGGGCGGCCAGCACGTACCAGACGATGCTGGCATAACCCATTTGGTCGTAGGCCACCGTGGTGTTCGCAAACCCATAGATGGCCGTAAATATCATTAAGATTAAAGTAGGTAATTTAATCTTTTGCTGTTTTTCCATTTGTTTTAATATCTCCCATTTGGTACGGGCGAACTCGGATCTAAGACGACCACCAAGTCCGTCCAATCAATTTATAAATTCAAATCTTGGTGGTAGTTCAAGGGTCCTAAGTCCGTGGCCTGGGTAATCAGTTGCGCCGCTAACTGACGGTAACGACTAAGGCCCAATTCGGCGGCCTTAGTGGACTGGGTGGTTAAATAGGTTGCCAATTCCAAGCCAGTTAACTTTTGGGCGACAGCGTCGGTCGTTTGGACTAATTGGCGCAGGTCGATGCGCAATTGTTTTTGCGTGTCGCTGACCAGGGCCTGAGTTGCGTGGTAGTGGGCGTCGTTTAAGACGCTGACCAGCTTGTAGACCCAGTAAGCCGAATCCGGTGAATAGGTTGCCGTGCCGAGACGGTAGGCCGCAGGCGTCTGAGTGATGCCCGCGTAAAACGGGATGTAGACGCTTTGTGCCCCCACGCCCATAGCTAACCAGTGGATACCGGCTAACGCAGGCTCCAGGTCTGGCCGCAGTTGCAAGACGTGTGATTCTTGCGTCTTGGCGAGGCTGACGGGCCGAAACCGGGTCTTGTCGGCGGGACTACCGGCCCCGACCGGATCGTACGGGGTGCCCTGGTAGTGACTGCTGAGGTAGTCTTGGGCGTCGTTGACCCCGAGTTTTTTGGTCGCGTACTGAATAAAGGGTAAGTCAAATGATTGCGGTTGCGCGGCGACTTGCGGGGTGAAGACATGCTGGCCGTACCAGACTCGCGGAGTGTTGTAGTACAGGTCCGATTGGTCCTGGGTCCCAAAGATCTCACGCCAATTGAACCGGTCGTTGTGCGGGTTGAGGTGGTTGTGAGCCACGAATTCCTGCAGGTGCGGCGCGGTGATGAAGTTGGCCGGGTCGTTGAAATCGACCACCTGAATGGCCATCTGGTTAGCGACCACGGCGTAGGCGTTATCCGGAATCCGTTGGGCGACCCAGTAGTGGCCAGCACCCGTTTCGAGGTACCAGGCTTCACGTTGGTCAGCGAACAGGATCCCGTTCGATTCAGCGGTGCCGTAATGGCTGACCAGTTGGCCGAGACGCTTGACCCCGGCTCGTGCACTGTGCACGTACGGGAGAACGACGGTGACCATGGCCTCTTCGGCGATGCCGTTTTTGACTAATGGGTCACAGCCCAGGACCCGCTCGTTGGAGTAGGTACTTTCGGTGGCGCTCATCGCCACACCATACTCGTTGATGCCGGATTCTTCGAAGACGCCATACTTGGTGGTCCACTCGGGCGTGGCCGTGTACTTAGCTGCTTGGGCTGGTAACGGCATGGTAAAGCCATTGTCCGGACTGGTGAAGCTTACCGGTTCACTCGCTGTTTTAGCGGGATGGACCACGAAGTGCTTGGGCCAAGCGGCCTTAGCGTCTTCGTTACGACCGATCATGACCGAGCCGTCCAACGACGCTTTAGCCCCGATAAGAATACTGGTACAAGCAGAATAATTCATAACGACGCTCCTTTCATTTTTTGCATAAAATTACGGTACTCATTCTAACATTTTTGGGTTAAAATGAGTGGTTTCGGGGTTAACTCTCATTAATTAATTTATTATTCTCATCAAAGTAAATATTTATACAATTAGCGCATAGTGTGACGTCCGTAAAGAATAAATCAGTCGGTGGGCTATCCCGCCGTTTGCGGGGCTTAGGCCCATTGCCGGTTAACGGCTGACTAAGCGCGCGGTGCGAATAAACATTGGGGGAGCGAGAAGACAGATGAGAAATTCATTAGAATTAAAGCGGCAGGCGCAACAATTTTTGGTGGCGATTGGGTCAGCCGTAGTCAACGCCATCGCGTTAAACGATTTCTTGATTCCAGGTAAGATCTTTAGTGCGGGCATCAACGGGATTGCTCAAATCTTGGCATTAGCCAGCCAGGCCAGTGGGTTACCGATTGGGACTGGCTGGTTCATCCTCCTGTTCAACTTGCCCATCGGCGTGTTGGGCTGGGTCAAGGTGGGGCAAAGTTTTACGCTATATTCCATCTTCGTAGCGGGCTTGACCGCGGGGCTATCGCTGATTTTCCCCGTAGTGGCGGTCGCGCATAACGCGTTACTGGCGGCATTGTTTGGGGGAATTTTAACCGGTGTTGGCGTGGCTTACGCGTTGAAATTCGGGTTTTCGAGCGGGGGAATGGATATCGTGGCCGTAGTCCTGCAAAAAACGACTGGACGGACGATTGGGACGCTGATGCTACTGATCAATTTGGCCATCATCCTCTTGGCGGGCGGTCTGTTTGGCTGGGAGAGTGCGTTGTACACCATCATCTCCATCTACGCGATGTCACGGGTGGTCGACAGTATCCACACGCGGCACCAGAAACTGACGGCCTTCATCGTGACCACTCAGTCAACGGCGGTCATCGACCAGCTTTACCAAACGTTGATTCGTGGGATTACCGTGATTCCATCGATGGGCGCGTATCGCCGGCAGACCAGTACCGTGTTGATGGTCGTTATCTCACGTTACGAGTTGTACGATTTAGAACACGCGGTCAAGGAGACCGACCCGGACGCCTTCGTCAACTTGGTCAGTACGGTGGATATCGAAGGGAAGTTTTACGATGAGACCGAACAACTCAAGGCCCGTCAGCAACGCCAACACGAACATTAAGATTGCTCCGTTTCCCACCAACCGGTATAATAGGAGTTATCCTAAAATGAGAAGGGAACGAAACTTATGCCAATTGTAAACATCGATTTGATTGCTGGCCGCTCACAAGCCCAATTGAAGGCCTTGGTCCAAGACGTCACCAGCGCTGTCACTAAGAATACCGGCGCCCCGGCGGAACACGTCCACGTCATTTTACGCGAAATGCAACCGGACCGTTACGGCGTTGCGGGTGTCTTAAAGAGCGACGAAAAGTAACCAAAAGTTGAAGAAATCTTATAAACCGCCATCAATGCCGAGATTATCGCGTTGGTAGCGGTTTTATTTGTGAATTTAATTGGCGAATGGCGGACTTTTCGGTATACTAGAGACAATTGTGACAGCACGGTTCTTTATAGCCGTAGTTAATGAACGTATGAAATGGAGATTCTGACGATGGATGATCAACAATACATGATGGCAATTGACGAAGGGACGACCAGTACCCGCGCGATTTTATTTGATCGAAACGGTCAGATCGCGGGTCAGGCCCAGCGGGAGTTTCATCAGTACTTTCCCCAACCGGGATGGGTGGAACACGATGCTAACGAGATTTGGAACGCAGTCCAATCCGTAATTTCGGATGCGCTGATTAATTCTGATGTCCAACCCTACAAGGTGCGGGGCATCGGGATCACCAACCAACGGGAAACCGCGGTGATTTGGGACAAACGGACCGGCGAACCCATCTACCATGCCGTTGTGTGGCAATCTAAACAAACTAGCGCTATTGCTGACCAATTGAAGGCCGATGGTTACACCGAAAAGATTCATCAAAAAACCGGCTTGGTCGTGGACTCGTACTTCTCGGCCACGAAAATCAAGTGGATTTTAGACCACGTCGATGGCGCTCATGAACGGGCCAAGAATGGCGAGTTGTTATTCGGAACGATTGATACCTGGATTCTCTGGAAATTGACGGGCGGGCGGGTCCATGCAACTGACTATACCAATGCCAGTCGGACCATGTTGTTCAATATCCACACGTTGAGTTGGGACCAGGATATTCTGGATTGGTTAGGAATCCCGGCAGCAATGTTGCCAGAAGTGCGCTCGTCATCGGAGATTTATGGGTACACGGCGGGTTATACCTTCTCCGGAGTCCAGGTCCCAATTGCGGGGATCGCGGGAGACCAACAAGCCGCTTTGTTTGGGCAAACAGCCTTTGACCGCGGGATGGTCAAGAACACCTATGGGACCGGGGCGTTCATCATGATGAACACTGGGACGGAACCGACGCTTTCGACCAACGGGTTGCTGACCACGATTGCTTATGGTTTAGACGGTCAGATTAACTATGCACTGGAAGGGTCCATTTTCGTGGCTGGTTCGGCGGTCCAGTGGCTGCGCGACGGGATGCGGTTCTTCGACCATGCCAGTGAATCGGAAAAAATGGCCGTCGATGCTGAGACCACCGGCGGCGTGTATGTCGTGCCGGCCTTTACCGGTCTCGGAGCGCCGTATTGGAATCAAGAAACGCGCGGTGCCGTCTTCGGGTTGACCCGGGGCACCACGCGCGAACAGTTCGTGCGCGCGACCGTAGAAGCCATCGCGTACCAGACGCGGGACGTGGTCGACACCATGACCAAGGAAACCAAACTACCGATGCAGTCCTTGAGTGTTGACGGTGGGGCGGCGAACAATAACTTCTTGATGCAGTTCCAGGCCGACATCTTGAAGACGCCCATCAAGCGGGCGGCCATCAACGAGACCACGGCGCTGGGCGCGGCTTACTTGGCCGGACTAGCGGTCGGCTTCTGGTCCGATATCGATAGTATTCGCAAGATGCACAAGCTACGAGACGAATTCGTGCCGCAAATGGCGGACGACCAACGCGAAAAGTGCTACGCGGGTTGGCAAGCCGCCATCAACGCGACCCAAACATTCCACCAAAACTAATTAAACCTAAGCAAAAAGTGCCAGTGAAACCATCTCCTATGAGCGGAGTCGTTTCGCTGGCACTTTTAAATTGCGTTTAAGGGTTATTATTTTTATTCGGCGACGTCTAAGTGCAGGTAATCTGCCAAATAGTTAGCGAGTCCGTCATGGTCGTTATCCACGGCGGTGACGTCGTTAGCCAATTGCTTGATGGCTGGCGTGGCGTTTTGCATGGCAACCCCCCAGCCGGCGTAGTCGATCATGGCCCGGTCGTTGTGTTCGTCACCAAAGGCGATGATGTTAGCACGCTGCACGTGATAATGGTGGGCTAAGACTTCAACCCCGGTGGCTTTTTGAATGCCCTTGGCCCCTAGTTCCACTACGGAATCGGGGCCACCCCATGGGGCCGCATCGATTTGGTCGTTAAAATTGTGTCGTAGATAACTCAAGAGTTGGTCTTGATGACTCCGGTCGACGGCAATCGTTAGACTAGTCGGGTTTTGGGTCAGAGACTTTTGGTTGAGAATTTGATTGCTCTGCAAAACGGACGGGAAGAAGCCGATTTGGCGGGGCTGGTCCTGCATGGCCAAGAAGAGGTGCTTGCCTTCCGCCGCAATCATTTGAATGCCGAGTTCGGCGCGGTGGGCTAACAGGTCAAAGGCGATGCCCCGGTCGAAAGTGTACTGGTACTCACCAGCCCACTCGTGATGGGGGATATGCCCCAGACTACCGTTGAAGTTAATCATCGGGCCGTCCAGATTTAAATCGTCATAAATATTGGCGGAGAGGCGATTGGGCCGCCCCGTCACGATACTAACCAGGTGTCCCGCCTGGCGTGCGGCCGTTAAGACGGCCTTGGTTTTGGGACTGACTTGGGATTGTTTGTTGAGCGTCGTCCCATCCAGATCAATGGCAATAAGTTTTCGTTCCATTTTCAAAACACCTCACATTTTTGAAATAACTAGTCTTTCTAATCTAACATAAAATGAAACAGTTTGCGACTATTTCAACTAGAGTGTGACCGGGGAAACGGGTATAATGGGAACGGTTGAAACCAAAAAAGAACGTATTTTGTAGAATACAAATAGTTAGTTGTAGCTAACAAGATGGGAGAATAACGGTGAATTTACCAGATGATTTTGTGACGAAATATCAGCACCTTTTAGGTACTGAAGCCCCCGCATTTTTGGCAAGTTTGACGACGGGAACGACGACGGCGGGTTACCGAGTGAACCCGCAACGGCAACTTTCAGCAAAGTTGACGGCGGCACCCCGGGTACCCTATGCGCCTTGGGGTTATTACGGAACGGTCAAGGGACGAAGCTTAGCCCACCAGAGCGGGGCCGTTTACAGTCAGGAACCTAGTGCCATGTTCGTGGGTGCTACAGCGGCACCCCAACCGGGCGAACGGGTCTTGGACCTCTGTGCTGCCCCTGGTGGCAAGACTACGCATCTGGCCAGTTACCTGCAGGGTAGTGGCTTACTGGTCACGAACGAAATCAACCGGAAGCGGGTTCGCGTCTTGGCGGAAAACGTCGAACGGTTCGGAACAGCCAACGCGTTGATCTTAAACGATTCGCCGGACACCCTTAGTCCGATTTTTCCAGATTACTTCGATAAGGTGCTGGTCGATGCACCGTGTTCTGGCGAAGGAATGTTTCGTAAGGACCCAGCGGCGATGGACTACTGGTCCTTGGCGTATGTCGAAGAATGTGCCGCACGGCAACGGGAGATTTTGACCGAGGCCGTAAAAATGGTCAAACCTGGTGGCCAGCTGATTTATTCGACCTGCACCTTTGCCCCGGAAGAAGACGAACAGATGATGGCGTGGGTCTTGAAGACCTTCCCCGAGTTTTCCCTGGTTCCCGTTGAAAAGAGCGGTGGCGTGGTTGATGCACGGCCGGAGTGGGCCGATGGTAATCCAGATTTGAAGCGCGCCGCACGATTGTTCCCGCACTTATTAAAGGGCGAGGGACACTTTGTGGCCAAGCTCCAACGGGCCACCACGGCCGAAGCCAAACGAGTTCACGGCCAAGCCCAGCTGGGGCAGGCTCTGACCGGTGCACAGCGAAAACTCTGGCAAGACTTTGCGCAACAAGTTCTCGGGACGGTCCCCGCGGGTGATTTGGTCACTATCAAGGATCAGTTGTTCCTCACTCCGGCTCAGTTGCCGGCTTTAACTGGTGCGCATGTCTTCCGGCCGGGCTTGCATCTCGGGACTTTCAAGAAGAACCGGTTCGAACCGGCTTATGCCTTGGCATTGGCCAGCGATCCCCAACAGGTTGCCCAAACGCTGACTATCGACAGTGAGCAGTGGCAACAATGGGTTCACGGTGATGCCTTAACGTTAACGACGGCGCCAGCGAAGGGCTGGTACCTACTGACTTGTGACCAGCAACCGGTTGGTTTCGGGAAAGTCGTCCAAAAGACGGTGAAGAACTTCTTTCCAAAAGGCCTGCGATTCACGGTCTACCCGGAAGATTTGACTTAAGTTAGTCCCATGAAAGTAATGGTTACGCTCGCTCCCATGATTGGTGGAAGCGAGCGTTTTTTAGGCGAAAATGATACAAAACGGTTGCCTTCGAGTCGCTCTAAGCGTGTATACTATTTCTCATTGTGCGCCAAAAAGGGTCACCGGTAATGAGGACCGGTGACACGGAAACAAAATTGAGGAGGAGTGGCGAATGAAACGACAATTGAGTGTGGGGACTCAGCGGGCAATCCACGGCGTTTATCGGTTGAGTGATGGCGTCATTCAAAGTTTGAACGTCGTGATGATGGTGGGCGTTACGTTGATCTTAGGGACGATTAGCTTATTCCAACGGCGACGGTAGGACCTCAAATCGGTCGCAACTTGAAGGTAGACGTTATTTTCAGAGAATAACGGTCGGCTTCAGGTGATCATTAACGATTCAACGAGTCCATGAAATATATCACCATTAAAAAACCAGCAAGTGCGATGCCCAGGACAGTAATCTTGGGCACGTGACTTGCTGGTTTTTGTTGGTTATCGTTCGTTGTTTAACTGACGTTGACGCCGGTAATTTTCAAGTTCGGGTGAGAACAAGAGTGGTTGTTGCCGTAGGTCAGCCACGGTGCGGGCCCCGAGAAGGGTCATGATGCGCCGTAGCCCGTCCTGCCAGTTTAAGAGGAATTTTGCGGTGGCGTCCTCGTCCGTTTTCAACAGGTGATGCAGGACTTGCCCGGCACTGCCGACCACCGTGGCCCCTAAAGCTAGCGCCTTGGCGATGTCTAACGGGTTACGGATGCCGCCCGTGGCAATCGTTGTCAAGTCAGGAACTGCTTGGGCTTCCAATAAGGATTCGACCGTGCTTTGGCCCCAATTAGCCAGGTAGTCCAAGTCCTTTTGTGGTCGGCGGAAATTTTCAATGGTCGCAAAATTGGTTCCTCCACGACCGCCTAGATCGACGTAGTGCACGCCCACGGCGGCTAGGCGGGTCAACGTTTCGCGGGCCATGCCGAAACCGACTTCCTTGACGATGACCGGGACGTTTAAAGCCGCCACCGTTTCACCGATGCCATCGAGCCAGTGGAAGGCCCGGTCGCCTTCAGGCATGATCAGTTCCTGAGCGGTGTTCACGTGGAGTTCCAACGCGTCGGCCGCCAACATGTCAACTACCCGCTGCGCCTGAGCGACGGTATGGCCGGCACCCAAGTTAGCGAAAACCAAACCGTCGGGGTTGTTTTCCCGTAACGGCGTAAAAGTCGCAATGGCCCGGTCATCCTTTAAGGCGATACTCTGCGAACCACTAGCAACGGCCATTTTGGTTCTGGCAGCTAGGCGACCTAACTGGGCGTTGACCTGGCCGGTCCGGGGACTGCCACCGGTCATAGCCTCGATTAAGAGGGGGACTGGAAGGGTCAAAGGCCCCAAAGTCGTGGTCAGATCCGTATCGGCCACGCCCATCTCCGGGAAACTTTGGTGTACGAACCGGAGCTGATCAAATTGACTGGTCGCTTGGGACGTGTAAAATTTTTCGGCAAGTGAGAGGTGTTCATCTTTACGGTGAGCGTGTCGTGACAGTTCCATAATGGACTCCTTATTCGATGACGTGATGGACGTTTAATTTCAATGGTTCGATGCCGCGACGTTCCCAATCGTGCAGGAGGTGAGCCAGGTCTTGAGCAGCATTGATGATGACGATCCCGCAATCACCGCCCCCGGCACCGGAAGATTTTGCGGCGCCACCACTATTGACCGCCGTATCACACATCGTCTTGAGCAACTTGGTCTCAATGGTGACGTGGCTGAGGTGGGCCAATTGGTTGAGCAACTGGCGGTTCTTGGTGATTTCACGTTGGATGGCGGATAAGTCACCGTCGTGAAAGCCTTGGATCATGCGGTGTAGGCAATTCTTGCTGGCCTGTAAGAAATCGTGATAGCTTTGGCGCTTAGTTGCCTTGAACAACGCGATGCGGTCAACTAAGTGGGACGTGGAAGCCGGGGTCCCCGTCCAGCCAATCAAGAGGCGTAAGGGGGCTGGGGGCGTCAAGAGTTCGATGTCGAGTCCCGGCCAATCAATGGTCAACAGTTCAGCTAAGCTGAGTTCGCGGCGGGCCGAGGCCAACCAGTCGCGGTCAAAAGCCCGGTAGGCGATCCAACCGCCGTACACGGAGGCCGCAATATCGCCTAATGAACCGTTCCCCTGGACGTCTAAGTGGGCGATGGCCGCCAGTTTGAAGAGGCGGTCTTTGCTCATTTGGATGCCATAAAATTGACAGAGCGCTTTGACCGTGGCGACGGTGACCGCCGCCGAAGAACCCAGGCCGTACTTTTTTCCGTCGACGCTATCGAGTTCACTGTTCACGTTCAAGTGGTACATGTCTAACGGCTTACCCAAGGACTGGGCGTACTGCTCGGTCAAATGAATCGCCGATAGAATATAGTGGAAGGGATTGTCCCGGTTGTCAAAGACCAGTTCGCTTCCCTGGCGTTGCCAGTAGATGGAATTTTCTTGGTACTGCTTAGAGGCGATGCTACCGTAATCGTGGCTCGCTTCGATGGTCACGGTTACGAACTGGTTGAGTGCGACAATAATTGCCGGGTACCCCGGCTCAACGACGGCGTATTCGCCGGCAATATAGAGTTTTCCGGGTGCTTGGGCGGAAATCAAAAAATCAGGTCCCTTCTGCGACGTACGAGTCGCCAATAACTAACATGAAAAATTGTGTAATTGAGTTGATTCTGCTGGATAGTCGATCACAGCCAACTGAGGCCGGGACCGGGATGGGCCACGATGACGCGGTCATGGCCAAAGTCATGGGTGAACCGTGCCGTGATCGCGGCGATGTCTTGAGATTGGCAAAAGACTTTCAGGTTCGGTCCCGCGTCTAAGGTGTAGTAGCAGGCGATGCCCGCGGCACGTAAATCCCGCACGGTCTGCATAGCCGTCAAGGTGGCGCCATTGAAGTAGCTGAACGCTGGGTCGGCGCTTAACGTCAAGGCGTGCATGCGCATGGCGTTACTTTCAAGAATCTCACCGACCTGAGTGAAATCGTGGTCCAGAATAGCCGGCTTGATGGCCGCTAAATCGTGAGCCACGACTTGTTTCCAAGCTGGGTAGTACGGGGAGGTGGCCACGCTGGCTTGCATCCCTTGGCGGGAACTGACCCGCTTTTGGTGCGGATCCAAGACTAGCGCAACGATGGCGACGGGCCAGGTCACTTGTTCCAGCAAAGGTTCGGCGTAAGAAGTAGCATCATTGTGACCAGCGTGCCATTCGACGAAGCCCCCGTAAATGGAGCGGGTGGCGGAGCCGGAACCGCGGCGCGCTAGCCGTGATAAATCCCGGCGACTGAGCGTCAACCCCGCTGCTTGACTAGCCGCGCCAGCCAGGGCCGCAAAGGCCGAGGCCGATGATGCTAAGCCAGCTGCCATGGGTACGTGGTTCGTAGACGTGACCCGAGCGAAGGTGTCCTGCCGGCTTTGCGCGCGCACTAAATCTAAGAGGTGCCGGACCTTTTGGCTGGCCGCTGGGGACAGTCGTTGCTGGTTAACGGTGACCTCGTCGGCGCTCAACGCCGGGTCGAAGGCCACCGTGGTATCCGTATAAAACTGGTCGAGGGTCAACGATAAGCTGCTGGTCTCCGGCAGAATCAAGTGTTGGTCCGCTTTCCCCCAGTACTTGACCAGAGCAATGTTGGTGTGGGCGCGAGCCGTGACGGCTGTCGTCATTTGGACGCCTCCTTTGAGTGGTGAAACGCTTCGGTCCAGGTGGCGGTGGCGCCAGCGGCTAACACGGCATCTTTGACGCGCTGAGCACTTGCTGCGGAGTCACACAGGGCGATAAGACAACCGCCCATGCCGCCCCCGGTCAGTTTAGCGCCTAACGCGCCGGCTTGCAACGCGACCTGAATCAAGCGGTCGAGTTCCGGTGAGCTGACGCCCAAACTGGCGAGTTGGGCTTGCCCCTGGTTCAAAAGTTGGCCGAGCTTGGTAATGGCGCCCGTCTTGAGGGCGTCGCGGGCCGCGTAAGTCAGTTGCCCCAATGTTTCGAGTTGCTGGGTCGTCGCTTGGGGAAAAACGGTCTTGCGGCGGGCCACAGCGGCGACCGCTTGACCCGTCTGGCCTTTAACACCGCTATCGGCGATGACCAGGTACCCTTCAAGGTTGAACGGAATCTGGGTGATTATCTGGTGGGGCAAAAGCCAAATCGGTGTGGCCGAGCTGGCAGTCGCTGCATCGATACCACTGGGATGGCCGTGGGTGACCTTTTCGGCGATACCAGCGGTCGCTAACAGGGTTTCACGGGCCAACGGGCGGTCAAAAAAAGCGTACATCGCCCGGGTGATGGCCACCGCGACGGCGGCTGAGGAACCCATGCCCCGTTCGGCCGGCAAGTCGCTTGTGATAGCCATGTGAAACGGGACGTCATGACCGTGGAACCGGTCTAAAAGGGCGGTGATCAAAGCCACGACGCCGGCTAAATGGTGATTCAACTGAGCGATGGGCCCGTCAAAGTACCGACTGGACAAGGTCTGTCCACTCGGAATCGAGGTCATCACGACGTGCGTATTTACCGAGGGGAGTGGGAGGGCGATGGCCGGTTGACCATAGACCACACTGTGATCCCCGATAAGAATTATTTTGGCATGACTCATGCCGGTGCCCGTTCGAGACAAACTAATCGCTCGCTTTCTATCTGAATTTATCTACCAGAATATCATACTCTACTGCTAGTTATTGCGCTAGTTTTGCCCGTCAAAATTCCGAAATGAGCGAAAAATTAACGTTTTCTATAAGATTTGGCGCCAATATGGACGAAAATTGCCGCAAAATACGTCGAAGTGAAGCGTAGCGCTCGGGGGTGAAGTGGTGTATCATAGTGCCAGTTATAATCGCATTTGTGCAGAAATTGGTGAGCAGACATGGATCAAGACACGGTCTACGCGGTCGTTGATATCGAAACGACCGGTACCAGTGTGCAAGATGGCGATCGCATCATCCAAATTGGGTGTGTCTTCGTCCAGCATAATCAAATTATCAACCACTTTACGACTGACGTGAATCCACTCCGCGAGATTCCGGCAGCCATTTCCCGGTTAACGGGGATCAGCAACCAGCGGGTCCGACACGCACCGTTGTTCGATGATGTGGCCGGGACCCTTTACAGTCTCTTGACGGATACGGTCTTCGTGGCGCACAACGTCAACTTCGACTTGCCGTTCGTCAACGCCGAACTTGCCCGGGTCGGGTATCCGGAACTAGACATTGAAGCCCTCGACACGGTCTCGTTGAGTCAGATTCTCTTACCGACGGCGGCTAGCTTTCGGTTGCGGGACTTGAGTGGTCTGTTTAACATCGAACACGACAGCCCGCATTCGGCGGATAGTGATGCCAGCGCGACCGCGGAACTTTTTATTTTTCTTTTCCGGCGCTTACGGGCGTTGCCGCTGGTGACCTTACACCAGATGATTGCCTTAAACGCCAGTCTACCGCGGCAGACCGCGACGCTTTTTCGCGTGGCGTTAGCGCTGAATACGCAGCAACCACGGAAATTACCGGACTACCTATACGTGAAGAACGGTCTGGCCTTACGGCGGGCTGAACCGGCGGTGCCAACACCACTAACGGCTCCGACTAAATATCCCAAGACCAAAAAGCAGAAGCAAAAGCTGATGCCCCAAAACTTGGAATGGCGTCCGGAACAGGCGAAGATGATGAATTACATCTATAATAACTACGCCCATGCTGACCAGCACCCGGTCAAACAAATGGTGGTCGAAGCCCCCACGGGAATCGGGAAGAGTCTGGGGTACACGCTTCCCATGGCCTATTTGGGCCAGACTGGCCGGCCAGTAGTCATCAGTACGGCCACGACGCTCTTGCAGGAACAATTAATGGAACAAACGCTTCCATTATTACGGCAGATTGTGCCGTTTCCCATCAACGCCACAATAGTTAAGGGCAGTCGCCACTACCTGGACTTACAGCGTTTCGCTGGAACGCTCGCGTTGAACGAAAGCTCCAAGCAAACCCAATTGTTGAAGCTACGGTTGTTGGTCTGGTTGACCATGACCACTACTGGTGATCTTGATGAGTTGCACCTGGCAACGTATCGCGCCCCGTACTTTCAAGAGATCGTCCACGAAGGCACGGTCACTGAAGACAACCCGTTCTATGATGATGACTTCTTACGGCGACGGGATCAACAACTCAGTCAGGCCCAGTTCGTCATCGTCAACCACGCCTATCTAAGTGAGCATGCGGCCGACTTAGGTCACCAACTTGACCGCCCGTACCTGGTCATCGATGAAGCCCAACACCTGCCGGATAGTACGCTGCGGCAACGACGACGGCGGGTCAAATTTGCCAAAATCATCAACGAATTACACCACATCCAGCGCGATATCAGCCGGGAGATGGGGCCTAGCTTGCTGACGCTGTTCGCCGCCGACCAGGAGACACAAGCGACGCTGACGCACTTGTTGCACAGTAGTGAACGGGTCGAAAAGGCACTGGTCACCGTGGTCAATCAGCTCTTCTTGAACTTTTTGGCGGCTAAACGTGGTAACGCGCAGAACACTACCATCGAAGAGCTAGTCAGCGCCGACGACTTGGCCCATAACGGACAGCAACTCCACACAGCGTTGACCCAGATTAAAAATGGGGACACCCAACTATTAGTCCAATTAGGCGTCATTCGTCAGCGCTTCGACCAAGAACACGAACGCTTCGTGGCTTCTCAACGCTACCTCTTCGAACAACTCGATACCCGCGTCCACTTGGTCGATGAGCTGTTGCAACGACTGCTCGGTATCTTTCAGGAAGCGACGGAACAAGATGCCAGCAGCTTGTTTTGGGTCACCATCAACCACGTGGGTGACCGGGGGAGTTTGGAACTGGCTAGTGGCTTACTGGCGACGCAGGGTTTTTTGCGTCAGCAGATCTATGCGGCCTTTCAACCGGTCTTACTCACCGGAGCGACGTTGTTTTCCTCTGGCCGTTCGCAGTACGTGTTGGATCAGTTTGACCTCGACCGCGAGGACACGGTGACCCACCGGATGCGTAGTAGTTTCGACTACGCCACGCAGGCCCAACTCCTGTTGGCCGATTCGGGGCCGAACCTGACGCGGGTGGCACCGGCAGATTACGTGACCTATTTGACCACGGCACTGACCCAGTTGGCTGGTGCCGTGCATAAGCAGACACTGATCCTGTTCAATTCCTTAAATGTCATCGAGCAGGTCTACGACCAACTGATCCACCAACCAGAATTCGCCCGCCGCGAGATCTTAGCCCAAGGTATCAGTGGCAGTCGGGAACGGATGACCAAACGTTTCGTGACCGGCCATGACTCGATTCTCTTGGGGGCGGCTAGCTTCTGGGAGGGTATTGATTTACCGGCAGACCAGTTGGAGCTCCTGATTGTCACGCGCCTGCCGTTCGATTCGCCTGACCGGGTCTTTGTCAAGGCCAACTACGCGCGATTGGAAGCGGCGGGGAAGAACCCGTTTTATAACGCCGCCTTGCCCGCAGCTACGTTACGCCTGCGCCAGGGGGTCGGTCGCTTGATTCGGACGCCGCAAGACCGTGGGGCCGTGGTCATCTTGGACCAACGACTAGTGGAGCGGCAGTACGGTAAGAGTATTTTACGCGCCTTACCCAAAGATTTGACGCCGGTCACGGGAGATGTCGGCGAGTTGACCCAGGCACTGGTTAAATTTTTTGAAAAGGATTCCCCAGACTCGGTCGACCCCGCTTGAAATTTGATATAATTGAAAATGATTGAATCTAAGTGAATAAGGGAGTACGGACAAATTGATGAGACAACAGTACCAACGGCGCCGGCGACCCCGGCATTGGGTGTTAATCGGGGTCTTGGTGGTGATTCTCGTGTTGCTTTTGGGTGGGGGTTACTTAATCCACCGAGCGACCGATCCGTTTAACCAGGCCCAGACGCACGCCGAAAAGGTCGCCCGCCAAAAGGGCCATTTGACCAAAACGACGCACTTCTACTGGACCAATCTTGACACGACCTACTACACGGTCGCCGGGCAAAACAAGGCTAAACAGTCGGTTTACGCCATCGTGCCAAAGTCCAGTAAAGCCGACGTGACGGTGCTCAAGAAAAAAGACGGCATGTCACGCAACGTGGCGTTGAAGCGTGTTTGGCAACGCAACCCCAAGAAGGTTTTGTCGGCGGCACTCAGCTTGTTTAACGGCAAACCTGCTTGGCAAATCAGCTACCTAAGTAAGAGTGGTAAGTTGTGTTACCTGACGTTACAATATAGTAATGGTAAAGTGTTACAACAAATTTCGAATCTTTAAGGTTTAGAATCTGAGGAGGTTACCTATGAAACAGTTAGCTCAACGTGCTAGAGCCGTGCAACCCTCGGCCACCTTACAAGCATCCCAACGCGCCAAAGCTTTGGCCGCCAGTGGAGTGGATGTCATCAACTTGGGGGTCGGTCAACCCGATTTCCAAACACCGGCGCCCATTAAAGCGGCCGCTAATCAAGCTATCCAGGCCGACAAAGTCGATGGTTACACCGCCACCACGGGAATCGCACCCTTGCGTCAAGCCGTGGCTGACCACTTGCAGGCCACGCAAAACGTCATGGTGACGACCGACCAAGTGGTCGTGACTACCGGGGCCAAAATGGCACTGTACGCGCTGTTTCAGGTCCTGCTCGATCCCGGTGATGACGTGTTGTTACCGTCCCCGTACTGGGTCAGTTACGCCGAACAGGTGCGCTTAGCCGGCGGGAACGTCCTCGAAGTTGCACCCACGGCCGACCTCAAGGTGACACCCGAACAATTAGCAGGGGCCGTGACGGCTAACACCAAAGCTCTGGTCTTGAATTCGCCACAAAATCCGTCGGGGGTGGTCTACACGCCCGCGGAATTAAAGGCGATTGGTGACTGGGCGGTGGCGCATGACCTTTGGATCGTCTCCGATGAGATTTACGGGGACTTGGTCTACGACCGGCCGGCCCCAGAACCGTCTATGTTGACGTTGAGCGATGCCATTACCGACCATACTATCGTCATCAACGGGGTCTCGAAGACTTACGCAATGACCGGTTGGCGTATCGGCTGGGTGATTGGGCCTAAGGTCGTTACCGCGGCCTTGGGTAAGGTCTTGTCTCACATGACCGGAAACCCCGCGGCGGTCAGCCGGTACGCGGCATTGAACGCCTTGACCGGTGACCAACAATCGGTGGCAACCATGAATGCCAGTTTCCAGGAACGGTTGGATTTGATTTACCCCTTGCTAACAGCATTGCCCGGGTTTAAACTGGCCACTAAGCCGGCCGGGGCGTTCTACCTGTTCCCCGACGTGAGCGCGGCCATGACGAAGAAACACTGCGCGACAGCTAGTGAATTCGTGGGTCGCGTGCTCGACGAGGCCCACGTGGCGGTGGTGTCGGGTGAAGCGTTTGGCTTACCGCACCATATCCGCTTAAGTTACGCGGCGGATCGCGACCAATTGCTGACGGCGATGGCGCGGCTAAAGACGTTTATGGAAGCTTAAACGTTTCAAAACGAATTTGAATGAAAATGGACAAACGGTCGGGCGCTCAGAGAGGTCCGGCCGTTTGCCCGTGATGGGAGGACTATTCATGGATGAGTTTACACGACGCTATATGCAGGCGGGTCAGACCAGTGTGGCCAACTTTTTGATTGACCATTTCCAAGAGGTGGGGATGACCACGGACCAACTATTGGTCTACCTCCAATTGAAGCGCTGGTTGGACCGGGGTGACTACCTGCCCGAAAGTGACGTCTTGGCCCGCAACCTAGGCTGGGACACCAAGCGGGTCTTCGAGGTCTTGCACGAGATGATCGCCCAAAAGCTGATGACCATCAACACGGTGACCAATGACCAGGGACGCAAGGTGGACCGTTATGACTTTCAACTGTTAGATGAAAAGTTGAGTCAAGTGCCAGACCAGTCATCTCCCACGGTAACCCCGACTAGTGCGGCGACGACCAGTGCGGACCAACAACCGGCGGCCCCCGCGGCTTCTTCACGGGCAACGGTCTTTAATCAGATTGAGACTGAATTTGGGCGGACTTTGT
Source organism: Levilactobacillus suantsaii (assembly GCF_014069315.1). Classification (NCBI taxonomy): domain Bacteria; kingdom Bacillati; phylum Bacillota; class Bacilli; order Lactobacillales; family Lactobacillaceae; genus Levilactobacillus; species Levilactobacillus suantsaii. The sequence goes on along the minus strand of NZ_CP059603.1, from coordinate 2,081,460 downwards.
CTCCCATTGAGATGGAGACCGTCAGTCAGTGGCTCGATGAGGACCATTACCGTCCAGAATTGGTCCAGTTGGCCTTACGTGAGGCCGTCTTGAACCAGGCGTACAGCCTGAAGTACATGGACCGTATCCTGCTGAACTGGGAGAAGAAACATTTGACCAGTGCGGCACAGGTCCAGCGCGAACGTGAGAAGCAAGCGCCCCGGCGGAACACTAAGACCAACGAACCTAACCAGCCCAGTCAACCGCATTTTGACTTTAAAATTTATAAATTGACCGATGACTAGTGACAATCGGTGATTGGCGTCGTGTACCCGGAAAAGGTGCGCGGCGTTTTTTAGTTGCCTTCGAGTAGGTGGAAGGGGGTAAGCTAGAATTTGTGGCGGGTTAACGGCCCGCACGTGGTTGCGGGGAGTCATGTTTGTCGCTTGCAAACGGTTTATTTGATAAACTAGCGGGGATGAAGACCAGCACCCATGACTTGATTAGGAGGCAACAACTTATGAAAACAGCAGTATTTGTGAAACCCGGTGAGATGACCGTCGAAGACCGGCCGATGCCGGAGATCAAGGAACCAACGGACGCCGTGTTAAAGATTGTGCGGGCTTGCGTCTGTGGGTCTGACTTATGGTGGTACCGGGGCATCAGTGACCGGCCGCATAATAGTCCCGCGGGCCACGAAGCGATCGGTATCGTCGAAAAGGTGGGCTCAGCCGTCAAAGATGTGCAACCCGGCGACTTCGTAATTGCCCCCTTCACCCACGGCTGTGGCCACTGTGCCGCTTGCCTGGCGGGTTTTGATGGGGATTGTTTGAATGCGGAATCCGACGGTGAAATCGTGGGTTACCAGGGTGAATACCTCCGTTTTCGTAACGCGGCCTGGGCTTTGGTCAAGGTACCGGGGCAACCTGGTGATTACACGGATGACCAGTTGAACGACTTGTTGACGTTGTCTGACGTGATGGCCACCGGTTACCACGCTGCAACGAGCGCCGAAGTGCACCAAGATGATACCATCGTCGTGATGGGCGACGGCGCTGTAGGCTTGTGTGGTGTGATTGCGGCCAAGTTGTTGGGCGCTAAGCGGATCATTGCGATGAGTCGTCACGCCGACCGCCAGGCACTGGCTAAGGAATTTGGTGCAACGGACGTGGTTCCGGAACGGGGCGATGACGCGGTCAAAGCGGTCATGGCCTTAACTGACGGTGCCGGCGCTGATGCGGTGCTGGAATGTGTCGGCACGGAGCAATCCGTCGACACGGCGGTCAAGGTCGGCCGTCCGGGCGCGATTGTAGGCCGGGTCGGTGTACCGCAAAAAGCGGACATGAACACCAACAACCTATTCTGGAAGAACATCGGGTTACGGGGCGGTATCGCCGCGGTGACCACGGATGACCGGCAGACCTTACTCAAGGCCGTGTTGGATGGCGAGATTCATCCTGGGAAAGTGTTCACGCAACGCTTTAGTTTGGATGAGATTCAGAAGGCCTATGAAGCGATGGACCAGCGGAAAGCGATTAAGTCGTTGCTGGTGGTGAGTAGAGCGACGAATAACTAGATAATGTAAGGTGGGGTCAAAAAATCATATTTTGGTTTTTTGACTCTTTTTTGTTATGAGAAGTCTATAATGTTGTGGAAATTTCTTCTTGAAAGATTCAAGGGAACAGTTTTAAGACGTTAAATTTAGAAAATAGTAGATGAAATTGAATATGACTACACAAGCTGTATGGTACACTAAAGGTGTTAATAAAAAAGCGTATGGAATTAAGTAGTCAAAGAAAGTTATCTTGATCCCCAATAGTCATTGTCCACAGGTCCCTTAATTGAGAATATTGAGGAGGATGATGACGAGGATAGGTTTACTAGCGGTTGACATCAAGTTCTCATAAATTAATAGAAACCGTTTCAACAAATGGCGTTATTACGCCATTTGTTATACTTGATACTATGATGGTTTACTTTAAATGATATTTTGATGAGTATATGATGGCTTCAGATGCATGGTAAATCTATAAGGTCAAAACCCTTATGTGCACGAACTCCATCGATTGACCAGCTTCAGATGCATGGTAAATCTATAAGGTCAAAACCCCAGATTCCCGTTGTAAGACAACGCGGCGCGCTTCAGATGCATGGTAAATCTATAAGGTCAAAACCCCGACCCCGTGGCGACTATGACCCACGTCTCGCTTCAGATGCATGGTAAATCTATAAGGTCAAAACCGACTAGATGGGACAGGTATCTTTGTGTCTTGCTTCATATGCATGGTAAATCTATAAGGTCAAAACCCACAGACATGGGCTTTATGTTTAGCTCGGAGCTTCAGATGCATGGTGAATCAGTAAGATCAAACCACCGATGTGGAATGATTCAGTAGTTATGATTTTTGGATGCATGGTAAATTTACTTAGAAATGTTCAGTATGGTTAAAAATGGCTTTAGTAGTCGGCATTTGGTCGGATTATTAAAGCCATTTTTTGATAATCTAAAAATTTAAAGGGAGTTTCTAGTTAAGAAAGTTGCGGAAATTAAGATACAAGTGTAATTATTATTGTTCAAATTTAACAGCTAAAATAAAATAGTTCTAGACAGATTGAAATGGGGCGCGCTAAACTATAATCAGTAGCTGATATGGAGATTTTAAATCGGGTAAAAGGGGCAATTATAATGGGAAAAAAGTACGGAATCGGGTTAGATATTGGAACGAGTTCCATTGTTTGGTCCGTTGTGGATGAATCTGGTCATTTAATTCGTGTCAAAGGCCAAACGGGATTAGGTGTCCGGTTGTTTCATGAAGGACAAACAGCTGAGGAACGACGAACTTTTCGGACAACTCGACGGCGATTGAGTCGTCGGAGATGGCGGCTACGGTTATTGCGCGAACTATTTGATGCTCCAATTTCAGCAATTGACAAAAATTTTTTTGCACGTCAGAAACTATCCAGTTTATCACCGCAGGACAAGTACTTTGCTAGTCCATATCATCTTTTAGATAATCGTTCGGATCAAGATTTTTATCAACAATATCCAACGATTTACCACTTGCGGCAAGCATTGATGACCAATAAAAGGCAATTTGATTTACGTGAAATCTACTTAGCAATTCATCATATCGTGAAATATCGAGGGAACTTTTTGTCCAGTGGGACTGCCAAAGATTTTAAACCTGGCGAGTTAAAACTAGAAACTTATTTTGAAACGTTGAATGCTCAATTAGCAATTCTTTTTATAGATGAACCAATCCAGTTACCTTCATTAAATTGGGATGAATTAGTGACTCTATTGACTGATACTAGTCAGTCGCGGAATGACCGTCAAAAAGCGGTGTAAAACAATTGATGGCGAATGGTGATTCTCAATGGAAAAAATTTTATACGGCTTTCACCAAGGCAATTTTAGGATTAAAAGCCCAAGTAGGGTTACTTGTGGGTATCCAGGATGCTACAGATATTAAAACATTAACGTTTAGTCTAGACAGTCTTGAAGACCACCAAGAAGATATGACAGCATTGTTGTCAGACGAACAAGTACAGTTTATAGACTTACTGGCAAAATTATATGCAGCACTGCAACTGACAATCATTATTCCAGATGGACAGACGTTTTCCGGGCAAATGGTCAAGACTTATGAAATCGGCAAATTACAAGTTTAATCCGAACAAGCCCGGAATCTTTCAATGGCAGTCTGTTGATGATGTATTTTTAATGGTCGTTGATTAATTAGTTCAAGTGCTGCTAGGATCTCATCAGTCGTTACTTGGCTAAAATTGGTCTTTTTCGGGAAGAACCAGCGTAACCGTCTATTAAAATATTCATTGGAACCTCGCTCCCATGGTGAATATGGATGGCAAAAATAAACTTTGATCTGATAATCCTGTTCTAAGGCCTGATAATTGGCAAACTCTTTACCATGATCAACAGTAATGGATTTTACTTGGGGACCGAAGGCCCCCATAAACTTGCCAAAGGCGGTGTTTAGAGCCTTAGCCGTTCTATTAGGGGCTTTGATGGCCCATAGAAGTCGGGTCTTACGTTCTACGAATGTAACCAGACATGATCGTGACTCACTTCGACTAGAAAGCACCGTATCTACTTCCCAATGACCAAAAGCTAACCGTTGATTAACAGTTGTTGGCCGTTGTTCGATGGAAGTCCCACTTGTAAATTTCCCACGATTTTCGCTCACTCGGTGCTGGCGGACATTCCGATTGGGTAGATCAGTCAATTTGAAGGGGAGCCAGCCACGATTAAGCCAATTATAAATTGACGCAGTGCTCAAGTTATAAGCGGCCGCAATGATTTCTGGTGACCAGGTTAATCGTAAGTGATTGGTAATTAAAGTCGCTAATGCTGCCGTCAGCATCGAACGACGACCGCAATTCCGCCTTTTGCGATCTGCATCTTGCTGAGCTAATTCTGGATCATAAGGTTTAACCCGGTCCAACTCATAGCTAATCGTAGCTTTGGCGACGCCTAAGGCGTCAGCCATTACTTGGTAAGATTTATTCCCCTCATTGACCAGTTGTGCTAGTGCGCCACGTTGAAAACGTGATAAAGTAGATGTACCCAAAGTAATCACTCCCTATATTGGTTGGAATTAGCTACTACCATTGTAAGTGATTGCTTGGGGCTTTTTAATTTCTGTTCGGATTAATTATAGAATTTGCCAATCCATAAAAGACAGTTAAAAGATTATAAGACGTATATTGCTGAGTTAACAGATTATGGTCAACGAATGACATTAAAAAAAGCTTATGATGATTACATTGACAACGGATTGCCTCAGGTGGATTTTTACAAAAAGATTAGTTCAGTTTTGAAGAAGCAGGAAACGTTATCAAAATTAGGACAATCAATTCAAATTGCTGTTGAACAAGAAGAATTTTTGCCAAAGCAGCGGTCAAAGACCAATATTGCAATTCCATATCAAGTTCAACAGCAAGAACTAGATCAAATTATTGAAAACCAATCCCGGTACTACCCATGGCTAAAAACACCAAATCCGGTAACGAAACGACGGAAAATGGCACCATATAAGTTAGATGAGTTAGTTTGCTTTCGTGTGCCTTATTACGTTGGTCCATTGGTACAACCTGACCCCAAGAATGCCACGAAAGAAACCAAATTTGCTTGGATGACGCGGCAAAATCCTCAATCCACCGTGCCAATCACGCCGTGGAATTTTGATCAACAAGTCGACCGGCAGGCTTCAGCTAATGCGTTTATTCAGCGTATGAAAACAACGGATACTTATTTAATTGGCGAAGACGTCATTCCGAAGAATAGTCTCTTATATCAACGATATGAGGTCCTTAATGAACTGAATAATGTTCGGGTTAACGGAGAACTCCTAGCACCGAAAAAGAAGCAACGCATCTATCATCAGCTCTTCATAGCGGCTAAAAAAACAACCGTTACAATCAAAGACCTGCAAAATAATTTGATAGCTAATGGGGACGTTGATAAGCAACCAGAGATTAAGGGCTTGGCGGATCCAAAACGGTTTTTAAGTCGCTTGTCTACGTACCATGATTTGCAAAAGATTATCCCAGAGGCGCTAGAACAACAAGAACGACAAGCAGATATTGAAAAAATAATCAATTGGTCAACTGTATTTGAAGATGCCAAGATTTTTAAAGAGAAATTACAAGAGGTTACTTGGCTAACTCCTACACAGATTCGCCAATTGAATCAGCATCGCTATCGTGAATGGGGACAGTTCTCAGAAAAGCTTTTATTAGGAATTCATGATAAGCAAGGGCGAAATATTATGGACCTATTATGGCAGACAACTGATAATTTCATGCAGATTGTTCGCCGTCCAGAGTTTCAGCGGTCAATAGCAACAATTAATCAGCAAGATTTAAATCAACAAAACTTGCAACAAAACATCAATGAGCTGTATACCTCACCACAAAATAAAAAGGCGATTCGACAGGTCCTATTGGTTGTGGCGGATATTCAAGAAGCCATGCATGGGGTAGCACCGAGTTGGCTATTTATTGAAGCAGCACGAGGTGCTGACCAGCGGCCACAGCGGACAAATTCACGGCAAGCTCAATTAGTAGAAGCTTATGGGACTAGTGCTGCTCATGAATTAGTTGACGAAGCAGTTCGTCAACGATTAGTTTCGGCGAATGAAAATCTTCAGCATTTTTCAGATAAATTGGTCTTGTATTTTCAACAAAATGGACGAGATATTTACACTGGCAAAGCATTGAATCCGGATTCCGAGATCTTTTCAAATTATCACATTGATCATATTATTCCCCAAAATGTAATCAAAGATGATTCGATTGATAATCGAGTCTTAACTTTAAATGCAGTTAATGAAAAGAAAGGGCCTCACGTTCCGATTATCTTTAAAAAGTCTCAGGAAGGCTTCTGGCGTAGATTGCACCAGGTAGGGTTAATTTCTCGACGTAAATTGGAAAATCTGTTGACAACTCCTGAAGATATCGACCGTCACGCAATACGGTTTGTTGCCCGTCAATTAGTAGAAACGCGTCAAGTCATCAAACTGGTTACGGCCATTTTAAGTCAACAATATGATCCGGAAATCACTAAACTTGTGTCAATTAAAGCCGGATTGTCCCATCAGTTTCGGGAGAAGTTGAAGTTACCGAAGTTGAGGGAATTAAACGATTATCATCATGCTCACGATGCTTATTTAGCCGCCCGAATTGGAACCTATCTTCTTCAACGATATCCTAAATTGGAATCTTTCTTTGTTTATGGAAAATATAAAACAACAAAATTCGATTTACGACGTCATTTTAATTTTATTGAACAGATTATTGGTGGAGATTCTGAGAAAAATCGAGAAATAGAGAATCCAGAGACGCACCAGATAATTTGGAACAAGCAAGATGAAATTGAGTATGTTGAGTGGGTTATGGGGTTAAAACGACTATTGGTGACACATGAAGTTTATGACAATCATGGTGCAATGTTTGATCAGACAATTTATTCAGCTAAAACAGCGAAGAATAAAAAGCTTATTCCCCGAAAATTGAATCAACCGATAGAACTTTATGGTGGTTTTAGTGGAGAAAAAACGAGCTATCTGGCTATTGTACGGCTACTTGATAAAAAAGCCCCTTACTACCAAGTTGTGCGGGTTCCTACTCGTTTAAGCGGCCAACTAGAGAAACTTGACGATTTAGGGAAAAGAACGCTACTTCGTCAATGGTTTACACCAATGTTTACGACCAAGAAAGGTAAACAACGCACTTTTGAAATTGTGGCACCACATGTGTATTTGGAACAACCGATTATTGATCAGGTTAACGGCCAGCGCCATCGTTTTGGCTTAGGAACAGACACCTATTATCATAATCAGCAACAATTAGTTTTATCGCTAGAAACGCAACGAAACTTGATAAATAAAGGAGCCACGGATACTGATTTAGATAGTTCTTATATGGCAGCCTATTATGAAATTTGTAAGCAAGTCGAACGATATTTCCCACTATATGATATGAACAAGTTTAAAGAACAATTGATAGCAGCTGAGGGTAGCTTTAAAGAATTATCCACGCATTCAAAAAAAGATGAAAAAGGGAACTTGATTCTTGGTAAACGAGAGGTACTCATGCAAATTCTTCAAGGTTTGCATGCCAATGCCACTATCGTTAATTTGAATAATATTGGTTGCACAAGGTATTTTGGTCAGTTGCAGGTTCCCGGAGGATTAAAGCTAACAGAACAAGCAATTCTTATTCATGAATCACCAACAGGATTATTTCGGCGACTTGTTCGTTTAAATGATATGTAAAAAAACGGCTAGCCACATTTTATAACGTGACTAGCCGTTTCAATATGTATGGCTCGATAACGAGCTCAAAAAAGAAAACTTGATGCCAAAGCATCTTGTTTGACTTCAACTCTGCATGGTAAATCTATAAGGTCAAATAGGTCAATTTAACCTCTTTCAATATAACATGATTGGGATATTTCAGCAAGTCGAAAGGGTGATCATTATGGGGTGGCGAACGATTGTGGTGACACAACACGCAAAAGTATCATTGATGACTGGGAACTTGGTGATTCAAACGGACACAGACCGCTTACATGTACCGGTTCGTGACGTGGGAGTACTATTGTTTCAGACTCTGCAGACAGTCATTACAGCACCAGCAATTATTGCGCTAGCCGAGAAACAGGCTAAAATTATTTTTACTGGTCAGAATGGCCAGCCAATTTGTACGACCAGCGGTGACTACACCAAGGCTCAATCGATGGTAACGGTAGGAAAACAAGTGACCTGGAATCCTCAGCGAATCCAGAAGTTGTGGACCAGAATCGTGGCCAGTAAGATACAAAATCAAATTCAAGTTGTTCGTTTTATTGGTCAGGATACTAAGGACCTAGACCAAGAATTTAAACAATTAGAATTGAATGATGTCACTAACCGTGAAGCAGTTATTGCGAGAAAATATTTTCCTCTCGTTTTTGGTCCTGATTTTTCACGAACGGATTTGGATCCCATCAACGCGGCACTAAATTATGGATATGCGCTACTTTTGGCGGCGATTGATCAGGCAATCAGTACTCGAGGATACTTAACCTGTTGGGGGATTCATCACTCGCGAACGGATAACGCTAATAATTTGGGCTCTGATTTAATGGAACCCTTTCGACCAGTGATTGACCAATGGGTGTCACAACAGAAAATGAGAGATTTCACGCCGGACATCAAGTATGGACTGGTTGAGTTGCTGGATGTTGAACTGACTTTCAATGATCAAAAGACGATTTTACGAAATGCAATTCCTAAGTATGTTGACCAATGTCTTAATTATTTAGACCAAACTAGTCAGAAAATTCGAATTGAGGTGGATTTGCCAAGTGAGGTATCGAGTCATGCGATTAATGGTTCTGTTTGATTTACCAGTAGAAACCAGCCAAGATCGCCGTAACTATCGTAAATTTCAGAAAACGTTAATTCAAGAAGGCTTCTTCATGATGCAGTATTCAGTCTATGTTCGAGTGTGTGCTAATTCAAAAGCAGCGGAAGCAGTGGAGCAACGCCTAAAAGGAATTGTACCCGCAGATGGTTTGGTGCAAACTTTGATGATGACGGAAAAACAATATCAAGATATGCACTTCTTGGCTGGTAAACCCAATGAAGATATCTTGAATTCAGCGGACCGGACGGTGATTATATGAAATTGACTTATTATGGGTATCAGCCGTTTGATGTTCAACCGGGAGAAATTACCGTGTTAGCGACCGCAGCGCCTAAAATTTATCATGATTTGGTGATAGGCTTACGGGATGATATGGACACAGTTCGGCTGGCGTCAGATGATTTTGAGCTCTTAAAGCACAGTCAGGCCAGCCATTGGTATGGTGATCCGGTGTTGGAAATTGATTTGAATAAAATTTTCCAGCGCAAACTCCAAGATTTGTTTTTGAAGAGTTTATCGGAAAAACAAGTGGTACAGTTAACTGACGATTGGCAACGGATTATTACCCAAATTTTGGGTGACAGTTATTTACTGGATGTGCCGTTAAACGTTCCGGAAACGCCGGCTTTAGCAAAGTTGGTTAAGTTAAGTGGCCTGCAACTAGAAGAGTCCGTGAATCGGGAACCATATGGTATACTAGAAACGTTAATTAAGACACTTGTGGAGTTAAATGATCAGAAAATGGTTGTTTTGACCAATATTAGCCATTACCTACAGGTCCCGCGACTAAAAATGTTACGGAAGGTAGTGGCAACTACATATTTGCCAGTTCTTGACATCGAATTCTCAGAAAACCGACAAAAAGACTATTTTAAGGAATGCCGCTATCACTTCATTGATCACGACTTTATCCTTTGGTAGTCTGCTTTAGATGATATTTTGATGAGTATATGATGGCTTCAGCTTCAGATGCATGGTAAATCTATAAGGTCAAAACCCGAACTCCGGCAAATCTTGCCCCAGCAAAGGCTTCAGATGCATGGTAAATCTATAAGGTCAAAACCCATACGCCGATTTTTCCCACCAATTCAACTGCTTCAGATGCATGGTAAATCTATAAGGTCAAAACCTTACGTGCCCCCATCTTGTTAGTCTCAATGGCTTCAGATGCATGGTAAATCTATAAGGTCAAAACCGCTTAAATAGTGCCGAGAACCTATTGTGTAGCTTCAGATGCATGGTAAATCTATAGAATCAATCATCATAACTAATACCGGGATTAACAAATTGGGTCTTTGTTAATCCCGGTATTTAATCTGTTCAAAAATTTCATACGATAAAATATGGTCCTGATACCCAGCATTCGCCAGAGTATCAGGACCATATTATTTCAGTTAATCTAATGATTGCCGACCAGCTCAATCCGCTGTACCAATCAATTTGGCCACGTCGAGGTTGTCATGCTGTTCGTACGCGAATTGTTGTGCCGGGGTGAAGGGTTGCTTAGGATCCACCGGCCGGGTCAACAAAGTCGTGACTTCGGAACGGCTGACGTTTTTTGGCGCCAGGGCCCGCAGTCCGCCGCCGGGTAGGGGAATCAACGTGTAACCCCGCTGCATCAATTGTTGCTTCAAAGCACGGTATTGCGCCGCTTCTAAGTATTGCGGGGCCAAGTGAACGGTCTCCCCGGTGGCATGTTCCACGTAAGAAGAGTTAAGCCAAACAGCAGTCGTTGTCAAAGTTTGAACCATGATCAGACATCCTTTCGAATTGGCAAGTAGGCTCAGTGCCGAGCAACAATTTCCCGGTTTAGGAGCTTACCGGTTGCTTACTTTTAGTATACCATTTCTCACAGTGAACGATAAGGTGATGCCGTGAATTATTTCACAATTATCGTATGATAACTAAAGATTTTCCCGAATTGAATCTTTTAACAGAAAGGTTCAAAATAGGATTATCTTACTAAATAAAGCGGTAACACGAAGGGAATGGAGTCAGATGGTCAAACGGTTATGGCAATTGGGCGCCGCACAGCGCTGGAAAATGTATTTACAATTTCTCGGTCAGTGGGGTGGGCGCTTACTGGTGGTCACGCTAGTTTGGGCTGGCGCACAATGGGCTGTCACGGGGCGCATTCACGGAGGCTTAATTGTCCTCATCGCCATCCAATTGTTCATCACCCTCAGCTATCTGGTCGTCAGTCCCTGGTTGAGCCGTAACGGTTGGGCGGCCGCGGCCAGCCAGAACCTGCAGAAACAGTTCTTAGCTGCCGACCTCCAGTCAGCTCGCAGTCACGATGACGTGATGCAAGGCCTCCACCAGGACTTAAGCACGTTACGGGCGGTCGCCATCTTCTTTGACACGATTATCCCCACCATTTTAGAACTGAGTCTTACGGGGTTGGTCTTACTGGGCGTCGTGCTGTGGGCCCACGCCTGGACCGTTTTGATTCCCGTGGGTGGCATCCTATTACTCGGGGCCAGTATGGGGGCCTTACAGAGCCTGGGCAACCGAGAAAATTTAGCCTACATCGCCAGTTTTAATCACATGGGGCAACGCTTTTTAGATGACTTCTTGGGAATGCGAATGCTGATCATGTACCAGCGCCAACACCGCTACGCGCAAGACTTTGCGGCCGATTCGGAAAACTTTCGTCAGAAAACCATGGGCGTTTTACGGTACCAACTCCAGTCACTGACCATCATGGATTTCTGTCTGTACGGGGCCATTGGGTATTTCTTATTAGCGCAGGTCACCGCCGTCCGAACGCAAAGTTTATCGCTCAGTACTGCACTAGGTATCGGGATGCTCACGGCAGTCTGGTTGATCGATTTTCGCCAATTTGGGTATTTTATCCACGTGTTCATCGCGACGTTACCGAAATTACGACACCTCTTTCAAGTGATCGATGCGCCGGTAGTTCCCACTGTAACTACGGGGCAGGTCACGTTGAGTAAGCTAGTGAACCAATTGACAGTCACGGGCACCGTGGGGTATCCCAACCAAAAACTCTTTACGTTTGGTGAGGTCACGCTTACGCCGGGGACCTTAGTGGGGCTTACCGGTCCCAGTGGTAGTGGAAAAAGCACCTTGGCGGCGACCGTGATGCAACGGCTAGCCCTGCTCAATGGTAAGATCACCGTAAATAGGCACATCGATTTAGCTACAATCAGTGCTCAAAGTTGGTTACAACATGCCAATTATCTGGGGCCAACGACCAGTCTTTTTGCCGGCACCTTAGCGGAGAACCTCCAGTTAGGGCGGCCCCAAGGCGATTGGGCGGCCCGACTCGACCGCCTTGGGTTGTGTCAATTCGTCCGGCAGTTACCGGACCGGTACGCCACGCAAATCGGGAAGAACGGAGTCCGTTTGTCACCAGGTCAACGCCAACAGGTCGCAGTGGCCCGGGCCATCTTAGCGGACCAGGACGTATATATCTTCGATGAGATTACTTCAAACATCGACCCGACCAATGCTAACCACATCATGGCGGCGTTACACCGGTTGGCCCGGACTAAAATCGTCTTGTTGATTACGCACCGGTTAGCTGACTTGCAGGACCTGTCGCAACTGTACGTCGTGGCCGACCATCGTCTGGTTGGTGGAACGTTCACCAGCCTACAAGCGCAGGTCCCGGCCTTTGCCCAGCAAGTGGCCGAGCAGCAACGGTTATTAGCGGAGGTGACGCGCGCATGAGCTTATTGAAACGACTACTTCAAACGGCGGGGCGCCTCAACTGGATTCTAGGCGCCAGTGTTGTCGCCGGAATCGCGGCCACACTCTTGCAACTGGGCCTACTATGGGGCGGCTTTCTGGTTCTATTTCAACCAGTTGCACACTGGTGGCTCTGGCTGATTATTCTGGCCTTAGCCGGTGGCTTGTGCCGGTTTGGCGAACAGTATCTCGGGCACTTAGCCGCGTTTAAAATCTTGGACTACCTGCGAAATTTGACCTATCAAAAACTACTGTACTTAGCACCAGCCAAACTAGACGACCAACGTCAAAGCGACGTTTTAAAACTATTAGCCCAAGACATCGCCCAGATTGAGACCTTTTACGCCCACACCTTAGCGCCGGTCCTGATTGGTGTGGGGCTGGCAATCGGATTGACGGTAGGATTTTGGCTTGCCGCGCCAGTTCTGGGGGTCATTGCTTTAGTGGCTTACGCCCTGATTGGCCTCATCATTCCGCTGACCAGTCGCCGGCACCTGGCGACGTTAGCCCAGCAACAAGCCCAAGCCGATGCCAGTGAGCAGCGGCAATTAACCGCGCTCATCACCGGACGACAAACGTTACAACAGTACGCCGCCATTTCCGCGCGAACGGCAACGCTCAATCAGACCACACAGGCTTATTGGCGGGTCAACCGTAAACGATCCCTGCGACAAACGCAAAATGCGGTCGGCATGCAACTGGTCGTCATCGTGAGTTTAGCCGCCGTCATCGCCGTGGTGGTGACACAACAACTCCCACTAATCCTTGCGGTGATCTTTCCCTTGACGTTTAGTCGCTTACTTGATTTAGGTAACCTACCAGGGACTTTGAGTGGCGGCTTGTTGGCCGCCCGCCATGTCTTCGCGTTTTTGGATGAGTCACCACGCGTGGTGGAAACGGGTCAGGCTAAACTGGGGCCTATCCAAGCGGTGGCGCTGACTGACGTTGCTTTTGCCTACCCGCAACGGCCCACGGCTCCGATTTTAAGGCATACCGACTTACGCCTGCGGGCGGGAGAACGTGTTGGTATCGTCGGCCCCAGTGGGGCGGGGAAGTCGACCATCATTAAATTGATCATGCGCTGGTACACACCTGACCAGGGGACTATCGCGGTCAATGATCGTCCCATTACGACCTATTCGCTGGACCAACTCCGTCAACAGATCAACGACGTCCCCCAGGTGGCGCAAGTCTTTGACGGGACCCTGCGGGAAAATCTGACCTTACGGGTGACCGCCTTCACCGATGCGCAACTGTGGCAAGTCCTCGACTGGGTCCATTTGACGGCAGCGATTCGCCGCTTGCCCGACCAATTAGCGACCCAGGTCTCACGTGATCGGCCCATTTTGTCGGCCGGGGAGGTTCAACGCTTAGAGTTGGCGCGGGCTTTATTACACCCCAGCTCGCTCTTGATTCTGGACGAGCCCACGAGTAACCTAGATGTCGTGAACGAAGCCGTGATTTTGACCGCCGTGCAGCACCACTATTCCGGCACCGTGATTCTGGTGACTCACCGGGAAAGTTCGCTGGCTCTGTGTGACCGGGTACTAGAATTGAATCACGGTCAATTGCGCCCTCGTCAGCACGCGGGTAACCCGGTTGAGACGAAGGGAAAAGGGGGAAAGTAGGGCATGACTAAAATTGCGTTGATTTCGGACGTCCACGGCGACGTGACGGCGTTAAAGGCCGTGGTAGCCGATGCCAAACAGGCCGGCTGTACGGTCTTTTGGCTGATTGGCGACTTGTTCTTACCGGGACCGGGCGCCCACGACTTATTAGCATTGCTCGACAGTCTGCCTCTCAGTGCGTATGTGCGTGGTAACTGGGAAGACAACTTACTTGAGGCCATCGACGGCCCCATTCAGATTCACCGACCTCGCAAAATTTACCTGGCGATTCTGGGTGATGCCGTGCGGGCCCAATTGACAACCGCTGACATTAAGCGACTTCATCACTTGCCACTGGTTCAAACGCGACAAGTCGACGGACTTCAATTTCAATTGAGCCATAACCTGCCAACCCAAAACTATGGTAAAACGTTGCGGCCGGTGGGCGAACAAACCGCTTTCGACCAATTGGTGGGTACTGATGCAGACGTGGCGGTCTACGGTCACACCCACCAACAATTACTGCGCTGGAGTTCGGCCGGTCAGCTGGTCATCAACCCCGGCACGGTGGGGATGCCCTATCCCGATTGGCCCAGCTTTTCGGCGGATCTTCGGGCCCAATACGCCATCGTGACCACTCACGGGCCGGCGCTACCAGACGTCGATTTTCGCCGGGTCAGTTATGATGTGGATGCGGAACTGGCGTTAGCAACTCAGCGGCACTGGCCGTACCTTGAGTTGTACGTTGAGCAATTACGCCACGGGATGGTCAACACTCATGACGCTGCGGCTTTGACGGCGTTGACCGAACGTCTGCATTACGCGCCCTGGTTGGCCGCTATCTTGCGGCGGACGAAGACGCCTTAAAAGTTATCGATAGCTGCATTAAATTTTACGGTGACGAGTTCTGGGCCAAGCTCTGGAGCTCGGTTTTTAGCGGAGTGCCCGTGAGAAGGGGATTCTGCTAAATAAAATTGTTGCTACCGCGGGTATCTGCTAAGATGGGAACGAAAGCTTTACCGTAACGGGGCGCCCGAGTTAAATTTTGGCCGCGTCCATTACTGAATTTAAAATTTAACCGATAAGGAAGTAATAGATGATGACACACATCGTAACGGGTATTGTGGCCCACGTCGATGCGGGGAAGACCACGTTATCGGAGGCGTTGCTCTACCGGGCCGGGGCCCGCGCGCAACTGGGCCGTGTCGATAACGGGGACGCGTTTTTAGACCCCGATGACCTAGAAAAACGGCGGGGGATTACCATCTTTTCACACCAGGCCAGCTTGCAATATCATGACCTCAATCTGACGATGCTCGATACTCCGGGACACGTGGATTTTGCGGCCCAGACCGAACAAGTCCTTAGTGTACTGGATTATGCCATTTTGGTGGTTTCGGCCACCGACGGGATTCAGGGATACACGCGGACCTTGTGGCGCTTACTACAACGCTATCAGGTACCGACCTTTATTTTTATCAATAAATTGGACGTGGCCGGGACCACGGCTCAACCAATCATCGACCAGCTCCAAGCGGAACTTTCGCCGGGATGCCTGGCCTTTAACCCCACCGGGGATGAGGCAACACTGCCCGCAGCGGTCGTAGAAGACGTGGCCATGCAAGATGACGACGTGTTAGCCGCTTACCTCGAGACCGGGAAGTTGGCCGATACCACGGTTCAACAGATGATCCGTGAACGCAAGGTCTTCCCATGTTATGTGGGATCGGCCTTAAAAGTTGCTGGGGTCGACGCCTTTTTGGCTGGTTTGGCTCACTGGACCACGCCGCAGACCTATCCGCAAGACTTCGGGGCCCAGGTCTTTAAGATTTCCCACACCGCCAAGCACGAACGCTTGACCTGGGTCCGGGTCACGGGCGGAGAGTTACGCCCCAAGGACTTGGTGCTCGGCGAACAAAAGGCCAACCAACTGCGGGTGTACAATGGCGAAAAGTTCACGGCGGAACCGGTGATTAAAGCTGGTGACGTCTGTGCGATTCCGGGACTAGTCGCAACTTTTCCGGGTCAGGGCTTAGGTCAAGCGGCATACGCGGCGACACCCGCGATGCAACCGGTACTGACCTACACGTTAGACCCACAAGCTGAAGACCTGCATGCTTGTTTAACCGCCCTGCGTGAGCTGGAAGACGAAGACCCGCAGTTACACGTGTCCTGGTCTAGCCAACTCCAAGAGTTGCGGGTCCAGATTATGGGGGATGTCCAACTGGAGATCCTCGAACAGATTTTAGTCGATCGCTTCCATTTGACCGTGGGCTTTGATGCCGGTAGTATCCTCTATCGCGAGACCATCACCCAGGCCGTCGAAGGAGTCGGGCATTTCGAACCGCTTCGGCACTACGCCGAGGTTCACGTGCTGATACAGCCCCAGCCGCGAGGCAGCGGGCTGTCGTTTGCGGCCGACTGTAGTCTGGAGGTCCTAGGGAAAAATTGGCAGCACCAAGTTTTAACTAACCTCCAGGCTAAGACCCAGCTGGGTGTTTTGGTGGGTGCCCCGTTGACCGACGTCAAACTGACTCTGGTGACCGGCCGAGCCAGTATCGTCCATTCGGTCGGCGGCGACTTCCGTGAAGCTACCTGGCGGGCAGTCCGGCAGGGGTTGATGATAGCTAAGACCGCTCAGCACTGCCAGTTACTCGAACCCTGGTACCGGTTCCGCTTAGAAGTTGGTCAGAATCAGTTAGGTCGGGCCATGAGCGATATCCAACGGTTACACGGTAGCTTTGAAACGCCGGACAGTACCCCGTCGGCGACCGGCCTAGTCACCTTGACTGGTGTGGCCCCAGTGAGTGAGCTACAGGGCTACTCCCAGGAAGTACGCGCCTACACCCACGGGCAGGGCCAACTAGAATGCTTGATTGACGGTTACCGACCGTGTCACAACGCCGTCGACGTGATCACCGAACAGGCCTATGACCCCGTGGCCGACCTGCCCAACACGCCGGATTCGGTATTCTGCGCCCATGGAGCGGGGTACCCCGTCAAATGGGACCAGGTTCCCGACGCCGCGCACGTGCCGTACGCCTATACGCCAGCAGAACTTGCGGCGTTGGCTTAACTTAGATTACAATCGCACGACAAAAAGCATCCGGTTCACTATCCCCAGCAGGGAAAACGTGAACCGGATGCTTTTAAGTTAGCCGATGCTAGTCGTCGGCCTCGTCGTTATTAGTTGTGGTCGTGGTACCTTGATCATCCGCTGAGGATGTCGTGGACGTTGCGGACGACGAGCTACTGGACGTTGTGGTGGCGCTACTACTGTTGGTATCGTCATCATCATCACTACCACCGGACGGGCGTTGTTCGGTACTCGACGATTCTTTGGAAGAACTGGATTCCGTAGTCGAAGTTCCAGTCGAACTGGAGCTGGTCGTGACTTGGCTGTTACTGCTGTAAGCCGACGAACTGCTGGTGTTGGTCGAGCCGTACTGACTGCTTGACGTGGTGTCAGACGTGGTGTCGGAGACCGTGCCAGGGTGACCCGTGACGTAGTATTCCGTCGTATTATTCTTCTTGGTCGCCGTGACGGTGCTTGGCGCCGTCCAATTGGAATTAGTGCTCTTGGAGGCCAAGTAGGTCATCTCGTACTTGTAGATCTTCTGGGCGATTGAAGTTTGACTTTCACTGACGTAATGACCGGTCTGGAACTGTTTGTCGTATCCGGTCCAGACAGAGATGGCGTAGTTCTTGGTGTACCCGGTAAACCAGGAATCCATGGTCGCGCCATCCGGCACTTTATCGGCGTAGTCGTCCGGGTAGGAGTCCGTCCCGGTCTTCCCGGCCTGATACAAACCAGAGATGGCCGCGGAACGCCCTGAGCCATTCTCGTTGGTGATGACGTCTTTCATCATGTCGGTCAACATGAAGGCCGTGGCACTCGACATGGCTTTGTTGCCGTTAGACGAGTACTTATGGGATTTGCCGTCTTGGGTAACGACTTTGGAGACCAGGTAAGGCTTGTAGTAGGTCCCGCCGTTAGCGAAGGCGGCGTAAGCGGCGGCTTCTTGTTCGGAGGAGATGTACAACCCGATCCCGTTTTGCAGGGTCAGGGTCTTATCGAAGGTCATCCCCAGACCCTTTAAGAAAGTCGTGGCCTTCTTGATCCCAACGTTTTGTAGGGTCCGGACCGCCGGAATGTTCCGGGATTCATAGAGGGCCTTACGCATAGTGATGGTCCCTTGATACTCCTTATCCCAGTCGTAAAGTTTCTTTGTCGTGCCGGGGTAGGTAAAGGCGGTATCCTTCACGGATTCGTAAGTTGGGTAATAAAGATACTCGATGGCTGGCCCATAGTCCATCAGTGGTTTAGCCGTTGAAGCACTAGAACGGTCGGTCTGCACGGCCCGGTTCAACCCGAAGCTGACATTCCCAGTCTTGCGGCCCCCAATCATGGCAACGACCTTCCCGTTGTTCGGGTTGACGATGGTAGAGCCAACTTGGAACTTGCTGGACGGGAAGTCGACATAGTTGTCGGTGTTGACGATGTTATACAACTTCTTTTGGGCGCCCATATCGAGATTGGTGTAGACCTTGAGGCCCCCGTTCGTGGTGTTATAACCCTTATTCTTCAATTCTTGATAGACCTGTTTAAGGTAGGCGTCGACGACCTTGGTCGTGTGGGCGCTCGTGGCGCTGGTCGTATTGTGATTCTTGACCACACCAGTCTTGACACTGGTAGCCTCGGCGGCTTTAGCTTGAGCCGAAGTGATGACCTTGTTTTTGGCCATGGCTTCTAAGACCAAGTCGCGCCGTTGTTTGGCGTACTTCGGATAATGGATCGGATCGTAAAGGCTTGGTCGTTGTGGCATCCCCGCTAATTGGGCCATTTGGGCCAAGTTGAGCTTGGACAGCTTCTTACCGTAGTAGTATTGTGCGGCCGTCTGCATGCCGTAGACGCCGTTGCCCATGTAGACCTTGTTGATATAGTACTCGAGAATCTGTTGCTTGGAGTAATTATGATCGACCTTCAGGGCCAACCAGGCTTCTTGGGCCTTGCGCTTCAGCGTTCGGTCGGAAGCCGCCGTCGAGAAGACGGACAGCTTGACCAGTTGTTGCGTTAAGGTACTACCACCTTGCATCCCCAGTGAAGAGCCGGTAACGTTGGCAAACGCGGCGCCGATGATACGCACGGGGTCGATCCCGTTGTTCTTGTAGAAACGCCGATCTTCAGTTGAAACGACGGCTTTTTCCAGCATCTTCGGAATGTTCTTAGACTTGACGTAGGTTCGGTTCTGCGCGCCGAGGCGGGAAATGACCTTGCCATTAGCGTCGTAGATCCGAGTCGAAGCGTCACTAGACAGGGCACTTTGCGAAATTTTGGGAGCACTTTGGGCGTAGTAGAAGAACAAGCCCGCCCCGGCGAGGAGCCCTAAAACGATGATGGCAACGAAAACAAATAGGATCCGCCGAAAGGTGCGCCAACCATGACGGGGCTTCTTGGGCCCCGGTTTGCGGTCAGCGTTTCGGCTCATCCGGGTTTCTCGCGGTTCATTGTGACTAGACATGGTAATCTCCTTTGTAAGTTAAACGTAGCTACTCGACGCGTGGGTCTAGGCGAGGAGTTGATCTACAGCCTTTAGGTAAGGAATTAAAGGCTGGATTTTGGGGGGAATCAAGATCCCGTGCGCCGCAATCTCGGCGTAAGGGATTGATTTTCGGCCACCTTTGACCTGATCATCCCAGAAGGTGAAGAGGTCTTCGGCCCGGTACAGGTAGATCTCCTGGTGGGCGACGAATTTAATAATGGCGAAACAGATGCCCCCCTGAGCGGTACAGGCGCGAAAGTGGTCGATCTGGTGCTGATGAAAATTTTTGAGGGGAAACGACGTCTTGTTGCGCGTTTCCTTGGCATCAAAGTCCAAATAGTGGCCCTGATAGACCCCGTTATAGTCGGTCGTCGACGCGGTGCTAAAGTAGGCCTCTTTAATCACCGCGGCGCTGCGCTTCGGGTAGTCGACCTTGACAATCCGAATGGGCGTCGGTTTTTTATGAACGACCGCTAAGCCGTGGGTTTCGTAATAAACATTACTTTCATTGAGCGCTTCTTCTAGCGACATGCCCCGTTTACCGTAGTTGGTATACTGGTCGGAAAAGTGGGACGGGTGGTTAGTGGCTGGCGCTCGGTAGGCATGCCCATTGGGATACCGGATGGTCATGATGCCTCACACTCCTTTGTGTTGCTGGCCCAGTTATTGATATTATACCAAGCTGACCGTAAAATAAAAACTCCCAAACTGACCTCGACCCCGGCTTTTCTGAAAATTTACACCTTAATGATTGCCCCGTCCGGAGATTTTCGCTACACTAATAGGTAGAGAAGCCAGATTGATTGAAGCGGGTGATGTGGTGAGTCGTTTATGGCTAACGGGGTACCGCAGCTATGAATTTGGGGTGTTTGGCACCCAGGATCCTAAGCTGGTGGTGATTAAGGCGACCCTGAAGAAGCTATTGATCGAAAAAATTGAAAACGGCGTCGATTGGCTGATCACCGGTGGTCAATTAGGCGTTGAGCAGTGGGCCGTTGAGGTGGC
Source organism: Levilactobacillus suantsaii (assembly GCF_014069315.1). Classification (NCBI taxonomy): domain Bacteria; kingdom Bacillati; phylum Bacillota; class Bacilli; order Lactobacillales; family Lactobacillaceae; genus Levilactobacillus; species Levilactobacillus suantsaii. Next base: position 2,060,681 of record NZ_CP059603.1, on the reverse strand, counting down.
CTTAGCCTTAAAACCCACGTATCCCGAGTTACACGTGGCGATGATGACGCCGTTTGCAGAGTTTGGGAGTCAGTGGAACGAAACGAACCAGGCGACGTACGCACAACTAAGCAGTCGGGTGGATTTTCACCGGGCCGTTAGTAGCCAACCCTATCACGGCCCCCAACAATTAAGAAACTATCAAGAATTTATGCTGACCCATACGGACGAGGCGGTCTTGGTTTATGATTTAGAGGTTACGGGGAAACCCCAGTACGATTATCGGGCCGTCGTACGGTATCAGGAGCAGCATCCGTACCCGTTGACCCTGATTGATATGGACTGGTTACAGGAAAGTGCCAACGAATATCAAGAAAATTTAAATAACAGTTCCCAAAATGAATGAAAACTGGTATTATAAATAGTGCCGGTTCGATAAGACAACGAGGTGTAGTGATCAATGGAAAACGTTAATTTTACTCCCAAAGAAATTTTACAAAAGCAATTTCGGCAGAAGATGCGGGGTTACGACCCTGATGACGTGGATAGCTTCTTAGACAACGTCATCAAGGATTACGATACCTTTGTCAAAGAGAATCAACGGCTACAAGAAGAAAACGAGCGGTTATTGTCAAAAGTCGATGAGCTGACCAAGCAGGTCCAAGTCGGCGGCAGTCAACCGCAAGCCACAACGGCCAGTTCGGCCTCTTCGAACGTCTCCAACATGGATATTTTGAAGCGGTTGTCCAACTTGGAGCGGCACGTTTTCGGCTCACAACTTGATAATGATCCAAACGAGTCACATCGTTTGTAAAATTATAATAACTGTGTAAATCCTGGGTAATTGCGGCCGGCTTAAGTCGGCTGAGGAAAGTCCATTCTCGCACAGGCTGCGATGCCTGTAGTGTTCGTGGTCGGTGAAAAAATAAGCCGGCGGACGTGAGCAATCACGTTACGGCGGGGGAAAACGACTAAGGCTTCGGCTATGTCTGAGTACCCCTGAAAAGTGCCACAGTGACGATACGTCTAGGGAAACCTAGGCGGTGGAACGCGGTAAACCCCTCGAGCGGGAAACCCAAACTTTGGTAGGGGAGCTTCACGTCAGGAATTGAACGATGCGTGGGGCAAGCAGAGATGCTTGAGATAGATGATTACCGCTGTGCGTCAGCTGCCTGAGTTAGCGTAGAGTACAAAACATGGCTTACAGGGATTTGCACGTTATCAGGTGGATGGAAGCTTGCTTCCATCCTTTTTTTTTACCCTTTTTTTGAATTGGGCTATACCTTAGTGGGTAACCTATGCTACCTTATAGGAACATAAGGAGTGTGGGGAGAAATGAAAACTCGTGAAAAGGTAACCCGGGTCTTAGCTGTGGCGGGCCAAGATCCGTATCAATTGGCAGCTGCGACCCAAATACCGGTGGCCTTGATCAACAATTTATTATGGCACAACTTACCGGTGGGGCAATTGACCTTGGCACAAGCCGAACGGTTGGCGGCTTATTGGGACCGGATGACCGTTGTTCAAGCCAACATACCGCGACAGATAAAACCATAACCTGATTCAGAATTAGCCAAGCGACCGGGAAGCTTGGCTATTTGGACTGGTTCGATCCTAACCGATCCTGGCTATTTGTGAAAACGTTTACTTGTGGTAGAATAAGCTTAACGTGTGGCCGCTAGGGGATGTAACGATCGGTTTGATGCGGCGACCGTCACTGGTTTTAGAACAAGGGTGACCCACCCGCAAACGTGAGACTGGGTGGATCGCTTTGTGTGCTCAGATGATTAACTTAGTCCAAGGAGGCTAAAATGATGCAAGCACAACTGGTCACGTATCCTGTTATTCTGCACCCGGATAACGGGGAATACAACGTCGAGATTCCCGATATTAACGATGACACCTGGATTCGAGGCACGAGTGCCCCGCAAGCACTGATTATGGCGCATGATATTTTAGGCAAGACACTCGCACGGTTGGAGACGTTACCGACGCCCACACCAACGACGCAATTAAATCTCCCGCACCAAGCGATTTTACACCTGGTGACCGTGGACTTAGCGGCCTTTCGGGTGGCCCCCAGCGACCACGAACACGTTTATTCTTAAGTCATAACGACGCTTAATTAGCAGGGTGGGCCAGGTGGTCCGCTCTTTTTTGCTGTCGTTCCCCGGCAAAATCCCTAAGAACAGTAGTCAGGGGCGGCGTTCAATGATACCATGTTCATGAGCCTCCTCTAAATGGCCAACAGTTAAGGCCTGGTTGGATGGTAGAACGTCCAACCAATGAGGAAGGTCCCAACAGGAGGACATTATGGAAAAATTTCATTTATACGCCGCAACGGCGGCCGGGGTCGAAGCCTTGGCTGGTCGCGAATTACGTGACCTGGGTTACGAGACCCAGGTCGAAAACGGCCGGGTGCGGTTTGATGGCACCATCGAAGATATTTTAAAAACTAATTTATGGCTACGAACGGCCGACCGGATTCGGATCATCGTGGCCGAATTTCACGCGGTCACCTTTGACGAGTTGTTCGAAGCGACGAAGGCCGTGGCTTGGGATCGTTACTTACCCATGGACGCCGCTTTTCCGGTCGAAGGGCGTTCGCAAAAATCGCAATTACACAGTGTACCGGATGCACAAGCCATCGTGAAAAAGGCGGTCGCCACTAAGATGGCGGCGGTCTATCACCGGCGGACGCGCTTGCCTGAAACCGGGGCCACGTACCCACTAGAAGTCATCATCAATAAAAATCACGTGATGCTCACACTGGACACCACCGGACCGAGTCTATTCAAACGCGGTTACCGGGTCGGTAAGGGGGGCGCGCCCATCAAGGAAAACATGGCGGCGGCTTTGATTGCCCTGACCAGTTGGCACCCCGACATGCCGTTCGTGGACCCTGTATGTGGGTCCGGGACCATTCCTATCGAAGCGGCAATGATTGGCCGGAACTTGGCACCGGGTTATAACCGGGACTTCTTGTGTGAAAAATGGGATTGGATCCCCAACGCCTTGAGCCAGCAAGTGCGAGCAGAAGCCGATGACCAGGCTGATTACACCACACCACTGCAAATCTTTGGGAGCGACATCGATGAAAATATGGTAGCTATCGCCAAGAAGAACGCCGTGGAAGCTGGTTTGGCCCAAGATATCGAGTTCAAACAATTGGCTGTCCAGGATTTCCAGACGGACTTACACCACGGAGTCATCGTCGCTAACCCGCCTTACGGGGAACGGTTGAGTGACCAAGCCGGCGTCCGGGAACTTTATAAGCAAATGGGTCAAGTCTTTAAGCCACTCACGGACTGGTCGAAGTACATCTTGACGGCTGACCTCGAGTTCGAACATTTCTACGGCCAAAAGGCCACTAAGAAACGCAAGCTCTACAACGGGGCGTTGCGGACGGATTACTTCCAGTTCTGGGCTCAACGGCGGCCCCGTACTAAGAAGGCGTAGCCGATGGCTCAACTAACTGACTGTGTGTTTTGCCAAAAAAACGATATTATTATGGAAAATGACTTGGCGAAGGCCTTTTGGGACCTGCATCCGGTGCGCTTAGGCCACCTGTTGGTCGTCCCTAAAGACCATTACGCGACCTACTTCGATGTGCCCCAAGTGACGCGGCAGGCGATGGACGCCCTCTTGTTTCGAGCGAAAGCATTTTTGGACCAGCAGTACCATCCGGCCGGTTACAACGTCGGGGTCAACGTCAATCCTGCGGGTGGCCAGAGTGTGATGCACGCTCATATCCACCTGATTCCACGCTACACGGGTGACGTGAAGGACCCGCGTGGGGGGGATGCGCAATTTGATTCCCCATCCGGTTCGGCGGCAACGTTAACTAACGGTCTCGTTTCGGGGCCAGGGTTAGCCGTTGGTTAAGTGAAGTGAGTAGAATAACCCAAGATTCATGATTGGTGCAGACCGGTCGTGAGTCTTGGGTTATTTGTGTTGGGATATTGGTGACGCGAAATTGAGTCGGTGACTTTACCTTCCGGCAGAATCTGGTAAACTGAATTAGGGGCGCCAAAGAAAAATGGCGACCCGTAATAATAAAAAATCTTATAATCCAAGGAGATCCAAACGGATGATGACGATTTACAGTTATAACCAGCTAATGCTCAATGATTTGGCACCGTATCCAATGGTCGATCAGTTGCTCCAAATGGTCCAACTGGCACCCGCGCGGGACTGGGACCAGTCCGCCACGACGCACGCAGCACCGACACACTAACTTTGAACTATGGGGGAAGCAACAATGACGGGAGTCTATGGGGATATTCATTTTATTTTGGCCAGTTCGTTACTGAACGTGGAGTTGAGCCGACTGACGGGATTGCCAAGTCCCGTGATCAAACAATTACGGGACCGGAAATTGCCGGTCGCCAGCCTAACACTGGCCCAAGCCGAACGGTTTTGTGCGGCTCGCAGCGTGGTGGCGATTTATGAGGAACGTTACCAACAAGCCTGTTGGGAATCGCATTGACCTGTAAGAAGTCTTGAATGTAATAAAAATTAACATATATGGTAATGACAATGACTTTAACCGCCGAAAATGACCGGGTTTAACCAATGAATTGCTAAATTAAGCCGAAATTACCCTAAAAAGCCTGACAAAAGCTAAAACTTGTGTTAGAACTTATAACATAAAGAAAAAAGAGGGCGTGGCTGATGAATTTAGCAAATACAGCGTTTGTGTTGATCGCAAGTATCTTGGTCCTATTTATGACTCCCGGGCTAGCGTTTTTTTACGGGGGATTGGTCACGGAGAAGAACGTCGTCAATACCATGTTGTCGGTCTTTATCATGACCGGGGTCGCCATCGTACTTTGGGTGGCCGTAGGTTATACACTGGCGCTTTTGGGGAACATTTTGGGGGTCATTGGGAACTTAAAACACGTCTTCATGGCTGGGGTGAACTTGGCTGGGTTGACCGCGACTAAGATTCCGGTCGGGGATTATTCGTTGTTCCAGATGATGTTTGCCATCATCACTCCGGCCTTGTTCGTTGGGGCAATCGTGGGGCGCATCCGCTTTAAATTTTTACTGGTGTTTCTGATTGCTTGGTCCATCTTCATCTACTACCCGATGGTCCACTTGGTTTGGAGCCCGGCCGGGTGGTTGGCGCGGCTCGGTGTGCTGGACTTTGCCGGGGGCACCGTGGTGCACATCAATGCGGGGGTCACGGCCTTAGTACTTTCACTGTGGTTAGGCCCGCGGTTGACTGCCGCCAAGAAAAACGACCATTACAACCTACCGTGGGTCTTACTGGGCACGGCGATTCTGTGGATCGGCTGGTACGGCTTTAATGCCGGGAGTGCTTTAGCCGTTAACAGCGTGGCCATGCAAGCGGCCATCACCAGTACGGTGGCGACTGCCACGGCGATGGTGGTTTGGATGGGCTTAGACCTCTGGACAACTGGGAAACCGACGCTGGTCGGCGTCTGCACGGGAACCCTGTGTGGACTGGTCGGCATCACGCCGGCAGCTGGCTACGTCACGGTCCTAGGCTCCGTTGCGATTGGCGCTTGTGCGACGTTGACTAGTTACGCGTTCATCACGTTACTCAAGCCACGGTTGGGCGTCGATGACACCTTGGATGCCTTCGGGTGCCACGGGGTCAGTGGCATCGTCGGCAGTCTCTTGACGGGGGTCTTTGCGACCAAGTCCGTCAATGCAGCCGTGGTGACCAATGGGCTGGCGTACGGTGGCGGCTGGCATTTGCTGGGCGTCCAAACCTTAGCGACCGGCTTTACGATCATCTTCGTTGCCGCGATGGGCAGCCTCTTGATTTGGGGCCTCAAAGCGGTCTTCCCTATGCGGGTTAACGCGGTCGAGGAACGCTTAGGCTTGGATGAAGGCGAACACGGCGAACGGGCCGACTACACGGTGGGATTGAACGCAAAATTGGGTGCCTTTACCGCCGACCAGGAAAAGTACGCCCCAGAATTCAAGGGTCAGTTAGAGCAACTCCACGCACCAGTCAGTGACGAAGCACAATGGCTAACTGGTAAGCATAAAGATTAGGCATAAGAACTGAGGGGGAGTCCGTCATGGTAAGCAAGCAGGAGGCCGATAGCTGGGTCTTAATCGAGGTTAAGGCACCAGCCCTTAATTCGGCCCAACGCCTGTTTCTCTGGGCGCTGTTAAAAATCGGGTTTACACAGCAGAGTGGTGAGATCACCCTGTCATGGCAAAAGATTCGCCAGCTTTTAGTGGCGCAGACGCCGGCCACTCCCCGCGACTTTTGGAACGACTTCTTGTTACCCTTATCCAAGGTAACCTTTAAGTTTCAACTAGCCCATTCGATTAGTGTGGGCGACTTCTTTCGGGGTCAAGAGATCGACGACCATTCCGGACGGGTAACGGTGTCGCTGACGCCGCAAGTGTTACGACGATTAAACACACCCGCGAATTTGATTCTGTTAGGTGCAACGATTTTCGACCAATTCCAGATGTAAGGGACTGGTTGAAAATCAAGCCAAGGTGTCTTTCCACAGGCGCCTTGGCCGGCCAGTCAGCCGACTTAGTTTGTCAATTGACCAGGTCAAAAGCGTCGCGGAGGTTAAGTTTAGGTAAGGTTCGACGAAAAGGTTTGCAACTCCCCCTTGATATTGCTATCCTGGAAACGTGGTTGGGGCCACAATTATTTCGGGGAATTTAGGGGGAATTGACATGACAAAAGATGCGATTGCATTGATCATCCTGGTGGTGTTAGCAGTTGGCTTATTAAGCTTGATACTGATGAAGTCCCTATTATGGGCAGTCGGTTTTCCGATCGGCTTCGCAGCACTGGCTATTCTGTGCTACGGCGGGGAAGCTTTACTCACAAAATACAAAACTAAACAGCGTCAAGCTTAGCGACAAAATAAAGGAGGCCCGTGAGCCTCCTTTTTGTTTTGGTATAATAAAGTTAAGCGTGGCGTGAGGGGCAAGTCACGTGAATCTTAGGTGGCGGTATCTAGGTGAGGCCGTCAATAAGGGGGTATCAGGTGATGATTTCTAGGGAAAAGAAGGCCGCGTTTAATCGGATGGCGAATTCGGGGCGTCTTTACAATAGTGATGATCCAGAACTCTTGGCTTACCAACGGGAGCTGGTACAAAAGATCAATGTGTTTAACCAGTTGCCAGAAACCGATGCGGGGCTAAAACAACGCGACGCGATTTTACGAGAAGTTCTGGGAACTTATGGGGAAGGCTTAGCCATCTTGCCGCCCGTCTACGCGAATTTCGGCTTAAAGCACGTCCACGTCGGCCACGATGTTTTTATTAATTTTAATAACAATTTTGTCGACGACGGGGAGATTTTTATTGGTAGCGACACGATGATCGGACCGGGTTGTACGTTGGCGACGGCGGCCCACCCCACGTCCCCGCGCTTACGGCGGGCTAAGCTCCAGTTCAATCAACCCATCCATATTGGTGAAAACGTCTGGATCGGTAGTGGGGTCACCGTCTTACCAGGAGTGACGATTGGAGATAATGCCATTATTGGTGCGGGCAGTATCGTGACCAAGGACATCCCGCAAAACGTGATTGCGGTGGGGGACCCCGCCCGCGTGTTGCGGGCCATCACCGCCAACGATGATGTTTTTTATAATAAAGAGAAACGTATTCCCCAGGATATTCGCGCTAAATACCTTCAAAATGACTAGCCCCGAATAACCTTGGATACTTAGGGTTGGTAGCAGTAAAACTAAACGAAATAATGAGGAAGTGACGTCCATGGATCGTACCCAACCAGTAGAATTAGTGACCATGGTGATGGTCCAGAATCCTGAAACCCAGCAGGTTCTGGTCGAAGATAAAGTCAACGTGCCCTGGAAAGCGGGTCATAGTTTTCCCGGCGGCCACGTCGAAGCTGGCGAAAGTGGACTCCACGCTGCCTTGCGTGAAGTCCGTGAAGAAACCGGCCTGCACCTTACGACCGCGGAATTTTGTGGGACTTGCGAGTGGTTCGACCAGGACCACGGGCGCCGGAAACTGGGCTTGCTGTATCGGGGCACCCAATTTACCGGAACCCTGCAGAGTAGTGCCGAGGGCCGGGTGTATTGGTTAGCGGAAAACGAGTTGACCGTGGCCAACAGTGCGGCGAGTCTATTGACCCTGTTAAAGGTCTTTCATCGAGACGTGCCGGCCGTGGTCTGTGACGAGTGGGATGGGCCCTTACAAGTCGATACGAGTCAAGGGTAACTAAAAAGCGGCTGGCAGTTCGATATCACGTCGAATTGCCAGCCGCTTTTCAGTTTAGTGAAGATGTCACTCAGGTGAAGAGGGTGACTAAAATATCCCAAGTCATGTGCACGATGATCCCTGGCCATAGTGAGTGGCTCTTAGCGTACAACCACCCGAACAGCGCCCCTAAAAGGGCGACCGAGACTAGGTTACTCAGCCAGACCAGTGGGCTCATCGGCGGAATCGTGGTCAGGTAGCGGGGGATGTGCATCGCCGCGAACGCAATGGCCTGGATGGTGTTAGCTTTCGTCAGCGTAGTGCGTTGCAACAGGGCGTTTAAGAAGTAGCCCCGAAAGACGAACTCTTCCGTGATCCCCACGACTAAGAAGTAGCGGCCCCAGTATTGGGGTAAAAAGCCACGACTCAGGTGTAACCCGTGATGGATGACCAAGAACTGGGCGACTAAGTAGATGACGAGAACGCCCCAGACCCAGTAACCCAGCGTGAAGTGCCAGGCGGGGCGCCATTGGGCTTTCCGAGACACGGTTAGGGTGCCTGGCTGCGCGTGGTGTAAGAACACCCACCCCCCGCCTAACCAGACTAATAGTTTGATGGCATCGAGAGCCAGTTCTTGCCACCAGCCGGCCAAGTGATGCTCAATCGGTGTGTTTAAAAAGATCTGGACCACTAACCAAGTGATCCAAAAGGCTAAAAATTGCAGCATTAATCGACGCTTGGAAATCATTTTGGCCATAAGCCTTCCTCTTCTCTAATGGATAATCACCTACATTGTAGGTCTTCTGATACGGTTAACGTGTAAAAGTTGTGTAAAGACGGCATAGCTTCTATGTTACTAGTGTTAACATTTAATGTAAACGGTGATAACATTGGACTTGAAAAGCCCAGTCAATCATGGTTTGTCCCCGGGAGGTCCTAAAAATGACAACGCGTCCCTATCATCGTCAAAATTTAGCCGCTGCGATTCGCCAACGAGCCCGCCAAGAATTAGAGGAAGCGGGGGTTGCTGATTTGTCGTTACGTCAGTTAGCCCGCTTCTTAGATGTGACGCCGGCAGCCATTTATCGCCATTTTCCCAATAAAGCCAGTTTGTTGCACCAGTTGCGCGTCGATATCTTGAACGAGGTAGCGGCGACGTTACGCGAGGGGGTCCTCGATTCCCCGGTGGCCGCGACGATGCTCACCCGGATGGTGACGAACCTGTTGACGTACCAACGCGACCATCCCCAGGCCGTGGCGTTTGTTGTGACCGGGGCCTGGCCAGTGCCGGATAGTTTGGTCACAGTGATCACGCTGTGGTTGACCCAAACGGATACTCAAGGGGAGGCCCGAGCCGCGAGTAAGACGGTCTGGACCTTTTTACTAGGCGTGTTGTTATGCCAGCCCCAACGGCCGGTCACGGCCGACTTGGTGACGCACCAATTAACGAAATTGCTCGGGGCGAGTTGATTTGCTTTACTTTCAAAAAGTAAGCAATAAACTAGGTCTACACCAATTAAGTTGTGAACAATTAAAAACCATAAAATGAGGACCTTACCTAATGAAAACCCAATTTATCGACTTAGCCCAACAACGCCGGAGTATTTACGCCTTAGGCCGCAATGTCACCCAGACGTCCACTGAAATCAGTGCGCTGATCAAAGCCGCCATCAAGTACGCCCCCACGCCGTTCAACAACCAGTCGACCCGGGCCGTTATCCTATTTGGCCAGCATCACGAGCAACTCTGGCAAATCGTCCACGATCAATTGCAGGCCATCGTGCCGGCCGAAGCTTTCAAGGTTACTGAGCAGAAAATTGCTGGGTTTGCGGAGGCTTACGGCACGGTGCTCTTCTTTACGGACACGGCGGTCGTTGACCAATCCGCAGCTGATTTCGCGACTTACGCGGCTAACTTTGCCGACTGGGCCGAACAAGCCCAAGGTGGGGCACAGTACGCCGTGTGGACCGCGCTGGCCGAAAACGGATTGGGCGCGAACCTGCAACATTACAACCCACTGATCGACGCCGATGTCCAACGAGCCTTTGGGTTACCCACCAGCTGGCAATTAAGAGCCGAAATGGATTTTGGGTCCATCGAAGCCCCGGCGGGAGACAAGACTTTCATGGCCGATGACGATCGGTTCTTAGTCCGCGACTAAATTAGAATGAGTGTTTAATGATAGGCCATCCAAAACAAGCGGCGGGCGCTTGCTGGATGGCCTATCATTAAACAGCAGATGTAAGCGTATTAGTAACGGAATAAATGAAGTAGGCAATCTTCGTTTGGCGCATTGTCTCCCTTTTTAGGTGGTGGCTTAGCTACTTCAGTATTTCTGATCGTACTCCCAAACGCCATTACAAATGGCGAGAAATTGTTCACGGCTCAGCTTTGGTTGGTCCTCCTTGATGGCGCTGAGCGCGGAGAGCAATAATGCACTGACCGTACGTCCCGCATCGAGGGTGGAGCTTAGTTTGACGTTGCCGTCTTCGTCGGCGGCCACCGTAATCGTATATTTAGCTGAATCGGATTGTGCCATGGATTCACACTTCTTTCTTCAAATTTTCAAACCTTAGTGTAACATGTTGCGACGCCTAGCAAAATATTTAGGTAAACTTACGATTGGCCCACGGCTTATCCAGTGGGGCGTTGCCTGGTCATGGGGATGAAAATGAAACGGCAACGACCGCGACGACCAAGAAGGTATGCTAAAATGAAACCGAGTGCAATCTTGGTGGTTTGAGGAGGTTAAACGAATGCAAAAACGAATTGCAATCATTGGCGGTGGCATCGTCGGTGCGACCGCCGCGTACTATCTCAGTACGCTTCCGGGTACCAAACAACTCCAGGTGACCTTATACGACGATGGGGTCGGACAGGCTAGCAAAGCGGCTGCTGGCATCATCTCGCCGTGGTTATCGAAACGCCGTAACCAGCGGTGGTACCGCTTGGCGCGCGGGGGCGGATCTGTACCCCCAATTGATTCATGACGCGCAGCTGGGAACCGACGTTTACCAGCAAACGGGGACCATCGTGACCCGGGCGGCTGTTCCGGACTTAGAAGCCCTGTACGCCTTAGCACAAAAGCGGCGGGAAGCGGCACCGGCGATGGGAACGGTCCAACAATTAACGGCACAGGAAGTGCAGGCGAAGTTGCCCCTGTTGACGGCCCCACAAGCGGGAGTCTTTCTCAGTGGAGGGGCCCGAGTCGACGGGGCCGCCTTGGTCACGACGTTGTTAGCCAAGGCGCAACAACGTAATTTGACGGTCCGTCAAGAACGGGTCGAGCTCGATGGTGACGAGAACATCGTCACTTCGGCAGGGACCCGGAGATACGACCGCATCATCGTGGCAGCTGGTGCCTGGTTACCCGACTTGTTAGTGCCGTTGCACATTCAAACGGACATTCGCGCCCAAAAAGGACAATTAATCGAGCTGGCCGTCAAGGACTACCCGTTACAGGAACAACTCCCCGTCTTGATGCCTGAAGGTGAACGGGATTTTGTGCCGTTTGGCCAAGGAAAATTGATTGTGGGCGCAACGCACGAGGATGACAAGCACTTTGATTTGAGCTTAGACGCGATGGTGACCGCCGACTTGTTGGCCAGTGCTCAGCGACTGATGGGGACTCTCACCGACGAAAACGTCGTGGGCGTCCGGGTCGGGACCCGGGCCTACAGTAGTGACTTTGCGCCTTTCTTCGGTCCGATTCCCGAACACGAACGACTCTTAGTCGCTTCCGGGTTGGGTTCCTCGGGGTTGACCACGGGGCCACAAATCGGACGTTTATTAGCCGGCTCGGCGCTCTACGGTGGCACTCCCGACTGGAGCGATTACGAATTACCACTGAGTACTTACTTAAAGTCTTCTCTAGCGTGAAGGGCTTGATTGGCTAGTGTGTGGGCCCCCTGGTTCTGTTTTTCGGGGACCCACTGGGTCAAGACCAGTTGAAAGGGGCGCTGAGCGCTGAGCAGGGCGTCTACTTCACTTTGGTAGTGCTTGGCGTAGCGTTTGGCAACACTTTGGCTCACGAGCAGACTGTCCGTGTAGAACAACACGGTGGTCGTGGCACATTGAGCGCCTAGTGTGTGAGCCAATCGCGTGAAGGCCAGCGTGGCCACTTCAAATTCAGCGAGATGGTTGGTCGTGGCTTGTAGCGGTAGGCTCGTTTGGGTCTGTTGGTGGTCGTGGATCAACAGGATGCCCCCCGCACTCAGGCCGCTTTGCGGTTGGGTGGCGGCATCCGTATATAATGAATACAAAGGACTCACTCCTTTAGATTAAATGAGGTGTTGATAAGATTATGATAACCCAGGAACGACGCTTTTTGTACCAACCCAATCCCATTAGCAGCATTATCATTTGGAGTTGGACGTTTATCGTCCTGCTACTGGGCGGGATTTTTTGGTTGGAAGTGACCCACTTTAACTGGATCACGTTTGCCTTTTTTGTGGCGTTTATCCTGTTATGTTGGATTGAGGTCCACTTTCGCAATATTACCATGGCGCACGATATGCTGACGGTCAGCACGGTGTTGAATCACCATCATCTGGTGATTCCGTTGCGTCACGTCAAGAGTGTCCGCGCCACCCGGTACCGGTTAGGTATCGTGGCGCAGGGCCGAATTTATCAATTTTTATTGCCCCGTAACTCGGCCATCGAATTAGCTGGTCTGTTACAAACAGCAATTGCGAACAGTTCATCGGAGGAGGAATCTGCTTAATGACTCAGAATACTGATATTGCCATTTCACAAGCTACACCCTTAGAACCCATCGAAAAGATTGCGGCCAAAGTCGGGTTGAAGCCCGAACAAATCGAACCTTACGGCCACACCAAGGCCAAGATTGATTTACCTTTGGCCGACCCTAAACCATTAGGCAAGTTGATCTTGGTCACGTCGATCAACCCAACGCCCGCAGGCGAAGGCAAATCGACCGTCGCCATCGGTTTGGGGGATGCGTTGAACCTGATTGGTCAGCGGACCGTTTTAGCCTTACGGGAACCGTCCTTAGGCCCCGTGATGGGCTTGAAGGGCGGTGCGACCGGGGGAGGTCACGCCCAAGTCGTGCCGATGGAAGACATCAACTTGCATTTTACGGGCGACATGCACGCCTTGACCGAGGCCCACGATACCTTAGCGGCCTTGATCGATAACCACATTCAACAAGGCAACGCCTTGCACTTAGATCCCCGCCAAATCGTGTGGAAGCGGGTGTTAGACATCAACGACCGGGCGTTGCGGCAGACCGTGATTGGCCTGGGCGGACGCACGTCGGGGGTTCCCCGTCAAGACGGGTTTGACATCACCGTCGCCAGTGAATTGATGGCGGTATTGTGCTTGAGCAAGGACTTGAGCGACTTGAAACGCCGGGTCAACCGGATCCTGATCGGCTACAACACCGATAAGGAACCCGTGACGGTGGGGGACTTGAAGGTCGGTGGCGCCATCACATTATTACTTAAGGATGCCATCAAGCCCAACTTAGTCCAAACGTTGGAGCACAACCCGGCCATCATTCACGGTGGCCCGTTCGCCAACATCGCCCACGGGTGTAATTCCGTTTTGGCGACCCGGACAGCCTTGCAACTGGGCGATTACGCCGTGACGGAAGCCGGTTTCGGCGCCGATCTGGGTGGTGAAAAGTTCATGGATATCAAGACACCGGTCCTCGGCAAAACGCCGGACGCCGTGGTCATGGTGGCCACGGTCCGGGCCCTCAAGTATAACGGTGGCGTCAAGCGCGCCGACTTAGAGACCGAAGATTTGGCAGCCTTAAAACAGGGCAGTGCTAATCTCTTGCGCCACATCCACAGCATGCAACAGTACGGCGTGCCGGTGGTCGTGGCCATCAACCGCTTCACCAGTGATACCGATGCCGAGATTCAAACGTTGACCGACATCGTCAAAGCCCAAAACGTTGCTGTAGCCACGACGACCGAATGGGCCGACGGGGGTGCGGGGACGACGGAATTGGCGCGCGCCGTCGTGGACGCGGCTAATCAGCCCAGCAAGTTTAAACCGCTAGTCAAAGATGGGGCTGATTTGGTCACGCAGATGGAAGCCATCACCCATAAAATTTACGGTGGGGCGACCGTCGAATTGTCAGCTAAGGCCAAACGGCAACTTAAGACGTTTGCACAACGGGGGTGGGATCAATTGCCAGTCTGCATGGCTAAGACCCAGTACTCGTTGACCGACGACGCCCATCAATTAGGCGCCCCGAAGGACTTTACGATCCACGTGCGGGAGTTCTCACCACGACTCGGGGCTGGTTTCGTGGTCGCCTTAACGGGTAACGTCTTGACGATGCCGGGTCTACCGAAGCACCCAGCGGCCCTCGACATGGACATTGCGGCTGACGGAACGATTACGGGCCTGTTCTAAACCAGTTAAAAATGTTAGCCAGCTGGGCTTGGTAACCCATTGCCAGCTGACAAGCGTAATGGTGTTGATAGAGAAATCTATCAACACCATTTTTGATGTGGTGAAGAACTAGTCCAGCTTCCTGTTAAACTAGTAACGTCAAAATTTAGACCATTATTAACTAATTTATAGCAGATTTGGCCGAGATGAGCCGTTAGGGTTGCACAATGAAAAGCTGGTCTGGCACAATGAAAGCTAGTCACCGAAACTGGTCCATGGCGAGTCTGAACGTTAATGACCACCGGTGTGTAGTGACAGGACAGTTGCCCGTACCATTTAAATCCCAGAAAGTAGGCTGGTCGCCGTTAGTAGTTGGGCAACGCTACGGCGCAGCGACCAAAAGAAGAGATGACTAAACCCGTAAAATGGATGATGAGTGCCTTACTGTTAGGTACCTTTCTCCCACTGAGCCCTTCCTTGATTGGGCAGGCCGCAACGACGACCGCCCCTACAGCGAGTGTGGCCACTAACGCCAATACGACGGCAGATGTGCAAGTGGCTGCCGGTAAGTTGACCTTTGCGCAGGAGAAGCTTCCAGCCCTGAAATTTGAAGCGGCGAAGGTGGCTGATGGCGAACAAACCGGGCTGGGGCTCGTTAAGACCGATAACGCGCCGGTCGTAAAGATCAGTAATTTACTCGGGAGTGGGGAACCGTGGCAATTGAAAGTCAGTCTGAGTGAGTTTCAGGCGGTCAAACTGCTCAAGAAGGCCGCAAGTGGCGCAGATGACAAGCGGACTTTAACGGGGGCCACGTTGGTCTTCCCCAAGAAGAATTTGACGGCTAAAGCAGAAAAAGCGTTGCCGACTGCGACCACCACGACCCCGGTCCGGGCGGGTGCCGACGCGATGACGCTTATCGACGCAGGACGTGACGCGGGGATGGGGGCGGTCGATTTAGATTTGTCGCCGATCACGTTGACCCTGCCACGAGTTGATTATGCGGGCAATTATCAAGCGACGGTGACCTATAGCTTGGTCAGTGGCCCGAATCAATAATCGAGAAGGAGAAAACAACGATGGCGACAATTAAATGGTGGCTCGTAGCCGGAATCGTGATTGTGTTGGTGGGTTGAGTCCGCCCACCCATAGTCACGCCGCTACCGGAACCCCAGGGCACCCCTATACGGTGACCCCAGTCTTGCCGGCGGATAACCAGGACCACGCGTCGTATTTCAAGTTAGCCGTGCGGCCGCACCAGCATCGCCGGCTACGGTTGAAAATCGCGAACCAGGGGAAGACGGCTCAGCGGTACGACGTTGTGGCGCGAATCGCTACGACGAATAGTAACGGAATCGTGGATTATAGTCGTAACAACCGAGCGAAGATGTTGCCGGCCCAGGCAACGGCTTTGTTTGCTCCCCAAGCTCAAACGGTGCGGGTCCCAGCTCAAGCGACCCGGACGGTCACGGTTGAATTAACGGTTCCCGCTCACGCCTTTAAGGGCGTCATGTTGGCGGGACTGACCGTTCGAGAACATACCACCGCGACAGCCCTAAAGGCGACGAAGGGAACGGGGGTCGTGGCGCGAGCTGAATACGTGGTCGCCCTGGAGTTTTATACTCACCGGCCAATTAATTTGGGCTCACCGGACCTGACGGTGCACCGAGCTCAGTACCAACTGGCCCAAGCTTACCCGCAGGTGGCGTTAGCTATGGTGAACCGGACCCCGGCCTTGGTGTCGCAAGGCCGGTTACACGCGACGTTAACTACGTCGGCGGGGAAAAAGGTCCGCCATTTTCAACGCAACGACCTGCTCTTTGCGCCCCAAAGTCAGTTCACGTTGGGGCTTGATTTAGGGAGTCAGGCCCTAGCAGCGGGTCAGTACACGCTCACGGGGACCCTGAAAACTCGGGGTGGTTTTACCTATCCATTCACCTTACCGTTGACCGTTACCCGGCAAAACGTGCGACAGGTGACACGACATGGGGTGGTGAAGGCCTCCGCCCGAACGTTTAATTGGCTATGGGCGGTCGTGGGTGGCTTGAGTGGCTTAGTGTTGGTGCTGGCACTGGTGATTTGGCGGTTGCTTCGCCGGACCGCTTCGACAGAGTTACCGGATTCGGAAGCGTAACGCGATTTATTTTGAAAGGAGGTGATAGGATGACACAATCTAATCAATTGAAACGGGTCGCTGGGACTGTGATTTTATGTTTAGGGACCTGGGGCGGCTTGTGGCTGATCTCAGGGTCGCCAGGTCACGCGGCCAGTTTGGGTGGTCAGAATGATCGGCGAACAACTCGTGGGTTATTTGATGACCTGCTTAAAGTTATAGCGGAGATTAGAAAATTGACCAATTTAAGCTGGGATAGACTCCAACACTACATTGGTCGGGCCAAAAGTGCTAAGGGAAAGGATGAACTTGATTCAATATTAACGGATGCCGTTAACGAAAATAGTGCTAAAACACCGTCGCCAGTTCAGACCAACCAGTCCCAAAGTACGGTCACCGCGACGGTCAACTCAGGATCGTTAGGCTTTGCTAAGACGAATAGCGGGCAAACTATCGTTCCGTCGTTGCAGTTTAAGACTGCGTTAGGCCGCCAAACGACCCCCACGTCGCTTGCCGTGCGCCCGGCGGGAACCCAGTTAGCAATCGAGAATTTCCTCGGGACGGGTGAGCCTTGGCATTTGAGCGTTCGGTTAGGAGCCTTCAAGAATCTGGAACACCCCAACATCGCGGTCGACGGGGCTAAGTTACACTTGAACCCCAGTTCACCGACTAGTCAAAGCACCTATCCGGCCGTTGCGTATTCCCCAGAGCTTAAAGCTGGCGGGGATGCGGCGGTCATTTTGCGGGGCAAAAAAGATGGGGGCATGGGGCGGACCCAACTTGATTTGGCAAACACCCAATTAGACTGGCCCGCTGTGCGCTATGCGGGGTCGTACACGGCCGACTTGACTTATACGTTGACGACGGGACCGGTGAAATAAAACTAAGTCCTGACTCAGCCTGCCAACCACACCTGGGTGGTGTGATTGTTGCCAGGCTATTTTACATAGTTTTGAAGCAGTCACTGCACTGGCCTTTGTGCGCTAATGGTCGAGTAGTGCGGTTAGTTACTAAGAGGGTCCGAAAAGCACCTAAATTTGGTCCAAAATGTTGATCAGAATTTCCAGGTAAAAGCGCTGGAAGTGAGCTCACCGAGCGGGGAACGCCGTTGGCTGACGGTAGATCGATTCAGGTAACTGTGCTACAATGGGACCATCTTGGGCACTTGCAGGCGATCCCCACTCCAACATTGCCGTCGATGGAAAGGATTTTGATGCGGTTAAATATCTTACAGCATACGGCAGAAGAAGGGCCGGGGACTATTTTACCTTGGGCGCAAGCACACCACTACGATGTGTTCGTGTACCACCCCGACCAGTTTGGCCAGTTGCCCACGGCGGATGAGACCGACTTTTTAGTCCTCCTGGGAGGCCCGATGAGTCCCAATGATGATTTGCCCTGGATTCACGCAGAACGGGCGTTGATTAAAACGTTGTTGGTGCGCAACGTGCCGATCTTTGGGGCCTGCTTCGGCGCCCAACAAGTCACGCGCGTATTGGGCACACCGGTGACCAAAGCACCCGCTAAAGAAGTTGGGTGGGCGCCGATTTACCGGCAAACGACGACGATTCCAGGGTTACCAGCTCAGCTGATGGTTTTGCACTGGCACGAAGAGATGTTTCAGCTTCCAACGGGGGCTGAATTACTGTTTTCTAGCGATCGGGTCCAAAACCAAGGCTTCGTTTACCATCACCGGGTCGTAGGCTTGCAATGTCACTTGGAACCAACCGCAACGAACGTGCGCGAAATGGTGGTCAACGATGCCGCTTATCTGGCGGGGTCAATCCTAGGACAAACGGCTACGCAGGTGCTGGAAACACCGGTTCCCACGGCAAATCAAGTGGCTTTAAACCGGATTTTAGATTACCTCATTGAATGATTAATGGCGCCCTAACGTTAAGGGGAGCCAACACAGATAAAACGGGTCTGAGGCGTTACGCCTCAGACCCGTTTTGAATTGTCGCTGTTACTCAATTAGAAGGTTTTGCCCGCTGCTTCGGCACGGGCAAAGGCCTGCGCCATGATGTCCGGGGCGTTGGCAGGATCGTGATCCATCCCTTCGGCGTAAAGGCCGGTGACATCGTCAACGCCCATCACGTGGAGGACGGTCTTTAAGTATTGGTGTCCCAGGTCAAGCCGACTGATGTCCGGGCCCCCCGCGGTGCCGTGGTAGTCGCCGCCAGAGGTCTGCAGGTGAAGGGCCTTCTTACCGTGTAAGGCCCCGGCCATGACGCCTTCAGCGGTGTAGTGAAAGGTATCTGGGACCTGCATGACCATGTCGAGGTAGCTTTTCATTTCGGTCGGCACAAACAGGTTATACATGGGGTTGACGAACACGTATTTGTCCGCACTGACGAATTCGTCGATCCAGACCTGCCGGGACGCTTGGAACCGTTCTTCGTCAGGGTTCAGTGGCTGATTGACCAAGGCTTTGTTATAAATGGCCACCGCAATTTTATCCAGCGGAAACGGCATGTATTCGGAGACGTTGTGCTCGATGATCTGGTCATCGGGGTGTGCGGTTCGGTACGCTGTTAAAAATTGTTGGTAAAATTTGGCGGTGGTCGAGTAGGTTTTCGTTTCAGGGTGAGCATAAATTACTAATACTTTAGTCATTAATAACTCCTCTTTTCTTAACGATAAGTTTAGTATATCAGAAAGCGCTTACATTATAAAGCTAGGCGCTAACTGGTCTTTACGCAAGGCGGCCACCAGGCCATTATCGTCCCGGGAGGATAGCGGTTGCTAGATAGGCTTGCGGCTAAACAAATTAGGGACTGAGTTGAATGGCATCAGAGCAAAAAGCGGTCGGAACCGAAAAGTTTACGGGGTTTCGGCCGCGGACCGGTGAGTTTTCTGGTATACTTTTAGCCAATGACAAAACTATGAAAGGTGGGGCCAACACCATGCTGATTTTTGATTCGCTTTTGATCCTGGTCCTGATTGCAACTGACCAGTTGATCAAGCATGCGGTCGTGGTCAATATTGCCTTAGGCGGCCAACACGTCCTGGTGCCGGGATGGCTTTCTTTGACGCATCTACGCAACGATGGTGCTGCCTGGAGCATCCTGCAGGGGCAGTTGTGGTTCTTTGCCGTCATCGCGATTTTTGCCTTGGGCGTCATGGGCTACTTCTTTTGGCACTATCGGCACCGGCCCAAACAATGGGTCGAAGAACTCGGGCTCGCGTTCATGATTGCCGGTACGGTCGGTAATTTCATTGACCGTCTGGTGCAGGGGTACGTGGTCGATATGTTTCAACTCGATTTTATCAATTTTCCGATTTTTAACTTTGCCGATTCCTGCCTCACGGTGGGGGTCATCTTGATTATGATCGGCGTCTTTTTAGCCGATCGACGGGAGGAACATCAGTCACATGGAAATTAAAGAATTTACGGTGGTGCAAAAATTACGCTTGGACAAACTGGTGGCTATCACGGAGCCGACGATTTCGCGCTCCCAGGCTAAAAGTGCCATCGAAGCCGGTCAAATTACGGTCGACGGGCAGCAGGTCCGCCCCAAGGACCAACCGGACCTCGGGGCCACGGTCCACATCGCGTTACCGGACCCGCAGCCCATCGATTTGACCCCGGAGGATATCCCCTTAGACATCGTCTACGAAGACGCGGACGTCATCGTGGTTAACAAGCCGCAGGGGATGGTGGTCCACCCCGCCCCGGGACACCCGAACCACACGCTGGTCAACGCGTTATTGGCGCACAGCCCGTTATCACAGATCAACGGTGAGTTGCGGCCCGGCATCGTCCATCGCATCGATAAGGACACGTCGGGGCTGTTGATGGTGGCCAAAAACGACCACGCCCACCACAGTCTCTCCGAACAACTCCAGGCCAAGACCAACCTGCGCGAATATCTGGCCATCGTTCACGGAAACTTTAAGGAAGACGAGGGCGTCATCCGTGCCCCACTGGGTCGTTCGCCCAAGGACCGTAAGAAGCAGGCCGTCGTGGCCGATGGGCGTCCGGCTGTGACCCATTTCAAGGTCCTCGAACGTTACGGCGATTACTCGTTGATCGCGTGTCGCTTGGAGACTGGGCGGACCCACCAGATTCGGGTCCATTTAGCCTACATTGGTCATCCGGTGGCGGGCGACCCACTGTACGGCCCCAAGCGGACTTTAAAGGGGAATGGGCAGTTCTTACACGCCCGTGAATTGGGCTTCAAGCAACCGACCACGGGTGAACAACTGGACTTTACTTGTCCAGCCCCACCCATTTTTCAAGAAACGGTCCAACGCTTACGGCGCCAGGCCGGATTGCCGGTTGACAAAGCCATCTAGTTTTTTTATGCTAAACTTAATATCTAACGGGTTTGCCGGTAGTTAGGCGGGCGGGGTTCTTCACCATTTTGCCGAAGAAGCTCGCCCGTTTCGCTAGTTTCAGACTTGAATTTTCGAGGAGGACAAAATAATGCCAAAGGTAGTTGTCGACGCCATGGCCATGCAGCGGGCCTTGACCCGAATCACGTACGAAATTATCGAACGGAACAAAGGGGTAGACGACCTGGTGATTCTGGGCATCAAGACCCGGGGCGTGTATTTAGCGCGGCGCATCGCGAATCGCTTGCAACAATTAGAAAACGTCACGGTTCCCGTGGGCGATTTAGATGTCACCCCGTACCGGGACGATATCGATCATGATGGGCCGAGTGACCCGGAAGTCACGGTCGAAAACCTTGATTTTTCCGTCGCTGGCCAGAAGGTCATCTTGGTCGATGATGTCTTGTATACCGGTCGGACCATTCGGGCAGCCATGAGTGCTGTGATGGCGTTAGGCCGGCCCAAGAGCATCAACTTAGCGGTCTTAGTCGACCGGGGCCACCGGGAATTACCGATTCGCGCCGATTTTGTGGGCAAGAACATTCCAAGTTCCCAACGAGAACGGATTAAGGTCTCCGTGAGCGAGATTGACGATCGCGATGCGGTGGAGATCTTAAAGGCGTAAGCAACTCAGTGCCAGATAAAGGGGCCGATTTTGCATGGCAAAACGTTATTTAATTTTAGAAGACGGCTCGGCTTATGCGGGTGAAGGATTCGGCGCCGGGGCCACTACCAGTGGCGAAGTGATTTTTAATCTAAACCTTTTAGGCTATCAAGAAACGATTACGGACCAAATTTACCATAATCAAATCATTATTTTTGCGCAACCGGCGATTGGTAACGTGGGCATCAATCACGATAGTTATGAATCAATTTTACCTACAGCCAAGGGAATGGTGGTTCGTGACTTGACCAACATCTCGACCAACCGCTTGTCCCGGTTGTCGCTGGACGAATTTTTGCGGCAACATAATATTCCGGGCATCAGTGGCATCGATACCCGGCACTTGATCCGTAAACTGCGGCAAGCCGGACCAATGAAGGGAAGTATCGTCGACGTGGCGGACGCCCACGCGTTCGACCAGTTGAACGCCACGGTGTTGACCAACCGTCAAGTCGATCAGGTCGCCACCCCGAAACCGTATCCCAACCCGGATGCCGGCAAGAACGTGGTGGTCATTGACTTTGGTTTGAAACACGGTATCTTGCGGCAATTGTCCGAACGACGGTGCAACGTCACGGTCTTGCCCTGGACGGCAACGGCGCAGGACGTCTTAAACTTGGATCCCGACGGCGTGTTACTGTCCACTGGGCCCGGGTCACCGTTAGATTTAGGGACCGACGTGTTAGATATGATTCGGCAGGTCCAAGCTGAGATCCCGCTGTTTGCGATCGGCCTGGGCCACGAACTGTTCGCCTTGGCTAACGGGGCTGAATTGGTCGCGTTACCGGTCGAGTATCACGGTAGTAGCCACCCGATTCGCCGCATCATCACCAACGACGTATTGTACGCGACGCAGGGTCAGGGCTATGCTGTGGTGGCCAAATCCATCGACCGAGACCGCTTAATCACCACCTACGTGGACTTGATTGACGGCACAGTCCAGGGGTTGCGCCACCGGGACTTCCCGGCCTTTTCCGTGCAATTCTTTGCGGACGGGGCGCCCGGACCGCACGAGAGTCGGGACCTCTTCGATGAATTTATGGAAGCGATGACTGCACGGGAGGGATAGGTTTGCAAAACTGGGATCAAATACAAAAAGTGTTAATCATTGGCAGTGGCCCGACCGAAATCGGCCACGAGACCGAGCTGGACAGCGCTACCGTGCAGATTTTGACTGAATTCAAGAAGCGCGGCGTCCGGACCCTGGTCATCGATAACAACCCGTTTTCGGTGGCCTTAGAAGAAATCCAGCCAACTAATATGTACGTCCAGGCGGTCACCACCGCTAACGTCCGGCACATTATTGAAAAAGACCGGCCAGACGCCATTTTACCGATTCTAGGGGGCTTACGGGGACTCCGAATCGCCCAGGAACTCCAGGAAAATGGTGATTTAGGACGTTACGAAGTGGGGGTCTTGGGGATGCCGACCACCACCTTACAACAGATCAATAATCCGGCAGCCTTGAATGATACCTTAAAGGAGATTCACGAACCGGTGATTGAAGCGCAGGTCGTCCAGACCGACGACGAGGCCCTCGGCTTAGTCGAGACCATTGGTTTTCCATTGATCGTCAAACCGGTGGCCCCCCGGGTCGACACTAACCGGACTATTTGTGAGAACGTCGATGAGATGTTGACGGCGCTCAACCAGGGCTTCCAGCAGTCACGCTTCGACCAATGCACGCTGGAGCGCAGTGTCGTGGGGTATAAGGAAATCGAAATGGTGGCTATCCGCGACCGAGCCGACACGGAACTGATTATTAGCGGGCTCGAAGATGTCGATCCAATTGGCATCCACTCGGGTGATTCCATCGTCATCACCCCCCCGCAGACGTTGACCGATCGGGAGTATCAGGACTTACGTGACGCCACCTTTCGCATCGCCACGGAATTGAACGTGGTGGGGGTCTTGCACGTCCATTTTGCGTTGAATCCGGCTAACCAACACTTCTATGTCACCAAGGTCGCCCCGTACTTTACCCGGGGCGTCACCTTAGCGGCCCGGACCGTGGGTTATCCGGTGACGATGGTCGCCGGGCAATTACTGTTGGGTCAACGGTTGGTCGATGTGAAGTTACCGGCCCAGTACGTTAAGCAGACGGCCATCATGGAACCCACCAACGACCACATTAGTGTCCGGATTCCACTGTGGCCGTTTCAAGAGGTGCCCGATGCCGACCAGCACTTGAACACGGCCATGAAAGCGGTCGGGTCCACCGTGGGCATTGGCCGTTCGGTCGAAGAGGCCATGTTGAAGTCGGTCCGTAGCTCGCAATTCTCCCCGCGCGACGTTTTGCTCTCCGTCAGCAATCTGACCGATAGCGAGATGGTCAGCCAACTGATTCACCCGTTGGCCAACCGCATCTTGGTGCTGATTGAAGCCTTACGGCGGGGGTATTCGCCCGCTGAACTGAGTGAACTGACCAAGATCGACCCGTTTTATTTCGTGAAGTTACGGCACCTGTTGACCATCGAACGACAGATCACCGACCACCCCATGGACGTCGACATGTTGAAAACGGCGCGTTACTACGGCTTTGGAGACGGGATGATTGCCCGGATGTGGCAGACCGATACCACCGCCATTCGGCATTTGTCACGGGGGGCCAAGGTGGCGCCGACCTATAAGATGATCGAACCCACGGCCGGCGAATTTCCCGAGCAGACCAGTGGTTATTACAGCACTTTCGAATACGAAAACGA
Source organism: Levilactobacillus suantsaii (assembly GCF_014069315.1). NCBI lineage: Bacteria > Bacillati > Bacillota > Bacilli > Lactobacillales > Lactobacillaceae > Levilactobacillus > Levilactobacillus suantsaii. The sequence continues at coordinate 2,036,344 of NZ_CP059603.1, read as the reverse complement.
AAGTCAGGCACTGGGTGAACGGACGGCCTTGGTCTTAGGTCGGGGTGGCAATCAGCTGGGGCCAAACTCTGCGGCGGAGTATTTTACCACCGAAATGTTGAAACAGCTTAAACGCGCGGGGTACCACACGATTCTGATGAACACGAACCCGAACGCGGTCGGCGTGGCCCCCGAATTTTCGGATAAGCAGTACGTCGACCCGATTCAGTTAGGGGATATTTTAAACGTCATCCACGTTGAACACCCGGATATCGTTATCGTACCGGGCAACCGGCACTACCTGACCCGGGAGCTCAAGAAGTTGGATCTGAACCTCCACGTCTTGCCACCAGACCAGGAGACCAAGGACCACTTGCCCGAGATGGCCACGATTGGCGTCAGTCTGTTCGTCCACGAGCAACAAAAAATCGCCGTGGGCGTCATGGACTTAATCGCCCCGGGGATGACCCAGAAGATGGCCCAAATCACGGCCTTTCGGATGCCAGCGGACCTGACCAAGGCCCAGCGGTTGAACCTGGTTGAATGGGCCAAGCAGGCCGTGAGTGAACGGCAGGTGCGGGGGATGGTCCAAGTCCTATTCGCACCTAGTCCAGATTCCAAGCAGATGGTCTGCGTGGGAACTCGGCCGACCCGGTTGACCGAGATGGCTTTCTTGAGTAAGGTCACCGGAGTCAACTGGGTGCGGATGCTGACGCGACAACACATCGAAACGTTGGACGCAAATGAACTGGCGACCATCGAGATCGACGTCAACAGTACCCGGGTGGCCCTGATGAACGCGGTCTTCCCGTTCCGACACTTGCACGTGTTGAACCGACCGGGGACCACGGACCAAGAAGTCGGAGCCACGATTGCCTTTGGGTCCAGCGAAGCTTTGAAGCTTAACAATTTGAGCGACACGGCCGAATTGGACCGGATTATCAACCGGACGATTTAACAGTCAAGGTGAAGACACACAAATGGGACCCCCAACCAAGCGGCGTTGGGGGTCCCATTTTTAAACTGTCAGAAACTTATTTTGGGTTATTTGCGGCCAGTTGGTCGACCAGATCACTTTCCGGCGTGACGAAGACCGTTTTTTGCCCGGTGAAGATCACGAATCCGGGTTTGGCCCCGTTAGGCTTGTGTAGGCGTTTGACCGGCACGTAATCCACGGGGACGGTACTGGAGTCGCGGGCTTTCGAATAATAGGCGGCTAAATTGGCAGCTTCTAAAGTCGTCTGCTCGCTCGGATTCGCGGCGTGAATGATTACGTGAGACCCGGGGATGTCTTTCACGTGCAACCAAATATCGGTCCGCTTGGCGGTGTGTAGGGACAACTTGTCGTTTTGCAGGTTGTTTTTCCCCACGGAGATACGGGTGCCATCGCTCGCCGTGAAGCGGTCTGGTTGGCTGATGCGTTGTTTGCGGCGTTTTTTGGCCTTGGCTTTTGCCTTACGCTGGTGGTCGTGGTCGCGTAGGTAGCCGCCTTGTTGGAGCTCCAAGCGAATATCGGTCAGGTCCTTAGGCGCAGCCAACTCGATTTGGGCCATGATGTTGGTGAAATAGTCCACGTTGGCTTGGGTCTGTTTGATTTGCGTGGTCACGTAACTGACCGCGTTTTTCTCTTTTTGGTAACGCTTGAAGTACTTTTGGGCGTTTTGGTTTGGCGAGAGTTGATTGGACAATGCAATCTTTAAGTGCTTTTCGTTGTCGTAGAAGTTAGGTAAGGTGACCGTGGTGGCCCCCCGTGAGAGCTTATACAGGTAAGTCGTTAAAATTTCACCCTTGATACGGTACTCGTCGGCATTTTCGGTCGCGTCGAGGGTCCGTTGTAGCTTCTTGAGTTTATTTCGGTTTTTCTTCAGTTCGTTGCGAACCACGCGAATCAAGACGCTACCTTGTTGCTGGACCCGGTCACGTTCGGCCTTATCTTGGTAATAGGTATCTAATAGCTGGCTCAGGGTCGGCAAGCTTTGGTTAGTCGTCGTGTCCGGGTACGGGAAGGCCGTGAAGTTGGTCTTCCCGTTGGGTAACTCGGCTAGCGTCGGTTGTGGCGCGTCGAACTGGGCGAAGAAGGCCTGGAAGTGTTGCGCCAAGTCCCCAGTTTCGTGAAGCGTCGCGGCTAAGGCCGCTGCGGTATCTTTGCCCAATCCTTGATATTGGTGTTGCAACGTTTGGGCAAGGACTTCCTGATTCGGGTAGTCCTTGACGGTTTGCGTCAAATCGGCTCGTGGACCGTTGAACGGGTTATCGAGGTCCTGTTTGGGCGGCGTGATGTATTGCGCCCCTGGAAGCAGAAGCCGGTAACGGTTCTGATCGGACCCCACGTGTTTGATAGCATCAAGGATTTTTCCACTACTTTGTTCAACTAAAATAACGTTACTGTGTCGTGCCATGATTTCGATGATGAGCAGGAGTTCTTGTTGGTCACCCAATTCATTGCGGGACGTAAAGTGGAGGTGTACGACCCGGTCATTAGCGGCCTGGGTGACGCCCTTTAAGATGGCCCCCTGGAGATATTTCCGAAGGATCATGGTGTAGTTGGTCGGGACTGCGGGATTCACGTACGGAATCTCGGTGACCTGGATGCGGGCGTACGTCGGGTTAGCGGACAGTAGAATCGGGTAGTTATGCCCATTGGCCCGGATGGTCAGGACCACTTCGTTAGCGTAAGGCTGATTGATTTTGCTGACGCGGCCGGTCGCCACGGTTTGTTCTAATTCGTGGACCATTGCGTGAGTGAAAGACCCATCAAAGGACATCGAGTCACACCTTTCTGGTTAGAATTTAAGTCAGACGTAAAAAAGCATACATAACAAAGTATAACGATTCTCACCTGAAAGCGCAAAGAAGTTTCCTTGCCCAAAGACCGCGTGAGTTAATACTTGTGATAGCCAACAAAGTCATTGTATAATGCAAACAAAGGAAGTGAGGGTGACATGAAATCAAGTCTCGCAGCATTGATGACGGTGACTAAGTCCCAACAACCCTTATTACGCCAAATGGTCAAGCAACACCACTTAACGGTTTCGGAGTGGCAGTTGCTTGACCAAATTGGTAGCGGGGCCAACACCCAAGAAGTGTTGGCGCAGCAGACGCGGTTGGATACGTCGACGTTAAGTCGTCAGTTAAAAGGTCTAGTTGCTAAGGACATGGTAACTAAGGAAGCTGTGGGTCGGGATAAACGACAGCTGGTGTATAGCATCACCGCGATTGGAACGGCCACGGCAGCCGAAATCAACAGCGCGTTCGACGCGTTGGCGGACCAAGTCTTTGAACACTGGTCAGCTGATGAGCGCAACCTCTTACAGATCTTATTGAATCGATTGGCAAAAAGCATGGAACGGCAACGGACCATGTCTCTGAAGTGAGGAGTGAAGGCATATTCAACAGCGATTAGTGGTCATTTCTTTAGACGCACTGGGCAGTCGAGACCTCGACGACCATCTCGACGAGTTGCCTAATTTACGCCGCTTAGTGGTGACGGGAACCCGGGTCAGACGCGTGCAGGGTATTTACCCAACGTTGACCTACCCGTCCCATACGACGATCATTACGGGACAATACCCGCGCAAGCACGGCATCGTGAACAACACCAAAATGCAGCCCCAACGCAAGTCGCCAGATTGGTACTGGTACCAACGCGACGTCAAAGTGCCGACACTGTATGATTTGGTGCGACGGCAACATAAGAAGACGGCCGCGTTCTTGTGGCCGATCACGGCGGGGAGCCGCATTACTTATAATTTAGCAGAAATCTTTCCCAATCGGATTTGGACGAACCAGGTCCTGGTCTCGTTAAAGGCCAGCAGTCCGGCTTTCCTGTTCCGCATGAACCAGAAATACGGTCATTTACGCCGGGGGATTCAACAGCCTGAACTGGACGACTTTATCACCGCTTGTGCGGTCGATACCTTGTACAACAAGTGTCCACAACTGACGCTGATTCATTTAGTCGACATGGACAGTATGCGGCACCGTTACGGGGTCCGCTCGACCGAAGCCATGGCCGCGTTAAAACGGCTGGACACCCGGGTCGGCAAGCTCATCGACGCCACAATCGCGGCGGGGACCTTTAGTAGTACCAACTTTGCGATTTTAGGCGACCACTACCAAATCAACGTCGACCACATGATTCATTTGAACCAGGCCTTTGCGCAACGCGGCTGGTTGACGCCCACGCAGGACGGTGCCGTGCGCAGTGACTGGCACGTATGGGCCAAATCCTGTGATGGCTGTACCTACGTGTACACGCGCAATTTTGCCGACACGCAGGCTTTAAAGCAACTCCTGGAAGACACCCCGGGGGTCGAAGCCGTTTTGACGGGCAAGCAGGCCGCAAAGCGCGGCGCCGACCCGCACTGTCAGTGGCTGGTCGAAGCCGAAGCAGGGTATTACTTTACCGACGAGACGCAACGGCCGGCGGTGGTTGAAGCCGTCGACCCAGACAGTCTGGGGCAACCGGACCGCTACCACGGGGTCCACGGGTACGACCCGTTGAAGCCGAATTACCATACCACCTTGGTTTTAGCGGGACCCGCCATCAAGTCTAACCAGGTCATCGACGACGCGGCACTGATTGATGAGGCGCCTACGTTTGCGCGCTTACTGGGGGTTCACTTTCCAGAGCCCTTACCCGGAAAAGTCTTGACTGAAGCCTTTAAGGAGGACCACCATGAAGCTGACTAAGGAGCAGTGGAGCTGGGTCTTCTACGACTGGGCTAACTCTGGGTACGGCATTATCGTGACCACCGCAATTTTACCCATCTACTTCAAAAGCGTGGCCCAGACCAGCGGGGTCAGTGCGGCCAATGCCACGGCATTTTGGGGCTACTCAAACAGTTTTGGAACGTTATTGGTGGCCATCCTCGCACCGTTCTTAGGGGCCTTGGCCGACTATCCCGGGTTTAAGAAACGCCTATTGCTGAGTTTTACCACGCTGGGGATGGTCATGACGTTGGGTCTGGCCTTATTACCGCCTAGTCAGTGGCAGTGGCTCCTGGTGCTCTACGTCTTATCCGTGCTGGGCTATTCCGGTGGGAATCTGTTTTACGACAGTTTTTTGACCGACGTGAGTGACAACGACCAAATGGACCAATTATCCAGTGTGGGGTATGGTTTTGGCTATCTTGGGGGCGTTTTAGCCTTCATCCTCTTCATGGTCCTTGCACTGACTCACGGCTTCGGTCACTTGGGTAGTCTGGCGGTCGCCCGCTACGGGTTTGCCTTAGCCGCGATTTGGTGGGCCATCTTTCTTATTCCGTTGGCCCGTAACGTGCATCAACGCCACGCGCTCTCAGCAACCCACGCGCCATTGAAACAAAGCTGGCACCGGGTCTGGCAGACCATTGCCCACTTGCGGCAGCACCGGGGGTTGGCCTGGTTTTTAGTGGCGTACTTCTGCTACATCGACGGGGTCGATACCATCTTTACCATGGCAACGTCCATTGGGATGGACATTGGTATCACCAGTTCCACGTTGATTATGGTCTTGTTAGCGGTCCAGTTGGTCGCGTTTCCGTGCTCGATCTTTTATGGTTGGTTAGCCCAAAAGACCAGTACGCGCACGGGAATCTTAATTGCCATTGTGGTCTACTTATTGATTTGTTTGGACGCCCTACACTTGAAATCGGTTGACGATTTCTGGCTCCTCGCCATTTTAGTGGGGACCAGTCAGGGCGGAATCCAAGCGTTATCCCGGTCGTATTTCGGTCGGTTAGTCCCGAAGCAACAGTCGAGCGAATTTTTCGGCTTTTATAACATTTTAGGTAAATTCTCGGCGGTCTTAGGACCAATCCTGGTAGGGGTGGTCACCCAACTGACTGGCCAGTCGCGAATCGGGGCGGCTTCGTTGTCGCTACTTTTCCTGGTAGGCCTGGTCATTTTTTGGGCGTTGCCGCGACTCGCGCCGGACAATTCCTAGTTCTGCCAACGGTTTTATGGTATTCTAGGGGATAAACGAAAGTAAAAGTAGGTGTAAGAACATGAAGATTGCTGTGGTCACCGATAGTACCAGCTATTTGTCCGCAGAAGAGGCGAAACGATATCAGATTCACGTCGTTCCGATTCCGGTGATCATTGACGGCCGTTCCTACGATGAAGGCGTTGATATTACCACTGAGGGATTTTATGACTGGTTACGTAATTCCAAGTCGTTCCCCAGCACGTCGCAACCGCCCCTGGGCGAAATGATTACCCTCTACAACCAGTTGGCTGAAGAGGGGTACGATACGGTGATTAGTATTCACCTGGCCAGCACGATTTCTGGGTTTGTGAACCAGTTGAAAACGCTGGCCCCCACGATTGACAATATCCGGGTGATTCCTTATGACTCCCAGATTACGGTCAAGTTGATGGGGTACTTAGCGATTGAAGCGGCCCGCATGGCGGCTAAGGGCGCCACGCCCGAAGAGATTATTGCCCGTTTAGACGACTTACGGTCGACGATGGGCGAATACTTCGTGGTGGACGATTTACAGAACTTAGTGCGCGGTGGCCGGTTATCCAACGCGTCGGCCTTTATTGGTAGCGTGTTGCGCATCAAGCCATTGTTGACCTTTGATGATACGACCCACGAAATTGTGGCCTTTGAAAAGGTTCGCTCGCGCAAGAAAGCGTTAGCCCGGGTGGAGGAGTTGTTCGTCGAGGCGCAAGCTAAGGTTGATTACCCATTAAAGGCGCTGATTATTGACGCCAACGATGCCGAAGGTGGGGCCGCCTGGGCAACGAAAATTACCCAGCAATACCCCGACATTCCGGTCGAACGGTCCTACTTTGGGCCCGTGATCGGCGCGCACTTGGGCGAAAAATCACTGGCTTTGGCCTGGATCAAAGATTACGAACGCGCTTAATTTGAACTGCGAAAAGCCTGACCAATTGGTCAGGCTTTTTTGGTGGCTAATTTGCGAAATTTGCGTCGGTCACGCATTTTTACTAGTAACTACCGGAAAGTGTGGTATGCTGGAAAGCGTAATTAAATTTACGGAGTAGGCGATAGGGCGTTAAGTGCCGGTGGAACGCAATGTGAACACCGGACGAAGGACAAGTGGTCCGCGATCCTATGGCCGCATTGGCCGCAGGAATGTGGCAACTCCCTTAGGAGATGTCTGAATTGAAGACGATGGCAAGAACCCAGCTCCCCAAGCTGGACACGTTGAGTATGGTCACGATGGGGTTATTAATGGCGTTACAGCTCGTGATCAGTCGATTTTCGGTGGGGAATCAGTTTTTAAAGTTTAGCTTTACCTTTCTGATTGTGGCATTACTCGCCAAGTGGTTTGGCCCGTGGTGGGGGATGCTCACAGCGGCGTTAGTCGATATCGTGGGGACCCTAATGACGGGTGGTCCGTACTTTGTCGGGTTTACGCTTTCCGCCATTATCGGATCGTTGATTTACGCGCTCTTTTTGTATCGCAAACCGGTCAAATGGTGGCGCATTATCGTTGCGCAGCTGTTGATTATGGTAATTGTGAACATCATGTTGAACTCGCTGTGGTTGGTCATCATGTACCACACCCCCATCTGGGGGATTTTACCGGTCCGCTTGTTGAAGCAAGCCATCACGACGCCGATTCAAATCGTGTTGATTTATGGGTTGCTGAAGGCGCCCGTGATTCAAACCATCGAAGGGCGCTTGCACCGAACGACTAGTCAATCATAAAATTCAACTGACGCGGTTTCCTCGAAAGTGAGGAAGCCGCGTTTTTAGTGGGTAAAAGTGGGGCCCAGCTAGTTTACTTAGAGTGGTGAGTAGCGGATTGGTGCGCTAACCGTTTGACCTCAGTTTGCAATTGGTCGACCTGTTGCGTTAAGTGGTCTAGCTTTTGCAATAATTGCCGAGTCTCATCCGGGGATAAAGCCGGCGCTGAGTTTTGTGCGGCCGGCTGCCGCGTGAAGAAGTCGGTGATGGTACTGGTCAATAGCCCAATGAACCCGATGCCCCCAAACATTAACCCTGTGGCGACGATTTTACCCACGGCTGTGTGCGGCGTATCGTCGCCGTAGCCGACCGTGGTGGCCGTCGTGACCGCCCACCATAGCGAATCGGCCAAGCTCTGGTGTTCTGAAACGGAGAATAGCAGGGCACTCAAGACGATGATCACAATACTAATGGAAAATAAATAGATGAAGCCAGTACCGTAGAGAAACCGATGAAAGGCGTGGGTCCATTTACCAGCCAAGCCGAGCCGCCAAAATAAGTGGTGATAAAGCGCCAGGCGGACTAATCGTCCTAGCCGGAAAACGGCAAAGATGGGGTGCATTGGGATGATTCCCAGCAAGTCGAACGCAGAGTGAATTAGAAAAGTTTTACGGTCGGGGGTTCGGATCAAGCGTAGCAAATAATCGGCGGCAAAAATGAGTAGGAGCAAGTGATTAAGTCGTGATTCAAGCTGCCAATGGCCAACGTGACAGGTTAGCAGTAACGCATTGAGCACGGACCAAAGAATTAATAACGTCATCATCAAGTGGTAACTGGTCAGCCGGCGGGATGAACACCGCATCAGAGCAAGACTCCTTTACAGACAAATTAAACTATAATATAGGCTTTTTCACGGCGAGGGGGGGTGCTCGGATGCTTAAACGTAACCGGAATTTAAGAGTTAGAGAAAGCAGGAGAATTAAATTAATTACTTTAACTTATAATCAAAACCAAACCACCACTACCGCAACATCCACAAAACCAATACTCAGCCAAACCCAGTCACTAAGGTTTCCGGCCCAAGGAGTTAAATTTTTCTAGCGTTCTGCGGACTTTGCTTGTCATTCCCTATAATGTTGGTTATAACAGGAAGTGGAATACTAGTGACCGGATTTTATTTCAGGGGGATACACATGAGACGCATCGCACAATTATACGCACAGTACAAGGACGTCATTGCCTACTTAATCTTTGGCGGCCTGACGACTTTAGTCAACTTGGTGGTTTTCTTCATCACGGCGACGTTGTGGGGTTGGAACTACCAACTTGGAACGGCGATTGCTTGGGCCGTTTCCGTCTTATTTGCTTATCTGACCAACCGGGTGTGGGTTTTTCACTCACACTACACGTCATTGGGGTCCCTCGGGCGAGAAGTGGTGTCATTCTTTTCCGTTCGAGCGGCGACGCTAGTCATGGATGAGGGGATCATGTGGCTAGGCGTGTCGGTATTGCTGCAAGATGCTATGCTGACCAAGTTGGTCGACCAAGTGGTGGTCGTGTTAGCCAACTACTTCTTTAGCAAGTGGTTTGTCTTTCGTAAAACCAAGGCGGCGGCTAAAAATTAGGAACCAGCATAAAAATCCGTGACGACTGAACCAAGTAGGGGTTAGTCGTCACGGATTTTTCTATGGTGTGTTCAATTTAATTGTCGGTTCGTAGTTGCCAACTAAACAGGCCAATCAAGACCGTGAAGACCAGCATCATGATAAAGATGGCTCGTGTCCCGTTGATGGTCTGCGTCATCACGGTCCCACCGTGACTAAACGCGGCTAGAATTGCCGAAGAAATGGCGGTCCCTAGCGACCCCGCGTATTGCTGTAAGGTGTTGAACGTCGCGTTCCCGTCACCAATATGGTTAGGCTGGAGCTGCTGGAGGGCCAAGGTAAGGGCGTTGTTGAAGATCAGTGAGAACCCAATCATGTACAGCAAGTAGAGACTCAGCATCCAAGCCACTGATAAGCGACTGGTCAGTAGGGTGAGTGAAAGCAGGGCTAAAACTAAAATCAAGCTTCCCACCAAGAAGGGTTTCCGCTTGGCCCCCATATCGAGTAGCCGCCCCGTAAAGGGTTGCAGAATCGCCGAAGCTAGACTCCCGACCAGTAGTCATTCCTGAGGCCATGACGCTTTGGTGCGTGACCAGTTGGGCGTACGTTGGCAGAATGAACGTCAACCCAATTTGAACGAACTGAATCAAAAAGTAGATACCGAGTAACAGGACAAAATTACGATTCGTAAAGATTTTTAAATTGATTAACGCTGTAGGTTGATGCAAAGACAACCGAATAAAGATAAACACGGCTACGATGGCAATCACCAACGGAACTAAGGCCGCAACACTCAACAGGCCGTCAGTCCCCGCGTTATTCAGCCCCAGGGTCAAACCCACGAACGTGAACATAATCATAATCAATTGCCGTAACGGGAAGAGGTTTTGGGGTGTCGCTTTTGGTTGTTGAATGGTTTTTAACGCAATCAGCCACATCACGATACCAATCGGTAAGACTAACCAGAAGATGATCGGCCAACCGAATTGCTGGGTAGCCCAGCCGCCGTATGTTGGACCCAGCGAAGGTGCTAACGCGACGACCATGCCGGCCGTACCGACGTAACGGCCTTGAATGCCGTGGGGCACTTGCCGCATGATAATTGTAAAGACTAGCGGCATCACTAATCCGGTCGCCACCCCTTGAATCAGCCGGCCACCCAATAAAGGCCAAAGGGCGGGGGCAGTCGCACACAGCACATCCCCCACGATAAAGAGAATTCCGCCTAGAGTAGTTAAGCGCTGCCATTTAAAGCGTCGTTGTAAGTCCGCCGCAATCACCATGGTGCAGGCAACGGCTAAGAGATAGGCGGTCGTGACCCATTGAACCGCGTTGATGGTCGTCCCAAATTGACGACTCAACGTCGGAAAGGTCACGTTCATCGACGTTTCGACTAGGACCCCGCAAAAAGCTAAGCCGGCGGTCCCCACGATACTTAATTTAGTCCGTGTAGAAACAACTGAATTTTCCAAAAAAACAACCTCCAAGGCTAAGTCGCGTTTAGACGTCACAAAAGACGTTCAAAGCAGCTTAGAATTGGAGGTATCAAAGAAGAACACGGATTCTAGCAGTTTAAGCTGGTGCGTCCAGTGAGGCACGCGCCTTAGCAATATTTTAGTTTCTAAGAATCAGTTTACACACTTCGACAAAAAAGTTCAAGGTCGCGGTGCCATCTTGGATTTAGGATGCTGGCGGACGCTTGCCAAGCGAACGTCGAAGACTTGTAGCAGGAAGGCCACCAGTGGCACCCCGACAATCAAGCCCCAAACCCCGAAGAGCTGTTCACTGACAATCAAGGTAATAAAGGTGACAAAGATGGGCAGGTTGGTGGCGTTGGCCATTAATCGGGGGTGCAGGAAGTAAGATTCAAACAGGTGAATCAAAACGACCAGCAAGAGGACTTCCAATAAGCGAATCAAGCCACCAGTGGCAAAGGCGATGATGACCAAAGGAATCAAGGAAATCAAGACCCCGGCCACCGGAATCAGGCCTAAGAAGAAGACCATAATTCATAAGATCAACAGGTTTGGCATACTTAAGAGCCATAGCCCAATGACCATTAAAACGGTGTTAATGGAGCAGATCATCAGTTGGGTTTCAATCACCGTGCCGAAGATACGCACGAAGCTCATCACCAGGCCGCCCATCGGGACGAATAACTTAGCGAAGCGACTGGTGGTAAAGGCGTGGACGAACCGTTGAAGTTGCGTCTTGGTCAAGTTGAAAATAAAACTGAAGAAGAAGGCCAAGACGATGGTCTCAACACCGGAACTCAGCCGTGATAATTGACCGATTCCCGAGGTAAACAACTTTTTCCCACTGCTGATAACCGATGCATTTTGGGTCAGATCCGTGACCAATTTCTTGGCCGACGTTTCCAGTTGCGGGTAGGTTTGAATCAATTGGTCGACCGCCGCGGGTAACGTCTTGATTTCGCGGACTAGTGGCGGAATCAATTGGGCAAAGGCGGCGACTAAGACAATCAAAAACAACAGGTAAACCAGCAACGTGGCCCATAAATGGCCCAGATGTAAATGTTTCTGGAACCCCATGATGGCAGCATTAGCCAGGTAGATAAAAATAATAGTAAATAACGCCAGCGATAAAAAGTCGCGGGCAGCCCACACTAAGATGAGCAGTAAGACCAGTGCCAGGTAGTAAGCCGATAGCGGATTTTGCCAGGCACGTTTCAAAGTGGTTAGCATCCAAACATCCTCTCAAAGCACGTGATAAGTTGAGTTTACGCCACGGACAGGGGGATTGCAACTAAGCTAAAAGCACCCAGTATTTTCCATTAGTTGCTATAATAAAACCATACATTGATTGGTTAAGAGGTTGCTTATGCAAGTCGAAAAAGGATCACTACTCAAATCAAAAATTATTGATAAGAACATTCGGGATAGTCTGAACTTCGGTTGGATTAACTTTGCCGTTTTGTTTTGCGCCATCATCATTGCGAGTGTTGGCTTAAACATGGATTCCGTCACCGTTATCGTCGGGGCCATGTTGGTCTCGCCCATCATGGATCCCATTATTGGGATGGGGTATGGTTTTGGCATTCGGGATCAAAAGCTGATTAAAAAGGGGTTTGCCATTTTCCTGGTGGAGGCGCTCATCGGGTTAGTGGCCGCGACGCTTTACTTTTACTTGTCACCCATTAAGGATGCGGGTGATCAACTGATGTCCCGGACGCAACCCGCGATTTGGGACGTTCTGGTAGCCTTCTTCGGTGGGGTCGCCGGGATCATTGGTTCGGCCAAAAAGGAATCGGCCAATATCATGCCCGGGGTCGCCATTGCTACGGCCTTGATTCCACCGTTGTGTACCACCGGTTACGGCATTAGCCAGTTGGACTGGTCGATTGTAATTGGCGCCGGGTATTTGTTCTTGATCAACTCGTTCTTCATTGCGTTAGCGACGATGATTGGCACTTTGATCTTTAACTTTCGGCGGATTCGGGACAATCCGATTCCCATTAAAGATCAAATCATCATTGTGATGATTGCGTTTGTTATTATCGTCCCCAGCCTTATTTCGGCGTCCAAATTGGTTAAACGATTCTACAACGATGCCCAATTGACGACTTTCTTGAACAAAGAGTTGCCAGATACCTATGTGGTCAATAAGAGTTTTACGGATAAGAAAATCAAGCTTGCTATTATCGGTGACCACATCGACAAAGCGGAAGTTAAGTCACTGGACAAGAAGCTTTCAGACTACAAACTTGGGGACTATAAAATTAAAGATTCAGCAATTATCCCAAGGTAACTACCTTTCAGTCACCGCGTTCAAGAAGTACATTGACCAGACTCAGTCCAGCAACTCGCAGGATGATGAGAGTACGGCCGAGAAGAATGAGGACTTGCCAAAGCTCAAAGAACGCCTGGAGAAGAAGTACCCCAAGAAGATTGACAAGGTGACCGTCAAGCAGTTGGCAGGTGATGACAACGATAAGGCTGCCGTCTTGATTAAGCTGACCTCAAAGGGGAAAGATGATCAAAAGACCATCAAGAAACAAACTCAAAAAATGGCAGACAAATTGGATATTAAAGCGTCAGTTTACTTTACGGACGATTAACTGATTCCGGCTGGTGGCCAACCAAGGTTAGCTACCCATAATTTCACAGCCATCAAAAAGGACTTACCGGTGGGTAAGTCCTTTTTGATACTAGTCTTCTGTCGAGTTAGTTTCGTTATTTTGAGGATACTTCATTTCACTCCAACCACCAAAACCGTGGTGTAGTGATTGAATCTGATCGGCACCGGCCAATGGCATCGCCGGTTGAGAGGCCGAAAAGTTGGCGATTAACCCTGGCGTTAAGTGGCTCTTTTTGACTTGATCAACAGATAAAGTGTCCACAACTTGATCTGCATGGCCAGTTAAAATCTTATCGGCAAACAACGGGTCAATCAGGTTCTCCCGACCGACCGCGACCAGGTCACTTAAGGCGAGGGCGGCTTCGGCTTTTTCTTTAGACGTCACACTACCAGCTACGATTTCCTTAGCGCCATTTAAATAGGGCTTGAAGAGCGTCGCAAATGGTTTGTCGGAATCTTTAAACTTGCTCGCCGCTTTTTCGGTATCCATGAGGAGGGCATCCCCCGGCTTAGCCGCGTAGTTCAACATGGAAAGGTGAATATAATCGAGGTCGAACTGCGTGGTGATTTGATTGATGAGTTGTGTTGCTTCGTGCCAAGTGTAGCCGACATTCTCGCCGTGAATCTCTTCTGGAGAAATTCGATACCCAACGATAAAGTCCTTCGGCGCCGACTTCTTCACGACATCCATCACCGACTTGACCACCGCCAACGGAAAGTTCATGCGTTTTTCAACGGAACCGCCCCAGTGGTCTGTTCGCCGGTTAGAGTAAGCGGATACAAATTGCTGCAGGAGATAGTGGTTGGCGCCGTGAATTTCGACGCCATCAAAGCCCGCGTCAATGGCGCGTTGAGCGGCCTTACCAAAATCAGCGATGATTGCTTGAATCTGGTCGTCAGATAAGGAATGGACCTTGTAAGCGAGGAAGGGGAACTTAACGCCGTCTTCAAGGCCACTCGGCGCGTAAACTTGTTTGCCCTGCATCGCCCGGAAGTTAGCTTCCCGACCGGTATGGGCAATCTGCATAATAGCTTTATTGCCGGAATGCTTCATGGTTTGGGCCAATTTCTTTAATTGCGGCATGAACTTATCATCGTAGGCGGCTAATTGTTCGCGACCGCGTTTCCAAGTCATGGCCGGCCCCCCGTTTTCAGTGACGTACATGTACTCGGAAATGATCATCCCGCCAGTTTTGGAACGAGCTTGATAGTAATTCAACGTGTCGTCAGTAACGTAGCCATCTTCACCACTGTTGGTCAACATAGGGGCTTGGACAAAGCGATTGGTCACCGTCGCGCCGTGGCGGAAAGTCAATGAATCAGTTAAATTAGGCATCGTGAGCAACTCCTTTTTGTTTACTATTTCACTTACTATTGTAAAGCAGACAATTTTCAGAAACAAGTAAGCGATTACTTTTAGGAACTTTGGTGTGCCACAAAAAGCCCCCGGTCCAGTTTCCGTAGCCAAGGAACTGGACCGGGGGCTTTTTAGGCGTCAATCAAAAACTTAACTGGCCTGTGCCAGGCGTAATTTTCGGCGGGTATGCCGCTTGATAGCGAGGTAACTAGCGCCAATCAAGCCGCCTAGGATTACCCCCAGGGTATTGGCGACCACGTCGTTGATGTCGCTACTACGGTTGATGAGCCAGTGGTGCGACAAGAGATATTGACCAACTTCGATGCTGCCACTGGCAACAAAGCCAAACAAGGCCACGCCAAGCAATGGCAACTGGGCCCAGAGCCGTTTAACTAACACGCCTAGCGGAAGGGTCAACAAGATGTTTTCAGCAAATCCTAGATTCATGATGTCTAGAGCGGTGAGGTTCACGCGTCCTAGACCCGGTGGCATGATGTAAACGGCCGTCCCCGTAAAGGATAACGGCGTAAAGACGATAGCGGCTAACCCCGTCAAGTAGCTTAGACTCACTAAGGCCAACCAACGATGCGACCGGTTAACGGTTGTGGTCAACACGAACAAGCCACTCAAACCGGCTATGAGTAAAATAATGAGTAACGGTTCCCAGCGCATTGAACCACCTCCAATGTGTATACGTTGAGATCAGCGGGTAACTTAATCTGGGATTAGCATACCGCATCACTGGGGATCCGCCTAGGGGAAAGCCCTGGTCTTTACGGTTTCTTTGGGCCTTTAATAAAAACGCAAGGTGAATTATTTGTATCTATCGATTAATTGGCTACTTGATAATTATTGGGCTAGGTAAGAGCCATAAGGTCCCAGCTCGCTAAGTAACTGAGCAATCAAAGTCATTGTTACCCATGATTTTTTCGGCTAGTCGTATACTAGGCGCGGAGATAGGGGGACATCCAATATGAGACGACATCGACATATCACTGATTGCTTACTGGGGCTATTGGGGTTAGTGATACTGTTAGGGGGATGTGGTCAATTTTCGCAACCGGCGAAACCTGCCACATCGACTAGCATCACCGCTAAAACCGGCGCCCGGTATATCCCAACCTTATTTTTTCATGGCTACGGGAGCCACGCTAGCGCTGAGATGCAGATGATCCATGCGGCAACAGCCGCTGGCGTGACCCGAACAGTCGTGCACGCCACCGTGACTAAGACCGGTCGGGTCATCTGGCAGGGACATTTCAAACGAGGCGATTACCACCCGTTAGTCGCGGTCGAGTTCAAGGATAACCGCAATACGGATTATCAAGTCACGGCTAATTGGGCGCAAAAGGTCATTACCGGTCTGGCCCGGACTTACCATATTCAAAAATTCAACCTGGTGGGGCATTCCATGGGGAATATCACCCTACTGACCTACTTATTAAAACGAAACACTGACCGCCAAATGCCCCGGCCCCAAAAATGGGTCGCCATTGCCGGTAACTTTAATGGTGTTCTCGGAGGTAACGATACTAGCCAGCAACAAACGCGAGACCAATCCAGACGACTTCAGACACCACCTAATGATTACCGGCGGTTAGCGGCTCGGCGCGCCTATTTTCCGCGGCAAGTCGCCGTACTCAATATTTATGGGGAATTAAACGACAAGACCCGTTCAGACGGACGAGTCAGCAACGCCTCGTCACGCTCGTTGCGGTTATTAGTTCAAAAGCGGGCCAAATCATATCAGGTCCGCAAAATCATGGGGGCCAATGCCCAACATAGTCGGTTACACGACAACCAGCAAGTCGACCAATTACTTCTGAAATTTTTATGGCCGTAACAGAATCGTGGAACAACGCAAGCCCCACAATGATTGCGCTTCGTTGACGAAGTCCCGTCACTATAATTTTTTTGATAAATGGGTTGACGGTGGCAAATTCCGGTGTTAGATTAGTTCTAAATTAAAAAGTGATTAAAGACGTTGAAGAGAAGAGTAGTGACATCCCCGATTTTAAAGAGAGCTTGGACCTGGTGAGAGAAGCAATCGGTGATACCACGAAGATGAGCTTGGAGTCATGACCCGGGTCTAACGGCTACGGGTGCGGGTGCGACCGATATCTCGCGGAGTCTCCCCAGCTGGGGGTACTTGTCGAGGTTGCTATCGCGAGGTAGTAACGAAATACGGTGGTAACGCGAAAGCCTTCATCCGTTAGTTTCTAATGATTAAATTAGGAACTGGCGAACGAAGGCTTTTTTATTTTCGACGGAAAGGAAGTTATCAGATGACAGTTGTGGCAACGAACGGCCTGTTAAAGGCCCAACACCAGTGGGTCGACGATTCTCTGCGCAGTGACCCCTTACAAATTTTGATTTTAAACCTGATGCCCACGAAGGCGGAGACGGAACGGCAATTTCTGAAACGCTTCTCAGCCGTCGACGATGACGTCGCGGTGACCTTCATGTACCCGAAGCGCCACCACTTTAAGACTTACTCGCAACGAGCCGTAGCCGAGGCTTATGTGTCCATCGACCAGGTCGTTGATCAGCACTTCGACGGCTTGATCGTTACCGGAGCACCGGTCGAGCAACTCCCGTTTGAACAGGTAGACTACTGGCATGAGTTTTTGGCCATCATCGACTGGGCCCAACGACACGTGACTCAAACGTTGTTTGAATGTTGGGCGGCTCAGGCTGGGCTTTACGCGCAGTTCGATGTGGCCAAACGGTTATTGCCCCACAAGATTACGGGGGTGTACACCGCCACGACAACTGACAACCGCTCCCGCTTGATCAAGGGGCTAAGTGCCAGTGGTTTATTGAAGATGCCCCAATCGCGGCATACCGGCCTGGATTTGCCGGCAACGTTACCGGATGGATTGAACGTCGTGGCCCAAAACGATGAAGTCGGGCCTCTGGTCCTGACATCTGCGACGCAACATGCCGTTTACGTGACCGGTCACCCAGAATACGCGGCCAACACACTGGCTAAAGAATACTTCCGCGACAAACAAAAGCGGCTACCGGTCACCTTACCGCAGCATTACTTTGCCGATTCTGATTTAGACCAGGTCGATTACAGCTGGGCCCACGCCAGTCGGCAATTGTATCAAAATTGGTTAACCACACTAAACTTAACGAAAGCGAGTCTTTAAATTATGACAAAATCTAACCCAGAAAACTACCACTTTGAAACGTTACAAGTCCACGCTGGCCAAACGGTCGATGAGACCGGCGCCCGCGCAGTCCCGATTTACCAAACGACTTCGTACGTCTTTAAGGACGCCAAGCAAGCCGCCGGTCGATTTGCCTTGACCGATGCCGGCAACATCTACACCCGGTTGACCAACCCGACCACGGACGTCGTTGACAAGCGGGTCGCAGCCCTCGAACATGGGACCGGGGGTGTGACCTTAGCTACCGGGGCGGCTGCCATCACCGCCGCTATCCTGAACGTGGCCCAACAGGGTGACGAAATCGTTTCGGCTAAGACCCTCTATGGCGGGACGTATGACCTCTTCAACGTTACGTTGAAGAAATTGGGCATCACCACCCATTTTGTGGACTCTGACAATCCGCAGAACTTTGAAGACCAAATCAATGAACACACTAAGGCCCTATACGTGGAAAGCATCGGTAACCCCGACATCAACTTGGTCGACTTCGAGGCTATCGGCGCCATCTCCCACAAACACCACATTATCTTGATCGTTGATAACACCTTTGGCACACCGTACTTGGTTAAACCGCTTGACCACGGGGCTGATGTGGTCGTCCATTCGGCCACGAAGTTCATCGGTGGTCACGGCACGACCATGGGCGGGGTCATCGTCGAAGGCAGCAAGTTCGACTGGAAGGCCAGTGGCAAGTACCCCGAATTCACGAATCCGGACCCCCAGTACAACGGCTTAGTCTTCGCCGACTTAGGTGGGGGCGCCTTCACCACCAAGGTTCGGGCCGAAACGTTACGTGACACCGGTGCCACCATCAGCCCATTCAACTCCTTCCTGCTGCTACAAGGACTCGAATCGTTGTCTTTACGGGTCGAACGCCACGTCGCTAACACTCGGAAAATCGTGGCCTTCTTAAATGACCACCCTAAGGTTGCTTGGATCAACTACCCCGAATTACCCGACAGTAAATACCACGCTTTAGCGACGAAATACTTCCCGAAAGGCGTCGGGTCCATCTTTACCTTGGGCCTCAAAGGGGGCGAAAAAGCCGGTAAGGACTTGATTGAACATCTTCACTTGTTCTCGCTTCTGGCCAACGTAGCGGATGCCAAGTCCTTGATTATCCATCCGGCCTCAACCACTCACGCCCAACTCAGTGAACAGGAGCTGTTAGCGGCGGGCGTGACTCCCGATTTGATTCGAATTTCTGTCGGGGTCGAAAACGTCGATGATTTGATTGCTGACTTGAAACAAGCCCTGGACCAAATTTAACGTGACCCAAAGGAGGGAAAACGCGATGACCACCATTAAAATCGGCATGCTGGGGTTTGGCACCGTCGGCAGTGGGGTCGTCGAACGGCTGACCCAAGCGGCCGCCAAAATTGAACAGACTCATGGGTTGCACCTCGAATTGACCACGGTGGCGGTGCATCACTTACACGCCCCGCGCCAAGCCAAATTACCGGCAGGTACCCGGTTGACCACGGTATTAACTGATGTTGTGAGTGACCCACAGATTCAGCTGGTCATCGAAGTCATGGGCACGGTAACCACGGCCAAGCAGGCCATTACGACCGCGCTCGAACACGGTAAATCGGTGATCACCGCCAACAAGGACTTAATTGCGACGGCCGGCCAAGACCTCATCGATTTGGCACACCGTAATCGCTGTGATTTGTTTTACGAAGCCAGCGTTGCCGGGGGCATCCCCATCTTAAGGACCTTGACGGATAGCTACGCGACCGACACGATTCAAGCCGTCACGGGAATCTTGAATGGCACGGCCAACTACATCCTTAGTGCCATGACCCAAACGGGGCAGACCTATCCCCGAGCATTAGCGGCGGCGCAGGCGGCCGGATACGCGGAAAGTGACCCAACGAATGACGTCGGCGGGTTAGACACCACGTATAAGCTGATGATTTTGACCCGCTTAGCGTTTGGCCAACAGGTGACTCAAGCCCAAATTGCGCCAAGAGGTATCACAACGTTAACGGCGGACCAGTGCCAAGCCGCAGCCAAGTCGGGGTGGACCATCAAATTGCTTGCCCAGGCCCAACGTCAGGCGCACCACCTTTACTGTCGGGTGGCGCCGGTCGCTTTGGATTCGACCCATGCCTTAAGTCGCATCGATGGGGTCCAAAACGGGGTGGCGATTCAAAGCCAAGCTATTGGCGAAAGCCTCTACGCTGGTCCGGGTGCCGGCAGTACCGCCACGGCCAACAGCGTGTTGAATGACGTCTTAGTGGCCGCCCAACGCTTCCGCGAGGGGACCCGGGGGACCGCTATCACTGGTGTAACTACCGACCCTTTGCCGATCATCAATTTAGCCGCCTTACCGCAGGAGTACCTCTTATTCAGCGACCTCCCTGGCGATATTTTATTTCGCTGGGCAACGGACGGCCAGTTCACCATTCAACCGCTACCTGACGGGGGGTATCGGACCAGTCGCTTAACAGCGGAACAATGTCAAGCACTTCAGGCCAGTGATTCCATTCAACTGGTGCCCATCGCGGGGACTGTGGCCTGGCCAGTCGCCGTTAAAAGCTAAATTTAAACTGCTCCCTTTTAGAAACAAAGCTCGCTTAACCGTGCCAATGATGGTTAAGCGAGCTTTTTCGTGCAAATTTTATTATTGTGGGAAAGTAATCTACTTACTAATGAGTTTGACTTGGCTACGGCCATCGCCTAATTTTTGTATCAAGACCTGTTGGCCAATCGTGCGTTTCATGGATTCGATATGGCTGATGACGCCCACCATCCGGTTTTCACCGATGGTCTCAAGTGCCTGCATGGCCTTTTCCAAAGTCTCATCATCCAAAGACCCAAAGCCTTCGTCGACGAAGAGGGCATCGATTTGAACCCCGTTGGCTGAGGACTGCACGACTTCACTGAGCGATAGCGCGATGGACAGCGCCGCAATGAAGGTCTCCCCACCGGACAGCGTGTCGGCTGAACGGGAATGGCCCGTTTCGTTATCGAAGACGTAAATATCGAGTCCGTGGTCGGTCCGGTGGTCGGCGACTTTGGCAGCGAGTTCAAACGTGTAACGGTTATTAGACAGTAGGTTGATGAAGTGCTCGTTGGCGTAGGTCAAGACCCGTTGGAGGTAGTTCTGAACCACGTAGGTTTCAAGTTTCAACTTCTGATCGTTGCCATCTTTTCCCGTGACGATATTGTATAATCCCGTCAACTCGGCAAATCGTTTGGCGAAGTCACCTTGGTCACGTAAAATCTGCTGGATTTGCTGGTAGCTAGCTTGTGCCGTTTTGGCAGCGGTCGTGGCGTTGGCTTGCTCTCGGATCAGCTCGTCACGTTGCGCTTGTTGGGTGGCCAGGGTAGCTTTTAACGCCGCTAGATCTGGGATCGTTTGGTCGGACAACTCAGACTCCAGGGCCTCAATCGTCGCCGTGAGGTTCTGGGCGTCACGGTGATAACTGGTAATGGTGGTCTGCAGGTGATCCATGGTCCCATCAGCGATGTCTGCTAACCACTGCTGCAACGTAGCGAGGTCCTGGGTGGGGGCCGTCATGGCGTTAAGCGCCGCGGTGAGGCTATCATTTAACGCCGTGACCTGGTGTTGCTTGGCCGTCAATTGTTGATTCAAGTCTTCAAGTTTGGTCGTAGTCGTCGATTGGTCCAGCTGAGCTTGATGGGTTTCAGTCGTCGCCTTTTGGCTAGTTGCCGTGTAGGTCGCGATTGCTTGCGTCAATTGCGTTTTTTCTTGGGCCAATTGTGCGCTGGATCCCGCATCACTTGGTAAGACTTTCTGGGCGGCTTGCAGGTCACTTTGTTTCCCTTTCAAGGTTGCCTGCTGTTGCGCTAAGGTGACTTGCGCTGCATTTAAGTCGTCACGCTTGGTGGTCAGTTGCGTTTCCAAGGCTTGGACGGTTTGGGCAGCTTTTTCGGCTTGTTTCAACTCGGTCGTGGCCGTTTGCAATTGCTGGTCAAACGCCGCTTTAATCGTCTTCAGCTCAGCTGTTTGGGGTAAGCTGATTAAGCTCGTGTTCTGACGTAATTGTTGGTACTGTGTGGTTAGTTGGGTGGTCGCCGTTGTTTGGTCCTGTTGCGCAGTAGCCAGTTCTGTCTGTAATTTTTGAATCTGCTCTTGACCGTTGGCAACACTCTTTTGCGCCGCCGCCAGGGTGTTTTGCGATGCATCGACCGCTGTCATGGCCGCTTTCAACTCGGTCTCACTGGCCGCTACGTGGGGCTGCATATGCGAATGGTCCAAAGAGCCACAGACCACGCAAGGTTCACCGTTGACCAATTCCTGTTGAAGTTGGGCAATCATCAGGTCTTGTCGCCGACCCTTTTGGGTTTGAAAGTCAGTTTGTGCGGCCGTCAATTGATTTTGACGGTCTTGCTGAGCCGTTTGAGCTTGGTCATAATCCGCCTGAAGCCGTTTGACCGTGGCGCGAGTCGTTTGTTGCTGGTTAAACAGGGGGGTCAGGGTATCCACGGCTTGGGAGCGTTGCTGCGTGAGGTGATCTTTAGTTGTCCGTAACTCATCTACTGGCGCTAAAGCAGCTCGTTGTTGGGTAATGGTCGCGGCTAAAGTATCAATTTGGGCCTTCTGGTCAGTATATTGTTTTTGGGCTTGGGTTACCGTTGGTTGGAGCTGAGCTACCTGCGTCGTCAGATCTTCGACTTTTTGGGCCTGGGGGATGAGGGTGATCAATTGGTCGACCCGGTGCTGTTGCTGGTCAAAATCGGCGGCTTGATCCGTCAACTTTTTTTGCGTTTGTTGGGCTTGTTCGACCCGGTCGTTGGCCTGGACGGCAGCTGTTTGGGCGGCCGTTTGGGCCTGTTTAAGGTGTTGTTGGTCGGCTTGGGCCTGCTGATAATCCCTAACCGTATCGCTGAGCGTAGCGGCCCAGCGTAACTTGGACAATTGCGCTTCTTGGGCAGCAATTTGTGGCTTTTGTGCCGTGATTTTTTGCTGATAGTCCGCCTTAGTCGTTGCGAGACGTTTGAATTTCTGGTCGATATCGCGACCTTGTTGGTAAGCCGCGGTGGCGTGGTCGAGCGCTTGTTGATTGGTTTGCGCGTTAGCCGTTACCTTGGTTAACGTTTGTTGCCGTTGCGTAACGAAAGCTTTCAGCAGGGCAGGTTGTTCCGGCGCCGCGGCTTGCTGTAGCTGGTCTTGTTCGGTGGGCGTCCACGTTGCCGCTGTGAGTTGAGCCGTTAATTGGTTGGTGAACTGTTGACCGGTCTGGCTGGCCGCGTCATACCGTTCCTTCAGTTTGGCGGTAAAGTCCGTGTACAACTGGGTCCCAAAGATTTTCTTTAAGATGCGCTCTTTGTCCGTTGTCTTGGCCTTCAAAAATTCCGAGAAGTCGTTTTGCGGCAACAGGATAATCTTTTTAAATTGATCGGCATTCAAATTTAAAATTGACATGATTTCCGGGCCCACGTCGGCGGGTTTAGCCGCGATGCTGGCCGTTTCCGTCCCGCCAACGGTGGTCATGGTCGCCAACGTGGCGGTCGCGTTCTTTTTGGTCGTACCGTTCCCCCTTTTCTTGGCTAACGATTGCTCCGGAGACCGAGTGATTTTATAGAGTTGGTTTCCTTGCTCGAAATAAAAGGTGATGGTCGTGGCCTGATCAGCAGGGGCAAATTGACTGCGCAGTTCCTTAGCCCCGCGGCCGTCCGCACCGTCATTAGTGGTGCTGCCAAATAGCGCGTAGGTCATGGCATCAAAGATGGTCGATTTGCCGGCCCCGGTATCGCCACCAATTAGAAAGATGGGGGCCTCTTCGAGCTGGCGAAAGTCAATGGCCGCTTCTTGGTAGGGGCCAAAGTAAGTCATTTTTAAGTAAACGGGTTTCATAGATTATTCCTCCTGACTCAAGTCGATGAAGATATTGTCGACTAATCGCTGCTGTGGCTGGGATAGGTCGTGACCGGTGACCGCGTGAAAGAACTGACCGACTAAATCGTCGGGACTGAGGGTGCCGGGCGTGGCCGTTTCTGGGTGGTCAATCGGCTTAGCTTGGGTGTCGGCGTAGTCGAGTTCCACAACGGTCCCATATATTTTTTGCAACTCGGCTCTGACGTTTAGGTGTTGGCTACGGTCAAAGTCTTCAATCGTGATAGCAAACCAAGCTTGGTTGCAGGGCTGTTGATGGTAATACTCGGGATCCGTTAACGTTTTCCAAGGGGCCTTTAACGCAATTAAGTCCGTGTGGGGCGTGATGGGCTTGAAGGTGTGGGTGATGTGGTCGGCGGTGATGTCAACGATTTCCACACCTTTTCCGTGAAATTTGGGATTGGCTTCCTTCACGTTGAATTTGACTGGACTCCCGGCGTAACGGATTTTATCTTTCATCGGAGAAGCTAACCGGGTGTGGATGTGGCCCAGCATGACGTAATCAAAGGCTTCGAACAGACTAGCAGGAAGACTGGCCAAGCCACCGACCTTGGACGTGGTTTCGCTGGTCAGGTCCAACTCATCATCGGCACTGGCGGTTACAGCAAAGTGGGTAACTAGCAGATGGCGTTTCTGCGGGTCAAATAATTTGACCAAATCGGCGATAACCAATTGCATAGCATCGTTAATCGTGTGGATGGCCTTAGTTTGGTCTTCGGACATGCCTTGGTGACTGTAATAGACTCGAGCATCCATGGGATCAAAGAACGGCAGTAAGAAGATTTGCGTGCTCGCCGTTTCGATGGGCGTAAAGGCTTCTTCTAATAATGTGTTCAAATGAAACCCGGTATTGGCTAACCATTCACGGCCGTAGTTCAGGCGTTTAGCCCCGTCATGATTTCCCGAAATGGCGTAAATCGGAAGTTGATGCTCAATATTAATCGCGCGAAACATGTGGTCCAACGCGGTCACGGCGTCGGTATTGGGAACGGCGCGATCGTACAGGTCGCCGGCGACCACGATACCATCCACGTGCTCATCCAGGGCAATTTGTAAGATTTGTTGAAAGGCTTGTTCTTGTTCAGCCAATAGTGAGTAACCGTTGAGCGTCCGCCCGATATGCCAATCGGCCGTATGTAATAATTTCATGGGAAGTCCTCCTTGTTAGTCTGGTTAAGGTCTATTATGCCACATCTCACGTTCTTCGAACAAATGTTCGTTATCGAAATCCTGAAAATAACAATTAATGTCTTAATTATTAGAAAATTCGCCCGGGAACAGCGTAGAGTGGAAAGAATCACAAAAGTAAACCTGATTTGAGAATAGCAAATTGTAAAGTTCCAATGGTTTATTTTTACGTTCCCAGTATGGCTTACTCTGACTTTCAGCATAATCCTCTAGGATGACACCTGCTGACGTTTAACCACTAAAGTTTTAACTTTTTAATTCATCATAAGTTTTAATTGTCGGTCTCAAACCAGTTCTAGTGGACGATTTCCACCTCACATCATTAGCGGGCAACTTCCTTTAAAGGGTCAATCAGTTGCCGCCAGGACGATGACAAGGTATGATGGTCATAGAGATTGGCACCGCTTCATCAGCTTCAAAGTACCAGCAGTGTCAGTCAAATGGACGTTTTACTAGTCTGTTAAGATGAGAAAACGTAACTACTAAAAAAGTGAGGTCATCACATGCAAACTGCACAGTTAAGCAATGGCGTCACCATCCCCGTTTTAGGGTTTGGGACGTATCAGATTGACAACCAAGATGTTCCGGAATCTCTGCAAACGGCATTAGATGCCGGGTACCGGCACTTTGATTGTGCCCACATCTACGGCAACGAAGCCGAAGTCGGGGCAGCCCTCAAAAAAGCTGACGTCGACCGCAAAGATTTATTTATCACGTCCAAGGTCTGGAATGCCGATCAAGGCTACGACAAGACGCTGGCCGCTTTTGACCAGACATTAAAGGACTTACAACTCGATTACTTGGACCTCTACCTGATTCACTGGCCCAATGAAAAGGACTTTGACTTAACGTTAGAGACTTGGCACGCCTTAGAAACCCTTTACGATCAAAAGAAGGTCCGGGCGATTGGCGTTTCGAACTTTTCCAAGGACCAGCTCCAACAACTCTTTGACGTCGCTAAGGTTAAGCCGATGGTCAACCAAATCGAACGACACCCTTACAAGGTTCAAGCCGACTTGGGCCAATTTGACCAGGATAACGACATCGTTAACGAAGGCTACTCCCCAATCGGTCATGGGCACATGATTCTGGAAGACGAGACCATCACGAAGATTGCTAAAGCCCACGAGAAAACACCGGCGCAAGTCGTCTTACGTTGGCAAGTCGACACCGGCTTCGTGGTCTTCCCGAAGTCTTCGAAGGCCGCTCGGGTCCGGGAAAACTTCGACATCTTTGATTTTGAACTAACCGCTGATGAAATCAAAGCCATCAACGCCTTAGACCAGGATAAGCACCTGAATTACGATTAATAAATTTGATTTAAAATGAAGCCCAAAATAACGCCCCCGACCTTAATTTGTCGGGGGCGTTTTATCTTGTCAAAAGGTATACCAGTTAGTGGCGGAAGTGCCAGTGACCGGTAAAGACTAAGGCGACGCCGTGTTTGTCGGCCATGGCGATGGAGTCTTTATCACGAATACTCCCACCAGGTTCGGCAATCACGTGAATTCCGTGTTCCGCAGCGTATTCGACGCAGTCATCCATGGGGAAAAAGGCGTCGGAGACCAAGACGCTATGGTCATAACCTGCTTTACCCTCGGCCTTAGTGACGGCAATCTTTAACGCGTCAATCCGATTCATCTGCCCGGGACCGACGCCGAGCGTTTGACTGGTGGTGTTGACCAGAATGGCGTTACTCTTAACGAATTTAATGGCCTTCAAGCCAAACTGAATCGCGGCGAGTTGTTCGGCTGTGGGTTGGGCCTGACTAGGGACGGTGAAGTTAGCCAGGTCATCAATCACGTGATCGCGTTCCTGCTGTAACAGACCGCCACGCACGCTCACGTATTCTGGGGCTTCCGGGTCCTTGGCGTGGGTGAAGTCGACCGTTAACAGACGTAGATTTTTCTTTTTGGCCAGAACAGCGTAGGCATCATCGTCAAAACCGGGGGCAATAATGATTTTTAAGAAAAGCTGGTGCATCTTTTGCGCCGTCGCCAAATCAACGGGCCGGTTCAACACGATGATGCCGCCAAAGATGGACATCGTGTCTCCGGCGTAGCATTTATCCCAAGCCGTTTCAAGGTCATCCGCCGAGCCCACACCACAGGGATTCATGTGCTTCAAGGCGATCACGGTTGGCCGGTCGAATTCGCGAATCAACCCCAGCGCCGCATCGGCGTCCTTTAAGTTGTTAAAGGAGAGCGGTTTCCCGTGGAGCTGCTTGGCTGCCGGAATGGAGAAGGGTACTGGGGAGGGGTCGCGAAAAAGCGTGGCGGCTTGTTGCGGGTTCTCCCCGTAGCGCAAGGACTGTTCTTTCTGGTAGGTCAAAGTTAGTTGGTCCGTCGCGGTATCATCATCAGTTAAGTAGGTCGCAATCAGCGCATCGTATTGGGCCGTGTGTTGGAAGACCTTGGCAGCTAGCCGTTTCCGAAACGCGATGTCATCGTTATGGGTTTGTAACGCTTGACCGACCGGCTGATAATCGTCGGGGTCACAGACCACCAAGACGTCCGGGTAGTTCTTGGCCGCAGCCCGAATTAGTGACGGTCCGCCGATATCGATTTGTTCCACAGCTTCGGCGAGAGTGACGTCCGGGTCCTGAATGGTCTGGGCGAAGGGATATAGATTGACACAAACCAGGTCGATAGGGGTAATGTTGTGGTCTTTTAAGGTTTGTTGGTGCTCAACGTTGTCACGTTTCGCTAAAATTCCGCCGAAGACTAACGGATTCAGCGTTTTAACGCGGCCATCCAGCATTTCGGGAAAGTGCGTCACGGCTTCAATGGGTGTGACCGGGACGTTGGCGGCAGCTAAGACGGCCTGGGTGCCACCGGTGGAAACTAATTCAAAGTCTTGAGCCAGCAAGGTTCGGGCAAAATCGACTAATCCAGTTTTATCAGAAACGCTAAGTAACGCACGACGCATGAGAAATTCCTCCTATTATATAAGTAGTGATTAAGCACGGGGAAACAGCGGCAGGGGAGCCAAAAACTGAATATCGGTGCGAAAAGCGGCGGCGCCCTCGGCCAAGACCGCGACCTGACCGACAACTTGGGCGTTGACTTTAGCCATCAATGCTTGCGCAGCTTCCAAGGAGCCCCCGCTACTAATGACATCATCAACGATCACGACCCGGTGACCGGCTAAGCGCTGGGCATCGTCGCCATCCAGGACCAGCCGTTGGGGAGCACTGGTCGTAATTGCGCTGACGGGGACGGACAATGGAGAGCGCATGTAGTCTTTTTGTGACTTCCGCAGGACCACAAATTGTGAATGATTGGTCACCCGGCTCAATTCCTGGGCCAGGGGGATGCCCTTGCTTTCCATGGTCACTAAGTAGTCGAAGTCGGCGGGTAATTTGGTAGCTAACGCTTGCGCCGCATAATCGGTCAATTCGGCATCCCCCAATAAGACGAACGACGCGATGGCCAGTTCATCACTAATGGGAATAATCGGCAATTGTCGGGTCAACTTCCCGACGGTTAACGCATAAGTCTGTGGCATGTATTAGACCCCCAATCCAAGTAGTGGCAAGACGAATTTTAAAATGGCGCCGGTCAGGAGGCCGGTAAATGGATCAACAATGGCGGTAATCACCAGGGTAATGGCTGCGGCTGTGGTTCCCGTGCCGTGTAGCGCAATCGCCGCGTTTTCCGGGAAGATGACCACGACACCTAAAATCAATAGAAACCCGGCAATCGACGCGCTCGGAACGAATTTCCCTAACTTGGCCAACCACCCAAAGGCTAAAATGACGGCCATGATGAGCATCATCATGATACCCGCCACGACGGGTTCGGGGGCACTGGCGGTCGCCGAGATGATGGCTTCGACGGGCGCGCCACCTAACAGGCTGGTTCCCATGTCGGCAATGGCTTGTGTCCCGGTCAATAGGTTCAAGTTAACGGGGTTGGGCTTGATGCCGGTCATTTGTCCGGTGATCAACCCGTAAGAGATGTTGGCCCCAATGTTTAGGCAGGCCAGACTCAAGGCGCCGCGAACGACCCGAACGTTCACGGTTGGCTTGGTAAAAATGAAGCGGCGTGCCGTGACGTGTTCCGGTAGGTCGGCGTGGTAGTGTTGAATACCGACGGCGGCGAGGCTCGACCCCACAACCGAAATGGTGATGGTCCACACCAGATCCTTAGTGATGAGATAGATGATGACGGCTAGGGCAATGGAGATCCAGCCGGTGAGCTGTTGGTCTTTGGCTAACGAGAGGGCAATCTTAGCCAGCATGATGCCAACCCCCGCCATCATCCCTGCCATGATGCCGTTACCCAGGACGTCAACGATCTTCGTCAGGGTTCCGGTCAGGCCAATCACCAACATGATGACGGATCCGCCGAAGATGATCGACGTCCGTTCCGGCAAACTTCGGCCCAGTTTTCCGGTCAGAGCGAGCGACTCGGCTTGAAACGAGAGGGGCGCTACCGCCCCAAAGGCCCCGTTGACGGCCGAGGCAAAAATAAACGAAAACATCGTGGGAAAAATCGCAAATCCAAGGGACATGGCCATGATGCCTTGAGGAATCCCATTAAGCACGACCCCAATGGCGGACAGTAAGTCAGTTAACCAGTGCATATTCGCTTCCTCCTAATTTAAAGTTCGTCTTTAGTGAACATTATATTGTAAATAAATGGTAATTACTACATAAAATTATAAAAAAGCGAACTTTTTTGCAATTATAAATATAATTATAAGCAAAGTAGTCAATTTTGTATTAAGCTACCTGCTTGCAGATTTATAATCCATTTAATTTTATTTGTAAATAATGCGAAAATGTTGGGTATCAATGTTGTAGACCCCTGACATTGCCCTGTTTGGGCAGGGGGCTTCTGCTAGATTTAACCTAAATTTGATAGGGGAATCAATACAAATGAAACAAAGGACCCACAATTCGCGTTCGAATTGCGGGTCCTTTGTTGTTGGAGCGGCACTAACTGCTTAGATCAATTCAATTGTTACGATACCAAAGATGATGGTCAGGATGCCCGAGACTTGTATTTTGTTGACTTTGTTGACTTCAGCACCTAACAGCCCCCAGTGGTCGATCACCAAACTAATTACGATTTGTCCCATCAGACCGAGGATAGTGGCCAAACCGATTCCAATTTGCGGGACCAGCAGGGCGGTGATCAAAATATTGATTCCGCCGATAACACCGCCCAAGAAATTCCAGGCGGGCGCCGGGGCAGCAACCAGGTAGCCCAGCTTTTTGAAATTACCTTGAACCAGGTTGATCACAAGCAAGATGAGCGTAGCAATCAGAAAAGTTAAGAATGCTGAATGGATCGGTGACTTTAACACGGTCCCCACGTGGCCGTTGATCGTTGATTCGGTGGCAAACGCGAAGCCGTCTAAGAGGGCGGTGATTTGCCAGATAAATTTCGAAGATTTGGTAGTGGAGCGTGGACGCGGCGTTTGCTTCGCCAAGATTCCCGGGAGCGCCAGCGTGATCATGATCCCAGCGATGATCAACACGATACCGGCTAGTTTGGCTAGTGTTAGCGGACTCGGTTGGGTATCCAACCAGCCGAAGTTATCGATGACCATGCTCATCAGGATTTGACCGACCATCGGGATGACGACCGTTTGGACACTGCCCAGAATGGGGAACAGAAAGATGTTCAGCGTTAAACAGAGCATGCCAATGATTCCGCCCAAATAGCCCCACCAGGGCAGCGCGCTCAGGGTGTCGTTGATGAGCGGCAGGTCTGCCTCCGTAACGAGGCTCAGAATGAACAAAAAGAGTGCCCCAATGATAAATGAGATTAAAGATGATAAGAACGGTGTTTTAACCCGATTGCCCAATTGCGAATTGATCGATGTTTGAAGGGGAATAAACCCACCCGTTGTGATTCCTAAAATGATAAAAAGTAACATGTAAGTCAACCATAAAATGATAAATATTAGCATAGCGGAAAAAACTGGTATCAGGAATTGCTTAACGAGTTAGTCTCGTATTAACTAATGGTTAATGTAAAAACCGCGATAATCATTATTAACGCGGTTGTGCTAAACTTGACGTTTAATTAAAAGGAAATTAGTATTGCGGTAACAACGCGTAATTCAGAGATGGAGGGGTTATTTATGTACGATGCCAAGTTAGCGACCTTTATCCAAGTGGTGCGTGCCGGTAGTTTCTCCAAGGCCGCAACGCAACTATTTATTTCGGCTGTTTCGATCATGAAACAAATGAATAGCCTTGAAGAGATGGTTGGTGTTAAGTTGTTGAACCGAAGCACACAGGGTGTGAGCTTAACCAAAGCCGGTAATTTCTTTTATGAATCAGTGAATAAATATATGACTGAAGCCGATCGGATTGTGGCCCGGACCCGCGACATTGCCCAGCGGGGACCTAAAACCATTAAAATTGGAACTTCGCTGCTGCGTTCGGCGCAACCGTTGATCAAAGTTTGGTCGGGGATGGCTGATTACACTGATTACCAAATTGATCTGGTTTCATTTGAAGATGATCCGCTTAGTATGCAGCGGATGTTTATAAATCTGGGAACTAAAATCGATTTTTTTGTTGGGCCGATGAATTCTGAACAAATCGAACATGGCCCATACCAGACCTATGAACTGTCAGAAACAAAATTATACTGGGGCGTGCCAATCAGTAACGGTTTGGCGACTAAGCAGCGGTTGACTTTTGATGACCTGCAGTCTGAAAAGGTCATCTTGGTCAAACGCGGCCTGTCACCACGGCTGGACACGCTGCGTGACCGGCTGGAAGCGTACCATATTACCGTGATCGATAGTGATGATTTTTATGATATTAATACGTTTAATATTTGCAGCCAGAATAATTACATTATGGAAACTCTGGGAATTTGGCAGGATGCTTACGCCCCAATCAAAGCAGTCGCGATGGATGCAACATATCAAATGCCTTACGGGATCGTTTATTCACAACGCGCCACTGCTGCGGTACAACAGTTTATTGAACTGATTGGGGCGGAATATCGGCGGCAACGGCCGGCATTAACGTCAGGTTAACGTGACGCTAATCAAGCGATTATTCTGTTTTTTAGTCAGTTTGAGTAAAATGAATTCATCAGTTAGAAAGGAAGTTAAACGATGGATTATTTTGAATTGAATAACGGGGTAAAAGTCCCGGCGCTTGGGTTTGGAACGTATCAGATGGCGCCTGCCGTCACGGAGCAAAACGTGGCGGCGGCCATCCGTTTGGGATACCGGAGTATTGATACCGCCCAGAATTATGGCAATGAAGCCGAAGTCGGTGCGGCGGTGAAGGCGAGTACAGTGGCCCGCGAAGACTTGTTTATCACCTCTAAAACGCAAACTTCCGGCTATCGGAGCACGCTGCGTGGAATTGATGAATCGCTGCGGACGGCGCAGTTAGACTATTTGGACCTCATGCTCATTCACTGGCCAACAATCGACAATTCCGGTACGTATCGCGCGTTGGTGGAAGCTTACCAGGCCGGTAAATTGCGGGCTATTGGCGTTAGCAACTTTAATAGTTCAAAATTACAAGAGCTAATGGCCTATGCTGAAGTTAAGCCGATGGTCGATCAGATTGAGACCCATATTTATTGGCAACAAAACAAGATGCACCGCTTTTTGGCGCAGCATCATATTCTGCATGAATCTTGGGCCCCCCTGGGCGAAGGGCTGAGTTCGGTGCTAACGGATCCGGCAATCGTCCGGATCGCAACGGAACATCACAAAGCGACTGCCCAGGTTATTTTGCGTTTTCTGACTCAACAGGGCATCATGGTGATTCCCAAATCGATTAATCAGCAACATATCGCTGATAATTTGAATGTTTTTGATTTTAAATTAAATGATCAGGAAGTTCAGACTATCCAAAATTTGGATCAGGGACATTCGGACATCGGTTGGCCCGTTTCCATGGAGCAAGAAGCTTATTGATCGCGGTGCACAGTCAACGAGCGTTGATGAAGAATTTTAAGCGGGAACCAATTCATTTACGGATTGGTTCCCGCTTTTTGATTTTAATAGTACGTTCGCGATTGTTGGGTATGACCGGCGGTGAAGCGAAGCACCGAGTTAAAAAGCCTAAATATTAATTATCAAAGCGTGTGGGTATAATAATATTTGTAATGAAAAATAAACACATGCTACTTGACGTGCATGCGCAGTGTAAAGAGGAGTTAATAATTAAACGAGTGTCGAAGAAAAATCAATGCAATGAAAAAAAGGTCATGTCTGGCGAATTTTATGACAATATGGACGCGGGTTCAGCGAATCAATGAATTTAACTAAATTGCGGAGACCACGTCCGGTCTGCGTCAGCGCGACCCATTTCTTCGGGCCGCCCTTGGGACTTATTCCGACGGGCTGTCCGTTCTTCCACCGATTTGCGCTAATTTTGGCTTGGTCAACGTTCACGTTGGCAAGGACGTTTTTATTAATTTTGATAATAAATTTGTGGATGACGGGGAAATCTTTATTGGTGATCATACGATGATTGGTCCCAACTGTACCTTTGCAACGGCTTCTCACCCGGTGTCACGGGCTTCAATTTAATAAAACGATTCATATTGGCGATAATGTCTGGATTGGCAGCGGTGTGACGGTGCTGCCGGGAATTACGATCGGTGAAAATTCAATCATTTAAATTAAGTTAGAACTGCTCATTAAAAATACCCCCACTAAATTAACTTAGTGGGGGTATTTTTAATTTAGTTTGATAGTTTAGAGTTTCTTCAATCCCTTACGTTGTTCGTCATCAATCATGTGCGTGTACAATGATTGCTCAACTGCAGACTTATCAATGGTCAAAAATAAGCGGCTTCGCATGACAATAAATTTTATATTTTTCCCATAATTCTATTTACATATCGTAAATTATGAATATAATAGAACTATGGAAATTAATACAAAGTTGTTTTCGGTCCTATCTAACCAGACTCGGCTCGATATTCTACAATGGCTCAAGAATCCAGAAAAGGAGATTACTTCGGTATCGTGTGAAACTGTACGGTTCATGATGCGGGAAAAGGGAGGAATTTGTGTGACCGACATCGTTAAACGTGCCGGTTTGGCCCAATCAACTGTTTCTAAATACTTAAGTGATTTGCAAAACTGTGGGTTGTTGATTTCGGAACGGCACGGGAAGTGGACCTACTACCGACGGAACGACAAGCATATTCATGAGTTAGCACAGTACGTGGCAGAGGAATTGTAAGAAATTCCTTTTTATTTCCACTTAAGTATCGTTAATTTTCGATTTATAAATATAAATGGAGGCTTTAGTATGACGGAGAATTTGCGTCTGGTGTTGCCACAATGGCCGGGCGGGATGAACGCTAATTATCAAATGGGAGCTAAAATTCTGGAGGCCTTGGTACCCGAAAGTTCTCAAACGGAAACCTTGCACATCCCGGTCGATCAAACGGCAGTTACCGATAATGACCGTATCGACGGTGAAACAAGCCTGTTACGACAAATGCAAACGACCGCTGACACGTTACGGATCAAACAACCCCAGCGAGTCATCACCCTCGGGGGCGATTGTTCAATTTCGGAAGCGCCCTTTGATTACCTGCACGGCAAATATCCCGATGATTTGGGTATCATCTGGTTAGATGCGCATCCCGATGCCTCTGATCCGGACACTTCGCACCATATTCACGAAATGGTCGTAGCTAATTTGATGCAAAAAGGGGCGGCCAAATTTAACCAGCAGGTCCGACACCCATTTACCCCTAAACAAGTCTTGTTTGCCGGGTTACAAACGCAAGCGTTACGCCCAATGGACCATCTAGTTTCTGATTTACAGATGGCAGTACTCACGCCCGCAGACTTGGCAACGACTAGTGATCGCCTCTTAGCCTGGTTTACGGCAGCCGGCATCAAGCACGTGGCCCTTCACTTAGACCTAGACGTCTTAGACCCGGACGATTTTCGGTCTGTTTTACCGGCAGAGCCCGGGTTAGACCGACAAAAATTTGGCGCAGCTATTGGGTCGATGAAGTTGGCAACGGTTAGCCGGGTGCTCCAAGATGTGAGTGCCCACGCCGAGCTAGTTGGGCTATCGATTGCTGAACACATGCCGTGGGACGCCATTAATTTGCATAATGAACTCCAAAAACTAGCCATTTTTAAGTAAACACGACTAAATAAATGCCAGATGGCATTTATTTTTTCATCTAATATATTCATATTTAGCGATATATAAATCTAAGGAGGAACCTAAATGAACCCCATTACGAAAATCTTACAAACAACGTACCCGTTGATTCAAGCTCCAATGTCTTGGTTGACCAATGCTAAATTTGTTGCTGCGGTTAGCGATGCCGGTGGTTTAGGTGTCCTGGGCCCTAACGCTGGTCAGCAAACGAATGCCAGAGACCCGCATGAAGTGGCTGAACGCATGCGGGCAGAAATCAAGCAGGTCCAAAATCTCACTTCAAAATCATTTGGCTTAAATATTTTAACGCCAAACGACGGTAAAAGCTTGGCCGATACTACTTATACGCGTGAAATCCTCAAGGTCGCTTTTGCCGAGGGCGTGAAATATTTCGTTGTAGTCGGTACAGCCCACCAAGAATTATTTCAACTCATCAAAGCGCATCAGGGAATCATCATCTTTCGGCCCTTAACACCAACAGTTGCGCAAATGCAGTTAGGGGAACGTTACGGGGCAGATATCGCGGTCGCCACCGGCTCAGACGAAGGCGGGGTATTACCGAAACAAGATTTTGGAACGTTCACCGTTGTTCCAACCATGGTCGATGCCGTCAACATCCCCGTATTAGCTGCTGGTGGCATCAATGATCGCCGCGGTGTTAAAGCGGCCCTTGCTTTGGGTGCACGGGGCGTTTACATTGGGAGTCGTTTCTTAATGACGACCGAGTCGCCGATGAGTCCCGTGGCTAAAAAAATGGTTGCGACGGCAACGCACCACAACCTTTTTCGGGTATCTCCCACGCAACGTTCGCTGGACACACGGCCAGCGAAAAAATATGCTCAAGTCCAACTGGCTACGCCCAAAGACAACGATTTGGATCATCAAATCAGCGTTAATGGGGGCGTACGTCCGGGGATGCTTCAAGGGGATTTTCAAACGGGTATCGTGAGTGTGAATACTGGTGTCGATACGCTTAAAAAGGTATTACCGGTTAAAACCCTCATCCAATCCTTAATGGAGGCATAAGCGAGTTGTTACTGAGGCTCAGTTAAATTTATTTTGGACAAATCAGGTGAACTTATTTCTGAAAACACCGCCCCTGCTGAATTTGCGTAAATTTCAGCAGGGGCGGTGTTTGTTTTTTCTGAAGACAACGCTGTATCGCCTAAAGTTTCTTCAATCCCTTACGTTGTTCGTCATCAATCATGTGCGTGTATAAACCCGTTGCAGTTGTCGAGTTTTGCCCCAGCTGGGTGGCGACTAATTGCTCATTCTTCGTTGCCAGATACAATTTTGAAGCCAAAGTATGCCGCAACTTATGGGGCGTGATGCGGACTTTGAAGGCACTCGAATACTTGGCGACCATTTTTTCGATGGAATTAGCCTGCATCCGGGAGGCCTGGCCGCGATAAATGGTCAAAAACAAGGCCCGGTCACTGGCCGTTGCGTGATAAAGTGTGGGACGTTGCTCAACGTAAGCCTGAATATAGGGCATGGTCCAGGGGGCAATCGGCACGGTATCGCGTTGGCCCCCTTTGCGCACGACCCCAATCGTAGCGGTCTTTAAGTTCAATTGGCGCAAATCCGCGTTGGCCGCTTCGGATACCCGCAGGCCACTGCCGAGTAAGAGGGCGTTGATGGCGAGGTCCCGGCGCTTATCGCGTTTAAAATACCGCCGTTGGGCCGGTGTCAGGCCTTGTTCGTACTTATGATCGATGAAGTCGAGGTAGTCGTGATCCGTATTGCCCAGCATCAACTTGGTCTTGAGGTTCGCCGCCCGGGTGGCATAAGTTTCATTTGTCCGTACCAGCGCAATCTTATGCATCACGTTACGGTCAAAGTAGGCTTCACCGTGCTCATCTTCAGTGTCTTCGGTCAGATACTTGAAGAGCGAAGATAACGCGTTCAACGAGCGGTTGATAGTGGGGTGAGACCGACTGCCCCGCGCACCGGTCAGTTTTGTTTGGTTCAATAGGGCGGACTTGTAGAGTTCCACCGTTTCCTTTTTCAAATGGGCCAATAGGTCGAGGGAAATCTCGGTCGGCTGCGTCGCCGTGGTGAGGCCCTCGCTAATCAACCAGTTAAAGAAGCGCCGAAATTCGGTCAGGTACTGATACAACGTCGCCGGGGACAGGGGAATCGTCGATTTAGCCTGATAGTATTCCTGGACGAACCAGGGCGCTTGGGCGAGTTCTTCGTCGATGAGTTTTAAATAGTGTTGCTTTTCCATAAACAGGGCCTCCAAACAGACGTTCTTGACTTTAGCTTAGCATATTTGCCGGGAGAAGACGACTGTTTAACTGGGGGTAAAATGTCTTGTTTAAATTAAACAGGAACTAATTTAGCCATTTTAGACTCATCAATGGTGTCCTTATCAGCGTTAAAATGATTCTAGCCCATGCTATACTTAACGAGTGTGACTTTGCCCATACTTTAATTCGACTTTTTATAGACTAGTCGTTGGTGTGCAGCTACTCGAACCAGGTTCAGCGTAATACCCAGACCAATTAAGACGAGTAGTGCCATCCCCAGTGATTCAAAATGGTAAGCTGAAAGTAACCCGTTGTGTGAAAATAACGTTGCAAGCGTTGCTAGTCCCGTAACGCCACCAAGTTGCAACATGATGTTAATTAGACCGGAACCGATACCGGCTGCTGAGGGCGATAATCCGGTTACGGCTAAGGTGGTCACGGGACTTAAAATCCAGCCTTGGCCGTAGCCAATCAGAACCATCGGGAGGGCAACGGTTACCCAATAGTTTCCACCGGGATGAATGCCTAGTAAGCCCAGGAAACCAATCAAGCCAATCATCAGTCCCCATAAAAGTGGTTGACGATTACCATACCGACAGGTTAAATGATCCACCTGGTGAGCAGACCAGAAATTAACCAACGTCATGGGCAAAAATGAGGCTCCAACTAAAATTGGATTCAGGTGGTATAACGTTTGGAGAATCCGGGGAGTGAAAAACCAGAAGCTAGTAATTGCCGCCGAATAAACGAATCGAATCAAATAGGCTTGAGTACGGGAGGCATTATTTAAAATAGCCACTGGAATTAATGTTTGGGGGCTACTTATTTCGTGATGGGCAAAGCCTCCCAGCAGTAGCAGACCAATCAGTAGGGAAAGTAGCCGATTGCCATAGCCGTTAATTCCGTTAATCAGGCCCACAATACCTAAAAACGAAAGGGCAACTCCCGACCAATCGAGGGTGCGTCGTTGCCGACTTGACGCTGGCAGATAACGCTGGGTTAACCAAATTAAGCCTAGGGTGATGGGTAAATTAATAAAAAAGCCAGCACGCCATGACCATAAAGTTGTGATGCCCGCGCCGATAATGAGGCCGAGACTAACCCCAATGCCAGACATTGCCCCATAAACGGCAATTGCGTGGTCCCGTTGAGAACCTTGATAATTATCCATAATAATAGCTAAGGTGGCGGGCGCAATGATGGCGGCCCCAACTCCCTGGACAGCGCGGGCTAAAATGAGCATGAACATACTGGTTGCTAAGCCCACGGTCAGTGAACTGATTCCGAAAATCAGGAGCCCCGTGATAAAAATTGGCTTTCGGCCCCATAAGTCACCTAAGCGTCCACCCAGAAGGAGGAGGCTGCCAAAGGTGAGGCCGTAAGCATTGCTGATCCAGGTCGCTTGATTCGTCGTCATCGCAAAAGAACGGCCGATTTCGTTGGAGCAGGTAAAGACGAGGGATGTGTCTACCAGAATAATGAAATAGGCCAGCAGGAAAATTAACATGATAAAATCAAAGTGTTTCAAACGCATCGTTTAAACGCCAGCTTTCTTAACTAATAAGTAGTCTTAGTTTAAAACCAGTGAAATCGGTTGGGAAGAAAGCTTTTGTTAAGGCGAATTAAGGGATGGTTAATGGAGGAATGGCAATGTTAGATATGATGAGTTTGGCGATTTTTGAATTGGTCGTGACTAATGGGAGTTTTACGCAAGCTGCTGCTCACGGTTATTTAACGCCCCCGGCCGTCAAACGACGGATTGAAGAGCTAGAAAAGCAGATTGGGGTGACTCTGTTTTTAAGGACCGCCCAGGGTGTGCAACTAACGGCAGCGGGAAAATTACTCCATCAACAGGCGCCCGCCTTGATTAATCACAGTGAAAGTCTCCTGAAACAGGTTCAGCATTATACGGGAAGTCAAGCTAAAGTGATTCGGATTGGAACGTCCACGTTGAATCCGGCTAGTCGTCAATCTGCCTTGTGGGCCGAAGTTAGTCGTCAGCTACCAGATTATCGGTTTCAATTCATTCCGTTGGAGACCCTGAACATGGGATTTCCGATGCTGTATCAGCACTTAGGTGAACAGGTTGATCTGTTAGTTGGTCCTTCAGGCTTTCAGCAAACACCCTCGCATATTCATTTTTACCAACTGGCAACGGCTAAGCTGACCTTGACTATGTGCCAGACCGATGCTTTGGCTCGTCAGGCCGTGATTCAGCCGGATGATTTGGTCGGAACTAAGTTGGCCTTAATTCCCCAATATGAATCAAATGCGATTGATCAGGTTTACGACTATTTGGCCCAAGCCCAGATCAAATTTACGGCTATGGCGGCCGATGCCCACTATACGATTGAGACGTTTAATCGGGATATTTTACCGAATCAGCCTTTATTGACCCTCGATTGTTGGCCGGCAATTTTACCCGGGACAGTCACGCGGCCGTTAAATCTCCCCGTCAGCATTCCTTACGGTATCATGGCGCCGTTAAAATTAACGCCAGCCATGGTTAAGCTGACAAACGTGGTACAGCAAATCATCGATAATTAAATAACCCTGGTTTGTACGACTCTGGTTTGGGGATGCACTATGGGTATCGTCTTAATCCGACCGACCCATGCTATAATTAATGAATATGGCCTACCTGCGTTTATCTTTAGCGTTGACGACTAAAATGACAGATAAAATTGAATTTAATTTTGACTTAACGGAGGAATGACATGGTACTCAACTCAGCATCAACTGGCCTCGTAAAACTAGCCAGGTCCGTTCATCAACAACTTAGTCACTACCGCGTCCAACAGATTCAAGCGGTACTGACGCTATTAGATGAGGGCAACACAGTTCCCTTTATTGCCCGTTACCGCAAGGAGCGGACCGGGACCCTCGACGAAGTGGCGATTCGTGAAATCGAAGACGAGGCCCACCGGCTGCAAAAATTGAACCAGCGGCGCCAGGATGTCCTGAAGCTCATCCAAGAACAGGGAAAATTAACGGCACCCCTCAAGCAGCAATTGGCTCAGGCAACCGTCCTGCAACAGGTCGAGGACCTTTACCTGCCGTACAAACAAAAGCGGCGGACCAAGGCCACGGTCGCCCGTTAAGCCGGATTAACGCCACTAGCCCAGTGGTTATTGACGTTTCCTGCTGGGGACCTCGACACGAAAGCGGCAACGTTTATCGCGGCGGACAAGGATTTACCCAATCTCCCGGCAGTTTGGGCCGGAGTCCACGAAATCTTGGCCGAAACCTTCAGTGAGCAGGCGGCCTTTCGGGAATGGATTCGCCGGTACACCTGGCAACACGGTGACCTAACCAGTAAGCTCAAACGCGGGGCCCAAGCCCTCGATGAGCAGCAGGTCTACGCGACTTACTATGACTTTAGTCAGGCCTTGAAACAGCTCCCGCCATACCGGATTCTCGCCATTAACCGAGGGGAACGGGAAAAAGTGTTATCGGTCGGGATTGCGGTCGATGACCCATCGATTCTACAATATGGTCATTTTCGCTTAGTCGGGCAGCACCAGGGACCGGCCGTGGCGAAAATCACGGCCGCGTTCGCCGACGCTTACAAGCGTTTCTTAGGCCCGGCCATTGAACGGGAACTCCGTCGGCATTTAACTGAGCAAGCCAACAATCACGCCATTCAGGTCTTCGGCAATAATTTATACCACCTGTTGATGCAGGCGCCTTTGAAGGGGAAAGTTGTCATGGGCTTTGACCCGGCATACCGGACCGGGTGTAAGCTCGCCATCATGGATGCCAACGGGCGTTTTTTAGCCAAACAGGTTATTTATCCTCACAAGCCGGCTAGTGGCAAGCAACGAGCGGCGGCTGGACCCGAATTTAAACGGTTGCTAGAACAGTACCACGTGGAAATGATCGCCATTGGTAACGGGACCGCGAGCCGCGAATCCGAGGAATTTGTCAGTGAGATTTTAAAAACGTTAGATCATCCCGTCTACTACGTCATCGTCAACGAAGCGGGGGCATCGGTCTACTCGGCCAGCGCTAACGCCCGGCAGAATTTGCGGACCTCCACGTCGAAGAACGCTCGGCCATTAGTATTGGCCGCCGGTTACAGGATCCGCTGGCGGAACTCATCAAGGTTGACCCCAAAGCCATTGGTGTCGGTCAGTACCAACATGACGTGCCCGAAAAGGCGCTGGATGCGCAACTAGACCGGGTAGTTGAAACGGCGGTCAATCAAGTGGGGGTCAACGTTAATACCGCTAGTCCCGAACTTCTAACCCACATTTCTGGGTTAACCACGACCACGGTGCAAAACATCGTGACGTTTCGCAACGACCACGGGGCTTTCGCCAACCAGCAGACGTTAAAGGCCGTCCCGCGGCTGGGACCTAAGGCGTACCAACAAGCGGTCGGCTTCTTACGTATCATCGACGGTAGTGAGCCCTTGGATAACACGGATATTCATCCGGAAAGCTATGTGGTCGCGCGACAACTCCTTAAGGAAATGGGGACCACGACTAAAGCGTTGGGAACGGCCG
This sequence comes from Levilactobacillus suantsaii, assembly GCF_014069315.1. NCBI lineage: Bacteria > Bacillati > Bacillota > Bacilli > Lactobacillales > Lactobacillaceae > Levilactobacillus > Levilactobacillus suantsaii. The sequence continues at coordinate 1,994,539 of NZ_CP059603.1, read as the reverse complement.
ACTTACAACAACAGGTCCGTCAATTGAACACGGCTAAGTGGGCGCAACAATTAGACATTGGGACGGCCACCTTAACGGATATTTTAGCGGGGCTGAGTAAACCCGGACGCGATTTGCGTGATAGTATGCCCGCTCCGTTATTACGCCAGGACGTGCTGACCATAGCGGATTTAAAACCCGGTATGGAGCTACAAGGCACCGTCCGTAACGTCGTTGATTTCGGCGCCTTCGTGGACATTGGCGTCAAACAAGATGGGCTGGTCCACATTTCACAGTTAGCCGACCACTATGTTAGTGATCCTAACGCCGAAGTGGCGATTGGGGATGTGGTGACCGTCTGGGTCTTAAGCGTGGACGAACAACGGAACCGGATTCAACTCACTATGCGCCAACGCCCACAAGATTAAACACACTTTTAGTTAAAATTCCCATGATGTCAATCATGGGATGGGGGAGCCTGAGACTGTAACAGAATTAGCCTCTTAAACCATGCCAAAGACTAATTAAGCTCACCCTAGATCAAGGTTATTAATGAGTACAATCTGTTATAGAACCTAAAAAATTGCTAACCTCTCGTTAAAGTGCCTCCCCTAAGTTGGCGTAAATCCAAACTTAGAGGGGGCATTTTAACGAATTAGATGACCAGTTATTCGCGTTACACGACTAAATAATTTCTATATTTTAATGATGTGTTTACCCGCTTTGTTCTGACGCCTGCGTTATAATTAAATTTGTAGGGGGTTAATATAAATGAAAAAAATAATTTGGGGTGTTTTGGCGGCTGCTTGTGCACTATTATTAGGACTTGGGACACAGTCTGCTAACGCTGCGTCAAAATATACAGTTGTTAAACAAAAATGGAATTTAAACATAACTTATTTAATTCGGCAAATTCTATAATTAATCCGAACAGAAATTAAAAAGCCCAAAGCAATCACTTACAATGGTAGTAGCTAATTCCAACCAATATAGGGAGTGATTACTTTGAGTACATCTACTTTATCACGTTTTCAACGTGGCGCACTAGCACAACTGGTCAATGAGGGGAATAAATCTTACCAAGTAATGGCTGACGCCTTAGGCGTCGCCAAAGCTACGATTAGCTATGAGTTGGACCGGGTTAAACCTTATGATCCAGAATTAGCTCAGCAAGATGCAGATCGCAAAAGGCGGAATTGCGGTCGTCGTTCGATGCTGACGGCAGCATTAGCGACTTTAATTACCAATCACTTACGATTAACCTGGTCACCAGAAACCATTGCGGCCGCTTATAACTTGAGCACTGCGTCAATTTATAATTGGCTTAATCGTGGCTGGCTCCCCTTCAAATTGACTGATCTACCCAATCGGAATGTCCGCCAGCACCGAGTGAGCGAAAATCGTGGGAAATTTACAAGTGGGACTTCCATCGAACAACGGCCAACAACTGTTGATCAACGGTTAGCTTTTGGTCATTGGGAAGTAGATACGGTGCTTTCTAGTCGAAGTGAGTCACGATCATGTCTGGTTACATTCGTAGAACGTAAGACCCGACTTCTATGGGCCATCAAAGCCCCTAATAGAACGGCTAAGGCTCTAAACACCGCCTTTGGCAAGTTTATGGGGGCCTTCGGTCCCCAAGTAAAATCCATTACTGTTGATCATGGTAAAGAGTTTGCCAATTATCAGGCCTTAGAACAGGATTATCAGATCAAAGTTTATTTTTGCCATCCATATTCACCATGGGAGCGAGGTTCCAATGAATATTTTAATAGACGGTTACGCTGGTTCTTCCCGAAAAAGACCAATTTTAGCCAAGTAACGACTGATGAGATCCTAGCAGCACTTGAACTAATTAATCAACGACCATTAAAAATACATCATCAACAGACTGCCATTTAAAGATTCCGGGCTTGTTCGGATTAAACTTGTAATTTGCCATTCCTAAAAAGGTTAGCAAGTCGGTTACGATTTGGAATAAAAAGCATACCAAAAAGATTAGCAACCTTAAGCGCGTTCCTAATAGAACTTGGAGAAGCACCGCAATGCTTACGCTAAAGCACGGTAAAACTAATGCAAAATATTATCGTATTACGGGATGGAATACGAAGAAAACCAAGTCAATTACCGGATATGTTTGGCATGGCTTTGTCAAACCGGGTCTTGCCAAAGATATGCTTAAATCGCAATATATTACCTTAAACATTTTTCCAACAACTAAGGACTATGCAAATTATATAAAGTATTCACCGTCTCAGGGAATAACTCGGCAAATGCTGAAATTACTTCCGCAGAGTAAGCTTGATTTGCAACTCACTAGATTGGCTGGGGCTAAATATAGTTACTACTATTATGATGGGATGAAACCGCTTGTTATAGCTGGCAGTTTCAATGCAAAAAAATATAAAAACATCAAATCTTTCCCTAAAGTAACTAAGTATTTGGCGCAGAGTCGCAAATCAGCTACTAAGACTAGAATTAAAAAAATTAAGAGTATTCTTTCATCTTATGGTTATTCAAAATCGAAGCTTAAAAGCTTGAAAAATTATCACGTTGGATTAATGGTTGTTGATCACACACAGCTGGGAAGTGCAGCGATGTATCCAGATAACGATTACAGCTATGCTTTCGTCATTGCTCAGAAGAAGTAATCAGGACTTTGGGTAATCAAAATTAAGCAGTGGGTCCTGTAGGCTAAGAAGACAGTTCAAATTAATTAAAGCGGCTATAGAGTTGCTAAAATGGCATGATTTCCGAGATGATTTGGAATCATGCCATTTAATATTTGTAATGACGCTTGAATTGGGAGCGAAAACTGATTGAGAGACGTCTTAAACCTTACACATTAGAAATAGGGTATGCGTATTTTAGCTAGAGAGCTGATTCCTGCCAAATCCGAACAAGTCACTAATAGACACTTTAAAAAAGGGGGAGGCCATCTTTCTCTATTTCCATTAATGAGGAAATCCACCTTGGTTAACACATACATCTTAGGGTACTGGAGTGTGAGGGGGGCTTATTTTAAATCGGCGAGTTATATTTTGCTGACAATTAGATGCTAATCGCAATTAGGGGGAGCGACCGTGGTATTTTTAGTTTAATTGGTAATTGGTGGGCGAGCAAAAAAATATTGGCGACAAGCCATACTATTGGCCATGAAATAAGTAGTAGGTTCTTTTTTGTCATAAAGTATTTTTCATATCAGGTTACGGCGCAATAATAATAGATTAAAATCCGTCTGGTTTAATTCCAGACTATTATCTTTAAAATATTAATTTTAATGAAAGTAGCCATTGAAAAATAACCGCCCTTGGAGGTAGAGAATTCGCTACCCAGTAACGGCAATAGCACGATTTAACGTTATGAGATTACCATTTAGCTTTTCTTTTCAAATTAGTTGTTATCTTATATAAAAACCGTGCTTTTTAGTTAGTTTAACCGCAATTTAGTCATTATAACTGGATGATTAAATTCAGCAATGCAAGTTATAAATCCCGGTATAATAGCATTCATAGCGGTTGATTTTCAGCAAATCAACCGGTCAGCAGTCAAAAACAGCTGGGCCTAGCAAGCCTAACAATTAGCTTGAACACCTAAAAACGCGGGTTTTGAGCAACAACTCTGCGATTTAACTTTAACTGCGAATGACTGATCAACTGTTGCTAATGTAGTCGCAATCATTCTACTATCGCTGACATAGCCAACCCAGTAGCAAGAACGGTTAAATCGCCCTAAATTCGGCAAAATCAGACGTTGATTCTGAGCACACGTTCAGCTTTTAGATGGGTAGTTGATCACGAACGTGCGCTGACAGCCGCGTTTAAAATCAGCACTTTTATAGTTAAGACTTGCCAGTTGGTCCTGAAATAGGTTGTCAGACATGATCATCTGAATTTTAACTGGCTTTAATCGAAAGAGTCACAATAATTCGATTCGGTTCATCTGTCAGTTAATTTTGAGGACCTTGCTAAGAAACGGTTGCTAATTTTGGCAACGGACGTCAAAGAAATTAAAAAACGTCACTTAAGTTAACAGGGGGTAACCTAAAAATGGCGTTTGCACGTTTCTGTTTCTCTACTTTACATAATATATATTATCGAAAGCAGTCTTAATTTTACTCAAACTCGGGATTCAAACTCCCCATCAGCTTTTCACAACAACTTGTCTTACTTTTGTCTTCATTAGCACTTTAAATTTAAAGTGGCGGCGCTTTTTAAAATTGCAGCACGCCGTTTTGAATTGCAATTACACTGGTGTTCAATTACTGGTCCTAATGAAAAATATATGTTCACCAGCAATTTCAGCTAATGATCAAGTCATCAAGCTCAATCCGCTTTTAATTAATAAAATATTTTTTACGCCTGAGTGGCACTCTTTTAATTGTAACACAGCCATCGCTTTCCAACGAAAGCCAACTTGATTGAAAACTCCTGCAAGCCATTGCCGCTCTTTTATTTGTAAAAAGAAGCCTTATATTCTGGGTTTTCTGTGAATTATGCCTAAACCGTGTCTGGTTCATGATAAAATGAATTACAGGAGGATTTATTTTATGAAAAAGATTCGTAAATGGTTACTGGGCGGTCTTCTAGCCCTGCTGCTTATCATTATAATTGGTGTGATTGTGCTTAAACAGCAAGCCTATACACCCAGCACCGCCGCTACGACCGCAGCCAAAACCAGTATCATGGTCAGTTCGACAACCAAATTTCAAGGAAACGACGCCAATCCCCAGATTATTTTCTATCCCGGCGCTTTGGTGGATCCCAAAAGCTACAGTATCTGGGCTCATCAGGTTGCTCAAGCTGGCTATTCCGTTTATATCGTTCACTTTCCCTTAGATCTCGCCGTTCTGCGGGTTAACGCTGCGAACAAAGTCCGTACTAAACAGAATTACGTGATTGGTGGCCATTCGCTTGGCGGTACCATGGCTAGTCGGTACGCACATCAGCACCAGAAAGGACTTAAAGGCGTCTTTTTCCTGGCCAGCTATCCGGAAGCTAAAGGGAGTTTGCGGCACACCAAAGTCCCCGTCTTATCACTAACCGCAACCCGTGATGGTGTTCTGAACCAAGCGCACTACCAACAGGCCAAACGTTTCCTACCTCAAGAAACTAAGTATGTCCAGATTTCTGGCGGTAATCACGCGGGTTTCGGAAGCTATGGTCATCAAAAAGGTGATCATGACGCCACGATAACGGTAAAAAAGCAACAACGACTTGTCGCCCACCGGTTAATCACCTGGTTGAATAATCGGGTTCGCTAATGGCTATTAACTTATCAGCCGCAATCATTAGTGAGGTTTAATAAAAATAGTCTAAAAAAACACTCTGAGCTCGGCATAAAACCGACTCAGAGTGTTTTTGTGCGTTTTGTGATTATATATGTTCTTGGCAACGTCAATGTTTATTTAACTAAATCATTTAAGTGAGTCTGTGTTCGCATCGGCCGCTAGCCAAACCGACTGGTCACTAACACACTTAGTAAAATCAGGAACAATCCACCAAAGAAGCCACTAGAGATAGGCTCTTGGAGAAATAACCAACCTAAAATACTACCGACTACCGGTTGAATCAAGAAAAAGATTCCAGAAGCCGGACTATCGAAACGCCGCAAGCCCTGGTTCCATAGGAAAAAGGCCAGCGCCGTCGAAATGGCACCCAGATAAAAAATACTCAGGAAAATGTGGGGACTCCCCCAGTGAATCGTCTGTAAGACCTGGTGTTGGTACCCAATGACGGGAGTCAAGCAGATGATGGCGACAACGGTTGCCAGTAAAGTGACCTGCAGGCCATCATATTCTGACCCAATCAGTTGCACTAACGCTGACATTAAGGCCCAAGTCAGTGCCGCAATCAGTAAGCAAATGACCCCTAATGCAATATGCTTCCCGGTAACTTGGTGACCGACAATAGCAAGAACACCACTACTAGCCAACGCTAAGCTTAACCAATGGTACCAGTGCGGTCGTTGCTTGAGTAAGGGCCAACTAAAGAGAATCATAAAGGCGGGCGTAGCCGTTGTGACGACTGATCCTAGCTGGGCTGAAGACAGCCAAGTTCCCGTTTCCTGGGCCACGATAGAAATCGTATCACCGATAATTCCCACCAACCCAATCAATCCTAGGTTACGCCAATCCCAATGCCATTGGATGCGGCGCAGTAACGCTAGTGCGAGCAGAACCACTGCTCCCACGACGTAACGCAACCACACTAGCTGAATTGGTAGAATCTCAGCCACAACACTTTTGACGACTACAAACATACCGCCCCAAATGGCCGCAGCCAACACGAGATCAACACTTCCGAGTATTCTATTAGTTTTCAAGATAAATTCCTCCGCTTATTTTATTTAACTTGCGATAAAATCAGCGGACACGCGCCGCTGATTAGTGGCGCGTCGGAACATCACATTCAAATAATGGTGCTAAAAACATTAGTCTCACTTCCTTAGAAAAAGTATTACCAGTATATCATAGGGCCTAGATTGGCGCTAACTACGTGGTTATTCGGTCATTCCTGACAAAAAGCACGCATCAACCAAGCCGCTTCATTTACCTATGAAATTCAGTGGGCACTTAATTTGAGACCTACTTAAAAAGCTTCGATTTTTGAATTACTCACCAAAAAAGGCATAATCACCGTTTAGCGGGCGATTATGCCGAGACATTTAAAACTTCAATTCAGTTAAAATTTGTTTAGTAATGGGCGTCAAGTCAACGGGCAAATCTTGCCGTGAAAAGTACTGAACCTGACTGGTTTCATTGCTCGTCTGCACGGTGCCCGTGGCCGTTAAAGCGTAGACGGCGGTAACTGAATCAATCTGGTCACCGTTAGGATACCGATACTGCATGTTTGGACCACTGACGACCGTCAACAGCTTCGGGTGCTGACCAACCAAGCCGGTTTCTTCATGTAGTTCACGGCTGGCCGTGGTGACCAGACTTTCGTCCAATTCCTTGGACCCAGCTGGTAAACCCCATAGTTGATTGTCACGGCGTTTGACCAGCAAGAGCTGGTCCGCTTGCACGACCAAAGCGGCTGCCCCAACCACAATCAAGGGCTGCGACCCCACAACCTGCCGCAAATTTAACACGTATCCCATCTGTTTGCCCCCGTTCTTTTACGCTAGTTCCACTTCTGTTGAATGAAGGCCTCACGACCACCCATTTCTTCAATTTGGTAGCGGAACGGGTTGCGGCGGTAAAAGTCCTGGTGTTCTTCTTCCGCAGGGTAAAACGGTTGGGCGTCCTCAATCTGCGTGACGATAGGATCATCGAACCGACCACTTGCAGCCAGCTTACGTTTAGAAGCCGTCGCAATTTGCCGTTGTTCTGGACTGTTCACGTAGATGACGGGTCGGTAACTGTCGCCGCGGTCCTGGAACTGACCGCTGGCATCGGTCGGATCCGTTTGGCGCCAGTAGATTTCGACTAGTTCGGCATAACTGATAACGTCTGGGTCGAAAGTAATCTCGACGGCTTCCGTGTGGCCCGTAGTGTGCGATGCCACTTCTTCGTACGTCGGGTTGACCGTGTGGCCACCAGTGTAACCAGAAACTACAGATTTGATGCCGGGTTGACTGTCAAAGGGCTTCACCATGCACCAGAAACAGCCGCCCGCAAAAATTGCGGTGTCAGTCTTAGCCATTGTTGGACCCTCCTTGCTTAGGAAATAGTTGGGCAAAGTCAGCATAGCCGGCTTCAGCTAATTTGCTAGCCGGAATGAATTTCAAGGCTGCCGAGTTGATGCAGTAGCGCAAGCCACCTTTATCGGTCGGCCCATCCGTAAAGACGTGGCCCAAGTGGGATTTCCCCTCTTGGCTCGTCACCTCTTGGCGGACCATACCGAATGAGTGATCCGTATGTTCGACGACGTTTTCGGCCGCAATGGGCTTGGTAAACGCCGGCCAGCCGCAGCCAGAATCATACTTGTCCGTTGAACTGAACAGTGGTTGACCACTGACGACGTCCACGTAGATGCCCGGTTCAAAGAACTGGTCGTACTTTCCCGTGAATGCGGGTTCCGTCGCGGCGTTTTGGGTCACGGCGTATTCTTCGGTGGTCAAGCGTTGCTTCAGATCTGCTGGTGTTTCCTTTGCTGTCATCCGAATCCCTCCTAGTCAATTGTGTGCAATTATTTCGCACTATCTAATATTCTAAATTTTTTAGCGCAAATAGCAACTATCTTAACTCGTGAATTGATGTCCCTGATTCATCTGGGATATTCTGAAATTATTATCGCCAAACTGTGCCCTGCTTGAACTAGCATCATTTGGGATAAGGAAAGCCCCTTAGCTAGCAACACTATGGTGAGAACTGCATGGGGTAAAACCGATGCAATAGTGATTAGAACTAATGCCACGTAATAAGCTTGAACATTCCGCCGCAAAGCTTTACTCATTTCGACTGGCCTTCTTTCTCCCGCAGTAATTACAATTTTGATTCATCTTCAATTTCAATGGAGAAAGTTTTGAAGTTTGAGCTATCAACGCCGAACCTTTTAGTTAATGTCTTAATTTTCTCAAAGTGACCATTGCCGCTTGCTTGACATATTCCAGCAGATTGAAATCAAGTTCCCCCTAATGTTAGGCGGATAATACCGGTAACCATAGCGATTTCGGCGTTAAAGGCTAAACTATCGGCCGACTGGATCGCCGCTATGGTGCGTGTCATGTACGGCCTAGGGCTTTTGACCTAATTAACATTGGGGTCTCTCCCATATAGGCAAAATCAATTTATTATGATAAAATGCTCATTAATAATTAATCTAAATATAATCAACCGGATCAAATCTGTCAACTAACACTGACACCTAATGCTTTAACCAAACTAGAGTAACCATTAAATTCTTAAGCACCGATCGAAGTCATTATTCTTCGTGACTTCCCCAAGCTTTAGTATGATAAAAAATAGGTCATGGCGTAAAGCTCACCGATGACCAGGTTTACCACTCTTACAGGTTAGGAAGTGTCTTCCATGAATTCAACTTTTATCTTATATAACGGAAAACAGGTCGATTGGTCCATTAAAAAGATTTTGGATACAGATGAATTTGACAGTTTCATCGGTGTGACCTATTCTGCATCCCCCAAATTTATCAATCATTACTTGTCTGCGTTCCACATGCTAACGCTTGTCGTTGGTATCCCGGAACATTCAGTCCAAGCTGCCAACAATGAGGAATTAGAACGACTATCCGTAGCCAACACCTTGGACTCAATTTATGAAGGTGACTCGACTAAACTTTATCAAGCATTGACGCCTCAAATGCGCGAGTCTGTAATTGATCATCGTTTTTCGATGCGAATTCCCATTCCCGGTCTCGCCATCCACGAAAAGTTATACCTATTAAGCAACACCGATAGTGGTAAAACGCGGGTTATCATTGGCTCGGCTAATTTATCTGACATGGCTTTCAACCCTAAAACCAATCAAATGGAATCCCTTGTCATTAGTGATGACCCTCAGCTTTACCACCTCTGGCTGCAACACTTTACGCTGGACATCAAGCCTAATCTAACCGATTATTTTCCCAAAGAATTATTGCATCGCACTCATCCCAATAACGTTGAGTTTAGTCCAGAACCCGTTAAGAGCTTGGACTTGTTTACCAATAATCCTACGGCAGAAGCGGCTGTCATCCTTTCACCAGACGCCCTCAATGCTGATGACATGGCAGCCATTAAAGCTAATGATACGGCTATTAAAGCCCAAGCAATTCAACGGGGAATTCAAACAAAAATTTTAAGTCCAGAGCTACCGCAACGAATTCAAGAAATTACGAACGCTAAAAGTAGAGCCAAACAAGCAGAAAAAGACAATGATCAAAAAATCAAGACCAAAACCATCTACAAAATGGCTGATGACATCATCACCGTTAAAAAAGGACAACACCCAACCATTGCGCCGCCCCGAACCTTAACGACTAAACTCATTAAAACACTACATACTAAGGTCACTCAGCCCGTGAGCGAAACTGTAAGTGAGCGGCCGCGACTATTACGACAAGATACGCAATTTAACCCCGAAAAAAATGAAAGTGGGCTATTAGCTCCAAGCGTCGTTAACCACGACGAAGCAGTCTCGTTCGGTCGATACGCCAGCCTAGCCGAAATAAAAAGCTCACTCCAAACGATTGCGACGTTGATTGCCAGTTATACCGCGTATACCATCAAACCAGATAAAACAGAGTCCAAACGTGTCTATGAAACCATTCTCTATGCCTTTACAGCGCCGTTTATTTCATATATTCGCAATCATTTGACTGGGAGCACCTCGGAAGCAGACGTCCCCCTGTTTCTATTCATTGGTGGGCGGCCTGGGTCGGGGAAAACGTTACTCTTAACCTTAATTGCTAAGATGATTAAACTGAACGTCGATTCTCAACAGATTATGAATTACGCCAGTATCGTCCCCCAACAAGCGCGCAACGCCAAGGCCAACGGTATTCGACAAATTAGTCGGTGGCTGATTGAGACAAAAGTTTATCCGTTGCTAATTGACGAAGTTCCCGATTTCTTCTTTAGTAAGGCTCGTGATCTAATTGTGGATTCTAATAATACCGCGAACGAAAATGGGGATGAATATCCGGTATTTATTGGAACGACCAATACAGTTGATTACCATTTGAATGCTCGTGCCGCTCGCCGTGCCTATTACTTAAAAATCAGTAACATCTTCGATAAAAATCATTCTAAGGATTGTTCCATCGCCTACGAAAAAGTTGCGAACGCCTTAGACAACACCCTGTTTAAAGATTTTCTTATGCGATTTGAAGAAAAGATACACGATGTCAATACGACCTTTGTCACCGACATCAATGGTCAGAAACATGATTTTTTAATTGTCACTCGGCAAATATTTGAGGACTATTATACGATGTGTCACTTGCCCTTACCCGATTTCTTTCCTAAGGGGATGATCGACGATGCCGCTCAATCAGGACGCGAACTATGGCGCAATCTCTATTTAAGCCATCCGGAGAGTTTTACCTACCAGCCTAAAAATCGTAACTTACTTTATGACATCACTAACTTGGACACCAACGCCCCCAAATTTGGTGATAAACCTTCCCAAAAATATAAAGAAGCCTTACCCCCTACCGTTTTCAATGACGATTTTGGGGGCAATATTTTACCGTTATCAGTCCCCGAATTTTTCACTTGGATAGATGTCACCGATCCTTATCAATCCCATAGCATTTTGGCAAGCCTTATAAGGCCTTTTCGCAAATAAATTTCCAACAAATAGCCCCCTAAGATGGCAATTAAGCGCCAATCTTAGGGGGCTATTCTGTACCTTTAAAATTTCTAGAAGTCATTCAAATTAATTTAACTAATTGAATACCCGTGCCACCCCGGCAATGTCCGACCGTTGACTGTTCTTAATCGGTTGAATCATGATTCGTGGTGGCCAGCTTTCGATGACCTTGCCCTGCCCCAGGTAAATGGCCACGTGCCAAATCGTGTGGGTCCCCGGCTGGTAGTAGAAAATCAAGTCGCCGCGTTGCTTATGCTGGTAAGCCACGTGCTTGAACTGCTTGCTGGCCCAGAGGTTCCGGGAGTTCCATTCGTTCCCTGGGAAAGCGTGGTGAATGGCACTGATTGGTTGAGGATTAATGCCGCCAGCGTATAAAGCTTGCATCACCAATCCAGAACAATCGGTCCCGTAGGCCGGACTACTGGAGGAACCGACCAAATAAGGGTTTCCTAGGTAAAGGCGAGCCTGCTTGATCATGGCGTTGATGTGGTCTTCACGCCCGTTCCAGGCGTGCGCCCCCAGCGGTGCAACGTACGCGTCAATGCTAGTCCAACTGGCCTTGGAGAAGCCAAGTTTCACCCAGGTCTGCTGATTCACGTTGCCCGTGACCTTTAGATGATGGCGTTTTTGGAACGTCCGGACGGCGCGATAAGTCGCCGCATTGTACTTGTTGTAGCCGTTAGCGGTCCCTAAGCGCCGCATAATCTTCCAGGTCTTGATTCCTTCGTAGTTCCGCTTGACGGTGTACCCAACCTGTCCGTAAGGCTTAATCTGGGAATAGCTAACTTGATAGTACCGCTTGGGATTTTGATACCCCGCGGTCTTCGCGACAAACGCCCGGTTAGCGGTCACGTATTTTCCGGTCGTCGTTTTGAGGACAGGCGCGTGCCCTTTGGCTTGGATCACCTGACTGATTTGAGCGTAATGATTCTTGTGGATTGTTGCCAGTCGCTTGGTCTTGGCGGCATCTTGATAGTAAACCACGGTCTTTTTGGTGCAGATGATTCCTGGATTGGTAGTGTAGTACTTGGCGCTCGCCTGGGCATCCCCGATTCCCCCAATCGTGAGTCCCCCTAACGCGAACATCAGCGCCAATAAAGCTTTATGTGTCATACGGCATCCCCTTTAAAAAAATAGTTAATAACCCTTCGTCCTTAAAGCTAACCATTTTAGCGCTAAAATCGATTAAAAATCGTATAATCCGAAAAAACGCTGGTTAACTAACGTTAAGTATACCGCTAAAGTCACGTTAAGCGACCCTTTTTCTGCTTTAAATTAATGACGTTGACCCTCTCCTCCAACTGGCAGTGTAGACGAAGCTTCAAAGGAAATTTTTATCCGATTAACACCACACCCAAAAAACGGCTAATCAACTTACTGTAGCGTTGACTAACCGGTCCTAAAGCCCTTATTTAATTGCACATTATGATGCCTAACTTAATCCGATTCACCGGCCGGCGTACTGTACCGTTCCTTAACGCCCAGCACGTCCACTTTTTGGATGCCCTCCGAGCGATTGCGGTAATACATGACGCTCCGGGAAGAGGGGTTATGATTCAACCCCATTGCATGGCCCAGTTCGTGTTCGGCCACGTGTTCGTCGTCGGCATGGGAGTAACCAAACTCAGCTAATAACGCCGGGTTCAACGTACTGATCACGGCAATTAAGTCGTTATGGCGCGCCCAGTATTCGGTCACGCCCACGTTATCGCCCATTGTCGCGGATTGTTTGGCCGTGTCCGTGGTCAGTTTGATTTGCGCGGTCTTTGCCGTTCCCTTTTTAAACTTAAACGCCCCCGTTTTGTTCCAGGCCTTAATCGCATCTTGCCAAATTGCTGGGTCAGTTCCATGATTTGCTTGACGGCCTCGTCGCCCCGGTCAGCCACGTTATCGGTGGCGCCAAATTCCTTGGCTAAGGCTTGCCGATCGGCGTGGCGACTAGTCGAGATGCTTTGCTTAGCGCCCATCAACTTGGCCGCGATGATGCCGCATTGGCCCACGGCTCCGTCACCTAAGACCACGACCGTGTCACCCGGCTTCACGTGAGCCACGCGCGCCGCGTGGTAACCCGTCGGCATCACATCGGCTAAGGTCAATAAGGACTTCAACATCCCCTCGCTGTAGTCGCTGGGTTGACCCGGAATCTTGACTAGGGCCCATTGTCCGTGTTGGAAGCGGACGTATTCAGCTTGGTCGCCGTCGCTAAAGTTGTCCGTGTGCGATTGGCAAACACCATCGTAGCCGGCCAAACAAGCGGGACAGTGGCCACACCCGTGGGTGAACGGCGCAATCACGAAATCGCCGGGTTTGACCGTGGTGATGTCTTCGCCCACGGCATCGACGATTCCGATGGCTTCGTGCCCGGAATTTTCGGAATTAGCTTCCTTATCATCGAAGCCCCGGTAGGCCAAGAGGTCGGAACCACAGACACAGGCCCGCACGATGTGGAGAATCACGTCATCGGGTTGTTGAATGGTGGGTTTATCAATGTCGGCGACCTTCATTTGGCCGGCCTGCGCAAAAACAGCTGCTTTCATTTAAGAATCCTTCCCTTCGCTCTATTGTTATCCAAAACGCGGCGGTTTCCCGTGCGTCCGGATAACAATTTAATTATACCCGTTTCGGTCTTAACTAGGGTGGCAAATTACTTACGGGGCGTCACTAATGACAGGAGCCACTAGTTGAGACTAAAGCATCCCCGTAATCACGGTAAGTCGACCGTCATCACGGGGATGTCTCTCTCAGTAAATAGAATTTGTTTTTAGCCTTACCGCTTAGGACGCCGCGACGTCGCGCAAGACTTTCATCAACTTGGCCTTGGTTTCGAAGCCAATCCCCGGAACCTGCGGCAACTTCACGTAACCGTCTTCGATGGGTTCATCGTCCGCAAAGCCACCGAACGGTTCAAAGATACCGGGATAGGATTCATTGCCCCCCAGTTTCAAGCCAGCCGCGATGTTCAACGACATTTGGTGCCCACCGTGCGGGATGCACCGGCGAGACGACCAGCCATTTTCCTTCAACATCTTCAAGGTCTTCATGTATTCGACCAGGCCGTAACTCAAGGCACAGTCAAATTGGAGGTAGTCCTTGTCGGGGCGCATCCCCCCGTAACGAATCAAATTCCGCGCGTCCTGCATGGAGAAGAGGTTCTCCCCCGTGGCCATGGTCTGCGAGTAGTAACGGCTCAGTGTATTTTGCAGCTGGAAGTCGAGCGTGTCACCGGGTTCTTCATACCAGAATAAATCGTACGGCGCCAACATGTCCGCGTATTTGATGGCGGTCGGTAAATCTAAGCGACCATTGGCATCGACGGCCAAGTGTTGCCCGGATGGGACGACCTTCAACGCTGCTTCGATTCGGCGCTGGTCTTCTTCCAGGCTGTTGCCAATCTTCATCTTGACGACCGAGTAGCCCAAATCTAAGTAGCTCTTGAGTTCTTTTTGGAGCATAGTGTCGTCCTTGCCCGGTTGGTAGTACCCGCCGGCCGCGTAAACGAAGACCTTGTCATCGGGATGGCCATCCCCGTAGCGTTCGGACAGTAACTTGTACAGCGGCTTTTCTTCGATTTTTGCCACCGCGTCCCAAATGGCCATGTCGATGGTCCCCACAGCAACGGATCGCTCACCGTGGCCCCCAGGCTTTTCGTTGGTCAACATGAGGTCCCAGAGCTTGAACGGGTCCAAATTAGTCCCGTCCGCGGTTAAGTAGTCTTCCGGCTTGGCCTGCATGATGCGGGGAATCATGCGTTAGTTGATGATACCACTCGGGGCGTAACGACCGTTGGAGTTGAACCCATACCCAATCACGGGCTGGCCATCGCGTTTAACGTCCGTGACCACGGCCACGACCGACACGTTCATTTTTGAGAAATCAATGTATGCGTTACGGATACTAGAACTAATTTTAACGGGCTTTTCTTTAATCGCAACAATCTTCATAATTCAGTAGTCTCCATTCAATTAAACCTGATCGACGGTTGAATTTAGACTAAGCGCTTAATCTAGCTTTATTGTAGTTAATGTATACATTAATGTCAAGGTGACTATTTCCCAGTTGGCGTTTCCTTATGGCGAATAATCTGGACCATTTCCTGACTCCCGCGGTGCCGGTGGCCCACCATGAGTTCTTGCGCGGCCTGGGCATTTCGCGACCGGATGGCAGCGATGATGGCCCGGTGTTCTTGCAGTGACTGGACCGGTAACGTCCGGTCGTCGATGGCGTACAACCGGGCCCGGTAGAGTTGGTCGGCGTAACTCCCAATCAGAATTCCCAGCCGGTGATTGGGCGTCGGGGCCACCAGTTGGCTATGAAACTGCTGATCGATCTGCACGTAACGGCGTAGGTCTTGCGCCTGCATTGCCGCGTCTTGCTGGGTGATGAGCGTCTCAAGTTGGGTCAACTGTTGGTCGGTGAGCTGGGAGGTTACCAGGGCCGTTGCCAAGCCCTCCAGCGTTGCACTGATCTGGGCGATTTCCGTAATGGTTTGGGCTTGAATCGGGGCGACCTGAAACCCCCGCCGCGGAATCACGGTCCCCCAGCCGGCCGCTTCCAAACGAATCAATGCTTCGTGAACGGGAGTGCGACTCATCGCTAATAGGTCGGCAATTTCCCGTTCCAAAAAGGAGTGCCCGGGTTGAAGATATAACTCCCGGATTGCTTTCAAAATCGCCGTATACGCTTGGCGCGTCAACGAAGCGTGCGCCACCTCTTCACGGTACTGTTTTAAAACGGTACTTAACGTGTTATCTGTCATCAAAACCCCTCATTTCTAGCGTAAATTTCTCTTTTAAGTATACAACGTATGCGTTAAATTAACCTAACGCGGGGTGAAAAAGTTATTTCCCCGAAAATTTTCGGCCGCCACCCGGATAGCATCGATTTAACGTATGCATCACCCCATAAAGGTTTTCGACTCTAATCGGGTCGCAGAACGTTTCGGTTATCACTGGCCCCTAACCTGTGATAACATTAAAGACATTCTTGAAAGATTAGAAGGTAAAATTATGACAACTCGTTCCACCATCACCCAACCACTGGGAACTCGCTTAACCTATACGCATGAGGGCCTGACCCTCCCCGTGTACCGGTTTGGGACCGGCCAACCGATTCTGCTGTTGCACGGCTTTCCCGAAGACGCGGTCAGCTGGAACCACGTGGTCGCCCGACTCGCGGCGGCGGGTTACCAGACCTGGGTCCCCGAGATGCGGGGCTACGCCGAAACGGCGCAGCCTAAGGGCCGAGCGGCGTACACCGTGGTGCATTTACTCGGCGATTTAAACGCCCTGATCACCCACTTTCAACTCTCGACTGTCCACTTGGTCGGCCACGACTGGGGTGGTCTTCTCGCTTGGAAATTGGCGCAAAAATGGCCCCAACGAATTACAACGTTGACAGTGATTGCCACGCCGCATCCCCAAGCGATGGCCTGGTCGTTCCACCATTCCACCCAGCTGTTGCATAGTGCCTATATCGGGGGCTTCCAGGTCCCTGGGTTACCGGAAGTCATCGCCCATAAAGGACTCAAAACTTTCTTGCGGCGTTCAGGGTTAAGCCAGCAAGCGACCGAGTACGCCCTAGCTCGGTTCAAGACGCCGGCCAGTTTACGCGGCCCCATCAACTGGTACCGCGGGTTGACGGTGCCTAACCAGCCGCATATGAAAGACCATTTGATCCACATGCCTACGACCTATCTTTGGGGCCGGCACGATGCCTTTTTGGGCGCCGCGGCCGCAAAGAAAACGGCGGAATACGTCAAGGCGGATTACCGCTTCATCCCCGTCGACGCTGGCCACTGGATTCCGGAAAACCATCCCGACGTGGCGGCACAAGCGATTTTGGATCGAATCACGTCCGCGAACGCTTAACGACTATAACTAATTAAATTTAATGCGAAAATCGGCAGTTAGTGTTTAGGTAAGCTAAGCACTGACTGTCGATTTTTGTGATTTGTCATTTTTCCGGTCCTACTGTTAGGGTATACGTCAAGTTTGCCGTGTAGGTGCCAGCGTAACTGTCACTGGGCCACTGGAGTGTGGAACCGTCGAAATCGATGGTGGCCGACCCGGTATCTGTTTGTTTCGAAGCACTTAGCAATTCATGAGCTTCATCATTAGGAACCAAGCGTAAACCAGGAATCACTGTTAAGTTAGATAACGCCCGGTTAGACTTATCCGTAGTATGGAGATTCAAAGCAACTCCCGTTGGCACTGCGTGAGGGCCCTGAAACGTTCCTAGCTTTACATTAACATGCCAATCTTGTGACGTGGGGTTGAACACAGTTAAGGTTGGCGCTGGTGGGGTGATTTGACTTGGCATCATGTGAGCTTTCAACATTATAGGCTGAAACTCAAAACTTGAAGGTGACATCGTTAGCCTAATTGCGGAAGAAGATTTATCTGAAATACTTTCTTTTTCTGTTTCAAAATTTTTGACAATATTTTGTAAATCTTGCGAATCTTGCGAATCTTTTGCCTGCTGTACTTTTTTTGCAATACTTTTATTACCAGGAAGAGAACCTAGCAGATTGCTTATTATTTTTTTATCACTTTCAAATTTTTTGGGTGAACGATTTTTCAATAACTCATCTATCATATTATCTATAAACTGAAGCATACTTGACAAATTAAAGAAGTTCGGCCATAAAGATTTTTTCTGCTTTATTCTTTGTTCCTGGATGCTAGCTTGACTCGGTAATGGTCCGCTTACGCCAAGGCAAAAGCTTAAAGTCACGACCACAAAAAGCAACCCAATTTTATGCATCCTCGTTTTTAACCATCGCACCACTGTCCCCTCTTTCCCGAATCCTTCACCCCTTCAAGTGGTGGCGTAATTGCGGCTGCGCCCATGGCAAGCGGTGCCCACGGAGCGCGTAAAGGTTCAATGCCAGTAAGACTAACACGACGCTCTTTAAAACAATCAGTCCAATGAGTAACCAGTTCACTGGCTTCTTTGGTCCCAGACTAGCGATGTGTTGCTTAACGCTTTGCGCTTGTTGCGGGGTGATGGTCACCGGTACCGTGAACGGAAAGGTAAAGCCGCCCTGTGTCGATAGGTTACCAGTTAAGGTGTACTTCCCGGCCGCAAGCTGGTGTTGCTGTGGCGCTAAATTCAAATTGAAGCGGCTCTGGGGCGCTAACGTCAGCGGTCGTTGATCAAATTTGGCCACCGTCTTGCCCGTTGCTTGTTGGAGCTTCGCCGTCAGTTGTCCCTGACCTACCAGTTCGGCCGTGTGGTTGAACATCCCCAATGCCAATTGCGGCTGCCCATTTACCAGCCGGTACTGACCACCTTTGAACGTGATGTTGGGTGGGAGTAGTTGGCTTAACCGATGGTTGTAAAACTCACAAGCCACCACGTAGTTCGTTCGCGCCACGATGCCAGCAGTCCGGTGTTTGGCCGCTTGAGTGTGCTGCGAGTCATTGCTTTGACTCACCGTGAACCCCGTCAACATGATGCCCTTGAAGGACTGTTTAGGCGCCGTCAACTGGAAGTCCACAAGTCGTGATGTGTGGGCGGGAACGGTCACGTGGCGTTGGCTAGGCGCAAAGAGCGTTGCCGCTTGGGCCGGTAATTGGGCGAGATGATTGCCAATGCTGTAGTCTAGCGTCCCGTTGGTATTGGTTCCCGCCACCCGCGGAACTACCGCGTAAGCGCCCAGTTGTTGAGACTGGTTCGTGACCCGAAGGCTTAGCGTCCGGTGTTCGCGGGGATGCACCGGGAATTGAAAGTACGCTATGTGTGAAGCATTGTCGCGAGGAAGTACGGGCGTGACCGTAAAACTAGCGGGCGCTGCTGCCTGATCAGCATGGGCACTGGGGCCACCAAACCAGAACCACCCGCTGAGAATTAGGAAACAAACCAGAGCGCGTTTCAACATAAAAATCCCTCCCTGGACATGACCAAAGCTCCCCATAAGGAGGAGCCCTGGTGTGACCGTTTAGTCGTCAATTGTGCTTAAGATTGTTTTTGAGGACCAGAAGTTAACGTGTACGTTAAATCTGCGGTGTAGGTCCCTGTACGATCAACGCCACTAAAATTCGTCAACTTAGGTTGTAGTGTCATCGATAACGTTCCCATGCCGTCTTCATCATTCTGAGGTGCACTGAACAACGTCTTTGGTGCAACTTTCTCAGTCGCTGTTGTGGGACTGGCTAGCGTTTCTTGAGTGGTCTTTAACTTATCCGTTGCGTCGGTTTTTGACAAAGCGCTAGAGTCAAATTCCAAAGTTCCTTGTGGCTTTTGGTCCTTGTTGACCGTATTAAATTGTCCTAAAGTGGCGGTTAAGCTCCAGCTGCTACCGTCACCTAAAAAGTTATCGATTTTCAGATCACCACTATTTGCTGCGGGCACGGCTTTGTCTAAACTATCCAAGCCGACATTGAAGTCAAAAGATGGCACAACGGCTTTACCATTATCTGTGGCAAATGCCAAGGTCCCGGGCGTTACCGCTACCGTGGCCTTACCGGTAGCGGTCTGCGGTGCCGTAGTAGTCGTATCGCCGGTAGCTGCTAATGCTGGGGTTACGGCGAACCCCAGTGGCAGGACCAATCCTGCCACCGCTAACGCTGAAAACAATTGTTTTTTAATCATCATATTTGTCGATTCCAGGGGTTAGCGACCGTCCGGTAAACGGCTGAAATCTTTCCGACCTTTCTTAATTTTAGGAGACGGTCATCAGTAAGTGACGGGAAAACGACTTTCGGCTCGATTACGCCACCGACCAGCGCTATTTCGTCACCTCCACTTAGTCGGCGTAGTTCTTTGCCTTAACCACCCGGTCTTTTACCGGATTAGTAACTAAAATTTAGCCTCTCACTTACCTTACCAAAGCATACTGCAGAACTTGTGTTATGAAAAACAATTAGACTAACGAACTTTTTATAATGTGATTAATTATTTTATAATCCAATCAGCGCACGAAGACATCCTAAAAAGGACCCAATCCACAACGGAATTGAGTCCTTTTTTGAACACCGTATCGCCATAAACGATGACGGTTTGAATTTTCAGTTAAAGTTTAGCCCGCAAACGCATCGGTCAATGGTGGCACGACTTGCTTTTTCCGGGAAACGACGCCTGGTAAGCTGGCGCGGTTTTGCGCTAACTTCACGTTAAAGGCCTTTTCTACGGCGGCTTGGCTGTCGTCGTCCCCAACGACGATCAATTCGGAGTCGCTGGTCAAGACGTTCGTGGCTAAGGAAATGAACAAGTCGTAACCCTTGTCCGTGCTTTCGGCTTGCATGGCTTTTTCCAGCCCGGCTTGCCGGTCCAAGACGTCGTTCAAATCGACCGTGTTGATTTGGTCGATGCGAACGTTTTTACCGTTCATGTCGAAGGACTTCGCATCAGCGTCGATCAATTCTTGGTCGCTCTTAGCGGATAAGTTAGTGCCGGCCTTTAACATGGCAATGCCATAGCTTTGCACGTCGATGTCGGCGATTTCAGCTAATTCCCGGACAGCTTCCCGGTCAACGTCGGTCGTGGTTGGCGACTTGAGTAACAGGGTGTCAGAAATGATGGCAGACAGCATCAACCCGGCTAACTTAGCTGGAATCTCAATCTTAGCTTCGTTGAACATTTCCACTAAGATCGTACTGCAGCAGCCCACTGGTTCGGCCCGGTAGTATAATGGCGCCGCCGTTTCGAAGTTGCCAATCTTGTGGTGATCAACGACCGCGTCGATGGTGACTTGGTCGCGGTCCGCAACACTTTGTTGGGCTTCGTTGTGGTCCACTAACATCACGTGGTCCGTTTCGTTAGCCACCGTCTTGACGACCCGGGGTGCGGGTTCATCAAAGTGGTTCAACACGTAGTTGGTTTCCATGTTGGGGTCACCTAAGGCCACGGCTTCAACGTCCTTGCCCTTTTGGGTTTGGTAGTAAGCGAAGGCCTTGGCGGCAACGATCGCGTCCGTATCCGGATTCTGGTGACCAAAAATCAATACTTTACTCATGGATAAAAACTCCTTTAACGAGATTAGTTTAAGTGTAGCTTAGTTGTTACGCAATTGTTTGAGCCGCGAGATGTAGTCATCGGTATGCAAGTACCGGTCGAATTGGGCCAGAAAATGGCTAATCCGCGGGATCTCCGCTTTGCCCTTGCGAAAGACAAAGGCTAAATCAAAGCGGATGTTGGGGTCAAAGTGCGCCGTCCAGGTGTCGGGCAGTTCATCTTGACCAATCATAAACGAATTGGGCAAAGCCGTTGCCGCTTGCGTCTGCATTGAAAAATGCAAAAGCTGTAACGGCGTGGTGAAGTTATCGACGCTCTTCGGAAAATCGGCCAACTGGTTCTTGTAAGCTTCATGCAACGTTTGGTTCAAATAGTAGCCCTCTGGATACATGACCCACGGCCCGTTGGTGGTATCCTGAAACTTGATGCGCCGTTTCTTGGCCAGCTGCTCATCGTGGTGGATATACAACAGGTCATCGGAAATAATCTTCTTGGAATCGTAAGGTTTCCAATTCTTGATCGAATCGTCTGGCAAATACATGATGGCCAAATCGATACGGTTATTTTCCAGTTGTTCCCAAATTTCTTTCCGGGTCAACATGTAAAACGAAATCCGAATCCCAGGGTTGTTCTGGTACGACATAATCGCGAAGTCCTCGAACACTGCGTCTTCGATGGAGGCCAACAGGCCAATGTTGATCTCACCTTGGGTGGCACTCGTGGCTTGCTGAATCTGATCGGTCGCCTGATTTAAAATCCCGTAGATTTCGTGCGTCGCGTTCAGCATAGTGTAGCCCGCGTCCGACAGTCGCAGCTTTTTGCCGACGGAATAAAACAACGGGGCGCCGACCGTCCGCTCGAGTTTCTTGATCTGCTGGGTCAAGGCGGGTTGCGTAATGCCTAAAATCTGCGCCGCCTGGGTATAATTCATTGTTTCAGCCAGCTGTAAAAAATACGTTAAAGTTTTGGAAGAAAAAATACTTTCCTGTTTGGTCTTCATCGCTTTTTCTCCTTATGACCGGAGTGCCGAGCAATCTCGGAGCACTCGTTAGCCTAATGGTTACCATTACTCACAATGATAGCCTGCGGGGACTGAAAGCGCAACTAATTCTGCTTATAAAAGCATTTATACTGGCTTAACTGACAACTAGTTCGATGGGCTTCAGACGTAACTGAATTGGCGTTCCCTCGACGTCCGTGTCGACCACGAATGAGCCGTTGGAATACCGACCGCTCAATGGGTGGTCCGTCGGCAAGACATCGTGGGTCCGTTCCCGGTCCGTGATGATCTCTAGCGCTGGGTTCTCACTTGGGACCCGCAAGAAGTCGACGACTCGGTGTGGATTACGCTTGAGTTCGTGGAGAATCAAGACCCCACGCCGAGCCCGACTGGTGACCGTCAGTTCTGTCATGGCTAGCCGTTTAAACCCACCGCGTTGCGTGATTAAGGCGATAGTGTCAGTGTCAGTGACCAACGCCAAATTAACGACCTGATCATCGTCGCGCAGGTCCATGGCGCGAACCCCCGTGGTCCGGGCCCCGTTGACGGAGACTTCATCAATCGAATAGCGTAACGCGTACCCGTTTTGCGAAACCAATAAGACGCCCCGGTCATCGGTCGGTTCAGCCAGATATTTCACCGCCACGACGCGGGCTTCGGGATGCTTTAGCTTCTCGTAGACCGCTGCCCGTTTCTTGTAAGTCCGGCCCGGTTTCAAGGTCGCAAATTCAGTCTGCTTGATATAGCCATCGCTAGTCGCAATCAAGAAGCGTCCGGTTTCGGCCAGGGAACTAAAGGCGTAGGTCGCCACGATTTCTTCATCGCTTTCCAACCCAATGGTCTGCGAGAGATGTTCGCCAGTCTCTTTCCACTTGACGTCCGCGATTTCATGCACCGGCCGGTAGATCAAGTTTCCCCGGTTGGTAAACATCATCAAGTGACTCAACGTGCTCAATTGGGCCATAAAGATGGGATAATCCGCATCCTTCAAACCGTTTTCGGCGGCGTCCGAAGCCGCATACGACCGTAAGCTGGACCGTTTCAAGTAACCATCGTGACTGACCATGACCACCACGTCTTCGTCGGCGACCGTGACTTCCGTCTTGATCTTCAACGTTTCGATTTGGTCTTGAATGGCCGTTCGGCGCGGATTACGGTATTCTTTGGCGATGGCCTTGAGTTCTTTTCGCAGGACCGCATTGAGCTTCTTGGGCTCCGCTAAAATCTGCCGGTCGGTCTCAATGGCGGCCGCCAGCTTAGCGGCCTCGTCTTCCAACTGGGTCACATCGGTGTTGGTCAACCGATAGAGCTGCAAGGCCACGATAGCGTCGGCCTGCTTCTCGGTGAAGTCGTAAGTGCTGACCAGATTGTCCCGGGCATCCCGCCGGTTCTTCGAGGCCCGAATCGTCGCAATGACCTGGTCCAAGATGGATAAGGCCTTGATTAGCCCCTCGACGATTTGTTGCCGGTCAAGTGCCTTTTGTAGATCATACTTGGTCCGGCGCGTAATCACATCGCGTTGGTGTTCCAGATAGGCCGTTAAGATAGCGACTAGCCCCACGTGCTCTGGCCGTTGATGGTTGATAGCCACCATGTTGAAGTTGTAGGTGACCTGTAACTCGGTGTTCTTGAACAGGTAGTTCAAAATTCCTTGGGCATCGGCGTCCCGTTTCAATTCGATTGCGATGCGTAAGCCGTCCCGGTCGGTCTCGTCGCGGACTTCGGCCAAGCCCTCGACCTTCTTAGTCAAGCGAATCTCGTCGATTTTCTTGACCAGTTGGGCCTTGTTAACTTCGTAGGGAATCTCCGTGACGATGATTTGACTCTTGTTGCCCCGTAAGGGTTCGATGGTGGTCTTCGAGCGGACTTCAATGCGGCCGCGGCCGGTCTTGTAGGCCTGGATAATCCCATCTTTCCCCTGGATGATGCCGCCCGTAGGAAAATCGGGTCCGGCCACGAACTGCATCAAATCGGCCAAGGTGGCTTGGGGATGGTTCAATAAGTACACGCACGCATCGATGGTCTCACCTAAATTATGCGGTGGAATCTCCGTGGCGTACCCCGCTGAAATCCCCGTGGCCCCGTTAACCAAGAGGTTGGGGAACCGCGCTGGTAAGACAGTCGGTTCGTACTCGGTGTCGTCAAAGTTCAACGTCATGTCGACGGTGTTCTTCTCAATGTCGCGGAGCATTTCCCCCGAAAGTTTACTCAACCGGGCCTCGGTGTACCGCATAGCAGCCGCCGGATCCCCGTCCATCGAGCCGTTGTTCCCGTGCATTTCGACGAGGGGTTCGCGGACCTTCCAGTCCTGACTCATCCGGGTCAACGCTTCGTAGATTGAGCTATCGCCGTGGGGGTGAAAGTTCCCCATGACGTTACCGACTGACTTGGCGGACTTCCGGAAGCCCTTGTCGTAGGTGTTGCCGTCCTTATTCATGGCGAACAGGATTCGCCGTTGAACGGGCTTTAAGCCGTCACGAATGTCCGGTAAGGCCCGTTCTTGAATGATGGATTTGGAGTAGCGACCGAAGCGGTCACCCATGACCTCTTCCAACGTTAATTCTTGTATTTTTTGTCCTTCACTCAAGACTTGTTAACTCCTTTCACCGCGCAATTAGGCTTGGCCCTTAGACTCGGTCCCCGTGATGAGGTCCTGGTCATCGTCTTCGAGGGTAAATTGAACGTTGTTTTCGATCCATTTCCGCCGGGGTTCAACTTTGTCCCCCATCAACGTGGTGACTCGCCGTTCGGCTAAGGCCGCGTCATCGATCTTCACCCGAATCAGGGTTCGGTTATCGGGGTCCATCGTGGTTTCCCATAACTGACTGGCATCCATTTCCCCCAGCCCCTTGAACCGTTGGAGGTGGTAACCGTGGGTCGGGATATGCTTGGTCTTTTCTAAGAGTTCGTCGTTGGTCCAAGCATACTCGATGCTGGCCTTCTTGCCGGTCCGTTGAATCCGATACAACGGTGGCAAAGCAATGTAGACCCGACCGGCGTCAATCATCGGCCGCATGTACTTGTAAAAGAAGGTCAACAGCAAAATTTGGATGTGAGCCCCATCATCATCGGCATCGGTCATGATAATAATTTTATTGTAGTTAGCGGCGTCGATGTCGAAATCGGCTCCTACGCCCGCCCCAATGGTGTAGATCATGGTACTGATTTCCTTGTTTTTCATGATATCCGGCAATTTGGCCTTTTCGGTGTTCAAGACCTTTCCCCGTAACGGGAGAATCGCTTGGAACTTCCGGTTTCGGCCCTGCTTTGCCGAGCCGCCGGCAGAATCCCCTTCGACCAAGAAGAGTTCGTTCTTCGCCGAATTCTTCGACTGGGCCGGCGTTAATTTCCCGGACAGCAGGCGCTCATGGCGCTTGTGTTTTTTCCCATTGCGGCTTTCGTCTCGAGCCTTACGGGCGGCCTGGCGGGCTTGGCGGGCCTGGGTGGCCTTGCGAATCAACATTTTACCAAAGTCGCCGTTTTCCATCAGGAAGTAGGTCAGTTGTTCGGCCACGATGCTATCCACGATGGTGCGGGCTTCGGGGGTCCCCAGTTTTTCCTTAGTCTGCCCTTCGAATTCCAAGAGGTTTTCTGGGACCCGCAGTGAAATCACGGCGGATAATCCTTCACGGATGTCGGAGCCTTCTAAGTTCTTGTCCCGGTCCTTGAGCAGGCCAACCTTGCGCCCATACTCGTTGAAGGCCTTGGTCCAGCCACTACGCATCCCCGCTTCGTGGGTCCCACCATCCTTGGTCCGGACGTTGTTGACGAACGACAGTAGGTTTTCGGTGTAGCCGTCGTTGTATTGAGCGGCCACCTCGACTTCGATGCCATCTTTCTTCCCGTCGAAGTACAGGATATCGCCTAAGGTATCCTTGTCTTCGTTGAGGTAACTGACAAATTCCTTGATGCCGTCTTCGTAGTGGTACTCTTCTTCGCGTTCTTGTCCGGCGCGTTCATCGGTCAGGGTGATCTTCACGCCCTTCAACAGGAAGGCCGATTCACGCAGACGTTCTGCTAAGGTATTGAAGTTATAGACCGTGGTGGTGAAGATTTCTCGGTCCGGTTTGAACGTTAATGTCGTCCCGTTGTGCGCCCGCGTCTTGCCTAATTTGGTGAGCGTCCCTTGGGGATGGCCGCCCTGGGCGAACTTTTCCTGGTACCGGACACCATCGCGCACGATGGTGACGGTCAACGTACTCGATAAGGCGTTGACCACGGAAGCCCCGACCCCGTGCAGGCCACCAGAGGTCTTGTAGCCCCCTTGGCCAAATTTACCCCCGGCATGTAAGACCGTTAATATGACTTCTGGGGTGGGAATCCCGGAGGCATGCATCCCCACCGGCATCCCGCGCCCGTGGTCCACCACGGTGATACTGTTGTCGGCGTGGATAGTCACGTTGATTTCCTTCCCGTAACCGGCCAAGGCTTCATCCACGGCGTTGTCGACAATTTCATAGACCAAATGGTGCAGGCCCCGACTGTCGGTCGACCCGATGTACATACCCGGACGTTTACGAACAGCTTCCAATCCCTCCAAAACTTGAATGGAGGAATCGTCGTAAGTTGGTTTTGCTTTCGCCATACGTAAATCTCCCTTTCGTTTCCAAACTCTTTTTTGCGCATACTCTTAGTGTACCCCATCCCGAACATATGTTCAATAAAGGTGGTCAAAGACCGCTACGAGTAGCCATAACCACATTATCATACCACAGCGACCCGATAAAAAACTAGGTTCTCTAAGGATAATTGGCGTTCTGGGAAAAACATGCTAAAATATAAAACAGCTTTAATTGGTGGTGGGTTTACCCCATCACGGTACTCAAGAGCGGAGGAATGTGTTGTGAAACTCGTTAGCTTACTTATAGTGGCCTATCTGTTGGGGGCAATTCCCAACGGGGTCTGGATTGGTAAAGCTTTCTTTAAAACCGATATTCGTCAGGCTGGTTCCGGTAACATTGGGACCACCAACACGTATCGGGTCTTAGGTCCCTATGCGGGGACGGTCGTCATGGTCTTGGACATTGCCAAGGGCACGGTGGCGACCTTACTGCCGATTTGGGGCCACGTCACGACCGGTTTAGGCCACGCGACCCCGTTACTGTTCGGGTTGTTCGCGGTCCTGGGCCATACCGTCTCGGTCTTCGACCACTTTAAAGGTGGCAAGGCTGTCGCCACGTCTGCGGGGATGCTCCTCGCTTATAACCCGTTGATGTTCGGTATCGCTGCAGGCTTGTGGGTCTGCTTGATCTATTGGACCAGCATGGTGAGTCTGGCCAGCATGATTGCCTTTACGTTGATTACTTTGATTTCGCTATTTTTCCACGATATTTATTTAACGGGCATCGCGCTGATCCTTACCCTCTTCATTTTTTACCGGCATCGCAGTAACATTCGGCGGATCCGACAAGGGACCGAGTCGATGGTCCCCTTCGGCCGGGGGTTTCGGCGCCGGTCTTCGAAAGGCTAGACATCGTCAATGTGACTAACCAGCGGTTCAGTATCCTTTCTGGGATGGCTGGACCGCTTTTTTAGGCGGTCAAAAAGGACTCAGAAAATTTTTCTGGGTCCTTTTTCACGTCGATTTTAGAAATAGGTGACCTTAGAAATAGGTGACCTGGTAGCCCGCGTTGAACTGTGCGTGGGCAGCCAGCTTTTGAATGGCCACCTTACTGGTCAACTCACCGGTCGCGTGCACGTCGTCAGCTAAGCCCCACCAAGGTTCCAAACAAACGAACGGCGCTTGTTTCGGGTACGGCGACCAGATGCCTAGATACGGGGCCGTAGTGGTCAATGCCACACCGTGGTCATCTCGGGGCGTGCCCAACATGACCGTGGTCTCCTGGTCGTTCAACGTGAGCACTTGGGCATCGTGGTCAAATAAGTCGTGACTCAAGCGTAAGGGGTGCGTGAGGTCTAACGGGACTGAATGGGTCGAATCACTGTATGGCCCGACTAACGGGACCCGTTGGTAGACCCGCTTGGGCGCCACCGTGACCTGGTAATCCTCGAACTTGTTGAAGACATCCCCGAATGGCACGTTAAAGCCAGGGTGGGCCCCTAACGAGAACGGCAACGTCTGGTCACTGGGGTTGTCCACCGTAAAGGCAACTTTGAGTTGATGGGCCGTGAGCGTGTACTTGACGGTCAAAGCGAAGTCAAACGGATACTTGGTCTTCGATTGGTCATCACTCGCGTAACGTAAGGTCACCGAACTGGGTGTCCGTGACCAGAGACGAAACTCATTATCCCGAGCAAAACCGTGCTGGGTCAGCTGATAGGTCTGGCCGTTGACTTGGTACTGATTATCCTGCAACCGACCCACGATGGGAAACAAGATAGGCGCATGGCGTGGCCAGTAGACCGGGTTCGCCTGCCACATATACTCCAAGTGACTGGCGTTGTCCTTGACGCTGGTGACTTCGGCGCCCAAAGGATTGATTAAAACCGTTAAATACTCATTGCTGATGGTTAACATTGAGGTCCCTCCAACTATTGTGACGAAATATGTAGACGCCCGGGCACCATGGCCCGGGCGTAAAAAAACAAAATTTTTAGCTGTAACTTACAGAATATAGCGGGACAGGTCCTTGTTTTGAACGATGTCACCGATCTTATCATTGACGTAGTTTTCGGTGATGGTGACGTCACCAGTACCCATCTCTGGGCCTTCGTAGAGCAGGTCTTCGAGGAGTTTTTCCAGCACCGTCTGTAACCGCCGGGCCCCAATATTTTGGTTCTCATGGTTGAGTTCAAAGGCCAGTTCGGCGATGCGCTCAATGGCTTCCATGGTGAAGGTCACCTTAACGTTGTCTGTGCCAATCAACGCGATGTACTGCTTGACCAGCGCGTTGTTAGGTTCGGTCAAAATCTTGACGAAGTCTTCCTTGCTCAGGTCGTTCAATTCCACGCGAATCGGGAATCGGCCTTGCAGTTCAGCAATCAAATCACTCGGTTTCGATTCGGCGAAGGCCCCCGCTGCGATGAACAGGATGTGGTCTGTGTTGATGGCCCCGTACTTGGTCTTGACCTGCGTGCCTTCAACGATTGGTAAGATGTCCCGTTGGACCCCTTCACGGGAAACGTCGCCACTGTTTTGGCTGTTGCCCTTAGTGACCTTGTCGATTTCGTCCAAGAAGATGATCCCGGTGTTTTCTGCACGTTGGATGGCCGCGTGATTGATATCCGCATCGTTGACTAATTTTTCGGATTCTTCAGCGACCAAGATTTCCCGCGCTTCGGCAACCGAGACCGTCCGCTTGATGCGCTTCTTCGGCATGATAGCGCCTAAGGTATCGCTCAAATCGACGC
The DNA here is from genome assembly GCF_014069315.1 of Levilactobacillus suantsaii. Lineage (NCBI taxonomy): Bacteria > Bacillati > Bacillota > Bacilli > Lactobacillales > Lactobacillaceae > Levilactobacillus > Levilactobacillus suantsaii. The sequence continues at coordinate 1,965,038 of NZ_CP059603.1, read as the reverse complement.
CCATTTGGCCCAACATATTGTTATCGGTCGCGTTGGCCTGTTGGGGGTCATCCATTTCGATTTCGACCTGGTGGTTTTCCAGCAAGCCCTTGTTAAGTTGGTCCGCTAAGGATAAGCGTTCGTTACGGATGTCGTCCGTGACTTCCTCATCGTTTTGGTTGGGCATCGTCGGCGTTTGACCGTTCTGCATCTGGGAGAACATGTTCATCATGTTGGCGAACTCGTTGTTATTGTTTTTGTTCTCCTTTTTCTTAGCCGGGGCTAGCAGCTTAACTAACCGCTTGTTGGCCGCCTGCACGGCATCGGCCCGGACGTTTTTGAACTGGTCCTTTTTTTCCATGGTGACCGCCACTTCGACCAAGTCCCGGACCATGGATTCCACGTCCCGGCCGACGTAGCCGACCTCGGTGAACTTGCTGGCTTCGACCTTGGTAAACGGCGCGTGCACGATCTTAGCCAATCGGCGGGCGATTTCAGTCTTCCCGACCCCGGTCGGTCCAATCATCAGCATGTTTTTCGGTGAAATTTCTTCTTGCATCGCTGGATCGAGTTGCATCCGCCGGTAACGGTTACGCAACGCGATGGCGATGGCCTTTTTCGCCTCGTCTTGCCCGATCACGTATTGGTCGAGCAGACCGACGATTTCTTTTGGTGTTTTATTGATTGCATCCACGGTATTCATTCCTCGCTTTTTTAGAGTGCTTCTGAAATCACGTTTTCGTTAGTGAAGATGTCGATGCCGCCCGCAATGTGGATGGCACTTTCGGCAATCTCCTTAGCCGTCATGTCCGGGGTGTGGTGGTGTAAGGCCGTCGCAGCCGCCAAGGCAAAGTTCCCCCCAGAACCGATAGCCAAAATATCATCGTCGGGGGCGATAACTTCACCAGACCCGGAAACTAAGAGCATTTCGTCCTTATCCATGACGATCAGTAAAGCTTCCAGCTTTTGGAGGGATTGGTCGGAGCGCCATTGCTTAGCCAATTCGACCGCGGCCCGTTGGAGGTTACCGCTGTATTCATTGAGTTGACCCTCGAATTTCTCTTCGAGATTGAAGGCGTCAGCGACACTGCCGGCAAAACCGACAACGACCTTATTGTTATAGATCCGCCGAATCTTGTGGGCGGTTCCCTTCATGATGACTTTTTCTCCCATGGTGACTTGACCGTCACCGGCCATGGCGTTATGACCGTTATGGCGAACGGCACAAATCGTGGTGGCTTCAAATTTTACTGGCATAGTTTTGCCATCTCCTTATCTCATTTAGAACGTGGGTTGGGGGCGTCAGGCGCGTCCTCCGTGGCCCGGGGAAAGAACTTGCGGTAATCGCGTTGCAAGTGTTCGCGGGTCACGTGGGTGTAAATCTGCGTGGTCGACAAACTGCTGTGACCCAACAGTTCCTGCACGGACCGTAAATCGGCGCCCCGGTTCAACAGGTGCGTGGCAAATGTGTGCCGCAACATGTGGGGATGAATGTCGGCCGTTAACGTGCTGCGCTTCATGATTTGGTTGAGCAAATAGGTCACCCCTGCCGGCGTCAACTGTTGCCCACGGTGGTTCACAAACACGAAATCATGGTGCTGTTGATACCGCGCCATCAACGGCGTGCGGGCCTCTTGCAAGTACGTCTTTAGCGCCGTGCTGGCATAGTGGCCAAACGGCACGTAACGTTCCTTGTTGCCCTTCCCCTCAACTAGCAGCATCCGGTTATCGAAATCGACGGCCGTTAGCGTTAAATTCACGCATTCACTGACCCGCATCCCGGTGCCGTACAGCACCTCCAGTAATGCGGTATCCCGTGTGGCAAGCTGAGCATTGGGGTTGGCGGCCGCCGCCGTAAACAGGGCGGTCATTTCGCGTTCATAGAAAAAGTGTGGCAAATGATCCTGCCGTTTTTTCAGCCGAACGTAGGCAAAGGGGTCGTCGCTCACCGTACCGTTACTGAGTAAAAAGTTGTACAGCGACCGTAACGTCGAGAGCTTGCGGGCAATCGTCGTCCGGGCATAGTGGCGGTCATACAAATCGCTCAAGTAGACCTCCACGTCGAGTTGGTCGATCTTGTCCCAGGGCTTTTCGCCCCCGTTAGCCGCCAAAAAATGGCAAAATTCGGTCAGGTCCTCGCGATAGGCCTTGATGGTCTCTGGCGAATACTGCCGCTCCCCCTTCAGGTAAGTCATGAAGCTTTGAATCGCATCGTTCACGGGACATCCCCTCCTGCACTAGTAATGCTAGCAAACGATTTCTAAAAATACAACTAACTCGTTACGCGATTTCCCCCGACTGACGGGCGATTGGCGTCGTTAAGACCCCAAAAGGCGACCAGTGCCCGCTCAACGCAGTCCTGGTCGCCTCTAGTGCTCACCATGTGAGCAGAATTTCGATTTGATTGTGGTCCTTAGACGTCAGTTGCCTTCACCACTGCCGCTACTTCTGGGGCGCTTCTTCGTAATCCCCGTTCGGGCACACGATTTGGCTTCCGCCGCGAATCTTCTTCATGACCAGGTAGTGGCCGTCCTTGGGGCAATCCCGACCAACGGGCTTGTCCCATGACACGAAGTCACAGTACGGGTAGCGCGAGCAACCGTAAAAGATGCGGTTTTTCTTCGACTTGCGCTCGATGACTTGGCCCTTGTGGCAGACGGGACAGGTCACGCCGATTTCCTTGACGATTGGCTTCGTATTCCGGCAATCTGGAAAGCGCGAGCATGCATAGAATTTCCCGTAACGGCCCATCTTGATGACCATCGGGGCCCCACAGATGTCACAATCAAAACCAGCTGGTTCGTCTCTGATCTGAATCTTTTCGATGGCAGTTTCAGCGTGAGCGACCTCGGTCGAGAACGGCTTGTAGAAGTCATCGACGACCTTGACCCAGTCTTGGCGGCCGGCTTCGATACCGTCTAACTCATTTTCGAGGTTAGCCGTAAAATCAATGTTGACCACGTCCGGGAAATACTCTTTGATGATGTTGTCGACGATTTCGCCCAGTTCCGTGGGTTCGAACCGCCGACCGACTAACTTCACGTAGTAACGGCGTTGAATCGTGTCCAACGTGGGCGCGTAGGTCGACGGCCGGCCGACACCGTTTTCTTCCAGCGCCTTGATCAGGTTGGCTTCAGAGTAACGGGCTGGCGGCTGGGTAAAGTGTTGGGCCGGGTCGGTCTTGGCCAGCGTCATCTGGTCACCGACTTCGATTTCGGGCAACAAGTTATCTTTTTCCTTACCGTCCTTATAGATCTTCAAGAACCCATCGAACTTCATCTTGGAGCCGTTCGAGCGGAACGTGACCCCGTTTTGCTCGATGGTCACGGCCATGGTGTCCATCACGGCGTTAGTCATTTGACTGGCCACGAACCGCTTCCAAATCAATTGGTATAACCGGAATTGGTCGCGGTTCAACCGGTCCTTCAAACTTGCCGGGGTCCGGTAGACCGAGGTCGGCCGGATGGCTTCGTGGGCGTCTTGAGCGCCTTCGGGCAACTTTCCCTTGATGGGTTTAGTGGCCGCGTATTCGGCGCCGTACTTTTCATGCAGGAACGTGGAAGCTTCGTGCTTCGCGAGACTGGAAATCCGGGTAGAGTCGGTCCGCATATAAGTGATCAGCCCCTGCGTGCCTTCCTTGCCCAGGCTGATCCCTTCGTAGAGCTGTTGCGCGGCCATCATGGTCTTGCGGGTCCGGAAGTTCAACTTCCGGTTGGCATCTTGTTGCATCGAACTAGTCGTAAAGGGTGGTTGTGGCGAGCGCTTCCGTTCTTTGCGGACCACGTTGGTAACGTTAAAGGGTTGACTTGGGTCGAGCTGGCTTAAAATGGCCTGCACGGCGTCGCTATCCTTTAAGGCGTACTTTTTGCCCTTTAACCCGTAGAAGTTGGCCCCAAATTGGGACCGGCCTTTCTTAAAGTCCCCATCGATGGTCCAGTACTCTTCGGGATTGAAGGCCTTGATTTCATTTTCACGTTGGATGATCAGCGCTAAGGCAATCGATTGGACCCGACCGGCACTAAGCCCCTTCTTGACCTTTTTCCATAACAAAGGTGAAATCGAATATCCCACGAGCCGGTCAAGAATCCGCCGCGCCTGTTGGGCGTTGACCAGATCCATATCGATGGTCCGTGGCGTCTTGAAGGCTTCTTTGACGGCATCCTTGGTGATTTCGTTAAAGGTCACCCGGTTTTTATCGGTCACGTCTAAATTCAAGATGTGGGCCAGATGCCAGGCGATCGATTCCCCTTCACGGTCGGGGTCAGAGGCCAAATAAACCGCTTTAGCTTTTTTCGCTTCGGCACGGAGGCCCTTGATGACATCCCCCTTCCCCCGAATGGAGATGTAGTGGGGATCGTAGTCGTGATCAAAATCGATGCCCATGGAACTCTTAGGCAAATCCCGTACGTGACCAAGACTGGGCATAACCTTATAAGTGCGGCCTAAATACTTCTCAATGGTCTTCGCTTTAGCCGGTGATTCCACAATCACTAATTTTTTTGGTGTTTTTTTCCGTTTCCGGGTGCTGGTTTTAGTTTTCGCCGTAGTTGGCAATACGCATTACTCCCTCAATAAATCGGGCCAGACCCTAACGATATCGGGGCTGGCTGGCTCGATTTTTTTATTTATCCAGCGAGTAGTTGACTCGCGAATCTTTTCACTCTTAATCCAACACATAATATTTCAAGTCAGGCCCGCTTGTCAACTAAAAGTTCTTCCATTATATGTTCCGAATTAAGGATTGGCTTAGCTCCCGCGAGGATTAATTCGTTGGTCCCGACCGAATTCGACCCGTCGATATTTCCGGGGATGGCCAGAACATTGCGGTTCTCCTGCAGGGCAAAATTAGCGGTGATCAAGCTCCCCGAATGGTGGGCCGCTTCCACCACCAAAACGCTTTGACACAGCCCGGCGATGATGCGGTTGCGCTCCACAAAGTGGTACTTGGCCGGGCCCGCCGTGAAGGGATACTCCGATAGGACCAACTGGGTCGTTGCCAGCTCCGCCATCAGGCCACGATTGGCTGCCGGGTAAACGCGGCCCAGCCCGGTTCCCACTACCGCAATCGTTGGCCCACCGTGGGCTAAAGCCACCTGGTGGCTCAACGTGTCAACGCCTTGAGCCAGTCCCGAAACGAGGCACACCCCCTGCCGACTAACGACCGGTAACACGGCTCGCATTGCCCGAAAGGCATACGGTGTGAGGTGCCGTGTCCCGACGACGGCGAGCTGAGGGGCCAGCAGATTTTCTAAGTGTCCCTGAAAATACAATACAATCGGGGGCTCGTAGGTTTCCTTCAAAGCGACCGGGTAAGCAACGTCTGCTAAGGTCAAGGCCTGACAGTTGACCAAGTTGGCGGCGACGCGTTGGCCAAGGTCAGCGCTAAATAATTGTTCCGTTAATAAACCCGTTTGTTTGGCCGGTAACTTTACGGTGGCCAATAAAGTTGCCAGGCTAGTTGGTGTGATGACCGTTTCTGCGGGTCGTGCGTGTAGCCAGCGCCAACAAGCAAGTGCACTGCGGCGACCCACACCGGGGAGTAAACTTAAGCGCAGTAAAAAATCACGGGGTGTCAGGGGCATATTGCCCACCTCCTAAAAGTCTTTAGGACTAACCTCCGTGATTAATCGGTGATTCTTTGGCGTACCGGGGAAAAACTCCGACGATGAATCGGGGTGACCCCTAGTTTATCTAGGCCCGCCAGATGTTCCGCAGTCCCGTAGCCGGCGTTCTTGGCAAAGCCGTAGCCGGGGTAGATACGGTCGTAGCTCACCATCAAATGGTCCCGGTAGACCTTGGCCACGATACTAGCGGCGGCAACACTGGCACTCTTGGCATCCCCCTTGATCAAGCGCGTCTGGGGCAACGCTACCGGAATTTGCATGGCGTCGACAATCAAATGGTCCGGCGCCAGCCCTAGGCCTAACACCGCACGTTGCATGGCGAGACGGGTGGCCTGATAGATGTTGAGCTGGTCGATGGTCGCACTGCTGGCGGCCCCGATACTAACGGCTTGGGCGCGTTCCAAGATGATGGGATATAAGCGTTCCCGTTCCTGCGGCGTCAATTGTTTGGAATCATTGACCAATGGGACATCAAAATCTGGTGGTAAAATGACCGCACTGGTCACGACCGGACCGGCTAGTGGGCCGCGACCGACCTCATCGATGCCCGCGACCACTAGATTTCGTTCCCAAAACCGCCGCTCGTAGTGCAAGCGCTCCTGAAAGGCGGCTTCGGCGGCCGCTTGTCGCGCTAACCGCCGCTGGATAGTCGCCACTAATTGTTGGGCACCCTTACGTGGATCAGCCTGCAAGGCGATTAACTGCGGGTCTTGCGGGTCGCTGACCGTCCGTAAATTTTCTCGCAAGGTCGCTAAACTGGGCCGTTTAGGCGTCTGGGTCATCGGCAGTCTCTTCTTTCGGCGCCCGGTCCAGGGTGAATCCGCCGAGTTTTCGGTGGCGGGCATCGAGGATCAACCGTTCACTGGCTCGTTCGTAATCGTCGCGCATCCCTAGATTGGCGGTAATCTTTAATAGCAGGTCGACATCACTGAGCTCAAGGTCCGCGGCATTCAACCGGTAACGTTGTTGCAAAGCCGCAACGTGATACTGGCGGAAAAAGCCTAAGGCAAACAAGGCCACGTCGTCTTTGGCGTAGAGCTTTTCTTTGATGGCGCCGGTCAACGCCAGTTTTTGGGCCATCTCTTGGTCCTTGAACTTGGGCCACAGGATTCCTGGGGTGTCGAGCAATTCCAGGTGCTGACTAGACCGTAACCACTGCTGGCCCTTGGTCACGCCGGGGGTATCGCCGACCTGGGCGGCCTTATGCCGAACCAGGTGGTTCAGGAGCGTAGATTTACCCACGTTGGGCACCCCCACGGTCATGGCCCGAATGGCACGGGGCTTGAGACCCTTATCTTTTTCGGCGGCTAATTTGTCGGCCAAGAGGTTCAAGGCTAGTTTGGTGATCTGTTTGGGCGTCACGTTGGCCCGCGAATCGATGGCGATAGCCGGTTGGTGTTGCGCACGGTAGTAAGCTAACCACGCGGCGGTCTGCTGCGGGTCGGCTAGGTCCTTTTTGGTGAGGATAATCAAATGGGGCTTGTGAGCGCTAATACGGGCAACTTCGGGATTGCGTGAAGCCGCCGGGATCCGGGCGTCCACTAGTTCGAACACGATATCGACTAGGTGGATGTTTTCTTCCATTTGCCGAATCGCTTTGGCCATATGGCCGGGAAACCATTGAATGGTACTCATACTATTACTCCTTATGCGAGTGAATCTTGGTAGAGCCGCCAGGCATCATCGAAGATGGTCATGGACGGCAGGTACCCCGCATTTTCTTCTAAATATTTGGATAACGCATCAAAATCCGTGGCTTGTTTGGGAAACGCACTGTCATAAAAGGCGTTGTTAGCAAACGTCGCCACCGGGTCATAACTTTCTGGATTGCGCTGCGTCATTAAGAACTGATAAAATGTTTTGCGCATGAGGCGCCTCCTTTGCTGAATTACTGGGGAATCCGGGCTTGGAAGACGAACTTCCCGTTGCCGGAGAGATCGATTTTTTTCGCCGCATACGACAATTTCTTGCCGTTGCCGATGGCGTTCAAGTGCAAGGTCACCGTCTTGTTGGCACTGTCCATGGCCACCCACTTGGGTAACGGATAGGTCTTGGCGACATAGTTCATCACGAAACTGACGGGCACCGGTAACGACCCAATCGACAGTTTTTGAGCGGTCAAGCGCACGTTACCGGACGGCAAAACCTTGGGCTTGAAGAGTAACGCAAAGTTCACGTGGGCGCCTAAGACCTTGGTGGAGCCGGTCAAAAGAGCGTGGTCGGTGACCTGAAAGCGGTACTTCATCGATTGGCCCGATAGCGACTTATCGACGTAGTAATCAGCTAAGGCGTTGACCTGTTTCTTGTTTAAGGTCACGTTCACGTTGGTGGTGGCCCCCTTAGTTGGCTGGGCGGTTGAGGCGACCTTTACGGGCCGCAAGACCTGAATTCCCACCACGATTAAGCCTAAAACGAGTAGCGTGACTAAAGTTAGGCAACTGATTTTCCACCAGTTACGCGACCGCGTGGCCTGATGTTCTGGCATTGTTGATTAAACCTCCTTATTTCTCTAACCACTGTGGGTGCGCCTGCATTTTAGCAAATAACTTGCGGGTCATCAAACGGTACCCTTTGGCATTTGGGTGGAAATGGTCCGCCGTAGACAGGTAGTAGTTGAGCTCGTCATGGGTGTTACTGGCGAGAATCTGCTTTTGAAAGTTCTGTGCCGATAGCTTGCCATTGTTAGATTCCTGCGCGGCACGTTTAAGCTTAGCTTGCTGCGTGATTGACTTATACTGACCCACTGATAATGCTCGGTTGATATCGACCACGTACAGCGCCTTTTGGTGCCGGACCGTGGCCTTAGTGGTGGCATTCCAATCATCGACCGCGTTGGTGATCTGCGGTAGATTAGCGAAGTACACGTAGATTGGATTGTAAATGGTGTAGAGATAAATTGGGGCATGTGGGTTGTATTTTCGAATTGCAGCTAGCAAATGGGTCAGCTTCTTGGTATAAGCGTGTTCAGCCCGGGTCAGTTGGCTGGTCAACTTAGACTGTTGGCTAATGGTCACGTTTTGCGTCAACGTTTGTAGCAAGTCGTTACCCCCAACTGTGAGTGTAATGGCTTGCGCCCGCTTAACTTGATGTTGCATAGGCTGACTGGTGACCAAGCGCTTTTCGATTTGGTCACTGCGGTCGCCCGCGACCCCGTAATTATGCATCGTTACTTTGACGTGTTCGGTCCGGCGAATCTTCGTGGCCAACCGGCCGGGGTAGCCCCCCTTTTGTTGCTGGTCACCGACACCGGCCGTGAGCGAATCACCGAGGGCTACGATGCGCACGTGGGTCCGTTGATTGCTCTGCTTTTCGGTTTGTAACGTGCGGGTGCCCGGGTGCCAATAAGTTAAGGCAGCCACCACCACTAAAATGATGAAGAGTACACTCCCCAGTAGGCGACCGAGATGTTTAACCTGTTTCACGGCACGTCCACCTCCTCCTTGATAAAGAAAAAGCGGTGACCAGGCCACCCCTTTTTCTTTGGTTGTTTAACGTGTTATTTAGTTGGATCCGTGTAGTACATCAAGGCAAAAGCCCCAAGCCCCCCGTGGGTGGCGATAATCGGCACCGTTTCGCGGACTAAGATATCCTTGCCCGGTAGAAAGGCGTGGATGTGGTCCTGGACGCTTTGGACACTGTCGTAAGCTTCGACCTGTGAAATACCAATGGATTGAATTCCTGGTGTCTGTTCCATCAAGTCGTAGACCTTATCGAAGTACTTGTCGATGGTCTTCATCCCCCGGCCCTTGGCCCGGATCTTGAGCTGACCGCCGGTGACTTCCAGCACGATCTTGATGTTGAGCAGTGACGTCAATAAACCAGCCGCTCGACCGAGCCGGCCACCCTTTAAAATGTTATCGAGCGTCACGATCCCCATAAACAAATGCGTCCGGTCACGGACTGCCGCCGCGCGGGCGATGATAGTCTCTTTATCCGCCCCGTCCGCGGCTAATTTAGCCGCTTCGATGACCTGAAAGGCCAACGCTTGGTCGGTAAACTGACTGTCGACTACGCTGACCGTAGCCTTGGACAACTTCGCGGCTTGTTCGGCCGCGTGAATGGTCCCACTGATTGCTTCAAGCATGGTGAAGCAAATAATTTCACTACCATCGGCACCTAATTTGTCAAAAGTCTCGACGAATGACCCAATCGAAGGTTGACTCGTTTTCGGCAACGTCTTCGACAATTTCATCTGGTCGATGAACTCTTTATTCGTGATCGATTCACGTTCTACGTAGATAGTATCATCGATCATAACGGTTAACGGTACGATGGTAATGTGATAATCTTGGATTTGTTGGTCGGTCAAGCCCGCCGACGAATCCGTCACAATTTTGATGTTAGCCATGGGAATCCCACTCTTTCTGACCAAAAATTTGGTTTATGATACAATATTCGTAATGGAACATACGGTAACAGTATAGCAGACTCACCGGCTTTTTTCAGCTGTTGCCGTAAATCTCACCTAAATTAGGAGGATGTCGTTTGGAACCAACACGCAGTCGGAGTTATCGCATCGTGAGTGAGGTCTTAAACGCGGCCACTCACGGGATTGGCGCGGGACTGAGCATTGCCGGTCTGGTCGTTTTATTGCTACAGGCCAAGGCTGAGGGGGGAGGTCTACGCATGACCACCTTTGCCATCTATGGGTCGATCTTAGTCCTGTTCTACCTGGCGTCAACCTTGTTTCATAGCCTAGTCTTCACCAAGGCTAAGCACGTGTTTCAAATTTTTGACCACTGTGCCATCTACTTATTGATTGCCGGGACCTACACCCCGTACACGCTATTAGTTATCGGTGGTGGTCTGGGCTGGACCATGTTTGGGATTATCTGGGCCATGGCCGTCTTGGGAATTATCTACAAAGCCATTTGGTTAGGTCAACACCAAGTTCTCTCAACCGTCATTTACGTGGTCATGGGCTGGATGTGCTTACTAGGCATCAATCCCCTTTACCACGGCTTAGGCCCTATTGGCTTTACCATGCTCTTTGGTGGTGGCGTGGCCTTTACCGTCGGCGCCATTCTGTACAGCTTCAAACGGATTCCCTTTGGTCACGTCATTTGGCACCTGTTCGTGATGCTAGGCACCGCGCTGATGTACTTTTCTATTTTATTTTACGCGTAACCCCGGGTCGGTGAACTTTCCGTGGGTCAACGTGTCGGCTCAATCTAGTCTTCAAAACTAGCTAACATCATAATAAAGCAGGCCACAGATTAGATAGCAAATGCTATAATCTAATCTGTGGCCTGCTTTTAGCTTGCCTAATCTTAACCTAAATTTAATTTCTGCCTTTTAGCGCCGTTCAAAGCGCTCGAATTCGAAGTCATACGGGTTGGTGGCATCCCGTTGACCAACCCGCTCACCAATCTTGATGAATTGGTCATAGTTAATGGTGGGCATCCAGGTATCTCCCGGAAAATCGGCGTGAATCGTGGTCCGGTATAACCGGTCGACATCGTTGAGCAGACCCGAAAATAATTGGGCACCCCCCACAACGTACAGTTGGTCTGTTGAGTGTGCCTGAGCATATTGGCGCACGGCATCTAGCGAGTTCAAGACCGTGACCCCCGTGGGGAAAGCACTTGCATCGCGGTGGCTAACCACCACGTTGGTCCGGTGCGGTAACGGCCGGCCAAACGACGCGAAGGTCTTGGCGCCCGCGATGACGGTATGACCCGTGGTCGTGGTCTTGAAGTAGTGCATGTCGGCTGGCAAGTGCCAGGGCAATTGTCCCTGATAGCCAATCACGCCGCCATTACTTTCGGCCCAGAGAAAAATTAACATACGCGTCCCTCCCTTAGACGGCAACCGGCGCTTTAATCGCCGGGGCTGGGTCGTAATCGGTCACCTTGATGTCGGTCATGTCGTAATCGAAGATGCTGGACTTATCGGGGTTCAACCAAAGTTTAGGTGCGGCCTTAGGCGTCCGTGTCAATTGAGTCTTGACCTGTTCCAAGTGGTTCTTGTAGATGTGGGCATCGCCTAAAGTGTGTACAAAGTCTCCCGGTTCCAAACCGACTTCTTTGGCAATCAAGTTGGTTAATAAGGCGTAACTGGCGATATTGAAGGGTACCCCCAAGAAAATATCACCGCTGCGCTGGTAAAGCTGGCAACTCAAGCGGCCATCATTGACGTAGAACTGGAACAACGTGTGGCACGGTGGTAATGCCATAGATGGCACGTCGGCCGGATTCCAGGCTGAGACAATCATCCGCCGTGAATCCGGGTGAGTCCGTAACGTTTGAATCACATTGGCTAACTGGTCGATGGTCTGACCGTTATGGCCCTCCCACGCGCGCCATTGCCGACCATAAACGAGGCCTAAGTCGCCATATTGATCACCAAATGCTTGGTCGTTTAAGATGCGGTCGCAAAAGGCCTTTTTTTCGGCTTGGTACTGCCGGTTGAAGTCGGCATCAACGAGCGAACGGCGGCCAAAGTCGTGCATATCAGGGCCGTGATAATCGGCACTTTCGACGTAACGTTGAAAGGCCCATTCGTCCCAGATGTGGTTATGGTGTTGCAACAGAAAGCGAATGTTGGTCTCGCCGCGCAAGAACCACAGTAGTTCTGACTTGATCAGGCCAAACGGGACTTTTTTGGTGGTCAACAACGGGAACCCTTCCTGTAAATTGAACCGCATCTGGTAGCCAAATAGACTGATGGTCCCGGTACCGGTCCGGTCGGTCTTCTCGTGGCCCTGTGTTAATACGGTTCGTTCCAAATTCAAATAAGCGTCTTCTAGCATAGTTCTGGTGTGTCCCCCTCTAATCTTCGGCATACTCGCTGAGATATTCCCAGCGGGCTACTTTTTCGTCGAGCTGTTTGTCTAGGTCGTCAAGCTGCTGCTGCAGGTCAGCTAACTTATCATAATCATCACCGTTGGCGTTCATGTCCTTTTGCACGGCGGCCTTCTTGGCTTCGAGCCCGTCAATCACGTCTTCGATGCCTTCCCATTCTTTCTGTTCGGCGTAGGTCAGCTTGACCTTTTTCTTGGGCTGGTTAGGTTCCGGATCCGCGTTCTTCGGTTTCTCGTGCGTTGGCTTCGGCTTAGTGGTCGTCTGTTGTTGCGCGGCCAAGTAATCACTGAATTGACCGGAGTAGCGCTCGATTTGACCGTTACCGTCAAAAATCAATAAGCGGTCGGCAACCTTATCCAAAAAGTAACGGTCATGGGAAACCGTTATGACGGTCCCGGCAAACTGCGCAATGTAGTCTTCCAGTACGGTCAAGGTACTAATATCCAAGTCGTTGGTCGGTTCGTCGAGCAAGAGGACGTTCGGCTGTTCCATCAAAAGCTTGAGCAGATATAACCGCCGTTTCTCCCCACCGGACAATTTTCGAATCAACGTCCCGTGCATGAACCGGGGGAATAAGAATTGTTCTAGCAATTCGGTGACGCTGACGGAGTTCCCCTGTTTATCGGTCACGTGCTGGCCAACTTCGGATAAGTAGTTGATCATCCGCTTATCTTCGGGAATTGGCTCGATTTGCTGGGTGTAGTAAGCCATTTTGACCGTTTCCCCCACGTCAATGATGCCCGAATCGAGCGGCAACTTGCCCGCAATCACATTGAGCAGGCTCGACTTACCGGCCCCGTTCTCACCACTGATTCCAATGCGTTCGCCTCCCTGAATCAGGTCGCTAAACCCATTCAAAATCAGGTGGCCTCCCAGGGTCAACTTAGCATCCTTAAGCTCGATGACTTTTTTCCCCAAGCGTTGTTGGCCCAAGGAAATAGAAACGTGCTGTTGCACTTGCCGGGTACCTTGCTGATTTGCTAACTCATGGAACCGATTGATCCGGGCATTTTGTTTGGTTGATCGGGCCTTGGCTCCAGCCTTCATCCAGGCTAATTCCTGTTGATAAAGACGCTTGGATTTCTGTTCAGCCTCGGCCTCCTGGCTGACCCGTTCGGCCTTTTCCTGAACATATGCCTGGTAGTTACTGGGATACTGGTAAAGTTTCCCAAAGTCAAGCTCCCAGATTTGATTGGCAATTTGGTCCAGGAAGTACCGGTCATGGGTCACGACTAGTAGCGCGCCCTTATACGATGTCAGGTACTGTTGTAACCAGGCGATGGAATCGAAGTCCAAGTGGTTAGTCGGTTCATCCAGCAACAAGAGATCAGGTGACTGAATCAACACTTGAGCCAATCCGACCCGCTTGACCTGCCCCCCCGACAGTGTCTTGATGGGTTGCGACAAATCTGTGATTTTCAGTTGTGTGAGGATGGTTTTAACGTCGCTTTCGGCGGTCCAAGCGTCCTCTTCATTCATTTTAGCTTCGGCATCTAAGTACCGTTTCTGCGCCTTGGCATCTTCAGGGTGTTGCCCGTAGGCCTCGAGAGCCGCTTCGTAGCGCCGAATCGTCACAAAGACGGATTGGTCCCCGGAAAAGACCGCATCCATCACAGTTAAATTGGCATCCAGGGCGGGTTTCTGGGTCAAATAACCAATCGTATAGTCCTTAGGAGTACTAATGGTCCCTGTCTGGTCGTTATTGACACCGGACAAGGTGTTGAGTAGCGAGGTCTTCCCGCTTCCGTTAACCCCAATCAACCCAATGCGGTCGTGTTCGTTAATAATAAAGTTCAAATTATCAAAAAGCGTTTTTTCACCATAAGTTCGGTGTAGGTTTTCCGCGCGCAAAGTTTGCATAAGTTTTCGTCACTACCCTCTTTAGTTCAAAAATTAGTTCAAGGTCTGGGCTTGGGCCAACAGAGCCTCACGGTCGTTGGCCACTACGCCCATCACAACTTGACGTTCTAAGGTTGCTAGGATTTGCCCCAGTTGGGGGCCTGGCTGAACCCCAGCCTGCATCAAGTCCTTACCCGTTAGCGCTACATCCCGCTTTTGCTGAATCGGTAACGCGGCGATTGCTTCAGTCAACTGCTTAGCCCGGTCCGGTGCGCCTAAAATGACCGCCACTTCATTCGCGATAGGGACCCGGTTGGCGCCACAGCGATAAAGTTGCCAGGCATCCAGTGGTTGCGTCATGAGAGCTTGCGCCGCAACGGCCACCGCCTGAACGTCCGTAGCCACCTGGTTAGAGGTCTTCCAATGCTTGAGAAATTGCGTAGTTTGCTCATGGTCCAAGCCAAAACTGAGGCTTAATAACGCCCAAGCTGCCACCTCACCGCTCACCCCAGTGGTCAACCGCTGGGCCAAATGTGTCAAGGCGGCCTCTTGGTGGTCGAAGCCCGGACAATAGCGCCACAATTGTGTCTTTAGCATGGCGTTAAGCCCGCGCTGAGGTGTTTGTCCCGTGAACAGCTTCAGGAGTTCGACCTGGGTCCGTTCGACCGCAATCTTTGCCAGTAAGTTGGCGTGGTCGGCCATGGCCGTTAAGGTCGCCGGCACAATGTCAAAGTCGAGCTGACTGGCAAAGCGGACTGCTCGCATCATTCGCAGAGCGTCTTCGTGGAACCGTTCTTGTGGGTCGCCCACCGCTCTAATCTGACGATTTTTCAAATCAGCTAAGCCATCAAACAAATCGATGACCTCACCATTTTCTCGCATCGCTAATGCGTTAATGGTGAAATCGCGACGTTTTAAATCTTCCCTTAAAGAGCGGACGAAGGTCACGTGGTCTGGGCGCCGAAAGTCCGTATAAGTGGATTCGGAACGAAAGGTCGTGGTTTCGTATCCCGTACCGTGATCGAGAATCATCACGGTCCCATGGTCGATACCGGTATCGACCGTCCGCTTAAAAAGGTGTTTGATATCATCGGGGTACGCACTCGTGGCGATATCGACATCGTGAATCTTCTTGCCTAAAATCGTGTCACGGACACTGCCCCCGACAAAATAGGCCTCAAAACCAGCCTGTTCGATGGTCTGTAAGACCGGTCGGGCGAGCTCAAAGTCCCGTGGTAAATGTTCTAACTGCATAACGTCTCCCCCCTTGCCAGGTTATCGAAAAGTCTTCCTTTGCTAGTCTAACAGATTACCGCGCAGAATTGAATGTACAGACCGCAGTGACCTGGCTGTCCGCTGCGGGAAAACACGTCACTTATGCTATCATGAACCTATCAAGTTTATTTTGGTTGGAGGGGACATGGTATGCAACAAGTTCAAGAGGAAAAAATTCGGGTGTTGGACCTGCTGATGATTGGCTTAGGGTGTGAGGCCTTGGCGTTCAGCTTAGTGTTCTTTAACATTGCAAATCATTTTGCAGATGGTGGTATCTCCGGGATTACCTTGATCATTCGGGCGCTGTTTCACTTCGACCCAGCCTATTCCACGATTCTCATCAACGTCCCCTTGTTGGCCATCGGATACCGCTACTTGGGCAAGCAATCATTGATTTATACCGTTTATGGCACCGTCATGCTCTCGGTCTTTTTGTGGATCTGGCAACGGGTCCCCATCGCTATCGATTTACGGGGAGACCTTTTGTTGGCGGCCCTGGCAGCTGGCATCACTGGGGGCTTTGGGTCCGGATTGATTTACCGTTATGGTGGCACGACCGGCGGGACTGATATCGTCGCTCGGATCCTGGAACGTTTCTTAGGTGTTCCCATGGGTCAGTCGTTACTCTGGTTAGACGTCATTATCTTACTGATTTCGTTAGTCTACATCAATGTTCCCCACATGGCCTACACCCTGATTTATTCGTTCATTATGACGCGTATTGTCAACTTCACGCAAGAAGGTGCCTACGCAGCACGGGGCATCATCGTCATCTCGGACCAATACCAGGTCATCACCAACGCCATCATGGACCGTTTGCAGCGGGGCGTGAGTCTAGTGAATGGTGAAGGCGGCTATTCTCACCGGGAACGCAAGATTATTTACGTGGTGGTAGCCCCGCACGAGTTACACACTCTGCGGCAAATCATCACGGATTGCGATCCTCACGCCTTTGTGTCGATTATTAGCGTCGCCGAGGCCCTGGGAGAAGGCTTCAGCTTTGCGGTCCCCAAACGGCGTCTCTGGGACCGAATTAAGCGTTGACCGGTTTTGCCGGTTTGGTTTCTGGCAACCGCGGGTTTTGCGGTTGCTTGTTTTTGGTGATGGTTTAAGTTAAAGTAATTTTTATATAACTGCTCAATTAAAAAAAGGATTGTTCCGCACCGGCAACAATCCCTCTCTCAGCTTTAATCGATATCTTCGTCGTGATAGCTATCCAGCAGTAACGCCATGTCGGCATCGTCCGGCACTAATTTGACGTAAGCCGTTAGTAATTTGACGGCTTGGTCGCGGGCGCCCTCTTCTCGGTAGAAGTAGACGGCTGGCTTCAAAAAGTCCGGTTGATCCATGAAGAACGGTGCCGCTGCGTCGTAGTACTGCCGCGCATGAGCAAAGTCCTCCTGATGGACCGCCGTAACGGCCAGGTTCCAGTAAAGTTGCGGGTCCGCCCCATCTTCGCTCAGGTACGGCCGGACCAACGCCACGTTTTCGTCCCAGCGTTCTTGCTTGACGTACAAGTTACTCAACTGAATAACGGCACTCAAATCGTCAGCATCCAGGCCGTGGCCCTTCTTCAAATATTTCTCAGCTAATTTCTCGTCATCGAGCCGAGTCGCCACGTGGGCAGCCTGAAGCCAGAGCTTCTCGTTGTACTGGTCGACACCGAGGCCTTCCTGTAACGTGGTCAGCGCTTCGGGAAGGCGATTCTCTTCTTCTAAGGATTGCCCTAGATACGGGTACAACGACGTGTAATTCGGGTCACTATCCTTGAGTTCTTCAAACAAGTGGATGGCGCTCGGCCGTTCCTTGAGTTGCAGGTAGGTAAAGGCCGTCTCAAACTTCACGTCTGCCGTCATGTCCCCGGGGTGAATCTGCTTGAGGTAGCCGATAGCCTGTTCAAACCGCCCCGCGTTGGCATAAGCCACTCCGAGCCGTTCAACCAAGTTCACCCGCGATAGACTGGTCGTGCCAGCCTTGATCAAATCCAAATACAGTGGAATGGCCTTCCGGAACTCGCGCATAGTGAAGTATAACTCGGCCAGCGCAAAGGTGATTACCGGCTCGTCGGGGGCTAATTTCTTGGCCGTCAGGAGCTTCTGTTCACTGACCTCAAAGAGTTCCTGGGTCTGATACAGATCTGCAGCGACCATCAAGGACTGGACGTACGCCGGCGAATCCGGCTTGACCTGGTTCAAATAATCGAGAGCCTCATCGTTCTTATCCTCATCGATGGCGATGTCGGCTAAGTTAGTCCGTAACTCGTCTTCATCGGGGTACTTCGCCAACAGTTTTTCATAAATTCGCCGGGACTGGTTCAAGAAGCCTAACGAATACAGCTCCTCCGCTAAGCTAAACAGCGTGTCATCGTCATCGTGCCGCAGTGCTAACGCGTACTGCTTCTTAAACGCCGCGAGTTGTCCCTTTTCCAGTTGATCCAATGCGGTTTGTGCGTAACTCATCTGCTTTGGCCTCCTCAGCTCATCAAATTACAACTCTTCAACTTATTATCGGTGCGTAATAAAAAACCAGTCCGACGACCGGGCTGGCCTTTTATCCATTAAATAGTTAAGGTTAATTATTTAACGGCGTCCTTTAAAGCCTTCCCTGGCTTGAACGCAGGGACTTTGCTTGCAGGAATTTGGATTTCTTGTCCAGTTTGTGGGTTACGGCCCTTACGAGCTGCACGTTCACGGACTTCAAAGTTACCAAAGCCGATTAATTGAACCTTTTCGCCTTTAGCTAACGTTGCTTGGACAGAATCGAAGACTGCATCAACTGCAGCCGTTGCGTCCTTTTTAGTTAAACCCGTTGCAGTTGCAACATCGCTAACCAATTGTGCTTTGTTTGCCATTTTGAATTCACCTCCTGAACAGAAGATTAGACGTTGGCCATCTAGTGATCATTTTTGAGTGGTCCAAAAATGATGAAACAAATACGGGGAAACCGCATCATTTCTTTTCTTTATCAAAGATAGCACAGGAATCCTTATATGACAAGGGATAACGGCATTTTTTAAGCAGATTCCCGCATTATTTTATGATTTTCGTCATTTTCGCCGATTTTTCGACGAAAAGGTTGACATCGCGGGGCTAAACACTACTTTCGCGCCCGTTCGATTAGGTGCAACGGGGTCCCCTCAAAATCGAAGTGTTCCCGAATTTGGTTTTCCAAAAAACGTTCGTAGGAGAAGTGCATCATCTTCGGGTCGTTGACGAAGACCACGAAGGTCGGCGGTGCTACCGCGACCTGCGTCGCATAGTAGACCCGTAGCCGCTTCCCGTTATCTGAAGGCGTCGGGTTCAAGGCAATCGCGTCCATGATGACGTCGTTCAACGTTGCAGACTGGACCCGTTGCTTGTGGTTAGTGGCCACACGCTTGATCAGTGCCGGCAATTGGTCCAACCGTTGGCCGGTTTTAGCGGACACAAAGAGAATCGGCGCGTAACTCAGGTACTGGAATTCAGCGCGAATCAGGTTTTCGAAATCCGTCAACGTATGATTATCCTTATTCAGGGTATCCCACTTATTGACCAAGATAATAATGCCCCGGCCCGCTTCGTGCGCGTATCCGGCGACCCGTTTATCCTGTTCCCGGATGCCTTCCTCGGCGTTCAAAACCACCAGGACCACGTCAGAATCGTCAATCGCACGCATGGCCCGCATCACACTGTAACGTTCCGTGTTCTCGTAGACCTTCCCGCGCTTACGGATCCCAGCCGTATCGACCATGGTGAAGCGGGTGTCATTGGCCGTGAACTTGGTATCGATGGCATCTCTGGTGGTCCCAGCAATGTCAGAAACGATGACCCGTTCTTCGCCCAACAGGGCATTGACCAACGAAGATTTCCCCACGTTGGGCCGGCCAATCAAGCTAAAGCGAATCGAATCGTCCTTCGGTGCCCCATCATCGGTCGGAAAGTTCTTCACGATTTCGTCTAAGAGGTCCCCTAAACCTAACCCATGGGCCCCCGAAACGGGATAGGGATCTCCGAAGCCTAACGCGTAAAAGTCATAGACTGTTTCGCGAACCTCCGGATTATCGGCTTTGTTGACCGCCAAAATCACCGGTTTCTTCGAGCGATAGAGAATCTTGGCCACCTTTTCGTCAGCGTCCGTGACACCTTCCGGGGCACTAGCCACCAACACGATCACGTCGGCCTCATCGATGGCAATTTCTGCCTGCTGGGTGATTTGGGTGAGAAACGGTTCGTCACCCATATCAATCCCTCCGGTGTCAATCATCCGAAACTCCGTCCCCAACCACTCTGCTGGGGCATAGATCCGGTCCCGGGTGACCCCGGGCGTATCTTCTACGATGGAAATGCGTTCGCCAGCGATCCGATTAAACAGGGTAGATTTACCCACGTTTGGCCGACCAACAATGGCGACTACGGGATAAGCCATCGTCATCCCTCCTTTTAGCAATGTTTTTTAACCGACAAGAAAAGGATCCAGAACGCAACTCTTCAAGTTTCGCTCTAGACCCTTTTAACTCGACTTTTAACTAGTCTTTGTTATTTTCCTGGTTTTCGATGTCCTTTTTCAGGCTGTCGCCAATCAGGTCACCTAAAGAGAAGCCAGTGCTTTCTTCTGGGGCGTTAGCCGTTGAAGTTTCAGCAGAGTTCCGGTTGTTCCGGCGTGAACGGGAACCACCATTGCCGCGGTTATTGTTCCGTGGCCGGTTGTTGCCGTTGTCGCGACCTTCGTCACCAGATTGTGGCTTTTCTTCCAAGGCCTTGATGGACAACGCTAAACGGTGATCGTTTGGCCGCACGTCCAAGACCTTGACCTTGATTTCTTGACCTACTTGCAAGACGTCAGCTGGCGTCGCAATGTGTTGGTGAGAAATCTGGGAAATGTGAACTAACCCTTCAACGCCAGGGAAGACTTCCACAAAGGCGCCGAAGCTGGTCAGGCGCTTAACTTTACCTTCTAAGACACTGCCTTGAGGGGCCTTGTCTTCGATGCCTTCCCAAGGTTCTGGTAAGGTTTGCTTGATGGACAAGGAAATCCGGTTCCGGTCTGGATCAACAGATAAGACCTTAACCTTCACTTCTTGGCCGACCTTCAAGACGTCACTTGGCTTTTCAACCCGTTCGTAGGCGATTTCGGAAACGTGAACTAACCCGTCCACACCGCCAAGGTCTACAAAGGCACCGAAGTTGGTCAAACGAGCAACCTTACCTTCAACCGTGTCACCAGCTTGTAACTCAGCCATGATCTTTTCCCGTTGCGCAGCGCGTTGCTTTTCAACAATGGCCCGGTGGGATAAGATTAAGCGGTTTTCACTAGGTTCGATTTCCACGATCTTGAATTCCAAAGTTTGACCCTTGAATTGGGACAAATCTTCAACGAAGTGGTCAGAAACCATGGATGCCGGAACAAAGCCCCGGACACCAGCATCAACGACCAAGCCACCCTTAACGACCTGGGTCACTGGAACCGTCAACGTATGACCGGCTTCGTATTCTTTTTGAATATCGTCCCAGACCTTCCGGGCTTCCAAACGACATTGGGAAAGCAAGTAGCTTCCGCCTTCCTTATCGTTACCAATCCGTGAGATTACGACGAGGTCTAAAACGTCCCCGACTTTAATTACTGATTTAATATCATCAACTGGCTTCGTGGAGAGTTCCTTACGCGGAACGACCCCTTCGATTCCAGTTTCACCGATTCCAACGATTGCTTGTTGATCGTCGTCGATTGCTAAGATTTCACCCTTAACAACATCGCCGACCTTCACGTTATCCACGTTATTCAACGCGTTTAGCAAATCGTTGTTATCATTGTTTTGACTCGTGCCATTTTCACTCATGCGAATATTTCCTCCTTGCGACAACTCTAAACACCATTTTATCTGATTATAGCGATAAAAGCTAGTAAAATGCCTATTTCTCTTGCATTTCTTTTTCGCGAATAATTTCAGCGATCCGATCCGCCACTTGTTCAATCGATAATGACGTGGTATCTAACCGAATGGCATCGGTTGCTTGGGTCAACGGAGAAACAGCTCGAGTCGAATCTTTCCGGTCCCGTTCTTCAATTTCGTGCTTCAACGTGGCTAAAGGTGTGGTGATGCCTTTAGCCGCATTATCCTTCAATCGGCGTTGCGCCCGTTCTGCCACGCTCGCCACCATGAAAATTTTGACCTGCGCGTTAGGTAGCACGGTAGCGCCGATATCGCGACCGTCCATGACGATGCCGCCCTCGGCCGCAATTTGCCGTTGGCGCGACGTAAGTTCTTTACGAATTGCAGGTAAAGCCGACACCTGTGAGACCGAATTGGTCACGTCCGGTTGCCGAATCGCTAACGTCACTTCGGTGTCGTCGACGAAGACCTTTTGCGTCGGGGTCCCTGGTTCAAACCGAATCTCGCTGTGTGCGAGTAAATCGGCGATTTTGGCTTCATCGCCTAAATCAGTTCCCGTTTGCAGTGCCTTCCACGTGATGGCCCGGTACATCGCCCCGGTATCACAATAAATATAATGAAAACGTTGTGCCACAATTTTGGCAACCGTGCTCTTCCCTGCGGAGGCCGGCCCATCAATGGCAACTTGTAACCCTTGCTTAGCCATACTGTCTAACTCCTATAATTAAAATGATTTTAAAGGTTGATTAACGAATCCGTAACCGTTGGCCTGGATGGACCGTCGCCCCAGAAGATAACCCGTTCAGCTCTAGTAATTTCTGTTCCGAGATACCCGCATTGGTTGCGACCCGGTAGACCCCTTGGCCAGATTCAACCGTGGTGTACTTTTTACTGGTACTGCTGCTGGACGACGAGGTCGCCTGGCTACTGGATGCCGCCTGACTACTCGAAGTTGTTGTCGTGGTGTCGGCAGCCGAAGAACTGCTAGTCGCGGTCTCCGTCGAACTAGCAGTTGTCGTCTTCGTATCCGAACTATCTTTGGCCTTTTTGGTCGCTTGTTTCTTCGCGTGGTGACTCGAACTTTTGGCACTCGTCGACTTAGAACTCGACGAGCCGGCGGCGACCTTCTCCGTATTGTTGTTCTGGGGCCGATTGACCGAACTCTGCCGGGCCAGACCGTAAACCAATGAAGCCGCCGCAATAACAATAATAATAGCCACCAAAATGACCGTTACCATGGTATTACTATGATTTTGGCGTCGCATCTTCGTTCGCGACAGGTTCCCCTGATCGTCCCGATCATCAGCAAACGACTGTTCCCACGGCCGCGACGTTTGGTCCTTAGGCGTTTGCTCGTCACGTTTCTGACTCATCATCTAACCTCCCTGAAAAACTTCCACCGGTAATTGTACCATACCCCATCGTTGAATTCCTTAATTATTCGATAAAAATAGCGTTTCTAAACGGGCGCGCCAGTCCAGTGTGACGGGGTTTACCGCCGGTTGAACCGTCCGTTTTAAGCCAAGGGCAGCTAAGTCTAATGGGACCTTAGCCGGGGCACAACACTTCGCCGTGTGTGTCGAGTCCGCCTGTCCAAATGCCGTTAACCAGCGGTCACGCAAACAATCTGGTTCACGGGCATACGCCAGCATTTGGGCCAGTGCGTGATGCCGTTCTTGCTCACGACGGGTAAATAACGTCTGCACCGCTGCCAGCGAAATCCCATGTTGATAGTAAAACGTCAACAGAGCGATGCCCGGATCATCGGAATCGAAAGCCTGCGGATGGGCGTAAAACCGCTGTATGGTCGTGTCATCGGGCCGGTTGGCCTCCATCAAGGTCAGTGGCAAGCGTTCATCTCCCGGCGCCGACAATAACACGGCCAAGCTCTGTTGCCCATCCCGGCCAGCTCGGCCCATTTCTTGGGCGTAACTCCCTAAATCAGTGGGCAAGTGGTAATGGATCACGTAGCGAATATCGTTCTTATCGATCCCCATCCCAAACGCACTGGTCGCACAGATCACTGCCAATTCGCCTGCCATAAACTGTTGTTGAATCTTAAAGCGATCCTCGCTGGACAAACCCGCATGATAAGCAGCAATCGGTAACCCCGTTTGTTCCTGTAACCATTGGGCCATGTCGCTGGCCAGTTGTTTGCTTGAGAAGTAGACCACTCCCGGAAAAACTAACTGAGAGACCAATTGTAAGAGGCGCTCCCGCTTCTCAGCATCGTTAGCGACCGCCTCCACATCGAGGAAGATGCTTGGCCGGTCAATGGATTCCGTGATGATCTGCGGCGTTGTGCGCAACTGTTTGGCGATTTCGTGTTGGGTGGCAGAATCGGCCGTGGCTGTTAACATCAACGTCAACGGTCGTGCCAATCTTTCCCGGATTGCCCCCAACAATAAGTATTCTGGCCGAAAATCCGGTCCCCACTGGACGATGCAGTGGGCCTCGTCGATCACTAGCAAACTGAGCCGCAGTTGTTGGACTTGCGCCAACATCGTGGGCTGAGCTAACATCTCTGGCGACAAGAATAAGAACTGATAGTCCGCGAAGTGGGCCAAAATCACCTGGCGTTCCGCGTAACTGGTCAACGACGTAATGGCTGCGACCCGGCGAAACCCGGCCACGCGCATCCGGTTGACTTGGTCGGTCATCAACGCTAACAACGGTGACACGATAAGGACGCAACCAGCATGCCGGTACCCGTAGAGCTGATAAATTAAGGTTTTACCGGCTCCAGTCGGAAGAACGGCCAAGGTATCCTGGTGTTGTTCAAGTGCCGTCAGGGCGGCTTGTTGTCCTTCACGAAAGGTTGTGTGCCCGAAGCCACGTTTCAAACTCGCCGTCAATGATTCCATCATGCCATCTCACCTTGCTTTCCGCACCAAATCGCGAGTAACCGAAAGGTGAAAAAATCGTAACGTGCCTGCAGTTCTGGCGTCAACGCCATATATTCCCAGTCATCTAGTGCTCCGGGCAATGCTGCGAGCAGGTCCTGGCGTGTCGTCTGCGGCAATAAGCGGTCGTAAGGCACCGCGGTCACCGGCAACATGATGGCGGCTTCTAACAGATGTTCGCGCACCGTGCTGGGTTTGATGTGCCGCTGTTGAGCGACCTGATCTAACGATAACGACGTGGTCGTCACAGCAGCTAACGTGGCTTGCGCACTACGCGTCACCGGCGTTTGCCAGGCCGGTGCCAAGAGGGGGTGTAACGGATGGTCACGCTTTCGAGCATCGGTCGCAATTTGAATCACCCCGTCGACTCGCCGTAAGTAAATCTCCCAGGCCGATTCTTGGTAGGTCCGCGCTAGCTGGGCCGTGGTCTGGCCAGGTTGCTGATACCCACTCAAACCAGCCGTTGTCACCATCGCCGTCAATTCTGGCAATTGGGTCAAACTGTGCGTCAAAGCCGTGAGCACCATTTGTGCTAAAGCTGTGCTTTTAATTTGGTGAAACCACTGTCGAACCGCTTGCTGCGTCGCGAGATCCGTCATCAAAGGATAGTACTGCACGTTATGATGGGCGTACTGTGAGACCACCTGGACAGCTAAAAAGAGTCGTTGCGTCACTAATTTCAAATCAACTCGTGGCCAGGTCAAAGCCGTTTGCGGGTGATAATAAGTCGTCGCCTGTTGCTGCGTATGCCCCGCTGGCGTTAGTCGTAACTGGGGCTGCTCATCTTGCGTCCAGGCGGCTAATCGTTGGGTCACCAAAGTCTGCGCTACCTGGTCCAACGCGCCCCGCTGTAACGCCTTATCGAGGCCTAGTAAGTAGAGGAGTCCGTACCGTTGCCCCCAATACAGAGTGGACACGGTTTTACGGCCCCGTAAGAGATTCTCAATCACCCGCAAGCGCCGCACCTGCCGCTGGCTTAACAACTGTAATAGGTCTTGCGGTGTCACCGCACTCCCCCCTTTCGTTCGTTTAGTCTTCTTTAGTTTACCATAATCAAAAGGGGGCCAACCACACGGTCGACCCCCTTCAACAAAACTTTACATGAAATTTTTAATTTTGATGCTGACCGAGCCAATTACCGAGACGCTTATGCAACAAGATGAACAGGAAGCCCAGGACGGCCCCCTTGATCAGGTTGAATGGCACGATACCAAACAGGACCAACTTCGGAACGGGCAAGCTCAAGGACATGCCCCAAACCTTTAAGTACAACGGCGTGATGAACCACAGGTTAGCGAGCGACAACACAATCGTCAAACTCAAAGTCCCCGCAATAACCGCTAAGACCTGCCGGGAAAGCGTCGCTGGCTTATGCTTCAACACGGCACTGATCGGCACGATGTACACGATGTCCGCAATAAACGCCGTGAAGATTCCAATGAAGTTCATGACGTCTAGCCCCGTTGACACGAAGTAGAGCAGTTCCTTAACCGCTGCAATCAAAATCGCACCCCCGGCGCCGAAAATACTCATCCCAAGTAATACCACCAAATCACTGAAGTCGAGCTTCATGTAGGGCACAATCGGGATAATCGGTAACGAAATAAACATCAGGACGTACGACACCCCTGCAAACAACGCCATCTCGACCATCGCGCGAACGCTAATTCCCTGTTGTCGACTTTCCATAACTCTGTTCCTCCTTACGGTCATCTCACACACGGCGGGACCAAAAAAGGCCTCGCCGCAGAAGGGCAAGACCTTGTTGATTACGTCAGGAAGCGCAAAGAGCAACGTCTCATCTTCTGCATACCAGACTTTACTGTCGGCTTCGGAATTGCACCGAATCAACCACATCGCTGTGGGTCGCGGACTTTTACCGCCGGTCGGGAATTTCACCCTGCCTTGAAGATGAACCTAATTAATTTTAATTACACACTTAATATACAAACTTTCTTAAAGTTTGTCAAGACTTTCACTTACTTTGTTAAGCCCGTGAGGCGTTTTAATTCCTTTAATTCTTCGGGTTTTAAGTGGCGGGACTCTCCCGGCTGCAAACCCTTGAGAGTCAGGAAACCGTACTGCTCGCGCTTTAGTTTTTCAACGGGATACCCCACGGCCTCCAGCATTTTTTTGACCTGATGGTTGCGCCCTTCATGAATCGTGAGCTGCACGATCGCCGTCTGTTTCTTTTTGTCCGCGCTCAGGACCTTGGACTTTGCCGGTGCATAGTGATCGTCGTCCACGGTTATTCCTTGACGCAACTGGCGCATGGCGTCGTTACTGGGAATCCCCGTGACCCGGGCCACATAAACTTTCTCGACTTCGTAACGGGGGTGGGTCAACCGATTCGCCAGTTCCCCATCGTTCGTCAAAAGCAATAGGCCTGACGTGTCGTAATCCAGACGGCCGACCGGGTAGATCCGTTGGGGCACGTCTTCAATCAAGTCCACGACCGTCCGCCGCTTTTTCTCGTCGTGGGCCGTCGAGATTACCCCACGGGGCTTATACAACAGCATGTATACCGGTGTTTCCGTTGTGATGGGGACGTTATCGACTAAGATCTTATCGTGCACGCCCACCTTGGTCCCTAGTTCGGTCACCACGGCTCCGTTGACCTTGATGTGGCCACTCATAATCAGTTTCTCCGCTTGCCGCCGGGAGGCTACTCCCGCGTGGGCTAAGACTTTTTGGAGTCGTTCCATGTCTTGTCATCTCCTGAATTCAATTGTTGGTTAAAGGCCTGTAAAAACAAGTCCCCTTCATCGCCGTTGGCTTCAGCGGGGGTCGCCGCAGCCGGTAATGGGGGTAAGTCTTGTAACTGTTTTAAGCCGAAGTAATCTAAAAAGTAATCGGTGGTCCGATAAATTTTGGGCCGTCCTGGTTCATTTAACCGCCCAGCAGGTTCGATCAGCCGGCGCAAAACCAGTTTTTGGACCGTCGACGTGCTCTGTACGCCCCGAATCTCATCAACTTCGATTCGGGTAATCGGTTGCCGATAAGCAATGATGGCCAGAACTTCTAAGGCCGCCGGGGACAAAGCCGTACTCAGTGGACTTTCAAAGTAGCGCTGAATCACGGGGCTGAGCGCCGCCTTAGTGACCAAACGATACGTGGTGTCATTGACCATCAGTTCCAAAGCCGAATTCTCATCGGCCGTATACTTTTCGGCCAACCGCTCTAGATTCGCCAAAATGGCCGGGCGTAATAGCCCGGTCACGGTCGCCAAATCGGCAACCGTCATCCCCTCGTCACCGCTGACGAACAGTAAGCTTTCAATCTGTGCGAGTGGTGTCATCGACCAAGCCCCCTTCTTGACGTGCACTAACTTCCAGTGGCACTAACCGACTGGCTTGGCGTAGCGTGACCTGCCGCTGACGAGCTAATTCGAGTACCGCCAAAAAGGTCGTCACGACTTCGTCTAAGACTGGTGCCGGCCCAAATAACCGGTCAAAAGCTACCGGTCGCGTTGTCCTCAGCAATCGTTGTAGGACCGTATGCATCTGGTGCTTGATTGTGAAATGTTCCGATGCCACGTGCTGGGTCACCGGCCGAGTCGCGGTCGCTCGGTGCGCTAAGTGAATCAACGTCGCTTGCAGATCGTTGACCGTTACTCCGGGAGCCACGGTCAACGGCGTATCTGCCGGCACCGGCATGGCTGGACGGGTGAAGTGTTGTTGACGTGCTTGCGCGCGTTTTTTTAACACGGCCGCGGCGCGTTGGTAACGCTGATACTCGACTAGTTGGGCCACCAATTCGGCCCGCGGATCATCAGGTTCATCGTCATCATCCGCCGGGGCTAAGGTCTGCGGCTTCGGCAGTAAGAGTTTGGCCTTAATAGCCATCAAATTAGCCGCCATCACGAAGTATTCCCCAGCAACGTCCAACCGCAACGTCTGTAACTGGTGTAAATAAGTCAAGTACTGACTGGTGATGGTGGTGATGCGGATATCGTAAATATCCATTTTATTCGTTTTAATCAGGTGTAATAAAAGATCTAATGGGCCTTCAAAGTCACTGACTTGAATCAGTGGCTGGCCGGTCGAGGTGGTTTTGTCCATGCTGAAATTCCCACTTTGCAATAATCTGTGATGTCGCGAGGGTCCCCATCAGTCGCTGTTTTGGGGTCGCGGTCGCGAGTTGGTCGAGCATTTGCCATTCATTGGTGGTCGATTGTTTGTCCGGCATCAGCCCGACCAGCCGGACGATGATGTAATTGGCTTGCAGTTCGGTTCCCACGACCCCTGCAAAATCATCGTACTGGTCTTTCCATAAATATAACGTGCGGTCGTCACCGCCCTGGTACCAGGTCAATTCCTGTTGGAGTCGGTCCCAGTCCTTAAATGCGGGTAACAAACTCATAATTCCCATCGCAATTTTTTGATAGTCACTCCGATACTTTAATAACATCCGTGCGCCTCCAATTTTCGCGTTAGGCCCGGGGGTGATACCGGTCATAGACGGCCGCCAGGCGCTGCTTCGAAATGTGCGTGTAAATCTGTGTCGTGGTGATATCGGCGTGCCCCAACAATTCCTGCACGACCCGCAAATCAGCCCCGTTCTCCAAAATGTGCGTGGCAAACGAGTGGCGCAGGGTGTGGGGCGTTACGTCTTTTTTGATATCCGCTAACGCCACGTAATGCTTGATCTTTTGCCAAATGGCCTGGCGGGTCAAGCCGCCGCCGTGAGCGTTCAAGAACAAATATGGACTGGTCCGCCGCTTCAATAGAACCAGGCGACTGGTCTTGAGATACCGGGTAACCCAGTCACAAGCCACGTCGCCGATGGGGACGATGCGCTCCTTGCCTCCCTTACCTAGGGTCTGCAAGAGGCCCATCTCCAGGTGCAAATCACTGAGCTTCAAATGCACGAGTTCGCTGACCCGCAAACCCGTGGCGTACAGGACCTCCAGCATTGCGCGGTCGCGCACCCCGTATTTCGTGGTCACGTCGGGCGTCGCTAAAAGCCGGGTGACCTCGGCGACCGTCAAGACCGCCGGTAAATGTTCGGCGTGCTTGGGGGCGGCCACGTTAGCCATCGGGTTTTCTGTGAGCTGATGAGTCTCCATCAAGTATCGGTAATATTTTCGCAGGGCCGAGACCGCGTGAATCACCGAATTCCGCGATTTTCCCTGTTGGGTGAGCGTCGCCAAATACGCCATCAACTGGGACCGGTCGCAAGCCTTAAAATCGTTTATCTGCCGGTGCTGTAAATACGCCGCTAGTTCGCGTAATTCCTGGGCGTAGCTGGTCACCGAATTTCGGGCCAAGCCCTGCTCGACCGTCAAATAATGGGTGAAATCCGCAATCGCCATTTCAAATGGTCGCACCCGACCGCCCCCTTACTTAAGCCTGCGGTGCCGAATCGTCGGTCGCTTGATCGGTGACCAACCAAAGCTGTCCGTCGTGTTGGGTGATCTTGCGGTCCTTTAAGAGGTGGCCGATGGCCCGCTTGAACTGGCCCTTGCTAATGCCAAAGTAGGCCCGAATTGCGGCCGGCGAACTTTTGTCGCTGAACTCTAAATGGCCAGCTTCGCTATGTTCCAACGCCGCCAGCAACATGGCGGCATCGTCATCGATAGCTTCGTAGGCTCTAGGCTTTAAGGATAAGTTCAACGTCCCGTCGTCGTGCACGCCGATGATTCGCCCGTGGACTTCCGCCCCTAAATGCGGTTCAACGTCCCGTTCATCCGGGTGAATGAACCCCAACTCGTAGTGGTCGGTCATGACTCGGGTCCCGACGAGTTTGTTTTGGACCACGGTCGCCGTCACGTTGGCATTTTCCATCCGCTTCTTACCCGGTTGTGCAATCGCATGGAAGATATCCATGTCGGCCAGTACGCCCCAAAGGCGTTGCTTGTGGTCTTCGCGCAACGCGATCAACAGCTTGTCACCTTGCTGTGGCCACAGTTCCATCATGCTCGGCAGGTCATCTAACGAGACGACCATATCCTTGTTGGGCAAGCCGATGTCCACAAATACTCCGAGCGTTCGCTGGCTCCGGACTACCGTGCCCCAACCATAGTGGTCCACCTGGACCTGCGGGGCGTTCCGGGTAATGGTCAGATGATGATCTTCACTTTCGTACGCGAAGCCCTTAAACGTGGCCCCCGCTCTCAAAGGTTTTTTGATTTCTTGCTTGGCCAGCCGAAAAGTGGTGCCTTCCGCTTGAACGAAATAGTCCGTTTCGTTTTCGTCGGTCACACTTCCCGTAATCATACGGCCTAATAAGTTTTCCATAATTTCCTCGTTTCTGGATGGGAATGACCCCATCCGGGTCTCAATCGATCGATTTTGTGGACCGTACCGGATAAATCAAGTACCTAGTACCGGCCACTGCCGTTCGTTCTCAAAGTCGCTAACTTGTATTCTACACGGAAATCTCCCAACTAGCGAGGGGCGCGACGCAAAAAAGCCGTTTTTCTCCCGGTCGACCCGTAAAAAAACGGACTCACCAATTGGCAAGTCCGTTTCAATCATTAATTTAATGTCGCTTAAAGTGCGTTAGAAGCACCGTGGTAAACGATTCCCCGACGAGAATCGACCGTAATCAATTCACCATCAGAAATCTTATCACTGGCCCCAGCAGCGCCCACGATCACTGGAATTCCCATGGAAATTCCAACGACTGCGGCGTGAGAAGTCAACCCACCGTTTTCAACGATAACGGCGCTGGACTTTTCGATAGCTGGTAAGTAGTCCTTGTCGGTGTTCTTGGCAATCAAGATACCACCTTCAACGGTCTTGGCGTTGGCTTCAGCAGCAGAGTTGGCAATCACTGCCTTACCGATGACCGTATCGTCGCCGACACCTTGACCTTGAACGAGCTTGGAACCAATCAATTGGATCTTCATCAAGTTCGTCGTGCCTCGTTCGCCAACTGGAACCCCAGCGGTGATCAGGATTAAGTCGCCTTCCTTAGCCAAGCCCGTTTCAACGGCCTTAGCTGCGGCTAAGTCGAACATTTCATCGGTGTTGGATGGCTTTTCGGTCACGATTGGGTAAACGCCCCAGTTAACCATTAAGCCACGCCGAGTCCGGTCATCAAAAGTGACCGCTAAGATGTTCGCGTTTGGCCGGTACTTCGAGATCATCTTGGCCGTGTAACCTGATTCGGTTGCCGCCACGATAGTCTTAACACCCAATTGTTGCGCAACCCGAGCAACGGAAGCCCCGATAGATTCGGTGACGTCACCGTTGTCAAAGCTCAAGTTGTCACGACCAAAGTCAGCCAAAGCATTTTCAGCCTTGATGTCGATTTGGTTCATGGTTGCAACGGATTGAACTGGGTATTCCCCGTTGGCACTTTCACCGGATAACATGGTAGCGTCAGTCCCATCAAAGACGGCGTTAGCCACGTCAGAAGCTTCGGCACGCGTTGGGCGTGGGTTTTCTTGCATGGAGTCCAACATTTGGGTAGCCGTGATAACTGGCTTACCTAACAAGTTGCACTTCTTGATGAGGGCTTTTTGAACCAACGGGACGTTTTCCGTTGGGATTTCAACCCCCATGTCCCCACGAGCAACCATTAACCCATCGGACACCTTGATAATGTCGTCAAAGTTGTTGATACCTTCTTGAGATTCGATCTTTGGGAAGATTTGAACGTGTTCCATGTGCTTTTCTTCGAGCAGTTCACGAATGTCCATCACATCTTGTGGCTTCCGAACGAAGGAAGCAGCGATGAAGTTGATTTCGTGGTCCAAACCAAAGCGAATATCGTCGGAGTCCTTTTCCGTGATCCCAGGTAAGTTGATGGAAACACCAGGGGCGTTGACACCCTTCCGGGAACCTAAGACACCGTCGTTTTGAACCTTAACCAACAATTCCTTAGTAGCATCGTCCTTCTTTTCAACGACCGTGTCTAACAATCCATCGTCGAATAAGACGTGGCCACCTTCATGGACGTCATCGAACAAGCCAGGGTAAGTGACCGCAATCTTGTCCTTCGTTCCCTCTAAGGAAGCATCCATGGAAATACGGAATTCGTCGCCAGTGTTGAATTGGAGCTTGCCGCCCTTTTGAACGGTCGTCCGGATTTCAGCACCCTTCGTGTCCAGCATAATGCCGACAGTCTTACCAGTAATCTTTTCCGCCTTGTGGACGTTTTCCAAACGGCCAAGGTGTTCTTCGTGATCACCATGGGAGAAGTTGAACCGGAAAATGTTAGCTCCGGCCTCGATCAACTTAACGATGGTATCCACGTCAGTACTTGCAGGACCAAGGGTACTTACAATCTTGGTTTTCTTCATTAGAAAAATCTCTCCTTTAGAATTGGCACGAATTCGGTCGCCAAACAGAAAGTTTGGTAGACCAAAATCTTCAGCACAAATTTGATTCCAGAAGTATTTTAGCACTTTTAAAAATTTATGTCTGCTATGTTCGCTGAATTTCAGCGACTTTGTTGCCAAATTCTCAAAGTAAGCGTTTTCCGTTGACGCGCAATCGAATTTTGACAAACCAATTACAGTTTTTCCTTATCTTTAAATAAGCCCACCATTACTCACTAGTGGTTGACGTCGGCGTCGGAATCGTGAAGCCCAGGTCCCGGATGTCGGCATCGAAGGTCTTAACCGTGTCGAGGGAAACTTGAAGCGCTTTCTTGCCGAGTTTCGGTAACTTGGCCAAAATTTTTGGTGGTACCGTGATGATATCGCACCCCGTTTGGTCCGCTTGAACGATGTTAAAGACTTCACGAGTGCTGGCCCATAACAGCTCGATTCGTGGCTTAGCGTGGCATAATTTCGCAGCTGCCCGCATCAATGGTACCGGGTCGACTCCGGTATCGGCGATTCGGCCCGCAAAGACAGAGACGATCCCCCCAGTTCGTTCACTTAACGCTTGAACCGCCAATTTAACTTGCTCAAGTGTCGTGATAGCTGTGACGTTGACCTTTACACCAGCTTGCGATAATCGTTGGATGACCGCCGTGTTGTCAACACCGGTGGCGCGAATGATAGGTACCTTGACCGCAACGTGCTTCCCTAAGTCCGCCA
This sequence comes from Levilactobacillus suantsaii, assembly GCF_014069315.1. NCBI lineage: Bacteria > Bacillati > Bacillota > Bacilli > Lactobacillales > Lactobacillaceae > Levilactobacillus > Levilactobacillus suantsaii. Next base: position 1,931,751 of record NZ_CP059603.1, on the reverse strand, counting down.
AAACCAGGGCCTCTTTTACCATCTGATCCGGGTCACTGGAGAAGACCTCGAAACTGATCGATTGGTCGGGAAAGGCAGCTACGGCGGCCCGAGCAAAAGCCAAATAATCCGTAATCCCCGCCGCCTTCATCAAGCTGGGATTCGTGGTAAATCCCTGCACCCGCCCCGTTTGTGCGACCTGTTGCATGGCGGTCAATTCCGCCCCATCCGAATATAGCTTCACGTTTAATTGCATGAAAAAAGCCTCCAAATTAAATGATATTAGTTATTGGTATAATCGTATCAAAGCTAATATAAATAGTCTAGAGGCATTTTTATTTAAATTGGTCTATCCATTTTTAAAGACGACGTTACCGGCGCCCATCAATCGTTCTAACGATGCCGTCAGGGCCGCATCAGCCGTTAACCACTGTTGCCGGGGCAGGACTCGCTTCTGGTCGGTCTGCGGCTGATACACAATCACCGGGACATCTCCCGCATGTTGGGTCAAGACCTGGGCCAATTGCGCCGCCACTTTTCGGTCATCGTGATCGGCATCAACGCGGATAAACCAACGAGCCCCCGCGGGTAACGTCACCGGCTGAGGAGCCGCGGACAAACGGTTGGCCACTAGTTGCAGCCCGCGTTTGCGTTCCACCTTGCCCGTAACCACGACGACTTGACCGGTCGCTAACCAGGTGCTAGCTTGGCGAAATTGGTTGGGAAAGACCGTGATGCTCACATCAGCGGATTCGTCGCTGCCGGTGAGAAACGCCATCGGCTCGCCTCGCTTGGTGCGAATCTTGCGAATCCCCGTGACGTAGACCACCACGGTGGCCCGCTGGACACTGGCCAAATCACTGATTGGCACTGCGTGGAGCTTTCGCCTAAGGTCCCGGTACTGCTCGACCGGGTGACCGGACAAATATGCGCCCAAGACCGCTTCTTCCTTTTGAAGCTTGGTCATCAAATCTAAATCGGGTTGATGTTGGACCTTGGGTGCTAAGGCCGCAAACAGGTCCACGTTGTTGCCCGAAAGTTCGACCGTGCTCAAAAATTCGGGAATCGCCGCAATCAGTTCCGCCCGGTTGTACCCAAAGTGATCGAAGGTCCCCGCATAGACCATGGCGTTCAACAGGTCGGCCTTGCGGTACTTAGGATCAGTGCGGTTCAAAAAGTCATGTAAGGTCTTGAACGGCCCATTCTCGTGCCGTTCGGCTAAAATCGCTCGCAAAAAATCGCGTCGCACGCCCTTGATCGAACTCAACCCAAAGATGATCGCCTGATCTTGCAAATTAAAGTAAGCCGTCGAGCGGTTGATATCTGGCGGTAACACGGTCACCCCGTGGCGTTTGGCTTCGGTTAAGTACATCTTAGTCTTTACCGGGACGTTGATCACCGAATTCAGCAACGCCGCATAAAATGGTCCCGGGTAGTGGGCCTTCAAATAGGCTAGTTGAAACGCCAGCTTACTGTAAGCCACCGCGTGGGAGCGGTTGAACCCGTAGTTGGCGAACCGGTCCATATAGGCGAAGACGCGTTGGGCCACATCTTCTGAGTAGCCCTTCTGTAAGGCCCCCTGGACGAATTGCTTTTGCATGGCATCCATGGTCCGGTGCTTCTTCTTACTCATAGCCCGCCGCAATAAATCGGCTTGGCCCAGTGTAAAGCCCCCCATGGCTGACGCTACCTGCATAACCTGCTCTTGGTAAACCAAGACGCCATAGGTGGGACCTAAAATGGGTTTCAACGCATCGGCCGCATAGGTCACGGGTTCCTTGCCCTGTTTGCGGTTAATGAAGGTACCGATATTTTCCATCGGCCCCGGCCGGTACAGCGCGTTTACGGCCGCGACCAGTTCAAAACTATCGGGTTTTAATTGGCGCAAGACCCGCTTGATACCGGCCGATTCAAATTGGAAGACCCCGTTAGTCTCTCCTTGGGCAAATAGCTGGAGTGTCGCCGCATCGTTGAGATCGATATCGTTCACGGATAGTGCGTGACCCGTTTGCTTGCGGACTAACCGCAGGGCGTTCGCCAGGATACTAAGATTTCGTAGTCCCAGGAAATCCATCTTCAACAATCCCACGGCTTCGACGGTGTCCTTAGGATACTGGGTCATGAGCAAGCCTTCACTCCCCGGTTGGAGCGGCACCAGATCCGTCAGTTGTCCCTGGCTCAATACGATACCGGCCGCGTGGGTCGAGTAATTTCGCGGTAAGCCTTCCAATTGTCGCGCCGTAGTAAAGAGCAAGCGATTGCGGTCGCTATCGGCCACCAGATTGCGCAACCGTTGCGATTGTTGGTAGGCAGCTTGCAAGGTGATGTGCAACTGGTTCGGAATCGCCGCACTCCAATCACTCATTTCAAAGGCACTCACGCCTAAGACGCGACCCACGTCGCGTAACGCTGCCTTGGCCGCCAGAGTCCCGAACGTAATAATTTGGGCGACTCGTTCGTGGCCGTACTTGTCGTGAACGTACTGGAGGACCTCCTGCCGTCGATCATCCGGGATATCCAAATCAATATCAGGCATCTGGGCCCGTTCCTCGTTCAAGAACCGTTCAAACAACAGGTGGTAGGCCAGTGGGTCCACTTCCGTGATGGCCAGCGCATACGCCACTAACGACCCGGCCGCTGAGCCTCGGCCCGGACCGGTCTGGATATGAGCGCGGTGCGCAAAGTTCATGACGTCCCAGACAATCAGAAAATAATCATCAAAGCCCATCCGGTGGATCACGCCCAATTCATGGGTCAACCGCTCTTGGTAGGCGGCTCGGTCTGCCGTTGCGTGGCCTTGCAAACGCGCAGCTAGTCCCCGCTCACAAAGTTGTTGAAGGTAGGCTTGTGAACTCAACTGTTGCGGCGTTGGAAACTGGGGTAATTGTGGCTGTTGAAAGTGCAAGGTCACCTGCACATCGGCCGCCAACTGCCCGGTCGCCGTCGCCGCTGCCGCTAGCTGACCCGCATACCGATTAGTCTGGTCCGCCGCCGGCATCAACCAATGGTCGCCTAATTCGTGCTGTTTGGTTTGGGGGTCATCAATCGTGGCCCCCGCCGCAATCGCCCGAAGCACGTTTACGGCGAAATCGTCTTCGCGGTTCAAATAAGTCACCGGACTCAACGCGACCAACGTGGTTTGCGTTTGCTCAGCGACCGCCGATAACCCATCCTGGAGAACCAAAGCGGTATCTGCAGCGACACCCAAATACAGGTGTTTTGCGGGGACCCATTGTTGTAAGCGTTGGACCACCTGAACGGCTGCCGGAGCATCCCCCGCAACCAACAATTGGTGAACTTCGCTATCCAGCGGAGCGATTACGTCTAGATGGGTCAAATTCGCTGATTGTCGCGCTAAGTCGACGGGGGCTTCGCCGACCTGATAGGCTGTCGTCAGCTGCATCAACTGCTGGTATCCCGTGAAGTCACGGGCAATGAAGACCCAGTTGAGTTCGCTTTCCCCGTTGACCACCAGTCCCTGCGTGGTCAACGTCAACCCCAGTAACGGTTGGATTCCAGCCGTTTGGCAGGCGTTATAAAAGGCTACCGTGCCGTACATGACGTTTTTATCAGTCAGAGCTAACGCCGTGTAGCCCCGTTGTTTCGCCGTTTGCACCAATTCGGTGATTCGATTGGTACTTTGTAACAGACTGTAGGTGCTGAAGACTTGTAATGGCACAAACACGTCGCTTTCTCCCCTTCCTAGTTTGCTCTATTATACCAGAAAAACGCGCTCGTTTAACTGCAAACGAACGCGTGTTCTGAATTTTATCTTGAGGGGTAACAGTCTTATTTGACCAATAACATCCGGTCACGTAACCGCGTCATGGTCATAAAATCATCCGTGAAAATACCAGCGACTTGTTGCTGAAACAACTCATAAGCTTCAGCAGGCTCATCGACCGTCCAAATTCGTTCCGTTACCGGAATATCGGCTTGGTAATGCTTTAAATGTAATCCCTCGAGGTGTTCGTTAGTCACAAACGCCTTGGCGTTCACCACCGGTTTCCCAGTCAACCAGCAACAAGCCTCGTCGGGTGCCAACAACTGGCAAGCCTTTAAGGATGGCAGGTAAAACGACGAGAAAATCACGGGCCGCGCAAGGGTCACGGTATCTAGCATATCCAAAACGATCTTCTCAATCCCTGGGTAGCGAACTTTGTTGGTCTTAAACTCTAGGTTGAGCTGCACATCCTGGTCGCCCACTAACGCTAGCAGTTCCGCTAACGTGGGAATTACTTCGCCACGATCCAAGTGAAACTGTCGTAGTTCCGCTAGGGTGTAATCCTTAATGAACCCTTTGCCATCAGTGGTCCGGTTGAGCTTTTCGTCATGCATGATGACGGGGACTCGATCCTTCGTCAGTTGAACATCAAACTCCAAGCCATCGATGTGGTGGGCCAACGCATAGTCGAACCCGGCTAAACTATTCTCTGGGAATTGCGCTGGATACCCCCGGTGGCCAAAAATTGCCGTGCGGATTGCCATAATTTTCCTCCTCATAACCCTTCTTTTAACTGATCAACGCCACCTTAACTTACTCAAGAATAGCCGTTAGACCGATTATTATTGCTGATGTAACTATTCATTGATTTCTGGGCGGTAGCCAATGCTTTTTGTGGGTCACTCCCCTGATAAATCTGTTCCATGGCCGTTTGGGTCAGGGTCCGGGCCTGAATCAAGCCCTGTAAAAAGATACCCGAGTTGGTATTGTTCGGCGTAGCGGCGCGCAATTGTTCTCCTGGAACTTTAGTTGCCGGCAACTTTTGATAAAGTGCCTGTAATTCCGGTTCCTTTTGCGAATCCTTGTTCAACGCCAAGTACCCGGTCGCAACTTGCCAAGCCGCCTGATTCTTAGCCGTCAGCAAGTACTTGATGAAGTCCCAAGCCCCCCGTTGAACGTGGGTCGTCTTGTCGTTAGAGATCCACAGCGAGGCGCCCCCAATGGCGACTCCGTTGGCTTTTTGACCATCCGGATGCGGGTAATAAGTGATGCCCAATTTGTCCGGGTTACCCTTGGTCAGTTGCCCAATCGTAGCCGAGCTTTGGAGAAACATCCCCAACCGGCCCGATAAGAAGCTCGCCGTTTCGTTATTAACAGCGTTGGCGCCGGCCCCGTAGTTCACGAAGCTGCCGCGCTTCAAATTCGTTTGGATCCACTGCATAGTCTGGACTGCCGCCGGTCCGGTGAAGTTAACGGCCGTTGGGGTCCCAGCATGCCCGTCTTCCCGGTTAGCTAATGACTCCCCCGAGTTAGCCAGGAACTGTTCGAACAGCCAGCCATAGATTTCCACGGTGATCCCCTGGACCTTTTTATGCGAGCGGGTCATTAACTGAGTCGCCACCCGGGTGATATCCTGATACGACGGGTTGACCGGCGGTGGCGTGATCCCGTACTTTTTCAGTAACGTCGCGTTATAGTACAGGACCGGTTGTGACGTATTGAACGGCATCGAGAGTTGCACTCCTTTATTGGCGTAAAAGGCGCGGGCCCCCGACGCAATCTTTTGGACCGGATAATGGTCCTCGTCGATAAACTTTTGGACCGGCGTGGTGTACCCCGTGTGGTGCAACTGGCTAGTCGAGATATCCATCGATTGGAAGACCGCCGGTGAGGCATCAGTCCCGTGAGTATCGATGATCTTCTGGACCGCCTCATTATAGTTCCCTTCAAATTCGGGAACGACTTCATACTTTGTTTGTGAGTGGTTAAAATTTTTGACCAACGTCAATAATTATTGCTGGGCAGGACCGGTCATTTCGTGCCAAAAAACCACTTTCGTCCGGGTATTGGCCTGAGCCGTGGTCGCCCGCTGATGCGTGGCCCACCCTAAGCCAATAGCAGCCACAATAATCAGACACAGGCCAGCTAATCCCCAGCGTTCCCAGTTACGTATCCGTCGCATTATTTCGTGGCCCCCTCGTTCAACCCGTTCTTGAAGTAGTGCTGCCCAACGAACAGAACTAATAACGTTGGGATCACTACGATCACGGCACTGGCTTGGATCATCCCCCAATTGTTGAAGGTTTCTTGGGACTGCAGTTGCCGCAAACCGTCTTGCACGGGACGAAACTTATCGCTAAACGTGGTCAACATCGGCCAGAGGTATTGGTTCCAGCTTTCCAGAAAACTGTAAGCCGCCAGCGTGAAGATGCTAATGCGGGCGTAAGGTAACGCCACGCGCCAATAGAATTGCCAGTGATTCAGGCCCTCGATATCGGCGGCTTCCTTGAGTTCCCCGGGAATCTGGCGAAATGCCTGGCGCAACATGAAAATGCCAAAGGCCGAGGTCAGAAACGGAATCACCATGACCGCGTAATGGTTCAACAGGTTCAAGAACCGAACCGTAGCGAAGTTTGGAATCACCTCAGCTTCAAATGGGAGCATCATGGTCGCTAAAATGACGTAGAATAGGAAATCTCGACCTTTGAATTTAAGAAAGACGAACGTGTAAGCCCCCAGTGAACAGAATAAGACCTGCGCCAACATGGTCAGCGTCGAAATCACCAGGCTGTTGACCAGATACCGCAGAATGGCTGTCTGTTGCACCGCATCGACGTAATTGGCCAGCGAAAGGTGGGAACTGATTAGAATCCCCTTGGCAATATCAGCCGTGGGCATCAAACTGGTCCAGAAACCAAGAATAAATGGTCCTAAGATTAACAGAGCCAGGAGTCCCAAGCCTAGATACCGAAGGGATTTGTGCGTTTTGGTCAGACTCATCATTAGTAAGTCACCCGCTTTTCGAGGAATTTGAATTGCAGTAACGTGAACAAGGCAATGACCAGAGCCAAAATGATCGACTCGGCACTAGCCATGCCATAGTTCCCGGTCAAAAAGGCATCCTTATAAACTTAGTAGACCATCAGGTTCGTCGCATTGTTCGGCCCCCCGGCGGTCATCAGATCAATCAGCCCGAAACTCTTGAACGCCCCGATCAACGTGACCGTTGCGGTAAAGAACAGCGTAGGTGAAATCATCGGCAACGTCACGTGCCAGAATTGGTACCTCTTAGACGCCCCTTCAATATCTGCTGCTTCGTACAACGTCGGGGGCACCATCTGGAGGGCCCCAAAGAGAATCAAGAAGGTGAAACCGAGGTTCATCCAGACCGTCGAAACGATGATGGCGACCATCGCCCAGCCGGGATCGGTCAACCAATTGATCACCGGTAAATGGAAGAAGGCGGCAATCTGGTCCAATAACCCGACCGAAGGACTAAAGATGAACAGCCAGAAAATGGCTGCGACCGAGACCGAGACCCCCATCGTCGCCGAAAAGATGGTCCGGAACCACTGAATCCCGGCCAGCTTTTGAACGGTCGCTTGCGCCAGCAAGATACCTAGCGCGAGGGTCAAAACGACGACCCCGACCACGTAGAACCCCGTTGCCGTAAGACTGGCTCGGTAAGCCGCCGAGGTCAACAAGCTCACGTAATTTTTTAAGCCCACAAAGACAGTCGGTCGCCCCACATTATTGGTTAAAAACAAGCTCAAATAGAGCGTCCGTACCATCGGGTAAAAGACAAACACGCCTAAAATCAGGAGCGATGGTCCTAAAAAAGCGGCGGCATAATACTTATCATTGACGTGGACGTTAAAGCCCTTGGCTGCTGTTTTGGCAAAGGACTTAACGGTTGGCTGCGACTTGGGAACGCTGTGTCCGGCTTCCATTGGTCATACCTTCTTTCAAAATGAATTGGGCCTGGCCTTGTGCATCAAACACATAAACCGTCCCGGTGATCTTGACCGCTAGTTGTTCTCCGGGACGATAAGCCATGGCGGGGTCCCCCACTAATTCCAAGGCCGTCCCGTCGGCCAGTTGCGTTTCTAGTAGCATGTTAGCGCCCAGGTACTCTACCGTCTGGACTTGCACGTTAGGTGTCGCGGTGTCCCGCGGCAGAATGGTCAAGGCGTTGGGCCGAATCCCAACTGTGTAATCAGCTACCGCTAAGGGGCGGGGTAGAGGCAACTTCAACGTCTGGGCCAAAGTCAGTTCTTCATCGCCACTCACCCGTGCCGGCAAGAGGTTCATCCGGGGAGCCCCGAAGAAACTAGCCACGAACGTGTTGACTGGCTGGCTATAGATTTCGAGGGGCGTCCCAATCTGTTGCACGTGGCGGTCGTGTAGCACCATGATGTGGTCAGCCATAGTCATGGCTTCCACCTGATCATGCGTCACGTAGATCACGGTCAAGCCTAATTTTTGCTGGAGGTTCCGCAATTCGGTACGCATCTTGACCCGCAACTGGGCGTCAAGGTTCGAGAGCGGTTCGTCCATCAAACAAATCTTGGCGTCACTGGCCACCGCACGGGCCAGTGCGAACCGTTGCCGTTGCCCACCGGAAAGGTCGCGGGGCTTACGATCCTTGAATTCGGTGAGGTTGACCAGTTCCAAGGCTCGATTGACGCGGTCAGCCACTTCAGCTGCTGGGAACTTACGAGCTTTCAGTCCAAACCCAACGTTATCTGTGACCGATAGAAACGGAAAGAGCGCGTAACTTTGAAACACCATCGTGAGCTTACGATCCTTGGGCGGCAGATTCGTTGCGACTTGACCATCGATGGTCAACTCGCCTGCCGAAATGGGAATCAACCCAGCAATCATACGTAATAACGTACTTTTCCCACATCCTGACGGGCCGACGATAGCGAAGAACTCACCACTTTCGATTTCCGCTTGAACGTCGCGTAAAACCCAATCCTCAGCGTGATATGCCTTACTGAGGCCATCCAATTTAATTGACATCTTGCCACTTCCCTTATTAAAAACTAGTCTCAGTGTAAGGAAAGCATGTAAAGGACCCGTATGTTCCGTGTAAATGGTTTGTATTATCCCCGCAACCAACCACCGGCAACGGTAAGCTCAGTGAACAATCCATTAAAAAAAGCCCCGCCTCCACGGCCTGAATGGCCATTGAGACTGGGCTTATACTGCGTTGTTACTGTTGAACTTCGGCGGGCGTTTGCACTTGATGCGTGAACGTCAGTTGATCATCCGCCACGTCGATGGTGATCAAGCTGTGAGCAGGAATCTCACCCGCAATCAACAACTTGGCCAACGGCGTCTCGACGTGGGTGGTGATGAACCGTTGCAATGGTCGCGCCCCGTAAGCTGGCAGGTACCCAGCTTGGGCAATCCATTGTTGGGCCGCTGGCGTGATGGTCAAGTCTAACTGTTGTTCATGCAGGCGCGTCGCTAACCGGGCGACCAATTTGACCACGATTTGTTGGACGTCGGCTAACGTCAGTGGCGTGAACATGATGGTCTCATCGATCCGGTTCAAAAATTCGGGCCGGAAGTGTGTTTGCAACAATCGAGCGACCTGTTCTTGCGCGTCCTTGGTCAGTTTTCCCTGGTCATCGGTCCCTTGTAACAGGATGTCGGACCCCAAGTTCGAGGTCATGATCAAGATCGTGTTCTTGAAGTCCACGGTCCGACCCTGACTATCCGTCAAGCGGCCATCGTCTAAGACCTGTAATAACAAGTTAAAGACGTCCGGATGTGCTTTTTCCACCTCATCAAACAAGACGATGGTGTACGGGTTACGCCGGACGGCCTCGGTTAGTTGGCCCCCTTCTTCGTAGCCCACGTAACCGGGCGCTGCACCAACTAGCCGGGACACGGATTCCTTTTCCATGTATTCGCTCATGTCGATACGGACCATGTGATCTTCGCTGTCGAATAAGTTAGCGGCCAACGCTTTGGCCAGTTCTGTCTTTCCGACCCCGGTCGGACCTAAGAAGAGAAATGAGCCCAACGGTTTGGTCGGATCCTGTAACCCGGCGCGGGACCGCAGGACGGCATCCGCCACGGCAGCTACGGCTTGGTCCTGGCCCACGACCCGGTCATGCAACCGGTCACCTAATTTCAAAAGCTTTTCGCGTTCGCCTTGGACCAACCGAGTGACCGGGATCCCCGTCATCCGACTGACCACGGCCGCGATTTCGTTCGCCGTCACGGATTCGGAGACCAGCCACTTCTTTTGATGGTTGCGGGCTTCCAGTTCCGTCAGTTCCTTTTCCAGCTGCGGAATAGTCCCGTGTTGGAGCTTAGCCGCCTTGGTCAGGTCGTACTGACTTTCGGCGTCAGTCAATTCGCGCTTGGCCCGGTCAATTTCGGTCTTCTTGGTCCCGAGTTGTTGGATTGCCGTCTTTTCGTCCGTCCACTGAGCGCTCAAACGGTCGACCTTCTCCTTGATGTCGGCCAGTTGCTTGGTGAGTTCTTGTAAGCGAGTCTTCGATGCGGCGTCGGTCTCTTGCTTCAATGCCGTTTGTTCGACCTGCATCCGCATCATCTGACGCTGGGCTTGGTCCAGTTCGGTTGGTGCCGAGTTCATCTCGACCCGAATCGAAGCCGAGGCTTCATCCACCAGGTCGATGGCCTTGTCGGGCAAGAAACGGTCGGTCAAATAGCGGTTCGACAACTTAGCGGCCGCTACCAGGGCATTGTCGTGAATGCGGACCCCGTGATGGATTTCGAAGCGTTCGCGAATCCCCCGCAGAATCGTGACCGTGTCGGCCACGCTGGGTTCGTCGACCACGACTCGCTGGAACCGGCGGGCCAAGGCCTTATCTTTTTCCATGTATTCCCGGTACTCATCGAGCGTGGTGGCCCCAATCAGGTGAAGCTCACCGCGAGCTAGCATTGGTTTCAAGAGGTTCCCGGCGTCCATGCTGCCTTCCGCCTTACCAGCCCCCACAATGTTGTGAATTTCGTCGATGAACATGATGATTTGACCGTCGCTCTTGGTGACTGCCTTTAAGACGGCCTTCAAGCGTTCCTCAAATTCACCGCGGTACTTGGCCCCGGCAATCAATGCGCCCATATCGAGGGAAAAGATAGTCTTGTCTTTCAAGTTGTCGGGCACGTCGCCGCGCACGATTCGTTGGGCCAAGCCCTCCACGATGGCGGTCTTCCCAACGCCGGCTTCCCCAATCAAGACGGGGTTGTTTTTGGTTTTCCGTGACAAGATCCGAATCACGGACAAGATTTCGTCATCCCGGCCAATGATCGGGTCGATTTTTCCACTGCGCATAGCTTGGACTAAATCAATTCCGTACTTCTTCAAGGCCTGGTACTGGGATTCCTGATTTTTCGAGGTGACTCGTTCGCCGTTGCGAACTTGGTCCACGGCCAGCTTTAATTGTTTAGTGGTCAAACCTTGTTGCTTCAAGTAGTCGGTCAGGCTTTCCCCACTTAACTGCATCAGCGCCAAGACCACCATGTCGATAGCCAAGTACTCATCATGGTAACTGTCCTTCAACTGGTCGGCCTGTTGCAACAGAGTGGTCAAATTATTGGAAAAGGTCTGACCATATTGCACGTTACTGCCCGTGACCTGACTGATACCGTCCAGTTCTCGGTCGAGTTCAGCGTCCAACTGCGCAACGTCAACGCCAGCCGATTCAAAGAGCTGGCGAGCTAATTCACCTAGTTGAATCAAAAATTTAAATAGGTGTGCCACCGTGACCGCTTGGTGTCGCCGGGTGACCGCAATCCGTTGGGCCTCCCCTAAGGCGTCCGTCAAGGCTTGCGTCATTTTTTCTGGATTCATATCTCTTCCTCCGTTTCAACTTAGACTTAAGTTGTGGCTAAAAAAGAGGCCCCGTTAAGGTCACCTCAATTTTCACTCATATTCTAACTGATTTAAGCTGAAATTCAAAATAATTTGACCAAATTTGACCAATTAATTTAAGCGCGTTGTTCCGCTAAGGTCACAATCTTTAACAAAACGTCGGTCGCCCGTTCCATGGTTTGTTCGGAAACGTACTCGTAGTGCCCGTGCATGTTCTCGCCCCCGGCAAACAGGTTCGGCGTTGGCAAGCCCATGAAGGAAATCTTGGACCCATCCGTACCACCCCGAACCGGGAAAATCAACGGCTTGATTTGTAAGGCTTCCATAGCGTCTTTAGCCAAATCGACCACGGTCATATTCTTTTCGATGATCTCACGCATATTGTAATACTGGTCCTTGATGGTGACTTCCAAACGCTTTTGACCGTAAGCCCGGTTCATCCGGTCGGCGATGCCCTGGAAGAGCCGTTTGCGGTCTTCGAAGAGTTGCCGGTCGTGGTCGCGGATGATGTAGCTGAGTTGGGCCGTGTCCACATCCCCCGTGATGCGGTAGAGATGGAAGAACCCTTCCCGGCCTTCAGTCGTTTCGGGCCGGTCATGCGCTGGCAAAGCCGCGTGAAAGTCCATGGCAACTTGCGATGCGTTGACCATCACGCCCTTCGCCTCGGCCGGGTGAACGTTGGTCCCAGTTATTTTGACCTGAGCATCCGCGGCGTTAAACGTTTCGTACTCCAATTGCCCCAAAGGTCCGCCATCGACGGTGTAGGCCAAATCGGCACCAAAGTCCGCCACGTCAAAGTGGTCCGCCCCGGTCCCGACTTCTTCGTCGGGACCCAGACCAATCTCGATTTCACCGTGCTTGATTTCCGGGTGGGCCAACAGATATTCTGCGGCCGCCATGATTTCGGCGACTCCGGACTTATCGTCGGCGCCTAGTAGCGTGGTCCCGTCGGTGGTAATCAGGGTGTCTCCTTGGTAATTTTTCAAATTCGGGAACACGGCGGGGTCTAACTGGTACTTGCCCGCCTCATCTAAATTAATGACGGATTGCCCATCATAGTCTTTCACGATTTGCGGCTGAATGTTTTCGGCGTTAAAGTCTGCCGTATCGAAATGGGCAATGAACCCAATCTTTTTGACCGCTTTATCCGTGTTTGCCGGTAGCGTCGCGTAAACGTAGGCCGATTGTGAGTTGATGTGCACGTTACTTAAGCCAATCGCCTTCAGGTCTTTGACCAAACGTTGCGCAAAGTCCGTCAGCCGTGGCGTTGACGGAATCGTGGTCGAGGCCGGGTCCGAGCGGGTGTTCACTTTCACGTAATCTAAAAATCGCGGAATCAGGTTTGCATACTTCGTCAATTCAATCATCCTTTCATTTTTTACTCGTGTGATTAGCAGTCACATCATAAAGGTAAACGGTTCGGTGTTGATAGCCAACGGTTGGATAGTCAAGTCCCAATTGTTCTCCGTTTGCCAAGTCGTAAATAACTTAGTCAATTGCGGGATACAAATACTTTCGATGTGGTGGCCGGGATCCACAACGCTGAGCCCCGCCGCCAACATGTCCTGCGCCGGGTGGTAGGACACATCCCCCGTCACGTACACGTCGGCGTGCTGGGCCAACGCAGCCGGGTAAAATTCACTGCCACTGCCGCCTAAGATGGCCACCCGGCGCACCGGGGCGTCCGGCGTGTTACTAATTAACCGTAATCCGGCCAGGTGAAAGGCCGTCTGACAGTCCCGTGCAAAGGCACGCACCGTGGTCGGTGTCGGCAGATTACCGATGCGGCCCATCATAATGGCCGACATTGCTTCGCGGCCGTTGCTGGGGACCAAGCCGGTACAGTGCGTTAACCCTAAGGCCGCCGCCAACCAATCGTTCATCCCGCCAGGGGCACTGTCCAGGTTGGTATGTGCGGCGTACACCGTGATGTGATGCGCCAGAATCGTCGCGTACATTTGGTTCTGGGGCACCTGTAAGTCCAGTGTTTTAGCCGGATGGAACATGGCCGGATGGTGGGCAAAGATGAAATCTGCGCCTACCTTGATGGCTTCGGCCACCGTTTCGGGCCGGACGTCTAGCGTTACCAAAATCTTATGGATTGGCGCGTCCAAATCCCCCAGTTGTAACCCCGGGACATCCCAAGGTTCCGCCCAAGATTTCGGGGCAAACTGTTCAAAACGTTCCACAAATTCACGTGCGCGCACGTTGCAAGACCTCCTTGATCTGTGTTAATTCCGCCCTTAACGTGGCGACCTTCGCCGTCGGCACCTGCTTAGCCGCTTGCATCTGCTGTAAGACCGCTTGGGTTCGCTCGGCTTCGTGGGTCCACTTGGCCACGAAAGCGGCGTTGGGGGCCGCCAACAAGAACGGGCCAAACCGTAAGTCATCAGCCGTATAGGTCACCGGCGTAGTCGTTCGGTCAGCCACCAGTACTTCATAGATGTGGCCATCTTCAGCCAAAATCTCTTCGGCTACTAATTTAAAGCCGTGGGTCATCAAGAACTGCCGCACCAAATGGGCGCCCACGTTGGGTTGTAAAATCAGCCGCTGAACACCAGCTAAGCGCGCGTAATCCTGGGTCAGAATCTGGGTGATCAGTGTACCGCCCATCCCCGCAATAACCACGGTATCGATGTGGTCCGTGGCTTCGATAGCTTGCAAGCCGTTGGCTAGACGGGCCGTCAACTGGGCGGTGAAACCTTCGCGCTTTATCTCGTGTTGCGCGTTTTCAAACGGCCCGCGCACTACCTCACCGGCCACGCCGCCAGCAATCAGGCCGCGTTTCAATAGGTTCACGGGCAAGTAAGCGTGGTCGGTCCCAATATCCGCTAACCGACTCCCCTCAGGCACGTATTTGGCAACGGTTGCCAGCCGTTGTGATAAATGGTCTGCATCCATGGTCGTAAACTCCTTCTCTACATTTGTTCAGTCTCCTTTAGTATAAGCTAAACCCTACCGTTTGGGTACCCGTCAAAAAATCCCCCGCCGGTGACAAATCGTCACCGACGAGGGATTCATTTAACGCCAACTAAATTTTAACCTTAGTCATCTTCGTGATGGGACGCGCGCTGCTCGTCATCCGCGTGCCGGGCAATCCCGGAATACGGGTACGGGTAGGTGATCTTCATCACGGCTGGCATCACGATTGGTAACAGGATGACCAGCAAGATAATCCCGATGATGACGGCTAACGCGATTTGAATCAGGGTCATGACCCCGGATGGCATCAGCGCGGCGAAAGTCCCGCTCAAGATAATGCCGGCCGAGATGACCACGGTCCCAATGACCGTTGCCGCCTGTAGCATCTTGTCGCTCGTGGCCCCCGGTTCATGGAGGTATTCCCGGTACTTACGCATCAGGAAGATCGAGTAATCGACCCCAAGTGAGATCAACATGACGAACGTGAAGAACGGTGTGTTCCAAGTCAACATGTCGGTCCCTAGTAATGGCTTGGTAATCCAGTGGACCAGCGTTAAGGCCCCGGAGTAAGCCAGTAACAGGATACCTTCGATGATGATCGGTTGAACCAGCGAACGGGTCACGACCATCAGGGCAATGAAGATGCCGGCTAACATGATGATGACCGTTCGCGTAAAGTCACTCGACGCCATCTGGTTGATGTCGTTGGTCTGTGACGTGTTGCCGCCAAAGGCGACCTTGGCATCGCCCAAACTAGTGCCCTTCAACGAGCCGTTAACCACCTTTTCCAGTTGTGGCAACCGCGCCATGGCGGCCGACGAACTTGGGTCGTCACTTAACACGACCGTCAGCTTAGTCAACTTCTTGTTCGGGGACACGTAAGTCTTCAACGCGGGGGCAAAGGACTTGCCGTGCAACTGCTTCTTTGGAATGTAGAAGGTCTTGGCTGCGGCCGACTTCTGCAAGCCGTCCAGGTAGCTGTTGGCCGACCCCATCCCGGTCGAAACCGTGCTGAGGCCGTTCGTGGCGGTCCCTAAGCCCTTCTTCAAACTGGTCAGTTGTTTACTCATGCTGGCCAATTGCGTGGCCATCGTCTGGTTCCCCGTCGCGACTTGACTCGCCCCGGAAACCAGTTGACTGGTACTGGAAGCCAATTCGTTGGTCCCCGAAGCCAGCGCCGTGGCACCAGTGACCAATTGTGGCATCCGGCCATTGATGGTGTTCATGGCTGAAGACAACTGGCTCGTGGCACTCGAGAGTTGACTAGATTGAGAGCTAGCCGACTGTAGCGCCGTCGCGGCTCCCGGTAGGACAACGTTAGCCTTCTGTGCCAGCGTGGCCACCGCAGTTTGTAACGTACTGGTCGATCTTTGCAAGCTCTGGAGTTCACTAGCGACGCTTTGATCGGCGTTGCCGATTGCCGTGGCGTCACTGCCAATCTTCGCTAAAGAACTGCTTAAGGCCGACGACAATTGTTGTTGCGCCTGCGTTTGCTTAGCGAGGACACTCGCCATGACTTGCTTCTGAGCAGCCGACAACGGTACGCCTGCCGCTTCAAAGGCCGCGTTGACCTGACTGGACGAGACGGACGACACGTTACCGACCGACTGCTTGATGTTCTGCAGTTGGGTCGCAATGTCCTTGGTCTGCGTGCCAATGGTACTCAACGAATTGGTGACACCACTGGTGCTCGTCGAACTACCAGCGACCTGGTTGTTTAATTGCTGAATGGCCGAATTCAATTGCGGTAAGGCACTTTCCAATTGGGCCAATTGGGCAGCTTGTTGCCCCCCGGAAGCCGAGGAGACTTGGGTGTTCAATTGGTTCAACCCGGACGTGACTTGGCTAATCCCGCTTTGTAACGTCTTGGTCCCAGAGCTCAAGCTCTGCGCCCCAGACGACAAGCTTTGCGACCCACTATTCAGCTTTTGGGCGCCATTGCTAACTTCTTTGGACCCGGACGCTAATTTATTAGCGCTGCTGACGGCTCCCGAAACGTCTTGACTCGCTAACTGCTTATGGGCTGATTTGAGGCCCTTGTTGATCTTATTGACCCCGTTTTGCGCCTTGACCAATCCGGATGTGACGGTACTCATCTGGTTACGGACGTAGAGCTTCTTAATAGCTTTACCCCCCGGCTGAGTGGCCGACGCCACGGTCTTGACCCCGTCGCTTTGTTGCAACTGCTTAGTCAAGCGGTCGATCAACATTAATGATTTTTCGTTATCAAGCTTGTGTTTGCTTTGAATATAAATCGTGGTCGGTTCAGCTGTTCCCTTGGAGAAGTGTTGCTGAACGACCTTGAACCCTTGCTTGGCCGGCACGTTATCGCCAATTTCGACCAAGTTATCGTAGTCCAAATCGCCGTGTGACGTTAAGGCCAGCGGAATGAAGATGATACCAACTAGGATCAACGTAATCACGGGGCGAATCATGGAATGCCGCGCCATGGTGTGCCACAGCTTGCTATCCCCTTCACCCTGGAATTTCTTGACCGGCCAGAACATCTTCGGCCCACAGACCGCCATGAAGAACGGGTTTAAGGTCAGCAGAACAGCCAGTAAGACCACGACCCCAACGGCAATGCCGACGGCGGAACGGTACAGCGAGAAGTTCGCAAAGCTCAGGACACTCATCCCAATCAAAACGGACACGCCGGAGTACAGGACCGTACGACCCCCGATGCGGATAGCTTGCTTAGTCGCCGAATACCTGTCCGTTCCGCGGGCGAGTCGCTCGCGAAACTCGTTATACAGTAGAATGTTGTAGTCGGTCCCAATCCCGAAGAGTACGATCACGATAAAGACTTCCGTGAAGTTCGAGAATGGGAAGTTGAAACGGTCGACTAAGTTCGCCACCACTGAGATAGACGTAATGACCGAAACACCCACTGTCAGTAATGAGAACAGTGGCGTAATCGGTGACTTAAAGACCAGCCACAAGACTAAGAAAATGAAGACGGCAGCAATGATCTCGGTCTTCTGAATCCCCGCTTGGGTGGCATCCGAGAAGTCTTGGTTCAAGACATCGGCCCCCGTCACGTAGGTGGTGACGCCCGACGTTTTCGCCAAGTTCGTGATTTCCGAGCGAATCTTGGTGATGGAATGCTTCGATGTCTGGTGCACGTTCAGTTGCAAAAGTTGCGTGCTCTTATCTTTCGAGACTAACTGATCAGCAGCGGTCGAACTATCGCTCGCCGCCGTAATCGCACGAATCTGATACTTTTGTTTGTGGTTTTTGATTCGCTTGATTGTCTGGTCAATCTTGTCGTTTTGCGAACTGGTTAACGCCGAGTTCCCATTATTGAAGACCACCACGATTGCGGTCGTCCCCCGTTGCGAACGCCCCCACTTCTTTTGCATGTTCGTGGCCCGCGTACTTTGATAGTTGCTGGGGACTGTGATTTGCCCTTTGTCGGCAACTAATTTGCTCATGTTGGGAATCGTGATGACGGCTAGTAAGACGATAACCAGCCAGCCAATCATGTTCCATAAATAACGCTTGTTCATCCAACGCACAGCGTTCGTGACCTCCTTTTATAACTTAACTTAATTAACGTTGTTCTTTATTTGAACGGCTTAACCATTCAGTCCAATCCAATTGCAAAGCGGCTGACCCTTCCGTGGGCAGGACCGCGCCAATGGTCAAGGTGGCTAATTGCTGGCGATACTGCTTTTCCGCTTGGTCAAAGACCGCTAAAACGTTCGCCACCGGCTGACGATCTTGAAAATTCTTGAGGTGAAAGGCGCGCACCATTTCATGTTCGTGGTCCAGACCAAATACCTTGTCGACCAACCCCGTATTCTTCACGAACGGCACCGAACTCTCAATCGCATCAAACACGTCTAACAACGTAATCTGTTGCGGATCCCGGGCCAAAACAATGCCACCATCGCGCCCCGACACGGTCTTGACTAGGTCCGCCTTGGCCAATTTTTGGACGATTTTTTTCAAATAACTCGTGGAGATGCCTAACCGTTCAGCGACCAATTGGCTATGTAGCGGAATCTTTCGGTCCTGAATCCCCAACAACGCCACGATACACAGTGCCTGCTCCAAACTTGGCTTGGCTTTCATCAACTTCTCCCTCCCTTTTATTAAGGTTCTTTTAAACGAGATACATTATATCCCCTTTAAGGTAAAATTCAAGACTTTTTACTCGTTAAATCACTATGGGGGCACTTAGTCGTTAATGTAAACGGTTTCAATTAGAGGTAACGCCATACTTTCGCCACCCCTAACTTATCCACAGCATAGCCCCATCGACTCCTTTTAGCCACAAAAAAAGCCCGGAAAAATCCGGACTTTTTAACCCCCTTAAGGGTAAATTCAACTTTATTCTAAGAAATCTTTTAATTGTTTGCTCCGGGATGGGTGCCGTAACTTCCGCAACGCCTTGGCTTCAATTTGCCGAATCCGTTCCCGGGTAACCCCGAAGACCTTACCGACTTCTTCCAGCGTCCGGGTCCGCCCGTCATCCAGGCCGAACCGGAGCCGCAAAACGTTTTCTTCCCGGTCAGTTAAAGTATCCAGCACGCTTTCGAGTTGTTCCTTGAGCAATTCGTAAGCCGCGTGGTCTGCCGGACTCGTCGCGTCTTGGTCCTCGATAAAGTCACCCAGATGCGAGTCGTCTTCTTCACCGATTGGAGTTTCCAACGAAACAGGTTCTTGGGCAATCTTCAAGATTTCCCGGACCTTTTCGGTCGGCATATCCATTTCAGCTCCAATTTCTTCTGGCGTTGGTTCCCGCCCAAGATCTTGGAGTAACTGCCGTTGAATCCGAATCAACTTGTTGATGGTTTCAACCATGTGCACTGGAATCCGAATGGTCCGTGCTTGGTCAGCAATGGCCCGCGTAATCGCCTGCCGAATCCACCAAGTAGCGTACGTCGAGAACTTGAACCCTTTACGGTAGTCGAATTTTTCGACGGCCTTCATTAGACCCATGTTCCCTTCTTGAATCAGGTCTAGGAATTGCATCCCCCGACCGACGTAACGCTTGGCGATAGAAACCACTAACCGTAAGTTGGCTTCAGCCAGTTCTTGTTTGGCTTCCTCTTCGCCCTTTTCGATTCGTAATGCCAAGGCAACTTCTTGGTCCGCCGTCAACAGACTGACCCGGCCGATTTCCTTCAGGTACATCCGTACAGGGTCGTTGATCTTGACCCCGGTCGTCGTGGAGGCCGCCTTCAATTCCTTCTTGGTAACGGCTTTTTGAGCTTTAACGGCCCGTGGGTCAGGTTCACCCTTTGCATCGACCACGCTAATACCCGCATCGGAGATCGTCTCTAATAACTTATCCATCTGCTTGGCATCCAGCGCGTATGGTGACGCCACCTGATCAGTGAGTTCATCGTACGTAATGTGCCCGGCCTTTTTCGTATTTTTGATTAAAGCCCGCACCGTTTTGTTGTATGCCTTTTGATCAAACATTGGTTGATCCGTGGTCTTTTTTGCCATTAAAATACCCCCTAGACTAAACTTGCTTGTTTGCCTGTCGTTGTTGTTCCAACCGGACAATCTCAATGACGAGCTGTCGCTGTTGGTCGGCATCACCTAACCGGGACGCCTCCGTTAACGCTTGCTTCTTATGCCGAATCTGCGCGTCGAGCGGTGCCTCATCCATAATCACCTTCAAATAGTCCTCAATCTCGCGCGGGGTCACCGCCGCTAACGAGATGGTCGACTCCAACTCGATCACGAGTTGTTGCAGGCGCTCTTCTTGAATGAAATCCGTGAACTGGGCGCTTTGATACGTTTCGTGAGTCTGAAAATAGCCCTGGGCCAGGGTGTAGATCACTTGATAATCGTCGTGCACAAAACTAAAGTCGGCCACCTGCGCGACCCGCGCCCAAACGTTACGGTCGTGCAGTAACCAATAGAGCAACTGGCGTTCCGCCCGTTCCAAGCGTGTTAACGGCGCGCGTTGCTGATGGACAGTCACGGCCGGATCATTTGCTGCCGGACGTGGCCGCGCTGGTGTGGGTCGTTGCCGTTCTCGCGTAGCTGCCGTAGTCTGCCGAACCTGCTTGAGTTGCGCCACGAGTGCTGATTGGTCGAGATTGAACTCATTAGCTAATTGCTTCAGATAAAGGTCTAATTCCACCGGTTCATGGACCTGCGCCAATAGTGGCATCACGTCGTTCAAATAGGCTAAGCGTTCGCTGTCAGTCTCTAACGCCCGATTCTGCCGCAAATACCGTAACTGAAAACGAATCGGTGTTTCCTTCGCACTTTGCATCACCTGCTGAAACGCCTCATCACCGTGCGCACGCCGATACTCGTCCGGATCTTGCCCCTGCGGTAGTTGAATCACATTAATCTTCATCTTGCTGTGAGCTTGTAGTAACCCGATTGCCCGTTGCGTCGCGCGTTGTCCCGGTTCATCTCCATCATAACAGATATCGATCTGGTCTGTCGTTCGTTCAAGCGCATAAATCTGCTCGGTCGTAAGGCTAGTACCCATCGAGGCAATCCCGTTTGGGACCCCTGCTTGGGTCGCCGAGATCACGTCCATGTAACCTTCAAACAAAATAACTTCACCCCGTTGGCGAATCGCCGAGCGGGCTAAATCAAAATTGAACAACAACCGACTTTTGGTAAATAACGCCGTTTCTGGACTGTTTAAATACTTGGGCTGGTCATCACTTTTCTTCAGCACCCGACCGGAGAAAGCTGCCACGTGACCACTGGCGTTCCGTAACGGAAACATC
This sequence comes from Levilactobacillus suantsaii, assembly GCF_014069315.1. NCBI lineage: Bacteria > Bacillati > Bacillota > Bacilli > Lactobacillales > Lactobacillaceae > Levilactobacillus > Levilactobacillus suantsaii. The sequence goes on along the minus strand of NZ_CP059603.1, from coordinate 1,910,558 downwards.
ACCCGTTCGGTGAATCGGTCCCGTAACTCGCCCGCCGTGTTCTCAATGAACAACCCACTTTGCCGCAATAATTGATAATCTGCTTGCCGCTGCTCAAAGAAGGGCTTCAACAATCGCTGGTCGGGGGCAAACCCCAACTGGTACTGCTTGATGGTCGCATCGGTCAACCCCCGCTGGTGCAGATAATCCAGGGCGGGTTGCCCCATCTCGGTATTGACCAAGATATGATGGTAGAGTTTAGCCGCCTGTTCGTGCAAGTCGATCAGTTGGCTGGTCTTCGAATCGACCGCGGGGGCGTCCGCCTCCGTGCGGTAATCCGTCGCCAAATCCACGTGGCTAAAATCTGCGACCTTCACGACTGCCTCGCGGAAACTAACATGTTCCAACTCCATTAAGAATTTAAAGACGTTGCCACCCCGACCGCAACTAAAACAATGAAAAATCTGTTTGCCTTCCGATACGGAAAAGGACGGGGTCCGCTCTTCGTGAAAGGGACATAAACCAAACAAATTCTTACCCGATTTTTTTAACTGAACGTATTGGCCCACGACATCGGCAATGTTAGTCGCAGTCCGAACTGTTTCAATCACATCTTCCGGAATTTTCGCCATCATGAGCCCCCTTCCGGTTCTATCCACTCACGCTAGCCTTGAAAAGTCGCACCCCGGGAACCCGAAAAGTGCGACTCTTTGATTGGAATTCGTGCGTAGAAATACATAATATATAATACCACGAAGCTCCGATTTGTCCAAGTAAAACCACTCGGTCGCGACCCAAATATAAATTCGGTCTTCACAACCTTTGCGGCTTTCCATCATAAAACTTTTTGTCAATTCTGCAAGCAATTGGCTTAGTCATGAGCCGTCAACCAGTGATCCAACACGTCAATGAACGCCTCGTGTTGATCGAGCAACGCCAAATGGCGGCTGTTGGCAAACAAGTGCCACTTGGCGCCCGGAATGTGGTCGTAGACGGATTTGGCAATCAAGGGCGTACACAGATCGTCGGTCCCACTGGTAACCAGGACCGGCACGTGAATCTGATGGAGTTGGTCGGTCACGTCAAAATCACTGATAGTTCCGTTTTCCGTAAACTCGTTAGGTCCTTCGGCAATTCGACTCGCTCGTTGGCCATTCGTCGCCCGGCGCATCGGTTCCGGCGAGTTTTCATCGGGTGCGTCCCAACAGTACCGTTCCATATACCGTGCATTAGCGGCTTGATATTTTGGCCCCGAAAAGTCGCCGGTTCGTTCCGCCACGGCAATCGCCTCTTGGTCCTCATAACTTAGATAGGTGAGCAGACGATGTTGTTCTTGAGTCCACAGTTTAATGGACGCCGGCGATCCGTCGATCATCACGCTCTTGACGCCAGCCTGGCTGTAATTGGTCAAATAAAGCATCTCTAGCATCCCACCCCAGGACTGCCCTAACATGTGGATTTGGTCCAGATGTAAATAGCGACGCAGCGCCACTAACTCTTCGGCCCAAGTCTCCTTAACGTAAACGCCCTCATCTTCGGGAAGCGACGACTTACCACAGCCTACCTGGTCATACATGATCAATTGCCGGCCCGTGGCCGCATAATCGTCAAGCAATTCAAAGTAGTTGTGTGACGACCCCGGACCCCCGTGAATCAGCAATAGCGGCGCCTGTCCCGGTGTGCCTTGACCCACGATGCGGTAATACGTTTTAAACCCGTGAAACGGCATGTAACCTTCTTGAACTTCCATCAAAATCCCCTCTTCTAACCGCGTAATCCTCGCAGCCCTTATTATTTTTTAACTTATTTTTAATCATTTCATAATTTTGTGGAAAATGCAAGGACGTGAGGCCCCCCGCTCAACCAACGTCCCAATTACTATCGTGCCGGGGAGCTGACATCGGCCTTGAACCACTGGGGGTTAGTTTTTTAGGTTAAAGTAATTTGTTTAATTCCTGGTTTAATTATCAAAAAAGAGTCAGCCCCGTTAGTCGCTAAACTAACGGGGCTGACTCCGATAAATTCAAATTTAAGACTGGCCCTTACTTGACGACCAATTGATCCAGGTCACCTAATTGTAAAGCCAAGTTCGCCAAGCGACTCAGTTCGGCCAGACGGTTGTTCCGGACGGCCTCATCGTCGACCATGACCATCGTGGCGTCAAAGTAAGCCGCAATGGCTGGTTGCACGGCAACTAACGCCGCGTACAGGGTCGCTAAGCCCTTTGGTGCGGCCGCAGCAACGGCGTCAACACCTTGGTGGAGCTGACTTTCACTGTCATTTTCGAACTTGTCAGCGTCGATTGTGACGTTGGCGATGTCCTTAGGGGCCTTTTGAGCTAAGCGAATGACCCGCGTCAACGATTCAATGACGGCCTTGAAGTTCTCGTCAGCCGCATGAGCCGTCAAGATATCCGCCGCCGTGAAGAGCTCGGTGATATCACTACTCGTGCCGCCTAAAACGGCGTCGATGATGTCGTGACGGACCTTTGCGCCGCGGAAAATCTTGCGGACCCGATCCTTCAAGAAATCAACCAACGCGTCGATTTGACCAGCTTGGTCCAACTCAGGCGCCACGTTAGCCGCTTGTTCGGCCGCGATGAAGGCCGTCGCCAACTCATTGACTGGTAACGACCATTTCTGGTCGGTCGCGATCCGCACGATTCCCGTGGCTTGTCGCCGCAAAGCGTACGGGTCGTTGGACCCACTCGGAATCATCCCCGCCGCAAAGAAGGTCAGGATACTGTCGAACTTGTCAGCTAATGCCAAAACGGCACCCGGTACAGACGTTGGTAGCGCACCATCAGCCGAAATCGGTTCGTAGTGTTCCCGAATGGCCTGAGCAACTGCCGGATCTTCACCCTGGAGCAGGGCGTACTTTTCACCCATGACCCCTTGGAGTTCGGCAAACTCACCGACCATCCCGGTCACCAGGTCAAATTTGTAGATTTGGCTAGCCCGCACGACGGCCTTAGTTTGGGTGGCGTCTAAGTTTAACCGGTCGGCTAAAACAGTCACGATGGCTTCGACCCGTTGCATCTTTTCGGCCATGGTACTGATCTTATCGTGGAAGCTGACACTCTTCAAGCGTTCAACGTCATCGGCAATGGTCTTGTTCTGGTCTTCCTTGTAGAAGAACATCGCGTCTTCCAGCCGCGCCGCCAAAACCTTTTCGTTTCCGGCAATCACGTTTTGGAGATCGTGGTCGGTCCCGTTACGCACGGAGATGAAGTTCGGCAACAACTTACCGGCTTGGTCCCGAGCGTAGAAGAAGCGCTGGTGGTCCCACATTGAGGTAATCAGGACTTCTTCGGGGATCGTCAAGTACTTCTGGTCGAAGCTCCCGGCAAAGGCGGTCGGCCATTCGACTAAGTTGTTGACCTCTTCCAATAGGCCGGCATCGATGTCGACCGTCCAGTTGTGGTCCGTCGCTAGTTGCTTGATCTGTTCAGCAATCAAGGCCTTGCGCTTCGCGGCGTCCGCAATCACGTACTCGTCGTGCAAGGCACTTTCGTAGTCGGCCGCGGTCTTTAACGAGATGGCCTGGCCTAGGAACCGGTGGCCTTGGGTGACCCGGTCGGTGGTCACGTCTAAGATGCTAAACGGAATCACGTCTTGGTCCAACAAGGCGACTAACCAGCGAATCGGCCGGATGTACTCGAAGTGGTGGGTGCCCCACTTCATCATGGTCGGGAAGGTCATGGCCATCACGATGTCACGTAAGCCCGTTAAGACTTCAGCCACCGGTTGACCGGCGATGAACTTATCGACGTAGACGTACTCAGTGCCCTTGAATTCTTTGAACACGATGTCGTCCGGCGTCAGGCCCTGACCTTTAGTGAAGCCAATTGCTGGCTTGGTCCAGTTGCCGTCGGCGTCCTGGGCGATCTTCTTGGCCGGCCCTTTGACCGATTCACTGATGTCATCTTGCTTATCCGCTAACCCGGTGATTTCTAACGCTAAGCGCCGAGGCGTGGAGAACGGTTGGATGGCGTCATAGCTGACCCGTTCATCCTTCAGGTAATCGGCAACGCGCTTCTGAAGTTGCCGCACGGCCGGCGTGACCACGTGGGCGGGCATTTCTTCTAACCCAATTTCTAATAAAAATGTGTGTGCCATTAGTTTGCCTCCTCAGAATCTGCCAATAACTTTGCCCGTAATTTCTCGTCTTTGACCAACGGGAACCCGCGCTTCTTACGTTCCGCCACGAAGGCCTTGGCAATGGCCCGCGCCATCCGCCGAATCCGGGAGAGGTAACCGGCGCGTTCGGTCACAGAGACCGCGCCACGCGCATCTAATAGGTTGAAGGTGTGGCTGCACTTCAGCACATAATCGTAGGCCGGGTGCACCAGACCGTTAGCAATCTGCTTCTTGGCTTCGGCTTCGTATTCGTCGAAGTGCCGCGACAGCATGTCCTGATTGCTTTCTTCAAAACTGTACTTAGAGTGTTCGTATTCGGGTTCCTTGAAGATGTCACCGTACTTGACGCCGTCGCCCCATTCCAAATCAAAGACGGAATTCACGTCTTGGATGTAGGATGCGAGCCGTTCCAACCCGTAGGTTACTTCGGAAGTCACGGGATCCACGGTCTGACCACCGACGACCTGGAAATAGGTGAACTGGGTGACTTCCATCCCGTCCAACCAGACTTCCCAACCGACACCGGCACAACCCATGGACGGGTTCTCCCAGTTATCTTCGACGAAGCGAATGTCGTGTTCTAATGGGTCGATGCCCAGTTCTTTCAGGCTACCTAAATAGAGGTCCTGAATGTTATCCGGTGAGGGCTTCATCACCACTTGGAATTGGTGGTGTTGGTACAACCGGTTCGGGTTCTCCCCGTACCGCCCGTCAGCGGGCCGCCGAGATGGTTCAACGTAAGCGGCGTTCCACGGTTCTGGTCCGATGGCCCGTAAGAAGGTGTACGGACTCATGGTTCCGGCCCCTTTTTCGGTATCGTAAGCCTGCATCAGCATGCAGCCCTGAGCGGACCAATACTGCTGTAACTTTAAAATAATCGCTTGCATGGACAGTTTTTCTGTCATGGCTACTGTTCCTCCTTATTGATCTAAATAAGCACACAAAAAAGTCCCCGCGCGAATCTACACTAAAGAGATTCACGTAGGGACGACTTAATTTCGCGGTTCCACCCTACTTCTAGTCGCTAGCGACTAGCAGCTTACTTGGTAAACGACTCCGAATGTGCCAACGTTTCAAAATCTCGCTTCGGCTTACACCGTCCCGAAGTCGCTAACTCGTAGATCTTGACACTTTTCATTCATCATGGTCGACTTATTTAACTGTGACTAATCATAAGCGTCTGTTGCGCGCTTGTCAATCGTCTTCATCGTGAGCTGGCGGCGTTTTCAGCCGGGGCGCCCAGTCTTGCATCTGGTCCAAGAAACGCTTACTGCGCGGGTGGACCCCAATCTGACTGGCATAGATTTCATCCATCAATTGTCGCAGAGCGTGTTCGGTACTGGGTTTGACCTTGATGTGGTGGACCCGGTCCAAATCGAGAATCGAGAATTGCCGCAGGTAGTAAATGGTCCGCGGCCCCAGGTGTAAGCGCCGGGGATCAGCCGACCAGTGTTGCTGACACAGGAGTCCCCCGTAACTTTCCGAGTAGTCAAACGGCAAATCCGTGCGTCCGCAGATGGCGCACCCCTGCAATTGCGGGGCGACCCCAAAGGCGGGCATCAACTGAATCTCGATGACGTTGGTCACGATGGCTGGGTTCTGCCCTTCGTCAATCAGTTCCAAGGCCCGGTAGACTCGGTGATACCAGTCGGGGAGCGGTTGACTATCTGGAAAAGCGATGTCGACCAGGCTCATGATGTAAGTCGCGTAGGCGTTCTTGAAGATGTCAGCCCCAATGCCTTGAAACTGAGTGGTCTCGCGGGCCGTGCGGATATAGGACAATCCTTGGTCGGGAATGTCGCCGACGTAACTCCCCACGGTAAATGGCAGAATGTCAGCCGTCATTTTAAACCCCCGTTTCTTGGCGCCGCGGATTAAAAATATCTTTTTACCAAACTCCAGCGTAAAAAACTTGATTAAAAAGTCGCGTTCAGCATAATCGCGGCGGTACAGAAGGATGCCGTGAAAGTCGGTCACGTGTTGTGCCATGGTCATCCCCCCTAATCGTTAAATATCGCTCTTGCGGTACCCGTAAGATTTCAGCAGGCTGGACTTATCCCGCCAGCCGGGTTGGACCTTGACGAAGAGCTTCAAGTAGACCGGACTGCCTAAGAGGTGTTCGATATCTTGCCGGGCCAGCGTCCCGATTTTTTTGAGCATACTGCCGCCCTTACCAATCATGATGCCCTTTTGGGTCGGCCGCTCCACCACGATGGTGGCATCGATACGGACCCGGTCATCATCCTGGGTCCGCATCCGTTCGACTTCCACGGCCACAGAATGGGGGACTTCTTCGCGGGTCAACATGAAGATCTTCTCGCGAATCAGTTCACTGACCACGAAACGTTCCGGGTGGTCCGTCAATTGGTCATCAGGATAGTACTGTGGCCCGTGAGGCATCTGATCCACTAAGTCTCCCAGAAACTCATCGACGTTGTTGCCTTCGAGCGCCGAAATCGGGTAGACGGCCTGCCACGGCAAGGCCTTCTTATATTGGTCCATGACCTTCAACAAGTCGTCGGGGTGAATCTGGTCGATCTTGTTGATCAACAAATAGACCGGTGCCTTGGCATTCTTCAAGCGGTCGATAATAAAATTATCCCCCGCACCCCGCTTTTCGGCGGCGTTGATCATGAACAAAATGGCATCGACTTCGTTCAACGCAGACAAGGCTGACTTGACCATGTAATCGCCCAATTCGGTCTTGGGTTTATGCACCCCTGGTGTGTCGATAAAAACGATTTGGGCGTCATCAGTGGTGTAGATCCCTTGAATCTTGTTCCGGGTGGTCTGGGCCGTGTTCGACATAATGGCGATCTTTTGACCAATCACCCGGTTTAAAAACGTCGATTTCCCCACGTTTGGGCGGCCCACGATGGCCACGAACCCGGATTTGTAATTTGGATTATCCATTGCTATTTCTCCTTAAAACCAGCGGGCAAGCGCCGGCAACATGACTAAACAACCAACCACTAGGGCAAACAGAGCCGCGAGTAGCACCCCGCCGGCGGCCACGTCCTTGGCTCGCTTTGCTAAATCGGCGTAAGTCTTGCCTACGATTAGGTCCACGACTGCTTCCACGATGGTATTGAGCGTTTCGGCGGTCAACACCAAAAAAATGGCCAGCGTCAGCCACAACCACTCATTGACGGTCAAACGCAAGATGATGCCAACGAGGACGGCGAGGCCCCCCACCAAAAGGTGTTTGCGAAAGTTCCGCTCCAGATGATAGAGCACGTGCAACCCTTCGAGGGCGTGACCCAGCGACTGCCAAAAGTTATGATTTTTCCCCGTTTGCCGGGTCGGTTTACCGTTTGAGGCCATAGGCATCCAAGATATCGGCCTGCAATTTGAACATGACCTTTTCGTCTTCTGGTTTCATATGGTCATACCCGTTCAAGTGCAGGAAACCGTGGACCACTAAAAAGCCCAGTTCCCGCTCGTTCGAGTGGCCCAAATAGTCGGCTTGTTCACTGACCTTATCTACGGACACGAAGATATCACCGATGTTTTCGGGAATCTCGGCCGCAAGTTCCGGGTCCATCACCAGGGGAAAGTCCGTGTCGGCATCCTCCGCGTCTTCAATGGCAAAACTGATGACGTCAGTCGCCCGGTCCACCCCACGATACTGCTTGTTGATGCGGTGAATATCTTCATTGTTCATCAAAGTCACCGACATTTCGGTGTTATCGGCTAGCTTGAGGTAGTTCCCCGCAAACTGCAAGACGTCGCGAATCAAGGTCAAGTATTGGTCGGAAACCCCGGCCTGGGTCTTATCGTAAATCTCTAAATCCATTATTTGTTAGCTCCATTTGGTTTAGTTTCGTGTTGCTCGTACGCGTTGATGATGCTGGCCACGACGGGGTGCCGGACCACGTCATCGGCACTGAAGGTCACAAAGGAGATGTGGCCCACGTTTTGCAGGATTCCCTGGGCCTGGACCAGTCCCGACCGGGTGTTGTGCGGCAAGTCAATCTGGGAAATATCCCCATTGACGATCATTTTGGAGCCAAAGCCCAACCGGGTCAAAAACATCTTCATTTGCGCGTTCGTTGTATTTTGGGCTTCGTCTAAAATCACGAAGGCCGACTCTAAAGTCCGGCCTCGCATGTAAGCCAGCGGCGCGATTTCAATCACGCCCCGGTCCATCAACCGGGTGGTGTGTTCGGCGCCTAAGATGGCATACAACGCGTCATAGATGGGCCGTAAGTAGGGGTCCACCTTTTCCTTCAAATCTCCGGGTAGAAAGCCTAAACTTTCGCCGGCTTCCACGGCGGGCCGCGTCAAAATGATCTTTTCCACGTCCCCTTTTTTCAACGCGGAAATGGCCATGACGACGGCCAAATAAGTTTTCCCCGTCCCGGCCGGGCCAATCCCAAAGGTGATGTCGTTATGCTTGATGGCGTCGATATACTGGCGCTGACCAAAGTTCTTCACCCGCACGGGCCGTCCTTTGGCATCGTGAATCAGCGTTTCCGTATAGAGGTCTTGGAAGTAAGTTAACGTCCCGCGTTCGGCCATCTTCATGGCGCTGACCACATCGGCACTGTTCAGCTGAATCCCCTTGGCCAGTAAAGCACTCATATTGCGTAGAATGCTTAATGTCTGGTCAACCGCGGTGGCGTCACCCGCAACTTTGATTGAATTGCCAAAGGGACGAATGGTGACACTGAGCCCTTCTTCCAGTAAAGTTACAAATTGATCTTGGGCCCCTAACAAAGCCGGTTCATCGGCCGGGTGCGCCAAGATATATTCTTTTTCAATCATCGCGTTTTCAGTCAAATACGGTTGCTCCTTTATTTTGCCAAATTAAGTCTACTGATACTTGAATTTTAGCATACCACTCAGGATAGTAAAAGGATTGGCCGTTAAAATCCCCTGGGCACGCCAGTTTCTGGGGCAATGGTGCTTGAAAAACGCCCTCGCCACCGAAAAAAGCCCCCACGAAGAAGGTTCCCCGTAGTGGCTTGAACGTTACTTATTCAATTGGGCTTTGACCGTTTGGTTGACCACGTTACCGTCAGCCTTGCCCTTCACTTGCGGCATCACGGCGCCCATGACCTTGCCGAAGTCGCTCATGTTGCTAGCGCCGACCTTGGCGATACTATCGGCCACGATCTTTTCAATTTCGTCAGCACCCAATTGCTTTGGGGCGTATTTTTCAACGATCTTGATTTCGGCTTGGACTCCAGCGACCAGGTCGTCGCGGTTACCCTTTTGGAATTCGTCCAAGGACTCTTTTCGTTGTTTCAATTCCCGGGAGACCACCGTTAATTCTTCATCGGCACTCAAGTCGTGACCCTGCTTGATCTTTTCGTTGGTCAACGCGGCTTTCATCATCCGGACCACGTTTAAGGTCAACTTATCGTGGGCCTTCATGGCCGTCTTTAAATCGGTGTTCAGTTGGGTTTCTAAACTCATGTTGAATTCCTCCTAAATTTAAGTACTGTCTCAGTTTACTACTTATTCTGAGTTCCGTCAGGTCCAGACGCACGCCGCTTGCGTTTTTCTCGTGAGCTCAGTACGCTAGAAGTAATCTCCGATTTTAGAAAGGACTGGTGTTTCATGCGTGCCATTGGTTACACGCAACATTTACCCATAGATGATTCTCATAGTCTAATAGATTTTGAGATGCAACGACCCGACCCCACCGGCCACGACCTATTGGTCCAAGTTCAAGCGGTGTCCGCCAATCCCGTTGATCTCGCCGTTCGTCGCAACACCGAGCCGTTAGACCCCCAAGCACCTAAAGTTATCGGCTTTGACGCTTACGGCACCGTCACAGCGGTGGGCAATGCCGTGACCCTCTTTCACCCGGGCGATGTGGTCTTCTACGCTGGATCGTTTAAACGGCCCGGCAGCTACAGCGAGTTTCAACTCGTCGATGAACGGCTCGTTGGTCACGCCCCCACTAAGCTTACCCCGGCGCAAAGTGCGGCCATGCCATTGACCGCCTTGACCGCCTGGGAAGCGCTATTCGAGCAACTGGGCATCGACCCGCACGCCGACAACCACGGCAAAACCATCCTGGTCATCAACGGCGCTGGGGGCGTCGGTTCCGTGGCGACCCAACTGGCCCACTGGGCAGGATTGACCGTTATCGCGACGGCTTCCCGTGACGAAACGATTGCCTGGACGCGCGACCACGGGAGCGACTTTGTCGTCAACCACCGCCAGGACCTAGTGCCTCAGGTCCACGACTTAGGCGACCAGGTCGTCGACTACATTTTAGAGCTTAGCAACTTGAATCAGCACTGGCCCGAAATCGTCGATTTGATCAAACCCAGTGGCCATATCGTGTCCATCACTGGCAGCGACACCCCCATCGACTTACGGGCGTTAAAGAACAAGCGGGCCACCTTTGCTTGGGAATGGATGTTCGGCCTACTTCGAAACGCCAGACATGGGCAGCCAGCACCAAATCCTAGAACAGATTCGCGCCCTATTAGACACGGGCACGTTGGTCTCCACGCTGACTAAGACGCTGCAACCGATCAACGCCCAAAATGTGATGGCCGCCCACCGGCTATTGAATAACCACCACATGCGCGGCAAGCTAGTCATTCAAAATTAGGTCAGAAAAAAATCCTTGATGCCGAGACATCAAGGATTTTTTATTAGAAACGACGCTTCTTAGCTTTACGCTTCCGCGCTGCTTCTGACTTTAACTTTTTCTTCACACTTGGTTTTTCGTAAAATTCACGCTTACGGTATTCTTGTAAAGTACCGCTACGGGAAACCGTACGTTTGAAGCGCCGAAGAGCGTCGTCAAAAGACTCGTTTTTGCGAACGACTGTCTTTGCCATTTGAAATTCCCTCCCTCCGAGCACAAGTAATGACGCCGGTTAGAATTCTTCTACCAGCGTTACGGTTCTTAACCATTATACATAATCAACCAAACCGCGTCAATAATCCAACTCAATTAATTTGAACCGTTTCCGGGCAACGAGTACACTAAAGGAAACTAACCAGAGGAGGCCCCATTATGGCGCCTATTACTATCTTTATTATCTCCGATTCGTCGGGAGAAACTGCCCTGACCGTGGCCCAAACGGCCGTCTCTCAATTTCCGGCCGTCCACGCGACCTATCAACGGTTTCCGTTCATCCAAACCGATTCCATCCTAGGTGGTATCCTATCCTTAGCCAAGAAACAACACGCCATGCTGTTCCACACCTTGGTGAACCGTAAACTCAGTGACCACGTGAGTCAATTCGCCGAAGACAATCAGTTGCAACACTTCGACTGTATCCAACCGGCCATGAAAATCGTGGCCTCCGCGACGGACTTACAACCCGAGGGCGTCCCCGGCTTGGTCCACAACCTGACCAGCACCTACTTCGACCGCATCGCCGCCATGGAATTTGCGGTCGCCTACGATGATGGTAAGGATCCAACTGGCTTGTTAAAAGCCGACATTGTGATTCTAGGTGTTTCCCGAACATCAAAGACCCCACTATCTTTGTTCTTGGCTAACCGGAACTTACGGGTGGCTAACCTGCCGCTCTCGCCTAAGACCCAATTGCCAGAAGAACTTTGGCAGGTCGACCCGAAACGCATCTTCGGGCTGACCAACCAACCCGATATTCTGCGGCGGATTCGGCGTGAACGGATGATTTCCTACGGGCTCCCCGCGGATGGCGCCTATTCTGATACCCAAAAAATCAGCGAGGAACTGGCCTACGCTAAAAAACTCTACCAAAAAATCGGGTGTTTAGTGATCGACGTGTCCAACAAGTCCATTGAAGAAACGGCCACGCTGATTATGGAGAGTTTGGACTACGACCAGCGGCCGCATCCCCTCGGCGATTAAGTTTAAGCCTATTCCCATCTGAAAGATAAAAGCGAGTGCCCCAAACTGGGGTGCTCGCTTTTTAATCTCTCTAATTTTTAGCGGTCCAAATAAGCCGTAAACGGCCGCTGATCCAAGGCATCGGCTTCCAAATCGGGATTGAAGCGCTGTGCCTTTAACATCGCCACTTCATACCCGTGGGGGTCGGCACCGGTCTTGCGGTCCGGCCCCACTGGTGGGGTCTCCATGATTTTCGGCACCGCCGCTAATTGGGGGTGATGGGCGACGGCGTTTAAGACCGTGAAACCCAACGTCCCGAACCCAATATTGGTGTGGCGGTCCTTATGACTGCCCTGCGGATTCTTCGAGTCGTTCAGATGAACCACCTTGAGCCGGTCTAAGCCCACGACTTGGTCGAACTCCGCCAGGACACCGTCAAAGTCGCTGGCGATGGCGTAACCGGCATCGCTCGTATGGCAAGTGTCAAAACAAACCGATAGCCGGTCGTTGGTCGGCGTTTGGTCGATGATACTGGCCAATTCTTCAAAGGTCCGACCCACTTCGGTCCCCTTGCCCGCCATGGTCTCTAAGGCAATCTGGACGGGTTCGTCGGCCGTCTCCCGAAGAATCTGGTCGAGGCCCTGGGCAATTTGGGCAATCGCCGCTGGGGCACCGGCCCCAACGTGTGCGCCCGGATGCAAGACGATTTGTCGTGCCCCAATCGCGGCTGCCCGGTGGATCTCCGCCGTCAAGAATTCCACGGCAAAGGCAAAGTTTTGCGGCTTTTTGGTGTTACCCAGGTTGACCACGTAAGGAGCGTGGACCACCACCGCGCGTTGGTCATGAGCTGCCATAAAAGCTTTGCCGGCTGGTCCGTTAAGCTTCTCAATGGCCTTACGGCGCGTGTTTTGCGGGGCCCCTGTGTAGACCATAAAGACGTTCTCACCGTTTTTTGCGGCGAGTTGCGCCGAGCCCAATAACATGGCGTCGCCCTTCATACTGACGTGCGAGCCAATCAAGAATTCTGTGTCTGCCATTTTAGTCTTCCTTTCCAGTCTGAATTAACCGCGCGACCCGTTGACTGGCCGTCCCCGTTTCCCAGGCACAGAAGCGGTGGTTAAAGGCCGCTTGCTGGCGGGCATACGCGGGAAAGTTTCCGGCTTGTTGCCAGACGTCCAACTGATCATAGAACGCCCTGGCCGTGGTGACCAAGGGTCCGGGCAACGCCGCGGACTTGTACGCAAAGTAAAAGCCCCGGAGCTGGTCGCGGTAATGGGCCAAATCGTAAGCGAAAAACAATTGCGGCCGGTTGAGGTTGGCAAAATCAAACATTACCGAGGAGTAGTCCGTAATCAAGAGATCCGTGATTAAGTACAAAGAAGCAATGTCGGCTTCCGCAAGCACCGTGACCCGGTCCTCATAACCATCAATATTGACTTGGTCCTTTACTAAGTAATGGGGCCGGATAATCAAATGAGTGCCCTCCGGTACGTGTTGGAAGAACTCACCGAGGTCAAATGGTAACTCGAACCGGTAGACCCCGGGCCGCACGGCGGTATCGTCCCGCCAGGTCGGGGCATAGGTGACGATGGGCCCCGTCACGTCTCCGAGTAGTTGGCGTTTCAAAGTCGCAATGTGCGTTGGGGTATTCGCGGTATACAGCACGTCGTTGCGGGGATACCCAATGGGCAAAAAGTTTCCTTGGTACCCGAAGGCCCGTTTAAAAATCTTTTGAGAATATTGGTTAGGGGCAATCAGGTAATCCCACCGACTGGCTGCTGTCACAAAATCCGTGTGGTACTGGGCTGTAGTGGTCCCTGGCATCGCCACGTGGTCAATATCGACCCCCAATTTTTTCAGCGGCGTCCCGTGCCAGGTTTGAATCGTGGTGGTCCGTCGGTTGGCGTGCCACCAATTCGGCAACCGGGAGTTCAAAACCCAGTATTCCGCCCGGGCCATCAACCAGACCCAGCGCGGGGTGAAGCGTTTGACCAAGCGAATCTCGGGATACTTGGCGTGCAAGGTCGCGTATTCGCGGAGCTTTACACTGAAGTACGCCGTTTGTCGGTACTGCGGGTCGGCCCGGACAAGGGCACGGTAAATGGCCGCTGGATTATCGTTGACGTCCTTACCGTTAAAGCTTTCAAAGATCACTAAGCGTTGCTTAATGGGTAAACAAATAAGCCCACCGTTCAACACGATGAGCCCATAGCGAGCAACGAGCTTTAATGACTGGACCAGGCGTTGTCGACTGTTCGTCATTTTCAGTTGCTCCTTTCAATCTAGATTAAGTCCACGAAACGGGACCGGAACTTGTAATGCAAGTGAGAGCCAAGCAGTAAAACGAAGAACACGAAGGCCCAGAATTCAAGCGTCAGTAAGGGGTTCTCCCAGAACCAACCGGTCCCTAAGAACGACTCCCGGAACCCATTGACCACGTAATAGTACGGGTTGAGTTCCAATAAGTGCACGAATGGTGCCGGAAACGACGTCGTCACGAAGTTGAACAGCACGCCGGACACGTAGAACAACATCCGCATCACGGATTGTAACAGGATGTGGTAGTCACGAACTAACACACTAATACACGAATTAAAAATCCCTAACGCCACTAACAAACAAATCATGGCGAAGAAGTAGTAGATCCACTGGAACCAGGAGACCTTCGGGTAGACGCCGTTCAACAACCCGATAAAGATGGAAAAGACCATCATCGTCCAAAAGGAACTCAGGTTGCTGACCACTTTAATGGTTGGTAACGCGGACACAGGGAACTTCATTTTAGCCACCATATTGACCCGTTGGTAGATACTCTTCGACGCGTCCAACGTGGCTCGATTCATAAAGAACCAGGGTGAAATCCCAATGACCATCCAGGGCAAATAACTGACCCCGTTCAATGGTTGACCATGCTTCAAGCCAACCCCGAAAACTAACCAATAAATTCCGATTTGAATCAACGGGTACAGGTACTCCCACATCAAGCCCAAATAATGGCTTTGATAACTGGCTTGGTCCTCGTAACGAGAAATTCGAAAAATAATCCCCAAGCTTGATACTTGCTCTTTAAATAAGGTCATGACCTCTTTCAAGGCGCTGCACTCCTTTAACTTTTAATCATTACCGCGAGTCGCAGACCCGTGATAACGTGCGACGACCCGGGCGGTCGCCTGACCGTCATTGGCCGTATTCCACTGCTGATTGAAGTGGCGTAGGTCGGTCGTTTGGTCGGCAATAATCGCCGCCGCCAACTCTTGGCTATTCCGCAAAGCCCGACCAGGTAACCAGGACAAAAAGTCAGCTTGAATCCCCGGCTCACGTTGGTAAGCCGACAAATCAAACAAGTAGAACAATAAACTATGGGCGTTGGGTAACAGACTGTAGTCAAACGCCACTGAAGAATAATCCGTCACCAGTGTTTCCGTAACTGTCAGCAATTCCGAAGTGCTGAGCTGATCAGCCACGACCACTTGCGTCCCCAATTGAGCCTGCAACGTCGTGGCCGTCTGGGCTAACGCTGGGTGGAGTTTGACCACCACTTTGGCTTGCGGGTCGGCTGTAAGGGCCTGCGCCAAGTCTTGGGGCGGCGTAAACGTCACCCCGGGTCGATACGTCGGCGCATATAAGATGACTCGGCTCCCCATAAGTTCCGGGGCCACGCGGGCCACCTTAGCGCGGGCTTGCGCAACCCACTGCGGCGATAATAATCGGTCCGAACGTGGGTACCCCAACACCTGCATCCGGTGTGCGGGAACCCGATAACTGCGCGTGAACACTTGGCCCATGGCCGGTGACGCCACCACGTACTCGTCGAAGTGGTCGTAAACGGCCTGAAACCGGCGCTGGTCACTGGCTGAACGCAGCGGTGTGGTCGGGTCTTCCCAGCCAAACTTCTTGATTGCACCGACAGCATGCCAAAGTTGCACGATCCGCATGTTACGCGGATGCGCTAAGCCGCCCAAAAAGGCATAGTAGTTATCACAATACAAGACCCGGGCACGCATTACCCGCGGAATTCCGGTCAATGCAAACCGCAGACCGTCTCGAAACAAAATCGTTCGGACCCCCTGCTGGGCCAAGTACTGGGCACTGGTGGCTTGTTGTGGGCGATAAAATACGATTAACGGCTGGTCAGCCGGTAACGCCGCCTTGACTGCTAGGATAAAGGGCAGGTTATCGTTGAAGCTCAACAGATACACCACCGCATCGCGTCGCCGGTGACACCACAACATGGACACGCACCGGACTAACCATAAATAGAATTCTTTCACATTCATCACCAATATCACTTATTTTTAACAGCCCACAACATCGAAAATTATACCACATCTGCCCGCCGAACCTAGAGAAATTTAAGAAGCTTTAAGAAAGCCAAGCGAGTTTTCCCTCTTTACCGGGCCCAACACCTAACAAACCGGGCCAAGAAGCTATCTTGGACCCGGTTAAGATTGCTGAATTTAAATGTTGTTTTTCACCATTTAGGTTCGTAGAAGTGCCCCAGCACCTTGACGGTATCGGAAATGCTGACGAAGGCCTTTGGGTCGGCTTCTTCCATGGCGACCTCTAAGGCATCCATCTCGTAACGGGTGATCACGGTAAACAGAATCGTTTTTTCATCGTGATGGTAAGCCCCTTCGGCCCCATGGACGATGGTGATTCCTCGCCGCATATGGTTTTGGATACTGTCAATGACCGTCTTGGGCCGGTTAGTAATGACCATGACCTGCATCCGTTGCTGCCGGGTGAAGGTCAAATCAATCACTTTGGCGTTGACGAACAAGCCCAATGCGGAGTAAAACGCGTACGGCCAGCCGTAGACGAAACCGGCACTAATGACGATTAAACTGTTGAACGCCATGTTGATGGTCCCCATACTGCGGCCAGTCTTACGCCGGACCACGATCCCAATGATGTCGAGTCCCCCGGTAGAGATGCTGTTCTTTAGGGTGAACCCAGTCCCGTACCCGTTGACCGCCCCACCAAAAATCGCACAGATAATGGGATCGGTGGTCAAGTGAACGGGCTGGATGATTCGAATCATGACGGACGCAAAGAGCACGCAGATGAAGGTAAAAATCGTAAAGGACTTGCCAATCTGCTTCCACGCCAGGACGAATAGCGGCACGTTAATCAGAAACAACCCCAACGCCGTGGTAATCTGTACCGGTGCGTATCGGCCCGTCAAGGTGTTGATCAATTGGGCCAACCCGGTCGCCCCGGACGAATAGATATGGCCGGGCGTCCAAAAGAAGTTGACCGCAATGGACACCAGAACCCCGTAGAAAAAAGCTACCGAAATTTTAGCCGTATAGGTGTGCCGTTTGAATAGCTGCTGTACATCATCCATGATTTACTCCCCCGACCTCGCTTTTAGGTGTGCTGCGCCGACTGATTAGTTGACTAGTCGTTGTCATATTCACCGCCGGCCTAACCTTGCGTCCAGTGGGCCTGGATAAAGGCGGCCCGACCGCCAGCTTCCTGTTCAGCCATGCGTTGCGGTTGCTTCTTATAGAACTGCTGATGCCGTTCTTCTGCCGGGTAGAAAGATTGGACCACTTGAATCTGGGTCACGATGGGCTGGTCGAACTGTTCGCGGTCCTGCAAGGCCTGCTTGGAGGCTTCCGCGACTTGGCGCTGGGCAGCACTATTCACGAAAATCACCGGCCGGTAATTATCGCCGCGGTCCTGGAACTGTCCTGAAGCATCGGTCGGGTCAGTCTGTTGCCAGTAGAGATCGACCAACTGTCGATAACTGACTTGCTCAGCATCGAACCAAATCTTGACGGCCTCGGTGTGACCAGTCTTACCGGTCTTAACTTGTTCGTAGGTCGGATCAGCCACCGTCCCACCCGTGTAGCCCGACAGGACCCTTTCGATGCCTGGTTGTTCTTCAAAGGGCTGGACCATGCACCAGAAGCAGCCCCCCGCAAACGTTGCGGTTTCTATTTTACTCATCAACATCCCTCGCTTTTTTACTAATGGCTCTATTTAACGGCTTTTAGCCGCAAAGGTCAAGCCGCTTACCCGCTGCGACCGCCAAAAAGGCGTTGAGTGTGCCAATTGACATCACCCAACGCCCCCTTAGCGTTTTTTCATGTAGCTTACTTCAACTATTTTTCGTCGTCGGTATCCAACTTAGCGATTTCTAAGTCTAAATCATCCAGTTGCTTGTCCGTGACGGTACTTGGTGCCTGAGTCATCGGTTCCGTTGCCTTGGAGTTCTTCGGAAAGGCAATGACGTCCCGGATATTGTCGCGCTTAGCCAGTAAGCGGGCAAAGCGGTCGAGTCCGATAGCCAAACCACCGTGAGGCGGGAAACCGTAGTCTAAAGCTTTCAACAGGAAACCAAATTGCTTTTCGGCCCGTTCTGGCGTAAAGCCTAACGCCTTCAGCATCTTCATCTGTAAGTCGCGGGTGTGAATCCGGATGGACCCACCACCGAGTTCCAACCCGTTCAAGATGATGTCGTAACTTTGAGCGTAGGCCTTGTGCGGGTCTTCGCCGTCGTTTAGGTAGTGCGCATCGCCTTCGGCTGGCATCGTGAACGGGTGATGGGCTGGGACCCAGCGCTTCAAATCCACGTCGTAGTCGAACAATGGCCAGTTGACGATCCATAAGAAGGCCCACTTGTTTTGGTCGATCATGTCTTGTTCCTTAGCAATCGCCACTCGCAGGTAACCCAAAGTCTGGGCCACGACGCGTTTGGAATCGGCTGCGAACAATAACAGGTCGCCACTCTTAGCACCCGTAGCTTCAGTGATTTTAGCAAAATCACCATCGTGCTTGAAGAACTTGGCAATTGGTCCACTGAAGCTGTCATCAGTGACCTTCAACCAAGCTAAGCCCTTCGCGCCAAAGCGTTCGATATATTTCGCGTACTTGTCGAGGTCCTTACGGCTGTACAGGTCGGCCCCACCGGGAACGGCGATGGCTTTGACTTGGCCCCCGTTGGCAACGGCCCCGGAGAAGACCTTGAAGTCGGTATCCTTCATGATAGCCGACAAATCTTTCAATTCCATGCCAAACCGTACATCTGGTTGGTCGGTCCCATAACGGGCCATGGAGTCATCCCAGTCCATCCGCGGGAACGGTAAGGTAACGTCAACGTTCAAGGTATCCTTCATGACCTTGGCGATCAAGCCCTCGGTCAGGTCCTGAATCTCTTCGGCGGTTAAGAAGGACGTTTCCAAGTCAATCTGGGTAAATTCCGGTTGCCGGTCTCCCCGCAAGTCTTCGTCTCGGAAGCACCGGGCAATCTGGTAGTACCGGTCAAAACCGGACCCCATCAATAATTGCTTGAAGAGTTGCGGCGATTGCGGCAAGGCGTAGAAGTGACCATGGTAGATTCGAGAAGGCACCAGGTAATCCCGGGCCCCTTCTGGCGTCGACTTGGTCAAATCGGGCGTTTCGATGTCGATAAACCCGTTGTGGTCGAAGTAGCTGTGAACGGATTGCACGATTCGGTTCCGCAGCATGATGCCCTGTTGCATTTCCGGCCGGCGTAAGTCCAAGTAGCGGTATTGCAGCCGCAGGTCATCGGACGCCGTGATACCGTCACGAATATCGAACGGTGGCGTCTTGGCCTTGTTCAAGAGGTTGATGCCCGTGACCCGGACCTCGACCTTTCCGGTACGCATGTCCGGGTTGATTTCCTTTGCGACCCGAGCGACGACGTGACCTTGAATCTCGATCACGTATTCACTCCGCAACTGTTCGGCAACCGCTAAAGCTTCCGGACTGTATTCTTCACTAAAGACCAGTTGGACTAAGCCTTCGCGGTCTCTGAGGTCAACAAAGATCAAGCCCCCCAGGTCGCGGCGCTTTTGCACCCAACCCTTTAAAACAACGGTCTGGTCGAGATATTGCTCGTCGACGAGACCCGCGTACGTGGTCCGTTTCAAATTCTTTTCCATCTAATTTCCCCTCTTATTTGGTGGTAAACCGTTGTGCCACAACGGCTTGAAAATCTTGGTAAATGTCGGCTAGGGGCACGTTGATTTCTTCGCCCGTCGCCATGGCCTTCAAGTTGGCCGTTTGCGTCTCGAGTTCCTTTTCCCCAATCGTTAAGGTGTAACGCGCCGTTAAGCGGTTAGCCGTCTTGAATTGGGCCTTGGGTTTACGTCCCAGGTAATCCCGGTCCGCCGTTAAGCCGGCCGCTCGAATGGCTTGGACCAGCTTCAAGGTCTCAATCGACGTCTGCTCGCCAATGCCCACGACGTACACGTCTAATGGGTGGTTATTCGGGACTGCGACCTGTTCAGCCTGCATCAATAAGACCAGGCGTTCCACGCCCATGCCGAAACCGACTCCCGGCATCTCGGGGCCGCCGAGTTCTTCGACTAAGCCGTTGTAGCGGCCACCGGCCAACACCGTGGTGTAGCCTTCGCCCAAGGCCGGTGAATCGGCCATAATTTCGAAGATGGTGTGGTTGTAGTAGTCCAACCCCCGGACCATGGTTGCATCGACGTCGTAAGCGATGCCTAAAGCATCTAAACTAGCCTTGACCTGGTTAAAATGCGTCGTCGCGTCCGGCGTCAAAAAGTCCAAAATGGACGGTGCGTCGGCCACGATGGCCTGGTCGTGCTTGTCCTTACTGTCTAAGACCCGTAACGGGTTCTTGTGCAGCCGGACCTTGGAATCGTCACTCAAGTCATCGTAGTGGGGTTCCAAGAAGTCGATCAATGCTTGGCGGTAAGCCGCGCGGGTCTCCTGATCCCCCAACGTGTTCAACGCTAAGCGCAGGTGCTTTAAGCCCAGTTTACTAAGTAACGCCATGCCCAAAGCGATGACTTCGACGTCAAGTTCCGGCGCATTACTGCCGAAGGCCTCCACCCCGATTTGGTGAAATTCCCGTTGCCGCCCGGATTGGGGCCGCTCGTAGCGAAACATCGGGCCCATGTAGTAGACCTTGTATGGCTTTTGCGTTTCGGGACCATATAATTTATTTTCTACGAAGGCCCGCACGACACCGGCCGTGCCTTCTGGACGTAAGGACAGGTGTCGGTCGCCCTTATCCTTGAAGTCGTACATTTCCTTGGTGACGATATCGGACGTATCGCCCGATGTCCGGGAGAACACCTCGAAATTTTCAAACATTGGCGTGCGGATCTCGTCGAACCGGTAACGGGCGAACAAATCGCGCGCCGTTTTTTCGACGAACTGCCAGGTTTCAGACGTCCCCGGTAGGATATCTGCCGTCCCTTTTGGCCGTTGGTAACGCATAAACATTCTTCCCTTCCTCAACCGCTAAACAAATAAAAAACGCCCCTGTCAATTGACAAGGGCGCAGGTATGCACGGTACCACCTTTTATTTTTCTCAGCAGGATAACGTTGCAAACGAATGACGCCAAGCGTCACTAGCCTCAAAAGTGTCTTCGCCAGCCCCCGTTAGTCGCTTTCAGCTCCGCGACCTCTCTGCAAGCGGGCATGCCTGCTACTGATCTTTCTCATCGGCTTCTATATTAGATTCTTCTTTAGAATACTGAACCCGCTTGAAAAAGTCAAGGGGCCGCTTTGGGCCGACCTTCGCCGCGGGTCAATCGACGTGGTATAATTGATTCAATTTGAAGCAAGGAGTGCCGCCATGCATTTTAAACCTAAAAACTGGATTGGCTTAATCGTCAGCCTCATCATCTTAATCATCGCGGGAGGCGTCCTGTGGGCGTTTACCCAGCACAACGCGGTCACTGCGACCGTCAACAACCTGCGTCTGCGGGAGGGCCCCGGTCTGACTTACGACGTCACCACCCGGGTCAAAAAAAATAGTCGCCTGACCATCTTAGGCGAAAAGAACAATTGGTACCACGTTCGCGACAGTCATAATCGTTTCGGCTGGGTCGCCAGCTGGTTGGTCGACCACCCCGGTAAGTTAAAGACCGCTACGACCCTCTCCGAAGCGACCATCGTGCTGGACCCCGGCCACGGGGGCAGCGATTCTGGCGCGTTGTCGATCAATCAAAAGCACGACGAAAAGACTTACACCCTTCAGTTGGCCAAACGAGTCGCCGCAAAATTACGGGCTAAAGGGACTCACGTCATCATGACTCGGGACAGTGACAAGAGCGTCAGTCTTGCTGATCGCCCGGCTTTAGCCAACGACAACCAGGCCAGTGCCTTCATCAGTTTCCACTTTGATTCGTCGCCCACCAATAACCTGGCTTCGGGCACCACGACCTACTATTACCACCGGAGCACCTCTTACGCTTTGGCACAGGACATCAATCAAGAGATGAGCGACCTGCCGTTAACCAACCGGGGCATCCGCTTCGGCAACTTCGAGGTCATCCGCGACAATAGCCGCCCGTCATTGCTCCTCGAAATGGGATATATTAATACTAAAAAGGATTTTCGTGAAATCGAATCCGCTAAGTACCAACGGGCCGTGGCGACCCGCGTTGTGGCCGGTCTCACCCAATACTTCAAAACTCAGCATTAATTTAATGAAAGAAGTGCGATTATTTTATGACTTTAACTGCTGATTGGCTCAAACAATTACCGTTACGCCAAGTCACCTCCGCCACCCCCGTTTCCGGGGGCGACATCAACGAAGCCTTTCGCTTGAGCACCCCCGAGGGACCCTACTTTTTGCTGGTCCAACCACGGACTCCAGCAAGTTTCTACCAACACGAAGTTGCCGGCTTAAAGGCGCTAAGTCAGGCCGCTAACGTCCCGGAAGTCTTCGGGACCGGCACCATCGACGGCGACGCCTACCTGCTGATGGAATTTCTAGAGACCGGCCACGGCAGTCAGTACGCGCTGGGCGAAACGGTCGCCCGAGTCCACCACGTGACGGCCCCGCAGTTTGGGTTCGACCAGGATAACGCGGTCGGCAAACTCCCTAAAAATAACCACTGGCAAAGCGACTGGACCACCTTTTATCTTGAGCAACGGCTCGACCCGTTAGTGCAACGGGCCCAAACCCATAACCTGTGGAACGACCGGCGCCAGGCCGGCTACGACCAGGTCCGCCAACACATCATCACCGAAAATAAGGGCCGGGACATCACCCCGTCACTGTTACACGGTGATCTCTGGGCTGGTAACTACCTGTTCACCGCCGACGGCACACCGACCTTGATCGACCCAGACACCCTCTATGGGGACCGTGAGTTTGATTTGGCCATGACCACCATCTTCGGCGGCTTCACCCAGGACTTCTACAAGGGCTATCAAGCCGCGTACCCGTTACCGGCTGGATACGCGGAGCGGTTACCCCACTATCAGTTGTACTACCTATTAGCTCACCTAAACCTCTTCGGTGAAGCATACGGTGGGGCCGTCGATGACCTGTTAGCTCGCGGTTAACCACCACGCCAAACAATCAATCTGAAAACGAAATGGGACCAGCGCACTAATTCGGCGTTGGTCCCATTTTGTTGTGGTTACGGTCCTTAATCGGCCAATAGCCAAGCCTGCAGCTCGGCTAACCGAATGACCCGGACCTCAGATTGACTCTCATCAACAATCAGATGTTCCGGATCGAACAGTGCTCCGGCCATCCCCGCGCGGTGCGCCGCCTGGATATCGAGATTGCGGTCGCCGACCATCAAAGCATCTTGCGGAAGCACGCCGTATTCTTGACACAGCGCATTCAAGCTGGTCGGGTCAGGCTTGCGTGGGTAATCGTCACTAGCGGTCACGGCCCCACTGAACTCGCCCCATAGACCTAAGTCTTTGAGTCGGTCAATGGCCCGCTGGTCGCGGTGGGTAAATAAGAAATTGCGCCCACCGTGCATGGTCACGGTCTGTAAAATGGCCGCGCTACCGGCAAAGGCTGGCGCCGTCGCTAATTTCGGGGCAGCCTGTCGTTGGTACAGGTTGGTCAAGCGATCCTGACTCACCCCGTACTCGGCACTGAACTGCCGCAATGCCGTCCCCATACTGTGTTGCCGCATGGCTTGGTAGATGGCCGGCTGGTCGATTTCAAAGGCGTTCACGCCCGTCTGGGTCAACGCCGTGGTAAACGCCGCGACCATCCCCGGGTAAGTATCGACTAACGTCCCGTCAAAATCCCAAAATAACTGTTGATACCGCATTACTGATGTCCCCCTAAAAAAGGAGCCGGTTTTTGACCGACTCCCGTTTTAATTTTAGTTTAATCGTCCGTGTCGAACCAGATGGTGCACGGTCCGTCGTTGACCAGTGCCACCTGCATATCGGCCCCAAAGACCCCGGTCTCGACCGAAATCCCCGTCGCTGCTAGCTTTTGGTTGAACTCGTCGTACATCGCTTGCGCGTGCTTAGGGTCCCCGGCGCCCACAAAGCTCGGCCGGTTACCCTTCTTGGTGTTGGCGTAAAGTGTGAACTGCGACACCGATAAGATACTGCCGGCAACATCGGTGATGCTGCGATTCATTTTTCCTGCCTGGTCTTCAAAGACCCGCAGATGACTAATCTTATGCACCAAATAATCGACCTGGTCGCTAGTGTCGCTATCTTCGGCACCCACCAACAAGCAGTAGCCCTGGGCAATCGACCCGACGACTTGTTTGTCGATAGTCACGCTGGCTTGAGTGACCCGTTGTAACAAAACTCGCATACTTGCTTCCTTTCTACCGAAACGGTCGCTTGACCACGTAAACATCAGGAATATTTTTAATGTTATCCATAATCCGTTGAAGTTCCCAACGGTTGCGAATCCCCAGACTGACCGAGATAATGACCATCTTATTGTGATCGACCTTGCCGTTGATGGACGTCAGGTCCTTCGTCGAGTTATTGATCATCCGCAACACGTCGTTCAGTAGCCCATTACGATTGTAGCCTTGGACCTGGATATCGGCGTGGTAGTTGGTCCGGTCGCCGTGTTCGTTGCCCCAGCGGACCGGCACGATGCGTTCGCCACTTTCTTCAGCGTGCCGCACGTTCGGGCAGTCCACCCGGTGCACGGAGACCCCGCGCCCCTTGGTGATGTAACCTGTAATCTGGTCGCCAGGAACCGGGGCACAGCAATGACTCAACCGTACCAGCAAATTATCGACGCCTTCGATGACCACGCCGTCAGGCTGCTTCTTACGGTCCTTACGGTCGGCATCGCTATCGCTCTTGATGGACTGGTGCTGCTCCAAGATTTCACGTTCCTCTTGGCGCCGGCGCTCGTCTTCGGCCGCCTGGCGGACGTCATCGGTCAAGCGGTTGACCACTCCCTGGGGTTGCAGATCCCCAAACCCAATCGCGGCCAACAAGTCATCGATATGTTGATAATGCAACTTAGCGGTGACCTTTTCCCCATTTTCCTTCGTCATGATGGTCTTGGGATCGTAGCCGGCTTCACGGATCAACCGTTCGACCATTTCGCGGCCCTGGGTGATGCTTTGTTCCCGGTCTCGCAAACGGAAAAACTGCTTGATTTTATTGCGGGCCCGCCGCGTCGAGACCAGCTTCAACCAGTCCCGGCTCGGGCCAGCAGAACTACTCGAGGTCCGGATATCCACGATGTCGCCGTTTTTAATCTCGTAGTTCAGTGGCACGATTTTACCGTTGATCGTAGCCCCCGTGGTGTGGTGCCCAACTTCCGTATGAATAGCGTAGGCCATATCCAGTGGACCAGCTCCCTTAGGCAACTCGAGCACGTCACCCTTGGGGGTGAACGCGTAAACATGGTCGCCGAACAGTTCGCCCTTGACGCTGTCCATGAAATCTGCCGCGTCATCGGTATCTTCTTGCAGTTCGATGATGTGTTTGAATAGGTTCAGCTTATCACCGGTGTTGGTCTCGTGGACCTTGTCCTTGACACCTTCCTTATAAGCCCAGTGCGCCGCGACCCCGTATTCCGCCACGGCGTGCATTTCCTTAGTCCGAATCTGGACCTCGAGGGGCTTGCCTTCAGGTCCAATGACCGTGGTGTGCAACGACTGGTACATATTCGCCTTCGGCATCGCGATGTAGTCCTTGAACCGGCCAGGCATCGGCTTCCACTGGGAATGGATGGCCCCCAAGACCGCGTAGCAGTCCTTGATGGTGTCCACGATGACCCGAATCGCCAGTAGGTCGTAAATCTGACTGAACTGCTTGTGCTGGTCCTTCATCTTCCGGTAGACCGAGTAGATGTGTTTTGGGCGACCGTAGATTTCGGGCTTTAAATGCAGGTCCTTAATGGATTTTTGGATGACCTTGATGGCCGCTGCGATGTACTGTTCCCGTTGGTCGCGCCGTGAATTCATCAAATGCACGATACGGTAGTACTGTTGCGGGTTCAGATACCGAAACGACACGTCTTCCAGTTCCCACTTGATAGTGCTAATCCCCAAGCGGTCCACCAACGGTGCGTAAATCTCCAGCGTCTCGTTAGCGATCCGCCGCTGCTTATCGGGCCGCAAATGTTGCAAGGTCCGCATGTTATGCAAGCGGTCGGCTAACTTCACAATCATGACCCGAATGTCCTTGGACATGGCCAGCAACAGTTTCCGGTGATTTTCCGCCAACTGTTCCCGGTTAGACTTATATTTGATTTTCCCTAACTTGGTCACGCCATCCACGATCAACGCAACGTCATCCCCGAAGAGTTCCCGCACGTCGCCCAAGGTCACGCCGGTGTCCTCCACGATATCGTGCAGAAAGCCCGCTGAGACGGTCTCGGGGTCCATGTTGAGGTCGGCCAAGATACCGGCCACCTGAATAGGATGCATAATGTAGGGTTCGCCAGATTGCCGCGTTTGGTCGCGGTGCGCAACGGTGGCGAAATGACAGGCTTTGACCACCATTTCGACATGTTGCGCATTCATATATTTACCCACTCTGGCAATTACTTCTTCAGCCGTCCAGACACGTTCTTTGGTCATATTGGACGCCACCACCCTTAATTTTTAGATTCTTCTGCTTGCGCCGTAACCGTCAATCCGTAAGCCAAATAAGACAGGCACAGATAGACCAGTGCGAAGTAGCGCGTGTAACCGGGGAGAAACCCACTCGCCCCGATAAAATAGAACACGGGAAAGACCAGCAGTAGCCACCACGGTCGTTGTCGCGTGGCCACAAAGTGACCTAGCCCAATTGAAACGCCCCCGTTCAAGATTAACAATAGCCCACCGAAACGCCAGACTGGATCCAATCCCAACCCCATTGCTAGGGCTGGTAAGCCCACGCCCACAACTACTCCCATGAGCCAATACCGCCAGCCCAACTTTTCCAGAAATGCCATTGCATTCACCTTTACTCTCTCTATAATTGGACCTATTTTAGCATGTTTTCAAGGGGATTTCACCCTCGTTGCGGACTTTGTAACTCCCAAATGGTCGACGCCGCGGCCAAAAAGTATAATGGCGCCGTTTCCGTCCGTAAGATTCGCGGCCCTAACCCCACCAAAATCGCGTGAGCCGTTTGAGCTTGGGTGACTTCGGCGGGACTGATTCCACCCTCGGGACCGAAGATGGCCAGCACGGTTTGCCCGGCGACGACCCGTTGTAAGTTCGCCGTTAACGCACTGTGTTCGCCCCGCTTAGCGGATTCTTCATAAGCCATTAAGGTGAGGTCGTTAGGGGTCGCCAATACCGCTGCAAGGTTAGGCACGTAAGTCACGGTCGGTCGGACTAAGCGGTGAGATTGTTCAGCCGCCCCGTTAGCGACCTTAGTCAAGCGCGCAACTTTTTTAGCAACTTTCTGGGAATGCCACTTGGCAATCGACCAGTCGGCCCCGTAGAAAATAACCTGTTGGACCCCCATTTCGGTCGCCTTTTGCGCAATCCACTCCGCTTTTTCCTGCTTCGGTAAACCACAAGCGATGATCACGTGCGCGGGCAGTTCGACCGTGGGCGTCACCACCGCCGTCAACCGCACCTCGGCGTGACCGTCGTTCGTGACGCGCAGAAGCTCACCGTGAAACAGGTGGGCCGTCTGATCTACAAATTCAGCCACGTCGCCTACTTGGGCGCGTAAGACCACGACCCAGTGGTGTTGTACCGTCGCCGGTAACGTCACTTGATCCCCGTCCTGTTGGGGCGTCTCTAAGAAATAACGTTGCATCCCTTATTCATCCTCCGTTGGTTTGTGAGCGATGACACCGCGCCAATCCTTCATCTGTAGCACGTTGTCGATGATAAAGCCCTGCTTTTCTTGGGCGGCCACCACAGTATCTAATTTGTCAGCGATAATGCCCGACGTCAAGAAATGGCCCCCGGGTTGGAGGTTCTCCCAGGCTTGTGGCACCAGGGACACGATGATTTCGGCCAAGATGTTGGCCACCACGATGTCGACCGGCTGGTGAATGTCGTTCAATAAATTATTCGGCCGAGCAACCACATCTTTAGCCACTGGATTCAAATCTAAGTTTGTTTTGGCCGAACGCACCGCCACGTCATCTAAGTCGAACGCTTCGACGTGATCCGCCCCTAAAGCTTTAGCCGCAATGCTGAGCACACCCGAACCGGTTCCCACGTCGTAGAGACTTTCCCCACCACGGATGACCGTTTCTAAGGCCATCAACGATAAGATGGTGGTCGGATGGGTCCCGGTCCCAAAGGCCATCCCCGGATCCAGCCGAATGACTTGTTCGCCGGCTTGCACGGGTTCATAGGCTTCCCAGCTCGGCGTAACCGTCAAATAGCGGGTCACTCGTACCGGATGATAATACTTCTGCCAAGCCGTGGCCCAGCTTTCGTCAGCGACCGCCTTGGTGGTCACGGTGCCAGGGGTCGGGTCCAAACCGAACTGGCTTAATTGTGCGACCCGTTGCTTGATGGTGGGAAGAATCTCCGGTACGAAGACCGTTTCCGGATAGTAGGCGGTGATTTCGGCGCCCGTAGTTCGGTGCGGAATCGTGTTGAGATCCACGACCTCACCATACTTACCTGGTTTTAAATTGGCGTAATCGGCGGCGTCATCGATCTTGACCCCACTGGCCCCCGCCTCTTGTAAAATGTTACTAACGGCCTCAACCGCTTCATTAGTCGTCAGCACGCTGACTTCTGTCCACTGCATAACTGAAATGTCCTCCTTAAAAATGAAAAGAGCCGGCGACAATTTCAAGTTGTCGCTGGCTCACCATTAGCCTTTAAAAATTAATGGAACCAACCTTAGACCTTTTCGGCATCGGTCGGATGGTCAGCATTTCGTTGCTCTCGACGGGCAAGATGTGTTTCTAAATAATCCAGCATATCCGCTTCATTTTGAAACACACGGGGATGCTTTTGCTTGTGGAGCCGCAAGTCAATCTCGTTGATTCGCTGGCGTCCAGTCCACGTATGACCATAACGAATGATTACCCGATTATTGAGCGAATTGCGACCGAACTTGAATACGTAGACACTCTCGGGTGCCATTAGCGGTCGAATGTACGACTTTTCGTAACGATAATTATGTTGTCGTAAATATTCTTTGGTTCGACTCAGCATGGTAATCACCTCCTAAATGACAATCTACTTTGGTTTAACCAACGGGAACGACCGTCTTCGGTTGTCGACACTTTAAATTGTATCAATTAAACATAGTAATGGATTTGCCCCTAAAATGCAAGCAATTAGTTTAGGGAAGCCAAAATTCAAGACCGATTTCCGATGAAAACCAGTTTTTACGCCAATTCCGTTTCATGAAACCACTTACATTATAGCATGAGTGATTGAAATTAGAAACTCATAACCCCTAAAAACCTTAAGTTTTCTTGGGATTGATTGGCGACCCCCGATGGCCAAACTAAACGGGACTCCTAACGTTAGTCGCGGAGCCCCACAGAATAGTTTTTCTGATCATTGATTAGCAGTTAGCCAAAAAATTCTGGTTCGTCAAAAGCTTCCTGAGCCAACTCATAAATATCGTCCAGAGACAAAATATCTTCAACCGTTAACATCCGGTAATCCACTTCTTGCTCCCGCACGGCCGTAATCACAGCTAATGGGATCTCCGCAGCAACCGCAATCTCTTGGTTAGTCAAGGGGCTCCCTAAGACACACAAAGCCCGGTCCTCCGCCGCTTCAATGGCCCGCATCTCAGCGTACCAGTTGACTTCTTGTTCTTCTTCCATAACAGTGATTCCCCCTTTATTTAAATCCGTTTATCTTGGTGGCTATCCCCATAATATACCGGATTATGGGCCTGGTGCCTAGTCCTTTCGTGCCCGTCCCGTTAACCTTTTAACGGTCAAATAATTGTGACGTACCAGCCATTTTTATGGGCTTCATCACCGTGGTCCCTCACCATTAGCCCCGCGTTTAGGTTGCATTTTCCCAATAAATCGTCGAAAATTAGGGCAAGTCAACTTAATGAGGAAGGTGTCACACTATGTTTAAAGAATTTAAGGCGTTCGTGGCTCGGGGCAACGTTTTGGACCTCGCCGTTGGGGTCATTATTGGAGCAGCTTTCACCGCCATCGTGAATTCCCTGGTCGAAAATCTGATCAACCCCCTGCTCGGGATGTTCGTTGGCAGTATCGATTTTTCCAACCTGGTCTTAACCGTGGGCCAAGCACACTTTCGTTATGGGGCGTTTATCAACGCCATCATCAATTTCATTATCATCGCCTTCGTAGTCTTCTTGCTGGTCAAAACCATCAATAAGGTCCTGCCAGCCCCTAAGAAGGAAGAAGAAGCGGAGCCAACGGCCGAAGAAAAATACTTACAGGAAATCGTAACGTTGTTAAAGAAAGAGGAGCATTAGGTTTCTGAACCCCCGCAACGACTTCCCCACCCGAAAGCCGTTACCCATTCGACAGTAAAATGCTATACTGTTGTCAGGCTTGCTTTAGGTAAGCGACACAAAATTGTGATATCACTGTCAAAGAGGGTATTCGACCATGCGAGAAGAAAAAGTAACCTTCACCAAAACGGATTGGCAACGCGCCCAGACCGCCGTCTTCAACGAGTACGACCGGTTGATCAAACGACTCCACGTGGAGGGGGTTGATTACACCATCCTCCAAGCCCGGCGAATCGTCATCTATCAAGATTTAATTGAGGAGTGGAAACACGCCGTGCCAACGTTGATGACTGATTTAACCGATAATCCGGCCGCTTTAAGCGTCTTTGATGACCTCGCTACCGATGGTCAAAGCCACCTGCTCGACCGGTGTGCCAAGAAGATGGAGAATTGGCCCGATTATATCCCTTCCCCCCTCACGATTTGGTTAGAGTTGGAAGAGGACGCCACGGCGGAGTAAGTCGATTCACCCTATGCATCCCGTCAATTACCAAAAGTCTGGACCACTCGTCCGGGCTTTTTTGTTTGGCCCCGGCTGTAGAACTTAAACTTTGCTACAATGAACCTAAGATTTATCAGGAGGCAAATAATTATGGACAACCTGATTCAACCAATTTTAGTCAAAGTACGGGCCATTCCCGCGCGCTGGGTCGTCACCTACGATTTGGAAGGCCTCGATGACGGGCAGGCGAAGGCCTTGGCGCAGAAACTCACTCAGGCGGATACCGCCCAAAGCGCCACCTACAAGGTCCGCGGCCACGCACCCCGGTCGTTGACACTTGAGGTGCATAAGCACTGATCTCATCGTACACCAAAAGGCTTATCTCAATTAGCATCATGCCAACTGAGATAAGCCTTATTTGGGATTATTTAAGTTTACTTCGTTTCGTCTTCATCGGTCTTCAACACGGCCATGAAGGCTTCCTGGGGGATTTCAACTTGCCCCACAGCCTTCATCCGTTTCTTACCGGCCTTTTGCTTCTCTAACAGCTTCATCCGCCGAGTCCGGTCCCCTCCATACAGGTGGGCCGTCACGTCCTTGCGATAAGCCTTGATAGTCGTCCGGGCAATGATCTTCGCGCCGATGGCCGCTTGAATCGGAATCTCAAAGTTTTGCCGTGGAATGATGCCCTTCAACCGCGTCGCAATCTCCCGACCGCGCTGGGCCGCAAAGGTCCGGTGGGCAATGAAACTCAAGGCATCCACCTTGTCGCCGTTCAACAACAGGTCGATTTTGACCAGGTCACTTTCCTGATACCCGTTCATCTCATAATCTAAGGACCCGTAACCGCGGGTACTGGACTTTAACTTATCAAAGAAATCGAAAATGATTTCGGACAACGGCATGTTGTAGACGATGTTGACCCGGTAATCGTCCAGGTATTCCATGGTCACGAACTGCCCGCGCCGGTGCTGACATAGCTCCATCACCGCCCCCACGTAGTCGTTGGGGACCATGACGGTCGCCTTAACGATGGGTTCTTCGATGCGCTTGATAGCCGCCGCTTCCGGCATTTCGGACGGGTTTTCGACTTCCTTCATCGTGCCATCCGTCAAGTAGGCATGGTACGTGACCGATGGTGCCGTGGTAATCAAATCCAGGTTGAATTCCCGTTCCAGGCGTTCCTGGACCACGTCCATATGGAGCATCCCCAAGAACCCACACCGGAAGCCAAAACCTAATGCTTGGGAGGATTCTGGTTCAAATTCCAAGGCCGCATCATTTAACTTCAACTTTTCCAAAGCTTCCCGTAAGTCGTTCAACTTGGCATTATCCGTCGGGTAAAGTCCCGCGTAGACCATCGGATTCATTTCCCGGTAGCCCGGTAAGGCCTTAGCCGCCGGGTCGTCAGCATTAGTCACGGTATCCCCGACTCGGGTCTTCGTGATGTCCTTGATAGCCGCCGTGATGTAACCCACATCCCCGGCAATCAAGTAGTCGCGACTTAGAGGTTTGGGCGAGTTCACGCCCACTTCGGTGACTTCATATTCCGTTTCACTGTTCATCATTCGAATCTTGTCACCGGGGCGCACCGTGCCGTCATACAACCGCACGCTCAACACAACGCCGCGATAATCGTCGTAGACCGAGTCAAAGACCAACGCCTTCAACGGCGCGGTCAAATCACCAGTCGGTGCCGGCACCTTGGCCACGATCTGTTCCAAGAGGTCTTCGATACCGATGCCCTGCTTGGCACTGGCCAAAACGGCATCGGAAGCATCCAAGCCAATCACGTCTTCGATTTCTTTTTTGACCTTATCAGGGTTAGCCGATGGCAGATCGATCTTATTGATCACCGGGACGATTTCCAGGTCATCATCGAGGGCCAAGTAGACGTTGGCTAGGGTCTGAGCTTCGACCCCTTGAGCCGCGTCGACGACCAAGACGGCGCCTTCACACGCCGCTAAGCTCCGCGAAACTTCATAGGAGAAGTCCACGTGGCCGGGAGTATCGATCAAGTGAAATTCGTAATCATGACCGTCCTTAGCGTGGTAGGTCAGTTCGACGGCGTTCAGCTTGATGGTGATGCCGCGTTCCCGTTCCAAGTCCATGTTATCCAGGATTTGGTCTTGCATGTCTCGCTTGGCGACCGTATCGGTCATTTCCAAGATCCGGTCCGCGAGGGTCGATTTCCCGTGGTCGATATGGGCCACAATGGAAAAATTCCGAATATATTTTTGATGTTGCGCTAATTTCTCCAAATCCATTTGCGTTCCTACTTTCTTTACCATTTGTCTCGATAATTATACCAACCATCACGGGGAAGTACAAACTTAGGCCCACGCACACAAAAAGGCGACCGACAAGTTGCCGAACGCCTCCCCTGACCCTATTTCGATGTGACCTTATAAGCGGCTAAACGCTCCGGTGGTAACTGTTGCCACTGTTGCGAGTAGAACTTATCGTTAATATTGTAATGTGGCGCTGGTTGGGACTTGGTCAAGAACGGATTGAGTTGTTGATCCACGGCTAACCAGCCGCGCCACCCCAGATGAATCGTATCCGTCATGAAGTACGGCACGTTACCATCGTGGCTCAAATCACAGATGTGCGTGAAACCTTGCGATTCCAATTGGTAGCGAATCTTGCGGTCGAACTGGCGCAACATCGACTTGGATAACCCCGTGTACGCGGACCAGCGGTCATTGACCGGCGGGATGATAAACATCACGTTGGTGTCCAACCGCGCAAATTGATCCAAGACCAGTTGGAAATCCGCAAACTCTGGGGATTGCGTGTAGCTGAGGTTCTTTTGGAAGTTCTTCAGCTTCCCCTTGCGAATCACCTTTTTTAACCGTTGCTTATAAAAGGTATCACTGATGTGGAACCGGTTATTACCCGTTTGGGCTTTCCCCAACTGACCGGCCAGGCGATTCAACGTAGCGTAGGAGTAATGAGTGGGTAACTTCTTCGTTTGTTGCATCACCTTGTTTAGGTTCTGCGACGGCAAGTTAATTCCGGAGAAGAATTGATCTTCTTGCGTCAGCATGTTCATTTTGGCACGCAGGTAAACTTTTTGGTAGTCAGTCAACGACTTCCCAGACGCCACCCGCTGCAACGCCGCGTAAATGAAGTGGTCAGATTGTGCGACCGGCATCTGCAGCAAGCGTTTGGCGGCGTACCGGTCAATGGCATCGTGCCGGTAATGCGACAGCCACTCCGTCGTTTGTAGCTGGGAGTAGTAGAAGCCAAAGGCGTCTTTACGCGTCCCATTTTTGACGAACCACTGCGGTGAAATCACGAAGACTGCCTTTTTATGCCGCAAGTCCCCCTGGATGTTTTGCATCACGAAGAACTGCGTCAGAGATTGCGTGCCCCGTGCCCCCAACAGAAACGGCCGGTAACTCCGGTCGTACTTTTGGGCCAGAACCGACGGGTGCATCGGATCGAACCGCGACCACTCCGATGAGCCAAAGAACGGCACGTAATTTTCTCCGAGTGCGGCCGCCTTGAGTCGTTTACCCTTCAACACATTGGGTGATAAGGAAACGGCTGCTTGACGTTCTTCACCTGCGCTGACGTGCTTAAAGCCGAAAGTAACTGGTGAGACGAATACCGCGAGAACCAGCAGGGCCGCTAAAATAATCGGCCCAAAAATCCGTAGTAGTCGCTTAGCCATTAGTTAGACCAGGCTTTCCACTTTAGTAATGATTTTGTTGGGCGTGTCCCACTCTGACCGCTCAAATTCAGAGACTGGCACACTGATTCCTAACTCGCTTTGTAATTGCAAAAGCAGTTGCACAGATCCCATGGAATCCAGTAAGCCACTATCGAACAAGTTATCGTCCATCGCTCCACTGACATCGTTCCCCGTTAGATCTGCTAAAATTTCTAATACCGTTGCTTGAACATCCATTGTTATTTCCCCCTAAATGAAATTGAAGACTCCGTTTTAATTGGTGAACCAAAGTTGATTCAAGAATCCTGAGAAAATCAGAAAACTAAAGCACACCAGGTTGGCCGTTAAGAAGATGGCGAACCACTGGGTGAACCGGTTATGCGGCACACTCTCACGGTGCTTCTTCTTGTAACGTAACCAGGCATCGTTGATCACTAATGCACAGCCGTGGAACAGGCCGTACGTGATGTAATACCAGGTCACCCCGTGCCAAAACCCCATGACTAACATGTTGATGATGTACGTCACGTTAGCCGTCGTGCGCGGATTTTTGAAGACGCGGTGCTTCATGAACCAAAAGACCAAGCGCATGTAGATAAAGTCCCGGAACCAGAAGGACAACGTGATGTGCCACCGATTCCAGAAATCCTTGATGTTAGGTGAACGCCAAGGTTGCTTAAAGTTCATCGGCGTGGCAATGCCCATCAGATACGAGGTCCCCACAGCAAACAAACTGTACCCCGCAAAATCAAAGAACAAGTAAGCACTGTAGACGTACATGTAGCCTAGAACCGGCCAGGACAGATCCAGGAACCCGCCCCGCGCTTGCATCCCCATTTGGAGCAACCGTGGCAATAAGATTTGCCCGAAGTAATAAGCCAGAATGAACTTGTACAAAAAGCCGACGAAGATGTAGCGCACACCCTTTTGAATCATCCCCAAATAGGTGTCGCGGTCCGGCACCGACCGGTAATCGTGCTCAAAGCGCCGGTAACGGTCGATGGGCCCCGAAGAAATCGTGGGGAAAAAGAGCATAAACTGCAGAAACGTCATAATCTGAAAGTTTTTCAACGTGCCATCGCGCGTCTCCATCATGGTCTGCACGGCCCGAAACGTCAGGTAACTGATCCCCAGAAACCCAATCAACGAGTTCTGCCCGTTTTCCACGGCCGGCGTCACTTTGACGATGGTCAGCGGTAGAATGGCCAGGATGACCATCAGATAGAAAATCGGTCCCGAATTTTTTTGCTTTCGGTAGACGGCATACCCCCAGGTTAGCAACACTTCATACGAAATGTAGACGATCAAAGCCACCCCTTGGGTCCATTTGGGCCCGCCGAAGGTCAGCACCAGAAAGAAGATCGAGATAATCGTTTCGTATAGTCGTGAGCGTCTACCGTATAGCAAGCCAATGACGAGTGGGATGAGCGCCACCCCTAAAATGGCAAAGTAGGTGGGGTTCCCGTACGGTTCAAATGACAGCATCAGTGATTGACCTCGGCAATAATCGATTTAATGTCAACCTTGCCGTTGGGGGTCATCGGTAAGCTGTCCTTGTAAACAAAGCGTTGCGGAATCATGTATTCCATCATGTCGCCGCCTTGTAAGGTTTCCTTAATGGCCTTGGTCAACGCCAACGCCGTCATCTCGTGTTGAATCGGCACCACCCAGGCCACCAGTTGGCTGACCTTATGGTTTTGGTCGTAACGCGGCACCGCGACGCCCACTTGGATATGGTCTTCTTGGGACAGATAGTGGTTCACCTCTTCCAATTCGATCCGGTACCCGTGGAGCTTGATTTGAAAGTCGGTCCGGCCCCGGTACATGAACAAACCATTGTCTAACGCCACGCCCAGGTCCCCGGAACGGTAAACGCGCGTGCCGTGCCAGTCGATAAAGGCGCTAGCCGTCTTGTCTGGATTATGCAGGTACCCCTTAGACATCGATGGACCACTGATCAGAATCTCGCCTTCCGTTCCCGTCGGCACTTCGTTCAAGTGTTCATCAACCACGGTCAACTTGGTGTCTTCCTTGGCATAGCCAATCGGTAACCGCGGGTAATCCGCCAAAATCTGTGGTGTGATTTCGACCTGCGTGACCGCCACCGTCGTTTCCGTTGGCCCGTAAGTGTTGAAGATGCGGGCTTGCGGGAAGCGCTGGTGCAAGTTTTCAGCCGTGGCGTGCGTCAATTCTTCCCCGCAGAACAAGAACCGTTGCAAATCCGGATAATGTTTGCCATCAAAGGTTGGTTCCAGTAAGCAGATGTCCATAAAGGACGGCGTCGAGACCCAAACGTTCAGCCGCATTTGCGGGAGCGTCTCGAAAAGGCCCTTAAAGTTATCGGTCACCTTTTTGGGCAACGCCACTAACGTCCCCCCACTGGCCAAAGTTGGTCCCCAGTCCATCACGGACAAGTCAAACGAGTACGGTGCTTGGGCCAACGTCCGCGGGGCTGCTGGTAAGGCAAAATCATCGCTGAGCATCCAGTTCACGTAGCTCAACAGGTTGGCGTGCGAAATTTGAACGCCCTTCGGTTTTCCCGTCGTGCCGGACGTAAAGATGATGTAGTAGGTCTCATCCCCCGTCACAGCGTGGTCTACCTGATACGTTACCGGTGTTTTAAAAATCGTCCGTAAGCGGTCCAGTGTAATCACCGTGGTGTTCGGTAACTCGGTCGGTAAACTCGCCACCGCGATGACCGCTCCCGGATGGGCAATATAATTAATCGTGGTCAAGCGTTCTAGTGGTGAGTGCGTATCAATCGGCACATAAGCGTGTCCACTCTTGACGACGCCTAAGAACGTCGCCATCATCTCAAAGGTCTGGCCCCCGTAAACTAAGATGGGGGCCTCCCGTGGCAGTTGCAGGGCGTCTATCGCGGCCGCTAAAGCGTCCGATGCGCGTTTCAACGTCGCGTAAGTCTGCGTCTGGCCTAAATCATCGTAAGCTAACCGATCCGGCGTGGTTACTGCCACTTGGTCGATCGCCGTAATTAAATTATCAATCAATCTTTATCCCCCCAAAGAAATTCAATTTTCGTCACGAACCGTTAGAATTCGTTATAGATAAACGTGGTGCTTTGTAACCCACTGTATCCATACAGATAAACTAACGCCATGATGATCGCAAAGTAGAAAACGGTCCAGCCAATGAAGGCCACCACTGGCTGATGCAAAATTGCCAGCCACTTTGTGCGCATGAATTTTCACCCCCAAATTACCCGACTTAATCGTGATGCGATCCCCGTGTCGGTGTCGTTCAGTTACACGATCTGTCCTTCTCCCACGAAGAACGGCGTGTCGGCAACGCCGGGAGTCCCGGTGATTGCTTATGTTTTGAGATTAGCATTGCCCCTGCTTGATTGCAAACGACACCCCCTAACCTTAACAGTTTCTTTTCATTTTTCACGATTTAGTTAATTGTGTAACCAAAAAAAGGCCACTGAACACTTTCAGTGGCCTTGATGGCTGGAACCTAGGAACACTTCCCAGGTCAATCATTAATTATCATTAAACTTGTCGCGCATCTTGTCGAAGAGGTTTCCCTTACCAGTACCCGAAACGGTCTCACCGCTGGCCTTTGCGAAATCGCGCAAGGCGTCGCGTTGACCTTTATTCAGGTTCTTCGGGGTCTGGACCTTGATGGTCACGCGTTCATCACCATTGCTGTTGCCGCGCAAATGTGGCACGCCTTGGCCCCGTAAGCGGAAGGTGGTCCCGCCTTGAGTGCCCGCCGGTACCTTCAGCTTGACTTTACCGTGGACGGTCTTGACCATGATCTCATCGCCCAGCGCCGCTTGCACGAACGAGATGGGTTGGTCGAAGTAGATATCGGTCCCATCCCGCCGGAAGTCCTTGCTAGGCGTGACTTGGAAGATGATGAAGAGGTCGCCATAGCCACCGCCATGGGTCCCCGCTTCACCTTGCCCTTGTAAGCGCATCTGTTGCCCGTCATCGACCCCAGCTGGGATGGTGACTTCAACTTCGTGCTTTTGTTCCTCGTGGCCAGAACCACCACAGGTTGGGCACTTCTCTTTGATTTCTTGCCCCGTGCCGTGGCAGACCGGGCAAGGTTGTTGACTCTGCATACGACCCAGTGGCGTGTTGGTGACCGTCGTCACGTAACCCGAACCGCCACATTCGTGACAGGTGACGGGTGACGTGCCCGGCTTAGCCCCGTTACCACCACAGGTGTGGCATTGGGCTTCACGGGTATAAGTGATGGTGGTCTTCTTACCAAAGATGGCCTCTTCAAAGGTCAGTGTCATTTGGTACTGGAGATCACGACCCGGTCGTGGCGCGTTTGGGTTCCGGCGACCGCCACCCCCAAAGAATTGGTTGAAGATGTCGTCGAAACCGCCACCGCCGAAGCCACCGCCACCAAAACCGCCAGCTTGGCCGCCGCCAAAGCCGCCGAAGCCGCCTTGTGCACCGTCTGCTGATCCATATTGGTCGTAGTTTTGCCGTTTTTGCTGGTCCCCTAATACATCGTAGGCTTCCTGCACTTCCTTAAACTTCTCCGCCGCATCCGGGGCCTTATTCAGGTCCGGGTGGTACTTCTTCGATAGTTTCCGGTAGGCCTTTTTGATTTCATCTTGACTGGCGTCCTTAGCGACGCCCAGTACACCGTATAAGTCCTTTTGCGCCATCGTTTTCCTCCCAATCGAATTCCGATATTAAAAAGCTACTAGTAAGAATAGCATACCTCGAAACAAAAAGCCAAAGCCCTGCGGACTCTGACTTTTTGCCCTAACTTATTGGCCAAGTTGGGTCGGCTTACTTCTTGTTATCGTCGTCGTGAACTTCATGGAAGTCCCCGTCAACGGTCCCGTCGTCCTTACCACCTTGGTTGGCATCGCCGTTAGTGCCTTGCGCACCGGCATCACCAGCCGTACCCTTAGCGTCGCCTTGGGCGTTTTGAGCTTGTTGGTATAACTTGACGGATAGATCCTGGACAATCTTAGTCAAATCATCCTTCTTGGTCTTCATGTCATCGAGGTTGTTCGCTTCTTGGGCCTTCTTTAAGGCATCACGAGCGTCTTGGGCCTTCTTGATTTCGTCATCGGAAACCTTACCCTTAACGTCCTTCAACGTCTTATCGGTCTGGAAGAGTAACTGGTCGACTTCGTTCTTGGTGTCGACTTCTTCCTTACGCTTCTTGTC
The DNA here is from genome assembly GCF_014069315.1 of Levilactobacillus suantsaii. Lineage (NCBI taxonomy): Bacteria > Bacillati > Bacillota > Bacilli > Lactobacillales > Lactobacillaceae > Levilactobacillus > Levilactobacillus suantsaii. Next base: position 1,870,740 of record NZ_CP059603.1, on the reverse strand, counting down.
GGCCGCTTCGTTTTCCTTAGCTTCCTTCATCATCTTTTCGACTTCGTCATCGGACAAGCCATCGGAACTCTTGATGGTAATCTTTTGTTCCTTGTTGGTTCCCGTATCCTTCGCCGAAACGTTCACAATCCCGTTCTTATCGATATCGAACGTGACTTGGATTTGAGGAACTCCCCGTGGGGCAGCTGGAATATCAGTCAGTTGGAAGTTACCCAACGTCTTGTTATCTGCCGCCATTGGCCGTTCACCTTGTAAGACGTGGATATCCACGGCTGGTTGGTTGTCGGCCGCCGTTGAGAAGACTTGTGACTTGCTGGTTGGGATGGTCGTGTTCCGGTCGATCAACTTAGTGAAGACACCACCCATGGTTTCAATCCCTAAGGAAAGTGGCGTGACATCCAAGAGGACAACGTCCTTAACGTCACCGGTGATGACCCCACCTTGGACCGCAGCCCCTAAGGCCACGGCTTCATCAGGGTTGATGGAGTGACTTGGTTCCTTACCCGTCCACTTTTGAACGGCTTCTTGAACGGCTGGAATCCGGGTGGACCCACCGTTTAAGATGACCACGTCAACGTCGGAAGCCTGTAAGTCGGCATCCTTCAAGGCGTTTTCGACTGGGACCCGCGTCTTTTCAACTAAGTCGGCCGTTAATTCGTTGAACTTAGCCCGAGTCAAGGACTTTTCCAAGTGCAGTGGGCCATTCTCGCCAGCGGAAATAAATGGCAAGCTGATTTGCGCTTCCGTAACTCCGGAGAGATCCTTCTTCGCCTTTTCAGCCGCGTCCTTCAACCGTTGTAAAGCCATCTTGTCCTTGGATAAGTCAATGCTATTGTCGTCCTTGAAGCCGGCAATTAACCAGTCCATGATCTTTTGGTCGAAGTCGTCCCCACCTAAGTGAGTATCCCCGTTAGTGGAGAGCACGTCGAAGACGCCATCCCCCAGATCCAAGATGGACACATCAAAGGTCCCACCACCAAGATCATAAACCATGATCTTTTCGTCTTTGTCTTGCTTATCCAAACCGTAAGCCAAAGCCGCAGCGGTTGGTTCGTTGATGATCCGTTTAACGTCTAAGCCAGCGATCTTCCCGGCATCCTTAGTGGCTTGCCGTTGGGCATCGTTGAAGTAGGCAGGGACCGTGATGACGGCCTGGCTGACCGTATCACCAATGTAGTCTTCCGCAAAGGACTTCAAGTGTTGCAAGATCATCGCGGAGATTTGTTCTGGCGTGTAATCCTTACCGTCAACGGTGACCTTGTAGCCAGATTCGCCCATGTGGCTCTTGATGGATGAAATGGTGTTCGGGTTGGTGATGGCTTGGCGCTTAGCCACTTCCCCAACTTGAGTTTCGCCGTCTTTAAACGCAACAACGGATGGCGTCGTCCGGGAGCCTTCCTTGTTCGCGATAATCTTTGGTGCGTTACCTTCTAGAACGGCAACGGCGGAGTTCGTCGTCCCCAAGTCAATTCCAATAATTTTGTTGCTTGCCATCAAAAATTCCCTCTTTTACTGTTAGATTTTTAAAGTTATTGCGCAACGTTTATTGTGCCACGACGACCATAGCCGGTCGTAACACCCGGTCCTTTAACTGATAGCCCTTTTGGAGGACCTGGACCACCGTTTCAGCCGGTTGGTCATCGCTGGCCGGCACCGTCTGGACGGCTTGGTGCAAGGTCGGGTCAAATTTCTGCCCCAGCGCTGCTACTTCAGTCACGTGATTGCGCTTCAGGGCATCTTCCAAGTGATCGTAGGTCATCTGAACACCCTTCTTCAGCCCCTGAGCCGCTTCGTCGGTCGCTTTCACAGCCAACGCGCGTTCGAGGTTGTCAATCACTGGTAAGACGTCCTTAGCCAATTGCTGGCCATCATACTTGATCAGTGTTGCCTGCTCCTTTTCAAAGCGAGTTTGCATATTTTGAATCTCAGCTTCAGCTCTGAGGTACTTGTCCTCCATATCAGCCGCCTTTTTTTGCTCGGCGGCTAGCTGAGTTGCCTGTGGATCAGGCTTCTTAGCGGCTTTTGCCGTTGCTTGTGCATCAGCAGTGGCCTGCTTAGCCTTGTCAGTCGGTGCCGCTGATTGCGATTGGTCCTCAGCCGACGTCGGTTGCTTTGGTTGTTGATCTTCAGCAGATGTTGGTTGCTTATCAGCCACGATAGAACCCCTTCCTTTCCGTTACTCATCATAGTGTCGGTAGTAATCCAGCAATTTCTTGGCGAGCTCCTCGCGGAAAGCCCCCAGCAGACCGATCATCCGCGAATATGGCATCCGCGTCGGCCCTAAAATCGCAATCATGCCCCGACCATGTTGGTTAACATCGTAAGTTGCGGTAATCAGACTATAATACCGCAAAGCATCGTTGGTCATTTCGTTACCGATCTGTACGGAAATGTTATCCCGCGGTTGTCCCAAAACGTCGGCGATGTCGTCGGTCTTATCAATCAACGAATATAACGCCTTGAGCGAATCCACATCGCTGTCCTGGGAGAAGTTCAATAGATTCAATCGGCCACCCACGTAGAAACGCTCCTGCGCCGCCCGGGTCAACACATCGCCAAAGATGTCCAAGAACCCTTGCGGACTTTGCAGATAATGCGTAATCTTCGCGGGAATGTCGGTCTGCAGTTTTTGTAACACTGCCGGGAGCGTCAAACCAACCAACTGGTCGTTGATCAACCGGACGACCGCCTCTAATTGTTCTCCGGTCACCGCTTCAGTAACATCAAACGTTTGATTCTCCACGTCGCCACTATCAGTGACCAAAATCGCCATAATCTGACGGTGACCCAACGGCACTAGCCGAAAGCCACTCAACCGGCTGTCTTTCAGCTCCGGTTTCAACGTAAACGCCGTGTAGCTGGTCAGATTCGATAGAATCGTCGCCGATTGCGAAATGATCTCATCGATCTTGTGAAAATCACCGCCAAGTGACGACTGAATCATGTTTAAGTCATTCGGCCGCAACGGGTCTGGCTTAACCAAGTGATCCACGTAATAGCGATAACCCTCCACCGATGGGATCCGGCCCGAAGACGAATGGGTCTTGCGAATCAGGCCCAATTCCTCTAGCGCCGCCATTTCATTACGAATCGTGGCCGAACTGACGTGAATGGGTAACTGCTTAGCTAGTGCCTTGGATCCCACCGGAACACCACTGTTGGTGAAATCACGGACAACGGCCCGCAAAATCATCATCTGTCTTTCTGACAGCATCACAATCACCCCTTTTTTAGCACTCACAATTTCAAGTGCTAAGACACATATACAATGTAGCAAACTCGCGTTTTTAAGTCAAGAAATCCAACAAGAAATTTAGCAATCTCTTTCGTTAAGTGCTAATTTACGGATTTTTTCCTTCCCAGTACGGTCTGCCGCCTAGTTCTGCTGACCGTGTTGGGCGAAGTAATCCCGGGTGTGGGCTTCGTCTCGCTGCAACTGTGCCACTAACCCTTCGGCACCGTCAAACTTGATTTCCCCCCGCAAGCGATGGTACCACTCGATAGCCACGGACTCACCATAAAGGTTGCCCTGAAAATCTAAGAGGTTCATCTCCACGGTGATCGGCCGGTCGTCACCAAAGGTTACGTTCCGTCCAACTGAGACCATCCCCGGGTACCAAATGGCCCCCACCTTTAAACGGGCGGTGTAGATGCCAATTCCGGGCAGCCACTCGTCTTCGGGAGCCAACACATTCGCCGTGGGGTACCCGATGGTTCGTCCCCGGGCTTCCCCGTGGACGACCAACCCGGTCGTACGGTAAGTATAGCCTAATAAGTCATTGACCGCATCGATATCGCCGTCGCCCATAGCCTGACGAATCCGGGTCGAGCTGACTTTCCCTGTTGCAAGAGTCATTTCGGGAACCGTCTCCACACTAAAACGCCCCTGAGCGTAATCGCTCAAGTTCGCCATCGTCGCGACGTCTTTTTTGCCGTAGGTGTGATCGAAACCCGCCACCGCGACCACCGTGTGAAACGGCACCAAATAGTGGTCAACAAATTCTTGGGGCGTCTGGGCGGCAAATTCACCCGTGTAGTTAACCCAAAAGACCCGGTCAACGCCCAGCCGTTCCAGCTGTTGGAGCTTACGTTTCTCGGGGCTCAAATACTTACGGTCATCGGCTGTCATTGGCCGGTAAACCAACGCGGGATGGTGGTCGTAGGTCAAAACTGCGAGTTTCACCCCGCGTTGTTGGGCCAAGGCCTTGGCTCGCTTGATCACGGCTTGATGCCCCCGGTGGACCCCATCAAAAAAGCCCATGGCTAAAACGACAGGATCTGCCGGAATTTTCTGCGGATCCAAAGGATGATGTATGCGAATAACTTCCATAACCGGCTGTTCTCTCCTTAATGTGCTTAATTCACCGCAAACATTTTGAGCGGTTTATACTGTTGCTTCTCATCTGACCACTGGTACAGACACTTGGTCTCATTTTCGTAGGTCAAAGCCAACACGGGGACCTTAGTTGGGGTTGCTTGGGCCACTTCTTGCGCGCTTAAGAAGACCCCATTTTTGACCAGTTGCCACAGCTTGGCCGACAACGCCACGTGGGGGTAAGCCCGCAACGCGTAATCGATGGGCCGTAAAATGCTGGCGAGGTCATCGGCTTCAACGGCCGCGGCAACCTGGTCTAACGTGACGGCTTGATCGAGCGTAAATCCGCCACTTTTCAGCCGGGTCAAGGTCGCCATCACGGCCGGTACCCCTAATTTACGACCGAGATCGACCGCGAGGGTCCGGACGTAAGTCCCTTTCGAACACCCAATTTCAAAAGCAATCGTCTGGGTTCCCGTGCTGGCGTCAAAGTCGCCGGCACCCGTCAGGGTAAAGTAATCCACCGTGACGGTTCTGGTGGGCCGTTCGACCGTTTCCCCGGCCCGGGCGTACTCGTACAATCGCCGCCCGTGAACCTTCACCGCCGAGTACATCGGCGGGGTCTGCTGGATGGTGCCCGTCAAGGTTTGGGCCGCTTCAGCCACCGCTGCGGCTGTAAACGGCGTGCTTAGTGGTTGACGCGCCACCTCGTCACCGTCCAAATCTTCAGTCGTAGTGGCAACGCCTAACGTCACCTTACCCCGGTAAACTTTGCCGGATGCCATAAGGTACGGCACGACCTTAGTGGCCGTCCCGACACAAATGGGTAAGACCCCATCAACGTTGGGATCCAGCGTACCGCTGTGACCCACGCGTTTGGTTTGTAAAATGTGGCGTAGTTTGGCCACACAGTCGAAGCTAGTCATGCCCCGTTCCTTGTGCAGGGGGATAATTCCGTTCATGAATGGGCCTCCGTTTCTCAAAAAAAAGGCCGGGGACAAAATTCCCCCGGCCCTTGCTTGCATTGCGTTTACATTTTGCGTCTCATTCTCGGGCCGTTGGGAAGCACGCAACTTGGTCACGTGTCGTCCCGTCAGCTCAGCTACGGTCGTTACTCGTGATCTTGACGGTGCAAATCGTTCAAGAGTTCGTCGATGCGACTCCCGTATTGTACAGACTTATCCCGTTCAAAGAAGAGTTCGGGCGTCTTGTAGATACTCAACCGGGACCCCAATTCGGAGCGAATCAGCCCCGTCGCCTTTTTCAGGCCCTGGGCGGTCTTCTCCGCCGACGATGCCTTGTCCGACAAGATACTGTAGTAAACGGTCGCCTCCTGCAGGTCACCCGTGACTTCGACACCCGTCACGGTCACGCCTTCCACGCGCGGATCACGCACCCGTTTGAGGAGAATATCCGTGACCTCGCGTTGTATCTCTTGTTCTAAGCGACCAACTCGATATTGTGCCATTGCGTTGTGCCTCCGTTCGTTATTTAACCGGAACTTCCTTCATGACGTACGCTTCGATCACGTCGTCCACTTTGATGTCGTTGTAGTTTTCAATCGTTAACCCGAGTTCATAACCCTGCTTAACTTCCTTCACGTCATCCTTAAAGCGTTTCAGACTGCCCAGCTTACCTTCGTAGACCACGACGTTATCACGAATCAAGCGGACATCACTGTCGGCCGTAATCTTACCATCAGTGACCATCCCACCGGCAATCGTCCCCACTTTAGAAGCGTGGTAGATTTGCCGAATTTCGACTTGACCAATCACTTGTTCTTCGTAGGTCGGTTCCAGCATCCCCTTCATCGCCGCTTCGATCTCATCGATGGCGTTGTAGATGACGTTGTGCAAGCGGATGTCGACCTTGTCGCTATCGGCTTGGGACCGTGCTTGTGGCGTTGGCCGCACGTTGAACCCGATAATGATGGCGTTCGACGCTTCAGCCAGCGTCACGTCACTTTCGTTGATGGCCCCAACGGCGGAGTGAATGATGTTGACCCGCACGCCAGAAACGTCAATCTTTTGCAAACTGCCCACTAAGGCCTCGACAGATCCTTGGACGTCGGCCTTGATGATGACGTCGACTTCCTTCATTTCGCCTTCCTTTAAGGAATCGAACAGGTTGTCCAACGTGACGTGGTTGGTGTTTTGGCGTTCCTTGACCAAGGCTTCCTTGGCCCGTTCTTCACCAGCAGCCCGCGCCGTTTTTTCGTCGTCGAAGACCACGAACCGGTCCCCGGCTTCGGGCACGTCGCTCAACCCCGTAATCTCAACCGGCGTCGATGGAACTGCCGCCTTGATGGCGCGGCCCCGCTCGTTGGTCATCGTCCGGACCCGGCCAAAGGTATTGCCGACCACAATTGGGTCGCCAACGTGTAAGGTCCCTTGTTGAACCAGTAAGGTCGCTACAGACCCTTTTCCTTGATCCAACCGGGCTTCAATCACAGAACCGGCCCCATTTTGTTCTGGGTTAGCCTTTAATTCCATGACTTCGGACTGCAGTAAAATCATGTCCAACAATTCATCGATGTTCTTGCCGAACTTCGCGGAAATGTTGACGAAGATGGTGTCGCCACCCCAGTCTTCAGGAATCAATTCGTATTCCGTCAATTGTTCCATGACGTGGTTCGGGTTGGCCCCCGGCTTATCGATCTTGTTGACCGCCACGATGATTGGCGTTCCCGCCGCCTTCGCGTGGTGAATGGCTTCGATAGTCTGCGGCATGACCCCATCATCAGCAGCGACCACCAAAATGGTGATGTCGGTGATTTCGGCACCGCGGGCCCGCATTTCAGTAAAGGCCGCGTGTCCTGGGGTATCCAAGAACGTGATCAGCTTATCGTTGTAGTGGACCTGATAAGCCCCGATATCTTGCGTGATCCCACCGGCTTCACCCGCCGTGATGTGCGAGTGCCGTAAGTGGTCCAACAAGGTCGTCTTCCCGTGGTCAACGTGGCCCATGATGGTCACAACTGGGGCCCGAGTTTCTTGATGGTCCTTGTTGGCCATCTCGGCATCAAAGGCCTTGTCGATATCGGAAACGTCGACTTGGACCTTTTCCTTGGCTTCGATGCCGTAGTCTTCGGCCAAAATCTCAATGGTATCCTTATCCAGAGATTGGTTCTGGTTGACCATCACACCCAGCATAAAGAGCTTCTTGACGATTTCGGCTGATGACCGGTGTAACAGCTTCGCTAAGTCTTGGGCATTCATGCCATCGCTATAGAGTAAGACTTCTGGTAAGGCCTTGTTCTTCCGCTCTGGTGCACCCTTGTGGTGGTTCACATCTTTAATCCGTTGGTTCTTCTTGTAACGATTATTATTGTTATTGCGGCGCCGATTATTCCGGTTGTTACGGTTATTGCGTCCGCCCCGGCTATTACGCCGGCCATTATTATTTGTATTATTATTCAAGCTTCCACCAAATCTGCCGGTCCCGGAGTTAGACGTCCCATGATGCTGTCCGGTCTGGCTATTATTATTTTTATTATTGTGTTGTGCATGATGCTGTTGCTGCCCCGTTGTCGCTTGGGACCGCTGTGTTGCGGCAGTCTTCGTCGTTTTTCGGGGAGCTTGGGACTGATGGCGGTCGGTCGCATGATGCGCCGACTGCTGCGCTGCGTGTTGTTGCGCATGAGCGTGGCCCTGTCGATGACCAGTGGTGTGCGCCGGTTTAGCGGGACGACTCGTTTTGGCTTGTGATTGGGGTTGCACAGCAGCCCGTAATTGACGTTCTTCGTTCTCGCCGAGCGTTGACATATGGTTCTTGACCGCGAAGCCTTTTTCCTCAGCCGTTGCGATCAATTTTTTACTGGAGACATTAAGTTCTTTTGCAAGTTCATAAATGCGCTTTTTCCCCATATCATCACTCTCCTTAATAAATTCGATCACGAGAACGTCAATGGTTAGTCAGCAAGTAATTGTTGTAACTTCCGGACGAATCCCGGATCGGTAATAGCAATGACCGTCCGCGCCGACCCAATCGCCGTGCTCAGTTGGTCTTTCGTAAAGGTCTCGTTTAACGCTACCTCATAGCTTGCCGCCTTATCGCGGAACTGTTTTTGGCTACTACTGCCGGCATCACTGGCCAGTAAGACCAGTTTAGCTGACCCGTTGCGAATCGCCGCGAGGACGAACGTTTCACCGGTAATGAGTTTTCCCGCTCGCCGGACGAGGCCTAATAATTGTAACGCACGTTGGGCATTAGTCATGGTCGAATAATTCCCGCCGTGCCTGTTGGTGATCCACGTAGGCAATCAAGTCATCGTAGAACTGGTCGTCGATCTTCACGCCAAAAACGTGGTCAAACGTCCGCTCTTTCTTGGCTTTTTTGGCGACGTCGACGTTCAAACTAATGTAAGCCCCCCGGCCGGATTGCTTCCCAGTCGGGTCCAAACTAACTTCTTGGGCTTGGTTACGCACCACGCGAACCAATTGTTTCTTCGGTGCCATCTCTCCGGTGACGATATCTTTACGCATCGGAATCTTTCGTTGTTTCATGGCTCCAAAACCTCCTTTAAGCTAGGGCCTAGTTGGCCGCGTCGTCATCCTGATCAGTAGTTGCATCATTCGTCGTTGCGGTATCGTCCGCCGCATCGTCGGTAGTTGCCGCAGAATCGGCACCGTCAGTCGCATCCGTTGTCGAAGCAGCCGACGTAACGTCCTCATCCGTTGCCGACGCATCATCAGTCGCGTCGTCGACCGGGGCATCCGTAGCAGAATCATCCGCCGGCGTCGTCTCCGCGTCAGCGTTTTGTTCAGCTTCCATTATAGCAGATGCTTCAGATTCTGATTTAATATCGATCTTATAACCGGTCAACTTGGCGGCCAACCGGGCATTTTGCCCCCGCTTACCGATGGCTAAGGATAACTGATAATCCGGCACAACGACTTCACAAGCCCGTTCGTTATTCGGGTCAAAGATGACGTCCAAGACTTCAGCCGGATTCAACGCATTGGCGATGAACTTAGCTTCGTCATCGGTCCATTCCACGATGTCCATGTTTTCGCCACCGAGTTCGTTCACGATGGTTTGGACCCGTTGTCCCCGGGGACCAACACTAGTTCCCACGGGATCGATGTCGGGGTTGTTCGACCGAACGGCAATTTTAGCGCGGTCGCCAGCTTCGCGGGCAATCGCCATGATTTCCACGGTCCCATCGTAGATTTCTGGTACTTCTTGTTCAAACAGGCGCTTCAGTAAGTCTGAAGCTGTCCGGCTGACGAAGACCTGGGGACCCTTGGTGGCATTTTCCACCCGGGTGACGTAGACCTTGATACGGTCATGAATCCGGTAGGTTTCGTTCGGCATCTGGTCTTGACGGCCCATGACGGCTTCGACCTTCCCCAGATTGACGTAAACGAACCGGGTATCTTGACGTTCAACTTCTCCCGTGACGATTTCGTTTTCATACTGGCTGTATTGGTCGTAGATGATATTACGTTCAGCTTCACGGACCCGTTGCATAATAACCTGTTTAGCCGTTTGCGCGGCAATCCGACCAAAGTTCTTGGGCGTGACCTCAAATTTGATATCGTCGCCTAATTCGTAGCCCTTATTGATTGCTAAAGCTTCGTCTAAGCTAACTTCCAAGCGAGAATCGTAGACCTGATCGACGACCTTCTTCACGGCAAAGACGTGAATGTCTCCCTTGCGTTGGTCAAAGTTGACTTCCACGTTTTGGGCTTGGTCGTAATTGCGCTTGTAGGCGGACACTAAGGCCGCTTCTAGGGCTTCAATCACGATTTCTTTTTTGATACCCTTTTCGGTTTCGAGGACGTCTAGGGCGCCCAGTAGTTCTTTACTCATGTTGTCTTTCGCTCCTTAAAATTTAGAACTTAATGGCTAACCGTGCCTGTGCAATGGCCGTGCGGGGAATCTCAAAGGTCTTGAAACGCCCCTTTAAGTTGACCCGTAAATCCAGTTGCTCGGCAGTCAATTTTTCTAGCGTTCCTTCGTAGACCTTGCTAGGACCAATCTTTTGGTACAAGGATACGTGGATGTATTGCCCGACGGCCCGTTCAAAGTCGGCCGGCTTCTTCAATGGCCGTTCAGCACCCGGCGACGACACTTCCAAGAAATACGCCTGGGGAATCGGATCTGGATCGATGGCATCCAGTTGTTCCGACAATTCATCACTCACGGTCGCACACTCTTCAATGCTAATGCCCACGGGCTTATCAATATAGACGCGTAGATACCAACCCTGACCCTCTTTTACGAATTCCACATCAACCAATTCGAACTGATGACGGGCAACGATTGGTTGAACCAAGTTCGTCACGGTCTCGACGACTGTACTCAAATAAATTCCGCCTCCTATATTTATCCATTAAAAAGAGTGAGCATGGCTGCTCACTCATTTAAAAACGAGTTTAATTACATTCTTAACTTTACTACAGTTACCGGTAGATTGCAACTCTTGCGCCCGTTTACGCACTCGTTCCCAAGACGATGATGAATCCCGCTAACGTAATAAATTCAAACACTAGAAAATCCAACTGGGCCAACTCCAAGTGGCGTAACGCCAAGACCTTCCCTAAGGTCAGGCAAAACGCCACCAGGAAGTACGCAATGACCAGAGCCAGAAACGGGCGTGCAATCACACTAGCCACCAGGCCACAAAAGACGTAACCCGACACGATCAAACAATACCCCAGAAAAAAGATCCAACCATCTGGTAACCGAATAAATTGCTGTAACATGGTGAACACCCGCCTTCGTGATTAACTTGTTCAAGAGTTATTGAACTTCTCAACTTTAGTATATCACGTTTTAAGGGTTTTGAAAGCGTTTACTCACCCGTAAATCCGGCAAATTAAGGGTTACATTAAATCATCGAACAGGCTGAGCTGGTTCTCGTCTGGCAGTCCCTGTAAGACGCCATTCTCAGTCATGAAGTCGATCAACGTCTTGGAGACTTTCCCCCGCTTAGCCAAGTCTTCCTTGGAAATAAACGGCCGGTCGTTTCTAGCAGCCACAATCTGTTTGGCCACGTTCAACCCCAGCCCTGGAGCAGCCCGGAACGGTGCAATCAAGGTGTTACCCTCGATGATCCAGTTGGCCGCATCGGATTTTTCCAAGTCAATCATCTTGAACTCAAAGCCCCGTTCCAGCATTTCGTTAGCCAGTTCGAGCACGGTCAGCAGGTTCTTGTCCTTTGCTGACGCGTCCATCCCCTGGTCATTGATGGCCTTCATGGCTGCTTTGACCGCCGTCTTTCCTTGCGACATGGCCACGACGTCAAAGTCATCGGCCCGCACGGAGAAGTATGCCGCGTAATAAATAATCGGGAAGTAGACCTTGAAGTACGCCACCCGTAACGCCATCAAGACGTAAGCGGCCGCGTGGGCCCGGGGGAACATGTACTTGATCTTCAAACACGAGTCGATGTACCACTCAGGTACGTCGGTGGCCCGCATCTTATCCTGCCACTCGTCCTTGATGCCCCGACCGTGCCGGACCTGTTCCATGATTTGAAACGAGGTTTCGGAGTCCAAGCCGTAGTTGATCAAGTCGGTCATGATGTTATCCCGACACCCGATAACGTTGGCAATCGTCGCCGTGCCGTTTTTAATCAGCTCGTCCGCATTACCTAACCACACATCGGTCCCGTGAGACAACCCGGAAATCTGTAATAGTTGGGAGTAGTTCTGTGGGTGAGTCTGTTCCAACATCCCCCGCACGAACCGGGTCCCAAATTCCGGGACCCCCAGTGTCCCCGTCTTGGATTGAATCTGCTCGGGTGTCACGCCCAGCGAATCTGTCCCGGAGAACAAGGCCATCACGCCTGGATCATCCATGGGAATCGTGGTCGGGTCGACCCCGGACAGGTCTTGCAAGGTCCGGATCATAGTCGGGTCATCGTGTCCCAGAATATCGATTTTCAAGATGTTATCGTGAATCGAATGGAAATCGAAGTGGGTCGTTTGCCAGGCGGCGTTTTGGTCGTCAGCCGGGTACTGGATCGGTGTGAAGTCGTAAATGTCCATGTAGTCCGGCACAACGATAATCCCGGCCGGGTGTTGGCCGGTGGTCCGTTTGACCCCGGTCGCCCCCTTGGCAAGGCGGTCGATTTCGGCCCCACGGAAGGTCTGTTCCGTGTCGCGCTCGTAAGCTTTAACATAGCCGTAAGCCGTCTTGTCGGCCACGGTCCCAATCGTTCCGGCCCGGTACACGTTCTTCTCACCGAACAAAACTTTGGTGTAGTTATGGGCAATCGGTTGGTAGTCCCCAGAGAAGTTCAAATCGATATCGGGGACCTTGTTCCCCTTGAACCCTAAGAAGGTTTCAAACGGGATGTTATGACCGTCACCGATCATCAAGGTACCACACTTCGGGCACTTCTTTTCGGGCAAATCGTAGCCGGAACTATATTCCCCTTTGGTATAGAAGTGCGAATATTGACAGTTCGGACAACGGTAGTGCGGTGGCAACGGGTTGACCTCGGTGATTCCGGTCAGGGTGGCAACCACACTGGACCCCACGGACCCCCGCGACCCAACCAAGTACCCGTCCTTGTTGGACTTGGCAACTAACCGTTGGGCAATCAAATAAATCACGGAGAACCCGTTACCGATAATGGACTTCAACTCCCGGTCGACCCGGTGTTGGACCAGTTCTGGTAAGGGATCCCCGTACCAAGCGTGGGCCGTGGCCATAGTCCGCTCGCGGATTTCGTCTTCGGCACCGGCCATCCGCGGCGTGTACAGTTTGTCTTTTAACGGGTGAATCTCATCGATTTCGTCCGCAATCTTCTGGGTGTTGGTGACCACGATCTCTTGGGCCGTTTGCTCGTCCAAAAATGAGAATTGGTCGAGCATCTCGTTAGTGCTCAAAAACGGCACCGGCGGTAACTCCTGGCGATTCAGCGGGTTAGCGCCCCCCTGCGAATGGATCAAAATCTTCCGGTAAATCGCATCGTTGGGGTTCAAGTAGTGCACATCGCCAGTCGCGACCACTGGCTTTCCCAGCTCGTGACCCAGGTCGATGATATTTTGAATGATTTCGTGGAGGTGGTCTTTATCCGCAATCAAGCCCGAATCCAATAACGGTTGGTAAGCCTGTGGCGGTTGGACTTCCAGGTAATCGTAGTACTTGGCCTTAGCTTCGGCTTCGACCTTTCCCTTTTGCATCATCGCCGTAAAGACTTCGCCTGACGAACAAGCCGAGCCGACGATCAGACCCTCACGGTAGTGTTCGAGAATGCTACGAGGAACCCGCGGTACCCGGTAGAAATAATTCACATTTGATTCGGAGACCAGCTTGAACATGTTCTTCAATCCGGCCTGCGTCTTGGCCAGAATAATGGCGTGACTCGGCCGCGCGTGCTTGTACGCATCGTTATCGGTCATGTGATCATTCAATTGGTCGTGGTACTGGACGTGATAACGTTCCTCGGCGTCCTTCAAGAACAGGTAATTCAGATGACCAGTCGACTCCGCATCGTAAACGGCCCGGTGATGGTGTTCCAAACTGACGTGGAAGCGTTTGGCTAGCGTGTTCAACCGGTAGCTCTTAAGCGTCGGGTACAACCAACGCGCTAGGGTCAGGGTATCAATGATCGGGTTACCAATCTCTGGCATCCCATGCCGCTTATAACCAGTATTCATGAAGCCCACGTCAAACGTGACGTTATGTCCCACGATGATGGCGTCGCCACAGAACTCGCGAAAGGCCGCAAAAACGTCCTTTTCACTCTTAGAGCCGGCCACCATATCGTCGGTGATACTGGTCAGATTCGTGGTCTGTTCGGACAACGGGAAGCCCGGATCGATAAACTCTTCGAACTGGTCAACGACGTTTTTATGTTGCATCTTGACCGCCGACAATTCGATGACCTTATCATAAATGGCGGACAGGCCCGTCGTTTCCACGTCAAAGACCACGTAAGTCGCACCATCTAACGGCGTGTGGGCACTATTATAGCCAATTGGGACCCCATCATCGACCAGGTTAGCTTCGACCCCATACAGCATCTTGACGCCCGCTTTCGAGGCCGCATTAAAGGCAGCGGGAAAACCTTGGACGTCGGCGTGGTCTGTAATGGCCAGTGCGGGCATCCCCCACTTCTTGGCCTGGTCCACAAAATCCCCAATAGGATTAGTCGCGTCCATCTGGCTCATCGTGGTGTGCAGATGGAGTTCCACGCGCTTCTGGTCAGCGGGCGCTGTGTCTCGGCGGCTCGCGTGCTTGACTTGGTTGATGTCGTAGGCGTTCAACGCCAAATCCCGCATGAAGCTGTCTTCCTGGACACTCCCCCGAACCTTGACCCAGTCGCCTTCATTGACCCCAGCGAACTGAGCCTCATCTTCGGCGCCACGGGAAAACTTCTTCACCACGATGGACGAGGTGTAGTCCGTGATCTTTAAGGTCAGCAGTTGCCGACCCGACCGTAACTTCCGGATTTCTTTGTCGAAAATATAACCTTCGACCACTACTGAACGTTCTTCCTGGGTGATGTCGGCCATCTGCATAATTGGTTGATCACCCTTGATGGTCTTCCCAATTTGAGTCGGCCCACTAGCGGGTTGAACCTCACCGCTTTGCTGTTGACTTTGGCGTTTCTGATTGGCCTTTTGAATCGCTGCAGCGGCTTGCTGGGCCAACTGCGCATCGGTCTTTTCCCGTTGGGCCTTAAACTCCTCAATCTTAGCTTGCGATTGAGATTCGTCGACCATCACCTGGATGTTGAATTTGGGGAACCCGGCCTGCCGGTACGTGGCTTCCAATGGCCCCAAGGCCTGGTTCTGCAAAAAGTCCTTGATGACTTCGTTTTTCGCGTACAGCAAAACCCGATTGCCGGCATCTAATTCGGGAACCCGTGATTGGCGCAACTCTTGCACCAGATTGTTAGTCAGTCCACTATTTTGGACCACCCACAACCAGTAATCTCCCAGAGCCCGGTTAGTCAACTGTGCGTCGGTCGTGATGAAACTAGCCGAGACCGTCGCAATATCGTGAAAAGCCACCTGTAATTTTTGGTGGAACGTGACGAACGTTTCGTATGGGAGAATCTGTGGGAACTGTAAGTAAAAATGCCAGCGCCGCGACTTTTCGTGTACGGTCAAACGTTCCAAAGTGGCCGTCTTAAAATTCTCCTGATCAGCCCACTGGCTGAGTCCTAACTGTTGTAATAACTTCTCAAATAAGCTATGCCGATCTTCGTCCACGAGAAAACTCCTTCCTCCTATTTCTGCCGTCGAAAAAAGACCAGCCAACCCGAACTGGTCTTTTCACGGGAAAATTAATCGTTATCCTTGAATAAGATTTCCATGGTGCTGGCCACTTCATCTTTAATGACTTCAACCGTTTCCCCGGTTTTTCGAATCTTGATTTCGACGATTCCTTCGCCAGCCTTTTTACCGACCGTGATGCGCGCCGGAATCCCAATCAAATCGGAATCGGCGAACTTAACGCCCGGCCGTTCCTTGCGGTCATCCACTAAGACCCGGTAACCGGCTGCGGTCAATTGTTTTTCTAAGTCCTGCGACAGTTCCGCCTGTTCGGCCTTTTTCAAGTTGACCGGAATCAGGTGAATGTCATACGGGGCAATGCTACGCGGCCAAACCAGGCCGTTCTCATCAGCATTTTGTTCGGCCACCGCCGACAACAACCGACTGACTCCAATCCCGTAAGAGCCCATGACGACTGGCTTTTGCCGGCCATTCTCATCCAACACCGTAGCGCCTAAGGCCTTGGAATACCGAGTCCCTAACTTAAAGATGTGGCCAATTTCAATCCCCTTAGTAAACTTCAAGACCCCGGCACCATCCGGCGATAAATCGCCTGGTTGAACGGTCCGTAAATCCGCATAGGCGTCGACCCGAAAGTCGCGATCAACGTTGGCATTCGTGTAATGGTGGCCATCTTCGTTCGCCCCAACTGCCACGTTGACCATATCGCCCACGTACTGGTCAGCCAAGATCTTGACGTCATCCCCAACACCGACCGGTCCCAGTGACCCAAAGTTAGCGCCCAAGTATTTCTGGGCGTCTTCAGCCGTGGCCGGGTCCAGGTAGTCGGCATTTAAGTAGTTCTTCAACTTGGTCTCATTGACCTCGTGGTCACCGCGGACCAAGACTAAGACGGGTTGGTCCTTGTTCGCCATGTAGAACATGGTCTTGACCAATGTGTTGGCCTTGACCTGCAAGAAATCGGCCAAGTCATCAATGCTGTGGACCCCCGGCGTGTCAATCTTCTTTAAATCGGCCAACGGCGCGTGGGACTTCTTACTGATGAAGAGGCTCTTGGCCATCTCCAGGTTGGCCGCGTAATCAGACGCGTCGGAATAGACGATGGTGTCTTCACCGACGGGCGCAATCGCGGAGAACTCCTTGGAATCACTGCCGCCCATGGCACCCCCATCACCCACGATAGCCCGGTAGTTCAAGCCGATACGGTTAAAGATGCGTTCATAGGCACCTTCCATTTGATCGTAGATGCGGTCCAGGTCCTCATCATTTAAGGTAAAGGAATACCCATCTTTCATGATAAATTCGCGGCCCCGCAGTAACCCATACCGCGGCCGGTCTTCATCCCGATACTTCGATTGGATTTGATACATGACAAGAGGCAATCGTTTGTACGACTTAACGGCATCCCGCACTAACATGGTGTAGGTCTCTTCGTGCGTTGGCCCCAAGATGAAATCACTATCGTGCCGATTCTTGAATTTAAATAAGTTCGGCCCATAGGTGTCGTAACGGCCAGACTCCTTCCACAAAGAGGCCGGTAAGACTGCCGGCATCAAGGTTTCCACGGCATCAATCTTGGCCATTTCCTCGCGAATAATCGTTTCAATGTTAGTCAAGACCTGATAAGCCAGCGGTAAGTAGGCGTACATCCCCGCCGTGACCTGCCGAATGTACCCGGCCCGCAGCATCATCTGATGGCTGAGGGCTTCCGCATCGTTCGGGACCTCTTTCAAAGTTGGAATGAGTAGTTTAGATTGCTTCATAGTTAAATATTCCCTTCTCGTTACGTCCTAAATCACCGAATAAAGTAGCGTTCGATATCGTTCCAAGTTACCAACAGCATCAGGAGGACCAAAAAGGCCACCCCAACCAAGGTAATCCCTGCTTCCACGTTTTCGGAGAGTGGTTTACGGCGAACGGCTTCAATTAGGTTTAATAATATTTTACCACCATCCAAGGCTGGAATTGGTAATAAATTGACAATCGCTAAGTTGATCGATAAGAAAGCCAAAAAGTTCAAGATACCGACTAGTCCCAACTGGGTGGCCTGAGACGTCGTCGCAAAGATAGCGACCGGCCCGCCCAAGTCGTTTAAACTAAAGTGGCCGGAGACCATGTGCCACAGCGCCCCGAAGAGTAACTTGGTCATGGTCCAAGTCTGGGTAAAACCAGAAACCAAAATGGCACCGATGTTTTTATCCTGCGATTGGGTGATGCCAATCATTCCCACGGTCTTGCCGTTCGACTTTTGGCCCTGCGGCGTGAGCGTGATTTTTTGGGTCTTGCCATTGCGGTTCACGGTCAGTGTGGTCCGCTTATTGGCCCGAGGCTGAATGGCTTCGCTCAAGGCCGTCCAATCTTTGGTCCGCTGGCCTTCAACCGCGAGAATCTTGTCCCCGGTCTTAACGCCCGCCTTTTGAGCAACGGTCACCGGCGACCCGGAGACTTGAATCTGATTGGTCCCGGTGACCACGCCCCCTTGGGCCAACGACATCAACATAAAGGCCACGATTGCCAACAAAATGTTATTCATCGGGCCAGCAAAGTTGGTCATCAACCGGCGCCCTAACGAGGCCGATGGGAACTGGACATCGCGTGGCGCGATTCTTAATTCGGTCCCATCAGATTCAATAATCGTGGCGTCATGCGCTACTGAATAACGTTTAACTGCTGATTCATCCCCGTTTTCGTAGCCTTCGATCCAGAGGTCATTTTCCAAATCTGTTGCCGTGACTTCCAGTGGGATTCCATTGAACAACGTTGATTTCTTGCTAGTATTGATTCGTTCAACGGTACTGTCAGCGCCAACGTATAAGCTCACCGGTGTCCCCGGTTTGAGTTCTTCTTCGTCATCTTCAGCTCCGGCCATCCGCACGTAACCACCCACTGGCAAAAGACGCAACGTATAAGTTGTCCCGTCCTTACCCCGGTGATAAACGAGCTTGGGGCCCATCCCAATCGAAAATTCGCGCACGAGTACGCCACCGCGTTTGGCAAAATAAAAATGGCCAAATTCGTGTACAATCACGAGGATGCCGAAGACAATGATAAAGGCAATAATCGTTGTAATCACAGATTTCGTCCCTTTCTCAGTCCGTAAATTATCCTTGTGTCATCATAAATCGCTGTCTCATAGCATACCCTAGCCCCGGAACCAACGCAAGGCAAGAGCCAACTTCCGATTTAGATTAACCCAAATAGGTGAATGACTGGCAGAACTAACAGTAAACTATCAAACCGGTCCAAAATTCCCCCGTGACCAGGTAAGATCCGGCCAGAATCCTTGACCCCGTAATACCGTTTCAAGGCCGATTCAACCAGGTCACCGAACTGCCCCACGATAGAAAAGAGTAACGTGAGAATGATCATCGTAAAGAGACTGTAATGGCCAATCGGGAAGAACGCCCAGAACACGGAACCAATAATGGTGGCGACTAACGACCCACCAATAGACCCTTCCCAGGTCTTGTTCGGACTGATGTGGGGTGCGAGCTTGTGTCGCCCAAATTTTCGGCCGAGCATGTACGCCCCTGAGTCGGTGGTCCACACGATAAACAACGCGTAAAGCAACGCCACTAAGCTGACGGCCCGCGCCGCGATGAAATAGTGAAAGCCCATCCCGATATAGAGCATACTCAATGTGATGACCCCGGCGTCGTCAAACGAGAACCGGTTGCGGGAAACCACGGTCCGCAACAAGAGCAGCATGACGAACAGGTAGGTGATGTACCACGGGTTCAAGTGCCCCGGTAAATTGGTCCATAAAGTATTGGGCGCAATCACCACCAAGATTCCCAGCCCGGAAATCCAAGCTTCGGGACTGACCAGCAACTTTTTCCGCATCACTAAGACTTCCGACAACGCCACCAACCCTAAGGCGAAGGCTGCGATATCGATCCACACATGACCGGCGATGATAATCGGAATAAAGATGATTAAGGCCACAACCGCCGTAATAACCCGTTGTTTCATAATTTACGCTCCTCAATAAGACAAAATTTAAGTTCGTTACTTCGTTAGCCCACCAAACCGGCGATGCCGTTGTTGATACTGATAGATGGCCTGTTCCAAGGTCGTCTGGTCAAAATCTGGCCAGTGGACCTGCATGAAGACAAATTCACTGTAGGCGACCTGCCATAACATGAAATTCGACAGACGTTCTTCGCCACTGGTCCGAATCAGTAGATCTGGATCCTGTAAGTCGCCTAGACTGGCCGTCATCAACTGTTGGGTAATGTGGTCCTCATCGATATCGGCCGGCTTTAGCGTCCCTGCCTGGACCTGCTGGCCCAACGTCTGCATAGCCGTCGCAATTTCGGCGCGACCGCCATAGTTCAAGGCAAAGTTGAGCACCATGCCCGTACAGTCTTTCGTATCCGCAATGGCGTTGGCCACGGCCGTGCGGGTGGCTTGCGGTAAAGCCTCGGTGTAGCCCATGACCCGCACCCGGATATTATTTTTGACCAAATCAGGCACGAAGGTCCCGAAGAAGTCCACGGGCAACTTCATCAGGTAGTTCACTTCCGCCGTCGGTCGTTTCCAATTTTCGGTCGAAAAGGCATACAACGTCAGCACTTTGACCCCCAGTTGACTGGCTGCCTTGGCCACGGTCTTGACCGTGTTCATACCTTGTTTATGGCCCGCGACCCGCGGCAGATGCCGTTGCTGGGCCCAGCGACCGTTCCCGTCCATAATAATGGCAATGTGGGCGGGGATGTTGTCTTCGTCGAGTTGCGCTTCCGCCACCTCGCCGGTTTGTTGATCTTTATTTAAAAATGAGAACACAGTGCACCTCCATTGCTCTTTACAACCTCTCATCTTAACAAAAAAAGGGCCAGGATACTATCCTAGCCCCGAAATTGAGCGAAAACTTTAGCTTTGCGTTGACTACTCGATTAACCGCCACTCGCCGCGCTTCGCATCGACTAACGTGCCAAAATAGCTCAAGAGGTTGTTGGCGTCATCGGCGCTCACACTCCCCAACATATTTAAGCCTTCGCCAGTCGGAATCGGATCGGATAAATCGGTAATCTCGTTGCCGTTCTCAATCGTTGCCTTCGAGAAAGCGACAATCCAATCGTCCCCAATCAATTGAGTAACCACGAAGAACAGGTTGAAGTCGTCACTGACAAACGCCGGTTGAGCGTAGACCCCGTCTTGGATCTCCTGTAATTCGGCCCCATTGTAGTTTAAGACCGAGACGTTCTCGGCGTTGACCGGGTTATTCAACCGGAACACCATTTTCCCAAATTCTTTAGAACCCGGGGTAATTTCAACGTTATCTTGATCTTGTTGATTGTCTTCTGCCATCATTCAGCACTCCCTATCTAAATTGCCAACTAGTCCGTCAAGACTTCCTTTTCCTTATCCGCCGCAATGTCTTCGACGCCCTTGATGGCCTTGTCGGTTTCCTTTTGCACTTGGTCTTCCAACTGGTGCAGTTGGTCATCGGTGTAATCGCCAGACTTGTGGCCCTTCTTCAGACCGTCCATGGCTTCACGCCGCACATTGCGAACGGCGACTTTACCCTCTTCGGCCGTGGCCTTGACCTGCTTGGCGATTTCCTTACGGCGTTCCTCCGTCAATTGCGGAATGACCAACCGAATGGCCGAGCCATCATTGGACGGCGTGATACCGACGTCGGATTCCAAGATACCCTTTTCGATATTGTCCAGGGCGGACTTATCGAAAGGAGTGATCATCAGGACCCGTGGTTCCGGCACCGTAATAGATGCCACCTGGTTCAACGGTGTCGATTGGCCGTAATAATCGACCATGACCCGACTCAAGATGCTGGCGTTGGCCCGGCCAGCCCGAATCGTGCCTAATTCACGCTTTAAGGCGTCCTCGGCCTTCTTCATTTTACTTGCTGCTGTCGTAATTATCTGATCTGCCATCTGTCTTTACCCCTTACTGTAAACTGTCGTTCCAATGTTGGCCCCTTCAACGACCTTACGAATGTTGCCATCCTCATTGAGGTTGAAGACCACCACCGGAATATCATTATCCATGGAGAACGAACTGGCCGTCGTATCCATGACGTGTAAACCTTTATTGATAATATCCAGTTGCGTCAATTTATCAAACTTGACCGCATTCGGATCCTTCTTCGGATCGGCTGAATAAATGCCGTCCACGCCGTTCTTCGCCATCAAGATGGCGTCGGCGTTAATTTCTGCGGCCCGCAAAGCGGCCGTCGTGTCGGTCGAGAAGTACGGACTCCCCGTCCCTCCGGCAAAGATCACGACCCGTTTCTTTTCTAAGTGGCGAATCGCCTTCCGTCGGATATAAGGTTCGGCAATTTGTCGCATCTCAATCGACGTCTGCACGCGCGTTGGTACCCCAATGGATTCCAAGTTGTCTTGCAGTGCGAGCGCATTCATGATGGTGGCCAGCATCCCGATATAATCGGCCTGAGCCCGTTCCATGCCCATCTGAGAACCCGCAACGCCCCGCCACATGTTGCCACCACCGACAACAATTGCGATTTGGACTCCTAAGTTGTAGACGTCGCGAATTTCCTGAGCAACCGTCTTAATCACTGGTGGGTTGATCCCAAACCCCTTGTCACCGGCGAGGGCCTCACCACTAAGCTTTAACATGATGCGCTGATACTTTACGTCCGCCATTGCGTTTCCTCCTATTGTATTCTGAGAACAATTCTATCATATTCCCAGAGTTAGTGATAGTCGAGAACCGTGAATTCACGCAGTTCCCTTAAAAATCGGCTTATAAGAAAAGCGTAGCCCCCGTGAAGTGGCTACGCTTATTCCTCAAAAATTAACCGTTGATTTGGTCGTTAACTTCCTTGGCCAGGTCAACCGTTGGCTTTTCGATGCCTTCACCAACTTCGTACCGTACAAAGTTTACTAACTTACCGCCCTTGCTAGCCACAAATTGGCCCACAGTTTGGTCGCCATCCTTCACGAATGGTTGGTCAGCTAAGCTGATTTCGGATAAGAACTTGTGTAAACGGCCTTCGACCATCTTTTCGACGATCTTTTCTGGCTTACCTTCGTTCAGAGCTTCTTGCTTCAAAACTTCACGTTCGTGAGCCAACCGATCAGCCGGAATGTCGTCCTTGGAGACGAATTCTGGGTTGATGGCGGCGACGTGCATGGCCACATCCTTAGCCGTTGCTTCATCGGCACCGTCTAAGACCACAACGGCCGCGATTTGACCGCCTTGGTGTAAGTAAGCCCCGAAGACTTGATCGTCGGTCTTCTTGACCACAGCGAACCGACGCAATTGAACGTTTTCGCTGGTGACTTGCGTGGTCTTGATGATGGCGTCGTTCAAGGTTTCGCCATCAGCCGTCTTCAACGCTAAGGCAGCGTCCAAGTCAGCTGGTTGTTGCTTCGCAATGGTATCAGCCACCGTGTCAACTAAGCCGTTGAACGTGTCGTTAGTAGCCACGAAGTCGGTTTCGGAGTTAACTTCGATGATTGCAGCGGTGTTGCCCGCGATTTCTACCTTAGCTAAACCGTTGGCCGCAACGTTGCCACTCTTCTTCTTGGCCTTAGCAATCCCCTTTTCCCGCAGGAAATCGATTGCCTTGTCCATGTCGCCTTCGGAAGCAACTAAAGCCTTCTTCGCGTCCATCATGCCGACTTGCGTCTTATCACGTAATTCTTTAACTTGTGCCGCAGTAATCTTGCTTGCCATGTCTAATGGCCTCCTTTTATCATCAATCACGTTTACACCTAAAAAAGGCTGACTCAATCTCAGGCCATTAACGGTCCTTATTAAGCCAGCCTAAGGTGCTTTAAAGCGTATATTTGGAAAGTCCCGGATTGGGGACCCCGCATTTAATTAATTACTTGTTGTCGCCTTCAACGGCGTTCACGATGTCTTCCATGGGGTTGTCAGACTTAGCCTTATTATCCTTGGCAGCGTCATCCTTCTTAGTGAAAGTCTTTTCGTCAACTTGGTCTTCGCCTTGACGGCCTTCCACAATGGCATCAGCCATCGTTGAAGTGATCAAACGAACAGCCCGGATAGCGTCATCGTTAGATGGAATTACAACATCGATGTCGTCAGGGTCAGTGTTGGTATCAACCATGGCTACGATCGGGATGTTCAACTTTTGGGCTTCGTGGACCGCGATTTGTTCCTTGCGTGGGTCAACGATGAACAAGACGTCTGGTAACTTAGGCATGTCTTCGATACCGCCTAAGAACTGTTCCAACTTGTCTTGGGACTTCTTGAGTAAGGAAACTTCCTTCTTAGGTAAGACGTCAAACGTGCCGTCAGTACCCATCTTCTTCAAGTCCTTCAGACGCTTGATCCGCGTTTGAATGGTTTCCCAGTTCGTCAAAGTTCCACCTAACCAACGGTGGTTAACGTAGAATTGGCCAGCCCGCGTTGCTTCTTCTTCGATGGAGTCTTGTGCTTGCTTCTTAGTCCCTACGAACAGAACGACCGCACCCTTAGATGCTTCCGTCTTCATGTAGTTGTAAGCTGCATCGATTAACTTCACCGTCTTTTGCAAGTCGATGATGTAGATGCCGTTCCGTTCCGTGAAGATGTATTGCTTCATCTTCGGGTTCCAACGACGCGTTTGGTGACCAAAGTGGACACCGGCTTCAAGCAATTGTTTCATTGAAATAACAGCCATGATAAAATGCCTCCAAATAGTTTTTGATTTCCTCCCCCACGCTCAGTTGGTCGCGGAACTCTTAACGAGCACCCCCGCGACCATCACGCGAGGTGTGAATTGGCGCATACGCACCGACAATTATTATACAAAACCCCCACCCTAAACACAAGGTAAAAGAATGAAAACTTTAGAAAAAATTGGCTTTCGCCTAGAGATATGATACACTGCTAGGGAACTTAGACAGGAGGAACTGCACATGATAAAAGCGGTCGTCTTTGATGTTGATGACACGCTCTATGACCAAAAGGCGCCGTTCGTCGCCGCCTTAGCACCCATCATTCAACTACCAACCAGCTTCGATTTGACCCGGACGTTTCAGGCGTACCGGCGGCAAAGTGGTCAACTGACCAAATCCTTTTTGAGCCGTAAAAATATAGCGGAGTGGGAGGTAACTCGCCTCAACACGGCCCTGCACGCACAGGACTTACCACCGGTAACGCCGGAAGCGGCGGCGGCCTTTCAGGACGCTTACACTCATAAACTCCAGCACATCGCACTTTTTCCAGGCTTAGCCACCGTCTTAAACCGACTCAAAGCCCAATATCAGCTGGGCATCATTACTAACGGTCAGACCGATTATCAATTGGCCAAGGTCATGCGCTTGCATATGCAACGTTGGATCGACCGGCAAACGATTCTGACTTCAGAAGAAGCCGGTGTCGCTAAACCGGATCCCCAAATCTTTACCATGATGAATCGACGCTTGAACTTGCGGGCGAGCGAAATCGTCTACGTGGGCGACTGCTACAGCCTGGATATCCGGGCCGCTAAGCAAGCCGGTTGGCAGGCTTTTTGGTTCAACCATCGCAACTTTGAGATTCCGGATGGGGATTGGACACCCGACCAAACCGTGGAAAGTCCAGCTGAGCTTCAGCAACTACTACTCGCGCTGACTGGCGTGGCTCAACTCTAATTGAAACCTAAAGCAGGTCAGGACCGTAACGGTTCTGACCTGCTTTTTTAGTTTATTGAGGAGTCGCCAAATTAAAACGTCACTTCATTATCCGCTTTACCAGTCTCAATCAATTGTCGATTATTATTCAACGCATACTGCACCATATTTTTAACGGCCGTCCGGGTGTAAAAGGCAATGTGGGGACTGACCAAAACGTTATCGCGCTTCATCAAGTTCTTCAAACGTTCGTCCGGAATGTTGTCGAAACTCCCGAAGTCCGTGTTGAAGATGCCAACTTCGTTTTCGTAAACGTCAAGAGCCGCACCGGCGACCTTGCCACTATCGAGCGCCGCAATCAGCGCATCCGTGTCGATCAAGGCCCCCCGGGCTGGGTTCAAGATCCACACACCATCCTTCATCTTCGCAAAGGCGTCCGCGTTCAACATCTTATTGTTGTCCTTGGTTGCCGGTGCGTGCAGGGAGATAACATCCGCTTGGGCGTACAACTCATCCAAGGTGTCCACGTAAATCCCCTGTTTTTCTAATTCCGGATTATGAAAAACATCGTAGGCAATCACCTTGGCCCCAAAACCTTGGTAAATCTTCAAAGCGGCGCGTCCGATCCGCCCCGTGGCCACGATACCGACGGTCATTGAATTCAATTCGTCGGCGATGTCTGGTGCCCACCGCAGGTCACCTTGGGCCTGCTTCCGGTCAAACGTTGGGGTCCGGCGCAATAGGCGCAGTAATTCCGTAACCGTAAATTCCGCAATGGCTGCTGGGGAATAGGCCGGAACGTTAGTGACCTTGAAGCCGTTGCGTTTCACGGCCTCGGCATCCACGTTATCGACCCCCACGTTTCGTAAGGACAGGTTCGTCACGCCATTAGCGGCGAGTTGGTCCAAAACAGCCGCGGTATAAGGTTTCTGTTGATAAACCACTGCTCCGTCATACCCTTTGGCTAAAGCCGCCGTTTCCTCGTCTAACAACGCTGAAACTGCCTTAACCTCGATTCCTTGGGCTTGCGACCACTGGTCTAAGTATGGTCGTTCGTCATCCCGGATTCCATAAGCAATAATTTTCACAGTCGTTTCCTCCTTAAGTAATTTGTCCTTCTATGTGTACCAATGGTTCGCTCCTATCTTACCACAACCGCTTCCAAACGACGCTATCTTCACCTGAACTAGATTGCATGCTAACCAAACATCCCCCACAATCAGCCATGGGGCACCTAACTTTCCAAAGTCACCCCGTGAGCCGCCAGGTATCGTAGTTTTCGTTGTCGCGACTGGTGTTTGAAGGCCCACTCTGCGTGCAAAGCCGCATGTTTCGTGGTAAAGGCTTCTTGGTACAAGACCCGTACCGGCCGGTGGGAACGGGTGTATTTGGCCCCTTTACCGGCCAAATGAGTGGCAAAGCGCTTCGCCACGTTGGTGGTAAAGCCACCGTAAAGCGACCGGTCTGCACATAATAACACGTAAAAATAGTAAGTTTGCTCAATCGCCATATAACAGTCGCCCCACTTCTGCGGTATACTCTCCCGCCGCCGTATACACTAGCAACGGCGCTAAGAATCGAAGACCGCCGGATTTGCCATCCTTGATGGCTTCAACTAAGACCATGTTGGCTTCCTTGCCTGGCTTGGGGTGAACGAGCCGAATCCGCTTGGGTGCCAGTCGGTGGGCTTGCATCAGTTGAAGCAGTTCTAACAGGCGGTCCGGACGATGCACAAAGTAGGCCTTCCCGTTCATCTTCAGTAGATCACTCGTGGTCGCGACCACCGTTTCTAGTGTGGTGGTGATTTCGTGGCGCGCAATGGCCAAATAGCGGTTCGGGTTCTTCTGACTATCCGGTGAATCCGCGAAGTACGGCGGGTTACAAGTCACCACGTCCGTTGAATCTTTGGGGATCCACTGTGTCACATCGGCCAAATCACCCTGGTAGACTGGCATCCGTGCCGTTAAGCCGTTCAGCGCTACACTGCGATTAGCCATATCGGCTAATCGCGGCTGAAGTTCCACCTCGCTAATGGTCCCCTTCGTTTTATGACTCATAAATAACCCCACGGCCCCGTTGCCGGCACACAGATCCACCGTGTGACTACTGGTTTTTAAGGGAAGCCGGGCAAAGTCCGCGAGGAGCACGGCGTCCAGTGAGAATGCAAACACGTCGGGACTTTGAATAATTTGAATGTCCTGACTATACAACTGGTCGACGCGTTCACCCGGACGTAAATTTGGTGCTGTCATTTAAACCCCTCATCCTTTCAAAACATGCGAGATCACTTGCAACGGCGCTCCTTTTTTTGCATACTAGATAAATAGAGTCGCGTTGCGAGAGGAGTGCGTCATACATGTTCTATTCGTTTTTACGCGGTCTGGTTCGCGTCTTACTAGCGATTGTTAACGGCCGCGCAACCTACCTACACCGTGAAGACTTACCAACTGGGCCCTATATCCTGGTGGGGCCACACCGAACCTGGTTTGACCCCGTCTACTTTGCACTGGGCGCCAGTCCCCGGAAATTTAGCTTCATGGCGAAGGAAGAGTTATTCCAAAATCCAATTTTACGATGGATTTTGCGTCATGCCAATGCTTTTCCGGTAAATCGTGATAATCCGGGACCATCGGTGATTAAAACGCCGGTCCGGACTCTGCGTCAGGGCGACCTGTCGCTCATCATTTTCCCGTCTGGTAGTCGGCATTCTGCCGAACTTAAAGGCGGGGCCGCCGTCATCGCCAAGATGGCGAAGGTGCCATTGATCCCAACCGTTTATCAGGGACCGTTAACGTTTAAGCAATTATTTTCCCGGCACCGCGTCACCATCGCTTACGGTAAACCCATTACCATCGATCGCAAGTTAAAGTTAGACGAGGCGGGGCAAGCGCAGATCGAGCAACAAATGCAGCAAGCCTTTGACCAACTCGACCAGGAAATCAACCCAAACTTCCACTACGTCGATGTAACGGGCAAAAAACACAAGCAAGAGTAATCAAAAACGACCGGAGAATCTTCCGGTCGTTTTTTTGTCATCACCATTACTGATGCGCGGCGTTTTGTAATTGAATCATGTCGTAGTAGTAGCCGTGTTGCTGCATCAGACTCGCGTTGGTCCCCCGCTCCACGATGCAGCCCTGATGTAAGACCAGGATCAAATCTGCGTTTTGGATGGTGGACAAGCGGTGTGCGATGGCGACGGTCGTTCGGTTTTCCTGGATACGACTCAAACCGGTCTGAATCATGGTCTCGGTCTCCGTATCTACGTTTGCCGTCGCCTCATCCAAAATCAAAATTTTAGGGTCGGTGACCACAGTTCGAGCAAAGGTAATCAGCTGTCGCTGTCCCGCCGAGTATTCGGTCCCCCGTTCCAGCACGGGCGTGGCGTACTTCTGCGGCAGGCGCTCAATAAAGTCATCGGCTTGGACGAACTTGGCGGCCTGTTCCACCTGGCTATCCGTAATCTGCGGGTTAAACATCCGGATATTACTCTGGATATCCCCGTAAAATAGTTGTGGCTCCTGCAACACTAAGCCCATCTTGGCCCGCAATTCAGCCGCTGGGTAATCCCGGATGTCCCGGTCATCAATGAGTACTTGCCCGCCTTGAAACTCGTAGAAGCGCATCAGTACGTTAATGGTCGAGGTCTTTCCCGACCCAGTTTCACCCACGAGGGCCACTGTCTGGCCGGGTTCCACCACGAACGACACGTCTTTTAACACCGGATGGTCCTGGTCGTAAGCGAAGGTCACGTGCCGAAATTCAACTTTACCGCGCGTAATCTTCGCGTTGGTGTCCGCGTTGGGATTTTGTGCTGGTGCCAGGGTCCGGTCATCGAGGATCCGCATGACCCGGGAACCAGCGACCATCCCGTTTTGAAAATCACTCAAACTATCCATCATTTGACTCATCGGACTATAAAAGTTGTTCAGGTAAGTGATGAACGCGTAGACGACCCCGGCAGCTACAATTTGGTGCATCCCGCGGAGGCCAAAGAGGCCCAAAACGACGACCGTACCTAACGCGTAAAACAGATTAATCATGGGGCTCAAGAGGAGCGAATTGGTCCGAATCATGGCCCGTCGCGTCCCGTAGTAGGCGCGATTGGTCTTTTCAAAGCCCTTCGACATCCGGTGTTCCTGGCGAAATTCTTGAATCACGGTAATCCCGGTAATGGCTTCACTGAGCTTCGTATTCAGCTCACTCAAGCGTTCCCGCATGCGGCGGTAGACTCGAGAACTGAAGCGTTGATAGTACCAAATCACCCAAAATAGAAACGGGATTAAGATTAACGTCGCCAAGGCCACGGTCCAATCGGTCGCCGCCATCGCGGCAAACGATGAAATCACGGCAAAAATCGCTAAAATCAACGTGTTCAGTAACGCCCAGAAATTGGAAAAGGTCATGGTATCGTTCATTAACCGCGATAGAATGGAGCCCCCTGGAGTTTGGTCAAAGTAGCGCATCCCCTTGCCGTGCAAATCGGCAAACATCTTGCGCCGGACACTTTCAAGCATGTACTCGGCACCCATGGTACTCGTGTAATTTTGCCAAAACTGGGTCACGGCTCGCATCACCATCCCCAAGAAATAGAGTCCGGCAAACAGCCACATAATGGCTAGCGTTGCGGAGCCGTTACGCAAATAACGGTCCATGTAGGTTTGCAGTAACCAGGGTAAGAGGACGTTGATACCACTGATAATGGCCGATAAAATCACCGACCCGATAAAGAACCACTTATACGGGGCGGCAAATTTCAGCAAGCGACCGATCACGGTCAGTTGCTCCTTGGTGGTCATACTGTGAGCCCACGCAGATTCATGCGCTTTAACGGCCATTGGACGTTCCTCCTTTCACCCGTGTTTCTAGTTGTTGTTCCGTAAACATCTCGGCGTACCAGCCCTGAGCCGCCATCAAGTCATCGTGGGTCCCCCGTTCAACAATGTGACCGTGGTCTAACACGATGATTTCATCAGCGTTCATCACTGAACTCAACCGGTGCGCCGAAATGATCGTGGTTTTATCGGCTCGTTCGGCGCGTAAGTTGGCCAAGATTTTGGTCTCGGTCTCCGCATCGACGGCGGATAAGGCATCGTCTAAAATCAGAAGTTCCGGATTGATCAATAAGGCCCGGGCAATCGCCAACCGCTGTCGTTGCCCTCCAGACAGAGAGATACCCTCTTCACCGACCTGGGTATCATACCCCTCCGGTAATTGGTCGATTTGATGGGCCAAATCACTCTTTTGAGCCGCCGCCACGACTTCGGCTTGAGTGGCGTTAGCCTTGGCGAAGCGAATATTTTCAAAGACCGTATCGGAAAATAAAAAACTTTCCTGCGGCACGTACCCGATAGCCGGTAGGTAGCTGTCGAGTGCGTAATCTTTGATTGGATGGCCACCGAATTTAATTTCACCGGTGTACTGGTCAAATTCCCGTAAAATCAGCTTCATAATGGTTGATTTTCCGGAACCGACCCGCCCAACGAGACCCAATGTGTGCCCCGCCGCCAGGTCAAAATCGATCTGATGCAAACTGGTCTGCGTGTCGTTGGGGTAATTAAAGGTCGCCACGTGATAATTCAGTGCCCCCCGTGGTCGGGTGGCAATCCCGTCCGTCCGGTCGATAATCTGACTCTTTTGGTCCAGAAGTTCCATGACCCGATCATAACTGGCATTGCCCCGTTCCATAGTATTGAAGAGCATCCCAACCGCAAACATTGGCCACACCATCATCGCCAGGTAGCTAATGAAAGAAACCAAATTTCCAATCGTAATGGTGCCGTGCAGCACAAAGAGGCCCCCTAAGACGATGGTCGCCACGTAAGAAATGGAAATAATCAGCGTGATGGCCGGGTCGAACAACGAATCGAGTCGGTTCACGTGCCGGTTGATGTCGATGGTCCGAGCGATCTGTTGATTATAGTCATCGACATCGGCCTGGTCCTGGCCCAAAGCCTTAATGCCCTTGATACCACTGATACTTTCCTGTGCCTTATTATTCAAGCGCGAAAAAGCCGCCTGGGATTGGCCAAACGCCCGGTGAATCTTTTGCCCCAAAATCCAGGAGACAATCGCCAGGAACGGGAATGGTACCACGGCCAATAACGTCAAACGCCAATTGATCAAGGCCATCATAGCGATCAACTTGGTGCCACCGGTAATGATGGCATCAGCAAACTGCAAGATCCCCCCACCGGCGACCCGTTGGACGGCTTCCAAGTCGTTAGTGGCGTGAGCCATCAAATCTCCGGTGCGGTAACGTTGATAAAAGGTCCGGTCCATGCGCATAAAGTGCTGAAAGAGCCGGTCCCGTAAAAGTTGTTCCAACCGAGCCGCCCCGCCCCAGATGGCCGTTCGCCACATGTACCGACTGCCATACTGGGCTAACGCTGCCCCTGCAACTAGGAGTAAGTCTACGGCCAGCAACGACCCCGTCATGGTACGGCCGTGAATACTATCGACCATGTTCCCGATGATGCGGGGAGGAATGATGGCAATAATGGCTGTTAAGAGCAGGCCGAGGACTCCAATCGTATAGCGCCGCCATTCTAGCCGAAAATACCACATTAGTTTTTTAAAGATTGTCAAGCGGCATCCCTCCTAAGATTAGAATTCAATTAAAATTATATGATGATGGCTCTCATAAGTCTAGCCAACACCCGTAAAAAGGCCATTAAAAAACTCATCGCCCAAAAGTGCTGGCGACGAGTCGGAAGTTGACCGCTTACTTCTTCTTATTGCTGTTACGAGCTTGCTGTTGCATGGCGGTCATCATCTGATGAAGTTTCCGTTGCGACGGCTTCTGTCCCATCTGTAACATCATGACCCGTAATTGGTCTTCGTTAATAGGCGGATTGTCTCTTAAATATTTTTCCATGTATTTGCGCGCCCCGTAGAAACCTGCTAAAGCACCGGCAAGCCCGACGACGATCACAATCAGAATCCAAATTCCAGTTGACAAGACATTTCCCTCCCTTATAAAAGCATTCACTATGTAATTCTACACAACCTGCGAACAAAATAAAAGAGTGAATCTCCAAAAAGACCCACTCTCGTTAGTTAATCGTCCCGTAAGCCCTTATCACGTTGAATGCGGCGAACTTTTTCGGGAGTAACTTCCTTCCCGTTCTTGTCGTAGACCTGCATCATTTCAACCTGACTCCGGAAGCTTTGGCGAAAGAGCTTCAAGTATTGTTGCCGTAAATCGGCACGCTCGGATTTCTCCGCTGCGGTCAGTCCCGTGGACTTGGCTTTGTGGGCCAATTCATTGATGCGCGCCAGCAACGGCGTCATCGCGTCTTCTGCCATGAAACACCCACGCTCCTTTCGTTTAAAGTACGTTATTTGAGTTAAGGTTTCAAAACATCCCTTATCATATCAGGGTTATTTTCAGAATTCAACTGATTTAGCCGAACATCTGTTTGAAAATGACCGCTAGCTATGCTAGAATTGGGGTAAATTCAACTATGACTGACGAACGAGGTGGTACACAATGACTAAAGCTTCTGAAAGTAAACAAATCGCCGTCTTACGGTTTATCTGGGAACGCGTTAACGAGAAGGGTTACCCACCGACCGTTCGTGAAATCGGCGAGGCCGTGGCGCTGTCGTCAACGTCCACGGTCCATGGCCACATCGCCCGCCTAGAAAAAAAGGGCTTCTTGATTAAAGACCCCACGAAACCCCGGGCCCTCGAAGTGACCCCCGCGGGCCTCGAGGAATTAGGCGTGCACGAACAACAAACGCAAATTCCTGTTTTGGGTACCGTCACTGCTGGGACCCCCATTCTAGCGGTCCAGGAAGCCACGGACTATTTCCCGGTTCCCCCAGAATTTGAAAACAGCGAAGATCAGCTCTTCATGCTGACTATCCGGGGCGAGAGTATGATCAACATCGGCATTTTGAATGGTGACCAAGTCATCGTTCGTCGCCAGCAAACCGCAGACAACGGCGATATTGTCATTGCCATGACCGAAGAAAATGAAGCCACGTGCAAGCGTTTCTTTAAGGAAGCTGACCACTACCGGCTCCAACCGGAAAACGACACTATGGCGCCCATCATCTTGAACCAGGTTACCGTCCTGGGTAAAGTCGTTGGCCTGTTCCGCGACGACGTTCACTAACTATCGTTCAACCAAAAGAGTCTGAGAAAATTTTCTCAGACTCTTTTTACGCTCTGTTTTTAATTAACACCTTAAATAACTTCACCTTCATACCGACTGACCGGTAACGTTTCAAAGTCATAAGTTGCCAGGTCTTCGGCTTGTGTCAGGTAAGACTGAGCCCCCTGGGCCAGCATCAAGTTAACGTTATTGTCCTTTTCGTGAAGCAAGACAATTGGTGTTTGGCTGTGGAAAGCGTACCCGATTTCAAAGGCCGTTCCAGAATCTACCTGGTCATCGACAAAATCTGCCAAGGCCACCACAACATCGGCCTGGTCGATCTGATCGATATCCATCTTAAAGGTCCGGTCGCACCATTCAGGCGTCCCCATGGTTACGTCCCGTAATTCGTTCAACCGAGGACTGAAGACCCGGCCCACCTTCGGGTTAGCAGCCAAAGCCTTTTCGGCGCGGCCAATGCGTTCGAGTTGCTCGTCATCAAAAAATGGTCCTGCTAAATAAATGTTGGTCACAATTAATCTCCTCGTTTTCTCTTAAGTGCTTTTTATTATAGCGAAAAAATTAACTTTTAGCGACTATTTTTTCTGAAATGTCCGTTATTTCTTATTAAATTCGTTATGCGGTTCGTCAGTGAGTTCGGCCCCACTAAGCTTCCATTCGGTGCCGATATTGACGCTGTTGATGTTGTCGTCCTGCCAAATAATACGGAGCCGAGTCAGCGCCCACCGCCAATTGGACGTCCTGGCCATTGTTCGGTAACTGTTGTTGGAACAGTTCCTCATATTCGGCCACACTCACCGCACGCCGGTCAGCCAATAACGTCGTCAGCGCGGCATCATCGAAGCCCCGTTGGTAGTCAGGCTGAAGAACGCCACTATAAAATTCACCTTCGGCACCGGAGCCGTAACTGAAACAGCCGATGCGATCACCAGCACGTAAATCCCCATGGCGCCACAACGATAAGAGACTTAGATATAACGACCCGGTATAGAGGTTACCGACATTGCGATTATCCAGTTGACTGGCCTCAAAGGCCGCCGTCAACTCTTGCTGGTGCGCCGCACTGGCTTCGGGGAGGACTTGGCGTAAGCCTTTCCGTC
This sequence comes from Levilactobacillus suantsaii, assembly GCF_014069315.1. Lineage (NCBI taxonomy): Bacteria > Bacillati > Bacillota > Bacilli > Lactobacillales > Lactobacillaceae > Levilactobacillus > Levilactobacillus suantsaii. The sequence continues at coordinate 1,836,451 of NZ_CP059603.1, read as the reverse complement.
CCATTTTAGTAAAGGGTAAATGAAACGCCAGGGCCGCAAAATCCGCAATCGTTCGCCCCGTCTGCTGCTGATACGCCGTCCAGGTCTGCTTAAAGAAGTCTAAGTACACGTTAGTGGAGTACCGGCCGTCGACCAGGGCTTCGGTCCGATCCAACGGCCGCCAAAAGTCCATTACGTCGGCCGTATGGTAAGCACTCTGCGCATCTAACGCCATGATCTGCGGATCTGCGCTAACCAACATAGCCACGGCACCGCCACCCTGAGTCACTTCACCGGGCGTCCGCAAACCATAACGGGCGATGTCGGCCCCAATTACAAGCACTAAGGCGTCCGGGTGAGCCCGGACGTAATCGGCCGCTAGCTGTAAACCAGCGGTGGCCCCATAGCAGGCCTGTTTCAGTTCAATGGCCCGCGTATCCGCAGCTAGGTTTAATAGGTGCGCCAAATAGACCGCCGTGGCCTTCGAATTATCCACGCCAGATTCTGTCCCGAACAGTACCATTTTAATCCGGGAACGGTCTTCTGGCCGTAAAATCTGGGTTGCCGCGTTGGCTGCCATGGTCACGACATCTTGGGTCGGTGGAATCACCGCTTGTTTATCTTGGCCGATACCCACGTGATACTTCGCCGGATCTTCTCCCCGTGCAAGGGCTAAGTCCGTCATCTCTAAATACAACCGCGGGGTGTAAAACCCTACCCGATCAATTCCCACTTTTAGTTCGGACATCTCGTTCATTTCCTCCTTGCGTACGCAATCATTGAGAACAACTTTACCATTTTCAATGCTGTTTCGGCAAGGTACGAAAATTGTAGGTTACAACTAATAAGTTATTTAATGCTGTTAGACCGCTTTTTGCTAATTACAACCGTATTAGACTTTACCCTTTTCTAACTTTTTTAGTACGTCCAACAACGCTTGGTGTTGAGCCGACGTCACCTGCGGATATTGGGGATTCAATTCTGCTAAATTGTCAGCCAAAATCGTCGCGACTAATAACCGGGCCGTGGGCTTATCGTCGGCCGGAATGATGTACCAGGGCTGCTTCTCCGTGGCTGTATGGGCCAACATCTGGGTATAAGCCGTCTGGTAATCATCCCAGTAACGCCGTTCCTTCAGGTCGGCCGGATCGAACTTCCAGTTTTTTTCCGGTAAGGCCAACCGTTTGGCCAATCGGCTCGTTTGCTCGTTTTTCGACAAGTGTAAAAAGAACTTGTAGGTGACAATTCCTTGATGGCGCAGGTATTGTTCATAATGGCGTAGATCCTTGTAACGCCGCTTAAAGAACTTAGCCGTCACGTCTTCTGCTTGGGTAATCCCTGGTAAATGTTGGCCGACCAAAATTTCCGGGTGCACCCGACTGATCAAGACGTCTTCGTACTGGGAACGATTGAAGATGGCAATTTTTCCTCGTTCGGGTAACGCTTGGTTCACCCGCCATAAAAAGTCGTGTTGCAAGTCGACCGAGGTCGGTTGCTTGAAACTTTCGACCTGCGTCCCCGACGGATTCAAACCACTAAAAACGTGGCGGATCAAACCATCCTTGCCGGCCGTATCCATTCCCTGTAGAATCACGACGACCCCGGTCTGCTTTTGGGCAAACAGCCGTCGTTGCAAATTCTGCAAGTCCGGTAGCGCCCCTTCCCGTTGCTCATCCGCTTTAGCGGCCACCTCATGTGTCGACCACTGTGCCAAATCTAACCCTGGTTGGCCAGTATACCGATACGCTGTTAAATCCATACCACCCATCTCCTTTGCTTCACCATACCATGTTTCGGCCGTCCATTAATCGCATTTCCTTTAGTAAAACGTCTTACGTCCGCACAATGCCAGCAAAACCTTAGCGTTCCAGTAACTGAGTTGCTATACTGAATGTGTACCCTAATGTCGATAAAGAGGAGTCTCAACTATGAAAAAAATTACCGCTTATTTTGTCCGTCACGGCCAAACCATGTTGAACCACTACAATAAGGTTCAGGGGTGGATCGATTCCCCTCTCACCGCTAAGGGACGGGCTGATGCTAAGCGCGCCGGGGAACAACTCAAAAATATCCCTTTTACCGCTGCTTACAGCAGTGACTCTGGCCGCGCCATTGAAACGGCCCATATCGCTCTCCGACAAAATCCTGCTAATATGAACATCGTCCAGTACCAGTACCCCGAATTCCGCGAACAATGCCACGGCTATTTTGAAGGCAACGATCTCAACCAGATGTGGCAGTTCGTTGGTGCGCAAGTCAAATTGACGTCAGAATCCGACGTATTGGGCACGTATGGTCTGGAGAAGGCTCGGGATTTGATTCACCAAGCCGACCTATACGGGGAAGCCGAAGACAACGCGATGTTTTGGAAACGGTTAGACCGCGGTTTCGATAAGCTCCGGGCCAATTCTAAAGACGGCGACGAAGTCCTGGTGGTCTCCCACGGGATGACGATTCGATCCATCATCGATCGTTACGCGCCCGACCTCGATACGGGAGTCGCAACCGCCAACGGGAGTATCACTAAATTAGAGATTACCGATGACGATATTCACGTTGACTTCTTCAACAAGTTAGATTTCCAATCCTAATCCCATTTGAAAGGGGGTCCCTTTGATGAAAAAAATTCACCGGTCTGCTAGCAACCGGTATTTGGCCGGTGTCGTGGGCGGACTCGCCCGCTATTTCGATTGGAACACGACTTTGGCCCGCGTGATCTTCGTAATACTGGCCCTAATGCCGGTCTTTCCCGGAATCTTGGTCTACCTGATCCTCTGGATGGTCATGGGCGACCCGGACTAACTAACAGGGCTGCATGATTCGTTACCTACCACGACGTCCAACTTGGACGTCGTTTTTTTAGCCGCTTTTTGATGTAAATACAACATTATTGTGGTAAACTACGCCTAGTTGATTTTTTGAAAGGTGATGATTTCCATGACCGATGTTCTCCGCGAAATTGGCATGATTGCTCGGGCACTCGATTCGATCAGTAACGTTGAATTCAAGCAATACCAGCTGACTAAGGGGCAGTACCTCTATGTGATTCGCATCGTCGAACACCCCGGCATCATTCAAGAAGACCTAGGCAAATTGATTCTTGTCGACCGCTCCACCGTGATTCGGGCCGTCCAAAAATTAGTTGATCAAGGCTTGGTCGTTAAACGACCGGATCTCACCAACCGTAAGATTCGTCGGCTCTACGCCACCCCAGCGGCCCAGCACATCTATCCGCGTTTGATTGCCGAAAACACTCATTCGACGCAGGTCGCCCTTACTGGCTTAACGCCCGCTGAGCAGCAGACCTTAGCGCAACTCTTACACCGTGCGCGTTTGAACGTCGTGACGGACTGGGAAGGTGTCAAACACGGTCATCCCCGTCATTACTAACAAAGGAGTTTTACCCCATGGCAACCAAACTGATTCATTGCACCCTAGCCGATTTACCTGCCCTACAAACCATCAGTCGCGACACCTTTACCGCGACCTTTGGCGCTCAAAACACCGCCGCCGATTTGGCCGCGTTTCTGGACACTGCTTACTCAACGTCCCAACTCACCCAGGAACTTGCTAATCCTCACTCCCTATTCTTCTTGTTGACTCAGGATGATGCCGTTGTCGGTTACTTGAAGCTCAATACCGGTCCAGCCCAAACAGAAGCCATGGGACCGAATTCCTTAGAGATTGAACGTATCTATCTCCGATCCGCTTTTCAGCATCAGGGGTTGGGTAAGCGGCTCTTTCAAGTGGCCTTAGACCAAGCGCACCGCTTGCAAAAGACCAAGCTGTGGTTGGGCGTGTGGGAACGCAACTTCAACGCTCAAGGGTTCTATCAGCGCTTAGGCTTTCACCAAGTCGGCGCCCATACCTTTACCGTGGGTAGCGACCCGCAGACCGACCTGCTTTACGCCAAGACCCTTGAGTAACCACAAAAAACGCGTCGACCACAATCGTGGCGACGCGTTTTATCATAATCTCATTTAAATGGGCACTAGGCCTTGTCGACCGCATGGCCACCGAAACCATTACGTAAAGCAGAAACCACTTTACCCGTAAAGGTATCGTCTTCCATGGACCGGTAACGCATCATCAAGGAAAGAGCGATGACTGGCGTTGGGACTTGTTGGTCTAAGGATTCTTGTAACGTCCACTTACCTTCACCAGAACTGTGCATCGTTCCGCGGATTTCGTCTAACTTGGCATCCTTAGCAAAGGCTTCTTCAGCCAATTCCATGAGCCATGACCGAACGACGGAGCCAGCGTTCCAAAGACGGGCTACGGCTTCGTTGTCATAGTCAAATTGGCTGTGTTCGAGCACGTCGAAGCCTTCACCGATGGCTTCCATCATCCCGTATTCGATCCCATTGTGGACCATCTTCAGGTAGTGACCAGAACCAGCGGCACCGGTGTATAAGTAACCGTCCTTTTGGGCGATACCTTCAAAGACCGGCTTCAAAGCGGCGTTAAAGGATTCCAAAGAAGTCCCACCGATCATGAAGTTCCCGTTGATCCGGGCACCGGATTGGCCACCAGAAGTCCCACAGTCGAAGAAGTTGATGCCCTTGGCTTCAGCCTTTTCAGCATCTTCAACGGAGTTCTTCCAGAAGGAGTTCCCACCGTCGACGATGTAGTCACCCTTAGCTAACGTATCCGTTAACGTAGCGATCGTGCTTTCGGTTGGCTTACCAGCTGGTAACATCAACCAAACGATTTTTGGTGATGGGAGTTTGCTTAATAGGTCCTCCAAAGACGTGGCCGCTTCGGCACCAAATGAAGCTGCTTGGTCAACGAAGTCTTGGTTCAAATCAAAACCAACAACCTCGTGGTCGTGGTCCATCATGTTTTGGGCCAAGTTCAATCCCATTTTACCTAATCCAACTAATCCAATTTTCATTGTTAAATTCCCTTCCTTGATGAAAAGTCCTAATACCTTATACCTTTATCAAACAAGCACTATTATATGAAAAAGTTTTACACATTTCAAGCCTAAAATATGAAAAAAAGTTACATTTCGCAACTATTTTAGAAAATCCGACAATTAAACCGGTTTCAATCCGGGGACCGTTCAAAAAAAGCAAGCGAACCGTTATAATATGAGTAGCTAATTTTTATCGAGGAGGAATTCGTCACTCATGAAAACCATCACTGTCGATTTGGTCCGCCACGGTCAGACGTTGTTCAACATCTTAGACCGGTTGCAGGGCTGGTCGGATTCACCGTTGACCGCCGCCGGGTTAGAGACTGCCGATGCAACGGGCCAACGCCTGCAAGCCGTTCGTTACGACCACTACTACTCATCCGACTTGAAACGCGCCATCGATACCGCCCACCACGTTATCGCCGCCAACCAATTTAGTCACGCTGAACCCACCCAGTTACCAGACGTTCGGGAAGTCTACTTCGGTTCTTTCGAGGGCGCCGACAATGACTCGTCCTGGATCAAGGCGGCTCAGCCTCTGGGTCTACACACCCAAGCAGAGATTATTAAACAAGCCTCCTTCTCGGCAGCTAGAGACGCGATGCACGCCGCCGACCCACTACACCTATCCGAAGATGGCGCCACCTTCGAACACCGGGTAGACCGGGGCTTAAAGGCCCTCTTAGACCAAAGCCAAGACGGTCAACACCTGCTGGTGGTCACCCACGGCACTTACATCCGTTCTCTGGTCTTTCGGTTCGGCCCACAATTCGATCCGTTGACCGTCTTCCCCGGTAACGGCAGTGTCACCACATTACAACTTCAAAGCGCTACTACTCCCGCTGGCTTCCAAGCGAAAATCACGGCCTATAACCAACAATAATTTTGCAATAGTAAAGGGCTCCGCGACCAATAGATTCGGTCGTGAAGCCCCTTTTATCGTCATCTGCTATTTAATCAGTGTCTGGAGACCCGCGGCCAAGATACCGCCTAGCAGTGGCCCACACATGGGTACCCATGCGTAACTCCACTCCGCACTCCCCCGGTTCGGAACCGGTAAAATGCTGCAGGCCAACCGCGGCCCCCAGTCCCGAGCGGGATTAATGGCGAACCCGGTCGTCGTCCCGAGGCCCATCCCCACGACGGCAATCAGAGTCCCCACGATAAACGGTTTAACCCCTTGGGTGAAGTCCCCCAGGTTTAACAAAATGAAGATGAATGCCCAGGTCGCAATGGTTTCTGATAGGAAGTTGAAAAAGGGGCTCTTGATAGCCGGCCGGGTTGCAAAGATGGCCACGGAATTGCCGTTTTTAGCGGAAGTTGTCTTGAAGTGCGGCCGAAACTGGACGATTACCAGGGCTGCCCCCACAAAGGCCCCTAAGAACTGGCCGACTAGATACGGTACGACCTGGCCCCACGGAAAGTAACCAAAGAGCGCAAAGCCAATGGTTACCGCCGGGTTCAAATGGCCGTCTGAACCCAAGCTGCCTGCAACATAAACGCCCATGGTCACGGCTAAGCCCCAGGCTAAAGAGATAAACGTCCAATCGCTCCCGGTCCCATAGGTCTTCTTTAAGTTGACCCCGGCACACGCACCGGTTCCCAAAACAATCAAAATCAAGGTGCCAAAAAACTCACCAATAAATCCATCCACGTTGACCCACATCCTAAAATTTAGTTAAATTAACGAACTCTTTGGCTAGTGTAGCATAAATCAAAGATAAATATAGCGCTTTCTTTTAAAATTCACGGATCATTGGCTGCTTTTCCTGGTTGGATTATACAATTCAGACTACTCCTCAGCTGCTAACGCATTATTAATCATTTATTGGCCCAAAATTGAATGATTTTGACAAGATAGTTGTGCTAGAGTCCGAACCCTGCTAGGATAGGGTCAATCCAGAAGATAAAGTCGCCCTCCATCCGCGGGAGGGTGGCTTTTTTATGGGGACGAATTGTCAAATCAAGTGTAACTTTTTACCGAAGAAAACTTCAGATGGTGTCTTCCAGCCTAAGACCTTACGGGGGCGATTATTTAAATTCCTGACAAACTTCGCGATATCTTGATCGGTCAGTTCATCAAGGTCAGTTCCTTTGGGAAAATACTCTCGGATGAGACCATTGGTATTTTCGTTGGTCCCACGTTGTTGTGGTGCGTGCGGGTCTGGAAAATAGACTGAGATACCAAGCTCTTTACCGACTTCACGATAACCCGCAAACTCTGTACCTCGGTCTGGTGTAAGCGTACGAACGCGTTTAGGTGTGACTGTATGCAGGAGGTCGATCATCGCTTGGGTCACATTCTTGGCATTCACTTTGGGTACACGCTCAGACAGAAGGTATCGTGACTTACGGTCGACCAGTGACACTAAACCCGAACGCCCGACCTTGCCGCGAACGGTATCGCCTTCCCAATGGCCAAAACGAGTCCGATTCTCACATGAGACTGGTCGTTCATGGACTGATGGGACATTATTAAAACGGCCACGTCGTTCGTTGACAGTTCCTTTAACCTTACGAGTTTTCCCACGATGTCGTAACTTTCGAGCGAATCCTCGAGCCCCATGACTTTTACGTTTAACGCCTAAATTATTTCGTTCAATTCCGCGATAAATCGTGTTGTAGCTGATATGCCAATTACTGGTCTCTAAAGATAAACGACCGGCGATTTGCTCGGGTGACCATTGTCGTTGAAGAATGCAGTGAAGGACAAAGTCGCGTAGCTTTAAATTCTCCAGTACCCTGAGGCGGCGACTCTTTAATCGGCGCTGTTGATAGTTCTGCTGGGCTTTTACGGCGGAATAGGCGCCCCGACCGCCGTTGCGTTTAATTTCTCGTGACACAGTGGCTTTGGAACAACCGATTTGATTGGCAATAACCTGGTAAGTATGGTGTAAAGTTACACCTAACAGTATGCATTCGCGGTCTTTTAAGGTAAGATGTGTATATGGACTCATAGCCTAAGAACTCCTTTAGATGATTGTTATGGTGACTTCATTCTACAGGACTCAGGCTAGGAGTCTATTTTTATTTTCTTACTTGTTGCACTTCAATTGTAAATTCGTCGGCCAAATCAATTGGCTCATCTCTGCTACGTTGCTGCCAAGTAGAAATGACGCTCCCCATGACCATGTTTATTTTCCTCATTCACTTTAAGGAGATGTGCCAGCATGAAAAGACTCATCACCAATCTAGCACTAGTTACAGCTTCGAGCTTTACTTTGCTAGTTGGTCTCACTAGCCCCAGTCAAGCGTCTTCCTGGCATAAAGGGACTCCTAAGGCCTTACGTGGCGACTATTCCTACAACACCTTACGCGATGCCTATGACCACATTGGTTGGATTTCATTTAAAAAGAACACCTACTCTGTGTCCGACCCTTATCCCCTTGGCCATAACTTAGACATTAAGCAAGTACACTACAAAAAGATTGGCCAGTACTATCGCCTAAAGGGAAAAACGTCGCCCATGAAACTGATTCTAAAGGAAACCTACACGGCAGATCAGGTCTTTTACAAACAAGGTAAGCGGCTTAAAAACGTCAGCTACAAAATATTTAAAGCCAAGCGATTTACCCACTACAAAGGATATATCGGTTACTTTTCACCCTAAGTTAAGGCTTAAAATTAAAATCGCTCAAAGGCTTCAGTCATCACTCAATCAGGAACCGATTAACTTTGTCTTCGAATCATAAACTTCATAACATAATAAAATTATTGCTATGTGACGCTTGGCGTTTTATTAGCAAATTATTACTGACAATTCCCCCATAGAATCGATCAAAAAAGTCGTCCCCAGCATTCGGACGACTTTTTTGACTGGTTCTCACTAAATTACTGGCAACATGCTTATTTCCAATGACACCATTTACATTTCGGATAGTGATTGCTTTTGGCCCAGTTCGTACTTACATACTTCTTTGGATGGCGTCTAGCACGATTTAGCCCCCGGCAATGCTTACCATGATGTGCCTTGTGCCCATAATTGACAGCAATCACAACGTTTCGACTAATTGCATTAGCTGTTATCGCCGGTGCCGCAATTTCGCCAACCCCAGCAAAAGTCACCGCAATCAGACCAGATACCAATAACCTTTTCACCATAATTTTCCCCCAAAGCGTCATATTATATTATATTGCAAACTTAATTTTAGCAAATTTGTATAAATTTAAAAAGTAATTTCTGGTATAAATATTTTAATGGTCATGGTTCTTGCTTTTAGCAGACTGAATAACGTAAAATCAACTTATCAAAGGAGGAGAACATAACATGAAATTTGGCTACAGAACCCCTAGTTTCAAGAAGTCTTTAAGTGCCCGGACGACTGGCCGACTCAAGCGGGAAGCCCGCAGCACCATCGACCCAACCTACGGTAAAAAGGGCATGGGCTGGCTCAAAGATCCCGAAAAGGCAGCCTACAATAAGGTCTACCACAAAACGACTAAATCCCTATTTAAGTGGTGGTAAACTAGGATAACCCTTATTTACAAAACACGAATAAGCCACGTTCTCCTGAAGTAAGGCGGCGTGGTTTTCTTTTACAGTGCTTTTCAAAAGTAGTTAACCTGTCACAAAATCGCGACATTAGCTCCTAAATCGAGCCTGATTTTGCGCAAAATTTGCGCAAAATGACTTGATCTTTTCACATTTTTTAGCTTTTTTTCACAAACAAAAGCCCGCCAAATATTAATCTGGCGGGTTCCTTGTTTTATAAAATTCACTAATTTGTGACAATAAGGAGAGTACAGGATTTGAACCTGCGCGCCGGTATTAGCCGGTTCGCCGGATTTCGAGTCCGGTGCATTACCACTCTGCCAACTCTCCATTACTTAATCTATTCTACCAATAATGAATATAAATGCAAGGCTTGTTTGAAAATTCTTTTTATTATTGCGTTAACCCCAACGGGTCAAATGGTGGTACCCAGACCGAATCCGTAGCTAGCAGCGCCATCGGAGCAATGTTAGGCGTATCCAATTTAGTGGCTAACAGCCGTTTATCCCGTTGGGTCGCCTGACTAATTTCCCAATCGGCCCATTGCGATTGCCACGTCTCACGACTGATCATCACCAATAGACGCTGGCTCGCCTTTAAATCAGCTTTGAATTGCCGCCTTAAGCGGGCAGCCTGGTGCGTCTCAAACGCCACGTTAGGCCGCTGATTATGAAATTTTAGGGTGGGGAAATCCCAATGACGACCCGCCCACTGCGTTAATTGCCGTTGAAAGGACTGGGCTAGCGGGTCATCAGCTTGATAACTAATGACTAATTGACTCACAATAATGCCTCCGTTCTTGATTTAACTGGCATTATACGCGGTGAATGTGACAACTCTGTGGCGATTCTGTGTATCCCCGATTAAACTAGTTTACAAAATGAAAAAGTGCGCCTGCGGGTAAACTCCCCAGACGCACTTTACGGTTACCGATGTAAAAATCGGTAGTTGGTTTTAATAAGTCATTAAACTAAAGACATCGTACCCCTGCAACTGGTCGCGACCATGCAGGTCCTTGAGTTCAATCAAGAAAGCCGTGCCGACCACGATACCGCCAAGGTCTTCGACCAGCTTAATCGTGGCCCCAATCGTGCCCCCCGTGGCCAGCAAATCGTCCGTCACCAAGACCCGTTGGCCGGGTTTGATGGCGTCTTGATGCAGGTAAAGCGATGAGGTGCCGTATTCGAGATTGTAGCTCGCCTTGACCGTAGCTCGGGGCAACTTGCCCTCTTTGCGGGCCGGGGCAAAGCCGACGTTCAGTTCATAAGCGACCGGGCACCCAACGATAAACCCACGGGCTTCGGGGCCTACGATCATTTCAACGCCCTTGTCCTTGGCGTACTGCACGATTTGATCAGTCGCCGCGTGAAACGCTTCCCCGTCAGCCATCAGCGGGGAGATGTCGCGGAAGACGACCCCCTTTTCCGGATAATCGGGAACACTTGCAATGTACTTCGTAAAATCAATGGCCATTTTAAAAATTAGCTCCTTTATTTTAAGTCGATAAGTCTCTGGAGACGCTGCGTTAACGCCGCTGAGGGACAAAATAGTAAGTCTTGTTCGGTCTGCATCTGCTGCAACCGTAATTGATAACTCGGGGCCGTCGTCAAATCCTTGTGGGCCGGTTGGGCCACCGCATCCATGATGCCATGGCTAATGGAAATGAACCCACATTCAAAGAAGACCTGAATCATAAAGACTAACTGTGTCCGCGGAATTTGGATAAACGTGCTAAGTTGCGCCAATTGATGACTCACGTCTACGTGTTGGTGTGTTGTAACGAACTTAAATAGTTTAGCATACTCAGCGCGTGATGGCATGCCTAAACGTGAAAGACTTTCTTTCTTGTATAAATAAGCCGTGATTTTAGTCGGTTTCAACTGGGTCAAGGCCGTCGTCAAATCGGTAGTCAGATCCGGACAATCCACCACGTACAGCGCTTGGTCGGCTGCTAACGGGGTTAAGTCTTGGCCCGTGTACAACACCGCTGTAGCATCTGAGGGTAATTGTTGGGCCAGTTGCCGATAAACGTTATCGTGAAAGAATAGGTAGGTCCCTGGGGCTTGGAACATGGCTTGATGGAGTTGGGTCGTCCGTAACGTCACGACCGCGGGGGACGTGGTCTGCAAATCTTTGACCATGACCTGAAGGGAGTGCCGCCCCTGCCACACGTTATCTTCCAAAGTTCCTAATACGGCTACGTTTTGTGCGGCGCCTAAGTCGGCCGCTTGGTCCCCCGCCCCAAATTGAATGGCATTTAACCGGGTCGTTCCCGTCTGCAACTGGAATTTCAAGTGGTCCTGGGTCTTACCAATGGCTTTGACCTGGGTCACCGCTTCCGGTTCAAAGGTAAACAGTGGTTGCGGGTTATCCGTCCCGAATGGGGCCAACTGGAGCAAATCATGGTACAAATCCATCGTGGCTTCTGGAACGGGTAACGTGGCCGCCACGGTGACATCGCTCGGTCCTTGGGCGGCTAAATCTTGAGCCACGGCTTCGGCATCTAAGGCGTCTGCCAGCGCGTCTAGATTGTCCGCTGGGACCGTTAAGCCCACGGCCATGTGATGACCCCCAAAGGCCGTCATCAGGTCACGATGGCCGTCTAACGCCGCAAAGAGGTTAAACGCGGCCACACTTCGGCCGGATCCCTTGGCATGACCATCTTCCGCGACGTTTAACACCAACGTCGGCTTGCCGGTTTGTTCGACGACCTTACTAGCCACGATTCCCAACACCCCTTCGTGCCAGTCGTGACCGCTGATAATCAAGGCCTGCCGATGCTGATGGTGCTCATCTGCCGCTTGGGCCAGGGCCGCGGTACTAATGTCAGCCACTAACTGTTGGCGTTTACGGTTCTCAGTCTCGGTCTGTTGGGCTAACTGTTGAGCCACGTTTTCGTCTAACGTTGTGAGCAGTTCCACAGCGGGGGTCGCATCCTCCATCCGCCCCAAAGCGTTTAGGCGCGGGGCGATGCCAAAACCAATCGACTGTTCCGTAATCGTCGCCGGATCAATTCCCGCCGTTTTCAACAAGGCTTGAATCCCCGGCCGGTCGTCTTGGCGTAACAGGGCCAGACCAAAGTAGACCAAGACCCGATTTTCGTCGACTAGCGGGACCAAGTCGGCGACCGTACCGATAGCGGCCAAATCCAGGACGTCTTGCGGAATCTCGTCGCGTAAAGCTTGAGCGACCTTAAAGGCCACCCCGGCTCCCGATAGGCCGCCAAAGGGGTATTCAGCTCCCGGATAACGGGGATGAATAATGGCGTAAGCATCCGGTAACTTCTCTGGCAACTCGTGATGGTCGGTCACCACTACGTCTACGCCGGCCTCGTTAGCCGCCGCAATCGCGTCGTTACCCGCGACCCCGTTGTCCACCGTTACGAAGAGTTGCGTCCCTGCGGCAATCAACTTCTTGAACGCCGCCACGTTGGGACCATAACCGTCTGTGAACCGGTTAGGAATATAATAGTTCACCTTGGCACCTAATGTGCTTAAGGTCTCATACATGATGGCCGTACTGGTGACCCCATCGGCATCGTAATCTCCGTAGATGGTAATCTGCTGGTCGTCAGAAACGGCCTGCTCGATGCGGTCCATCCCCTTTTGCATATCATGGAGCAGCAACGCATCGTGCAGTTGTTCCGGTCCAGGATGGAGAAACGCTTGGGCCGCCTCCGCCGTCTTGAACCCCCGGTTATATAAGATTTGTGCCACAATTGGTGAGACCCGGGTCGCGTGGGCCAGGTCCTGGGCCGCCGACGTGGGTTGGTCGACGTGGTGATTATTCCAATGGTATTGGGCCGTGATCATTCCCGTCATCCTTTCTAAAAAGACAGGGGCCTGGGACACTTCTTCCCAGACCCGTTAAATTCTTGTTTATTTTTGTGGTGCTTGTTTCGTTGCGGCCAACTGGGTTTGCAAGTCCTTGACTTGAGCTTGCAATGCATGGATCTCTTGATCCTGTTGGCCCGCAGCCTGCTTACCGGTATTTTTGACCCGTTTTTGCAGGCGTTCGTTCTCGTCAGTCAACGATTGGATACGTTCATCGCTACTCTGCTTAAGTTCCTTATAAGCGTGATTATGCCGAAACGCGGTGATCGTCGAAAAAAGAATCATCAGAACGGCCCCAATCAAGATTGAGACCAATAGTAATAAAATCAGCGGCCAATGGACCGTCGCAAACCCAAACGAAACGGGAACCGATTCCACGTTTAAAATCGCAAATACCGCCACAACAATGACCAGTAAAATGGTCGCAATGATCCGCCACTGATTCTTCATACTCTGGAAGCCTCCGTCTTTTTATGAAATGCTACCGGAAATTCATCAAAATCTTTAACGACCCGCGTGTTTTTAAACACGTCGCGGGCTTGATGCTGGAGTTCAGCCGCCATCTTCCCCGTGTACCGCGCGGAAATATGGTTAAGGAGCAACAGTTTCACGTGCGCGCGCTTGGCTAATTCGGCCGCTTGGATGTTGGTCGAATGGTAGTACGCGTGCGCTAACTTGCCCTCACCCTTGGCAAAGGTACTTTCGTGTACCAGCACATCGGCGTCTTGGGCCAATTTCTCTGCGTTCGGCGTTTGCCGCGTATCACCTAAAATGGCCACGACCCGACCCGGTTGCGCGGGTCCTAAGTAATCTTGACCGTTGATGATCCGGCCGTCGGGCAACGTCACGGTCTTCCCCGCTTTAAGCTGGCCGTAAAGCGGGCCGGACGGAATTTGGTCAGCCTGTAACCGGGCGACCATCAGTTCACCAGGATGGTCCTTTTCGACGATTCGATACCCGTAACACGTAATCCGGTGATCGAGATACCGGGCAAAGACCTGAAACTTGTCGTCTTCGAACACTAAGCCTTCACCGGTCAGTTCCTGGTAGTGCAACTTGTAAGCCAGCTTGGTCCCAGTGACCCGCAGACTGACCTCAACGAAGTCCCGAATCCCCTTGGGACCGTAAATCGTCAACGGGGAGTTGCCACCCTGAAACGACCGACTACTGAGCAGCCCCGGCAAACCAAAGATGTGATCGCCGTGCAGGTGGGTAATAAAAATTTTATCGATTTTGCGGGGCTTTAAGGTCGTGCGCAAGATTTGATGTTGCGTGGCCTCCCCAACGTCAAACAACCAGACCGAATTACGTTCGTCCAATAACCGCAACGCCGTACTGGTTACGTTCCGAAACTTCCCGGGTGACCCAGCACCCGTGCCTAAAAATTCAATTTCCATATTTTTTTCGTTCCTATCTAATCGTTTTAAAGTCCGCTCACTATTTTAGGGGATTTCGGCGCAAATCGCAACTTTTGTCTTTTCAACCAGGCCAGGAATATGATTAGGGTTCCCCCACAAAATTCGGTATACTTGAGGAGATTACGGAGGAGGAACGACCCACATGCGCTTAATTGATTTTGACCGGTCGACCATCGACTTAGATCCGCGATTACGCCTCTTTATCGAGGGTCCCACTAATCAGCCAGTCGCCGATTTACAAGTTGCCGACCACCGCCTTTACCTTTTGGTCGGCACGGGGCGAGCCCTCACCTTAGACCAATTCCGGGCCCGGACCCGCCAAATCGTACCGACGACGAGTCTCTTTCTCCCGGGACCGCCACCGCAACGGCTCTACGGTTACCGTTTGATTCCCCAATCATTATTATTGGGGTGAAAGGAGGACGCATCATGCGTCGCTATTCAGCACTACTCGTTTTGGGTCTTAGCCTCTTAACCATCGGGTTGACCGGCTGCCAGCAGAGTTCTCAATCGACCCAAACTAACTTTAAAAAAGCGAGTGAGTCGAGCGAATCCTACCACGCGGCCCAACCCGCTAAATCCACGACTAAGGCAGCATCCTCATCGCAACATTTCGCCCAGGATTTCCACCCTACGTCAGCGCAAACCGAGCGCCACGGCTACGTTAAATCCGGCAACCTGACAAAACGCGGGCAATACACCTACGACCGGGTGGGAACCAAGCAGACCTTAAAGCAAGTCGACCATCCCCAAACGACCCTGAAGAGTGGTGGTTTCACTTATAAATTGACCACCGTGCGGGTGCTGAAAAACGTGGCCCAGACCGCTGATGCCAAGAAAATGGCCGCCCAAGCGCTCAATCTGACCACGCTCAAGAGTCCGTATTACACCCTGCAAGTTAAGTTTACCATCACCAACCACCGGCACCAAGCGTTAACCACCGACGGAATCCAGGCCATTCGGTTAGGCCCCGACCAGGAACTCAACGCCACCAATCAACTCAGTGACGCCAGTGCCGGGCAGACTATCCCCGGAAACGGGCATCTAAACACCTTTGCGACGGGGTTGGCTAGTCAGCAACAAGCCCCGATCATCAAAAAGATCAAGATTGCCTTTGCTGGCGCCTACTCGGCCAAACAAAAACAAGTCATCAAACCTAGCCGTTGGTTAACCATAGCTGTCAACTAAATCGGTCAACCCCCCCAGATAACCTAAGGGGTCGCCCCAGCACGGTACTGCGCTGAGACGACTCCTTAGGTTATTTTTAGCTGAATATCACACATGAAAGCGTTCACCCATTAGGCGAATTTTGTCGGGTGCAAGAACTTAAACCGATCGGCCCGTTCGAACAAGGCCCCGAGTTGGAGTAAAACGGCTTCTTGTCCCTTCGCCGCGTTGAATTGAATCCCCAACGGCAAGCCAGTTGCTGTGATGGCGGTCGGTAAACTAATCGCCGGTTCCCCCGTTAAGTTCGCTAGCTGGGTGAACGGTGACCGGGTCAGCGCCGGCAACCACTGGTCGTATATCAATTGCTTCTGCGCGGCCGGTTTGAGTTCGGTAATGGTCGCCATCTTAGCGGCATCACTAGCAGAAACCAATGAATCCCCTACTTTCGGAGCCGCCCAGGCCGTCGTGGGCGTCAAAATAATCGGATAACGGGCGTGGAGTTGGGCCATCTGCCAGGCGGCCTGGTCCCATTTACTCAGTGCTTGACTGTATTCGGCGGCCGTGGTCTGCCGGCCAGTCTGGTAGAGTGCCCAGGTCAACAGCTCCATGTCGTCTGGCGTCAGTTTCCGCTGTAAAGACGCGGCCAAGTCGCTCATAAAGGCGGCCGTCTCGCCAGCGTTCATGGTGTAATAGCTTTCCATCAAGACGACGCCATCGACAGGCGAGTGAATTTCTTCGACTGGCCAGCCTTGGGCCGTCAAGAATTGCGCAGCATCGCGGACCGCGGCCACGGCATCGGGACTGACCGGCGTTCCCACGGGCGACTCGGTGGTAAAGCCAATCGGCTGGGGGGTTAGCGGTGCCGTTAACTGGGCTTGAAATCCGGGTTGGACCAACGGGGCTTGGAACACGGCCGCTGGTTGTAGGGTCTGCAAGCTATCCAGTAAAGCGGCCGTATCGGCAATCGAGCGAGTCAGGGCAAAATCAATCGCGGCCCCCTGCCAGGAACGCCAATCGCTGGGGCCCACAGGTACGCGTCCCCGAGTCGGTTTCAAGCCAATGGTCCCGGACCATGACGACGGGATCCGAATCGATCCACCACCATCGCTACCGGCCGCAAGCGGCACTAACCCGGCCGCCACACTGGCGCCAGCACCCCCAGATGAGCCACCTGGTTGGTAGTCTAAGTTCCACGGATTATGGGCCGGCCCATACAACTGGGCGTCAGTGATGTTTTTAAACCCAAATTCGGGAAAGTTCGTTTGGCCAATGATGATGAATCCCGCGGCTTGTAAGGCCTGGACAAAAAAGTTGGTCTGCGTCGCCACGTTGTGCGCCAATAATTTGGAGCCACTGGTACTCGACTCCCCCTTGAGCTGTTGACCCAACCCTTTAAGCAACAACGGGACTCCCAAAAAAGGCTGCCCCGTATCGCGTTGGGCCGCCGCTTCGGCAAAGGCACGCTTACGACGCGTGGTAATTACCGCGTTTAGCTCCGGGTTCTGCCGGTCGATTTCGGCATACGCTGCCGTCAACAGTTCCTCGCTTGTCACGTCACCTTGCCGAATGCGCTGAGCCCAGGTCAACGCCGGCGTCCCAATCCAATCTTTGACTGTCATAAAAATGGCCTCCATTTTGTCACCGTAAACTGACCGCGGCTTAGTGTCGCACCTTCGAGCTTGAGGCAGTTTTCACGTGATTTGGTTTTTTATGTAAGTTATTTGCATAGATTAACCATAGCTGGTTGTAAAAGCGTTTTCAACCCCGTATACTGAAAAAGTCTTAAATTTTTACATCGAAAGGACTGAAAATTTGATGAATAAGACAGGAAAATGGTTGGTTTTAGGGTTAGGTTTAGGCATCGTGTTGAGTACGGGACTCGTTGGTTGCGGGAAATCGTCAGCACAAAGCACCAATGCCAAGGTTGCGAACAAGAAAACCTTGATTGTCGCCACTTCGGGGACTTTATACCCCACGTCGTTCCACGATCCCAAGACCAAGAAGCTTACGGGCTTTGACATCGAGGTGGTCCGCGACGTCGCTAAGGGGCTACATAAGAAGGTCGAATTCAAGGAACTCAACGTCGACGGCCAATTGACAGCGGTCAAGACTGGTAAGGCCGACATGGCGGCTAACGACTTTGGCCTATCCAAGGCACGGAAAAAGGATTACACACTCTCGACGACTTATAAGCACTCGTTCAACAGTATCTTGGTCCGCAATAGCGATGATTCCGGTATTCATAGTTGGGCCGACTTGAAGGGTAAGAAATCAGCCGGTGAAGCCGGGACGGGATACCAACGGCTCGCCCAACAGCTGGGCGCTAAACTGGTCAACTACGATAACGTCTCCAACGATGTCTACTTGAAGGACGTCAAAAAAGGGAAGACCGACTTCATCATGAATGACTACTACCTGCAAAAACTGGCGTTGTCCGCCGTCAAAGATAATGGCTTGCACATCGTCAAAAACATGTACTTCACCACCAGCGACGATAGCGGTGGCGTGGGTATCCTAATGAAGAAGAGCAACACCAAGCTCAAACATGAGATTGATCAACAGATTCAAAAGTTATTGAAAGATGGGACCATCAAGAAATTATCCGAAAAATACTACGGTGCGGACGTCACGAAACAGCCGTCAGTCCACATTGACAAGAACTTTACCATCAAGTCCCAGTACAAGGGCCAATAAGCCTAAGGGGGTCGATTTATGTTACATTATTTTTCGATTCCGGGGTTCTTTAACGCGCCTTTAGCTTGGGAATCAATCCCGCAGATCCTCCACGGGTTGCCGATGTCAATCTACCTGACGGCGATTTCCTTTGTGGGATCATTCATTTTAGGATTGTTTTTGACCCTGGCGCAATTGAGCCATTGGCGCCTGCTCCACTGGCTTTCCCGGGCCTACATCTCGTTTATGCGCGGGGTCCCGATATTGGTCGTCCTGTTCATTATCTACTTTGGCTTTGGGGCCAACGCCCTGCCCGCGGCGATTCTGTCGTTTACACTGGTCTCGGCGGCCTTCGTGTCGGAAGTCTTCCGGTCCGCCTTTATGGGCATCGACCACGGCCAGTACGAAGCGGCCTATTCGTTGGGGTTATCCTACCGCAAGGTGATTCACTACATCATCTTACCCCAGGCCTTTCGGATTGGCCTACCTGCGTTGGGCAACATTTTACTCGACATGTTCAAAAACACCTCGTTGGCCGCCATGATCACGGTCTCCGAGATGTTTATGGACGCAAAGATCGTTGCCGGAGCCAATCAGGACTACATGACCATTTACATCACGATTGCCATTTTATATTGGCTCTGTTGCGTCGTGTTGACGGCGGGGCAAAACTGGCTAGAACGCGCCTTCGATTACCAACGCCGCGCTGACCGCGCCCTTCGTCACCAAAGTTAACCTACGCCAAAAAGCACGCCGACCACAAGGGTTGACGTGCTTTTTGGTGTTTTACTGCTACTTTGAGTTACGCTAAATATTCAAAACTAAAGTCGTCGATTTGAACGGTGTCGCCATTCTTGGCGCCTTTATCCCGCAACGCGGCATCGACTCCCATCCCCCGCATTTGCCGAGCAAAACGCAAGAGACTTTCGTCGTGGGTCACGTCGGTCATGCCAAATAACTTCTCCAACTTGTCGCCACTCAAAATCCAAGTGCCATCCGGATCGCGTGTGATCGTAAAGGCCGGCTTTTCCTTGAAGTCGTACTCGGCCGTTTTGACGGTCGCGTCCTTGACCGGGAACTGTGGCGTTTTTGCCAACACTTCCGCGGTCCGTTGCAATAACGGCGTCAACCCATCGTGGGTGATAGTCGAAATGGCAAAGACTTCCGGCGCTTGGGCCAGCAACTTATCCTGAGTTAACTGTTCCTTGAAGTGCGCTAAATTGTCGGCTGCATCTGGCATATCCATCTTGTTGGCCACCACGATTTGGGGCCGCTTCAAGATATCGGGATCGTAAGTCTTGAGTTCCTGGTTGATTTTTTCGAAATCGTCGTAGGGGTCGCGGCCTTCCACGCCACTCATGTCGATGACGTGTAAGATGACCCGTGTCCGTTCGACGTGCCGTAAGAACTGAAAGCCCAGGCCAACCCCTTTGGCGGCTCCTTCGATCAGACCGGGGAGATCCGCCATCACGAAGTCTTGCCCGTCAGCCAACCGGACCATCCCCAAATTCGGGACTAGCGTCGTAAAGTGATACTCCGCAATCTTTGGTTTGGCACTCGTGACCGTGGCCAGCAGAGTGGACTTCCCGACAGACGGGAAACCAACCAAGCCGACATCGGCTAAAACCTTGAGTTCGAGCCGCACTTCGAGTTCCTCGCCGGGTTCACCGTTTTCCGCGATTTCCGGCGCCGGATTCTTGGGCGACGCAAAGTGGATATTGCCCCGACCCCCACGGCCACCATGGGCCACGATAACGGAGTCGCCACTGTGGACTAAATCGCCCACGACGGCGCCGGTCTCGTTATTGATGACGGTGGTACCTTCAGGAACCTGCACGATTAAATCGTCGGCCCCGCGACCAGTCATCGACTTGATGGCCCCGTTGCCCCCGTTTTTGGCCTTGAATTTCCGTTGGTAACGAAAGTCCATCAACGTCCGCAAGCCTTCATCGACCTCAAAGACGACGTTACCGCCCCGGCCACCATCGCCGCCGGCAGGACCGCCATTCGGAACGAATTTTTCTCGCCGGAAGGCAACCATTCCGTTGCCTCCGTTTCCGGCCTTGATATTAATTTTAACTTGATCTACAAACATATTATTTTCCTCATTTTCTTAGGGAGTTCCAGTGACAACGACGTCAACCTCGCTAGGCTAGTATACCGACAAACCCGCGAGTCGTCAAAGTTGACTGGGCGTGTGCGGGCTGGTGATTTCGGTGGACTCTTCGGCTTTCAGTGTGACTAAGATGGTCTGTGCCACGGTCTGGTTGATGCCCAAGGCCTGTAAATCGGCCACGTCCGCCTCACCAATCTTCTTGGTCGAGCCAAAGTGACGTAACAGCTTGTTGCGCGTCTTGGGACCGACGCCCGGAATCGTTTCGAGTTTTGAGCTCAGCGAGTGCTTGGTGTGGACCTGCCGGTGGAAGGTAATCGCAAACCGGTGGACCTCGTCTTGAATTCGCTGGACCAAATAGAAGCCCTGGCTCTTGGGGTCTAGGTGCACGTGTTGGTCGGCGGGCCCAAACAACAGGTCCGCGGTCTTATGGTGGGTATTCTTGACCATCCCAGCAACCGGGATATGCAGGTCTAACTCATCCTCTAAGACCTCCTTGACCGCGTTCATCTGGATGTCGCCCCCATCCATCAAGATAAGGTACGGCATCGGCTTGTGTTCCTTCAGTAACCGCGTGTAGCGCCGCCGAATGACTTCAATGGTGCTAGAGGTTTCGTCCGCGTGGTCCACGGTCCGTAATTTATACTTCCGGTATAACTTTTTGTTGGGTTGGCCATCCACGAAGACGACCATGGCGGAGACCAAATCGGCCCCCTGAATGTGCGAATGGTCAAAGGCCTCAATCTTGTGTCCTGGTGCGATGCCCAACGCATCGGTAATCTCCTTCATCGCACCGGTCGTTTTACTCTCATCGAGTTCCAACAAGCGGAACTTTTCTTCGAGGACTAACCGGGCATTCTTGCCCGCCATTTCGAGCAAATCACGCTTAGTGCCCCGTTGGGGGGTACGGACCGGCACGTGCAGTAAGGCTTCGATCAACTTACCGTCTAGGCTGGCCGGAACCAAAATCTCCCGGGGCAAGACCGTGTTCTTCCGTTGGTAGAACTGGACGATAAAACTAGCCAATTCTTCTTCAGCCGTACTGACCACCGGAAAGAGCCGCTTTTCGCGTTTCATCAACCGCGCTTGCCGGATGAAGAAGATTTGAATCGATAACCAGCCCTTATTCAGGTAAAAGTTGAAAATGTCGCGGGGCGTGTGGTCATGGGAAATGATCTTTTGCTTTTCAACGGTGGCTTCAATGTAGCGAATCTGGTCGCGTAAATCAGCCGCCCGTTCGTAGGCCATATCGGCCGCCGCGGCGTTCATCCGCCGCTTAAGGTCCGCTTCTGCATGGCCCACGTTACCATTCAAGAAGGATTTGATCTTCTTGATTTGCCGGTCATAATCAGCTTCAGGGACCTCTTTGAAGCATGCGCCTAAGCACTGCCCCATGTGGTAGTACAGACACGGCCGGCCTTGATAGCCCGTACACCGACGCAACGGGTAAACCTTTTGTAAAAAGTGGATGGTTTCTTCGGCCGCGTAAACGTTCGGGTACGGCCCAAAGTAAAAACCACCATCCTTTTTGATTTCACTGACCAGCAACAATTGCGGGTCGCGTTCATGGGTAATTTTAATGTAGGGGTACCCCGTCCCCCGCTTTAATTTGATGTTAAAGTACGGTTGATGCTTCTGAATGAGGGTGATTTCGAGTAAAAAGGCTTCCTTATCGGTCGACGTGATGATAGTCTCAAAATCCACGATTTCGCTGACTAACTGGGCCGTTTTGCCCGTATGACTACTCTTAAAGTACGACCGGACCCGGTTCTTCAAATTTTTGGCCTTACCGACGTAAATGATTTGGCTATTTACGTTTTTCATCAGGTAACACCCCGGCTCGCCCGGGAGCAAAGCTAGTTTATGTTCCAGGTATTCCGACGCCACAGTCATCCCTCCATTTCTTAATTTAGCCAATAAATTATAAAGCGAATCCCCGTTCGGCGCAAGCAATCCACCCCCGTCATCAAGCTGTAAAATGACAAATGGCTCCAGTTCTGCTATGATAGCTAAAAAGAAGTTAGGAGGTGGCGGCATGGCACTGAAAGCAAAACGCCAAGATGATTTGGACTCCATGTTCGGTAAGTTTGCCCAAATGGACCCGAAAGACGAGAAGCGGGACAAATTTCTGAAACGCCAAGATGCCCACAAGGATAACAAGCGGGCTAAAGGCCTCACGAAAACCGACCAAGAAAAGATCGACCGGGCCAACCACTAAGTTGGACCGAACATGACCAATAACGAAGGGCCTGAGAAGTTGTCTCAGGCCCTTTTTTCGTCTGTCACCCACCAGGAAACCTCAGTCACGCCTAACTGGCTTGTAGCCGCGTTACGCCCTATTTTTCGGGTTGGTAACCGTTGGGGTACCGGGCGTTCAACCGGTCGATATTACTCTGAGCAACTTCATCAAAATCAATGTCCGCCCATTCAGCAATCTGACTCAAGTACCACAAAACGTCGCCCATTTCTTTGACGATGGCGTCGTGGTCTAAATCCTTCCCATGGAAGGTGTACTTCTTGACCAATTCCACGACCTGACCAGACTCACCAGCCAAGCCTAACGCACAGTTCGTTAAGACCTGTTCGTTGCCATATAACGTTCGGTTCGCTGCTTTTTGATACTCACTAAATTCCACGGTTATTCCTCCCCAAAAGCTTGTTGTTCAATCCACTGCCAAACGGCATCTTTCCCTAATTTCTGTGGTGCTGAAAAGAGAACGATATTGTCCGTCGTCGGCAAGGCCAGCGTCTTTTTAATTTGACTGATGGTTTGATTCCACTTACCACGGGCCACCTTATCACTCTTGGTCGCCACAATCAGCGTTGGCAAGTCGTAGTACGCCAACCACTGATACATCTGTACGTCGGCGGCGGTCGGTGCGTGTCGGGCGTCAATCAACGACACGACCCCTTTTAACTGCTCACGCTGGGTCAAGTAGGTCTCAATCATCGTGCCCCACTTTTCCCGCTCCGTCTTCGACACCTTCGCGTATCCGTAACCCGGGACGTCCACAAAGTAGAGCTGGTCCTCCACGTTATAGAAGTTCAACGTCTGCGTCTTACCCGGTTGGCTCGACGTGCGCGCGTACGAGCGGCGATTGATCAAAACATTGGTCAATGACGACTTCCCCACGTTTGACCGCCCGACCAAGGCGATTTCTGGGTAGCCCGTCGTGGGATACTGACTGGGTTGTACCGCGCTCATGACTAGTTCCACGTGATTAACTTCCATGATTTTGTGCCATCCTCTCCAAAATTATCTTTCATCATTCTAACACACAACGTCGCCGAGCACCGCCCCGTTTTCTGCTGGTCGCTATCTTCAGGTGGCGTTAGTCCCGTCGACACGGGGGTTATCCCTGTCAAAAAGATTCGCCAGTCGGTGCAGCCAGCGCGCCACTGGGGGACGAATTTACAATTGAAGTGCAACAAGTAAGAAAATAAAAATAGACTCCTAGCCTGAGTCCTGTAGAATGAAGTCACCATAACAATCATCTAAAGGAGTTCTTAGGCTATGAGTCCATATACACATCTTACCTTAAAAGACCGCGAATGCATACTGTTAGGTGTAACTTTACACCATACTTACCAGGTTATTGCCAATCAAATCGGTTGTTCCAAAGCCACTGTGTCACGAGAAATTAAACGCAACGGCGGTCGGGGCGCCTATTCCGCCGTAAAAGCCCAGCAGAACTATCAACAGCGCCGATTAAAGAGTCGCCGCCTCAGGGTACTGGAGAATTTAAAGCTACGCGACTTTGTCCTTCACTGCATTCTTCAACGACAATGGTCACCCGAGCAAATCGCCGGTCGTTTATCTTTAGAGACCAGTAATTGGCATATCAGCTACAACACGATTTATCGCGGAATTGAACGAAATAATTTAGGCGTTAAACGTAAAAGTCATGGGGCTCGAGGATTCGCTCGAAAGTTACGACATCGTGGGAAAACTCGTAAGGTTAAAGGAACTGTCAACGAACGACGTGGCCGTTTTAATAATGTCCCATCAGTCCATGAACGACCAGTCTCATGTGAGAATCGGACTCGTTTTGGCCATTGGGAAGGCGATACCGTTCGCGGCAAGGTCGGGCGTTCGGGTTTAGTGTCACTGGTCGACCGTAAGTCACGATACCTTCTGTCTGAGCGTGTACCCAAAGTGAATGCCAAGAATGTGACCCAAGCGATGATCGACCTCCTGCATACAGTCACACCTAAACGCGTTCGTACGCTTACACCAGACCGAGGTACAGAGTTTGCGGGTTATCGTGAAGTCGGTAAAGAGCTTGGTATCTCAGTCTATTTTCCAGACCCGCACGCACCACAACAACGTGGGACCAACGAAAATACCAATGGTCTCATCCGAGAGTATTTTCCCAAAGGAACTGACCTTGATGAACTGACCGATCAAGATATCGCGAAGTTTGTCAGGAATTTAAATAATCGCCCCCGTAAGGTCTTAGGCTGGAAGACACCATCTGAAGTTTTCTTCGGTAAAAAGTTACACTTGATTTGACAATTCGTCGGTTAAAAAAAGGCCAGGGTCGCAACCCTGGTCTTAATTTCTCATCATCTTAAATTATGAGGCCTTTTGGTCTCGCAAAACCAACTCGGGTTCCGCATGTTTCGTCACCGTCTCCGGTGTAATGATGACCTTACCCACGTCTCGACGACTCGGTAAGTCGAACATGGTGTCGCGCATCACATCTTCAATGATTGACCGTAACCCCCGGGCCCCAGTGTTACGGGCAATGGCTAACTTCGCCATTTCCTTTAAGGCCGCTGGTTGGAACTCCAACTGGACGTCATCAATCGCGAGCAACTTCTCGTATTGCTTGACTAATGCGTTCTTCGGTTCGGTCAAAATCCGGACCAGGTCGTTTTCATCGAGTTTTTCGAGAGCCGTTAAGATTGGTAACCGGCCAATGAATTCAGGAATCAACCCAAACTGTAACAGGTCTTCCGGAATCACGTGTTGCATCAAGCTATCGCCGGAATTCAGGACCTTTTGTTCCTTGGTGTCGGCCCCAAAACCAATCGTTTGGTCGCCTAAGCGGCGCTTGACGATATCGTCGATACCATCGAACGCCCCACCCACGATGAACAAGATGTTGGTGGTATCAATCTGAATAAATTCTTGTTGGGGATGCTTCCGGCCACCCTGTGGCGGCACGTTGGCAATCGTCCCTTCCAAAATCTTCAGTAAGGCTTGTTGGACCCCTTCACCAGAGACATCCCGCGTAATCGAGACGTTTTCCGCCTTCTTCGCGATCTTATCGATTTCATCGATGTAGATGATGCCTTTTTCGGCCCGATCCACGTCGTAATCGGCGTTTTGGAGGAGCTTCAAGAGGATATTTTCAACATCTTCACCGACATAACCGGCTTCCGTCAAAGTCGTGGCGTCGGCGATGGCAAATGGCACGTTCAACATTTTGGCTAAACTTTGCGCCAAATACGTCTTCCCGGAACCAGTTGGCCCAATCACGGCAATGTTACTCTTTTGCAGCTCTGGACCGTCATCGTTCTTGGCCATTTCGTTGACCCGCTTATAATGATTATAAACGGCGACCGATAACGTTCGCTTGGCTTCATCCTGACCAATCACGTATTGATCGAGGTTCTTGACAATGTCGGCTGGCGTTGGCACGTCCAACGTGGTTTGCGCATTGTCTTGGCTAAATTCCTCGTCGATGATTTCCTTGCACAGGTCGATACATTCATTACAAATGTAGACGCCCGGACCAGCGACGATTTTTTGTACTTGATCTTGGGTTTTTCCACAAAAAGAGCAGGTCACTGGGCCGTTCGCTTCGGTGTTTTCAAACAATAAACTCACCCTTTCTTTCCGGGCTAACGAGCCCATCTTGCGGTTAGTCAGTCTGACTTATTATCAGACTATCCCGTCATTGATGTACTATACCACAGATAGACGCGTTAGAGAATTAATTCATCTTTACGCGCGCTAAACCAAAAACCGGGACAACTATAATGCGTCGTCCCGGTCAAGTTTGCTAATTAGACTAATGACTAGTCCTTGTCAGCATCCTTCTTCTTGTCTTGCTTTGCGGAATCAGCAATCATATCCACGGCGCTCTTGATGGCGATGTCATGCTTCAGCATATCGTCAGATAACGCACTGCGAACGGCGCTTTCTTCCATGCCGTATTGGCCAGCCAGATCCTTAACTTCGGCCTTGATTTGGTCGTCAGTTGGTTCGATCTTTTCAGCTTCAACAACGGCTTCTAAGACCAAGTTCGTCTTGACCCGCTTTTCGGCACCGTCAGCGAATTGCTTCCGCAAGTCGTCTTCCGTGGTCCCGGTCAGCTGGAAGTACATCTTTGGCTGAATACCTTGTTGTTGCATGTTAGCCAGGTATTGTTCCGTTTGCCGGTCGATGTCGTCCTTGACCATGGCTTCTGGAATATCACCAATTTCGGCGTTGTCAACGGCTTCGCTGATGGCTTCATCTTCGATGGCGTCATGCGCAGCGCTGGTCTTTTGTTCCTTCAGGTGATCCTTGGTCTTAGCCTTCAATTCTTCGAGGCTGTCAACGTCTTCGTCAACGTCCTTAGCGAATTCGTCGTCTAAGTCAGGCAGTTGCTTTTCCTTAACTTCGTGGATCGTAACCTTGAAGGTTGCTTCCTTATCCTGTAAGTCCTTAGCTTGGTAGTCCTTTGGGAACGTGACCTTAACGTCAACGTTCTCACCGGCCTTGTGGCCAACTAATTGTTCTTCGAAGCCTGGGATGAAGGAGTTTGAACCTAATTCCAGGGAGTAGTTGTCCGCTTTACCGCCGTCGAATTGCTTGCCATCAACGTAACCGTCAAAGTCGATCACGACCGTGTCACCATCAGCGGCGGCTTGGTCTTCTTTCAAGACTAATTCAGCTTGTTGTTGACGTTGCTTTTCTAATTCAGCGTCGATGTCCTTTTGGTAAACCCGGGTGTTTTGCTTCGTCACACTCAAGCCCTTGTAGTCACCTAATTTAACTTCTGGTTTAACCGTCACAACGGCCTTTAAAACCCACGCCTTACCCTTGTCCATGGATTCAACGTCCACTTGGGGTTGGTCAACGGGTTCGATAGCCGTTTCCTTGATGGCAGCTTCGTAAGCATCAGGTAAAACGATGTTTAAAGCATCTTGGTACAATGCTTCCTCACCATACATTTGGTTGAAGATTTGACGTGGCACACGGCCCTTACGGAAACCAGGCACAGTCAGGTTCTTCTTGGTGCGTTGGAAAGCTTTGTCTAAGCCTTCTTTGATCTTATCAGGTGCAATTTCAAAGGTTAATTCGCCTTGATTTGCTTCCTTTTTTTCCCACTTTGCAGCCATTGTATTCCCTCCGAAATGAAAGATATTACTATTTACAATTCTAGCAATTGCATACTGTACTAGTGTACCTTAACCGGTGCTAATTGTAAAATGATTTTTGCTGAGAAGCCGTGAATGGCGCGGATTCTCTCGCTTTAAGACCCACCAGAATCAGCATCGCCGGCCCTAAAATGTTACCACTTTCTGGTGACCGCCACAAGCCCTTTGCTGGTCGCAATGAAAACGGTTATGTTCGGCCAACAGATAGCCGTTGATGCAAAAAGGGTGCGAAGCTAAGCTTCGCACCCTTTTTAAGGTACAGCTAATCAAGCAAGCTTAATTAGTCGTCAATTTCCGTAACGGTACCGGCACCAACGGTGTGGCCACCTTCACGAACAGTGAACTTCGTACCCTTTTCAATGGCAGCTGGTTGAATCAGTTCAACAGTGAACGTCACGTTATCACCAGGCATAACCATTTCAACGCCATCAGGCAATTCGATCACACCAGTGATATCAGTGGTGTGGAAGTAGAATTGAGGACGGTAGTTGGAGAAGAATGGCGTATGACGGCCACCTTCTTCTTTGCTCAAGATATAAACTTCACCCTTGAACTTTTCGTGCGTTTGGATCGAACCTGGCTTAGCCAGAACTTGACCACGAACGACTTGTTCACGGTTGATACCCCGTAACAAGGCACCAACGTTGTCTCCGGCTTCACCAAGATCCAACGTCTTCCGGAACATTTCCAGACCAGTAACGGTCGTCTTTAAGATATCGTCATGTAACCCAACGATTTCAACTTCGTCACCAATCTTAACAGTCCCACGGTCGATACGACCGGAAGCAACCGTCCCACGACCAGTGATCGTGAAGACGTCTTCAACAGGCATTAAGAATGGCTTGTCGTTGTCACGTTCTGGCGTTGGGATGTAGTCGTCAACGATGTCCATTAAGTGTAAGATAACCTTTTCTTGTTCTGGGTCGCCTTCAAGAGCCTTCAAAGCGGAACCACGAACAACTGGAATATCATCACCAGGGTAATCGTATTCGGACAACAACTCACGAACTTCCATTTCAACTAAGTCAACCAATTCGTCGTCGTCAACTAAGTCGGTCTTGTTTAAGAAGACCACGATGTAGTTAACACCAACCTGGCGAGCCAGCAAAATGTGTTCACGCGTTTGTGGCATTGGGGCATCGGTTGCGGCAACAACCAAGATGGCACCATCCATTTGAGCGGCACCAGTGATCATGTTCTTGATGTAGTCAGCATGTCCTGGGGCGTCAATGTGGGCGTAGTGACGCTTTTCCGTTTCGTATTCAACGTGGGCGGTGTTGATCGTGATACCACGTTCACGTTCTTCTGGAGCAGCATCGATATCTGCGTAATCTTCGGCCTTAGCTAAACCGCGGTCAGCTAATACCTTAGTGATTGCAGCAGTTAACGTCGTCTTCCCATGGTCAATATGGCCAATAGTACCAATATTTACATGGGGTTTAGTTCTTTCATAATGTTCTTTTTCAGCCATTAATGAAACCCTCCTGTATTTTATCGCAAGAATCCTTAACCTTCAGACGAAAATTAATAACTCTTTGCGTAAAATTATACTACTTCTTCTTTGAAAGGGAAAGCTGGAACCCTCTAAAAAAGAATCCTTGACTAGTATATCTGCTCACCAATTATTTGTAAACTAAAAAATCACTAATTTTCGGGCTTTTCGTGATTTATTGCCAGAAAAAGGGTCTGCAGGTGCTCCCCTAGGCGTTTTTGCCAGGTTAACAGTTGATTTTCCGCTGTCGTTGACAAGGGAGTTTGGGCCGGCCGCCCCACTAAATAATCGACCCAGGCTTCCGGTGCCGTGAAAACTCGTTCCGCAAACGGGTAAACTAACATCAATTGCAAATTGAGCGTTTGCCGAACATTCGCCACTAAACTCGGGTTAGTCTGCGCAAATTCCGCGGTTAAGTACCGAATGGCAGCTTGTGCGGCCGAATTGTCCGTCACTCCCCGGAGTTGCGCCGTTTGCACGTCGTATTGCTGATCGTCGAGCCATTGTAATTTCACGGTCTCATCGATCTGTAACAGATAAAGGTCCTCCAACAACGTCGACCGTAACAAGGGATGGAGGAACGGATCGATCAACAGATAGCGCACCCCGCGTAAAAACTCTGCCAAAGGGAGTTGGTGGGCCCGCGCGATGCGGTGGCGCTGTTCATTCAACGTCGTATCTCCCAGGTGATAGAACTGCTTGGCAATCACCCGTTGCGTCGCGGCGAGCGTCTGCCGTGAGGTTTGTTCGGCCACTTGCACTTGGGCCAAGCCCTGCGCGCGCCAAGCCTGCGCTTGCGGTAAAGCACACCATTGCCGGGCAAAAATGAATTGCTGATTTTTTAGAGCAATCATCAATCGATGATCGAACCAGCTTTGGTCCACCAAATAAGCAGCGTCGTTTTCGGCCGCAATCTGCTCAGCCGCCAAGAATTGTTCATCCCGATAGAGACTCAGGGCCAAATACCGATTCAGTTCGGCCGTCTGGTGAGCCTGATAGAGCGTCGTAAACGCGGCACTGGCCTGTGACCATTGCTGGTTATGAAAGGCCAGTAAGGCCCGTTGAAATTGTAACGAATCCATAAAAGCACCCCCGCTTTTCTCAATTGTCACGAAAAGGGACCCGCCTCCCATACAGAAAGGCTGGTCCACTTAACGGGGTGCGTTCCCGTGAGCGGCCCGCACCGTTATATTATATAGGAACAAAATCAGTTTAGTCTAAACTTCGCTTAATGGCTTAAGCCTTAGTGTCTGGTTTGGTAGCTGCCGCGTGTCGTCGATGCCGATGCGCTTTAGTCTTAGCCTTAGCGGGCTTCTGCGTGGCCTTAGTGTCGGCCTTCTTCCCCTTGGTTTGATGGCCCTTAGGGGCTTCCTTAGCCGCCGCTCCTTTGGCCGCTTTCTTCTTGCCAGTCCGGCGATGGTGCTGGTTGACTTCCATGATGACTGGTAAGATGACTGGCCGCCGATGAGTCTGCTCGAACAGGTAGTGACTCAAGTGTTCCCGGACATCTTGCTTCAAGTGGCCCCAATCAAACTCCTTGTTGTCCAAGTTGTTTTGAACCGCCTTGCAGATGATATCGGAACTTTCCTGCATCAGGTCCTTGTTAGCTTTCACGTAAACAAACCCGCGTGACGTAATTTTCGGTGCTGCGACAATTTGTTTCTTCTTACGATCGATAGTGACCACGGCGATGAAGATTCCATCGTCGGCCAACACTTTCCGGTCCCGCAAGACGATGTTCCCGATGTCCCCGACGCCAATCCCATCAATCATGGTATCACTCACGTCGATACTATCTCCTAGGGTGAACTCACCCTTTTGATAGGTCATGACATCGCCTTTCGCCAGGATAAAGATGTGGTCCGCCGCCATCCCCAACTCCAGTGCCGCTTGGGCATGGGCATTCAGTAACCGGTACTCACCCTGGATAGGGACTAAGTACTTGGGCTTCATCAAGTTCAACATCAGTTGTAGGTCACGTTTATAAGCATGACCCGACGAGTTCAATTCATCGGAGATCGCCTTGACTTCACCACCGGCGCGGTAAACCATGTCGCGCGTCTGGGCCACCGTGGTGTCCATGGCATGTGAAGGGGTAGTCACGATGTAGACCAAATCACCAGGCTGAATCGTCAGTTGCTTGTCTTGCTTGTTGGCCATCCGCTGAATAGCTTTGATGGGCTCGCCCGTCTTCCCCGTCTGGAGAATGACGATTTCGTCGGGTCGTAAATCGGCTAACTGGTCCGTCGTGACTAGCAGGTCATCATCAAAGGATAGCTTGCCTAATTTCATGGCCGTATGGACGATTTTTTCCAGGTCTTGGCCCGTCAAGTACACTTTCCGGCCGGTCTGCTTGGCCGCATCTAAAATCTGCTGAATCCGCAGAATGTTTGACGCCACACAGGCGACCACGATACGGCCGTCCCGATAATGGAAGGTCTCTTCGATCGATTCGGCCAGCTCTTGTTCGGAGGTGTTCATCTTCGGGTTCTCCGCGTTAGCCGAGTCACTCAACAGCGTTAAGACGCCATTTTGCCCAATGGCCCCTAAGCGGGCATAATCGGTCTGGTAACCTGGCTTGGCCGTTTGGTCGAACTTGAAATCCCCAGTGTAGACGATTTGGCCTTCGTCGGTCTTCAAATCGACCCCTAAGGACTCCGGAATCGAGTGAGTCGTGGCAAAGAAGGACACGACCACGTCACCAAAATCGATTTCTGTCTTTTCGTCGACCACGTGAAAATCATCGTAGTCTTTAATCTTTGGTTGGGCCGCCACGTCAATCTTGGCCAACGCAATGGTCATCTCGGACCCGAACACGGGGACGTTGAACTCACTTAAAAAGTAAGGCAGTGCCCCAATTGCGTCGGCGTGACCGTGCGTCAAGAAGACCGCCACGATGCGGTCCTTATTTTCTCGTAAGTAACTCCAATCTGGAATCACCACGTCAATTCCGAGCAGTTCATTTTCCGGGTACTTCAATCCGCAGTCCAAAATATAAATTCCGCCGTTAACATCCACGGCGTACATGTTCTTCCCGTTCTCGCGAACTCCGCCAAACGGGACGATCTTAATCTTTGTGCTCATAAGTTCACCTCAAGTGTCTTTTTCTGTAATTTAGGTCAATCTCTAACTAATGAGATTGTTAGTCGGTATGGATACCGAATTTCGTCCGTAGCTAAACTTATCTCATTCTACCATACTTTAACCAATTACAGAACCAAGTTGGCAAGCCCGCGGCAAAACAAAAGGTCCATCCCCCAATTGGAGAACGGACCTTTGCGGTATGGGTCGATTAACGACGCAGACCTAAGCTCTTGATTAATTCACGGTAACGTTGAACGTCAGTCTTCCGTAAGTAAGCTAACAAGTTACGACGGTGACCGATCTTCTTCATCAAGCCGCGTTGGGAATGGAAGTCCTTCCGGTGCGCTTGCATATGCTTGTTGATTTCGTTGATGTCAGCGGTTAAAACGGCAACTTGAACTTCCGTTGAACCCGTGTCACCTTCGTGACGAGCGTATTGCTTGATGATATCGTTCTTTTGCGTTTGACTAATAGCCATGGTAAATTACCACCCTTTCAAATAAGTGCCCCAAACTGAGTAAGTCGTCGGTGGCCGCCGACAAACTAAGTTAAGGGTTTGTGCTCTTCACACAGTCTCTAATCATACTGGAATCTCCCCCAAAACGCAAGGACTTTACCATCACTTACCTATCAAGTAAAATTGCTTTACAATAATCCGGCGTAGCTATTGCATTCACCCCCAGGGTTCTGTATAATGACATACGTTGAAATTAAGATTTCCGGTCCTCGGATTTCTCATTCGGAGGTGAAATTTTCATGCCAATTATCAAATCTGCTATCGAACGTGCCAAGACTAACGTTAAGGCTAACCAACGCAACTCCGCACAATTAAGCACGATGCGGACGGCTGTTAAGCGGTTCGAACAAGCTAAGACTGCCGGTGCTGACAACGTGGAAGACTTATTCCGCCAAGCAAGTGCTGCCGTTGACAAAGCTGCTTCCAGGGGCTTGATCAAGCGGAACAAGGCTTCCCGTGACAAGTCACGGATGGCTGCTCGTTTAGCTAAGTAAATCTAAAACATCTTTCGATGATGTTTAAAAAAGGTCGAGACAATCCTGTCTCGGCCTTTTTAGCTTATCTAGGTTTAAACGGTTGCTCGACTACCAGCAAATTGGGTCATGAACAGTGAGAAGAGCAGCTCTGGATCCAGAGCCGTCGACTTCATCTGGCGCTCGACCTTAAAGAGTCCCAAATACGCCCGGTTCAAATCGGCCAGTTTGAAACGACGGTGCGTCTGTAACGCCAACTTGACCCGGTATGGGTGGACCTTGAGGGTGCTCGCTAATTGCCCCTGACTATACCCTTGTTGGGCCAAGACCTTAGTCTGAATCAGTAAGCGAAATTGGCCCTGCAAGATAGCATTGATCCGTAACGGTTCTTCCTTTGCTTGCAGCAGCTCCCGGTAAAGAGCAACTGCCCCCACCGTGTTCTTAGCCAAAACGCGGTTGACCAGATCAAACACGTTTTGCGTCAAGGTTTGCCGCACCAACCCCTGGATTGCCGCCAATTGAATCTCGGTTTGCGGGTGGGTAAACAACTCCAGTTTGGTTTGTTCCGCCATCATCAAGGTTAAATCGGCATCGGTCCGTTGAATCAGCTCATTCAACGCGGCCGGTTCAATGGTGTAACCGTCTCGCTTCAATTGCGCTTGAAAGTATTGGCGTACCTGCCGCTCCGCAAAATTGCCTAACTCGATGGTCGTGGCCACCTTTTTTAACTGCTTCACGATTTTTTTACGCCCGTCCAACTTGGGGTACGGGGCGAAGAACACTAACACTGTACTGTCCATAGGGCGGTCCAAGTAGCGCTGTAAACTGGCCAGGTCGTGATCAACTTTGCTTTTCTTGGTTTCCCCCGTGAGGAACACGGGATCATCCAAACAAACGACCCGCCGTTCCCCGAAAAACGGGGCAGCCATGGCATCATCGAGTCCCACCGCCAGCGGCACGGTCTCCAGGTCATAACTGGCGTAGTTCATGGTCCGCTCTTCAGCAGGGACCAGTTGCTTGAACGCCGATTTTAACCGCCGTTGAAAGTAATCCATTTGGCCTAAAATCAGATAGACCGGTGCCGACGCTTGTCCCGCGGCCAGTTGTTTCAATAAATCCGTAATCGTCACGATCGAAAATCCCCTTCTAAGTTCAATTTCGTTTGCCACGTGCCATGGTGGCCACGATAAACGTACCGGATCATCCCCTGTTGTTGGGTATTGACCCAGGGCACCTGTGCTTGTTGCAACGTCGCGATGGTTTCGGGGCTAGGGTGCCCGTAACGGTTATGGCGCCCCGCCGAAATGACGGCCAACCGTGGCCGGAGTTGGGCCACAAATTCGGGACTAGTTGCCGTATTACTCCCGTGATGGCCTAATTTTAACACATCGGCTCGCAATTCAGGATGAGCCGCCATGATTTTCCGTTCCCCCACTTGGTCCAAATCTCCCATAAACAAGAAATTCAACCCACCGAAGGTCCCTTGCAGCGCCAACGACCCTGGATTATCGGCCGGCATCACCGTAAACGGATGATGGACGACCAGTGGACCGGGAGTCCCCACTTGAACTGCGGTCACTTTCAATCCGGGATAGTGCGCTACAGTCCGTTGCCAGGCTGCTTCTTGCACCATCCCCACCGAGGCCCAGACCTGATCGACCTGAAAATTTTTTAGGATAGCGGGTAAGTCCCCAATATGATCGGCATCATGGTGGGTCAGATACAAGTCGTTGATACGGGTAATTCCCCGACTTTTGAGATAAGCAACACTGGTTTTTTCAGCCCCATACGTCACGGGCGTTTTCGGCGCCCAAGCCGGCTGGGGAAAGGCCAGGCGACCACCTACGTCAATCAGCATAACACGTCGGTTAAAGGGCTCCCGGATCAACAAGCTATCCCCCTGCCCGACATCAAAGTAGGCAACTTCACCGTGGAGGGGCCAGTGAATCCAACCAAACGCCAACAAGTAACTGGTCAGCAATCCCATCAGCCAGCGGCGGCAGGTCGCGGGTGGCCGACTCAACACCCACCAAGTACCGAGGTACCACCCCCAAGCCACCAACCAAAAGGGCTTGCCAAAGGCCACGTTCCCCGGAAGACTAGCTAATCGGCGTAGGCTCGCATCAAGAGTCGCCAAGCCCGTCGCACAGGTCGTCGCCACCTCTGGCCACCACCGCGCACTAATTGTGCCAATGACGGTCAACGGTAATAAAACGGTGGGGAACAGTGGAACGACCACCCAATTAGCCAGCAACGTCAAACTATGCCACTGAAAAAGCCCCGTCAAAAGACTGGGTAACCCCAACAGCGTCAGGCCAATTTCGCGCCAATGCAAGGGTTCCGCTGCCAGTAGAATCAGCGCTAACGATAACCCATAGCTCAACTGGCCACCTAGTTCGAAGAGAAGACCTGGATTGACCCATAACCCCACTAGTAACGCCCAAGTCCAGGCCGTGAGTGGTGAAACGGACTGGTGGCATCGCCGGCCAGCTAACTGGAAACCGCGCATCCAGCAGGCCCGTAAGACCCCACTGCCGCCACCGGCTAAGATGGCGTATCCCGGTAAGCCTAACAATAACACCCATTCCCACCATTCTCGGGGTAGCCGCGCGTGGATCAGACCCCACTCGGCAACGGCTAAGACTAACGCCACGTGCAATCCCGAGATAGCAAAGAGATGAATCAAGCCCAGCTGTTGCATCCCCGCTAGTTCTTGGGGACTATCACTAGCTCGTTTACCAGGAAATAGGCCTAGCGCATAGATCCGTAAGGCACCTGGTAGCCGCTCACAGTATTGAATCAAACGACTACGCAGGCCATGCCAATTATCCTGCCACCAAGTCAAGCCGTGACCGGTCGTCGGTTGAATGGTCATAGCCCCCGCTTTCAACGTGTTGGCGATGCCGCGGTGACCCCAATAAGCGGCCGCATCGAACTGGTTAAAATTAGGGGCGGCTAGCAGCCCCGCTTGTTGGCCACTGATACGCCATAAAGTTGGCCGCGTCAAATGAGTCAAGCGCCGCAGTTCGGCCGCCGAACGTAGCGTACCGTGGACCAAGACCCGTTCACCACTAGGTTTCTGACCAATCACCGTGTAACCACTGCCATAAACGACCGGACTATCTGGCTGCACGCGCAGAGTTGTGGTCACGGTTTGTGGCTGCGCCACCGGATACCGTCGCCGAGATAGCTGAGTCGCTTGCCAGCTAAACCAAGTCCCAAACACTAGGTATAAGACTACCACCACCCACCAAGTAACGACCGACCTTAACGCCCAGATACGACTCAGAATCAGAATTAATAACGCCGCGCCGCCCCATAAATGGCCCCCGAACATCACACTCAACGCGACTACGGGGAGACTGGCGAGAAACCAGTGGGCCGCGGTCATTGTTCTGGTTGCTTAGCTAGGAGTTGACTCAAGACCTGTGGATCTACCGTGACTTGTTGCACGGCCACGTGTTTCAATTTCAATAACTTTTGTGCATACGGGTCATTATGGTAGTTACGTAGGTAAGTGATCTTCTTGATGCCCGCCTGTAACAACATCTTGGTGCACTGTAGACACGGGAAATCGGTCACGTAGACCTCCGCGCCGTCCGTGGCTTCCCCGAACTTAGCACACTGCAAGACCGCGTTCATCTCGGCGTGAATCGTCCGAACACAGTGACCGTCCACTAAGTAACAGCCCTGGTCTAAACAGTGGTCGTCACCCGAGACTGACCCGTTGTAGCCCCCGGCAATCATCCGCCGGTCCCGGACTAAAACGGCCCCGACAGAGAGGCGTTGACAGGTACTGCGGGTGGCAATCACCAATGCCTGTAACATAAAGTACTGATCCCACGGAATTCGTTCTTGTTTCACATTCGTTGCCCCATTTCTACATATTATTGGTCTAGTATACCACGCGTTAAGTCGTCAATTGGTCCTGCAAATGCGCCACCGTTTTCTCCCCAAAGCCCGCCACCTGGGTCAAATCACTGACCGATTTAAAGTCACCATGCTCATTACGATAATCCACAATTTTTTGGGCTTTTTTGGCACCAACACCGGTCAACTGTTGTAAATCGGCAACCGTGGCAGTGTTTAAATTGACGACGGGCGTACTCGAACTGGCGGCGCCAGCACTGGTTCCGGTAGCTGCACCACCATCAGTTGGGCTGGCATTAGTGGCGGGCGTTTTCTCACCCTTCAACGGGATATACAACTGTTGCTGGTCCACCAACCGCGTGGCTAAGTTAATTCGTTTCCGGTCCGCTCGCGCCACTAATCCCCCGGCAGTCTTGAGTGCATCGGCTACCCGCATTCCCTGGGAAAATTGGTACAATCCCGGTCGTTTGACTGCTCCCTGGACATCGACAAACACCCGGGTGTCGTGGCTCACCGTACTGGCCTTCGAAATGCCCGTAGCTCCGGAACTCAGCGTCTGCCGCGATGTCACTAACGCCGAATTCGTGGTGGCCGGCGGTGGTGTTCCCGTAGCCACCGAAGTCGCTTCCGGTCGCAACAGCATCCAGCCTAGTCCGATCAGCACCACGACGCCCATGCTCCCAACTATGAGCTGAACACGCCGCGGCAGTTGTGCTAGCCATTCCCAAATCACTTGCATCCCTTTGCACCTCCTGGTTATAGTTCTAACTCCGAAAGGCGTTCCTAAATTTTTGCCGTCAGCTAAAAAAACCAACCTAGCCGTTCCGGGACATCCCGAAAAGCCAGGTTGGCTAACTCACCTTTGGCCTAAGACTTAGGGTGAGTCTGTAAGTAATGGAGTGCGTCCTTAAAGGAACGGACCGGGACGACCTTCATATTTGGTGCATTCTTTTTTGCCGTTTTCTTAGCAAGTTGATAATTCGTTTGGTGGTTTTCCTCATACTTCAAAACCGTCTTAGTGGGCTTTACGTACGGGGCAAAGAATATCGTGGCTCCCGCTCGTTTGGCGGCAATGACCTTTTTATCGATTCCACCAATCTCACCAACATTGCCGTGACTATCAACGGTCCCCGTCCCGGCGATTTTACGGCCATGCCGGAGATTTTCACCGGTCAATTGTTGGTAGATCTGTAGGCTGAACATCAAGCCACCTGATGGTCCCCCAATATTACCGGGATCGACGGTCACCTTGGGTTTGGCTTGCACCTTGACATTATCGGTCAAGGTAATCCCAATCCCCGCCTTACCCGTTGAAAGCTTCATGAGTTTGGCAGTCGTTTTTTTCGTCTTGCCCTGGTGGCGATAAGTGACCGTTAGTTTCTGGTGGACCTTTTGGCGTTGAATGTAGTGTTGATAGCCCGTCATGCTATTAAAGTGGTGGCCGTTGACCTTAGTCACCGTATCTCCCACCGCTAAATGCCCTTTAAAGGGCGAATTAGCCGCTACACTCAGAACATAGATCCCGAGGTACTTGCGGGTCACCGGCCGCTTAGCCGCCTTGTAAGCCGTGTAAATGGACTCGTTAATCGCACTCTGCATATAAAAGTCCTGGACTTTGTCATAAGTGGCATTGCTTGCTCCTCCGGTCACACTAGAAGCGGGTTCAATTGAGTAGTAAGACTTCAACTTGGCGTACAGGTAGCTTACCGGACGCGCTTGCGCCACGGTCACCGAAGTAATCATGAACTTCCCCTTTTGTTTGTCCTGATGATGTGGCATGGTCACAAAGGCCTTCAAATCATCGGCTTCACCGGGACCTTCGATGTAGCGGGGCAACGGAAGCATAAAGAAAGCCAAAATAGCCGCCACCGCCACCAGCATCCCCACGAACTGGGTCCACTGCTGGCGCGTCACACGTCGTAATCGTTTCACTTTGTGTCACTTCCCAACCGCTGCGCCAGGGCCTTGGCGACCGGTGCCGGCACCAGGGTGGTCAAGTCACCCCCGAACTTGGCGACTTCGCGTAAGAGACTGGACGACACAAACTGGTACTTTGCATCAGCCATCAAGCAGACCGTTTCAATCTTAGGGTCCAAATGGCGGTTCATCCCCGCAATGCCCCGTTCGTATTCAAAATCGGTGCTAGTCCGCAACCCGCGAATCAGGACCGTGGCGTGCAACTGATGCATGAACGCCACGGTCAGTCCGCTTTCGACCTGTACCGTCACGTTGGGAAGCGTTTGGATGCTTTGTTGGATGAAGGCTACCCGCTCACTGGGCGTAAAGACCCCTTTTTTGGAGGTGTTTTGCCCCACCACGACGACCAACTGGTCAAACAAGTGGCTCGCCCGAATGATCAAATCCAAGTGGCCGTTAGTTAGGGGATCAAAGCTCCCCGGAAATACTGCAACCGTCATCGCTAACTCCCTTCCACAGCGTAAATCGTCAAAACTGTAATGCCATAATTTCGTTGTTCCACAAAAGTGAATCCCGGAATCTCCTCCGGTAATTGAGCGTTTTGGTCGGTCTCACAGACCACCCGGGCCGTCGCCGTTAATAACCCCAGCTCTTTAAGTTGAGCCATTTGAGCGACGATTTTTTGCTGCGCGTAAGGAGGGTCAAAGAAGACCAGATCGAAGTGTTCACCCCGTTTGGCCAGTGCCGTGACAGCCCGATTGGCATCGCGCTTCAAGATTTCAAAGCGCTCGGGCACCTTAGTCACCGCCACGTTCGCTTGAATCGTCTGAATCGCGGCGTACTGCCGGTCAATCAAAACGGCCCGGTCAATTCCCCGAGAGACTGCTTCGATACTCAGCCCACCGGAGCCTGCAAAGAGATCAAGGCTTTGACCACCCGAAAAATAAGGCCCGATAATGTTGAACATGGCCTCTTTGACTTTATCAGTGGTGGGACGCGTGGCCCGTCCCGGAACGGCCTTCAAACGGCGGCCCCCAAAATCACCGGCAACAATTCTCATTCGTCATCATCCTCTGTTTCCGTCGCAACAGTTGGTTTCTCAACCCCGTTGAACGTTTCTTTAATCTTCGGTCGGTCAGACGGCACGACCCGTTTCACGAACCGTAAATGTTGTAGTTGGTCCACCAGGTCAGTAACCTGGTCTTGATCGACATATAACACGACGTAACGCATCTTTTTAGACACGTACATCACCGTGCCGTAACGTTTTAACTGCCGCGTCTGTTTTAAGCTGTACGTATACACGATTAAACTTTGCCGTGGCTGAATTTCAAATGCCATGTTACTCGTTCCCCTCTCTACTAATGGGTCGCGCGGTAATACTTTTGCCGCGCACTAATATTCAACACCAAGCCCATCACTAAGGCCAACGTCCAGGTACTGGACCCCCCGTAACTAATGAATGGGAAAGTGACCCCGGTAATCGGCAATAACCCCAAGACACCCCCTAGATTGAAGAGCGTTTGGACGGTCAAATACGTTGCTGCACCGTAGCAGATCAAGCCATAATACGTTGAATTACTGCGGACCCCGATCAACACCGTACGGGTAATCATCAAGAAAAGAACTGCGATGACGATTAACGCCACAATGAGCCCTAATTCTTCGGCTAAGATAGCCATAATAAAGTCGGTGTTGGGTTCGGGTAAGTACCCGGTCTTTTGGATACTATTACCCCAGCCAACGCCAAAGATTCCCCCATTGCTTAAGGCATAGTAGGAATTAACCAGTTGTTGCCCGACCGATTGAGAATGGGCAAATGGGTTCGTAAAGGCCACGATACGTTGTAACTGATACGAATCTTTGGCGAACCCACTTTCCGACAGTTTGACCAGTAAAGGAAAGATAACCCCTACGACCAGTAAGATTCCTCCGGTCATGAGTCCGGTTGCCCACTTCCAATTAATGCCACTCGCCAAAGCTAGTACCATGACGATACAAGCGTTGATGGTCATCCCCCCAATATCCGGTTGGACAAAAATTAACGCTAAGATGGCGATACAAATCAGCAGTGGCCGCCGCATCGACAAATACCAGCCCTCCGTTTCAATCTCTGTTTGACGGTTGGCAATCGCGTTGGCCAGCCAAACAATCAGGTAAAATTTCACAAATTCCGCAGGTTGTAGGCTGATGGGCCCTAAATGATACCACCCAGCAGCCCCGTTGATGGTTTGACCCACCAGTAATAAGCCCCCTAATGACACAAAAGCGGCGATACTCAGTATCCGCAGCACATTGCGATCACGAAGCTTCTGCAAATTGAGCGCCATCATAAAGGTGATTACCAGTAATCCCAGGATGACGTAAAGCGTTTGTTTTAATAAGTAACTGGTTGGACTCCCCCCGTTTTGCGTCCCAATATCCGCACTGGCCGAGTAGACCATGACGATGCCTAACACGCTCAGTCCGAGATAGGGGACTAGGAGCCAGTAGTCCAAATATTTTAATTTTCGCATACTGTCGTTCGCCCCAAGCCTGCCGTTAAATCGGCAATCGAATGCTTATATTATAGCATAGACGTTCACTGAGTTTCAGGCCTAAAGAAAAGGAAGACCGCGGCGGTTTCCCGTGCAGTCTTCCCCGTAAAATTTTAGTTAAGTTTTACTTATTTGTTGTTTCCGTGGCGCATCTTCTTAGCGGTCTTTTCACGTTCGCTAGTGTTCAAGATTTGCTTCCGCAGACGAACATGTTCTGGAGTGATTTCACAGTATTCATCTTCGTTGATGAATTCCAGTGACTCTTCCAAAGACATCTTCAATGGCGTCTTAACCTTGGCAATATCTTCAGAAC
This sequence comes from Levilactobacillus suantsaii, assembly GCF_014069315.1. Lineage (NCBI taxonomy): Bacteria > Bacillati > Bacillota > Bacilli > Lactobacillales > Lactobacillaceae > Levilactobacillus > Levilactobacillus suantsaii. Next base: position 1,794,280 of record NZ_CP059603.1, on the reverse strand, counting down.
CAGCGGCCCGGACGTTGGTTTGGTTCCGGCCACGCGTGATGTTGACGGAGATGTCGTTATCCCGGCTGTTTTGGCCGATGATCATCCCTTCGTAAACTTCAGTACCTGGATCAGTGAAGATGATTCCCCGGTCTTGAACGGCCATGATAGCGTAAGTCGTCACTTTACCAGAGTTGATGGAAACCAGCGTCCCGTTACGACGACCTGGGTTCCAGTTCTTGATGACTGGCATGTACTTGGAGAACGTGTGGTTCATAATCCCGTAACCCCGGGTCATGGACAAGAAGTCGGTCGAGTAACCAATCAACCCACGCGTTGGGGCCAAGAAGGTCAACCGCGTTTGACCGTTACCAACGGCTTCCATGTTCTTCATTTCACCCTTCCGCTTGGAAAGAGAGTCGATGATGGAACCGGTGTATTCATCCGGCGTATCGATTTGCACGGATTCAAATGGTTCGCAACGGGTGTTGTCAATCGTCTTGTAGATAACTTCTGGACGGGAAGCTTGTAATTCGTAACCTTCACGCCGCATGGTTTCAATCAAGATGGACAAATGCAATTCCCCACGGCCGGAAACGATCCAAGCACCTGGGTCTTCCGTGTCGTCAACTCGTAAGGACACGTCGGTATGCAATTCCCGCTTTAAGCGTTCTTCGATTTGACGTGACGTCACGAATTTCCCTTCGCGGCCCGCAAATGGTGAGTCGTTGGTCCGGAAAGTCATCTTCAAAGTTGGTTCGTCAATCCGCAATAATGGGAGTGGTTCCAAGTGATCTGGATCCACAACGGTTTCCCCAACGTTGATGTCTTCCATCCCGGAAACAGCAATCAAGTCCCCGGCTTTCGCTTCGTTGATTTCCAAGCGCTTCAAGCCAAAGTAACCAAATAGCTTCGTAACCCGGAAGTTTTGTTGCGACCCGTCCAGCTTCATAACCGTAACGTGGTCCCCAACTTTAATCTTCCCCCGGAAAATCCGGCCAATGCCGACCCGACCAACGAAATCGTTGTAGTCCAACATCGCAACTTGGAATTGTAACGGTTCATCAGCATTATCCAGTGGTGCTGGAATATTCTTAATAATAGTGTCAAAAATTGGTTTCATGGTGTGTTCTTGGGTCGATAAGTCTGGGTCGTAACTGGACGTCCCGTTCATGGCCGAAGCGTAAACAACGGGGAAGTCCAATTGGTCTTCGTCAGCACCCAGTTCAATAAAGAGATCCAGAACTTCATCGACAACTTCAGAAGGCCGGGCACCTGGACGGTCAACCTTGTTGATGACCACGATTGGGGTCAAGTGTTGATCCAAAGCCTTCTTCAGAACGAACCGGGTCTGCGGCATCGTTCCTTCGTAGGCATCGACAACCAACAAAACGCCATCAACCATACGCATGATCCGTTCAACTTCACCACCAAAGTCGGCGTGTCCTGGGGTATCCAAGATGTTGATTTGCTTGTCGCCGTAGCGTACCGCCGTGTTCTTGGACAGGATCGTGATTCCCCGTTCCCGTTCAATGGCGTTGGAGTCTAAGGCCCGGTCCTCAATCGAAGCGTGGGAATCCAACGTGTCGGATTGTTTCAGCATTTCGTTAACCAACGTCGTCTTCCCGTGGTCAACGTGGGCAATGATGGCAATGTTACGGATATCATCTCTGGTTTTCAAGTGTATTTCTTCCTTTCGTACTTGTTGAATTAGATGGTTCTTGGCGAACTTACAGAGCAAGTACGCCCTATTGTAGCGCCATTTACCGGTAAAGTCCAACCGTACCGGCTGTCGCATAAAAAAACTGTGACCAAGTCACAGTGAGACGTCATCTTCTTCAATTTGGAGAATATCACGTTGCGCTTGTTTTGTCGCTACTAGTACAAGATTAGATGATAGCATATCAAGCGGCTGTCCGTCAATAGTCGACATCTGAACCCCCAGCGTATTGAGCAGAATTTGCCCCGCGGCAAAGTCCCACGGTTTCAGGTGCGAAATGTACCCTAAAGTCTTGCCCACCATAACATTAATCATTTCAATTCCGGCACTGCCGTAAATCCGCATCCCCGCACTGGCGTGGACGATGGCCTGCATGTGAGCCACATCGTGAATCACTAACGGTGAACTCATGCCGATCAGTCCGTCGCTCAAGGCTAAGTCAGCCGGGGCAGTCAGTTGCATCTCGTTGGCCCAGACACCGCCTAATTGCGGCCCACCCCGGTATAAGACATCCTTCATGACGTCATAGATAAACCCGAGTTGCCCCACGCCATCCTGATAGATGCCAATCATCATGGCAAAGTTATCCCGTTGCTTCACAAAATTCATCGTTCCATCGATGGGATCCACAATCCAAAGCCGACCGGTCGTCGACGTCACGTGGTCACCAAACCCCTCTTCACCCAAAACCTGGGCTTGCGGGTCCAATTGCCGAATCCCTTGAATCAAGAATTGCTCGTTCCCCTTATCCACGTTGGTAACCAAATCTTTCCGACTGGTCTTTTCGTCGATGGTCAACGCCCGTTGCATTTGGGTCAATACCCGTTGTCGGGATTGTTGCAAAAGTGCCACCACTTGGGCACTCAAGTCTTGCCAATTTAAGTCACTCATTTTTGTGATCCTTTCATTTTAATGGTAGCCGTCGTGGCTTGGCGTGCTGCCTGTATCGTCCGGTAAATACTATAGCCTGAAACCGCCTGAAAATCGCGGTCAAGTTGCTTTTCCTCAAACTTCTGGGGGACGACCGTCTGGAAGTCCCGGTATGCCGTTAGTAAGTCAGCCACGGCCACCCCTTTCCCCCGTTCGTAAGCAGCTTCCACGTCCTGGTACAGCTGTGTCACCTTAATGATATCAGCCGTTGACCAGTCCGGTTGCAGGGGGTACTCGTAATTCATTGCTTGTGCCATTAATTTTCCTCCGTTTGTTGGCCTTCAATCTGACCAATGTCATCCTGGATTGCGGCTACACAAGCAGCGTAGTCTTGCTGCTCGTCTTCCGACAACGCTAACTTCGGCAGCGGCTTCCACCCGTCAGCCGAGACCAGCACCGGGGTCGCCGTGGCGTAAGTCGGCGTTTCTGGTTGTGGGTGCGCGACGGGCACGATCACGGGATGACCCATCAAGACCGACCGCAAGATGCGAATCAACACCATGAACCGTAGTGTCGTCTGTGGCGCCGCAGCTTCCCGCTGTAACCAGCTTCCCATTTTTCCCAGGTCATCCGCCCCAAATTTAGCATCGGCGTTAGCCAGATACATCAAAATGGGCGTTGGCCCAACATAGGTTCGACTCCACGCTGCAATGGGAGTCGCTGAACGACCAATGACGGTAGTTTGAATCGCCCGTGGTCCCACGCCTAACCGTTCGGCCAACCGACAAGTCAACAAGCGGGTCAGTGGGTAAGTCCCCAAGCCCAAGATTTGGTGTGGCGCTGCCCCCGAATACTTCCACGCAAAGTAAGTAAATAAGTCATCGTGTTCCCCTGCAAAGATTAACTGCCCCTGAAATCCGTTCTCCAAAATTCGGTTCGTTACCCGCCGCAAATTGGCCACTCGCGTTACCAGTGGCTGTTCCGTCACCGTTTGATCGAGTAAAATCAGCCAACTTGCCTGCGCATAATCGGTATTGGTCCCCACCCGGATCGACAGCTGCGGGCACAATGCGCTCGCGACTACCAACGCCTGGTACTGGGGCGTATCGTCCGTGTGTTCCGGTAAAATCACGCAATCAATTGGTAGATCCGCCATCAGTAGTTGATGTAAAAACTGATTGGTCTGCGTTAACTCCCCTTGAATGAGTAATGTCGGTTTCATTGACAAGCCTCCATTTGGATTTCTGAAATTAAGTCATACCATCATTATAGGGGAAGCCCCCTGGATAGCAAGGTTAAATCTGTTCCTCGTTGCGCCACTTTGGCGGGGAAAAACAACTGCCAAGCGCGGCATGACCAACACCAAAAAGGGATTCGGCTTTAGCCCCGAATCCCTTTTAAAAGTTATGACTGCAACAGTCGATTTACAGATGTGTTGGGTAACCCAAAGCAATATCGGCTGCTTCTTGAATCGGTTCGTTCAGCGTTGGGTGCGGGTGAATCGTCAAGGCGACGTCCTCGATATTCATCCCACCATTAACGATCAACGATAACTCACCAGCCATGGTGCTGGCTTCTGGGCCAACGACTTGTGACCCAACGATGTTTTGGTTGTCATCGTCCGTGTAAACGAAGCGAACAAAGCCTTCTGGTTGATCCAGTGAAACCGCCCGCGCGTTACCGGCAAACGGGAACTTCGCCGTCTTCACGGCAATCCCCTTGTCCTTGGCTTCGGCGGCCGTCATACCGACCGTGGCTAATTCGGGATCCGCGAAGCAGACCGCCGGAACACTGACGTAATCGTTGGCGACCTTCTTGCCGGCAATGGCACCGGCAGCAGTCTTGCCTTCGAAGAACGCCTTGTGGGCCAGCGCTGGACCGGCGACAATGTCACCGACCGCGAAGATGTGTTCGGAATCGGTCCGGCCTTGGTTATCAACTTGAACCAAGCCATGGTCATCCAACTTGACCTTCGTGTACTCCAGGCCCAGGTTGTCGGTGTTTGCCCGCCGACCAACGGTGACCATGCAGTAGTCCGCTTTGATCGTAGATTCCTTGCCATCGACTGAATAGGTCACAGAGACGCTCTTGTCATCTTGTGAGGAGCTCTTCGCCATCGCGTTCGTGATGACGTCGACACCCTTCTTCTTCAAGTTCTTCAAGACAACGGCGACCATGTCTTTTTCAAAGTTAGGCAGAATGGACTTCGTTCCTTCAATGATAGTGACGTGAGACCCTAAGCTGGCGTAAGCCCCCGCTAATTCGGTCCCCACGTAGCCACCACCGATAACGACGAATTCCTTAGGGATTTCTGGTAACCCTAAGCCGCCAGTGGAGTCGATGACCCGGCCTTCAAACTTGAAGCCCGGAATTTCAATCGGATGACTGCCGGATGCAATAATCAAGTTATTGTATTCGAACGTTTGTCCGGTATCCGTCGACATGAATTGCTTCTCACCGGTTGGCATGACCCGCAACTGCGTGTCACTCAAGAAGACAGCTTCCCCGTTAACCACGTCAACGTGGTGCTTCTTCAACAGCATGTTGACCCCGCCGGTCATCCGATCGACGACTTTATGCTGCTTCCAATCTTGGGTCTTCTTAAAATCAATCGTGGCTGGTTTCGTCGTAATGCCGTAAGGGTCACCATTATTTGCTGCTTCTAACCGGTGGCCCGCTTGAATCAAAGCCTTGGAAGGAACACAGCCAACGTTTAAGCATACCCCACCAACGGTGTCAGATTTTTCGACCAGCGTGACCTTTTGGCCTAATTCTGATGCCCGAATTGCAGCAACGTAACCGCCGGGGCCGGCACCAATAATGACGGTATCCTTTTTTTCAACATCTGCCATATTTCGATCATCCTTCCATTAACAGCATTTCTGGATCATGCAGCAATGCGTTCATTTCGTTCAAAATATTTTGTGCTAACGCACCATCAATCAACCGGTGATCGTAACTCAAGGAGAGCTTCATCATCCGGCCAACTACGATGTCACCATCGTCATTGACAACGGGTTCCTTTTCAATCCGGCCAACCCCTAAGATAGCGACTTCAGGTTGGTTAATGACTGGCGTGAACCAGCCGCCACCAATGGACCCAACGTTACTGATGGTAATAGACCCACCAGCCATGGATGCCGGTGACAACTTGTTGTCGTAGGCCGCTTGACTATTTTCGGAGATTTCCTTAGCAATCTCGAACATGCCCTTGGAATCTGCGCTCTTAATATTTGGAACGTACAGTCCGTGGTCCGTGTTCGTTGCAATCCCGATGTTGTAGTAGTGCTTGTAGACGATTTCTTGCGTCGTGTCGTCAATCGAGGCGTTAAGTTCTGGGAAGTCCTTCATGACAGCAACTAAAGCCTTCACGATGTACGGCAAGAAGGTCAAGTGGATGTCCTTATCAGCGGCAGCCTGCTTGTACTTCTTCCGGTTAGCCATCAGCTTAGACACTTCAACTTCATCAAATGAGGTGACGTGTGGCGCAATGTCCTTGGATGACCGCATGCTCTTGGCAATGATCTTCCGCATTGCGGACATTGGTTCACGGGTCTCCAAATCTGGACGATCAGGTTGCCATGGTTTGATTGGCCCACCAGTAGCGCTCTTGCCAGCTGGTGCGGCTTCGGCTTCGGCTCCGCCTGCGGCAGCTGCAGGTGCAGCTGCACCATTGAAGTTGTCGATATCAGCCTTTAAGACCTGGCCGTGGTTCCCAGTTGGGGTAACCTGGGTAATATCGATATCTTTATCACGGGCATACTGCCGAACGGATGGCATCGCCATCACTAACTTGTTCGGATCTGAAGCCGCCGGGACACCAGTTGCTGCGGCCGGTGCGGCTGCAGGTGCTGGCGCAGCTGACTCTTCGGCTGGCGCGGCGTCTTCAGCCGGTGCAGCGTCTTCCTTTGCGTCGCCACCCTTACCTAAATCAGGTGGAGTGTCTGAGCCATCATCAATCACAATCAGCGGGTCGCCGATTTCAACGGTGTCACCTTCTTGGGCAACAATTTGTGAAATGGTCCCGTCAACAGGCGATGGCAGTTCCGAAACCGACTTGTCGTTTTGGATTTCGACTAACGTATCGTCTTCCTTAACTTGGTCGCCTTCTTTAACTAGCCATGAAGAAATTTCGCCTTCGGCCATTCCTTCACCAAGCTCTGGGAGTTTGAACGTATAAGCCATGGGAAAACTTCCTTTCTTTCATCATAATGCAGGATGTCTCCCACATCGTTTTTTTAATGTTTTTAGTGAAACAGATTAATTTTAGTAGTTCACAATGTCGCGGGCTTTGGCTTCGATGTCATCCGCATTTGGAATCCAATCGTTTTCAGCCTGAGCAAATGGGTAAACGCTATCGGGAGCCGCAACCCGGCCGATTGGCGCATCCAACGACATAATCTTTTCTTCGGCAATGTCGGACGCAACGGTTGCCCCGACCCCGGCCATCTTTTGGGCTTCTTGCACCACAACGACCTTGTGGGTCTTGTCGATGGAAGCAAAGATGGTGTCGGTGTCGATTGGGGATAAGGAGCGTAAGTCAATGACTTCAGCATCGATATTGTCCTTAGCCAAAGCATCGGCTGCCTTTAAGGATTCGTTGACTTCGGCACTGTAAGCCACAATCGTCAAGTCTTTTCCTTCACGAACAACCTTTGCGGAATCTAGCGGAACCGTGTACTTGTCATCTGGAACTTCGTCCTTCATCGAACGGTAAAGTTTCAGATTTTCCAAGAAGAGCACCGGATCGTCGCTTTCGACCGCGGAAATGACCATGCCCTTCGCATCGTATGGGTTAGCTGGGGTTACGACCCGCAGACCTGGCGTGCTAACAAAGTAATTTTCCAGGTTATCCGCGTGCATTTCAGCCGTGTGCGTCCCGCCACCGAATGGCGTCCGGATAGTAACTGGGAAGTTCTTCGTCCCACCAAACCGGTAGTGGTCCCGAGCTAATTGGCCAACAATCCCATCCATGGCTTCGAACGTGAACCCCATGAATTGGATTTCTGGGATTGGCCGCCAGCCGGTTAAGGATAACCCAATCGCTAAGCCAATGATTCCTGATTCAGCCAGTGGTGTATCGAAGACCCGGTCTTCACCGTACTTGTCTTGTAAGTCGACAGTCGTCCGGAACACACCACCGTTTTTACCAACATCTTCACCGAAGATCAAGGTTTTAGGATCGTCATTCAACACTTGATCCAGTCCAGAAGTGATCGCTTTAATGTACGTCATTTTAGCCATGATTACTTCGACTCCTTTGCTTCAAATTCTGCAATTTGCTTCTTCACACTTGGAGTAGGAACATTGTAAGTCCACTTCAGGAAGTCAGAAACCTTTTGTGCTGGTGCTGCTTCGGCATCCTTCATCGCTTCCTTGAAGTCGTCCTTATATTGTTCGACTAACTTGTCTTCTTGGTCTTGAGACCAAAGTTTCTTGTCGGTCAAGACTTTGCGCATCCGAATTAATGGATCGGCGTCAAACCATGGCTTTTCTTCTTCTTTAGTCCGGTAACGTGATGGGTCATCACCCGCTGAGGAGTGCGCGCCGTAACGGTAAGTCAAGGTTTCAATCACGACTGGTCCGTTGCCGGCAGCGGCAAATTCCCGGGCAGCCTTCGAGACTTCGTGAACCGCCACGATATCCATCCCGTCAACTTGGACGGAAGGAACACCCATAGCAACGGCCTTTTGGGCTAAGGTTTCCGCCGCCGTTTGCTTGTAACGGGGAACGGAAATCGCCCAACCGTTGTTTTGAACGAAGAAGACTGCTGGTGCTTGGAAGGCACTGGCGAAGTTAACCCCTTCATACCAGTCACCTTGTGACGTCCCACCGTCACCAGTGTAAACAAAGGCAACGCGGTCCTTGTCTTCATTCTTCTTGATACCTAAAGCAACGCCCGCGGTTTCAACGTATTGCGCCCCAATGATGATTTGTGGGAACAACATGTTCTTGTTTTCATGAATGTTGCCTTCAACGTGGCCCTTGGACCATAAGAATCCTTTGGCAACAGTTGTGCCGTGTTGAATCATTTGCGGTAAATCACGGTAAGCAGGTGCTAAGAAATCTTGTTCCTTAAAGGCAGTGACACTACCCATTTCACTTGCTTCCTCACCGGCAGTTGGCGCGTAGAAACCTAAACGGCCTTGACGCGAAAAGTTCATGGTTTGTTCGTGTAATGTTCGTTCCCAAACCATCTTCTTCATGAAGTCAACCAGTTGGTCATCTGAATATTTCGCCAAGGTGTCTGGATCAACAACCTTTCCTTCCCGGTCAATAACTTGAATCGGGTGCTTGTAAGGATCGGCCATCGTAGCTTTGATTTTGGCAAAGTCTACAATTTGTTTGCTTCCATTAGCCATAAGTAACACTTTCCTTTCACTTGATATGAAATTGTTAACTAAAGGTGAGTCAACGTTGCGTTTCCTGACTACGCTTATACAGTACCATCTTTTCATAAATCTTGCAAGCCCTTTCATTACGGATAATTGGGCTTTCCCTCGTCAATTGGCGTTGAAACCAGCGATTTCGGTTTTTGTAATTTTTTTGCAAGCGAAACCGTTTTCTTTTCATTTCATTTTTATAAGTAACTATGATAAAATAATGGTAGTTATGATTAATTTTCGGAGGTAATGTCCTTGTTTTTAATGAAAGATATCGTCCGTGACGAGGATCCTGTTTTACGCCAGGAAGCAGCCGACGTCAGCTTTCCCCTGTCTGAAGCGGACCAACAACTGGCTAAAGACTTAATGGAATACCTAGTCGTTTCCCAAGATCCAGAACAATGTAAGAAGTACGGCCTCCGAGCTGGTGTCGGCTTGGCCGCCCCACAAGTTGGTGTTTCCAAGAAGATGGCTTCCGTCTTGGTCCCGGCTGCTGAAGAAGGTGGCAAATCGCCCTTCACCGACGTCATCATTAATCCCGTAATCATCTCGGAATCCGTTCAAAATGGTGCGTTGACCGAAGGTGAAGGTTGCCTGTCCGTAGATAAAGACGTGCCAGGCTTCGTGCCACGCCACGACCGGATCACATTGCGCTATTATGACGTCAACGGTGAAAAGCATCAAGTTCGCTTAAAGAACTATCCTGCCATCGTATGCCAACATGAAATCGATCATTTGCACGGGATTCTCTTCTACGACCACATCAACCAGGACCAACCATTTACGCGGCCTGATGATATGGTCATGATTGAGTAGTTTTTAACAATCGGACCTTTAAAGGTGTCCCCCTTAAAGGTCACCCAAATCAAAATCAAAAAAGCGCGCAAGGCTGTTAGCCTAGCGCGTTTTTTTCGTCCCTTTTCACATTCGTATAGGAACAATTAGTTTTTCAGTTTCTTCCATTATGTACCGTATATTGTGCATCATTGAACAGATGAGCTATCGATTTTCTTTAAATCTTTCAAATACTCAACGGTCGATTCGTTCATCAAATAAGCCACGTCAACGTGTAGCCGTTCCTCGTAGACCCAAATGTCACTGACCACGAAAGCGGGTCCCGAAATCACGGCTTTGACTTGGTGGTCAACGCTAAACCCCGCTAAGGCCTCATTAAAAGCGTGTTCTAAGCGGGCCACCTGGTGTTCAGCCGCCATCCCCACTGCTAAGTGGTACTCAAACGCCATCACGCCGCGCCCCCAAACATCCGCCACCGCAGCCGAAGGTGAAAGGTCACTTTCAGCTACGGTCAGCACACCATCATTGACCAGCCGCTGGACAGCAGCGGTCATCGCCACATCAGTTTCGTCTTGGGCGGTCCGCCGAACCATTCGGGTCGCCCGCTGGACAATGGTTCGGTGGATAAACACGTAAATCAGTCCCGCAATAATAATCCCAATAATGATCTCGGTTGTTAAGGCCATCTCGGTCCCTCCGTTCAAGTTACCTTTATTTTATGATAGCACGGAACGCCAGCTAGGGGTAATTCTATACAATTGGAAAAAACTATGCTAAAATTGTGCTAATTGTTGTGTAAGCAACCCGCAGTTCGGAAAGACCCAAATTATGACTTGCCGCTTAAGTTAGGACAAGTTAAATCTATTGATAAAGGAGTCTTGTTAGTGATTTACAAAGTTTATTACCAAGAAGACAAAAAACGGAATCCTAAGCGCGAGGATACCCATACGCTCTACCTGGAGGCTCAGACGGAAGTCGAAGCTCGTAGCCAAGTAGAAGCCCACACGGATCACAATATTGAGTTCATCGAGCCCATCGAAGGAAATACTCTGGCCTATGAACAACAAAATCCTAATTATAAATTGACGGAGTTCACTGAATGAACAAGCTAAACGTCAAAAATAACGAAACAGCTATCTTTGGCGTGGGTGGATTAGGTGAAATTGGGAAAAATACTTACGGCATTCAGTTTCAGGATGAAATTGTTCTGATCGATGCTGGGATTAAATTCCCCGAAGACGAATTACTAGGAATCGATTACGTGATTCCGGATTACCAATACCTCGTTGAAAACCAGTCCAAGATCAAAGCGCTAGTGATCACCCACGGCCACGAAGACCACATTGGTGGGATTCCTTATTTGCTCCAAGCGCTCAATGTTCCCGTTTATGCGGGGCCATTAGCCTTAGCTTTAATTAAGAACAAACTGGAAGAACACGGATTATTAAAATCAACTGAACTGCACACAATTGACGATGATACGGTTCTTAAGTTCCGCAAGATGAGTGTTTCTTTCTTCCGAACGACCCACTCGATTCCTGATACACTGGGGATTGCAGTGCATACGCCGGTCGGCACCATCGTCGAAACTGGGGACTACAAGTTCGACCTGACACCGGTCACCAACCAGCCGCCTGATCTCCAAAAGATGGCCAAACTGGGGGCAGATGGTGTTCTGTGCCTGATGTCCGACAGTACCAACGCAGAGCGCCCTATCTGGACGAAATCTGAAAAGTGGGTCGGAAAATCCATCCGACGTATTTTCGACCAAGTCGAAGGTCGGGTGATTTTTGCCACTTTTGCGTCTAACATTTCTCGGATTGAAACAGCGTGTGAAACTGCGCTGGCGCATAACCGGAAGATTGCCGTGTTTGGTCGCTCCATGGAAGCCGCTATCGTCAATGGTCGGGAATTAGGTTACTTAAACATTCCTGACGACGCCCTTGTCGACGCCAACACGATTCGCTCCCTTCCAGCCAACAAGGTCATGATTCTGTGTACCGGATCTCAAGGTGAACCGATGGCGGCCCTTTCACGAATTGCGAACGGGACTCACCGGCAAATCACTATTCAACCTGGCGACACCGTCGTCTTCTCGAGTAACCCGATTCCAGGCAACACTATCTCCGTCAACCACGTCATCAACGAGTTGGAAGAAGCTGGCGCCAACGTTATCCACGGCCGCGTGAACAACATCCACACGTCTGGACACGGGGGCCAAGAAGAACAGAAGCTGATGCTCCGACTGATGCAACCGAAGTTCTTCATGCCGATTCACGGAGAATACCGGATGTTAAAGATTCATACTGAGCTTGCCGAACAATGTGGCGTGCCCCTTGACCGGAGCTTTATCCTCCAAAATGGTGACGTCTTAGCGTTGACCAAGGATTCAGCCCGGGTCGCTGGTCACTTTGCTGCGGGCGATGTCTACATCGACGGCTCCGGCATCGGTGATATTGGTAACGTCGTGTTACGCGACCGGCAATTACTTTCCGAAGAAGGCTTAGTTGTTGTGGTCGCCACTATCGACCTCAAACATCAAGAAATCAAAGCTGGTCCTGACTTGCTCTCACGCGGTTTCGTCTACATGCGTGAATCTGGTGAATTACTGAATGAGGGCCGCCGACGCGTCTTCCAAACGATTCGCCGAGCGATGCGGAACCCGAAGGCAACCGAAGCCTCGATTCGCAACGCCGTTATCGACGATCTGCAAAACTTCTTGTTTGAGAAGACTGAGCGGCACCCGATGATTCTGCCAATGTTTATCATGACAAAATAAGTTGCTGTCTGAAGGGCCTGGGATAAACCCAGACCCTTTTCGTTTGCCACGACCTGGTCGCTGCTTAAGTGTTTCTTACGACCGGTCAAAGTTAATTGGGAATGACTAGGCACACGAAAAAAAGTTCGTTATAATAAGAGAGAAAAAAATTGAGAGGAGCAGTATGGTGAGTGTCCAGTACTATATCATCTTAAATGAGCATGCAGGGAGTGGCCAAGCCGGGATCCTGTGGCCCCAAATCAAGGCCCGCCTCGACGCCGCGCAGGTGACCTACCAAGTGGCGACTTCCGAGTATGCCGATCATGCCATCCTCCTAAGTGAACAGTTTGCCAAACAACTTCCCGATACCCCCCATCAAAATTGGGTCGTGCTGGCGGTCGGGGGTGACGGCACCCTCCACGAGACCATCAACGGTCTGACCCAGACGCCCCGCCAATACCCGATTCCCGTGGCGTACTTGCCAGTTGGGTCCGGAAACGATTTTGCCCGGGGCGTCGGGATGGCTCATGATTGGACCAGTGCACTGACCCAGATTATTCAGTGCACCCACCCCACCAATTACGATGTGGGCGTTTATAATGAAACGGTTAAAGAAGAACGCGGTGTTTTTACTAATAACTTTGGAATCGGTTTCGATGCTAGTATCATTGCTCGCGCCAACCAATCCAAGGCTAAAGTTTGGCTTAACCACCACCACCTCGGGTCGTTAGCCTATCTATCCGCCGCTCTAGGCGTCTATTATAACCAGCAAGGTTTCATGTTGACGGTCCACGTTAACGGTCGGCGCGACATCTTTCCGAACGCCTTTTTGGTCACGACCACTAACCACCCCTATTTCGGTGGTGGCGTCGGGATCGTTCCCAATGCGACCTTAACGGACCATCAACTCCACCTCGTCGTTATCGAGAAGCCCAATTTTCTTAAGTTGATTTGGTTGGCGTTACGGCTGGTCTTCAAACGCCACCTAACGTCCAAATCCGTGCATTACTACACCGCTAAAAACTTGCATCTGACCGTCCCCGCCATTGAGTATGGTCAATTAGACGGTGAGGAGATGGGCGGACACTTCTTCGACGTTTACGTAGGGCTCAAGCAGTATCCCTTCTGGATTGACGTGACCATGTGACGCCAATCCTTAACGGTAAACAAAAAGGTGAGACCAATTGGTCTCACCTTTTTGTTTACCACTGTTACCAGTGATGAGCCGCAACTCCCACTAAAAAATGCGGGAACTGTGGATTCTTTGCAATGAATTAGGACCCCCATGTGGGTCTAGTCTTCTGAAGCTGCCATGGCCTCAAGAATCATATCCAGCTGAGCACATTTATTCGTCAGGTAGGTCATCTCTTCGCCATAGCGCGGTTCGATTTTGACCGTCCCTGAACCTGATTGGACCCCAACAGATTCCTTTTTCTTTAACGTCGCCAACTGTGAATTTGCTTGACGATACTCTGCTAAAATCTCCGTCCGATTACTCATAACTTTCAACAACTCCTTTTCCATCAGAATATTAAGTCTTCAATAACCACGAAATGACTACTGGAGAATAATACCACGCGGGGGCGGATTTGTTAACGAAAATCTTAAAAAAACTGGCCACTTTCCTTGAGTTGGTCAGAGCCAACCGGGAAAACTTCCCACTTTTATTTGACCGTCCCAGCAAATGACGGCATAAAGTACTTGCTGATAGTCTGTACAGACACATTTTCACCGGGTTCTGGTGCCGCCACGAATTCATTGTTCCCTAAGTAAATGGCGTCATGATAAGTTGCCCCGTGGCTCCCCCAGAAGAGAATATCCCCGGGTTGAGCTTTAGCCACCGAGTGCGTTGAGACGTAGCTCTCTTGGGCCACCGTATTATGCGGCAAGCTGATGCCCTCCGCGTGTAGGTAGACGTAAGCGACCAAGCCAGAGCAGTCCATCCCGCTGAGCGAAGCACCACCCCAAACATACGGAATATTGGCGGAAGCCAGCTTCAATGCCAGACTGGTCACAGAACCACTAGTTAAGTTAGACGTGGATTTTTTACTCGTCGTACTGCTACTGCTAGAGGCCGTTGCGGCTTGGCTACTACTACTGCTACTGCTCGTTGCCGTTTGCGTTGTCTGTTTGGCCGCTGAACTGCTACTACTCGTCACTGTTGCCGCAGCCGTTGATTGCTTAGTACTGGTTGCTTGACTGGAGCTAGCCGACCGGGCTGTCGTCACTTTGAAAGTCGACCGCTTGGTCGTGGCGGCTTTGGAAGTGCTCGTCGCCGCTTGACGAGTCGAGGATACCGATTGCGACGCCTTAGTCGGTTGTGACGTTGCTACTGAAGATTGGCTTGACGCCACACTTGTTGACGAACTGGTAGGTTGCGTCGCTTGACTCTGAGCCGACCGTGATTGCTTAGCAGCTGACGATGAACTGCTCGTTTGGGTTGAAGCGGATGACGTTGAAGTCGTTGCCGCTGGCGTCGAAACGCTGGCTGAGGCAGCTTGGATACCTGATTTAGCCGTTGTTGTCGCCGATGATGATGACGTCGAGGCTGCCCGCGTATGCGCTAAGGTCGCATTAGTGTTAGACGTCGCCGCTTGGCTCGATTGTTCATTGGCACTCGACGTCTTCGTTTGACCTGATTGCGTCTTAACTTGGCTGCTGCTAGTTGTGGCCGCCTTTGACGTTGCCGTCGACTGACTATTAGCGGTGATCGTTGATGAAGCCGCCGGAGCCACTGAACTACTGCTTTGGGTTGAGGACGATGTCGTCGAAGTCGATGATTGTCGTTGTTGTTGCTGACTAGCCGCAGCTTGCTGCTGGGCTAAGATCTGGGCTTGAAAGGCACTGGCCTTTTGCGTCTGTTGACTAGTTGTTGATGGTGTAGTCGTTGTTGTTGACTTTTGACTGGTGCTAGTCTTAGCCGTCTTCGTAGCACTCGGAATGACTAGTTTCTGGCCAACACTTAACGCTGAGCCCGTCAGATGGTTCGCCTTTTGAAGCTGGGCGACCGACAGGTGGTAGTGTTGCGCCAAATCCCACAAGGTATCCCCCGACTTTACGGTATAGATTACTTTCGTGGTCGCCTTGTTCACCTGCAAGCGCTGACCCACAAAGATCAAGTGGGTGTTGCTATCTAGTGAATTCTGTTGCTCCAGCGTCTTGATTGAAACGCCATATTTCTGGGATAATCCCCAAACGGTATCGCCCGCTTGAACTTGAACACTATCGGCACTGGCGGTCATTTGTGCGCCGGCGGCTAAAACACCGAGAGCGCCAACAACGCCAACTGCGACTTTCGTTTTTCGTTGCTCTGTACTCATCTTTACACACACGTCCTTCATTTCTCAATCTGACTAACTGCTTCCCCCACGGCCGGTCAACTTACAACCGTCCTCGTTGGTTCATACTAAATACGAATTACAAATTTATCTTACCACAGCTTCGGCAGATTCCTTGTGAATTATTAAGAAAACGTTAACAGATTTTTCTTACGGAACTGACGTTCGTTTAAAACGGTTTCATTAATTAAAATCGCGCTACAATCCCAGTCTAACAAGCTTCCCCTTAGGCTTAAAGCAAACGTTAGTTCTTTTTCCGTATACAAGCTTTAATTTGCCGGCTTTTCAACAACTTTTTTTCGCGATAAATTCACAACTAATTGTACCCTACAATAAAATTGCCAGGCCGCTTTTTGTAGATTACAATATCTAATCCCACGCCGACTTTGTGAAATTTAAATTGGAACACAAAAAAACGGGCCATTCGCCCGTTAATTTGTTTAATATCTAACTAAATAGTCCCTGGAAGAAGCTGACAACTTGATGCCAGATACGCACGAGAAAGTTTTCGGCTTTCTTCGCATCGGCACTGTTGGCAAAGTCTTTCACGCTTGCCATCTTGTCCCCAATACTATTAGCAAGGTTATTCGCCACGGTCTTGACGTTGGTGACATACGATTTACTAGTAGACACGGGGGCCTTTTGGACCTTACTTAAGGCCACCGAGATGTTGTTGATCTGCGTCTGGGTAGTTTGGCTCGAGACGCCCTGTTTCGATAACGCCTTTTTCAGCATTGCTTCGATATCGGCCTTCGTGGCGAGTTTGTCGCCCTTCTGCCGTTGTTGCGCAAGGTCTGATGAAACCGACCCTACCGCTGCCATCAGCTTACCCGGATACTTCTTGTTATCACTATTGGAATTGATCGCGGGTTGGGTCGCATCTAAGACGCTATTAGCAGCTTGAGTGTTAGCCGAGTTGAGCGTCAAGCCGTCCGCAGCCAAAGCTTTATAGACTCCGGTCAACGCCGATTCCCCGGAAACAGACTTATCCGCCGTAACCGTGATGATGACGTCTTTGACCCCCGCCATAGTGGCGACCATGGCGTATTGTTGCGATTTGACTTGAGTAATATTGTTTTGACCATCATACTTCACGATATTGACCTTCACACCCGATCCCGGATCAGCAGGCGCTAGGGCAACAGAACTAATCATGCTGGCATCCGTGGTACCGGCTGAATTCAGATACTTGGCGTAGTCACTCCCCGTGGCGGTCAAACTGGTGTAGTTGGACTTCACCCCTAAGGCTGAACTAACCTTGTCCTTATCCTCACTGGCTAAGCCAGCACCATAGACGGCATAAGCTTTCGACAAGGCCTTCGTCTGGACCGTGCTGCCACTATCACTACTGGTAGAACTCTGGTCGCTTTCAACCGAGCTGCTCGTTGTCGTTCCGGTCGTATCGGCGTGACTGGTGAGGCTTAGGCTCCCCGCGGCTAAGGTCGCGCTGACGACGGCCAGCCCGACTAAGATTCGTTTTAATTTCATAAAATCGTCCTCTTCTTTCGCAAGTTTCGTCGACTCCACTAATAGTATAGCATGCCAATCGGCGAAGAAGACCGAAATACCGGGGCCTTAGGAGATTCTTCAGGATTATTGCCAGAACCGCCGGGCACCGGCATATTCTGCCGCAAAGGGCGCGGTAGTCAGTGGCGTTTGGGCGACCGTTTGTCCAGGTCGTGGGGCGTGTAACATTTGACCTTGGCCGGCGTAGAGACCGACATGGTGCACGTGCCCCGTACCGTGGTCGGTTGCAAAGAAGATCAAATCACCGGGACGTAAAGCCTCAGGAGCGATGGGATACCCCGCCGTAAATTGGTCCTGGGCATCCCGCGGAATGCGGTATCCTAACGTCCGGTGCACGCTGTAGGCCAACCCGGAGCAGTCCACGCCCTGCGGTGTCAGCCCGCCCCACAGATAAGGCGTTCCTAAGAGCTGCCGACTTAAAGCCAACAACCGGGCGCCATCATCGCCACCGGCAATGGTCAAGTGTGCTGCTTGCGCGGCGATACTGCCTGAACCTAACGGCGTGACGACCTGAATTCGGTCGCTGTCCTGTCCCGTCGTGGTCAAAATCGTCCCCATGGGTAAGGTCAAGCGGATTTGCTGGTCGGTCGTGGTGAATACCGTTGCGGGTTGGACCAAGCGTACCGTCGTTGTTGGGTAAGCGAGTTCCTGGTCCGCATCGGTCAGTTGACTGAGGGGCAACCATCCCGGATACCCGCGACGGGAAAGGCGATTCGTCTGCCGTTGAACAAAAACGTGGGCCCATCCATCTTGGATCTGATCCAACACGACCTGGTCGTTGAACAAGACTTCGGTCACCACGGCCTGCTGATCAGCCAATTGTTCCTGGTCAACCAAACTTAACTGGGCTAGCCACGGGGCCACTTGCCCTGCTAGCAGGGCTTGGGTTAACGTCTGGGGCTGTACCGGTTTCGCCCAGACCAAAGCTGTCGGTACTTTCACTCGTCGAATCTCCATAAAACCGCCTCCAAATCCGTTTGTCTTCAATATACCAAGAATTTAGAGGTCTGACCAGTCCGTTTTGACACGACGAACGCATCCCCCAATCTAGTCGAGCGCTAAGTAAGTCTGGACGACCCGTTCTGGCGTGAATCCCGCCATGGCAATCACCTGTTCACCATTGCCGCTGGCCCCAAACCGATCCTGCGAGACAACGGACCCATCCAAGCCCGTATATTGGCACCAACCAAAACCACTCGCCATTTCGATGGCCACCCGCCGGCGTAAACGCCGGGGCAAAACCCTTTCGCGGTACTCAACCGATTGGCGAT
Organism: Levilactobacillus suantsaii; assembly: GCF_014069315.1. NCBI lineage: Bacteria > Bacillati > Bacillota > Bacilli > Lactobacillales > Lactobacillaceae > Levilactobacillus > Levilactobacillus suantsaii. Next base: position 1,775,639 of record NZ_CP059603.1, on the reverse strand, counting down.
TGAAGACTTCAAAACTCGGGAGGGATACGACCCGCACGTCATGCCCCTGCGCCAATAGCTGTTTTTGGGCGGTCAAAGCGATTTGGACTTCGGAACCCGAAGCCAGGAGAATCCCTTCCGCGGTATTTTGCGCATCGGCCACCACGTAGCCTCCCCGTTTCACACCACTGTGAACCCGTTGGGCGGGTTTTGGCAACGTTGGCAGCCCTTGGCGCGTTAAGACCAAAGCCGTCGGATGATCCGTTGCCTGGAGCGCTGCCAGCCACGCCGCAGCCGTTTCGTTGCCGTCAGCCGGTCGATAGACCGTAAGTCCCGGAATCGACCGTAACGCTGCTAATTGTTCGACTGGTTCGTGGGTCGGCCCATCTTCACCTACCGCTAACGAATCATGGGTAAACACGTAAATCACGGGTAGTTTTTGCAACGCTGCCAAACGAATAGCAGCCTTCATGTAGTCGGAGAAGACGAAGAACGTGGACCCGTATACTCGGGTGCCCCCGTGTAGGGCGATGCCATTCATCGCCGCGGCTTCCGCAAACTCCCGGATTCCAAACCATAGATTCTTGCCACTACGATTCGTCGCACTAAACCGTTCTGTATCGGCCACATTGGTTTTATTGGAACTAAAGAGGTCTGCTGAGCCGCCCCAAAGATTAGGACAAACGGCACTGAGACGCTGTAAAATCTCGTGCCCACTGGCTCGCGAGGCTAGCTGGTCTTTTTTATAGTACGTTGGCAACTGGTCCCGTAGGCCTTTCGGCACCGTTTGACTAACTCCCTGCGCAAACTGCGCCGCCAATTGCGGGTGCCCCGCCGAATAATGGGCGACTAAATTCGACCATTCCTGGTGACTGGCCCACCCCCGGGCTTTAATGGTACTCATGAACCGGTCGTGAACCCGCACCGGGACCGTAAAGGGATCATTTTCCCACTCGTAAAATTGGCGAGTAGTGGCCAAGTCAGCCGCACTTAGTGGCGCCCCATGCACCTGGTTCGTACCTGCGTGGGGACTACCGGCCCCAATCTGAGTCTTGACTTCGATCAAAGTCGGCCCATTTTGATTATCCTTGGCCGCATTAATGGCGGCGTCAATGGCCTGTAAGTCGTTACCGTCTGTGACCCGTAAATAATTCCAGCCGTAGCTCATGAACCGTTGACCCACGTTATCGTGACAGGCATTCGCTAACGGCCCGTCTAACGACACATCGTTGGAATCGTACAGAACAATCAATTTATTCAATTTCAGTTGGCCAGCTAAACTGGCCGCTTCAGCCGCGACTCCTTCCATCAGATCGCCGTCGCCACACAACGCGTAAGTATAATGGTCCACGATAGCGTAATTAGTCCGGTTATAGGTCGCGGCCAAGTGACTTTCAGCCATCGCCATGCCCACGGCCATCCCTACGCCCTGGCCCAACGGCCCAGTCGTGGCGTCGACGCCGGGGGTTACCCCCACTTCAGGATGCCCCGGCGTCTTACTGCCCAGTTGCCGAAAGTGCATCAAATCGTTCCGGGAGACCGCAAACCCACTCAGATGTAAAAGACTATACAACATCGCAGAACCATGACCGGCCGACAAAACGAACCGGTCGCGATTGAACCACTGGGGAAATGACGGGTCAACCCGAAGATGCCGTGAGAACAACACATAGGCCATCGGGGCCGCGCCCAAGGGCAAGCCCGGGTGCCCAGAGCGGGCCCGGGAAATCATATCCATGCTGAGCATCCGGACCGCCGTCACGGCTTGGGTGTCCGTTGCATCAAAACTTGCTGATTGTGCGACTACTTTTTCATTTAACATCTCATAAAACCTCACTTTGATTAACCAGACCATTTGCGGTCATCGAATTTAGGTCAGGACGTTAAACGTTAATTCTACCGGTAAAATCGACGTTATCCATCGACTTTCCTAACTATACCAATTTAATTTAAAAAAGTCAAGCCTTCGCATAAAAGTTATTTTATCAGTGTTTTTAGGGAAATAATTCGCAAATTGGTTCATATGCCGCTCCTATACCAATTTCAAACAACTGGAGATTTTCTCGTCAAATCCCCCCCCCCCCGAGTTGACCATCCGCGTATTTTCTCAGAATCCACAAAAGGCCCCACCGCTACTTCCACGGTGAGGCCGATCCATTAAAATTTTAGTGAGTTATTAAGCTTGGCTGGCCGCTTGGACCTGTGCGTAGGTCGGAATCGACGGCATTGCCCCCAGGCCCTGTACGGTCAGCGAACTAGCGCGTTGAGCGTACGTTAGTGCTGTTTCGATATTACTCAAATCTGGCTTCAACTGGGAACTCAATGCCCCAATGAAAGTATCCCCAGCCGCTGTGGTGTCCACAGCCTTGACCTTAAAAGCCGGCACGAACCCGGAGCCTGCGGGGGTCGCGTAGTAAGCCCCCTTACTGCCGACCGTGATGATCAGACTTTTGACGCCCATCTCCAAAAACCGCTTGGCGTTGGCGTCCATGGACGCCACGTCCGTCACCGGAATTCCCGTCAAGGACGCACTTTCCGTCTCGTTCGGGACGACCAAGTCCGTCACTTTCAGAATCGCCGGGTCGATGGTGGCGGCCGGAGCCGGATTCAGAATCGTAGTGACGCCGTGCTGTTTGGCTAACGTAAACGCCTTGAGTGTCGCAGCTTGAGGCGTTTCAAATTGGGTAATCAGGAAATCAGCCTGGGCGATTTCGTCTTCTACGGCGGCTACTTCCGCGGCCTGCACTTGTTGGTTGGCGCCTCCGTAGACCAGGATACTGTTTTGTCCCGCTTCGTCCAACAGAATAAAGGCGGAGCCAGTCCCCACCGTTTCATCGGTAATGATGGCACTGGTATCGACCTGATCGTCAGTGAGTGATTCCACCATGAATCGACCAGCTTCGTCGTTACCGACCTTACCGATAAAGCGAGTCTGCGCGCCAGACCGCGCCGCGGCGACCGCTTGGTTGGCGCCCTTACCACCAGCCGCACTGGTCTTGTTTTCCGTTAATAGTGTTTCTCCGGGTTGGGGCATCCGCGCCAACCGTAACGTGGTATCCACGTTCAAGCTCCCTAAAACTGTCACACGATTAGTCATCTGACCATCACTCCTCCATCAGGACTCAAAATTTTGTAAAAGGTTTTACGTAAAACTGACCTAACTCACTACAGCATTCCTCGTAAGATTACCATACTTCGAAAAGGCTTACAAGGCCTATTTCGCTGGATTTACGGGCGCCGTGCTCTCACGCCGCCGCAACGTCACGGGTAAATTCACATTTTGCCCGGGTTGCCGTCGATTATGAATCCGATTGATCAACAGCGTCGTGGCTTGTTCCCCCATCGTGACTACCGGTTGATGGATACTACTGAGCTTCGGCACCACGTATTCGTCGAGATCGATATCATCGTAGCCTAAGACCGACATGTCGTGCGGGACACTCAAGCCGCGTTCGTGTAGGCCACGAATCAAGCCCAATGCCGTTTCATCGTTGATGGCAAAAACGGCACTTGGATGTTGTGCCACCACGGCAGCCGTGGCTTGATAGCCCCCGAGTTTAGTCATTGGCGTGGCAATCACCTGATCCGTTTCGAGGGAAATTCCGGCCGTGGCCAATGTCTGGCGAAAACCCGTCAACCGTTCCGCCAGGTTCGGTGTCGGATGGTCCGGCATGACCACCACAATCTGCCGGTGTCCTAAATCCAAGAGATGTTGGGCGGCAACCTGGCCTCCTTGTCGGTCATCGACTCGGAACCAGTCTAAACTAGGCCCCCCATTTTGATCGACCAACAGGTACGGAATCCCGTTTTTCTTGAGGATGGTCTCGATGGCTTCACTAGTGATTGACGCACTGGCAATAATCAACCCATCGACCGCTCGTTTGATCAATTCTTGCAGGTAGTAGCTCTCCAATTTCGGGTCGTGGTCGGCCCCAAAAACCAACGGAATGAAGTGCTGCTCACGACTAGCGGCTTGGACCCCCCGAATAAACATGCCAAAAAACGGGTTCCCCAAATTAGGGACCAAGACGCCCAGGGTTTGCGCCGATTTCATAATCAAATTACGGGCGTTAAAGTCCGGCACATAGCTCATTTCTTCCTGGAGTTGGTGCACCCGCCGCCGGGTATCCAGGCTGAACCGCTCACCCTTTCCGTTTAAAATCTGTGAGACCGTCGTTACCGAGACCCCTGCGGCTTGCGCCAGGTCTCGAATCGTTACTTTCCGTGTCATAGGCCCTCCTCAACGTTTCGTTTAGTTAATTATACCGCATCGCTTGGACCTTTCGGGCGCCTTTTTGGAAATCTCGCGGACCTCAAAAAAGGCGCCGTCTGGGTGGACGACGCCTTAAGACCGATCTTCAATTAAGCCTTTAAAATCTTATCGATAGCGGCCAATTCTTCCGAATCGAAAGATAGGTTTTGAACCGCCTTCAGGTTTTCAGCCAAATGTTCTGGCTTGGATGCCCCGGTAATCACACTGGTGACCACGGGATCGTGTAACAACCAAGCTAACGCCATGTGGGCCAATTTTTGCCCCCGGCTTTGGGCAATCTTGTTCAGCGCCTGCAACTTGTGAAAAATCTTGTCGCGACCATTGTCGAAGATATATTGGCTCGACCAATGGATGTTCAAGTCTTCAGGAATCCCATCCAAGTACTTGTCGGTCAGTAAGCCCTCAGCCAGTGGGCCGTACGCCATGATGCCGGCATTATTTTCCCGCATCCGGTCAAACAGTCCGTCTTGAGCGGCCTTCTGGTTCAACATATTGTACGACACTTGGTCAATGACAAACGGCGTGTGCAAGTCCTTAAAAATCTTGACCATGGCCATGGCTTGGGGCGCCGTGTAGTTCGAAATCCCCACGTACAGCGTCTTACCTTGCTTGACCAAATCGTTCAACGCGACAGCCGTTTCTTCCGGTGACGTGTTGGGATCAAAGCGGTGACTATAGTAAACATCCACGTAATCCAGGCCCATCCGTTCGAGGGATTGGTCCAGTGACGCGACTAAGGCCTTGCGAGAACTCATTTCCCCGTAAGGTCCTGGCCACATGTGGAAACCTGCCTTGGTGCTGATGACGAGTTCATCACGGTAAGGTGCCAGTTCACGATGAAAGACCTGGCCAAAGAGGCGTTCGGCTTCTCCCGTTCCTGGACCATAGTTCGCAGCTAAGTCAAAACTAAAAATCCCGGCGTCAAACGCCTTCAACATGATGTCACGGGTATCCGCGTAGTTCGCGGTCTCTCCGTAACTGTGCCACATCCCAAAGGAGATTGCGGGTAATTGGAACCCGGTGTTGCCGGCGCGTCGAATCGGCATCTTCTTATCGTACCGATGTTCATCTGCTACGTACATATTTGCCACATTCCTTTCTACTCAATACCTACGTCGAGTATAAGGGAATTGGTGCGGACCAGTCAAGGCGGTCGACCCGATTTTAATGGCGATTGTCACTCAACTTGACGGCTTGTGACACGTGGCCGTCGGTAGCGGCTAAAAGTTCCTTAGCTTCGGCAATCGTCCCCTTGGTATCAATCAAGACGATAGCGAGCGGTACGTTGTTCTTGGCTCGGGCCAATGCGCGTTCCGCCGCTAACGTCGATGTCTGGGTCGCTTCGGCAATGATCTTCTTGGCCCGTTCAAAGGTCTTATCGTTGGTCGGGACCACATTGATCATCAAATTCTGGTAAACCTTTCCCGTCTTGATCATGATGCCAGTCGACAGCATGTTCAAGACCATCTTTTCTGCGGTCCCCGCTTTCAACAGCGTGGCCCCGGTAATCACTTCGGGACCGACCACGGGCGTGATGGGATAGTCCGCCAATTGGGCCAAGGGGCTGTCGGCAATGCAAGAAAAGCCAATGCCTAAAGCGCCCTGGTCTTGCGCTGCCTTCAAGGCCGCCACCGTATATGGCGTCCGCCCTGAAGCCGCACTAGCAACAACAATATCTTGGTCGGTCAATTCGACCGCTTGCAAATCCTTTTGGGCCAGCTCCGGCGAATCTTCAGCGTCCTGAATCGTTTTGGTCAGCGCCGCCGTACCCCCGGCAATCAGCCCAAACGTCTGTTGGGCCGTTAAACCGTAAGTGGGTTGTAATTCCGTGGCGTCCATCACCCCTAATCGACCGGACGTCCCGGCCCCAATGTAAATCAGCCGACCGCCCTGGTCGAATTTAGGATAAGCCGCATCGATGGCCGCCGCAATCTGGGGCAACTGTTTCTGCACCGCGCGAGCAACCCGCTGATCCTCACGGTTAATCGTGCCCACCATGTCGAGCGTGGATTCCCGATCAATGTGCGTCGACCGGTGATTGCGTTGTTCCGTTAAGATTTCATCTAATTGCATCTCGTCATCCTCCAACCTAACCGTTCCGTCGTTTATGTATTCGTTTTCACGAGTCCTAACTTAGGTATACCATGTTCCATAAAAAATTTCAATTCTTTACTGAAGAATGTTAGTAACCGTTTTCATTTCTCCCAATAATCCCCATCTGTTGAAACACAGCTCGAAAGCCCCGGCGCCACAGCAAAAAGGCCGCCCAGCAAATCCGTAGATTTAACTGGGCGACCCCCATTGACAATTTATTTTATTTTCCCGCGGTTAACTCGCCAAAATAGAAAGTTAGGCTTGTGATTACAAAAATTTATTCCTGCAACTGGAAAATCAGCTTACTTTTCAACTTTCATCCATTGATAACCACGACTCATTCCGGCGGGGTTCCAAACGTACACTTTAACCTTCGAGTTCCAAAGCTCGGCTGTCGCTGGTTGATACAGTGGCACGACCCCTTGTTGGGTCATCAAGCGCTTTTCGGCCTTGACCAAGTCATTGTATCGGGCAGTTGGCCGGTTGGCATCCTGGTTCTCGGAGCGCTTGATCAACGCGTCGTAAGTGGCATCGCTGAAGTCCCCGTTATTATTAGTATTTCCGGTAGCCATCAGTGACAAGAAGTTGATTGGATCCGCGAAATCGGCGCCCCAACTAGAAATAACTAAGTCAAAGTTCCCGGAGTTCGACCGGCTCAACCGCGTCTTGTACGGTAAGGTATTGATCGATACCTTAACATTCGGCATTTTCTGCAGTTCAGCCTGAATGTACTGGGCCACAGTCTTGGTAACTGAGGTATCATCGCACATCAGCGTCAGGTTCAATTGCTTGGTCCCACTAGCCTTCAATCCGGCCTTCATCAGCTTCTTAGCTTGTGGCAGATTGTGGGTGACACCTTCCTTGACGTAAGCGTCCTTGGCAAAGTCCTTCTTAGTCTTCGGGTTTTGGGTCAAATTCTGGGAGACGAACCCTAACGGCGCTTTCGAGCCATCCCGCAGGACCCGTTTAGCCAACTGTTGTTTATCGATGGCTAACGACAACGCTTTACGGACCTTCACGTTCCGTAAAGCCTTAATGCGTTTCTGGTTCATCTGCATGTAGTAGGTCGTCCCACCCACGTAGGTCTTCAAGTTGGGATTGTTCTTCAAATTAGCAACCTGCGTCCCATCGAGGGTCGTGGCGTCCAAGGACTTCTTTTGGAACAAGTTCAAGCCCGTCGATGCGTTGGAGACCACTTGGAAGTTTAATGACTTCAACGTGATGTCCTTGTGGTCCCAGAACTTCGAATTCTTCACCAGTTTCCAGCTCTGCGACGTCCCGGTCCACTTGGTCATCTTGAACGGCCCATCGTACGCCGTAGCGCTACCTGAGTGACCGTAATTGCTACCCTCTTTTTCCACGACGCTTTGTTCTTGTGGGAAGAACGTTGGGAAAGCCAGCAGCAACTTGAAGTAAGCCACCGGTTTACTCAACGTGACTTCCAAGCGGTAATTGTTCAATGCCTTGACGCCCAATTTGCTAGGTTTCATCTTTCCGGACTGAATCTGCTTATAGTTCTTCACACCAGCCATTAAGTAGGCGTATTCGGACGCGGTCTTGGGGTTGACCGTCCGTTGCCACGAGTAAACGAAATCGTGGGCTGTGACCGGTTTGCCATCATTCCACTTGTTGTTCCGCCGCAAGTTGAAGACGTAACGGGTCCCGTCCTTGCTGACCTTGGTCTTCGTCGCTAAGGCATTGATCAGCTTCTCGTTTTTGCCTAATCGAAACAACCCTTCTTGGGTGTGGTAGAGCATGGTCAAACTCGTCGAATCAGAAGCCTTAGAAACATCCAGTGTCGTGACCTCTGACTTGGCCGACAGGTTGACGGTCTGTTTCGCCGCCAACTGCCCCTGGCCTGACGACTGGCTACTCGACTTGCCACAAGCGGCAAGACCGCCGACGACTAAGAGGGTAATACCTAATAAAGCCCCAATATGTTTTCCGTTCACAATGGATCCTCCTCAATCTATGGGGACCGCTAGCTGCCGCACTGATCATCCCAACCTCATGCGCCGAGTCGGCCCCATTAAAATGCTAATTATTCGTAAGCAAAAAAATCCTGTTCAACCATACCGATTTTCAAAATACATTGCAAGTCAGACGGCTTCCACATTAAAAATTATCACCATTCTCCTCATTGCGTTGTCATCTTTACTCGTTGCCAGCCCCAATGCAAACAATAAGTCGTGGCAAAAGCAACAATCCAGGTCGCCCCATAACTAAGTAAGATTCGCCAGCCCAAGGCCAGTCCGTCCGTCAACGGCCACAACCAGTAGAGCCAAAACGCGTGACTCAAATAGGCCCGATAAGCGTACGTGGCCAACCAATGAATCACTGGAAGCCACGTTGAACGGCGCTGTAATTGTGCCACAGCTAGGCAACTGACCAACCCAATCACGCCCAACGCGTACATCAGAGCAGACGGCTGGTAGTAACCGGTGGCTGGTAAGCTGACCGGCAACCCCCGCCGTTTTAGTTGCCAGCCCAGCCACATAAATCCTAGCGCCCACCAGAGTAGTCCCACGAGCCAATGGTGACGCAGTGCCACGGCCACCCGCGGAAACTGCCACCACAGTACCCCTAAGACGGCGTACGGCAAAAAACTAAGGGCTAAGCGGTCCACTAAGTAAGTGGGCGCATGCGGAAACCAGGCCAACCACAACGCGTAAAAAATCGCCACCGCGCCCACACTTAGTTGAGCGCGGTATCGGGAAGACCCGACCCAAGCCGACCAGGCCCAAAACAGTGGCATGACCACGATAAATTGCAACATCATGGTGTTGTACCAGAGATGTGGGGCGGCATTACCGTTCACCGCCTGCCACAAGAAACTACCTAAATCATGGAAGGGCTGATGTTGCTGCAACTTAGGCGTGATAATCAAATACACCAAGGTCCACCACACACTGGGCACGCCCAACGCGGCCCACTGTTGGCGCCAGTATTGGCGCTTAGTCACGGGCGTCATCGCATGCTGACGCAAGGTGGTGTACAGGATACCAAAAATGAAGGCCGGTGCCGTAAACTTCACCAGGTCATAAGCTTGTCCAATCGCCCATTGCGCCGCGGCGCCTGGTCGGGTGGCCAGCGCCAAACCAAGTACGGTCTGGGCCATGACCGCCGTACACGCGGCGACCTTCAAATAATCGCCAATATCAGTTACCGCTGCCGTTTTCCTCAATTGCATCTACTCACTCAGTCCTTACTTTCTTAGCGCACACTTTTTCTCATCACCATAAACAAACGGACCTGAGAGTTACCCCCAGGCCCGTTTTTCGGTTGACTATTCCGGTCGAGTCACTCCCGCCGGTCAGTCAGCTTATTGTTGTTGCATCTTCAACGGTGACCGGAAGAGCTGGTCGACCGGTTGTTCGTTGTAAATCAACGTGATGGCCCGCCCGAAGAGTTCATCAACGGACATGACCACAAACTTATCACTCTGCTTTTCGGCGGGGATTCGAATGGAATCCGACACCACGACCTTTTCCAACGGTGAGGCGTCGATATGCTTGGTCGCATCCCCCGACAACACGGCGTGGGTCGCACTGGCAAAGACATGGGCCGCCCCCGCGTTACGCAGCGCTTGGGCCGATACGGAGATCCGCACGGCCGTGTCGATGATATCATCAACTAAGATGGCATTCTTGCCGGTCACATCACCAATCACGGCGTCCGGATGAGCCGCATTTTCGGTCTCACTGCGGTTGTCGATGATGGCGATGGGCGTGCCTAACAGCTCGGCTAAGCGCCGTGCTCGACTGACCCCCGCGTGATCCGGGGCGACGACGACCGTGTTATCCGCGGTCAAATCGGACCGACCTTCAAAGTAGCTGGCCAACAGCCGGTCACTTTGCAAGTGATCCACCGGAATATCAAAGAAGCCTTGTAACTGGGCAGCGTGCAGGTCCAGCGCAATCACACGGCTGACCCCATCCATCTGCAACAACGACGCCACGAGCTTGGCCGTAATGGGTTCCCGCGACCGGGCTTTCCGGTCAGCCCGAGAATACCCATAGTACGGGATAACCACGTTGATCTTCGCTGCGCTGGCCCGCCGAGCGGCATCCACCATGATCAGTAATTCCATGAGATTGGTATTCACGGGATCAGAGACGGATTGAATGATAAAGAGTTCATCACCCCGGATGCTTTCATCAATACTAATTTGAATTTCACCGTCACTAAAATGATTAACCGTTGCCTTTCCTAATTCGACCCCGGCGACCCGGGCAATCTTTTCGGCTAAGGGCCGGTTAGAGCTCAAGGCAAACACCTTCATCTTGCCCGCTTCGACCTGTTCTACCACCATAACTGCCTCCTATGCATATTCACTGTTCCATAAATGTGTCTTTATTATCGCAATTTATCCCCGTAAACGCAACGCTTAACCGAACGTTTTTAAGCCTGGGGCATAAATTGTTGGGGCGTAATCCCCTGCATGCCAATCATCGGGTCAATTTGCCCCGCTAAGGCCAGTTCGGGGGTCAACCGGTAATCGGTGGGCGTCGCCGGTGCCGCGGTCGCTGGCGTCCTTTTTTCGGCGTCTGCGGTGGGTCCTGCCGTCACCGATTCACCCGCAGTCGGCGTGGCGTCCTTTTCTGCTGGCTGGGTCTCAGCTTCAGCGGTGGGACTAGGCGTCTGGTCCGGTGCCAGTACGGCTTGAATCCGTTGGGTCAAGGTAGTGGCCCGGTTGACCGAAAGGTTCTCCACACAAGTCGCAAAGGCTTGGGGTTCCCCGACCAGAATCAGCATGTCGGCGGCCCGCGTCACCGCCGTGTAGAGCAAATTCCGTTGCAGCATTCGGTTGTACTGACTGACCATCGGCAAGATGACCAACTTAAATTCGGAACCCTGGGCTTTGTGAATTGACATGCAGTAGGCCAAGGTCAACCGAATCCAGTCGTTGCGTTGGTAGGTGACCTCGGTCTGTTCAAAGGCAATCGTCAATTGATCGCTTTTGACCTTACTGTGGGGGTCACTCGCCAAATCGATTCCGGTAATGGTCCCGATATCGCCGTTAAAGACGTTGTTCTCGGGACTATTGACCAGGTGTAAGACCTTGTCGCCGATACGGAATTGCTGATTCCGGAAAGTGACTTCCTTGGTCCGTTCATCTTTCTTGGGATTCAAAATCTCCTGCAAGATCTCGTTCAAGTGATCAATGCCGGCTGTTCCCCGGTACATCGGGGCCAATACTTGGATATCAGCGGCCGAGAAGCCCTTGACGTGGGCTTTAGCCACAATCTGGTCGATGACGTCGGCTACTTGGTTGGCCCGGCACGCAATAAACGACCGGTCCCGTTGATTCTTGGTGAAATCAGCGGGCAATTGCCCCTTCTTGATGGCGTGGGCTAACGGGATAATCGACGACCCATCGCCTTGGCGATAAATCGTGTCGAGTTGAATCTTTGGCAATTGATCACTGGCCAAGAGGTCGTGAAAGACCTGGCCGGGGCCCACGGAAGGTAATTGGTCCTTATCACCGACCAAGATGACCTGCATGCCTACCGGTACTGCTCGCAAAAGCACCTTCATCAGTGAGACATCGACCATCGACACCTCATCGATGATTAATAACCCGCCTTCCAAATCCTTGGTGGTGGCGTCTTCAATATTGCCTTCCCGGCCGGTCAAGCCTAATAAGCGGTGAATCGTACTGGCTGGCAGATCCGTGGTCTCACTCATCCGTTTTGCGGCCCGCCCCGTGGGCGCCGCTAGTAGGACAGGAAACGGTCGTTCCTTATACTCGTTGATGTCTAACGAAACGTCGTGCATCTTGGCGTACAGGTGGACTAGTCCGCGAATAATGGTGGTCTTCCCGGTCCCTGGGCCCCCGGTCAACAGCAGGACCTTAGCGCGAATCGCCGCGGTCAACGCGGCCGTTTGCGACTCGTCGTAGGTGATGTCGAGTTGCTTTTCGACTTTCCGCAACTGTTGCTGAATGGCTTTATCGCTAAAGGTCTGCTTATTTTCTTCATCGTCATCCTGCAACAAGCGGTTGAAGTGTTCGGCAATCTGCCACTCATCGTCATAGAGCGGTTTTAAGTAGATGCGTTGCTCATCGCCGACCACTTTTTGTTGCTTGGCCAATTCTAAGAGTTGGTCGGCCAACTGTTGCGGGTTCAAGCGCACGTTGCGGCTATTTTCAAGTAGGCTCAACGTGTTGGTCAGTAACGGCTTGGCCGTGGTGTAAGTATCCCCGTTGGCCACCGACAGATCCCGCAAGGTCTGTAGGATCCCAGCGCGTAACCGTTCGGGCCGGTCCGGGGCATAGCCCAGTTGCGTGGCAATCTGGTCGGCACGCTTGAAGCTGACCCTAGTGATGTCTTCGGCCAACTGGTACGGGTTATCGTGAATCACATCAAGAGTCTTTTCTTGGTAGCGGTTATAGATGGCGGCCGCTAAGGTGCTGCCAAACCCGTACCCATTCAGCCCGATGATAATCTGTTCCATCCCATTATTGGTCTGAAGTTGGGTGACCAACGTCTGGGTCACCTTAGGCGACAACCCCAACGGATCGAGGACCGAGTGGTCGTTTAAAATCGCATCGATAGCATCGGCACCCAGGGCGTCGACCACCTTTTCCGCCGTTTTCTTCCCCACGCCAGGAAAGTCATCCCCACTCAAATAGGCAATGACCCCGTTGCGGGAAGTTGGCGTTTCGTTTTGGTAGTTCGTAGCCTGAAACTGCACGCCGTACTTGGGGTGTTCCACCCGTTTACCCGTAAAACGATAGACCACGTCATCCTTGATGTCGGCAAAGTTACCCGTGACTACGATTTCGTCTTCGTGCCAATCTAAACTGGTCTCGCTGACTTTGATCAGTAAGACCTTATAAAAACTATCCTGACTGGTGAAAAAGACCGCACTGACCGAGCCCACGACGTAATCGCCCTGTTGGCCCCGGTCCGTCGCCAGCAGGTCCATAGATTCGGTTGCCATCCCACATTACTCCTTCTGTTGATGCTGCGTGTGAATGAATTTCTCGATATCGACCAACTTCTTCTGGCCCTTGGCATAATACGCTGGATCAAGTTGTTTGGCCTTAGCAAAGTAATCGGCATAAGCCTCGCCTTGCACCATTGCCACTAGTCCGCGGTCGAATTGTGCGTGCCCGTTCTTAGCATCCAGTGCCAAGACCCGGTCATAATAAGTAGCGGCTTGGGCCATGTCACCCACGGCTAAGAGGTTTTCGGCAACCACCTGGAGGGTGGCCACATCGTTGGGTTGGCTGGCCAACGCCGTTAGCGCAAAGGCCAACGCCCGCTTATGGTCGCCATTTGCCATGTGAATTTGGGCGATCATCAAATAGCCAACCCCTTTGAACTGGTCACCCAACTGGTCAAACTGGGCGATAGCTTTGGGGTAATCCTGGGCCGCATAGTACACGTTCCCCAGCCCGTAGTGTAAACGTTCGACCGCCTCGGGTTGCGCCTGAAACAAGCCGAGCGCCTTCATCAAGAGCTCTTCGGCCTGGGCATAAGACTTGAGGTCGACCAACACGGTGGCTAGTTCGTAATAGGGCTTGAACTCCCCAGGGTGTTGGGTAATCTGTTGCACCAGTTGATGGACTAATTTTTCCGAGCGTTGTTTGTCCGCTGCTCGCTTGGCGGAAGGTTCCGTTGTCATAACATTATCACCTGCATTAAATAGTATCGGTCGGGGTGGCGCTGGCCGTTAGAAAACTAGTATTGTTCCAGTCCAACAGGTCAAAGTATTGCCCGTCATGGGTCTCGAGCACCGTCACGCTAGTATTCCGAATACCGCCCCGTTTGCGCAGGTCGGCTAACGGCGTCTGTAACAACGCGTTGATCTCGGCGTTGAGCGCTGCCCCGTGACCCACGATCATCACGTTGGCGGTGTCCGGGTTATGCGCCACAATGGTCTGAATGGCCGGCGTCATCCGGTCGATGACCTGCGTAAAGGTCTCGCCGCCCACCTTTTGGGTGGTGTAGCGATCCGGATGGTTACGAAACGCATCCAGCTCCGTGGGGAACCGTTCCTGAATCGACGCAAACGTCTGACCTTCCATCACGCCTAAATGAAACTCTTCTAAGCGACTCATTAGGGTCAGTGGCACGCGTTGATGGGCTTCTCGCAATACCCGCCGTGCTGTGACCCGGGCTCGTTTGATGGGACTCGAATAGGCGTGCGTGAATTTAACATCGCGCAAAAAACGCCCTAATTGAATCATTTGCTGATAACTAGCCGGCAGTAACGGCGAATCACCACCGGCGCCCTGAAACCGTCCTTCCAAGTTCCACTGTGTCTTCCCATGTCGAATAAAGTATAGTTTCATTGTTTGTAAACGTCCTTTCACCATTAATTGCGCTCACTGTTACCCGATTAGCAGACGCGAAAACTCATTTACCGCTTAAATCGAGTCACTGCGCTCAGCAATTAACGACCCAATCTCTACATATTATGCCAGTTTTTGCCGCGTTTTCAAAGTAACTGTGTCAAACTGCCGGCTCGTTAGTCCGAAAAAGGGCCTGATAACTCAAAAAGGGTCCGAGAAATAACTCCCAGACCCTTTCGTCGCACTAAATTAGATTAATTGTAACTTGCCAGCACCCTCGTGTGTAGCGTTAATGCTGGTCTCACCGTATGCCGCATCGATAATCGCACTGCCCAGGCACTCGTCGCCGTCGTAGAAAACGACCGCTTGGCCGGGTGTGATGGCCCGAGCTGGCTCGTCGAAAGTTACCGTGACCTTCTGGCCATCGTCACTCAGATGAACGGTCACGCCGGTATCTTTTTGGCGGTAACGGAACTTCGCCGTGCAACGGAAGTCTTGACCCCGGTCAATCGTGTTGACCCAGTGGATATCCGAAGCTTCCAAGTACGTGGCGTAAAGGTGCGGGTTGTGGTACCCCTTGCCCACGTACAAGATGTTCTTGGACAGGTCCTTACCAATGACGAACCAAGGCTGGTTGTCGACTCCGTCGCCACCAATGCCTAAGCCGCGCCGCTGACCGATCGTGTAGTACATCAAGCCGGCGTGCTCACCCTTGACCTCACCGTCAACGGTCATCATCTTGCCAGGCTTGGCTGGTAAGTAGTGGTTCAAAAAGTCCTTGAAATTACCTTTTTCACCGATGAAGCAAATGCCCATGGAGTCGGGCTTCTTAGCGGTCGCCAAACCGGCGTCTGCCGCCATCTGCCGGACCTGGGTCTTCTTGACCAAGTCCCCGATTGGGAACATGACCCGGTCGAGCTGCTCAGCCGAAAGCTGGCTCAAGAAGTACGTCTGATCCTTGTTGGCATCAACGGCCCGCAACAAGTGATTATGACCGTCAGCATCCCGCGTCAACTGGGCATAATGCCCCGTGGCGATGTAGTCGGCCCCCAGCTCTAAGGCGTAGTCGAGAAACGCCTTGAACTTGATTTCCTTGTTACAGATGACGTCCGGGTTGGGCGTCCGACCCTTCTTGTACTCGTCCAAGAAGTACGTGAACACGCGGTCCCAGTACTCCTTTTCGAAGTTGACCGAGTAGTACGGAATCCCAATCTTTGCGGCCACCTTGGCCACGTCCTTGTAATCTTCAGTTGCGGTGCAGACGCCGTTCTCATCCGTGTCGTCCCAATTCTTCATAAAGACGCCCACGACGTCGTAGCCCTGCTGCTTTAAGCGCAAGGCCACGACGGAGGAATCCACACCACCACTCATTCCGACAACGACACGCGTTTGGCTGTTGTCTTGCATGGTATCACCATCATTTCTATCAGATTCTGGAGAATCTACGAGTTGAAGGTCGCACAAGTCCAGTATTTATCAGTGTAACGATTTAGCTTACATTTTGCAAGCCTGGTGTTTCTTTTCCTGAAAACGGCTCACAGCCCATGAAAAAGGGAGTCCCAGCGTTCCTGCTGGTGACTCCCTACACCCGGTTACTGTTTCTTCAAAATCTCCCGGTCGATTAGATTTTGCATGATGAAATGGTACTGCTCAACGTTACCCTTGGCGTGGGGGCCTTTAAAGATATTCAGCCGCCGATTGCCCGACGCGTTGGTGGTCGCCATCTTGAACCCGGACAGGTCCTTGGCCACCGTCACCTTGAGCATCTGGTTACGGTTATACGGTGAAGTCGGGTCGACCGACCGTTCCAACGTGTAGTTGCCCGCGTTTGTCACCTGAAAGCCGACGTCCTTTAAAGCGTACGGCTTAATGTTGGGGTGGAGCGTATAGCTGTCCTGGTCCCCTTCAATCTGCATCGTTTTTTTAAATAACACGCTACTTCACCTCGTTGGTGTGCTTTAATCGCGTCACAATTTTAGTCACGGCCTGGATAAAGGCGTCCAGGTCGGCTTCGGTGGTGTAGGTCCCAAAGGACAACCGTAACGACTCACCGATGCGGGGACTATCAGCCCCGAACATCGCCGTCAAGACGTGCGACGGCTCGATGGAGCCCGCCGTGCAGGCCGAGCCACCGGAAACGGCGATCCCCGCGAGGTCCAGGTTAGTCTGCATGACGTAGGTCGAAATACCCTTGATCCAGAGGTTCAAGACGTGGTTCAGGTTCTCTCCGTCTAATGACCCGTTGACGGCAAAGTCAACACCGTTAGCGGTCAGACCGTCGACCACGTGTTGCTTGAAGCCCTGATACTTAGCCTGGCGCTTAGCCTTGACCTCGGGCGTCAACGCCTGCACGGCCGTGGCAAAGCCCGCCATCGCCGGGACGTTCTCGGTCCCAGCCCGGCGCTTTTCTTCTTGGTCGCCGCCCTTGACCAAACTCGGGAAGTTCACGCCTTCCCGCCGGTACAAGAAACCAATCATCTTGGGCCCATTGATTTTGTGGGCCGATGTTGACAGCATGTCGATGTGGTCGCGTTGGACGTCGATGTCCAGTAACCCATAGGCTTGCACGGCATCGGTGTGGAACCACGCCTGGTGGTCCTTTAAGATTTCGCCGATTTCGTGGATTGGCATCCGACTACCAACCTCGTTGTTCCCGGTCATGATGGACACCAGGATGGTATCATCGCGCAAGGCGGCCTTGAAGTCGTCAAGACTGATGTGTCCCTGCTGGTCGACCGGCAGGTAGGTCACCTCAAAGCCCTCCTGCTCTAACGCCCGGAGCGGCTCCAAAATCGCCTTGTGTTCGATGGCCGTCGTAATGATATGCTTGCCCAGTTTTTGCCGGGCGTGGGCCGTTTGGGTAATCGCCGTGTTATCACTTTCACTACCGCCACTGGTAAAGATGATTTCGTCGTCGCTAGCGGCGTTGATGCTATCCGCAATCACCTGCCGACTATTTTCCATCACCGTATGAGCTTCGCGTCCCAAGCCATACAACGTTGAGGCGTTGCCAAAGACGTTAGCCATTTTATCCGTCATCTCAGCTAAGACGGCGGGCGACATGGGCGTCGTGGCCGCATTATCTAAGTAAATCTCCTTCACAACTAAACCCTCCTAGAAACTGAAGCTAGTGCTGCGCGGCAAACAGGGCCAGTAACATCTGGGCCGATTGCCGACCAGCATCAATAATAAAGTCATCAAAATCAACGCCGGAATTGTTATCCGCCGTATCGGACATGGCCCGCACCACGACGTAAGGCACGTCGAATTGGTGGGCGACTTGGCCGACCGCGGCCCCTTCCATTTCACCGGACAAAGCTTCGGGGAAGTGTGCCAAGATGGGGTTCGTGGCTGCCGGCCCGTTTAAGAACTGGTCGCCGGACACGATCAAGCCTTGCTTGGTGGTCAGGCCCGTTTGCTTCGCGGCCGCAGCTAATTCCGCGCCCCACTTTTTGGACGCTTCAAAACGTGCCGGTTGTTGCGGCAATTGGCCATAAACGTAGCCAAAGGCCCGGGCGTCGGCATCGTGGTAGGCCGTTTCGGTCGAGATGACCACGTCGCCAATGTTCAGGTCGGGCGCTAAGGCACCAGCTGAACCCGAATTGATGACGACATCCACGTCGAATTGGGTGATCAGTAAGGCCGTGGTTAAACCGGCTTCGACTTTCCCAATTCCGGAACGCACGAGCACCACGTTTTGACCGGAAATGGTCCCGCGGTAAAATTCTAACCCGTGGATGGTCGTGGTTTGACCGTCCTGTAAGGCGGCCTTTAATTCTTTGATTTCTTCTTCCATGGCACAAATTACGCCAAATGTCATGATGCTTGGTCACTCCTTTAAAATTCAACAAAAAATAAAATAATATACACGGTAATAATCAAAACGACCAGCCAAAAGATGACCCAGTTTAACCGACGACCTAACCGCCGCTGCTTATACTCAGACTGGCTGAGTGGTGCCGTATCGCCATTTTGTTCCAGGCCTTGCGGATTATCCGTCACCGGACTGTCAGGCCTTACGTCCTGGCCCCGCCGGCGTTGGTGTGACTGGTTGGCTTGCTCTTGTTCGCGGCGGTAATCCGCTCGCGTCTTGGGTTGATCGTCGTCCGATTGCCAATCATTACGCACTGCCATCACCTACTTCTGTAAGAGCCAGTAGTAAATGGCCATAATGGTCTTGGCGTCTTCAATTTCGCCGCTAGCAATCATGGCCTGCGCCTGGGTCTTGGTGACCGTGGACAACTCGAGGTTTTCCCCCTGGTCACGCGGTAATTCCGTCTTGACGGGCGTTAAGTCAGTTGCCATAAACAACGTCATGTACTCGTCGGAAAAGCCAACACTGGAATAAAAACCAGTAATCCGTTTCAACGTCCCCGGTTCATAGCGAATCTCTTCATTGAGTTCGCGCCGGACCGCATGCTCAATGTTATCGGCGTCGCGACTATCCAGCTTACCAGCCGGAATCTCTAACGTTGCCTTGGCAGCGGGGGCCCGCCACTGCCGCTCCAAAATCATGTGGTCGGCGTCCGTTAAGGCTAAAATACCTACAGCACCTGCATGCCGCACGATTTCACGCGTGGCTGCTTCGCCGTTCGGCAAGCGCACCTGTTGACGTTCTAAGCGCACGATAACGCCATCGTACAATGTTTCAGATGATTCAACGTGTTCTTCTAAATCCATACTCTATGCCTCCTGGTCTGCGGTCACCACGGGCGTGACTTTAGCCGCTTGGGGCCCCTTTTGGCCCTGAACGATCACGAACTGAACCGTTTGACCCGCTTCGAGTTTCCGGAAACCGTCACCTAAAATCCCCGTGTAATAAACGAAGACATCGCCATCATCCGGGGTCGTGATGAAGCCAAAGCCCCGTTGCTCACTATAACTTTTTACTTTACCGATTAGCATGATGCACTGGTCTCCCTTCCGTCTTGACATACAAGCAGATTATACCCGTTTTAGCCGGCCCCCGCAAACCACGAGGAACGCCCGGGTGATTCGGATTGGAAAACACAAAACGGACCTGGTTTATCCAGGCCCGTTTACGGGTAAATCTAAAGTTTCATTTAATTAGTCATCAAAGCCGGTCGTGGCTGTTTCTGGGTAATCCCGGCGGACGATAGCGGCACAGCGGGCACAGAAGTGCGGATAAGCGGCGTCACTGCCGACATCGGTCTTGATCAACCGGCAGCGTTGGCATTCGTCCCCTTCAGCGGCGGTGACCACAATGGCCACGTCGTCAAAGTCGACGGCATCAGCCGGCTTTTGATCGTAGTCTTGAACGTCCAGACCGGAAACCAGCAGGATCTGTTGCACGTTGATGTCCAATTGCTTGAACAAGGTCGCAATCTCAGGCTTCACGTAGAGGTCCAAGTGCGCTTCGGCAGCCTTCCCAATCAACTTGGCGTTCCGGGCTTCTTCGAGCGCCTTCAACACATCGCTACGGACCGTCATGAATTGGTCCCAAGCCGACGGGTCACCGTCTTCGTTGGTGGTTGGCAGGTCTAAGACCTTCGGCATTTCCGCTAATTGGACGAAGTCTTCCGGTTCCTTCAAGAAGGTCCAGATTTCTTCGGTCGTGTGCGGGATGATGGGCGTCAACAGCTTGGTCAACGTCACCGCAATCTGGTAGAAGACCGTCTGCATCGAGCGCCGGACCGGACTGTTTTCGGATTCGATGTACAAGACATCCTTGGCGAAGTCCAGGTAGAAGGCGGACAACTCGGTGATGACAAAGTTCATCAGTTCTTTGTAGATGCTCAAGAAGTCGTACTGGTCATAGTGACCCTTGACCGACTTAGTAAACTCATTGAGCCGGTATAGCATGTGCCGGTCGACGGCTTGTAAATCGGCCACGGCAACGGCGTCTTTTTCCGGATCGAAGTCCGTCGTGTTGGCCAACAGGTAGCGCATCGTGTTCCGCAGCTTCTTGTAGCTGTCCGAAATCTTCACGAAGGCTTCGGTCGAGACCCGCACGTCAGCGGACGCGTCCACGGACGTGACCCACAACCGGACAATGTCGGCCCCCATCTTCTTGATGATTTCGTCTGGGGCAATCGTGTTCCCTAAGGACTTGGACATCTTGTGGCCGTCTTTATCCAAGGTAAAGCCTTGGGAAACGACCTGCCTGTAAGGCGCCTTGCCTTCAGCGGCCACACTGGTAATCAAACTAGAGTTGAACCAGCCCCGGTATTGGTCGGACCCTTCCAAATAAAGGTTGGCTGGGTAAACCAGGTCATCACGCTGGGCTAAGACCCCTTGGTGCGAGGAACCGGAGTCGAACCACACATCCATGATGTCAGTTTCCTTAGTGAATTCACCGTGCGGGGAGTGTTCGTTGGTGTATCCATCTGGTAAGAGGTCCTTGGCGTCACGATCGAACCAGACGTTGGAGCCGTACTTGCCAAATAAGTCCGCCACGTGAGCAACCGTTTCTGGTTCGATGATGGCCGTGCCATCTTCCGCGTAGAAGATTGGCAGCGGCACACCCCAGACCCGTTGCCGGGAGATGACCCAGTCGCCACGGTCCTTAATCATGTTGGCTAAGCGCCGTTGACCCCAGTCTGGCTTGAAGGAAACGTCCTTTAAGTTGTCCAGAATCTCATCACGAATCTTATCAACTGAGGCAAACCACTGTGGCGTGGCCCGGAAGATGACCGGCTTTTTGGTACGCCAGTCAAACGGGTAACTGTGTTCGTACGGCATGTAATCCAGCAAAGCGTTCGTAGCCTTAAGCTTGTCCAAAGCAATTTGGTTAGCATCTTCGTAGAAGACACCCTTGAAATCAGGACCAGCTTCTTCGGTCATGTACCCCTTGTCGTCAACAGGGACTAAGACGGGTAAGTGGTATAAGGCCCCCACGTTAAAGTCATCTTCCCCTAAACCAGGTGCCGTGTGGACCAACCCAGTCCCGGAATCGGTCGTCACGAAGTCGCCTAACATGACCACGAGTTTCCGGTCGGCGATAAATGGATGTTGAGCCGTGATGTTTTCGAGGTCCTTGCCCAAAACGGTCTTGACCACTTGGACATCTTCCCAGCCAAACCGTTCGGCATTTTCCGCCACTAAGGTGCTGGCCAGAACGAACTTCCGGTCATCGTTGGCGGGTTTGACCACCGCGTACTCGATACCGGCATCAATCGTGATCCCTTCGGAAGCGGGAATGGTCCACGGCGTCGTGGTCCAAACCACAAAGTAGGTCTGATCATCCAAGACGCCCTTGCCATCGGCCACTTCTTCCACGAAGAAGGCGGACGGTGAGGTCACATCATGGTATTCAACTTCGGCTTCGGCCATCGCAGATTCAGAAGACCAGGACCAGTAGACCGGCTTTTTGCCCCGATAGATCAAGCCGCGCTTGGCCATTTCTCCGAAGACGCGCACTTCTGCGGCTTCGAATTCAGGGGTCAACGTCATATACGGGTTATCCCAATCGCCAGAAACGCCTAAGCGTTTGAAGCCTTCACGTTGTTGGTCGACTTGCTTTAGCGCGTATTCGCGACAAAGATCCCGGAACGCCGACGTCGACATCTTTTTGCGGTCGTAACCGGCCTTGGTCAATTGTTGTTCAATTGGCAGTCCGTGCGTATCCCAACCGGGCACGTACGGGGCGCGAAAACCGTTCATCGACTTGTAGCGCACGATGATATCCTTGGAAATCTTGTTCAACGCGTGACCCATGTGAATCGGGCCGTTCGCGTACGGGGGACCATCATGTAGAATAAAGGTCGGTTTCCCCTCGTTTAATTTCTGGCGGGCTTGATACAAATGGTTATCAGCCCACGCCTTTTGCCGGTCAACTTCCTTGACCGGCAAATTGCCTCGCATTTTAAACTTGGTCTTACCCAAGTTCAGCGTGTCTTTTACTCGCATACCAGCAATTCCTCCTTGTTGTCATGACTCTTCCACGGTGCGTGACCGGTGAGCTCAAGTGTCCCACTGGAGGCCACCTCAGCTCACCGGTCAAACGCCTTATTTTTCACTTGCATCCTAACCATAAAAAAACGACCCGCCGCAAGGGACGAAGTCGTTCGTGGTACCACCCAAATTTAGAAATTAACTCCCGCTAATTTCCCTCAATACCGTAACGGGGTACCACCCAAATTTAGAAATTAACTCCCGCTAATTTCCCTCAATACCGTAACGGGGTACCCGTTAAGACCTACTTCGTTTTCAGTCCTAAAGCCACTCAGAATGATCACGCCAAGGTCTCTGAATCGCTGGTCTTCCACCTTCACCAGCTCGCTAGGACCGTCTACCTTGTCGTTGTGTTTCCTCAAGCATTTTTATTGTTGGTTGTAATGTTTTTGATCATTGTCCGGGAAGATGACGACGGTCTCTTGACTCGGGTCACCCGTGTCCGTGACGGGCGTTTCGGTGACTTGAGTCTGACCATCTGTTTCGTCAGTCGCATCCGTTGACGATGATGTTTCTGAGTCTACGCCTTGTTCTGGCGCCTTGTCAAGTCGGTCGCCCACGACCTTCTTAATCTCCTCATAGCTGGACATGGAACCTTCCTTGAGCAACTCGTCCCAATCGTTAGATTTAACGACTTCCAGTTGGCTTTCTAACATGACTTGGAGCCGTTGCCGGAAGACCCGGGTACTCTTCTTCAAGTCGTCCGTCTCGACCGCCAGTTTCTTGGCGCGTTTCGAGGCTTCCGTCATAATTTGGTTGCCCTTGTTGGTGGCTTCGGAAACGATGTCGGAACTTTGCTTTTGCGCCTCACGAATAATAATTTCGGATTCCTTTTGCGAGTTGGCCTTGACCTTATCAGCGGCCTCCTGGGCGACCAAGATCGATTGGTTCAACGAATCTTTTAAGTCGTTAAAGTATTTCAACTTTTCGTTGGCTGCATCTAACTGTTCACCCAGCTCCTTATTATGGTTCAACGTGATTTGATAATCCTTGATGACCTGATCTAAGAAGTCATTGACCTCATCAACGTTGTAACCCCGCATTTTGGTTCCGAACTCTTTATTATGAATATCTAATGGACTTAGTACCATTTGTACGTTCCCTCCGCATCTATTTCTTCAGCACCGCTAGGATGACCCGAATTTTTTCTTTTTTCGTCCGCCCGCCGACCTCGTCGAGCCGAATCCGCCCGAAATGTCGTACGGACACAATATCTGCCACGGCTAACTCGTAGTCGGGCTTTTCCGTATCGGCCCAGTTGACCCGGACCCGACCGCCCTCGATGAGTTCTTTGGCGCGGTGACGGGATAAGTGAAAGCCTGTCCCGACGATACTATCTAATCGTAGCGACGATAACGTCGCCGCTTCAGGTTCCCACTCGTCTTCTGGCTGGACCAACGTTTCCAACGTGGTAGGAACCAGGCGAGCCTTGACCCGACCAATACGGTCGACTTGGCCCGTTAAGTAATCGGTCATCGCCGATTCGGTCACCAATTGCCAGGTGAGACCGTCCGTGACGATATCGCCGATGATTTCACGTTCAATGCCCGACCCCAGGAGGGTGCCTAAGATCTGACTATGATGTAACGTGGCAAACTTGATGGGATAATCGACCTGCAGTAATGCCAGCTCGAAGTCCCGGGTTTCCGGCGTGTAGTACTCCGGATAAAAGAGGGCTCGTTGCATCTCCGCCCCCGCGTAACCACCGTTGAACCGAACCGCAATGTCGGCCCGATGGGCTAACGTGGTAGCGACGTAAACTTGACGCGGATTCAGGAAATGCGTGAGCACTGGCCGGTACTCATCCTGAACCCGCTGCAACCAGTTCCCAACCGCATCGATGAAGGGGGCTTCATCCGGCCGGAAATGTTGCGTGATATTCTCATCCACGGCCGTTTCCTCCTCTCATCATCGTCACAGTAATAACTGGATAACGAACCCTTCGATGGCTTGTAGCCCGATCTGAACCACCGATAACACGACGATGGCAACAATTGGGCCAAAACCTAAGGGTCCAATGGCAATGAAGTTAAAGTAACTTAAGAACGGTTCGACTAAGCGACCGATAATCTGACCAAACCGGGACTGATAGCCTCCGGGAAGCCAGCTTAGTAACGCGTAAATCACGATTAACAGGATGTACGCGCCGACCAACCAGTTCAAAACTTGAAAGACAAACATGACCAATTTGAGCATGGCTGCACTTATTCCAGCGTTAATCAAAGCATCCGCTCCTTATGACGTAAATTGATTGCCGAGATTGGCCGCAACATCGCCGGTCACCTCGAAGTTATGTGGCGTGCAAAGAAAGATTTCTTCGCCAATTCGTTTGATTTCACCGCCGACAGCAAACGCCGTCCCGTTCAAAAAATCCACAATGCGCTGGGCTTGAGCTTCATCGACCCGGGCAAAATTAACGATAACGGCATCCCCGCTGGTAATTTGCTTGGCGATTCCCTTCGCATCTGAGTAAATCCGGGGCTCACAAATCGTGATGTGACTTGAATTAGTAGCGGAACGCATAGCAACCACCTTCCGTGTGTCAACTGGACGTTGCGGCGCTACTGGATGAGCCGCTTGAGGCTGTCGTTGAGCGACCGAATTGGATTTTTGATAGTCGTCGTCATCATCATAATCATCGTTCATGCCGAAAAACTTGCTGAGACTAAACTTATCCGCCATAGCTAATCACTCCTCTCACAACAGCTCACCACATCAGTTATTTCCGCCGCCGCTTAAAGAACGGTGGCGTGTCTTCACCCTGATTGTCGTCCGCCGCTGAATGCTGGTTAGAACTTGGGT
Source organism: Levilactobacillus suantsaii (assembly GCF_014069315.1). NCBI lineage: Bacteria > Bacillati > Bacillota > Bacilli > Lactobacillales > Lactobacillaceae > Levilactobacillus > Levilactobacillus suantsaii. The sequence continues at coordinate 1,750,275 of NZ_CP059603.1, read as the reverse complement.
TGAAAATATTAAAGTCAGGCTTGTCGACCCCGGCAAACTCATCGCTACCGGATGATGGCTTGGGTTCCGGCCGGTGCGCTGGTTCACGAATATCCCAGTTACCAAACGGATCACTCTTTTGTTCACGATGGTCAGCTTGAGATTGACGCGTCTCACCATGGTTGGTCGGTTGGCTCCCCGCGTTATTATTATTTTGCGCATTCGCCCGCCGAGCTACCCGAGAACGGCCTGCCGCTTTTTCTTCCCGCTTCCGGTCAATCCCGGTTGCAATCACGGTGACCCGAACTTCGTCGCCTAACTCTTCGTCGATGGACGTTCCAAAGATGATGTTGACATCACTCGTCGCAGCATCTGACACGATTTGGGAAGCCGCTTGGGCTTCAAACAAGGACAAGTCGGGACCACCGGTAATGTTCAAGAGAACTTGTTCGGCCCCGTCAATGGACACTTCCAGTAATGGTGACGAGATGGCTTTCTTGGTGGCATCCTCCGTGCGATTTTCGCCGTTGGCCGAGCCAATCCCCATCAACGCAGATCCTTGGTCCTTCATGACCGTCTTGACGTCGGCAAAATCCAAGTTGACATAGCCGGGACTCGTGATCAAATCAGAAATCCCCTGAACCCCTTGCCGTAAGACATTGTCGGCTTCTTGGAAGGCTTCCATCATTGGCGTCTTCTTGTCGACGATTTCTAACAAGCGGTTATTGGCGATAATAATCAACGTATCGACGTTCTCCTTCATCGCCGCGACCCCTTCGGCCGCAAAACGGGCCCGCCGTGGACCTTCAAAGCTAAATGGACGGGTCACAACACCAACGGTCAACGCACCGCCTTCCTTGGCGATTTTGGCCACGATTGGGGCGGCACCGTTCCCGGTACCACCGCCCATGCCGGCCGTAACGAAGACCATGTCGGCGCCTTCTAAGGCTTCCGTGATAGCTTCTTCGCTTTCTTCAGCCGCCTTGGCGCCGATTTCAGGATTGGCACCGGCACCTAACCCCCGGGTCAGTTTCGGCCCTAATTGGATTTTGGTCTCCGCTTTAGACGCTTCTAAGGCTTGCACGTCGGTGTTGGCGACGATAAATTCAACCCCCTTCACGTCTTCGGTGATCATTCGGTTAACGGCGTTGTTGCCCCCGCCGCCGACGCCAATGACTTTGATGTTGGCGCCGTGATTTTGAGCAGAATCTAATGAATATTCCATTGTGTATTCCTCCATCTCACATTAGTCGAAGAAGTCGCTAAAGAACTTCTTTACCCGTTCAGTTCGGCTTTTCTTTTTAGGTTTTGCTTTCTTGTCGTTAGTCTGACTGTGCGGTTGCGGCTCGACCGAAGCATCACTTTGTGGTGCCGCTTCAGCCTCCCGTTGACGAATTTCATCAGTTTCATCGGCTAACTGAGTCGACCCCGTCAAGGCGCTCTTAATCAATAAATCAATTTCATTGAGGCCACCAAAGTAGTTCACTAAGGCCAGGGCCAAGGTAAACGATGGATGCCGCAGTCCCATTTGATCCGGAACGTACACCCGCACGTTGGTGCCAAACTCATCGGTAGCCAGCTCCGTAATGCCCGGTAAAGCCGCGACCCCACCAGTCAATACGATACCACCAGGTAACTCTAGTGCCTGGACCTTATCTAAATTGGCCCATAGCCGCTTCAAGATTTGGTCTAAACGCGCTTCGATAATCTCTGCTAAGTATTTTTCCGAAATGGGTGTTGGTTGGCTTTGGCCGACCACACCTACCGGGAACTCATCCTCATCGCTGGCCTGGGTCGAATCCGCATACCCGTAATCGCGTTTGAGCTTTTCCGCGCTGTCCAGTGAAGTGTTCAGAACCACCGAGATATCCTTGGTGATGAACTGCCCACCTTCCTGGTCCACGTCAATGTATTTGAGCTGGTGATCGTGAATCACTGCGGCCGTCGCTTGGCCACCACCCAGGTCAACCAGGATAGTGCCAAAGTCTTGCTCGCCGTCGTTCATGACCATCATTCCTTGAGCCATGGGGTCGATAACGGTTCCCCGGATGGCCAAGCCAGCTTGCTCAACCGCCTTACGGGTATTATGCATGATGGTCTTCGGTCCCGTAAACAGGGTCCCGTGAAGTTCCAACCGGACCCCCACCATTCCGCGGGGGTCTTTAATCCCGTCGAAACCGTCCACCACGAATTCATCGGCTAAAATATCAACGATTTCGCGCTCGGGGGGCAGGCTCTGAATCAAAGCGGCCGCCGCAACGTTGCGGACATCGCGGCCGGTAATCTCACGAGACTGATCATCGATGGCAATCATGCCACTACACGTTTCAATTTTTAACATATTTGCGGGTATCCCCACAATGACATCGTGGATTTCGATACTAGCCTTTTCTTCGGCTTGTCGAATAGCGCGCTGAATCGCTTCAGCTGCTTTGTCAATGTCCACGATCACACCGCGGCTGACACCATTCGAACGTTCATTCCCCACGCCAATAACGTTCATTTGCCCTTTAACATTTTCAGCAACAATGACTTTTATTGAGGTGGTTCCTATATCGAGACCTACGTACATCCCTGAATTATCCATAGAAAAAGGAACCTCCTAAGCTAATCGATCTATTAACACGTATGAATTCGCTTTTTCTCCTAATTATTCTTCAGCTTACCACATTTACTAGGGGTTGAAAAAGCCTTTATAAACGCTTTTAACGCTGAAATCAAAATGAAATTATTTCGTAAAAGCGGACGAATACGCGCCGACTTCCAAATGCACGACACCCTTTTGTTTCATCCTGTGTGCAATGCTGGGATAATACGCCATCTTTTTGGCGAAGCTCCCAATACTAGCATACACTTCATTGCCGTCATTCATGAACAAATGCACTCGCTGAGCGTTCATTTTTGTGGGTGCCGCTTGAATTTCACTAATACTATGCTTGATAGCGGTGCTCAGTCGTGCGTACTGCAAGATCATGCGGTGCAATGCTTTCGTGGATTTAAACTTCCCGTAAACCGGGGTCCCACTCTTCGGTTGACTGACCGATTGTTGACTGACGACACCGTTCTCCAGCACCTCGTAGTACTGGCCGTTACGAACCACGTAACCAGCAGTTGCGTATTCATGGACCCGAACGGTCACCCGGTTAGGCGCCTGGAACTGCACTCGCACCCGTTTCAACCGGGTACTGTGCTGAGGTGCTACCCGTTGCAGGCGCTTTTGGTGTCCAACCACCTTGAAGATGGAATCACCTGGCCGAATTCCTACGGCCCGTTGCACCTGTTTGGCTGACAATTCTTGAGTCCCCTTCACGGTAACCGCCTGCACGTGACTGAGCGGAGAAATCAAGTAAACCATGACCCCGATGACGACCAAAAAGATCGACAAGAGCAGGGCTAACCGCCGAGCCAATTCTCGGTGACGTTGCTGCCGTAACCGGGGCAGCTTATCCCCAATCCGCTTGGTTCGGCGATACCATCTTGGGGTCTGAGCCCGTTTTCGCTGCTGGGCCGCCCGTGATTGGTACTTTTCCCAGGGCGTTTGCTCCCGGGACCTTGGGGCTTGTTTTCGGTCGTGCCGAAATTTCACGAGCGTCCACCTCCGCTTCTGCTAACTAGCCAACTTTACTTTTTTAGGGACAAGACCACGTCTAAGACCCGGTCGGCCGCATCTGGCACTCCTAAGTGCTTCGACGCTTCGGCCATCCCCTGGCGCAACTGGTCGTCTTGCATCAGTTGGTCGGCCTGCTTCACCAGGGACTCACCAGTCAAATCGGCTTCCTTGATGATTTCCGCCGCCCCCACGTTGACCAACGACTGGGCGTTCTTGGTCTGGTGGTCCGCCGTGACGTACGGGCTAGGAATCAAGATCGACGGAATCCCGTCGGCCGTGATTTCGGCCAAACTAGTCGCCCCGGCGCGGCCCACAATGGCCGCCACGTGCGGCAAGACCTCCGGCATGTTACTGATGTATGGCTTGATAACCACGTTGGGCGCCACCGTCTGGTCCTTGAGCTGGGCCATCACCCCATCGTAGCGTTTCTGCCCGGTCACAAAGACTACCTGGTAGTCGCGCTGGTTAAACGCCGGGATTGCCGCCACCGTTGCTGCATTGATTTTTAACGCCCCTTGGGAACCGCCAAAAATCAGTAACGTCGGCACGTCAGATTTTAAATCGTACTCCGACCAATCAAAGTGACTGACCACTTCGGCGGCTTCTTGGGCCCGCGGGTTCCCCGTCTTGACCATCTTACTAGCCGGTAACTGGTCGACAGCCGCGTCAAATACATAAGCAATCTTATCGACGTAGCGACTCAAGAACTTGTTGGTGATGCCCACGACACTGTTTTGTTCGTGAATCATCGTCGGCACGTGCAATCGACTGGCCGCATAGACGACGGCCCCGGAGACATAGCCCCCGGTCCCAACGACAACGTCAGGCTTGAACTCACGAATCAGTTGCTTGGCCCGGTGCACGCTCTTCAAGAAGAGATAAATGGTCTTGAAGTTCTCCAGCGACAGCGAGCGCTTGAACCCCTGAATGTGCGTGGCTTCAAACGCGATTCCCTTAGCAGGAACGATAGTACTTTCTAGGCCCCGCTGTGAACCGACGTACATCACCGCGGCATCCGGGTCCCGTTTTTTTAAGGCCTTGATCAAAGCCAGTGCTGGGTATATGTGACCACCCGTGCCACCACCCGATACCATTAAACGCATTTAAACTTCCTCCTGTTTCCCGGTCAATTTTTCGACTGCTTGAATAAACTTGTCACCCCGAACTTCGAAGTTCGGGTACTGATCCCAGCTAGCATTGGCCGGTGACAGGAGAATGATATCGCCTGGGTCACTCAGCTCATACGCGACCGGCACCCCGGTCTCAGCGTTTTCCGTCATCTTGATAGTCGCGATCCCCGCTTGTTTAGCGGTCTCCGCCAATAACTTGGCGGTTTCCCCAAACAAGACGATGGCTTTGACGTGTTCCTTGAATGCTGGAATCATCTTTTCAAAGGTGTACCCGCGGTCCAAGCCCCCGGCAAGCAAGACGACTGGCGCTTGGAACCCCTTGAGGGCCATTTCCGTTGCTTCCATATCCGTGGCCTTGGAATCGTTGTAGTACTGGCGACCATCAGCTTCAAGGACGAACTGGGTTCGGTGCCGTACCCCACCAAAGGCCCGCAGAACGGACACGATGGAAGCGGTGCTGACGCCCTTGATTTTAGCGACCGCAATGGCCGCCAGGGCGTTTTCAATATTGTGGTCGCCAGGGACCTTGACTTCACTTGCCGGCATGATGGCTTCTTGTTGGTAGTACAACGTCCCGTTGGCTTCGTAAGCGCCATCCTGGGTCACGTTTTGCCGGGAGAACGGCACGACCTGAGCCGCCGAGTGGGTACTGAGTTCCCGCCATTCGGGATCATCGAAGTTCACGACGAAGTAATCGCTGGCCGTTTGGTTAGCCGTAATCTTCATCTTCGCGGCCACGTAATTGGCCCGCGTCTTGTGGTAATCCAAGTGGTTCGAGAAGATATTGGTCAGCACCGCAATGTGCGGGTTGAACGTGGTCGTCCCCACTAACATGAAGCTGGAGACCTCTAAGACCAACGTATCCACGCTGGTGACCTGTTGGGCCACCTGACTGGCCGGAATCCCGATGTTGCCGGCGTAGACCGACTTACCCGTCTCACGGTCGTGGGCCAACATCTTTTGAATCATGGTCGTCGTGGTGGTCTTACCGTTACTGCCAGTCACCGCCACGAGTTCGGCATCGGCCACCTCGCTGGCCAGTTCCATTTCACTGATAATGGGCAGCTTTAGTTCCAAGGCCCGCTTGACGACGGGAACATCGTACGGAATACCGGGATTTTTGACCACTAAGTCGTACCCCGCATCCAAGAGATCAGGCGTTTGCTGGCCCGTAATCACTTTGAAACCCGCTTCTTGTAGTTCTTTAGCCTCCGTATTTTGGGCCAAAGGTTGCACGTCACTAACGGTGACCAAAGCCCCTAGGCGTTTCAACAGCTTGGCGGCGTTGAAGCCACTCTTGGCCAACCCTAAAACTAAGACCCGTTTATCCACATACGTTGTGATCTCTTTCATAACTACTGCTCGCTCTCCGTTCACTCTTATTAATTTCGTTGTCATGTTCTAAAAAAGGGCTAACCCAACTCTAACGAGCCCGGTTAGCCCATTAGTCGGTCGCTGATTATCAAGCAAGGATGGCCCAGACGCCGGTCAGCGCCGTTACCAAGCCCACACCCCAGAAAGTCAAATCAATCTTCCACTCACTCCAGCCTAACATTTCAAAGTGGTGGTGGATGGGACTCATCAAGAAGATGCGCTTCCCCGTTAATTTATACGAGGCTACTTGCAAAATCACACTGGCCGTCTCGATCACGTAGACCAGACCAATCCATAATAGGGACACTTCGTGGTGTAACAGGATGGCCACGGCGGCTAAAGCGCCCCCTAAGGCCAACGACCCGGTATCCCCCATGAAGATTTTGGCTGGTTTATGGTTGAAGATCAAGAACCCTAGCAGACCGCCGACTACGGCAAAACAAAAGATACTGATATTGAATTGGTGTTGGATCAACGCAACCCAGCCGTAAGCCGCAAAGGAAATGCTGGCTAAACCACTGACTAGGCCGTCCAGACCGTCAGATAAATTGACGGCGTTAGAAAAGCCAACTAACCAAATGATAGCAAAGAGGGCGTACCAACCACCCATCCGCCAGGTGCCGAGGCCCGGAATCGCTAAGGCCATGGGCAACCCTTCATGCGTGTAGACCCCAAAAAGGAATAGTGCCCCGATGATTTGACCCAGTAACTTTTGCCAAGCCTTGAGGCCTTCATTCTGGCGGTGGAACAGCTTGATACTATCATCCCAAGCGCCCAACGCCCCGTACAGGACCAGGATAAACAGTAGAATCCAGGTCGTGGGCAAAACGCGATGTGGCGCAGCGCCCCAGCTTACCAATAAGGTCACCACCAGAATCGCGATGATGAAGAGCAAGCCCCCCATCGTTGGGGTCCCGGACTTTTTTTCGTGCCAGCTCGGACCCTCTTCCCGAATCATCTGTCCTTCATGTCGGGCGCGGAAATACCGAATCAATGCCGGCATAAACGCTACCGTAATTATAAAGCCGCCTAAAAGGGGCACCAGTGCAGTTATCATGTTTTCTACTCAATCCCTATTCTCATTTATTTTGTTTCAGTGTGACGGTCAATTTGTCCCCTGACGAAACGGTCGTTCCAGTCTTCAGACTTTGCTTGGTAACGTAGCCGTCACCGTCAGTGGTCACCTTGAGCCCCAGCAACTGTGCTAATTTTACCACATCCCCCTTCGACCAACCGGTCAAATTCGGGATAGTCACAGTACCGCCAGTCGATAAGAAGACCCGTTGGCCCTGGTAAAGTACGCTATCGGCCTTCACCGACTGCCGTTTGACCGTCTTACCACTACCTAGGCGCGTGACCGTCATACCCAATTTCTTGAGCTGCTTGGTCGCCTTAGTCGCACTTGACCCGGTGACCGTTGGCATCTTGACTTGCTTGGTTGTCGTCGCGTTGTCTTCTTGAAGAGCTCGGGCCAACACGGGCTTCGTAATGGACGCCAACAGTTTCGTCGCCGTCTTGCTCCCCAAGTGGGGCTGTTTCATGGTGATATACATCACGTACTTTGGATTGCTAGCCGGCACCATGGCGGCAACGGAGTACAGATAGCTATCGTCGCCCGATAAATAACCGGATTTACCATTGCTGACCTGCGCCGTCCCGGTCTTAGCCGCGACGAGTTGCCCGCTCATCTTGTAGTCGCTCCCAATCCCATAACTCTTGTAGACCACATCTTCCATGTGCTTACGCACGGCCTTGGCCGTCTTGGCCGAAATCGGGTGACCCACCTTCGTTGGTGAGTAAGACTTGACGGTCTTGTTGGTGTTTGGGTTAACGACTTTACTAACGATGTACGGTTTCATCATGGTCCCATTATTGCTGACTGCCGTCAAGGCCTGTAGCATCTGAAAGGCCGTGACTTGAATCCCCTGGCCGAACGAGGTATCCGCTTGTTCGATTGGCCGCGAGAAGGCGATGCTCCCGCTCAGCTCTCCGGGCAAGCCCGAATGGGTACTCTTTAAGAAACGGAAACGATTGATATATTTTTTCCAAGTTTTAGCCCCCATTTGTTGTTCCAAATGGGCCATGGCGACGTTACTGGAAAGGGCGAACCCTTTATTATAAGTAATCGTTCCCCAACCAGAGGTGTTCCAGTCGGGTACGACTTGGTTCCCAATCTTGTAACGCCCAGACTGGTAAGTCACATTCCCGTTGTAATTCCCACTATCGATGGAAGCGGCTAGACTGAAAATCTTCATCGTGGACCCCGGCTCATAAGCATCCTGGACCAAGGTGTCCCGCCAAATCTTGCTCAAGCCCGATTTGGTGGTGGCATTGAACGTCGGCCGCTGGGTAGCGGCCAAGATGGCCCCGGTCTTCGCGTTCATCAAGACCGCGTTCATCGACTTGGCCTTGACCTGCTTTTGGACGTTACTCATTTCCGTTTCCAGTAGCGTCTGCAAGCGAGTATCCAAGGTGGTGTACACGTTGTCCCCGTTCTGGGCTTTGCGATACTTTTGCTTGGTCCCCGGTAACTGGTAGCCATAAGTATCCTTCTTGATCTTTTGGGACCCATCCTTCCCGGTCAGTTCCTTGTTGAAGGCTTGTTCAATTCCCATCGTCCCCGTCAAGGTCGTCTGGTTGTTCTTCGTGGACGACTGAGCCAAGCCAATCAAGTGGGAGGCAAAGATCCCATTCGGATACAACCGCGCCTCTTGTTGGACGAAATTGATGCCGCTCAGGTGGTAGTGCTGGATCTTTTGCTTGGTCGCCAGTGAAATGTTTTGTCCGGCCGTCCCGAATTCTACTTGGAAGGGATTCCCCTTGCTCGGATTCAGAATCTTTAACGCCTTTTTTTCACTGATTGGTAAGTATTTGGCCAAGACCTTGGCAATCTTGGGCTTGTTGGTGGCGTACAACTTTTGATTGTTGGTTCCCACCTGCCGTTTGTCCAGGACCACGTATAGGGAATACACGCTGGTGTCCTCGGAAATCGGCTGATTATTGGCATCATAAATCGTGCCCCGCTTGGCCTTCAGCGTTTTGTTCGCCGTGTAGAGTTTCTGGGCTGACGCACTCAGATTAACGTTTTGGACTTTCTTGCCAATGGAGATGTAAGAAAAACGCACCGCAATGAGAATAAAAACGCCGATGAAAAGGAAAAACAGAAACTGGCCTACGATCTTCCGGTTTCTGCGCGCGTTTGTATTTTTCATTGGGTGCTTTGGGGAATCATTCATTATTTATCAACAGTCCTTATTCGCGCATTTTCCAAACTCAGCCCTTGCTTCTGCGCAATCTTATCAAGCCGGGTCCGACTCTGCAACTCGTTGATTTCTTGTCGCGTGTTGGTGTTCCGATTGCGATAAGTCGTCGTTGTCTGATTAACCGTTTGTAAATCATGCTGCGCATTGCTCATCGCAATTTTAGCGGAAACGACACACACCATCAAACCAGCTAAAACCAGGCCACAGACCAAGACTAGACATTTCTCAAATTTGGAAACGGGTAATTTTTGCCGGTGAAGCTGCCCTGCAGGTTGCCCCTGGGGCTGCACTTGCGGCTGTGGTTGTGCTATGTTTGGGCGTTGCTGCGGTTCTTTTGTGAGTGGAACCGCTTCTGCTAAGCTATTTTGCGCCATAAATAATCATCTTCCTATGTCCGAATAATTAAGTTCTCATCAGGGAGCTAGTCTAGCTTTTCTAAGATCCGTAATTTAGCACTATGGGCTCGGTGATTAGCGGCCAACTCCGCCGCAGATGGCAGAATCGGTTTACGATTGACAAGTTTATAATCCGGCTGCATTTGTTCCGGAATCACGGGTAACCCGTGTGGGAGTTCTGGTAACGAAGACTGTTCCCGAAACATGGTTTTGACCAGCCGGTCTTCCAACGACTGAAACGTGATGACACTGATCCGGCCTTTCGGCGCGAGTAAGCCAATGGCTTGTTCTAACGACGCTTCCAGGGCACCTAACTCGTCATTGACCGCGATGCGGATAGCTTGAAAGACCTTCTTGGCGGGATGTCCCCCGTGCCGGCGAGCGGCCGCGGGGATGCCTTCCTTGATGATCTCCACCAGTTGTCCCGTCGTGTCGATGGGAGCCGTCGCCCGGTGCCGTTCAATGGCTCGGGCAATGGACTTGGCGAATTTTTCCTCTCCATAACGGTGGAAGATTCGCAAAAGTTCGTTAAATGACCATTCGTTAACCACGGTCCAGGCGCTCAACTTCGCGCTTTGGTCCATTCGCATGTCCAGCGGCGCGTCGTGTTGATAGCTAAACCCGCGGTCAGCCTCATCGAACTGGGGTGACGAAACCCCCAAATCGTAGAGTACGCCATCCACTTGGGTGACGCCTTGGTCGGCAAGCTGTGCCTTTATGTCCCGAAAATTACTCTTGATGAAGGTCACCTTGCCGGCAGCCAACGCCGTTTTTAAATGGTCTTGATTATAGTCGATTGCGGTCTGGTCTTGATCAAAGGCGTACAGGTGACCGGTCGTCAGTTGGTCCAAGATCTTCTGACTGTGTCCGCCACCCCCCAGCGTGCAATCCACATAGGTCCCGGTTGGTTGAATCGCCAACCCGTTGACCGCTTCATTTAAAAGTACCGTAACGTGATGAAAGTCTTCCAATGGGCACGCTCCTTCCGTCTAAAATCTCAAGTTACAAGTCAAAATCAATCAAGTTTTCCGCAATATCATCGAAGTTTTCCTCCGCTGAAGCTGAGAATTTCGCCCAGCGGTCGGCACTCCAAATTTCAAAGCGATTCGCCACGCCCACAATCACGCAAGCCTTCTGGAGGTCCGCGTGGGTGCGTAACGATTGGGGTAAATTAATCCGCCCTTGCTTGTCCAAGTCACACTCGGTGGCCGCCGAATAAAAGAACCGCACGAACGCCCGTGCATCTTTGCGATTCACCGGCAACGCCTTTAATTTATCCTGCAAAGCGGCCCATTCCGTCATGGGATAGCCGAATAAACAACCATCCATGCCTCGAGTCACCACGAAATGGGACCCGAGTTGCTCCCGAAATTTAGCGGGGATAATGAGCCGGCCCTTGGTATCAATCGAATGTTCAAATTCGCCCATGAACATAGCCATTACCCCTAACTTGTAACTATCACCAAGTTTACCACATACCCCCACTTTCTACCACAATGTTACCGTATTTTTATAAATTTCTCCCCAGAGACCCCAAAAGCCGCGGCGAACACTTGTTCACCGCGGCTGGAAACGTTTCCGTATTGTCCCGAAAAACGAGTCAATACTCAACTTAATTTATATTTATACATTTTCTAACTAATCGTAAGTAAAAAGCACGCGGCGAACCCAAACAACCAATACAAGTCCGATAACCGCCAAAAAGTTTTCCAAAATCGCGGATAAAGTAATTCGTGATTATGCACCGCCTGGAGCAGTGCGACCCCGATGCCAATCAGCATCCATCCAATGACCACCCAAGGAAGGAGGTGCCCCGCCCCTTGAGGAATCAAAATGATACTGCACAAGATAAGTAATGGTGTCATCAAATCCCACGGCACCAGCTCTTGCGGCCAATGATGGCGCATTAACCGACGCACACTATGTATCACCAACCATCCCAACAGTAAAATAGCCAATTGGCCTCCTGGCGAGACCCAAAACCGCATGTCGATTCCCCCTGTTCATCCGTCCACCACTATGGTTAAGTTTTGGCAACGATACTCGCTGTTCCCCGTAACTGATCCGAGTACCCGTGTAATTCATGTCCGTCCTATTATAAATATTTTGTGAATAACTTGCAATTCATAACTCACGCATCACGGTCAAGAGTTGCAATTCGGCGGCACTCACGGTAAACTATTTGGGAAAGAACTGTAGGTAAAGAGGTGGCTTAAGCTCGTATGGAAAAGAAAAAGAAATCAACATTTCAAAAAATAACTAACGTCTTTGTCTGGATTATGATTATTGCAACTTTAGGCTCACTGATTTTCGGCGCCATTTCCTCAATTATGACGGCTTAATATCACGGTTAAATGTCAAAATGGTCGGTAACTTTCTGCGTGAAAGTTACCGACCATTTTTTGACTCATTTTACATTGTCGTTCAATCCGCCTTTGGCGTTTCACTGCCTTCCGGCGGATCCGGTTGCTTATAGACCTGGCGGGGTTTGCTCCCCTCCTGGGGGCCAATATAACCCCGTTGTTCCAAATCATCGATGATGCGGGCCGCCCGATTATAACCGATGCGAAACCGCCGTTGTAACAGCGACGTGCTGGCTTTTTGCTGGTCCACCACGAAGGCCAAGGCATCGTCGAACAAGGCGTCATCGCTGTCGCCCTGTTCGGTCTGCTGCATTTCTTCGTCGGTGACCATCATGTCTTCGTCGTAATCCGCGGTCTGTTGTTGCTTGATGAAGTCCACCACGTGGTTAACGTCTTCGTCCGGGATAAAGGCACCCTGGACCCGAACCGGTGAGTTGGCGTCGACTGGCTGGAAGAGCATATCTCCTCGACCAAGTAACTTTTCGGCGCCGTTGGTATCCAGAATGGTCCGCGAATCGACCCCGCTGGAAACTGCGAATGCGATACGCGATGGCACGTTGGCCTTGATCAACCCCGTAATGACGTCGACCGAGGGCCGTTGGGTGGCTAAGATCATGTGGACCCCGGCGGCCCGCCCCATCTGGGCCAAGCGAATGATGGCGTCTTCAACTTCACTAGAGACCGTCATCATCAAGTCGGCCAATTCGTCGACAATGACCACGATGTACGGTAGCGTGGGCCGCGCCTGATTGTCTTCAGCGTTGGCCTGCTTGACGTAGGCGTTATACCCGGCGATTTTTCGTTGCCCAAACTGGGAAAAGAGATCGTAGCGCCGTTCCATTTCCGCCACCACTTTATGTAACGCACGGGCCGCCTTTTTCGGCTCAGAGACCACGGGGGTCAAGAGATGTGGGACCCCGTTGTACACGCTCAGTTCGACCTTCTTAGGGTCAATCAACATCAGTTTGACCTGGTCTGGCCGGGCGTTCATCAAAATACTAGTGATAATATCGTTAATCGCCACGGACTTCCCACTCCCGGTCGCTCCCGCAATCAGTAAATGGGGCATCTTGGTCAAATCCATTGTGACCACTTGTCCCGTGACGTTCCGACCCAACGGTACCTCCAAGGGGTGTCCCGGGTGTGGTGGTTGCGACTCGACCACGTCGCGGAACGAGACCGTGGAAACCTCCTTGTTCGGGACTTCAATCCCAATCAAGGACTTGCCCGGAATCGGCGCTTGAATCCGAATCCCCTTCGCGGCTAGTGCTAACGCCAAGTCGTCCGCTAAGTTCACGATACGGGACACCTTGACCCCGATGGCTGGGTGCAACTCGTACTCGGTCACGGACGGTCCTAAGCTCACGTTTTTGACCTCGGCATCCACGCCGAAGCTATCCAACGTCTGTTTCAAGATTTTAGTATTGGCGTCGATAGCGTTCACTTCCGCGGTCTGATCAGCCGGGGGCACTTGCTTCAAAAGGTCAGCCGTCGGTAATTGGTAATTCGGGTCGACTTCAGTGGTTCCCACTAACGCGGATTCAGCTTCTTCACCATCATCCGGCGCCGACGTTTCTGGTGCCGACGCTGCCGATGACGGTGTCGGTGCTGGGTGTTCGTTAGCGGCCACCGTCACGTGATAACTGGGTTCGGCCGACGAAGACGCCGGCTGAGCGGGCGCCGTGGGTGCTGGCTGATCTGCCGGTTGCTCATCTTTGGGGGCGGCCGATGAATCCGGCGACGTGGCCACCTGTTTAGCGGTCCGTTCCCGGTGCGCCTTGAGTGCTGCGCGTCCCCGGTCAACAGTGGCTTGTAACCAATCTAACCCTGCCACTAACCATCGGCCGATCCGTTGCAGACCGTGCTGGACATCGGTCAGTGGAATCTGGAAGAAGACTAGAACCCCGCCAGCCATGATGACCCACGCGGCAATCTGGGCACCCAGTAAGGCAATCAACCAGGCGATGACTGATAGCGCCAGCGCCCCAATCAGGCCGCCACCCAAGTCGCTGGTCCGGCCAGCGGAGACCAGGTCAGCCAACCCATTATTCCAGATGGTCACCAAAAAACCGCTGTGTTGGTTAGCCGCCGTGAACGTGGTCGCACTAGCCCATAAGAGCCACCCGGCATACACGATACCACTGCCCACCAGATAGTGCCGTGGTAAGTCCGGCCAGGTGCTGGTCACGGCCAACGTGACGCCTAATGCCCCAATGACCACCAGACCAACCTGGTACGATTCACCGACCAGTAGCCGGGTCAAATTGGCACACAACGTCCCTAACATCCCTAAGTTGAATAACCCCAACGCCGCTAACACCAGCAAGACTAGGCCAACGACGTTACGCGTATACGGAAACGGTTGAGTGCTTTTGCGTTTCGCAGGACGCCGCCGGGAAGTCTTGCGGCGAGTTGTTTTTCGTTTTGTCGCCAAGTTGCGGCCTCCTTTCTGCTCAAACGATTATTTTAATTTATCGTGTGGGTACCGGTGCACCCGTTCCAATTGTGGAAAAGCCTGTTGACGTAAAGCCTCGTAAATCACGATAGCCGCACTGTTCGACAGGTTCAAAGCCCGAATATGGCTGTCATCTTGCGGAATCCGGATACATTTTTCCGGATTTTGGCGCATGAAGGATTCCGGCAAGCCCGTGGTCTCCTTGCCAAACAAGAAGTAGTGGTCGTTGTCGTTGACCGTGTAATCGGGCTCGGTGTAGTCGCGTTCGGCAAACTTTGACACCAAGTACAACTGGGTCTGGTCCGGAATCGTCGCCAAAAAGGCTGGCAGGTTTTCGTGATACCGTACGTCGACCTTATCCCAGTAATCTAGGCCGGCACGTTTCAAGTGCGTATCATCGACCGAAAACCCGAGGGGCTTAATCAAATCCAACACGGTATCGGTCCCGGCACAGGTCCGTGCAATGTTCCCGGTGTTTGCCGGAAACAACGGTTCAAATAAAGCAATATGATTCGTCATAGATTTTTCTCCGTCCTCTGCTCAAACATTCGTTCTGTCTCATTATTATAGTCAACCCACCTGGGCTTTGACAAGGCGTGGGGCTTAAAAGTCCCCAGATTCAAGCTCAGCCCACAAAAAAAGTAGCTCCTCGGTGTGGGCACGGCGAGGGACTACCTTAGTGAAGTACTACTTGTCAGCCGCTAACAGTTACCCGCTGATATCGACTACCAAACGATTTCTCATTGCTCAATATAACACGCTCCTGCGCGGTCTTCAAGGGGCAATGGGCAAATAATTCACCCACTAGCCTTACTAAAACCGGGCCTGTAAGAGCGTCACGTCGACCGTGATCTGGGAAAATGGCGCCGCGGCAACCCGTTCTAACTGTGCCTCACTGGCGCCCCAATGCATCGGTGTCATCAGCATCAAATCACTAAAGCGTTCGGGCGCAATTGGTACCTGATAGCGGATTCGTTGGCTGGTCGCTTCCGGATAGTGGCGCTTGAACAGGGACAATACGTTGCTATTATCATACTGCGCGTGCGGATTATCAGCGGCAAACAAAGCCTGCCGCAACTCGATTAGGTAGTCGGGATTCGGAATGACCTTTAATAACTGGCCGCCCGGGGCGATGATCCGGTTAAACTCCTGGTAGGCCGACGGGGAAAAGAGGTCGAGGACCGCCGTGAATTGATGGTCGGTAAACGGCATTTGGGCCAAATCGGCGACACAGAAAAAGGCTGGCGTGTCCAGTTGGGTGGCCAGGTTGATCCCAGGCTTGGAGATATCGAACCCCACGGCCGTGTCGTTTCCCGCGCGATGACTCAACACTTCGGTCAGCGGGGTCCCCTCGCCACACCCCACGTCCAGAATCGTCTGCGGCTCTTGGGGCAATTGGTTGGCAAACGCGGTGGTGATGCCCGTGAACAATCCGGCTTGTAGCATGCGTCGGCGGGCCGCTAGCATCGCGTCATCGTATTCACTGGCCACCGCTCGTTGCATAAAGTACAGCGTCCCCTTCTTGGACAGGTCCACATTGTGTCCAGCCGGACAAATCAGGCTGTTGCCGGCCACGTGATCGTAAGCGGCGTGACACACGGGGCAGCGAAACAGGCTGGCATGGCGGGATAAAAAGGCCGCCGCCCGTTCAATTTTCTTCATGTTTTTTCTTACTCCCATCACTACGAGGCTCGCCCCTTTACTTCCGACCGCAAACCTGCGTAAAATGTAGAGTGCATGATTACCCGTCAGTTGCCAAAGGACGCTCGTGAAATTAGTGCATCAATTGTACCATACTCCCCGCTGTCCGCGGCCGAATTTAGAAAGGATGACCTTTTTTGCGATTAATTGAACCATTACTTGAAAATTACGGCCCCCTGGTCACCGCCGTTGAAGCCGGGGCCAAACGCGTCGCTCTCGCCGATAACCTCGCCGTCGGTGGCACTACCGTCAGCAAGGGTGTCATCGGTGAAGCTGTCCGTTACGCTCACGAACACCAAGTTAGTCTTGATTTGGTGATTGCCCCTAGAGGTGGCAACACCCCCTACGATGACGTTGAAATCAAAATCATGGAAGCCGATATCTTAGAAGCTCAACAACTCGGCGTCGATGGTGTCATCTTTGGTGCCTTAGACGCCAACCAACGTATCGACCGTGAAGGCTTACGGCCGCTAGTAGCCGCCGCCGGTGGAATGACCATGACCTTCAGCCGCGATTGGGATGCCATTCGGCCCCAAGATCGTGGGGGCGCCATTGATTGGCTCAACACCCAGGGCTTTGACCGACTCATGAGCGTGGGGAACCCCAAAGACCGCTTTAACGATTGGCAGACGACCAAGCGCCTCGCCGATAGTGTCGGTATCACCTTAGTGGCGGCCGAAGTCGCCGCAGCAGACATCCCCGAAGTGGCCGATAAACTGGGCCTCAACTTTTTCATCGGGACGAATAGCTTAGCGTTATAGACCGTGCAAAAACGACTAAGTCGCTCGTAGTCTAACTAAAGCTTCATAGCAAAAGGTGGGAAGAAAAGCCTCGATTTTAGAGGACTTTTCTTCCCGCCTTTTAATTTTTGATCAGGAGACTAATACTCTGTTTGCTAAAATGGGAGGACTAGGGCATTGACGTTCCCCGCCAACTGCGTCACTGCAAACCGCGGTTGATTGAACTGGGCCACCTTCTCAAAGTCAGCGGCCGAGACAAAGTCCGGTTGCCAAAAAGTTTTTAGGTTATTGGCGTAGATGGGGCACCAATAGAGTTGTCGCTTGGCCAAATCTAACCGTAAAACCGCCGCATACGGCGGAACCCCCCGGCGTTCAAACTCACCATCGTTATTGAAGACACCATTGCCAATGCTGTAAAGGACTGGTACGGCCCCCACGTATTCGATCGGTTGCAGACGGTGGGGCCCATGACCAATAATTAAGTCCGCTCCCGCCCGCACGAGTCGTTCAGCGGTCGTCCGTTGCGCGGGTTTAATGACTCCGTAATCGGTCCCCCAGTGTGCACTCACGATGACCGTCGCCCCTGGATGGCTCTGTTTATATTGCCGAATATCATCAGCCATCATCGTATCTAGACAATTCACCCCGGCATGGTCCGCACTCGCGTAAAAATCAAACAGATTATATGCTGGATTACGGTACCAGTACCCATTAAACAACGCCACTTGCTGATTGCCGTAGGTCAATTCAACGATTTTACGAGCTTCTAACCGGTCATTTCCCGCGCCAATGGTCGAGATTCCCGCCTGATTAAATTGAGTCAGTGTCGTGGACAGTGCCCGTGACCCGTAGTCGTTGGCGTGATTGTTCCCTAACATAGCTAAATTAAAATGAAGATGCTTAAACTCAGCTAACGTTGGTGCTGCAGCCGCATCTAAGACGAACGGTTTGACGGCATCTAATGGACTCACCCCCTGGGCAAATACTGCTTCAAAGTTAAAGACATTGTACGCATCACGCCCAAAGAATGGACGGAGCTTTTCAAACGAATGACTATAGCCGAATTTTTGCAGAGCATCTTCCCTGCCGTGTCGCTTGCGGCGCCGCGTATAGTCCTCGCCAAAATAAGTATCCGCCAAGAAGTTGACCACTGGACTCGTCAACGTAACGGATTCGACCTTTGGTGTCCCTGGCTGTGCGTCTACGGTCACCATATCCTCTGCTAACGCATCCGCATAGGCAACGTGGGGACTATCCAAGACTGCCAACACGTGTTTTTGCCGCTTAGCGACCCAAAACAGCAGCCCTGTCCGCTCTTGTTGATCTTGAAAAATCGAGCCTAGCGTTTTACCCGTCTTCGTCAATTGCGACCGTTTCTGCAGCCAGTGGCCATTGAACATGGCGTGTTGTGCGCCCAATAAACTAAAGACTTCGTTTGGGAGTTGGCAATAAGCCGCCCCAATTTTTTTCAGATCCGCCAGGTACGTTCGTTGAGCCCGCTTCGTTGGCCGACCGGTAATGTTATGCGTGGTATCTGCCGTTAATCCTAAGGTCCGACCCATATGTTGAACCCCAATGAACGCTTTATGGTTACTGCCATACAGATATTCCGCCAAATTAAGAATGACATCCGGAACCGACGCCACGATAGCAGCGGTGACTAATTCATAGACCAATAGCTGGTCCCCTTGCGGACGTCGACCTTGTTGACACTGCGTTCCGCCGCTAGATCCGTGACGATGGGCACCTGGTCCGTCAACCGTAATTTACCGTTCGCCAGGCGTTTAAGTACCTCCAAAACGACCAATAATCGGCCAACACCGATGGTCACGTATGCCGCCTCATTTTCCGCCACGACCGACATGGCAAAATGATTATGATCACTACTTGTATAGGCCAACCGTTTTGCTAACCGCGGGGCAATTGAATCGATTGTGCTATCTCGGCTACTTCCCTTGATAAAGATGACCAAATCTTGGTGTGGTTCCGCAGCAATTGCCCGTAAAATCTGATTGGGTGTCGTATAGTAACCAGCAAAAGTCCCTGGTTGGGCTACCGGAATCACCTGGTCGATTTCCGGTCCATAAAGATAAAAGTGATCAAAATGCGCTTGATTTAATGATTCCAGGACTTCCTTGTGGACCTGGTAAGCGTGCTGCCGCAAATTGATGATGCGTCCCGCAATAAAAATCTTTCGGGTCCGTTCCCCAACAGGATAATTCTGGGCATAATCAATAAAATTCTTAACCGATAGTCGCTCAGCGTTATGCGTGTCATCAATAATCGTGACATGGCGTTCATTCGCTTCAAAATGCATTACTTTTCGGGTAGTTGTATGTGCGCACTGCTGACTGAACTCGGCCATAATCGCGGAACTCATGGTACCTCCTAGTAAATCGTAGGCAGCTAAGGCGCCAATCACATCACTAATGGTCCCCGTATCTAATCCCGATACCGATAGCGTCGTCAGCTTATTTTCCCCGTGAAATAATGTTAATTGGCCATCCGTGACTTGCCCCCGATAATCACTATCCGCAGCCAATCCGTACGTGACCAAATTTTTAGTGAACCGGTAGACGTCGGTTTTAACTTCCGCAATATTCTTAATGTCCGCATTGACTAAAAATGGTTGACCAGGTTTTAAAGCGACCCCCATCCGAGTCTTAATGTCCGCTGTGCGACTGGCACTCCAGCCCTTTTGCCCCGCATCGACTTGGGTCAAGACAGCCAAATCAAGCGACAATAGCGACGCTACGCCACCCAACCCGTGACCGGGTTCCTTGTAGCTCAGTCCCGTAGCAGCAATCTCTAAAACGTTGAATTGCCGACAATCGTGGTTCATCGCCTGAATTTTGACACTGGTCCGGGAGTTGAGATTCCCTGGTGTGGTGCTGGTCGTGCCAATGTGGCTCAGTAAGTCTGCGATAAATTTTCTGGTCGTACTCTTACCGACCGTCCCCGTGACGCCAATACTCTTACCGGTGTAATCTTTGGCCGTCGCAACGACTAATTTTTCCAGAGCATCGTACGCGTTTGGGACCATCAATTGAGGAACTTCGGCTTCAGTAACCGGCCGTTCGACAATGGCCATTCCTATGTACGGCTGTAGCGTTAAAACCATTGAATGATTGTCACGAAACGTCGTGGCGTAAATTCCGGTGTTTTTCGTCCCCGCTTGCCAATGCTTGAGCGACATCGCAAAAAGTAGATTTGCCGGCCCGATATCCTGTCGCAACTCACCCTTATACAGGGCATAATGCAGCACAGGTTGATCCATATCTGCTGGTGCCTTCACCCATTTTCCGCCTACGATTGCTGAAATTTGCCGCATCGTTAGTGGTTTCATCCCATCGACCTCCTCACAAAGTTAAAATGCACCAATTGCTCGTCGTCACTCAACTGGCCCTCCACCATGACGCGTAAGTTGGCACATTTACGAAAACAATCATTTACTTACAGCTATCGACATCCCCACTTCACCTCATATCTCCGTGGAACGTCTTTTCAGTTAGTCCTGAGCTAACCTTTACTTCGCTTGTTTCATCGGTCCAAACAGCTGGTGCTTCACCAAATAGGTGTATGTTTGTTCATAACGCTTGAACCGGCCGTTGAAGAACTTCTGTAAATACGTCCAATACTTGACGTCGTGGGTAATCTCTAAGGCCATTTCGACCACCCGTTGACGGGTCTTACGTTTCTGAGCTTTTCGTAATCGTTCGATTTCGGCATCGAACAGCGCAATCATTTTCTGCGGGTCCTTTCCAACTGCCTCTTCAAACACCTTAAATCCCGTGGGGAAGAACGCCTGAAAAACGAACTTGGTCTGTACCACGCTGTTCTTGGCAACCGGTTTTCCCTGGTCCACAAAGTATAGATACCGGGCCAAAATATAACCGGCCGTTTCGGCGTCCATCCGGTGATGTTGCATATGAAAACGCCCGAAGAAATCCGTGATGCCGCAGGGCTTCGGCTTGATCACCTGGTGATAAGACCCCCTGGCGGAGCAACCAACCCACGACCAAGGTACTGAAACGGTTCCCCGTGCGAGCGCTACTCATCAAATAAGGGGCACTATCGGCTGGTTGTAAATCGTGTTCCAACCAGAAATCAAGTAAGGTCTGACTGACGCGCCCATCCCGTTCGCAAGTTCGCCAAATTTTGGCAGCTTGATCTGGCGTGATACCCGGCAACTGATACTGAACTGACTGGGCATAATCCCCCGGTTGGTCGGCTAAAGGTGACGCCAATGGTCGCAACCACTCACGCGGCGAGAAGTCTTTATTCTGCCGAAAGTCTTGCATCTCTTGGTATTCCGCCGATGTCATCCGACCAAAAAGGTCCGCCGTGGGGTGCTGTAATTTTTGCAGAATATTCTTGGTCGCCACTTCTTTAACTGGTGGCTGTTCGGGTTCGGGTGCCGACTTACGCCACCAGTGCTTACGTTTAGGCTCTGTCGATTCCGCAGTAACGGGTTGAGCCAAAAACTGGTCCAAAATCGTTTGCGACCTAAAAGTGACCCCGAGTTCATTGTGGCGCAAATGCCCCGCTTGACCGGAATGGAAAAAGTCGGAAAATTCGATGGGCAAAGTCACCTTGCCTAAACTCTTCGCGGCAACTAAAGTACCGATACGAAAATGGGTGGCAAGCAACCCAAAGTACGTCGCGTAAAGCCGCTGGAAAAATTGCGGAAATTGGGTTCCCCCCTGTTCTGTGTAGGTCTTAAGATCCCTTAGCAAGAACCGAAAATTAATGACTCGATAGTAATCACGCAAAACGGGATAGTCCCGGACGAACGGGTAAATGAAAAACTGGATGTTAGCAACTAATTCCCGGTTCAGATATAACTCGGCGGCGTCAAAGTTGATTAGCTTTGCCATATCCTCGCGATACCCCATAAACGCAAAGTCCGCGAATTGGACCAACCGGCCAGACCGCGCCTTGAAAATGGCAATTTGGCGGTGAAATTCCTGCGGGAACGCGGTGAGGCCCCGTTGCTCGGCCACTTCACGGACCAACGGCAAGGGATCCGGCTCATCCAACATCTTCATCAATTTTCGTGTTGCCGGTAACGCCCGGTCCGTTCGGGTCTTGATCACGATGGCGTCGTCCGGAATAAAATCCAAAGCCGCCTGAAGCTGTGTGGCTTGGCGCCAATAATTAAAGGAGTTCGTCGTCGAGCGACCGATTTTCTTTTCGAGCGGCTGTGAGGTGACTACCGCCACGTGATTGGCAGCTAATTGCTGGTCCAAACCCGGAATGGTGGCCACCTCATCGCGCCAAGTGCTCAACACGATACCCTGAATGATGCCTTGGTCGCGACACCGCAACAAATAGTCCAGCATCAACCGAAAATCCACTTCGTCCCGTAACGTTCCACAAATGACTGCCCACACAGTTCGCACAATGAATCCCTCCTAGTCCGTCGTTGACGGCTTTTTAGCGTCCCGAAAAACGGCCAATTCTTCCGGCGTACCCAACACATGGACCGTCTTCGCCGGAATCTCCTTGGTGGTCACCGTCCCCGGGTGATCTTGAATCAAATAATGATAAAACGAGGCCACGAAGGTCTCGCCGTAATCTTCACGGACCTGGGCCGCGTGATGGTGGTACAGGTTGGCAAAATCCAAGAAACGGTCAAAGTAATAAAACCCGACCGACGCTAACGATGAAATGTGTTTCTTTTCGACCACGTCAACCACCTGACCCTGATCGTTCAACTTCACGAATGACCAGTGGTCGCCCGGCGCGGAAAAGGTGGTCAAATGACCGGTACAATTCGTCAAATCCGACCGCAGAATTTGACCGGGTTCAACGTAGGTGTCGATGTTATAAATCGCGACACTTTCCAGCGGGTTCACCACGGTCAAGGCCGCCATGACGGTCGCCGCTTGCCCCGATGTCAAGGCATCAATCTCCACCAACTGGTAATTTTGAATCCCAGCGGCCGCAATCAATTCCTTAAGCCGGTCCGGGTCGTACTGTCCCTGCCGGACCACAAAAAAGAACTTTTCGTGGATAAAGTCCTGCAGTGAGCGCATCGCCCATTCAAATAAAGTCTTCCCGCGCACCTCAATTTCGTGCTTGGGCTGGGTGTAACCGACCCGCTTGAACCGCGACCCGCGGCCCGCCATCGTAATCACAAGTTGCATGTCTAATCCTCCCTTACTTGAGCCATAAACGGCGCAAACTTAGTGACCCCGACCGCCAACATGGCCTTTTGACGTTCTGGTTTATCTTTGTGTAACGGAATCATACTCAAGAACAGCAACGCCTCAATCAGTTGGATTTGACGATAAACCGTTGTATCCCCCAGATGTTGCTGCAATTGTCGTTCGAAGAGCTCACCGACCTGTTGTTCATTTCCCGTCACATCTAACTGGTAGTTAATTTTTCCCGTTGTATCCGCCTCAAGTTGGAACATATCCGAAATAATGCAGTCATACTTGCCCGAAAAACTGTGCATCATCTTGGCATAGTCGTACTTGGCATCCCCGTAGATGTCGAAGCGCCCGAACTTACCCCGCGGGTCGATCAAGCGCATCACCCGCTGCGTGTTGTCGTACAAGACATTGCTCAAACAAAAGTCCCCGTGAATGATGCTGAACCGGTGACCGATCAAAACGCCCGATTGAGCCAAGACTTCCGGTAGCGCTGTCAAAATAGTCGTCAGACTAGGAAAAGTCTGACCGTTGATCTGTAACGGCTTATCGGCAATCTCAGCAAAGAAATCCTGTTCCTTGATCAGCCGGTGCAATCGGTCAGTGGTTTTAGTCAGATACATTTCACTGACCGTGGTTCGATACTCGCTTTCATCCACGTCCACCTGGTAGCGTTCCATTTCGGCCCGCAAAAAGAAGAGTTCGTCGATAATCTCCCGCCAGACCCCAATCTCCAAGTTGCCGTATAAAAAGAGATTATGGAGACTCTCGTACGAGAAGTATTCCATTTCAACAAACGGTGCGTTGTAGTTCAACGAATAGTCAAAGATTCGCGGCGCCAAGTAAGTCAAACGCTTGGGCAGCTTCAAATACCACTTGATTTCACCTAGGAATTTGTCGACATCGGTACTCTCTTTGCGCAAAATGCCGCGTTTGAAATCAACGGTCGTGTGATTGAAGAACCGCGCTTCGACCGCTTTTTTGGCCTCGATGTACTTATCACGATGACCAAAGTCCATCCAGTGGGGGGCATCTACCGGCGTCAAGGTTTGGTACTGGTCATAACGACATAAATTATCATAAAATCCCCGCTGGCCTTGCCAGTGCTCAGCTAACCAGTCGCCCGCACTCAGGGTAAAGACCCCCACGGCAGCGTGCAGTGTTTCGCTGGTCGGGACTGGCACAACCTTATCGTTAAAGGCTAAATGGTGCTGGTCATCGACCGTAACGGTGGTCCACCGCCCAGCGTCGGCGACCGTGTGCGTCAAGATGACGTCCGGTTGGGTCACGGCGTCAGATTTGACCACGGTATCGCCAAAGATGATGGTTAAGGTTCCCAGCGGTTCCTGGTCCCGCAACTGGGCCAAAGCCTGGGCGACCGACTCGCTCAGACTCAGCCCATCGGCGACCACCAGGGGGTTGATAGCTAAGTGCTTAGTTTGGATATAATCCGTAATCGTGGTGTCTTGGGCGTTGACCACGATAAATAACCGGTCGTAAGCGGCCGCATACTGGGTCACGGTTCGGTCGATGATCCGTTCACCATCGGTCACGGGAATCATGGCGGGATAGATAGAACCAAAATTATTTTGCATATCTTCAGCCACCTTGGCGGCTGATAGCATCACTAGAGTTCGCCTCAATGCACGTCACGCTCCTTTGCGACCAACGCTTCCAGTTCCTCGGGCGGGTGATAAACTCACTGGGCCGAAACGCCCGGTCATCGATGTAGTATCCCCCACGACCCGCCCAGGGCTTACCAAAGAGGATCTCATCGTAGGGCACCGCGTATTTGGCCAGCCACTGGGCGGTCATGGGCGCCGTGTACTTGTTGATTTTTCCGAGATTGCCCTTGTAGGTGCGCATCTGCCGTGACGTAAACAAGATGATATGAAATCCCGCGGCCTGGTAGCGTCGCAATTGGTCAATCACTTGCGTCTTCGGCGCCACGTCTAGGTAACTTTGTTCCGACGTCTTCAAGTCACATAATGTCCCGTCAATGTCGACCACTAAACTGGTTGTTTGATCCATCGCTATATCTCCCAACTCCTGTTGACTGACTTAACCTAACGACTGGGCAACCGGCTACTTAAGCAGTCACCGTAGCTTGTGGCGTTTTGGCCGCAAAGTAATCGATCAATTCCTGCCACTTGGCATAAACCGCGGCGGCGGAGTAGCGCTTAGCGTTGTCATATGCGGCTTCACGGTACTGGTCCAGCAATTGTGGATCATTGAATAACTTCAGCATCGCGTCGGCTAATTGTTGGACTTGACCGTCCTGCGTCAAGATCCCACTGACACCATCCTGAATGATATCACTTGGGCCGTATTTGACGTCGTTAGCAATCATCGGCACACCATGGGCTTGGGCTTCCAGCAAGGTCAAAGAGAACCCTTCGGCCCGACTTGGCAGTAGGCCCAATTCTGCCCGGTTGTAATCTGCGTTGACGTCCATCGTGTACCCCTTAAACAACACCGCGTCTCCTAAGTGGAGCTTGGCAACTTGTTGATGCAACTTCTTAGCAGTATCCCCGTTGGCGTAGCCCCATAGTTCCAGCTTAGCGTCTGGGAATTGCTGGTGGACCTGCGCAAAGGCCTTGATGGAGTGTTCCTGTTGCTTTTCGGGAGCTAAACGGGCCACATGGATGACCAGGTGTTTCTGCCGTTGCGTCCCGTCATGGTGTGAGGCCGCCAAAGTAGCATCGCTGACGTACCCAACTGGAATCGTGAAGGCTGGAATATCGGTCCCAAAACGGGCTTGGACGTCCCGTGTCTGTTCTGGCGTAGCCGAAATGACCGCGTCCCATTGTTGCCAGTTCACCAGCGCATTTTGGTAATTATTATTGAGCGGTGAATGCAACATGTCGTTTGAATCACTGACATGGTTATTATGCAAGTGCAAGACCCGGTAGACCGGGGTCTTCATGTTGAACAATCCCCAGTCACATTCCACGGTCCGGTCACAGATCATCACGTTGCGTTCCTCGTTCAAACTGTTGAGTTCATCGTAGAAGAACCGCGTCAACGCGTTCATCCCGCGGAAGGTCCAACTTTGGCCCTTGTAATTCAAGACACGCCAGCTGATTTGTTCCTTACCAGCCCGATTCAACAGATGGCTCTTCTCGACGTGGACTTGACCGTCAGGACCGAAGTATTGTTCCAGCGCGATTTTGCCATCCCAGTCGAAATTTTGCTCTAAGCACTTGAAACCCCGAACATCCCACCAGGTCATCTTCAGAGTCCGGCCATTGACGTCGAAATATTGGATGTTGCTGATGACATCCGAATCAGCTGACCGTAAGTAGACAATCATCAGTAGCTTGCCCTGCATGAAGACCTGACATTGCTTATCCTTTTGGCTCACCGTGGTATTCGCAGGAAGCGCCAAAGTCTTCAAACTCATCTCCCGCGGTGCCACGTCACTGCTGCCACAGAAGAACTCAAATAAGTTCACGAAATTTTTCCGGTCAATCCCAGATTGTTCCAACACATCGGTCAAGTTCATCGCAAAAATGCGCGTCACGATTTTAACCGGGATACCATGCTGGTTAAAGAGCCGTAACCGATTGATCTCGGCGTGTTCGATTCCGGACTTAGAAAATTGCATATTATCATTTAAAAAGTAGTACATCGTCATTCCCCCTCTACGCCAATACTGGTTGCCCTAAAAGCTTCTGCCAGCGGTTCCAGACCTTTTGTTGCGTCCAAGTGGTATGCGCCGTATGGTACGCCGCCGTACTCAACTTAGTCCACAAATCGGGGTCCTTGAACAAGTCGGCGATCTTTTCAGCCACAGCGAGTGGATTCCCAGGAGCGACTAAGTACCCGTTGGTGCCCGATTCGAGGACTTCCTTTGGGCCGTAGTTGAATGGATAACTGACGACCGGAACGCCATGACTCAGGGCTTCCAGCATTCCGAGTGGTTCCGCATCGGCTAAGGACAAGTTGACCATCGCCCGGTAGCGGTCGTAATGCTGGCTCAGTTGCGGGTCGTAATCCTTAAAGGTTACGGCATCCGTCAGGTTCAATTCCTTGACCAAGGCAGTCATTTGCTTGACATAATCGGCTTGACCGTACCCGTACAAATCAAAGGAGGCGTCAGGAACACGGTCCTTGACCAAGGCAAACATCCGTAAGAGTTGGTCGACTTGCTTGTCTGGCGCGATCCGACCCACGTATAGCAATTGGTGCCCCGGCCGTTCGGTGACCGGAACCACTTTGGTCTTGTTAGCCGGCGTCGTGGTGACCGGTGGTACGGCCGCCACCCGGATGCCCGGAAAACGGGCGGACAAGTGGTCAGCTTGCTTGGTGGTCGCCGTGATAAAGCCATCAAACTGTTGGTAATGCTCGAAGGCCGGTTGTAAGAAACCGTCGAGTTCCGCGTGCAAGGGATCACTGGGGTCCTTCACGTGATTAATCGGTAAGTACAGGTATTTCTTCGCCGCACTGGTCAAGCCCAATAACGGTTGAACCGCCGTTCCCGGCCGGTCACCGATAAAGGTGGTCTGACCAGTATCCTGGCGAGCTAACTCTTCCAAGAAGAAGCTAAACAAATCGTCACTGTTTTGGAAGAACCGGTCACCCTTCCCTTGATAATTCTTCAAGATAATTCGCGATGTCAGCGGGTTCCCTGCCGTATCCGGAACCAGGTATTCATCCATCACGATACGTCCAGTCGGGGTGTAGTACCGTTGCATCATCAATTTCCCGTTCTGACCAAAGTACTGGGTAGCGGACTTGAACCCCCGCCAATCCCACAGATCAGTCTCAATCACGTTACCTAGCGAATCCATGAATTCCTGGTAGAAAACTCGGCCAATGGTGCCCGGGATAAAGCCGACGTTACCGGTCTGCACGTCACCTTCAAAGACCCGGCTGAAGTTGGCTCCAACCATGACTTCCGATTCAACTGGCAGGTGAATGTCGTCCGTATGTAGGACTTTCGGGGTCCCCAAATCGGTAGCTTCTTGAAAGAAGTCGAACATGTTGACAACGTCATGATTTCCCAACCCAAAGGTGTCCATCGTCCGGTGCAGGAGCCGGTCATAAATCTTGGTTACGATTTTAGCGGGTTGTTTGTAATGGTTGAACAATTTGACCCGCTTCATCGCGGTATGTTCAACACTTGAGTTTTTTTGCAAAATATATTCATTAATAAAGTAAAACACGGCACTCACTCCATTCTACTTAATATTCCCACGGGTACTTACCATTGCGGTCTTTCTTGGTGTGCTTCATCATATATTCGGTCCGCTTATCGATACGCTTACGGGTCTTCTTCTTATTATGCGCGCGAACACATAAAACAATAATACCCAAAATGATGTATAGCAGCATGCGCAAGAAAAACTGAATATTCTTATAAGCAATTACTGCTCCCACGATTGTCATAGGCTCACCCCTTGATTGGTATAGCTATAGTAGTTAATCAGTCCTGATAGGAAATGTTCACAATCATCGATTCGCGTCCGGAAGTGGTCGTGCCGGGCGAAGAAGCCCCCAACGAATTTCGATGGATGGTAAAAGTACATCGCCAGTTCTGGCTGGAAGCTTCCCGTTTCCAGTTCATAACTCGCTCGGTAACGCCAAGCCCGATGGAGCCGGCCTAAATCATATGGCGCCAGCAAATCATCGTTACCGGTTCGCTTAATGAGATCGGTCATCTTGATTGCCGCATCCAGAAGTTCCAACAAGGTCGGGTAAGACGTATCCCGTTCCTCGATAAAGGTCAAATGGTTGTAGACGTTCTCCAACCCCATCTGCATGTAATCACGGTTGGCTGGGAAAATCTGCAAGGCTTCATTAATAGCGTAAGACAACCAGTGGTCATGGTACTTACCGTAATGGTGCGCCACCATAAAGTCCAAAGTTTGTTGCATCAGTTGCGCAACCTGGTCGTTAGGAACTAGTTCATAGTAACGCGCCATCGCAAAGGTGATTTCCCCTTCATAGTAAATAATCCGGAAAGCATCTTTGACCGTTAAGTCGGCATTGAGCACGTGATTGAACTGTCCTGACGGCTTCAAGAAACTCGTGATTCCAGCAAAAGCTTGCTGGATGATGGGTAAATACTCATCATCCTGGGTGACTTCTTGATATTTACATAGTGCCAACATCAGCATTGCCTGACCGCCCAGCTTCAACTCAATACTACCATCTTTTCGGGGTTCACTGACGAAGATGGCGTCACCTTTAGTAAGAACCAAGTTTTTAATTCCCCATTGAAGCGCTGACTTGACTTTGGGCAGATCTGCCGTTCGCCCCGTAAAATTAATCGCTTCCAATAAAGCGTAAAGCGAGGAAAAATGGCGCACGCTGTTATAACTGCTCAAGATACGTTGCCGGGCTGGGTAGTATCCATAGATAAACTGACCGCTATCTTTGATTTGCCGGCATAAGAAAGCTTCGCCTGCTGTAATCGTTGTGCGTAACTCGGTATTCAAATCCGTCAGTTGGCGAATCCCCTGGCCATGGACATCTTGGCTCAGTTTGCGAATTTTATCGCCATCATAGAAGATGCCTGCCGTCAAAAACGTCCATACAAATGAAGACTCAGCCAAATCTTGTGGTTGTTCCCCATTGCGGCGGGTCAGGTACTTTGTCATAGCCGGGAAATCAAGATAGCTATTGGAGGCCGTCTTACCAATTTTATGGCCTTTCCCGGGCCTGATGAACTCATGACCGTTGATTTCCATTTCTAGTAATGCGGTCTTAAAGTCGGAATCAAAGCTAATTCCCCGGCGCCAATAGTTCATCCGAAATAGTTTCTTCAGTTGCTGCTGCAACCGACTCAGTTCAATCTTTTGAATGGCTTGGGGCACGTCGATGCGGGCCCAGGCTGTATTGGGTGTCGATGCCATGAGCGTTGCTACTTGGTCCCAGGCCTGATTAAAGCTCGTTCCCCGGAAGAAATGGACCTCGGCTCGGTGTCGCTGATCAGACGTTGAGACCGCCAAAGTAAAGGTCCCGGTCGCTACATCACAGAGGTCGCCTAAATCAGCCACCCGCGCTTTGAGTTCTTTCACAATTGTCTTCTTCATTGGATAACCGCCCACCTTAATCATTAAATTTAAAAACTCATATGTACGCAGAAACTTCCACAGGTAAAACCTATGGAAGTTTCTTGCCTAACTCGATTGTACTAATCTTGTTGCACAAACGAAACTATTTAGTCTCGTTTTTAATTATCATCGTGCTTACGCCGCTTGCCAGCGAAGAACCACCAGGAGCCACCAGCCAAGGCAATGAGGGCGGCTGCAAGAGCACCCCACAACGTCTTGTGATCCGATTGCTCATCAGCTGAGCGGTTGACGCCGTCATTCGTTTCACCCGCGGTTGCAGCTTGCGAGCCATCCGCAGCTTTCTTCTTGTTGGCTGCTTGCTTCTTATCCGAATTGTTAGTATCGGAATCAGAATCGCTGACTGCTTGATCCGCTGAAGCTGCAGTGGTCAAATCAACTGGTGCTTGCGGTGCCGGTGCTTGTGGTGCTGACGCCGTTGCTGCCGTTGCCGTTTCACTTGGGTTGACACCCCGGTAAATTGGCGTTGCAGCTAAGTTGGTTGCCACTGCCGTTTGCGTAGCGGTTCCTTGGTTACCAGCCCCACTGTTCGTTGCATTAGTGGTTCCAGTAGTCGTGGTTCCTGAACCGTTGTTAGTGCCACCGGTAGTAGTCCCAGATCCATTATTGGTGTTGGAACCAGTGTTGGATCCATTACCGTTGCCAGTTCCAGCATCACCTGCTGAGCCGGTATCTGCATCGGTGTCGCTATCAGAGTCCGTATCACTGTCAGTATCGGAATCGCTGTCAGTGTCGGAGTCACTGTCGCTATCGGAATCCGTATCACTGTCGGTATCGCTATCGCTGTCCGTATCGCTGTCGGTGTCGGAATCGGTATCGCTATCGGAGTCCGTGTCACTGTCAGTATCCGAATCAGTATCGCTATCGCTGTCAGTATCACTGTCGGTGTCGGAGTCCGTATCGCTGTCAGTGTCGGAATCACTGTCGGTATCCGAATCAGTGTCGCTATCGCTGTCCGTATCACTGTCAGTATCCGAATCACTGTCGGTGTCAGAGTCCGTATCGCTATCGGTGTCGGTATCGCTGTCCGTGTCGCTATCAGAGTCCGTATCGCTGTCAGTATCGGAATCACTGTCAGTATCCGAATCAGTGTCGCTATCAGAGTCCGTATCACTGTCAGTGTCGGAATCGGTATCACTATCGGAGTCTGCGTCACTGTCGCCTTCGTCATCGCTATCATCGGAATCAGAATTATCTTCAGCGCCAATTGCCAAATTAGCGTAAGAGTGCGCATCACTGGCTGAACTAGAAGCCTTGTCTTTTGACTCTGCTGCAGTAGATGCTGCATCAGAGGCCTCTGCAGCGTGACTTTGAGCAGCCGAGTTATCACCCGCTGCTTCAGCGGAATTAGCATTTTCATAAGCTTCGGAGGCAGCTGCAGCCGCGGAAGAAGCAGCAGTGGCTGCAGAAGCAGCTTCACTAGCAGCATTTGTAGCTTGAGCTGCATATGAGCTAGCTGCCGAATTCTGACCACTATATTGATCCGCCACATTCGCGTAAGAATTTGCGACGGAAGCATATTATCCGGCTTCGTTAGCCGCAGAAGACGCCATCGTTGCGGAGGATGAAGCAGCTTCACTAGCCGTTGCGTTGACCGTCAATTGACCGGCACCTAACGTAGTCGTTGCTGTACCAGATGTTACAACCAGGTAGTAGTACCCTGCATCGCTGGACTTAACATTACTTAAACTCAGAGTTGCATCTGTCGCTCCGGAAATTGCCGTACCACCAGAAGTGGCATCAGTTGTGGAGTAGTACCACTGATAAGTGACAGAGTCATCATCGGAAGTGGTACCACCAACTGGCTTCCAGTCAAGTTTACTACCTGCATCGACTGTTTGATCTTCCAGTCCGCTACCGATTGTAATTTCCTTCGAGGCCGAATAAGTGGTGCCATCTGCGTTGGTGATTGTGGCCGTCAACGTAATCGTTCCACTTGCACCAGTCACTGGGGCAACATAACCATCATCATTAATAGTTGCAATCGACGTATCACTGCTGGTCCAAGTAATTGTTCCCGTAGCGTTCCCCGGATTCGTGGTAGCCGTGTAAACACCCGTTTCGGTGTTCAACAGGTAGTCATCCCCGGAGACTTCGATTCCTGATGCGTCAATGTCCTTATCGTAAACATCGACTTCAGCTAAATTACTGTAGTAATTGGTGGTGTACGATATTGTCGACAAGCCATAAGCCGCACGGAATTGGAACGTTAGGTTTCCGGTAAAACTAGAATCGACCGTTACCGTTAAGGTACTGGAAAGGTTAGCCAAATCCCAGACACTCGTATTTGCTGCCTGGCTCACTGTAATAACATCCGGGACATTACCCGTCGTAAGATTATACCATTCTCCATTATATTGAACATACCAGTAGGCCTTCGTTGCGCCATTAACTGCGATTGCGCCAGTTCTAGCCGCCCCCGTTAACGTAAAGGTACTTCCGGAAGTCGTCGAGGTTACCGTAGCAGGTTGTTGCGTAATCCCGCCCAAAACTGTCCAGCCAAAGATCTTCGTGGCATCACCTGTTGGCTTTGACTGCCAGGATGACAGGTTATTCGAGTAATTTACTGCGTCCACCGCTGCCGAACTACCCAAACTAGCAGCAGTCGTCGCCGCCGTAGCGTAAGAACTAGCTTCAGACATGGCATCATTTGCGGCAGTGACATAAGAACTAGCTTCGTTGAAACTACCAGCTGCAACTGCTGAAGAGGCCATCGTCATGTAACTTGTCGCTGCCGAAGCCGCTTCACTGCCCATTGCTGCCGCGGATTGTGCGTCTTGAGCATAACTGGCGGTCATAGCTGTGTAGGAAGCCCCTAAACTCGTATTAGTCGTATTAGCTGCTGCTAAGGATGAAGCAACCGAAGCCGCCGAGGAGCCTAATTCATTAGCTGCTGAAGCAGCTTCAGTCGCTGCCGTGGCAACGGAATTTGTATAAGATGATTGCGCATCAACCACGCTCTGGGTCGCTGCTGCGGCAGCACTAGAAGCCGCACTAAGATTATCATTGACCAGAGCCAAATAAGTGTTCGCGTCATCGGCGGCACTAGAGGCTTCAGCGAAGTCTGATCCCGTAAAGGTTGCCGCTAAAGAAGCTGCTGAACTGGCAGCCGCCGCGTTAGAAGCAGCCGCACTAGCTGCTGAATTAGCCGCATTCATATAATC
This sequence comes from Levilactobacillus suantsaii, assembly GCF_014069315.1. NCBI lineage: Bacteria > Bacillati > Bacillota > Bacilli > Lactobacillales > Lactobacillaceae > Levilactobacillus > Levilactobacillus suantsaii. Next base: position 1,716,864 of record NZ_CP059603.1, on the reverse strand, counting down.
TGTTGCGGTTGAATTAAAGTCCGGTGCAGACGAGTAAGCATTGTTCGCATCGTTCGCGTGCGAATTAGCTATAGTGGCAACACTAGAAGCCGCACTAGCTAAGGAAGCCGCCGTTTCCGCATAACTGGAAGCCAAATAATTCGCGGTTGAGTCCTGTCCAGAACCCGCAGCCGCTTTCTGTAAGGCCGTATCAACATAACTCAATGCAGTGCTTGCCGCCGTACTGGTCTGAACGCTGTATGAACTGGCAACCGTCGCATAAGAAGCCGCGTTAACCGCGTAGGAACTCGCGAGATCGTAACTCCCGTTAGTTTCGTTTTCAGCGGCTAAGCTTTGGGCTTCACTAGCTGCTGTAGCGGCTGAAGTTGCTAAAGTTGCGTACGAACTAGCTTCATTGTAACTAGCAACGGCTTTAGTCGCGTAAGAACTTGGCGTAACACCGCTTACATTGGCAATGTCATACATGTTGTCGATTGCCGAACTTGCTGCAGTGGCTGCAGAATTAGCCGCTGAAGCGTAATCCGATGCCAGACTTGCTGAACTCTTCGCCTGCGTTGTGTAATCCCCGTTTTCATCCGTTACAACGACCGTTACAACATCAGATGCTACACTAAAGCTGGTTCCCAGTAAGCCCTTTTTCCCAGTAACAAGGAGTTGATAGTAATAAGTTCCTGCCGAGGCTATTGTTGCCGTGTAGTTATCCGTTTTGCTTGAAGTCGTTGATGCTGAAGTCTGGACCTGTGTCCAGGTTTTACCATCTGTCGACATATACCAAGTATAAGTAATATTTGACGTTGAACTAAGTGATGCTGAATTCGAAACGGTGGCATCAATATTGACACTGTCGCCAACAGATAAAGTATCGTTCGTCACATCCACTGCTACTGAAACGCTACTATCTTCACCAGTTTGTGCATTATCAACATCTGCGTAAAATTCTTGCGCGTACATGGCGGCACTCGAAGCTTGTAAGGTTGCTTCCTGTGTCGTGTTAGCCGCACTCGAAGCTACCCGGTATAACGAATTAGCTTCTTTGGTAGTCGATGCTACCGCTGCCGCAGATGCCGCGCTGCTGGCTACTGCCGCTGCTGATTGCGCAGTAGATGCATATTCAGAAGCCGCTACAACATACAGTGCAGACTGCGATCCGCCACTATACTGAGCGGCATCACTGGCATAACTTGTTGCGTCAGTTGCGGAACTAGCCGCTAACTGAGCACTGCTGCTGGCCATGCTTGCGGCTGTGCTGACCGTTGTAGTCGTCGCCAGACTGGCCGCCGATTCAGCCGTGCTGGTTGCGGTGCTGGCAATAGCATAATTATCGCTACTTTGACTGGCTAATGTTTGAGCCGTGACTAAAGCATCACTGGCTGCCGTGTAATCGCCACTTTCAGCGGCACTATTGGCTGTGCTGTAAGCTGCTTGAGCGGCAGTCGCTAAGCTGTTAGCGGTAATCGCGGCACTCGAGGCAACCTTAGCAGCACTGTTGGCTTGCGAGTAAGCGTTTGCAGCTGTCGAATTGGTTTTATCGTATTGCATCGACTCATAAGCGGCACTAGCTGCCGCCGAAGCCGTAGTAGCCATGGAATTCGCGGCACTGGCTTCAGAGTAAGTCGTACTATTCGTGCTGCTGACCAAACTATTAAGGTTTTGAGCTGCCGCTAATTCTGCCGCTTCGGCTGCGCTTGTAGCTACACTAGCGTAACTAACGGCTGCTTGAACATATGAATCTGCGGCCGTTGAAGCTTTTCCATAGCTAATCGACATGTCTGATGGTACCGAAGCGACATCTAATGCATCTATATACATTGATGCCAAACTATTGTAGTGCAAGGCTAAGTCAGCAGCCGTTGATGTTGCGATATAAGCACTTTGAGCCACTGAATTAGCGGCCGAAACTGGGTTATCAGTCGAAACAGAAGAGGCGCCAGAAGTATTGAATATTTCTGCATAGCTGCTGGCAGCCATCGCAGCGGAAGACGCACTAGCCGCGGTACTAGCAGCTGCAGTGGCAACTGAAGCATATTCGCTACTCAGCTTATCCTCTGCAGTTAATGCCGCAGCCGATTCTGTAGACGCTGCAGACGACACAGTTGCTGCAGTGGCCACGGCCGTCGTAGCGCTTTTACTAGTCGTAGTCGTTTGGGTGACGGCCGACGTAATGTTAGTCGTTAACGTCACATCCGCAACAGTTGCGGCGGCTGAACTTGCGGCCGAATTAATCGTTTGGTCGGCCGTAGCCGTACTAGTGGCCACCGCCGATGTTTGACTCGATTCAGTTGTGGCTGCGCTGACCGCTGACGTGGCACTAGAACTCGTCGTAGCTGAACTCAGGGCTTCACTGGCGACAGTTACGCTGCTTGAAGCTGCACTACTCGCGCTTGAGCTGGTAGCTGAACTGCTACTGGTACTGCTCGAACTACTACTTGCGGCACTCGAGCTAGTAGCTGAACTGCTACTGGTACTACTCGAACTGCTGCTCGTGGCGCTCGAACTGGTAGCTGAACTGCTACTGGTACTACTCGAACTGCTACTTGCGGCGCTCGAACTCGTCGCCGCACTACTAGTACTGCTCGAATTAGACTGGATCTCAGACTCTGTCGTTGTATCCTTAGTAACTACACTACTGCTTTCAGCTTGTGCGGAGGTATCCGCATGAGCCATCATTTGAGGTGCCCCCAAAAGTGAGAACGATGCCATAGCAGTGAAGACCCAGATCTTCCCAACCTTAAACATCTTGTATCTCAGCTTCGGATCACCGTAAAAAGCTTTATTCCGCATGAATTTCACTTTATACGTCCTCCTTTTAAATTACTCACTCGAAAAATAACTCTCCCTAAAATTGATGTATGAGACCATTAAGTAAGATAAGCGATTGCATCTATAATTTGTTCATATTGAAAACAAACGCTTATTCATAAGAAATGTTATAACAAATACATCATATATACCATTAAAAAAGGAACTATTTAATCCAAATATGATTCATAACTAAAAGATAATTAGCGATTCGTTTCACGACTTAATACATTATTTTTTATAAAATAAGAAAAAATATTAGAGTTCTAACTCAATCGACAAAATCGCTCTATGCCGCTAAAGAAAACGATTAAAATACCATCAAACGCCGCAAGTACGCGCTTGCAAAAACATTTTTAACGAAATATTTATTTTTGATTTGTGTATTAATTCCATAATAATTAAAAAAATAATATCTAGACCAATACAATATTTTTGCCCATTTTTAATGTCTTGTGTATAAATTATTGTGGCTTTTTTTACTGTGGTTTTAGACAAAAAAGTTTAAATGGACAACTCATTTTTGGAAGGAATTGCTTCAAAAATTGCGTCGAGATTCTTTTACACCCCTTAATTGCACACGATTTTCTGCCCTTATCGTCAAAATTTTCGTTCAAAAAAACCGTCCATGATCGACAAAATTCATCGATCATGGACGGTTCGTTTTAAATTTTTGGTTAGGAATCTAGTCCTTCATGCGTAATCAAGCTGGCCAAATCGGTCGGTAAAGGTGCGTAGCAAGTTATCCAGCGTTCCAAAAACGGCTGGTAGAACCGCAACCGTGCACAGTGCAAGGCTTGGCGGTGAATCCACGGATTAGTAGCATCGCCGTACAGCCAATCCCCCATCAAAGGATGGCCAATGGCCTGACAATGGACCCGAATCTGGTGCGTCCGACCAGTATGCAGCTTAATTGCCAACAACGTGGCCGTCGTCGACCGCCGCCGACACCAGAGTTCCGTCTTGGCCGCCTGCCCTGAGGCGCGCACGGTCCGCTTGATAAAGGACCCCTCCGCGCGCCCCAGCGGGTACGTGATCACCTGGTGGTCGGGTTCGACTCGGCCAGTAGCGACCGCAATGTAGCGTTTATCCAGTTGACCCAACTTCAACTGCTTATCCAAGATGGAATGGGCAAAGTGGTGTTTAGCAAACAGGACCGCCCCACTGGTGTCCCGGTCTAGGCGTGTCACGATGTGAGTCACCGTGCTGGGCGCGTGAATCGTCGTGAGGTGGCCTTTGACTCGGTTGGCCAACGTATCATCCGGGTACAGATGCGATGGGACACTCGCCATCCCCGCGGGCTTATTGACCACCAGAAAATGGTCGTCTTCATATAAGATGTCTAGTGGCTGAAACGACGTCGCCACGTGCGGGTTGGGCGCTTCCGGGGGCAACTGCAATCCCACAGTCTGCCCCGGGTGTGCCATGGCAATCACCCGGACGGCTTGCCCATCGAGTGTCACGACCCCGCCGTGGAACTTGACGCGTTTGAGATAGGTCCGTGTGACCCCGTGGGCCATGAGCACCGTGCGCACGTGCATCGGCGCGTCCCCCGTGACCGCCCATTCAAAGGCCGTCATAGGCGTTCTCTCCCGATGAAAGACGTCTCCACCCGTTGCCAGAAATGCGTGTGTCGATACTCCGCAAAGGAGATGCGCTGCTGGGCGATACGGTAGGTGATGGCCTTGATGGGCCGACCCTCGATACTGAGTTGGTCACACATCAAGACGTTGCCGGCGGATTTGACCGGTTCGATGCGGATCCATTCATCATCGGGAATAATCAGGGGCGAGCCCAACGTTCGAAAGACCAAATTGTTGATGGACGCAATCTCGGCCATTTGAATCGCGTTGAAACGGGGGTTGATCACGGCACCACCAACGGACTTATTATAAGCCGTCGAGCCGGTCGGCGTGGAGATACACAGGCCATCCCCCCGGAAACTTTCAAAAAATTCATCTTTGATGTAGACATCGGCCACCATGGTTCCCGAGACCTTTTTGATGGTCGATTCGTTTAACGCCAACGCCTGGTCTGGTTGGGTCCCATCGGCGTAATCGACGCGAATCGTGAGTAACGGGTAGCTGACACTTTGGCCATTATCCTGGACCAAACTTTGGATGAGCGCTTGGACCTCGTAGTCGCGCCAATCCGTATAAAACCCCAGGTGCCCAGTATGGATTCCCACGAAACGAATCTTGTCCAAGCGGTCGGAGTAGTGGTGAAACGCCGACAACAACGTCCCGTCGCCCCCCACCGTGACCACGATGTCGGGGTTCAGACTATCGATTTCGACCCCGCCGGCGACTAAGCCCTGATGCAATGCCGTCGCCACTTTGCGGGACGCTTGGCCATCATTACTATAAATGGATACTTTCATGAACAACGGGCCAATCACCACTGATCACCAGCAGCATGGCCCGCTTCACCTCCTAAATCATTTGATGACTGATTAATCAGGACTACTCGACGTGGTGCGCCGTTGGTGGCGTCGCATCGGTCTTGCCCGGTGTGTAATGTTGCGCTTCTTGAATCTCTTCTCTAATTTCTGACATTTCGGTATCCAGCTTAAAGGCCGCCTCCGCCGTACGTTGCAACCGCTGGCTGAGGTCTTCCGGAAAGGCCCCTTGATACTTATAGTTTAACGAGTGCTCAATCGTAGCCCAAAAGTTCATGGCCAGGGTCCGCACCTGAATTTCCGCTAAAATTTTCTTTTCGCCCGTCACTAACTGGACCGGATATTCTACCACGATATGATACGAACGGTACCCACTTGGTTTTTCGTTGTGGATGTAGTCACGTTCTTCCAAAATCGTTAAATCGGTCCGTTGCCGTAAGAGGTCGACGACTTGGTAGATGTCTTCGACGAACTGGCACATGATTCGTAACCCGGCAATGTCTTGCATGTCCTTTTCCAGCCGGGCTTCACTCACGTGACGACGCGTCATTTTTTCCTGGATGCTCGGGACCGGCTTGACCCGCCCCGTCACAAACTCGATGGGCGAACGCTGATTTTGGTTTTCAAATTGTTTACGCATCCCACGTAATTTCACCTTCAGCTCACTGACTGCTTGCTGATAAGGTAGTAAAAATTGATCCCAATTTTCGATCATAACAACTTCCCCCAGCCTTGTTTCCACATTTTACCCCTTGATTTTACCATATTTCGTCCGTAGCCGACTCTAATTCATCACATTCCCCTCGAATTGTGAAACCCTTCTCAACCATAAATAAACGGTTAGGTCAGCTTGCAAACTAAGTGCATTAACCACTTAATTTTTCCCGCAAGACCGGTCTTCCCCGGCATCGCGCCATTGGAAGCGATAAATTTTAAAGCCCCCACTTTTCACACTGATTTTTATAAGGCGTTTAACTTTACCTCCCCGGAAAAATGTTGCATGATTAAGTTGTGCCAAAACGTAAGGGGCATGAACGACTTAGAACGCATGTTCCGATTGCGTTTTTTTCATTTTTTGCTAATGTAATTATATTGTGACTTTTAAGTTTGGTGCCTCAACGCGCCAATTATTGAGGACGGATTATAGGAGGAAGCAATGTGTTAGAAGTTTATTTGTTTGTCAACCCACTGGGTGCACGATGTATGCAGTCCGAGCGCAACATCCTAAAGTTGGCCGACCATCTCACTACTAAGGTTTCATTTCAGTTTGTCCCACTACTCACGCAACAGATCGTCGAACAGGCATTAGCCACCACACACCCGACGTTAGCCGAGCGCAATGCCTGCTTCACGACTTATTATCAAGCTATCTTAGCCTATAAAGCCGCCCTATTTCAGGGGAAACGCAAGGGGCGAAACTTCTTATTAGATTTGCAAACTGCTATTATTAATCAGCACCAAAAGCTTTCCAACGATTTAGTGATTGCGCTGGCTAAAGATTGTCACCTCGACTTACCGATGTTTCTTGAAGATTGGGACTCGGACCTCGCTAAACAGTCCTTCCAGACCGACCAAAAGCTCGCCGCAGAAATGAAGATTCAACAATCTTCTTCAGCTGTCATTTTCAACTGTGACGTATCGCAATACGGCTTACTGTTAAACGACGTCACCTACGACGCGCTTTGCGACGTTTGTGAGAACCAAGGCGTGGCCACCAAGGAATCCTTGATGCAGGAACTCAATTACGCGGACGCTACAACTTCTGCCACTGCCAGTGCTAGTCATCAACATCCCCACCTGCATATGTTGTAAGTCAGCAAACTGAATCGTTTTACTATTAAAGTGTTTGGGTTCAGCCCCAAGCCTTTTTTTAGTTTACGAACTATTTTGCCCCTCGCCAATTCGGCCCTCCAAATATGGTATGATGGACTCATTACTTGACCGAAGGGGCGACACTTATGTCTATTGCCATCGTTACCGATTCCGCAGCCTACCTGACACCGGCGCAACTTAACCGATATCACATCACCGCTTTACCCATCACCGTAATTTTAGGGGCCCACCAGTACCCCGAATCCGAGTTGACCGCGGCGACCTTTTACGATTACTTGAACAGTGACCAGCCACTGCCAACGACGGCTCAGGTCTCATTGGGCCAAATCGAAACGGCCTACGACCACCTGGTAAGCCAGGGTGTTACCCAAATCATCTCCATCCACCTGTCCAGTGGCATCACGTCCTTCATGGATAACCTGCGGGCGTTTTGCCGGACCTACACCAAGGCCGAGATCTTCCCCATCGATTCGTTGATGGCCAGCGCCAGCGAAGCCAATCTGTGCCTGTTGGCTGGTCGACTGATTGAAGCCGGTTATGACGCCGCGTGCATCGCTCACGCCTTAGTGACCTTCCGTGATACTCAACACGTGTACTTCGCCGTCGACAGTCTGCGGCATCTGGCCCGGACCGGGCGGCTCTCGAACCGTTCGGCCTTAGTCGGTAGCCTGCTCAACATCAAACCGTTATTAACTTTTAACGCTGACGGTCAAATCGTGGCCATCGCTAAGGAACGCACCATGCGCCGGGCCTTTCAGTACATGGAGTCGCACCTCGCTACCGACCTCAAAACGGTCGACTACCCGGTAGCCGCCACGGTAATCGACGCCAACAATCCCGACTTAGCCGCGCAGTGGCGGGAACACCTCACCACCGCCTTCCCCCAGGTCCGCTTTACTCAAAGCCAGTTGGGCCCCGCTATCAGCATCCACACCGGCGAAAAGACCATGGGCCTGTTCTGGCAACAGGACTGGCAAGAATTCTAACCCTAACTTTCTCCACGATAAACGTGGTCCTCACAGCCAAATCGGCTCTGGGGACCACGTTTTTTAAGTGATTTTACTTTAAGTTTTGTGCTAACTGGCTGAATTCCTTCAACCGGTCGGCGAAGGTCTGAAAGGCCGTTTCCAGGTAATCCGGTTGGGTCATATCGACCCCAGCTTGCCGCATCACATCGAGCGGTAATGCCGAACTGCCGGCCTTCAGGTAATTCAAGTAAGCCGTTCGCTTGGCATCGTCGCCGCTTAAAATGCGTTGCGAGAGCGTCGTCGCCGCTGCAAAGCCGGTCGCGTACTGGTAGACGTAGTAGTTATAGTAGAAATGCGGAATCCGGGTCCATTCGTCCGCAATCTGCGGATCTGAGATGACCGCATCCCCGTAGTAACGAGCGTTGAGCTTGCCGTAGAAGTCGCTCATAAAGTCCGCCGTCAACGACTTTCCTGCCGCCGCTTGACGGTGAATGTAATCTTCAAACTCCGCAAATTGGGTCTGACGGTAAATAGTCCCCTTGAACCCGTCGAGGTATTGGTTCAACACGTAGGCCCGAACTTGCGGATCCGTTTGGGTCTTCAAGAGGTAGTCGGTCAGGAGGTTCTCGTTCGTGGTCGAGGCGATTTCCGCCACGAAGATCGAGTAGTCGCCGTACTGGTAGGGCTGGTTGGTCCGGGTATAGTGACTGTGCATGCTGTGGCCCATTTCGTGGACCAGCGTGTACAGGCTTTCCAAGCTATCCTGCCAGTTCAACAGGATATACGGCTTGGTATCATACATCCCACCGGAGTAAGCGCCGGAACGCTTGCCCTTGTTTTCCACGACATCGATGCTGCGTTGGTCGAACATCTGTTGGACGTTGGCCACGTAATCTGGTCCCAGCACCGCTAAGGCCTTGAGCGCCTCTTCCTTGGCCTGGTCGTAGGTGTAACTCAGGCTCGGTTCCCCGGTCAACGGCGTGTAAAGATCGTACATGTGTAACTCGGAAACGCCCAAAAGCTTCTTGCGCAACGCGACGTACTGGTGTAAGAGGTCCAGGTGTTGGTCAACCGTCTTGACCAGCGTGTCATAAACCACGGCCGGCACGTTGTTTTGACTCATCGCTGCTTCGCGCGCACTGCCGTAGTGCCGGACCTGTGCTTCGAAGTTATGGGTCTTGACTTCACTGGCCAACGTTGAGGCAAAGGTGTGGCGGAATTGTTGGTAGACGCTGTATAACGCTTTGAAAGCTTGTTCCCGGACTTTCGGCGTCGTGGATTCCAATAAGATACCGTACAATCCCTGCGACAGGCGCACGTCGTTGCCGTTTTCGTCTTGGACGACAGGGAATTGTAAGTCCGCGTTGTCCAAAACGCCAAACGTCTTTTCCGACGCGTCGAAGATGTCACTGGCGCCGGCCAAGAGCCGCTCTTCTGGAATCGACAAGGTGTGGGGTCGCTGTTGCCCCAACACATCAAAGACATGTTGGTAGTCCGCTAAGCGGGGTTCCGCGTCGATCAAGGCTTGCAATTGCTCAGCCGATAACGCCAACACTTCGGGTTCGTACCAGGCCGTCGCTGTGGCCACAGTTGCGACCAAGCCGCTCGCCTGGTCCGCGAAATCCTGATACGTGGCGTTGCCGGTATCCTGGTCGTTCTTCAACGATGCGTAGACGTAAGCTCGTTCAAGTTGCCGGTTCAAGTCCATGACGGCCATCGTGACCCGGTACAGGTCGGCACCGCTAGTGGCCAACTGGCCCTTCAACTTGGCGACCGTTTGCGCTTGTTGCTTGATTTTCGCTAGCGCCTGGGTAAAGGCCGCATCGTCAGCGTAAATGGTGGTCAGGTCCCAGGTCAACGCCGTGGGGACCGCCGAACGTTCTGGAATTTGTCGCATCTTACATCATCCTCCTTAAAAGTTATCTAAGCCCCAGTTTAGCACTTTCCAGGCGTCAGCGCCCTTGATTCTTCAGTGCCGCCACTGAGGTTGTCGGCAAATTACCCACCCCGTGGCGGTGGCCCGTAAATACCCCGCGGTCGTCAGTTCCGCAAGAAATTGCGTCCGGAGGTGGTCGCATAAGTGCGGCACTTGGACCCGTACGGCTTGGTCGTGGGCCGCGACCAAGCAAAAACTGCGATGGGCCAAGGCGGTCACGCGCTGTTGCGTCAAGGGCGCGGTGGTCGCAAACAGCCAGGTTCCGAACACGATGCGCCACAATAGCAACCCCCGCCCCAGAAATGGCGGGGTAATCGCCGTTGTTGCAAACGCCAGCGGAAACCCCAGTAAATGGTGCCCCGTGAGATACACCTGTTCTTGAATCGGCCGTAAAGCTGGGGCTGAGCGGGCCAGTTGACGGGTCCATCGCCGCTGGACCGCCGCTAAATCCAAGGACGGGTAAGTCACCATGTGGGTGGGCCCCACCATCAATGCTGCGACACTACCCACCACGGTCGTCTGACCCCCGTAACGTCCCGCCGCATCCTGGTATAAATGATGGACCACGCGTAGCCGATTAGTCGTGACATCCCAAAATAACAGGCACAGCTCCCACCGTGGCAGCCAAGTCATGAATCGTTCGAGTAACGACCAGTTCAGCTTCTGGTGAGCGTAGCGGTGGCCCAACACCCACAACGGATAACAGCCGAGGCGGTGGTAGCCAGCGGTGCGGTGGGTCACACCGTGAACACTCAGCGGGCTACATTGAAACTCCACGGCCACTGGCTGGGTAGCCCGGTCGACCCACACGTCGGCGCGTTGTTGAATCGCGGGTAAGACGCGCTCCAACGTGGTCAGGCCCCACGACGCAAAAAAGGTCGCCAACTGACGTTTGCCCCGTAAGTGTTCGGCCGTCTCCCCCTCGCCGGCCAACCGACAAGGACTCGCGGGCAGGTGGGCAAAATACGGGCCGACCTGCTGGCCGCGATGCAAGCGGACTGGCCCGTGACAAGCCGGACAACGGTAATCAGGGCGCCGAGTAGCCGCCCGTGCGTCGATCAGGTGGTGGGCTAATTCTGCAATTAACAACTCATCGCCTCCTTAGCACTAACTCCGTAAAGAAATTGCTTCTGGTTGTTGTCCCACCTAAAAAGCGGTGTTTCCAGACTTTAAAGCCTGAAAACACCGCCACGCAGATGCGCTCCTGAGTTGGCGCTGCCCCACTCAAGAACCGTCAATTCATCATGTTTTATTTGTCGGTTCTAGTCAATTAGAATTTAAAGTTTACCACCAAAAACGGGGTAAGCACTCGCGTCGCCATATGACAGATTCCCCACCTTAGCGAGGGCCTGCATGTCATCTGCGCTAATTTCAAAATCAATTTCGGCGTTGGCCCGCATATGATCCGGGTTGGCCGACTTCGGTAACACGATGGTGTTCAGTTGCCAATCGTAGCGAATACACAATTGGGGCACGCTGACTTGATACTTTTGGGCCATCTTCACGATCCGGTCGTCATTCATGGCCGCCCCGTGGGCCACCGGCGAAAAGGCTTCGACCGCAATGTCGTTATCCTGCGAATACTTGATGATGTCGAGCGGGGTTTCCCCGATGTGCACCTGCACTTGATTGACGGCCGGCTTGGTGATGCTATTTTGAATCAAGTTATCCAAGTCGGCCTTTTCAAAGCTCGAGACCCCAATCGTCTTGAGCTTACCGGCCTTCACCGCGTCTTCCATGGCGCGCCAAGCCTCGAGATTGCCTTCAAAGTGGCGGTCGTCGGACTGGTTGACTTCCTTCCAGGGTTGCGGGTTATGGATGATCATCATGTCCAAGTAGTCCAAGCCCATCTTGTCCAACGTAGTGTCGATTGAGTCTTTAGCGCTATCATAGTCCTTGTGTTCGGCCGCGACCTTCGAGTTGACGAAGAGCTGGTCCCGGGGGATATCTGAATTTCGAATGGCTTCGCCCATCCCACGTTCATTACCGTACGCTTGCGCGGTATCCACGTGGCGGTAACCGATTTCCAGGGCGTGTTGGACCGCCGTTGCGACCTGGTCATCTGGAATCTCCCAAACACCCAAGGCAAAGCGCGGAATCTTAATCCCATTATTCAACGTGAACGTTTCATCAAAAACCGTCATGTAAGTTCCTCCTTCAAGTCTACGTGTGCCATAATCATTGTTTACGGGACACAGTCTAAACGTTCAGGGGGCAAAAGCAAAGTAAAACGATTTCAAAATCGCATCCGAAAAAGGCCTGATGCCCGCATAAACGAGCACCAGGCCAGTCAGTTGACTTTAGTTCGTTGATTCTGGAAAATGGGCAATCACTTGGTAGATAGGACCCTTAGCGGAGAATTTTTGCTCGTACTCCGTTTGGATATCTTCCACGTCGTCGGTCGCTTGGTGCAGGTCTAACCACACGCCGTCAAAGACCATCGGGAAGTTATTCAGACCCTGTAAAGAGTACTCGAACAAGCCCCGATTGTCGGTCTTGAACTGTAACTGTCCGCCTGAAGCCAAGACGTCCTGGTAATGCGCCAAGAAAATCGGTGACGTTAACCGCCGCTTGGTGTGGCGTTTTTTGGGCCACGGATCAGAAAAGTTCAGGTATAACGCGCTGACTTCGCCGGGAGCAAAGAACGTGTTCACCGCCTCGCCGTCCGTATGGACCATTTGAACGTTGGTCAAGCCGCTATCCACGACCTTGCGTAATGCTGTGGCCACCACGGATTCTTGGATTTCAATCCCCACGAAGTTGCGTTCAGGGTGTTCACGAGCCATTTCGACGATGAATTGGCCCATCCCCGTGCCGATCTCGACCCCAATCGGTTGGTCTTGCGGGAAGCGGCTCTGCCAGTTTCCCTTGAGAGTCTCTGGTTGGGAAACAAGGTGGTCAGGATGATTGGCCAGGTAATCCTTGGCCCAGGGTTTATTGCGTACACGCATGTTGAAACGTCCTCCTTAAGACGAACGGCGGGTGTGGAAATGGTCTTTCCACCCCGCCGTCAAGTTTAATCGTGAACTGACTGACGCGTCAGTTTCTCTAATAAAATCAAGTGTTGGTTCATAATTTGAAAACGTTGTTGCCGGTAACTTTCGGTAATCACGCTCAAGCAATGAATCCGCGCGTACCAGTTGACCCGAGCATTCAAAGCGGGCGTGACCCGTTCACCGTAGTCTTGCAACCAGCGGCGCCATTCATCCAGCGGCACATACTCACAGAGCAAGGCCCCCAGATCGAACGCCGGGTCCGCAAACGTCGCGGCGTCCCAGTCAACCAGATACAGGCGTTGCCGGTCTGACAACAGCCAATTTTTATGGTTTAAATCTCCGTGACAAACTTCATACGCAGTCGTGGGCAATTGGGGCTGTTCCGTCTTGAGCGCTTGGACAGCGCGTTGAATCAACGGATGTTCACTGAGCTCCGGCGCAATGGTCGGGGCCAAGCGGTCCAGCAATTGGGCGGGCGTCGTAGAACGGCCGCCGACTTTGGTCAACATGTTATGAAGTAAATCAGAATGGTGCACCCGATGAATCAAACGGGCCACTCTTTGCTGACGCATCTCAGTCCGGTGAAGCGTCCGGCCGTTCAACCATTCTTGAGCGGTCATCACATCGCCGCTAGCTAAGCGTTGCGTCCAGACTAACCGGGGCGTAATCCCCTCCATCGATAGGGCGGCTAGAAACGGTGACGCGTTTTGCTTCAAGAAAACCTTTTCGGAGGCTTTCGTGCCCATAAACGCCGTTCCGGTATTACCGCCCAAGGGGGATAACTGCCAGCCATCACGGATATTTGGTGTCATCATGCCACCCCTTCCTCAATTTGTCAGCTATCATCCATTTTAAAGGGCTAGCGAACCAGCGTCAACCTTTATTTTCAGCCGCGCGCTTCAAGCGTTGCGGGGTGTAGCCTCGTGCAAGGTAGGCGACCTCGACGATGGCGACCAGTAACGTCACTCCGATAGTCGTCCAGTCGCGGTTCACTGCCACGACCACCAGCCATAATAAGAGCGCCGTCGTGGACAAAATAATGGTAATCAGCGTCACGAAACTGTGCAGACGTTGGTCCCAACTCAACGGGTAGACGTGGGTGAACACAACGTCATCGTATTGTTGAAAGAATGGCAGGAGTTGAAAACCAATCAGATAGATGAACAGCGCCGTCAGGATCACCGGTAACCAGCGGCCCTGGATAAAGGCCAACAACAACATCCCAATCACGGTCAGCCGCACGACCAGGCCACTAAATTCGGTGCCCCGTAACATCCCGCGACTATACAAGTAGAGGTAGGTCTTATCGTGACGCACGGGAATCCGCCGTAACAAGCCATCTAAGTACCGGCGGCGGTGGATAGTCCCCTGCACCATCGGCACGTCCGTGAAGAGGTTAAAGAAGCGGTAAATTCCGAGCATCCGGTTGTCTTCACTGGCAATCTGTTGCCGCCAGCGAATCTGCTGGCTAGCCCAGTGGCGGCGTAACCAATCGGCCACGAGCACATCGACCACCAAGCTTAAGACCACTGCCAACCATGGGGTCAGCCAGAGACCACAAGCTAGCACTATCAGACTCACGCCCCACTTGATCAGCCAGTGGTTCATTCGCCTTTGCCCCGTAACTTGGTAAGCACTGGCCAGATCCAATCGTAAAAGCGCATCTTTTAAGAGCACCTGCGCAACGACCAGGATGAGGACCTGCAATAACGACCAATTCAGGGTAACCCGTAAAAACGGCGTCAGAATGAACAGGATAATCAACTGCGTCGCCTGGGCTAGGCCCTGGCTGTACCGGCGGGCGGCAACCAAATAGTCGTGCATCGCCCGTTCCTTGGGTAACAAGAAGACTCGGTCGGCATCTTCAATCAACGTGGCGAACCGGCCGACTTGTGCCGTGATAGCGAGCACCACCAACGCCACCAGCGGTGCCCACCAGAAACCGGGGCGTAACTGCTTTAAGACGTTGGAGTAGCCTAGGCCCAAGCCCCCCAAGAAGAATAGTAGCGCAAAGACGAAGAAATCGTTGAAGACCAACCGTAAGTATTTGGCCATTTCGCGAAGGTGGCGTTGTTTACGAGTTTTAAAAAGTACCTTCATGCGCGATCGACCTCGGTCATGGATAAGTAGATATCGCTCAATGACTCCCCCGCCTTGGGTAAGGCTTGCCGCAAGTCGTTCAAGGTCCCTTCGGCTTCGACTTGGCCGGAATGCAACAGGACGAAACGGTCACAGTAACGCTGGGCGGTGTCCAGCACGTGAGTCGACATCAGGATGCTGGCCCCCTGCTTTTTCCGCTCTTCAATCAGGTTCAACAAGTCGTTGACCGCCAAGGGGTCCAAGCCCAAGAAGGGTTCGTCGATGATGTAGAGTTTGGCCTGGGTCAAAAAGGCACAAACGATCATCACCTTTTGCTTCATCCCCTTAGAGAAGTTGGCCGGAAACCAGTCTAACTTGTTCGCCAGCCGGAACGTCTTTAAGAGTTGCTTAGCCGTGACCCACGCTTGGTCCTGGTCCAAATCGTAGGCCATCATGGTCATCTCCAAGTGCTCGCGTAGCGTCAGCTCCTGGTAAAGGACTGGCGTCTCTGGAATGTAGGCGATCTGTTGCTTATACGCCTGACTATCCTGGGCGATTGTCACGCCGTTCAGGGTGATCTTTCCTTTGTGGGGCGTCAAGAGCCCAATAATGTGATTGATCGTGGTTGATTTTCCGGCCCCGTTCAGCCCAATCAGCCCGACTAGTTCACCGTCTCGCACATCAAAACTGATATCTTTTAAGACGGGAATCTGGGAGTAGCCCCCCACAACATGGCTCACTGTTAATGCCATCATTATCCCCTCATTTCTTCTATAATTAACCGCCCCATTATACCATAGACCGGCTCGTAAACGCGGCTAACGTCTGAACGGAACGGCGACCTGGTGTATAATGAATGAAACTGATATGAAAGAAGGAGTTTCCATGGAACCAATGACCCTTGACCCCCATTACGCTGATGATTGTGTCTTTTGCAAGATTTTGCAGGGGGACATCCCGAGTTATACCGTTTATGAAGACAACATTGTTAAGGCCTTCTTAGACATTTCGCAGGGGACGCCCGGCCACACCTTGGTCATCCCCAAGACCCACGTCAAAGACATCTTTGCTTACGACCCCGATTTAGCCGCGGCGGTCTTCGCCCGGATTCCCAAAATCGCCCGGGCAATCAAAGCTGCCGACCCGACCATCATCGGTATGAACATCATCAATAACAACGGCAAGGTCGCCTACCAGTCCGTATTCCATTCACATTTCCACTTGATTCCACGTTATTCGGACCAAGACGACTTCAAGATGCTTTTCAAAGACAACGGCGCTAACTATACGCCGGCGAAATACACCGCGATTCAAGACCAGATCAAAGCACAATTGGAGGACTAGCTTATGAGCGTAGGACGTTTCGTGGCTGGAGTCGGCTTAGCGGCCGGCCTTGGATTGGCCACTTACCTAACTGTCACCAAGCAGGATCCCCGCACCTGGGGGCGTAAAGTCAAGCACTCGGTCACCCAAACCAAGGCGGACCTCACCGACGTCAAGCACGCCAAAGACCGGGTCATTTCTAACGTGACCAAGCTGACCTCTGCCCTAGAAGACGGGACACAGGCCCTGACCACCATTCAACATCAGATCGAACAATTTCAATTCAAAATTGCCCCACGTGTGGCGGCCATCGAAGAAACAGTGAGCCACCTGGAAAATCACCAATCTTGAAGGTTTTATAAAAGTTCTGGGACCTTTTTAGGTTTGTCATTTTTTGTGTTATGATGTCTGAGTATGGTGTTTACACCAATTTTGATGAATGGATGTGTTGAGGAATATGAAGAAATGGTTTATCGCCCTGGCCGGCGTGCTTTTATCCGTCACGCTTGCCGGTTGTGGGAGCCAGACCGTTGCAACGACTAACGGTGGCAAAATCACCGAGAGTGCTTACTACAGCAGCCTGAAAGGGACTTCTTCTGGTAAGCAGGTCTTGCAACAAATGATTTTAAACAAGGTCTTAGAGAAGCAATACGGGAGCAAGGTCAGCAAGTCTGCCGTAACTAAGCAATTCAACAAGTACAAGTCCCAATACGGGTCTTCCTTTAACAGCGTTCTGACCCAAAGTGGTATGACGCAATCCAGTTTGAAGACCGAAATCCGGTCGAACTTACTGCTGAAGGAAGCCGTTAAGGACAACGTGACGATCACCAACAAGCAACTCAAGAAGCAATTCAAGAGTTACGAACCTAAGGTCACGGTTGCTCACATTCTGGTCTCCAAGAAAGCCACGGCCAACAAGGTCATCGACAAATTGAAGGACACCAAGAAGAGCGACTTGACTAGCGAATTCTCCAAGTTGGCGAAGAAGTACTCCACGGATACGGCTACGAAGAAAAAGGGTGGCGTGTTAAGCTCCTTTGATAGCACGGACACTTCCTTGGATTCAGACTTCAAGAAGGCGGCCTTCAAGTTGAAGACTGACGAATACACCACGACGCCAGTTAAGACCCAATACGGCTACCACGTTATCTTGATGAAGAAGAACCCTGGTAAGGGGACGTTGAAGCAACACAAGGCTGAACTGAAGCAACAGATCATCACTAGTGATATGAGTGACAGCACGGTCTTACACAACGTCGTTTCCAAGGTTCTGAAGAAGGGTAATGTTTCCATCAAGGATAGCGACATGAAGAACATCTTGTCGGACTACTTGTCCAGCAGCTCTTCATCATCATCATCCTCTTCTTCTTCGAAGTAAACCTAACCAGACAAATTCATCAAAGGGCCCGGAGCTTTCCGGGTCCTTTTTTGTGTCCCATCTTCTCATGCTCATTGCCCTGGCTATCGGACACGCACGATGCCAAACACCACTAAAACGCGCCCCGATTCGGCACTCAGGCCAAACCAGGACGCGTTTGCG
This sequence comes from Levilactobacillus suantsaii, assembly GCF_014069315.1. Lineage (NCBI taxonomy): Bacteria > Bacillati > Bacillota > Bacilli > Lactobacillales > Lactobacillaceae > Levilactobacillus > Levilactobacillus suantsaii. Next base: position 1,698,992 of record NZ_CP059603.1, on the reverse strand, counting down.
TTTCAAAACCGATTATTCCTCTTTCACGGGCAGTGACCCTAGCAAACGTTGCGGGTCTTTCGGCGGATTCGCCAACAACTTGCGGACATCATCCAAATCGACGGCCACGTTCCAAACCAGGACGCCCGCCAATTTACCGGCGTCCAGAAAGTACACGATGGTCCCCATGCCCCGACGCTCAGCCTGCTGGTCTAACGCTAAGTCGATATTGCCGATTGCTTGCCAGGAAATGTCGAAAGTCATCGAGTAGAAATACGGGGTGTGTTGGTAGACTTGATGGGCGCCTGCCAAATTAGCCCCCGCTAATTCTCCGGACAACCGGGCATGGTCAACGTGTTCGAAGCGCTGCCGCCCCAATAACTTATCTGGATAAGCCGCAATGTCACCGGCCGCCCAAATGTGGGGATCGCTGGTCTGCAAGTATTGGTCGACTTCCACGCCACCTTCCGTCAGCTTCAAGTCACTGTCACGGGCCAAATCAAGCCGTGGCGTGACCCCGAGGCCCATCACAATGGTGTCTGCCGTGAGCGTCGTACCATCTTTAGTCGTCAGGACCAAGTGGTCGTCTTCACGTTGATAGGACGCAACGACTTGCTGATTACATAGTTCGACGCCGTTACGTTCAAAGGTCGTCGCAAATTCTTTTTGCAAGTCTTCCGGGAATTTGCCCATCCCCAGATCTTCTTCGGGGAAAACCAGCGTGACTTGCGTCTGGTTTTGGGCCAATGAAGCCGCGAGTTCGGTGCCGACGAACCCGCCACCGACGATGACCACGTGCTGGTTCTGGCCACTGAATTTACGCAATTTCCGATAGTCCGACCATTGCCGAAAAGTTAGGACGTGCGAATCGTCCGGCCCGTCGAGTTTGCGCGGGGCACACCCCGTTGCCAATAACAACTTGTCGTAGTGGACCGGGTCCCCCGCCGCTAACGTCAGGGTCTGCGTTTGCCGGTCAATCTGCGTTACGGTCGTCTTGAATCGAAACGTGACGTTGGCGCAATCTTCCGCGCCGATACGAATGTCTTCTTCTGTGAATTCATCATCTAGCCATAATTTTTTACTCAGGGCGGGCCGTTCGTACGGGGCGTCCGCTTCCGCCGAAATCACCAAAATGGCACCGGTAGGGTCTTGCTGGCGAATCCCCTTGACCGCATAGCCAGCCACCATACCGCCGCCCACGATTACATAGCGATACTGGTTATCCTTTGTCGTCTCACTCATTCGATCGCCTCCATAAGCTTTTTTGTTATCGATTCCATTTTAAGCTAAACGCCGGACTGGATCAACCATTACGCATCGTCACTGGGGATTGTTTTTGCACACTGCTGATACCATTCACAATTCGCTTTCGTTGAAACTCTCTGCTAATCATGGTAATTTTTAAGCGGTTACAGTATTTAAAGGTAAATCAGAGAAAGGACATGCACAATGACTGATAAATTAACCACTAGTTCCGGCCAACCGTGGGCTCATAACGAACATTCCCAAACTGCGGGCGCTCGAGGTCCGGTACTGATGCAGGATTACGATCTCCTGGAAAAACTGGCCCACTTCGACCGTGAACGGATTCCGGAACGGGTAGTCCACGCAAAGGGTGCCGGCGCCAAGGGCGTTTTTGTGCTAGAAACGATATGAGTCGCTACACCAAAGCCGACCTATTTAACGGTGTTGGCAAAAAGACGCCCCTCATCATCCGCTTTTCGCAGGTCGCTGGTGAAAAAGGGTATCCGGACACGGTGCGTGATGTGCGGGGTTTCTCGTTGAAGTTCTACACGCAGGAAGGTAATTACGATCTGGTCGGCAACAACACCCCGGTCTTCTTCGTGAACGACCCGCTGAAGTTCCCCGACTTCATTCATTCCCAAAAGCGGGACCCTAAGACCAACCGCCGGACGCAGAACATGCAGTGGGATTTTTGGTCACACTCACCAGAATCGCTCCACCAGGTGACTTACCTCATGGGTGACCGTGGCCTCCCCGCCTCCTACCGGACGATGAACGGCTACGGGTCACACACGTTCAAGTGGGTCAACCAAGACGGCGAACAATTCTGGATCAAGTATCACCTACTCTCTGATCAGGGCGTGAAAAACATGTCCGCCAAGGCGGCCGAAAAAGCCATGGTCCAAAACGTCGACTACCTACAAGACGACCTCTACGATGCGATTGAAAAGAAGAACTATCCATCCTGGACCCTCTACGTGCAGATTCTGCCGTACCAGGACGGCTTGGACTACAAGTGGGACATTTTCGACATCACCAAGGTCATTTCCCACAAGGATTACCCGCTGATCAAGGTCGGCAAGCTGACTTTGAATGAGAACCCGACCAATAACTTTACCGACGTCGAAGAAGCCGCCATGTCCCCGGCCAACTTTGTTCCCGGCATCGAACCCTCACCAGACAAACTGTTACAGGGCCGCTTGTTCTCCTACAAGGACGCCCAGCGCTACCGGTTAGGGGCCAACTTCGAAGACTTGCCGGTGAACCGGCCCATCGTCCCCGTCCACAACTACGCTCGTGACGGCGCCATGAAGAACAGCCAAGACGACCAGGTCAACTACGAGCCAAATGGTCAAAACGGTCCGGTGGAAGATACCAGTGCTGAAGTCTCCCCGGACACCGTGTCTGGCCAGACCGGCGCTCAACCTTACCGTTATAAAGTGGATTATACGACCCAGGCCGGTGACTTATACCGGCTGATGTCCGCCGACGAGCAGGACCGATTGATTGAGACCATTAAAGGTGCCCTGGGTCAAGTGACCTTGCCCGGCGTCAAGGAACTGGAAATCAAACAGTTCTACGCCGCCGATAAGGATTACGGTACCCGCGTCGCCAAAGCCCTCGGTTTTTCGATCGATGACCTCCTCAAGGATGACACCACCAAATAAATCCAGCGTCACACCAACTTTTGGTGGTGAGCTAGCAGAATAAAGAACGACGAAACGCCGCTTTACGGTAACCAACAGGTTGCTGTAAAGCGGCGTTTGGCTTAATCCTATCGGGGTGACTGGGACTAAAAAGTCCAAAATGGTCTGTGAGCACCTGACTAGTGGCCACAGACCATGATATAACCTTATTTTTAAGTCGTTGTGCCCTCTAATCCGGCTTTTTAGCCTGGGGTAAATCCGGTCGGTAGAACCGCCGCCCATCGAGCGCGAAGACCCGCTCGGAGAATTCGCCCGGTTCCGTGTGTCCCACTACGGTGTCCAGCATCATGATGGAGGCATCGAGTTCATCCAACTGGTGTAGGACTTCCGCCTCCTTAAGCGCTGGTCGGACCGGCGACCCGTACTCCAACAATCCGTGGTGACTTAGTACCATATGGCGTAAAAGCAACACGTCTTCCGCCTGGGGGTCCAATTTCAACGGGTCACAAGCCCGGACCAGTTCCCCGTCCAACAAGACGATGTGACCGACTAGGTTGCCCGCCAACGTATAGGTGGTCGCTTTAGGGCCGGATAGTTCAATCGTCTTGCCTAAATCGTGTAAGATGGCGCCCGCAAACAAAAGCGAACCGTTCAAATCGGGATATTGTTTGACCACGTGATGGGCTAACTTCAAGATCGAAATCGTGTGGAATGCCAAGCCCCCTTGAAACGCGTGGTGGTTGCTTTTAGCCGCCGGGTAAGTAAAGAACTGGTCGTGATAGCGCGTCACCAACTCACGCACTAATCGTTGCCAAGTTGGTTGTTCAATCTCAAATAAGGTCTGGTTGATGTAGTCTTCCATGGCCGCCCGCGTCATCGGCGCCCGTTCAATGAAGTCACTGGCGGTCAGCCCCACATTAGTCGGCGCTAACTGCAAGTGAAAAATCTTAATCTGTGGGTGGGTCTGGTAATTCTCCCGGCGTCCCTGCAGATGAACCACTTGTCCCGCCACGAAGGTATCAATGTCCTGCGCCGAGGCGTCCCAATATTTGCCGGAGATTTCTCCTGACCGGTCTTCGAACACCATGGCGATATACGGTTTCCCGTTCTTCGCCGTCCGAACATCAGCCGACTTCAGTAATACGAACAAATCCACCGCCTCATCGACAGCGTAATCTAGTAATTGTTTTTTGGTCGTCACTTGAAACCCTCCTAATTTGCGGTCAATTTTAGGACCCGTTGATCCGCGACCGCAGTCCCGGCCGCTGGGTCTGCCGTGAGCAAAATCACCTGTAACTGTTGTGAGACCCGGTTCAATAATCGGTAGGCTGCTTGGCGTCGAGCGGCATCAAAGTTCACAAACCCGTCGTCGATTACCACGGGCATCGCGGCTTGCGCCTGCATCACGACGGCAAAGGCTAATTTCACGGCCAAGTCGAGTTGTTCGGCCGTCCCGCGGGACAACTGCCCCACCGTCCGCCACTGACCATCGGCCCGTTGCACCCGCAGTGTCGCCGCGGTCAACTCAATTTTAGTATACCGGTTTTCGGTCAATTCTGCATAGAAATCCCCTGCTTGGGTCACGATTTGGGGAAACCGGTCGCCAGAAGCCGCCTCGAGGGTCGCTTCGATCCATTGACTGGCTAGCCGATCGACGAGCCAATCACGGGCCGTCAGTTGCATCCTGGTCTCTAAGTTAGCCAGTTTTTGGCGTAACGTTGCCTGCGTCCCACTAGTGGTCAACTGCTCCAACTGCCCGGCCAACGTCGCTAAGTGTGTCGTGACCGCGTCAAGATCATGTTGGAGATTGGTAGTCGTTTGTTTCGCCGTCGCTACATCCTGGGTGACTTGTGCTTGAGTGGTCTGCTGGAGTTGCGCCAATCGTTTAGTGCCCAATTGGTCGGCCAAGGCTTGTCGTTGGGCTTGTTGGTTGCCCTGTTCCCGCGCAGCTTGGTACCGCTGATAAAAGACCCCACTGGTCGCCACGTTCCGGGTCTGCAGAAAGGTGTCTCGGGCCGTTTGGGCCGTGGTCAGTGCTTGCTGGTCGCGTTTCAGCCGGCCGCTCAAGTCCGCCAACTCACCATTTTGACTTGCCAATTGCCGCTGCGTCGTCCGCAACCGGGTTAATTGCTCGACCACCGCGGCGACGGATTGGTTCGCCAGCGTTGGTAACGCCGTAGTCACCTGCGTCAAGAAGTGGTGTTGCGCTTCATCAATCGTCGTCAACCGCTGGTGGACCTGGTCAAGTTGGTGCGTCAAGCGTTCCCAATCGCTAATCGCCCGCTGCACCGCTAACCACTGTTCGGCCGGGAGCCGGTCGAGATCGTGGGCCGTGCCGATGGCGTCGATCTGCGTGGTCAACTCATCGAGGCGTTGGCCCCCTTCGCGCAATTGGGCCTGCAAATCTTGAATTTCCGTCGATAACTGTTGGAGTTCCCGACCAACTGGCGTTTCCCCGTCGACGATAAAGACGCCGTAATAACCGATGGCAACTCCTCCCGCGGCCCCAATGAGCTTGATCAAGGCACCCGGTAAAAACATGGCTCCGACCAAGACCACTAAGCCCGCAATCAACCAACCAACTTGTTTATTAGCCAATAAATTTTGGCGCTGGCGCGTCGGTCGCAGCTGGCGGTAAGTTTCGTTGGCCTGGTTCAACTGCTGTTGCAACCGGTGGCGTTTCTGGGTCGCTAACGCCAGACTGGACTGGAGCTGTTTGAATTTCTGGGTCGTGGCTAACGAAAATGCTTGGGGCATCTGGCCGTTAGCATCGGCATACTGTCGTTCGTAATCATTAGTCCGTTGTTCGAGGTCCTTTTTTTGCGTGAGGAGTTGATTGCGTTCCTGGTCACGCGCCGTCACGGCGGCCAGGTCGTCAAAGAGTGGCGTCACCTGGTCACTTACCGCTAGATAGGCCTGGAATAATTTGGGCAACTGCGTGTGGGCCTGTAGGGTCTGCAATTGGCGCTGATCCGTCTGGAGGGTCGTTTGAGCCGCTTTCACCTGACTACTCAGCCGTTCAAAAGTCGTCATGTCCGCTTGGGTAAACCCACTGGCCGCAACTTTGGGAGTCGCTTGCAAGGCTTGCCACTGCTGATAGACTGGCCACGCTTGTAACAAGTGCTCCTTAGCGGTGGTCACCTGCCGTTGCTGGTGCAGTTGTGTCGTCAACTCAGTTTGCTGGCGTTTATTAGCGGTTTGTTGCTCACGCAACGTTAAGTACGTTTGATAGGCCGCATTAGCTTTCGTCAACTTAGCCGTCAACGCGGCATGTTCGGCCAATAATTGATTCAACGTGGGTTTGCGGCCCTGGGGCTTATAACGTGTGGCCGACGTTTGGTCCAGTGCGTGGGCCTGGTCCAGCCAAAAATCACTCCCCACGGCACCCACGTGGCGTAAACGGTCGATCAACGCTTGCTTCGACGCTTGAAAGACCGTCCCTAACCGGCTTTCATTGAGTGCATATACTGCCATGAACAATTGCGCGTCCACCGGGGCCAACAAGCGCTCAAGCTGGCTGGCCGGAAGGGGGAGGTCCGTGGTCAGGTTCTGTAACGTGACTTTCCCGCCGCGCGGTCCGTCCACCCGGGTCACCCGGTAAGTCACGTCATCCTGCTCGAATTCGATGGCACCCCCGAAACGGCTGCCGTCTAATGGTTCGTAGCGCAATTCGGGGTGCTTTTTGGTCGGAAACCCAAACAAAATCGCCGTAATAAATTGCGTGATGGTCGACTTTCCCGCCTCATTGGGGCCCAATAAAACGTTGAAGCCCGCTTGAAGGTGAAAAGTCTGGTCGTGAAATTGACCAAACCCAAACAACGTTAAAGTTTTAAGATTCATGGTCGCCCCCCTCTCGTAGACGTTGGTTAAGCCGTTCCGTTGCAGCTTGTTTGAGGTCCGCTGGTGATAAGTCTTGCGCCCACGCTGCTAAGGACGGTTCTTGCAATAGCTTACCCAAAAGGTCCTGTTGATTAGCTACGGTAAAGACTTGCTGACCGCCTCGTTTCCAATAAGTCTGATCTAACTTGGGGGCGGTCAACGGTTCGGCAGCTTGCTGGACCGTGACCCGGACGAATTCACGTTGCGCAGTTTGCAGTACTTTGTGTTGGGTTCGTTGAAACAATGCCACCCAGTCCGTCAATTGCGCCGTATCGCTCGCGGACAACGCTTGGCCTAACGTGACGTGTAACACCGTCAGCGTGGGTTGTGACGCTGGATGAGCTTGCAGCCAGGCCACGAGCTTCTGGCCCAATTCGACCAACGTGGTGGCCGAACTGTCCAGGGTGACTGGTTCCCACATAATTGCCGCCGTAGGGAAGAATTCTGGTACCAGCTTAGTTCCGTGACTGGTTACCAAATAAGCCCCCCGGGCCCCCGTCTCTTTGACGGAACGGCCCTGTGGGTTCCCCGCATACACGATGGGGGGGTCACTGGCCAACAGTTGATGGTGATGGATATGACCCAACGCCCAATAATCATAGTGTTTCGCCTGTAATTCGGCCACGGTAAACGGCGCGTAGTGGTCGGCCGGGCCGCCACTTCTGACCGCCCCGTGGAGCATCCCCACGTGCCAATCCGTCGCCGCGTGGTCCGGATAGTCCGCCAATACATCGTCGGCGACCCAGCGTTGCGGGTAGCTGAATCCACTCACGGCCACGGTTTCCCCGGAGGCTAAGGTCAGCGTGTGTGTCGTGACTTGCGACCCAAAGACCGTAACGTTATCGGGATAAGCCAACGTCTGGTGTTGGTCGGTCGCATAGTCGTGATTGCCAAAACTGATCAGCACCGGAATCTGGGCAGCGTTAAGCCGGTTGAACTGGTCGAATAAGTAGGCCTGAGCCGCCACACTCTGTTCGGCCCGGTCGAATAAGTCCCCCGCCAATAACACGAAGTCCACGTGTTCGGCTAACGCCCGGTCAAAGATCTTGGTCGCCGCAGCGAATGTCGAGCGTTGGACCTGGGTCAGAAACGCTGGCGGTAAGCTAGTCAGCCCTAAAAACGGACTATCGAGATGTAAATCCGCTGCATGGATAAATTTCACGCCGCATCACTCCTTAAAAAAACCGCCGGTGTCCCCCTCACACAGAGGAAAACACCGACGGTTTGAATTTTAGCCTTGGTAAATTGCTTGAATCGGCTTGGTAATCGTGTTATTCAACTCGTTTAAGAGCGCATTAACATCCTTTTCCTTAGCCATCAGCGTCTTGATAGCCGGCTTGGACCCCACCTGCGTTGCCAGGTCTTGGGCTTGTTTCAACTCATCATCGGTCAGCTTTTGACCGCCCATTTGCTTTTGTTGCAGCTTCGTTTGCAGGGCTTGGAAATCTTGAAACAGTTGGTAAGTGTCCGCGTCCGCCTTCATCTCAGCAAAAGCGGCTTGTAGTGCTTTGAATTCCGGCGTTGCTTGCAGCGTTTTGGCCACGGTCGCACCTAGATCTTGCAGAGTTTCAGCCATAAATGAAGTTCCTCCTCAAATTTAAATCGTTCATCAATCATTGTACCATGCTTTGCAGTGGGACCCTAGCCCAGGATTCGGTTAATCAACGGCTGATTTGGCCTTTTCCCACCAGGACTTGACCTTGTCGGCCACATTATTGAATGACTTGCCAGCATTATCGATGCCCTTTTGGACCGAATCCCAAATATCACTGGACGAATTCGACGATGAAGACGAGCTATTATTTTGAGCCTTGGCCAGCGTCGACGCATCCTTGGTGTCAAACGACGTGCCCTTGGTGTTCGGCAAAATCCCCTGCATTTCAGCTTGGAACAATGGGCCTTCTCCGGTCCCACTGACGTCTTCCAAGTGCTGTTTACTGCTGGTACTGTCGAATCCTTCCCAGGTGGTCACGACCACGTCGGGGGTGTAACCCACAATCCATTTGTCCCGGGTCGCATCGGCATCCCCGTCGGCTTCGGTACTCCCAGTCTTCCCGGCAATCGTGTAGCCGTAAGGTTTAGCCGTAGTCCCGGTCCCATAGTTGAAGACGCCCATCATCATACTGGTCATCTGCTTGGCCGTCTTCTTGGACATGACCTTCTTGGTCTTGGCCTGCGTGTCGTCTGTCGATACCACCACGTTCCCGGAGGCGTCCACAATCTTACGGATGTAATGGGCCGAATGCCGGACACCGTTGTCGGCAAAGGCCGTGTAAGCCTGTGCCAACTGTTGCGGGGAGACCCCGGTCTTCAAGCCCCCTAGCGCTAAGGCCAGGTTCTTATCCGACTTGCTGACGGGCAGGCCGAACTTCTTCACGGATTCGTAACCCTTGTCGACCCCTATCTTGTTCAATAACCACACGGCCGGCGCATTGGTACTTTGCGCTAACGCTTGGTACATCGGCAATTTTCCACTGTAAGTGCCACCATAGTTATGCGGCGTGTAGTGGTTACTACCATAAGACTTCTTCTTATCGGTCAATTGTGAATCGTAGAAATAGCCGTTTTCGAGCGCGGGAGTGTACACCGCTAACGGTTTGATGGTCGATCCGGGTTGCCGCCGCATCTGCGTCGCCCGGTTATAACCCCGAAAGACGTGCTTGCCTCGGCCCCCGACGACCGCCTCGACACCACCCGTGTTAGGGTCAATGGCGATGCTAGCGGCCTGGACCTTGGTGCCATCACTCGCGTTAGACGGGAAGTAGCTGTTGTTTTTGAACAGCGTCTGCATCTGTTTTTGATTGTCCTGATCTAGGGTCGTGTAAATCTTATATCCCTTGTTCATGATTTCGGATTCCGTCAAACCGTACTTCTTAATCGCCTCATTGATGACGGCGTCAAAGTAGTACGGGTACTTGTACGAATTTTTATAGGTGTAATCGTCATTGGTCACAATCGCCGTGGCCTGGTCGCGCTTGGCCTGGGTCTGACTCAAGTCCCCATTCTCGACCATCAGATCCAGCACCACGTTACGGCGTTGCTTAGCCGCCTTGGGGTGGTCGATTGGGTTATAGCCGTTGGGGTTGGTCAACATCCCCGCTAAAACCGCCGATTGCGATACCGTGAGGTTGGCTGCCGAGGTGCCAAAATAACGCTCCGAAGCGTCCTGGACGCCCCAGACCCCGTTACCGAAGTAGGCGTTGGTCAAATACATCGCCAAGATATCTTTTTTGTTGTAGACGTTCTCCACTTCAATCGCCAAGAAGAGCTCTTTGAACTTCCGGGTAAAGGTCTGTTCCTGCGTCAAGTAAGCATTTTTTACCAGTTGTTGGGTAAGTGTACTGCCCCCGCCACTGATGTAATCGCGACCCAGTAGTTTGTTTTTAGCGTACAAAAACAGCGCCCGGCCAATCCCCTTGACGGAAAACCCATGCTCATGATAGAAATTCCGGTCTTCCGTTGAAATAACGGCCTTTTGCAGGTTCGTGGAAATCTTACGTAACGGAACCGACGTCCCTTTTTGGGAGTAGAGGGTCCCCGCCTTGTTATTCTTCCGGTCATAAATCTGCGTTGGGTTATCTAAAGCCGCCTTTAAATCGCCGACGTTGGCGGTCTTAGCAATAAAGGTCAAGTAGCCACTCAGCACTAAGAACCCGGTCAAGACGATCACGATGAGCCAGCGGGTCAGCTGAAACCGGCGCCAAAACCGCTTAAAGTGGGCCTTGAACCCCCGTTCAGTAGGTTGATTCGGTTGTTGGTTATTCATGAAATAGCCTCTTCTAATTAGAAAATAGACGTGGACGCGCAATGGTCATCACCACTCGCCACATCACCTGAAACGTGTCGGTGAGCCCCCACATCAGTAAGAGCCGCACATTCGGGATTCTCAAAGACAGAACTCCGGATAATATGGTCTATTTTAGCATAGACTTCCCGCTCCGTTTCGTTGGGCACGAAAACTTTAGAAAAGTCTTTAGCCCCCACACCAAAACGACCGGTCCGTCAAAACGGAGCCGGCCGTGTGGACTGCTCATTTAATGCACGATTTCGGGATTCATTTCCGCGGCGATCCGGTCGTGGAGCTTAGCCGCAATCGTTGCGCTGGGACTGATAATAAAGATGGTATCGTGTCCCGCTAAGGTCCCCGCAATCTCCGGGAGATTGAGGTCATCGAAGATGGCAGCTAAGAGATTACCGTTACTCGGCAGCGTTTTCAAAATGTTGACAAACTCAACCCGGGTCAGGCCAGTGACCACTTCGTTGATGGTCTCGCGGAGGTGCTCTTCTTCACTGCGGTTGCCTGCCTTAAAAATCGTATACCGCAGATGGCCGTGGCCGTCCTGCGCCTTCACAATCTGCATCTCACGAATATCACGGGAAATTGTCGCTTGTGTGGCCTGAATATCCACTTCCTGCAGTCGCTCCATCAGTTCCTCTTGGGTCCCAATGGGATATTGATTGATCAGTTGTTCGATCCGTGCCTGGCGAATGCTTTTCTTCATGACAATAGCCCCCTCCGCATAAACTTTCATTGCGTCAATTCTAAGAAAGGGACTTCCACCCTCTATCGTTGAATATTTATGAACTCAGTGTACCAAATATTCGTTTTCAACGCAAAAAAAGACCCCATTGGCGGATTGCCAACGGAGTCGCGGTGACACAGATTTTAAATTCAGAGTTACATTTCGTCAGGAGATTCGACACCCAACAAGCGCAGAGCTTCCTTCAAGACCCCGGAGACTGCCTTGACTAAGGCCAAGCGGGCTGGTAATTGCGCGTCATCGGTCAAGACCTTAGCGTGTGCGTAGTACTTGTTGAAGGTCTTGGCTAAGCGAATCGCGTACTTGGCAATGACGGATGGTTCGAGTTCGGCACAAGCCATCTTCACGATTTGCGGGAAGTCCGCCAACGTCTTGATAGTGTCCCAAGCTAACGGATCGGCCAATTCATTGCCAGCCGCCGCAACGGTCACGTGTGGCGCCTTGCGCAAGATGCTTTCGGCCCGGGCATGGGCGTATTGTACATATGGTCCAGTCTCCCCTTCGAACTTCAACTGGTCGGCTAAGACAAAGTCGATGTTGTTGGTCCGTTCATTCTTCAAATCACCAAAGACGATGGCACCAACGCCGACTTGACGGGCCACCTCATCTTTGTTGGCCAAAGATGGGTTCTTTTCAGCGATTTCTTCTTGGGCCAACTTGACGGATTCTTCCAAGACCTTGGCCAACAAGATGATCCGGCCGGACCGCGTCGAGAGTTTCTTACCATCAGCGGTGATCAGTCCGAACGGCACGTGTTGCAAGTTTGGGGCCGACTTCACGCCCATTTCCTGTAAGACGGCCTTCAATTGCTTGAAGTAGTAGGTCTGTTCGGACCCCACGACGTACAAATTCTTCACGGGGCTGTAAGTCCGGTCCCGGTAAAGGGCCGTGGCGATGTCTCGCGTGATGTACAGCGATGCGCCATCACTTTTCAGAATCAAGGCCGGGTTCAAGTCGTACTTGCTCAAATCTACGACCTGGGCGCCTTGCGATTCGACCAACAGGTGCTTGTCGCGTAAAATCTGCACGACTTCTTCTAACTTATCATTGTAGAAGGCTTCCCCGTGGTAGGTATCAAATTTAACCCCTAGTTCCTGGTAAACGTCGTTGAATTCCTGTAAGGAAACTTCGCGGAACCATTCCCAGAGTTTGTGGGCTTCGGGGTCACCGTTTTCCAGCTTGCGGAACCACTCGCGGGCCACATCATCTAATTCGGGCTTGTCGACGTCTTCCTTATGGAAACGCACGTAGTATTCGACCAACTTGTTGATGGGATCTTTCTTGACGTCGGCTTCGTTCCCCCACAGCTTGTAGGCGGTGATCAGCTTCCCAAATTGGGTCCCCCAATCCCCTAAATGGTTATCCTTGATAGGATGGTAACCATTCTTAGTCAAGATGTTGGCGATGGCGTTCCCAATCACCGTGGAGCGTAAGTGCCCCATCGACATCGGCTTAGCGATGTTCGGGGACGACATATCAATCGGGACGTTCCCGTTTTGACCGTCCTGGTTCTGGCCGTAAGCTGCGCCAGCACTCAAAACCGTCTCTAGGGTATCCGCACTGTAAGCCGCCTTATCAAAGAAGAAGTTCAAATAAGGTCCCACGACTTCCACCTTTTCGAAGCCGGTGGTGTCTAACTTGGCAGCTAAATCCTGGGCGATCTGTTGGGGCGCTTGGTGCAGCGTCTTGGCTAAGGTAAACGTCGGGAACGCTAAATCCCCTTTATCAGACGTCTTGGGACGTTCTAACTTATTGGTCACTTCATCAGCCGTTAATTGGCCATCTAAGGCAGCAACCAACGCAGTCACGGCCTGTTGTTTGTAATCCATCCAAATTTCCTCCTTGATTGTTGACAATCATGGGACAAAAAAACGCCCCTTACATCCTTGTAAGAGACGAGTTTAGCCCGCGGTACCACTCTAATTGACCGTTCACGGTCCACTTAAATGATCAGTTTCTGTCTTGAACTTGGTTAGTCCGTTCGGCTAGTTTGTCAATCCGGCTTTCACCCTCCCGGACTCGCTTAATCACATGAGCTAACCTACTATTCTAACGCCTAAACTTTCGAATAATAATAAAGACGGCCACTGGCCGCCTCCTTCGAAAGCGGGTGACGGGAATCGGACCCGCGACGCAAGCTTGGGAAGCTTGAATTTTACCACTAAACTACACCCGCACAACACAAATGAGTATATCATACCATTTGTGAGTTGTCATTACTTTTTGCAAAAAAATTCAAAATATCTATTTTTATGATGTTTAGTTCTCTGGAGCTGTCGTCAATTTAGCGACCGACTTCCGCACTACGGCGCGGTTGTTCATGTCACCGACCGCCGTTTTATCGGCGGGATCGTACTGACGGATTTCAACGAGGACTGAATTATCATACACTTTGGTAATTTCACCCGTAAAATCATGTTCTAACGGCCCAAACTTCTTGGCCGCAATGTAATTGCCAACCTTAAGTTCCGTCTTACCAGTGTTATCAGCTGCTTCAGCCATCACTGATCGCCCCTTTCATCTCATCATACAAAATATCATTATACCCATCTTATTAGCAGACCGCAAGTCATAATGTCTCAGCTTGACCTGCAATCTAATTGTAAGCTTTTTGCAACAAAAGATAAAAGCCGAACTTTAATTATTATTTACGCCTTATTCGGCAAAAAGTCGTTAGATAACCCCATTATAGCCGCCTTAGTCGTTAAAATACGGTTGATTTGCGAACAATTAAGTATGACAGCTTAAAAATAATTTATACCCAAGTTCACACAGATACGTTATAATCAACTTGTTGCAGTACGAAGAAATTGAGGATGAGCCACTTATAGGAGGAGAATGTGAAAATGAAGACATGGCAACATTGGGTGGTTCGAGGTACCGCCCTCGTCGCTGGTTGTTTCGGATTGTGGTTAGGGGCCACGACATCCGCCAGCGCCAACAGCATCAACGATTACATTGCGCGTCAAGATTATTCGACGCCCAAGATCACCAGTAGTATCTGGTCCGAATTTCCCAAGTTAAGCTATCGGAATGGCCACCCTGAGGGGGTCGTGGTCCACGAAACGGCTAACCCAGATTCGACCATCTATAATGAAATTTCCTACATGAAGCGTAACTATCAAAACGCCTTCGTGCACACGTTCGTCGATGCCAGTCACATCATCAACATCGCGAACACCAAGTACTTAGCGTGGGGCTCTGGTCCCATGGGAAACGAGCGTTACGTCCAGTTCGAACAAGTTGAAGTCCACTCCAAGAGTGCCTTCGCTTCCGAATTGAACAACGCCGCCTACTACACGGCCTACATCTTGAAGCAATACGGGTTAACTCCGAAACGTTACACCACGGTCCTGTCCCACCACGACGTTTCAACGCGCCTAGGTGGCACCACCCATACCGACCCCGGATGGGTACTGGTCGACGAACGCTAAGAAATACTTCGGGACGACCTACACCATGACGAACTTTGTCGCTTTGGTCAACACGCAGTACGCCAACCTCGGGGGCACGGTCACGACGGCTGATTCTAACACCACGACCAGCACCCCGCACGTTACCGCGCAAAAGAAGACCGTCACCTACAATCATGGGGGCAACAACGAAACGGCGACGTTGGCGAACAACTACACCAACTGGACGGTCTACACTCACGTCAAGGGAACCAGTAATTCCCGGCGGATCGGTTGGGGCAACCTGAGTAGTGACCACCGTGGCACCAAAGTCTACGTCGACAGTCGTGGCGTAAAACGCGGCGGCTGGAGCGGTACCTGGTACCGAATCCGTTTCGCTAAGAATTCGACTCACAAGTACTGGGTCTACCGTAAGGTCTTGAACTTCCCGAAGGTCACTTACAGTGACGCCAGTGGGAAGGCGACGTTGAACACGGCCACTAACGCCCCGTTGTACAACCACGTGCTGAACTCGACTTACTTGTCCAAAACCATGGGCCACACCGGTAGCTATGCCGCTGACACCCAAGTCACGGTCAACAAGAAAGGCTACAAGGCAAGTGATGGGACCACTTGGTACCGGCTCATCTTAAACGGCAAACCATACTGGACGCAAGCAGCTAACCTCACTTTCTAATACTCACAACGATTAAGGGCCCGCGGCGATTGCCGCGGGCCTTTTTTAAAGCCCATTTGTGCATCTCTTCACGCATTGCATTTCTAAACTGAGCTTGGTATGCTAATTCTTGAAAGCGCTAACCATCACCGACTACTTTCGGCAACCAGTTGATAGGTTGCGCGAGTTTTAGACCCTCTCACCCGCTACAAAGGAGATTTTTTCAATGACTTCACTTCAACGTTTCAAAACCATCGGCAATATCGGCGCCGGTACCATGGGCCACGCGACTGCTCTGCAGTTTGCCTTACACGGTTACACCGTGAATTTGCTAGATACCAGCCAAGAGGCATTAGACCACGGGTTACAGCTGATCAAAAATGACCTGAAGACCTTCCAGGAAAACGACTTACTTACAGACGACCCGGCCATCATCTTAGCGCGGATTCATCTCACGACCGATTACCAGCAGGCCCTACACACTGCTGACTTCGTGATTGAATCCGTAGTTGAGGATCTCGCTGTCAAACGCCAAGTCTGGCAACACGTCGAACAAGTCGTGCCCCAAGACACCCTGTTAGCCACCAACACTTCCGGCCTCAGTCCGTCCGCCATCCAACGGGTCTTAACCCATCCCGACCGCTTCGTCGTCGCCCACTTCTGGAACCCGGCCCAATTGATGCCGTTAGTTGAAGTCGTGCCAGGTGAGCAGACCGCTCCCGCCACGGTCACGACCACGGTGGCACTAATGACTGCTATCGGGAAACACGCCGTTCCCCTCAAAAAAGAGTCGCTAGGCTTCGTGGGCAATCGTATCCAACTGGCCGTCTTGCGAGAAGCTCTACATATCGTTCAGGAAGGTATCGCCACGCCTAGTGCCGTCGACGACATCGTCAAATACAGTCTGGGACGCCGCTGGAGTCTAGTCGGTCCCCTTGCCAGTGCCGACCTCAGTGGGTTAGACGTCTTCAACAACATCAGCCGTTACCTCTATGCCGATTTGGCAAACGAAACCGATGCCGATCCTACTCTGGCACGCCAAGTAGCGGCCCACCAATTGGGGCTCAAGACGGGACAGGGCCTATTCGATTGGACCGGTGACCGTGGGCAAGCTATTGTCGCTCAACGTGACCAACAACTGCTCACCTTACTGAAGCGAGACCACCAGCAAGACGAAACCCGCTAACCCCCACGGATTTTTCTCCCCCAGGTGACTACATCTGTCCCCATTTAAAGGGCACAGATTAAATTAACCTTATTAACGGCTAAATTAAGCGCCCACGGCCCCCAGAATATGGTAGGCTAAAGTTAACCGAGTTTGGGGGAAGGAAGCGATTAGATGTGGTTAGCCGTCCATTTTTGGACTTGGATTGTCTTGACCTTAGCGGTGTTGTTGGGATTGACTCGTCACGCTGAAAAACGGGTCATTCAATTTCTCCTCTTGGCCCGGTGCGCCTATTTGGTCATGATCATTAGTGGCGTCGTCCTAAGCATTCGGACCTTCGGGCACGCCCCGTTACTGGTCAGTTTCAAGTTTGCCCTGGGAATCGCCACGATTGCCCTCATCGAAATCAGTTTCGGACGCAAAATGGAACGCGACCAGACGCACCTGGTCTACTTCGTGATGGGCATCGTCGGGTTGATTACTGCCGGGCTAGGCTTGATGCTGGCTTTCAAGTAACTTTCGATAGTCTAATCTTTCAGTTAAACAAAAAGCGGATTGTTCCAGCCAGTTTTGGCTGGAACAATCCGTTTTAATTTTTGGTCACTTAAGCTTTTTCGGGCTTTAAAGCTAAGGCCTTTTCCAACGTCCGGTCGACTAAAATCGACTGACTGTCGGCGACCGGGTAAGTCGTTTCCGGTTCCCGTTCTTGGGCCAGTGATAATTCGGTACACCCCAGAATCACCACGTCGGCCTTTTGTTCCTGAATCATTTCTTGAATGATGGTGTGGAACAAGCGCGCATCGACCACGTTATGAGCCTTGATGTTGTCGTAGATCAGGCGCATGGTCTGGGCTTCGATGGTCTCGGTCGGTAACACCGGCGTCAATCCCGCGTTGGTAATCTCGTGTTCGTAGATTTTATCCGTGATGGTCCCCCGTGTCCCGGTAATGCCGATACGCTTAGCTTCCGGGTACTTGCGCTGAATCTCCTTAACGGTTTCGCGCGGCATGTGCAGGATGGGGATCTCCGTAGCGGCCTGTAAGTCATCAAAGAAATAGTGGGCCGTGTTGCACGGCAAGGTGAAAAATTCCGGCTTCAACTGGCTCTGTTGCTGGATATCTTCCAACAAGCCAGGCAACGGACTTGCCTGGGTGTGGTCTAAGATGTAGGCCGTCCGGTCCGGTACCGTGGCGTGATTGACCAAAATATAGTTCAAATAGTCTTGGTCGGCGTGCGCCGGGGTGCGCAAATTCAACTGGTGAATGTAACTTTCGGTCGCCATCGTGCCCATGCCGCCAATAATCGTAAAGAATTTTCTCATTATTCTTACCCCTTATTTTCCGCAAAGTACTTCTTAAAGTTCACCGTATAGTTGTGTTCCATCCACTTGATCAACAACCGTCGTTTCAAGCTCAAGTCCGGTTGGTACCGGTAGGTGGTGCCGTATTGCCCCGCCGCGATCAACTTCAAGGCGCGCTCTTTATCTGCGTTTTCTCGAGTATAGCGCTTAAAAACCTTAACGGGAACCCCCAACCACAAGGCGTGTTGCTGTTCGTCTTGGTTACCGTAGACCGTAGGCGCGTCCTTCAAACTGTGCTTGACGTAGTCTTTGACCACCCAATCGGCCAGATTATAGCCGTTGAGGGTGACGAAGAAACTACTCCGACCCTGACGCAAATTGATTTCAAATAACTTGAACGAGTGGTCGCGCACGTCATACTTCATGTCAAAGTTGGCGTAGCCGGTAAAGTCGATAGCTTCCAAGAAATTCTGGATGTCGTGGTAAATCGTCTCGTTGTATTCAGGGATGATAGCCACATAATTTCCGATAGCGGACGGTGCACAATCTTCCAATAACGGGTGCCCCAGGCACATCATTTTGACATGGTGGTCCTGGTCGACGTAGGCGTTGACCACCCGCATATTGCTGTCATCGCCGGGGATGAAGTCCTGTAAGATCAAATCGGACGTGTACCCGTTGGTATAAATTTTATGCACGATATCTTTGAATTCGGCTTCGGATTGGATTCGAAAGGCCTTCTTACGGCCCTCGAAGTGCACGTCCAACCACTCAACACTGTTGGCCGGTTTCAACGCGACCGGGTAACCAAAGGGTTGTTCAATGGGCGCATCGCCCGTGGCTTCCGCCTTGGTGATGATGCGGGTGTGCGGGTACGGCAAACCGTACTTGTCACAGACCTTGTAGAAGCTTTCCTTATTATTCAGTTGCCGCAATAAATCGTAATCCACGTACGGACAGATAAAGACGTCTTCTAGTTCGGCCTTGTGCTTACTGATCAATTCAGCGTAGCCATCCCCGCACCCAATCAAAATGACGGGTTCCGGGTGGTTGGCGTAACGTTCCTTCAGCTTCCGCATGGTCTCAATCCAGACTGGGTCCTCATCGAAGCCCGGGATGAGTTCTAGATTCACAATCTTGGTGTAGCGGGTCGGCGCCAATTGGATGCTGGCAAAAGCCTGCACGGGTTCGTGGTACAGGTCGTAAAACGACCGGGCCATCCCATAAACGTTAAAATCGCTCCCCAGCAAAACCGGGGTGAATTTTGCTCCATTCGTTTCCATAACTCAAAAAGTCCCTTCACAACTGCAAAATGTCGTTGACCGCGCCCGCCTAATTCGCCGCAGGGGCTGACTCACGGCTAAACCCCCGGTCAGCTTTGACCAATGGGCTTAGCCGTGGGGGCGAAGCCGGAATTCCCCCACCTCGCCCCATTAGGCTGGGGTCAACAAAAATATTTATTTTTAATCGTAAACAGAATCAAGGTTGTTAACGGACGAATCCAATAGCAACCTTGATCGGTGGTGCCGACTAAATTAGCCGACTGGTCTTAAATTTGCGTCCGGTGAACCAGGTCAACCGTCTTGGCCGTGGTATTTTCAGGGAAGTAAACTTCGTACCACAAGATAAAGGTGTAGATGGTGAAAATCTTTTGCATACTGGATTTTCCATTGATATGTTCGTGCAAGATATCCATCAACGCGTCCGTATTGAAGAACTTGTGGGCCACATCCGAGTTGAACGCCTCGATAATCCGGGACTTGTAAGGTTCTTCCTTGATCCAGGTGGCGATTGGGGATGGGAAGCCCATCTTTTCCTTCTTCGCGACCCGTTCCGGCAGTTCGGCTTCCGCCGCGGTCCGCAACGAGACCTTAGTCTCATCTGCATGGATCCGCGTCTTGACCGGCATGGTGGCCGCAAACTTGGCGACTTCCTTGTCGACTAACGGCGTCCGCACTTCTAGGGAGTTGGCCATGCTCATCCGGTCTGCCTTGTGCAAGATGTCGTACGGCAACCAAGTATTGATGTCAAAGTACTGCATCTGCGTCATTTCGTCTAAGCCCTTCACGTCATCGAAGAGGTGTTGGGTGTAAGCCCCGGCATCTTGATTCAAGGCTGGGTTCTTTAAGATCTTATTGCGGTCATGGTAGTCGAACACGTAGTTGACCCGGTAGTACCGTTCACTCAACGGTTCGGCCCCACGGACCAAGAACCGCCGGCCATGGAACCGTGGCAACTTATCGGCAATCGCGCCTAAGCCCTTACGAATCGGCTTGGGTACCCACTTCTGGTAGCGTTCGAACGGGATGGCTTCCAGATAAGTGTTATAGCCACCGAAGAACTCGTCGGCCCCTTCCCCGGACAAGGCAACCTTCACGCTCTTGCGCGTGCCCTTAGATAGGTAGTACAGTTGCATCGCCGATGGGTTGGACAACGGTTCGTCCATGTAGTACATGATGGTCGGTAAAATATCGAAGTAGTCGTCACCGGTCATGTAAAGTGGCGTGTTCTTTTGCTTGATTTCCTTAGCAAATTCCGTGGACCAGCTCAATTCACTGTACTTGGAATTCTTGAAGCCCAAGGAGAAGGATTGAATCGGCTTTAACTTGGCCGCTTCGTTCAAGACATAAGAAGAATCAATCCCACTGGACAAGAAACTGCCGACTTCCACGTCAGCAATCATGTGGGCCTTGACGGATTCGTCGACAATCTGGCGAATCTTCTTGGCGTCACCTTCGACCGTCTGACTGTTGTCGATGTGGTCGTAGCTGTACTTGAAGTAGCGATGCGTTTCGGTCTTGCCCGCCTTGTGCAGGAAGTACTGGCCCGGTAAGACCTTGTACACGTGCTTGAACATGGTGTCGCGCGACGGAATGAACTCAAAGCTCAAGTGAATCGGCAAGAGTTCTTCATTAAATTCTTTTTTAAAGTTCGGGTGTTCCAAGAACGCCTTGATTTCGGAACCCCACAGGAAGGTCTCGCCATCATCATAGTAGTACAATGGCTTGATGCCAAAGTGGTCTCTGGCCCCGAACACTTCATTATTTGTTTTATCGTAGATGACGAAGGCGTACATCCCCCGTAACCGGTCCAACAATTTTGGTCCCCAGGCGTCGTAGCCGTGAATCAAAACTTCGGAATCCACATCCGTTTGGAATTCGTACCCTAGCTTTTGTAAGTCAGCCCGAATCTCTTGGTAGTTATAGATTTCACCGTTAAAGGTCAAAACTTTAGTTTGGTCCCGGTTGTACATCGGTTGCTTTCCGTGGGCTAAGTCAATGATTGACAGCCGCCGGAATCCCATCACAGCTTGGTCATCGCTGAAATAGGCCTCGTCATCCGGTCCCCGGTGCTTGATGCGATCCGCCATATCGTTGATGGTATTAGCGGGAACATCCTTCTGGTTCACATAACCAACGAATCCACACATGTGCGTATCCCCTTTTAATTTAATCTGCGTTTTTACTCTAAGCCTCTATTGAAACACAACACCCATCATTTTAGCAAATTTAATTTGGGAATACCATGCTATTTAAGATTCTTAACCGGAGCGCAAAGATTAAGTCACTGTGGCGCTACGGCTTGTAATTTGGCGAGCGTCACAATCGTAATCTCACGCCGACCATGCGTGGTAATCGCCCCCAGCGTGACCAGTTGTTTCAACTTGCGACTCAACGACTCCGGCGTCATCCCCAAATACGCGGCTAAGTCCTGCTTACTCATGGGTAAAGTCACCGTAGTCGCTTGACTCTGACTCAAGTCTAACAGGTACCCCGCTAACCGCGGCAAAGCATCAGGAATCGCCAATAAGGTGGCTTGATGTTCGGCGGTCTTCAAGCGTTGCGCCAACGCGTTCAAGAGCGCCAACGCTAACGTCGGCAATCGCCGAACCAGTTGAGTCAAGTCAGTTCGCGAAATCGTGCAAAGTTCCGTGGTCTGGGTGGCTTCGGCGTAATCGCTGTGGATTTCGTCGGTAAACAGCGCAATCTCCCCGATGAAGTCGCCGGGATTCAGCACCCGCAAGACCCGTTCCTTGCCGTCATCGGCCAGGTGGTACAGCCGGACCTGGCCAGTATTCACGATATACAACGTCTGGGAGACCGCATCCGGCCGGAAGACGATCTGACCCTTTTGGGCGTGGATGGCACGGGTGACTTCGGCGACCGAAATCATCTGGTTGTGTGCGAGTTGTTGAAAGATGGGCACTCCGGAGACACATTCCAATTCGCGGGCCAAGCTGTGTTGATGTGACTCAATTTCTGCTGCCATGTTACCAACCATCCCTTCCTATTCTCTTCCATTTTAGCAAACTTCCCCCAGTTTTTTTATTAAAACTGATTGTCCCATTCCAACGTGGCCGCGCAAAATGTGCTATATTAAGGTCACTTTCACGCCCCACACCTAATGGGACGGTTAATCGCACCCTTTCAAGGAGGAATTTTTGTGACCCGTTTACCCCATCAAGCCTGCACCTCAGTTTTAGTCGGCAAGTTAGCCACCCTGGATGGCAGCCCACTCATCGCCCGTAACGAAGACAATGCGGTGGCCATCTGGCCGAAACAAGCCGTCAGTCATCCCGCCAGCACGAGTGGCACCACCCACTTCGTCTCGAAAAACAATCAGTTCACGACCTCCCTGCCGCAAGCCGCCGCCCAGTACACGGCGGTGCCCGACAGCGACTCGAGTGCCGGCGATTACGGCGAAAGTGGCATCAACGCCCACCAAGTCGCCATGAGCGCCACCGAGAGTGCCTACACTAACAGTCGCGTGCTGGGTGTCGATCCGTTGGTCCCTAACGGTATCGCCGAAGATGCCATGCTAACGGTGATTCTGCCTTATATCGACTCCGCCCAAGCTGGCATTCAACGGCTAGGCCACCTGGTGCACACCCAAGGCGCCGCCGAGACCAACGGGGTGCTCTTCAGTGACCTCGACGAAGTCTGGTACATGGAAATCGTCAGTGGTCATCACTGGGTCGCTCAACGCATCCCGGACGACGCTTACGCCGTGGTCGCCAACCAACTGGCTATCGAAGAAGTCGACTTCGATAGCCCCAACTTCTTGACCTCACCAAATCTGCGCCAGTTCGTCCAAAGCCACCGCTTGAATCCAGACGGTGGGGGGTTCAATTCCCGGCACATCTTCGGCACCCACAGCGAGCAAGACGCCCATTACAACACGCCACGGGTCTGGTACGGTCATAAAATTTTGACGCCCAGCGCCTTTGAGAATCCGACCGATATGACGTTGCCCTTTATCCAACACGCCGAACGTAAAATCGGTCTCGATGACGTGGCCACGATCTTAGGTTCCCACTACAACGGCACCCCTTACGATCCGCTAGGCCACGGGACGGCTACCGAACGGACCGCTTACCGGGCGATTGGCTTGGCGCGAACCCAGAACAGCCACATCTTACAACTCCGCCGCAACGTCCCACCCTTACGCGCTGGCATCGTGTGGCAGGGCTTCGGGAACCCGGCGTTTACGCCCTACGTGCCGTTCTTTGCGGCCGGCGACCAGTTGGCGCCCACTTACGCCGCGGCTAATCCAACCTACAGCGCCACCAACCCGTACTGGCAAGCTAAGCTGGTCGAGGTCTTAAGTGAAGCCCACTACCACCAGAATCGCGGGCTCATTGACCATTTCTTGCAGGCCAGCCAGCAACGCGGAATTCAACGGGTCCAAGCGGGTGATGACCTAACACCTAGCACCCCAACGACCCTCGGCGAGTTCAACGTGGCGACCGCAGCTAGCTTCGCTACGGCTTTGCAGGCCCACATTGGGGCGTTGGTCCAGGCCAACGCCGAACAATCGGCGCTTTCGTTTGCCATGGATTCCCAACTGTAAAGTGATATCGTTTTCATAACGAGTGCGGTATAATGACCTTAGAATCTAATTCTGAAAGGAATGATGATGATGGATGAAGTTGTATTTTTCAATCCAGGAAACTCAATTGGTAACTTTCATGATTACAACGAAGCCGTGCAAACGGCCCAAATCTACCGGGCCCGGCACGCCCAATCGGGCCACGTGCTCGTGGTCAAGAGTCCCCAGGGCGAGCCGTCCTTTGACATCTTCTTGGCGGACCAAAAACTGGGTAACCAAATCACCGAAAATGAATCTTCCAAACGTTACACCGTTTCTAAAGAACTCTAACGTCTTTTTAGACCTTCTAAAGGGCCCCACCAGCGCGCTTGCCGGTGGGGCCCTTTAAACTTTTCGTGATTGAAGTAAATGGAAACTAAGCTCCCACCCACCAGCCTTTCAGTCCAAGACACCTTAATCTTGTAACAAGTAGACCTTGCTTTCGTACGGCCGCAACGTGGTCCCCTGGTCATCGGCATAGTTGCTGATGAGTAAGCGGTCCGCTTTGGCTTGCTGGTAGTCGCGTGTCACGGTCTGGTCCGTAAAGTTGACCATGACCAGTAACGTTTGGCCCTGATAATGACGCCGGTACGTCATGACCTGATCGTCTTGCGGGTCGATTTCCTCGTAAGTCCCGTAGAGGATAATGGCATTTTCGTGGCGCAACTTGATCAACTGCTGGTAGTAGTAATAGACCGAATCCTGGTCGGCCAATTCGGCGTCGACGTTAATCTGCTTATAGTTGGGGTTCAGCGCAAACCACGGCGTCGCATCCGTAAACCCGGCGTGCTTCTCGGCACTCCACTGCATCGGCGTCCGGGCGTTGTCCCGCGAAATGTTGGCCAAATACTTCAACATGGTCGGGCCATCGACGAGGTGCTTTTGGTCCACGAACTCATGGTAGAAGTTGATTGATTCCAAGTCCTCGTAGTCGCTCAATTGGGTGTAGTGGACGTTGGTCATCCCCAGTTCCTCGCCTTCGAACACGTACGGGGTCCCCTGCAGCATGTGCAACGCCGTTCCTAACGCCTTGGCGGACAAGGCCCGGTATTCCGGTCGGTCATCGCCAAAGCGGGACACGGCGCGCGGTTGGTCGTGGTTGTTCCAGTACAGACTATTCCAGCCCTTGCCGTCCAGTTCGGTCTGCCAGCGACTCAAGGAGTGCTTGAGTTCCGTCAGCTTGACCGGTTGATCGTTCCACTTGCCTAAACGGGTATCTGGGTTGGGACTTAGCGACACGTGTTCGAACTGGAAGACCATGTTCAACTCGTGGCTGTCCAACCCCGTGTATTGAATGGCGTCTTCTGGCTTGGACCCGGGCATCTCGCCCACCGTCATCACGTCATAATGGGACAGGACCTTGTCGTTCATTTCGTGTAAGTAGTCGTTTAGTTTCGGGCCGTCGGCGACTAAGTCCCCCACGGCACCGGCCGTCCCACCATCGGGCGCATCGGGCAAGCCCGCTGGTTTGGAGATGTAATTGATGACGTCCATCCGAAAGCCGTTGACCCCTTTATCCAACCAGAAGCGCATGATGTCCCAGACGCTTTCACGCACCTTGGGATTTTCCCAGTTCAAATCGGGTTGAGCCGGGGCAAAGAGGTGTAAGTAATACTGCCCCCGCGCCGGAACGAAGGTCCAGGCTGGACCCCCAAAGGCCGCTTGCCAGTTGTTCGGTTCGTGCCCGTCGACCGGATCGCGCCAGATGTAATAATCGGCGTAGGGATTAGTCCGCGATTGCTGGCTGGCTTGGAACCACGCGTTTTGATCGGAGGTGTGGTTAACGACCAAGTCCATCAAGAGTTTCATGCCGTGCCGGTGGGTCTCCGCCAACAAATGGTCAAAGTCGGCCATCGTACCGTAAACCGGATTCAACGCCTTATAGTCCGCGATGTCGTACCCGTTATCCTTGTTTGGGGACTTGTAAATCGGGTTCAACCACAGCACGTCGACCCCTAATTTCTGTAAATACGGGAGCCGCTGGACAATACCGTTCAAATCACCAATGCCGTCGTGATTACTGTCCTGAAAACTCATCGGATAAATCTGATACACGACGGCGTCTTGAAACCACTTTTTTTCTGCCACTTCGATAACCCTCCTCAGCTTAATCAATGTCCCATGCCACCGGGTAAATGACTAAGCATTCATCTGGCAGTTGAGCCATTGATGGGATTCCAGTCCAACAGTTCAGGAAGCGCTACCATTTTATGGTAGCTCGTCAACCACGGGGCCTAGAAAACCTACATTTAGTTTACCACGCTTCCTAACCTGACCCAAATCAGATTTTACCGTGTAGTGCCGGCTTAGGCCCACCCCAACCGGTTGCGCGGGGGGATCTTGTTGAAATTAACAGCTTACCAGTTCACTAAGGACCCCTAGCCCATTACTTAAGAAGCGTGTCCCAGCTACGCTTTATGTAGTTGGAACACGCTTCATTCACTTGACGCTTAAGTTTTAATGACAGTGTCTAGGATTGACACTTCCGCCCCCTTTAGGCCAAATCAGTCCATTTTGGTCTGCGTTAACGCCTGTTTCAAATAACGGCCGGTGACACTTTGCTCGTTATCACTGACGGCTTGTGGCGTGCCCGTTGCGACCAATTGGCCCCCCAAGCGGCCACCGCCAGGTCCCATATCAAGGACGTAATCGGCGTTAGCGATGAGCTCCAAGTCGTGTTCGATGGCCAGCACCGTGGCCCCCTGCTCCAGCAGGCGGTCAAAGACGTGGATCAACTGTTGGATATCCAACGGATGCAATCCCACAGTGGGTTCATCGAAGACGAACAACGTACCCGTTTGTCGCTTACCTAAGCGCGATGTGAGTTTCAAGCGTTGGGCTTCCCCACCGGATAACAGTGGCGTGCTTTCGCCTAACAGCAGGTAGCCTAAGCCCATGTCGTGCAAGATACTGAGCGTTTGTTCGATGGCGGATTCCGCTTTAAAGACCGGTAACGCTTCGTCCACGGACAGGGCTAAAATATCGGCGATGCTGTACCCGTGCCAGGTCACGGCGAGTGTTGCATCGTTATAGCGCTTGCCGTGACACTGCGGGCAAACTTCCGTGATGTCCGGCAAATACTGCACGTCTAGTGAGATTTGACCGGTTCCGTTGCAGACCGGGCAGGCCCCCGCCGCCACGTTATAGGAAAAACGACTGGCAGTGTAGCCCAATTTTTGGGCCGCGGGCGTAGCCGCAAATAGTTTCCGCAACCGGGTCAGGATATCCGTGTAGGTCGCTACTGTCGAGCGGACGTTTTTGCCGACCGGAACGGAATCGACCACCACCACGTGTCGAACACCATTGCGGTCCAGCTGGGTCACGTGCTTGGGCAACGGGGTCTTGGCGACCTGTGCGCGAATGGCTGGGATCAGGCTATCTAAAATCAAGGTGGTCTTTCCCGCGCCACTCATCCCCGTGACCGTGGTCAGGCGGTTCTTGGGAATTTTGACCTTAATATCATCAATGTTGAAGCGGTGCTGCACCTCTAAACTCAGCGCGCCCTTTTGCCACAACGTTTTGGCTGGCAGTTGAGGCCGTTGCCGTAAGGTGGCTTGGCCCGTTAAGAACGGCGCAATCAATGAGTGTGGACTATGGGCGACTTGGGCCACGGTCCCCTGGTCGACCACGGCCCCGCCCAATTTACCGGCACCTGGGCCAATCTCTAAGACGCTATCGGCGGCCGCAATGATCCGCGGGTCATGGTCGACGACCACCACGGAGTTGCCCTGCGCCACCAACCCACGGAAAGTCTTGATTAACCCAGTTACGTTAGCCGGATGTAACCCCACGGACGGTTCGTCGAGAACGTACAACACCCCGGTCGTCGCACTACGCAACGTGCGGCCCAGCTGGATACGTTGGAGTTCGCCGGTCGACAACGTGGCCCCCGGCCGGCTGAGCGTCAGGTAGTCCAGGCCCAAATCGAACATGGGTTGCAGACTGTCCTTTAATTCGGTCACTAGCGATTGGCCCATCTGGTGCATCTTGGCCGGTAACCAATCCACGATAGTTGGGATAAACGCTGCCAAATCACTGACCGGTAAGTCGCAGAGTTCGGCGATATTCTTACCGTTCAACAGTTGCGTCAACAGTTCCGGTTTGAGCCGGGTCCCGTGACAGGTCGGGCAGGTCGAAAAGGTGTAAAACTTGTTGAGTTTCGCGATGGTTCGTTCGTTTTTGGTGGTCTTCACACTGTCTTCGACCGCCGCAAAGGCATTTTCGTAGACCGCGTTATCCATGTGAAAGATTTTGCCCTTGCTGCTGGGGATGTTAATAGCCACCTGCTGGCGTTTGCCGTGGAGCACCATGTCTTTCATCTCGGGGCTCAAATCCTTATAGGGCACGTCGATGGGGATACCGATAGCGTTGGCCACGATAGGCATAAAGTTCCGTCCCGGCAAGTGCCACGACGCCACGGCGCCCTCTTCTAGCGTCTGATTCTCGTCCGCAATCAACAGGTCCGGATCCAATTGCCGCACCTGACCCAGGCCCCCACAGGTCGGGCAAGCCCCGCCGGAATTAAAGGCGAAGTCCTCGGCACCGGGCGCCGTGAACTGCACCCCACAGACCGGACAGGTCACGTGACCCATGTTGCCGGCCACGTCTAAGGTCGGTGCCATCCGGTGCCCATTAGGACACACCATGGACCCCAACCGTGAAAAGACCAACCGCAAGATGTTCAAGCTTTCGGACATGGTCCCCACGGTCGAGCGCACGCCCGGGACGGCTGGTCGTTGTTTCAAGGCCAACGCGGAGGGCAGATACTCCACCGAATCCACGGCGGCCTTACCCACTTGATTGATACGCCGCCGCGTGAAGGTCGACAGCGCGTTCAAATAGCGCCGGGCCCCCTCGGCGTACAGCACACCCATGGCCAGCGATGACTTGCCGGACCCACTGCGACCGGTGATGGCCACGAAGCGGTGCAACGGAATGTCCACGTCGAGGTCCTTCAAGTTATTGACCCGGGCGCCCCGGACCTGAATAGCTTGCGGCAATTTTGGTTGTGACATCTCAATTCCCCTTTTCTTGTAACTTACGGGGTCAATTTTCGCGCTAACCGGGGTTGGGTGCAAGGCAGACGGCTTTTGGGCCGAACACCTCAAAACGACTTAAGCCATTCAGCGGGATTAAGCAAGCTCTCCTGTCAAACTAGTCGCCAATCTTCACACAATTGAGGACAACATAAAACCCCATCGGATTAGCTCTAATGGCCAATCTGATGGGGTCAACGTACTGCTAGCTTATCTAGGCCTTAGCAGCAATGATTTTATTCAATTGACGGCTGATCAGTAGCGCCCCCACCGCAAAGAGCGAACTGCCAAACCCAATCATCGATAGACCGAAGTGGCCCACGATGATCGACCCGACTGCGGAACCCAACGAGATACCTAGGTTAGAGAAGACGGGGTTGAGCGACGACGCTAAGGTAATGGCTTGCGGGTAGTCGTCGTTTGCCGTGTTAAGAAAGTGAATCTGAATCGGCGAATTGATCAAGTACATCACCACACCGACCAGCAACAAGTTGATGATACCCAAATACTTGTTTTGCGTAAAGAATGGCAAAACCAAGAAAATCAGAATTTCAACCAGATAAACCTTGGGCATGAGCTTTAACCCGCCGTGGTCCGAGATACGGCCGGACAGCTGATTGCTGACCAACGACGTGATGCCGAAGACAACCAAAAACAGGCTTAAGCTGTGCGCCGAAAAGCCCAGAGTGCCGTACATTGGTTGGAGGTACGTGTAGGTCACGTAAATCGCGGACATGGCTAAGAAGGGTAACAAGACCCCAAACGAAATCCGCGAATCCTTCAGCAAGTCAAACTGGTTGCTTAAGGCACTGCTCTTGCCTTGGAAATCCCGCGGTAGTGACACCATTAATAAAGCCAGTGTCACTAACCCCAGCCCCGAAACCAGCAGGAAGGTCACGTGCCAGTCGAAGACCGAACTGATTGCGGTACTCAGTGGCACCCCAATCACTGACGCAATGCTGAAACCAGAGAAGATCCAGGAGACCACGAAGCCCTGCTTCGCCTTCGGTGCAATGACGGTAGAAAAAGTCATCGACAACGAGATGATGGCCCCAGCGACCGAAGCCGAAATCACCCGCGACAGAATCAAGATCGGGTAAGTCGATGCCAATCCGCTCAGCGTATTTCCGAAAATAAAAATAAGGGTTAACCCAATCAAAGCCCGGTACCGGTTGAAATGGCCAATCAACGATGTAATAATCGGCGTACTAATCGCGTAAATAATCCCGTAAGCGGTGACCAGTAACCCCACGTTGGCGATTGAAACCTGGTACGTTGCCGAGATATTCGACAAAATCCCCATCACTAAGAATTCGTTATTGCCTAAAATAAATGATAATAAAACCAAAATGATAGTTTGTGCTTTGTAGTTGCGCATCATACGCCTTCTTTCCGAGAAACCAAGTCCCCCTATTAAATAATTGGTGCCTGCTCGGCGGTCTGCAGCAAACCTGGCCCTAAAAAACAGACGAGTTCTAACATACCACCACCCCCAATCAGCGTCAACAGCTAATCCTCATAAAAGTGGGGTAATTGAAAAAGAAGGCGTTTTAATTTCAACTTTCTCTATTTACCGCCGACTTTCGCCCGCAAGATTGCTCCCGCGCGCTTTTCAATTAAAGCGTTACCAAGAAAGTTAATGACTGACACTCAAAGTTGGCTTTAGTCCCCGCCCTTAAACTGGATTTAGTCGTTAATCTGCGGGATACTTAATGGGATAGCGATTAAAACCCTCGGCCCATCATCTGTTCGGTGACTAGCGAGACTCACCGCGGTACAAAAGTTTTGATTGCACTTCGTCGCGGAATTTGCTATCCTAATAGAATTAAATTTTAATGAGAAATTCATCTGGAAGCGAGGCTTTTATATGCAGGAAACAAAAACAACTACCGCCCTGAACCGCTCCTTGGGGTTCTGGTCGGCCCTCTCACTGGTCGTCGGTACTGTCATTGGCTCAGGAATCTTCTTTAAGCAATCCTCAGTCCTGGATAGTGCGGGCTCTACGGGGATGGCCTTGTTGGCGTGGTTCCTGGGGGGCGTGATCACGTTGACCGCGGGGTTGACCATCGCCGAAGTCGGCGCTCAAATTCCCCAAACCGGGGGGCTGTACGCCTATATGGAGGCTCTCTACGGTAAATTCTGGGGATTTTTATCCGGATGGATGCAAATCGCCGTTTATGGGCCCGCCATCATTGCGTCGATTGCCGCCTACCTCAGCATCTTATTGGTTGGTTTTTTCCATTTAAATGCTGCCTGGCAGGCTCCCCTAGCCATTGGCGTCATTATCATCATCGGCGCACTCAACATGCTGGATAACCGCTGGGGAGCGGTCTTTCAAATCGTCACCACGCTAGGAAAATTACTCCCTATTGTTGCCATTATTATTTTCGGACTCTTCTATGGCGACCAGAACGCCTTTAGTCAATCCATCGCCACGGTCAGCCACTCGACCGGAAACTTCGGGGTCGCCATCTTAGCCACGTTGTTTGCGTACGATGGCTGGATTCTGGTTGCGAACCTCGGCGGTGAGATCAAGAACCCGCAGAAACTCTTACCGCAAGCCATTATTTTAGGGATTTCGCTAGTTCTGATTGCCTACACGCTGGTTAGTTACGGCATCTTGCACTTCATCCCCGCCGCGACCATCCACCACTTAGGCCAACAGACCACCGTCTACTTCGCCCAAAGCGCCTTCGGAACCATCGGCGGGCGGCTGTTGAACATCGGCATCATCGTGTCGATGGTCGGGTGCTTGAACGGTAAAATCATGACGTTCCCCCGAATCGTATACGCCATGGCCCGCCGGCAACAATTGCCGTTTTCGCACCAACTCGCCTATTTGCACCAGCGAACCCATGAACCGTTAGTCGCCACCACAGCCATCTTGATTTACGCCAGCATCATGATTCTCTTCTTCAATCCAGACCGGTTATCCGATTTATGTATTTTTACAGTCTACTGTTTCTACGTGGCGGCTTTCGTCGGTGTCTTCCTATTGCGCCGCCGTAATCCCGCTACCAAGCGCCCCTTCTCGACGCCCGGTTACCCGGTCATCCCGTTAATCGCCATCTTGGGCGCATTGTTCGTGATTGTGAGTGAGATTGGCTCCGATTTCCCCGGCGTCCTACTGTCGCTGTTAATCGTCGCCATTGGGATTCCCGTTTACTGGATCAAGCAACGCCACTCAGCCTAAAACCAGCCAACATGACAAATTGTGTCACCTTAAGGTCCCTAGCCCGTTTGGGTTGGGACCTTTTTGTTTAGGACCCCACAAATTTAACCTGTTCATGCGTTTCAGGTGGCGTATAATGGCACTATAAGATTTTTTATAGTCTCAGTTAGTTGCCCAGCTTAGCGCCACGCACCTGGGCCCTTTTTTCCGTCCAGAAGCTGGCAACTATTGGGGGACGTGAAAGGAGTAATTCTATGAAAACCTGTCCTAACTGTCATCACCCCGTCGCACCCGGCAACCGTTTCTGTGAAAATTGTGGGTATGACCTCTCGCAAGCGACCGACCTCACGACCAACAGCTCGCGGTCTCGCCAACCATCGGGGTCCTCGAAGGCCCACCATTCCCGCAAGGCCACGTGGATTTTGTCGGGTGTGTTCGTGGTCGTCTTAGCCATCGTTATCTTTATGGGGGTGGGCTTTTACCACCGACAAGCGGGCAAGTCCTCGCAAATCGACGCGTTAGCCCAGACCATCGTCAAGGGGCAAAATGCCGACTTGGCGAAGTCACTGGTCAGTAGCGACCCCAGTCTCAAGATCACCAGTCAATCCGTGCAGCCCTTTTTGGACTACACCAAGCAACATCCCCACTACATAGCAACCATGAAACAAGATTTAAAACAGTCCGGAAAAACCCGGGATGGCGCCTTTGAAGTGGTAACGTCCGGTCATACCTTAGGAATCTTGCCCGTTTATAAGATCCAGGTCACCCCGATGTACCCGAAGGTCCAC
The DNA here is from genome assembly GCF_014069315.1 of Levilactobacillus suantsaii. Classification (NCBI taxonomy): domain Bacteria; kingdom Bacillati; phylum Bacillota; class Bacilli; order Lactobacillales; family Lactobacillaceae; genus Levilactobacillus; species Levilactobacillus suantsaii. Next base: position 1,666,305 of record NZ_CP059603.1, on the reverse strand, counting down.
ACCAATGAAGCCAACGCTACCATCATGGCCAACAAGACGGCGTTGATTACCGCCAAATCGGCTCATTACAGCCACACCGTTGGCCCACTGTTCCCGGGACAATATACCTTTAAATTGACCGGGGCGACCCAGTCCACTAAAAAGACGGTCACCCTGATCAAGGATCCGAAAGCAGAGGTCACGTTAAACGTCAAATCTAAAGCCGCTAAAGCCACGACTAATGCTAGCGACTACGGCGACGACGCCGATATTACCGACGATACCATCGGCGACGATAACGATACCGATGATTACGACGACCTGTCCTCACAACTCCAGACCGGGGTCGACACCTTAAGTGACGAGTTTGATTTCGACAGCGACGATTACACCTATAAGGTCAGCGAGCCCCACCCCGATGTCTATGAAATCAAGACTTACGACGACGGGGATCACGACAGTACTTTCCGTTACGATGCCGTGCACGATATCGGTGCCATTTACGATAGCTCGAAAGGCAAGTTCGTCAGTGAAGACGACTACTACGATGATTAAGCCCAATCACAATTGAAAGGAATTGATGTCATGCAACAAACACTCAGCCGAATCTGTCCCAAATGTGGGGCCCAAAACAGCGGGACGACCCATTTCTGTCTCCAATGCGGCGCCCAACTGAGCACCGCCGATGATTACATCATCGTCCCCCACAGTAGCGATTTATCCTTCCCGTTGACCGGGTTAGACCTGACTGACGAGGAAATCGCCCAAACTAAGCGTTTCGTCATCACCTACGCTCAAGACCTTCCCGAAGGTTACCAGAGTGCCGGGTTAGTTTTCGCCGAAAGCGACGTCGCCCCCCGTGCCGGATTAAAGATGGCCTGGGAAGACCTGATGAAGCACCTCTTCACGCTATTGCTTGCCAAACATTACGCGGGATGTGCACGTATCACGATTCAGCCGCAACCCACGAACCCTAGTCAGCTCTGTTTATACGGTGAAGCCCTCGTGGCCACACCGCAGTCTTAATGAGAAGGAGAACTTTACTCATGCATTTAACACCGTATTACGCCCCGGCAGATAACCACGCAGGCGGCGGGAATCAAGCGCCGAGTTTTTGTCCCAACTGTGGCCACCCTGTGTCGCCCAACGATACTTTCTGCCAAAACTGTGGGTACAACCTGATGGCGGGCAACCAAGGCCCCGCACAATCAGCAACCCCCTCGCGGCGGCAACAACAGCAACAACAGCAACCCGCCACCCCTCAGCCGCCACGGCGGCCACGCCAACCCTGGACCAAGAAACAAAAGCTCCAATGGGGCGGTATCGGCCTAGCCGTTCTAATCGTCCTGCTCCTCGGCGTCTGGGGCGGTCACCATTATTCTCGAACAGCCACGTTAGACCGGGCCGTCAAATCGATTAAAACGGGGAAAAAGATGACGCCCAACTTTAGCAGCCGCAGTTCAGCCCTTAAGCTGACCAACGCTAAATTATTGCCCCTCAACCACTACTACCGCAAGCACAGCAAAGCCTTAAGTACCTTGAAGGACCAATTACTGACGCGCGGCTCCAGCCACGATGGCACCCTTACATATCGCCAAACGGGACGGCATTTTTTGTTCGACGAATTTACAATTGAAGTGCAACAAGTAAGAAAATAAAAATAGACTCCTAGCCTGAGTCCTGTAGAATGAAGTCACCATAACAATCATCTAAAGGAGTTCTTAGGCTATGAGTCCATATACACATCTTACCTTAAAAGACCGCGAATGCATACTGTTAGGTGTAACTTTACACCATACTTACCAGGTTATTGCCAATCAAATCGGTTGTTCCAAAGCCACTGTGTCACGAGAAATTAAACGCAACGGCGGTCGGGGCGCCTATTCCGCCGTAAAAGCCCAGCAGAACTATCAACAGCGCCGATTAAAGAGTCGCCGCCTCAGGGTACTGGAGAATTTAAAGCTACGCGACTTTGTCCTTCACTGCATTCTTCAACGACAATGGTCACCCGAGCAAATCGCCGGTCGTTTATCTTTAGAGACCAGTAATTGGCATATCAGCTACAACACGATTTATCGCGGAATTGAACGAAATAATTTAGGCGTTAAACGTAAAAGTCATGGGGCTCGAGGATTCGCTCGAAAGTTACGACATCGTGGGAAAACTCGTAAGGTTAAAGGAACTGTCAACGAACGACGTGGCCGTTTTAATAATGTCCCATCAGTCCATGAACGACCAGTCTCATGTGAGAATCGGACTCGTTTTGGCCATTGGGAAGGCGATACCGTTCGCGGCAAGGTCGGGCGTTCGGGTTTAGTGTCACTGGTCGACCGTAAGTCACGATACCTTCTGTCTGAGCGTGTACCCAAAGTGAATGCCAAGAATGTGACCCAAGCGATGATCGACCTCCTGCATACAGTCACACCTAAACGCGTTCGTACGCTTACACCAGACCGAGGTACAGAGTTTGCGGGTTATCGTGAAGTCGGTAAAGAGCTTGGTATCTCAGTCTATTTTCCAGACCCGCACGCACCACAACAACGTGGGACCAACGAAAATACCAATGGTCTCATCCGAGAGTATTTTCCCAAAGGAACTGACCTTGATGAACTGACCGATCAAGATATCGCGAAGTTTGTCAGGAATTTAAATAATCGCCCCCGTAAGGTCTTAGGCTGGAAGACACCATCTGAAGTTTTCTTCGGTAAAAAGTTACACTTGATTTGACAATTCGTCTCTTCCCGAAGTACCAGATTCAAGTCACCCCGATTTATCCTCGGGTCACGACGAACCACGCCAACACCAAGATCTCGTTGGACCACAAAACCGTGGCCACGGCCGACAGTTCGACCTTTAGCCGCCAATTAGGCCCACTGGTCCCCGGTGAATACCACCTGGAATCCAGCGGGAAGGTCGGAAAGCACCACCTGATCAACAGTAGTGACTACCACATCACCAAGAGTCGGACTTACGACCTTGGCTTGACCACCATCACGGCCACGGTCCACACGGTTGCCGGCTCGGCCATTTACATGAACGGTCAAAAACTGGGCATCGCCGACAGTAACGGCTACTATGAGCTGAAAAACCAGCCCTGGTCCCCGAACATGACTCTCTACGCCGAATACACCTCGAATGCCGGAACGGCCCGGAGTGCCTCGTTGAAGGTTGCTAAAGGTGACGATGGCAATGCCGACTTGTCCTTGGACTACAGTAACTTGATTAGCGAAGACACCGCGGATGACATCATCAGCAACCTGTTTATGATGGTCGACGACATGACGACTGGGACGGATCCCGATGACGAAGCGGACGATGATGATAACGCCTATGAGGACTACTTCGACCACGGGAGTAGCAACACTAACTACCAGCAATTTGTCCGCATGGCCCACGGCTACAACGACGATGACGACATCGATTATACGGAAATGGCTGATACTGATATCAAGGCATCGCCCCGGGACCAAAGGGACGCAGCCTGGTCACCTACACGGTCAAGTATAAGTTCTGGAACACGGCCAATGATGATGACGACGAAGAGGCCCACGTTCAGGTCTATCAGTACGTGGCGTCGCTTCGCGATACCAGTGACGATGACAGCACCGACATGAACTACCAGATTACCACCATTTCCGGTGCCCAAAAACTACGCGACTATCACTCAGAAGATTAATTTTGGAGGCTAACTATGACCACTCAAGCATCAAAATTCTGCCCTAATTGTGGGGCGCAACTCAATCCCAACGCTAAATTCTGTCCTAAATGTGGATTCGCCATCGCAGCCATCACTGCACAACCTGCATCCGCGGCGGACAGCACCAACGTGACTAACCAGTCGACCTCAACGGACCAACCGACCCCGGCACAACCGACGCCTAGCCGGGAATCATTAGCCAGCGTTAAAGAATTCTCCGGCAACTACTTCCAGTGGTGGCTCGAGACGATTCGCCATCCCGCAACGCCGCTCCCTAGCGCTGGACGCTGGTTTGGCGCCTTGACCCTCGCGATTGAGGCGCTTTTGACCACGCTTTCCCTGACGCTCCTGGCTAATAAAGGCCTGGCGCTGGCCCGCACCACCTATACTTATCTCAATTTCAATGGCATCATCGCCAAAATTGTATTTGTCAGCTTCTTGCTCTTACTCTTAGTTTGGCTGATTTATGTCAGTATTGGGTACGGGTTCCGACGACTAATCGATCCCGGGACCCCACTGGGTTTTCTGGACTACATCAATCAGTTTGCCTCCCTCACGAACTTGATTCTAGCGTTCAACCTCATCGTCTTTCTCGTTTGCCTCATCACGGGAAAAGGAAATCCAGCTGGACTGGAAATGTTGGTGGGTGTTTTGGTTCCGTCTAACGTCTTAATGACCCTGGGCTTTCTTTTTAGTATCGTCAGTGATGTTCCTGCACCCCGCATGGACCGATTTTACACGATGGTCCTCGCTTTGATTTCGTTGACCATTGTTCTGTTAATCTTTGGTCTTTTAGCTGCCAGCCTCATTGGAAACTCATTGTTGGGATCCGTAACCGCACTGCTTGATGCTGGTTTGAGTTTCTACCCCGCTTAACCACGAACTCATAATCCAAGAACACCTAAAAACACCCCTTGATCACTTATCAAATCGATAAGGATCAAGGGGTGTTTTTTTGATTAGTCAGTAAAATTCATGGGCCGGATATCAATCCCGGCTAAGCGGTGCTGCCAAGGTTGCGGTTTCACTTGATTGAGGTCTACCGCCACAAACTGAATGAAATCAGTCGGGTAACGGTGCGCCAGACTCGTCATCGTACTAGCTTGCGGTAAAGCCTCTTGATGGTTGACCAAGAAACGGCCCAGCGTAATCTCGGCGTTAACCAAACTTTCTCCCAAACTACGGCCACCCGTCACGGCGTCCGCAATGTCAGGGAATATTACCGTATAGCCATCATCTTCGTTAGCCGCCAAGACAGCGGGATACGTTACGATAGTTGAGTTATTCATAGTTTTTATCCGTGCACCTCTCATTTATTATAATGTTGGTCATTATACACAGGCCCCCGCTAACCTTCAACTGCTGGTTTATTCAACTAACTAAATGGATAATGGGCACTATGGTTCAGGGCTAGATAATAACAAAAGCCACGCTTAATTTCGCGTAGCTAATCTGCTTGCCTTCAACTATAATCGAAAGGCAAGCAGGCTTTTAATATAAGTAAGGCAACGTTTCAATCTTAACCCCGACAAAAGCAGGAGGCCATCGATAAATAAGCAAGATTACATTGAACAGTTAAATTTAAGTCCCCATCCCGAAGGCGGCTGGTATCGCCAAGTATACAAAAGTGAGGATACTTTTAACTCACCGGGAACAACTAAAAAACTACACTACTACACTTCCATCTATTTCTTGCTAGATAATCAAAGAGTCTCACACTTTCACCGCTTAACGCGTGACGAACTATGGTACTTTCATGCAGGTAATACGCTAGCCATCCACTGCATTTCACCTGAAGGTCGTTTCTACTCTGTTAAACTTGGCAATAATCCTGCCAACAACGAACAATTTCAATTTGACGTTCCCGCAGGTACAATTTTTGGTTCTGAAACTATAAAACCAGATTCGTTTAGTCTTGTCAGCTGTGCTGTTGCACCTGGCTTTACGTTTGACGACTTTGAACTGATGCACAAACAAGACTTACTTCAAAAATACCCTGACTATCGCGAAATCATTAATCGGTTAACGTTAGATTGATGGGTCTTTATTGTTAAAATAAAGAATATACGCTTGCTTATTTGCTAGTTTTAAATCGTCTTAATTTCAATTGGTAGAATATATTTTTTATAAGAGAGAAGGTAACAGTTAATGTCAGCCCATCACCGTAAGCAGATGAAAAGTACTTCTGAATTGATTGAGCATATGAAGCAAAAAAATATCCGCTTTACTATTTCTAATACCACCGAAGCAAAAGATATGCTGACTAAAATTAATTATTACTACAAGTTATCATCGTATCGATCCAACTTTCCAAAAGACGAACATGGTAAATATATCCATCTAGAATTCGCTTATTTAACCGACCTTGCATCAATTGATATGCAACTACGCGATTATTTGATGGACCTATCCTTAGATATTGAGCACGCTATCAAAGTCGTCCTATTGAATTTAATTTCAAACGATCCTACTGAGGACGGTTACACCATTGTTACCGATTTTAAGAAACAGCATCATGCACAATATTCTCAAACTATCCAATATTGGGGAAGTAATAAATATCTCCATGATTTTTACAAAAAACGTCACGAAGACGTTTCTGTGTGGGTACTTATGGAAACGATGACATTTGGAACGCTATCTATGTTTGTTGATTTTTATTATTCACGTAAAAAAATAAAACGAGTTCGTCAGATGTCAAGGGCGGTGATAAAATGCAGGTTTATGGCGGTTTAAAAATGTAGGTTTTGGGCGGTCAACCGACGCCTTTTAGTCGATAAGACTTTCCGGTAATCTTGACGACATGGACATGATGAACTAGGCGGTCAAGAATCGCCGCCGTTACGGTCGGATTTTGAAAGATTTCTACCCAGCCAGATAAATCACTATTACTAGTAATAATGGTCGAATGACGCTCATATCGTGCGTTGATAAGCTGGAAGAATAGGTTAGCTTCATCGTGATCAATGGGTAGGTAACCAATCTCATCAATGACCAAAAGGTCATAACGAGCATAACGGTTAATGCAGCGCTCTAAGGTGCCCTTCTCGTTAGCTGTTCGCAACCTAAGGAGAAGCTCATGACAGTTGATGAAGAGCGTTCTTTTTCCTTGGCGACAGGCTTCAATTCCAATACTAATGGCTAAATGGGTCTTACCGACCCCTGGACTACCAATAAAAATCAAGTTCTCGTTCTTTTCTAAAAACGCCAAATCTTGAAACCCAACTACTTCCTGCTGGTTAATGCTGGGTTGAAAGTTAAAATCAAATCCCTTTAGTGTCTTTTTCTGCGGAAAGTGTGCCCGCTTTACGATTCGTTCTATCGATTGTTCTTGATTCCATTCAAGCTCAGTGCTCGTCAGTGTAAGCATTGCCTCAGTAAACGATAGTTGTTGTTGATTAATTTGGTCAACATATTCTGGTAGATACGCAACCATTTTGGTGAGTCCTAGGGACTCTAAGTTAGTTAGTAGCTCCTGAAATTTACTAGTCATTATCATCACCTAAACCTGGTCATATTCGCTAAGATGCTCTGCGATGTATGCCTGTATATCCTGCTCACTTTGTCCCTTTAAGAGGTCGGACCCCAATATGCGGACACGGTCTTGCTTATCGTAATTAAATTGATTGGTCGTTATATTGTGCGAACGGATCATTTCTCCGTTATAATAAATTTGGATACGCTGCTCATTATCGGTCAGCTCGATATCGACTGTGCGACCAATGTAGCGTGGATCAACGGAGTACTTACATTTACGAAAGTTAACCATCGATTCTTTAGAGACGATACGGGTAATATCTTCCTCAAAGAATGGATTTAACAGGTTGGCTGGCTGTTCATGTAGGTACTCTTTTTCTTCGTTCTGCCACTTATCCATTGGAACCTGGTTGGTGGCTTGCGAAACCTCATAATTTAAATCTTCACAGAGATCATTGACCAGACCAATGAGTTCTACACCGTCTTCAAACTCATAATTGTACGGGCGAAGTCGCTCCATTGTTCTTGCTAATGCTTCGACGACACCCTTAGTCTGTGAACGAAATACTCGACAAGCAATTGGATTATAGCCAGCATCGTGGCTAAATTGGCGAAAACGCTCGTTAAATATCGCTTTGCCAAAGCTTGATTTGGTATGATCAACAACTTGCTTCATGTTGTCAAACCAAATTTCGGAAGGAACACCACCAGTTGCCTCAAACGCGTCATTTAAGCATTGAAACAACGTATCTTGACTGCGTTCAAAGACCAAAGTGACATATTTCAATTTAGAAAAGGGTAAGACGTAAAGAAAAATGTTGAAACGGTGCGGCTGCCCATTCCTGTCGTATAAAGTCATTTCTTCTTTCCAATCGACTTGGGCCGATAGGCCCGGCGTATGTTCAACACGAATAGTTGCTTTATGAGTTCGTTCCTTACGAATACTGGCACAGTATTCTCGAACGATAGTGTACTTTCCCTGAAAGCCCCGTTTCTGAATGAATTTGTAAATGGCCTTGGCAGAACAATGTAGCTCTAGTTTTTCCTCGATAATGCTTCTATAGCCATCCAGTAAGCTAGGCCGTTTATGTTTGATCAAGGGCAGGGTCATACTCCCTTGGGCCTCCTCATATGCTCTCTTAGCTGTACGATAATCTACCCCAAACTGTCTTCCAAGAGCCGTAAAATTAGGCTTGATATCATTATTCACGTACTGTTTCACTCCTTCGCGGACATCATGTCTCACATTGAAAACCTCCTAAAGTCAATGTGATTCATAATATCAAAAAATGTAGGAAAACCGACATTTTTACGCCGTCATTTTCCTACATTTTATAACCGCCATGCACAGTCAGATTAAGAACTATCTTCGATTTAGTAAAAATATTCGGAATGCTTGCGATCACAGTAATCCTTTATTAGTCAATCTGTTCTCAGATAGAGAATTTTTGCGTCGCCCATCTGCTCCTGTTATAACAGCGGCCAAATATATTGGCATCAGTCGTACCTATTTACAAGATATCAAAATAAACGACCTTGTCTCTCTTTTCTATCTTCATAAATCACTGCAAAGTAAAAAGATGAGTGAACATCGTTGTCGACAAGGTCGACGTCTAATCAAGCGATTTCATAGGCATTATGATTGGTATGCAGACAATACTCAGCTAAATACTTTTTTCAGAATACTTAACGTTTTAATTGACTATCTCGATATGAACTAGTAATATCTGTAAATAAGGAAAGGTCGGTTCGCCCGGTCGCTAGCCTAGGTACTGCCGAAAGCTAGTTATTATAATGGCCAATTACTTAATGTAATTGGTCATTTTTGTTATTCCAAATACTTCATAAAATAAACGTAGGCAACGAAAAATCTAAATTCTGCTGTGGTACCAGGTGATTTAACTAGAAATATTACTTATGGACACATCATCAAATCAATTACGGCTGACAATGGTCCTGAGTTCATTACATGTCTTTGTATTTTTCTTGATACCTTTTCTGCAGTTTCCATATTATAAAAATTGCAAAAACACAAGTGCTCTCCCTGCTTATTACTGCGTTTCAACATCTGCGTTAACCTTCTGAGAAAATTCAAAATAATCAGCAATCTTTACCGAGTTTAAATTCCGGTCTAAATCTTCGTACATCTTAACTTCCAGCATAGAAAAGCACTTTCTCTTTTCAAAATACTATGAATCTCTTTGTAACCCATCTTTCGTCAGAATGTATCGTGACGTATACAGGTCTCTAATTTGATCCGGGATATGATGGTCTACCTCGATTATTGTTAGCTGATTGTTCGTTAACAATAATTTATGAATTTGGATTGAAGTTTTAACATCTAACGATGCAGTTCCTTCATCAACTAGCAACACTTTGTGGGACGAATTGTCAAATCAAGTGTAACTTTTTACCGAAGAAAACTTCAGATGGTGTCTTCCAGCCTAAGACCTTACGGGGGCGATTATTTAAATTCCTGACAAACTTCGCGATATCTTGATCGGTCAGTTCATCAAGGTCAGTTCCTTTGGGAAAATACTCTCGGATGAGACCATTGGTATTTTCGTTGGTCCCACGTTGTTGTGGTGCGTGCGGGTCTGGAAAATAGACTGAGATACCAAGCTCTTTACCGACTTCACGATAACCCGCAAACTCTGTACCTCGGTCTGGTGTAAGCGTACGAACGCGTTTAGGTGTGACTGTATGCAGGAGGTCGATCATCGCTTGGGTCACATTCTTGGCATTCACTTTGGGTACACGCTCAGACAGAAGGTATCGTGACTTACGGTCGACCAGTGACACTAAACCCGAACGCCCGACCTTGCCGCGAACGGTATCGCCTTCCCAATGGCCAAAACGAGTCCGATTCTCACATGAGACTGGTCGTTCATGGACTGATGGGACATTATTAAAACGGCCACGTCGTTCGTTGACAGTTCCTTTAACCTTACGAGTTTTCCCACGATGTCGTAACTTTCGAGCGAATCCTCGAGCCCCATGACTTTTACGTTTAACGCCTAAATTATTTCGTTCAATTCCGCGATAAATCGTGTTGTAGCTGATATGCCAATTACTGGTCTCTAAAGATAAACGACCGGCGATTTGCTCGGGTGACCATTGTCGTTGAAGAATGCAGTGAAGGACAAAGTCGCGTAGCTTTAAATTCTCCAGTACCCTGAGGCGGCGACTCTTTAATCGGCGCTGTTGATAGTTCTGCTGGGCTTTTACGGCGGAATAGGCGCCCCGACCGCCGTTGCGTTTAATTTCTCGTGACACAGTGGCTTTGGAACAACCGATTTGATTGGCAATAACCTGGTAAGTATGGTGTAAAGTTACACCTAACAGTATGCATTCGCGGTCTTTTAAGGTAAGATGTGTATATGGACTCATAGCCTAAGAACTCCTTTAGATGATTGTTATGGTGACTTCATTCTACAGGACTCAGGCTAGGAGTCTATTTTTATTTTCTTACTTGTTGCACTTCAATTGTAAATTCGTCGGTTAAAAAATAAGGCTCTAGCGATTTCCAACCGTTTCAATTGTCCGCCAGATAGATTACGACCATTCTCTCCTACTATCTTGTGTAGTGACTCATAATTTCCAAATTCAGGTAGGCCAGCTTCTAAAAGCGCTGAGACGACATTCTCATCACTCGCATTATTACCTAATGTGACATTGTAAAGAATGCTTTTTTCAAAAACAACCGGGCTTTGCTCAACCACTGCAAATATATCATAAGCCTCTTCTTGGCTATAGGATCCCCCATTAATCCTTAAAGTGCCTGTATCAATTTTAAGTTCCTTTAAAATTAGTCTAATCAATGACGACTTTCCAATCCCAGATGGTCCACTGATCAAAACCTTTTCACCAGATTTGACACCTAAATCCACATGCGAAAAAATAGCCTTCTCATCATATTTACATGATACGTTTTCCAAGGTTAATTCTTTGAACGGTTGCGTTCTTGGTTGACTAAATTTCTCTTTTAGCCCTGTCTTTAACTGCTCTTTTTCTAAAATATTTTTCCTTATTTGCTTAGTTCCATTAATTGTATTGTAAGACGAAACCATCGTATTAAACCCATTAAGAATCCAGGTCGATGAATACTGGATAGCGACAAATTGAGATAAAGTAATCCTATTGATGATGGTCCAATAAACTCCAATTCCCATTGGGACGTATGAGAAAATGAAAAATAGAAAACCAATTACGGAATTTGATAAAGCTAGTCGGATATTTAACCCAGCATTCGACTTTTCCATTCTTGAGACTGATTGATTTAGGGAAGAAGACGTATTATTAATCGATTTGTATCGTTTTAGTAGTTGCGCACCATGAAATAGATCTCTAACCGTCCTCGAAAGACCTTTATTGGTTTGCGACCACATTTCTGTCTTTTTCTGGATTGACTTACTGAATAGTTTCGGTGATATCGATGGTATCACCATAAAAGCAATGAAAATCAAGGCTAACTTCACATCACTGTAAAAGGCATACCCTAAGGTCCCCACGGTTGTTACTACGGCCCCAAGAAGAGAGAATATTTGTCGCCAATAGTTCGTTTCTAACAATTTTAAATCGTTCATAAAAAAGGACAGATTCTCCGATTCAAAGTCTTTATCTCGACTTGATAGTGATGCCAACGTTTGCAAAACATAATTGGTTTTTATCTTCTCATTGATCATTACCACATTTTTATTCACAATAATACTTTTCACATACGAAATTAACGCAAAAACTGCATATATTGCCACGACCAAAGAGAGTGTAAAATATTTTGTGTAAATGAGTATTGAAAAAGGGAAGACCTTCCCCGTATGATTATAAGCGTCTAAACCAAATCAACGGAGGTCTTCCCCTATGAATCAGTTTAACAAAGAATTGGCAAATGTACTACTATCTCATGGTGATTTAAAAGAAGTTTTTAGAAAACAACTGCAGGATACATTAAATACGTTACTTCAAGCCGAGTTAACTTCTGTTCTAGGCTACGATCCTTATGATCGTCAAGGTTTCAACTCTGGTAACTCTCGAAATGGCCAATATTTTCGTCAAATTGATTCAGAGTATGGAAAGCTGAGTATCTGTGTCCCACGCGATCGCAAGGGCGAGTTTAAGGCTAACTTAATCCCACCTTATTCTCGAAGAGTAGATGCACTGGAAACGACGATTATACAGTTATACGAAAAAGGAATTACAACTCGAGAAATAGCTGACTTAATCGAGAAGATGTATGGAACTCATTATTCACCCACTACGATTTCCAACATTACAGCCATTGTTGAGGATCAAGTGACTGCTTATCATCAGCGGCGGTTTAGTTCGACAGACTACGTCTGTCTTTTCCTTGATGCAACTTATGTGCCCTTACGTCGTGATACGGTTCAAAAAGAGTCGGTTTATGTCGCTTTAGGTATTAAAGCAGATGGTCATAAAGAAATTTTAGATTACTGTATTGCACCAACGGAAAATTCAGAAGTTTGGTCCGAATTACTAACTGGTTTAGTCAGTCGTGGTATTAAACACGTCCAGTTAGTCATCGCAGATGGCTTAGTTGGCTTGGATTCAGCGCTTAACCACAATTATCCTCAAGCTAAATTTCAACGCTGTCTGATCCATATGTCACGAAATATCATGCAGAAAGTTCGTGTAAACGACCGTGCAGAGGTCGTTAATGAGTTCAAAGAACTCCACAGAGCAAAAACACGTGATGAAGCCCAGCTAATTTTAAATCGTTTTATCGATCATTGGGAGTCAAAGTATCCTCGAATGGTTAGAAATTTAGCCAGTACGTCTAATTTACTAACCTTCTTAGAATTTCCTCCGAGTATTCGCAGAACAATTTACTCAACGAATATTATTGAATCATTCAATAAAAAGCTGAAGCGCAAGACAAAAGTCAAAGAACAATTTCCAAATGAATCAGCACTTGACCGTTTCCTTGCGACAATTATCTTAGAGTACAACGAGAAATGCTTCGGCAGAGCTCATAATGGCTTCAAGCAGTGCCAAGATACTTTAGAATCAATGTTTTAAGCTAGACAAAATGATACGAAGAAGTCTTCTTGTTATTTACACAAACTTCTTGACACTCCCCGACCAAAAGTATAGCTGGCACAATTAGGCTAATCCTCTTATTTTGAATTAAATAAAATACAAATGAGTATGAAAAAGTATTAAATGGCATCTCTAATCCGGCCAGCAAACTAAATAGCACCGCTAACGCAAACATTCGTTTATTTATATAGGTTGACATCTCACATTACCTCGTTTCATCGATAGTCATCACACCATAAATTGGTAACCATTTGCCTTCTATCTTTGCTGCCCATTCTTTTTCAAGCTCTTGGAATTACTGGCCGATTAGCTAAATTATTCTGAGGATTATTTAAAATGATTGCTTGCGCAAGGCTCCCACAAGCCTCAAGGCATACTGCTAAATTAAAATAACTACTATTGACACAAAGTAAGATGAATTGTGCTCCCATACGTGCGTCCAAAATACATCGTCCTCACTGGATGCCATAGTTATATCTTAAAATGAAGGAAACTCCTATGCATAGCTCCTATTTATGAGTGTTTTGTTGGATTTTAAGCCTCTTAGTATTTAGAGTTAACAAATAAGATATATGGCGCACATTGTCAGCCTATACCGAGTTTCGTTTAAAGTAGTTTACCATGAACAATTTTGCCGGCCTCGACATACGCCAGGTTGCCGGCTTGGTTTGTCGTAATGAGTGATATCGTGGCAGAGCGGAAAAATGTATCACTGGTATAATGACAAACGCAACTCAAAAATTGGTCCCAGAAACCACCATATGATTTCTAGGACCAATTTTTATGTTTAGAGGGTCTGGGACTTATCCCCCAGATTCGTCCCGTTACCTTCTGCTCGCCTTAATTTAGCGCAAAATAAAAGACGTCTATCGCTAGACGTCTCTCAAGCAGTTATGTACTGCTTCCGTTGTGGAAGTTATGCCCCGAGCAGGATTCGAACCTGTACTTGGTCACCCAAACAGCGACCTGAACGCTGCGCGTCTGCCAGTTCCGCCATCGGGGCATTTCGTAACAACAGATAATATCTTACACTATCTGGTTAAAAAAGGGAACCCCTTTTTTACTTTTTTTCCTGAGGAAATTTAATTGCCGTGCCATAACCGTGGACCACCAGAAATTTGGGAGCCACATTCATCCGCACGACCTCGGTATTAAAGCGGACTTCAATCAGCCCATCGGCCCCTGCCGTTTGGGCCTGCTGCAACAGGTCCTGCTTGACCTGATCAAACAATGGCTCGAACCGGTCAAAATCATCTGGTTTTTCCGACCGCAACATATCATGGGCCGTCGCCGTCAAGATACCCTGAATCATATGGGAGCGATTTAAGCCCCCCGTTGTCATAAACATGTTCATACCCCCCGTTTCAAACCTTCATTACATTAATAGTGACCTATCCGTTCCGACCTGTCAAACAACAATACTTGTTTTACTCAAGCTATCCTAGCCGTGTTCGCCAGTGGCGATACCCCGTCACCGCTAACGCACCCAGCACCACGCCGAGCCCATTCGTTAAGATATCGTTGATGTCCACCCAGCGGCCTAAGCTTACCAGCGCGTTCCCTAAGGCCTGGCCGCTTTCTAACGTCAGTCCAACAGCTAGGCCCACGTAAACCCACTGAGACCAACGTAATTGGGGCCAGTTAATGGCCAGTAACGCACCCTGGGGAACGGTCATTACGATATTGAGCCAAAACGACGCGTCCAGGTCCCCCGGTGCAAACGGCCGCACGACCCACACCCCGTTAGCCCACCAGTGCGTGGGGAGCTGCCCTAACTGCATAGCCGACCCAAACGACAGGGCTACCGGCGTCCAGGTCAAAGCACTCAGGGCCCAGCACCCTAACCACCACCCAGCGCGCCAAAAACGGCGCTGCCGTAACCGGCGACCAATCAAGACCAACCAGACTAAACTCACCAGGCCAAACGGGACCCACCGCACCATGTCATCACTTCCTTGATAGCCTCAGTATAAAGCACGTGGGTTGCGCAAACAACGTTTTGTGGCAAGCAACGAAATAGGCTCATTTTTCATCGTTAGCCAAAAAAAGTTTAACGAATTTATTCCACCCTATGAATTAATCGAGTGATTAGTGAAATGGCAAAAAAACACTTCTGACCTTTCCCCATCACAGCACCGGTAAAGTGTTCAATTTAACTTAAAGTCGTGCCCCTCTTCCTCCCCAGGAGTCTAAACTCCCAAGGGATCCGAATCAACTCATGACCTGGAAAGCATTATGCCCTTAGAACTGGCATCTTCCGTAGCCCACCCCTTGGCCTAACTTTTAAATTAAGTCTTACTTGTCCTCCCTAGACGCAAATTAAAAACCATTCCCGCCTCCTGGTGCAACCCAATGATTGTTCACCAGATGTTTTTTAGGTTAAACCACCCACACCCCGAATCACGTGTTACCTCACGTATTGCCACGTGTTATAATAAGTTTAATGTTAAAGTTTGATAACTTTGAGTCTCCAGCTTGTGAAAATCACGGAGCATTTCCCCTTGCTAATAACAATTAAATTGTATACAATACTATTTGAGATGAAGGAAAGGAGGCCGCGGACATGTCCGAAGTCACACCGGTATTACTGGACGAACAACTGTGTTTTTCCATTTACTCCGCTAGCAAGAAGTTTAACCACTTCTATCAAAGTGCATTGGCCCCGTTTAAGTTAACGTACCCTCAATACATCGCGATGCTCGCGCTCTGGGAAGATGCGCCTTTGACTGTGCATCAATTAGGGCAGCGGTTAGAATTAGATAGTGGGACCTTGACGCCCCTACTCAAGCGGCTTGAAAAACAAGGTTGGGTTACGCGGATGCGTAGTCGCACCGACGAACGCCAAGTCATGATCCATTTAACCGCGATGGCCACGGCCAAGCGCGATGAGGTCTACCAACGCATCGGGCAATGCCAAACGTTACTAGGCATGTCGGACCAGGAAATCCAAGCCCTGATGACCGACCTAGTTGCCGTTAAAAACCAGTTAGATGAAGTCAGTCGCCAACGTCTGATCGATAAAAAAGTCAACGTTCAGTAACCGTACGCGCTGGCTAAAAAAGCTTCCGGATATTAAAATCTGGAAGCTTTTTTACGTGTCGTAATCCCTACTCTAGTGCAACCCAGTCCACATGATGCCCATGGCTAGGAGGTTATTAAAGGCGTGCAAGATAATGGTACTTTGTAGCTTCCCCGTTCGCCGGTAAATGTAGGCGAACGTGCCCCCCATGATGGCGTAAATCAGCCAGCTGGCCAACGTTGAATTGGCATGGACCAGCGCAAAGAAGATACCACTGATGAGAATGGGCGGCCAAAAGGACAGATCCCGCAAGCACCCGTCAATCAACAGCCCCCGGAACAGATACTCCTCCAAAAATGGAGAAACACCAATCGCCGTCACACTTAGCAAAACCGTTACCAGCCAGCCTCGACTCAACAGCTGGGCAATGGCTTGATTGTTCGCTGTACTAACTTGGTGAAACCAGACCCGGTTGATCCAGGTCAGAAGCTGTTCCAGCACTAAAACGAACAAATACCCGGCCACCATCAGCCCCCAATCATGACGGGTCAGCCGTTGATACCCCCGGTGGATGCGATGGTACTGCCAACTGGCCAACCCTACAGTGACGGCGAAACCGACCAGATAGAGTCCCGCCCAACCGAGGGTCGCTCCCGTTATCTGGTTGGTGATGCGGGTCAACGGCAATTGAATCACACTAGTTAAAATCAATAATATCAAAACCCACGCAAAACTTTGCGTCCGGGTCACGGGTCGTGGTTGTGGCACGACGGTCATCTCACTTTCTGAAATCGTTAAGAAATCTTACGCTAATTATAGATTTTTTTATAAAGATGCGGTACTATAGAGTTGCGGGTGAGATTGAACCAACCTTCAGCTCACGCGTGAGGATTCTGTCCTCATTCAACAGACAGATTTCATTTTACTCCCCCAAAGTAGATGAAATTTTTTTACAACATAATCCCCCAATTATGTTGTAACCTTACTCTTTGGCCATTGCGACTTATCGTAATGGCTTTTTTTTATGCTAATTTTGGGAATCAGGGTCGTCATCGTCGCGCAGATCATCAGGCACTGGCCGGGGCCACAGGACCCACCACAGGCCCAGACTCACCAGCGTGCCCAGCACCAAACCAACCAAGGCCACACTCCACAGAACCCAGCCAGTCAGGTGTAGCGCTAGAATCACCCACACGATCACCCCAATCAGCCCAGCCGGGATCACCGTAATCAAACTCGCCGCTAGTATTTTCACCGCGGGCAACTCCTCTCTAATCTCATTCAGCTTAAAGTGTACCTTAGTTTTTGCGGGCAAGCCAGCCCCACTTTTGGCGTCACTTCCCGTTGGCATTTTTACTGTGAGCGGTTACAATGAAGATGAACCAACTTTCAAAGGAGTGACCCATATGGCCAAAGTTCTTGTGACGGCCCCCATCCCCAAAGCAGCCCAAACTATCCTGCAGCAGGCTGGATTGACCGTCGATACCTATACCGGGAGCGGGTTAATCACCCCGGCTGAATTAGAGAAACGCATCGTCGGACAGGATTATCTGATTACCCCCTTGTCCACGCAGGTCGACCAAACCATCATTGATGCCGACCCCGATTTGAAGCTCATCGCCAACTATGGGGCTGGCTTCAACAACATCGACGTGGCCTACGCGCGTCAAAAGAACATCCCCGTCACCAACACCCCGAAGGTCTCCACCACGTCGACGGCCGAAGTTGCCGTGGGCTTGATCCTCGCGGTGACCCACCGGCTGGTCGAAGGTGACCAGTTGATGCGGACCAGTGGCTTTGACGGTTGGGCCCCCCTCTTCTTCTTAGGACACCAACTGGCCGGCAAAACTTTAGGCATCATCGGCATGGGCCAAATCGGTCAGGCCGTGGCTAAGCGGTTGGCTGCCTTTGACATGGACATCGTGTACTACCAACGCAAGCCTTTACCAAACGACCAGGCCCAGGCGTTAAATGCCACTTACCTGCCACTCGACGACGTCATCAAGCGTAGTGACGTGTTGACCATCCACGCCCCGTTGACGCCGGAGACCCACCACCTGTTGACGGCTGAATCCTTCGCCGCCATGAAAGACACCGCTTATTTGATCAACGCCGCTCGGGGGCCCATTATCGACGAAGCCGCCCTCTTAAAGGCGCTACAAAATAACGAGTTAGCGGGAGCGGCCCTCGATGTTTACGAAGCCGAACCGCAAGTTGACGACGGGTTTAAAGCGCTAAAGAACGTCGTCATTACCCCACACGTGGGGAACGCAACGGTCGAAGCTCGCGACGCGATGGCCCAAATCGTGGCCGATAACGTGGTCCGCGTCGAACGTGGCGACGCGCCACTAAACGTTGTCAATTAAAAGCTGAACACCATGCGGGTTGTGGCCCCGAGTGCTTAACACAATTGCTAATCACCCGGGGCCTTTCCGTTTCATAGCCTGCAATCGGTTGCAACCTTGCTATAAAAGGATTTATAATGGCCGTTAATTTTACCGGATATTAAGGAATTAATTGTCATTTTTCCAGGGTACGCCTAAAATTGAAAGTGGATAGACGGACGATACTACACAGAAAGGAAGACGATTTGATTTTGAAAATTATTACACTTCACGTTTTAGACGATGCGTTACAAGTCAGTTACGCTCCCGAGCGGGCTGCCACGCCCACTCGCCAATTCAACATTGCGTATAACGCCGAGCAGACCATCGGCGAAAATTTGGAAAACCTCCGGCTCAAGATAATCGGTCTTGACGTCGACGCCGCTGTGGTGGATAACGCCCTAAGTTACCCGTTCTCGGATACGGTCGTGGGGATCAATCACCAACGCATCGACATTGGCCTCGCCATCACCAACATGCTCAACATCCCCGTGGTCAGCCAACAAGCCGTCGACCAACACGGCTTGACCCAGGCCCTGGCCACCAAGCGCGACTACCTGACTTGGCATCTAGACTACTACGGCCAATACCAGGGCAAGCGTAACTACGGTCAAGAAGCCATGCTGACGGTGGGTAACGGATTCTTCGGCGTCCGCGGCGCGTATACCGAAGCCCACGCCGATAAAGATAACTACCCCGGCATGTACACCGCCGGCCTCTATGACCAATTGACTACCAATTTAAACGGTCGACAAGTCACCAACGAAGATTTAGTCAATTTGCCGAACGCGCAGGCGTTGACCTTTGGCGTGGATCATCAAAATCCCTTCCAAATCAAAGCTAGTGACATCCAGGATATCTATCGCAGCCTCGACTTACATACCGGGGCATTGACCACGACGTTGCTGGTCCAGCTGTCGACCGGTCACGCGCTGCGCATCCAAACGACCAAGCTCGCCAACTTTAAAGATTGGCACCGACTATCGATTCGCTATCAGGTGACCCCCCTCAACTTTGCCGGGAGTCTCCAACTCTATTCCGAAATCGATGGTAGCGTTATCAATGCCAACGTCGACCGCTATTCGGCCTTCGACCAACGCCATATTCGGGTCACCGGGACTGCCCAACAACCCGATAGCGTCTACCTGGAAGGCGAGACCCGCTCGTCCAAGGTCAAGTTCGCGTTTGGTTCCCACTTGACGGGTCCTGGGGAAGCCTTGACCGCCCCAACGGACGACCGCCCCGACGCCGAACAGCGTGTCCGGCAGATGCGCTCGGTCGATGTGACACCGCAACAGACCTACACCTTTGAAAAAAACGTGGTCTTCTTCACCGACCGTGAAACCAAGACGGACTTGATGCCCACGGCCACTAAAGAACTTCAAGCCGCGACTTTCGCCGACACCCTCGCATCGAGTACGGCTTACTGGCAAAAACGCTGGGCCGGCGCCGATATCCAGATCACAGGCGACATCACCGCACAAAAATTAACGCGGGTTAACCTGTATCACCTGTTCTCGGCCGTCCAAGCCATCGGTTCCGGCAAGATCGATGCTTCCGTCAACGCCCGCGGGCTAGACGGGGAAGCCTACCGGGGGCACGTCTTCTGGGATGAAATGTTCGATTTACCGATTTACACCTTACACGACCCCCAACTGGCCCGGCAACTGCTGATGTATCGTTACCGCCGGTTGCCTGCCGCCAAGCAAAACGCCAAGGATGCCGGCTTCAAGGGCGCCATGTACCCGTGGCAATCCGGGGAGAAAGGTGACGAACAGTCACAAGTCACCCATTTAAACCCATTGACCAACACCTGGGACCCCGATTACTCGTCGTTACAACGTCACGTGTCGTTAGCCATCGCGTACAATGTCATCATGTACGTCCGTTTGACCAACGACCAAGACTTCATGACTCGTTATGGCTTGGAGATGCTGCAAGAAATCGCCCAGTTCTGGCTCAGTAAAGCCAAGCTCGACGACCAGGACCATCGTTACACCATCGACCAGGTCATGGGCCCCGACGAATTTCACGAAAATTACCCGAATGCCGACACGACCGGGCTGGCCAACAATGCCTACACCAATCTCATGGTGGCCTGGTTATTCCAGCAAATCGTACGTTCCCGTGAAGCGTTAGCCGCCAAAGACGTCGCCAAGATCGACCAAAAGACCGACTTTACTGCGGCGACCCTCAAGCAACTTGAACAAGTCGGCCAACACCTCAAGCTCGATATTAACGATGAGGGCATCATCGGCCAGTTCGAAGGCTACTTCAAATTGCCCGCTCTAGACTTTGCCAAGTACCACAAGAAATACGGTGACATCGCCCGGATGGACCGGATTTTAAAGGCCGAGGGTAAGACCCCGGACGCTTATCAGGTTGCTAAGCAAGCCGATGCGCTGATGGTCTTCTACAACCTGGACGCCACCCAAGTCTTGGGCCTGCTCAAACAACTGGGTTATCATCTGCCACCACGAGCGTTGAGTCGTAACCTACAATTCTATTTGGACCGCACCACCCACGGGTCGACGCTGTCGCGGATCGTTTACGCCGCGTTGACCGCCATGGCCGGCCAAATGGACCAATCCTGGCGCCTGTTCTCACAAGCCCTGTTCTCCGACTACTACGATATCCAGGGCGGGACCACGGCCGAAGGCATTCACTTAGGTGTCATGGGCGCCGTGACCCTGATGTCCACGCGTTACTATGCCGGTGTCGACGTTTTGGCCCCGCAGTTGACCGTCAATCCGCGGCTGCCGCAGGCTTGGCAAGCGTTGCACTTTAAGCAACTCGTTCGCGGCATCACCTACGACTTCACCATCGACCACCACCAGATTCAAGTGACGGCCGACCAGAACAGTACCATCGACATTTTGGGCAAGCCGGTCACGTTGACCGCCAAGAAGCCCGTCAAAATTACCTACTAAACCGTTAAGGAGTGTTTGATTATGACTAAATTTGCAGATATCAAAGGGTTCGTTTTCGACTTAGACGGGGTCATCACCGACACCTCCGTCCTGCACGGCAACGCTTGGCACCAACTGGCCAACGACCTGCGAGTCACCTGGACCAAGGAATTGGCCGATGGCTTGAAGGGCATTAGCCGCATGGATTCTCTGGAAATGATCCTAAAAGCGGGCCGGATTGAAAACAACTACACGCCCGCCCAAAAAGAAGCTTTGGCGACTAAGAAAAACACTAACTACGTGGCCGAAGTCGACAAGATGACTCCCGCCAACATCTTACCGGGCATGCAAGCTTTCTTGGATGACCTCCGCGCCAAGGGCTACAAATTGTCCCTGGCCTCTGCCTCTAAGAACGCCCCCCGGGTCTTAGATAAACTGGGATTAACTGACTACTTCCCAGAAATCGTCGACCCGGCCAGCCTGACCCACGGCAAGCCGGATCCTGAAATCTACACCAAGGGGGCCCAACTCTTGAACTTAGACCCGGCGCAATGCATCGGTCTGGAGGATGCGGCCGCTGGGGTCCAAGCCATCAACGCAGCCGGCGAAACGTCACTGGGCATCGGTGACGCCAGTGAACTGAGTGCCGCCGACATGGTCTTTGCCGATACGGCTCAGGTTACTTTGGCAAATATCCAACAACATTTAGATTAAACTTTTAGCTGATTACGACCAAAAGCGAGTTTCCCAAGACAGCAAATCTTGGGAAACTCGCTTTTTTAGTCCGAGATAATCATCAACCCTAATCGGCAATCAAATCAAAGTGCCGTAGCCCTTTGACGATGCCGTCTTCCAGGTTCGTTGCCGTCACATAAGCGGCCTTTTCCTTGGCCCGGGCGACCCCGTTACCCATCGAAATCGGCACATCGACCTCATCGAACATCTGCAAGTCGTTCAAGCCATCGCCAAAGGCATAGGTCTTGGCATCTTCCAGGTGGGCTTCCCGTAAGAAGGTCCGAATCCCGGTCTGCTTGTTCACGCCCGTCACCATGGTATCGAGGGCCCGCGGATTGTTCCGGACGAAGCTCAACTGACCCGCAAAGTGTTGCTGGTACAACTTGACCTTATCGCGGTTAAAGACGTTTAGAAAGTTAATGTCTTGGGTCTGGTACCATTCTGGGTCGACCACGGCATTCAACCGTAAGAGTTTAAAGTTCTCCCGCGTGTCATCTGTCGCCTGGCTCAACCGAAAGCCGCGGTTGTTAAAGTAGCCCAGTGGATCACCCTGCTCTTTGGCAAAGGCAGTAATCGCCGTCAGCGTCTTTTGGGGAATCACCGCTGCGGAAAGCTTTTTGCCCTGATACTGGACATAACTGCCGTTAGCACTGACCACGTCATCGATGCCCGTGGCGTCCAAGACATATTGAATTTCAAAGATATTCCGGCCCGTCGCGATGACCGGTAAGACGTTTTGCGTCTTCATTTGTTTAATTGCGGCAATACTACTTGGCAGGACATTCTTCTCTTCATCAAAGAGTGTGCCATCCAAGTCGAAAAAAACAACTGCTCGCTCCATTAAATTCCCTCCAAATCAAAAGTAGTCAACGCTTTCATTATACAACACTTGGTGAAACTTCAATATTATCTCAGTAGAGCCAAGCCGGCCCCCTTACCAACACATCGTGCTCTGCATTGTAAGTTACTTTGATTTTTACAAATATCGTTAAATAAATGAAAGAAAAACTATTCTTTCAAAAAAGTATTGAATAATTTATAAAGCAGTTACAAAATGTAAGTAAGGCCCGGTGAGCGGCGTCACGCCCTTTCACCGGGCCGTCCATTTCCGGGGCCCGTCTAAACCTGCAGACGTTAAAAGCTGGATTACTAGAGGAGGTTGTTTTTTTGAAAACAACAAAGTTAGTCATGGGAATTTTAATGATTTTATTGTCCGTCTTTATTTTGGTTCAATCATCAATTGTGGGGATTGGTGACGCCTTGGCGGCCGGGAACCATTCATCCGGTTCAGCGGGCTTAATGGTTGCCGTCTTCTACCTGGCCAGCGGTATCGTCTACTTGGCCACCCGTAAATCCGTGCGTTTAAGCGGCGACATTGCCACCTGCATCATGTTGATCTTAGCCTGGATCATCGGCTTGGCCGACGTGGGCTTCTACGCTGATTTAATCGTGTGGTCTTGGTTAGCCCTGATTATTGGCGTGGGCTTCTTGCTGTGGCATTTGCGGGTCAACCAAAAGGCTCGGCGGCAAGGTTCTGACCACACCGCTTAATTTCTAATTTATTATTTGCATCCGCAATTTTTCGTTAACCGGCTGGGCCACATCTTTTGGTGGTCCAGCCGGTTTTAGTCTCTCAGCTAGACGCCAAACTTGAAATCGCCTTCCTGATTTTTCTCCTCGAAATCATATTGACTTTGTGCCGTGAAAGGTTAGACTTAATAAGGCCCGTTTAGTAGGCCGACGCTGCGTGACTAACACGGTGACCAAAATTGGCCGCGATCCTCAATCGCTACCAGCGTCGCGCCCCTGCTTAAGCGGAGAACATCAGAATTTTAGCAAAAATTCACCACAATACATGTTGTGGTCTGGTCAAAGATAATAACTTATAGTACACTATATCTTGTATTTCTAATAAAAGAGGGGCTATCATGGTGATAATTACAGCAGGAATGATTGGGGTCGGTAAAACGACGCTTACAGGCAAAATTGCCGAACATTTAAACACACAAGCATTTTTCGAACCGGTCGGTGATAACCCAGTGTTACCACTTTACTACAAGAACCCCAAGCAATACGGGTTCTTGTTGCAAATCTACTTTCTCAACAAGCGCTTTAGCATGATTAAGCGGGCGCTGGCAGATAACAACAACGTTTTGGACCGGTCCATCTACGAAGACGCCCTCTTCACGCGGGAAAACAACGCGGAAGGTAACATCACGGATACCGAATTGGAAGTCTACCTCAACCTGCTCGACAACATGATGAACGAGTTGAACGACCTGCCCAAGAAGGCCCCAGACCTGCTGGTTTACGCCGATGCTGACTTTGATACGATCCTCCACCGCATCAAGAAGCGGGGGCGGGATTACGAACAATTCGACAACAACCCCACGCTGGAAGCCTACTACAAAAAGATGTGGACGGCGTACAAGGGCTGGTATGACGATTACGACGTCAGCCCTAAGATCAAGATTGACTTGCAAAAATACGACCTGGAGACTCCAGGTAACATCGACATCGTTCTAGGACAAATCGACGATGCCTTGAAGAGCATTCGGGTCGACACGACCGTTTAAATTTAACTGACGACATTCAAAACCGGGCCTGGCCCGGTTTTTTTGTGGTCGACTAAAAATGAGGACCACTTTTACGCTGCCGTCTGGCAAAGTAAAAGCGGTCCTCTCTTTAGGTTGCATTCTAAGTTGTTATACCGAGCGGATTAGTCCCGCCCCGCCGTTTCTGAAGGTAACAAGATAATCTGGCTTTCACCATCGTCGTAAGCTAAGACCGTGTCGGGCAAGCTCGGGTGATAAGCGTAACGGGTATCAAAATCGGCACGCAGCGCGACATCTTGGTCACCTTGCTGGACGTATTCGAAGGTCGTCTGGCCCTGATTATTATGCAGCTTAAACGTGAGTAAGTTAGCTAGCGGGAACAGGCCCTGAAGATCCCGGTCGATGATTTGCCAAACAACATCGATCATTTCTCCCGGTAAAACGGCCACGGTCCCGTAGCTGGCATACCGCGCGTGATTACTTTCAAACATGCTATCGCCTCCACTCGCTTCCAATAACGGTTACCTTTAATTATAACGTAAATTTCGTCAAAACGGGACTAATTACCCCCGTTGGGTGCGGATCGTTCCCCTGAATGCCGGTCTAACGCGTTGGCTAAGTAAGCAATGACAATCACGAGGACGCCAGCGATAAAGATAGCGTGCAATCCCTGATACAGGATACCATGCAACATTGGCATGAGCTTAGCCGGAAGGTCCTGGGCCGTTTGTGGGTTGATCAGTTGGTTCATCATCCCCATCGAGGCTGCCGAATGCGTCGCGACTCCCTTAGCCATGGCGACGTTCATGATAATCCCCAAGATGGCGACCATGATAGTTTGTCCCAACGTCCGGGACAAGGTGTTGAACGACGTCGCCACACCGACCTCGTCTGAAGAGACCTTACTTTGCACAGTGACTGTGGTGGTGGTGATGGTAATCCCAAAGCCAGTCCCACAGATAGCGGCTATCACGAAGAAAGTCCAAAACGGCGTCGTTGCTGGTGCCAATGCCATCGCCAAGCCACCAACCAGCACAAACGTCAAACTGATGTTGACGATACTGTACGGCGAATGCTCAACCATTAGGCGACCCGCGATGAACGACCCCACAATCCACATCAATGAACTGGGGGTAATCGCAAAGCCGGCTAGCGAAGCGCGTAAGCCCAGCAGGCCTTGCGTCCAAGTCGGTAAATAGACTTCAAAGCCCATGATGAATCCGCTGACCAACGCCGCAATCAAGTTTTGCACCACGAACGTCCGGTTCTTAAATAACGACAGTGGAATCAGCGGGTCGGCTGTCCGCTTCTCCTGACGCCAGAAGAGGTAAAAGGCCACGACTGTGACCACGAGTCCCACGATGACCCAGATCAGTCCTAACTGGCCATCCCCCAACAGTTGAAAGGTCAGTAATAAACTCAGCAGGCCTAGTGATAACCAGAGGCACCCGCCCCAGTCCATGGTAAAGGCCTTGCGTTCGGTAGTTTCGTTGAGGAACGCCCAAATCAGGCCCATAGTCAAAAGCCCAATCGGAATGTTAATGAAGAAAATCCAGTGCCAACTCATCTGGTCGACGATGAATCCCCCCAATAACGGGGCCACCACGGCGGCAATGCCCCAGGCCGACCCATTTAGGCCCATGACTCGGGCCCGCTTTTCGACCGGGTAAATATCCGCCAGAATCGTAAACGACACCGGCATGATAGCGCCAGCGCCAATCCCTTGTAAGGCCCGCCAAGCAATCAAGGTCCCCATATTCTGAGATAACCCAGACATCGTTGACCCAATGATAAAAATGGCCAAGCCGACCAAAAAGACGGACTTCCGCCCCACCGTATCGGCCAGTTTCCCGTAAATCGGGGTTGCCAACGCGTTGGTCAACAGAAAGATTGAGAAGACCCAGTTCATCAGCGCTACGCCGTGCAGGTCCCCCACAATGGTCGGCATCGCCGTCGAAACGATGGTGCCTTCGATGGCGGACATAAAAGTGGCGACAAACACCGCCCCAGTGACGATACCAACGTTAGTTTGTTGCTTATTCAATTCGAGAATCCTCCAATGCGTTGGCCCAACCACTCAACGTTTCTGAGTAGCCTGTTGCTACTCCCCAGGTCGATTATAAACCGCTTCTAATTATCCGGGCTTCTGGTTAAAAATTCAAGTCCCAATCCACCACTAGCCAAAAATGGGCCCGGACAATCAAGTCCAGCCCCATTTTCAGAATTTTATTTATGCTTCGGCGCCAAAAGCCGCTAGTAACTTGGCGGTGTAAAGGGTTCCCTGTTGATAGTCGGCGATTCGCACGTTTTCGTTAGGCGCGTGGGGCCCCGACCCGGCCCAAGTGCTACCCACGGCAATCAGTGGCGCGTGAAGCGCCTTGAAAAACGGCGCTTGCGGCCCCGTCCCCGCCATGTTGGGCACCAAGCGAACCTGGTCACCATACACGGTGTGGGCCACCGCCACGGCGGTCTGCACGAACGGTGCGCTAAGGTCCGAGCGAAACGGCGCTTCACCTAAAAGCACGTTAACTTGGACGTCGCCGTACCCGTTTTGCTGGAGTTGGGCCGTGATTAAATCGGCCAATTCGTGCGGGTCCTGGTCCGGAACCAAGCGACAATCAACCTTGGCCGTGGCAGTCTTAGGGATCACCGTTTTGACCCCGGGGCCTTCGTAACCACTCGACAAACCGTTGATGGTCATGGTCGTGCCGTTGACCAGTTCGGTGACCGGGTCAGCGTGAATCAGGGGGCGTTTTAGTCCAAATTCGGCCTTTAGCGTAGCCGTATCAAGGGGCATCGCCGCCACGGCCTGCCGTTCCGTTTTCGTTAATGGCCGAATGGCTTGAGTAAACCCGGCGACTTTGATTTGGTTTTGTGGCCCTCTTAGCGAAGCTAAGGCCTGGGTCAAGCGCCAGGCGGCGTTATCGGCATACGCAGCTTGCGACGAGTGTAGGTCCTTATCGGCCGTGGTCACACTGAGTTCGAGACACAGGATACCCTTTGCCCCACAGGTCACTTGAAAATTATCTGCCGTGTCTTTGCCCCCGGTCTCCCAAATCAACGCATCGGCGGTGAGGTCGGCGGCGTGTTGTTGGGTCATCTGTGGAATATGGGGACTGCCAATCTCCTCTTCGCCTTCGACCACAAACTTCAAGTTACACGGCAAGCCACCACTTTGTTGCAGAGCCTTAATTGCTGATAACCGGGCCATCAATTCACCCTTATCGTCGGCGATGCCCCGAGCCACGTATTGGCCGTTCCGTGTCGTCAAGGTGAACGGGTCACTTTGCCACTCCGCCAATGGCTCCGGCGGTTGGACGTCGTAGTGGTTATAAAAAAGCACTGTTTTGTGGGCGTTACCGGTCGGGCCGGCCGCAAAAGTAGCGAAGACGAACGGGTTACTCCCGGGAACATCGCGCCAGATTTGAACTTGAGCACCTAATTCTTGAAAGGCCCGGTTTAAGAAGGCAACCGTTTCAGGAATTTGTTTATGCTGCGCCGAAACGGTCTGCAGGTGTAAATACGCGGCTAGGCGATCGGTATCGGCCGCTAACGCCGCTGTCACGGCAGTTGCTAACGATGACATTTAATCATAACTTCCTTTCTCTATTTCCAATAAGCGTAGCGGTACTGGGCCGACACACTGTAAGTTGAGTAGTGAATCCCCCCAACCTTCTTGCTGACCAAGCTGACACTGGACTGCTGGTAGATAGGGTTGAAGATGCCCACCTGCATCGCTCGGCGGTTCGCTTGTTTCAACAGGGTCATTCGTTGCTTGGCGTTGGTCTCGGTGCTGGCTTTCGTCATCAACCGGTTGTACTTGGTGTCGACGTAGTTTCCGAAGTTGATGGAGTTGCCCTTCATGAACAAATCCAAATCCGTGGTGGGATCTGGTTCATCCCCGGTCCAGCCAAACATCGAAACGTCAAAGTTCTGCTTGAACATCCTGCTAATCTGTTGCTGTAACGGAAGCGAGGTAATGTGGACCGTCAGCCCCGGCATATCCTTTTGCCATTGACTCTGGATGTATTCGGCCACGTTCTTGGTGCCGTCGGAATCGTTCGTCAGCAAGGTAATGCTTTGTGAGCCACCCCCAAGGGCCTTCTTTGCCTTGGCCCACAACCGCTTGGCCAACGCATCGTTATGTTTGGTGTAGTTCCCGGTACTGACCGCAAAGTCCTTACCGTTGTTCGGGTCCGTGGTCACCCCCTTCGCAACCAAGTTCAGTAACGGCTTCGATCCGTCCTGATTGACTTTCTTGGTCAATTGCTCACGGTCCAAAGCCACATTGGCCGCCTTCCGGAAGTCCGCGTTAGCGCCGAGTTTACTCTTAGGATTAAAGTACTGTAGGGTCACGGCCGTGGTCAGCGTCTTACGCATCTGGCTCTTCAGCTTGGCGTTGTTGGCGACCCCAGCGATAGTAGTCCCACTGATTTGCGTTTCTTGGACTTTCCCCGAAGCGAAGAGTTTCTCAGCTGTCGATGCGTCCTTCGTTACCTGGACGTTGATGCGCTTGAGTTTTACGCTCTTAGCCCCGTAATACTTGGTGTTCTTGACGTAACGCCAACTGGTCTTCGTGCCGTTCCAGTTTTTCAAAACATACGGCCCGTTGGCAGCCACCCGGTTAGCGTTGGTCCCGTACTTCGACCCGTACTTTTTGACCAAACGCCGATTCACCGGCAAGTATTCGGTGGCCGCTTCGTAATTGAACGACGGGTTCATCTTACTCAGCGTCACTTGAAGCTTATAGCGACCCAAAGCTTTGACTCCTAACGCCGAGGGCTGTTTCTTCCCTGACTGCACGGCGGCGTAGTTCAAAAATGAAGCGAAGCGGTTGGCGTATTGCGCCTTAGTGGTCGGGTCAACCTGCCGGCGGAAGGACGTGACGAAGTCCTGGGCCGTCACGGTATCACCGTTACTCCATTTAGCATTATGCCGCAAATTAAAGGTGTAAGTCTTACCATGATTGGTCGGCTTGACCACCTTAGTCGCCATTCCTGGCACCACTTTCCCTTGATTATTAAGGCGGTACAGGCCTTCCGTGGTCTGTTTCATCATGTAAAACGAATAGGCGTCGGTCGCCTTATTCGGGTCGGCCGTTTGTAACTCAGACGGAATGGTCACGTTAAGTGCCTTATTCTGTGACGCTTCGCTCGTTTTGCCACAGCCAGCCAAGCCGCTAATCACGAGTGCCACCCCCATTAGTCCCATTACGATTCGTTTGCTCATCGACAATCCCTCCTTAATCTCGCTCGTCAACGCCGGCTTAACGTCAAAAAGCGCCCTTAGCCCAGTTCTCACTAAGACTACGGACGCTTCCGCGCGGTACCACCTTCATTGCGGCCCATTATGAGGCCGCCGCTCTTCACGTACGGCCACAGGGCGATACGCTAGCAGGATAATGGGTGCGACCAGTGCGGCTACTTACTTTCACCACAGTTTGCTCCGGAGTGATCATCACGAAAAGATCTGGATCCCCTCACATCAAACGGGAGTCGCTGATTCCAGGTCTATTTTCTGACTGTCTCCATCAACGTTAAGTTTGGTTTGCGATTGATGTGTTTTAGATTAAATCTTGATGAGAAAAATGTCAAGCCGATTTTCATCAAATCTTAATCTCACGAAAGGTTAGCCGAGATTCCGCGGCAAACGAAAAACGGGATTTCCCGCCACTCGGCAGAAAATCCCGTTACCTGTTGTGCTTCACTTAAATTATTTCAAAGCCGCTTTCAGCGCGTCGACCTTGTCGAGGTGTTCCCACGGCAAATCGATGTCGGTCCGGCCAAAGTGACCATACGCCGCCGTCTGCTTGTAGATGGGGCGCTTCAAGTCCAACATCTGAATGATTCCGGCTGGGCGGAGATCAAAAATCTGCCGGACGGCCGCCGCCAACTTGCTTTCGGCCACCGTACCAGTCTCGAAAGTGTCGATGGACACGGAGACGGGTTCAGCCACCCCAATGGCGTAGGCTAATTGGACTTCACACTTTTGTGCAAAGCCTGCGGCCACGATGTTCTTAGCGATGTACCGGGCGGCATAGCTTGCGGACCGGTCCACCTTGGTGGCATCCTTACCGGAGAACGCACCACCACCGTGACGAGCCGCTCCACCATAAGTATCCACGATGATCTTCCGGCCAGTCAAACCGGCATCCCCTTGGGGACCTCCGATGACAAACCGGCCAGTTGGATTGATGAAGTATTTGGTCTTGTCATCCAACAGTTGTGCTGGAATCGTTGCCTTGACCACCTGTTCAATCACGTCGTGGCGAATCTGGTCCAACGTTACGTCGGGATCATGCTGGGTACTCAAAACGACCGTGTCCACCCGCGTGGGCTTGTCATTGTCGTCGTATTCGACCGTCACTTCAGCCTTAGCATCCGGCCGTAAGTAAGGAATCGTCCCGTCTTTACGCAACTTAGCAATCCGGCGCATCAAGGCGTGACTTAACGTAATCGGCAGGGGCATGTACTGGGGCGTCTCATTCACAGCGTACCCAAACATCAGGCCCTGGTCGCCGGCACCAATTTGGTCCAGCGGATCAGCGTCGCCCTCCCGTGTTTCCAAGGAGTCATCGACCCCCTGCGCAATATCAGGCGATTGTTCATCAATCGCGACTAAGACGGCACAGTTATCACCATCGAAGCCGTACTTACCGTCCGTGTACCCAATCTCTTTGATGGTGTCGCGGACGACCTTTTGAATATCAACGTAGGCCTTGGTCGAAATTTCACCAAAAACTAACACTAACCCTGTGGTGACCGAAGTCTCACAGGCGACCCGTGAATCGGGATCTTGGGCCAGTAACGCATCCA
Source organism: Levilactobacillus suantsaii (assembly GCF_014069315.1). Classification (NCBI taxonomy): domain Bacteria; kingdom Bacillati; phylum Bacillota; class Bacilli; order Lactobacillales; family Lactobacillaceae; genus Levilactobacillus; species Levilactobacillus suantsaii. Next base: position 1,634,678 of record NZ_CP059603.1, on the reverse strand, counting down.
GAATCGCGTCACTAATCTGATCGGCAATCTTATCTGGATGGCCTTCAGAAACAGATTCTGAAGTAAATAAATGTCTTTCTTGCAATGGAATATTCCCCCTAGATATAGTGAACGTCCGAGTTGACCGATAATCTCGACGTCGTTCTGGTTACAAGGCAGCTTCACGTGTGCGTGAATCCTATCGGGAATTGACTCATAACTTAAGTAGTTTACCATAAATCAGGGTGACCCACAAAGTTTACTCAGCGAAATCTCGCCGTTGCCGTTGACCCCACCGGTCACAAACACTATGATAAAAGATAACTTTAACTATACTGAAATGGAGCGATTCCATGACCTATCTGACGGCGTTAGTCCGCAATCGGACCGTCCAACAACTTGTTCTATTTACCATTTGTCAAAACCTACTTTGGTGGCTAGCCGGGGCCACGACTTCGACCGGTCACGCCCTAACTTGGATTGTTAAACTTTGCCTGGTGGGCTACGGCGCTTTATTGGCCGCGGGCTATTTTCTGATTCTGCGCCACCGGTTTAGTTCCTCACTGGGGCCACTCTTGGTCGTCGGTGCCGCTACCTTTGGCATCCTGGCCGCCCCGAACAACCACCTGGTCCAACTCTTCGCCTTGCTCCTATGCATCTTTTTAGTCTTGACCACGATTCCGCAGTTAGGCCTCCAATCAGGCTATGGTCTGGTGGTCTTCAGCTGCTTAGCCGGCGTAGGGGTGCCAGTCATCCTGTTCTTTTTACGCAATCATTACCTCTCTAGTCAGTTCTTGCTGACTCTGGTCCCCATCGTGGCCAGCTACTTTGCATTTTTCGCGGCCTACTACTTTCCTGAGCCGCACGACTGGCGCCTCACGCTCATTGCCCTAATTGGTTTCGCTCTGGTCACCCTTATTTTGGCCTTTTCCTGGCAAAGTCTCATCGCCATCGTCCTCACCGGGATCCACTGGTGGTTACAACGCCATTTAAAGGGGCCCTACCGCTTGGTCCTGTCGGGGAGTCTCCAACTGATTGTCGGCTACCTAATTATCCAATAGGATTAAATAATTAACTTAAAAAAGAATGCGTCCTTTTCATTTAAAGTTTCGCTAAGCTTCCCTACCAGTCGCGAGACGCGCCGTGACCTATGCTAAAATGAGGCATATCTCGTAATGGAGGAATCCGCCTATGCCTGAAATCAAGGTGGTGGGTGATATTCGTAGCGGCAAATATCAACCTACCCTGACCGGCAACGCCATCGTCGACGCCGCTTTAATCGATCACTTCTGTCAGCAACTCGCAGCAGCCTTGCATCTGCCCGCCCAACAAGTCCACGCTGAACATCATTGGAACTTGACGCTCGATGCAGCCACCATCTACGTCATTGACCAACAGATTTGGCAGACCATTCCGTTGTCGGGGCATCCCCGTAACGTCATCATCGTGACCAGTCACGATTTGCAACGCGGTGACATTACCACGGTGGCCCAAGCCCTAGCAAAGGTCCTGCCGAACCCTTTTTCCGCCTCAAACAACTGACGCGACTGACCCAGCTACAACTGGTCAATCGCGTCTTTTGTGCGTCTAACGGGCACTTATTGCTCGTTTAAGTCAGCTTACGTGTAATCCACGATGCGTAAGATGCCTTGTTGGAGCCAAGCCGCTTTGGGCTCTAGTTCACGCTGCAGGGCCATCAACCCGTCGACCCAAGCGACAGGCTGCCCCGCTTGCGTAAAGTCATTTTGTTCCCAATAGAGATGGTGACCGTTCACGGTATAGGTACGACGAACGCGACAATTGAGAGCCCGGTAATTGAGCGTTTCAACCAGACAGCCCTGGGTGATACGCGTTGAATGGAGCTGAGACAAGTCGCGGCGGTCGAAAACCTGTTTGCGGTGGGAGGTCCCTTCCCAGAAAGCCAACTGATACTTGAGATCGGTCTCAGCTGTTAAGAAATCCCCCACTAACCCCCAAAAGGTGTGGCGAAAGTGCACCAAGGCATGAATGTCTTGGAAAAAGAGCCGTTGAGATTGGGCCGTAGTCAATGGTCCCAGTGCCGCTTCCAGGCGGGATAGGTGCCGCTGATGCAGCGCATCAAGCATCAAAAATTCGGTCATTAAGGTGCGTTGGTGATCCGTTAACGGTTGGGCCGGGAGCAGTGTCGATAACAGGGGTCCCCCGGACTGCTGGTGGTCGCGATTACTCATCAATTCTCTTCCTCTCGTGGTAACCCTTCTTGGCTATCCACGGCCACTATACCAAATTCACCGACTAATAACACCTCTTAATGTTAAGCTGCTCACTGGTCTAGTTGTGGGGCGTAACCGTTTATTCGAGTGGAGCATGGTCATTTATTCAGGGGAACCGCAGTTGGCCGCATAAACAATCAAACCACTTCAAGATCTGGCTGGCCCGACCAAAAATTAATTAATGAAAAAACTTTGGCCTTGGAGGCCAGCTTGCTCAAACCAATGATTACCGGTATATTAAGATTAATCATCTAGTAGGAGGCAACACTATGTCAGCTAAACTCTTAGTTACCACCACCGAACAAATCCCCAATCACGACTACACTGTTCTCGGGGAAGTCTTTGGCTTAACGACCCAATCCAAGAACGTCTTTCGAAACATCGGTGCCGGCTTAAAAAACATTGTCGGCGGCGAGATCAAGGATTACACTAAGATGCTCGACGAAGCTCGTCATACGTCGGTCGACCGCTTACGGGATAATGCTGCCACTTTAGGCGCCGATGCCGTGGTCATGATGCGCTTTGATTCAGGCGCAATCGGCACGGATATCCAATCCGTCGTGGCTTACGGGACGGCCGTGAAATATCGCTAATTCCGGCCGTTTACACTCAATTATCGGTTGATTATTCGGTACCCTTAATTTCCTATTGACGATTTTAAAAAACACGATCATTCTCCTCAGCAATCCAGTCTGGGTGAGATTTGGTCGTATTTTTCTATCCATTTTACCCGATGTGGTCATAAAATCAGCGGCACTAAAACGGCCATAATCGTTGATATGTAACCATTTTGACGTCCTTAATTTTTGAAATCCCCCTTTTTTATCCACTTCCGAAATTTTGACCCCGTAAAACTATCCATACTCCCAAAATTGTCTGGCGAAATTAATTCGGTTTCGCGGCATACTTATGACAGTCAATCGGATAGCAAACAATTGAAATTCAATCATTCGGAATTTAATGAAAATGGGTAACAAAAATGTTAAACAAATTTGTAAAAAAGGTAGCTGTTATCGTCGCAACTTGCGCTTTAACTTTGACGGGGTTCACCGCCACCATCCCAGCTCAAGCGACTGCTAAGACCCCTTCTTGGGGCCATTGGAACACGACCACTATCACTTACAAATACGATACCTCCTCGAGTTATTACAAGAGTGTTTGGAAGAACGCCGTTAAGCGTTGGAACAAAGTTGGCGTTGTCACTTTAAAGAAAGCCAAGGCTGGTCAAAAGGCCAACATCACTTTAACTTCTTCTAAATCCTTAAGCCATCGCCAAAGCGGTGACCTAGCTGGTTACACGAACTACTCATACCTGCAAAAAGGCGGTAATGACAACCAAATCGTTTCCGCTAAGTCTACGTTGAACAAGAGACTCTTAAGCAAGTACAAGTACACCAAGAACCAACGGACCAACGTGGCTACCCACGAAATTGGACATGCCTTAGGCCTAAGCCATTCCAAGAGTGAAAACAGTGTGATGTACGCTTCCGACCGTTACGCTTCGATCGACAGTCAAGATGCTTCCGCGTTACAAACCGCTTATCAAAACGCCTAACTTCCATTAATTCCGATATGATGATTGAATATAATCCCCTAGCTCACCGCGAGCTAGGGGATTTTTAATATCTTAGCGCACCCGCAACCAAAACACGCCAGACCATGACCGATCTGGCGTGTTTTTAAGTAAGCCATTTATTTGTCCGGGCAACATCCACGGCTTCCATCCGGTTATGCACACCCAGCTTGCTAAAGATGGCTGACAAGTAATTTCGAACCGTTCCGGGCGATAAATAAAGCGTTGTGGCAATCGTTTTGGTGGGAACACCTTTCGCCGCCGCCCCCAAGACCGCCATCTCCCGTTCAGTCAACGGATTTCTTTCGGCCGACACCATGTTCACCACTAGTTCGGGGGCGTAAATCGTCCGTCCAGCCATCACGGCCCGAATCGCCGCAATCAAGTCATCACTGGGACTATCTTTCAAGAGGTACCCCGCCACCTGGGCGGCCACGGCCCGTTCAAAGTAGGCTTGTTGCGCAAAGGTGGTCAGGATAATCACCTTGGTGGCGTCCTGTGCCGCCTGAATATGATCCGCAACATCCAACCCCGTTAGCCCTGGCATTTCAATGTCTAAGATGGCGACCTGCGGCTGGAGCCGTTGAATCGCCTGCCACGCGGTCTGCCCGTCAGTCGCCGTCCCCACCACGTGCAAATCTGCTTCTAGATCCAATAGGCGGGCCAAGGCCGAATTCAATAGGCTTTGGTCCTCAGCCAAATAAAGGGTAATCATAATTTCTCCTTTGGTAGAGACAACGCCACCTGCGTGCCGTGCCGGTCCGCGGTGATGGCAAACGTCCCGTGAGCGTCTATCATCCGCGCGCGCATCCCCGCAATCCCGTTGGCCCCGTCTCTATGCAGCGTTCCACCGCGACCATCATCTTGAATCACAACGCGATAAGTCGTCGAGTTCGTCGTAAACGTCACCTGGACACTGTTGGCCTGGGCGTGTCGAATCACGTTGGTCAACGCTTCTCTTAAAACGGCAGAAAATCGGCCCTGAATTGGGGTCGGCCACTTGGTTGCGGCCGTTTCCCCACTGGTCTGTAACTGAACGTGCGCGGTGGCCAGATTGTGGCTCTGGGTCAATAAAACATCGCTCAACGAGTTTTGATGCAACCCATTAACGATGGCCCGTACCAACTGGAGGTTCTCCCGACTGGTTTGGGCAATATCGTCCAACTCCGCCGGTACCTCTTCCGGCGCCCGGGTCAATAATTTCTTTGCTAATTCTGCTTTTATCGTGATCATTGAAAAACTCTGTCCTAAGGTATCATGTAAATCTCGCGCAATCCGTTCCCGTTCGTTGCGTTGAATAATAGTCTCTAGCCGCCGATTCGTTTGGGCTAACTGGCGCCGAGTTACGATGGAACGGGAAAAGGCGTAAGCCATCACCGGAGAACATAGGGGAAAGAGCAACCCCATCAATTCACCATGTTGCCAGGTCAGCAAATCGGGTGCGACCAAGCCGTCCCGCAATAAGCCCCCGAGTAAGAGCGCGTAGTACCCGCCCGCATACCCATAAAAATATGGCTTATGCCAGCGACTCAAAATGCTGAAGATTTGCCAGCCCGGAAAAATAATCAGGTAATTATTGGCCGCAAAAAGCGAAAACACCCCCGCAACCCCTAACTCCAAAGGCATCGTGACCTTGCGCCACCGCTTGACCTCCGCCACTAAGCTATAAAGTCCGAGAAAGACCCCCACTAGCCCTAACCAGACCCAATCCGTCAGCCGCCGAGCGGGTAAAAATTGGATGACCGTATATGGCAGGTAAAGCAACCACACATAATTGGCCCAGTTCAACCGGGTCACCTTGGACGACCAGCTAGCTTTGGACAACCCCACCACCCCGTTTTAAGCGGTAACGAGCCAAACTCGCGACCACAATGATCAGCCCTAAGGTCCACAACATTAGACCCGTCAGACTGCTTAGATTTAGTTTACCATGCAACATCAGGGCGCCTAATAATTGGTTCAGCTGGTAAGTTGGGGTAACCTTCCCGATAACTTGAACCCACTGAGGAAACACTCCTAGCGGCCACCAAAGGCCACTGATGATGGCCAGGGGAAACACGATGAGGTTCGCCAGTGCGCTCAGCGTTTCGGCCCGATCGATGAAGGACAAGAGGACGCCCAAACTCAGAAGCGGGAGTTGACCAATTAACGCTCCCCCCGTTAAACCGAGGCCTTGCCCTAACGTCAGCTGGACGTGGTTCACGGCGACCGCCACGCCACTCAAAACAAGCACCGCAATCAAGTTCATCGCAAAGGTCACCAGTCCCACCGACACGTAATAGCTGCAAATCCCGTTGGGCGTGAGTTGGAGCCACCGGACCAGTCCCCGTTCCCGGTCATGCAGTAAGAGTGTGGCTAAGCCAAACAAGGCGTTGAGCAGACCACTGTATACGATCATGTTGCCCAGATAACCCACGGCAAACTGGGCCTTTTCGCCGAGCGTCCCCGTAATCAAAACTTTGGTAAACAGCAGATAAAAGCCGACTGGCATCAAGACCGTAAAGAGTTGAAACGACGTGTTGCGTAAGACCAACCGGCGAAAATCAAACTGGAGTTGGGCGATTAAAATTTTCATGCTGACGCCCCCCGAACTAAATGAACAAAGATATCGGCCAAGGATTCCCGGCGAATCACAATTTGATGCAACTCCGGTAAGTACGGGACTAGGGCTTGGAGGGTCCCGTCCCCATCTTCAGAACTGAGGTGCAACGTCCCCGCGGTCAAATCAACCGCCGTCACACCTGGTAAGTTGTTGAAGGTACTGGCCGCTAACGTGGTTTGCGCCACAATTTCAACCTGCCGGTACTGGTCTTGCAGCTGCCGAAACGTCCCCTGAAACGCTAACTGCCCGTGTCTGAGTAGAAAGATACGGTCGGCGACTTGTTGAATATCATCCAGGTAGTGGCTGGTCATGATGATGGTCTTGCCCTGGGTCTTTAAAGCCGCAATTCGGGCCCAAAACGTCCGTTGCGCCGTCACGTCCATCCCCACCGTGGGTTCATCCAAAAACAAGAGGTTCGGGTTCCCCACCAAGGCTAAGGCAAACGTGACCCGCCGCAATTGGCCGCCCGACAAGGCCGTTAGCCGCTTATTTGCCAAGTCCGTTAACTGTAATTGAGCCAATAACGTTGGGACCGCAAACGCCGCCGGATAATGTCTGGCTGTTAATTTTAAGACGTCGCCCACCGTGATGCCTTGGACTGCAATGTCCCCCTGGAGCATCGAGCCAATCTGAGTCTGCACAACCGGCACTCCCGGCTGATGGCCCCAAAGCGTCAATTGTCCGTGCTGGGGCTGATTAACGCCTAATAATAAGTTCAACAGGGTCGTTTTCCCCGCCCCGTTCTCACCAATCAAACCGATAATTTCACCCGCTTGAATCATTAACGTCAAGTTCTTTAAGACCTGGTGGGATCCGTAGCTAAAATCCAGTTGCTGCGCTTGAATGATGGTTGTCATGTGCCCGCCTCCCTTACTAGATGGTCTCAGACTACCAAGTGACGGTCGCATCGCCTAGTCGCGTTTGTCATGACTGTTGATGACAATTGTCATGCCTTGAGCATCACCGCGTACCAGGCTTAGCCGCCCTAGGCAGTGTCGCCTCACCTAAGCAACGCCTTTTTAGTAATTTCGGCTTATTCATAAACTAACTATGGTACTATTTAAGTTATCTAAACGTTGTAGGTAAGGTGGTGACCTCACGATTGCTGGCGAGATTAACCTGGGGGCTGGGTTTAAAATCCAGTGTCCGTGAGGGACGTGTGGGGGCAATCTCCACCTCCAGGATTGACTTAAGGATTAGTCACGACAATCACGGCGATCCATTTCTTAGACCTGAACAACTTTTAAGCGACTTATTTTGGAGGAGAAGAAGAATTGAATAACAAGATTGGATGTTTTGGCTGGGCCGTCATCATTTTTGTCCTCGCACTAGCCATCACTTACTGGTATATCGTGGTGCCAATCGCCGCCATCGTTGGCGGCCTCTATTATTGGTACCATAAGCAATCGACGCCGAAACGCGCGCAACGTGCGCAGGACCACGAGACTCAACTAAAGGCCCTAAAAACGATGAGCTTACTGCCAATCGATGAGTCAGACTCAACCGGTGTCATTTTGAAATCGACTGAACTGCCTTATTTTAAAAGTACCACTACCGTTAATTGGGAGGAAGAACGGACCCACACCACCCGGTTCAATTATTCCGGCGTGACCAGTCATGTTAAGCTCATGCAAGGCGTTTACTGGCGCAGTGGGTCGGTCAAACCAATGAACGAGCAGACCACTCAACTGGAAATCATCCATACTGGGACGGTGCTACTCACCAACCAACGCCTGATTGTGCTGGCTGCTGATGGTCGGGTCAAGCAAGTCCTGTATTCGGGGATTGCAAACGTTGTCCCCTACGCCGATGGTGTGGGCGTCATGAAGACCCGCGGTAAAGACGTCTACCTCACTGGCGATATCGATGGCGAACAGCTTGCCATTTACCTGATTCGCCTGATTACTGGTGATGTCGCCGCGCATCCAGACGCGACCCTTATTGAATCTGAGCCAACTAGTGAGGCGGCGAATCTCGTTGAACCGGACGCTACCGAAGACGCCGCTTTAGTCCCAGAATTTCCGGCCGATGATCCGGCGTTACCCCCACTGACCGTTAAAGATATTTTTGATTTGACCAAGACGTCGTCCGATATGCCGGTCCGGTTAGATGAAACTCATAAATTCTATGATTTTCAAAGCGACGATTTAGACATCAAAGAATACGCTGAGGCTTACCATACCAATCCTGAGGAAACGCGAAAAATGGCGGAACAACTCCTGGACGAATTGATGGATCTAAGCCAAGAAATTAACACCGCGACGAAAACAACAGACTATACCTTTCGCCAGTACATCGGTAAACCAGATTTCGAACTTCTATTTGCCCAAGTTAAAAATAATCACGTTGATTATTTCTTATTCGATGATCCCAAGTTCATTCAAATTGCTAAAGAAGCGGTCCCCGAACAAACTTCTTCTGACCAACCCCTGACGGACGCTACCACAGGCCCCGCACAGCCCGCTACGGATCTGGCAGCTGAACTGCGTCAACTAAAGCAATTAGTCAATGAAGACGTCCTGACGCCCGAAGAATTCAAAGCCAAGAAGAAACAACTACTGGGAATTTAATTAAGTTTAACCAGCTCTTTGAAATCTGGTCATCATCCAATACAAACAGCACCTAGTCCTGAATTGGTCTAGGTGCTGTTTGTATTTGTGATTTCCCCCTATTAAGCGATTCAGAGGACAATTTCATGTCACTTATATTGCCATTTTCCATAATGGTTATTGCAACTCACGTATGAGATATCTTATACTGGTAATATTCTGGAATTGGTGCTGGCAACTGATAAAATTAGTCACCATAATCTGGATACATATGAGGAGGAGAAGTTTTGGAAGAAACAAACGCAACTGAAACTAAGTTTTGTCAAAAATGTGGCAAGCAGATTCGCATAGATGCGGAGTTCTGCCCGTATTGTGGCGCCCAACAGCAAGTCAGTCGCTCAGTGGCACCTGAACCCGCAGCGGCCACTCAGAACCAGGCCCAAACCCGTTCGGACCCAGACGCAGGCTATAGTCAAACCAATTTGGCCTTTCATGGCTTGGGGCTGGCCGCTAGTCATCCTCGGCCTATTTATTCCCCTGACGGCGATTGCCAGTTTTGTGTTAGGCATCCTAACCATTCAAAGAAAACGGAATGGCGCGGGCGTAACGCTATTGGTCTTTGCTTGTATCGCCTTTTATCTTGGGATGACGGGATTCAGTGAAGGCTTTTTTGGTGCCCTCTAGCGTAATCTACATAAGAGCCCTTAAGTGGGCTTTTACTTTATTCTTATTGCGGACATATGTTTAGAAAATAGATGGCTCTATGATATTTGGTGTTGATGGACAAAATTCATCAACACCATTTTTGTTTGCGATATGAAAAAAGACACACTGTTCGTGTGCTACAATCAAATCGACCAAAACCAATTGACAAAGAGCCTGTTTTGACGTTCGACTGACGAAGAGCCAAAAAAATAAGCAAAACGCTGAATAATCAACGTTTTGCTTATTTTTGAACAGGCATATGAATCTTAGTTATACCGGAGGTGGGGTTCGAACCCACACGTCCTCAACGGACACTGGATTTTGAGTCCAGCGCGTCTGCCAGTTCCGCCACTCCGGCAAAAAATTTTGATTGGATACACCCAAGTCAAAGGTGGTAATCGGATTCGAACCGACGATGAAGGTTTTGCAGACCTCTGCCTTACCACTTGGCTATACCACCATAATCGTCTATCCAATCTGACTGGACCAACAAATGTTACAAGATGCCCCAATCATAGGGCGGTATGTGGGAATCGAACCCACGCGTGCCGGAACCACAATCCGGTGTGTTAACCCCTTCACCAATACCGCCATAACATTACAACAGGGATAGTAGGAATTGAACCCACACCGACGGTTTTGGAGACCGTAGTTCTACCTTTAAACTATATCCCTATGATGGAGGGGAGTGGATTCGAACCACCGAACCCGAAGGAGCGGATTTACAGTCCGCCGCGTTTAGCCAGACTTCGCTACCCCTCCATAAATGGCGCGGGACGGAATCGAACCGCCGACACATGGAGCTTCAATCCATTGCTCTACCGACTGAGCTACCGAGCCATTTCTCACCATTCATGTAATGTTGTTGTGTTAAATTCAATAACATAACAACGGTCCGTACGAGACTTGAACTCGTGATCTCCTGCGTGACAGGCAGGCGTCCTAAACCGACTAGACCAACGGACCATAATAGAGTTATGTTACCAATGGAGGATACAGGGCTCGAACCTGTGACCCTCTGCTTGTAAGGCAGACACTCTCCCAACTGAGCTAATCCTCCAAAAATGAAACAATGACCCGTACGGGATTCGAACCCATGTTACTGCCGTGAAAGGGCAGTGTCTTAAACCACTTGACCAACGGGTCATGATACGAAACATACCATGATTGGCTGAAGCGTAACGGAGAGTGAGGGATTCGAACCCTCGAAACAGGTTAGTACCCGTTTACAGCATTTCCAATGCTGCTCCTTCAGCCACTCGGACAACTCTCCACTATAAGCTCCGGCAGGCGGACTCGAACCGTCGACAACCTGATTAACAGTCAGGGGCTCTACCAACTGAGCTATGCCGGAATAATCGCGTGGCAATGTCCTATCCTCGCAGGGGGCGATCCCCCAACTACTATTGGCGTGCTGAAGCTTAACTTCCGTGTTCGGCATGGGAACGGGTGTATCCTTCAGGCTATCGCCACCACACTATTGAGAGCTTATTCCCTCAAAACTAGGTATTACCAATTATCTCCTGAGAACACCAATCACTTGGTTAAGTCCTCGACCGATTAGTACTGGTCCGCTCCACGCCTCGCGGCGCTGCTACTTCCAGCCTATCTACCTGATCATCTCTCAGGGGTCTTACTTCCATAAAGGAATGGGAAATCTCATCTTGAGGCGAGTTTCACACTTAGATGCTTTCAGCGTTTATCTCATCCATACATAGCTACCCAGCGATGCGCCTGGCGGCACAACTGGTACACCAGAGGTATGTCCATCCCGGTCCTCTCGTACTAAGGACAGCTCCTCTCAAATTTCCTACGCCCGCGACGGATAGGGACCGAACTGTCTCACGACGTTCTGAACCCAGCTCGCGTACCGCTTTAATGGGCGAACAGCCCAACCCTTGGGACCGACTACAGCCCCAGGATGCGATGAGCCGACATCGAGGTGCCAAACCTCCCCGTCGATGTGGACTCTTGGGGGAGATAAGCCTGTTATCCCCAGGGTAGCTTTTATCCGTTGAGCGATGGCCCTTCCATACGGTACCACCGGATCACTAAGCCCGACTTTCGTCCCTGCTCGACCTGTCTGTCTCGCAGTCAAGCTCCCTTCTGCCTTTACACTCATCGAATGATTTCCAACCATTCTGAGGGAACCTTTGGGCGCCTCCGTTACTTTTTGGGAGGCGACCGCCCCAGTCAAACTGCCTACCTGACACTGTCTCCCGCCACGATGAGTGGCGCGGGTTAGAGTGTTCACACAGCGAGGGTCGTATCCCACCAGCGCCTCCATCGAAACTAGCGTTCCGATATCTACGGCTCCGACCTATCCTGTACAAGCTGTGTCAACACCCAATATCAAAGCTACAGTAAAGCTCCATGGGGTCTTTCCGTCCTGTCGCGGGTAACCTGCATCTTCACAGGTAATATAATTTCACCGAGTCTCTCGTTGAGACAGTGCCCAGATCGTTACGCCTTTCGTGCGGGTCGGAACTTACCCGACAAGGAATTTCGCTACCTTAGGACCGTTATAGTTACGGCCGCCGTTTACTGGGGCTTCATTTCTGGGCTTCGCCGAAGCTAACTCATCCACTTAACCTTCCAGCACCGGGCAGGCGTCAGCCCCTATACTTCATCTTACGATTTTGCAGAAACCTGTGTTTTTGATAAACAGTCGCCTGGGCCTTTTCACTGCGGCTACACTTGCGTGTAGCACCCCTTCTCCCGAAGTTACGGGGTCATTTTGCCGAGTTCCTTAACGAGAGTTCACTCGCTCACCTTAGGATACTCTCCTCGACTACCTGTGTCGGTTTGCGGTACGGGTAATTAAGATCTCACTAGAAGCTTTTCTCGGCAGTGTGACGTGGAGCACTTCCCTACTAAAATTCGGTCCCCGTCGCGCCTTGTCCTTAGCGATAAGCATTTGACTCATCACCAGACTCAGCGTTTGGACGCACATTTCCAATCGTGCGCATGCTTTAGCCTCCTGCGTCCCTCCATCGTTCAAACAATCTTAACTAGTACAGGAATATCAACCTGTTATCCATCGCCTACGCCTTGCGGCCTCGGCTTAGGTCCCGACTGACCCTGGGAGGACGAGCCTTCCCCAGGAAACCTTAGTCATTCGGTGGATCAGATTCTCACTGATCTTTCGCTACTCATACCGGCATTCTCACTTCTAAGCGCTCCACTAGTCCTTGCGGTCTAGCTTCGTTGCCCTTAGAACGCTCTCCTATCACGCAACATAGTTGCGTCCACAATTTCGGTAATGTGCTTAGCCCCGGTATATTTTCGGCGCAGAGTCACTCGGCTAGTGAGCTATTACGCACTCTTTAAATGATGGCTGCTTCTGAGCCAACATCCTAGCTGTCTATGCAATTCCACATCCTTTTCCACTCAGCACATATTTAGGGACCTTAATTGGTGGTCTGGGCTGTTCCCCTTTCGACGGTGGATCTTATCACTCATCGTCTGACTCCCGGATATAAATCAGTGGCATTCGGAGTTTATCTGAATTCAGTAACCCATGACGGGCCCCTAGTCCAAACAGTGGCTCTACCTCCACGATTCTTCATCCGAGGCTAACCCTAAAGCTATTTCGGAGAGAACCAGCTATCTCCAAGTTCGTTTGGAATTTCACCGCTATCCACACCTCATCCCAGCATTTTTCAACATACACGGGTTCGGCCCTCCAGTGCGTTTTACCGCACCTTCAGCCTGGACATGGATAGGTCACCTGGTTTCGGGTCTACGTCAACTTACTGAAACGCCCGTTTCAGACTCGCTTTCGCTACGGCTCCGGTCTTTACACCTTAACCTTGCAAATTAACGTAACTCGCCGGTTCATTCTACAAAAGGCACGCTATCACCCATTAACGGGCTCTAACTAATTGTAGGCACATGGTTTCAGGAACTATTTCACTCCCCTTCCGGGGTGCTTTTCACCTTTCCCTCACGGTACTGGTTCACTATCGGTCACTAGGGAGTATTTAGCCTTGGGAGATGGTCCTCCCGGATTCCGACCAGGTTTCACGTGTCTGGCCGTACTCAGGATCCTGAACTGAGGGTCAACGATTTCGCCTACGGGGGTATCACCCGCTCTGCCACACCTTCCCAGATGTTTCGGCTATCACTGACTTTGGTAACTCAAATGTTCAGTCCTACAACCCCAACAAGCAAGCTTGTTGGTTTGGGCTGTTCCCCGTTCGCTCGCCGCTACTTAGGGAATCGAATTTTCTTTCTCTTCCTGTGGGTACTTAGATGTTTCAGTTCCCCACGTCTGCCTCAACTCAAGTATGTATTCCCTGAGTTGTAATCATCGGTAAAGATGATTGGGTTTCCCCATTCGGAAATCTCCGGATCAAAGCTTACGTACAGCTCCCCGAAGCATATCGGTGTTAGTCCCGTCCTTCATCGGCTCCTAGTACCAAGCATTCACCATGCGCCCTTCATAACTTAACCTAACGGTCACTTCGTGACCGCTGATTAATTGAGTATTAGCGAATAAACTAATTAAAAAACTCAAAATAAATGCGGTGTTCTCGGTTTAATTATCTTTAATAATTAAAGGAAAATAATTGATAATATCTAGTTTTCAAAGAACAAACTTGATGCTTTTTCGCATCAATGGAGAATAACGGGATCGAACCGTTGACCTCCTGCTTGCAAAGCAGGTGCTCTCCCAGCTGAGCTAATTCCCCACATCGACCTTACGGTCAATGGCATAAATGGACTCGAACCATCGACCTCACGCTTATCAGGCGTGCGCTCTAAACCAGCTGAGCTATACGCCCAAAATAGCACATAAGGTTTGAGGGTAAATCCCTCAAAACTGACCATTGTTTCAACAAAGTATGTGTAGACCTCCGTATTATTCCTTAGAAAGGAGGTGATCCAGCCGCAGGTTCTCCTACGGCTACCTTGTTACGACTTCACCCTAATCATCTGTCCCACCTTAGGCGGTTGGCTCCAAAAGGTTACCTCACCGACTTTGGGTGTTACAAACTCTCATGGTGTGACGGGCGGTGTGTACAAGGCCCGGGAACGTATTCACCGCGGCATGCTGATCCGCGATTACTAGCGATTCCAACTTCATGTAGGCGAGTTGCAGCCTACAATCCGAACTGAGAACGGCTTTAAGAGATTAGCTTAGCCTCACGACTTCGCGACTCGTTGTACCGTCCATTGTAGCACGTGTGTAGCCCAGGTCATAAGGGGCATGATGATTTGACGTCATCCCCACCTTCCTCCGGTTTGTCACCGGCAGTCTCACCAGAGTGCCCAACTGAATGCTGGCAACTGATAATAAGGGTTGCGCTCGTTGCGGGACTTAACCCAACATCTCACGACACGAGCTGACGACAACCATGCACCACCTGTCATTCTGTCCCCGAAGGGAACGTCCTATCTCTAGGATTGGCAGAAGATGTCAAGACCTGGTAAGGTTCTTCGCGTAGCTTCGAATTAAACCACATACTCCACCGCTTGTGCGGGCCCCCGTCAATTCCTTTGAGTTTCAACCTTGCGGTCGTACTCCCCAGGCGGAGTGCTTAATGCGTTAGCTGCGGCACTGAAGGGCGGAAGCCCTCCAACACCTAGCACTCATCGTTTACGGCATGGACTACCAGGGTATCTAATCCTGTTTGCTACCCATGCTTTCGAGCCTCAGCGTCAGTTACAGACTAGACAGCCGCCTTCGCCACTGGTGTTCTTCCATATATCTACGCATTCCACCGCTACACATGAAGTTCCACTGTCCTCTTCTGCACTCAAGTCATCCAGTTTCCGATGCACTTCTTCGGTTAAGCCGAAGGCTTTCACATCAGACTTAAATAACCGCCTGCGCTCGCTTTACGCCCAATAAATCCGGACAACGCTTGCCACCTACGTATTACCGCGGCTGCTGGCACGTAGTTAGCCGTGGCTTTCTGGTTGAATACCGTCACGATGTCAACAGTTACTCTGACACCCGTTCTTCTTCAACAACAGAGTTTTACGAGCCGAAACCCTTCTTCACTCACGCGGCATTGCTCCATCAGACTTGCGTCCATTGTGGAAGATTCCCTACTGCTGCCTCCCGTAGGAGTCTGGGCCGTGTCTCAGTCCCAATGTGGCCGATTACCCTCTCAGGTCGGCTACGCATCATCGCCTTGGTGGGCCGTTAACTCACCAACAAGCTAATGCGCCGCGGAACCATCCAGAAGTGATAGCCGAAACCATCTTTCAAACAAAAACCATGCGGTTTTTGTTGTTATACGGTATTAGCACCTGTTTCCAAGTGTTATCCCCTGCTTCTGGGCAGGTTTTCCACGTGTTACTCACCAGTTCGCCACTCGCTTTAGGAAGAAATCAGTGCAAGCACGTCAATCAACCAAAGCTCGTTCGACTTGCATGTATTAGGCATGCCGCCAGCGTTCGTCCTGAGCCAGGATCAAACTCTCATCTTAAAGATGATAAGCTCGAATATCTCATCGATTGTTGTTACATTTTAAAAGCGAATTGACTTCGCAAATATTGTTTGGGTTTGAATAAATTCAAACCGCCCTACACATATTTGGTTTGTCGAAACAATGTTCAGTTTTCAAAGATCTACCAAGTTATCTAATGAAGTGATTGCTTCATGACAACTTTTAAAGTATAGCATGTCGATAATACCGTGTCAACAACTTTTTAAACATCAATTTGAATAATTATTGATTGCTTTGGAAGAAATTGAATAAATATTCTCAACAACGATTACTATCATATCAATTCTCAAGTCAGCCGTCAAGGCCTTTTTTAAATTGTTGAATCGTAACGTTTGCCGTTGCCATTGGCTTTGTTTCCGTAAATGACAACAAAAATAAGTTTACCAATATCTCCTAGAATGGTCAAGCAAGAAATGAATATTTACTGAAATTAATTTTGCAATCTCGTCCAAGAATCACCAAAAGCCCGCCACCACAAGGGTGACGGGCTTTTGACTGCTTGCTTACTTAAGTTCTGGTGCATCCGTCTTGTATTCCGAGACGGTACTCTTACCGTTGTTCTTCGCGAGAACGCTAGTCTTCGTTTTCTTCGATGCCTCTGCCAGCTTTTCCGTGGCAGTCTTGTACTTATAGGTAAAGTCGTTCTTGTCGACCTTTTTAAAGCCTTTTGGCGTGTAGAAGCGCAAGAGATCGCCATAGATAACCCGGTCAGACAATGAAAGTTCCGTCGTCACATGGTTCTGTAATTTGGCAACTTTCTTCTTCTGTGCACTTGTCAGCTTCAAGACCTTCCCCGTCTTCGTATCGTAAACGGTACTGCCAATCTTAGTATAAGTTGGCGAGACAAAGTTCCCGTTTCTAAAGGCAACGGTCTGATTCCGATTCTTAGCTAGTAAATCCTGACCAAACTGAATCGTGTCGGTGTTTTTTACCCCCAACAGATCCAGTAAGGTTGGTAAGACATCAATCTCCCCACCATAGGTATGGTTAATGCCCCCCTTAAGCCCACTGGCGTGAATCATCAGTGGGACCTTCTGGAATTGAGCCAAGTCATAGTTAGTGACCTTCTTCTTACCTAAGAGTTGGGCAATCGCCGGCCGGTGGTTATTCGAAATCCCGTAGTGGTCCCCATAGGCTAAAATAACACTATTCTTATAGAGACCAGCCTTCTTCAGGTAGCTAATGAACTCCGCAAAGGCTTGATCCAAATAATGAGCCGTTTGAACGTACGGATCAACGGTCTTATCCCCAGTCTTGGTGGCTGGGAAGTCGATATTCTTCTTATCTAACTCATACGGGTAATGGTTAGTCAAGGTAATCAGCTTAGCGTAGAACGGCTGCGGTAGCTGTTCGATATACTTCGCCGATTCCTTCAAGAAGATCTTGTCTTTCAACCCATAACCGACACTGTACCCCGCCTTTTGCTTATAATAGCTTGAGCTAAAGAAGTACTGGTAGCCCCACGACTTGTAGGTGTTGTCCCGGTTCCAGAAACTTGGGACATCCCCGTGGAACGCCGCCGTGGTGTAACCCGCTTTTTGACTCAGAATCGCTGGAGCCGCCTGGAACGTGTTTTGAGTCCCATAAGTAGTCATCGCTGACCCTTGTGGCAAGCCAAACAGGGAGTTTTCCAACATCATTTCCGCGTCAGAAGTCTTCCCTTGAGCGACCTGGTTATAAAAGTTGTCGAACGATAGCGTATTCTTATTATGATAGAACTTGTTCAACGTTGGGGTGACTTCTTTACCATCTACTTTATAATCCAACAGGAATTGTTGGAAGCTTTCCAGGTGGATGATAAAGACGTTCTTCCCTTTTTCCTTACCGTAGTACGACACGTTCGGACTGACCCGATTCTGTTTCAGATACTTCAGCACACTCTTCATGTCACTGGCATTAGCACTGGCCCGCGTAGCGCTTTCCTTTTGCGTCTGATAAGCGTTAAACGCGGCGTACTCATTCAACCCTAAGTACTTCACGATATAGTTGTTATCAAACGTCCGGGTCAACAATCCTGACCGGTCCGCATTGGCCATCCCAAATTCCGCAAACATCAATCCAAACGACAACACCGTAATACTAAGTGCATAGCGCCGTTTAAACGGTCGTGGATCAATTCGAATCACGTGTGCCACCAAGAGCACAATCAGAATGATGATGTCCAGATACACAAAAAGATCATACAGATGGGTAATCTGGGCTAAACTCTTCCCCAGATTATTTTGAACGTCGCTGGAACCCTTCATGATTCCAAACGACAGAAAATCAGAAAACTCCCGATAATAGACAACGTTGGCAAAAATCCACGTTGACTCCAGGAAGTCAATAATCAGCATCAACCAATAGGCCAAGCGGCCGCGAAAATACAGAGCAATGCCAAAAACCAGCAAAGCAGCTGGAAGGGGGTTAATCAGCAGTAAAAACTGCTGCACACTTCCTTTGGCGCCCAGCGTAAATTCGGTTTGATAGGCGATGTACGTCTTAACCCAAAATAAAACGATGATCAACAGGAAGAAACCCATTCGGGTATTAACCCAGCTCATTCGTCGTTTAACAAAGTTTGCCATGAGACAGCCTCCACAAAATAGTTAACATTACTTCAGTATAACTGATAGTGCTGGGTAATCAATTTTTATGGGCAACCTTTGAAAAAATTCAACTTTTCAGCCTATAAAAAAAACAAAACCATGTTTTCCACAGTTTTGTTAGTTATCCGTCAGTAAATCAAATAATTCGATAGCCACTAAGTCAATGTTATCAAACTCAAAGGTCGTCTCCGGATTATGCTCAGTTAACGTATAGGTGTTGGCGGCAGCATTGTACACAACGGTCGCCTGCTCAACGCCTTCCTTTTCGAATCGACGGGGTTGCGGCTCGTCGGTAGCATCCTCTTGCATCGCCTTAAGACGATTGATGATGCCAATCAGTTGAGATTCTTCCATGATTGGTCCCCTTTCTAAGCTTCACTATGATTTTACCAAACTTAAGCCTAGATGACACGTCATAATGCGAAAAACTCACGCATTTGTGTCGTCACTTTCTTCAACCACCCGGTCTGGCTTAACCGCCATTGCGATGAGACCGGTCAGCATGCCGAAGTAGTAAGTCAATAAGCGCCATAAAATCATAGCTAAAACCAACTTACTGTTCGAGGCGATGTAGCTTTTAAAAATCATCTCAAAGCTGTACTCTGCCCCCCCGGAGCCACCGGGAATCGGGAACAGTGAAATCACCATGACGATCAAAACGTGCAGACTGGTGACCATGACGATGTTCGCCGAGGTGTAGCCCAACGCTAACATGATGAAATACGGAATTAAATAGTAGAAAAGTAATTGAAAGAACGTGATGACAAAGACCTTGGCCATCAACTTCCCTTTCCCGCTAATCCGCACACTTTCAGCGTAAAACGAATCGATTTTTTGGTCAATCTTGGCCGCCATGCGTTCAAAGCGGTCGCGTTTCATAAACCAGTGAACCGGGTACAAAATCACGGTGACCGCCCGTTTCGTAAAAGCGTGCCAGAACATGACCATCAGGAGCCCCACGATAACTGCCAAGTGAATGACGAAGCCAAACACCACTAGCCAGGCTAACGCGTGCAATTTATCCTGAATGTAGGTGAACCCGATGACCAGGGCAATCAAAAAATTGATGACGATCATTGACTGGAACACCACGAACTTCATCAATAGAATCGAACTGGCCTTCCCCGCATCGACCCCGGTTTGCATC
Source organism: Levilactobacillus suantsaii (assembly GCF_014069315.1). Classification (NCBI taxonomy): domain Bacteria; kingdom Bacillati; phylum Bacillota; class Bacilli; order Lactobacillales; family Lactobacillaceae; genus Levilactobacillus; species Levilactobacillus suantsaii. The sequence goes on along the minus strand of NZ_CP059603.1, from coordinate 1,614,822 downwards.
AGCGCAATCAGCTGTGCCGGTTGCCCACCGGAAGAAAAGGGCGTAATACCGTTAAAGAGTTGCTCAATCGGTGGAATCCGGAGGGCATCCTTGAAGGAAAACCCCTTGATCCGGTCAGAAATGAAGACTTTGACGATGACGGACTCGAGTCCGAGGTACAGGAGCATGCAGATCACGGCCACACCGAACCACCAGAAATTGATGTGCACGAAGTCGTTGACTAACACCGAAAACCGGATATCCCGGAGCGAGTACGCAAAGATGGCAATCCCCAACAGCAACATCAACGTTAGAACCCACTTGTTTCGTCGTGTCATGTCGTTATCCCTTCTTTGCCTGTTGCCGGTAAAAGTCGCGCCAAATCTCAGCCAAATGGGCTTCCGAATAATGGTCTGCTGCCGCCAAACTATGCTGGTGGAGTTGGTCTAACGTTGCGGCATCGTGCGGTAACGTCGTCAGGACCTGATCCATCTCAGCGTAGTCCTTAGCTGGTTGGTAATCACCCGCAATAATGGCCTGGTAAAGTTCCAAATCTCGCAGCATGACCGGGGTCCCCGTACTGAAGGCCTCTAAGACCGACATCGGGAAAAGCTCATTAAAGGAAGGGAGCAAGAACAAGTCGGCCAGATTATAGTAATCGACTAACTTGTCGCGATCAACAATCCCCGGAAAGCTCAAATTAGCTGGTGGATCGTCGACGACCTTTTTCAATTCGGCGTAACCATCGGTCATCCGACCGAATGAAAAGCCCCCCGCCCAGATAAATTGCAACTCTGGGTGGTGGTTGGCAAGCTTAATGAAGTCAAATAGCCCCTTACGTTCCTGAATCTGGCCAATTCCCAGCACCGTAAACTTTTTTGCCGAGTAACCGTACTGTTGTCGTAATTGCAGCTTTTGGGCCGCATCGACCGGGTAAAACTCTTGGCGACTCACGAAATTGGGAATATAAGTCACCTTAGTAGCGGGAATCCCATACGCCACTAATTTAGGAATAAAGGTCGGATTGACCACTACAATGTGCTCCATCCGGCGGTAAAAGGCAATCACATATTTATAAAAAATCCCCCGAAAGGGCTGGGGAATCTTGAGGCTCCCCTCTAGTGTTTCTGGCAAAAAATGCACGTAGCCAATTTTACGTCCCCGACCAGGTAAAAACGTAGATAAGTAGTAAGAAAAATTAATCGTGTGGTAGTGCGTCAGGTCCACCTTTCCATAACGGTTGACGGTCACCTGAAAGTCCCCGTTCAACCGGGTGTGCAACAAGTTCATCAGCTCGTTGTACGCACTCCCGACCCCCTGTCCCTTAACGGAATCAGCAGCCGAAAACATGTTGATTTTTAGCATTCAATAACTCCTCTAATCGCTGAAATCCGGACTGTCTTCGTGGGCTTGTTCGTAACTCACTTGTGCGTCCCGGTAAAAGTTGATAATCCGTTGGCCAAAGGTATCCGCAGAAATCTCGGCCAACTTTTGGGCCAGCAAATCCGGATCCGGTTGTTGATGTTCCGGCTGTAAGTACCAGACCACGTGCTTGATCATTTCTGCCGCCGTGGTAAACGTAACCCCCAGCGTCGGACTCGATAACAACTCATCGGTGTATGGACTAGTCATGACCACGATTTTGGTCCCGGCCGCCATAGCCTCGATATAGGTCAGCCCCTGTGACTCGGAATCTGATGACGACAAAAAGACGTTGGCCAGGTGATAGTAGCGAAAGACCTGGTCATTGTCGATTTCACCGGTAAAAGTGACGTGATCCGTTAGCCCCGCCGTTTTTACCTGTTGCTCCAAATCTGCTCTAGCCGGACCATCCCCCACAATCAAAAGTTGAGCCCGGGGGACCTGCGCCAAAATAGCCGGCATCGCCGCAATACTTGCCTTGATGTTCTTTTCATAGGCTAAACGGCTTAACGATAAAATGACCGGCGTATCCGGTGCCAAGCCCAATTGACGCCGCAAGTTAGCGGTATCCGGCTGTTCGTACTGGTGCAAGTTGACCCCCGTGGGAATCACCCGAATCGGGGCTTTAACCCCGTAATCACTCAACGTGGTCAGCACCCGGTCACTGGGCGCCACGACGCCCGTCAGGTGGTAGCAAAAGGCCAGCGTCCCCTGTTTGACGTGGACGGGCTTTAAGATCTTCCCGTTGGCCACGTAATGTAAGTAGTCCTCATACATGGTGTGGTAAGTATGGAGGCACGGAATCTCTAGGTTCCGGGCCACGAACTTCCCGATCCACCCCATCGAAAATTCCGTCTGGGTGTGGACGATGTCTAAGTTTAATTCCTTTGCAATTTGGTAGGCCTGAAACAGTCCCCGCACGGCAATTCGACGATCCGTAAACGACACGAACGGAATACTCGAAAAACGAAACACGTTGCGTTCGTAAACGTTGCGTTCCACGTGTGGATCGGTCGTCGTAAAGATATACACCTGATGCCCCTGTTTTTCTAACTGATCGCGCAGCGTCTTGATGGACGTTGCGACCCCACTCACTTGAGGGAAATAGGTATCCGTAAATATGCCGATGTTCATTGCCAATCCCCCTTGTTTCTCTTTCTGTTAAAAAAAGTCCTTGACGCCATGTATTGTACAATCATCACAATTATATGGGTTTGCCTACTTGATTGCAAACCACAGCTAAAACTCTAACCAAACTCTGGGAAAACTTAAAAAACGTCTGATTCGGGAATTCCGAACCAAACGTCTTTTACTTCTATAATAGTGAAAACAACTTAACCGTCAGCTCTTCAATAAATCCGGGACGGCAGCTTGGACCATGGTAATGACTTCTTGACTGGTGCTGGCCGAATTCAACGCGGTCTCCACCAACGCCTGGAGGTCATGGGCGTTCAACTGACTGATCAGCCGACGGGTCTTTAAAATCGACCCGGCTCCCATTGAGAATTCATCTAAACCCATCCCCAAAAGTAGTGGCACGGCGATGGGATCGCCCGCCATCTCACCACACATAGCCACCGGAATGCCGGCGCTATGTCCCGCGGTAATCACCCGGTTGACTAACCGTAAAATGGCCGGGTGATACGGCTGATAGAGATAAGCCACGTCTTGGTTCGTCCGGTCGGCGGCCATGGTATAACCAATCAGGTCGTTGGTGCCGATACTCATGAAGTCGACCTCTTGCGCAAATCGGTCCGCCAGTAAAGCCGCGGCCGGAACTTCGACCATCATGCCAATCTTCACGTGCCCCATTGGTACCTGGGCAACGGTCAAAGCTGACCGTTCGTCGTCGTAAATTGCCTTAGCTTGCCGAAACTCATCGAGCGTCGCAATCATGGGAAACATGATGCGTAAGTTGCCAAACGCCGACGCCCGTAACAGCGCCCGGAGTTGGCTCCGAAAGACGTTTTGGTGGGTCAAACTCTGCCGAATGGCCCGGTCACCCATGAAGGGGTTCGTCTCCGGCTTGTGTTTTAAGTACGGTAACGGCTTATCGCCTCCGATATCCAGGGTGCGAATCACCACCGGTCGCGGCGCTAAGGCCGTGAGCACCTGCTTATAAACGTCAAACTGGTCGTCTTCACTCGGCAACTCAGCGGCATCCATGTATAAGAATTCGGTACGCATCAGTCCTACGGCCTCGGCCCCGTTCTTGAGGATACTAGGAAGATCCTGCGCCGTGCCAATGTTAGCCGCTAAGGTCACGCCCACACCATCTTGGCTAACGGTCCCGTGGTGCCGTAATCGATTGAGTCGCTTTTGATTGACGGTCCGTTGGTGCATCGTCGTTCGGGCCTTGGCCAATTCATCCGCGTCAGGGTCAACCATGACCTGTCCGTGGGTCCCGTTTAGAATCACCATTTCCCCGTTGGTCAGTTGTGTCGTTGCTGTCTTGGTCCCCACCACAGCGGGTAAGGCCATCGAACGTGCCAGAATCGACGAATGAGATGTCCGGCCACCGAGATCCGTAATAAACCCTAAGATATACCGCGGGTTGACCGAGACCGTATCACTCGGAATCAAGTCGTGGGTCACCACGATTACGGGATGGTCGACTAAGGCTAAGTCCGGTAACGGTACCCGTAACAAATGGGCCGTGACGCGCTTGGTCACGTCGTGGAGGTCCGTGATGCGTTCTTGCATATACGGGTTATCCGTCAGCCCCGCAAAAGAATGTTCGTAGGCCTGCACCACGTTGGCCAAAGCGACCTCGGCATTGAGCTGCTGATCTCTAATCTGCGCGTCCACCCGGGTGGTCAATTCGGGGTCCTTGAGCATCGCAATGTGCGCACTAAAAACCTGGGCACTCTCAGTACCCAGGTTTTTAGTCGCACGAGTTTTAATTGCCTCGACATCAGAGACAGCTGCTTCAAGGGCCTGATGGAATCGATTTACTTCGTTATCCAGATTAGTGATTGCCCGTCGGTGGACGGTTAAATCGGGGTCGACCAGGCGATAGACTTGGCCGCACACCACGCCGTCACTCGCGGCAATTCCCTTGAGCATCGTTCTCATTAGTCAGATAGGCCCTCTTTTTTCAAGGTTTCAGCAACGGCCGTCATGGCATCGGCTTCGTCGTCACCATCAGCCGTAATCGTGATTTCGGCATTTTGGCCGACCCCTAAGGACATGACACCCATGATGGACTTCAAGTTAACGGACTTGTCTTGGTATTGTAAGCTGACTTCTGAGTTGAACTTGCTTGCTGATTGTACCAATAAAGTTGCCGGACGAGCATGAATACCCGTTTCTGCTGTAATATGAAATTCGCGTTTTTCCATAATTGATCGATCTCCTTTAAGCTTATAGGTTGATTTTCTAACGAGCATAGCGTCCTTTGGTCTTGCGCATTGACCAAAACAACCATGACAAACGTTATGTCTACCTTCTTAGAATATCAATCTTGCTGTTAAATTACAAGTTACCTTAACCGCTTTCATCGGGGCTGTCACAGGCCAGCGATTCCGTATCGCCGGCCCAGCAACCTGCGGGCGTTCACTTGTTCCAGAGCTAATTATAGCATGATTCGCCCCAAAACACCGACTAGTTCCCCTTATGCAGACTGATTTCCGGCATCGTGGTCGTAATGATAGACTAGTTTGCCGTTCTTGTGGGCCTGCCCAATCACCCGTTTACGGGTATCAAACGCCATATAGGCCTGTTGAAAGGCCTGAAAATCGTCTGGGCCCACTTCAAATTCATCGAGTTCCTTGTTTTTTAATTGATTCATTAATGCGGTAAAATCCCGTGCCATGTCGCTATTCGCCCCTTTTCTTTCCACTATTCTACGTTGAAATACCAGGCAGGTCAAAAATTTATTTTGAAAATGAACGTGACTTTTAGCATTCTCGTGGGTAGAGTGCTAAAATAAAGGCGTTCAGTTCAAAGGGGCCCTTTTGACCGGGCTACCGGGGGCGAGACAAATTACTTGCACCCACCGTGTGAGGCGGTATAATGTGGCTAATGGTCAAAGAAGGTCAAACCTTTTGGATGACCAGTGTGGACTGCTTCCACACTTACTCCAAGGCAGAAAGGAGACGACAAAATGCTATGTCAAAACTGTCACCGCAACGAAGCGACCATTCATCTTTATATGAGTGTGAACGGGCAACGGCAACAGATTGATTTATGCCAAAATTGCTATCAACTACTCAAAGATCAGCAGACCAATAACTCTGGAAATGGAGGTGGCCGTATGGCACAAGATCCATTCGGCTTTGGAAACCTGGATGATATTTTCCGGGCCATGCAAGGCGGTAATCCCAGCCAAAACGATTACCGGCAGACTGGTGGGCAACGACCGACCCAACCCGCGGGTAACCGAGGGAACAACGGTAAGGGCGGCCTACTCAGTCAATATGGCTTGAACCTCACCCAGTTGGCTAAAGACGGCAAGATTGATCCCGTTATCGGACGGGACAAGGAAACGGCGCAAGTCATCGAAATTCTGAACCGGCGGACTAAGAACAACCCCGTGTTAATCGGGGAAGCCGGTGTTGGGAAGACGGCGGTCGTTGAAGGGCTAGCTGAGCGCATCGTTGAAGGCAACGTACCGCAAAAGCTAACCAACAAGCAGATTGTCCGTTTAGACGTCGTATCGCTGGTTCAAGGAACCGGGATTCGGGGTCAGTTCGAACAACGGATGCAACAATTAATGAAGGAAGTTCAATCCAATCCGGACATCATCCTCTTCATTGACGAAATCCACGAAATCATGGGTGCCGGCAATGCCGAAGGTGGTATGGATGCGGGTAACGTGTTAAAGCCTGCGTTAGCCCGGGGTGACTTCCAACTGATCGGTGCCACGACGTTGAATGAATACTGGGACATCGAAAAAGACCAAGCCTTGGCACGGCGGTTCCAACCGGTAACGGTCGATGAACCGAGTCCAGACGAAGCCGTAAAGATTCTTAAGGGAATCCAGAAGAAATATGAAGATTACCACCACGTCCACTACACGGACGCTGCGATTGAAGCGGCGGTCCGGTTATCCGACCGCTACATTCAAGATCGCTTCTTACCCGACAAGGCCATCGACTTGCTCGATGAGTCCGGGTCGCGGAAGAACCTGACCATCAACGTGGCTGACCCGCACGCCATCGATGAAAAAATCGACAGTGCAGAAAAGCAAAAGCAAGCCGCATTGAAGCAGGAAGACTACGAAAAGGCCGCCTATTACCGCGACCAGGTCACAAAGCTCAACAAGTCGAAGGAAAACGCCACGAACGCGGACCAACAAGCGGCAACTGACGTGACCGAAAAGGACATGCAACAAATCGTCGAAGAAAAGACCAATATCCCGGTTGGCGAACTCCAAGCGAAGGAACAACATCAGTTGAAGAGCCTTGCCACCGACTTGGAAAAGCATATTATCGGCCAGAACCAAGCGGTCGATAAGGTTGCCCGGGCTATTCGGCGGAACCGAATCGGATTGAATGGGACTGGTCGGCCGATTGGGTCCTTCCTCTTCGTTGGCCCGACCGGGGTCGGCAAGACGGAACTGGCTAAGCAATTGGCCAACGAACTCTTTGGTTCTCAAGACGCGATGATTCGCTTCGACATGTCCGAATACATGGAACCCCATTCCATTTCTAAGCTGATTGGGTCCCCACCGGGCTACGTTGGTTACGAAGAAGCCGGACAACTGACCGAACAGGTTCGGCGGCACCCGTACACGTTGATCCTGCTGGATGAAATCGAAAAGGCTCACCCAGACGTCTTGAACATGTTCTTACAGATTCTGGACGATGGGCGCTTGACCGATTCCAAGGGCCGGACGGTGTCCTTCAAGGATACCCTGATCATCATGACCAGTAACGCCGGGACCGGTGACGTGGAAGCCAGCGTTGGGTTCGGGGCCGAAGCCTCCGGAAAGACCCACTCCGTTCTGGACAGTCTGACCAACTACTTCCGGCCTGAATTCATCAACCGGTTCGATGACATCATCGAGTTCAACGCATTGTCGAAGGATAACTTGATGCAGATCGTCGACCTGATGATCGATGACGTCAACCAGATGTTAGCCGACCAAGGCCTACACGTACACGTTACGGAACCAGTCGAAGAAAAACTGGTCACGGAGGGCTACAACCCCGCCATGGGGGCGCGGCCATTACGGCGGGTCATCCAGGAAGAAATCGAAGACCGCATTGCGGACTTCTACCTGGACCACGCCGGTGTAAAGAACCTGACGGCCAAAATCACGGACGGCAAGATTACCTTAACTGCCGCCGACGATGATGACACTGATTCGACTTCAGCGGACGACACGGATACGACCAAATAAACGACTCTAAACGGGAGCGCTGCCAATCGCGGTGCGCCCGTTTTTAGGTTCTAAGTGAATTCCCCCCTGCAGGTCCCGATTAGATGCGGTATACTGTATTTTAAAGGCACCACGACAGACACTGGGCAGACTTACTTTTGGAGGTGAATGGGAAATGGCTTTCTTTAATTGGTTACGACGGCTCTTAACACCGACCCGTTCGCACCGCCCCACCACGGTCCCACCACGGCAAGCAACCCCGGTGGACCGGCCATTTCAACCCCAACGACCGACCCAGCAATTAACGCCAACGCCGCAGCCAACCGTTCCGCCCGTGGCAGTGAATCCGGTGACCACCCACGAACAGCCCAATGCCACCCTGGTCGTCCGTATCGTCGATTCTCAGAACCGGCCACTCCAACCAGCGTTAGTCCTTACGGGACAACGCGGCACCGCCGTTCACCTGACCACCCCCACCATTCCCGGCTACACGTTAGCCAAGATGACGGGCTTCACTCAGACTTTTTTAAGTGAATACGGGTTGATGACGTTGACCTACCAACGGCAATGGGGGTACCCGGTCTTGGTCTACCAGATTGATTACGACTCCGGACAATTGTTGGCATTACCGGGGCTGTTTCGCGGGCTTTTGGGCGCAAGTTTCCACTTGGCCGTCCCGCCGGTTAAGGGCTACCACATTTTCCAGGCGCAAGGGCCGCAACAAGGCACTTACACCGACCAAACGCAACGCTTGCTGTACTTCTACCGGCGTGACGCTTGGCAAACGGTCCAGCGGGTCCACCAATACGTGACCCTGCTCAGTAACCACGCGGTCTATGCGTTACCCGCCGGTCAGGCCTACCGTTACCGGTTCCCAGCCACATCATTATGGCGCATCTTTGCCATCATCACGTTGACCGACCAGACCGTCTGGTACAATTTGGGTGGTAACCAGTGGCTGAATGCCGCGGAAACCAAACGGCGCTTGCACTGGTCACGCCACCTAGAATTACCCCGGCAAACCAAATTGACGGGCAAGGCCGTGCAGTGGTCGGGGACCGTGGACTACGTGCCCGATCACGCGGTAACCTTCTACCGCGACCCTTACGGCGAAGTGGCCGGCCAGTTGCCGGACGGTGAATTACTCGAGATTCGCCGGCGCGTCGTTGACGATCAAAACTTGATTTGGTACCAAATTGGTCCGCAAGCCTACATCAACGCGCGCTACGTCCGGTTGGCCAAGCAGGTCTAACGCTAAGTTTTTCTGAACAACTTCATAAAGGCGGCTGTGAGATTTTGCTCACAGCCGCCTTTTTTGAAACGTTAATTCGATTCAACTCATCTTATAAATTCTTATCCATGTTATAGGTCAATCGGGACAGCGTCAGGCCCTTTTCAATCAAGCCGTTGGTGAAGTCTGTCGTGGTCTTGCGCATTGCAGCCGTAACGGCATGGTTTTGCGCCGTCAAATAAGCCACCAAATCGTCGCCACTCAATTTCTCCTGGGCCACGTGAGCCAATGTTTGCGCGACATGCGTCCGGAGGTCTTGCTTGGCCGCCGTGACGTAATCCACGTCTTGTTCAATGAACTGGCGGTAATGGGATTCCACGATCATCGACAACTTCCGGTACATCCAGTAAGCACTTTGGTCATCGAGGCGCCGCGGTGTCGTCCGGTACGTTGGGTCCGTATCCGTCACGTTGGCGAAGAACGGCACGTAAGGACTGAACGCTGGCACCCCAAAGCATAACCACATGATGGCCGCGCGGTCGGCAGGCACATCGTTATGCACTTGCAAGACGTGCGAATTTTGCGTCCGGTTCATCGAAATCGGCCGGAACTTAGTCCGCAACTCTTCAGGCCCGTGCCCCAACGGATCGTATGGCGTTTCGTTGTAATGCGAACTTAAAATGTATTCCACGTCTTCCACGCTAATCTTGTGGCTGGTCCGGCAGATAAACGGTAGCTCACTTGATTGCGGATCCTGCTCGATTTCCGGATTCAAGACCCGTTGGCCGAACCAGACCCGCGGCGTGTTGTAGTGGCGGTCCTTTTCGGTACTGGTCCCGAAAATATGACGGAAGTTCCAACCGTCGTGGTCGGGGTTCAGGTGGTTATCCGCCACAAAAGCTTGAATCCCCGCGGAGAACATGAAGTTATCCGGGTCATCGAAGGTCACCTGTTGAATGGCGACCTGGTTAGCCGTGACCGCATAAGCATCGTCTGGGATACGTTGGGCGACCCAGTGGTGACCGGTCACGATTTCCATGTACCAGACTTCTTGACTATCGGAGAACAAGACCCCATTGCCTTCGGGTGACCCATATTGCTTGATCAGCTTGCCCAGATAACGGACCCCTTCTCTGGCGGAGGTAATGTAAGGTAAGACCATGGTCTGCAGGGAATCTTCCGCTAACCCATTTTCCACTAACGGGTCGTAAGCCAACGCGTTGGGATTGCCGTAGACACTTTCGGTGGCACTCATCGCAACGTTATGGTCGTTAATACCGCTTTCGGCGTACTCTCCGGTCTTTTCAGTCTCCACGTTCGGCGTAGCTAAATAACGGTAGCCATCGCTTGGAATCGGGGCCGTGAACCCATTTTGGTTCGACGTCCAGGTCCGGGCCGGTTGGTCGTGTTCAGCCGGATGCACGTAAAACCGCTGTGGCGTCAAGGGTAAAAAGGTATCGTCGTTACGGGCAATTAGCGTCGACCCGTCGACGGTGGCCGCCTTGCCGACCAGAACTGACGTACAAGCCGTCAAATGTTTTTTAATCATGTTTAATTAGTGCCCCTTTCTTTTTTCATAATGGCCCTAGTTTACCGCTTTTAGCGCTTAAAAACTAGCCATTCCCTAAACCGTGTTTGCGCAAAATGGTAACACTTTCAAGAAGTTGTTGACATTTGGGGACGATTGTTTAAAATAGAGTTGTAGCCAATTGAATGGGCTTACATTATCACGGTTTGTGAAGTTAAACTCAAACTTATCTTACTTATAATTTGGGAGGCACTATCTATGAAAGTCACAGTTGTTGGTTGTACCCATGCGGGAACTTTTGCCATTAAGCAGATCTTAGCGGAACACCCGGATGCCGAAGTCACGGTCTATGAACGAAACGATAACCTTTCCTTCCTGTCCTGTGGGATTGCTTTATACTTAGGCGGCGAAGTCGCTGACCCTCAAGGCCTGTTTTACTCCAGTCCCGAGGAACTGAAAAAGTTGGGCGCCAATGTCCAAATGAATCACAATGTCTTAGACGTTGATCCGGACCAAAAAACGGTCACGGTCGAAGACTTGACCACCCATGATCAGACCACCGCAAGTTACGATAAATTAGTCATGACTTCCGGGTCCTGGCCAATTATTCCTAAGATTCCTGGCATCGACAGCGACAAGGTCAAGCTCTGCAAGAACTGGAACCACGCTCAAGTCCTCTTTGAAGACGCTAAGCAAGCCAAGCGCATCACGGTCATCGGGGCCGGTTACATCGGTGCTGAACTCGCCGAAGCCTACTCCAAGACCGGTCATGACGTGACTTTGATCGATGCTCAAGACCGTGTGATGCCGAAGTACTTTGACTCCGAATTCACCGACGTCATCGAAAAAGACTACCAAGACAACGGTGTCCAACTCGCTCTGGGTGAAACTGTCGCCAACTTCGAAGAAACGGCCAATGGCTTGACCATCAACACCGATAAGGGCCATTACGAAACCGATTTAGCCATTCTCTGCATCGGTTTCCGGCCCAACACCGGCCTGCTTCAGGGTAAGGTCAAGATGGCCGCTAACGGTGCCATCATCACCGACGACTACATGCGCTCCTCGAACCCCGATATCTTCGCAGCGGGTGACAGTGCCGCGGTCCACTACAACCCAACTCACCAAAACGCCTACATTCCGCTAGCCACCAATGCGGTGCGGCAAGGCATCTTAGTCGGCAAGAACTTGGTGAACCCAACCGTCAAGTACATGGGCACACAATCGTCTTCTGGCTTAGCCTTATACGGGCGGACCATCGTGTCGACTGGGTTGACCTTGGCCGCCGCCAAGCAACAAGGCCTAGATGCCGAACAAGTCATCATCACCGACAACTACCGGCCGGAATTCATGCCGTCGACGGAACCCGTCTTGATGTCGCTGGTCTTTGACCCGCAAACGAAGCGGATCTTAGGCGGTGCGTTAATGAGTAAGTACGACGTCTCGCAATCGGCCAATACCCTGTCCGTCTGCATCCAGAACAACAACACCATCGACGACCTCGCCATGGTCGACATGCTGTTCCAGCCGAACTTCGACCGGCCGTTCAACTACCTGAACATCTTAGCGCAAGCGGCCCAAGCCAAGTTAGCCTCGACACAGGACGCGACCGTTAAGGCTTAAATCACGCCACTGATAAAATCCACACGATAACTTTTAGGGACCGGCAACCACTGCCGGTCCTTTTTGGTGCGTTTTGACTGTAAGCAAAAAGCGTCACGTCGACTGACAAAGTCAATCAACGTAACGCTTCGGTTTTCTTAGTTTACAGTTTAGCGGTCAATTCCACATCTGGATACTTATCCTTGAACCACCGTTCGGCGAACTGGTTCTCAAACAAGAACAATGGCTCTCCCTGCCGGTCCTTGACCAGGAGATTCCGGGAGGAAGACATCCGTTCGTCCAACTGGTCCGGGTTGATCCAGCGCGCCGTCTTTTTGCCCATCGGCTCCATGATGACGTCCGAGTTGTACTCGTTTTTCATCCGGAACTGGAAAACTTCGAACTGCAGTTGACCCACAGCGCCTAAGATGTAGTCGCCGGTCGAGTAAGCCGTGTAAAGTTGCACGGCCCCTTCTTGGACCAACTGTTCGATGCCCTTATGGAACGACTTTTGCTTCATGACGTTCTTGGCGGAGACTCGCACGAAGAGTTCCGGGGTAAATTGCGGTAACTTCTCGAATTCAACAGCGTGCTTCCCGGTATAGATAGCATCACCAATTTGGAAATTCCCTGTATCATACAACCCGATGATGTCACCGGCCACGGCCGTCTCCACGTTTTCTCGCGTGTCGGCCATGAATTCGGTCACGTTAGACAACCGTAGCTTCTTGCCGGTCCGGGTCTGCATGACGTCCATCCCCCGTTCGAACTCGCCAGAGCAAATTCGCACGAAGGCAATTCGATCCCGGTGATGCGGGTTCATGTTGGCTTGAATCTTGAAGACGAAGCCCGAGAAATCTTCGTCAGTCGGCGCCACATCCCCATCGTTTGCCGTATGGTGAACCGCCGGCTTCGGCGCGTATTCCAGGTACGTTTCCAAGAAAGTCTGGACCCCAAAGTTGGCCAACGCCGAGCCGAAGAAGACCGGGGTCTGGTCCCCGCTGGCAATCTTATCGGCGTCAAATGGATTACCGGCCTCTTCAATCATGGCCATGTTTTCCCGCGCGTCGGTGTACCAATCGTCTTGTTCTAAGGCGTTGGGTTCGGCTAAGTCACCGTCATCATTTAACGGGAGGTAGCGCCGACCCTGGTCGTCCTTGCGGAACAGGGCCACACGTTGGTGGTACCGGTCGTAGAGGCCTTTTAATTCCTTCCCCATGCCAATCGGCCAGTTCATTGGGTAACCTTCGATGCCCAACACGTCTTCGAGTTCGGCAATCAAATCCAAGGGGTCGCGACCGTCCCGGTCGAGCTTGTTCATGAAGGTGAAGATCGGAATGCCCCGCATCTTACAAATTTGGAACAACTTTTTAGTTTGGGGTTCAATCCCCTTGGCGGAGTCGATGACCATGACCGCCGAGTCCACGGCCATCAACGTCCGATAAGTGTCTTCGGAGAAGTCTTCGTGTCCGGGCGTATCTAGAATGTTGATGCGCTTACCCTGGTAGTCAAATTGCATCACAGAACTGGTGACCGAGATGCCCCGTTTCTGTTCAATTTCCATCCAGTCGGACTTGGCAAAGTTTCCGCTCTTACGGGCCTTGACCGTTCCGGCTTCCCGCACGACGCCCCCGAACAACAATAGCTGTTCGGTGATCGTGGTCTTTCCGGCATCGGGGTGGGAGATAATGGCGAAGGTCCGCCGCTTATCAACCGCCGTTGCTAAATTTTTTTCGCTCATAACTAGTCCTCACTGATTTTTAGTAAATGTTCCTGACTTGACGCAGTGCTTTGATTTTACCACATTTACCCCGACAATTCACGGATTGCCCTGGAACGGCCGTTTCACGGTTGGGTTATTAGTGGTATGATAATAAGATGAATTCTACTAGAAACCGGGTGAAACGATGTTGGCGAGTACCGAAGTCATTTTAATTGAGATTCTCTTTAGTCTGGGCGCGTTGATTGCGCTAGGAGGCTTAGGCGGCTTGATTTGGGCCAAGGTGCATCAGCGCGCGTTGCGGCCCCCGATGGCTATTATCGTGTGTGGGATCGGTATCGTGATCATTGCTAGTCTCCTCAACGTCTTACTGTTCAAGACTTACGCTGGCGTACGAGTCAAGAAGAACCAGTACTACGAGATCACCAGCTTGACCACGAACATGCGGGCATCTTTGGCAACGACTCACGCTAAAAACCAGCCAGTCAGCCCCCAATCGCGTAAAGCCAGCAAGAACGTGACCTATCTCATTGACCACACTGATCAGCCCGCCAAATCTAAGCGTTGGGCTAAGGCGGCGCAACGACAATTCAAAAAGACCCATCCCAATGCCACGGTCGTCACCACCAATTACCGTCGAATTTTACGGCAGTACTTCAGTAGCGTGACCCAGTCGTCAGCGACCGTCACAAAATTGACGCAACACGCTATCCACCAGGTCACTAAAACGCCGCATACTAAAGTCACGCCCAAGTCGCCTTCAGCTAAACCTTAACTTTCAATTTTAAAATAGATGCAAAAACAGTTGATCCGCCCCCTGCTTAGGGAGGTCTAGGACCAACTGTTTTTTACGTTACTTTTAACTTAAGCTAAGCCTTGTACCTCCCGACTGTACGCGTCCACACCCTTCATCGCTTGGACGACGTCATACGGCGTAACTTCAAACGGCATCTGCTTCATGGTGTCTTCTGGGGCCGTCGCTTGTTGACCGACCTTCAATAGGTCGTCATCACTCACGTTCTCCAGGTGCAGATCCTTAAAGGTCGTTGGTAACCCCAGCTTCAAATCGAAACGCAAGTACTTTTCGAACCGCTCTTGGTCGGCCCCTTCCAGGTACAACTGCGTCAAGGTCCCAAAGGCAACCTTTTCACCATGGGTCATCTCGTGGACTGGCCCGTGTAATGCGGTCAACCCATCGTGGATGGCGTGGGCAGCGGCTAAGCCGCCACTTTCAAAGCCCAGACCACTCATCAGGGTGTTGGCCTCAACGACCCGGTCGAGTGCCTTGGTAACGGCGTGTCCCTTAACCGAAGCCAATGCCTCCGCGCCGTACTTGAACAGGGTCTCTTCACACTTGGTGGCAATGGCATTACCGACTAGAGTCTGTTGAGCGCCCAGCATCGTTTGATTATTTCCCCGAGCAACTGCTTTGGCTTCAACGTTGGTTGCTAAAGCGTCAGCAATCCCGGAAGCCAGTAGCCGTGCCGGTGCCCCCGCCACGATTGCCGTATCGATCAAGACTAAATCAGGGCTTTTATCGTAAAACCGATACTTTTCAAAGGAGCCATCATCCGAATAGATAACGGACAGCCGGGAACATGGGGCGTCAGTCGAGGCTAAGGTTGGTAGGATTGCGACAGCTACCTGTAAATCATCCGCAATGGCCTTGGCACTATCAAGCGTTTTACCTCCGCCCATACCAATGACCAAGTCAGCCCCGAAATCTTTACCAATCCCGGCGACCCGCTTAATTTCATTGTCTGAAGCTTCACCGTTGAATTGAACCTTTTTCACGCTGATTCCGTGCGTCGTCAGGTACGTCTCATAATCGTTCCCGACGATTTTCAGCACAACGGGGTCGGCTAACAAGACGGCCTTTTGTCCCAGGCGTTTGATGTACTGATCACTTTCTTGCAATGCGTTAATCCCTTGAACATAAGTTGCTGGACTCCCGAAAATACTAGTCATCACACAACACTCCTTTGATTTTTAACGGTCGTAATGTAAAAGCGCTTTCATCTTACGGAATCCATTATAGTTTCGTTCGAAAGATAATTCAATAGTGAACAAAAAACAAATCGCCGCAACAACTCGTCATCCCCTGCTCTAAGCAAGATAACAAAATTATTGCGGCGATTTACTTTTTTATGTCTCCTGGTCCTAAACCAATTGTAAGTCCAAAGCTCCCCGCAACATGGTGGCGATTGCGGACGGTAAATCTTGGTCGGTCACGACTGCATCGACCTGGTCCAGGGGAAATTGCTGAATCAGACTGGGGCCCTGAAACTTGCTGCTATCGGTCAGTAACGTCACCGTATCGGCTTGACGAGCCATGGCTTGGATGACCTGGTTACGAGCCAGATTACGCCCCGAAAACCCGCTTTGTGGGTCAAAACCATCAGTGCCCACGAACAATTGGTGCACGTGAAAGGCCGTCAACATATGTAACGTCAAGGGGCCGACCCCGACCTGAGCGACAGGCTGATACTGGCCGCCTAGGACTTCCACTGTCAACGTCGGGTAATCTCCGACCCGGTGGGCGATATAGTATGAATTCGTCACAATGGTCACGTTTTTTTGTTGTTCACCTAACTGATCGGCCAGTAAGGCACAGGTCGACCCGGAATCCAGCATGATGGTGGCCCCATCGGCTACCCGGTCAGCGGTCACCATGGCAATTTTAACCTTAATGGCATAATTGATAGCTAAGCGCGCATTCAAATCATCAGGGGCGTCCTGGACCGCCCAACCGTGTTGGCGACGCAGTAACCCTTGCTGCTCTAAAGTAGTCAAATCTTTGCGAATCGTGACGACCGAGACGTTCAACACAGCCGCCAGTTCCGTGACTGCAATCTGATGCTTCGTATTGACCAATTGTAAAATGGCAGTCAAGCGTTGATTAAGCATTGTGGTCCCCCCCTTATTTCTCATTAACCCTTAGACTTAGTGTACGACAGTTCAGATTATTTGCCCAGACTCCTAAAATCACCGTCACATGGTCTGGACCACATGACGGTGATTTGAAATGTCTCCTATTTCTAAGTTACTTCAAACTACGGTTGATCCACTCAATAAAGTTAGTCTCGTGGTTTCCTTGACGTTCCGCACGAATATGACCTTGGCCCCAAACGGTGGCAAAATCAACGCTCTTGACTTGGGAATTTTGTTTGAGTGCCAACGCCAGGTTGGTCTCAACCGGCAACGCCGTATCGGGCTGGTTGATTCCCGTTCGAATCCGCCAGTACTTCGCCACCTTGCTAGTGTTGTGGCCAGCGTAATAGCTGGTTAGATAATACATCGGATTATACATATTGAGCCGGGTCTGAATCGAACTGCCTTGTGCGTCGGTCTTTTGCAAGTCGGCACGATAAGCTGATGCATAACTAGCCTGATAATGCGCAAACTGTGAATAGGTCGCCTGGTGTTGCTTTAGCAAGTGACCAATCGTGGCATCAAAGTGGTTCGCCTGACACCCACTCGTGGCAAAAAGCTGGTTTTCCGTTTGCTGCCGTGTAAGACCATCGAACGCACCGACAGCTTTAACCGCCGGCTTACAATGCTTAACGAACGCCGCCAAACTGGTAATCGTTGCCCTATTCTTTTGGGCATCATACCTAATCCACTCATCATTCCCATTTAAAGCGTCGATATACTCCTGAACGGTCTGGTAGGTTTGGTGCGTTACGGGGCCATTAGGCGCCCCAATCTTTGGATTTTGGTCGCTGGACGTCTCATACGGGAAGCGTGTCTCTTGTAAGAAAATGTTTAGTGACTGTTCCACTTCTTGTTTGAGGTACGCCGCGTAAGTTCCAGCCATGTCAATTCCCGTTGCTGACCTTTTCAGCTCGAGTGGCTGGCCCTGGCTATCCTTTAACCCTAACCGATTGATATATTGCGCGTAAGAAGCCGCCATATCGGTCGACAACGCCTTCGTCCAGGTGCCTGGCTTCCGGGTGCCAACAGACGAATACTGGCCCATGTTCCACTCGTAAGCTTCGTTGGCCGTATCCAGACTGGTAATCGGGCACCAAACCATGGCTCCAGCAATGGCATCACTCGTGGGCGTCTTAGCCATGGTGGCTAGTGGCGCGCCAATCGCCTTCAGGTACTTAATATATGCTTGACTGTCACCAGTCGCCCCCATCAACGCACTCTGGGCACCCCCACCACTATGGCCAAAGGTGAAGATGCGGTCGGTATCCCCCGCAAGGGACGCTTGATTCAACCGCAGTGTCCGGACCGCCGCTTTTAAATCCGTAATGCCCCATGGCGCGGCACCGTTGGCGTGATCGGCGGAATCCAAGCCGCGGCAGCCCGCCGCAACGTAAACGAAGCCGGCATCGGTGTACTTGGCCGATTGACCGTCATAATCGGTCGGAGCCGCTTGAGCCGCATACCGGGGTGTTTTCACCCGCATCACGATGGGAGCGGTCCTAGCGGTATAGCCCGCGAGTGCCGCTTGGGGATTAACCGCTAGTGAGTAGGTCTTTTGATCATGCTGTGTGACCGTCATATACTTCTCCGGGATAAAAATCCCCATGGACTCGTAAATGCGACTGCTGGTCTTGGTCCCGTACTTGATGCCGACTTGATAATAGACCTTATTTTGCGCGTTATAGTGCCAGTTATTAGGGTCCAGCAATAATTGCTGGGCATTGGCAACGTCTGCCTCAGTGACCATTTGTTTGGTGGTCTTGGCAACCCTCTCCGGCGTATCCGTGGGGTTGGTCGCCAGCTTAGATTTACGATAAGCGGCTAATAACACACCCTCGGCCAATAAGGATCCCATTACGGGTAGGATTTTTTTCAACTTCATCACATGGTTCCCCTTTACAACATCTGACTTTATTACTTGACGAACTTAGGCCTTATTAGTCACCGTCTTAAAAATCAGTGCAAAAAAACGCGTGATGCGGTAAAAATTCAAAAGCGCAACCACTTTAATGACCAACCTACAAGTCCTATTCTACCAAGATAGTCAACGAATTGTTACTGTCAGGGCTAGAGCTAGCCATGCCAAAAACGCCTCAAGACGGTTAGTCCCATCCTGAGGCGTTTTAACTTCATCTCAACTTTAAATTACTTCAAACTGCGGTTAACCCACTTGATGAAGTTGGTTTCATTGTTTCCTTTACGCTCAGCTTCAGTATGACCTTAACCCCAGACGGTGGCAAAATCAACACTATCGACTTGGCTATTTTGCTTTAATGCTAACGCCAAGTTAGTTTCAACCGGCAAAGCCGTATCGGTCTGGTTGATTCCCGTTCGAATCCGCCAGTACTTCGCAACTTTACTAGTATTGTGACCACTGTAGTAACTGCTCAAGAAGTACATTGGGTTGTACATGTTGAGCCGGTTTTGAATCGAACTGCCCTGGGCATCGGTCTTCTTCAAATCAGAACTGTAGGCCTTCGCATAGCTTGACTTGTAGTTCTTCAACTTCGCGTATTTCGAACTATTCGACTTGAGCAATTGGCTGATGGTGGAATCAAAGTGGTTCGCACTGCTGCCACTCGTGGCAAAGAGCTGGTTTTCAGTTTGTTGCCGCGTAATCCCATCAAAGGCGCCAACATCCTTCGACGCCGTCTTACAATGCTTGACGAACGCCTTCATGCTCGTGATCGTTGCGGTGTTCTTTTTGGCATTGTAAGTGATCCACTTGCCATTCTTATTCAACGACTTGATGTAAGCCTGAACCGTCTTATAGGTCTTGTTACTGGTTGAAGAACTCCCAGCCATGCCGCCACTAGGCATCTTCCCGCTTGGCTTCTGACCGCTACCTTTCTTCGCGTTCTTCATCGCACCAGCCTTCTTCGAGCCACTAGGCATCTTCATCTTACTTCCGGATTGGCCAGCCGCACCACTAGGCCCTTCATTGCTTGAGGCCTTGTATGGGAAGCTCGTATCCTTCAAGAAGTTGTTCAATGACTGCTCAACTTCCTTCTTCAGATACTTCGCATAGGTCCCCGACGTGTAGATTCCCGTCGATGACTTCTTTAGCTTCAGCGTCTTACCTTGGCTATCCTTCAAGCCCAATTTATTAATGTATTGGGCATAGTTGGTCGCCATGTCATTCGATAAGGCCTTAGTCCAAGTCCCCTGTTTCCGGGTCCCTGAGTTCGAATATTGGCCCATGTTCCATTCGTAGGCTTCGTTGGCCGTATCTAGACTAGTAATTGGGCACCAGGCCATGGCCCCATCGATGGCATCACTCGTGGCTTTCTTCGCCGTCGTTGCCAATGGTGCGCCAATGGCTTTCAGGTATTTCAAGTATTTCTTGCTGTTACCCGTTGCGCCCATCAGAGCACTCTGGGCACCCCCACCACTATGGCCAAAGGTGAAGACCCGGTTGGTGTTACCGGCAATCCGACTCTTGTTCAACCGCAAGGTCCGGACCGCCGCTTTCAGATCCGTGACCCCCCAAGGTGATGACCCATTGGATTTATCCGATTGATTCAAGCCCCGACAGCCAGCAGCAACGTAAATGAAGCCAGCCTTGGTGTACTTAGCCGAACTACTGTCATAACCGGTCGGTGCCGCCTGGGCAGCATAACCGGGAGTGTTGACCGGCATCACGATGGGCGCAGTCTTGGCGGTATACCCCTTGACCTTGGCTTTCTGATTAAACGTCAGCGAATAAGTCTTTTGACCAGTACCTTTGGCCGTGACATACTTCGCCGGGATAAAAATCCCCATCGATTCATAGGTCTTACTCTTAGTTTTAGTCCCGTACTTAATGCCAACTTGATAATAAGCTTTGTTTTTGGCATTGTATCGCCATTTCTTTTGGTTGAGCAATAACTTCTTGGCATTGGTGACATCCGCCTGGGTCACCTTTTGTTTCGTGGCCTTGGCAACCTTATCCGCCGTACTAGTGTGTTTGGTCGTCTTGGACTGACCACAAGCAACCAATAAAACACTGGTTGCTAATACGCATCCCATGACGGGAAGTATTTTCTTCAACTTCATGACTACTCTCCTCTACAATGTCTGACTTTATAATTGGTGAACCCCGCACTCCTTATTCATCGGTTAAAAATCAGTGCAAAACAACGACTTGTTAAGTAACAATCATAGTTGTAACCGGTTCAATTCCCGTCTACAAGGCTTATTGTACCAACATAATCAATCGGTTGTGAATGTCACGCCTCTCAACTTTTAATTTTATTAATCTTGTTTTATCAAACGCTTAAGATTCAGCCTAGCCACGGGTTTTACCCCCCCTCATCATATTTTAACTAACTCATAAGTCTCCCATTAAGACGTTTGCAATCACTAAAAAAGAACGGCCAGCCGCCTTCCGGCGCTGACCGTTCCATCACGGGTCAACCTGCTAATCTTAACCCTGATTTTCAATTTGTTGAATCACGTAATTGACGACTTTCAGCGAACTCAACCCATCATTAATGGCACAGAACCGTTGGTAAAAGGCCATGAACTTTGCGTCATGACTCATATCCGGCGTCTGGAGCTTTTCACCGATTAAGGTCAACAGTTCCTTTTCGTTGTGAGCGATATCTCCCGGCAAGTCGTGCTCGTAGTCCAAGTAGAAGCCCCGCAGTTCGTCCTTGTACATGTGATAATCGTACGGGTAGAAGAGAATTGGGCGCTTCAAGTAGGCGTAGTCGAAGAACACGGACGAGTAGTCGGTGATCAGCATGTCACTGACCAAATACAGGTCGGAGATGCTGGGATGGTTCGACAGATCGTACACGAAGTCTTCATAACCACTGATGTCCAAGGCGTTGGAAATCAAGTAGTGCATCCGCAAGACCAGCACAGCGTCGTCACCGAAACGGGTCTTGAAGTCGTCTAAGGAGAACGGCAACTCGAAGGTGTACTTTCCCTTTTCGGCGAACTGATTATCCCGATAAGTCGGCGCGTACAAGACAACCTTCTTATCCAACGGAATCCCCATCTGTTGCTTCAACGCGACGATATCGTAGGCACTACTGTTGATGAGTTCGTCGTTGCGCGGATAACCGACTTTTAAAATCTGATTATTGAACCCAAAGGCCGACCGGAAGATCTGCGTTGAATAATCGTTGGGCGAAATCAACGCGTCCCACCGGTTAGCTTCGCGCACAAAGTTAGCGTGGTACTTAGTGGTCGTGGTTCCCGGCATCGAGACGTTTTCGATGTCCAATCCCAGCTTCTTCAAGGGGGTTCCGTGCCAGGTCTGAATGTAGGTCACGTAACCCGGCTTCTTGACCCAAGCGGGAAAGCGGGCGTTACTGATCCAGAAGGTCGCCTTTTCCAACGTCCGGACCCACTTGGCTGTCCGGCGAATGATGAACGGAATCCCATTTTGCTTACAGAAAGCTTTTTGCGAGCGGTCGATTGACCAAACGTACCGGAACCCCGGATAAAGCCGTTGGAACAGTTGGTAGATGGCATACGGTGAATCACTGACTTGTCGTCCACCGAAGCTTTCAAAAATCAACGTTGGTTCGTCGTAAGCCCGGTGACCGCGCTTAAAGAGCCGGCGCATGTACATCAGGTTGACCTTTTCCATCACGACACTGAAGAGGTGAGCCGCCCCACTGGCCTTACTTGGTAAGTGACCCAGGCGTTGGACCATGGTCGGCGCCGCCGTTTCTACGATGCGGATTCCGTTATTGAAGCGTTTTTCGATGATGACTAAGCGGTGCTGACTCGTGACGGCTTGGGTGACTTGTCCGGCTAGCGATTTGCCTAAAATCACCCGTTGTTCTAACTCTTCACCGTTGACCGTCGAGCGGATAAATAATTCCTGCTTGGTATCAGAGGCCAAGTCAGTCAACGGGATAATACCACTGAATAACCCGTGCAAGCCGAGCGTCGTAATCGGCCATTCGGCACTACTGTGATCCTGCACATTTTTGAGGACTAGGCGTTGATTGTCGATCCGCCGGTTGTTTAACCGGTTCGGTCCCGTAATCTGTAGTTGGTCATCCTGCAAGTTAATCGCGGTGATGGCAAACTCATCATCGGGCTGATTGGTGTGCAGGTTGAACAAGGCCATGCCGTTGGCATCACTGTTCAGTTGATAGAAGCTGGTCAACGACAATTGGTGCCGGTCACTGAGGTATTCGCTTTCAACTTGGACTAAGCCCCGGGTGTCTTCTTGTTGTAAGTTCAAGTAGAGTTCCCAACTAAAGTCACCCTGCTGACTCCCAGGAATCTGTAAGTCGTTAGCATCGACTTGGACTCGCACCACGCCAGAACTGACCACGGTCGTGACGGGCAGCGTCAGTGACGCCTGGGTCTGCTTCTCTAAGAAGGTGACCACCAGGTTGTCAAAGGGTTCCGGCACGTCGATCAATTCAAGTTCGAGTTCTTGTAGTTTCTTTTTATGATGTAATCCAGATAAAATCGCACGCACGATGGAAAAACTCCTTAGTAATTAAATATCAACTGACGGGGCATCCGGGGGGACAAGACGGCGTTCACCGCGAGGTCCACGTACAACCGCGTCTGGGGGGTCATCAACTGGTCTAAGACCGTTTGGTAGTAAGTAAAGACATCTCTATACCGGTTATAGGACGCGTAGACCAGCACACTGTAGTAATTTTCAGTGGTCGAAATCATTTCGGTATGGTCAACACTTTTGGCTAACGTGCGTTCCCGTTGCCGGTGTGACATGTTGTTCAACGCGGCCGCTTGCTTGGCATCACTGAATTCAGTCGCTAGCATTACGGAATCGGCCCCCAAGTTGTACACGTGTTCCACCGTTTGCTCGTGTCGTGTCAGACGTAAAATGGCTTCGCCACGTTGATTCAACAAGTAACTGGTCTGTACGACCCCATCCTGAATCTTAGCCACGCCCACCACGCGGCCGGTCAAATCGTACGTGTCCACTTGAATTAATTGGTCGTGGAGGTAATGCCGCAAGACCATGGGCGTCTGGTCGTCTAACTGGTGGAGCTCCGCACGTAAATGCCCGTGGTCCAGGTAACGCCGAATCTGGTCATGATCCGTAGTAAAGACCCGTTCGGTATAGGCCGTTAAGTCCGGTTGGTTACGTTCCTCTGCACTGAGCGCCAAGCCAGCGTCTTTGGCCGCCAGTTCCGCAATCGTCACGATGCGGACCCGGTGCACCCGCTCGTCGTTGCGCGCCAAGCGTTCGATAAACTGGCGCACCTCCCAAGCGGCGTCAAAATCCACTAGGGCCACCAACAACTTTACGGGGACGTTTTCCTGTAGGGCCGCGGTCAGTTGTCGGCTAAAATTTGGTTTATGTAACCCCTCTAACGAAGTCACGAGAAATATGATTTGCTGCACTGTTGTTCCCTCCGTTTACGCGCGTCAAGATGAAAAAATCCCTAGTCAGCGACTAAGGATTTTATGGTCATCGACTACTCTTCTTCCTTCCAGGCCTCGTCATCAGCTAAGCCCAAGTCGTGCTTGATCTTGGTCGTCGAGATGCCTTCAGTCCGAGGGAGGTAGATGACTTCGCAATAATCCTTTAAGAAGTCAAACTTGCCCTTCCAGTCGTCGCCCATCACAAAAATATCGATGTCGTTGTCTTGAACGTCGTGGATCTTTTGATCCCAGCTCTTCTCGGGAATCACGCGGTCCACGTAACGAATGGCCTCAAGAATGTATTTCCGGTCTTCATAAGATGTGTAAGCCCGCTTACCCTTTTCGGCATTGAATTCGTCAGAAGACAGGCAGACCGTTAAGTCATCACCCAACGCCTTGGCACGCTTCAATAACCGAATGTGGCCCTTGTGAAGTAAGTCGAACGTTCCGTACGTAATTACTTTTTTCATGTAGACTCTCCTACTTTATCTGGTAATTTCCCGACAAGCGCCGGGGACATTATAAAAATCCAATAACAAAGTAAATATTAGCATATTGAGCGGTGACGTCAACTTTTAACCGCAAACATTATTATTTCTTGAGATTCTCCTGACTTACTGGCCGCCGCTCCAACTGCCAAATACTATATAGATACTGCACCACGGTCTTGACCACCGCGTATAACGGAATGGCCAGAATCATCCCTAACAAACCGGCAATATTACCCGCCGCCAGTAAAATAATGATGATGGTCAGCGGATGAATCTTCAGGGTCCGCCCAATGATGTTGGGGTAGACCAAGTTGCCATCGATCTGCTGAACCACGACCACCACGATGATGACGTAGAGGACCAGGCTAGTACTGATGGTGAAAGCTACGATCAATGCCGGTAAAATTCCAATGTAAGGCCCCACGTAAGGAATCAGGTTGCACAACCCCGCAAAGACCCCGAGCAACAAGGCGTATTTCTCCCCCACTAACACGTAGCCGACTGCGGTGAAGATGCCGACAAACAGGCACTCTAGAATCTGACCACCGATGTAACGGGCAATCGTGGCGTTCATCCGGCTCAAGAGTTCCAGCGTCTGTTCGCCGTGCTTGGCCGGTAATAGCCGCCGAATCGCCGGCATAAACTTCTCGCCATCTTTTAACATATAAAACAGCATCACCGGCGCCGTCACGGCCGTAATGGTTACCGAAGTCACAGTGCCCACGATGGTCCCGATGCCCGTAGTCAACCCACTCATGAAGCTCTCGGCGTACTTGGCCAGCGAACTCTGCAGTTGCGTCAAATACTTCGAGACATCCACCTGCTGGAGCCACGGATGTTGGACCGCCTGGCGGATGACGCTTTCACTGGCCTTAGCGAAGTCGGGGATGTTACCCACCAACGTGGTAATTTGCGAAACCAGCCGGGGTACCAACCAAGCGATGGCCCCCGCAAGAACGGCAGCCAGCCCCAAAAACACGATAGCGACCGCGGCGGTCCGGTTGAAGTGCAGGCGTTTGAACCGTACTCGCTCAAGCAGTTTGACGATAGGGTTCAACAAGTAAAATAAGATGCCAGAAATCAGTAACGGCGTAAAGATGGCCGATAAAAACACCCCAATCGGGGAAAACAGGAAGCTAATCTGGGTACAGACCCAAATCAACGTGGCCACCACTAATAACTCGACCGTCCAAAAGAATACACGTGATTTACTAAATTGGGGCATTGCCAAGCTCTCCTTTCGGCGTCCAACTTCAGGGGTTGAAAAGAGGCCGGGACGGTCATTGCTAACTGTCCCGGCCCCTTTTAATGGTTCGGAAGACAACTCATACCGATCGCCACCGTCAGTCCTAATGGGAACGTCGTAATAGCTCTTGATAACGTTGATACCACAAATCAACGTAGGCCTGTGAAAACGGCCCTTTTTGGTGATTGATCCAATCGACGAGCGTGAGTACGTTCGCCTTTAAGATGCGATCAGTCTCCTTACCGTAATGCCAACGTTGACTGAAGGTCTCGTATTCATCCACGTCGAGAAGTCGCTTCTCGCCGTCGGGAAAAACCTTCACGTCCAAATCATAATCGATATACTTCAACGCCTCTTTGTCCAGGACATACGGGGAAGCTAAATTACAATAATAGAATACCCCATTGTCCCGAATCATGGCGACGATGTTGAACCAATAATGCTTGTGAAAATAAACGATTGCGGGTTCACGAGTCACCCACCGTCGACCGTCGTCTTCGGTGACCAGAGTATGGTCGTTGACGCCGATCAAAACGTTTTCGCTTGTTTTGAGTACCATGGTGTCGCGCCAAGTTCGATGTAAACTTCCATCATGCTTGTAGCTTTTGATCGTAATGAAGTCGCCTTCCTTAGGTCCTCTAGCTTCGCGCGTCATGTTTATAACCCTACTTTCTAAGTAACGGGTAACTTTAAAAAATTCACTCAATATTATACCAGATTCGCCATTATTAATGAATACCTTTAGGCGATTGGACCGCGAAAGTTCTTGGGTTTTCGGTCGTACCCGTGTACACTTAATCTAAAAAAGAGGTTATCTCATGTCAAAATTACCCTTAAGTGCCTACGAACCCCGTATCCCCGAAGTCGCCGAACTCCTCGCCGACACCCCCGACTTACACGCGTTCTTTATGGCGCTGACGCCGGGTTATCAACGCGAGTGGGCTCGGTTCATCTTTGGCGTTAAAGCCGTAGCTACCCAACAACGTCACGTAACCGTCATGCGCACGGTCTTTAGCGCCGGCTACAAGTCCAAACGGGCTTATGATAGTCGGCCGAAAGGTTAGTCAATCACCAAACGACATCATAACCACCTAAAAAGGGACCCGGAGATTCATTTCTCCGAGTCCCTTTTGGCAACTCATCAGTCTATTTTCCCAATTGCCCCGCTTCCAACAGGTTCCAAATCTGAACTGCAGCAGTCTGAGCTAACTGGTTCGGCCGGTAATAATTCGTGAGGAGTACGACCCCATCTCGACCGTCCTTACTTAGCAACGCTGAGGCTTCATGCCCGTAAGCCAGGCCGTGAAGCCGGATATACCCCGGTTCAATGTAGGCGCCACCGCCGTAAGTCGACGCCGTCCCCGGCGTTAACAAGACGTTGACGTCGGCCTGTGGGTAGAGCTGGCCTTGCAACATATCTCGTTCCCCGACATATAAGTCATGGGCGGACATGTAGACCTGTCCCGTGCCAAATTGGTAATACTTCGAGGTCAACGATTCCCCGTACTGGTGCGCGTAAGTCGGCACCACGTCGTTAGCGTTGCCGTTGGTATAGCCATGAGCGTAATCGTGTTGCTGATCCATGTTGAACGTGAACCCGGTGTGGTGCAACCCGAAGGCCTGCGTGATGTTCGTGGTAAAGTACTGTCGATAACTCTGGCCGCTGACCTTTTGGATGATGCCCGCTAGTAACATGAAGTTGACTGGCGAGTAGTTCCATTGGCCAATCTTATCCGGGTCACTGACCACATTTTGTAAGATGAATTTTAGCATCTGTTTTTCGGACCGCACTCGGTTAGGGAAGGCCGTAAACGTTAATCCACTCTTCATATCCAACATATCACGTAACGTAATGGCGTCTCCCCCGTCAATCTGCGGGTAGTACTTGGCTAACTTATCACTCAACGCCAGCTTCTTTTCCGCCGCTAGCTTCATAATGAGTCCCGCCGTAAACGATTTCTGAACGGACGCCAATTGGTACTCCGTGTTCCGGCCGTTTTTTTGGTGCGTCCCGTAATTGGCGTAACCAAACCCTTTTTCATAAACGGTCTTGCCCTGCCGCACCACCAGTGCCGTCCCCACGAACCGGTTGGCCCGTAACACGGCATCGATTCGCCGGGTAGCCGCCGTATTCCGCGGCCGGGATGGGCGTTTCTTGGACGACGACTGGGCCTTGGATTGGACCTGACTCGATGACTGACTGCTACTACTACTGGTATTGACCACGGCCGGCTTGGTCTCAGCCTGGGTCTGGTTCTGATTATTCAACCAGAATACTAACCCCGCGCCTAACCCCACGGCCACTGCCAACGCTAACGCAAAAATCCCCATTTTGGCCTTCATTTCAGACTCCCCCTGTCCGCTTAATCCACTAAGCACTGCTTTTTGATTGATTGCTCAGCTGAAGCCCAACAACGCTGGTTGTCCCCCTGGGCTTCGGTTTTAAATATCGTTAATCCTCAGTTAGCGACGTCAACCAATGGTCAATTTCGTCCAAGCCAAACCCTTTGCGGTACAGAGCCTGCTTGGTTTTATACCGCCGCTCGCTAGCCGCAAGGGTCCGGTACTTACGCCACAATTTTTCGCCCTGCTTGGCCAATAACGCGGCCTGCTGGTCAGCGTCCGGTTTCAACGCCAACGCGGTGACCATCGCTTGGGCCTCATCACTGGCAAATCCCCGAGTGATCAAGCCCTGGCGAATCTTCTGTTCCTGGGTGTGAAAGGCTTGTCGCTGATAGCGTTTTGCCAGTTTCTGCGCCACCGCCGTCCCCACGGCTAGTCGCTGATCAGCTGAATAAAGCTGTAATGCATCGTCGATGGGCCGTTCGAGTACCCCTTTCTGGCGCAAATGCTGACGAATCACCCGCGGTCCCTTATCGCTAGTTCGTATCATCGTCCGCACGTAACTGGCCGCATAGTGTGCGTCATCGACCAACTTCAAATCTTCTAATCGTGCCAACGTCGCATCAATAACGGTCGGTTCAATGTCGAGATCGGCCAACTTGGTCCGGACTTCCTTCTCCGTCCGTAGCTGGTGAGACAGATAATCTAACGCGCGATTATAAGCCTTGGCCACATCATCGGCCGCGCTTAGCTGTGCTTCTAACTGCTGGTCAATCTCCATGCCCTTAAACAACCGAAACTCGACCAGCACACTCTCACTGACGGGAAACGCGTAGTGGCCGTCCACGTAAATATTGTACCGACCGGCTCGTTGCTGAGCCTGAATCATGGTAATTACCGCCAAATCCAAGTCACTCCTATCTCACTAATTCTAGCCCCCATTCTAACAGGTCTGCGGTTTTCTGGGGGACGAATTTACAATTGAAGTGCAACAAGTAAGAAAATAAAAATAGACTCCTAGCCTGAGTCCTGTAGAATGAAGTCACCATAACAATCATCTAAAGGAGTTCTTAGGCTATGAGTCCATATACACATCTTACCTTAAAAGACCGCGAATGCATACTGTTAGGTGTAACTTTACACCATACTTACCAGGTTATTGCCAATCAAATCGGTTGTTCCAAAGCCACTGTGTCACGAGAAATTAAACGCAACGGCGGTCGGGGCGCCTATTCCGCCGTAAAAGCCCAGCAGAACTATCAACAGCGCCGATTAAAGAGTCGCCGCCTCAGGGTACTGGAGAATTTAAAGCTACGCGACTTTGTCCTTCACTGCATTCTTCAACGACAATGGTCACCCGAGCAAATCGCCGGTCGTTTATCTTTAGAGACCAGTAATTGGCATATCAGCTACAACACGATTTATCGCGGAATTGAACGAAATAATTTAGGCGTTAAACGTAAAAGTCATGGGGCTCGAGGATTCGCTCGAAAGTTACGACATCGTGGGAAAACTCGTAAGGTTAAAGGAACTGTCAACGAACGACGTGGCCGTTTTAATAATGTCCCATCAGTCCATGAACGACCAGTCTCATGTGAGAATCGGACTCGTTTTGGCCATTGGGAAGGCGATACCGTTCGCGGCAAGGTCGGGCGTTCGGGTTTAGTGTCACTGGTCGACCGTAAGTCACGATACCTTCTGTCTGAGCGTGTACCCAAAGTGAATGCCAAGAATGTGACCCAAGCGATGATCGACCTCCTGCATACAGTCACACCTAAACGCGTTCGTACGCTTACACCAGACCGAGGTACAGAGTTTGCGGGTTATCGTGAAGTCGGTAAAGAGCTTGGTATCTCAGTCTATTTTCCAGACCCGCACGCACCACAACAACGTGGGACCAACGAAAATACCAATGGTCTCATCCGAGAGTATTTTCCCAAAGGAACTGACCTTGATGAACTGACCGATCAAGATATCGCGAAGTTTGTCAGGAATTTAAATAATCGCCCCCGTAAGGTCTTAGGCTGGAAGACACCATCTGAAGTTTTCTTCGGTAAAAAGTTACACTTGATTTGACAATTCGTCGGGCGAAAAACCCAATATTAGTTAATCGATTAGCTTTTCATCCAACATAGTATCACGTCCCTGAATGGTTCCTAGTCACCCTTCGGTAGACCTGTTATAATTAATTTAGTTAACCCTAAACCTTAGCGGACCGGGACCGTCCGCGGCGTAGGGCCAGTAGGAGGAAAATGCCATGATTACAGCACAGGTGGTTTTTGCCACCATTACCGGCAATAACGAAGACATTGCCGACATCATTACCGAAAAACTTGAGAGCCTTGGCTGTCAGGTCACCGAAACCGAGATCTCTCAAGCCGACGCCACTGATTTTCAGACCGCCGATATTTGCGTGGTCTGCCCGTACACCTATGACGAGGGCGCGTTGCCCGACGAAGGTCTTGACTTTTACGAAGACCTACAAGGCCTCGATCTAACAGGGAAGCTTTACGGGGTGGCCGGTTCTGGAGACACCTTCTACGGTCAGTATTACAACATTTCCGTTGATAAATTCGCCGCGGCCTTCCAGCAAGCCCACGCCACCCCGGGTGCTCCTGACGTTAAAATCAATCTGGCACCCGACAAGGACGACATCCGTCAGTTGGACGCCTTTGCCCAGCAGTTGGTTTCGAGTCATCAAGACCAAAAATAACGGCCGTTTGGGCCAAAACGTGGCGCGCAACTTCCGTTCGAAGTCACCCGCCACATCGCTTATTCCCCGCACCTAATCGTGCCGGGGATTTTTTTTCGGTTGATGCTGCTGAATAAAGCTGCGCAACCGGGTCTGTTCCTCCGCGGGACCATCCACTAGTTCCTGGACTGAAGCGTTCAACACCGCCCCGAACATCAGAATCATCCCGGTAAAGTTCAACCAAAACATCAAGACGATGAACGTCCCAATGGTCTTATAGCTATCGATACTATGCATAAAATACTTTAAATACAGCGAAAACGCTTGTGAAAGAAGTAACCAACCCAATGCCGCCGTTAACGCCCCTGGCCAGACATAGCGCCACTTAACCCGTGCGTTGGGCACAAAGTAAAACAAAATGGCTAGGATAAAGAACGTGACCACAAAGGTAACCGGCCACCGTGCAGCGTTGAAGTACGACAATAGGTACTCGGGAAAGTGAAATAACGGAATCAGGTGTTCCATGATGAGCTGACTGAAACTGAAAAAGAGCATTAATGCAAATAAGAGCAAAATCAGCACGACCATCCAAAAGAACGCCCCGACCCGGTTGATGAGGGCGTTTTGCGTACGCCCAACGCCATAGGCCCGGTTCACGGTTCGTTGAAAAGCCGCTACGGCCCGTGACGACGACCAAATGGCCACCACGACCCCTACGGAAAGGACGCCACCGCTCCGTTGGGTCAAAAAGGCATGAATAATCGGTCCCAGCATCTGGTAGATGTCCGCGGGCACGATGGGCTCAATGCCCTCCATGACCGTCTTGGCATCCAACTGTAAGAAGGGCAACAAACTGGCCACAACTAAGAGCGCTGGAAATAAAGAGAGTAACAAATAATAGGCCAGCACTGCGGCCGAATCCGAAACATTTGCCATCTTATAGTGCCGCGCCACGGCCTTGATTACCGGTTGCGCTTTGGCCACTAGTTTTTGCCAACGATTAGCCACGGCAGGTCGACTCCCCTCGTTAGAATGATCCATAATCTTCCGCAAACTTCAACGTCTTGATCATCTTTTTCAGTGTCCGCCGACTAAACCGCACCCGTTTCGCCTGCCGGAACGTTTCAATAAAGGTCGCCAAGTCTTGATAATTGGCCACCGCGGTACAATTGTACGCGTCCTTAGGATTCAGCTTCGTTTTATTGCCGACCACGAGCGAGTTACTGCGCTCATAGCGATCATAGTAGTTGTAATAGACCAGTGGTTTAACGAAGTCGATGATGCGGTCGTTTTTGTTCTCCAATTGCTTGTGCATGGTGATTTCACTGTTGATGTAACGCACCAGCAACTTGGAGGACAGCTCCGCTTGGGTAGCGGGATTGCCGATTCCCGTGTGTAAGGTCACCGACCGTTTCTCGCGTCCTTCCTGTTCAAGACTCAACGTATATCCTCGCGTCAATGACTCGTTTTCTTCAGAAAGGTTTGGTAAGAAGAAGCGGTCCAACTGGGCCGTCAACGCTTTAGTCGTGTCCTTTTCGTGGTGGCGTCGTAAATTGACCGCGGAAAAGTCATCCAAACTCGACGAAAAAATCTCGTCCGACAGATCATGAAAAATCATGCCCCGCCAATACTTACTTTCGACATTGATCACGCCAAACGACGTGACCAATAAGTTATCGATCTGCATCACGCGCCAAGAATCCCCTTCATTCATTTCCTGAGTAACGGGATTTTTGACCTTATTGGCAAAGTGCACATTCCGTAAGATTTTATAATCAAACCGTTCATTGTGCTTTCTTGCCTCGTGATGAATATGCCGCATGATTTCGGACAACTGTTCGGTCGTCTTAATCTCCGCGCGGTCATACGCTGTTTCAGCCATTAAGCTTGCCTCCATTGATAGTCTCTTGAATCGCCGCTAAAATCCGTTGGGCAGCGTGGCCGTCCCCATACGGGTTCTTTGCTTGGGCCATGGCTTGGTAAGCCGTCGTGTCATCTAAGAGCGCCTCCATAGCCGTGGTGACCTTGGCGGGATCCGTCCCCACTAATTTCAAGGTGCCACTGGTGACCCCTTCTGGCCGTTCCGTGGTGTCACGCAAAACTAGCACGGGCTTATTCAACGACGGGGCTTCTTCTTGCACCCCTCCGGAATCGGTCATGATAAAGTAACTCCGCGCCGCTAGGTTATGAAAGTCGACCACGTCTAGCGGTTCGATCAGATGAATCCGGGCCATCCCGTCTAGTTCGGCGTGGGCCACTTTTTGCACAGCCGGGCTCAAATGGACCGGATAGATAACTTCCACGTCTGGGTGGGCAGTGACGACCTGCCGAATGGCGTGTAAGACCCGGTGCATCGGTTCGCCCTGGTTCTCCCGCCGGTGCATGGTCACCAAAATCAAGCGGTTGGCGGCATCGACTTGGTCCAACACCGCATGGTGATAATCGGCATCAACCGTCTGCTTCAAGGCGTCGATAGCGGTATTGCCGGTCACGTAGATTTGGTTATCGGGATGGGCCTGCTTCAAAAGATTTTGCCGCGAAAGGTCGGTTGGCGCGAAGTACAAGTCACTTAAAATATCCGTCAATTGGCGATTCATTTCTTCAGGGTATGGCGAATATTTGTTCCAGGTGCGTAAGCCAGCTTCCACGTGGCCCAACAAGGTTTGGTGATAAAAAGCGCTCACGCTGGCCGCAAAGGTGGTGGTGGTGTCACCGTGGACCAACACGATGTCTGGTTTGGCCTCACTCAACACTTGGTCGAGGTGGTCTAAGACCCGGGTGGTAATCCCACTTAGGGTCTGATTGGGCCGCATGATGTTTAAATCATAGTCTGGCTGAATGTGGAAGATCTCCAGGACCTGGTCCAGCATTTCCCGGTGTTGGGCCGTCACCACGGTAATCGGGGTGAACTCGGCCGGTCGCTGTTGCATGGCCAAAATAATCGGGGCCATCTTGATGGCTTCTGGCCGGGTCCCGAACACGGTCATCACTTTAATGGGTTTCGTCATTGTTTTCCTCTACTTTCCGGATTCATTATGCCCAATTATAGCAGATACCCGCCTAAGTTGGGCGAATGACCTTTTTTATTCTGATGGGTTTCGTTCAGAACCATTCAAGCATAGCGCAATCACGAGCGCCTGTCTAAGGGCATACTCACTCCCCACCATTCCTGCTTTGTATTTCGCCTCTAGCTAAGAAAGATACCGAAACATAAAGGAATCGTAATGGTCATTTAGACCGGTTTGCTGTAAAATTAAGCGTGTTGTTTGAAAGGAATGTCTATACATGAAAACACTGAGTTTAGTCGTTCCTTGCTATAACGAGGAGGAGTCAATTCCATTGTTTTACCGAACCGTTAGCAAGGTGATCGACACCATGAACACCCCGACCCAAACGGTCACACCAGAATACATTTTCGTCGACGATGGCTCATCGGACCAGACGTTAGCGGAAATGAAGACGCTCCACCAAGCGCACCCCGAGACGGTCCACTTCCGGTCGTTCTCACGTAACTTTGGCAAGGAGTCGGCCTTAGCCGCTGGACTTCAGGCCACGACTGGTGATTTAATTGCCGTGATGGACGTCGATTTGCAAGACCCACCCGAATTGTTGCCCCAAATGTTTCAGCTCATCGAAAACGACGGCTACGACTGCGTGGGCACCATTCAAAAGGAACGCAAGGGTCAAAGTAAGTTACGGGCGTTCTTGTCTAGTAGCTTCTACCGCGTCATCAACCGCATCTCGGACGTGCGCATTGAACCAAACGCCCGGGATTACCGGTTGATGACCCGGCAATTCGTTGACACGGTCCTGGATCTACCTGAATTCAACCGTTTTTCCAAGGGAATCTTTAGCTGGGTCGGGTTTAAGACCACTTACCTGACCTACGAAAGTCAACCACGCGCGGCGGGGACCACGCATTGGAACTTACGGCAACTGTTCTCGTATTCGATCGAAGGCATCATCGATTTTTCGAACGCACCGTTACGCTTAGCCACCTGGGTCGGCAGTATCTCGTTTTTCTTGTCGCTGATCGGCCTGATTTTCGTGGTGGTTCGCGCCCTGACCGTGGGTGGTGCAGTTGCTGGTTGGCCATCTTTAGTCGTCATTGTCCTATTGATTGGTGGAATCCAGCTCTTTTGTCTGGGAATTCTCGGCCAATACATCAATAAAATTTACCTCGAAACCAAACATCGACCAAAATACATCGTCCGAGAAGAAAAGTAATCGCGGCCCCTATCAGGTCAAACAGCCCCGTCAACGCGACCGTGAGTCCATCACGATCCCGCTTGACGGGGCTGTTTTTGTTAGTTATTTGACCAAACAAAAGGACCCAAGCATCCAAGCCTGGGTCCTAGCAAACGGGTATTAGCAGTGAAGTCCGTTAACAACTCGTTCGGGATAATCAAGAGAAATTAATGTAAGATGGCGTTGATAATCACGACCATGATAATCCCCACAATCGAGATAACCGTTTCTAGGGACGTCCAAACCTTGAAGGTATCCTTGACACTCAAGTCAAAGTATTCAGAGAACATCCAGAAACCGGCATCGTTGACGTGAGAAGCGGCCAAGGACCCAGCACCGATAGCTAACGAAATCATGACCGGATCGGCACCCAGAGAGTGCATCAACGGCGTGATCAGTCCTGCAGCCGTCATCCCGGCAACAGTCGCTGACCCCAAGGAGACCCGTAAGATAACGGTAATGAACCAAGCCAAGATTAGTGGTGAGAAGGAAGAGTTGACCATCAATTGTTGCACGGCCTTCCCCACGCCCCCATCGATTAAGACTTGTTTGAAAGCGGAGCCACCAGCGATGACCATTAAGAGCATCGCAATGGACTTGACAGCACTTTCAATCGTGCCACTGATTTCCTTCATCGTCCGCTTCCGGTGCAGACCCATGGACCAGATGGCAAAGAGCAACGCAATCACCATGGCGATAACGGGGTTCCCTAACATCGAAACAACCGCATCCATACCATGTGGATTCTTTGGCGTTGTCCCACCGTCAACCGTCATTTGGTAAATCGTGGCCAAAGCCATGAAGATAACCGGGAACAAAGAGGTCAAAACAGAAATCCCAAAACCA
This sequence comes from Levilactobacillus suantsaii, assembly GCF_014069315.1. Lineage (NCBI taxonomy): Bacteria > Bacillati > Bacillota > Bacilli > Lactobacillales > Lactobacillaceae > Levilactobacillus > Levilactobacillus suantsaii. Next base: position 1,578,865 of record NZ_CP059603.1, on the reverse strand, counting down.
GGCGTTTCCTTCAAATCAAATTCCTTCACTTCACCAAAAGCCGGTAAGGACTTCTTGATAACGAAAAGGTCTGGACTGAAGTGCCGAATGACCCGCGTCCAAATCGGACCAGCGACGATCACACAAGGAATGGCAACGACGATCCCGATTAACAGGACTTGACCCAAGTTGGCCCCCAAAGCCGTGGAAACGGCAGTTGGGGATGGTTGTGGTGGCAAGAAGCCTTGCGTCGCTGACAGTGCAGCGGCCATGGAAATTCCTAAGTACAGGAATGGCACTTCCGCTTCAAGCGCAACGGCAAAGACGATTGGCGTGACCAGAACTAACCCAACTTCGAACAGTAACGAAATCCCAATCAGGAATGACGCCACCAAGATAGCGACTTGCAAGCGCTTTTTTCCGAAGATGTTAATTAACGTCCGCGCAATTCGGTACGACCCACCGGCATCTGAGACCAACCGGCCGATCATGGCCCCGAACCCAAAGACGATAATGAGTTCACCCATAGAACTGCCAATCCCATCTTTCAGGGAAGTCGCAATATTAGCAGGGTTCATCCCGAGGCCTAACGCCACTAGGATCGATGTTGCGATCAATGACACGAAAGTATTCAACTTAACTTTAATAATCAGGAAAAGTAACAGTAGAATACCCAACAATAAAATCACGAACTGCATTTTTCTCTCTCTTTCCTATGCCAGATTCTGACGAATTACTTGATTAGTGCTAATTCAATCATTTCGCATAGGCCCCATTGTATGAAACTTTTTTTCAACTTGCAAGCGTTTCACCGAATATTATTTTCGTTTTCATCATGAAAGGTCCGTGAAAACGTTAGCGCACAATCATTACAGAAATCGGAGAATATTTTGCCATGTAAGCGGCCTGACTTCCAAAATACTTCCGCACGCCAGTTTTCGATAAGGACCCGATAACTAAAATATCAGGTTTAACTTCTGGGATGATGCTCTTCACCATCGCTTCACCGGGATCGCCCTCACCGATGACCAACTTAACCTTTTGAACGCCGACCCGTTGGGCTAAATCCTGGTAGCCCTCCAAGTGTTTGACCAGTTCGGCACGCTGACCATGCACGTAATCCTTGTTCAATGCTTGGTAAACATTCATATCATCGGACTCCATGATGGTGCAAATCACGAGCTCCGCGTCATCGGATTTTGCCCGATTCATCGCGTACCGAAAAGCCAATTGGGCGTCCGGAGAATCGTCCACCCCGACCAAAATGCGCTTAAACTTCTTGGGATTCATCGTTTCTGTATTATCCATAATTTGACAACCTCCTCAAATCTTTAAACACCACCTATATTATACAAGAAAGTTTTCTAGAAAGCGCCTGCAATTTGACTTTTCATTTGAAATATATAAATGGTTTTACTAAATAAAAACTAATTTGCCGCCGCTTACATTGCTTTCAAAAGGTTTTGGTCTAGTTAAGAATATTTTAGTGTCTTTAAAAAATAATCGTTTGTGGTTACGAATTCCGTCGTTCGGGTTTTACGCCTACATCGCAAACTGCCGGACTACGATTCCTCCCCCGTAACTAATCGACGGCGTAAAATGCCACCCCAAATGAGAGCCGCTCATCCCAGTGGCTAGCCGACGGTTGACCTTAGCCTGATAAAACAAAAAAAGCTCTACCTATATAGAAGAGCTTCTTCATTGTGAATTTATTTACTTGATTAGCTCATTCGGCGATTATATCAACTTATCTTCCGCTTGGCCGGGCCACTGACTGGGGCGCGAGGTGGGCGGCTAATTCCGCTTCCATCGCCGGTACCGCCAGGACCTTCCCCGTCCAGAACTGAAAAGCCAAGGCTTCTTGCCAGATCAAACAGCCCCAACCGGTGTGGGTCTCACTTCCCTGCTGCGCCGCCTGAACTAAAAAGGGGCTCGTACGTACCAATGCGCTCCCATCCACAACGAGTTGTCCCGGGTGCAACTGCCGCATGATTGCTAAGGAAACTGGGTCGTCGGTACCTTGCGTCGCCTTAATTACCACGTCGGCTTGGGCGACGAGTCGAGCTAGGATGGTCGTCGCCGTAGCGAGATGCACCCGTAAGGTCCCGTCCATCATTTGGGCCAAGCCACTGAGCCACGTTGCTTGGCTAGCGTAACTGGCAGTTACTGGTACGATGACATCAATCTGCGAACAACCGGTATCTACGGCTGCCGCAATGATGGCCTGCCCCAAGGTCTCTGCTCCTAATACGACGAGTCGTCGACCGGTGACCTGTAACCCCCGCGCTCGTAGATCCTGAAACAGTCCCGCGCCCATTGTGTTGTCACCGACTAAACGGCCGTGGTCGTTGCGAACGGTGTTGACGATTTGCGTTTGTCGCGCCCGTAACGTTAAAGTATCTACCAAGGGCACCACTGCGCGCCTGAAGGGACCTGCCAAATTAACTCCCACTAGCCCCCGGCCACGAATGTCTGCCATTACAGCCGGTAATTTCCCAGGAACCACGGTAAACGTCTGGCAACGGGCCGCGCCCCAAGTCAGTATTTGTGGAAGCCAAGTTTCCTGGTGCGTCGCGTCCGTCAAAAGTCCAAATTGTACCATCTCGCTGTTTGTCATAAAATCGCCCTCTCAATCCAATCGTAACCGCTGGTGATGCGTAGACGGATACGGACGATTCTTCAAATATCGGCGGATGAACCTGAGTCGCCCCCAAATATTAAGAAGAGTCACGCAGCTATTTACCCATCACCGCTGTGACTCTTCCGTAGATTTTACCTCCCGAAATGAACTGGTCACAGTTGTTGCGAAGCGTCGTGCCCGCAGCAACTGCCAGCACGACTACTGAAACCAGCTATAATATCGTTTCGATTGTCGTGCTGTCCAAGTCGTCATAGTTAAAATCTCCTTATAAAGTTAATGGTTACTTAATAATTGAAAGTTTACTCGTTTCTATAAAAAAGTCAAATTGATTTTTCAGTTTCTTCTATTAATATAGTTCTATTTGACTCCCCTACGATATTCTTTGCTAACCCCCAAATTCTGGAATCAATAACTAATCAAAAAAGTATCGCGTTTTTATAAAATCAATTTTATTCATGGGGACACTGCTAAATTCAGTGACCTTCCCTCACTAATAATCTGACCAACGCAACACTGATGATAATCTCCAAAGTGACCACTAACTAAGTCTCAACAACTTATTTTGAACGGTGCCGGATAATTTGAAAGAAATCTACGACCAAAGTGACGTAGTAAAATAATGCCGCAATTACCGACAAAACCACGAAAATGTCTTGAATAATCCCAACAATTCCGGCCGCGTGATTTTGCACATTAGTGTACCAAAAGTAGCTTGCTAAAACCGTCCAAAAAATGCCTCGAATAAAGCGCTTTAATTGGGTGCCCACGGAAACAGACCTCCTTTCTCCTCTACCGTGCATAGTTTTCAACCTAAGGAAAGGATATGGTTCCATTATACGTCATTCACTCACCGAATAGTCCACTAGTTCAAAATAACCCGCCAGACTTCTCACCACCTCTACCTAGCCGCACAAAAAAACCGCCACGTCTGTTTGACGTGACGGTCGGTTCATTCATGACCCCACCCGGACTCGAACCGGGATCATCCGCTTAGGAGGCGGGTGCCCTATCCAGTTGTGCTATAGGGCCAGTGTACAACCCGTGAGTTAATTTTGACACGGATTGTTTTAATTGTAAAGGACGGGTTAAGAGCGTTCCCGGTCGTGTTGGGCATCCCGGTCACGCCACTTTTTACGCATCCCCTTGTTTTTATTATGCCGATTCTTGTGCTTTTTGGACTTCTTGGGCGTTGGTGTCTCTTGGTGCGTGGCTGGGGCCTGCGCCGGTGAAGCCGTCACGGTTGGCGTCAATGAGTCGTGCGCCGGTCGCGTAGCTACCGTTCGTGCCGCCTGCGTCGCCGGTCGTACTTCGGCCCGAACCGCGGGCGTAGCGCTCGGCCGTTCCGTGGTCAACTGCCGGCCGGAAAAGTACACAGAGACCAGGTCATAGTCCGTCTCGCGCAACAATTTCTTGAGGTCTCGCAAGTCATGGTCGTCACCAAGACTGATGACCTGGCCTGGTTCGCCCATTCGCCCGGTCCGCCCCGCTCGGTGAACGTATTCGTTGATTGTGCTAGGCAGATCATAGTTGATGACGGCCGGTAGCTTCGGAATATCTAATCCTCGCGCCGCCACGTCCGTGGTCAGTAACAGACGAGTCCGTCCCTGGCGGAAGTCTTGGAGGGCCTTTTCCCGTTGGACTTGCCGTAAGTCACTGGTCAGGCTGGTCGCCGAAACGTGGTCGTGATAAAACTTAGTCGCCGTGTGCTTCAGCGTATTGGTCTGCTTGAAGAAGACCAATGCCCGAAAGTTGGGCACCGCCAGGAGGCGTTTCAACATCTGATCGCGCTTCCCCATCCCGACCTGTAAGAGGACGTGGCGGACATCGCCTTGGGTGTGGTCTTCCTGGCGCACGTCGATCCGCGTCACTTCTTGACCGAACCATTTCCCTAAATCACTCAAGATGGCCGTATCCGTCGCGGAAAAGAAGCCCAGTTGAACGTCGGCCGGAGCTGCTTGAGCCACAGCCCGGACCGTTTCTAAGGTGTCCCCAGTCAACAAGTCATCGGCTTCGTCCACAATGATCATCGAAATCAAGTGGACCTTGAGTTTACGGTCCTGAATCAGGTTCAGTAACCGACCTGGCGTCCCCACGACCACTTCGGGCCGCTTTTTAAGACGTTCGGTCTGCCGTTTAACGTTGGCGCCACCGGTCAAAGCGGCAACCTTTAAATTCAAAAGTTTGGCCCAATCACGCATCACCCGACTGGTTTGAATCGCCAGTTCCTGGGAAGGTTCTAAGACCAACAATTGGGTACCGTCGCCAGGCAGTAAGGTCGCCAAGGCAGGTAAAGTAAAGGCTACGGTCTTGCCCGACCCGGTCGGGGCCAACCCCAAAACGTTCTGGTCACTGGTCATGGGACCGTAAACCGCCGCTTGAATCGCGGTGGGTTCCGTGTAGCCTAGGGCGCGAAAATGTGCTTGATACTGTTCTAACATAGTTGTTCCTCTTCTTTTCTAGTTTTCGTCGGCCGGAAAATATAAATTCGCTGAGACCCGTAAGTCGTACAAGACTTGGTTCACCTGTTGACTCCACCGCGACCAGCGCCGATAGTCGGCCGCATTCTGGGCGTCGTCCGGGTTTTGAAGCACCCGAGCGAAGTCGGCGACTTCTGGCAATAGTGGGTTAGCCAGCTCTGGCTCGGTCAGATCCGTCACGGTCCCATCAGCCGCATACGCGTGGACCTGGGTCACTTCACCAGCATCGTCCAGGGCTAAGGTCTCTTTCAACCCGTAAATCTCGGACCAGGCGTAAGCGTTACTGGTCTTACCGAAGTTCACGGTCACGTCGAAGTCCCCGTAGCGTAAGATGGCAATCCCCTTGCCATCGGCACCGGTCGCAACTAACGTAGGAAAATAGGCCACGTGGGCTGGTTGACCAAACAACGCCACGGCCAAGTAAATGGGGTAGACTCCGAGATCTTGTAACGCCCCACCAGAAAATTCCTTGGTGAAGACGTTGGGCCGCTCGCCGGCTAAGACTTGGTCGTAGCGCGACGAATACTTCATATAGCTCAACGTGGCCCCTTGAACCATCGGCAACGCGGCCACCGCTTTTTCCAAGGCATGGAAATTCGGGGTATGGACGTTGCGTGCCGCTTCTAATAAACGCACGTGGGGATGACGAGCCAGTTCCGCTAACAACGCCGTCATCTCACCCTGATTGCTCACAGCGGGCTTTTCCACGATGACCGAGATATCTTGGCGAATCGCTGCTAGCGCCTGTTGAAAATGTAGACTGTTCGGGGAGGCCAGGTATACCACATCCAGGTCGGCTTCCGCCAACATGGTAGCATAGTCCGTATAAGTCGCCGCGGCATGATTCTTCTGGGCAAAAGTCGTCGCGGTCTCTGCATGCCGCGAGTATACCGCCGCTAAGTCGTATTGCTGTGATAATGCCAAGGCGTCAACCATCTGTTGCGTAATCCAATGGGTCCCAACTGTTCCGATCCGAATCATGAGTCATTCCTCCAATACAAGTCTGAGTTGTGGGGGCAGCGACGCACGACCGTGACCACCCTCCCCACAGGTCATTATCTAGTCTTCCCTTATTCTACCAGTCCCCACCGCAAAGGCATAGTCAGCACCTTGTTTTTTCTTAAAAATGGAGAGGGTCTTGCGTGGTTTATCCCTTAAAACATGTTATATTTAGGGTAGACAATAGTTCAAAGGAGGGATTTCCGGTGAAAGGTCGAGAACTTGCACTATTTGGTATTTCACTACTTGCCGGACTAACTAGTGGCTTCTCACTTCGCAAAAAGCAACACGATGAATCCAATGAGTCCCCGCTATTTTATGCGGGTACCTGGCAATTTGTGGACCCGTATAATCAGCGGCGCCACCAGTTAGAAATCAGCCCGAATCTGGATGTACACATCGATGGTCGGTCCCTGGAAGTCAACGTCAAGGGCCTCGACGACCACAAGCTGACGTTTCAAGATAAATTTGGGTATCACTTAGTCATCCGGGCCAATGAGCAACGGCCCATCTCGTTTTTTGATGAGGCTGACGATTGTACCTATACGGTACACCCCGTCGATAACTCGTCGTCCGCTCCGGCCCATTGATGGCCTCACGCCCGTAAAACTCAAAACGGATCATCCACACGCCTAAATGCTGATTTGGACGTGCGGATGATCCGTTTTTGATTTAGTCCTGTTGATAAAAGTGCACCCATTGCTGGTGTGAGCCGTTAAAGACCGTAAAACCCACGGCCTGCGACTGCCCATTTTGAGACAAGTGACCGTTAGCGTCGTATTCAATCAACGCCACCCGGTCGCCATAGTGACCCAACTGGCTATTGGCGACCCATTCGGTTTGGTTGGGCAAAACGGGCCGCACAAACTGGGCCAAGACCGTGCGACTAGCATAGACCACGACGCCTTGGTGATAGGTCCGTTCCAGCCTGGTGACGACTCGTTTGAGTTTCTGCCCCTGAGTGGCCATTCGTCGGTTACTACTGTTGTATTGATCATAGTAACTGACCGCCACCATGATGGGCAGCCCTCCCGTCCTCTGGCCTACGGTTTGCTTAAAGTGAGCTACTTGCCGTTGCGCTGACGACGTGAAACTAAACGTGTGCATCACACCCACTTTCAGGTCCGCTCCCTGAGCTCGCGAGTAGTTATTACTAAAATCATTATCACTATAGGTGGCCCCAGACGTGGCCTGGATGTAGACGAATTGATGGTGTTTGGCGAGCTGCTGAAAATCGAGGTAACCGCTCCCCTGATTGATAGTGACCCCCTGAACGGGATACTGATTAAGCTGGTTTTGCTGATTTTCCTGCCACGTTTGCCAGCCAAAGATGCCTAACGTGACCAAGACCACCAGCAACGCAAACCAGCCCACGTGCCGCCACCGTCGTTTCCGGCGTGCCGCACGAATGTAAATTGGTTGATAATCCCGTCGTTTCACCATCGTCACCGTTCCCGTCTAACCACTTTGGTTTATTATACCATGTGGTGGCTTAGGGTTCTTCGCGAGTTCGTTCGATAACGTCTCTGACGTGCATCAAAACTGGTTGGGTCCGCGACGAACTGCGTAGGACCGTCATCATGAACAGACTATCGAGAATGGCGATCTGTGAAATCAGGGAATACAAGCCCTCGGAACGATACTGGATCTCATCGGTCAACGACAGTAAGGTCACAGTCGCCGCCCGCGCCAAAGGTGAGCCACTGTAACTGGTAATCCCGATGATGGGAACCTCATTTTCCTTGAGGACCTTGACCAGTTGAATCGTTTCGTAGTTTTTTCCTGAATGGGAGATGACCACGGCACAGTCATCCTTGGTCATTTTGGCTGCCTGCATCAACTGGATGTCATAATCCGGATGATAGGTCACCGTAAGTGACGTCCGCACAAACTTATGGTAGCCGTCTAGTGCTGCCACGGAGGACCCCCCGAGGCCGAAGAAAGCAACGTTCTTGGCGTTGATCAACTTTAATACGGCCCGGGCGATGTCCTTTTCACTTAGCGCATCGTTGGTCTCTTCTAGCGAGGCCATCGACGAATGAAACACCTTGTTGGCGATGACACCCAACGAGTCCCCCTCGCCTAATTCCTTGAAGAGCTTAGCCCCTTCCTTAGCGTCGACCACCACCACGTGCGCCAACTCCATGGTAAATTCCCGATAGTTGGCGTAACCTAACCGTTTGACGAAACGGGAGATCGATGCGGTCGACGCTCCGGCGGCACTGGCAAGCTCACGAATCGTCATCTCACTGACCGACGACGGACTGTTCAGCGCCAATTGCGCAATCCGTTTTTCCGTGGTCGAGAGACTATCATATTTCCCCCGTAGCTTACCCAATGCTGAACGTGCGATAACCACCATCACCTTTCCTGTTTTTAGAAATCTTTTTGTAAATATTTTACAACACCCCACTTGAAAAGTGAAACTTTTTTACATATAATAAACAGCGTTGCCTTTGGGAGCGTTTTTGTCTAAAATGGGCCGTAAGTCACATTTTGATGAGGGCCAACGCTTGCTTTTCAACAAACGACCCAGTACGCTATCTATGATAACGTTTTCGTCATGGGAACGACGGTCTCCACTGGCTGATACCGAGAGTTTTTACCCGGTTGCGACGTCAAGGTACCGTAAGACGCTAGTGACTTAATCGAGTTACCACGAAAGGAAGAATTTTATGGATTACATGATTGGAGTCGACATTGGTACGACCAGTGTCAAAACAGTCCTTTATGACACTGAAGGTAAGATGCAGGGTTATTCAAACAACCTGTACCCGTTGTACCAAGATGTCCCCGACATGGCCGAAGAAGATCCCGAAGAAATCTTCTCCGCAATTATTGATGGCTTAACGACGGTGCTACGGAAGGCTGATTTGAAGAATGGTCAATTGCACGGGGTCTCCTTCTCCGCTGCGATGCACAGTTTGATTTTATTAGACAAGGACCACAAGCCATTGACGCGGGCCATCACCTGGGCCGATAACCGGGCCGTGCAATACGCTGACGAACTTCGTGAAAACGGTGTCGGTAAGCAATTGTACGAAAAGACCGGGACGCCGATCCACCCAATGACGCCGCTGAGCAAGTTAATCTGGTTGCGCAATGAACACGCTGACCTCTTCAACAAGGCCCGTTGGTTCGTTGGCATCAAGGAATACGTTATCTACAAGTTATTTGGCGTCTTACAAGAAGATTACTCTGTTGCTAACGCCACTGGGTTATTCAACATCTTCAAGATGGACTGGGACGACCAAGCCTTAGAAGTCGCCGGAATCACCCGCGACCAACTTCCTAAGCTGGTGGACACCACCGACCAAATCTCCGGTATGAAAGCTGATTACGCCGGTGTGATTGGTATGGACCCGAACATTCCGTTCATCATGGGAGCTTCCGACGGTCCGTTAGCGAACCTCGGGGTCGACGCCATCAAGCCAGGAGTCGTCGCTGTGACTATCGGAACGTCTGGTGCAGTCCGGGTCGTCACTGATAAGCCAAAGATCGACCCTAAAGGCCGGGTCTTCTGCTATTACCTGTCCAAAGGCCGGTGGGTCGTTGGTGGACCGGTCAACAACGGGGGGATTGTCTTCCGTTGGGTCCGGGATCAACTCTTCGCGCCCGAAAAGATTACGGCGGAACAAATGCAAGTCGATTCTTACGACCTGTTGACCGAAATTGCGTCTAAGATTCCGGCCGGTTCCGATGGCCTCATCTTCCACCCATTCTTAGGTGGCGAACGGGCCCCAATCTGGGACGCTAACGCTCGGGGCTCCTTCTTCGGGTTAACGCGGACCCATTCCCGGGCGCACATGGTCCGGGCAGCCTTGGAAGGTATCGTCTACAACCTCTACACGGTCATGTTGGCTCTGGAAGAAGTCGTGGGCAAACCATCCAGCATCCAGGCAACTGGTGGTTTCGCGCGTTCCGCGCTCTGGCGCCAAATGTTAGCTGACATCTTCGAACAAGACGTCACGATTCCCGAAAGTCCTGAAGGAACGGCCTTAGGGGCTGTGACCTTAGGGATGTACTCCTTGGGTCTGATCGATGATCTGACTGAAGTGAAGAACTTTATCGGGGTTGCTAACGTGCACCACCCGAACCCGGACACTTACGAAGCTTACCGGACGTTAGTTCCAATCTACATCCGTTTGAGCCGGAAGTTACAATCCGAGTACAAGAACATTGCGGAATTCCAGCGAAAGCACCCGCAACAAACTACTAAAAAATAACGGTTAATCACCCGTAAGGGGGCCTATCCAAACTTGGATAGGCCCCCTTTTTTGTCTCCCCGGCCACCGACTGGCCGCAACCTTTGACCCACCAAATCATTTTTCAGAAAACTAGCCTATTTTAGTTGCGTCAAAATGAAACAAAAGAAGGTTCTTTTATGTACAAATTGTGTACCATCAAGTATAATATAAAGCGCTTACGAAAAGTCTGTTTTGGGGGAAGCTGGCTTTTCACACTATATCAAGATGAAAGGGCTTACTACTATGGAACTTTTAGCACTTGTTGTTGGGGTCATCTTTTTATTGGTCCTCATTATTCGTTTCAAAATCAACACCTTCGTCTCGCTGGTCATGACTTCCGTTTTGACTGCGCTATTACTGGGCATGAATCTGACCAAGATCATGGCCACCATCGAAGAAGGAATCGGCAGTCAACTGGGAGAACTCTCCTTGGTCTTCGGTTTCGGGGCCATGCTGGGTCGGCTGGTCGCCGATGCTGGTGGGGCCTACGTGATTGCCACCACCTTAATTGATAAATTCGGTAAAAAACGATTGCAAGTTGCCATTATGCTGGCGTCATTCATTATCGGGATCGCCCTGTTCTTTGAAGTCGGCCTGGTCTTATTGATTCCAATCGTCTTTGCCATTGCCGTTGAAGCCGACGTGCCGATCCTGTATCTGGGAATTTCCATGGCCGCTGCGCTGTCCGTGACCCACGGGTTCTTACCACCCCATCCGGCGCCGGTTGCCATCGCCGCCGTCTTGAATGCTAACGACGGAGAAATCCTATTACTCGGGTTAGTGGTTGCGATTCCCAGTGCCATCGTGGCTGGGCCCCTCTTTACCAAGTTGGCCCAACGCTTTGCGCCCAGTGCCTTCCAGCAAAAAGGGAACCTGTCGTCATTAGGGGAAGTCAAGACGTTCAAAAAGTCCGAATCCCCTAGCTTTGGGATGGCCGTCTTAACCTCTTTATTCCCCGTTATCTTGATGGCGATTACCACCATCTACAAGATGACGGTCAACGGCGGGGCCACGCCGACCAAGGGAGCAACCATGCTGGACCATATCATCGCCCTGATTGGCGATCCGGCGATGGCCATGCTGATTTCGCTGTTAGTGGCGATGTTCACCATGGGCTGGGCCCGCAAACGGCCAACGTCCGCCATCATGCAAAGTCTAGAAGATGCTATCAAGTCGATTGCCATGCTGCTTTTGGTCATCGGAGGTGGTGGCGCCTTCAAGCAAGTCTTAATCAGCGGTGGTGTCGGGGACGAAGTGGCGAAGATCTTCGTCAATTCCAATATGTCGCCTTTACTCTTAGGCTGGTTGGTCGCCGTGGTCTTACGGGTAGCCTTAGGCTCTGCGACCGTCGCGGCCTTGACCGCCGCCGGCATCGTGGCCCCTCTGATGGCCCAAGCCGGCGTGGACCCCGCTTTGATGGTGCTCGCCATTGGGGCCGGGTCATTAGCCGCTTCGCACGTGAACGACGCCGGTTTTTGGATGTTCAAGGAATACTTCGACCTCTCCGTCAAACAGACGTTAAGTATCTGGACGGTCCTGGAAAGTATCATTTCCGTGGTCGGCATCATTATCGTGCTGTTGCTGAGCCTAGTTATCCATTAACCTGCCAGTGACTAGTCATTCCCCCGTTTAACGTATCACCGACAAAACACTAACGTGCACCGCTTTTAAATGGAAAATCCATTTGTAAGCGGTGCACGTTTTAAGTTATTTGGTGTTCATCATGGCATCAAACCAGGCGTCAAACGTTAGGCTAGCACAGTCTGACCCGCTAACCGGCCAAAGGTGACCGCGTGACTGGCCGTCAAACCGGGAACCCGGTCCGGGTAAGCGCCCCAGAAGAAGCCCCCCGCACAGTTGCCAGCGGCGTAAAGCCCTTGGATTGGATCAGCATTCCGGTCGAGGACTTGCATCCGTTCGTTGACGTGCAACCCGTCCAAGGTGGCAAGTAAAATTCCCCCTAACGTGACCGCGTAGTACGGGCCACCATCGACGGGGAACATCCGGTAGCTTTCCTTGCCGAAATCCTGGTCTTCGCCAGCAGCACAGAGATCATTGTACCGTGCCACGGTTTTTTGCAGCTGGTCAGCTGGTAATTGCATCTTGTGGGCCAGTTCTTCAATACTGTCCGCCTGTTTCACGTAACCTTTTTCCAGGTACTGTTGAACCAGCTTCTTTTCGCCGTCTGCGCCGAAGATACCAGGCCAGCCTAACCGTGAGCACCCTAACGTGTGGAACTGTTGCAGGTTGTCCATGGTCTTTTGGTTCCAGACCATGACTTCCAAATGTCCTGGTTGGTGCCGGAGTGAATTCATGGCAAACTGATACGGGGCACTTTCGTTGAAGAAACGCTCCCCCTTCAAGTTGACCTTGAGCAGTGGGTAGGAGCCTAAGACGAACTGGTGACTCTTCCAGTCCTTGACGTAGTAATCATCAATATTGGTGCCGACCGGGACCGCGCCCCGATCGAAGATGATGCTGGCCGGTTCGTCGTCGCGGGCAGCCCCCACAGCCAAGGCCGCCAATTGACCAGACCCATCATCGCGGGGGCTTTGAGTATAGGTGTTCTTCTGGAGCAACGTTGGCGCCCACTTCTGCATCAACGCTTCGTTGGCCCCATAGCCACCGGTACACAGGATAACGCCCTTGGTTGCCGTAAACTCACTGATGGCATTGGTCTCGGTGTCCTTGACCCGTACACCAACGACCCGATTTTGGGCGTCGGTCAATAAGTTTTCTAACTTGGTCCGATACTTGAACGTCACACCCAAGTCACGGTCCTTTTGAATCACGTACTTGCCCCAGCCCTGGTCCCAGGATTTTTCATCGCGGGTGACCTCATTACCAGATGGGAATGCCTTGTTGATCAAGTGTTCATAATACGCATCGCCAGTGGCATGGAGGTGGTCACCATTGGTTTTTAAGACCTGCTCTTCCAACCAATCCATGGCTTCGCCACTATGGTTGACCCAAGTCCACAGGAGCTTTTGGTCAACGTTGTCCTGGGCAAACGCCGACAGAAATTCAACTAATTCACGCTTGTCGATGTGCACCCCAGCCCGCTTCTGCGCGGCGCTATCGACCGAGGCAATCGTATTGCGGTACAGGTGATCACTCGACGACTTCTTGTCGATAACTAAGACCTTGGCGCCCTTTTCCGCGGCGGCTCCGGCAGCAAAGCCCCCGGCGTTGGCAGCGCCGACAACGATGACATCGTAAGTTGTTTGTGTCATAATTTAATCAGTCCTTTACGTTAGTCTGCAATTGTTATCGCTTACACGTTCATGGTACGGCAAATTTTGCGGACTGATCACGCGTAAATCGCATACCTTTATGACGAATTGGAATGGTAACTTGTGAATTCATTACAGCTCAAATGCCTACTTTCCGTGGGCCAAACCAAAAGCGTGACTCAGACCGCTACCCAACTCTACGTGTCCCAGTCCACGGTCTCCAAAAACCTAAAGCGCCTCGAAACCGAACTGGGATTTAAAATCATCGCGGTTCACGCCCACCAGACCGACTTGACCCCCGAGGGCCACTACCTCTACACCCACCTGCAACAACTTGCCGCGCAGTTCAATCAGGTGCTCGAGCACATTTACGCTGATAAAGCGTCGCGACCCATTACGGTCTGCCACTCGATCATCCCCTTCGAACGGGTCTTTTTACCGGCGTTTTTCCACCGCTTCACCGCTCAGCACAATCGACCAATCCAACTCTCCAGTTTTCGTCCGGCCTCATATGCCGCGAGTTTAAACTTATTGCTAAATCAGCAGGCGACCTTCATCCTAATGCAGGAAGATTTCTTCCATGCCGACCCGCGTATCGCTTTCACGCCGCTATTGCGCGGCCACTATAGCGTGATTATCCCCCGCGACCAACTCCTGACCCTAAAATCCAAGCTCAGCCTCACCGACCTCGCCCAGCACAAGCTCTGGATTTGGAACAGCACGCCCCCCGTCCATTCTGCCATTCGCCTCAGTAATACGCTCCGCCAAACACTGCCTAACTTGGAATTGACGACAGTCAAAAATATTGCAGAATGTGCGATGTATGCGGCTTCTGGAGAAGGCCTCGGCTTGATTCCCGGTTTTGCCATCGACCCGCAAAACACCGACGTGGTCTACCGACCGTTGGATCTAGACATCCCCATGACTTACGGCGTCAGCTACTTGCGTGCTACCAAGCAAGAGACCTACTTCACCGCCATCATCGATGCGCTGCAAGCCACGGTCGCCGACAAACAAGCCACTTGGTTCTAATTCAAAAACACGCCCCAGTAACGCGACCGGCTTATCCGGTCACCACTGAGGCATGTTTTTTAACAGTCATTTTTAAATGCAGATTAGTCCTTGTAGATTTGCTTAGCTAAACCAAATGCGGACCAAGCTTTTGGCCACCCAGTGTAGAAGGCCAAGTGGGTGATGAGTTCCACCATCTCGTCCTTAGTCACGCCGTGTTGTTTGGCAATCTTCATGTGCGCTTCAAGTTGAGGGACCCCCTGCGTGAGCAGGCTAGCCACCGTGATCAAGCTCCGGTCACGGGCCGATAATTTGTCCTCACGTGACCAAACTTCACCAAATAAAGCATCATCGTTGAGTTCCGCGAATTTCGGAGCAAAGTCACCTAAGTTGTCGCGACCAGCCGTTTGTTTTTCAGCCATAATTATTTATCTCCTTCCACTGCAGCGTATTGTTCATCCGAAACGGGCTCCAACCATTCTGGTGTCCCCGCCGTAATGGCGATGTGGGAGAACCAGCTGTCCTTAGTGGCCCCATGCCAGTGCTTGACGCCGTCGTGGGTCACGACCACATCACCGGCCGTCAAATGCCGTGCGGGCTTGCCGTCTTCTTGGTACCAGCCTTCGCCACCGGTGACCAGTAAAATCTGGAACCCATTGTGATGAATGTGCCAGTTGTTCCGGCAACCGGGTTCGAAGGTCACGTTGCTGACGCCGACACTAACGTCGGGATCGCGCACTAACCCTTGTAAATAACTTTGACCCGTAAAGAATTTGGCGTACGCATCGTTCTTGGCACCCATTGGGAAAATTCCGTCTTTGATTGCTTCATTTTTAGCCATTATATTGTCCTCCTTGCTGAGTTTTAAGCTTGTTTGGTTGGATAAATTGTAAATTCATTAACGTTGACGTCTTCGGGTTGGTCGACCGCAAAGTTGACCACGCGGGCGACGGCGTCCGGGGTGATGCCCACGGCGTCGTAGAACTTCTGCATGCCATTAGCCGTTTGTTGATCGGTAATGGTGTGGAGCAGTTCCGTATTGATAGCCGCCGGGTACAACGAAGCGGTCCGAATGTTGGTACCTTCCTGGGCGCTTTCCATCCGAATGACTTCCATCAGGTTCCGGACGGCAAACTTAGTCGCCCCATAGACCCCGGACCCGGCAAAGCTCTTGATGCCGGCCACGGAAGACGTCGTGATGATTTGACCGTGCTTTTGACCGGTAAACGTCGGCATGACCGCCGCCACGCCGTTCAAGACCCCCTTCAAGTTGATGTCGATCATCGCGTTCCACTCGTCGGTGTGTAGCGCGCTGATTGGGGAGTTCGACATAATGCCAGCGTTGTTAAAGATGACGTCGAGGCCACCAAAGGTAGTCTTCGCCAAATCAACTAAGCCTTGGACTTCAGCCGGCTTGGTCACGTCGGTCACCTGGTAAGTCGCTTGACCCCCAGCATTTTTAATAGCCGTCACAATTGCTTGGAGTCGAGCTTCACGCCGCGCACCCAAGACTACTTTAGCACCATTCTGGGCGAGAAGCTTAGCACTCGCCTCGCCGATACCGGAGGAAGCCCCGGTAATCACGATTACTTTGTCTCGAACTGTCATTTGATGATCTCCTTTGTCCGTCATTTGTTGTCTGCTAACCCTTGTTGGAGCCAATGGTCCACGGCCGGCGCGGCCCGGTCCACCCGCGACCCCCGAATTGGGAGCCCCGGATGGATGACCGCCGTTGGACATAACCGTTGCAGGTCATCTAAACTGTGCCCCAGACCACTCCCCTCGTGGGTCGCAAACGGATAAATCTCACGCGGTGGTGTGGTGGTCTGAGTCAGCAATGTCGCGATGACGCGTGGTACACCGCCGAACCAGATGGGATAACCTAAGACCCATACGGGGGCCCGTAATGCAGCGGACGCCACCGGTTCAATCGCTGGGAACGCGTGTTGCGTTTGTTCAGCGCGGGCCCGTTTCAAGCGTGCCGGGTAAGTCATTGGATAAGGGACTTGCGGATGTAAGGCCACGGGCGCAATGCCCAACCGCTCACCCAGTAACCGGGCGACTTGGGCGGTATGCCCCTCTGTCACCACCGGCGTTTGCCCACGAACCAGGGTTTCTCCGGGGGATGAAAAATCAATCACCGTGAGCATTTAATTTCTCCTTTCAACGGGCCTCATGAACAAGACCTAGTATAGGCGCCAGTTTGATATAGGTCTAATGCCTATAATTATTTGATTAATGCCTTTTAAGCATGCCGTTTATCTTTAACCTGCTAAAAACCTCAGCTGTTTTCCACGTTTCTACATTCCAAAAAGCTGTCAGTCTTTAAATGTAGCGTTTTGTTCGGAAGACCGCTCCTGAATAATCACCACTGACAACTGCCGCCATACTGCGAGTGTGACCCACAAGGCGTTGTTACCGTTAAATTACTATTAGATCCAACAAAAAAAGCGAACCCTGCTTGTTTGGCTCGCTCGATAAAGACGGATTGGGTGTTGCTGACTACTTCTTGTAAGCTCCGATTGCTTTAGCGTAATTCTTAGAAAGCATATGGTTAGTGTAGACTGCCTGCTTGTTGGTTGACTTCTTTTGGTTCTTTGTTTTGTACGCCGCCTTAACGTAAACATGCTTGGCGTTGTACCGCTTGATGGCCTTGCTGAAAGTCATCTTCTTAGTCAAACGGGCATATTTGTCGGCGCCTTTATAAAGGTGAATGCGTGCCCACTTGGCATGGTGCTTGTTTGCAAGACTCTTAGTTGAAACTTTAATCTTACCCGTTACTTTAATGTACTTACCGGACTTAGTCTTGGTTGCTTTTAAATTTGTTACCTTGTAGGCATACTTCTTTGCTGCCTTTTTACTCTTAGTTGTCTTTTTTGATGTCGTTCCATCATAATAATTCTTAATTTTGCTCGGATCAGTCGAATAACTAGCTTCAAGCTCTTTTTTAGCCTTTTTAGACAGCCCAGTTTCTTGGTCTTTAATATTTGCCGCCCAGTTCTTAGCCCCTTGCTTTTTCTTAGCATCGGCATTAGTTGCTGCAACCATCTTAGCGTAAGTTCCATAATCATGGCCATTATATACCCATTCTGAAGCGCTGGCCTTTGTGATCCCTAACGTCACCCCAACACCTAACATTGCCGCCGTTAACATTAAACTCTTAGCTACTCTATTCATAATTGATGGCTTCCTTTGGTTTGATTGTTGATAATAAGATTTGATTGCTAACACTAACTCAAAAAACGTAAAACGGCCTAGATTCCGTGGTGCCATCCCCCGGCTGGTCCAGGATAATTTTACATCAAACTGTTCAGATTGAACATGGTTCAGTTGTTATATGCTGAATTATTTTTGTTCCAGAAGATGTTGATTGCTACTCACGACGTCCTTGTCCAGATACAGGTCTAACTTGTACTCGCTATCAGCTCCGCAAAAAGCGCATCGTTTGCATTTAAACCCGGATAAATAGTGCCTACAGATCGTCGTAGGTACTATTTTGTTTTACGCAGCTGTTAAACATTTATGCTTGGGGCCGGTCATTCAATGGTATCTTACACTTTAATGGAAAATTCGACACACACGAAAAAAGACGCCCGCCCCTAATGGGCAAAAGCGTCTTTGAAATAACGAATGAATTCGGTAACGACTGGAGTCAGGACCCGGTCGCGCCGCCAGACCAACACACAATTGGTCTGGATGGCCGGTTTTAAGGGCAAAAACTTGGTCTCGGCCGGTTGGCGGTTAGTGATGGCCCCGGCAATCATTAGGGCCGCAGCCACCTGGTGGGCCACCAACGGTAAGGCATTAAAACTCAAATTAAAAGTACCGATGATGTTGAGCTGCTGGCGGGTCAACCCCGACCAGTTGGTCAACAGTCGCTGGACTTCCGGGCGATTCGAAATCATCAGGGGCATCCCCGCCAAGTCCGCTGGGGTCACGTGATCTTGCCGGGCCAAGAAGGCGTCGGCCGCCATCAATAGCCCCCAGGTCTCGGTCCGCGGCAACGTCAGCGTGTGGTACTTGTCGGTGTTGACCGGTTCCAAGAGAATCGCCATATCCAATAAGCCCTTATCCAACCGATCGGTAATGATGTCACTGGCCCCACTAAAGATATCAAAGGTCACCTGGGGATAATCACTGACGAAGTCCTCCAACAACATGGCTAAGGTGTCAGAGTTATCAGCCTCAACGCACCCTACCGTAATGTGCCCGCTAAATAATTGTTGACGCCGGTTAACGAACTCCTGGGTGGTCTGTTGCGTGAGTTGGAGGATCTCGGCGGCCCGGCTTTTTAAAAACAAGCCCGCCGAGGTCAACACCAGGCCCTTACTTTGACGGTCGAAGAGCGGCGTTCCCAGTTCGGTTTCGAGGGCGCGTAATTGGCGACTCAGCGTAGGTTGCGTCACGTGCAAGATTGCCGCAGCCCGTGAGATGTTTTCCTCTTCCGCAATCGTCCAAAAGTAACGTAAAACGCGGAGTTCCACAGCAACAATCCTCCTTTAAGATTCAGCGAGTTCCGGGAACAATTGATTCAATTGCCCTTTGGGATCCGTCGTCTGGGTATCCCGTTCCTGCAAGACCTGCGTCACCCCACCGTGGGTGAACATCAACAAGTCCGACCCCAGTTCGTCTTTGACCTGGTAGAACTGAATCCCCGCCTGCATTGCCGTCAAGATGAACCGCTGACTCCGCAGGTTCAAATCCCGGTAAACCGGCAACAACGCCGTGCCATTCAACCGTTGGTAGCGCCAAGCATTGGCGACCCGTAACCCATACGCCATCAAGCTTTGGTGACTGACGTGTGCCATGATTTTAGCGGCGGGCGTCAGTTCGGGATGGGTCAGAATCTCGGCGAGGTCATCAATGGCACTCCACTGTTCCGTATGGGCGTGCAAGTGGTGGGCCATCTCGGTCATGGCGCTAAAGATACGCTCCCCTTCGGCCTGGTACTGCGTTTGCTGGTCTGGACGTTCGAGGGCCACGGCCGTATTTTTCTGCCGACCCGCGGCCAGCACGGCAGCTAGATTCGTCGTCGGCAATGGCGTCACCAGTAGGTAAATCATAAACGTTTTTAAGAAATACAGGGCGTGGCGGCTGACACCGTTGGCCGTGAACGGCGTGTTGTCAAAACCGCCGAATTCCAGGTACCCGATGCCCCCAGTCAAAAAGTCTTGCGGGGTCACTTGCCCCTTCAAGGTCACGGGACCCGCGGCTGGCGAATCTCCCGTAGCCGCCAAGCGTTGCAAGGCTCCTAGATGCGCCCCTAATGAGGTGTACGTTACCGGTGTTCCGGTCGGAAAAGCGCCACAGTGCCGCAAGCTACGGACGGGGCGTTGGGGAATCTCGGGTAAGGTGTCTAAAAACCCCCGTTCAGCTAACGGGGCCGCGCCAAAGAGGTAGGTCAGAAGCCACTGGTAGCGCACGAAATTTTGGGCAATCCGAAAATAGAGTTCGTTTTTAAAGGCCACGACGGAATCGAAATCGGCCGTGTAGTGACTGTAGAGGCGGTGAATCACGGGGTCCGGCATACTATAGCTCAACTTGACTCCCGTTAACCAGTCGGCTTGGTGTCCCGCCCCGGCGCTTGCCAGTTCAGCGGCATCGGTAATCGGTGGCAAACTCATTGGCCAGATTCGGTCATCGGCCTCTAACGAATGGTACGCTACGGTCTGTAAAGTATCCAACCGGTCAAGCGCCCCCCCGATATTCGGATTGGGTTCCGTCACCACCATGATTTGGTTGGGTCGTCGGCCGCGGCGTAAATATGGATGGTCTGGTCGATTGGACCACGCCTGCGGCTGGGGACGCTGGCTTAACCGGCCGCGTCGGTCGACGCGTTGCTCCGTCAGCTTGATGCCGACTAAACTATGATAAAGTTGTTCTGATAAATTTTCTTCTCGAATAACCGCTAATAAATTTTCCAACATGGCGGTAACATCCCCTGACTACAAATAACCCGTTTACTTAAAGTTTAGCCAAAAGCGGCGGTCCTGTCACTAATCTGGCTTAATTTTTTCACAAAAACCGGCAATTGACCCGGCGGTATCCCCCAAAGCTTCTCCCGAGCTAATCTCGGTGACTTAACTAAACGTTCATCGTCATAACCAGCGGGCTAAAATCAACTTTCTAGCCTGCCCAACCAAAAACGACCGGGTTCCCCCAGTCGTTTCAAACTTTCCAGTCGTATGAGCTACCGAATCGTTTCGTGGATCAGTGTAAGGGGTTCGGCGGTGTCACTAATCTCAATGTTCGCGTAGAGCAGGTCTTTAATCTCGGCCACATCTTCTCGATCACTGTAGATGGTCAGAAGCGACTCCCCAGCTTGCACCGAATCCCCAATCTTCTTGTGCATCATGATACCTACGGCGTAATCCAACTGGTCGTCGGCCTTTTGCCGGCCTCCGCCGAGAAGCATGGAGGCAATCCCCATCTCATCGGCCGCCACCTTGCTCACGACCCCGCTGGTCTTAGCAGGCAACTCGATCTGGTATTTAGCCTGCGGCATGATTTCGGGGTGGTCGATGACGTTGCGGTCGCCCCCTTGTGCGGCGACCATGTCACCAAACTTCTGCAACGCTGACCCGTCTTGGATGGTCCCCGCACACATGGCTCGGGCCGTCTTCAAATCAGGGGCCTTTTTGGCCATAACGACCATGTGCGCCCCTAACGTCAAGACTAAATCGGTGATGTCGGCTGGACCTTTACCCTTTAAGATGTCGATGGATTCTTTGATTTCCAGAGCGTTACCGATGGCGTTTCCTAACGGCTGATTCATGTCAGAAATGATAGCCATGCAGTCCATGCCGACGCCCTTACCAATCTCCACTAAGGCGTGGGCCAACTCCCGTGAATCATCCAGGGTCTTCATGAAGGCCCCGGAGCCGGTCTTGACGTCGATGACCAATGCATCGGTCCCCGACGCGATTTTTTTACTCATGATGGAGCTCGCAATCAACGGAATCGAATCGACCGTGTCCGTGACGTCGCGTAAGGCGTAGATTTTCTTATCAGCCGGGGCGATATTGCCCGTGGCCCCCACGATGGCACACTTCACGTCTTGGACTTGGTTGATAAAATCTTGTTCGCTGATTTCCACGGTGTAACCTGGGATGGCCTCCAATTTATCCAACGTGCCCCCCGTATGGCCCAGACCCCGACCTGAAATCATCGGTACCGGGATGCCTAATGCGGCCACGATGGGTGCCAACGGGATACTGGTCTTATCGCCAACCCCACCGGTCGAGTGCTTGTCGGCCTTGATGCCGTCGATTGAGGAGAGGTCCAGATGGTCCCCCGATTTCATCATGGCCATGGTCAGTTCGGAACGCTCCGCATCGGTCATGTCCTGAAAGTAGGTCGCCATCAAAAACGCACTGGTCTGGTAATCCGGAATCTCACCGGAGACCACGCCACTAACGAAGTCCTGAATCTCATCAGCGGTCAGTTCGCCACCATTTCGTTTCTTATCAATAATGTCTACCATTCTCATGCTGAAGTTCACTCCATTTCTACTGGTCACGCCCTGTTGGACGTTGCTAATCGGTCATTTAGCCACTAGAAGGCGGTCGGCTGATGTTGCCAGCTAACCGCCCCCAGCTTTAAGTCACTTTAAGTAATTCCGCTGCTGCGTGTTGATCGATGATGAGGCAGTTGGGATACTTGCCCCGTAATGCCGCTTGCACCGCAGCCACCTTAGCGTCGCCCGCGGCCACCAAAATCGAGTGGTCCTTGCGCCGCAAACTGGCCAACTCAATGCCAATCGTCCGCCGATTCAATTCGGGATCGACGATTTCACCATTTTCGTCGATGTAGCGCGAGAAGATGTCGCCGACCGCGTGCTGTTGCAAGTAGTGTTTCTCCTTATCTTGAAGGTAACCTAATTGAAACACCAGCGCGGTACTGCGAACGGTCCCTGCCGAATAGATCGCGATATTGGCCTTTTCGCCCAGCTCTAGGAGGTACTGGATGTGCCGCTCGGCTTCCACCAGTTCCTTGGTTTTTTGGTGGTCAAAGATCACCGGTAGCGGTAAGTACTGGGGCATCGCGTGAAAGGCATTGGCAAAGGCATCGATGCTTTCGTACGCATAGGTATACTCCGTCGAATAACTGACACTCCCTTTGAGCTGAATCACCTCCACCCCCGTCAGGGTGTCGGGTTGCAAATTCTGGCCAATCGCATAAATCGTTTTCCCCCAACCGATCCCAATAACATCGTGTTCCGAGACGATGCTTTCGAGGTAGCGGGCCGCGTACTGCCCGACGGTATTCAGGATTTCGCTAGCGGCCGTGAGCTGCGTCGGCACCACGTGGACTTCCACCTGGTACGCCTGGTGCAACTCCTGTTCTAACGTCTGGACGTCTTGGACGGGATCCACAATCTGAATGCGAACCAACCCCTGTTTACGGGCAAATTGTAACAGCCGCGAAACGGTAGGCCGGGAAATCCCTAGTCGTTGGGCAATCTGACTTTGACTTTGATTGGCCTGATAATAGAGCTTGGCAACGGTCAACCCTTGGGCAATCCGTTCATCTGTAGTCTCTGCCATGTCATTGCCCCCTCGTTTGGGTGGTCACCTCACTTAGATGACCCCCACAGTTATCGAATGGCGGCTTCGAGCGCCACCTTAATCATGTCATCAAAGGACTTTTCCCGTTCCTCAGGCGTCGTCGATTCACCAGTGACCAAATGATTGCTGATGGTCAACACGGACATCGCCTTGACGTGGTACTTGGCCGCAATCAGGAACAAAGCCGCTGATTCCATTTCGGTAGCCAGCACACCGTAATCGACCAACTTTTGCCGGTCCATTTCATCGTTGTAGAACCGGTCTTCAGCTAAAACATTGCCGACCTTTACTGGGATGTGCAGATCTTGCGCCGCATGGTAGGCGTTGTCCAGCAAACCAAAGTCGCTGATGGGTGCATAGTAGATGCCCCCACCAAAGACATTGTGGATGATAGACGAATCGGTCGTCGCCGCCTGGGCTAAAATCACGTCGCGCACGTGAACATCGGGACTCATCCCGCCAGATGTGCCGACCCGAAACAGCTTCTTGGCCCCGTACTCCGTGATCAGTTCGTGGGCGTAAATGGAAATCGATGGGATTCCCATCCCAGTCCCCTGAACGGAGATGCGGTGACCCTTATAGGTCCCGGTATACCCGAATGCATTGCGCACCTTGTTGTAACACACGGGATTTTCAAAGTAGGTCTCCGCGATATACTTGGCCCGTAACGGGTCCCCCGGCATCAAGACCGTGTCCGCAATATCGCCTGATTTGGCTTCCAAATGGTTGCTCATGATGTTTCCTCCTTAGTGAGTCATAACTACTGTAAATCCGCTAAGAAACTCTGACCTTCATTGTTACCCTTGACACCAAAATTGTCCAGGACTGTTGCCCCAAAATCCGCAAATGGGGTTCGAATCCCGAGTGAACCGCCCTGCTTGAAACTCGGGGAATAAACCACTAACGGCACGAATTCCCGCGTGTGGTCACTGCCCGTGTAGGTCGGGTCGTTGCCGTGGTCGGCGGTGATCATCAACAGATCATCGTCGTGCATATTCGCTAACACGGTGCCCAAACGTTGGTCAAACGCCATCAACGCCTGACCAAAACCATCAGGATTGCGCCGGTGGCCGTACATCGCGTCGAAGTCCACCAAGTTGGTGAAGCAAAAACCAGTAAAGTCTTCTTGCATCACGTGATC
This sequence comes from Levilactobacillus suantsaii, assembly GCF_014069315.1. Lineage (NCBI taxonomy): Bacteria > Bacillati > Bacillota > Bacilli > Lactobacillales > Lactobacillaceae > Levilactobacillus > Levilactobacillus suantsaii. The sequence goes on along the minus strand of NZ_CP059603.1, from coordinate 1,554,570 downwards.
AACGTGGTCCATCCCGTCCATGTTGCTTTCGTTATGGTAGCCTTCGTCGATGCCATGACCGGAGAAAATGTCGTTGATCTTGCCGATTCCCACCACGTGGACGCCTGCTTGTTGCAGTCGGTCCAAATCGGTCGGGCCGGTGGGTTCCAACGTGAAGTCTCGCCGGTTCGCAGTCCGGGTGAAGTGCTGGCCGTCCGGACCCACGTATGGCCGGGCGATGATGCGGCCGACCAGATACTCGGGACCGTTGACCAGCGACCGGGCGTACTCACAGATCTTGTAAAGCTCGTCCAAGGGAATCACGTCTTCGTGGGCGGCAATTTGTAAGACCGAATCCCCCGACGTGTACACGATGAGGTCGCCGGTCTGCATCTGGTGTTCCCCTAATTCAGCGATGATCTTAGTCCCAGATTCCGGGCGATTCCCAATGACTTTCCGTCCTGAGAACGCTTCCATTTTCTGGATGATGTCAGCCGGAAAACCGTTGGGGAAGGTATTCAACGCTTTGCGGACCGGTAAGCCCATCATTTCCCAGTGGCCATCCATCGAATCCTTACCTGCCGAAATCTCTTGCATCTTGCCATAATAAGCATGCGGGTTCTGAGCTACCGGTACGCCGACAATCGGAGTGTCCCGTAAATTCGAGATACCTAGTTTAGCCAGGTTCGGCAACGCTAGTTTCCCGGCAAAATGTTCGCCGACGTGGCCGATGGTGTCGGCCCCGGCGTCACCAAACTGCTTGGAATCGGGAGCGGCTCCAGTCCCGACGGAATCCATTACAATGCCAAAGATACGTTTGAATGTCATACTGTTCTGCCTCCTACAACTGTCATGTCATCCTAATAACCGGCCTTTTTCGCGGCGGGCTGACCCGTTAAGATTGCCACCGTGGCACTGACCCCCAAGCGGCTGGCCCCGGCGTCGATCATGGCGAGCGCTTCCTCTTTACTGTGAATCCCGCCGGACGCCTTGACGCCTAAGCGGTCGCCCACGGTCTGCCGCATCAGTTTCACGTCGGCGACCTTGGCCCCCGCCGTAGAGAACCCGGTGGACGTCTTCACGAAGTCGGCCCCGGCCTGTTCACTCAACTGGCAACCCGTGACGATTTCATCGTTGGTCAGCAAGCTGGTCTCCAAAATCACCTTCAAAATTTTGTCCTTGGCGTGGACGGTCGCCGCCACGCTTTGAATATCTTCTTTTACAGCCTCATTGTTACCCGATTTTAATTCACCGACGTTGATGACCATGTCGATTTCTTCGGTCCCGTCATCAATGGCCGTCGCCGCTTCGAAACTCTCGCTAGCCGTGGCCATGGCCCCTAGTGGAAAGCCCACAACGGCGATAGGATTGACGGAACTGTCCTTCAATTGTTCAGCCACGAACGGAATCCAGTAAGAATTCACGCAGACAGAAGCCACGTTGAATTGTTTGGCTTCTTCGCAGGTTTGGCGGATTGAAGCTTCGGTCGCATCCGCTTTTAAATTGGTGTGGTCCAGGTATTTCGCCAATTCTGCAGTCGTTAATGTCATGATTATGAAACCCCTTTCATTTGTCACCCTTAATATACCGAATCTCTGCACATTTGTAAAGGAATTTATTGAAATTATGTTCAAAAGCAATCCAGATAGATAATTAATTCACAATAAATCCCAACACCGTCCCTGCGCGCCCACCTCACTAGCTTGCTCCGTATCCTAACCAACTACTCTGGCGGAGGAGCCAACGTTAATCGCGACTATTAACCATCATTAGGCTATGTTCAATTATTTTGGGAGGGACTGGCTCAAGCCGCACCGTTGCCGTCAAACCCATGGTCCCGTCATTAGTTGTGCCCCATTAGTATTCCCGCTCGCCTTACCAACTCGGTCTGCCGGCTTATCATCGATTGCGCGGGTCAATGCCGTGGGGTACACTAAGAGCGTAAAATCTAATGGCGATGACGTTCGCCAAAATAATTGAGCAATCAATTGATGACGTCTACTGGCTTTATTTCCCCCTGCATAACTTGCGATGCCCGGGAAAAACCGGTAGATGTCTTTTTTTGAAAGCGCGAAAGGGAGTAAATTTTTATGTCTGTTGTGATTGAACAAGTTAAAGCACGGGAAATTTTCGATTCACGGGGAAACCCTACCGTTGAGGTCGACGTCATCCTGTCCGACGGGATTCGGGGTCGCGCGGCGGTCCCATCCGGCGCTTCCACTGGGGAGAAGGAAGCCGTCGAATTACGGGATGGCGGCGAGCGTCTGCAAGGCAAAGGTGTCGCCACGGCCGTCAAGAACGTGACCACCGAAATCAACGCGGCGTTACGCGGCGCAGACCCCTTCAACCAGGCCCACGTGGACCAAATCATGATCGACCTCGATGGGACGCCAAATAAAGCGCGTTTAGGGGCTAACGCCATCTTGGGTGTCTCCATGGCCACGGCTTGCGCGGCGGCGCTGGAAACCCACCAACCTTTGTACCGGTATTTAGGCGGTGAAGACCTCGAACTGCCCCAGACCTTCCACAACGTCATCAACGGTGGCGAACACGCCGATAACGGCATCGGCATGCAGGAATTTCTGATCACCGCCGTGGAACGGACTAGCTTCCGGGACGGGTTCGAAAAGATCGCCAACACCTACCACACCTTAAAGAAGGTCATCGAAGACGCCGGCTTTACTACCGGATTAGGTGACGAAGGGGGCTTTGCGCCGGACCTTAATTCGTCGGAAGAAGCCTTAAAGATGTTACGGGAAGCCATCGTCAAGGCCGGCTACGAACCCGGCAAGGAAATCGCCATCGCCTTTGATGCCGCCGCATCGTACTTCTATAACGACCAGACCAAGAACTACGACCTCGAGGGCACGACCTACACGCCGGACGAACTCAGCGACTACTACGGTAAGCTCCTCGACGAGTTCCCCGAAATCATTTCCGTGGAAGACCCGTACGATGAAAATGACTGGGAAAACTTCGAGAAGTTCACCCAAAAGTATGGTGACCGGGTCCAAATCATCACCGATGACAACATCTGCACCAACCCGAAGTTGATTCGTCAGGCCATCAAGGACGGCATGGCCAACGCCATCTTAGTCAAACTGAACCAAATTGGGACGGTCACCGAAACGCTAGAAGCCATGCGCTTAGCTCGGAAGAACGGCTACAACACCATGATGTCTCACCGCTCCGGTGAGACCGAAGATACCTTCTTAGCCGACTTCACGGTCGCGACCAATGCCGGACAACTGAAGTCCGGGGCGCCAGCTCGTTCCGAACGGGTCGCTAAGTACAACCAACTCTTACGGATCGAAGAAGAGTTGGGCCAAGACGGGACTCGGTTAGCGAAGTTCCCCAACGAGGTCGACGCCGATTAACTTCACACTAGACTGTGGGGAGTCTTATTCGTGAAGGAAGTGACTGGTCATGGAACACCTGACCACTTTTAACGCGACCGGTCTGGCCGCCGCTCAAGTAGCCAAACGGGTCACCACTGACGGGCCCAACGACGTTCCCGAGACCCCGTTTAGTTTTCCGAAAGCCGTGCTTGCGCGCCTCTGGGAACCCTCGGCGTGGATCTTGGAAGGCGCCCTGGTCTTAGAAATCATCCTGGGCAAGACTGTTCAGGCCGGTTTCATTTTACTGATGTTGTTGTTCGCCGCCATCGACGGGGCGATTCAAGCCAAACGGGCCACCACCGTGCTTCAGTCCTTGGCCCACCAACTCACGCCCACGGTGACCGTGAAACGTGACGGGACCTGGCAACAGCGTCCCGCTAAAGACCTGGTCGTCGGCGACCTGATTAGTCTCAACCGAGGCGACTTGGTCCCGGCCGATGCGGAGGTTCTGACCCACCCCTTAGAGCTCAACGAAAGCTCGATCAGCGGGGAAGCCAACGCCCTCACCCGTGATCCAGGGAGCACGATTTTTGCCGGCACCGAAGTTCTAAATGGCCACGCCCTGGCTACCGTCACCCAAACCGGGGTCAACAGCCGTGCGGGCAAGACCATCAGCCTGGTCAACCAATCGTCATCCCCGGGACATCTCCAGCGCTTACTGGGTAAGATCATTGGTTACCTGGCGCTACTCGATACGGTACTTGCGGTCATCTTGATTGGCGTCGCCCTCTTGCGGGGAGAAAACCTGATTACCATGTTGCCGTTTCTGGCGATGCTCTTCATTGCGACGATTCCGATTGCCATGCCCTCGAGTTTTGCGGTCGCTAACTCCGTTGAAGCCAAAGTACTCAGCCAAAAACACGTGTTGGTCAGTGATCTAACGGGGATTCAGGAAGCCGCTAATTTAGACTTACTGTTGGTCGATAAGACCGGGACCATCACGGCCAACCAACCCCAAGTCGTCCAGTTCACAAACCTATCAGCGCTCAGTGACGCCACGCTGATCCAACTGGCAGCTAGTGCCACGGACCCACGTCATCCGAGTGTTATCGACCAGGCCCTACGCGCTTATGCGGCGGCTCGGCAGTTGACCGCGTTGGTTCCACAGCGCTTCATTCCATTTACCGCTGCCACGGGGTATTCTTCAGCGACCGTGGTCACCGCTGACACCACGTTTAACTTGCACCTAGGGGGGTACACCAAGTTAAGTGCGCTGTTGTCAGACGACATCCCAATCACCGTTGATTTTGCAGCCGGCCGCACCGTTGCGCTGACGGTCAACGATGCGTTAGCAGGTATCTTCGTGTTGCAAGACCAACCGCGGCCGGACAGCGCTACGGCAATCCAGACCATCCAACACCGCGGCGTACAGGTCATGATGCTGACCGGCGACAATGTGCGCACCGCCCAAGCAGTGGCCCAACAAGTCGGTTTGACCGGCCAAGTCGTGAGTTTTGACCACCTCGACCAAGTGGCTGACCCGCACCAGCTCGCCGGCATCGCCGACGTGGTCCCCGAAAATAAACTCGCCGTCGTGGAACGGTTCCAACAACTAGGCCACGTGGTCGGTATGACCGGTGACGGGGTCAACGATGCCCCAGCTTTGAAACAAGCCGAGGTCGGCATCGCCGTGGCCAACGCCACCGATCTGGCCAAGCGTGCCGCGAAAGTCGTCTTATTGACGCCGGGGCTGACCGCCTTGACCACCATTCTTGACAGCGGCCACCGCGTTTACCAACGGATGATGACCTGGACGATCACCAAACTGTCCCGAACAGCTGAGCTGACGCTATTGTTGACCCTGGGTTACCTGTGGTTGCGCCACATTCCGTTGGCACTGAACGCTATGATCTTGGTCGCCATTCTAAACGACGTGGTCACCTTGGTCTTAGGGACCGACCACACCATCACCACGGTTCAACCGGAACACTGGAATTTGCGGCGGCTTAGCCGGTTAGCCGGGGTCCTGGCCGGGAGTTGGACGATCATCGGGCTACTCCTGATGGCTATTCTAAGCGCAAGTGGTATCCCGACTGGACAGCTCAGCACGGTGCTTTACGTTTACTTGATCACCAGCGCCATGCTGACGATTCTGATGACCCGAACACCACATCACTGGTGGCAGAGTCAGCCTAGCCGGCCCGTTATGGTGGCTATCGGGACCAACTTAGCCTTGACCATTGGCCTGGCGCTTACGGGATGGGGCGTCACCGCCATCACGGTGACGCTGCTGGTTAGCACGCTTGTTGGCACCTTACTGGTTAGTTTGTTGCTCGATATCGGGTACGTGCACCTACAACGACACGATGCATTATGAGTTAAAAAATCGCCACCGTAACGGTTCGAATGAATCGCTATGGTGGTGATTTTTTAACTTATTGAATGGTCATTTTCAGTGTACCCAAGTGCGTGATGCTTCCGGTCAACTGGTCACCGGGCTTCAAAAAGAGTGGTGGCTGGTGACCGACGCCGGTTCCACTCGGCGTCCCGGTAAAAATCAAATCGCCAGGTTCGAGGGCCACAATCGTCGACAGGTAGTGAATCAAATCCGGCACCTTGAAAATCATCTGCCCCAACGGTGCCGACTGTTTCGTCGCCCCGTTCACGATGGTCGTGATGACCTCTTGGTCCAGATTGGCCACCTCGTCGAGCGTCGTCAGCCACGGCCCCACCGGCGCGTAGTTTTGAAACGACTTGCCCATGGAAAATTGAGGGTTGTCGTTCTCAAATTGCACTTCCCGGTCGGATAGATCTTCCCCGACCATCACGCCAGCCACGTGGTCCAGGGCCGACGCCACCGGAATGTCTCGGCCGCCGTCACCAATCACCACGACCAGTTCCGTCTCCCAGTCGGTCCGGGGGCCGTGGGCGGCCACCGTGACTACTGAGGGCGCCAGCGAACTACTGAACTTGGTAAAAATGCTGGGTGTCTTGGGTAAATCGATATGGATCTCCGCCGAGTGGTCTTGGTAGTTCATCCCCACCGCAAAAATCTGCCCGGGCGCATGGACTGGTAGACCTAAGTCGGCCTGGTCAAAGCGAGTTACGTCCCCTAACTGCAGTTGATTGACGGGCGTCTGGACCGTCTCTAAGACCGTAGCGGCGTTCAACACCGCTTGGCCGTGCTGATCGTCGGTCACCAAAAATGGTAATCCACGGCGTACCCCAATTTTCATCTTATCACCTCAAGTTTATGGTACCGCTTTCTGGGTGCCGAGGAAACGTTAAATTTGACCAATTACAAAAGCCGCTAGCAACGCCCCTTCTTCAATTGAAGAAAGGCTTGCTAGCGGCGGCCTATGAGTTAGCGGTAGTGTCTCCGTGCCCCATAGTCACTCTGTTGTGGGGCCTACGGTAAATTAATCGTTAGCGTGAACGTCAAAGGCGTTGAGCAACATGTCTTTCGTTCCCGGCGTGTCAGGATCGTGTTGCCCCTGGCCCTTGTCGAGTTGCCGTAATTGCGCTACTTCATCATCGGTCAAGCTAAAGTCGAAGATGTCGAGGTTGCTCTTGATACGGGCTTCGTGGACCGACTTCGGGAAGACGATGATGCCTTCTTGGTGTTCAAACCGCAGGATGATTTGGCCCACGTCCTTATTGTACTTAGCCGCCAGCTTGGTAATCACGGGTTCTTGTAAGAGGTCTTGGTTTCCCTGACCTAGCGGCGCCCAGGCTTCAAGCTTGACGTCCTTAGGTGCCAAAAGCTTCCGTAATTCGGTCTGCTGGAAGTACGGGTTGAATTCCACTTGGTTGACGGATGGCAACGTTTCAAAGTCCGGGACGAACTGGTTCCAAATCTTCGGTGTCATGTTGGACACCCCAATGGAATTCAGCTTACCCGCCTTTTTCGCAGCTTCCATGGCACGCCAAGCCCCCGGAACATCTCCGTAAGGTTGGTGAATCAGGTAGAGGTCGATGTAGTCAAGACCTAATTCGCTCAATGAGCGGTCGATGGCCTTAGTGGCGGCCTCGTAACCGAAGTCTTGGAGCCAGAGTTTACTGGTGACCCAGATTTCATCACGCGGAATGCCGCTGTCGCGGATGGCCCGGCCCACTTCGTCTTCGTTGAAGTAAGCGACCGCCGTGTCGATGTGGCGGTAGCCTGCCGCTAAAGCGTCCTTAACAGCTTGATACGTCGTGCCGTCATCCGGGCTTTGGAAGGTTCCAAAGCCGATGGCTGGAATGGCGTTGCCGTCGTTTAATTGAATCGTTGGTGTCGTTGTCATTTCAAAAACACTCCTTTGAAAAATTAGTCGTGTAACTGCTGTAAACTGGACCCAAAAATCTGTTCGATGGTCACCGGATCACGGTGGTCAAAGAACTGACTCTCCTGGCGGTCCAATCCCGCCAAGGTCGTCATTTCTGTGTCACTCAACTCGAAGTCAAAGACGGCCAGGTTCTCCGCCATACGGTCGGGGTGCACGGACTTGGGAATCACCGTGATGCCACGCTGGAGCAACCAGCGTAAGATGACTTGCCCCGTGGTCTTACCGTGATCCTGGGCGATTTTTTGGATGGTCGCATCGGTAAAGATGTCGTGTTTGCCCTCCGCAAACGGTGCCCACGCTTCAACCCGGAGACCCTCGCGTTGGTTGAAGGCAACTTCTTCGGGTTGCTGGTACCACGGGTTGACCTCGATTTGGTTCAGCACCGGAGCCACACTCATGGTCAATTCCAAGTTTTTCAACTGATCAGCATAAAAGTTCGAGACCCCAATGGCCCGAATCTTACCGGCGTGGTAGGCCTCTTCCATGGCCCGCCAAGCGCCCATCACGTCACCATAAGGCTGGTGCAGCAGGTATAAGTCGAGGTAATCGAGCTCCAACTTTTCTAATGAGGCATCGATGCCCTTTTTGGCCCGGTCGTAAGTGAAATCGGACACCCAGAGCTTCGACGTCACGAAGAACTCTTCGCGGGGCACGCCACTCTTTTGAATGGCCCGGCCCACCGCGGCCTCGTTTTGGTACGCCGTGGCGGTATCGATCAACCGGTACCCGGCCTTAATCGCGGCCGTGACCGCCGCTTCACATTCAGCTAAATCGGGGATTTGAAACACACCAAACCCCAATTGTGGCATTTGGACCCCGTTACTCAGGGTCGTCGTTGGAATCGTCATCTAATCGTCCTTTCTTGACTGGATGACTTTAGTATAATCACAATCGGTTTAATTGAAAATTACCTGTTTGCTATACTAGTATACGAGTAACGTATTCTAAGGAGCTGAACATCTTTGATTGACCTTTATTTATGGATGGAACTCGCCACCTTCGCACGGACTGGCACCCTGGCCCAGACTGCGACGGCCTTGAACGTCACCCAACCCACGGTCACCCGGGGCATGCAAAAATTGGAAGACTTGCTGGGGGTGACCCTGTTTGACCGTCACCCCAACCGGCTGGCATTGACGCCAACGGGCCAACTCGCGGCGACTCTGGCCCAACAACTGGTCACGGCTAACGACCAAGCCGTCGCACAGATTCACACCTACGACCAGGAACAACAAACATTCATCATCAAGAGCACCCTGCCAGGACCGCTCCTACTCATTGACCGCGTCCTCAACACCACCGCTCACCAGACGGAGTTCGACCCCAACTTGGTGCCCGACCAGACGTTGTTAAGTCACGCCGCCAGCCTGGTATTGTCTAGTCACGGCCTTACGACCAAGCAAATCGAGTCCCAATACCTAGGGACCGAAAGTCTTGCGGTCAACCTGGACCAGTTCATGTATCACGCCAACCAGGCCACGATTCGTTTCCAAGAGTTAAGGGGCTTAAGTTTCTTGGTACTCCAAGACATTGGCCAGTGGCGGGACATCATCCAAGACCAGATTCCGGGAGCTAACTTCCTTTATCAGGCGGAACATACCGCCTTTACCGAAATCACCCAGTACTCCGACTTTCCGTATTTCAGTACCAACCTATCGACCGCCATTCCGGCTGACCAGGCAGCTAACGACAACCGCGTGCGCATCCCCATCAGCGATACCGCCGCTCAAATGCCCATCTATGCCAGCTATTTGCGGTCCCAACGCCAACGGGTTATGCCGGTCTTAACCATGATTCGTCAAGCTTGGCCGGAAGCAGTGCGTTGAGCTTTTCGGTGTTGTTGCCAGTAGTTTATGCAATTGATTATGGCGATACACAGGGCTAATGCCCCGGTCAACCAGAAGTCGACCCGACCACCACGATAAGTCCGGGTCATGAGGCTCCCCTGACCTTGATTTTGGAAAATAGCCATCAGCGCCGTCAGGAAGACGACCCCGGTCGCGCCGGCCAGTTGCTGGGTCATGTTGAACAAGGAACTGATATCCGTGGCAGATTGTAGCGGCACATTAGTCGTTGCGTTGGAAATCGTGTTGGAGAAGCACAGGTTGAACCCGGCCCGTAAAATGATGAAGAACACCATCAACAGGATGGCGGTCAGCCAAGGCTGAAAACTGATAAAACTGACCGCTCCGATAATCATTAGGGCACTTCCGGTCAAAACCGGTAAGGCGAATCCCCGTCGATCCGCTAAGTGACCAGCTAACGGCGAGATCACCGCACCAACCAAGGTTCCCGGTAACAGAATCAAGCCGGCGACTAGTGCCCCGTTCCCCAAGACATATTGGGCGTAAACAGGAATCACGACGGAAATCCCGATGTTCAAGAATTGTAAGCCAAAGTAGGTGATGGCATCTAAGCGTACCGCGGGGATGCGAAAGACACTCAAATTGACCAGTCGCGACGTCCCACGATTGTTCTGCCATACAAAGCCGCCAAATAAAATTAGTGCGGCCACTAATAAGCCCCAGAACTCGGCGTGAAATCCATGTTTGCCGATGACGGAAAAAGCGTAGATCCAGGTCGTCATGGCTAGCGCTAACAGAATAAAGCTGCCCCAACTAAAGGGACTGACGTTGGGCGTCACCTTGCCGCGGACCCAGAGCTGGCCTCCAATCAGACTGACCAAGCCAAACGGTAATAGGAACCAGAAAATCATCCGCCAACTCATGGTCGACGAGACCAGGCCCCCGTAAGTTGGGCCCAATGCCGGCGCCAAGGAAATGATCATCCCGGCGATCCCGGTCATCATCCCTAATTTTTGCCGGGGAATCTGGGTAAAAATCAAGTGAAACAGTAGCGGCGTTGCAATCCCCGTTGCGGCAGCTTGAACTAACCGACCGACCAACAACAAGCCAAAGCTTGGGGCCAGCGCACACACCACGTCACCGACCATAAAGAAGACCACGGCCAACGCGTGCAACATTTGCGGTTGGTGTTTCTTTAATAAGTAAGCCGTCGTCCCCATCATAATGGTCACCATCAACAAGTAAGCCGTGGTGATCCACTGCGTCATGTCCAACGACTGGTGGAATAGCCGGGAAAGCTCCGGATAAGTCACGTTCATCGAGGTCTCGGTCATGATTCCCAGGAGACTTAACAGCGCTACCGAGCAAATCGCACCCCAGGTTCGGGGCTGAATCTTAGTATCATCCATATAGGTTGTCCTTCTTTACACGAAATTAAGTACTCACCCATTTTACCCCCCATTTCAAAAATGCGCTAAGGGAAGTCTCGGGCTAATTCCGGATAACTAAGACAAAAATAAAAAGGCCTCAACTGGTCGCAATCTAACCAGCTGAACCCTTTTCACGATGTGTTTGGAGGAACGCATCTTTTTTAAGATTAAGGGTGCTTAAGCCTTAATCGTGTAGTTGTTAGCCGACTTAATCGTCGGCACTATCTGTAACAGTCTGCTACTACCGTTACAGTTGGTTCTGATAAGGAACCCGCTATGCTGGCAAACTAAGCACCTGCTACCGTACTAGTCAGTACCACCATAGCCACGACACCGAAAATCGTTGCCGCTAACTTTAAAGTAAGTCAATTGACTTTATTAAATTGCGATTGCTTAGGCTCATATCGCTGGAGCCGCTAAATAATAGTTAGTTCCGCTAGAACAATTTCAGTATAACAAATCATGTCGTAATTTTTGGGGTTTTCGCTTAAGCTTAAGGGTTTTAAGGTTTATATAAGAAAATAATTCACCCGTTAACATCAGGTTTAGACGTTACCGCTTTTTTCTTATAATTACCGGTATGTCGCCATTTTATAGTTTTTGAATTTGTCCAGGTGCCAACCCATCTTTTTGACCAATCAACCTTAAATGTAACTTAAAACCTTAGTGGTCGTTTCTCCCGGTGACGCAAAAAACGACTGCACCGAGTGCCTTTTTTAGGTGCCCAGTCCAGTCGCAGCGTCACACTTCAAAATTAGATTTTTTGCTGGATATCGTCAATGGTGACCACGAGGACCGCGCGAATCCAGTCGAACTGTTGCTTCATACGGTCAAAGTTAGCGCCGGACGTTGCAAACTTTCCGGTCCCGTGGATGTGATACCCACGGCCCATCCCCTGGCTCCCCTCAACTTTGTAACTCCCGATGGTCACGGTCAGATGATTATCGGCAGTCAAATCATTTTCGATGGAATGCATGCCGGCGGAGGGAATCAATAGCGTATGGTCGTCCACCACGTTGATGTAGTGGCTCCAGGTGTTGACGACACTTGCGGGATGCGCATTAATTGTGATGATGGTCGCGGGCGTTTGGTCCTTGATCACGTCTAAGAATTCTTGTTCCATTTGATGACCAGCTTCCTTAAAATTAGTTGCCTCCAATTAAATTTGATGGGGCTTAAATTTGAGGCATAACTAGTTTACCGCGGGCTTAGGCGTTTGTCGAGGGGGCGTTGAGTCGTTATTTGAAGGCCAGCGCGGTATAATAATCAATGAATCGTTAGTTTCAGGAGTGTTTTCGGAAAGGAAGATTAGATGTCGAAATTACTGAGTCCCGTTCAGATTGCTAAACTCTCATTAAAGAATCGCGTCGTGATGTCTCCCATGTGCCAGTATGCCGTTCAAGCCGAAGATGGGCTGTTAACCCCATTCCACTTTGCCCACTATCTCACTCGGGCGATGGGTCAGGTCGGCTTGATCATCACCGAATCAACGGCGGTGACCCCCGAAGGCCGTATCACTAACAACGACCTGGGCCTCTGGAACGACCAACAGGCCGACCGTTTACACGACCTAATCACCCAACTACACCAGTTGGGGGCTAAGGCCGGCGTGCAATTGAACCACGCGGGCCGCAAAGCCGCCGACGCTAAGACACCAGTTGGTCCCAGCGACCAACGTTATGACGACAGCTATAAACAGCCACACCCGTTGACCGTCGACGAGATTCACACCATTGTCGATGAGTTTCAAGCGGCGGCGAAACGCGCGACCAAGGCCGGTGTCGACGTTATCGAGATTCACGGTGCGCACGGCTACCTCATCGACCAATTTCTTTCCCCGGCACTCAACCAACGCCATGACCCGTATGGCGGTTCGTTACAGGACCGCTACCGCTTACTCCACGAAGTCGTGGACGCCATTCGCCGCGAATTCCACGGCTCACTCTGGGTCCGATTGTCGTTGACCGACTACATGCCGGCCGGACAACAGACCAGCCTGTCCGAGTGGCAACGAGTCGCCCAGTGGCTACAACGCGATGACGTCGATTTGATTGACGCCTCGACCGGGGGCCTGTTCCCTAAGAAACCGGACTTCCCAGTCCACGACGGCTACCAGACCCGCTTCGCTACGGCGTTGAAACAAGCCGTTGACATTCCAGTCGCCACGGTCGGTTTGCTCGACAATCCCGGTTTAGCCGAGTACATCTTGCAGAACCGGCAAGCCGACTTAATCGTGGAGGGGCGCGCCTTGTTGCGGAACCCGAACTGGGTCGCGACTGCCGACATTGCGTTACACGATCATCAACTCGAACGCGATACGTTTAACCACTCATACTATCGCGGGATGGCAGAACATTGACGCACCACTACCCAATTAAATAGTAGTCAAAAAAACAGGACCACCTTCGAAACGAACAAGGTGGTCCTGTTTAACGTTATTCAAAGTTTAGTTCAACCCATCGAAGCCGTCCAAGACCCAAAACGCGACGCCCCCGACCAACACGGCCAAGATAATGACCCCACCGAGCAGGACGTTAAACGCCAACCCCAGGCCCCCACAGAGCAACAGCAGGATAAAGATGAAGGGGTGGCGAAAACAAAACTTGATGAACCCCACAATCAATTTAAAGAGCAAGATGATAAAAACAATCAGTCCAATGGCAATCGCCAACTTGGCACTGGTCGTCATTTCTAATAGGACTAGTGGCATGGTTAACTTCCTTTCCACCGCGACGGTCGGTTATACCGGCCCACTTTCCGGTCTCTGGCACCTGCCAAAGACCTCCTTAGTGAAGAAAGTTTACGCCAATTTAGCCCAAAATACCAGCCTTACCGAACTCATCAGCTCCCGATTTAAGTTTATCTTAACGAGAAGGCCCCGCCACAATGGTGAGACCGTTCAAACGCTAAATATTAGGGGTGGATTGGTAACGTTCGCCCAAGAAAGTCCGCAATGGCAAAGCAAATTGATCTTGCTCGCGGTTGAATAGGGTCTCAAACGAAGCAGTGGTCAAGTCACCGGCCGATTCCTTACCAGCTAACAGGTTGGTGGCCCAGTCCGGATCATACAGGAGCTGTTCGCCAACGGCAACCAGGTCGCTAGTGGCTAAGACTTGTTCCACGTCTGCGCGTTGCCGAACTTGACCAACACCCACGACGGGTACCCGACCATGAACGGCCTCGTTGACGTACGCTAAGATGGATTTGTCTTGATAATCCTCAGCCCGCGCGACGCGGTCGAAGTTGTTCAAGGAAATGTGGATGTAATCCAATGGCGTTTGAACCAATTTTTCCAAGAGGGCTAGGGTATCAGCAAACCGAATCCCTGGGGTCTCGAATTCTTCGGGTGAGACCCGGTAACCAACAATAAATGGCTTCTTGGCGTATTGCTTGACCGCCGCGAAGACACTGTCTAAGACCGCACCGATGAAACGGTAGCGGTTCTCTCGACTACCGCCCCACTTGTCGGTCCGCCGGTTGGAGTGCGGGGAGTAGAACTGTTGTAACAAGTAAGTGTTGGCCCCGTGGAGTTCGATGCCATCGAAGCCGGCTTCGATGACCCGCCGCGTTGCCGCCCCAAAGGCGTCGATGGTGGCTAAAATTTCGTCTTCGGTCATTTCCCGGGGCGTTTCCGCATCCGGTCGTAAGGCCGGCACGGCACTGGCCGAAACGATTTGTTCACCGCCCAACGTGGCTTTATGCGTCATCCGGCCAGCATGAAAAATTTGTACGATGGCCTTGGCACCGGCACCCTGAATGGCACTTGCAAGGTCATGTAACCGGGGCACCATCGTGTCGTCAGCGATGCTGAGTTCACCAGGCCAGCCCTTGCCTAAGGGTTCCACGTTCGCGGCCCCCGTGATGATGGCACCAACCCCGTGGGCCCGCCGTTCGTAATACTTGATTTCGTCGGTGGTCACTTCACCATCGAAGAAACTCTGCCGCGTAGTCATCGGCGACATCATCAAACGGTTCTTTAACGTGACACCGGATGGTAACTTTAGTTCATCTGTAAACTTTGCCAAAATCAAAAAACTCCTTTCATCTTAAGCCAAAAGTTGGAGGACAGCTTCACCCACACCACGAGCGGATTGTGGGTTCTGGCCCGTCACTAAGCGGCCATCCGTCACCACGTGCGGCGTGTAAGCGGCCGACTGGGAGTACTTTCCCCCGGCCTTAATCAACGCGTCTTGTGTCAAAAACGGCACAGCATCGGTCAACTGGTTTTGTTGTTCCTCTTCGTTGGAGAAGCCAGCGACTTGCTTACTCGCAATTAATTCCTGGCCATCGGTCTCGTGTAAGCCCAGTAAGCCAACTACTCCGTGGCATACAGCGGCTGTCACGCCCCCGTTGGCGTGAATAGCATCGGCAATGCTCATCAGGTCAGGATTGTTGGGGAAGTCCCACATAGCGCCGTGACCACCGGCAAAATAGATAGCTGCATAGTCTTGCGGATTGACGTCCTGCGGCTTTAATGATTGCGCCAGATAGTGGTTTCGAAATGCGGAATCGTTATAGTACGCCCACGTTGTGTCGTCCATGCCGTCCAGGCTGCCCGGATCAAGTGGCACGTAACCGCCTTGGGAACTAACGTAATCGACATCGATACCGTGGTCCGCCATCACCGCGTGAAAATGGACACTTTCGCTTAACCATAGTCCCGTTGCCCGGTCAAGGTCACTAAACCGGTTAGTGGAAGTCACCACGACTAATACTTTTTTCGTCATGCTTCAGGAACTCCTTTAATTGAGATTAAAACTTACGATATCACCTCATCTCGAGATGAGGTCAATCAATTTGTTTGAGCGACTAGTAATTCTTTTAGACTGACTGCGCACAATCCGTCTGGATACTTAGCTAGGAGGCGATTGAAGGTGGTCAACTGGTCAGTTTGACCGGTGTTTTTTAAATGGGTGGCAAACTCAGCAGCCGAACGAGCCTGAAAGTCGGCTTCTTGGACTGACCCCAGTGTGACCAATTGGTCAGCATACCACTGTTTGAAAGCCACGTAGACTTGAGTCTCAGCCAACTGTGCGGCCTGTTGGGCCAACCGGTCGGCTTGTTTGTCATAAACCTCCCGCCGGTCTTCCCAGGTCGCATCCCCCTCCTGATACAGGGTCAAATAGGTTGCGATGTCCGTTAATGGCATCTTGGTTCGTTTGAGGTTGACGATTTGGGCCACAATTTTCAGGTCGTGTGCACTGTATTGCCGCCGTCCCGCGGCATCTCGGGCAATCGGCAGTAATAGTCCCTCTTGTTCATAAAAGCGTAATGCCGGCACCGTCACCTGGTACATCGTGGCCACTTCACCAATGGAATAACTCATCTTGCCACATCCTTTCGTTAACTCGTTTAATGGAAAAATAAAAACGCCCGCTATAACCCGAACGTCTTTATTGAATTCTAAATTTAATTGTCTTTGAATTAAGAACATCATTAGCGATGTCCCTTAACTTTTAAGCATAGCTGGTCAGAGTTACGCCGTCAATTATCCCGTTACGGACTGAATTAAAGCTGACACTCGTACAACTTAGCGGGGGTCACACCGAGGTCTGGATAGTCTAGTGGCATGTCGGCGACCAATTTGAACCCATTCTTTTCGTACAGTTTATCGGCGGGGACGTTGCCTTTGACCACATCTAAATGAACCACGGTCGCGCCCTGCTGCTTGGCCGTCTTTAAAATGGCTTGGAGCATCGCTGATGAAACGCCCTGGCCCCGAAACCGCGTACAGGTGCAAGACGGCCACTTGATTGTCCGTGGCTTCGGTCGGCCACGGGACCGCATGATAGGTTGGGTCGTCACCGCGAGTGAGTTTTCCCGCCGCAGCTAAACGGCCTTCTTGATACCCACCGAGCAATTGGCCCTGCTGGCAAGCTGCCAGGATATCCGCTTGGTTCGGGTAATCGCCCCAGGTCCATTCAGGGCCGTAATCGTCTTGGGCCTGGTGGGCACAGACCGCTTGGTAGAAGTCACCGGCCGTAGTAGCATCTGCGGCTGTTAAGATTTTGACTTGATCTAACATGGGTTATCCTCCTGTTATCAATTTTCAATGTCTAGTTTGACTATTGTTTGTTATATCTTACTTTGGACCTCATGGCAAGACTCAAATGAGAAGCTCTCTCCCTGTTATGATCATGATTTCCCACAAAAGAGAAAAAGAAAAGGAATCCACTTCAGCGAACTAGACTCCTTTCCCCTTCACTAATTTAACTGACAAAATATGCCTTACTTTAAACCCTTTAGACCGTTAATTTAACGTCTACCTTAACGGCTTGCCCTTTCTTTAAAGGGAGGCGCTGCCCATCAGCGATGACCACGCCGCCATCACGGGTACTCGTGACGGTTAACTGGCCATCAGCCAAATGGAAGTCGACCTGACCACCCTTGACCGGTAAGCTACAGTCAAGTTGAGTAAAGTCATCTAAGTGTGGTTGAACTTCAAAGGTCTCATACCCGGCTTTAGTGGGTTGCAGCCCTAAGAAGTAACGACCCAATAAGTAAATAGGACTGGCTCCCCAGGCATGGCAGAGACTCTTGCCAAAGGGGTCGCCATACATCGCGTACTGGTCTTTCCCCTGAACCTGTGGATCGTACTCTTCCCAAACCGTCGTGGCACCCTTTTTGACCATGGCCCCCCAGTAGTCTTTGATGGTCGCCAAAACTTGAGGTAATTGCCCCAAGCGGCATAAGGCATCCTGTTCAAAGAACTTAAAGTACGGCGTAGTCAATTGGGTAATCTGGTCGTTAAGCAACACGTTCTTTAAGATCTGTTGTTGCTTGTCAGCGTCAACTAAATCGAACAGTACGGCTAAGATATTGGCGTGCCGGGTGACGTGATTCTTACCGGACTCATAGCTGTCAATAAAGGCGCCCTTTTGGTCATTCCAAAAGTACTTGACGACGTTTGCTTTCAGCGTGGTAAAGCAGTCCTGATACTTAGCAGGATCTTCACCGATGACTTCTTTAGCCGTCATCATGGCCTTCAAGGCCTGGAGCAAAACATCTGCTCAGCCGCTATCGTGCCATCTTTATCCATTTCCGACCAATCTACAAAGATCCAATCGCCCTTACGTCCGTAGATAAAACCTAACTTATTGGTCTGGGCCAACAAGTAGTCCATCATCGATTCCATGCGGGGCATGATCATCCGGATAAAGGCCTGATCGCCAGTCGTTTCATAATGGTTATAAATACTGATGACCCATAGCAGAGAGTAATCAACAATCGTATTGATGTGCTGCTTGATCTCATCGTGTCCGCGCAAGGCGATAATGGTCCGCTTATCCACGTCTTCGTTGAAGAAGGTATATTGGTTGATGAAAGCATCCTGATACGCATCACCGCCCCAGATCCAGCGGTCACGCTTGACGCCATCAATATAGAACAAATCAGTACAAAGTTTAAAGGTGCGCGTTGACATATCCCAGATCTGGTTGATTAAGGTCTCATTACTCTTAAACGAAGATCGGTTAGGCATCTTCAAGCCCACCGTTGTGGCCGTGATATCCAGATGATCAGCTTGATAATTAGGCACAAACAGATACTGAAACGCCCGCTTAGGAATCTTAGTCTCACTTGTGATTCCAGCTTGCTGATAGTAACAGTTTACCGTGTCCAGCGCTTCAGTCCGCGATTCGCCATAACAGATCGTAATTGGTGTTGTTTGGTTTGCAACCCGCAATTTCGCGTTAATCTCTTCCCCAAAGTCGATCAAGAGGCCACCATTCACCGCCTCCGTGGTCTTCGGCTGGACGTCATGCTCCTCGTATGGGATCACATTCGGATCATCGTCGAGGGTCGTAAACAGATTGCTGTAGCCAACGGCTCGCTGCGTCACGTAGTTATCCGCTACCCAACTGGCATCGGAATGAATAACCTCGCCTTCAATGTAGACGGTCGGTTGCTCCGTGGCACTAAAAATGTATGCCACAATCTCTTGTTTCCCGGCATCCAGGGTAATCGGCTGGTTGACTAGATATTTTTTATCATTAATCGTCAGGTAGCCAGCTTGCCGTGTGTGGACCGTAAACGTGGTGGCTTGCTTAAGAGTGTAAGTTCTTTCAAACTTCACATTGCAGTAATTGTCATCCACGTACCAATAGGCCGGCCAGCGCATCCCCCGTTCTTCTCGCGAAAAGTTCTGTAACATGCCTTGATGGATTTCGAAATCGCCTGGATACCAAATCCAATAAACACCCATGATAAAACTCCCTTCTCAATTCTATTTTTAAAATGCTTTAAGCTAAACCACGCCGGTGAAGCATCCGGACAATCACCACGGCAAAGCCACCGGAAATCAACGCACAAGCGAAAATGATCCAGAGAAACTTTTGAACGGACCAGGCCATCAACATCGGCGTAAACAGTGAGAAGATGGCCGTAAAGAACCGGACAAAGCCGTAAGAAAAACCGGTGATGGAAGCCCGGACGTCGACCGGATAGAATGTCTGGGTCCAAATCTTATAAATCGGTTCCCCACACAGCGTATTCGTCGCTGAATAAAGGATGTAAGCCACTGTGAAGGCCCACCAAACGCTACTCCAAATGCCCGCGCAGAAGAAGGCTAACGACCCCACGATAATCGCACCGTACATCACGGGATAACGGTACTTCGTATCAGACACTTTAATATAGATTGAATTGGAAGCCAAGTTGAACAGATTGGCCACCAACGCGACCAGCGTGGCAAAAGCCTGGGTTCGCCCTGAAACCGTTACCAAAAAGTAGTTGACAAACGAACCCCAGGTGTTGGCTGGTAAGTTCCAGAATAGGTAGAACAGGGTCAATACGATCAGCACGCTCAAGTATTGCTTATTCTTGAAAACATCCCATAGTTTGAGCTTCTTTTGTTCCCGTTGATCATCAGCATTGCCAGCTTCTTTTTGTTGCAAGCTAATTTCAACGTTTTTGAACTTCGTCGAAAAGGCCCGGACACACCAGTTAGCAAAGGCAACGACCGCAATCACACTAAAGATCCACCGAACGGACCCGTAAGTCATGCCGGACGTTAAGAACCCAATGAACTGCGACAGCAAAATACCGACGGTCCAAAAGACTTGGGTAATCGTAATTGAGCGCCCATACATGCTGTCAGACGTCCGTTCAGAAATGACGGCTAACGAAGTTGGCAAGTCAGCCCCCGACGCAATTCCAGCGATAATCGTCCCCACTAACAACACGGGAAGGTTGCCCGCAAAGGCAATGATAGTGGCACCAATGGCCACAAAAAGAATATCTAGATTGAAGACTCGAACCCGACCAAAGCGGTCAGACAGCCAGCCCCCAACAACTGCACCCAAGGCAACCATCAGCGTCAGTAGCGTTGAAATAAATCCGGTCAGTAACGGCGTCAAATGCATGACTTTCGTCCAAATTGGTAAAGCCACCCCTAAACTGACCAACAAACTGGAATCCAAATACGACGCAATCCCAGCGACAAATACTAGCGAAAGGGTCTTACTATCCATTTTTTGCTTTGGACTCGTCCCCATTTCGATCAACTCCTAATTTAATAAGTACTTTTTAATCAGATAAGCCGGTGTGCAACCCCAAGCATGGCAATAGCTCGATACAATGGGATTATCGTACGGTGAGTAGTCTGGATTTTCCGGTTCAAACGCTTCCCAATAAGTATCGGCTCCCAGATCGATCATCTTACCCCAATAGCTCTTCAACAATCGAATGCCGTCCTGCTTTAAACCGGATTTCAGTAAGGATTCCGCTACGTGGTGATACATATAAGGCGTCGCAATGCCTTTGATGGGAAAGAGTTCTTTTTCGGCAGTCGCCATGACATCATGCGCTTGTTTAGCTGGCATCACATCCGCTAGGGTCATCCAAACTTGACTAGAGACGTTCACTTCAGCTTGATCACCACTGACAAATAAGTTCTTGGCTGGGTCAAACAGTTCATTTAACGAGTAAGTCACCATCTTTTGCAACACAGCAGCGTACTTTTGTGTTTCCTGTTGTGTCTCTTTTAACAACGTCATAAATTGCTTCAGCACGTAGATGATAATCGCTTCACCCGAAGTGGTCTTGTCAAATTCATTTGACCAGTCCACAAAGACGGGGTAATCCTCGTCTTCATGGAAGACCCCGTTTTGGTCAATGTACTGTAAGGCATAATCCATTTGTTTTTGTGCCACGGGCAGTAGATCCGTCAAAGCAGTTTGGTCATGCGTGTGCTGCTCATAATCATATAATGTTGAGATAAAGAATAAACTGTAATCCAGTAAGAAGGTATCGTCAGGTTGTGGATCCGCGCTGGTAAAGACGTTGGCCACGATACGACCATCTTGGGCCGTCATCCCACCAAACAGATACAGGCAACGCTTTACCAAATCATTGTTTCCAAACGTGGCGTAATTGGCCAACGCCTGAAGTCTCAGGTCCCCTAGCCACAAACGCCGATCACGCTTGGGGCCGTCTTCAAAGACTTCTTGCATGCAATCATGCAACGTGTCAACACTGACATCGTAAATTTTTTGCAAATCCGGATCAGTCAATTTGATTGGCGTCAAAGTTCGTTCATCGGCGGAACTGACCGCCGTGACTTCTGGCTGGCTAAAGACCGCTGACCATTTCGGTGATGTGTCAATCACCGTTAATTCCACGTACCGAAACGCATAGCGCCGTGGTAAGGTCAACTCAACCGGGAGCTGATCAATATGGAACACTTCTTCTTGGATCCAGGATTTACTCAACCATCCGTCATAGTCCGCCGACTCATACGTCAGTTCGGCTGGAACTTCCGCAAACTTGATGCGTAATGCTAACGGCGCATCTTGAGGTGATCCCACGTGTCGAATATTAAGTTTGAATTTGCCCACGTAATGGCGGCCAAAATCTAAAACCACTTTTCCATCCCGTTGAAACTTCATTTGATCCAAATCACTAACATCGGCAACCTTTTCCATACCAACTTGGTCTAATTTACTTTTATTCGGAACAACCTTGGTTAGCATCACCGGGTGGACGACCTTTTCGGTCAATTTGGGTGTTAGTTGTGCCGCCTTCTTTAACAATTTAGTATCGTGATTAAAGGTCACGTCATTATTAATTTGAAACTTAAATGCCATTCTATCTCACCTTATCCTTTTTCGCCTTCACTAATGCCGTACTTCTTTTGGAGGGCAATGACGACTAGCCCGCCAACAAAGCCAATGGCAATCAACGCCGTGAAACCAAACATAGTGTAGCGAATCACTGATGGCATGACTAAGGCTGGCGTCACGAACGCAAACAGACCACAGGCAAACCGGGAGAACCCGTTCATAAATCCTTGCAAGGATGCACGGGATTCAACTGGGAAGGATTCCTGTGTCCAAACCTTATAAATAGCTTCCCCAGCGATATTGTTCCCAATGTTGTAGCACCCAATGGCGATAACGATTGGCCATAAATCATGACTTGAAATAGCTAAGCCAAACATTGCGGCCGCTTGAATAATCATCCCAACAATAAAGAACGTATTCCGCTTAGGACCCGCAGCAACCGACGAAAAGAGCATAACCGCAGCTAACCCAACGAAGTTTAAGACAATTCCGGCACCAGTTGCGAACGTTTGAGAGGCGTTAGCTTGGACCAACGTAAAGGTCTGGAATTGACCAAAGGTATTCGCTAATAAATTCCAGAAAATATAGAAGATGAAAATACCTAAGAACAGCCCCAAGTAATGGTTCTTCTTGCTCCCACTGAATAAGAGCTTGATGGCTGACCCACCACTAACTTCGTTAGACGTGGTCTTTTCATCAGCCGCCCGGTACTGGTTGTCCTTTTCGTGAAAGGTCTTGAATTTTGTTGAGAATGTCCGCCATAACCAAGTGATCAGCGCAATAACGGTTAAAATAGCAAAAACGATTCGGGCACCCGTAGCCCCGCTCATCTTGGAAACAATAAATGAACAAATGTATGAAATAAAAATCCCAATCTGCCAGTAAACTTGCGTCGAGGAAACTAAGCTAGAGGATACCTTGTCGTTCGGTGCATCGTGTGAGATCACCGTTAAACTCAAAGGTAAATCCATGCCTGACGCTAATCCCGTCACAATGACCCCTAATAGCAAAACTACGTAGCTTGGTGCAAAAACGCAAATAAGTGCTCCTAACGCATAAACCAAGTTCATCCAATTGAATGAACGCATCAAACCAAACATTCTGCCGACCGGTCCCGATAAGAAACCACCAATCGCAATGGCAAACGTTAACGCCGCCGAGATAACCCCGACTTCACTATTGGTCAGGCCTAATCCCTTTTGCCAGACGGTAATCGTGGCCGACAGCCCAACAATAATTCCGGATCCCAAGATCGAACCAATTCCCGCAGCAGCGGCTAAAGGTCGATATTGAGAGACTAATGCTTTATCATCCATGTTGACACTCCTTTTCTATCTAAACTCGCTACATCTATTATATTAGACGTTTTGACAGCGCTTACAATATCATAAAACTCGTATTTTTATTGCAAAACTACAGAAAATCCTTTTATAATATAACTAACAATAGCCTGTTCAATTACTATTTAAGGGGACTAAGCTAATGAATCAATTATTTGAACTATTACATCGTGAAGACGTTGTCGAAATCCAACAGCGCCTAAATCACGGGATAAACATTAACGATATGGGTCTGCGCTTTGGCCCAAATATTATTCCGCGTATCCCCAAAGGCACTTTCTTTCAACACTCCTTTGTGGCCAGTACCAAGCAACATCGATATTCCTACATGCCATCCCATACACATAACTTTGTGGAACTCAACTATCAATACTCCGGTACTTCTCACCAACACTTAGATGGTCAATCTTTTACCCTAACTGCTGGTCATCTCTTGGTCATGGATCGTGAAATTATTCAAAATTACGGCTACATGGGCAAAGATGATTTACTGGTCAACATCTTATTGGATATTGACCAGCTTCCCACCAACTTTCTCACCGAAATTTCCAACGCAAAATATTTCAGTCGTTTTTTGTACACAGCACAAGCGACCGAAATCAATCACGAAAACTTTCTGATTTATGATTTAAGCCAGCAGGTTCCAGCCACACAACTGTGGGAAACACTTATGCTGTATCTGTTAACACAAGCGCAACCTTATGCTACACGTGGGCTACTCATGGAAGCTGCAATCAGTTGTTTACCAAAACCGCTCTTCACTAATCTTCATACTCTTAAAACGACTGTAGATCCCATCTATCAAGTCATTCACTACATTGATGAACATTACGACTCGGTGACGTTAGATGAGCTTAGCCACCGATTTAGCTACAATAAAAACTACCTAAGTAATAAAATAAAAAGTCCCAAATTGCAAGAACAAATTAGCCACACGATAAATCCTATTAAATCAGTATTTTCATTAATATTCATATTTTATGGACTTAACTTAACCGGCGGAAGCAGCGGAGAAAAGCTCTTTGGGTGTTTGATAGCCAGTTTGCCGGCGCGGTAAATTGTTTAGCTTTGACTCAACTGCTTGGATATCATGAGGACCCAAAATATCCATGGATAGACCCTTGGGTACATCGCGGCGGATCATTCGATTATGCGCTTCGTTAGTCCCACGCTCAGAGGAACGATATGAATGGGCATAATAAAGGTCAGCGACACCGGTAAGTACAGCGCCAACTTCCGAGAACTCAGCGCCATTATCGGCAGTAACTGACTTCATGATTGATCCGTATTCTTGACAGATCTTGGCCAGCTCATAGTTGACTGAATCGGCATCACGACCATCGATCAAACGTAGAATTTGGCAGCGGGATTGACGCTCGATCAGCGTTAAGATCACACTCTCTTGACCGTTGCGCTTGCCCACCACGGTGTCCAATTCGAAATGGCCGAACTCTTGGCGCTGGTCGATACTTTTAGGCCGTTCATCAATACTCCGTCCGGCCAGACGCTTGTGCTTGATCGAGTGATGATGTTTGGCACGGTGGCGCGTTTTTTCGAGTAGATCAAGATTGCGGACTTCAAGTAACTGGGCATCAATATAGTGGTATAGCGTCTTGGTCGAGACCATCTCCTCAGGTTGATATAAGCCTTCAAGTTTGGCCCGTCCTACTGCTGCATCAGGCGACCAACCATCTTGACGCAAATGAGTCGTAAAATAGTCGATAAAATCAGCGACACCGACGAGTTTCAAAGGTCGATGACAGTGGGCTCGATTAGCTTCGTACTTAGCTTGTGCTGTTTCTGGTGAGTATACAGCGTAATATTGGCGTTGACCATTCACTTTTTTTACTTGGTCGATCTCGCCGCGGCACAATTCATTATTGATTGTTTGATGACAAACATTAAGCGCTCTGGCAATTGCACGATTGGAATAGCCTTGGCTGTGCAGCGTAGCAATTCTGCCTCGTTCAAACGAAGTTAGGTGCTGACCTTTTTTTCTGACTGTGGTATTCTGTTCTTGCATCAAGACAATAACCTCTTTCATTGTTTGTGTAGGAACATCAATGATAACAGAGATTTATCTTGGTGTTTTTTATTTTATCAATTAGCTAAAAGTATTTGGCTAACTTGATTATAAAACGCGCGTAAAATAAAAAGTTATACCAACTCATCATTTGGTGAACTGCTCAATCGAAAAAGGTTGCTCATCGCTGAAGGCCTCTTGCTCGACACTACTCTCCCTATCAGCACAATTTCAGCAAAAATTGGTTACAAAAATCCTTCATCCCTCTTTCGCTTGTTTACAGCCAAGCTCAACATGACACCTACCCAATTTAGGCGACAACATGCTGGTGAACACAACTAATCTCCTTAATAATCGTTTTTTCTAATAGTAAAAGCCCCTACTGAAGTTAGCATCAACTTCAATGGGGGCTTCCTTTTTGTCTTATTCAATTGTTCAAATTATTTACTTCGCCCGTTTTAACACCGTCACGGATTCCACGTGTGGCGTTTGTGGGAACTGGTCCACGGGCTGGATAGCGCCATCAATGGCGTACCCCAACTCCTGGAAGTGGGCCACGTCACGAACCAACGTTGCCGGGTTACAGCTCACGTAGACTACCTTTTCTGGGGCCATCTTGGCAGCACTGTCAATCAGACTCGATGCCAGACCCTTCCGTGGCGGGTCGACCACGATGACGTCAGGCTTCACACCCGCTTCTTGCCACTGGGCCATCTGATCTTCGGCCTTGTTCACCGCAAATTCCACGTTGGTGATGTGGTTCTTTTGCGCGTTGACCTTGGCGTCTTCGATGGCTTCAGGGACGATTTCGACCCCGTAGACCTGCTTGGTGTGCTTGGCTAAGGCCAAAGAAATGGTCCCAATCCCACAGTACGCGTCGATCACGGTCTCGTTACCGGTCAAACCAGCCTTGTCGATGGCCATCTGGTAAAGTTTTTCGGTCTGCTGCGGATTGACCTGGTAGAACGACCGTGCCGAAATGGCAAACGTCAGGCCCAACAATTGGTCTTCAATCGTTGGCTTGCCGTAAAGTACCCGGGTGACGTTCCCCATGATGACGTTGGTCCGGCGAGCGTTGACGTTCAAAATGATACTCGTCGCTGCCGGAATCTCTTTGTGGATTTCTTCCACCAGCTGTGCCTGGCTAGGTAATTTCTGTTGGCGACTGATCAGGACGATCATCATCTCGTGGCTGTAGTAGCCACGCCGCACCATCACATTACGGATGACACCCTTATCGTTGATTTCATCGTAGGCCGGGATCTCAAACTGCCGTAAGAGGTCGCGGACCTTGACGATGGCCTTATCGATTTCGGGGTCTTGAATGTAAAAGTCGGTCAACGGAATCAATTCGTGGCTGTGTTGCCGGTAAATGCCGGTTTCCAATTGCCCCTTGACCATCCGGACCGGCACTTGGGCCTTGTTCCGGTACTGCGTCGGGTTGGCCATCCCCAGCGTGGGGTCGACCGTTACATCAATGTGAGCCTTAGCAAAAAGTTCTTCGATTTGGTGTTGCTTAAAAGTTAATTGCGCCGGGTATGCCAAATGTTGCAGTGGCGCAATTCCCGTTTGCCGGTAAGTCTTGTCGACGTCGGCAACTCGGTCGGGTGACGTTGTTTGCCACGACACGACCCGGGCGAACCCGTAGTGCTTTTGGACCTTGGTGACCTGAATCGTCACCTGCTCACCGGGTAAGGCGTTTTCGACGAACAACGAAAAGTCGTCGACCTTGGCCACGCCCATGCCTTGATACGTCAGGTCGGCGATAGTCACGTCGACCCGTTGATTCTTAGTCACTGGTGCTTTGATTTTCATTAATCTACCTCATTATTTTCTAGCGTCAGAAAAGGGACTTTGCCCCATTATCACGCAAAATCCCTTTCCCGTAAACCTATATCCCTTTAAATGATGCAACGTGGACAGCAAGCTCCATGAAAATCGCCTAGCAATTTCGCAAGTTGCCCTCGGCAAACGGTTAACCACCACCGTTTAGTCTTGGTCACCTTTGGCCGATGAGACATCAGCCGTATCGTCCTCGTCTTCCGGCAAGTTCTGGACCTGCTTGACGAATTTCTCTTCGGCTTCCAGCATCTCGGCCGTTTCGTTGGTCACGGCCGAATCCGGAATGGCATCCAGATTGGCGTACATTTCGATGTGTTGCCGCAGGTTGCGGAACTTCATGGGGGCATCGCCACCGTATTCACCATCCAAATTGATCATCATGCGGTCGTGCACGGGCCGCGCCGTGACCTTATTGGTCTTGACGTAGACGATATGGGGATCGTTGATGTGCCGACCACCATTCAAGACCAACCCCATCAGCCGCAACATTTCCGGCATACTGGCGGTCTTCACGATGATCATCGTGAACTTACCGTCGTCTAAGGCGGCATCCGGCACAATCTTTTCAAACCCACCAATCGAGTTGGTCAGCGCCAACAAAAACATCGACGCCTTACCGCGGAAGTGGCCCCCATCGTAGGTCAAATCCATCTCAATCGGTTTGATCTGTGGCAGGAGTTCAGCGCCTTTGATCAGATAAGCCAGGTACCCAAAAATGGATTTCAGGTTTGACGGCACGTCGTAGGTCAGTTCGGTCAACAGACCGCCACCCGCGATGTTGATAAAGTACTGTTCGCCGGCCTGGCCAATGTCCATCTTGATGGTTTGATCTTTTAAGACCACCTTAGCCGCTGCCAACGGGTCCTCGCGGGGAATGTGTAACGCCCGCGCGTAATCGTTAGTGGTTCCGGCCGGGATGATGGCCATTTTAGGCCGGTGCGGTAAACCCGCGATGCCGTTGACTACCTGATTGATAGTCCCATCACCGCCGGCTGCAACGATGAGTTCAAAACCGGCCTTAGCCGCCCGTGTCGCCTCGTCACGTGCCGAGTGCGGTGCTGGGGTGGTCGCGTAGGCGCTGGTTTCATAGCCCGCCTGTTCGAACACCGCTAAGATGTCGATCATATCTTTCTTTAACGCCTCGCGGCCTGAGGTTGGGTTATAAATGACCCGTGCCCGTTTACGCATGTTTGGTGCCTCCGTGTTTTCTCTAGTGAGTCAAAGCGGCCATCAAGAGTTTGTTGACCACTTGAGGGTTGGCTTGGCCGTGGGTCTGCTTCATGATTTGACCCACGAGGTAACCAACGGCCCGCTTCTTCCCGTTGTTGTAGTCTTCGATAGATTGCGGATTTTGGTCCAGCACATCATCGATGATCGGTTGTAACTTCGCTGGGTCGGATAATTGTACCAACCCATGTTCTTCAACGTACGCCTTGGGTTCTTCGCCCTTAGTGACCGCCTTGAAGACCTTCTTGGCCATCTTGGTCGAAATGGTTCCGTCGGAAATCAAGTTGATCATGCCGGCTAAGTTTTCTGGTGTCAAGTCGGTCTGGCTCAAGTCGACCTGGTTATCGTTCAGGTAGGCGTTCACGTCCCCTTGCAGGTAGTTGGCCGCCATCTTCGGATCGGCCTTCAAGTCGACCATCCGGTTGAAGAAGTCGGACATTTCCTTGGTCTGGGTGATGACCATGGCGTCGTAGTCGGTTAGGCCCAAGTCACTGACGTAGCGCTTCCGCCGGTCAGTCGGCATTTCAGGCATGGCCGCATCGAGTTCCTTGATCCAGTCGTCAGAAATCTGTAAGGCTGGTAGGTCTGGTTCAGGGAAGTAGCGGTAATCGTCGGACCCTTCCTTGACCCGCATCAAAATCGTTTCGCCGGTCTTTTCGTCGAACCGCCGCGTTTCTTGACGGACGGACCCGCCGGACATCAAGACCTGTTGTTGCCGCTTTTCTTCGTATTCCAACCCGCGCTTAACGTAGGTAAAGGAGTTCAAGTTCTTCAGCTCAGTCTTGGTCCCGAATTTATCTTGGCCCACGGGACGGACAGAAATGTTGACGTCGACCCGCATGGACCCTTCTTCCATCTTCACGTCGGAGATCCCGGTGAATTGAATCCGTTGCCGTAAAGCTTCCAGATAAGCGTAAGCCTCAGCCGGCGACGCAATATCTGGCTTCGAGACGATTTCAATCAGCGGCGTCCCCTGCCGGTTCAAGTCGACGTAGGAATGATCACGTTCGTGGGTGTTCTTCCCGGCATCTTCTTCGATGTGCATTTCGGCGATACCGACCTTTTTCTTCTTACCGTCAACGTCGATTTCAATCCAACCATCGTGACCGATAGGCTTGTCGGCCTGCGTGATTTGGTAAGCTTTCGGGTTATCCGGGTAGAAGTAGTTCTTCCGGTCAAAGTGGGTGTTTTGTTCCACCGTGGCGTGTAATGCCAAAGCGGCGATAATCCCATCGGCGACCACGCCCTTGTTGGTGCTGGGCAAGACCCCAGGATACCCCCAGTCGATCACGTTGGTGTTGGCGTTGGGCTCGTCACCATATTCTACCGGTGACGGACTAAAAATTTTCGAGTTGGTCTTTAATTCCACGTGGACTTCCAACCCAATGGTCGTTTCAAAATTCATTAGTTTTGGCCTCCTAACGTGGGAATTTGGTTATGAAATTCGGTGTTTTGTTCAAAGACGTAACCGGCCTTATACAGTGTGCTTTCGTCAAACGGCCGTCCAATCAGTTGCATTCCGATTGGTAAGCCCTGACTGAAGCCAGCTGGCAAGGACAAGCCAGGTAGACCCGCCAAGTTGACCGGAATCGTCAAGATATCGTTCATGTACATGGTCATCGGGTCCGTGACTTCGGAACCGATATTGTAAGCCGTGGTTGGCGCGACCGGACCCAAGATAAAGTCGTGGTCCTTCAAGATGGCCTTGAAGTCGTTCAAAATGACGGTCCGCACCTTAGCCGCCTTCAAGAAGTAGGCATCGTAGAACCCAGCGGATAAGGAGAAAGTCCCCAACATGATGCGCCGCTTAACTTCGGGACCGAAGCCTTCGGAACGGGACTTCACGTAAACGTCGTCTAAGCTCTTAACGTCGTTCGCCCGGTAACCGTAGCGAATCCCGTCGAACCGTTGTAAGTTTGAGGACGCTTCGGATGAGGAAATGATGTAGTAAGCCGCAACCCCGTACTTATTGTGCGGTAAGGAGACTTCGTCGACCGTCGCACCCAACTTCTGGTAGGTGTCGGCGGCGGCTAAGATGGCTTGCTTGACGTCATCGTTGACCCCTTCAGCCAGGAATTCCTTGGGTAACCCAATCCGCAGGCCCTTAACGTTAGTGGCCGCGGTCAAGTCAGCCGCAAAATTCGGCACTGGTTGTGTCGAAGTGGTCAAATCGTGCGCATCGTGGCCCGCGATGGCACTTAACATGGTGGCATTGTCCTTCACGCCCCGCGTCATGGTCCCGATTTCATCAAGGCTGGAACCAAAGGCAATCAGGCCCCACCGAGAGACCCGACCGTACGTGGGCTTCATGCCGACCACACCGTTGAAGGCTGCGGGTTGGCGAATTGAGCCCCCGGTATCAGAACCTAAGGCTGCGGGTACCATGCCAGACGCAACGGCAGCTGCCGAACCACCTGACGAGCCACCGGGAACCTTGGTTTGGTCCCAGGCGTTCTTGGTGGTTTTGAAAGCAGAGTTTTCTGTTGAACCACCCATGGCGAACTCATCCAGGTTGGTCTTCCCAACAGCGACCATCTTGGCTGCGTTCAGCTTTTGAACTACCGTGGCGTCGTAGACTGGCTTGAAGTTTTCCAGAATTTTCGAGCCGGCCGTCGTCGGTTCGTCCTTGGTGACCAAGTTGTCCTTAAAGGCCAATGGAATCCCAGCTAAGGGCTGGTCATCGCTGATGCCCGCTTGGTCGATCTTTTCGGCTTGGGCTAAGGCTTGGTCTTCGTTTAAGTGTAAAAAGGCACTAATCTTGGGGTCGGTCGCTTTGATATTGTCAAAAGTAGCCTGCGTTAATTCCTTAGAACTAATCTTCTTGGCCACCAAATCAGCGTGGAGACTCGCGAGATCTGACTTAAAATAATTCATAGATTGATTAATCCTCGCTTTCGTCGATGATGGTTGGCACCTTGATGTAGCCGCGAGCGGCATCCGGTGCGTTCTTTAACAGTGCGTGGCTTTGTCCCCAGTCTTCGGCAACATCGTCGCGCATGACGTTAAGCTGATCCGTGACGCTACTGGTTGGTTCCACGTTAGTGGTATCCACTTCACCCAACGACTCGAATAAGCCGATGATGTCGTCGAGTTGTGGGGTTAAGGCGTCCAATTGGTCGTCCGTAAACTCCAGCTTGGCCAGTTCGGCCACGTGCTTGACCTGTTCACGATTGATTCGATTAGCCATCAATTTATCCCTCTTTCTAATTTATCCGGTATCCCCGTTTGCACCGTAAATCCCACAATGCAAACATACATTGCTATTCTACCATAGAACGGAGAACCACCAAAGAATCTCACCAAAAATCGGTCGTTTTACCATTTGGTGGCCATACCCCCCCATTCAAACAGGCAAAGTGGCCGGTCCCGAAATTGACTAAATTTCACTGGACCGACCACTCATAAGTGACGTTAAACTTTAATAACTGTTGAAGACGTGACTACTAAATTTCTTGGCATTCTTCGACCGGGACAAGAAACTTTGAATCCCATCCGTCGAGGATACCGTGATGTCGATTGGGACACCCGATGGCAAGTACTTCTGCGCCGTCGTCTGCAAGTACTGCGTGAAACTAATGATTTCCGTTTGACTGTAGAACTGCGTGGTGATGTTGACGTGCATCCCCGACAAGGACTTCCCATCGTATTGGGCTTGCGCAGTGACCCCACTCAGATTCGGGAAGAAGTCCTCGACCTCACTCTTAAAGTTCGAGAACGCACTAGAATCGTTACTGTTCGGACTACTCTGGCCGCTTTGCAACGGGAAGGTGTAGTTCTTGACGTCGAGGGGTGTCCACGATGAGACGCTGGTCTTACCCGCCTTATTGGTCGAGTAAGCCAGGAAGTTCCCGCCGACCAGGCTATCGTTAGATGCCTGCCGGTAGACTGCAATGACGATTGGGACGTTCTTCAACGCCGACTTTTTCCGTAAACGTTGTAAGACCGTGTTAGCCGCCTTCTTGGCGTAGGCTTCTCCTTCGGCTTTACTGATCTTGGTCTGATAAGTCGACCCGTACTGGGTCTTCTTGTAGTAGTCGATCGAGTTAACGGCAATCCCGATGGTCACGCCGCCTAAGGACAATTTATTGTTCTTTTGGGTCATGTAGTCCTGTTCTTCCAAGGCCTGAATGTAGATTGGGTTCCGCTTGTTCGGCGACTTCGACCCATTAGACGCCGGGTTCAACCCCGTCGAATTAGACTTCGACTTGCGGTCTAACCAGTTCTGGACGGTATCGCTGCTGAGGTACTGCCCTTCCTGGAAGACGTACTTCTTGGTCGAGAAGACCTTCTTCGACACGTTCAACATCCCATTTTCAAAACTCTTCAGGTTATAAGTGTTGTCGGAGTCTTGGGAGTTGGTCACGCCCCGTGACTTGCTGACCCGGTAGTGGCCACTCTCAATGACCCCTTCATAATCACTATCGGTAGACTGCCCCGTTAATTGGGTGCCTCCCGACTTACTGTTGTTCGAGCTTGTCGACACGCTCGAACCGCCTAAATCACCACATCCCGCCAAAATCAAGGGGACGGCGGCTAAGGCCATAAAGGTTCGTAACCGTTTCACGACTGTTTCCTCCTAAGATTATCCGTTATTTTCGTCCGCCATGGCCGCACTCAGCTGGGCTTCATCCCATACGGGAATCCCCAACTCCTGGGCCTTGGTCAGCTTACTCCCGGCCGCTTCACCCGCAATCACCAGGTTGGTGCTCTTGGACACGGAACTAGTCACTTTGGCGCCGCGGGTCTCCAACCATTTCGTGGCTTCGGGGCGGGTCAGATTCTGTAGCTTCCCGGTCAAGACCACCCGTTGGTCCGCAAACTGGCTGTCCGGTGCCGTGACGATTTCACCACTGGTATAGGTCAAATTGACCCCCGCGGCATCGAGCCGAGCCACCAAGTGTTGCGCCTGGTCGGTCGCAAAGTAAGTCACCACACTATCGGCGATGATCTGCCCCACGGTGTCGATGGCAGCGATAGTCGCGGTGTCCGCCGCCATTAAGCTTCGCAAATCACCGAAACGTTCCGCTATCGAGCGAGCGGCCTTAGCGCCCACGTGGCGGATGCCTAGGCCAAAGAGCAAGCGTTCTAATGAATTATGGCGACTATTGTCAATGGCTGTCAAGAGGTTTTGGGTCGACTTCTCCCCAAATTTATCTAAAGTTAACAATTGCTCAGCGGTCAAATGGTACAGACTGGCCACGTCTTGGACCAGTTGCTTATCGAAGAGTTGCGCCACAATCTTTGGCCCCAAGCCATCGATGTTCATCGCGTTACGGGAGGCGAAGTGGGCCATTCCAGACGCTAATTGGGCCGGGCAACTAGGATTGATGCACCGCAAGGCCACTTCTTCATCTAAATGGACCAGCGGCGCCCCGCAGGACGGACACGTCGTCGGAATCGGCGCTGGTTGGGCATCTTTAGGCCGTTTGTCCGCCACGAAGTTCGAAATTTCCGGGATGATGTCACCCGCTTTGTGCAGTAAGACCGCATCCCCGAGACGAATATCTTTGGCCTGCAAGTAGTCCGGGTTATGCAACGACGCGCGCGCCACGGTACTTCCCGCCAACTTCACGGCGTCCATCACCGCAGTCGGCGTGACGATGCCGGTCCGTCCCACGGTCCACTCGATATCGCGGACCACGGTCTCGACCTCTTCGGGCGGAAACTTGTAGGCAATCGCCCACCGGGGCACCTTGACAGTCGCCCCGATGGCCCGCTGTAACGGTAACGGGTTGGCCTTGATCACGATACCGTCGATGCCGTACGCCAAGTCGGCGCGTTTGGCTTGGTACTGGTCGATATAGGCCGCCACGTCGTCCATGTTATGGGCGACCTGGTAGGTCGGATTGGTGCTAAACCCCAATTCTGCGAGCTCGTCTAACAACCCACTTTGGGTGCGGGTGTCGAGTGGCTCGTAGTCAGCGATGTTGTACATGAAAGTTTCGAGCTTACGTTCCGCCGTGACCTGCACATGTAACTGCCGTAAACTACCAGCCGCCGCATTCCGTGGGTTAGCGAACGGGGCTTTTCCTTCGGCTTCACGCCGGGCGTTCAAGTCCAAGAAAGCTTGCTTAGGCATGTAGCATTCGCCCCGCACATCGATGGTCAATGGCCGGCTCAACTTTTTAGGAATCGATGGCAAGGTGGCCAAATTATCGGTGATGTCTTCCCCGATGCTTCCATTGCCCCGCGTCGAACCCTGGACAAACTTGCCATTTTCGTACCGTAACGAAATCGCTAGGCCGTCAATCTTTAATTCGCAGTTATAGTCGAAGCCCTCATCAGTCGTATCTTCAGTGGCCACGTCCTTGCGTAGTCGGTCGTTGAATTCCCGCAGTTCGTCTATAGAAAAGACATCGCCTAACGATAACATGGGAATATCGTGGTTGACCTTGGGCAAGTCACCGCGTACGCTCCCGCCGACGTGTTGGGTCGGGGAATCCGGCGTCACTAACGCCGGAAAGGCCGTTTCTAAGGCTACTAAACGGGCATAGTTACGGTCGTACACGTCATCTTCAACGGCTGGATTGTCAGCATCATAATATTGTTGGCCCCACTTGCGCAATTGGGGCCGTAACGTCGCCGCTTCCTCAGCGGCCGCTTGCTCAGTCATCTCTTGAACGGGTTTGTCAGTCATATCTGAAACGCTCCCTCTTTTAGGATTATCGTCGGTGCATCGCCAAGAACCACCAGCGCTCACCCTTTTTCAGCCATTCTTTTAACCAGGCTAATCAACACGTTGAATCGGTGCAAAGGCGGCCAATAATCGCTTGACCCCTTGTTCTGGAAAGGCAATGTCGAGTTCGGCATCTTCGCCGGTTCCACTGACCTTGACCACGGTCCCAACGCCCCACTTCTTGTGGCTGGCCTTGTCGCCGACGGTCCAGGCAACCTTCTCAGCTCCGGTCCCGGTGTTGGTGGTAATTCGACCAGTCTTACCGTGGTACGGTTTGACGACCGCACCAGCCGTCCGGCGGGCAAACGGAATATCTTTACGCCCCGGCGTCAGTCCGCGCTGGGTCTCACTGTTGTCCAGATGCAACAATTCGGGGTCGATTTCACCCACGAAGCGCGATTCTGGATTGTTCTGCCGCCGGCCATAAAGCATCCGCGAATAGGCGTTGGTCAGATACAACTTGTCCTGCGCCCGGGTGATACCGACGTAAGCCAAGCGCCGCTCTTCTTCCAGTTCGCTTTCCTCGAGCATCGCCCGGGATAGCGGAAAGATGCCTTCTTCCAACCCCATCAAAAAAATCACGGGGAATTCGAGGCCCTTTGCCGCGTGCAACGTCATCAACGTGACCTCGGCGGGATCTTCATCCACGTCGTCTTGGGCGGAGACTAAGGCTAAATCAGCCAGGAACTCCGTCAACCGATCGTCCGTCTCGTCGTGGTCGGCTTGATCCCAATCACTGTCGAACTTCTGCGTCACGGAAAGGAATTCTTCGATGTTTTCGACCCGAGTCTCTGCTTCCAAGGACTTGGAATCCTTTAAAATCTGGAGGTAACCCGTCTTATCCAGAATCGCCGTTGTCAAATCCGATACACTGCTGGTGGCCGCCGTAGCTTGGACGCCCGCAATCATTTGTCCAAACTTTTCCATAGCGTTCCGGGTGCGGGTACTGATGTTAGTAGCCAGCGTCACATTTTGGGTGGCTTCCAACTCACTCCAGTCGTTGTAATCGGCAAAGTCACGAAGCTTCTCTAAGCTAGTCGCCCCGATGCCACGTTTGGGTTCGTTGATGATGCGTTCTAGACTCAAGGAGTCGGCGGGATTGGCAATCAACGTCAAGTAAGCCAAAACATCGCGAATTTCCTTGCGGTCGTAGAACTTGTGGCCCCCGACGATGGTGTAAGGCACGTTAGCCTTGACCAGTGTTTCTTCAATCACCCGTGACTGCGCGTTGGTCCGGTATAAAATGGCAAAGTCCCCGTAGCCGCGGTGGTGCTGGTCGATCTCTTCTTGAATCTTAGCGACGACGTAATGGGCTTCATCGTTTTCATTTTGCCCGCGATAATATGAGATTTTGTCACCCTGGTCGTTTTGCGTCCAGAGATCTTTCTTCTTCCGATTGACGTTTTGCTGGATGACGTCGTTGGCCGCCTGCAAGATGGTCTTGGTCGAGCGGTAGTTTTGCTCCAACAACGTCACGTGGGCGCCTGGATAATCCCGTTCAAAGTTCAGGATATTCTCCATATTGGCGCCCCGCCAGCCATAGATACTCTGGTCGCCATCCCCGACGACACAAAGATTCTCATGTTTTTTAGCCAACATGTTGACCAGCATGTACTGCGCATCGTTGGTATCTTGGTATTCGTCGACGTGGATGTACTGGAACTTGTCCTGGTAGTAGCCTAAGACGTCTTTATCCTGCTGAAACAGCTGGATGGTCAACATAATCAAATCGTCGAAATCCATCGCTTGGTTGGCCTTCAAGGCATGTTGGTAGCGGTCATAGACCTCCGCGACCTTTTGTTTGAAGGGGTCTCCCGCATTGGCCGCCATCATAGCTGGCGTCTGTAGGGCGTTTTTAGCGTTGGAAATGGCCCCTAACACCGAGCGGGGATCGAATTTCTTCACATCTAAGTTCAAGTCGCGCAAGGTCCGCTTGATCAGCGTCCGTTGTTCGCCACTATCCGCGATGGTAAAAGCCCGCGTGTACCCCAATTTGTCGGCGTAGCGCCGTAAGACCCGCACGCACAGGGCGTGGAACGTCGAGACCCACACGTCGCTACCATCCGGGCCCAACAACTTGATGACCCGTTCGCGCATTTCTTTGGCGGCCTTATTGGTAAAGGTAATCGCCAAGATGTGCCACGGCAACACGTGGTTATGTTCGATCAAATAAGCTACCCGGTGGGTCAACACGCGGGTCTTTCCACTGCCGGCGCCGGCTAGGACCAAGAGTGGTCCTTC
This sequence comes from Levilactobacillus suantsaii, assembly GCF_014069315.1. Classification (NCBI taxonomy): domain Bacteria; kingdom Bacillati; phylum Bacillota; class Bacilli; order Lactobacillales; family Lactobacillaceae; genus Levilactobacillus; species Levilactobacillus suantsaii. The sequence goes on along the minus strand of NZ_CP059603.1, from coordinate 1,517,281 downwards.
CGTCTGCAGCACGGCCTCCGTTTGTTTGTCATTCATGCCCGTCAATAATTCTTCTCCTGCCACCGTGAACACAATCCTCTCTGTTATTAGTCCTGACCATTATACCAAAGAAACATACGTTCCGCTGGCGTCCGGGTCGATTTTAAGGGAAAATTTCTCCAGCGAATTTGCCACACGAAAACGGGTAGGCTAGGCGTCTGCCGACCCTGACCTACCCGAATTAAGTTATCCATTTACTTGACCGTTCTAAGATGTATGTACGGCCTTGTCCTGGACTTGTCGTAAGAGCGCTTGAATCCAAACTTGGTGTTGCGGGTCACCTAAGATCCGTTGATTAGCTCGCAGATTCTGGTAGTCGGCCTCCGAAATCAAAACGACTTCTTCACCGGCGCCCGTGGTGACCATCACCGGCTTTTGACGGTCCGTTACCCCGTTCAAGTAGTGACAAAGCTTACGTTGTAGCTCTGAATCCGTAACATGTTCCATCATGAAGACCTCCTTGGCTGGGCAACGGGCAAATTCATTCGTTCTTATCATACGCGTTCGGCGGCCAAAAAGCTCACGCAAAGTTCTCATTTACTTTAAAACGTCAACTTTGTAAACCATACTATCCAAAAATGGCGACCGCCCCAAAATATGCTTCAGGTACAGTCGCCACTCATAACGTTTATTTTTAATTACTCATCAACTGGACCAGCATCATCGTCGTCATTAGCTGACCAAATACCAGTGTCGTCCAGTTGGTCCAGCATGGTCTTCACTGAATCCCCCTGTAAGGCCACATGACCCATGATATCATCAGGGCGCTGGTTCCGCAGGTGATAGAAGGTAAAGTGCCAGTTGGGCTTGATCTGCCATTGAGTGCGCATTGCCGGTTGCTGGCTGACCATGAAGGCCACGGTCACAGCAGGCGTCAAAATCTTCGGCTCAGCTAACGGCAAGCCACAGATGGCCCGCAAGTGCTCGTCGAACTCATCGACGGTCGCTGCAGCAGCAAAGACGTAGCCGTTTTCACTTGGCGCCGGTGTAATCTTCTTGACGTAGATGGCCCCGCTTTGCGTGAGGTAACAGCTGACCTCAAAGACACCGACGTAGTTCACATGTTTGCCTACTTCACCGGCGATCCGTTGCAGTTCACTAGCCACCGCGGCGTCCACGTTAGCGGGAACCCAGGTCTTAAACGGCCGGTCATCCACGGATTGCGCTTCAATGATGGGGAAGAGTTGCTGGTTGCCATCGGCATCGCGTGCGACCAATAAGGAATATTCCTTATCATAAGCAATCTGTGATTCAAGGATGTACGTCCCCCAGTCCAACAAACCTGCCGCTTTAGCGATGTCCGTTTGGGTCTTGATGACCAGTTCTCGGCCCCGGGACCATTCCTTTTGAATCGGCTTCAACACGCACGGATAACCAATCGAATTGATAGACTGGTACACGTCATCTAAACTGATGATGGTGGCGTACGGGGCAATATTGACGTTGAGTTGTTCGAAGAAGGCCCGTTCGAGTAACCGGTCCTGCATCATCTCCAACAGATCACTACCTTGCGGAATCCGGGTGTACTGGGACAAGAATTTCACCACGTCCGTGCTGACGTGATCGGAATCATAAACGACGACCGCGCAGCTTTCAGCAAAGTGCTGTAATTTATCCTTATCCTTCGCAGATCCGACCGCTTTAAAATCAGCTAACTGTAACGCTTCGCTGGTTTCGTCAGACCCGTACGCCCCCACGCGTAAACCCATTTTACGCGCCTTGGTAACGAGCATCGCGGCGTTTTCGCTACTCCCAATGACCCCAATGGTATCTCCTGGATATAAGACCGTATTCGCCAATTTACTCCCTACTTTCCACTTTTAATTTAATCCTGATGCGAAAACATTGAGTCTCTACTATTAGTTTACGGTTTCGACAAGTATTACACAAGTCTCACCCTTAAGTTGGTTAATCTTGAGCAAAGGTGACCGACCCGTTCTCAAACTTAGCAATGCTGGCCAGTGCCACTAGCGGCAAGCCGGCGTCCTTGACTAGTTGGTGTCCCTTCTGGAACCGTTTTTCAATGACCACACCGACCCCCGCAACCTTGATTTGAGCGGATTCGGCGATATCCAGCAAGCCCTGAACGGCCTGCCCGTTGGCCAAGAAATCATCAATAATTAACACGTTATCATCGGCGGACAAGAACCGGCGGTCGATAGAAATGTCGTTATTGCCCTGCTTAGTGTAAGAATAGACCTTGGCCGTATACAAATGGTCGGTCAACGTCAGGCTCTTGTGTTTCCGGGCAAAAATCATCGGCACGCCTAAGTGCAATGCAGCCATGACCGCGGGCGCGATGCCGGAAGATTCGACCGTGAGGACCTTCGTCACCCCGGCGTTTTTGAAGCGCCGGGCGAACTCGGCACCCAGCTGATCCATCAGTTGCGGGTCGACCTGGTGGTTCAAAAAGTTGTCGACCTTCAACACATCACCCGGTAAGATGGTGCCGTCCTGTAAAATGCGATCCTCTAATATTTTCATGATAGCCTCCGTTTGCCTTTTAAAGATTAACCTCCATTTTACCCGAATCCCCCGCCAAAAAACAACGACTAGCCCCAGAAATTTAGGCAACTTTAAGCCAATAGCAAGCCTAGCGCCTCGGCAACCACCGTGCTGAGGGCAAAGAGTCCCAGATTACGGACGGCCAAAATAAAAGTCTGCTTCTTGACGTGGACTTGAAAAAAGGCGCGGATATTTTTCGTGACCGGGATCAAACTGACCAGTGCTAGTAAGGTCCAAATCGGCAAATCACCTAACAGGACACTCGCAATCAATGACAGGTACCCCACAATGTAGAATCCGGCGAACAACCACAACGACTTGCGCGTGCCTAAATAGTAGACGATGGTCGTTCGGTTCAGTTCCAAATCTTCCTTGGCGTCACAGATGTTGTTCGCCAGTAATAACGCCGCAATGGCCATCACGGCAACCCCTGAAGCCAGTAAGACCCGCCACCATAGCGTCATCGTCAACGCATCGGTCTGATACAAGTTTAAGTAAACGGTAATCGCCATGATCATAAAGCCCATGGTGAAACCGGCGAAGAACTCCCCGGTCGGCGTGCCGGACAACGGTTTCGGGCCACCGGCGTAGATGTACCCGACCAGAAAGCAGAAAAGCCCCATCACGAGTAGCGGCCAGCCGGTCACCCAGACCAGATATAACCCGATGAGGGCCGCCACACCGGCGAAACTAGCCATCAACGTAAAAATACCACGCACGTTCAAGTGGTGTACCCCAATCACATTGGTGTGCTTTTTCCACTCGGCCGCTTGATTATCGTCGGCCTTGGTGTAATCTTGATAGTTGTCATTGATATCGACAGCTATATTGAACAAAAACATCGCGATGAAAAAGAGTACGCTTAATCCACCGTTGAGGTGCCCGAAGTTATAGAAGACGAAGATCAGGCCTAATAAAAATGGCCAAACGGACGCAATCTTAGCTTTGATTTCCACGAGTTCCAAAAAGACTTGTAAGTTCACAATCATTTCCCCCTATTTCGTCACCCGACTAGGGCAGCTTTGTTTGACAACGTTTCCAGTTGTCGGTAAGATTAATTTTGACTAACGAACGAGGTGCAGTATGGATCAACAACTTTGGCGGCAGTTCCCGCAGGTTGCGCCAGAACTCAACGCGTTACAGCCCTATCTGCTGGATGCGGTAAAATTGGCCAACCGACCTATCCACAGTAAAATATTAGCCTTATTAGAATCCGGCGGCAAGTTCTTACGTCCCGGGTACTTTTATTTATTTACCACCTTTGGCGAACCAGTGGCTGCAGAACGCTTGCGTGCCGGGGCGGCAGCGTTAGAAATCTTACACGTGGGCACGTTGATTCACGACGACGTCATCGATGAATCCCCGACCCGGCGCGGCGTACGGACCATTCAAATGAAGTACGGCCAACGCAACGCTATTTATGCCGGTGATTTCATGTTTACGGTCTACTTCGACCAGGTCTTAAAGTCCACCAGTGATACATATTTGATTCAAACGCATATCAATGCCATGCATAAGATACTGACTGGCGAACTTGGTCAAATGGCCTTGAACTATCAAGAGGATGCCACGCTAGACGCCTACTTGCGCGAAATCGCGGGGAAGACGGCTGAATTGTTTGCGCTCGCCTGTTACCAAGGGGCAATGTTGACCCACGCTCCTAAAATCGTCCAAGATAACGCCCGACCAATTGGGATTGCCTTGGGGAGCGCCTACCAGATGCTTGACGACATTTTAGATTACGCGGGTGACCCGCGCAAGACTAAGAAACCAATCTTAGAAGACCTGCGTTCCGGCGTCTACTCGTTGCCCCTCCTGTTGGCATTACCACACGCTAAACGTGATTTTCATCACTACTTAAAGAAGCGCCAGGAGATGACGGATGACGATATTTTGGCCGTGCGCGAATTAGTCCACCAGCATCACGGCGTCGATGCCGCCCGGCAACTAGCCACGGAATGGACCGACAAAGCGCTCAACTTGATTGAACAATTACCCGCTGGAGAGACTCAAACGGAGTTGTTACGGTTGACGAAAATGCTGTTGCGGCGGGATCATTAGAACTGGCAAATAGTTTAACCAAAAAAGAGGTGCTTCCATCACGTGTGGAAGCACCTCTTTTTTTGGAGCAGTTTATTAATCAATTTCGCCATTATTATTTTTACTGTACAGGGTACCGATTGTTGGTTGAATTCGAGGGTTGGCACGCTAAAATAAGCGTTATAATCGAGCCGACAAACGGCACAAAGTTGAGGAGCCACAGCCAGCCTGAATAACCACCGTCATGAAATCTTCGAACTTCCGCGGTTAGCGATGCAATAGTTAAAATAATATAACCAATCCCCATAGCCAAGCTTGCTGCGACAGCAACAATGTCGCCGACCGCTTCACTTCCATACCCCGCCATGTACCCAACCACAACCAAAAGTAGCCAAAGTACCCAAACTGCCATCATAGCAAGACAGACGGCAAGGGCACTCCACCAATAATCAGCTCTTCCCATGCGCTTATTCACTCGAAAAGCATCTTTAAAGAAAAGTTTGCCCGAATTAATGATACTTGGTCGACCACTTTCGTTATACGGTTGGCTAGCCCTGCCGTTTACGGTCTGGTTAGGTGCCATTTGTGGGCCGTTGTTCATCCCCGCGTTAAAACCTTGTCCGTTTTGTGCAGCACCACAAAATTCACAAAACTGCGCAGAGTACGGGATGCGTTGCCCGCAATGTGTACAGAATTTCATATTTTCTTCCATGTTGTTTCCCTCTAATCTAAATTATCTGCTTGCTTGTAAGTCACGTGTCCATGATTGACTCCAAGTCATATGTATCAGTCATCAGCTGGATTTAAGACAACATTCGCTCCATTCTTAATTAAGATTCAGGCCGCCGCACTCTGATTATCATCTCCTCTTCAAACGACTTGTCTGAAAAATTAAAAACCAGCTATGATTATAATGTGCTGGTTAATTTGTGATGACTATTAAATTTCATTTCAAACTATAGGCACATAACCCTATTATTATACATGTCTAACACCCACAGTATCAATGCCCACAATAATAACCACCATCAATTTAACACGTTGATAATCTATTAAAATTGTTTTATCAATAAATTTTAAACCCGACCGGTCAAGTCTTGGATTTTGATCAATCGGGTTAATTTTTTAGCTACAGGCAAGCTTACACATTTTTACCACATGACTTTTCTTCTATCTATAGGTCTTGATTATAATATTTATAAATCATTTAACAGCAAAACCATTTTCAAACGCGCTATTCTTAAGGCAAGAACCGGTTGAATTCTACCGATTCAAATCTAAGGAGGCTATATCATATGAATTTCTCAACACCGTCCAGACCAGATTCTGACATACAACAGTTGATTAAAGCAGTGGCAACTTTAAAGGTTCAACTCTTAACGGCTACTAATCAAATTCAGGATCTAATCAGTGACAAGCAGCAACTTAACGACCGAATCTTCATGCTTCGTGCTTGGAAATTTTTTGAAAATTATGATAGCAATCCCCACCACGATTACGTATACGTTCTTCGTCTAGAAGATCAATGTTACTACGTGGGCGAAACAAGCCATTTACGTAGTCGGCTTGCTTCTCACTTCAATGGAGAAGACGAGGCTGGTTACAAGTGTGCCTACTGGACCACGCATCATCACCCCATTGCCCTGGCAAAATTATTAGAGTTTTCATCTGAAACGCCAATTCCCGACCTCAAAAAGCAAGAGACCTTGGAGACTATTAACCAAATGCGAGCGCATGGATTTCGAAACGTCCGTGGTGGTGCTTTTGTGGCGGACGACGAAAATGAACTACAGAAGTTACTCCAAAGCGATAAGCGACAACATGACTTCAACTACACCTTTGACGAAATCGCTGGGGCTTAGTGCCGTCTAAGTTGCTTACCAAACGCTATCAGGAGGCAAATTCACCCATGTTGAAAAAAATTTTGGCCATCAGTTGTCTAGTTTTTGCTCTGAGCTGGGCGCTAGTCCTGCCGCAGAGTGCCGCCGCAAAGGGAACCTACCGTGCCATCCCCCGGACCTATCGTGGGACCTGGATTCGACGATCACCTAAGTTCGGCGGTCATCCCCGCTTAACCGTTCGCGCCCACGCCATTCACGCAACCGTCTTGCGACTAAAGGGCCATCGGTTGGGCGTCCACGTCGGTCATGGTTACGTGACGGTCTTTCAAGCCCATAAAGGTCATGCCGTCGGAGAAAATTACATTCTGAGACGGACCTGCTACCACCACCGAGTCGCCCTCAAAGTATCCTACGACACCCGCGTTGAATTCTACACCCGTGCTTAGCTCACTGCCCATGCTGGGCGTAACGGGCCTCCGTGGCTGCCTTATCATCACGCCACCACATCGGGTGCTGGCGGTACCACGCAATCGTGTTGCGTAGTCCTTGTTCGAAATCGGTCATCACCGGGTACCATCCCAATTCACGGGTCAATTTGGTGGCATCAATGGCGTAACGGCGGTCATGACCGGGACGGTCAGTCACCTGGTCGTATGCATCTTGTGGTTGGCCCATTAGTTTCAAAATCAACCGCAGGACATCGCGATTAGACCGCTCACCATTGGCCCCAATCAGGTAGGTGTTATCCGGCTTCCCCCGCATCAAGATTTCCCAAACCGTGCGGGAATGGTCGGTCGTGTGAATCCAATCCCGGATATTCCGACCACTCCCGTACAGTTTCGGTCGAATACCACACAAGACATTAGTAATCTGGCGGGGAATAAATTTTTCGACGTGCTGGTACGGTCCGTAATTGTTAGAACAGTTGGAGATTGTCGCGTTGAGGCCAAAGGACCGGCACCAGGCGTGCACCAACAAGTCCGAACTGGCCTTGCTCGCCGAATAAGGACTGCTGGGTTGGTAGCGCGACTCCGGCGTAAACTTAGTCGCCCAATCCGTTGGGGTCGTCGGCAACGGTAAATCCCCGTAGACTTCATCGGTTGAGATATGGTGGTAACGAACCCCGTATTTCGTACAAGCTTGTATCAGCGTGTAGGTTCCCACCACATTCGTTTGGATAAACGGCGCAGGTTCTTCTAATGAACGGTCGTTATTACTTTCCGCCGCATAATTCACCACGGCATCGGCTTGCTGAACCAACGGTTCGACCACCGTGGCGTCGCAGATATCACCAACTACTAAGTTGACCCGTTCTGTAGGTAATCCGGCCAAATTGGCGCGTTTGCCCGCATAGGTCAGTTTATCTAGCACCGTGATGTGGGCTACCTCCGGATGGGTCTGCACCACATACCGGACAAAGTTCGCTCCCACAAAGCCAGCACCCCCGGCAACCAACAAATTTTTCATCGTGTGCTCCTTTCGTTCACTAAAATCACAAAGTGACCTGTTCAGCAATCGCTGAGCAGACCACTTCTCGCTGTTACCGTCCGCGGTCCATATCATACAGATCCCGGAAGCGCTGATTCTCATGATACAAGTCTTGTGGCGTCCCCGACATGTCGAACTGCCCGTCTTCGATAAAGCGAACTTGATTGACGTGCTGAATCCCCGTCAAATGGTGGGTGACCCAGATAATCGTTTTGTCCTTTAAAACGTCGAAGACCGTATCCAACAAGTGTTGTTCGGTAATCGGGTCCAGACTGACCGTGGGTTCATCCAAGATGATGATGGGCGTATCCTGCAATAGAATGCGGGCCAACGATAACCGTTGCCGTTCCCCACCGGAGAACCGACTTCCGGCCTCTTGGACCTGCGTGTTGTACCCGTTAGGCAAGCCACCAATCAGGTCATCCAATTCAACGGCTTTGACCGCTTGGCGGACCTCGGCATCAGTAGCCTGCAAGTTGCCTAACCGCACGTTATTCATGACCGTTGTATTGAACAGATAAGGTTGTTGGTCCAACACCCCCATCAGTTGAGCTCGCTGTGTCTGCAACTGATCAACCGGGACACCATTAATGGTGACTTGCCCGGAATCAGGCGTTTCATCACCTAAAATCAGCTTCAATAACGTACTCTTCCCGGTCCCGCTAGGTCCGAGTAATGCCAATTTTTCACCTGGATGCAGGGTCAACGACAAGTCTTTAATGACCTGCCGCTGCGCCCCAGGATAGGTGAAACTCACATGGTCGAGCGTCAAATCCGCAAAGTCGCCAACCGTTTGTTGCGGCGCCAATTGGGGCACGTTTTCATCCAATCCGTTAACTCGGTTAATGGAGTCCTGGTAGACCGGCCATTCGCTGACCCCTTGGCTCATATCCGCAAAAGGTTCAACTGCCGGAAACAGAGCGAGTCCGAACGCCGCCACCCAATTTGCTTGCGCCTGGTTACCGGTGAACATGACGCCGGCCCACCAAACCAGCAGGATGACCGCTGCGCCAAACAGGAATTGAATGGCAAAATTCCGCCACCACTGGAAATAATGGTCACTACGCCGTAAACGGGCAATCTCATCGATGGGCTTATCCTGTTGCCCCAAGAAGGCCTTTCGACGACCGGAAATCAACCAGTCACCTAAGCCTAAGACGGCATCGGTCAACCGCGTGTAGAAGTGCCGTTGGACCTGCCGGGCTTGAAATTCTCGTTTACCATTGACCGCAACCGACATCAGCGGCATGACCACCACGATGATGCCTAACAAAAGCAACATCAACAGGCCAAAAGCCCAGTTGAAGTAGCCAATGCCAATCACAATAAACAGGTACAATAACCACCCAATAACCAGCGGAAAAATCGTCCGCAGGTAGAGGTTTTCAATATGATCGATATCCTCAGCTAAAATACCCAGGACATCGCCCGTCTGGTGCTTTTGGCGAATCGCTACGGCTTGTTTTTCCACGGACTGATAGAGTCGCTTCCGAAAGGCCGATACGATGCGCAGGACCCAGTTATGACTGGTCAACCGTTCGGCGTAACGAAAAGCCGGTCGGCCAATCCCGAAAGCGCGGGCGAGCACGATGGGCACGTAAATCATCAAAATATTAAAAGGATGCGTCGCCGCCTTACTGATCAGGTAGCCGGAGTTAAACATCAGTGCTCCACCACAGAAGAAGGTCATGAAGCCCAGGAACAAGACCAACGTCAAAAGGCCCTTGTAGCGCTTCAAGTAAGGCATGACCCAGTGGTCGTGTTCAAACGTTTTAAAGAATCCTTTCATGCTGGCGCCTCCCCTTCCATTTCAGACCGTAAGCGAACGTAGGCCCCGTTTTGAGCCTGTAACTGGTCGGGGGTCCCTTGTTCAACCACACGACCGTGATCCAAGACTAGGATATAATCCATTTCATTCATCCAGTGTAGCCGGTGGGTCGCAAAGAAGACCAGGTGGTCCTTAAAAACGGGGAGCATGGTCTGCTTCAAGTCAACTTCAGTTTCGATATCCAAATGAGCAGTCGGTTCGTCAAACAGTAAGATGCGCCGCGAGTCGTCCAAAAAGGCTCGGGCTAACGCAATCCGTTGGGCTTGGCCTCCGGAAACGCCCCGGGAACCTTCCCCGATTTGCGTGGCAAACCCATCCGGCAACGTGGCAATCCAATCAGTCAGACCGGCACGGTGCGCAGCTTGCGCGACCGCTTCATCTGAAGCAGCGGGCGTGTAAAACGCGATGTTGTCCCGCAAGCTTGCGTGAAATAAGTATGGCGATTGGGGAATGTAGACGAAGCTCTTCTGCCAAGCCGCCTGGTCCAAATGAGGGACCTGAGTGCCCCGGGCGGTGATTTGACCGGCCTGGGGGCTCAAGAATCCACTCAGCGTATTGATCAACGTGGATTTCCCGGAGCCTGACGCCCCGATGATGCCCACCTTTTGGAACCCGCGAACATTGAAACTAATGTCCTTTAAAGTCGCGTGGTCAGCATCGTACCCAACATTGACGTGGTCCAAATGCAATTCATCATCCGGCGTCCAAACAGGCGTGGCAGCTGGTAACGTGTCACGGTCGGTCGGCGTTTCCCGGTGTAAGATATCCAGCACCGCCGTCAAGGCGTTCTTCCCGTTTAAAGTTGCATGGTAGTCGTTAGCGAAATTACGCATCGGGGCAAAGTAGTCCGGTGCCAGCGTCAAGATGACCAGTGCGGGCAACAGTTGAATCGTATTGTCCATCAGCCCGAACCCTAAGAAGACCGCAATGATTGCAATTGACAACGTCGTGAAAAAGTCCAACGCAAAGTTTGACGTCATCGCAATGGTCAGTGTCGCCATCGTTTTCTTCCGATAATCTTCACTAACCGAATAAACGTTACCTGCATATTGCTTGTTCAAGCCCAACTGCTTTAAAGTCGGTAACCCCCGCAAGGTGTCGACAAAATGGTTCGATAACCGCTGGTACCCGGCGTATTGCCGGTCAGCCTTGGCCTGGGCCGCCAACCCTAAGATCACCATAAAGAAGATGATCAACGGGTAGATGACCAGCAAGAACAGTGCTTCTTTCCACTGAATCAATGCGATATAAATCAGAATCAACCACGGTGTAATCGCTAGGTCCAAGACCTTACCGATAATCATCATCAAATAAGTTTGAATCTTATCGATACCTTCGAGGCCCATGGTAACCACGTTCCCGGTCCCCTCTTGCGCGACAACGCTTGGACCGAGGTCAAAAAGCTTAGCCATGAACTGTTTCCGTAATTTTTTAGTGGTACTTTCCACAAACGGATAAGTCAGCCAATTTTTTAGGACCGTCATCAAATGCCGGCCTAAGAAAGCGACCGCAAAAATCACCAGCGGGGCCACGATAGTCCCGACGGCTTGAAGCTTCCAGAGATTCACAATTGCCACCGAAAGGTACTTGGCCTGTAAAATAATTAAAATAGCTTGAATCACAGTTAACAGGCTCTGCCAGACAATGACTTTACGAATACCCGGAAATTGGAACACACGTTGATCAATCAAATAAATCCCCCCAGTTCAATCAAGTTGCCTATACCGCTTATGATACTGCTTTCATTTCTATTTGACGAGGGCTCGCGGCAGTTAAAATTCGTTTATCATTTGATAGTTTTTCTTATCAGAACACACCAAAAGCCGCCCGACCAGTTGCCCAGTCAGGGCGGCCTTAAACGTGCTTGGTCACAAGGAGGTCACGCCACACGTTGTCAAACGCCTACTTCCAAAATTAAGCTTGTTGCTTAGGTGAAGCCAGTCGTTTGTAGAAGACCCAGTAACTCCAGATAAAGTAGACCAGGACAATCGGTAAGATGGTGAAGGTCAGAATCGTCATCAGGTGCAAAGTGTATGGCGAATTAGAGGAGTTTTTGATTAAGAGTGAATAAGCTGGATTGTTGGCCACCATGACCCGCGGGAACAACCCGTTGAAGATCAGCACGACCACGCTAATCAGCGACAACCCACTCCCGATAAATGAGAGCCATTCGTGGTTGCCCAAGACGCCCCAGTAAGCCAAGGCGGTCACGACGACCAAGAAAGCCACGATCAATGTCGTCGACAACGGCTTCTTGGTGAAGAAGTCGGTCGAGAAGAAGAGCAGTAAGGCAAAGACTACTTCGCCGGCAAAGAGAACGGGGTATAACACCTTGTTCCAGGCCCGGGCCCGGTCACGCAGACTGCCCGAGGTCTTCAGGCGAATGAAATTCAGCCCGTGGACTAAGCAGAGCACCGTAACGGCGACTCCACCAACGATGGAGAATAAGTTGACGTAATCGGTGAAGTGCGCGGTCATGTCCCCGTTCTTGTCGATTGGCATGCCCTTGATCATCGCGGTGAACAACATCCCAAATAGGAAGGCGGCACATCCGGAACCCAGGGTCCCAGCCCATTCCCAGAAAGTCTTCCAGCGCTTCGTTTCCATGTTAGCCCGAAATTCGAAGGAGACCCCCCGGAAAATCAAGGCTGCTAGAATCAGGAACAAAACCAGGTAGAAACCGGAGAACAGGGTTGCATACCACATTGGGAAGGAGGCGAACATCGCCCCACCAGCGGTAATCAACCACACCTCATTGCCGTCCCAGTGCGGGCCAATCGTCTTGATGACCACATCACGTTCGGCGCTGTTGCGGGCAAAGCTTTTAATCAGCATCCCTACCCCAAAGTCAAAGCCTTCGAGGAAGAAGAACCCACTGAACAAGACGTTAATCAGAATAAACCACAATAATTGTAGACTAGTCATGGTTAAACGCCCCTTTCGAGTACGGATCAATTGCTTGGTCATTGGCCGTCGTTGAAGTGTAGCCCTCAACATTATCCGCATCTGGTCCCGCTTTCAAAGTTCGGTGACACAGCACGACCATGACCAGTCCCATACCAGCAAACATCAAGAAGTAAATGATGTTCGAGGTCAGTAACGATGCCACGGAAACGTTTGGCGAGACCGCATCGGCAATCGTCAGCAACCCATAAACGACCCACGGGTACCGACCAAATTCAGTGATGAACCAGCCAGCCGTGTTCACGATAAATGGGAGCCACAGGCAAATCCCCATAATGTAGAGGAACCAACGCTGGTTCAGAATCGCCTGTGATTTCTTGCGGTTCATAATCAGCCCCACAATGGCAATCAAGGCAAACAATGCGGCGGCACCGGACATAATCCGGAAACTCCAGAACAAGGTCTTAGTCGGGACGTAGTAATTGATGTCCTTACCATATTTTTTATCATACTTCGCGTGTAATTCTTTATTCACTTGGTTCATCCCAGTGACGGTCCCACTCAACTTATGGTAGCTCAGTAGGTTCAAGACGTATGGGATATCGACGGACCAGGTCGTCTTGTGTTGCTTGGTATTGAACCCAGCAACGGCCGTCCATTCACCCTTTTGCGTGGAGTTCTTGTACAAACCCTCCATCGCGGCCACCTTCATCGGTTGGTTATTGATGAGGTAACGGGTCTGGGTGTCCCCACTAGCAATGGAGCCTAAGGAGAAGATCAGGCCAATGACCAAGACGACCTGTAAGGACTTGCGGTAGAACGGAACGTGATCCTTCTTGAGTAACCGCCATGCGGCACAACCCGCAACTACAAAGGCAGCGGTTACAAAAGACCCGAAAATAACGTGCGGAAATTCATTCCAGAGTTGCGGGTTCCCCACAATATCCCCAAAGCTCGTCATTTGGACGTGCCCGGTTTGCTTGTTGATGATGTAACCCACCGGATTCTGCATAAAACTGTTGGCCGCCAGGATCCACAGTGCGGATAGTGAAGAGCCAAACATGACCAGCCAAATAAAGAGGACGTGAACCCACTTGTTAAAGCGGTCCCAAGTGAACATCCACATCCCAATAAACGTGGATTCCATGAAGAACGCAGCTAGCGCTTCAATGGCTAACGGCGCACCGAAGATGTCGCCCATGAACCGGGAGTAATCCGACCAGTTCATCCCAAATTGGAATTCCTGGATGATCCCGGTAACCACCCCGACGGCAAAACTGTAGAGAAACATTTTGCCCCAGAACTGGGCCATCTTCTTATAGTCCTGGTCCCCTTTGATGGCGTACATGGTTTCCATGACGGCAACGACAAAGGCTAGGCCGATTGAAAACGGAACGAAGAAGAAATGGAAGACCGTGGTCATCCCGAATTGGAATCTGGCCAAGCCTAGAATATCTAGACCAAAATTGATCATTTTTCTAACCTCCCCAAACGTTATGTGTGTAAATAAATAATTGCTAACTTGTCTTTATTATATCGAGTGATAAGCCAACATTCAATGATTCACGATGATTATTTGTGAAAAACATGGTTTTTGGTCTCGTTTTCGCTCACTTTCGTTCGTTCAATGTCGTAACGCTTTGAACGGAGTGTGCCATTTGAATTTTTAAGCTCGCGAAAACGGTTTCTAACAGCTTCTCAAAATCGAACGTGCTAAAATGGGGCTAACCTATTTTACAAGGAGGAACTTTGCGATGACTGAACGAATTCTCGCGTTACAGCCCCTAACGGCTGACCACCTGGCCACCTTACGCGCGGCCGGAATTGACGTCGTCTCGGCAACAGATTATCAACCCGGTGGCGCACCCATCACTATTTTATATGGGTGGCAAAAGGACCTCGGGCCCCAAGTGATCAAAGACCCAAACAACCAAGTCCACTGGCTCCAAACTCACAGTGCGGGGGTCGACTACTTGCCCCTTGATTTGATTGCTGACCAACACATCAAATTGACCAATTCCCGGGGCGTCTTTTCCGACGCCATCGCCGAAACGACCATCGGTTACCTCCTGTATTTCTTACGGGGCTTCGATATCGCCCTCGAGAATCAGGCCGGCCACTTCTGGTCGCAACCCAAACGCGCTTCGTTGCCCACCCTCAGTGACCAAACCGTGGTCATCTACGGGACCGGTAGTATCGGTCAAGCAATCGCCAAGTTATTGAACGTCTTCGGCACCACGGTTCTGGGGGTTAATCGCTCGGGACACCCGGTCACTGGGTTTAAACAAACGGCTAGTCTAACTGATGATGCTCAGGTCCTAGCCAACGCTGACATCGTCATCAACGACATGCCCGCCACGGACGAAACTAACGACTACTTCAACGCGGACTTCTTCAACCGACTCGACGGCTTACACGTCTTCGTCAACGTTGGCCGGGGCAAGGCGGTCGACCTTAATGCTTTACGCGCCGCACTGAATGCCCACCAGGTAATCAATGCCGCTCTTGATGTGGTAGAAGAGGAACCTCTCCCCAAAGACGACCCTTTGTGGGACTTCCCGAACGTCTTATTGACCCCCCACCAAAGTGGGTTTGCCGCTAATAATCTTGATTTGACCTTCAAGATTTTCCACGAGAACCTGACTAGCTACCTCAAGGACGGCTCCTTAACGGTTAACGTCACGGATCCACGGCAAGGCTATTAACTCCATCGCAGTGATGTTTCACTTTTAAGAATTTGGCTAAATAATGGACGCTTCAAGACCTTAGTTTTCTTGGAGCGCCCATTTTCTTTCTGCCAGAATTAGATTGCGGCCGCATCGCAGATTCTACGTCTTATGTGAGCGTTTTAATTGTTTCTAGGCAGCATTTCTGGCATAATACATGGTGTTCACCAGGATAAGTTTATAGAAGGTATTACAATGGCTAAAGTTGACGACAAAGTTGATAGTACCAAGGATAAAGTAAGCGGCAAAGCTAAAGAAGCTGAGGGCAAAGCTACGAACGACAAGCCTCGTGAAGTTGAAGGTAAAGCCCAGAACATGTTAGGCAAAGCTAAGGATAAGATTTCTGAAGCTAAGGAAAACATCAAAGACGCTGCTGATGACTGGCAGAAGGAACACTCTGACAATAAAGACGAGAAAAAAGAGTAATTGGAACCGATTGACTAACGAGAAGCCCTGGGGCACCTGACCAGGACTTCTTTTTGATTGGCATTCCTAACACCGGCTATGGTATAGTAGCCCCATGTCACTACCGAGACCAAAGGAGTATTAACCATGTCGAAACCAAATCAGCCGAGCGGTGCAGAACGCGCTGCCCTCCGGCGTAAAAAATTACAAAAAAAGGTCGGCCAGGACGTCTGGGAACGCTACGCTGAAAGCGTCAAAAAAGGGCTTCTGACCCAAGCGGAAGCGGAAGCAGCCATGAAGGTCGTCCGCCACAAGGAAGTCACCCAAGCTAACCGGGCGCGCAAAGCCAACGGTCCGCGCCCCAAAAGCAACCGGCAACGCCGCAAGGAACACGCCGAAAAACTGGCGGCCCAAGACTGGGCTAGTCGCCGCCACACGAATGGTCACCGCGCTCGGCGTCGAATCGACTACGATGATCCGGCGACTTACCAGTTAAACGCTAACCGGCGGTCCCACCGTTAAAAACCAAATATCACAAAATTGGTCCCAGAAACCGTAAATGGTTTCCAGGACCAATTTTTTAACTCAACGTTTCTAACTTGTACAGACTCAGATTGAGTCAGCACTCATCGTCACAGCGTTATTCCCAATCGTAGTTCGTTGGGTCTTGCAGTCCACGCCCAGTCGCCTTGTCCAACATAATGCGTTGTTCAAAGTGAGCGACGTTGCGCTTCGTTTGCTTGACCATGTCAGGGTTGACAGAAACATAGTCAATCCCACATTGGATCAAGAAGTTCGTGAAGTCTGGGTACTCGGATGGGGCTTGGCCACAAATCGAAACGGTCCGGCCATCTTTGTGGGCTGCCTTGATCAAGTGCTTAATAGCCCGCTTAACGGCTAAGTTCCGTTCGTCGAAGAGCCGTGCAACCGTATCGTTGTTCCGGTCGCAACCCAGAATCAACATGGCTAAGTCGTTGGACCCGATGGAGTAGCCATCAACGAATTCATTGAACTGATCAGCTAAGATGATGTTCGATGGAATTTCAGCCATCATGTAGATCTTGAAGTCATCGCTCCGAACCAGCCCTTCGTTAGCCATGATTGTCGTAACTTTCCGAGCTTCGTCAACGGTTCTGACGAATGGGATCATGACGTTCAAGTTCGTCAGGCCAAATTCGTTCCGCACTTTCTTAACCGCACCTAATTCTAGTTTGAAGGCTTCAATGTACTTCGGATCGTAGTACCGTGAAGCACCCCGCCAGCCTAACAGGTCCGCCGGTTCGTGTGGTTCGTACTTGTCACCACCCTTTAAGTTCCGGTATTCACTGGACTTAAAGTCGGAGAGCCGCAGAACGACTGGCCGTGGCGCCATGGCCCGGGCAACTTTGGAAATCCCGTCAGCCAACATGTTAACGACTTTTTCAGGGTGTCCTTGTTCGATTAAGTACAGTGGGTGTTCGTGGATAAACGTGGTCCACAAGAACTCTTCACGCATCAGACCAATCCCATCGGCTGGTAAGGTCGAGTACTTGTCAGCTAAGTCCGGGTCACCTAAGTTCATCATGACTCGAGTTGCCGTTGGGGCAAAGGTTTCTGCAGCCACGACTTGACCGCCGCCAGCTGCTTGTGCGGTGTCGTTCTTCTTGAAGAGGCTGGCAACCTTACCTTTGTAAACAATCCCGTTGGTGGCATCAACGGTAATCACGTCACCGGTCTTCAAAACATCGGTCGCCGCAACCTTCTTACTCTTAGTCCCAACGATACATGGAATCTGCATTTCCCGCGAAACGATAGCCGCGTGGCAGGTCATCCCACCATTATTCGTCACGATGGCGGCCGCCTTCTTCATGGCTGGAACCCAGTCAGGCGAGGTCATTAAGGTAACTAAGATTTCGCCCTTCTTGAATTGGTCAATGTCATCTGGACTGTCGATTACGTGGACAACCCCACTGGCTAAACCAGGACTAGCGGATAACCCACGGACAGCAATTTCTGCATCTGATTCTTCAACCACGTTCTCATCTCCCGAAGCGTCTTGATCTTGCTTTTGCTTCTTTCTCTGAGACCAAACGGTTTCTGGCCGTGCTTGAACGATCCACAGCTTGTTCGTATTAACGTCCAAGGCATATTCCATGTCCATGTAGCAACCGTAGTGGCGTTCAATTTCCTTAGCGTAACCCGCTAATTCAATCACTTGGTCATCGGTTAAGGCTTGCTTCTCTTGCAAGTCTTCCGGAACATCTTGTTCTTCGGTCCCACCGTCGTCATTACGAACCAGTTCAACCGTTTGCTTAACCACGCTACGTTCCGCAATCTTCATCGATTGTTTGTCGATGACGAAGTGGTTTGGCGTGACCTTCCCTAAAACGATGTATTCACCAAGACCCCGAATAGCATCGATCACGATCTTCGAGCCATCGCCATTAGCGACGTTAACGGAGAACATAATCCCAGAAGCCTTGGAGAAGACCATCATTTGAACGGCTGCGGATAAAGCAACCTTTTCGTGTGGGAAGTGTTGCTTGTGCCGGTAGTAAGTTGCCCGGTCAGTAAATAGTGATGAGTAGCATTGTTGAACCCGGTTAACGACATCCGCTGCACCACGGATGTTTAAGTAGGATTCCTGTTGACCGGCAAATGAAGCGTTCGGTAAATCTTCCGCCGTAGCTGAAGACCGAATCGCAACGAATGGATTGTCTTGGCCCACCTTGGTAGCCAAGTCGGCATAGCCCTGCTTGATCTCTTCTGCCAAATCATCCGGCATCTTTGCCGAAACGATCAGGTTCCGAATCTTTTCACAGGTCGCGTGCAATTCATCTGAATCTTCGTAATCCTTGATGCCTTCTAGCAATGCGTTGACCTTATCGTTGACCCCGGTCACGTTCATAAAGTACCGGTAAGCCCGTGCGGTCGTCGCAAACCCATAAGGGACTGGAACATTCATGGATGAAGTCATTTCACCCAGTGAGGAAGATTTACCCCCCACTAAGTTCACGTCCTTACGATGTAACTCATCAAACCACAAAACATTGGCTGTATCTCGACTGGTCGTTGCAGTACCTTGACCCGTCGTCACATTTGTAGTATCTCGACTTGTCATCATAGTGCCTCCTTGCGCTTACTTTAGGTATATTTGGCTCCACCAGCGTTGAATGGAACCGCTTACATCTTACAGCTTTTATTATAATTCATTTGTGAGCAAAGTGTTAGTCCTTTCTGAAATTTTTTGCTTTCAGAACGATTTTCACCCACTAATTAAAAGGGACCCAGTCTAAGCAATCACGCCGCTTAGCGGCTCTTTTTGATGCCCAAAATAAATTAATTAAAAAGTATTTTCCAGCGCCCATTAGGTTCACAATCCGGACCAGTTAAGAAAGTGGTCCTCACCATTAATCCCCTGTTTGTCGGTATTTTTAAGAATTTCTAGGAATATTCCGAATTAGCGCAAAAAACGTTTTCTCCCCATAGATTATGCGCAATGATAATCTGAGAGAAAACGTTTTGAGCTGTTTTTGTAAGCAACCGTTTGTCTTCAAACTTGCCCGCAAAATTGGTAGCGACAGCTCGGCTTACAATTTGTTAAACTATACACAATGTCGGTAAAATCAAACTTTATTGGTCCCGTTTATGGGTGATTCCCAGAGCCCCCGCCAAGTAGCGCTAAAATTGTGAGCCCCCACCAAGCCGTGGTCGGTTTTTGATTGGTTTGGGGCAAGACCGTCGCTTTTACGGTTGCGGGCTGATCTGCTTGATTTCCCGTACCTTGCTTAGTGGTAGTCCCGGAAAGTGCGTGTTTTATTGTTGCTGGAATGGGTGCCGTCGATGCGGTTGCTTGGTACCGGACCGTAACATCCCTTACCGTTATGGGCGTAAGACTAATTTAGCATCCCTATTTACCCGGAATAGTGAGCAAGGATTATCCTGATGAGCTTTGGAAATGTATTCTCCTGATGTTTCTTTAGCCTGCTTACCATTCTTTTTGGTACTTCCAAATGGATTATGGTTTCTTATTCGATGGTAATTATCATTACCTTTGATTGCTTTGGCATTCGTGATCACCCAAAACGCAACTAACATGAAAAAAGCCCGGGCAAAATGCCCAGGCTTTCGCTAACGTTTCTTATTGATTGGGTATACTGGGAATGACCCTCACTTCTTCATAAATGCCTACACACCAGTGATAGTAATGGTTTTAACGCTTAGTAAATAATGGTTGGCTTACCATTTGGCTAACTTTACAAAAAAACCACCGTTTTCGGTGGCTTCATACTTGCGCGGGGCAGTGACTGTTAACCAATACTGGTTGGCAGTTTTTTTGATGTTACATAATCTAAATTTCTGTCCCCACCCTGATAATTCTTTGGTGAGTTAACATCAAGAACAAAAACACCAAAAAACGATATCACAGACGCATAACATCCATTCACATAATAGGTAAACACCTGAACAGAGTTTCTTGAAAAACATATTTTGTTTCCTTGCGGGTGCAAATTCGTATATTGCAATAATTTTTCAAACCAATTTTTAGCATCACCTCCATCACTTTCTAGATAATCCTCAATTAACTTTAAGGGTCCTCTAAGCTCATCAATACTAACCCTTTTATTTTTTATAGCTAATTCGCAGTGTATTTTCAATGCCTCCATCATAAGCTTAATTAAATTTATTCTACCTGACCAGCTATAGGAAGGTGCCAACTCTATCGTTTCTACTTTTTCTTTAGAATCATTTTTTCTGAGTTTATTGAGACACATTTTGGAATCCGAAATTATGTAATTTTTTCCTACAGTGGGGTGTGCTAACTGTATTTTTCGATTGTCAATGTCAAGAAAAAACGAAAGTGGAATTTGGTTATTCCCCAGCGTGATAGTTTGCTCCAATTCTACCCTCTTTTTGCCTCTGTTATTTTTGTGCTTTCTCACTGGAAAAGTGTACCCACTCAATCCTAAAAATTCCTTTAATTCATTAGAAACAGAATCGACTCGTTCACCCAGCTTACTGTTCGTTTCAGTACAAATAAGATTCTTACTTGTTTCATTACCACCGAGTGCAAATGGAATAATATGTTCTAAGGAACCATCCAACTTTTTTCCACAAAAAATACAATTCATGAAGATCCCCCTCACCAAATTAAAATAGTATTTCCAGTCATTGTCTATTAAGTTCTCCTACATAATAGCACTTAAATGCCATTATGGATTTATTTTTCATGTAGTTGAACTTGCTAACACTAACGGATAATCATTCGCAAGCCTCGCTTCGGGTGAAACGTTTCTCAATGATATAATCATGCAGGATAAATTGATACTGTGGATTGTGGATCGCATTTAGCGCGTCATCGACCTCTTTCAGCTGATAAGATAGGTCAACATAGTTAATGAGGCTAGTTTCAACGCCATTGCCGCCACTGTGACTAGGAGCCACACTTAAAACCGGGCTAGATACCTGATTAAACGTCCGAATTTCCTGTTTTAGTTTGGCATACTCTTTCAATAAATTACGAATCTTCTTAATATCTTGTCGCATTGGAATCACACTTTCTGATTCCAAATATATGTATAAGGAGAGGGAGTCGCAATCTGCGGCTCCCTTACTAACAATGAATTAAATGAATTACTCAAGGACAGCTATATTATAACATTTAGTTTAATTATTTTCACTTATTTTATATTAAAGTGAAATAAAATCATCAACACTTTTTATTCGCTTGTCAGCCCACGGAGTTGCTGGATCATGCTAACCACTTGGTAAGGGGTCTGTTTCATATCCACTACCCGGTTTTGATACCAGAATTGTGTTAGCAACGACACTGCAAAATCATATTGCTTATATTGGGTTAAATCAGCTGTATTGCTAACAGCGGTCTGAACATATTCCTTAGCAGAATCTAAGTAGCCTTGAATTAAGGTATCATCTTCGGTCAAGTCCAAGCGTAAGCTGGTTTTAATATCATCAACCGTCACAGCCATATCATCACTTCCTTTGTGGGGGTAACGATTCGTTTCCCCCTTAGTTTTAACTTATGTATATAGGGGGGTGCCAAAATGGCTCCCCCTTGTTTAGATATGTCCAAAAGTGGACACATCTAGTTACTTGCCGCTGGTTGCTGTTCCTAGTGCCACATTAATCACGGCAGACTTATCAATCACTTCATAATCGTTCCGCACGATCACTGATAACCCTTGGCTGAATTGGTCGAACTTATCCCATTGGGCGGTTACTTGGTTGCGCCGGAAGACCGCCACCGCTTGTGATAAATCACCCGCGATCATTGGGAATGTGCCATCAGCATTGTTGGCTAATAGCTTATCACTGATCATAACTACCGGAGCCCCTAACAGGGTAAATCCGCTTGGCGCCGTTGGGTTAGGTTGCAATAGGTAACGGCCCTCACTATCTTTCAAGGTATCAAGATAGTTGAATCCGGATTGATTAACTAACCACATCTTGCTCAAAGCAGGGTCTAAGGTCACATTGAAAATCTTCTTGAGATCATCAATTCCAGTAGCAGTGGCCTTGGCAAAGTCTGTACCCGTAAGCAGACCCATAATTTGAGTGTTGTCCGTATTATCAACGAGTTGTTGTAATTGGGCCTTAACTTCACTCACAATATCCACTTCGGCATCTTCTACGACTTCGTTAGATAAGGCAATCTTACCCGCCCGGGTTTTCACATCAAATGGCACTTCCGTAAACATATTCGCGTTGACGTCCGCAATATCGGCGAGTTCTTCCTTAGTGGCTAGTACAGCTGATTGTCGACTAGTCGAGATAGGATAAGTCCCAGAACCACTAGAAACTTGCTTAACCGTTGCATATTGGGCGAGATTGTAGGTGGATTGCTTTAATTGGAAAACGGGGGTAATTAGTTCCTTGGGAATAACCGCACTGGTACCACTCGTATTCAAGCCGTCTCGGGTTTCACCGTGGCTTCGTACATAAGCTTCAAAGGCAGGAACACCGGTCTTGTTGTCATCTTCATTCGTGTTTGGATCAATAATTGTTTGCTTTGCCATATTATCAGGCTCCTTTTCTTGATTGATAAATTTTTCGTAACTACGCGTATCAACTTGTACATTCGTATCGTCGTAAGCAGGAACAGCCACTACTGACACATCGAATAGGCTTTTGACTTGGTTAATGGTTCGGGTGATATTGCCATCGTCATCTTTAGTCCATTCGTCGGTATCATCATCACTATCAAAGCCAAACGAGCAGGAATCAACGTTCCCGCTTTGAACTTCTTCATAGACATCATTAGCAAACGACGTATTCGGTAACTGGGCGATGAAATGTAGCCCCTTGTCGTCTGTTTCTAGCGTCAGCGTGCCCGCCTTGACGCTGGCTAACACTTGAGTGTAGTCGTGGTTGTTGAGCATAAGAACGTTTGATAAATCGACACCATCAAGCGCCTTGGGGGTTACAATCTCGGTAAAACCACCTAAATCTTTACTTGGTGAGTTCCATACAATGGCATAACCACTAATCGTTTTCCCCTTGGCTGATTGGCCGTCTTGGGTTTGAGGATCGGTCGCATTGTCTGCAGATTCATCTTCCGGTGTTTCTGGTTGTGGCGTTTGCGCCCGCAATTCGGCGTCAATTGTTAACCGTCGATCTTGTTTCATGAATTATTCACTCCATTCTTTTGTAAATTTAAGAAAATATCACCATCATCAGTTGGTGGCAGTCCAATCTTGGCCCGGGCTTCATTGCGGCTCATAATGCCGCCCGTAAATCCAGCCACCGCTTGGGCTTGCTGGGTCTGCGGATCAAGGCTCAATAATTTGTCCGTATTGAACGTGAAGTCATGACCAAGCTTGAATGATAGTTCGCTGGTGAAGCTATCGAAGTAATGCTGTAACGTCCCTTGTAGATACTGCACGCCACTTTGCTCTTGGTTAGAATGATCGTTTTCTACCCCTAAGCGCTCTGGTGGCAAGCCAAAGGCTTTAGCAATTTGCCGGGTCGTCCAGTCATTCGAGTTCACAAGTTTTAACACATCGGTATTTAAGGGCAGATTGCTAATATCCATACCATCATCAGTGACAATCGTATTAACCGCATTTTCTCCGGTGGTCGTTTCATCAAACTGTTTCCGGACGTTTTCTTTGGCTTCTTTGCCTAAGTCCGTTTGGTGCAATTTAACGATGGTGGTGCCGTGCACGCCGGCAGTAAAAAAGCCGGTTAGCAATTTGTTGCCGGCCGACTGAATCTGGCGTTCATCTTTCAAGGCATATAGTGGGCTGATCCCCGATACCCCGTCTTTGGTGAAATATTTGAAATGCAAGATGTTGTTAGGCGCGATCTGACGACACGTTCCACTGGTTGGCGTATAAGTATAGGTCAACTTGCCGCTCACATCGTCTTGCTCAACCACCAATTGATTGTTGGGAATCAGTTTCAGGGTGTGATTAGGTAAAATCTCCGCGAAGCTATTGCCATTGAGAAGCAGGTTGGCCGCCAAGGCATATTTAAAATGGTAACCGTCCATATTGCTATTCGGGTTCTGATTAATCATGGTATTAAAAATGGCCGTATCACAAACGATCGGGTTGCTGGCAATATCACTGGCGATAATATTAATGGCCGCATAAATATCGCTATTCCGTAGAACCGCCGCGCTTACAAACGTATAGGGATCATTACTAGACAGACTAACCAAGGCGTCAGCCACTGGATCATGAGTGCCACTGGTGGTGCTTGCTTTAACAAAAATGCTCATGGGTTCACCTCCTTTTCTTCATAATTAATTAGTAGTGCCAAAACGATCAGACTCACTCCGGCCAGCATGATGGCTGCATACCCCCCTAACCAACCGCCGACACCAACGACTAGCAGAATCAGCCCCATAATCAGCAGGATTGCAGATAGGTAATTAGAACAGATCCGTTGCAGTCGCATAATATTCGTTCGCATGTTGGTTCGCCTCGCTTTCTTGGTAATAGTCCATACCGGCCACATAAGCATTAATTAACGCCGCTATCGGATCAATCCGGTTGCTATTGCGTGCCTTATCCAATTGCCAGCCATTATTCAACACTTTCAAGATGGCGTTATTGACCGCATAAGCGAGAATCTGATTGCCATTGTGTTTAATGTGACCCGCATACAGCTGATCACGGAAATTTCGGGTGGGAATATTCAAAGTCAACGTCCCTTGACGCACTTCAAATAAAGGATAATTCAATTTTTCGAACTTAGTGATTAAGGTTTGGGCATTGTATGGATCATAGGCCACGGCTTTCACTTTCCAGTTATATTGCCCGACTAATTGCTGTACATAGTCAAATAGCGCATCGTAATCAATAATGCCGCTGTCTAGTCGGGTGATACTACACTCGCCCGCCCGTTCCATTGATCGGTAATCAATACCATCACGTTTAATCTTAGAATCGAGGCCGTACTTAGTCCCCACAAACGCATGACTATCACAATAAAATTGACCGTTGCCAATTGGCACGAGCCAACTAACCGCGGTCAAATCATTACTTTTTGATAAATCAATGCCAATATACACATCACGCCCCCGCAAATTGGGGATTTCATCTAATTTACCAGCGGCCCAGTCGTCCGCAGAAATATAACTATCCTCACTGGCTTGCAACCACATATTGAAGTTCTTCACCAGCACCGGAATTAGGTTGTTTTGCTTAATGGCAAGGTCAACATCGGCCTGAATTTTCTCCGTCATGCGTTGTTTAACGTGTGGTTCACTGAACAACGGGTTTGCCTTGATCCAATTGGATTGATCGTAAACTTCTTCGCGGTCGTCTAGTTCCCAAATTGCCGCAAAGTAGCGATCAGCTTCAATCTTCCCCTTTAAAACGTCTGTCAACATCTCATATTCGGCGTGCATGGGGACGTTGAGGTTAAGGCCCGAGGTGGAAATCACCGCCAACAGGGAATTATCTTCTTGTGCTTGACCAGACTTTAAAACGTTGTACACCTTGCGGTCTTTAGCTTCGTGCCATTCATCTAAAATAACGGTAGTCCCGGCATAACCATCAAGCGTACTGGTATCACTGGCAAGGGCTAAGGCTTGCGAATCAGTTTCTAAGTCAGTAATGGCTTGCTTCTGTACCTTAATCCGTTGCCGCATGTACTTCGATTGCTTGCGGACTTGCCGTAGCCCACTTGATAGCATGTCGTAGCCTAATTTAGCTTGTTTAAGGGCGTTGCTGACGAATAATACTTGTCGGTTGCGGGCGGGCTGACGTTCCCTTAAAAGGCCATTAGCGGCCATACCAGAAGCTAGATAGGTCTTACCGTTCTTCCGTGCCATACTAATGAACGCCCGATCATAACGGCGATTGCCGGTTGCTTTTTCACGCCAACCATACAGCTCACTAATAAGCCATTTTTGAAAGGGCTGCATGGTGAGTTGGCTACCATCAGTCTTCGGCATTAATTCGATAAATTTAACCGCCTGTGCCGCTTTGTCTTCGTCATAGTAGAACGGGAAGCTGTCTTCTTTAGAACGGCTTAAATCGCGTTTAAATCGCTCACACGCCCATTTAATCTTTTGACATGCCAACACTTGGCCCGATAAAACTTGATCAACATACTCAATCATGACAACATCGCCTCGAAAGTGTCTTCGGGTTTATCATCTTTTTGCTTGTTTAATTCCATACGCGCCCGGCTAGATAGCGACATGCCTAAATCATTAGCTAGGGACTTTAGGTCTCTCATGGCTTGTGACTGCAAGGCCACGTAAGGGTTCGGCTTACGGGCGCCAGTCTCTTGATTAGTTTGTACGAGCCCATTTTTACGAATATCGTTCTCGCAAGTCTGTACCGTTGCATAAGCGCGGCAATAACTGGCTAACATTGCTCGATCAAGTTCACTAATTGGGGTATTGGCCTTTAAATAAGGCGCTACCCGTTGCCATTCGGTCAAAGCACGGTCATGCAACCAATCAGGGGGCGTTAAATCAAGTGACGGGTAATCAAACAAGGCAGTCTCGGCGTCCTTACGCTGGTCGCGTTCTTCGTTCGTTAGATGTTTCTTTAGAGTTGATAGTTGCTTAATCTTTTGACCCATTTTCGGTCTCCTTTCGCTAAATTTATATGCAAAAAAGCCACCACAGCATGGCTGAGGTAGCTCAAATGCACATATATTCGGAATTCGTTTATTATACATAAATCGTAACACTTTCGAGGTAAAAGCGCAATATATAGTATGCTGTTATCGGCTGGCATACTACATATAGTTGTGCTTCACCCCTTGACTTTTTATTTATGCAAATTTTGTATAAAGTAGTAGACATTTTCTGATTTCTGTCAATATTGGCAAAAAATCAAATTTTTAAAGGGAAATTTAAGTACGGAAAGGAGTGTGACCGCTCTTATCGGTTCATTCATAGCCCCCCATATCATTGCTATACCAAGTTTTACAATCACTTTAGAATACTCGCGGTCGAATTATCGGCTACCAAATCCAACTCAGCCTAGTTTTCGGCTTAGCTCCCCAAAATTGGGGGCTCAAAATTGAGCCACGAAAGCAACCTATTCCGTCATCTTAACGGGTCAGCTAATGCACCAAGTTAGTGCGTTGGGGTCGTAACTTGCGACCGCAGATAGTACAGCGGAAAATTCCGCTCAATAATTCAGCTGAAAGATGTCCCCAATTTTGGGGAGATGTTGGGTATGCTTGTTTTTAAGCAGACCCCCAATAAAGATGTGCGCAATTTTGCGCAGATATACTACCTAAGTTTAACTTAGCCAGCCATTTTTAATTCAGCTGAAAATTCAGCTCTACCTAACCTTATTCACTTGCGAATACTCTGTATAATCGCAACCGTCATCTATCATCAACTATCGCAGTCATATCATGCCTTACCACCATTCTTAGCGCTGGCCTCTTTTGACCGCGTTTCCCTAGCCTGCTTAGTCTTTTGATTATGGTGTCGGTAGCACAATGGTTGCAAGTTGCTTTCGTCTAGTCGTCGTGACCAATCATCACGCAACTCTACAATATGATCGACCACATCAGCCTTACGTATCACACCATCTTGGTAACATTGCACACAGATAGGGTTATTCTCTAGGAATCGCCGGGACAACTTACGCCATTGAGCTGACTTATAGAATTGTTGATAGCGTCCCTCATGTTCGCCATACATGCGCTTGTGGTACGTTTCGGCGTTAGCCTTATGCTGGTGCTTATTGCAGTAACGGACGTCAAACGGCACCAACTGACGGCACCCGGCATGGTTGCATTGCTTCATAGGTTTTGCCATATAATAAGCCTCCTTAATTTCTAAAGTGGACTACGTTTGGTCCACGTGTGTACCACGTTACTGAATGCTGTATCTCTTGCCACATAAGGCTTTGACCACGTGTACTACGTGGACCACGTTAAAACAAACATTTACTGGTATAGGGTAAAGAACAAATTAGTCATTTTCTAGACATACACAAAAAGGCCGCCTGTGAAGACGACCTCTCGTTTATTACCCGTGCTTCTGGTAGCGAACCAATGTGATCACATCGAATGAGTTAACCTCATCATCACCGGCCACATTGCTAACCCGATAAAGGGTGTCACCGATCTTAACCAGTTGTTGCTGATTGACCTGCTCATTATGCCGTACCACAATCATCTTCGTATCTGTCAGGTTGTCTCCGGTTAGAGTAATCTGCTGATTAATGGTCTGGCTATACTCACCGAACCATAGTGAGAATTGCGGTACAAATTGCGAAACGAAAGCACCTGTATTCGGGTTCATCTCACCATTACCATATACCCCGAATTGGCAGCGGTGTTTCATACGCGATACATCATAAGTCTTCATCGTCATCACCAGTCCTATAAACCAATGCTTCACAATAGATCATTTTCGAATCGCTCACTTTGATAAAGTCAATGCTAGTGCCTATCAACTCATCGTCAATATCTTGTGCTTTGTCGACTTCCGAAACTTGCGCAAATAACTCCTCCATATTGTCAGCATGTACCATCTTAATTTTCATCATTTAAACTCCTTTTATTCTCTAAAATATTGCTTCTTAACTACATCAACAACATGCTGATTTGCCAACAGGTCATAGTAATAGTAGTTATATGTTTCCCTGCTCATAATCATTACTAGTGAGGACTGACTGGGATAATACCAATCTACTTTGCTATCAAATATCACGCCCACTAAATCAAGCGACAAGACGTGCTCCGCTATTTTGCTATGAACGCTATCGGCCGGCCCATAATCATGAGCAATTGCAACAATTCGTGTAGTTCCACTTACCTTTTGCAATTCGGCATGATCTAACCAATCCCCAAGGTAAGGTGGTGTGTCATACTTATTACCCGCATTGTATGAACGATCACCTGCTAGTAGTTTTTCAAGACTATGTGGGCGTTCATACACGGCACATTTATCAAACCTAAATACGTCTTCAAATTTTTTGAGGTTTTCTGAACTGCTATATTTTGTGTCTCTCAATAATTGCATTTCTTGCCATTTCATACGTGTTTCCTCCTAGAACTGGAAATGTTTTTTTTAACGTGGTCCACGTGGTCCGGTGGTCCAAACGTTGATATATCAGCGCTTCAAAGACACCCTGACGTGGTCCATTAGGTGGTCCAACGTGGTCCACTTGGTAAATTTCTGATTAAACTTCGCGCATATACCCATGTAGACGTTGGCCATTCATTCTAATTCGTTGACTTTTCCAACCGTCCATATTGTCCATTAACAACTTAATTCGCTTAGCTTCCGAGTTTGTTCGCCCGGTTAAATAACGATCAACTGTTTTATGGAAGACAACTTCCATAATTTCCCGAGTTGTTGTTTGATTGAGCAGTTTCCGTTCATTACTAACTTGATCTTGTAGCCACTTAGATTGCTGACCGTAGTCACTGACATAGCTTTGTTTTAAGCTGGTACTCATTTTTCCCCAATCTGTGGGAACTTCCATTGCTAAAAACGCTTCGATGGCATCTCGCATAGGGTCGACAGCTTCCGCAGCCATCTGATACGCCTTAGCCTCTTTCACGGTGGCCTGATCCAGATATAGCGGTTCGCCATTCCTAAACCAGTACACGGCCTCCGCCAATACTTGAAGCATGTAATTCTTGTCCGGGTGCCATACATCTAGCTTAGCCTTGTTGACCCCACATTTAATTGGATAGAAGCGCCGTTCACCGGTCGCGTCCTTTAAATAGTCGGTTTGGTTAGTCGTGCCAATAAATACGCATTTACGCGGGTGTGGCAACGCATAGCGGCCGTAACTATTCCGATATGTGTCGGATTGTGCACTAATAAAATTTTTAATTCCCTCAACGTCCGTTTTTTTCATGGCGGAAAGCTCGGCAACTTCAATAATCCAACTACCTTGTAACTGTTGATAATCGTCTTTCTGCTTCCCCATTCCTTTCAACGAATCATTGAATTTATCTGGGTATAGATTCTTACCAGCCGTACTCTTGCCAAGTCCTTGGCTTCCCTCTAAGATAGGGACAATTTCAAACTTAACTCCGGGAACATAGGCCCGGGCAATAAGACCAGTTAGCCATTTCTTAGTGATGGTGCGGGTGTAGTGATTATCTTCGGCACCTAAGTAATCAATGAAATAACGTTCAGCACGTGGCTGGCCGTCCCATTCTACCGCTTCAATACGAGCCTTAACCGGATTGATTGTCTTGCGGCGTGCTTCTGTAACTACCGCGTCGGTAATGTTTTCCTTGCTGAATAACAAGTTGTAATGATCTTCAATATAACTTCTCAATAACGTGTCATCACTATCATTCCAAAAACCTTTGTTGAACAGTGAATTGTCTGCTTGTGGTGTTTTGACAATTTGTTCCGAGAACTCGTCAAAGACAACTAGTCCTTTCAACATTTCGTCATGTTCCATAATTAAACGGATATTGTAAAGAGACTGTGTTTTGATCCCATCGTCCGAATTTTTTTTGAAATCATTCTGCCAATCAGCGTCACGTTGCATTTTGATAACATTATTGGCCGCTTCTCGGGTCTCTGCTGGTAAATCCATTGCTTTGCCCATTAATGAACCCCCTTACTCTCTCTTTTTAAAATGGATTGAAAAATCACATTTATCTCTCTACTTGGTAGCGATGGATCTACAAAAGAATCATTTATCACCGATAGCATGTTATAAACGGTTTTTGGATCAGCACCAACGCTAAACATTCGGCCAGCCATTTTAGTAAGCCAAACGTTCCTATCACCCGTATTGGCCCCTTGCACCATCTCATCAAGCAAACGCCCAGTATATTTCTTTAACCGTGTTGTATAGGCGTATTCTGACGAACCGTTCAAATTATTGGTGCTTAATTCATCAACTAGCCAATTAGGTGCCGGTTTAATATCAGCTAGTGTTCGACCAGATAAGGGTGCATAAGCCGCACCATCAACTTCACTTGGTGCAATTACCGTGAAGTCACTTAGCAGATCAATTCCGGGCCAATTATCGACCTTGCGCACCTTGTCTCCGGTATACTTAAAGAAATAGTGGAGACCACCGCCGGCTGTCTTTTCAATGTACGTATCTGGTGAAAGTGTCTTGCCTTGACGCTGTAATTTCATCAGGCTATCTTTTCCATTCTTAGCCGAATCGTGAATATCAACATCAACTACTAATAAATGGGACGTGTCTAATCGCAAGCCTAGGTTATAATCTGGGTTACTTTGAAACCAGTCCACAATGATGTTCTGGTCCCTAGTGGCTTCTAAATATCCGTGGTGGCCCTTAGGCGGTGTCTTAGTGTTGGCTAATAAAGGATAAATTTCATACCCACTTTCAACTAAATCAAGTGCCGCATATAACGAAGAAAATTCTTCCATCACGTCACCACCTATTCTTTAGGACAAATAGCGTTTGATACTTTTAACATGGTGTCAGCAATGTTCGCCAAATTACTTTCCAGATTGCTTGATTGATGACTATTGAAAAAATAAGCTGACCATTCAGCGTCATGCTGCGCAACAGCGTTATCCATGGCTAGAAGCTCAATACTTACTTTCAGTGATTCCCATGCCCGTGTTAATTCCTCAGCTTGTTCAAGTAATTCTTCATTTGTCATTTTCCATTCTCCTTATTCATGTTAGAATTAAGGGGAAACATACATTGCAATATGCCTGACCTACTACTCGCCAAAGTAAAGTAGGTCTTTTTTGTATGCTCTCCCATTTTCTTACCTCGTATCCTTACGCTTTCTTCGTTCCAACTAACGCTGTAGCAATGCCAAGAAAATAACTGGCAAGAAAACCGACTAACAGTAAACTGACCAAATTCATAGGATCACCTCCTTAAGTTTATTCTGCCCCCGCACGGTGCAATTAAATTTTATGTGCTTCTAAGAATTTGTCAGCGTCACCTTGATCAATACGTTTTACATTTCCAACCTGAGTGACTTTTAGTCCTTCTTTAATGTAAGAATACAGCGTGTTATATGACCCGATATTGAAAAACTTCAATGCTTGCTTATAATTCATCTGTTTAGGTAGCTGTTTTTGCATTCATTTTCACCTCACTCACATGATGTGAATATATTATCACTCACAAGGTGTGAGTGTCAACGGTAAGATTCACATTTTGTGATTTACATGTTATATTCTTTTAAGGAGGTATAAAAATGGAAAATAGAATTGGAGAACTTAGAAGAGAACGGGGCCTTACTCTCAAACAGCTAGGTAAAATATTAAATGTTAGAGACAACGCATTAAGCCAATATGAAACCGGAAAAAGAAACCCTCAGTTAGGATTACTAGAGGAAATTGCAGATTACTTTAATGTATCAATTGAATATCTCGACAAGAGTACCGATAAACGCGACTATCCCATGAAATCAGATGGTGATGCAATTAACTTACTAACAAAGATTGAAAATAACGAAATTAATTATCATAACCTTTCAAAAGCTACTTCACTCGAACTTGCACTCTGGATAATTAACAACAAAGAGAAAATAAAAGCTTTAGACAATGATAGTAAGGGCCTTACCAGCACTGCTTATTTTTTTATTCATCAGCTAAGCATAGACAGCAATGTTCTGCGTGAATTTAGCAAGGATAGAATTAAGGATAATAAAAATCTTGATAAAATTGATGAAATGCTGTTATTTGATGATAACTACTTTGGAGCTAATATTGATGATGTCTTAACTTTTATGAAAGAATCAAGCCGCATTGGCTATGACCAAACCCAACGCATTATTTCTGAAATGAAAAAAATGCCAACAGTTGATTACGACGAAAATTAATCAACTTAGTTTTCTTTCTTACATAACACTGCCCCCGCACGGTACGTTATGGAGGAAATTATATATGGCAGCAATCAAGAAGTATCAGGATAAGGACGGGAATACTCGTTATCAGTTTCAAATATATTTAGGTACTGATCCACTAACTGGTAAGAAAAAAACTACCCGGCGTCGTGGATTCAAGACAAAAAAAGAAGCCCAGATTGTATTATCAAGACTTGAGCTTGATGTTTACAACCATGGACTTCCCACAAAGAATGATAATTCTGTTTTTAGTGACATCTATCAACTCTGGTTCACACAATATCAGCATACCGTTAAAGAAAGCACTTGGGCAACTACCAAACGAATGTTTCGCCTACACATTTTGCCCGTGTTTGGCGAGTACCGCATAGCTCAAATAACCATTAAAGATTGTCAAAAAGCAATCAACCAATGGTTTAACGAGGGATTAGCCAAGTATCATACGCTTATGAACTACGTTGCCAAGGTGCTTGATTATGCCATCAACATTGACTTGATCAGTGAAAATCCAGCTAAGCGCGTTATTGTACCAGTAAATAAGAACGATCGTTCACGCAAAAACTTAGAGAATTATTTTGATAAGTCAGAATTGCAACACTTCTTTGAGTGTCTGAATGATGACGACAATACGCCACAAGCTAGTGTGTTCTTCCGTTTGGCAGCATTTAGCGGTATGCGAAAGTCAGAAATGTTGTGTTTGGAATGGTCAGATATTGATTTTGTTCATCACACCATAAACGTCAGTAAAACACAGTCTCGAGGCGATATGGCTCGTTTACTGGTACAAACACCCAAGACTGCCAGAAGTAATCGAACTGTCTTCATAGACCCTAAAACAGTGCAAATTTTGCAACGGTGGCAATTGGAACAGAAGAAATATCTTATCCGTTTTGGTTTTAACGTAAATCATAGCAACAATTATGTTTTTGCCAATGAAAATAATGAGATGTTTCAGCCATCTAAGCCGCGCAAATGGCTTGAACATACCCTGACGAAATATGATCTAAAGCACGTAACCGTCCACGCATTTCGGCATACCTATGCCACCTTGGCATTTGAAGCTGGTGCTTCGGTTAAATCGGTTCAGGATCAGCTAGGACATTCAAGCTATCGAACGACTTTAGATATTTACACGGCAGTCACTGCAAAGCAAAAGAACGAAGCCACCCAAAAACTAGCAAGTTATCTTAATTTCTAAAGTGGACCACGTTGGACCACCATATGGACCACGTCAAGGGGTCTTTAAAGTGTTGATATATCAACGTTTGGACCACCGGACCACGTGGACCACGTTTAAAAAAACATTTCCAGTTCTAGGATAAAGAACGAATTAGTCATTTTCTAGCTTACCTATTTACGCAACCCAATCTTCAAAAGACTATCACAGCAGGAATAAACGTGGCTTACTTGGCTTACCATTTGGCTAACTTTTATTGATAATGAATGACAATCAATGAAACGCCTAGGCATAGAAAAAGCCGCTGTCACAAGGGTTTTGACACCCTATGACAACGGCTGAAAAGTGAGAATTGGGTATACTGGGATCGAACCAGTAAATTACGGATTCAGAGTCCGGTGCCTTACCATTTGGCGAATACCCAAAAATACGTGGTGTTGTCGCGAAACAACTATTTAATAGTACCGTGTTTGCGAATTAGTGTCAACCGATTTTTGAAAAAATATTCACGCTGTTCGATATTATTAACTCCTAAAAGTCTCGCCCAATTCCAGATTTTGGGTCAATAGAAACGCAAAGGGGCCGGCAAAATCGCACGATTTTACCGGCCCCTTTGTTAGATTTAAATGGTTAACTTCTCGCTATTGCAGGACTTTGAAAGTGGCCAGCAACGACTTGTCCGCCGTTGCCTTCACAAAGACCGGAATCTGATTTAACGGCGTCTTCACCGTTAAAGTCGTACCACCTGGCGTCGTTTCCCCAGAATAGACGTTAATCCAGTCACTCCCTTGCGGCAAGTAAACCTCTCGTTGGTGTTCATCTTGGTACAGGATAGGCGCAACTAAGAGCTGGTCGCCAAACATATACTGGTCCTCAACCGACCAGGCTTGGGCATCCCCGTCGAAATCATAGAATAGCGGCCGAATGACCGGGGTCCCCTTTTCGTGCGCAGCCTGCATCTGTCGCTTAATGTACGGCTTCAGATTTTGCCGTAATTGCATATAGGACTGCATAATTTGGTAAACCTCTTCGCCGTACGCCCAAGGTTCCGTGGGGGCTCCCGTTGGCATCTTTCCCCCGCCAGTGGTGCCTAACGGCTTTTCATGGGGTTCGCGGTCCCCGTGCATCCGCATGACTGGGCAGAAGGTCGCGAATTCAAACCAACGGGTCACGAGTTGCCGGAAAGTTGGGTCGTTATCGTCACCACCCGTGAAGCCGCCAATATCGGTCGTCCACCACGGGATTCCCGCAATCCCCATGTTCAGGCCAATGCATAATTGGTTCCGTAAGGCTTGGAAGCTAGAGTCAATATCACCAGACCAAACCAGCGCCCCGTAGCGTTGACTCCCAGCCCAGGCACTCCGAACCAAGTTGATCACGTTTTTCTCGCCAGTGGCCGTCATCCCGTCAAAGACCGCCTTCGAATACCCAACTGGATATCGGTTACCAACTTGTAAGACACTGCCGTCGTGATACCGATAATTATCGTAATCATAGACCGAGTATTCCGGTTCGGCTTCATCTAACCAGAACAAGTCCACGCCTTGGTCGTAATAATTCTTTTTCAGGAGCTTCCAGAGATACTTTTGAGCTTGCGGGTTAGTAAAATCTACGAACCCATTGTTCCCCAGGAAGTTCATCGTAATCGGAACTCCCCGTTCAGTTTGAACCAGGTAACCTTTATCACGCATCTCTTGGTAGTGTGAACTGGTCTCGTCCACCGTCGGCCATACTGAGACCATCAATTTGATGCCCATTTCGTGTAACTCATCAATCATTTGTTTTGGATTTGGCCAGTAAACGGGATCGAACTTGTACTCCCCGGACTTTGGCCAGTGGAAGAAATCGATGACGATAACACTAATTGGCAACTTCCGCCGCTTGAACTCACGGGCAGCGGCCAAGACCTCATCTTGCGATTGATAACGGAGTTTGCATTGCCAATAACCCATGGCGTAATCCGGCATCATCGGTACCGTCCCGACAACGCTCGCGTACTGTTCCTCAATGGCGTGCGGGGTCTCGCCCGCCGTGATCCAGAAGTCCAATTCCTTAGTTGCACGGGCGTGCCATTCTGTTAGGTTCTTCGCAAACGTGACATCTCCGATTGCCGGATTATTCCACAAAAAGCCGTAACCTTTACTAGAAATATAAAACGGAACGGTGGCCTGGGAGTTACGCAGCGCCAACTCCAATTTGGAATTTTTCAGGTTCAAAAAGTCTTGTTGGTACTGCCCCATCCCAAAGATTTTTTCTTGGCGGTCAGATTCAAAGCGAACCTTCAACCCAAAGTCGCCGCCCGGATTACCCTTAAATTCATGCCAATCCAGGTCCAACGCACTGTTGAAATGCGCCATCTTAAGGGCGTCTTTCCCCGGATTCATTTCGTTCACCCGGGTACGCTGATAGCCTTGCAACAACTGCTTATCTTGTTGATTATAAAAAGCCAAATTTCCATAAACGTCCAAGCGGGCCGTAATCTGACCATTCGTAATCTGCCCCGACTGGCCTTTTTCATCGACCTGAGGCGTCACTGACGCTGCTTTAACGGGCATCGTTAACGCATTTTTCCGGCCCGTAAATTCGGGATAACGCGTACTTCGAACCCGAAAACTATTCGTACCCCACGGCCGAATTTCCATGGTCTCGCCATCAGACTGTTGGTATAAGTAACCATCTTTTTGATAAATCATCAGCTAATTCCTCCTAAATTAAGATTTTGCAGCCGAATTTTGCTCATGAATCGTGTTGAGCTTAGCCGTAATATCGTCCTGCATCCGTTCATAACGCCCATAAAAGATCAGGGGAATGATGGCAATGGCGAACACCAGAATCGTGAGCCCGTTAAAGGATAACGAGATTCCTAGTAAACTGTGGGCACTCTGTTGCTGATTCGCGACGTACCCAAACAGTCCCATCAGCCAAGCTGGTAAGGCACCCCCGATTCCACTGCCAATCTTGATGCAGAATGAACTGCCAATCGCAGTCAATAGTCCCGCAGCGTTGATGCCGGACTTGTATTCCCCGTAATCAACGGCCGAGCCTAACAGCGCAAATGGGAGCGAAACCGCAATTCCACTACCCAAGTTGCCAACAACCCAACCGGCAATCAAGATTGCCAACGAGTGGCCACCAGACCAGATGATACCTTGACCAATGATGGCCAGGATTAAGCCGGAAATCCAAATGGCTTGTTGGGAAAACTTTTTGCTGAGAACTGGGACCAACAAAACTGCCACGACCTGAACGAACGAAATTCCGTTGACCAGGGGAACTAAGTTTTTATTCCCAAAGTTATAGGTCAAGTAGTAAACAATCGTCGAAGACCGCACCGTCAAGGCGACCCAGAAGACTAAATTACTGATTACAATGATAATCCACGGCCAGTTTCCTTTGATGGCCTTGACACTCTTCTTTAAGGAGACTTTGGTTTGGACGGGTTTGACCCGTTCCTTGATATTCAGAAAAGCCATAATGGTCAGGACCCAGAACAAGGTCGCAAAAATCGCCATGGTCCACCGAAACCCGATGACATCGTTGCCGCCACCTAACAAGGCCACTAGAGGTAAAGTCAACACGTTAGTGGCCAAAACCCCTAAGTTCGACCCAGCCATCCGAATCGAATTCAATGTAATTCGTTCCTGAGAATCCGGCGTCAATAATGGCAGAACCGTGGTTAATGGCGTATTGATTCCCGTATAAGAAATCCCCGTGATAATATAAGTAATCGCACAGTACATAATCCGTTGATGCATCGGGATTTGGGGCGCCCAGAACGTCAAAACGCCCATTACGGCGAAAGGTGTCGCCATCCACAAGAAGTACGGCCGCGCCTTTCCGAAGCGAGTGTGCGTCACATCAATGATGGCGCCCCAAATCGGCGCATCGATTCCATCAAAGACCCGCGCAATTAACAAGATGACCCCCGCAGTCGCCACCGGAATGCCAGCAACGTCCGTAAAGAAGTACAATAAATACGCGGTAATCACGTTAAAAATCAACTGGCCTGAAAAATCTAGTGATGCATAGCTAAATCGCTCTCGCCAACTTAGTTTCATCGTTATTGCCTTAACTTTGCTCAATGTTATCCACCTCACTGCTTCATCAAAAGCAAAACAAGTTGTCGTGATTAATCACAGGTATTGGTAAGCGCTTACGGTTATTATTGTAAAAGGTATTTTCTTTAAATATAATGGAGTAAATAACAGAAAAAGTGAACAAAGCAAACTTCTGTCGTAAGGAGAGATTCTTAATGCAACCAGATATCATCTCGTTTGATCTCCGTCAGTTACCTTTCTTTTACGTTTGTGGCACCTTCGAAGCCACCAGTCCTTGGCACCATAAACACATGTATCAACCCGGAAATTGGGAAATTATTTTTCTAATCAAGGGCACCATTTATTGCCGGCTTGAAGAGACGCCCTACACCATCCACGCGGGGGAATACTTCCTTGTCCCCCCATTTACGAACTTCTACGGGACTAAAGCGTCCCCCATCGGAACGCAGTATTTATGGTTTCACTTCTTCCCGCAAGGTAACGTCACCATCAACGACCCCCAGGCTGACAAAAGCTACACCACGGCGTCCATCCCCCGGCAGGCTTCCTTTTTGCACATCAACCACGTCCTCACGATGGCCTATCAAATTTTAGACTTGAACAAACTTTTCAAGGGCTACATTTTGGATATTTCAATTTCAGAATTACTGTTCCTGGTCGCTCAAGATTATTGTGACCACCTGCACCATAAAAACTTTCCTCAAAGCGAACGCAGTGTCAACAGTGTAAAATCGTGGATCAACGCGCACTTAAACGAGATTGAAACGTCAAAACAAATCGCCGACGAGTTCAACTTCAACGTGATTTATTTGAACCGTCTCTTTAAACGCTATTTTCATCAATCATTTTACCAATACGTCATCGGCCAAAAAATCGAACGGGCCAAGCAGCTCCTGATTTCGACTGACGCCCCGGTCTACGATATTGCGGGGGAAGCCTACTTCAACGATCCCAAAAACTTCACCCGCACGTTTAAAAAACGCACGGGTATCACCCCGAGTCGCTACCGCAAGACCTTCAGCCGGAAAAATATCCGGACTCCCAGTTACGACCCCGTCATGCCCGTTTCCGACCGAATCATGGACCAACTCCTAAAGACGGGCCACCATCCCTCTAAGACTCCCTAACCTTACTCCGTGATTAATGGCAGGTTATGATTAAGGAATATTCATAAAAGGTATATCACGTGAGACGTTGAAGTTGACGGTTTTCGCTGTAATTTTTAACTGATATCCTACGCTTCCCAGTTAAACCATCCGTAGCACAACTTCCTTGTCAAATAACTATCATGACCCAATGGTGGAATTTTTATACAATTAGTGTTGACAAGAAACCCCAATAAGTGTAAATTTAATATTGCTAGTTACCGTTATTGCCCATTGGTCAAACTGGTTTAAGACGTCGCCCTCTCAAGGCGGAGCTACGGGTTCGAGCCCCGTATGGGCTATCAGATAGGCGCTAAACGTTGTCAATTCAACGTTTAGCGCCTTTTTTGTCTCTTCATCTTCCGATATGCTGACCGTTGCTAAAACCACCAAAAATGGTAACCGGCTGGGTCGCCGATTACCATGATTAAACGTAGGTTATTCTCTTTTTAATCTTGCCGGCGCCACCAAAGTAACCCGACAAGCACTAAACTTAAGCCGCCACTAATTACGGCCCACGGCGCTGTCCGTTCGTTAGCTTGCGGCAGCTGGGCGTCCTGTTTCGCCGCTCGTTGGGTCGTAGCGGCTGCCCCACCTGTTGAGGTAAACGGCTGACGCCCCGTGATGGGGGTCCCCACCGCGTTTTTAGTGCTGGCGGCATCATGATCTGCCGTAAAGGCCGTTAAGCCCGCACCTTGACCACCGGCCGACTCTAAGATTTGTTGCGGCGTCACTGCCGGTCCCACGCCAGTTGGACCAGTCACCTGGTCGGGGTCCTTGCCCGTCTCCGGTGGGGTCGTCGGTGGCGTCACACTACTTCCTTCGTCGCTAGCGCGATACGTGACCGTCGTGGTGTAGTTTCCACTGGTTGGCGTCACCCCGGTGATGGCAGCGACCACCAATTGATCCGCGGTATATCCCGCCAGAACAGGCGAGGTTTTAGCTGGAAAACTGGTCTCGCCGGCTGCGGCGAACCAGTTGCCCCAAGTCGTCGTGCCCGTGACCAAATCGCGTTGTCCGTTCCGGGTAAACGTGAGTTGGGTCTGGTAGTCTGGTGCCGCCGTGGTCCCATCCGCATACCGGTAATGAATAGTCTGGGTGACCTGCTTACTGTCGCTCAACGTAGTCATCCCGTGTTTCAACCACACAGTAAACGCCTGGTCCGCCTTACTAAAGGTCGCTCCTGCACTGGGATAATCATCGCTCACCAGTTCATAGCCTTGCGCTAGATACGCTTGAATCGCCGTTTGAGTGCGGTAGTCGCTGGTTTCTCCCACGCTACCACTCAGCGTCTCCGTCTCTAAAATCTTGTCCGTCGTGTCGTCACGGTAGGTTACCGTGACTTGGCCCTCGGCGGCTTTGACCGGTTGATAGACCAAAGTCCCGGTCGCTAACCACAAGCTGTCTAATGGCTGGCCATTTACGCCCGTATCGTATTTAAATCGACCAGTATCTCCATAGCTAAATTGGCCATACTTAATCTGACCATCGATAACTTTGGGATTCACTAATTTATAAGTGACGAGTTGGGTCGGATCGTCCGGAATAATGGGTTCCGCCACGGTCAATACGCCGTTTTCACTCCCGTCATCCTGGTAGTAGCGAACCCGGTACTGGAACGATTCGCCTAGAATTCCCGTGATTGGCGACGGCACTTCAATCG
The DNA here is from genome assembly GCF_014069315.1 of Levilactobacillus suantsaii. NCBI lineage: Bacteria > Bacillati > Bacillota > Bacilli > Lactobacillales > Lactobacillaceae > Levilactobacillus > Levilactobacillus suantsaii. Next base: position 1,476,212 of record NZ_CP059603.1, on the reverse strand, counting down.
TACTTCCCGGCTCAAAGGCTATTGGTGTTTTTACCTGTTGATACTGGTTAAAGCCACTAACCTGTCCCGAGTTGGTCATCGATTGTAACCCGCCTACCGGTGAGAAATCCGTAATGTTGTTCCCCGCAAACCCAATCATGTGGGTATTGGGGAAGTCGTTACTCAAGACCCCGAGGACGAACGGTGCTAACCGAGCGAACTGTTCATTGGTCATCCCGGTAAAATTCGGAGTATCCGATTTAGGACTGGAAAATTCGGCGTTCTGGATGCCGTCTAATTTCACCTGGGTAATTTTGTCTAACTGGGTCAAACTAACGGCGCCCCAGTAATAACTGTAAAGGTTCAACTCTTCCAAACTGAGATCCCGTAACGGTGCGAAGTCAATCTGTGCCATATCGGCTTGGGTCGACCCTAAATAAAGGGTCACCTTAACTGCCACATTGCTGGGTAAATCTTTTAAGATATCCAGCCCCGCTAGACTGTTCACGACCGTATCGTCCTTAGCCTTGAGCGTCAAGTAATTCTGAAAACTCGACTTTTTGTAATTTTGAATAAACGTTTTAGTTAAAGGTTCATCATCTTCCAGCCCCATCGCTTGGCGAACCAGTTGGCGCAACGTCGAATCCGTCAATTGGTCGCTCAGATCTGCTTCGGTATCGTCGGCCGTCGTGGTCGCGGCTTTGGTCCCGGCCTGTTTAGCCGCTGCGGCTGACGTTGACGTAGCGATTGCTGTGGATTGCTTCGCCGCCGCTGACGGGGACGTTACCGTTTTCGTCTTAGTAAGCGTTAACATTTCAGTGCTAACCGTGGCCTTTTTTGAGCAGCAACGGTTACTTTTTCGTCAGCGTCGCGATGGTTTGCAGTCGTTAGTGTCACTGGCTTGGCGTTACTAGCTGCGACCAGTTCCTCATCAGCCGTAGTCGAACTAGTCGGTTCTGCCCCCGTGGCCGCGGTATTAGTTGCTGTCTTAGCCTCAGTCGCTTCTGGAACTGTAGTGGCTTGGTCGGTAACTGAACCAGTCACCGTTTTTCCCGTTAACGTGACCTGAGTGTCATTTGTGGCAGCGGTCGTCGCCGTTGGGGCGGCCGATTCCGTAGAGGTGCTTGGCGTGGTATCCGCCTGCACAGTGGTCGTTCCCCAGGTCACCATCCCGACTAGAACTAAAGTGGTGACGCTGGACGTCCACCACCAATTGGGAGTTAAAGACAAGGTGCTTGGCGTAGGTTGTTTATGGCGTGTCATGGTATTCTCCTCCGTTGCATTTTCCATGTGAGTGGGTTAAATCTGCCGCGTAACGCGAGCCAACGGCTACTCCACCGTCAATTCAGCGGGCCAGTCGTGTCTCAGCTAAATTCTCCGCCCTCACATCCGATTATACATTATAATTAATATATTGGCCATTTTCAACACGTTTTACAAACCGAGGCGTTAATTAGTTTATCAAAAATATTAACTAACTTTTCCTTAATATATGGGAAACATAGCCTTTTTTCACCAGTTAGCCTTGTCCCGTTTCCTAACAGAGGTTTTGGGCGTCTCACTATGGCCTTTGACCAGTTTATATTTTCTGGGCAACGTCATTTAATTATCCCCAAAGCTTCAATCCACCACGCTGCCAGCACAAAAAAGACCCAGGATCACTTTCCCAGGTCTTCATAACATCATTTAATTTATACTTACAGCCGGGCGTTTAACTTCTTGCCCAAATCTTCGTAACCTGGCTTGCCCAGAAGTGCAAACATGTTGGTCTTGTAAGCTTCTACACCCGGTTGGTTAAACGGATTGATGCCGTTCAAGTAACCAGAAATAGCGATAGCCACTTCGAAGAAGTAGATCAAGTAACCCAACGTGTATTCCGTTTGGTCCGGGATATGCACGCTCATGTTCGGGACGCCACCATCGGTGTGGGCTAACGTGACCCCTTCAAAGGCCTTGGTGTTGGCGAAGCCCATAGTCCGGCCTTCCAAGTAACCTAACCCGTCCAGGTCGTCGTCTTCCTTAGGAATATCGACGTCATGTTCTGGCTTGTCGACCATGACCACGGTCTCCATCAACTTCCGTTGGCCTTCTTGAATGTACTGACCAAACGAGTGGAGGTCGGTACTGAAGTTGGCGGAAGATGGGTAGATGCCCTTGCCGTCTTTTCCTTCGGATTCACCGGTCAATTGCTTCCACCATTCGGCGAAGGCAGCTAAACGGGGTTCGTAGTTTTCCAATAATTCAACCGTGTAGCCCTTGCGGTATAAGATGTTCCGCAAAGCAGCGTATTGGTAAGCTTCGTTCTTGGTCAAATCTGGGTTGGTGTAGGTATCTTCAGCGTCGGCTGCCCCCTTCATCAACTGGTCGATGTCTGCGCCAGAAGCGGCGATTGGCAGTAAGCCAACCGGGCAAAGCACGGAGTACCGGCCACCCACGCCATCGGGGATAATGAAGGATTCGTAACCCGCTGCGTCGGCTTCGGTCTTCAACGCCCCGTGCGCCTTGTCGGTCGTGGCGTAGATACGCTTATTGGCTTCAGCTTCCCCATACTTCTTGATCAACAAGTTCTTGAAGATCCGGAAGGCAATAGAAGGTTCCGTCGTGGTCCCTGATTTCGAGATGATGTTAACGGAGAAGTCCCGGTCGCCTAACAAATGAACCAAATCGTGCACGTAATCGGCACTGATAGAGTTTCCGACGAAGAAGACTTGCGGGCCCTTGCGTTGATCAGCTGGTAAGGTGTTGAAGAAGGTGTCGTGTAAGAAGTCCACGGCCATCTTAGCGCCCAAATACGACCCGCCAATTCCAATCACGATTAAAACTTCGGAGTCGGAACGAATCTTCTTGGCGGCCGCCTTGATTCGGGCGAACTCGTCCTTGTCGTAATCATGGGGTAAAGTTAACCAATCCCGAAAGTCGCTTCCGGCACCGGTTCCTTGCCGCAATTCAGTATCCGCAGCGGTGACCATAGCTTGAATTTCTCCAAGCTCATTATCATTGACAAATGGTGCAAGTTTAGAACTATCAAAGGCGATATGTGCCATATTCAGATGACCTCACTTTATATTTGTATTACCTAGTCCATTATAACGCTCATGCCGAAAAAGTAAATGGTATAGTCCACATATTTTAGATAAATTTAAACGCGAAAAAAGGCCGACAACGCCCGTCATCAGCCCGTTTTACATTATTTCATCAAGCCGAGGGTAACCCCACCAGCAATGACCAATAGCGAGCCAATTACCGTGTAGACCATTTCTCGATTTGTCTTCTGTTCTCCCAGGAACCAGATGCTTCCAAAAGTGGAAATCACAATCCCACATTGGGCTAACGAGTAACTAATCGCCAGTCCCAAAGCTGGAATCGCCATGAACATGAAGAAGTTTCCGATGCCCCAGACCAATCCGGTCAGAACGTTCTTGGCGGTAGCCACGTGCCAAACCTTGTGCCGATTTTGCGGCGACATGATGATGAATAAGCACGCCCCTAAAATCATCCCTAACGATTGCGGGAACAGGATTAATTTGGAATCCAAACCGGAGAACTTCACGATGACCGTGTACAGCACGTAACCTATCGTGGAGATGACCAGCGCCGTTGCCCCGCGGCCAGCCGCCAGTGGTTTGCTCGAGATGCTGTGGCGTTTGTCGCGTAAGGACGTCATCGCCGCCCCGATGATCAGAATGATAACGGCTAGCGTCCCCAGTAGGACCGTCCCGGTCGTTTTCCACTCATGAAACAAGACGACACCGGCCAACGCTGTACCGGCTAACTGCATTCCCGTCGAAATCGGTACCGTGCGCGAGATCCCGATAAATTTCATCGACTGAAATTGTTCGAATTGACCGACTGCCCAGCATAATCCGGACGCCACCCCGACGCCCATTGCCAGCCCAGAAAGTTGCACGTGAAAGTAAACCAGTGAAAAGAGTCCAAACAAGACGGCCCCCGCCGTCATCCCTAGCGTCTGCTGATACGACGAGCCACCCAGTTTGCCACTGATCAGCCCGATACTGCCCCAGCAAATCGCTGGAATCAGTGCTAATAAAATGCCCATGTAAATTCCTACTTTCGTTTCATTTATGTCGAAATTATTGAAAGCGATTCTTTCAGTTCAATGTTAAGTTTAAGCGTTTCCGCCAGAATTGTAAACCATAATTAGCCATAAAAAACGCGAAGGGACAGTGGTCTAACTGTCCTTTCGCGTTTAGTCGCTTAATTTTCAGCTGCTTTCATTAATTAACTGATAGTTGGATGCCCTTCAAAACTTCGCTCTGCCGGTCAGCATCGTTGGTCATGAAATCCGCTGGTGAGTGGAACGTGTTGGAAACACTTACATGACCGGTATAATTTTCCGTGGCAGTGGCCACGGCGGTCCGCAAGCGTTTCAACGAGTAGCTCGGTGTGGTCGTGGTGATCAAGACCTGAGAGTCTGCGTGGGTCACCTGCAACGCCTGTAAAATCAAGGCTTCTAAGTCTTGGTTCAAATCAAAGTGGTGCTTCTTGCCCCGGATGAACGCCGGTGGGTTGATGAAGACTGTGTCGAAAGTCAATCCGTGTTTGATGGCGTAGTCCAAGTAGTTGGTTACGTCCATGGTCCGCATCTCAACGGCGGCCTGGTCCAGATTATTGGCCGCCAGTTGGGCTTGCACTGCCGTGGTTGCCCGGTTAGTCGGGTCGACCGTGACGGCTTCCACCGCCCCGCCGACCATCGCCGCAGCCACGACCCCGGTCTCCGCACTGTAGAGGTTCAAGACCCGCTGTTGTTGACTGTTCTTGACGGCCCAGGCCCGCACGTCACGGAATTCTAAGGCCAGTTGGGACCGGGCCACACTCAAGTCGACCGGATAACTAACACCGTTCTCGGTGACTGCGATGGGGGCCTTCGGCAAATCGCCGGTCACCACCTGGACAGTCGTTTGGTCGGTTGAGACGGACAAAATGGTCACGTCCGTGCCGAAAATCTTCTGGAAACCGGCGTAAATCAAACGAGATTGGCGTTTCAACGCTTGGTTTTGCCAGCGAAAGACGTACCGGTCACCGTACGCGTCCACGATCAAGCCCCCCAGGCCATCGCCCACATCATTGAACAAGCGGTAAGCGCCCGTTTGGGGTAGGGCCATCCGCTTGGCTTGGGCGGCCCGGAACTTGCTGGCGAAGAAGCGTTCGTCGATAGCTTCACTTTCTCGTAAGCTCAAAATATACCCGGCCCCACGATGTTGCTTGGCAAAGTAAGCCGTAGCCACAAAATGGCCGTGGTTTTCCAGTTGAATCCAGGCCCCATCATCAAAGTCCTGGCGGTTTTCTAAATCGGTTAACGCGATCACGGGATAGCCATCCTCGAACTTACGGACGGACTTCCCGGTAATTTGTATACGTTTCAAAGTTTTCCTCCTCAAAATGGTTCTTCCTATTGTAACATGTCGGTCCTAATCCGTCTTGGCCCGGTCGACATTCGTCTGGTGCTGGTCCGGGAAGATGACGGTGAAAGTGGTCCCGACCCCCTCTTTACTAGTGACGCTGATCTTACCATGATGGAGCTGTACGAGCTGGTGCACGATTGATAGCCCCAAGCCAGACTCCCCGTACTTGGTGTTCTTCCGGGATGGATCGGCTTTATAGTAACGTTCCCAGATGTTTTTGACCTGCTCGTCACTCATCCCCATCCCCGTATCGGCGATGCGAATGATGGTCTCCTCATACCCGCGTTGGGCCGAAATCGTGATGTGTCCATCCTGAGTGAACTGGATGGCATTCTGGGTAATGTTGAACATGATCTGGACGAAACGGTCGTAATCGGCGTAGACCTGAACTTCTGTTGGCACTTCAAGCTCTAAAGTATCGCCAGAATCGTCTGCTTTTTGCTTCAACTGCTCGGCAATGTTGTGCAGGGCGTCAACTGCGTTAAACTCGTGCAGGTTCAGCGTAATCTGGTTCGAGCGAATCTTCTCGTAGTCCAGGTTTTCGTTGACTAGTCGAATCAAGCGACTGGTCTCACTACGCATCAAATCAATACTTTCTTCCTTACTTTCTTCTGGAATGGCGTCGTAGGCTAGGCCTTCCAATAGGCCGTTGATCGTGGTCAGTGGCGTCCGCATCTCGTGGGAGGCGTTGGCCATGAATTCTCGCCGCCGTTGTTCTTGGCGTTGAATCTCCTCGCGTGATGCCTTCAGTGAGTGCGTCATGCCGTTAAAGTCGTTGATCAAATCATCAATCTCATCGCGGTTACGACTGGTCATTTGCACATCGTAATCCCCTTGCGAAACCTGGTTAGTCGCTACCCGCAACCGGTTGATTCGATTGGTGTAGTACCGGGCCAGAATATAACTGGCCACAATGGCGACCAGGATGGACACCAGTAACGCCCGAATCAAGTTGTGATTAATCTGGTTGATATTGGTATTGATATCGGAAACAAAGGCCCCCATCACCACTACTGCAACCAGTTTATGATTATAAAAGTAAGGTTTCATGACCTCGGTCATGGCCGGGGAGATTCGCCCTTTCTTATTACGGACCCGCCGGTCAACCACCTTGTGGATAATTTTATTTTTCTGGAGTTTTTGCCAATCCTTTTTATTGATAGATTGTTGATACAGATTAGCGGGGAACACGATTTTATTAGTCGAACTATAAATCGTGACACTCATCGCCTGGTTCTGGAGCAAGCGCTCGCTATTTTCAAGGGCCGTGGTGTCAAAGTTGACCGACTTGTCGTCGTTCGAACTGATTCGTAACGACTGTTCAATCAAGCTGTTCGAATACTTCTCTAGCGAATTCCAAGTGTTGCTGTAAACCATGTGGCGGGTCATTTGGGTATACGACACCCCCAATAAGACCAAAATAATCGTGATTGCCGCAAAGAATCCCAGCATTTGTTGATACATTAACTTCATTATTCGGCTCCACTATCGTCAAATTTATAACCCACACCCCAGACCGTTTGGATAATTTGGGGACCTACCTTTTCAATTTTTTGCCGGAGTTTTTTGATGTGGGCGTCCACCGTCCGTTCATCACCGTAGTATTCGTAATCCCAGACCAGTTGTAAGAGCTGTTCACGGGAGAAGACCTGCCGTGGCTTTTGGGCCAACGTTTTTAACAGATCAAACTCTTTGGGCGTTAAATCCTCAATCTGCCGGTCGTTTAAATACGCCTCACGCGTCTTGGTATTCAGCTTAAAGTGTTCGGTGACCACGTCAAACAACTCGGTATCATCCAACGGAGCTGCTTCCTTTTGCGAAGCGGGTCCCAATTCAGCCCGCCGATGCAGGGCCTTGATGCGGGCAATCAACGTGATGGGACTGAACGGCTTGGTGACGTAATCGTCCGCCCCCATCTCTAATCCCAAGACTTGGTCGCTCTCCGAGTCTCTGGCCGTCAACATAATAATTGGCACCGTGGGTGATAACTTCCGGATCTCGGCGCTTACCTGCATTCCGTCCATCCCGGGTAGATTCAAGTCCAGCGTGACCATGTCCCAATCGTGGGGACTGGCTGAAAACATTTCCAGAGCTTCGTTCCCATCGTAGGCAAACTGAGCATCCCATTTTTCTTTTTTAAAAAACATCGACATCATCTGTGAGACAGAATGATTGTCTTCGATCATTAATAACTTCATATGCGACCTCCAAAAAGATGACCCTATTTGGCGCCGGCTAAAAGTTGGTGGGTCATACAGGTCCGAACTTAACAGATGAATCAGACCGCGCCATGATAGAATCATGAAGTTTTTGTTACTTTTAGCGGCTGCCAGAGCGTTGTGGTTCCGTAGTTCCTTATTATACCCTGATTTTATTATAAAAATAGTCTAAGCTTCCCGCAATCACGTTGCATGAGGGATTCTTAGACTGCCTTAATTTTAACGAAAAAAATTAGATTAGGGTACTAATTAGTTCACTCTTTTTGCCGCTGTGACAAAACAACCAGTGCTTAACTAGGTTACGTAGCTACCACTGTTTCCCTATCTTAGGCGAATGATTTTGCAGGGCCTACATAATATGGTACACTATATTAGTATCATTTTGGGGCCGTTCTGGATTCGACTGGTATAGGTCGAGCCTTGGTTGCACTCCGTAGCGGCATCTACGTTAAAAGGTCCAGTTCATTATAACTGCAAAAAATAATAACAATTCTTACGCTTTAGCTGCTTAATAGGCGCTTAACGTAGATCCTCCTAGTCTTACCCGCGGGCTAGATCTGGGTCTTAAATTTAACGGGTTACGCTAATTGGCTTCCACCTGGAGCTGGTTAGAAGAGACTAATCAGGTTAGCTCAACATGTTGGCCCTGACAGGCGGCAGGTTGTTGGGTGAAAACTTAAGTAGTCTGCCTATGAGTGTAGAGGCTAGGGTGGCGATATGCTAGGACGCGGGTTCGATCCCCGCCGGCTCCATTGATTATAGTTTGCGGGATGAAATAAGCCCTTGAAACGCCGGTATCAAGGCGTTTTTATTTTTGCCTAAATTTAGACTTACATATTAATTGATTACTACCTTAATATTGCTTGACACTTGTTAAGTCTATATCGCCAAGGACGCTGATCCCATCATAGAACCTAAATGAGGCGCAATCCACGATGGTGGATTGCGCCTCATTTACTAAATTTAACTGGCTTAGTCAGCCTTAAGCTGTTGCTTGGCCAACGCTAAAATCTCCGGCTTCAACCCGATACGTTCGGCCAGCCACATGGCCTCACTGGCCCCGACCTGATTCAACAGTAACCGGTATTCCGGCTGCAACGTTTGCCGGTTAAAGGCCATCGACCCAATCACAAAGTGGGGTTGCGCAACCGCGTAATTCTTAATGCCGGTGTAGTGGGTGGTCACCACTAATTTAGCCCCCTGATCGACCAGGTACTGGATGATGGCAATTCCCAGTGCCGTCCCCTCTTCTGGGTCGGTCCCGCTGCCGATTTCATCCAAAAGAATCAGGGCATTGGGCCGTAAGTCATTAGTAATGCCCACCAGTGTCGTCATTTCCCCCGAAAAGGTACTTAGCTGCGCCGCCATATTTTGTTGGTCCCCGATGTCGATGGCAATCTGGTTAAAGACGGCTAAATTGGTCCCTTCGTCGGCTGGAATCTCTAAACCTAACTTAATCATCATCGAAAAAAGCGCGATAGTTTTCAGGACCACGGTCTTCCCGCCGGAGTTGGCTCCGGTAATCATCAGACTTTGATCGGCGGAAAGCGTCACGTTCAAGGGCACCGCGTTTTCGCCCAACAATGGGTGCCGACCATTCACGATGCGGATGGTTTGTCCCCCGTTGAGTTTCGGTAAAATCGCGTGGTGTTCCAAGGCGTATTGACCCTTGGCAAAGATTTGGTCGAGCTGACTCAGCAGGTCGATCTGTTTGTTGAGGTCTTCCCAGTGATCCTCAACGTCCCCCGTCATGGTCGCCAATATCTGGTAAACTTCGGCGTCCTCGGAAGCGAGCGTGGCCGCTAATTCCAACCCCGTTTTGGCCACCGTACTGGGTTCGAAATAGACCGTGGACCCCGTCGCCGACTGGCCCATGACGGTTCCCTTAAAGCGATGCTTGTAGGTCGCCTTGAGTTGGACACAGTAGTGCTGGTCACGACGAATCAATTGTTTTCCCTGTAGTTCGTGAGAGTGTTTACCCACGAACTGGCTTAACTGTTGTTGAATCTGACGGGACTGCTTATCCTTGTCCTTGCGCAGTTGGGCCAGTTCCGGCGTTGCATCGTCACGAATCCCGTTGCGATCCAACACGTCATCCAGCCGGTCGCGCAGCCCGTTCAACGGCGGTTGCTTAGCCAAAAAGGCCATCAATTGCGGAATGTCTGTCGCATGTTGGCGCAAAACGGTCCCCAACCGTCGCCAATTGACCAGCGTGGCCTGGACAGCCTTCAACTGATCTACTGTTAGTAACCGTCCCTGGTCCAACTTGGCGCGAATCACCGTAATCTGGTCCAAGTTGAAGAACGTCAATAAGACATCCTGGCTCAGGAGCTCGTGGGCTTCATGGGTCAGGGCTAAGTTTTGCCGGACCTGGGCCAACGCCGTAGACACGGGCGTCTTTTTCAGCGAGTCAGCCGCGTAATCACTATGGGTCAGATCGGCTACTGCCGCTAAAATCGTATCTAATTGTAACGTTTCTTGAATTGTTTTAACCATATGTTCTCCTTCATGCCAGTTCAACCGTGGTCCCCCAATTCCCGGTTTGATCATTGTCCCCACGGGCTTAAGTTGGCCCGTGGGCAGTCAGTTGTGCCGGTCGTCACCCCGACGACTCGAATAATTTCAGAGTAGCACGTTCTAAGAACGGGTTCAAACGCCGTTGGGTAAATTAAGCCTTCCGCACCACCCCGTTAAAAAAAGCTATAAAATACTTTATACACTTTCCTACTTTATTATAGTCACTGATTCTGTCACGACAGGTCACCCCACAATCTAACTTAAGCCATTGACAACCATCGCTTTGCGGCCTAAGCTAGGCTTCACAATTGAAATGTCTCGTTTAACGTGATATCAGGAAGAGTACTTAGATTTACGCGGTCGAGAGAGCACCGGGAGCTGAAAAGGTGTCCGCCAACGTCTAACGAAAATGACCCTGATTGCTAGCGCCCAGTGCAAGCTGGTCGCCCGGAGCTGTGACCCGTTACCGTCACCGACTTTTGGCAACGAAAGTTATCGAGTGGCTGGGTGTGAACTCAACCTAAAGTAAGGTGGCACCGCGGGAAATCGGCCTTCTGTTTCACGACAGATGGCCGATTTTTTAGTTAGGGGGACGATTCCATGCAACATCAACGTTTACGCTTCACGCTCGCCACACTCGGGCTCCTCGTTTTAAGTGGGTGCGGATCACAGGCCAGCGGGCACAGTCAGTTTCACCATGCTCCAAAACACCCAGGAAGGCCTGTACCGCCTGGGCAAAAACGGTAAACCACTCAAAGCGATTGCGACGCACACCAAGCTGACCAACGGTGGTAAGACCTACACCATTGACTTGCGGCACGATGCCAAGTGGTCAAACGGCGATCCGGTCACAGCCCAGAATTTCGTTTATTCCTGGCGGCGGACCTTGACGCCCAAGACAGCCGCCCAGATGCAGGATTACCTATATCCGGTGGTCAACGCCAAAGAGATTTTTGCCGGTAAAAAGGCCCCTAGTACCTTGGGAATCACGGCGCACGGGCCGTACAAGCTGACCATTCAACTCACCAAGCCGGTCTCTTATTGGAAGACGCTGTTGGCGTGGCCGGTCTTTTACCCGGAAAACCCCAAGATTGTGCAAAAGTACGGGAACCGCTACGGGACTTCTTCTAGCCGTGTGGTTTCCGACGGGCCTTACCAACTGACCAAGTGGAACGGGACCAGTAAGACCTGGACGCTGGCCAAGAACCCGCACTATTGGAACAAGGCCAACGTTCACTTGACGGCCATCAACTATCAGGTCAACGAAAGTACCGCCACCAGCTATAATCTCTTCATGTCCAAGCGAGCCGACGAAACGTTACTAAGTGGCCAACAGGTCAAGAACAACCTGAACAATCCGAACTTCGTCAAGCGTTTGCCCACCGGGACCCAACGGCTCGATATGAACCAAAAGAAAGTCCCCGCACTCAAACACCTGGTTATTCGCCAAGCCCTTTCGGCCGCCATCAACCGCGACCAACTGGTCAAAAATGTTCTTCAAGACGGTTCGGTTGCTTCGACTGGCCTGGTTCCCGTCGGCATGGGCAAGAACCCGAAGACCGGTGAAGACTTCAGCCATGAAGCCATTGTTAAATCGGCCACGTCTTACGACTTAACTCGGGCTAAGCGGCTCCTGGCTCAGGGCTATCACGAGTTACATACTAAGCACCTTGATTTGACCTTGTCCGTGGGAAACACCGATGCAACCAAACAGACGGCCGAATTCATCCAAAGTTCGCTAGAGAAACTCCCCGGCGTTAAAATTGCCGTCAGAGCAATCCCTTATGTTCAACTGATGACTCAGCAAGAACAAGGCAACTTTGAGTTAACGCTCAGCGGTGCCCAATCGGTTCTGGCAGATCCTAATGAGTATCTGGGCAATTACGTCGGCGGCACCACCGACGATAACGAAAATATCACAGGATTCAACAACGCCCGCTATAACCGGTTGATGACTCAAGCCGACAATGTAGACGGTAATAACCCAACTCTGCGCTGGCAGAAGTTGATTGCCGCCGAAAAAACATTGATGACCCAACAAGCCGTCATCCCCCTGTTCCAGCAAGCAAAATCGCAACTCCTACGGACCACGGTCAAGGGAATCATCTACAACCCTGCCGGTATCCCGTTTGACTTCACCCACGCCTACATGGCTCAGGACTAACTACGAAAAAGGGCGAGAAATCCGCGGATTTCTCGCCTTTTTGTGTTTTCGTTCAATTTTTCGCAACGACGCGAAAGTTATGCCGTAATTTCGGCCAGACGTGCCGGTCGGCAAAACTGATCAACGGTCCATTAAAAAAGACGCAAAAGAGCATCCCCAAATTCACCGAGTAGAGTTGATGACTCATGACAAAAGTCACGACCATGATGGCAATTGGCACCAGGAAGGCCACAATCTGTGCCGGCACTACCCGCCCGTGAAAGTAGCGGAAGCGCACGATGTTCGTGGTATCGTCGTTGGGGTGCATAATCAGATTTGCCCGCTGGTACAACGAAATCGCGATACAAAAAATCACGATACCCGAAAAACAGATGGCCAATTTGACCAGCCACGGTAATTGGGGAATTCCCAACCGGGTAAACAGCGCCACGAAGCCGTTGACTAAATAGCTAAAGCAACCGATAAAGACTACTTCGCCAATAAAGCGCCAACGGTCCCAGTGTTGACTCAACACCTGATTGACGCCCGCCGTTATAGTTCCAATTACCAGCATCGGCCAACCGACCGACACACCTAACAGGTGGCCCAGATTCACTTCCGAAGCCGTCCAGGGACTGGTTCCCAAGTTCGTGGCCACGGTCAGCCCGTTGCCAAACGCATTAATCAGTAGCCCCCAAAATAAGGCCCAGACACGCTGGGCCAACGGATTATTCTTGGTCATTCACCAAACTTCTTTCCATCATTAGAATTCTAATTAAGCATAGACGTTGGTGATGACCCATGTCAATTGACCCAGTTACTCATGGGTGGCCCAAAATACCCGATAAGCTGGGCCTAAGACCGTCATAAATTCGGTTAGTAATTGCGGACTGTAGTAACGTAACGTGGTCCGCGGCCGATCGCCAGGGCTAGTTGGTCCCACCTGGCGCAATGTCCCCGTCGTCAGGGGCCAGAAATAACCCACGGTCCCCGCTAAATCAGAATCGGTCACGTGGTTGCGCACATAGGCGTCCAGGAAACGACCAATCTTAGTGGCCGTGGTCTCAAAGACGGGGGCTTGGGGCCGGTGCGCTAGTTGCGCAGCCAGCGCTTTAGTGGTATGCGTTATTTTATCAGTCCCCAGATAAGCCATCTTCCAGAGCAGCCAGGCCAGCGCCGACCAGAACCCAACTGTGGGCAAGGTCACACTCATTCCTAAGAGTTCTGAATAGGTCAACAGATAGACGCGCACATCGTCTTGGCCGGTTTGATCATCGTGAAAGACGGCTTTCCAGGGACCGGCCGGACTTGCCGGCTCAGCCGTAACAATCAAGTGACGCGTTCGCGTGGGTGTCACAGCGTCACAGGCCTTGGCCAATTCGGCGATAAGGTTTTTCAACATGGTCGTGGCTTGGTCCTGAGTGATCGTAGATTGTAAATCATTCACCAATCCGGTCACTAACCGTGCTAGTACAGGCGATTGTGTCGCGATGGTTAAGATATCATGCCACCGGTACGTGGCTTGGGGCCAGGTCCACAACGTCAGCGTCTCAAGCGTCGTGGCCACGTGTTGGTTAAGATTTTCCGGCCCGTCACTGGCCAAGGGGTTCCAGCGAATCACGTTTTGATAATCGCCCCGAATCGTGTGAAAGGTCATAGTCACCACATCTTGAGCGCCACAGAGCCGTGCCTGGCCTGTCACCGTTTTATCCGGATTACCCTCTAGTCGAAAGTTAGCTTCTGCGGCCCGTACCTGCAGATAAAAGCCCACCAAGTCCGTTGCATCCCCGATTCCTTCAGCTAACGGCAGTACCCGCAAAGCCACCACCGCCTCCGCTGGGATGATGACGGTCTCTCCGGTCTTCAAGGCGAGTTCTAAAGTCACCACTCCCGTCAAATTGACCAGTGTGGCCTCCATTTTAAATTGCCGCGCGTAGCTGTGCGCAGCTTGAGTCGTCAATTGTCGTTGATTATTTATTGGGTTCATGACGTTTCCCTCTAATCATCTAAGATGAACCTAGCATACCCTGAATCATCACGGTCCGCACAAATTACGCCTTCTCCGACGCATTATTGGAAGATTTACCAGCTTAAAAATGGTTTGTTCGCTATCAAATCGCATAATCTCGCCATTTTCAGTTATACCTGTCGACCGCTATTTTTACCCAAACAACTTTATTTTGCCAATTTTCGCGGACAAATTAGTAAATAGTAGCAACTAATAATCCACCAATGTTTAGTATACTCATCCCCACGTCATAGTCTGTCATTTTGAACCAGAAAGCCAACTTTTGTGTAGCTATTCAACGGATAACTATATCCCCACTCATTTGTCCTCAATTTTCGGATACTGCGCCAAGACTGCGGCGAGCGTGGTCCGCATCTGTTTAACCAATGACAGTGGCGATAAGACTTTAACCGCCGTTCCCTGACTCAACAACCATATCATGGCGCCGCCAACCTTGACGTAGGCCTCAATCACGTGACTCCCATCAGGGTGTCGGTCAACCACGTACGACCCTGGAAAATAGTCGAGAGCCGTTTGCACGTAATTACGGTAAACGAAGCGAATCCGGGTCAACTCCCCCGTGTCTAACAGGTAGGTCTGGCGTCGATGATCCTGTAACGAGAAACGTTGGGCGTACGCCAGTCGCTCTCCCGTTGTTTTCGTTAAAATGTCAACGATACGGTCTAAGCGGTACAGCAAGTAACTGTGACGTTGCCGGTTCCACATGGCGACGTAGAAGTAGTACGTCTCAAAAAACAGTGCGACCGGTTGGGCGTGCTGGACACGGGGAGTGGGTTCGCCCGCGTGACTGCTTTGATAAGTAAAGACCAGTTTTTCGTTGTGGTCAATACTCGTCGAGATCTCCCGCAAGCGGGCCAACAACGGTTTGGCCCGTGACAGTGGCGTGTAGCTCCCCCGTGAAAGCGTCAATTGCTCATGAACCAGCGTTTGCATACTCGGTGATAACCCCGTACTCAAGAAATCCAGGGTTCGATTCAGTTCGGCCCCCGTCAATGCCCGGCTCCCCAGTAAGACGTGGCTCGCAGCCAAGACCATTTCTAAGTCGTGAACATCGCTTTGCTGGGTCAAGCAGTACGTCCCGTTTTGATCGTCGATGACTCCCACGTTATATTCCGCCAATGCCTGCCGAATATACGCCATATCACGTTGACAAGTCCGCAGACTGACCCCGTATTGTTTCTTGAGGTCAGCCTGATCAAGTACCTCACCACTCACCAACCGGACCAACATATCCGCGACGCGCCCGTTGCTCTTCATTTGCACACCCCCAGCACCAAAGTTTCGTTAGTCTTTATCATAGCACGCTTTTCCCCGCTTTAGTCCTGTCAAACATAACTTTTTGCCGCAATAAAAAACGCGGCTGGTTAGGAACCGCGTCAAAAGTTCATGAGGTGGCAATCATCGTTGCCGTAACCGGGGCATCCCCGGCATACAAATGTTGCTTGATGACCCGTCTTTTCTGAATAACTTGCCCCGTTTCGGCTAGGGTCAACCCAAAGATACCGCCGTCATAGGCACCCGACCGGCTTCCCGCATCAATCAGGTAGCGGGGCACATCCTGGTCATCGGCCTGCATTTTCAAGTATCCCTGGTGATGGTCCAGCAACTGAACTGGGGTGTGACCGGTCACGATCACCTTTCCCAAATCATTGGGATGCCACCCCAGTTCCCGGTGGGCGTCATCTTGAAAGTAATACGCGCCCCGAATCCAGAGCAAATCATCACGACGTTGGTCCGCAAGCGGCCGATGCCAATCGATTCCGGCGTGGACCGCCAGTATCTTCGGCGTCTGCCAGGTTAACGGAAGATGTTGTAAAAAGGCGGTCATGTCCACTAACGGTGCTGTGCTCAACGCATGGGCCACCCCCACTAACGTCGTAGCGTGAATCCCCAAGCGCCGCCAAGTCTGCGCTCCGCCGTTGAGTCTCCAGGTCTGATACGCCCAGTCGCTACCCTGCGCCGTTTGGGCCCAAAAATCATCGTGGTTCCCTAGCAGGGCCACATCGCCATGGTGGGTCACCCGGTCGCGCAAAATGGCTAAAACGCCCAGTGGGTCCAGACTCATGGTTTCCACGTGATCGTCGAAGCGTCGGGTTGCCAGCCCATCGATATAATCGCCCATAAAAATGACTTGGCTGGCTTGAATCACGGGGTCGGCCAATAGAACGCGTAAATCGTCGGCCGCTGAGTGGATGTCTCCTACAAACGTGTACGTCTTCATCCTTATCACCCTCCTGCAGGTCTTAACCCCTGATTGCCGTTCAGTCTACCAAGGGGGACATCGGGGACGCAACTCGCTACGCTTAGTTCGGCCGCTAAGTTAGCCTTGCCCGTCCTTAAAGGCCGGATAAAGCGTCATCCCACCGTCGATAAAGAGTGTGATACCCGTGACGTAGCTGGATTCTGATGACGCCAGCCACGCAGCACCGGCCGCCACTTCAGCCGGTTTGCCGATTCGATTCATCGGGACCATGCTAACGGTCTGGTCATACTGCGTTTGGTCCGCAAATTTCTTGGCGTTGATCGGCGTATTGATGGCTCCGGGACCAATCGAATTGACCCGAATATTGTCCCGCGCGTATTCCATGGCAATCGTTTGGGTAAACAGCTTGACGCCCCCTTTAGCCGCCGCATAACTGGCAAAGGTCGGCCAAGGAATCTGCTCGTGGACGGACGACAGGTTGATGATGTTGCCCGGCTTGCCCTGCCGTTTGAAATAGGTGATCGCCGTCTTGGCCCCCAGGAAAACTCCAGTCTGGTCGATAGCCATGACCTTGTTCCAGTCGGCCAAGGAAAGCTCGTGGGTCGGTACTTGAATCTCCATCCCCGCGTTGTTGACCCACACGTCCAGGCCACCAAACTGATTTACCGCCGTTTCCAGCAAATCGGTCACTCCGGATTCGGTCGCCACATCAGCTTGCACGCTGACGGCTTGGCCCCCGGCAGCCTTAACTTGAGCCGCCACTTTTTGAGCCCCTTTCTCGTCACTGTGGTAGTTGATCACTACAGCCATGTGCTCGGCCCCAAAGCGTTGGGCAATGGCGCTACTGATGCCTTTCGACCCACCGGTGACAACCGCGACTTTGTGCGCTAAATCAGAATACATCATGTGATAATTCCCCCTAAATCGACCTTACTGATTGACCAGCGAGTGACTGTATCGCCACTCGCGATGCTGAACCAGTTTATTATGGTCCATTACCTTTTACACCATGGTTATATCATGATGTTGGGCGTTACGCGAGAAATTAGCTTACCCTACGATTCACTTTAGATTATGGCTCGAAAAAGTGGCAACGACTCATTCGTTGAGCTATGAGTCATTGCCACTTTAATCTACGTCCTACCAAATGCCAATAATTTTCAACCAAAATAGTTCTAAGCCAATCCAGATGAGCAAGTAATATCCCCCTAGAATGGCGTTGAGCCGCCACCAATCACTTTGTTTCACATAACCGGAACCAAACAGAACAGAGGCGGGGCCGTTCGCATATTGGGTCGTGGAACTGTAAATCGCCGTCGTAAAACCTAAAATCAAGGTTGCTAGCGTGCCCGGGACTCCCGCCGCGATGGCGACGCCCAATAAAGCCCCATACATGGCCGCAACGTGTGCCACTTGACTCGCAAACAGGTAATGGGAATAAAAGTAAACTAACGCCAAGACGACCAACACCACCAACCAATTCACACCCTTCAACTGATGTGAGATGGCCCGGGATAACCACGGAATAATGCCTAATTTATTGAGCCGGTTCGCCATAAAAATCAAAATCGAAAACCAAACCACGACGTTCCACGCGCCCGTTTCATGCAAAATATCCTGGACAGATAAAACACCAGTCAACAGTAACAATGAAATCGCAATAAAAGCCACCGTTGTCGCATCTAAATTTAAAGTGCTGGATAAAATCCAGAGCAGCAGGGCCATGCCAAAGATCCCCAGCATGACTTTTTCTTTAAGTTGCATGGCGCCCATCTTTGTGAGTTCCTGCGTTGCCCACTCACGGGCATTGGTCGTTTCGCGTACAACGGGAGGATAGAGACGGTAAATGAGATACGGGACCGTTACCAAGCAAATTATTCCGGGGACTGATGCCGCCACGAACCATCCCAGCCAAGAAATCTTAATCTTAAAGGATTCTGCCAAGCTAAGTGCGATTAAGTTTGGTGACATCGCCGTCATGAACAGCGCACTGGTGATAATGTTGGCGTGAAATTCTGAAAAAATCAAATAGGAACCAATCTTTCGTTCCGTGTGGTCCTGGGGGGTGGAGTGAAACGTCTCCGATAATGCCTTGACAATCGGGTAAATAATCCCACCAGCCCGTGCAGTGTTACTAGGGATGGCCGGAGCTGTCACCAAATCAATCCCCTCAATGGCATAGGCTAGCCCCAACGTTCGTTTCCCGAACAGTTTGACAAACCACAACGCCATTCGCTTACCTAGTCCCGTCTTCGAGAAGCCACGTGAGATCATATAAGCCATCGCAACTAACCAAACCGTTTTGTTGCCAAACGCCTGCATCGTGGTCTTAATCGGGACTAATCGTAACACCAATAAGATAGTCACACTGACTAAAGCAACGCCAGCTATGGGTAAGGGTTGCGTGATGCACGCCACGATTGTAGCTAAAAACAAAGCTAGTAAATGCCAAGCAATAACTGAAATTCCTGCTGGCCGAACGGGGGTTGCCAGCCAAATTAAGCTGCCCACAATGATCGGGATAAAAAATGCTTTATATTTTATTTTCATCACATCACGCTTTCCTCTCTTTATTGTAACTACTAACAGCATAAATTTTATACCCCCGTGGGTTAAAGTAGTCATAATATAATTATCTTATAAGTTAACTCGATACGGCCCGTTGTTCAGCTGTTCAGGGCTTAAATATTACCACTGTGATGGCACAACCCTATCCACCTTTATATTTCTCCCGATTGATTTAACCTTAGCGCAGTGGCGCTCTATCCTCATCAGCAAGCAGGGGGGCTCAGCACCAGCCCGCCCAAATCTTCTAAACGTTTTGTTGGACGCCATCACCAACGACCCGCTAAACTAAAGGTAACCCTTAAGGAGGTCTGCCCCATGCTTATCAACTTGCTCTTTGCGGTGGACGACAAGTTCGTTGACCGAATGTTGGTCACGTTGTACTCAATTCGCCAAAACTCGCCCACCGATAATCAATATGCCGTATACGTGTTACAGGATCAGCCTTTCAATAATGCGGCGACACTCAAGCAAAAGCTACAACGGCTCGACATGACTTACCACCCGGTCATCGTTGACGATAAGTTATTTGCTAACGCCCCATTATCCGACCGCTACCCCCGCTCGATTTATTACCGGTTGTTAGCTAGCGACTTATTGCCCACTGATTTGGATAAAGTCCTCTACCTGGATGCTGACATCTTAGCCATCAACGATTTGACGCCACTGTACCAGACCGACCTCACCGACTCGCTGTATGCCGCCGCAATGCACACCGACTTTTTGAACTTGACCGGGACCTTCAATCAATTTCGGCTAGATACCGCAACCCCGCACTATTTTAATTCCGGAGTGCTGCTAATTAATCTAAAGCGAGCGCGCCAGGTCGTGGACGCCGACAAGATTTTCGCCGTGATCCGAGAACACCACGATGAACTACTCTTACCCGACCAAGACGTGCTCAATAAGCTATACGCCGACGATACGCAACCGGTCCCCGACGTGATCTACAACTATGACGTGCGCAAAAACCTGACCTATCAGGCTACTAGCCAAGGTAAATGGGACCTTGATTGGGTGATCCGCCACACCGTTTTCCTCCATTATTGTGGAACTAAGAAACCTTGGTTACCTAATGCCACCGACTGGTTCGCTTTCTTGTATAAACATTACCAACACCAATCTAAACGACTGTAAGTTTACAAGCATTACAAAAAAATCGCCGCTTACCCGACCCATCGTTCCCGACTTAGATGTGGTAGTATCCCGATTATTGATGGTCACGTGACTGGGGGGCATCATGACCCATCCCCCACGCACTGGCCATTTTTGCGTATTTTTCTAGCGGTTTAGTTGTTTGCCCATTTAACCATCGGTTTTATCCATAATTGGGATTGCTTAAAATTTGTCACATCTGACATTTTACGTTACTAAATCGTCGCAGTTTGTTAAGTGAGCGACACTACTCTGCAACTTAAAGTCCCTATACTAGAACTCGTACGTAACTGGTACATAAAAAAATTTGTTATGGAGTGACTTACTATCAAAGCGACAACTAAAAAAGTTCTGCTCAGTACCTTTGGGGCCGCGGCGTTATTAATGGCTGGTACCCAAGCCAACGCTAGCACGGTCAACGTGCAATCTGGTGATACGGTCTGGGGCTTCTCCCAAGCCTACCACGTCTCGATCAAATCCATCGTTAAGGCAAACAGCTTAAGCGATGCTAACTTGATTTACGTTAACCAAAAACTCAGCATTCCTGATAACCAAAAGACGACGACTAAGGCTAACACGACTAGCCAAGCCGCAACGACTTCAACGACGACTAGTGCTTCCAGCGCTGCTCAATCCAGCTCGACTCAAAGCACTGCAAACAGCAGTTCCGCAGCCAAGACGGCTACTAGCGCAACTCAAGCATCTAAGGCCGCTGCTGCTTCCTCTGCCGCAGCAAGCTCCGCCGCTGCTTCTAGTGCTGCAGCAAGTTCTGCAGCTGCTAGTTCCGCTGCAGCCAGCTCCGCAGCCGCTTCTAGCGCAGCCCAATCCGTTGCAGCTAGTTCCTCAACTGCAACCCAAGCTAGTTCTGTAGCTTCTTCATCATCTGCCGCAACGCAGTACAACCACACGGCAACTACGGCTAGCTCCACAGCTTCTAGTGCTAACACGACGACTGCTAGCTCTGCAGCTTCCAGCGCCAAGTCGACGACTAGCTCCAGCTCTAACACGAGTTCCAGCTCAGCTTCGACTTCTTCCACTAAGGGTGGCGGTGTTGCCGAAGCCTTGAAGATTGCCAACAGTGACGTCCCATACGTTTACGGTGGTAACTCCATGTCCGGTTTTGACTGCTCCGGTTTAGTCCAATACGTCTTCGGCTTAAGTGCCCGGACCACTATTCAACAAGCTAAGTTAGGGACGCACCACACCGACGTTGCTAACGCCCCATACGGCGCTATCCTCTTCTGGGGTTCTGACAGTACACCTTACCATGATGGGATTTCCTTAGGTAACGGTAAGTACGTTGCCGCACAAAACGAATCCGATGGCATCGACACTTTCACTCAAAATTCCTACTTCAAGCCAAGCTACTACATCGTGTTATAATTTTCAGCACGTTAAAACGCGAAGCCCCGATTACGGGACTTCGTGTTTTTTTGTTGTCTGCATTTATTCATTTCTAGTTGGCTAATACTTGGCTTCGACCCAGCGGTGCATCATCACAATATTGGCAGTCGCCACCACGATGACCACGACGACTAGTCCTAAGAGGTCAAACCAGACGCCGCCCTCTAAGACCGAGGCTATCCCCGTGAAAGCCGCGTAAAGTTTACTTTCTAGCTCGGCAAACCACGTCAAGAACCGTAGAAGCACTCCGGTCAAAATAATCGCTAGCACTACCTTGATGATGCGTTGCTGCACGTTGGGGAGAAACGCACTGATGGTATTCGTTCCAAAGTGGATCAAGGTGATGACTGCCCAGGCCCACAGAGCGACCACAATCCCCCACAACACGGCACTGGTTCCGTAAAAAGCCAGGTCATGCCAGGCAGCCGCCGACATGTGGATGTTCAACTGTAGCCACATGCGGATGATATTGCCGCTCATCGCCGTACCAACCGCCAGCAAGATGACCTGGATGACGCCCACGTAAAGGAGCGCGACTAACGACGTCCCTAAGTTGGCCAGGTATAACTTAGTGTCGCTGGTGGGCAATAAGCGGTAAGTATCGCTAATCACGACCTGCTCATTTTGCCGCGCCAAAAGGACAAAGGCGACGAAGCCAAAGATACTGCCCCAAATGGTCACCGTACTGATCATTTCCAGTTGGGCAAAGCCACGCCGCCAGATCTGGTAGACCATGGTCACGACCACCGCCAATAAGTTAAAGAATAAAAGCTGGTTCATGCTGCGAAACTTCGGTCGCCACATAACTCGAAATAGATGGTTAAAACTGGTCATCGCTAATGTCCCCCTCGTAAACACTTTCGTAAAAGGCTTCAATCCCCAATCCAAATTCACGACGAATTTGGTCACTGCGCTTGTGCGTACAAATCGTATGGTCCTTGATAATCACCACTTCGTCCAATAAGGCGGCGATTTCCGACACGTAATGGTCGCTGATCACCATAGTGGCTGAATCCTGCTTCCAACGAATGATACTGCTGATGATGCGCTTACGGCTCATACTATCGATGCCGCTAAAGGGCTCGTCGAGTAAGTACACCGCGGCTTCGCGGGATAACGTCAACGCGATGATGAATTTTTCCCGGGTCCCCTTCGACAGCGTCGCGAGTTTCTGGTCATCGTCAATCTGTAAAAAGGTAATCAAATCCAGATATTTTTTAGCCGAGAAGTCCGGGTACGCCAACGCGTAAAAGTCACGAATCTGACTAAGTTTATCGCCGGGGCGAAACCCCTGAAGCGCCTCACTAAAACTGACAAAGGCTCGGCGGGTCGCCGCCGTCGTTTGACCGTGCACGGCAATGGTCCCCTTTTCTCCCTTGGCGAGTCCCGCAATCAAGCGCATCAAAGTCGTTTTGCCGGCCCCATTTTCGCCTAACAGCCCAACGATTTTTCCCGGATTCAGTTGCAAAGTAACGTTCGTCAAAATCTGCTTAGTGTTGCGCCGGTAATTTAAATTGGTAATGTCAATCGCTTCAGTCATCTGCGTCCCTCCGTTTCTCGATATACGTTTCAATTGCCTGTAGGATTTCAGTATCGCTTAACTTCAACGCGTGTAGTTGACGATAAAAGGCTTGGCTGTAAGTACGTAGTAACTCGTGCTTCAACGTCGTAATCTTGGCAGCATCCGCGGTCACAAAATTTCCTCGCCCCCGCTGCGGCACAATATAGCCTTCGGCAATCATTTCGCGTAACGCCCGCTGAACCGTATTAACGTTGACGGTCAGGTCGACCGCCAGTTGTCGAACTGCAGGCAGCTTGTCGCCAAGTTGTAGGTCACCAGCTACTATTCGGTGATACAGGTAGTTCTTGATCTGATAATAAATCGGCACCTTATCGTCAAACAGCATGTGTCTCACCTCACTAGTGTTATATCTTTCTATAACACTATAACACAATTCCCCCCAAAAAGAAATTCAGTCGCACGGGGGACGCTTCCTATTTGGGCGTGGGACTCGTCTTATCTGATTGGCTGAATAGTTGTGCCCCAACACAAAAAAGCCGACCCCCAACGGATCGGCTCATGATTGATCAGATTTAATTTAACTCTCAGCGGGAACTTCTAACTTCAAATCATTCTTCTGCGCTAATTGTTTCTCGGCAGCCTTCCGTGCCGCCACAGCATCGTAGAAGTCGCTAAAAGTTTGGTTCAAGACATAGTGACCATGGTAAAATAGGCGTGCCGCCCACTTACCTGACCGCTTATCAAAACTAACTCCAATTACTCCCGAAATATTCCGGGAACTAATCTTCGTTAAAGCAGCCACGTTAGACCCGTTAACCAGGGGTAAGTTCGTGGCGTTCCCAATTTGCTTCCGGGTGCGGGGGTCCTTGGTTAACCGGGCTTTGCTAATATCTCGCCGATAGCAGCCGCAGCTGACCGTAATCCCGTGGCGTAGCCGGTAACTGTCAACCGTGACCAATTGGCCACAGCTACATTTGCATAGCCAAGTCGCGTTACCATTCTTTGCAGTCCCGTCGCGACGGATAACCGTCAGTCTGCCGAATTGTTGTCCACTCAAGTCTAAGAGTCTCATAAACAATTCCTCCATTCTTATATTCTTAGAAAGCTTGATTTACCAGAATCTACCCCGATTTCACTCTTTGCTCCCCCGTGGAAAAATATCCTTATATATTATTCTACACATCAAACTAAAAGTTAGCTTAAACTAATCATAGGTTGAGACGTTTGCGTGACTCCAGATACAAAGGATTTTATCATGCCAACCACCCAGAAAGGAAATGATTTACCATGACAATTTTGATAACCATCTTAATTATTCTCGTTGCCCTCGAACATTTAGGCATTATGGCTCTCGAAATCTGGGGACACCCTGCCCAACAAGCCCGGGCTTTCGGGATGCCCTTAGCCTTCGTCCAGCAACCACAGGCCCGTACGGCGTTAGCCAACCAAGGAATTTACAACGGGATGTTGGGACTCGTGATCTTATCCAGTTGGTGGTTGTTAGCTGGCACCGCTCAGCACATCACGTTAGCGCTCTTACTACTGTTCATCGTCGTGGTGGCCCTCTTTGGCAGTTTAACTGCCAATCGTAAAATCTTCTGGCTTCAGGGATGCCCCGCCTTGATCACGCTACTCCTACTGCTAGGTTGGTGGCTTTAATAAATTCTTTAAAAAGATGGTTTACAGACGTCGGGTCACACGTTATAATGAAGTCACATATTCAGGTGAGAACATGCCGCGGTTTCGATTATTGGAGGATTTAATTGAGCTTAAGCCATTATTAACACCATTGGACCCGTACACATACTTCTATTCTGCTGGTTGCGTTCATTCGTAACTAGCTTTTTTTATGGCCTTTTCCCGATGACTTAATTCAGCCTACCGGGTGGAGCTTAACGGCAGCTTAATTTTTCAGAAATAAAACCTAAAACCGTGAGATGTTTACCGCACAATTTAAAATGGGATCCTACTAATGTTCGCGTAGGATCCCATTTTTAACGATAATTAAAAAGAGCGCGGCCCTGGCCCCACTCTAACGTGTTCCCTTACATCTGACTAATGGCAATCCACAGTAAACCTAAATGATAAATGACCACCAGCATCATGGCAATAAAGAGCCATCCACCAGCATAGTACACATAATACATTCCTGGATGCTTCATCCTGCGACCTCCTTCAGTGGGACGGACAAGTTTACCAACACTTCAACTGACCCAATCGGGCCGATTAGCAGTTCGTCGCTCCTTGGCGGCGAGCATGATGGCTTCTTGCTCAGCAATAGTCGCGGTGAACTGTTGCATCTGATCATGAGTAACGACTTGCGTACCATGTTTCTGGGCGCGCCATGTAAGCATCTGAAATTTACGCTTTTCTTCCGACAGCTGATTATCTAACATTTGGTTCCCCCCAAATACTTGCGCCAGTGTTCTAATTCCTGTCACCAATTATTATAAGCGTTTTTTCCCAATCGGTCTACTCATAAGGCCAAATGTTACAAAACATTTACACAGTCCGCCATTTCGGGGCTGTTTTACTTTTATTTAGTCATTAACTTACCAAATGTAACTGCTTTTACTTAAATTGGTATAGTTAAAGTGTGCAACCGGTTGCCATGTGACTAAATGGACGATTAGTAACAATAGTTGTTTGACTCAACTTTTAATGGTTTAGATTTATCTTGTTTTAGCTGTCCCCACCGTAAATCAATTGTGTTTTCCAGCCGAACGGGGTAGGCTAAAGGTAGGTTTTAGAAAGGGGTTTCAACCATGTCCATTGATCGTCAAAAATTCCCGCCACTTTACCGGACCGTTGCTATCAACGACGATGGCCTCGATAGCCACTCCTACATTCCTGGCGGTCTCGATGCCGTCACCAGTTCACCGCTAGCTGCTAAGCCGGGGGCGAACCCCGAACAATTTGTCGGCTTAGCGCTGAGCACGTGCTTGAACGCCACACTCGAAGCCATCGAAAAGCGTCGGAACTTGCCACACCGCTCACAGGTACACACTATCGTTGAATTTGCCCGCGATGTCCAGGGGTTTCAATTCTACGTCAACGCCCAAGTCCGAATCCCCGGCATTGATCCCCAGACGGCCCAGGCCATGGTGGATTTAGCGGAACGCCGTTGTCCTGTGGCTAAATTGATGGGTGGTAGTAACAACGTCACCGTTACCTTAGTTAACGACTTCAGTCCGGTGACACCAGTGGCTGACAAAGCCTAAAAATGGACCGCCCAGCAATCTTGCCATGGCGGTCCATTTGAGATTAATGATGAGAAAAGTGCGCCTTTAGGCGGTGCCACCACGACTGCGGGTGGCGTTCCCCATACACATACGATTGCGACCGTCGACCGGGATGCCGGTCCTCACGCTCGTCGTCCATGAAGACAATCTTGCGCCAGCGCTTGGCTTCTTCATCACTCATGCGCTTTTTACTCATTGACTTCAATCTCCCTTATCCTTTTCTCATGTCCGATCGTGTGGATTATCACGCGTCTTAAATCGGGTGATCTGGCTGAAATCCCGAATAAAGTTAAGGAGTTCATGTGCCTGAGCTTCACCGTAGATATCAAGCCAACCTTGGAACCGGTGCTCAATCCGTTGACGGATTAACCGTTCGGCTTGTTCACCAGTTGGCGTCGCCAAAAGATACAAGCGCCGGCGGTCATTTTCATCGGGCTGTTGGCGCAAATAGCCCTGACGAATCAAAACGCGAATCTGCCGGGAGACGGCACTACGCGTCACTTGGCGTTGAATGGCAATATCCATCAACGTGACGTGTTCGTGCTGGGTGACTTCCCGCAAGATCAGATACTGTTCAAATGACAGATGAAACGTCTTGGTTGGTTCCGATACGAATTCATCCAGGTGCTTCAACGAACTCATATAAACATCAATAAAGGCGTCCAGCAAAGCTGTTTTTTCTTCGGCCATGAATCTCCACCTACAATTCTCAAAATACGATTTTTATCTTAGCATTTACATTCCGTAAATACCAGTTTTTTTCGTGAGCGAGGTCAGTCGCACTGCTAAAGTTATGTTAGAATAGAGAAACGCTTTTGGCCACGGTAAACATGATTATGATGCTTAATTAGCCACACAATTGTTAATCACTGTTACATTTTTCCCGTAACAGACCAGAAAGGAACTTGCTATGTCCGGTTTAATCGATCGCATTCACCGGGTTGAGTTGGGTAACTTAGCCCAATTTGTGAAAATATGTACTAAGCTGCAACTCCCCTACACGTTACTTGGTGGGTCTTTATTGGGAGCCATCCGTCATCAGGGCTTCATCCCCTGGGATGACGACGTGGACGTTGGCCTCTTACGCGCAGATTACGACCAATTATTAGCTGCCGCCCCGGCACTTTTGCAGTCGACCCACTACTTCTTACAGACACCTGATAGCGATCCCAACTACGCGTTGAGTTACGCCAAGCTTTTAGATCGTAACACCTATATCGAAGAGAAAAATAACGTTAATCACGCCCGTAAAGGAGTCTTTATCGATATTTTCCCACTCGACCGGGTGCCCCAGGAACCCACGCACCAACGTGAGCAACTGGCTAAGTTCCAATGGTACAACACCCGGATTTTACTACAACTCCGGTACCACCTGGTCAATAACCCCTTGGTCAAGTTGCAACCCCCTCTGGATGCTGCCCAGCGTGCGGACGTGCAGGTATTAAAGGATGCCCGCACCGCGGTCATGACCCAATACCAGTCCCAAGCGGACCTGCCAAACGTCAAGAATTTAGCTTCCCAATACGCTTACGATAAGGAAGTCTTTACCATTACACAGGTTACTGACCTAACAATGGTTCCCTTTGAGCAATTACGCGTACAAGTCCCCCGCGATTATGCGACAATTTTAACAGGGATGTACGGCGATTACATGGCATTACCGCCGAAAAATCAACGGACCGAAAAACACCTGGAACGGTTAATCATGGATAATCAAGTCTTTACCGATTAAGTGGCCCTAAGCTTTAAGTTTACCCCCAAAACGCGTCATCCCGTTACCCCCATTTTGAACAGAAAGTAGATGAGTATATGGCTGATAATTATTTCGGCGCTATTTTGGTTAACGTCACGAGCATGGAACTCTCAATTGTCAATCTAAAAACCGGTCAACGAGCCGAGCACGTTAAGTCAACGGTCGCCATCGGGGAAAATATTTACAACCATGTCTATATCGACTTGCAGACCGTCGTGGACGCTGCCGAAGCACTCCGCGGTTTTCTTCAAATCATCAAAGATTATGGCATCACCCGTTACAAGATTTGGGGCTCCCAAGCCCTCTCCAGTGCCCCAACGCAGACTTTATCCGCGACCAGCTCTACGTGCGGACCGGCCTTAGGATCCACTGGTTATCGTTAAGCGAAGAATCCTTCGTCCGTAACGAAGCCGTTGCGATTCATTTTGCCGACTACCGCAAGCTGACCGCCGACCACGCGGCCATTATTGGCCTCAATTCTGGGAGCACGACCTTCTCGTTTTTCGCCAACCACGAGCTCAAAGCAGCCCCTAACATGAAACTGGGGCCAACTCGGGCCAAGGAAGTCCTGCAAAACTTACGGATGACCGCGCCTAACCCCCTCGCTGTGCTTGACGACTACATCAACAGTAAGGTTGACGATTTCTACCGCTTTATCCCGGAAGATCTCCAACAGGCGACGAACCAAGTCATCCTGATTGGTGCCACTCCCCTCAACAACTATTTCATTCCGGAAGGCGATACCAGCTACACCCTGTCGATTTCGCGGTTCCGCCAATTTACCCACGAAGTTACCGCGGCTTCCGACCAATACTTAATGGAACACCTCAAAGTCAGTAAAGAATCCATCGGGCTCGTCTTACCCGAGGTTTTACTGATTCAAAAACTCCTCGCTGTCGTCCATGCCGAACAAGTCCACCTGGTCAATCTAAACGTCCTTGACGGGTTGACCACCAACCGGGCCATCGCAAGCGGCTACCATAAAAAGTACGACTTTTCCCAGCAGATCTTAGGGTCGGCGTTAGCCATTGCCCAACGCTACCGGGTCGAACCTCACCACATGAAATTAGTGGAAAAGTTTGCCCTCCACCTATTCGACCAGTTGAAGAGTCTGCACCATTTGAAAGCACGCGACCGACTATTGCTTCAGATTGCGGCCATCCTGCACGATAGTGGTTGCTTCATCGACACTCACCAGCACTACCTACATTCGGATTACGTCTTGCGTCAGTCTGAGATCTTGGGGCTCTCTACCGAAGAGATTCAGATTATCGCAGCAGTCTCACGGTACCACAGCGCTCGCACTCCGGTCAGCGAACTGGCTCACTTCCGGCAACTTGGCGCCTCGAAACGGCTCGCCATCGCCAAGTTAGCGGCTATTTTACGGTTGGCCGATTCCCTAGACGATGCCCACCAACAAACGGTGGAACGGATTTCCGTTTCCGTGCGACCAACGCAAGTCATCATCACGGCCTTTAGCGACGATGATCTCGCGTTGGTCCACTGGGCATTCTCCCGTAAAGCTGAATTCTTTACGGACGTCTTTGGGCTCCAGCCCGTTTTCAAACAGAGGAGGTTACATAAATGACAGTCGATTTCACGAAGCCAACTTATTACACCAACCGGGAACTCAGTTGGCTCGACTTTAACGCTCGGGTCCTTGATGAAGCCCGGGACAAGGCCAACCCACTCTTAGAGCGGGTCCGGTTTTTGGGAATCACTCAAAGTAACGTTGACGAATTCTTTATGGTGCGGGTGGCGTCCCTCGCCAAATTAGCAGCCGTCAACTATCCGAAGCCGGACGCCTCAGGCATGACCGCAGAAGACCAACTGATTGCGGTCAACGCCAAGGCTCACGACCAAGTCATCAAACAATACACCACGTTGACGCGGATGTTGTTGCCCCTATTAGGAAATTTAAACATCCATTTAAAGACCGTCGACGATTTGACCGCCGAGCAACAACGCTTCATCGAACACTACTTTACTAACGAATTATCACCGGCACTGACGCCCATGGCGGTCGACAGCTCGCGGCCCTTCCCGTTCATCGGCAACAACACCTTGAATCTGGCCTTGCGCTTGCATAAATCCGGTGATAAACACGACAAACGCTTCGCTACGGTCCAAGTGCCCGACATTTTCTCCCGGACGGTGCGGTTACCCGGGGCAGAGAACGACTTTATCTTGCTCGAAGACATCATCAAGACATTCATTGGTAACCTGTTTGTCGGCTACAAAGTCCAAGAAACGGCGACCTACCGGGTCATCCGGGACATGGACCTCGACGTGGCCGAAGAAGACACCTCCGATTTACTGAAGGAAGTCCAACATCAGTTGAAGCAACGGGAACACGGGGGGGGCCGTGCGACTCGAAGTCGAATCTGGAATCTCTAACGCCCTCCAGAAGCGGTTGGCGACATCTATCAAGGTGCCGGCCTACGCCATTTACAGCATTGCCGGCCCAATTGATTTGACCTTCTTAGGCAAGTGGACCAAGCAGATTACCAACCACGCCGACGAAAGTTACTCGAAGTTCACCCCCGCCCAAACACCCGGCATGGGGACCGAAGACGACTTGTTCGCAACGATTCGTGACCACGACGTTTTCGTCCAACACCCCTACGATTCCTTCGATGCCGTGACCAACTTGGTCCGGCAAGCCGCCAGTGACGACGAAGTTTTAGCCATCAAGATGACCCTCTACCGGGTCTCGGCCAACTCCCCCATCATCAAATCCTTGGGGACCGCGGCCCAGAACGGTAAACAGGTCACCGTATTAGTCGAAGTCAAAGCACGATTCGATGAGGAAAGCAACGTCCGCTGGGCACGCCAACTGGAAAAGATGGGCTGTCACGTGATTTACGGGTTGATTGGCCTGAAGACCCACTGTAAATTAACGCTGATCGTGCGCCGTGAAGAAGATGGTATCCGTCGCTACATGCACATGGGAACCGGGAACTACAACGACGTCACCGCTAACTTCTACACCGACATGGGGTTATTCACCACCAACACGGACATGGGCATCGATGCCTCCAACATTTTCAACATGTTGTCCGGTTACTCCGAACCACCGTATTTCCACCAGTTACACATCTCACCAGATGGCATTCGCGAATTCCTGTCTAATCGGATCGATGAGGAAATCAACAACGCGCGATTAGGACAACCGGCCTGGATTAAAATGAAGATGAATTCCTTGTCTGACTCGGCCATGATTGCCAAGCTCTACGAGGCTTCTCACGCCGGCGTCCACGTTGAATTAGTCGTTCGGGGCATCTGCTGTCTCAACGTCGGCATTCCGGGGGTCAGTGACAACATCGCCGTCCATTCTATCGTCGGCCGTTTCTTAGAACACAGCCGCATCTACGCCTTTGCCAACGGAGGCGATGAGCAAGTCTACCTGTCCAGTGCCGATCTGATGACGCGTAACCTGAACCGCCGGGTCGAACTGCTCTTCCCGGTTCAACAACCGCAACTTCGCCAACGGATTTTTGATATTTTCCAGACCATGTGGGATGATAATGTTAAGACACGGGTGTTGCAGGCCGACCGCGAATACGGTCGCGTCGATCGCCGGGGACTGGAACCTCTGGATGCACAGACCGCGTTTATGCATGCCGCTGAAGCGAAGACCAAGCAACTGCCGCAAGACACGGACCAACCCGTGGGCGCCCCGCGGCGTTTTCGGCCGATGCTGAGTCCGAAGAATCAGCCCAAATCCCCTATTGATCGGAGTCCTCAATAATGAAAAACCTCGTCGTGATCGACCTGGGTTCTAACTCAGTTCGGATGACCGTGACTGAAGTCGATAGTCACGGCAATTACCAGACGGTCAACCAAATCAAACGCTACGTGCGGTTATCCGCCAACATGGGACCGAAACGGGTCCTCCAACC
The DNA here is from genome assembly GCF_014069315.1 of Levilactobacillus suantsaii. Taxonomy (NCBI): domain Bacteria; kingdom Bacillati; phylum Bacillota; class Bacilli; order Lactobacillales; family Lactobacillaceae; genus Levilactobacillus; species Levilactobacillus suantsaii. Next base: position 1,444,156 of record NZ_CP059603.1, on the reverse strand, counting down.
GGAAACCATCGACCGCACCATGGCTGCGTTAGTCGATTTCAAGGCCATCTATAGTAAGTTAGATCATCCTGAGATTCACGCCGTAGCCACCGCGGCCGTGCGCCAGGCAACCAACCAAAAGGCCTTCTTGAAACAAGTCAAGGAAAAGATTGGCTTGAGTTTAGAAGTCATTTCGGGAGCCACCGAAGCCCGCTACGATTATCTAGGCGTGGTCAACACTTTGCCCATCATCAACGGCCTGGTGGTCGACACCGGGGGTGGGTCGTCCGAACTGATCCTAGTTCAAAACCAACAACTCAAGCACGTGGTGTCGATACCTTTAGGTTCCGTCACGTTATCCCAAAATTATCTCGAAAGTGACAAAATTAAACCGGACTCGTTGTTCAAAGCCATGACCTTCGTCAACAACGTCTTTAACGACATCTGGTGGCTCCGAGAAGCAACGAATCTGCCCATCGTCGGTTTGGGGGGCGCTAACCGGACGCTGGCCAAAATCAACCGGCGCAAAAAGAATTTCTTGAACGCCGAAGATGTTCACGGCTACAAGCTCACCGATGAAGACGTCTACGAGACCCTGACACGCTTGTTAGGGGCGACCCTGGAGGAACGGAAGAAGGTCCCCGGACTCGCCAAGGAACGGGCTGATATCATCATTGGTGGCCTCATCCCGGTCACATTACTCATGCGGTTGCTAGATTCGCAGCAAATCATCTTCTCTAACGCTGGTCTGCGGGATGGCATCCTCTTTGAATATCTGAATAAGCTAAAAGCTTAGTCCCAACACTTATGTTGGACGGCTAAATTTAAAAAGCGGCTGACACAAGATCTAAAAGTCTTGTGTCAGCCGCTTTACGTTTAACCAATCCTAGCCAGCCCAACGGTTAGCCAATGTGGTTTTCCTGTAAGATGGCGTCCACTTCTTTTTGAATTTTTTCGGGCTTGGCCCATTCCTGGAATTCAGTAAAGTCTTCAGCGGGCATCTCGTAATTTTCGTTAACGTAATCTTCATAGGCCTGCACGTGTGGGGTGTGTGCGATGTTCAGTTGCAAAATACGCACTTGCTTGATCAGTCCCCGTTCGGCCGCGAGTTCCGCCCGGCCGTTTTGGACCATGTCGCTGATTTCCATGTACTTCGACCCGTCTAAACGGGTAATTTCCTCGATTAAGGTAAACGTTTCATGACTTTTCATTACTAACTTTCCTCCAGTGCTAGCTCCATTATACCAAGGATTCGCCGAAACAACAGCCCCGCTTCCCCTGCTCGTATGGCCGGGTTAACTCAGCTGTGGCCCCACTTAAATTGCGGTATGCCAGCGTTTCTCTCGGAGCACACAAAAACCACTACCAGGGAATGGTAGTGGTCGGCATAAGAGAGAAAGAGAATTGATTAGAAGGTAATTATTAATACCTTACAGCTACTAATATACCCACATTTGAAAGCGCTGTCAATGCCTTTTCACTAAAAAGTTAAGGGTTTTCGTTATCCAGCCTCTAAAAAAAGGTCGGAAAGTTGCCTTTCCGACCATACCATTTAGTCTGCACCAAATGAGAGATAGATCCTTGACCGGATTCATTGGGCAACCCGATTAAGGGGTAAATAAATGGTAAGTTAAAGATACCACTAAAATTAAAATAAATCTATCTGTTTTTTAATTATTTTTTAATTATTTGAGTTCCGTCGTGGCGTTCGGGTCGTGCAGGACCGTTTCGGGGTGAATCAAGTTACTTGGTTGTTGTACCACGTCACTCAACGAATGCCCCGAAATGTTGACCAGGCAGACCAAGACGAAGAGGACACCCACGACCGTGGTTAGGATGCGATTGCTGAGACTCATCTTTTCACTGATTACTGACCCGTAGAACTCTTTCTTCACGTCCGCAGCGACCGCCTTGTTTTCCGGCTCGGCTTTTTGACGTTCATCGGTCACGCTTTGTTGGTAGGCATCGATGTCAAACGACTTCTGGTTGGCCTTCATTTGCCGCTGGAAGTGCTTCTTTTCTTTCTTAGTCTGGGTCTTGAACCACTTAGTGAACGCCCGGTAATTCTTGACGACCGTCTTGGTATCACCCAGTTCTTTTAGGGTCCCGTAATGAATCCAAGCGACCCGATCACACAAGATTTCGATTTGTTTCAAAGAATGACTGACGAAGATGATCGTCTTGCCCTCATCCTTAAATTCTGCAATCTTATCCACACACTTTTGATAGAAGGTATCGTCCCCAACGGACAAAGCTTCATCAATGATCAAGATATCGGGGTTCACGTGAACCGCGATGGAGAAACCTAACCGTGACTTCATCCCGGAAGAGTAGCTCTTGACTGGTTGATACAAGAAATCACCAATATCAGCAAACGACACGATGTCGTCCATCAAAGCATCAATCTCAGGATTGGTCAGCCCCTGCATCAATGCCTTCAACCGAATGTTTTCTAAACCGGTCAAGTTACCCCGCAACCCGGCCCCAATCGCGATAATCGAGGTGTCTCCGCGAACATCCACGACCCCCGTCGTTTGGGGAATGATCCCGGAGATGATGTTGGATAACGTGGACTTACCGGAACCGTTGACCCCGATCAAGCCCAGCGTCTCACCGGGTTTAACTTCTAAGGAGATGCCCATTAATGACCAAAAATGCGGCACCTTGCTGTTGCGTAACGAAAAAAACGACCGCAGCTTTTCGGACTGGCTCTTGTATAAGTCGTACTCCTTCGTGACGTTTTGGACCTTAATTTTATATGCATTATCCATGAATTAAACTTCCTAACTCAGTTATTAGCGTGCTCGATGAGTCCGGCGCACCACTTGGTGATTTGTCACCCGTTTACCCCGAACTCATTCAATCTGTAGTATTATACCAGAAAAAAACGATAAACGACAAAAATCCCTGTGAGCTTAGACATTTCTTTAGCCCACCGAAAAAATGGCACTGCGCTACCGCCGTGCCATTGAAAATCAGTTAGTCACTCAGTCCAACGCCCGGGCATCGACCCAGTAATTGGTCTTATCACCGCTGAACTTGAGCCGATACCACGTTGTCTGGTACCGCGGCTTGACCCCTTTCAAGTTCACCGTCACCTTAGTTCCTGACTTGGCCTTTTTAGGCCAGGCCACTTGTTTTTGATCAAAATGCGTCTTCTTCACGTGATTGTATAGATGATACGTCGTGAATTTTTGGCTCAACTTCTTAGTCGTCTTCTCAGGTGTGTAGACCACGTAATCGTACTGGGGCGCGGCCGCAATTTCATCAGCGGCGACCCAATACTTGGTCTTACCAACAATGATGCGGTACCAGGTTGACTTGTTCCCATCCTGGGTCTTCACCGCTTGATTGTCTGCCTTATAACTCTTAGCCTTCAGCTGACTGATTTTCCCCTGGGCTTTAGCCAGGTACGGGGAATTAAAGACGTGGTTGTAGTAACTGCCCTTAGTCGAATTGAGTTTGATGGTCGCCTGTCCCGCCGTGTAGGTCACCTTCGGTAAGGTCAAAACCGAGTCGTAAACCCAGTACTTCTTCGCGGATTTTTTATTGGTCAATGTAATCCGGTACCAAGTGGTTTTCTTGCCGGTCGTTGGTGATTGCTTCACGCCCCGCATGTTAACGTAGACCAGTTGGCCCGTACCGACCTTCAATTTCTTCCACGCGGTCTTCGTCACCTTAGCCCGCGTCCCTTTGATGTGGTTATAGACTCGATAACTGGTATGTTTAGCACTCAACCGGGCCGTTTGGGTTCCACTAGCCCCGTAGTACTTAGCCGTGGCGTAGGTCACGGTCGGGGCACTACTGCTGCTATCCGCCACACTGGACGAACTGCTACTGCTGGTCGTGCTGTTACTTCCGTCTAAGTTTGCCAGGTTGTATTGTTGAATCAACGTAATCAGCGTGGCCCCGTACGTCGGCGCCGTAGCGTAGGTGCCCGTCAACGCGTTGGCCGCGTCGGCATAAGTCACCGCATTCTCCCGCCACGTTCCACTATAATAGGTGGGATCCGAACTGATTCCGTTACGTAGAAGCTTCGCGTTATCAGTCATCGAGGCCTTCGCGCTGGGGTACTTCCGAAAGTTAGCGTCCGTCGTGTACAGTTGACCGTTGGCGTCATATTCCGACGTGGGCATACTGACGGATTGGCCGTTATAGCTGCCCTTGATGCCAAAATAATTATTCGCCTGTAGCGTCAGTTGGCTGGTCCCCCAACCACTTTCTAGCGCAGCCTGCGCCAACATCACCGACGGGTACAGATTGTACTGATTAGCCACCGTTTGGACGGGACTTTTCAGCGATGAAATAAACGTTTGCTGGGTAGTAGCCGCATGACTGGTCAACCCAATCACCCCACTAAGACCGACACTTACAACGACGGCCGCGGCTAAAAACCACTGTTTGCTTCCCTTCATGATGTTCCCCCCTAAAATCGCTTCCAGAATAAGAATACCATAATTCCAGAAAGCGGTGTCGAAAATTAGTCGGGGAAACCGGGAAAACTTGCGGTTTATTTGAGTTGACTCGCTGCTTGCTCATCCAAAATCACGGTAACGTTCGGATGAGTCTGCAAAAAGCTGGCTGGAACGTCTGCCGTCACGGGGCCTTGCAGCATCGCAGCCACGGCCGCGGCCTTTTCAGCGCCGTAGGCCACAATCAAGATCTGCTTAGCCTTCAAAATCGTCCCAATGCCCATTGAATAAGCGTAACGGGGTACTTCATCAGCATTGTCGAAGAAGCGCGCGTTGGCCGCAATCGTCGAAGGAGTCAGGGCCACCTTGTGCGTAGTCGATTGCGGGGCCGTCCCGGGTTCATTGAACCCCACGTGGCCGTTACGTCCTAAGCCTAAGAGCTGCAAATCAATTGGGTTCGCAGCAATAATACTTTCATACCGCTTGGTCTCGGTATCCGCATCGGTGTTTAACCCATCAGGAACGTAGGAATGTGCGAACGGCTTGGCGTTAAACAAATGGTGTTGCATAAAGTAACGGTAGCTTTGGGGATGATCCGAGCCCAAGCCCACGTATTCGTCTAAATTGATAGACGTTAATTGGCTGAAGTCCAGGTCACTAGCCGTCAATTGGTCATAAATGGAAATAGGCGTACTTCCCGTAGCTAAACCAAAGACCTTAGCGCCAGCGGCTAACGCTTGTTGGAAAACCTTGAAACCCGCTACGCCCCCGGCAGCGGGATCCTTTACGATTTGAACGTGCATATTCTGTAATTGTGTCATCATCATGCATCTGACCTTTCTCCCTTAATGGTATATCCCAATTATAATCGCTCTAGACCAGTTTTGCAAGGATTTACCTCAACTATCGTATTAGGCTGTGACTATTTCTTGCCGTTAACTTACCTAGCTTGGTGGATAACCAAACTAACGACGTAAAAAAGCCCAAGGGACGTTTCCCTCGGGCTGGCTGCCACTTAGCATGGCAACGTTATTTACGCCGGACACCCCGACGGTTCGCGTTTAATTCGTTTTGTTGTTTCCGGAACTTCTCAAATGTGGCGTCCCGTTGTTTTTGATTTTTATGAGAGTTTTCACGTTTCGTATACTTCATGGTCGTCACCTTCTTTTTCTCTTGTGTTATGCGAATACTATATAACGAAAAGTTAGGGAACGCAAGATTTTAGGATTGGTTAGCCCCTAATTAGGAGCACATTACTCATTTCTAAAAGCCCTTGCTGCCGGGGCTGTTTAGCCGAGCACTAGGTATTTTAAAATATCGACAGCACCAAGTCGCATTGGTTGGTCCACTGTTGTTCTCATGATAATTACCGCGAGGACTAAAAAGGACCCGCCGCTTTCGCGCAGGTCCCCAATTGCTAATTCTTATTCAACCGTAACACTCTTAGCCAGGTTCCGTGGCTTATCGACATCCAAGCCCTTGTTCAGGCTGGTGTAGTAGGCCAATAACTGGGCCGGAACCACCGTCAGCAACGGCATCAACATTTCATCAACGTCTGGTAAGACCAGTGTGTCGCCATCGATAGCTAAACCTTCGCGCACGATGGTCATGGTCTTGGCGCCCCGGGCCATGGTTTCTTGCAGGTTGCTCCGGGTCAGGCCAGCCGTCTTTTCCTGGGTGATAAACCCAATCACCGGCGTCCCCTTTTCAATCAAGGCAATCGTCCCGTGCTTCAGTTCTCCAGAAGCAAACCCTTCGGCTTGAACGTAGGAGATTTCCTTAAGCTTCAAGGCCGCTTCCAGAGAAACGGCGTGGTCGATGCTCCGGCCAATGTAGAAGGCTCGGTTAGACGCCATCAAGTAGTCGTTCGCCAACTGCTCAATCTTGCCCTTTTCATCGACGATAGCCTGCATTCCCGTGGCCACTAACCCTAATTGTTGGCGCACGTTAAAGTTTTGCGCTACGATTTGCCCATTGACTTCACCTAAGGCTTTAGCCAAGATAGCTTCCAACGCGATTTGGGCGGTGTAGGCCTTAGTCGAAGCCACGGCGATTTCTGGACCCGCATGAAGCAACAGCGTGAAGCTAGCTTCCCGCGACAGCGTGGAATTTTGCACGTTGGTGATCGTCAAACTTGGGTAACCGGCGTCATTGACGTTGACCAGAACTTCACGACTATCGGCCGTTTCACCGGACTGCGTCAAGAAGACGAAGAATGGCTTCTCGGACAGCATTGGTTGCTCGTACGCAAATTCGGAGGAAACATGAACTTCCGTTGGGATGTGGGCCAAGCGTTCAAAGAGCCGCTTGCCGACTAAACCAGCGTGGTAACTAGTCCCGGCACCGATGATGTAGAGCCGGTCGGCCGCCTGCATGGCCTGAATCAGGTTCTGGTCGATTTGTGGCTGGCCGTGTTCGGATAAGTAAGTTTGGGCTAACTTCCGCATCACGTTCGGTTGCTCGTCGACTTCCTTCAACATGTAGAAGGGATACGTCCCCTTATCCGTTTCGTCGGCATTCATGTCCACGTGGAATGGTTTCCGGTCAACAGCGTTGCCGTCAGCATCTTCAATGGCGACCTTGTCCGGCGTGATGGTGACGACTTCGCCATCCATCAATTCCAAGAAGTCGTGAGTTTCGCGTAACATGGCCATCGCATCGGAGCAGACCACGTTAAAGCCATCGGCTACCCCAATCAATAGCGGACTCTTGTTCTTGGCAACGAATAAAGTATCGGGTTGTTCCCGGTCCATCAACAAGAAAGCATACGAAGATCCTTTTAATAAGCCCAAAGCCTTTAAGAACGCGGATTTAGCGTCTAAGTTGTCTTCGACTGCGAACTTATCGATCAACTGAACCACGACTTCAGTATCGGTCTGGCTCTTGAATGGCACATCACTCAAGTACTGGGCCTTGAGTTCTTGGAAGTTGTCGATCACACCGTTGTGGACCAAGTAGAACCGGTCGTCGTTTGAGAAGTGCGGGTGCGCGTTATCCACGCTGACGACCCCGTGAGTCGCCCAGCGGGTATGGCCAATCCCGGTGGAGCCGTGCACGTCCGGGGTGATTTTTTCCCGTAACTGCGAAATCCGGCCCTTGGTCTTGACCAGGTAATCCTGGCCCTTCTGGTCGTTTACGTAAATCCCTGCCGAATCGTATCCCCGGTACTCCAGCTTCTGGAGCCCTTCAACCAGGATCTTAACGGCATTGTCGTTACCCGTAACACCAACAATTCCACACATAATCTATCTTCCTTTTCTGACTGGCGTTCTGAAAATGACGCCGGTTTTGATTTTATGATGAAAATGAATTAGCTTTCTTAAAATTGGTATAGACTGAAATAAATTGAAAGCTAACCCTGAATGACTATACTTTACAGCCTTCAGTCGAGGTTGTCAATTCAAAAATCCAATAATGGTATATCTTATATTTAAAATTTAATTAAGCTAGATTAAAGTGTAAAAAAACGTTGCCGCCCTGGCAACGTTTTTGAGGCTTTATCAGGTTTACTGGTCATCTTTAACGCCGACTTCGGCCCGCACAACTTCCGCGATCCGTTCCACGAATGTCGCCACGGCTTCTTCGGTTGGGGCTTCCGCCATCACCCGTAAGAGGGGTTCCGTCCCGGAAGGCCGCACAAGAACCCGGCCATCGCCATTCATTTCTTTTTCAACGGTCGCAATCATCGCCTTGACCTTCGGGTTATCCATGGCCGTGGCCTTATCGGCGACCTTGATGTTGACTAACTTTTGCGGGTAGGTCGTGACGTCAGCCGCTAATTCGGACAACTTCTTGCCGGTCGCCTTCAAAATGTGCAGCAATTGCAAACTGGTCAGTAGACCATCCCCAGTCGTATTGAAGTCCAAGAAGACGATGTGGCCAGACTGTTCACCACCCAGATTATACCCGGACTTGAGCATTTCTTCAACCACGTAGCGATCTCCAACTTTGGTCTTAACCGACTTCAAGCCGTTTGCTTCCATCGCTTTGTACATCCCCAGGTTACTCATGACCGTGGTCACGATGGTATCCTTCTTCAGCCGGCCGTGTTCGGACATATACTTACCGCAAATGTACATAATCTTGTCCCCATCTACGATATCACCGTTCTCATCGACCGCGATGCACCGGTCCCCGTCACCATCAAAGGCCAAGCCAATCTGAGCGCCCTTTTCGACAACGAACTTTTGCAGGTTCTCCGGGTGCGTCGATCCGACCTGATCGTTGATGTTGATGCCGTTGGGCTGCGTCGCAATCGTATCAAAATCCAGGTTAAAGTCAGCGTATAACCGTGAGACCAAGCCACTAGTCGAGCCGTTGGCCGCATCGACGGCGATATGTAGTCCCTCTAAATCATCCGAAATGGTTTGTTCCAAGAATTGAATGTACTTTTGGCTACCCTCGGAGTAATCTTCAACGGTGCCTAAGCCGTCCGTTGCGGGCCGGGGTTGGTCGTCGTTAGGCGCATCCAGTAGGGCCTCGATTTCTTCTTCCATCTCATCAGACAACTTGTAGCCATCGTTCCCAAAATACTTGATACCGTTGTATTCCGCAGGGTTATGCGACGCGGTGATCATGACCCCGGCTGCGGCGCCCTGAGTCCGGACCAAGTAAGCCACGGCGGGCGTGGTGATGACGCCTAACCGTAACACTTCGATACCGACCGACAGGAGGCCAGCAACTAAGGCGTTTTCTAATAATTCACCCGAAATCCGGGTGTCCCGGGCCACTAAGACTTGGGGATGCTTGTTTTCGCTATCGGCATGCTGCGTTAACACGTAGCCCCCGTAACGGCCCACTTTAAACGCCAGTTCCGGCGTCAATTCCTGATTGGCAACGCCCCGTACACCATCTGTTCCAAAGTATTTCATGACAGAATTCCTCATTTCTCAAAATTAATTTATTGGCTAATCGTCACTCGCACTGACCTTGACCTTAATGGTTGTGGGATCAAAGGCGGTCACCTTATTGTCATCGGTGTCGAGCGTCACAGTCTTAGTATCTGAGCTCTTCACGTTGCTGACATCCACATCAACCTGCGCCTTGGACAGAGCCTTCAACTGAGAAGAACTCCCAAAGGCTTTAACCTTGGTCGTCGAACTGCTTAGTTTATATGTCTTTCCGGACGAGCCATTCTTGGCATTTAGCTTCACGGGCACCGTCTTGCTATCACCCTTTGAAGTAATCGGCAAATTAGCGGTGGTGGTCGACGGCGTCAAAATCACGTTGACCGTCTTGCCCTTTTTATCCAAGGCTTCGATGACCGCTTGACTGTTCACGGTCTTCTTGGTGTTTTGCGGCACGGACAATTGCGCAATGACCTGGTCGATCCGGGCGATTTCGTTAGCGGCCCCGGTTGCCTTAACGCTGGAAACGTCAGTCGTTGGTGAGCCCGCCGTGTAGCCCGACGCAATGTTGTCCTTATTGTACTTGACCTTGACCGGGAAGGAAACGGTCCGCCGTGGTTCAATATCCACGGTGATTTTGGCTGGAGAAATCGACGATTCGATTTCCCGGTTCAAGCCTTCCTGGTGTAACGATACCTTGTGCTTCCCCACGCCCAAATCACTGAGCGACGCGTAGACCTTAAAGTTCTGGGTGTTAGCGGTGGTCGTGACCAACGCCAACGGTCCGTGGAGCGTGACCTTGACCTTTTCCGGGTAGCCAGTCACGAAGTACTTATTGTTGTTCACATTCAATTGTAACGGAACGGACACCTTCACGGTCTTAGTCGCCGTGAGGGACGTCTTGCTGGAACTGGACGATTGCTGGTTACTCCCCGTTTGCGTGCTATTCACGTAAAAGAACAGTAAAATCGCCAGAATCAAAGCTAAGACCCGGTAGATCCACGCCGTATAGTGTTGACTTTTCATTACCGGCGCCCCCTATGCAAGTGTCGATTGATCCAATCTAACGCTGTATCAAAAATATTGTGGTTCTGCGTGGCCTCATCGTTGACTAACTCGTGCTTCAAAAACTTCAAATAATCTTCTTGCGTTAACCCACGTAATAATTCGTTATTCTTGGTGATGGAAACCTCACCGGTCTCTTCGGAAATAACGATGGTCAACGCGTCGGTGACCTCTGAGATTCCTACAGCGGCCCGGTGACGAGTCCCCAATTCTTTGGGAATCAAGTTACTCTCCGACAACGGTAGGTAAGCCGCGGCCACAGCAATCCGGTTGTTGCGAATAATCACGGCCCCATCATGCAGGGGCGTATTGGGAATAAAGATGTTGATCAAAAGTTCTCCGGTTAATTCAGCATCCAAATCAATCCCCGTTTCGATGTAGTCTTCGAGTCCCGTATCCTGTTGAATCGTCATCAAGGCCCCGATACGGCGCTTCGACATATACTGAATCGCCTTATCCAGCCCCGCAATCATCCGGTTAGCGGCTTCATTTTCGTTGCGCATCCGGACAAATAACGAGCCTCGGCCAAGATGTTCCAGCCCCCGTCTGATTTCAGGCTGGAAGATAATAATCACCGCAATAACTCCCCAGTTGATCACCTGGTCCATTAACCACGAAACCGTGTTGAGACCAAAGTAACTACTAATTACCTTGACCACCAGAATCAAGATGACGCCCCGGAAAAGTTGAATGGCCTTCGTTCCCCGTAACATGACGATCAGTTCGTAGATAACGAACCAGACCACCAGGATATCCAAGACGTTGACCAAGTTCCCTAACGTTAGGAGATTTCCCCAGTTCAGGTTCATTTGACTTTCCCTCCAAATCGAATTCAAATTTCATTATATCACGCTCACCGTGGAAACGCCTTAATTCCCCCCAAGGTCCATTGAATCTGTTCATTATCGGCCCTCATCCCCCGCTAACACCGTCTAAATATACAAAATTTATTAAGGTCCCGGTTAAGTTTCAAGTCCCCACTTAATTTCTGGTAAGATAGAAAGCATATTGTGTTTCTCCAGATTCAATTCGCTGTAAAATAGAGTTGGGTCATGAAAGGATTGGGTGATTGATTATGAATCGGCGGGCTAAATGGGAAATTCGCGGCTTTTTCGTGGCGTGGATGCTCTATTTATTTTTTCGGGCGCGCGATCCCTTTTCATTTTTATTACTGAACACGTTTCTAGGGTACATCCCTATCGAAATTAGTTTTCACCTAGGTCGGCAACGATCGGCCTGGCTGTTCTGGCCGTTGGTCATTATCTGGCTGCTGTTTTATCCGAACGCTCCATATCTACTGACCGACCTGTTCCATCTCTCCCTCCTCCAACCTTATGCGGCCAGCGGGCTCTTGCGGGTCACCCCGCACATCTGGATCTACTTCACTTACTTGATGACCAGTGCCCTCTTCTGTGCCTTCCTGGGTTTTTGGAGCCTCAACTTCGTGAGCGAAAGCATCTCCAACCGTCTAGCGGACGGGCACCTGGTGGTCCGCTTATTGGTCGTGTTGATTTTGACCTTTCTGTCTTCCGTTGGCGTCTATATTGGCCGCTTTCTCCGAATCCACACGGTCTACTTGTTCCTAAACCCCGAGCAGTTTATTCGACCGCTCCTCGACATGTGGACGTCCAACCTCTGGATATTCGTCCTGCTAATGACTTTCATCCAGCTCTTCTGTTACTGGATATTACACCTCATCATGACCGCTAAAAAGACAGCGGCTTAACCTTAATTTCAAACCGGCGACGCGATTCGGCAACGAATCGGTCGCCTTTTTTGTTGCCGTTAACGTCAAAACGCGGCCGCCACCTTCAGGTAACGTCCGCGTTCAGTCAGTGTTAATCACTATCTTCGTTATTCAATGACATGACCAACACGTTTTCGGCATAGTTCACGTACTGCCGCAAGTGCGAAGCCATGGTCCAGGAAATATTGCCCGCTTCCAGCAAGTTTTGAATCCCGGTCCGTTCGGCACTCAACGCCCGCACCCGCAAGCGACTGAATTGATGCTGGTAATCAGCTTCGTGGGTCGGGGTCTCCACTGCCTTGGCTCGCTCGATTCGGTTACGATAGTGGACAATCAAGTGGTAAATCGCCTGGTTATCGAACTGCGTCTCATCGATATCCGTTCGGGCTAGGTACTCCGACAACGTTTTAATCGCTGCCTTGGCCGTCTGGCGTTCAATCAAATTACTTTCCGCGTGTAACCGGTCGGTATCTTCGGAATGCAACCAGTAAGTCGCGTTACGCCACAAGTGCCGGAAAAACAGTAACCAGTACCGCAGCACACTCGGAACGCCGTGACCGCCAACTTGGGTGACCCGACTCTCCATCCGTTCGATTCGCCGTAAAGCCCCCACGTAGCTGGTCTTGGTAATCTCACCAGACTCACGCATGCTCTTCAACTCGGCCCGTTCGCCCTTGAGCGCTACTTGACGGAGCTTCAATTCGTCACTTAGGACCCGTTGCATGGTATCATCCGCCCGGTAATTCATTTCCAAGCGGCGAATCACGAATTGATAATCCAAAATCAGGTCGTAAGCCGCCCGCTGATTATTCGGTCGCCGCAATTCTTCAATCTTGGAAATAGCCAACCGCATAATATAGGCGCGGGCTTCATCTTCACTAATTTGGCGTACGGGTTCCGCCGGATACTCTTCTTCCGGCTCATCGTCCTCAATATCTAACCCATCGCTCATATCACTCGCACTGCCCCGGGTCTGCAACGGCGTCCCGTCAGTTGAAATCAGGGGTAACATCAACGTCGCGGCCACTAAACTGATAATAATGACCCCGGACGCCACGAACAACATCAACGACCGCGTCGGGAATCCGGCGCCACTGGAAACCGTCAACGGCACGGACAGGACCCCGGCCATGGTGACGGCGCCCCGTACCCCGGATAACCCAGACAAGATGGCTGTCCGAAAGCTCGGATGTTCAGTGGTCGTATGGCGTAACCGTTGAAAAATAATGTACCCGTAAGTCCAGAAAGTTCGAATCACCACGAGGATTATCCAGGTCCCCAACGCAAAGAGGAGTGCTTGGCCCGTGTTGAATTGGCCACCTTTGATCAACTTGGTGGTGGCTACGGGTAATTCGATACCTAAAATCACAAACACAATGCCGTTCAACGAATAAATAATAATGTCCCAGACTTTTTCGGTCACCAGTTTCAATTCTGGTGAGTCTTCCACAATTTGACTCTCACGGGCATGGTAGAGCACACCCGCCGTGACGACCGCAATCACGCCGGACGCGTGAATAATTTCCTCGGTCACCAGATAGACCACAAACGGCGTGGCAATCTGCAAGACCGTGTTAAAAATCACGTCATCGATACCTTGGCGACGCAAGAAATCCATCAAAAGCTGCACGGCCGTCATAATAATCAAGCCGGCTAAGAAGCCAACGATACTGATATAGAAGAAATCACCCGCGGCCGTCTTCAATGAGAAGTAGCCGGTCACCGTGGCCGCAATCGCGTACTTAAAGGCAATCAACCCGCTGGCATCGTTGATCAGACTTTCGCCACTGACCAAGTGCAAGAGGCTTTCCGGTAATTTGACCTGTTTAGAAATCGACTGCACGGCCACCGGGTCGGTAGGTGACAGGATGCCCGCCAAGGCAAAGGCCACCGTCAGCGGCATCTTGGGAATCAACCAGTAAATCAGAAAACCACCTAAAATCGTGGTCAGAAAAACTAACAAAATAGCGTTGCCGAAGATGGGACCACGAAGCCGCCAGAGTTCCTTACGCGGGAAGCGGCGCCCATCGTTATACAGCAAAGGTGCAATAAATAGAAGTAAAAACCAATCGGTTTCGAGGGGTACCTCGAAATTCCAAATCAGGGCCACCACCAGGCCTAACGCAATTTGGATTAAACTGACTGGGACAAACGTGAGGTAGTGACTGATAATGTTTGAAAGCAGGACTAACACAATCAATAGGATCACTGCTTCAATAATTGGCAAAGAAGGTCCCCCTTTCTATGCTTGTGGTTCTTCGCCGATAATCCGGACCTCGGTCTCAAGACGAACCTGGTCCCGTTGCCAAATGACTTGTTGAATATGGTGAATCAACTCTAAGTAGTCGGTCGCCGTGGCGTGATCGATGTTGACGATAAAGCCCGCATGCTTGGTCGATACCTGAGCACCACCCCATTTTAACCCCTGGAGGCCGGCTTCCTGAATCAATTGACCCGTGTAATGCCCTGTCGGCCGTTTGAAGACACTTCCGCAAGACGGTAAGTCTAGCGGTTGTTTGGCCGCGCGGCGGGCATTGAAGTCGTCCATTTGGGCCTGAATCTGGTCGCCGTTACCCGGCGTCAGACTGAAGGTCGCCGTCAAAACGATATCGTGATAATCCTGAATCGAACTGTGACGGTAACCAAAATCGAGTTCCGCTTGGTTCAAAGTTCGAACCTCACCTTCCGGAGTCAAAATCTCCGCGGAAGTTGCTACAGCCGCGATTTCGCCCCCGTAAGCCCCAGCGTTCATAAAGATGGCGCCACCAACACTGCCGGGAATCCCCGCAGCAAATTCAAGGCCGCTCAACTGATGCGCCTGGGCCACCTGGGTCACTTCGATCATCGCCGCACCCGCCGCCGCAGTTACCGTATGTGCCACGTCGTCGACCGTCACGGTCTTAAACTTCGTCAGGATCATCACTAATCCCCGGATACCGCCATCCCGGACGATCAGGTTGCTGGCATTGCCAATCACCGTCACGTCAAGGTCCAATTGATGAGCATAAGCCAATAATGACTTGGCCTCTTGCACGTTGGTCGGAAAGGCCAGGTAGTCGGCTGGACCCCCAGTCTTAGTGTGCGTGTAATCAGCCAGTGACGCGTGTTCTAAAATCTTAACTGCTGGAAATGCCGTTGCGATATCTTCCATGAGTAGTAATTTCCCTTCATCTTGAAAAGTTTAACCCGGTCAGTTTGCGCCCGACCGGCGGGGCGTCACCAGAACCTGCCAACCGCGATTACGGTGCAGTCGGTGTCAGTGCTAGCTTAATGATTCTCATACGGGTCGCTTCCCGGTTTCACATGCCTTCAAAGCGTGCAAAGACCTGCAAATAACTCCCATGGGTGGACTGACCGTGAGTTTTAGTAGCACTAAGTAACATTTTAGCATGAATTTTCACAAAACAACACGCAGAACCCCTGGAAGCCGGGAAAAGTCCTTTTTCTGGTATACTAGACGTATTCATGGAGGTGTGTTTGACGTGAAATTTATTTCTTGGAACGTCAATGGCTTACGGGCCATCGTTAAAAAGGACTTTATGGGCATCTTTAAAAATTTAGACGCTGACTTCTTTGGGATTCAAGAGACCAAGCTCCAAGCCGGTCAAATCGATTTGGACATCCCCGGCTATTACCAATACTGGAACTACGCTGAACGTAAGGGCTATTCTGGCACAGCACTCTTTACCAAACATAAGCCGTTGAACGTCCACTACGGTATCGATGCGCCCGACTTCGACCATGAGGGCCGGGCCATCACCCTCGAATACCCCGACTTTTACTTACTGACCTGTTACGTCCCCAATTCCGGCGCTAAGCTGAAACGGTTGGACTTCCGCATGGGCTGGGAAGACGCCTTTTTAGGCTACATCAATCGACTCAACGCCGACAAACCGGTCATCTTCTGTGGCGACCTCAACGTCGCCCACGAAAAGATCGACCTGAAGAACCCGCAATCTAACCACCATAACGCCGGATTCTCTGACGAGGAACGGGGAAAGTTTTCGACTCTGCTGGATGCCGGCTACGTGGACACTTTCCGCCACTTCTACCCGGACGCCACTGGTCGCTACTCTTGGTGGAGCTATCGGTTCCACGCCCGCGATACCAATGCCGGCTGGCGTATCGACTACTTCGTGACCAGCCAGCGCTTGCAAGATCAGCTCCAAGACGCTAAAATACTAGACCAGGTCATGGGATCCGACCATTGTCCGGTCGAACTCGACGTGGCCGATTTAACCGTCTAATCGTAGAAAGGAAGATGTCGTCGTGAACTTCGTTGCCATGGACTTTGAAACGGCTAACGCCAAGCGGTACAGTGCTTGTTCTTTGGCCCTGACCGTGGTCCGCAATAGCCAAGTCGTCGATGAATTTTATTCATTAATTAAACCGGATACTGATTTTTTCTGGCGCAATATCCAGATTCACGGCATCCACACCGCCGACGTCGCCAACGCCCCCACCTTTCCCGAAGTCTGGGAACACGTGGCGCCGTTCTTCCAACGCGACCGGTTGGTGATTGCCCACAACGCGCCTTTCGACAATGGCGTCTTGCGCAGCAGCCTCGAACATTACCGGTTACCAGCGGCGCGCTATTTGACCCTAGACACCGTCAAGACCAGCCGGAAGTTCTTCCCCGAATTTCCCAACCACAAGCTCGACACGGTCTGCAATCAACTCAGCATCGACTTACACCATCACCACAACGCCCTAGATGATAGCCTCGCTTGCGCGAATATCTTGCTGTATGAGGCCAACCACTTTGGGACCGAACCTTTGAAGTCGTTCATTAAGGTGACGGCGTAATAGCTAGCTTAACATTCAGTCTCTGAAATCAAAAAAGTCACGCTCAACTTCGACGAGTTAAGCGTGACTTTTTACTTATTTTAGGATTATCAAGGTAATTGACGGAATGTGTGGACGAGAACACCTCAACGCTAGCTTCAGCAGTTAGTCCGTGACGGCCAGTTCGTCAGCCAACGCACTCGTCGCGGCGATGCGGCCGAAGGTGAAGATATCGGCTAGTGAATTGCCACCGAGCCGGTTGCCGGCATGAATCCCCCCAGCCACTTCACCGGCCGCGTACAAGCCGTCGATGGCCGTGCCACCGGCCGTCAAGACATGGGCGCCGGTGTCGATCTTCAACCCACCCATGGTGTGGTGGGTCGCTGGTTTCCGTGGCGTAGCGTAGAACGGCGCGACCTTGACTTTCAGGTCAAAGGCGTTCTTGTGGAACTCTGGATCATCGCCAGCGTCGACATAGCTGTTGTAGTCGTGAACCGTCTTGACCAGCGTGTCCGGGTCAACCTTGATCTGACGCGCCAAATCTTCTAACGTATCGGCTCTAAACAACGTCCCCGCTTCAACTTGTTGGTCAATCTTCGCTTGCGTCGTGTTGTACGCGGTCTTCTTGATTTCATCATCGGCGAGGAGATAGAACAGACTACCGTTGTCGATGGCGGCCTGGGTGAGTTGGTCCCGACTGCCGTACTCGTTGACGAACCGCTTTCCCTGCTGGTTGATCATCACGTAGTTCTGCGGCGGCACTTGCAGGCCACTAAAGAGTTCACCGGTATCCGGGTCAGAAACGGGCATCATCTGCGAGAAGCCCATGCCAACCAAGTCGGCGCCCACAGCAGTCGCTAAGCGAATGCCGTCCCCGGTCATAGCCGGGGAGTTGGTGGTCTTGATGTCATCATCGATGTTAGTCCAGTACGTGTTGTACTGTTTCAACATCTTGGTGTTAGCCGCAAATCCACCGGAAGCTAAGATGACGGCTTGGGCGTGAACGGCTAATTCTTGGTGGTCAACGCCCTGGGCCTGAACGCCGACGACCCGGCCATTTTCGGTGGTCAGTTGCGTGACGTCCGTTTCGGTCATGATAGTGCCCCCATGACTGGTGACATATTGCTTAAGCGTCTTGATGTACGCAAAGCCCAGGTCGCCCATTGGCTTGTGACCGCGCCGCCAGATGGCACCGACCGGCATCGTGACCTGCGTCTTATCGAACTCGACGCCGATCTTTTCCAACCATTGTACGGATTCCAAGGCGTGGTCGGTCAATTCTTTGACCAAGTCGTATTGGCCGTAAATCTTATGGCCCTGTAAGTCGCGCCGCTTCCCGCCCAAATAAGTTTGGATGCGGTGGAGCAACTTCGAATCGAACAAGTAACCACGTTGATCCGTGTTCTCTTGCAAGTAATCGTTGATTTGGTCCTTCAAGGCCCGGAAGTCTGGGCGATATTCGGGATCGATAGTCGCTTCATCAATCTCCGTAATTTCCTTCAAGGTGTGTTTTTCACCCAGAATGGCGTCAAACTGGCGTTGCCAATCGGGGTCGGCCGCGTTCATCGGTCCCCCAGCCCGGACGGTGTTCCCACCGACTGCCGGGAATTTTTCTAAGACCAGCACGCGTTTGCCACTTTGGAGTATTTTAGCGGCGGCAGTCAGACCAGCCCCACCGGCACCTACAACGACCACGTCGGTATCGAGGTCTTTGATTGCCGGTTTAGCAGCGGCAGTTTGCTTCGGCCGCTTCTTCAAGATGTCGGGGTCAGCACCGGCTTGCTTAACCGCTTCAGCCACCCCATCAATGACGCCGTGACTGGTAATCGATGCTCCGGAGACGGCATCGACATCCAGCGTTTGCCCGTCAACGATTTGCTTGGGAATCCGTTCAAAGGCCACGTCGGCGATGCCTTCCGTTTCCGTGGACGTGTCAATCTGGATGTTCTCGATTCGGTCCTTCGATAAGGTAACCTGCATCGGGAGTTCCCCGTTGTGGCCGGTCGCCGTCACGTCATAGGTCCCGGGTTGATAGTTAATCTCATCGGGCACGTTCATGGCTTCGACCACCTTAGTGAACTTCATGAACTTCTTAAAGCAACTGGTCAAGAAGTCGACCGTGCCGCTAGATTTCAAGTTACCCTGTTCGTCAAACGCAGTGTGAGCGCGACCCAGTAAGAATTCTGAGCCGGGCATGACGTTAGCGCCGACGCCGGGGGCATCTAAGACTTGGCGCAGATGCAGTTGCACACGGGAAGAGCCTTGGACACTGTAAGAGGCCCCAACGATCATCACTGGTTTGCCATCTAACGGGTGGGCCTTAAAGGACAACCATTCCAAGAGACTCTTCAACGCGGAAGGCAACGAGTGGTTATGTTCGGGCGTTGCCACGATGACCCCGTCAGCCGCCGTAATCTTTTGGATGAAGTTTTGGATGACCGGACTGTCCGTTTGGTCTTGCGATTCGTTAAACATCGGGACGTCGGTCAGTTCTAAGATTTCAATTTCCGCTTGGTCTTGAAAATGAGTCTGCATGTACGTCAGTAACTGACGGTTATATGACTTACGGGCGTTGGTGCCCACGATTCCGATAAATTTCATAGTTTACTCCTTTCCAGCTGTGAGTTGACTCCAGGAAAACTGACGGGTCTCCTCAAAGAACTTGTTTTGCGGTGTGATTTTTTGCATCAACGTGACAAATTCAGTGAAGGCTTGAAAATCCTTGTCCAATTCCTGCGCCTTCGCTTGATCGACCAGGTCCCCCTGTTCGTCAAAGGCTTGTAACGAGTGGCCCAACATGTATTCGACGTTGGGCATGACCAGCGCTTTTAATTCGGGCGCTTCTAAAATCTGGCGTAAATGCGCCTGGGCACGAGAAGTTCCTAAAGACCCATACGATGCACCGACGACCATCACGGGTTTGTTGATCAACGGCCGCGTGGTATAGGACAACCATTCGATGGCGCTCTTCAAAACGGCCGGAATAGAGTGGTCATATTCGGGGGTCGCAAAAATGACCCCGTCCGCGTGTTCGATCTGGTCCGCCAACTGCTGTACGGCAGCTGGCGCGTCCCGTTGTTCTGGTTCATTAAAGGCTGGTAAATCAGCGATTTCACAAATTTCTAATTCCGCAGTTGACGCAAAATGGCGTTGCATATACTGTAACAACTGCCGGTTGGTCGATTTCACGGCGTTAGTGCCGACAATTCCAACTAATTTCAAGATTCAACGTCCTTTCTAGGTGTTCACTCACATCTGCTACACATTTTGATAATAAAAAGGTTATTATTAAGGGACCGGGGCGGATGAGATTCGGTAAAAAACGCCCCAGTTCTACAAATGCTAGTTTACGAGTAACTGCTTAGTTTGTGAAATATTTATTTATCTATTGTCCCATAGCAATTTTGTTATCAAGGAGGAATTCGTATGCCCAAAGCAGACCCCTTTCGGATGCGGCGCTTCTTAGACGTCCTGCTCAAACACGGCAACTTTACCCGGGCAGCCAAAGATCTTTACATCTCGCAACCCTACCTTACGCAAACGATTCAAAACGCCGAAACCGAACTCGGCGTTGCCATCATCAACCGGGCCACGAGCCCCATTAGATTGACTGCCGCCGGGCGGATTTATTACCAATACCTAACCACGTTAGAGAACGAACAAGCTCAGTTTCATAAACGGCTGAGTCAATACACGGCCCCCGCCAAGCAAGTCATCCGGGTAGGCATCCTGTCCAGCTTAGGCTACTACCTATTGCCACTGATTTTGCCAGACTTTTTACAGGTGCATCCCACGGTCAAAATCGACCTGACTGAAGACATCTCCGAACGCAACGAGCAACGCTTATTACACCACGACTTAGATTTTCTGATTGGTCAAGATCCCCAAACCATCGCGGCTGGCTTGACGGTCCACGACCGCGGCCATGACGGGTACTACGCCATCATTCCGCACACGTCTGCCCTATACCAGCCACATCAGGCTTACATCAACCCCCACTCACTTTCAATGGACCAACTTCTGCAGGCGCCACTGGTCTTATCGCCGCAGGGATCGTCGATTCGGCGGCAAGTCGATTACCTGTTGCAAAAATTCCACGTTGACCCGCACATCGTGGTCGAAAGCAGCAATACTTTGACCGTCCAAAAACTGGCGCAACGGGGGCTGGGCGTGACCTTTCTGCCGGACAGCGTCACCGTTACGCCGGATAGTGCGCACTACAACCTCTATCCGTTACCCCAAGACCTGGTCTCACTAACTTACTTCATCGCCTCTCCAGCCGGAAAAGAATTAACGACTCCAGAAAAGGATTTTGTGACCCTCTTTTTGACGAACCTCGAGGCCAGTCTGGCGGACCCCTCTTCGCGCTAAGACACGTCACACGAAGAACTGGACGGTGAGTCCGCTAAAATGCGCGAACTCACCGTCCAGAAAACAGTTGACTATCATATGTTTAATTTTAGACCGGCGTCATTACTTGGCGCCTTTTTTAGTGGGCTCCTTTTGCTCGCGGTGTTCGGCGATATTGCAGCCATCGGGACCACAAACGGCACTCGCGTCCGCGTCGCCTAGCGATTTAAAATTCGGTGTCGTCGATTGTTTTTCAGTCATTTTAATCGACCTCCTCAGCCAAGACCTGTCGCAAGGCACTTACCATGGTGTCGTAGGGTTGCGCACCGGAAATGCCATACTTGTCGTTCAACACGAAGAACGGAGCACCCTGAATCCCCAGCTGTTGAGCTTCGGCCTCATCACGGCGAACGTCTTGTGCATACTTGTCACTTGCTAACACGTCATCAACCGCCGCTGCGGGTAAACCAGCATCCACGACCGCACGCCGTAAAACGGTATGGTCTGCGATAGACGCGCCTTCGCTAAAGTAAACGTGGTATAACGCGGTGATCACTTGCTCCGTCACAACCGCATCACCTGACGCCTGAGCCAACTTGATCAATCGGTGAGCATCCATGGTGTTCGTTGGGATAGCGTGAGCTAAATCAATCGTCAACCCATCGCCAGCGCCCATTTGCTCAATCTGGGCCATTTGTGCCTGTGCCTGGTCGACCGTCATGCCGTGACCGCCAGCAAAGTTGTCGGTCATCGTCTTCGTGGTCGTCGTCGGTAAGGTCGGATCCAGTTGAAACGCCTTGAACTCCAAGGGCGTCTCGTCAGCAATGCCTAATTCCTTGATGGCGCGCTTCATGCGCGTCGACCCAATATAACAAAACGGACAAGCAATATCGGACCAGTACTTAATTTTCATGTTGCGCCTCCTATTCAATTACTTAGTTGAATAGATTCAGTTTAACAGTTTGCTCTAATTTGTCAATTCACCGGCCTATCCTGTCACAGCCACCTGCCAATCATAATAACTCGCATGCAGGCTGTAGGCCTGACGTCCCCGTTGGCGTAGCCACTGCGTCGCTTGATTCGTGAGACTACAAAGTGGCCCCCGACAATACACAATCAATTCCTGATCAGCTGGAATCTCAGTCAGGCGGTCGCTAAGTTCATCGACGGGGATATTATAGGCCCCGTCAATATGTCCCACCTGAAATTCCTCCGCTGGGCGAACATCCAAGAGTTGCACGTCATCGCGGTCCATCAGTTTCAGGGCCGTCGACAAATCTAACGTTTGGATGCGTTTAACCGTATCATCGTGGCGTTGAATGGTCTGCATGGTGGGCAACTGGGCCTCCCCCACGTCACGTAACAAGTAGAAAAGCTGTTCGACCTGGGCGGACGCCAAACAATAAATGGCGTAATTGCCCCGCTGAACACGGCCCACCAAATTGGCCTCCCGCAACGCCTGGAGGTGCCGCGACGTGTTGGCAATGCTCATTCCGGTTTGCTGCGCTAAGGTCGCCACTGTTTTGGGACTTTGGGCTAATAAATCCATGATCTCTAAACGCCGGTCGCTCGCCAAACTTTTGCCAATCTTCGCCAGTTCCCGATACAGCTGCGCATGCTGGCCTGCTGCCATATCATCAGACTCCTTTCCGTGTCGTTGACTGCTATTAATCAACGATTTAATTGAATAGCTTTATTTTACTGTCTTGTCCGCGTTTGTCAACTTTCGGGCCACGCTAAAAGAACCTGGGAGACTTCCCCCCAGGTTCTACGCTAATTTTTCACCATGCTAGGCTTATTGCAACGGGTAAACCATTTCAACGGCCGTAACTTGTTCACCGTCGTCATCGGTCACCGTTTGCTCAGCCGTTTGGGTCCGTTGAAAGCCCATCTTTTGGTAGAGCTTCATGGCCGCCACGTTGCGCGTTTGCACCAACAGTCCCACTGCTTCTAAGGTACTGGCCGTTTCTGCCCAATACAGGGCTTCATCGACCATCGCCGTGCCAATCCCTTGGCGCTAATAAGCCTTTTCGATGGCAATCCCCAACTCACCCACGTTGCCTTGTGGGGTGGGCGCAATCGACAACACCCCGATCAAGCGGTCACCAAGACTGGCGACCAACAACAAGTGGGTCGGACTCTGATTGATCTGTTCTAACTGATCGGCTTCTTGCACAACGCTGATCGGGTCGTCAGCGTCTGCCAACGTAAACGTGTCACTTTCTCGCTGCAATTGCGTGAGTAACCGCAAAAGTTGCGCAGCGTCAGTGGCTTCTGGTAGCCGAATGGCGACTTCTTCACTCATGACATGAAGCCTGTAATTGGGCGACCAACTGGTCAAAGTGGTCCCCGTGCGGCTCAAAGCTCAACGTCCGCTGATTTTCCCCGGCTGCGTCGTCACGCTTAAAGATAATCCGCAAATAATGTTCTGGCAATTCGTCGGCGATAAACTTGGACCATTCGACCACGTTAACGCCATCGCCATTGAAGTATTCCTCTAAGCCCAATTCATCCCCACTGCCATCTTCCAAGCGGTAGACGTCCATATGATATAACGGTAACCGCCCGTCTTGGTACTCGCGGATGATGGTAAACGTCGGACTCTTGACGTTCCGTTTAATGCCCAGGCCCGCCGCTAATCCCTTGGTAAAGGTCGTTTTACCGGCACCCAGGTCTCCATCTAGTAAAATGACATCCTTGGCACGTAGGCCGGGCGCGAGTTGCTGCCCGATTGCCATGGTCATCTCTGGACTTGTGACCGTCATTTTTAACATTTTGCCAACCCCTTCACCGTTAAATTTATTACTGCCCAAATAATACCCGGATTACGGCTAAAGCGCAATCCGGGTATCGGGTTAATTAACTAAGTCTCAAATCGAACCCCTAAAGGGCTTGAGCCGCCGTGATGATGGCAACCTTGTAAACATCCTCTTCGTTGCAACCCCGTGACAAATCGGAAACGGGTTTGTTCAGGCCTTGCAAAATCGGCCCGATAGCTTCGAAACCGCCGAAGCGTTGGGCAATCTTGTAGCCGATGTTCCCGGACTGAAGTTCTGGGAAGACGAAGACGTTGGCGTGCCCCGCCACGCTAGAATCGGGCGCCTTTAACGCCGCAACGTCGGGCACCATGGCGGCGTCGAATTGCAACTCGCCGTCGAGCGCTAAATCGGGAGCGGCTTCGTGGGCCAACTTAGTCGCTTCTTGGACCTTAGTGACCATGTCACCCTTAGCTGAACCCTTGGTGGAGAAGCTCAGCAAAGCGACTTTCGGGTCAATATCGAAGACCTTCGCCGTGTGGGCGCTTTCGACCGCCACTTCGGCCATCCCAGCCGCATCTAGTTCGATATTGATGGCACAATCCGCAAAGACGACCCGCTGGTCCCCTTTTTGCATGATGAAGGCGCCACTGATTCGGCGCACGCCTTCCTTAGTTTTAATGATTTGTAAGGCGGGCCGGACCGTGTCCCCGGTGGCGTGAATCGCCCCAGAAACCATTCCGTCGGCTTGGCCCATGTAGACCATCATGGTCCCCACGTAATTCGGGTCTTTGAGCATTTCTTGTGCCTGTTCTGGGGTGTTCTTCCCCTTCCGCCGCACCACTAACGCGTCCAGCATCGCCTTGGCCTGGTCGGCTGGCAAATTGGCTGGGTCTAATAACGTGAGCTGGCTAGTATCGATGTTGTGGGCTTGGGCCGTTTTATCAATTTCAGTTGGACTCCCCAACACGATGGCTTGAATCAAGCCATCCTTGACTAAGCGACTAGCTGCGCCCAGGATCCGCTGATCGGCACCCTCGGGGAAAACGATGGTTTTATGTTGTCCGTTAATCTTTTGTTTCAGACTATCAAAAAGTTCCATAGGTGAAGACCTCCATAAAATATCCGACGAATCAATTCTCTTCTTGCTTACGCCTGATTAGCCTGTGAAGCGTCATCGACACTGACCGTCTCCGGCAGTTGCCAATCGATGGGCGTTTCCCCTAATGATGTGAGTGCGATGTTGGTTTTGGAAAATGGCTTGGAGCCGAAGAAGCCCCGGTTAGCCGACAAGGGACTAGGATGGGCCGATTGCAAGACGATGTTGGTCTGGGTATCGATCAACTCAATCTTGTTACGTGCGGCCCGCCCCCACAAAATGAAGACGACGGGTTCCGGTCGCTCGGACAACTTACGAATTGCCGCGTCGGTCAGCCGTTCCCAGCCGTGACCCTTATGGGAAAAGGCAGCGCCGTCGCGGACCGTTAGGACTGAGTTCAACAATAAGACGCCCTGGTCGGCCCATTTCTTGAGGTACCCGTGGTTCACGGGCGTACACCCCACGTCAGTCTGTAATTCCTTATAGATATTAAGTAACGACGGTGGAATCTTGGTTCCCGGCAGCACGGAGAAGCTACACCCATGTGCCTGCCCCGGGTTGTGGTACGGATCCTGGCCCAAGATGACCACCTTGACCTTGCTAAACGGGGTCCATTCGAACGCCGTGAAAATATGGTACATGTCCGGATCGATCCGGTAATGCTGATATTCCGTCACCAGAAACTGCCGCAGGTTTTGATAATAATCCTGCTTAAACTCTGGTTCTAAGACCGGCCACCAGTCATTGTGAATAAACGGTTTCATTGCCAACACCTCAGGTCTCATTTTATCATACTGGCTAACGAAATGATATTCTCGAACGCGAAGTCGAAAACATGGTAAAATAAGACAAATACCCGTTACTCGACGCCACTCCCAATTTAAACTGGTCGGCGCCTTAACGGCAGATTATTTTATCTTGTTGGAGGTGCCCCATGCGTCAATTGTATCTCAATCAGACGGCCCTTTCCGCCCGTGCGACCACGGTGATTCGGGACGCCCAGAACCAATCGTGTTACCTACTCGTCGGCAAATGGGGACTCCGTGCTGACGTCTTGACGGTCTATCTCATCAACGGCTCACTCGAAGCCGAAGTCAAACAGGACTCCTTGGGGTTGTTACCCCGGTTTCGCTTGTTATACCGCCGCCAACCGGTCGGTCGGGTCAGCAAGACCTTCGGCGTTATTCGCGAAGTCCTCTTTGTTCGTGGCCTTAACTGGGTAATTATGGGCAATCTAAACAACGGTCGTTTCCGGATTTTTCACGGTCGCGACCTGATTGCCAACATTACCCGGGTCTCCCCGGATGGTTTGACCATGTCCCTCGAAGTCGATCAGACCGACCACGAGGCACTGGTCGTCTGTCTAGCCGCCATCCTCGACCGCTGGGCTAAGCGCCAGCAAAAGGTCCCGGGGCTGGTAAAGAACCGGGGCTGGGCGCCCGGCTTTTCCTCAGAAATCGCCCCCTTTACGACTCAAATCAAAAAATCGCGTTAACCGTCGGCTGGCGGTTAACGCGATTTTTAGTAAATTAGTAATGTTTCATTACCCGAGCAATCTGCCGGTCTTGTTCCCGTCGTTTCAGAGACTCACGCTTATCATACTCGTGTTTCCCATGAGCGACACCAATCAAGACCTTCGCAAAACCGTGCTTAAGGTATACCTTCAGTGGAATCAAGGTGACCCCCTTATCCTGCGTGGCTAACCCTAAGCGCCGAATCTGCTTCTTATGCAGCAACAACTTTCGGTTGCGTAGCGGATCATGGTTGAACTGGTTGCCTTGAACGTACTCACTGATGTGGACGTTCATCAACCAAGCCTCACCATTGCGAATCTGGGCGAACCCATCTTGCAAGTTGATTCGCCGTTCCCGCATCGATTTAATCTCGGTCCCGGTCAGGACCAAGCCGGCTTCAACGGTCTCGGTAACGGTATAATCATGCCGGGCCTTCCGGTTTTGTGCCAGTTGGTTGTCCGGTGTTTTTTTCGGTTTACGTTTAGCCAAGTGTGTTCACCTCGCTTAATGTTGACTCCCGCGGTTGGCGGAACGGTGTTGGCCGCCCTGGTGGTTCCGGTTACGGTTGCCATTCTGGTTACGGTGTTCCGTCGACCGGTTCGTGGTGTTGGACCGGTGCGGGTTATTCCGGTTGCGGTTGCCATTACGATGGTTGCGGTTATTGCCGTTTCCATTACGGCCACCGTTACCGTGCTGGTTGTTGTTCCGGTTATTGCCGAAACGACCCCCACGGGAGCGATGTTCCCGGTGCGGCAACAAGTCACTGACCGGCGCCTTTTCCGGATTCAACAATTCGAAGTCGATTTCACTTTGTTCCTTATCAACGTGAATGACCTTGACCCGAATTGGTTGGCCAATCCGGTACGTCCGCCGCGTGTTACGGCCGACTAAGGCCAAGTACTTTTCCACGTATTCGTAGTAATCGTCCTTCATCCGACTGATGTGGATCAGGCCTTCGATAGTGTTTGGCAGTTCAACGAACATCCCAAACTTCATCACGGAGCTGACCACGGCGTCGAATTCTTCGCCCACGTGGTCGGCCATGTATTCGGCCATCTTCATATCTTTGGTGTCGCGTTCGGCATCGACGGCCCGGCGTTCCATCTCGGACGTATGCGTCCCGATTTCTTCCAGAACGGGGGCAAATTGTTCCTTCGAAGCCGCGTTGATCCCGTGATCTGCGTAGTAGTGAATCATCCGGTGCACCATGGTATCAGGGTACCGCCGAATTGGGGAGGTAAAGTGAGTGTAGAACTGTGCACCCAAGCCAAAGTGACCTAAGGACTGGTCACTGTACCGGGCCTGCTTCAAGCTCCGTAACATCATGACCGAGACCATGGCCTCTTCTGGCTTACCAGCGACTTGCTTCAAGACGCCTTGCATCATCTTTGGCCGCAAGTGGTTCGGGTCACCCTTGACGTTAATCCCAAAGGCCGTTAAGAATTCGAAGAAGCTACGTACCCGGTCGCCATCTGGCGTTTCGTGGACCCGATATAAGAACGGGACCTTGGCGCGGAAGTAGTGTTCCGCAACCGTTTCGTTAGCAGCCAGCATGAAGGATTCAATCATCCGTTCAGCTAAACCTCGAGTCCGTAACTTCACGTCAATCGCGTGGCCCTTGTCGTCCACGATGATTTCGGCTTCGCGATCATCAAAGTCAATGGCGCCCCGGTTCTTCCGGTGCTTGAGTAAGATACGGTGTAAATCACCCATCGTTTCAAACATCGGCACTAAGTCCTTGTACCGATCCATGGTGACCTCATCGTGGGCTTCCAAGATTTGGTTAACGGCCGTGTAGGTCATCCGTGCCTTAGAGCGCATCACGGACGGGTGAATGCGGTGCTTGACCACGTTCCCGTCATGGTCGATTTCCATTTCACAGCTCATGCATAACCGCAACTCGCCTTCGTTCAACGAGCAGATGCCGTTTGACAGGCGCCGCGGTAACATTGGAATGACCCGGTCAGTCAGGTAAACGGAAGTGCCCCGTTTATAGGCTTCCTTATCAATCAACGACCCTGGCGTGACGTAATGGGACACGTCGGCGATGTGGACCCCTAAATGGTAGTTTCCGTTGGGTAACTGCCAAGCAGTCACGGCATCGTCCAAGTCCTTGGAGGACTCGCCATCGATGGTGACCAGGTTCTGGTTCGTGACGTCTTCACGGCCGGTCATTTCCTCGGGCAAGACGTGGTCCGGAATATCATCGGCGGCCTGTAAAACGTCCTCCGGGAAGTCCGCGGGGATGTTGTGTTGGTACACAATCTGTAAAATATCGATACCGGGATCATCGACACTCCCGATGACCTGCTTGGCAATCCCAACCATGGCGTCCGGATGAGCGTCGTTCGGGTATTCCGTGATTTCGGCCGTGACCACTTCGCCCGGCGTCGGCTTCAAGCCAACATCGGTCACATAGAACTTGTACTTCAATAACTTCTTGTCCGTCAAACTCACTTGACCCACGTAGCCGGCATCGTCGTCGGTCTGGAGGAATTCTCCCACGACCTGTTCGTAATGCCGTTCCACGATCTCCACGACCTTACCTTCGGGGCCCTTGCCCGTCCGGGGATCGCCGGCGCGAATCAACTCGATGTTGACCGTGTCGCCGTTTAAAGCGCGCATGGTGTTATCGGGCGCAATATAGGCGTCGGGTTCGACCTTGTTTTCGTCGTACGCCACGAAGCCAAAGCCCTTGTCGTTACCGTGAAAAATCCCGGTTAAAATCTTTTGACTGGGGTCCAACTGAAAATGGCCCCGGTCCGTCACCTGAACTAAGCCATCGCGTTCGAGCTGCGCGAGCTCTTGGACGATAAGCTTAAAGGCTGCCGAACCGTGGTAATGCAGGGCATCCGAAATGCCCTCAACGGTGTATGTCTGATCCGCGTGTGCGCGGAAGAATGCTGTAATATCTGTTTTTAAATTATCTTGCACTATAAATTCCTCGTTATTTTTCAAAGATTGGGTGTAAAAACGCTAAGAGATCCGTTTCGAGCGCGTGGTGGGCCGAATTAACGGTCAGCACGTGACCCGCACCGGCATACTCGTGATAATCAACTTGAGACGCGGGATAAGCGTCCGCGAGCCACTGCCCCGAACGCGGATCAATCATCTGATCCGCCGTTCCCTGAGCAATGAACACGGGTTGCTGAATATCTCGCAAACGGGTGGCTGTGGTATCCGCAAAGGCCTGAATGGCCGTTAATTGGGCTGTCAAGTGGTCTTTGAGCCACGCCACCTTTTGTTCTTGGGCTGGTCCCAGAATGTTCTGCGCCCGGTAGGTGGCACGCGCCATCTCGATGAAGGTCGTCGGCACGTGTGTCTGTCCCCGGAAGATGACCGGTGACGCGAACGTGCCGCCCCCCACCAATTGCGGGTCTTCTAGTAAGGCGCGGGTGGCAAAGAGCCCCCCTAAAGACAACCCAAAGATGGCGATTTTCTGGTACCCCCGTTCTCGTAAGAACGCAATTGCCGCTTGTGTGTCTTGCCACCATTTCTGCGGGGAACCGTCCCGTAAAATATCAACGGGATCCCCCGTGGCATGACCGGTAAAGATTGGCGCGAGAACGGTATATTGTTTACTTTCTAGTTTCCGGGCTAGCAAGCGCATGTCGTTAGAGCTACCCGAATAAGCGTGTAATAAAATTACTGCGTGAGGACCCTGCTCAAAAAAGAGCGGGGTTGGTTTTCGAATCATGTCAAACCACCGCTTTCCACTATCGAAGATTGATTCAGACCGCTGCCGGTCTTTAAAAGCGACCAGACAGATTTAACTAAAAAGCCCCCTGTTAATAAACCGGACAGGAGGCTTAAATCTCTAGTGTGAAGATAGATATACTAAAGCCAGTGCCAATGCGAAAAAGACGAGACCTAAGACGACCGTCACCTTTTGCATAAAGGCTTCAAACCCTCGCGGCTTTTGCTTGGAGAAGAGGTCATCGGCACCCCCGGAGAGGGCGGATAACGCATCATTCGTCTTAGCAGGCTGCATCATAACCGCAATGATAATTAAAACACTGACAATTAAAATACAGGTCATTAAAAAATTATACACAAATTTGCCTCCTACCTACCGAATAGGTCTAACTATACTCCCCTTAATCTATCATAATCGGCCGCTTTTTACCAGCCCTAGCCCTTTCATTCGGGTAAATACCCGGCTGGGTGATCCATGCGACGCATCTGTTGGCGCACGTACGCCCGATTATGCTGATAAGTCAAAATAATCAGGGTATCCCCCGACCGGATCAACGTGTCGCCATGAGGAATCACCTGGCGTTCCCCGCGTTGGACACCCACCAGTAACGACCCCAAAGGCCATTTCAGATCCCGTACTTGGCATTCGACCAGTGCAGAATCTTCCCCAATGGGGTACTCCACTCTATCCGACAAAACGTGCGCGTCTGGGTCAGCTGGCGTCACCATTTGTTCCAATAATGCTTCGTAGATGGGGGCACCACCCAAGAGATCGACGGTGATGTAGGCCACGATAGCCACTACCGCCAGTGGCAAGAGATGTTGCAGGCTCTCGACCATTTCGGTAATCAGTAAAATCGCCGTGAATGGCGCCTTGGAGATTCCGGCGAAGTACCCCGCCATCGCGTAGATAATAAAGTTTGCGATAAAACCGGCAGGCAACCACCCCAAAGCCACGAAGCTTTGCGCCCCGATGGCACCAAGCAACGCCCCTAACGTTAAGATGGGTAAAAAAATACCGCCCGGGAGTCCCGAACTATAACTAATCATGGAAAAGACTAATCGTAAAACGAAGTACCCAATTAGGGGGACTAATAACGGTGTGGTCTGGGCGAAATCCACAATCATTTGGTTACCGCCACCCAGTGATTCCGGCCAGAACAATCCGATGGGAATCACTAACAGGAAGGGCACAATCCCGTTGAGGTGGGCTGGTAACCAGGTTAGCTTGGCATAGACCTTGCCCCCGCGCAACGTCCCCTGCTGGTACACGTAGCCCAGCAGGCCCAAGCCAACGCCCAAAATAAGTAATAAGCCATAATACTTCAACGGAAGCGCCCGTTGATAGGCAATGTGTAAGACCGGTGTCAGGCCGAAGACCTCGCTCGATACGAAATCGGCGACCACGGCACTGGTCAGCGACGTGATCCAAACCAACGTCGAAAAGCTATGATAAACCTCTTCCAGGACGAATAACGTGGAGGCGATTGGGGCGTTGAACGCCGCAGACAACCCCGCGGCCGCCCCACCGGCAATCATTAGCCGACGTCGGCGACCGTTAAAGTTCAATCGTTCGGCGAGCCCCTGGGCAACCGTACCACCTAATTGAATCGATGGTCCTTCCCGTCCTAGAAATAAGCCCGCACCAATCCCTAAATACCGCCAACAAATTTCTTCCACAAAACTGGCCGCCAAGGATAATCTAAGTCTCCCGCCAGTTGACCTTCAATTTGAGGTATCCCAGACCCCTTGATCATGCCGGTTTGCTTGACCAAATGACCGACAAATACGGCCACTAAGACCAACAAAATAGCCCAGGGGAGCACCCAGATGGGGTGTCCCCCGAGCCAGCCATAGATGACCCGCATCAGTTTGAGGAGTTGTTCAATGCTTAAGCGAAACGCACTCACGACGATGCCGGCGCCGATTCCCACCAGAATCCCGAACCAGATAGCCTGGACCCGGGTAAAATCGTGGTGCGTTGTCTGTTGCGATTGTTGCATGCTACGAGTTCCTCCTCTAAATTTTGTCTACGCTCCAGTGTAGCACAAAATTAACGATGGCCCGTAAACTTCCGGCGAAAAATCATACCGCCACTCAAAATGAGGCCGAACAAGCCCCAACCTGAGAAGCTTCCAGTCGGCGTTGGCTCCCCCCGTTTGCGGTAGCTTGACGCGTGCGTGAGGGGCGTGGTTGATTGCAGAGCGAGACGTTTGCCGGTCAACTGCAATCCGTTGCGTCCGCTTTAGCGTTTGAACACGTCGGTGTCCGGGTCGTTCAGGTCGGTCCTTAAATTGGGCCACGGTCGTTGGTAAGTCAAGGCCTTGCAACTGGTCGTGGTGGTCCTCAGTTAAAGTCGTATGGGACGTTACTGGCCTAGTTTGAGCCCTTTTTAGTGATACTTTAGTCGGTTGTGTTGGGAGAAACCAATTTACCACGCCAGGTTGTTTATGCGTCACCTGTGGTACTTTTTTTACTGGTGTTGGGCGCACCTGCACCCGCAATGGTTTAGTTTCTTGAACTTCTGACTGAGGCAGCTTACTTGTCACTGGCTTCGATTGTACCGGTGGGATTGGGCCTACTGGCGGTGTTGGCGCCATCGGCTTTGGGTGAGACTGTAAAGACGGTTGCAACTGCGTTGGTAGCGTTACTGATGGGATTACCATTGGTTTAGATTGTGGTTGTGGAACTGATGTCACCACCTGTGAAGATTCTGGCTCACTAGTTGATGGCGTGGTAGCTGGTTGCTGCTCCGTTGGTCTGTGTATAGACTTAGGAACGACGTAAATCGTCATATCATTTTTCTTTTTAGTAATTCTTCGTTCACTATCGACCTTATTCGCAAAAGTATATCCTTTAGGCAGTTGATAATCCGGAACCCCTCCGACTGTAACCCACTGTAAGGATATCTTTTGATTGGGATCTACTTCTTTATTTTTATGACTAATATCAACGTAAAAAATAGTTCCAGATGCCTTGCTACCTCTATATGTAACTGTGTATTCCACCTGAGAAGACTGTGCTTTCTCGTTATTTTCACGACTATAACCATAGCCTTTTCCATCATAGATATCTCCAAGTCCTGGAACCAATTCATTTTCCATAACAGGAACATCATGTTTGGTCTTCAATTCTTTTCTTAAATATTCGGTATCCTTTCCGTTTTTGTATTCAAGCAAGTAATGTATCGTTACCTTAAGCTTATTATTTTCCGCGGCTTTAGCGCACCCCACGGACCCACTCCAACTACCACTCAAAACGGTGATCCCCACGATGACGGCCAACTGTTGCCATTTCTTCATTGGTTATCCCTCCCTTTCACAGGAAGGGTCCGGTAACCATGACTCCATTTTTTCCAACAAAGTCATTTTAAAATTGGGGCCACAAAAAATCGCGCCTTCCCCTCAAAGGGAAAAGCGCGATCAGAACGTAATTTAATTAAAATTACTTGTTGACGATGGCTTCCCGAGCAGCTTCGTCCAAGTTGTAGAAGGAGTGAATCCCCTTGTATTCGGACGTCTTGCCCAAGTTGTCTTCGATCCGCATCAATTGGTTGTACTTCGCGATCCGTTCGCCACGGCTCATGGAACCAGTCTTGATTTGGCCAGCGTTTAAGGCTACAACCAAGTCAGAGATGGTCGTGTCTTCAGTTTCACCAGAACGGTGAGAGATAACGGCCGTGTAACCAGCTTGCTTAGCCATTTCAACGGCTTCAACGGTTTCCGTCAAAGTCCCGATTTGGTTCAGCTTGATTAAGATGGAGTTGGCAACGCCCATCTTGATACCCTTAGCCAAGTAGTCCGTGTTGGTAACGAACAAGTCATCACCGACAACTTGGACCTTCTTGCCTAAGCGCTTCGTGGCCATCTGCCAGTCTTCCCATTCGTTTTCATCCAATGGGTCTTCGATGGAAACAACTGGGTACTTGTCAACGATACCTTCCAGCAAGGTGACAAATTCGTCAGCAGAGTAGCTCTTGCCGTCACCCTTAAGTTCGTACTTCTTGGTGTCAGCGTTGTAGAATTCGGAAGCGGCACAGTCAAAGGCAATGGCAACGTCCTTACCAGGAACGTAGCCGGCTTGCTTGATGGCCTTGACCAAGATTTCGAATGGTTCTTCGTTGTTCTTCAAGTCAGGGGCGAAACCACCTTCGTCACCAACGGCGGTGGAGTAGCCTTCGTCGTTTAAGATTGACTTCAAGTTGTGGAACGTTTCGGAACCCATCCGAATAGCTTCCTTAACACTCTTGGCACCGACAGGCATGATCATGAATTCTTGGAAGTCGACCTTGTTGTTGGCGTGCTTCCCACCGTTGATGACGTTCATCATTGGCGTTGGCAAAACATGACCATTGAAGCCGCCCAAGTAGTTGTATAACGGCATTTCTAATTCGTCAGCAGCAGCCCGTGCAGCAGCTAAGGAGACACCCAAAATGGCGTTGGCACCTAACTTGCCCTTGTTTGGCGTACCATCCAAGTCGATCATGGCTTGGTCGATACCGCGTTGGTCGGTAACGTCGTAGCCAACGATTTCCTTAGCAATCAGCTTGTTAACGTTGTCAACGGCCTTGGTAACACCCTTGCCCATGAAGCGGCTCTTGTCGCCATCACGAAGTTCAACGGCTTCGTGTTCACCAGTGGAGGCACCAGAAGGAACGATCCCCCGGCCCATAGCACCAGCTTCGGTGTAGAGTTCAACTTCAACAGTTGGGTTACCACGAGAGTCTAAGACTTCGCGTGCGTAAATATCAGTAATCAGTGACATTGTATTCTCTCCTTATGAAAGTTTGACTTCACGGGAACAAAACACCCATCCCACGTTTCATTCTATAAGTTTAACTTTGAACTTTCAATTATATTTTGTTAGTTTTACAAATTTTGGTAGTTTGCGAGCTGAATAAATGACTCTTCGGGCAAACTGGACCCGCCGGCGAGCACCCCGTCGATATTATCCCGGGCCATTAACCCGGAAATATTGTCGGGCTTGACACTACCGCCATATAGGATTCGTACCCCGTTGGCCAAATCATCCGAGTAAATATCAGCAATGGTTTGACGAATCAGATAGCAGCCTTCTTCGGCCTGGTCGGAAGACGCCCGTGAGCCACTGCCAATCGCCCAGCTGGGTTCGTAAGCGATGACCATGCGCGCAGCATCTTCGGCTGGGACTCCCTTGAGGGCCGCGCTGACTTGGTTGACCACCCAATGAATCTTCTCGCCGGAACTCTGACGGCCCATGGTTTCATCACAGCAAATGATGGGTGTCATGCCATTACGAAAGACCGCGTGGACCTTCCGGTTGATGACGTCATCGGTCTCGTTGAAGTACCGCCGGCGTTCCGAGTGGCCCACGATGACGTAGGGAATCGCTATTTGGCGTAACGCCTTGGGGCTAATTTCCCCCGTATAGGCTCCTTCATCTTCATAGTAGCAGGTCTCCGCCGCAATCCGTAAGACTTGATCGACGTTGGCTTCTAGCATCGTCTCCAAGAACAATGCCGGTGCCGCAATCGCCGTTTCCACCTTATCGGGCGCCGGGAGTTTTCCCTGGACCGCCGTGACAAACGCGCGGGCCTCCGCGACCGACTTATTCATTTTCCAGTTTCCTGCAATCAGTGGTATCCGCATCTCTGTCGCCCCTTTACCTAAAATCACTTATGCTCTACATCTTACCGGACTTCCCAGCATTCTGCCAGTAAAAGCCCTTTCAGGTCGAGCCACTAAAAAACCGTGATGCTGCCACCACGGTTTTGAAGTTACCTTACTTGTCAGAAATTGCCGCGATACCAGGCAACGTCTTTCCTTCCAGGTATTCCAGCGAAGCGCCACCACCGGTTGAGATGTGGGATAGCTTGTCAGCTACACCGAGTTGTTGTACGGCAGCAGTTGAGTCACCACCACCGACAATCGTCTTGGCGTCACTCAAAGTTCCTAAGAACTTACCGATTTCCAGCGTGCCTTCGGCGTAGTTGCTCATTTCAAAGACACCCATTGGGCCGTTCCAAACAACCGTCTTAGCGGTC
The DNA here is from genome assembly GCF_014069315.1 of Levilactobacillus suantsaii. NCBI lineage: Bacteria > Bacillati > Bacillota > Bacilli > Lactobacillales > Lactobacillaceae > Levilactobacillus > Levilactobacillus suantsaii. The sequence continues at coordinate 1,407,884 of NZ_CP059603.1, read as the reverse complement.
TTTAAAACGTCTTCGAACGTCTTGATGGACTTTGGTCCGATATCTAAGGCCATGTAACCATCCGGCACATCGCCCTCGACCGTCTTGTGTGGCGCATCGTTATCGAACTTTTCAGCGACCACGGAGTCTTCTGGCAGAACCAACTTATCGCCGGCCTTATCCAAGATTTCCTTGGCTAAGTCGATCTTGTCCTTTTCAACTAAGGAGTTCCCAATCTTCATGCCCTTAGCGGCGTAGAAGGTGTAGGTCATTCCCCCACCGATCAAGACCTTGTCAGCCTTAGACAGCAGGTTGTCGATAACCCCGATCTTATCGGAAACCTTCGCACCACCTAAGATGGCAACGAATGGGTGTTCAGGGTTGTCCACGGCACCACCGATGAACTTGATTTCCTTTTCCATCAAGAAACCAGCAGCGGTTTGAGTCATGTTGGAAGCAATGCCGACGTTGGAAGCGTGGGAACGGTGAGCCGTACCGAACGCATCGTTGACGAAGACGTCACCCAACGAAGCCCAGTACTTCCCTAATTCAGGGTCGTTACCAGATTCACGCTTGACGTACTTGCCGTCCTTCACGTCTTCGTAACGGGTGTTTTCCATCACTAAGACGTCGCCGTCGTTTAAGCCATCGATGGCATCTTCGAGTTGCTTACCTTCCGTCGTTGGGACGAAAGTGACCGGCTTGTTCAATAAGTTGGACAAGCGTTCTGCAACTGGCCGCATGGACAAGCCGGGCTTGTCATCTTCGGTCTTAACCCGACCCAAGTGGGACAACAAGATAGCCTTGCCACCGTGTTCGACGACGTACTTGATGGTTGGTAATGCCGCAACGATTCGGTTATCGTTACCGATCACACCGTCTTTAATCGGGACGTTAAAGTCAACACGCATGAGGACTTTTTTGCCCTGTAACTCTAAATCAGAAACTGTTAATTTTGCCAATTTAGAAAATCCTCCTTCAATTTAGGACTTATAATGATTACTTTCACAATATACAGCACTTCCACCCGAATTTCAAAGGACTTCTTCTAATTCCGGGTGCCAAACAAAAATGCGGCGAGGAATACCCTCCCTCGTCGCATTCCTGCGGAACTTCTTCTGGCACGTGACCGTGTCAGTTAAGATTTAATTAAAGCGTTGCGAACTTCAATAAAGTACGAACCATGTTGCAAGTGAAGCCCCATTCGTTGTCGTACCAAGCAACCGTCTTAACTAATTGGGTGTCACCGGCAGTGGTGATTTCCGTTTGAGTTGGGTCAAAGACGGAACCATGAGGGTCGTCGATGATGTCAGTGGAAACAATTTCGTCAGCGTTGTAACCGAAAGCATCGTTGTTTTCAGTGTGCTTCTTCATTGCTTCGTTAACATCGTCAGCCGTAACCTTCTTGTCCAGAACGGCAACTAATTCAGTCAAGGAACCGTCAACAACACCAACCCGTTGGGCGTGGCCTTGTAACTTACCTTGTAAGTCAGGAACAACTAAGCCGATCGCCTTAGCAGCACCAGTAGAGTGAGGAATGGTGTTGATTGAGGCAGTCCGGTTGTTCCGCATCTTCTTGCCACGAGGGCCATCCAAAATCATTTGGGTAGAAGTGAAGGCGTGGATCGTAGTCATGGTACCAGCCTTGATACCGAAGTCCTTGTTCAAGAAGTAAGCCATTGGTGCCAAGCAGTTCGTGGTGCAAGAACCAGCGGAAACGATCTTGTCGTCTTCGCTCAAGACATCCAAGTTAACGCCTGGAACAACGGTCGTAACAGGACCAGCTGGTGCGGAGATCAGAACCCGCTTAGCGCCAGCATCAAGGTGCGCTTGGGACTTTTCTTTAGAAGTGTAGAAACCGGTACATTCGAGGACGTAGTCAACCCCATCGTTCTTAACCCAAGGAATGTCTTGAGCCTTTGGTTCAGCGTATACAGGGTATTCCTTGCCGTCAACGACGATGCCCTTTTCCGTTGATGAAACTTCACCAGGGAAACGGCCATGAGTTGAGTCATACTTCAATAAGTAAGCCAACATGGAAGGCGTCGTCAAATCGTTGATTGCGACAACTTCAATGTCAGATGATTGAAGTTCGTGAATCCGCTTGAAAGCCAACCGACCGATACGGCCGAAACCATTAATACCAATCTTTACAGTCATACTGTGATTTCCTCCTTCAGGAAGCAAACAAAGATAATTTTTTTAAAAAGCAGTACATACGAAGTGTATCACTTTTTTAAAACAAAGTCAGCAGCTCCTTGGTCGGTGATCAACCAAGTCTGAGCTGGCGCTAAATGCATGTACGCCTGGATAGCGGCCCCTTTCTCGGAGCCACCCGCTACGGCGATGACCAGCGGTTTGGCCGCCAAATCGGCAATGTCTAACCCGATAGGTGGAAATTTCCGAACGACGTGACCCGCCGCATCGAAGAAGTACCCGAAGGCCTCCCCCACGGCGTGTGCCGCGTTCAGATCTGCCACCACATCCGGTGCCATGTTTCGCCGTTTGGCCATGGCAGACGCTTCGCCAATCCCGTGGATCACCACGTTACTGTGCGCAATCAATTGCAACACGTCGTGGATAGCCGGTTCTGCAAATAACGACTTGTAAGTTGCGGTGTTCAATTGTTCCGGAACGTAGAGCGCCCGAAACTGCCCGTTCGTCCGTTGCGCCATCTGGGCGCTGACCGCGTTGGCCTGAATCTCAGGGGCTTCACCGATGCCCCCGCGCGCTGGCACGAACAACAATTGCCGTTGGGTGCTCAACGCCGGGGTCAGTCCTGCCGCCACCGCAGCCAAGGTATGACCACCCATGACGGCAATGGTGCTAGCACCTATCGGCAACTGGTCGGCTAAGACCCGCTTAGTGGCCTGGGCCAACCCTGTCAACGTCCCGCTAGGTAGCGAGCTGTCGCCCGGAACTAACGTACAGTGGGCAATCCCCAACTGCCGGGCTAGGGCCTGCTCCTGTTGATGGCGCCCCGCTAAGGTATCAATCACGGGGTGTAACCCCGCCACGACCCGTTGGCCTGCTGGCGTGATCTGCATCCCTTTGACCGTCATCTGGATAAAGCCCAGATTGGCCAAGGCATCGGTAGTCGCCCGCACGGTCCGTTCAGTACAGGCGAGATGGTAGGCTAAGGTGCGTCGGCCAACGGGTTGCAGTCGTTCGACAGCTTGAAGAACCCGGAAACGGGTCGTCAGTTTTGCGACCATCTGGGGAACAATTGCCTCGACCCATTGCCATTCGTCTTGCATCCAAACCTTACCTCCCAGTGGGACACTAATTGACCAGGGGGGCAAAAACGCGCCCACCCCACTCAAAAAAATAGCGGTCAACCTTTGCTAACCTAACTTACTGTGACATTATAAGCCCGCATCCCAGTAAATGGCAAGCCATTCCCCTTATAAATTTAGGCTTCCCGCGGACAAAATCACTCACAAAAAAAGGCACCGTCCCCCGACGGTGCCACCTGCTGATTTCCGATGCGCCCGGAGGGAATCGAACCCCCATTTCAAGAACCGGAATCTTACGTGCGATCCATTACACTACGGGCGCATAGTTGCTGTGCTCAACAACACTTAATTACTATAACTGATTCTGAATAAAAATACAAGGCTGTTTTTAAAATTCCACCTTTTAACCGTTTTCACCTCTATTTTACCACCTCGTTTTGCCACGCCAGCGCTCCTCATGCCAAGTTTTCCGTCACGAGCAGCACGTTTCCCCGGTCCAAGCCGCGTTTCCGCTTTCAGTAAAGCATGCTATAATGGCAACATTAGTAATGCTTGCAGAAGGAGCTTGCCACCATGTCACATCAAAAAACGTTCCGCCTAGTCATCGATGCCCTCTTAATGGCCATCGTCCTGTTACAGAATATTTTTCCATTCATTGGGTATATTCCCTTCGGTCCGTTCAGTATGACCCTGATTGGGTTGACCGTCATCGTGGCCGGGGTCGCACTTGGCCCCAAAGATGGCGCCTTAATCGGTGGCTTCTGGGGATTAATCACCTTCATTCGGGCTTTCACCTGGCCGTCTAGTCCAGTCGCCCCACTGGTCTTCGTCAACCCTTTCGTCTCGATTCTTCCCCGGCTTCTGATGGGGATTGGGGCCGGGTATCTCTACCGTTGGGGCCGTGACAAACAGACCTGGCGAATGCACCACTCCATGCGCTTAGCCGCCGCTGGAGCCGCCCTCATCAACAGTCTGTTAGTCCTCGGTCTGGTCTATTTCTTCTACCAAACACCAGCCGTGGCCCAAGCCTTTGGCGCTAAAGGTAACCAAACGCTAGGGTACGTCTTGATGGTCTCCTTACTCACCAACGCCGTGCCGGAACTGATTTTAGACGTTATCATAGCACCGGTGATTGCCGCTCCTCTGCGACTGCATTGGGACCGCATCAAGCCCACTAAATAAACCATTTACGATACTGACCCGGACGAGTACCGGGTCTTTTTGATTTTTACGCACAAAAAAATCGCAACCACCATGGATTGCGATCACGTGATGCGCCCGGAGGGAATCGAACCCCCATTTCAAGAACCGGAATCTTACGTGCGATCCATTACACTACGGGCGCATGGGTCATGTCCTTAACAGAACACTAACCACTATACTCGACCCTAGTTTGAATTACAAGGGCTAATTTTAATTTTTAAACGTAATAGATTACTAAGCCCGACAGTGAGAGATTTCCTTGAATCACCACGGTTGGGCCGTTGCCCGGAAGATGCTGCCCCTTCTCGTCGATATCGGCGAGATTATTCGCCAGGGCAAACTTCACTGGCCAATCTTTCGGGAGGTACAACTCGACCCCACTCAACGAGGCTGACACGTCAATCGTCGCTCCCGTTGGCGCTAAGCGCACATCAGTCAGATAGAGCTTGACGTTACCCAGCCGCGCGTCGATGCGGGCATGGGTGAAGTTTTGGGACTGCAGATAGCGGATACTACTGCTCATGTTGACCCGCACCGTGGTTTCGGCCTCGTCGGTGGTCATGCGCTCCGTCGTTGCCTGGCCATTCCAGTGATTGTTTTGATTCGACCGGTACGAGTAGAACTTAGTTTTAAAATAGTTGTGCGGGTTCAAAATCAAGGACAGCCCGATTGTCACCAACAACGCCACCCCCAGAATCGTCCAGGGCGCTAATGCCGTGATACCTAAGGGCTTAGCGAAAAGAATCGCCAAAAAGGCCAGCCCGAAAACTGTTCCACTGATTGTCCGGTGAGCCACGCTAAAAATCACAATCGCCAGCAGGAAGATCCCCGTTAAGAGTTGCCAAAATCCAAACTGAGCGGAAATCCACCCCAAGCGGCTGGCGACCAGTAAAACCGCTCCTAGTATGAAGAAACTCCCCCAAAACCATCGTCGTTTGGTTGTCATGTTACCGACCCCTTTCCTTCTAATGCCCGTTTCAACTCGCCGTAGTAGCGCCGGGACACGTATAACTGCTTTAGCGACCGTTGAAACGTCACTAAATTTCCAGTCAATGACTTACTCAGAGAGGCCACCTGGTGGAGGTTGAGCACCGCCGATTTCGACCCACGGTAAAAGTAACTGGGCAGTTGATCGGCGAGTTGATACAATGGGACCCGCGTGGCGTAAGTCTCTTGAGCGGTATGCACCATCACCCGGTGCCCCGTCGCCTCACAAAAGAGGATTGTGCCCACCGGAACCCGAACCAAGCTCCCCTGCCAGCGCACCGCTAATTGCTGCGTTGGGTCATCTAAGGCGGCCAATTGCCGTTTCAAGTCGGCGACAGCGGCCGTTTGCGCCTTAGGGACCCGTAACACGACTTCCGGTTCCGTTAACTGATCATCCTGTTCGAGTCGTACTTTCACGGTAGCACCTCCTCTCTGATTAATCTTAGTACACCACAGCCTCCGTCCAAAGTAAATCCTAAGCGCACCAGTGGTCGTATTAACGCCCTAACTGGTTCCCCACACGTGCTACCGTACCCAGACCATTTCTCAATAGAATACGTGACGTTTAGTCAAATTCTGGTATGATAGTCATAGTTAGATGGCACGGAGCAGTAGGGGAAGGCGTATCGTTTGACCTATACTGACCAATGCAGTAAACTAGCACCATGTTAGCAAACTGCTAGCCATACACGATTACTCAAAGGAGGCTTTCTTGTCATGAATTTAGTACCAACGGTTATTGAACAATCATCCCGTGGCGAACGGGCTTATGATATCTATTCACGACTTTTGAAAGACCGGATTATTATGCTTTCCGGTCCTGTCGAAGATGACATGGCAAACGCCATCATTGCGCAATTACTCTTCTTGGACGCCCAAGATTCCACGAAGGATATTTCCCTTTACATCAACTCACCTGGTGGCGTGGTTTCTTCCGGATTGGCAATTTACGATACGATGAACTTCATCCAATCCGACGTGCAAACCATCACGTTGGGGATGGCCGCTTCGATGGCCAGTGTTCTGGCCTCATCCGGGACTAAGGGTAAGCGGTTTGCTTTACCTCACGCCCAAGTTCTGATTCACCAACCTTCTGGTGGTGCTCAGGGTCAACAAACCGAAATTGAGATTGCGGCGAAGGAAATCCTGAAGACCCGGAAGTTGATCAACCAGATTTTGGCGGACAACTCGGGACAATCAATCGAACGAATCAACAAAGATACCGAACGGGACAACTACTTAAGTGCCCAGGAGGCCGTTGATTACGGGTTGATTGATCACATCATGACCAACAGCTCCGAACAAAAGAAGTAAGCTCAAATCCTTGCGACAAAAACGTTCTCGCCTTGCGACGGGAACGTTTTTTTGTGCTTGTTTTTCGTGATTAGTTTTTAAACGAGTGAATCGGGGCCGGAATATGCCCCCCACGAGCAATCAAGGCCGTGGATTGACTCGGGTTGACCGGCATGACCGGCGCGCGGCCAAATAAGCCCCCGAATTCGACTTCGTCACCGACCGTCTTGCCGGGGGCCGGGATGACCCGGACCGCGGTGGTCTTGTTGTTGATCATTCCGATAGCGGCCTCGTCGGCAATCATGCCACTAATGCTGGCTGCACTGGTGTCACCAGGAATCGCAATCATGTCTAGCCCGACTGAGCAAACCGCCGTCATGGCTTCCAATTTTTCTAAACCGAGGCGACCCGCGCGAACGGCGCGAATCATTTCGGCGTCTTCCGAGACCGGGATAAAGGCCCCGGACAGGCCACCAACGTGTTCACAGGCCATCACGCCACCCTTTTTGACCGCGTCGTTCAATAACGCTAAGGCGGCCGTAGTGCCCGGGGCGCCTACGCTGTCCAGGCCAATCTCCTCGAGGATCTCAGCAACCGAATCCCCTTCATTGGGCGTCGGGGCTAGTGATAGGTCCACGATACCAAACGGCACGCCTAAGCGTTGCGCCGCAATCGTTCCCACGAATTGGCCCATCCGGGTGACCTTGAAGGCCGTCTTCTTAATCTGTTCAGAAACCACGTCAATGCTTTGGCCACGGACCTGTTCGAGCGCCCGTTTGACCACGCCCGGGCCACTAATACCCACGTTGATGACTCGGTCGGCTTCCCCAACGCCGTGGAAGGCCCCGGCCATGAAGGGATTATCCTCCACGGCATTGGCAAAGACCACCAGGCTCATACAGTTGACCGGGTCGATGGCCGCCGTTTGCTTCACGATGTGGCCCAGTTCACCGACCGCATCGAGGTTGATGCCGGCTTTGGTGGACCCGATATTGACCGAACTGCAGACCCGGCTGGTCTCGGCTAAAGCTTGGGGGATCGAGGCAATCAACTTGCGGTCCCCGCTTTGATAACCCTTTTGGACCAGCGCCGAAAACCCACCAATCAAGTCTACGCCCAAAGCTTCTGCGGCTCGTTCCATGGTCTGTGCGTAAGCCACGTAATCTGCATCCCCACTGGCCGCAGCAATCAGGGCTATCGGCGTGACCGCGATACGCTTGTTGATGATGGGCACACCGTATTCCGTTTGAATCTGTTCGGCGACCTTGACCAGGTCTTGCGCACTGCGGGTAATCTTGTCGTAGATTTTCCGCCGGGCTTTAGCCCCATCACTATCGATGCAATCAAACAGCGAGATGCCCATGGTCACAGTCCGGATATCTAAGTTTTCTTCGTCTATCATTTGAATCGTTTCGAGAATTGAGCGACTTTCCATGGGAACCCCCTATACTTTCTGAATGGCATCAAAGAGCGACTCCCGTTGCATCCGGATTGTCAGCTGCTTTTGCTGTCCTAATGTTTCTAACGCCTGCTTCACGGCCGTAAAGCTCAGGACCTGTTCGTCCCATTCTCCCAGTAACATCATGGTGAAGTTCTGGTCCATGATGGTCTGTGACACATCGACAATGTTGATGTGTTTCTGGGCTAGCGTGGTCGCCACTTCGGCAATGATTCCCACGTGGTCTTGGCCAATCACCGTAATAATTGCTCGCATCTTATTTGCCTCCAATTGAACTCATTATTTTCTCATAATAGCATGTCCCACCCGTAAATGCATCCATTTTATCAAATCACCACACGCCCAATGACTAGACCCCGACACAAAAAGCGCTCCGCCACTAAGGAACGGAACGCTTCTTGATCGTTAAGCCGTGGCTTCCCCCTCACGGAGGTGCTTGGCATAATCATTGATTTTACGTAACCGGTGATTGATTCCCGACTTCGAAATCGGGCCTCCGGGCACCAGGTCGCCCAGTTCCTTCAAACTGACTTCCTGGTGTGCTAAACGGGTCTCCGCCACCTCACGCAGCTTGGTCGGTAATTGTCCCAAGCCCACCGTGGCCTCGATATACTGAATGTTATCGATTTGCCGGGTCGAAGCGGTCGCCACCTTATCCAGGTTGGCGTTTTCGCAGTTGACCAGCCGGTTGACCGAGTTACGCATGTCGCGCATGATGCGGACATCCTCGAATTTCAGCATGGCCGTCGTAGCACCAATCAAAGACAAGAAGTCAGCGATGTGTTCGGCCCCTTTTAAATAGGTGATGTAGCCACTACGCCGTTCGATTGAGCGGGCGTGCAAGTTATACTGGTTCATCATCCGCGCAATCATCTGGTTATGTTCTTCATACAAAGAGTAGATCTCCAGGTGATAACGACTGGTTTCCGGGTTGTTGACCGAGCCGCCCGCTAAAAAGGCGCCCCGGAGATACGAGCGCATCTGCAGGTCCGACTTTAAAATGCTCGCGGGCACGGCTTCGGACAATTGGGACCCGTCAAAGATGCCCAGGTCCGATAAGACGTCGGTCACACCACTCTTCACCCGGACGATGTAAAGGTTATTCTTCTTGAGCTTCATCTTACGCCGCACTAGCAATTCACTTTCCAAATCGTAGAACTGCTTCAACAGTTGGTACATTCGCCGCGCGATGGCGGGATTTTCCGTCTGGACGTTCAACACGAAATGATGATTGGCTAACCCTAAGGTCCCATTCATCCGAATCAAAGCCACCAGTTCTGCCTTGGCGTTGTCCCGGTGGACTTCTAACGTGGTGAGTTCTTTTTTGACTTCACTGGCATAGGACATGGTTAAGACCCCCGATTCATGCGATAAGTGGGTTGACCAATCAGGTTCAACAGTTCGTGGACGACTTCCTTACCGTTATGGAACGCACCGTTATCGCGTAATTCGAGAAAGTCCGTCGAGATGACCCGGCAGCCCTGGTTACGCAAGCCTTGAAAATCATGCTTGACGGGTTGCGAGATTTCATCCCACCGTTGGTAATCGATGTAGCGGTCCGGCACCTTTCGGGTGTTGACCAAAACGGTATCGATAAAGTTCGCGTGTAAGTGGCGGTTCAAGACCCGCACGTGGTCGGCGTCGGTGAAATTTTCTGTTTCACCTTTTTGGGTCATGATGTTACAGATGTACACCACTTCAGCCGGACTGGTGCGCACGGCATTACCCACGCTACTAATCATTAAGTTCGGTAAAATACTGGTAAATAAACTCCCGGGCCCCAACACGATTTGGTCGGCGGACATAATCGCGTCGATCACCGGTTGAACCGCTTGGGGTTGCTGGTGGTGGTCACTGGTCTCGACCCACACCCGTTTAATCAGCTTATGTGCGGCGGTGATCTCGGACTCACCACTTAACGTGCTACCGTCCGAAAACTGGGCGTGCAACTCTAAGGGCTCGTTAGCGGCCGGATAGATGTGCCCGTTGACCCGCATCAACTGGGACAACTCTTGAACAGCATCAAAAATTCCGCCCTTCATCTCTGAGAGGGCTGCAATAATCAGGTTCCCGATGGCGTGGCCCGCAAAAAAGTCGTCGGTCGTTTCAAACCGATATTGGAACAGGTCCTTGTAAATCGAGGGGACCTCAGCCAAAGCGACCATCACGTTACGGATGTCACCCGGCGGCACCACGTTGACGTAGTGGCGAATAATGCCGGATGAGCCCCCGTCATCAGCGACGGTCACGACCGCCGTAATATCGACGTTTTGGTCACGCAGATTCCGTAAAATGACCGGTAATCCGGTACCCCCACCGATCACGACAATTTTGGGCCGGTGCGTATGCATTGGATCTATCATGAGCGGTTAGCGGACTCCTTTCGTTTCTCAATGTCGCGGTGGGTCACATGGACGGGATATTCATCCCCCAAGGCCTGGCCCAGTCGTTCAGCTAACGCGACTGACCGATGTTGGCCTCCCGTACACCCAATGGCGACAGTAAGATTTGATTTGCCTTCTTTTTTATATCCCGGCATGATCGACTGTAATAAGCCCAAGAAGCGTTGGTAGAAAGCTTCGGTCTGGGGCTGTTTCATCACGTAGTCGTACACCGGTTGGTCCAATCCCGTCTGGTCCCGTAGTTCGGGTAAATAATACGGGTTGGGCAAGAACCGGACGTCCATCACGATATCGGCATCAATTGGTAACCCATACTTAAAGCCAAAAGACATCAATTCGACGTGGAACGTTTGGGTAGTTTCCGTTTCATAGTTATGGAAGATTTCCTCCCGCAACTTCCGGGGGGCAATCTCAGTGGTATCAATCACTAGTTGGGCAGCTTGACGAATCGGCGCCAGTAACCGGCGCTCACGCTGAATGCCTTCCATCACCCGACCATTACGGGCCAACGGGTGGGAGCGTCGGGTTTCCTTATACCGGGACACCAATTCCTCGTCGGAGGCGTCCAAAAACAGCACCTGCGCCTGCATCGTGCCGTGAATAGCGACGTCGTTCAACATCCGGACAATCTCATCGTAGAAGGCCCGGGAACGCAAATCAATGACCAAAGCAATCTTATTCAACTTGCCAGATTCGCGTACCAGGTCCCAAAACTTTGGCAATAACGATGGCGGTAAATTATCGATACAGAAGTAGCCCAAATCCTCGAAACTTTGCATGGCAACGGTCTTACCGGCACCACTCATGCCCGTAATAATCACCAAATGAACCTGTTCTGTCATAGTTGTCACCTTCCTTGTGGTCAAAAAACATCTTAGAGCAGTATAACACACCGGGCGTGTCTTTCCCAATGATTCCCAAAAAACGCCGGCTAGTCCACCGCCAATGCGTAGGCGACACCCCCCTTCCTTAAGCTTTACTAAAGGGTTGGGCAAGCGACCTAAAAAAACGACCCTCCTTAGTCAACGTGACTGAGGAAGGTCGCTTTAAATTTTGCCATCAGCGATGAAATATCAGCATTTAGCTACGGCTACGAGCAATCGCAATCCAGATGGCGTTCACCCCAAAGAGTCCAAAGAAGATGGCAATCAAGGTGTTTAATGAAACAGCCGCCACGATGGGATTGACGAACAGCAAGATCCCAATAATCAAGGTTAACAAGTCCAAGATGATCGAAACCCAGTAAAAGCCCCCACCAAAATCACGCAGGTGCCGGCCGACGAGCAACCGTTCCAGTGAATCAACAATGAACCACAACGCAAAGAGGTACCCTAACGTGACGATGGCACTGGACATATCGAAGAAAAAGACCAGTGCAATCAGAATATCGATAATCCCGAGCAGCAGCGCAAAATTTGCGCGCATCCCCGTAACGTCGTGTAGTTTCCGGTAGCCGGCAATGGTGGTCAATCCACTTAAAAGCGCAAGGGTCGCGAAAATAATAGCAAGTCCCGTTAAGCCAATCTTTGGCGAGCGGAATAGGCCGTACCCGGCAACCAGAAACAGGATGCCTAGGATGAATTCCCCCCAATCAAAGCCCCAGCGGGTTCGGTTCATATTAAACATGATGTTGACACTTCCTCTCACAAATTCAGTCAGATGCGACTGGTTTAAACCATTGTACTGGTTTTCCGTGGTTCTCACAAGTTAAGGGGTCACACTAACGGCGCGTTTCCCTGGTTTAATCCGGGAAACGCGCCGTTAATTTTTAGTTAATTTCAATTTTTACCTGGAATTCGAACAGCTTACTGATCTGTTTCGGTGCGCTTGCGGTCCCGTTCCAACACGGGTTTCAGGTACTGACCCGTATAGCTGTTCTTCACTTGGGCCAATTCCTCAGGCGTCCCGGTAGCGACCACGTAACCGCCGGCTTCCCCACCCTCAGGACCTAAGTCGATCAGATGGTCGGCCGTCTTGATGACATCGAGATTGTGTTCGATGACCAACACCGTGTTGCCCTTGTCGACTAACCGGTGGAGCACTTCCAACAGGCGCTTGATGTCGTCGGTGTGCAATCCAGTGGTGGGTTCATCCAGAATATAAAAGTTCTTGCCGTTTTGTTGCTTGTGTAGTTCAGCCGCCAACTTCATCCGTTGGGCTTCCCCACCGGATAAGGTCGTGGCGGGTTGACCCAACTTCACGTAGCCCAAGCCGACATCCTGAATCGTTTGTAATTTCCGGGTAATCTTCGGAATCGCTTCGAAGAATTTGAGGGCTTCACTGACTGTCATGTCCAAGACGTCGGCGATGTTCTTGCCCTTGTACTCGACTTCCAGAGTCTCAGAATTGTACCGCGTTCCGTGGCAGACTTCACACGGCACGTAAACGTCGGGCAAAAAGTTCATTTCAATCTTTAAGATGCCGTCACCGTGGCAGGCCTCACACCGACCGCCCTTGGTGTTGAAACTAAAGCGGCCCTTCTGGTAGCCCCGCAGTTTGGCGTCATTGGTCTGAGCGAACAACGCCCGCACATCGTCGAAGACTCCGGTGTAGGTCGCCGGGTTACTCCGCGGTGTCCGACCAATCGGACTTTGGTCGATGTCAACTAAGCGTTCGATGTTTTTGACACCCGCAACGCTCTTGTATTTGCCGGGCTTGGCTGAATTCCGATTCAGCTTCTGGGCCAGGACCCGCTTCAAAATGCTGTTGACCAACGTGGATTTCCCGGAACCGGAGACCCCGGTCACGACCACAAACTCACCTAACGGAAAGTCCACGGTGATGTCCTTCAAGTTGTTCTCGGCCGCACCGGTCAAGCGAATCTGCTTGCCGTTGCCCTGACGGCGTTCTAACGGCACCGGAATGTACTTCTTCCCGGAGAGGTATTGGCCGGTCAACGACTTACTTGAGCGCATCACTTGCTTAGGCGTGCCGGCGGCCATGACCTGGCCCCCGTTTTCCCCGGCTCCCGGACCAATGTCAACGATGTAGTCGGCAGCCCGCATGGTGTCTTCATCGTGTTCGACCACGATCAGGGTGTTCCCTAAATCACGCATTTGCTTCAATGACGAAATCAACCGGTCGTTATCTCGTTGGTGCAACCCGATGGACGGTTCGTCCAGGATATACAGCACCCCGGACAGGTTCGACCCAATCTGGGTGGCCAACCGAATCCGTTGGGCTTCCCCACCGGACAAAGTCCGCGCCGAACGACTCAGCGTTAGGTAGTTGACCCCCACGTTGCGTAGGAAGGTCAACCGGTCGCGAATTTCCTTTAAAATGGGGTGGGCAATCGTGGCGTCTTGTTCGCCAAAAGTCAACCCCTTGAAGAACGTTAATTCCTTATCAACGGGTAAATCGGAGACTTCCCCGATGTGTTGGCCGTCGATTTTGACACTCAACGCCTTTTCGTTGAGCCGGTAGCCGTGACAGGTATGACAAGTCAATTCGGTCATGTACTTGCGCATCACGTCGCGGGTGAAGTCACTGTTGGTCTCGTGGTAGCGCCGGTTGACGTTCGGGATGACCCCTTCGAATGCCACGTCGACGTCACGCACGCCACCAAAGTCGTTTTCGTAGTGGAAGTGGAACTGCTTGCCCTGTGACCCGTAAAGGACTAAGTCGCGGTCTTTTTTGGCCAGCTTATTAAAGGGTGTATCCATGTCAACGTTGAAGGCAGCACAAGCCTGTTCCAGTAAGGCTGGGTAGTACTGTGAACTGATGGGGTTCCAAGGCTCTAAAGCCCCTTCCCGCAAGGTCTTGGTCTTGTCCGGAACAACTAAGTCCAAGTCGACTTCCAGTTTGACACCTAACCCGTCACAATCGGGGCAAGCACCAAACGGGGCGTTGAAGGAGAACAGCCGTGGTTCCAGTTCACCAACCGTAAACCCACAAATCGGGCAGGCGTAGTGTTCGGAAAACACCATCGGTTCGCCATCAATCAAATCGGCGATCGCATAACCCCCACTCAAGCGTAACGCCGCTTCGAAGGAGTCAAACAAGCGGGACCGAATCCCCTTCTTGACCACGATTCGGTCGATGACGATGGCGATGTCGTGACGTTGATTCTTATTAAGTTCCGCCACGTCGTCGAGGTCTTGGGTCTCGCCATCCACGCGAACGCGAACGAAACCTTCCCGGCGAATCTTTTCGAAAATCTGCTTATGCTGGCCCTTCTTGCCCCGCACGATGGGCGACAAAATCTGGAGCTTGGTCCGTTCTGGCAAGGCCAAAATCTGGTCTACCATCTGTTCAACACTTTGGCTGGTAATCTTCGTGCCGTCGTTAGGACAGATGGGCGTGCCGACCCGCGCCCATAAAAGCCGCAGGTAGTCGTTGATTTCCGTAACGGTCCCCACGGTCGACCGTGGGTTCTTCGAGGTCGTCTTCTGGTCGATAGAGATGGCCGGACTCAGCCCATCGATGGAGTCCACGTCCGGTTTGTCCATCTGGCCTAAGAACTGCCGCGCGTAGGAAGATAAGCTCTCCACGTAGCGCCGTTGGCCTTCCGCGTATAGCGTGTCAAAGGCTAACGAGCTCTTCCCTGAACCGGAAAGACCACTGATGACCACAAACTTATTCTTAGGAATCGTGACGTCAATATCTTTTAAGTTATGGGCCCGTGCCCCATGAATGACAATCTTATCGTTCATCAAGTTTTCTTAGCTCCTTCTTCCTAATCACCAATCTCCGTCTTCATGTCCATGATGGTATCCCTTAAGGACGCCGCTTGTTCGAAGTCGAGTTTTTTCGCGGCTGCGCGCATCTCGTCTTCCAGACGGGCAATCAGCTTCTCCTGGTCGGCCTTATCCATATCCTCGAAGTCGTTAGTGACAAAGTCGTCGCTCTCGCCACTCTGGTCGTCCTTCTTGGTCACGGAAATCAGGTCACGGATTGGTTTGACAATCGTCTTCGGGGTAATCCCATGCTTTTGATTATAAGCCTGTTGAATCTTCCGCCGCCGAGCGGTCTCATCAATGGCGGCTTGCATCGAGTCAGTGACGCTATCCGCGTACATGATGACGTGCCCGTGAACGTTCCGGGCCGCCCGGCCGATAGTTTGAATCAGCGACCGTTCGTTTCGTAAGAACCCTTCCTTGTCGGCATCCAAAATGGCAATCAACGAGACTTCAGGAATATCGATACCTTCCCGCAAGAGGTTGATGCCGACTAAGACATCGTACTTGCCTAAACGCAAGTCCCGCATGATTTCGGTCCGTTCCAAAGTCTTGATGTCAGAATGCAGGTAGGCGACTTTAATGCCCAAGTCTTTCAAATAATCGGTCAAATCTTCGGCCATCTTCTTGGTCAAGGTGGTCACAAAGGTCCGTTCGTTGGCCTCGACCCGTTGGTTGATTTCACCCACCAGATCGTCCATTTGACCCATGATGGGGCAGACTTCGATGGTCGGATCCAATAACCCCGTCGGTCGAATAATTTGTTCGACCACGTGATTGGTCTGATCTTCTTCGTACGGCCCTGGCGTGGCGGACATGTAGACGACCTGATTGACGTGTTGTTCGAACTCATTGAGCTTTAACGGGCGGTTATCGAGCGCACTAGGCAACCGGAAGCCGTAGTCAATCAACTGTTGCTTGCGGGCACGGTCCCCGTTGTACATCCCCCGCACTTGGGGCATGGTGACGTGCGATTCATCGACCACCAGCAAAAAATCTTTGGGGAAGAAATCGAGTAAGGTGTACGGCGGTTCGCCCGCTTGGCGACCTTCCATCCAGCGTGAGTAGTTTTCAATCCCACTGGTGTAGCCCATCTCGCGCATCATTTCCACGTCGTAGGTGGTCCGTTGCTTCAGCCGTTGAGCTTCCAGTAACTTCCCCTGACTTTCGAACTCGGCCACCCGGTCCTTCATTTCACCTTCGATTCCAGCAGTGGCTTTCGCCATGATATCCTCATTGGTCAAAAAGTGGGTCGCCGGAAAGATAGCCACGTGGTCGCGGTCGCCGACGATTTCCCCGGTCAAGGCATCGACCTCGCGAATCCGGTCGATTTCGTCGCCGAAGAATTCGACCCGTAACGCGTGTTCGTCCCGCGATGCCGGGAAGATTTCGACCACATCACCGTGGACCCGGAACCGGCCCCGTTGGAAGTCGTAATCGTTGCGTTCGAATTGAATATCGACTAATTTCCGTAGTAACGCGTCCCGTTCGATTTCTTGACCGACCCGGAGTGAAACCACGTGGTTCTGGTATTCTTTGGGATCCCCTAATCCGAAGATCGAGGAGACGGAGGCCACGACGATGACATCGTTACGTTCCAGTAAGGAACTAGTTGCTGAGTGCCGTAATTTATCAATCTCATCATTAATAGATGAGTCTTTTTCAATATAAGTGTCGCTCGAAGGGACGTAAGCTTCCGGTTGGTAGTAGTCATAATAACTGACGAAATACTCCACCGCGTTATGCGGGAAAAACTGTTTGAATTCCCCGTAGAGCTGTCCCGCTAACGTTTTATTATGCGACAAAATCAGCGTCGGTTTATTGACGTTTTTGATCACGTTGGAAATGGTGAAGGTTTTCCCCGTTCCCGTGGCGCCTAGTAGAATCTGCGCCTTTTCGTGATTCTGGATTCCCTTGGTCAGTTCCTTGATGGCCTCGGGTTGATCCCCCGTTGGCTGATAGTTGGAGACCAAATCAAACTTCTGGTCCGTTTGTCGATCAATCATGCAGGTCCCTCCTTACCCGTTCAAAATGAATTTCAGCGAAAAAAATGGGAAACGTAGCGCTCCCCATCACGTTCAAATAGTTTACCACACCGAACATACTTTCGCTAGTTTGCGGTTCGGGTGTCAAATTTATCTTGATAAATGGTCACGTTGGCACTCCGGGAGCCCCGAACTACCGTGGTTCGTTGGACCTGCGTCAGCCCCTGGTCGGTCCAAAAGGTCGGCGCGTCACGGTCGCCCATAAAGACGCTCAGCTGGAGTTGCACCGCATCGACCGTCAGTAACGTCTGGACCAGACTTTGGTACAACTCGCCCTGTTGCGCGCGCGACAGTTGCTTATCGGGTAACCACAACCCCAGCCACACTAAGCTGGGAAGTGGGTAATCAATGATGAGGTCCACGATAAGTACCAAGCGGTCGTGGTCAAACACGCCCAGGTAGGCTTTTTGGTCCGCCGTCGCGTTGAGCGGAACGTCTTCCACGTCTTGCACCGCTTCGCGCCGCGTCACCGGATGGTCTTGAAAATGCCCAAAATATTCCGGGTGTTGGGCCTGAAACTCATAAATCAAGTCGTCATCAGCGTGGGTCAACGCCCGCACCGTGGTACCAGTGCCTTCGAGGCGGTGATTCCACACAGTTGCTAATGTCATGTTAGTCCTCCTTGGCGTGCTTCAACAGTTGATTCGTCAGCGCGGCGAGCTTCTGCCGGTCACTAAAGTCGGCCGACAACAGTTCGGCCAGGACTTCCTTTAAAAAGTACTGGACACACGCCATTTGTTTGAATTGTAAAATCGTGGCCAAGCTTTCGCGGTAGA
Source organism: Levilactobacillus suantsaii (assembly GCF_014069315.1). Taxonomy (NCBI): domain Bacteria; kingdom Bacillati; phylum Bacillota; class Bacilli; order Lactobacillales; family Lactobacillaceae; genus Levilactobacillus; species Levilactobacillus suantsaii. The sequence goes on along the minus strand of NZ_CP059603.1, from coordinate 1,389,828 downwards.
TCTCCGTGTAGACCGGTTCGGGATTACCCTTTTCGATTTCCCCAAAGGACTCGTACAGTAAGTCGACCTTATCGGCGACCGATAAGATACGGCCTTCTAGAGTATCGTCCTTGCCTTCACCTAGTCGCCGAGCGTACGCCGCTTGGAACTGTTCGGGAATTTCATTGTGGATGAAATTGGCAGTCAACGAATCCTCAACGTCGGCCAGCATCTTGCGCAGTTCCGGTGTCGCGTATTTCACCGGCGTCTTGATGTCACCGATAAAGCGTTCAGTGTAGTCGTGGTTTAACGATTTTTCGTATAACGACCGCCAGTTGATGGTGTGACCAGCTTGTTCCTCAACATCGCCTAAGAACTGGGCCACTTCCGCCACTTTAAACGAATGAGCGGCCACGGAGTGTTGTTCGAATTTGAAATACCCCGGTGCCCGGTTGATTGTTTCCAAGTCACTCAAACTCTGTAAATACTGGTTCATTCCCATTTTACTCAACTCCCTTGGTTGTGGTGGGTGCCCTAACGACATATCTACGTCTATCCTAGGCGATGTCCGTGCAGATTGCAAAATATATCTTAGTCGTAACGCACCCCCGAACTTAACCCGACACAAAATCGGACCGAGACTTGCCGTCTCGGCCCGATCATTGGTTTAGTTCAACTTAGTTAGGCTTCTGATGAGGCCTGTGCTTTGAGGGTTTCCAAGTAGTTAAAGGCTGCTTGACCAGCAGTTCCGCCTTCACCAACGGCCGTCGTGATTTGACGGAGATCCTTTTGCCGGACGTCGCCAATCGCGAAGATGCCAGGAACGGCCGTGGCCATGTGGTCATCGGTCTTGATCCAGCCCGCGTCATCGGTGATGCCCAGGTCCGTAAAGGCCGTGGTCATTGGCAACGTCCCTACGTAAATGAAGACGCCACTAGCATCGAGGTGCCCCGTTTCGCCAGTTTGGTTGTTGTGGGTCGCCACACCGGTGACCTTCATCTTGTCACCCTGGATTTCGGTAACGTTCGTGTTCCAGACGAATTCAATCTTATCGTTAGCAAACGCCCGGTCTTGTAAGATCTTTTGGGCCCGTAATTGGTCCCGCCGAACCACAATGGTAACCTTTGACGCTAATCCAGCTAGATAGATGCCTTCTTCAATCGCGGAGTCACCTCCGCCAACGACGATGACGTCGCGGTTCTTGAAGAACGCCCCGTCGCAGACCGCGCAGTAGGACACGCCCCGGCCACCGTAGTTATCCTCACCCGGAACGCCGAGTTTCTTGTACTCGGATCCCGTGGCGATTAAAACGGCTTTAGCGCTGTAATCCCCATCATCGGTCTTGACGACTTTATGATCGCCATGGTCTTCGATACTGTCGACACTTCCATAAGCGAACTCGGCCCCAAACTGGGTGGCGCCGTCGTACATATCCTTTGCCAAGTCCGGCCCTAAGACCGACTTGAACCCCGGATAATTTTCAATTGCCGCAGTGTTGTTCATTTGGCCACCGTAAATTCCCCGGTCTAACATCAGGACGGACAGGTTGGCCCGCGATGCGTATAATGCACCAGTCATGCCACCTGGTCCGGCACCAATAACAATGACGTCGTAATTCTTCAAGTTAGCGACTTCCCTTCATCTTAATTTGCCTGACCATTACTTTACTAGGAAAAAGTAAGTTTGTCACCTATTTTGACTTGGGTTGGTCTTCCGCCGTCAATTTTTTGCCTAGCGTTTCGATATAATGTCGCAATTGGGCCTTAGTTTCGGGGTGCCGCAGACCAAATTCGATATTGGTCTGTAACCAGCCAAACTTATTGCCAACGTCGTACCGTTTGCCGGTATACTCGTGGGCAAAGACCCGCTGCGTCTTGTTCAAGTGATCAATAGCATCCGTTAATTGTAATTCATTTCCCAAACCTACGGGGGTGTGTTCTAGGGCCTCAAAGATTTCAGGCGTAAAGAGGTACCGGCCAATAATAGCCAAGTCACTCGGGGCCTTATCCGGTTCTGGTTTTTCCACGAAGTTCGTGACGTTATACAAGCCGGGCAACGTCTCTTCAGACGGATTGATGACCCCGTATTTGGCGGTGTCTTCGTGTGGCACCCGCATCACGGCTAAGGTCGACGCACCGGTCTGCTCGTAGCGGTCCATCAATTGTTTGGTCAACGGGACCTTACTTTCGGTCATATCGTCACCCAGCATGACCACGAACGGTTCATCCCCAATGAACGCTTTAGCGGTCAAGACTGCGTCTCCCAAGCCCCGTGGATAGGGTTGGCGAATGAAGTACAAGTTCATCCCCGTGGTCTCTTGGACTTGCTTGAGCAATTGATCCTTATGCTTAGCCCGCAAGTTGGCTTCCAATTCCGGGTTTGAGTCGAAATGGTCTTCAATCGACCGTTTGGACTTTCCGTCAACGATCACGATATCTTCAATACCGGACCGCCGAGCCTCCTCCACGATGAATTGAATGGTCGGCTTGTCCACGATGGGTAACATTTCCTTCGCTAACGCCTTTGTCGCTGGTAAGAAACGAGTCCCGAGACCCGCAGCCGGAATAACGGCCTTTCTGACTTTTCTCATAAAATTGAGCCCTCCTCAAAATAATAAAAAACTCTAAAACTCCGAACGTCCTTCACGTTGCATTAAATCTGAAATGGCTGTTTTGATGTCCTTCCCCTGGTAGAGCACCTGATAAATCGCAGTCGTAATCGGCATCGAAACGCCACGTTGTTGCGCCAGCTCGTAAGCCGCCTTGGTCGTGGCGACGCCTTCGATTACCATGCCCATGTGACTGATGACGTCGTCAAGTTTTTCGCCGCGACCAAGTTCGTCCCCGGCGCGCCAGTTTCGCGAATTGGTACTGGTAGCCGTCACGATAACGTCCCCGACGCCAGATAACCCGATAAAGGTCAACGGGTCGGCACCAAATGACGTTCCCAGCCGGGAGATTTCAGCCAACCCCCGGGTCATCAACGCCGCCTTAGCGTTGTCGCCGTAACCCAGGCCATGTAAGGCCCCGGCGCCTAACGCGATAATGTTCTTCAAGGCCGCCCCAATCTCAACACCGATCACGTCGGAGTTGGTGTAGACCCGGAAGTACGGCGTCATGAACAAATCCTGCGTGTTCTTTGCCGCTTCGGGGTTCTCACTAGCCGCCGTAATCAAGGTGATGTCGTGTCGCGCCACGTCTTCCGCGTGACTCGGACCGGACAAGACCGTGATGGACCGCCGGTTTGCCGCCGGAATCTCTTCCGCTAAGACCTGCGAAATCCGCTTATAAGTCTTTTGCTCGATGCCTTTGCTGGCGTGAATCAACGCGGGTTGGTTGTGGTCTTTCGCTAAGACCTCGGCCACCTCATGGGCCACCGACCGCACTGCTTTGGTCGGCACCACGAATAAGATGGCATCCACGTCGGCCAACGCGCTCGCCATATCGGCATACGCCACTAATGACTTCGAATAAGTGAAGTTTTGGATGTAGTGCGTGTTCGTATGCTGCGTATTGAGTTCCTCGACCTGCTTAGGGTTGTAAGACCACAAGCGGACGTCATGCCCGTTCTCATCCAACAAGTTGGCCAAAATCGACCCCCAGGAACCAGCACCAAGTACGGCAATTTTTTCTGACATAGTCTCGATTCTCCTTAATTAGAAAGTTTTGTGCGTTCGCGGAACGGATTACCGGCTAGGTAATCGGTCGGCGGATTGGTCCGCCGCCGGTAGATCCAGATAAAAATGGCGCCGACAAACAACACCACGGACAAGAGTTGGGACACCCGAATCGTGCCGAGTAACATCAAACTATCGGTTCGCATTCCCTCGACGAAGAAGCGGCCCAGCGAATACCACATCACGTACCCTAAGAAAACTTCGCCCTGCTTAAAGAGTTGTGGATAATGCCGCAGACTCATCAAAACCACGAAGCCCATTAGATCCCAGGTCGATTCGTACAAGAACGTGGGTTGCCGGTAAGCCCCATTGATAAACATTTGATTGATGACAAACTGGGGCAAATGCAACCCCTGCAGGAACGCCAAACTGGTAACCCGACCAAACGCTTCTTGGTTCATGAAATTACCCCACCGACCGATGGCTTGCCCCATGATCACGGTCGGGGCCGCCACGTCGAGCATCAACCAGACAGGGATGAACCGGGAGCGACAGAAGAAGAAGACCACCAGCCCCGCCCCAATTAGCGAGCCATAAATGGCGATTCCTCCGTCCCAAATGGCCACGATTTCGTTCAAGTGCTGACTATAATACGACCACTGAAAGACCACGTAGTACAACCGCGCGGCAATCAGGGCCGCTGGTAACGCCCACAGGATCATATCGTAGATGTCGTCGGGGTCGATGCCCCGTTTGCGCCCTTCACGGACGGCCAGGAGTACGGCTAGAATCACGCCCGAAGCGATAATCACCCCGTACCAGTGGACTTGCAACGGGCCTAAATGCACCGCAATGGGATTTAGGGCCGCCGTAAAAGGGGTTATCGTCATGATTTGCCGCCATCCTTTTGTGAATTTTGTTTGATCAAGCGGTTCAAGTTATCGTCAAAGACCTTGGTGGCATCGTAACCCATCGACCGCGCCCGGAAGTTCATCGCCGCGGCTTCAATGATGATGGCCAAATTCCGCCCAGTTTTGACCGGGATCGTCACCTTAGGGACCACCACATCAAAGAACCGTTGGGTATCGGTGTTATTGCCTAAGCGGTCGAAGTGATTATCATCGTGCCAAAGTTCCAGGTGGACGATCAGTTCGATATCCGCCTCACTCCGCACGGCACCAGCGCCAAAGAGGTTCATGACGTCAATAATGCCAATCCCTCTAATCTCCAACAAGTGATTCAAAATGGGGGGTGCAGCCCCGACTAGAGTCTGTTCGTCTTGTTGATAGACTTCTACGCGGTCGTCGGCAATCAACCGGTGGCCCCGCTTGACTAGCTCCAAGGCCGTTTCGCTCTTACCGACCCCGGAATCGCCGGTGATCATGACCCCGACCCCGTAGATATCGACCAAGACCCCATGAACGGATTGCCGTTCGGCGAGTTTGCCTTCGAGAAAATTGGTCATGTTACTCAAGACCCGCGACGTGGTCAGCTTAGTCCCCAGAATGGGAATCTGCGCTTCCCCCGCGGCTTGCTTCAATTCTTCCGGTGGGTCCAATTGTGTGGACACCACAAAAGCCGGCGTTTCCGGCTGACACATTTTTTGCATCACATCCAGGAGCTGTTGGTGACTCATCCCCTTGGCAAAGGACGTTTCCGTGATGCCCAGTAGCTGGATTCGTTTGGCAGGGTAATAATTGAAATACCCCGTCAGTTCCAGACCGGGACGGGAAATATCACTGGTCGTAATTTGCCGATCCAAATAATCCTGACCGGAATAGACATCTAACCGGTTGGCTTTGACCAAATCGGCAACAGTTACGCTTTCTGGCATGAACGCTCCTCCTTACTACACAAATTTATCAACTTACTCTAATTCTAGCACTTTCATTCGGGTTCTCCTATCAAATTAAGTCCGCCGTCATCCAGCGTCACCCTCGCAAGAAAACGCTTTATCAGTTAGAGGCTTAACGGTGGGCTAAATGGTCACTGATGATTGCGTTAAACAGGGCCATCACGATGGCGACGACCAAGGTCACCCCAAACGAGGCGAAGGTAAAGTTACTGCCCACGACCCATGAGGTCAATTCCAACATCACCGCGTTCAACACCACGCTAAATAGGCCCAACGTCAAAATGGTGATGGGTAACGACAAGATAAACAAAATCGGTCGTACCAGCGTGTTCAACACGGCCAGAACCAAGCTGGCCAGGAGTGCAATTCCCACACCAGACACGTAAAACGCGTGTTGGTAGGTGCCCGCTAATGAACTTTGAAAGAATCCGGCTAACGCCAAAAAGATGATGGCGTTAACTAAAATTCGTGACCAAAACCGCATCTAATCACCGTCCTTATTCTCATGGTGAACGTCACGTTCCTTCACGTCATGAATCACTTTGCGTCCCGGCTTTTGAGAAGCCTGTGTGCCGCGGCCAAACCCAAATAGATCACTCAGATTGGGGCCGTTGGTCGGCGTATCATCTAACGGAATGAACGTCATTAAAATGACATAGACCAGTAACCCTAATACCACGTGCGCAAACGGAATTGAAATCGTGATAATCACGTAGATCAGCCGCAAGAGGTTGGCGTTCCAACCAAAGTACTCGGTAATTCCGCCCAAGACTCCCCCTACCAGGCGGTTAGTCCGGGACCGTACCAGGCGTTTTTTTGCTGCCATCGTCATGGCCTCCTTAAATTTAGACTAGCTAGACCGGCTAAGCAGTTAGCTGTCTTAGCGACTTGTTGCCCACACTTTTAACCGGTCCTATTGGGAAAAGAATAACGAAAGCGGCCACTGAAAGCAAGTTTTCAGTGGCCGCTAGGCAAAATCTTCAGTTTTCGCTAAGAATTGCTTAGCTTTCGGTCCCTTCACTTGCCGAATTCAGTTCCACGATTTGTCCGGAACGGAGGTAGATGATCCACTCACAGACGTTCGTGACGTAATCCCCAATGCGACTCAGATCTTGCGCCACGTTCAGATAAATCGACGCGCCGGTCTCAAACGTTGCGTCTTGACGCATATCCTTGTAGCTTTCACTGCGGACCTGGTGATTCAAGTGATCTAACTGCCGGTCGACGTCGGCCAACGACCGGGCTTCGTGGTCGTCCTTGTTGACGTAAGCCGTGATGACATCTTCGACCGTTTGAGTAGTCATCTGGCCCATCTTCGCCATCAACTGTTCCAGTTCGGACACCTTTTGTTTTTGACCCATCTTAATCGTCGAATGGGCAATGTTACGGGCATGGTCCCCGGCCCGCTCCAAATCAGACACCGCTTTTAGAATCGTCACGATTTCCCGTAAATCGGAGGTCACCGGTTGGTAAAGGGCAATCATCTCAAAGGTCTTCTTCTCCAAAGCAATTTCCCGTTCGTTGATTTTGTGGTCTTCATCGATAATCTGTTGGGCCGCCGCAGCGTCCCGTTCGAGAAACGCGTCGACCGCACGTCGAATGACCCCACTGACCAACATGCCCATTTCCGTAAAGTCTGCGTCTAACTCCGCTAATTCATCATCAAATAATCGCCGCATAGCCTGCCTCCTATCCGAACCGACCACTAATGTAGTCTTCTGTCTGCTTATTTGCCGGGTTCATAAAGATATTCTTAGTCTGGTCCACTTCCACCAGTTCCCCGTTCATGAAGAACGCCGTGCGAGCGGCAATCCGGGATGCTTGCTGGAGGTTGTGGGTTACAATAATAATCGTATAATCTTGGCGTAAATTCAAGAGAGTTGCTTCGATTTGGCTACTCGAGACCGGATCCAACGCACTAGTCGGTTCATCGAGTAAGATGATTTCCGGGGACACGGCTAAGACCCGCGCGATGCAGACCCGTTGCTGTTGGCCCCCAGACAGCGCCAGCGCACTTTCGTGGAGGTGGTCTTTCACTTCATCCCACACGGCCGCTTGCCGTAATGACTTTTCCACTACAGCGTCGAGCTTTTCCTTGTCCCGTTCACCGGCGATGCGTAATCCGTAGATCACGTTGTCATAAATCGAGAACGGAAACGGGTTAGGCTGTTGGAAAACCATCCCGATTTCCTTGCGAATCTGAACGGTGTCCGCATTCGGGGCGTATAAGTCCTCGCCCTTGAACTCCGCGGTCCCGGTAATCGTGACCCCCGGAATCAAGTCGTTCATCCGGTTCAGCGTCCGTAAATACGTCGACTTACCACACCCAGACGGGCCAATCAAAGCCGTGATGCCTTTTTCCTCAAAGCTCAGGTTGATGCCCTTGAGCGCTTCGTTACTCCCGTAATACAGGTGCAAATCTTGCGTCGTTAAAATTTCTTTCGTCGTCATCTTTTTTCGCTCCTCCTAACCAAAGTTCCCCGAAACATAATCACTCGTCACTTGCACCTGCGGATTCGTGAAGATTTGGCTGGTCGTGTCGTACTCCAAGACCCGACCTTGATTGAAGAACGCCGTGTATTCACTGATCCGAGCCGCCTGTTGCATGTTGTGTGTCACGATGATGATGGTGTAATGCTGCTTAAGCTTCAGCAAGGTATCCTCCAGCTGACTCGTCGACACGGGATCAAGCGCACTAGCCGGTTCGTCCAACAATAAGATGTCGGGTTTCACGGCAATCGCCCGCGCAATACACAATCGTTGCGCCTGCCCCCCGGACAGCGCCAACGCGCTCTTGTCCAGGTCGTCTTTGACCTGTTCCCACAACGCGGCTTGTCGCAGGGAGGTCTCGACGATTTCATCAAGCTTAGTTTTAGCCGTTACACCGCGTAAGCGCAAGGCAAACGCAATATTATCGTAAATTGATTTGGCAAATGGGTTAGGTCGTTGAAACACCATCCCCACCCGCCGGCGCATCTCGTACACGTCGATATCGGGTTGGTTGATATCCACGCCCCGGTACATGATGCGCCCTTTAACCGTCGCGATGCGGTCGTTCATCCGGTTCAGTGACCGTAAATAAGTCGACTTTCCGGACCCGGACGGCCCAATCAGTGCCGTAATCTGATTCTGGGCAAACTGCAAATCGCCCTCGAAGATGGCCTCCTTACTGCCGTAGTACACGTGGAGGTCCTCGGTCGCAAGCACGATGGGGTGCCCCGCTTCATGAGGCTGGGTCACGTGGCGCTCTTGCATGGCCGTACGCCGTTGAACATCACTACTCATAAACATCTCTCGACATCCTCCTTAGGCTGACGTCAGCCGCTTGTACAGGCGTTTCCCCAGATAACGGGCCGCCAGGTTGAACAGTAAGATGGCAATCACTAAGACCGCCGACGCTCCGGACGAAATCGCCTTGGCGTCGGGCATGATGCCCTCTGAATTGATTTTCCAAATATGCACGGCCAACGTTTCGGCCGGCCGCATTGGGTTCAACGGACTGGAGATGTTGAACGGGTTCCAGTCGGCGAAATTTAACGCCGGTGCACTTTGCCCTGCCGTATAAATCAACGCGGCGGCTTCCCCGAAGACCCGCCCGGCACTCAAGATGAACCCCGTCAAGATGCTGGGGACGGCGGCTGGTAGAATCACCCGGGTAATGGTCTCCCACCGCGACAGCCCGAGTGCCAGCCCCCCTTCGCGTTGTTGTGGGTCAATCGTGCGCAGTGAATCTTCAATGCTCCGCGTTAGTAGCGGCAAGTTGAAGAACGTCAACGCAAACGCTCCGGACAGAATCGAAAACCCCATGTTTAGCTTGACCACGAAGAACAGGAACCCAAACAGTCCCACCACCACAGACGGTAACGAACTTAGAATCTCAATCGCAGTCCGCACCGTGTTGGTCACCCAATTATCCTTAGCGTATTCGTACAGATAAATGGCCGACCCCAACGCGATGGGAAACGAAATCAACATTGCTAGAATCAATAAATAAAACGAATTGAAGAGTTGGATGCCCACACCCCCACCCTTCGTGAAGGCTTTGGCGGGTGCCGTTAGAAAGTGCCAACTCAACTGGGGCACCCCACTGACCAGGATATAACCGAGCAAGGCCAGCAAGATGAGGACCACCAGGCCGGCGATGCCGTATAACGTTCCAATCGCCACTTTATTTTGTCGTTTTGCGTTCATGTTATTGCAGCCGCCCCTTTCGTCCAATCAGTCGAATAATCAGGTTAAAGACCAGTGACATCACTAACAGCACTAACGCCAGTGACCACAGCGCGTTATTTTGTAACGACCCCATGACCGTGTTCCCGATTCCAGTGGTCAAGACCGACGTTAAAGTTGCGGCTGGGTCGACCAGACTATGTGGCATCAAGGCCGCGTTACCAACCACCATTTGGACCGCCAGTGCTTCACCGAAGGCCCGGGCCATCCCGAAGACCACCGCCGTCATCAAGCCCGGTGTCGCGGCCCGCAAGACCACCTTGTAAATGGTCTGCCATTGGGTCGCTCCTAAGGCCAGTGAGGCTTCACGGTAGTAACGTGGGACCGCCCGCAAAGCGTCCGCACTCATCGACGTGACCGTCGGTAAGATCATCACGAACAACACACAGGTCCCGGACAAGATTCCGAACCCACTACCACCAAAGGTTGCGCGAGTAAAAGGTACGATGACGCTCAATCCAATGAACCCGTAAACCACGGAGGGGATCCCCACCAGTAGTTCGGTTACGGGTTGGAGGATCTTAGCGCCTTTGCCTGGCGAGATTTCATTCATAAAGACGGCCGTCCCGATGGCAAACGGGGTCGCCACCAGCGCCGATAAAATCGTAATCAGAAATGACCCGACGATCATCGACAAAGCCCCAACTTCGGGCTTGCCGTGGGCATCGGTAATGCTGGGGTTCCAATCTTTCCCACTTAAAAACGACCATAAATTCACGTGATTAGTGGTGAAAGTTGCCAATCCTTTGGATGCCACGAAACCGATAATCGCAACCACCACGGCCGCGATGATAATCAGTGCGGTAAAACTCACGACCCGCCCCCAGATTTCCAGCTTAGCCGCCTTCGAGCGACGTTTTAACTCGTGTTCGAGCTGTTCCGGTGATTTGGTCATGAGTGCTGGCCTCCAATCTTTGTGATTTGGCCGTGCACGTCCCGTTCGACGTGCATCTGGCTAGGTGACAAGTAACCCAATTGCCGGACCAGTGTTTTTTGAATGGCCGGCGATTGGACGTACTTGATAAAATCCTTGGTCAGTCCCGTGGGCTGTCCCTTCGTGTAGAGGTGTTCGTACGACCAAATTTTCCAGCGGTTATTGATGACGTTAGCTTCGGTCGGAGCCACGTGGTTCAACGCCACAGCCTGGACACCCTTGGTCACGTAGGAAAAGGCCACGTAACTGATGGCCCCCGGCGTGGTCTCCACGATTTGGCGGACCATTCCCGAAGAATCTTGTTCTTGAGCGGTCTTGGAACGATGACCGGCTAACCCGAACTGTTCAAAAGTCGCCCGGGTCCCACTGCCTTGCGCCCGATTGATCAACACGATGGGCACATCTTTCCCACCAACTTGTTTCCAGTTGGTCACTTTGCCGGTAAAGACAGCGACTAATTGTTTGGTCGTCAATTGGGTGATCCCCGTTTTACGGTTCACGATGGGCGTGATGCCCACGACTGCCACGCGGTGATCGACCAGGCCTTTCGCCCGAATTCCCTTTTGTTCCGCCGCAAATAAATCCGAATTACCAATCTGCACGGCGCCTTCTTGAATCTGGCTCAACCCCGTCCCGGTCCCACCGCCTTGAACGTTGATAAACGTCCCCAGGTGGTCGCCGGCATATTGCTCGCCAGCCGCTTCAACCAATGGCTGTAGCGCCGTGGAGCCTACCGCCGTAATTGATCCACCTGCATGGCTGACCTGGCGGGTCTGGTAAGCAAAGATGCCCAGAGCTACTAAAATCATGAGGAGTAGGCTCTGTAACCATCGTCGTTTTGTCATCCCGTTTGTCCCTCCTATCCCGGTTGGTTGCGTTCCGGCCGGGTATCTCAGGAATTAGTATACCGGGTGAATGTAAATGTGATGTAGACGTATTGTAAAGGTTATGTAAATGTCCCCGCAAAGTAAGGTCAATTACGATTAAAAGTGGAGGCCAAACTGACTTTGGCTGCCGTTTCGATCTCTTATGGACACCGACTAATTGCAAAAAAAGCACCCCCTGCAAATGGAAATTCCATTTAAAGGTGGTGCACTTAGTGTTTGGTCTCAGGCCCCAACTTATCGAGATAGCTCCGTTTTACGAGCCGCCAAGCGCTGTTGCGCCGAAAGGGCCTCGGCCGTTTTGCGCGGAAAGGTCAAAGTCACCGTGGTCCCCTGGCCCAACTCACTTTGCAACTCCAGCTTACCGTTCAAGGCTTGGACCAATTCACGCACGATGGCTAGCCCCAAGCCACTCCCGCTGACCCGCTGGTTGGAATGGGAAAGTTCCGCCCGGTAAAAGCGTTCAAAGACTCGCAACTGGTCTGACTGTGAAATGCCTATCCCAGTATCGGCAATTATGAGGCTCCAAGTTGTGGTGGTCGTTTTCAGACGCAACGTAACGCTTCCCTGCGGCCGATTATACTTGATGGCGTTACTCAACACGTTTTTAATGATTTGGTCCAGCTTACGCTGATCGGTCGCCGCTGTGAACTCAGCGGGCACCTGGTTCGTTAACGCTACCTGATTGACGCCAGCGAGGGGCGTCAACAAGTGGACCTGGTTGGCGACCAGTTGACCCACGCCAACCTGATTGATTTCCACGGCGTTCCCCGATTCCAGGTGCGAAATAGTCAGCACGTCGTTGATCAGCTCGACTAACCGGTCGCTTTGCTGGTCGATGATCTGTAAAAACTCCACCGATTTTTCGGGGTCATCCTTGGCACCCGCCAACAGCGTCTTGGCAAACCCGGAAATCGCGGTGACTGGCGTTTTCAGTTCGTGCGAAGCATTGGACACGAAGTCCATCTGCATCTGCTCGACCGCATAAACTTCGGTCACGTCGTACAACAACACTAGCACTTGGAAGTAGTCTTGTGATGTCGCCGTGTAGACTACCTGAGCGTCGATTGTCCGCTCGTTGGGCGACCCCGGGAGCTTCAAGACTCGGTGTTGGGTCTGCCGCTCGGACAACGCCTTATTGATCAAACTTGCCAGTTCGAACTGGCGGACGTCTTGCGTAAACAGGTGACGTCGTGGCGAGATACGTTGTTGCAAGAATTGCTCCATTGCTGGGTTGGCCAATTCCACCTTGCGGTAGCGGTCAATCACCATGACCCCAATCGGCAAATAATCCAGCAAGGTCGCGAATTCTTGATTCTGCCCCGCCATCTTACGGTGGAACTTGCGTTGCTGGGTCTGTAAGTAATTGATCTGTAAGGCCAACTGGTAGAACGGGTCGTGGGGCGACAGCAACACGTGGGCCAGGGCCTCAGCGTGACGCATTTGCTGAACTTTTTTGGTCAAAATATTGATTCGTTGCTGCGCCCAACGCTGGACCCACAATAAACAGCCCCATTCGATGGCAGCAAACGACCAGCCAATGACCAGCGCCCAGCCACTGTTATCGGGGCGTAACCCCCACACCAATAACGTATTCAAACTCAATAAAACAATGGCGCTCCCCCAAGTGAATTGGCGGCTCATGGCACCGCCTCGAAGGTGTAACCAAAGCCCCGCACCGTTTTCAGCAAGCTAGGATGCTTGGGGTCGGTCTCAATTTTTTCCCGTAAATGGGACACGTGGATGTCGACCATCCGCGTTTGGCCACTGTAGTCGAAGCCCCAAACCCCTTCGAGTAGTTGCTCACGACTCCAGACCTTGCCAGGACGTTTGGCAAAGAAGAGTAACAGTTCAAACTCCTTGGGCGTTAATTCAATTTGTTGTTGACCACGCTTGACCTGGAACTTGTCCTGGTCGATGCTCAACCCCGCAATCTGGATCACGTTGCCCGCTTCCGTAGGTTGCTGCGGGTGGTCATCTTCGTGGTACCGGCGCATGACCGCCTTCATTCGTGCCAACACTTCGCGTGGACTGAATGGTTTGGTGATGTAATCATCCGCACCTAACTCTAAGCCCACGACCGTATCGAACTCACTAGTCTTGGCGGTGATCATAATAATCGGTGTCTGGATTTTTTCCTGACGTAACCGTTTGGTCACCTCAACCCCGTCTAACTTCGGCAGCATCAAATCTAACAAAATGACATCAAAATTCTCATGTTCCGCCAACTGTAACGCCTGTTCGCCATCGATGGCCGTGACCACCTGATAGTCTGCTTGTTCCAAATTATACTGTAACAGCGTCACAATTGACGGCTCATCATCCACGACTAGCACTCTACTCATGATTTACCCCTCCTGATCTCTGAATAGAACAATTCCGATTTCGTGTGGCGCCCCGGAATAAATGGCCGTTTCCGTGACTTTTAAATCGCCTGCCATGTTGCGCACCCGCAAATGGCAGTATGTTGGGTTTTGCAATAGCGCTTCGTAAAACGCCGTTTCGCTATTCACCGCGCGATGGTTGCATTCCAAAATAATGTCGCCCGCCGCTAAGTCGAGTTTGTTAGCCGGCGTACCTGGTCGGATGGCCAGCACCCGGACCCCATCGTCTACCTGAGAATACCAAAATGATTGCCGGTGGTCATAGCGTTTGGCTTGCCATAAGCACCACCCATAACAAACTAACAACACGATAACACCAATCGGTAAGTCTTGTGGTCGCCACAGCAACCACCCCAACAAGACTACCGCTAAGCCAGCTAACACCAAAATTTGCCGGGACAGGTGCCGATAAACCGCTTTAGGCACTTCCCGAAAGACCGTGAAGCGGACCCCCAACAGCAAGGGTAAAAACAACACGGCAAAGGTCTGTCCGTGTAGGTTCAGCATCGGCCACCAGGACAAGCCGCCTTGAACGAACCAGTCCCCGGGAACCAAGGTCACGACCGGCACCACCAGCAACTCTCGCCAAGGATAACCGGCGATTCGCTTGCCCCGTTGCTTGGCGTAGATGCGTGGGCTATCGAAACGGCCGCCATAGTGAGCGACCCAATGGCCTAAACCCAAGAAGGCAATCACAAATAACCAGGCAAAATTAGTTGCGGGCACGTCAGCAGTACTCAGTCCCAGCGTTTGCAGATCAAAAACGGGCAACCAACTACTTCCCAGAACCCCGGCCAATAGTGTCGTCACCACTAAAAGGGTGATGGGCAAGACCGTGGTCGGCAAGATAAGTAAGGAAAGACTGGCTAACGCTTCGTAAATCAGAATCCAGTTAAGCGGCAGACTGAACCCCACGATGAGGGTCAAAATGGAGAGTCCCACCCCGAGGATGACGCCCTGCGTCAGCATATGTCGTAATTCATAATGATCACTATACACGGCACTACTAAAGTCATGCCGTTCGTGGGCCACCCGTGAGCGACTGGTCAGCCAAGAACGCAAAATAGCTAACCATAACAGGGGTTGTAACGCAAAGCTACCCACAACCAATAAAGTCCGCATGCAATCGACACCTTTCTAAAAAACTAGCTGACATCAGTATAGCATTAACTAAAAACGGGTAACACCAGATTCGCGTTACCCGTTCAACCAATTTATTTATATGACGTGTCACCGACTCCCAGTCTAGTCGGGATTTTTTTGACTCAATTGCCACTGCAAATAAGCATCGATAAACGGGTCTAAGTCGCCATCCATAACGGCTTGGCCCTGCGACGTCTCGTGGTTGGTGCGGTGGTCTTTGACCATGGTGTACGGGTGGAAGACGTAGGAGCGAATCTGCGACCCCCAACCAATATCCATCTGGACACCTTCCAAAGCCGCCTTTTCCTTAGCCTTCTTCTCTTCTTCCAGTTCGTACAGTTTGGCCCGCAACATGGACAGTGCCGTTTGCCGGTTTTGGAGTTGCGACCGTTGGGCCTGACTTTGCGTCACGATGCCCGTGGGCAGATGGGTAATCCGCACGGCTGACGAGGTCTTATTGACGTGTTGGCCTCCAGCTCCGGAAGCCCGGTACACGTCGACCTTCAAGTCGGCGGGGTTAATCTCCACATCGACCGAATCATCTAGTTGCGGTAACACATCTACCGATGCAAATGAGGTGTGCCGCCGCCCCGCGGAATCAAATGGCGAGATTCGGACCAGCCGGTGCACGCCCTTTTCGGAACGCAAATACCCGTAAGCGTTGTGGCCGGCAATCAACAGGGGCGCACTACTCAAGCCGGCCACTTCCCCCGCTTGGTAGTCTAAGACGGAAACTTTGAAGTGGTGCTGTTCGGCCCAGCGGGTGTACATCCGCATCAACATTGAGCCCCAGTCTTGCGATTCTGTTCCCCCGGCCCCCGGGTGAATTTCTAAAATGGCATTGTTGCGATCGTACTTCTGGTTCAATAACAAGTTCAACCGGTACTGCCGCAAAGCCGCCTGAGTCTTAGCAAAATTCTGGTTGAAATCGGCCTGAATATCGTCGTCCGGTTCCTCACTCAGAAGGTCGATGGCAACCTCCAAATCGGCAACTTGGTCGAACAATTTCTGAAAAGCGCCGACTTTTTGCTTCATCTCGTTGGTGGCATCGATCAGTTTTTGGGCCTGTTGCGGATCGTCCCAGAATCCTGGCTCTGCCATTTGGCCTTCGTTGACACTGATGCTCTCGTTCAGCGCATCGAAGTCAAAGTGACCTCCTAAAGCCGGTTAATTGTGTTTTCATGGTTTCAATGGCGTGTTTAGCATCCGTTAATTCCATTTTGTTGGCTCCTTTTTAAGGTGATTTTTGGTGGTGATAACCAAACAGGGACCCGGGACAACGTCCCCAGGTCCCTGTTCAAACGCTCCTATTAAGCGCGTCACACGGTCTTTACCGCGTAATGTTTTGTCGAATTTCAGACTTCATGAACAACCGCGTCGTGTCATATTCGATGTCGGAAATCATTTCTTCGAACATCCGGAACCCGTCTTGTTGGTATTCAACCAACGGGTTCAATTGACCGTAACCCCGTAAGCCGATGGATTGTCGTAACTGGTCCATCGCATCGATGTGGTCGGTCCAGTGCGAATCTACGACCCGCAACAGCACGACCTTTTCAAATTCAAGCATTTGTGCGGGATCGTAAAGTTGCTTGGACTTATCATCGTAAACTTTATTGGCTAAGTCCATGAAGAAGTCCACGATTTCATCCGCGGTTTTGTCCTTCAAACCAGCCAGGCTGATTTGGTCGGGCGAAACCATCGCTGAAATCCCGAAGTCGAGCAAGGTATCCAAATCCCAATCAGCTTGGTCACCCTGTGTATGCAAGCTAACGACCCGGCTGACGGTCCGCTTGATCATCGGCATCAAGACCCATTTCAGGGACTTTTCTTCCTGGATGACTTGGTTCCGTTCACCGTAGATGACGTTCCGTTGTTGCCGCATCACGTCATCGTATTGCAAGACGTTCTTCCGGGAATCATAGTTGTTCCCTTCAACCCGCTTTTGCGCAGATTCCACCTGCTTGGTGATCATCCGGCTACGGATAACGGCGTCTTCGCCGTCAACGTTCATCCGTTGTAAGAAGTCTTTGACCCGGTCAGAACCGAACCGCCGCATCAAGTCATCTTCCAGCGACAGGTAGAACTGGGTCAGACCCGGGTCACCCTGCCGACCAGAACGGCCCCGCAGCTGGTTATCAATCCGCCGGGACTCGTGCCGTTCCGTCCCAATCACGGCTAAACCACCTAATTCAACCACGCCGGGTCCGAGCTTGATATCGGTCCCCCGTCCAGCCATGTTGGTGGCAATGGTGACGGCGCCCCGTTGACCGGCGTTTTGAATAATATCGGCTTCACGCGCATGGTTCTTGGCGTTTAAGACCACATGCGGAATCTTTTCTTGGTCTAAGCGTTGCGACAGGTATTCGGACGTTTCCACGGCCACGGTCCCGATTAACATCGGTTGGCCCTTCTTATGAAGCGCCGCGATTTCCTTGACAACGGCGTCAAACTTAGCTTCCAAAGTCGGGTACAACACATCCGGATGGTCAACCCGCACGACCGGTTTGTTGGTCGGCACGGAGATGACTTCCATGTTGTAGATTTCCCGGAATTCCTCGGCTTCGGTCTTGGCCGTCCCGGTCATCCCGGCTAACTTACTGTACATCCGGAACAAGTTTTGGTACGTGATGTTGGCCATGGTCTTGGTCTCTTCTTGAATCTCGACGCCTTCCTTGGCTTCAATGGCTTGGTGCAGCCCATCGGAGTACCGCCGGCCTTCCATGACCCGGCCAGTAAAGGAATCAACGATCAAGACTTCGCCGTCTTGAACCACGTAGTCTTTATCCCGCAACATGATAAAGTTCGCCCGTAAGGCTTGGTCCATGTGGTGGGTCAACGCGGTGTTGTCCGTGTCGTATAAGTTCTTCAAATTAAAGTATTTTTCGGCCTTTTCAATCCCGGTATCCGTCAAGGACACGGTCTTGGATTCCAGGTCGATCTTAAAGTCTTCCTTTTCGTGCAAGGTCTTAGCGAACCGGTCGACCCGTTTGTAGAGCTGACTAGTTCCTTCGGATTGCCCCGAAATGATCAACGGCGTCCGGGCTTCATCAATCAAGATGGAGTCCACTTCGTCGACGATGGCGAAGTTTAGTGGCCGTTGCACCATATCTTCTTTGTAGACCACCATGTTGTCCCGCAGGTAATCGAACCCGATTTCCCCGTTGGTGGAATACGTGATGTCAGCGTTATAAGCTTCCCGCTTTTCATCTGGCGTCTTTTCGGCGGAGTTCAACCCAACGGATAAGCCCATCCAGTTGTACAGTTCACCCATTTCCGTGGCGTCCCGTGCGGACAGGTATTCGTTGACCGTGACCACGTGGACCCCTTTGCCTGCTAAGGCGTTCAGGTACACGGGCATGGTCGCCGTCAAGGTCTTCCCTTCACCAGTCTTCATTTCGGCGATGTTACCTTCGTGAAGCACGATTCCCCCCATGATTTGAACATGGAATGGGTACAAGCCGAGGACCCGGCGCGCACCTTCACGACAAGCCGCAAAAGCCTCAGGCAATAAATCATCCAAGGTTTCCCCGTCTTGATACCGCTTTTGAAATTCGGGCGTTTTGGCCTTCAAATCTTCGTCTGAAAGCTTTGCGTACTCGTCAGCGTAAGCACCCACTTGGTCCGCTAACTTACTGAGGCGTCGTAAAGTTCGTCGATCACTTTCGACCCATTTTTTTAAAATGTTTGCCATGTGAGAATTCCCTTCAGTACTGCGTTTTAATTAGTCTATTTAAAATTACCCATTGTTTTGCAATAAATCAACCTACATTTTAACACTATCCCCCCCAAGATGAAACTCTCCACTTCGGTTCGCAAAGCCTGAACCGCTTTCATTTGCGATTTGCCAGTTTAAATTTAACAAATGCCGAACGGTTGGGTGACGGGACAGTTAATTAGTTGATTTATAATTTCGTTACCCGACTAAAAAAGCCCGGGCAGGCTCCCAGGCTTGATACCATTTCACGTTAATCTAGTCTTCATCGTTGGCTTCAATCAAGCCGTAGCGACCATCATTACGCCGGTAAACGATGCTGACACCATTCGTTTCAGCGTCTTGATAGATGAAGAAGTTGTGTCCCAACATATCCATCTGGAGAATGGCTTCTTCATTATCCATCGGCTTCAAAGACAACCGCTTCGTGCGGACCACTTCGAAATCATTGCCATTGGCCGATTGGTCGTCTTCGGATGTTGCTTCTGGTGCAAAGTCTAAGTTCTTATAGCCCTTTTCACGGGACTTACGGTTAACTTTGGTCTTGTACTTACGGATTTGGCGTTCCAATTTGTCGGTCACCAAATCGACGCTGGCGTACAAGTCTGGTGAGGTCTCCTCCGCTCTTAAGGTCAAGTATGGGAGTGGGATTGTTACTTCAACCTTCGCGTTCTTGTTTTGGTAAACCTTCAGGTTGATATGCGCAATTGCCTCGACGTTGTTGTCGAAATACTTTTCTAACTTGCTGATTCGCTTCTCAACGTAATCCCGTATTGCGTCAGTAACTTCGATGTTTTCACCACGAATATTAAATGTGAGCATAAAACTTCTCTCCCTTCAGCCAAGAGATCGCTTGGCTTGCTTAGCACACGAAGGACCACTCTTCTGCAGTGCTTTGCTTACTTTCATTATAAAGGAAAGCGCTACGATAGACAATTATTCTGCCGGACAAAAATGAACGTCAGCGCGCTAGAGTCAGGCTAGTAACCGCTTTCGCACCCCCTAAATAAATTTGCGCTGCGGCGTGCCGGATGGTCCGCCCCGTCGTATAGACATCATCCAGTAGCAATACCCGGCGATTCGCCAGCACCGTAGCGGCCTGCGGGACCAACTCAAATGGTTGTGGCATGGCCAGGCGTTCGCGGCGTGTCTTACTGGACTGGGGTCGGGGCTTGCGGGCAGGGGGTACGGTCAAGACCGATTGGAAAGGTTGGTCCGTTAACCAACCGGTCACTTGATTAAACCCGCGCGTCTGCCAGGTCGTTGCGGTAATCGGAATTGGCACCAATACGTCATACTCTATTTGAGCTAATGCGCGCCGTAAATAGGGCTGCATAACCAATCGTAATCGATAATCCCCCTGAAATTTATACTGTTGCATGTAGGCCTTTATCGCCTCATCGTACGGAAAGATGGCCTGGTTATGCCACTCATCAGCCCACCGGGCACAATCTGGACAGACGGTCGCCGTGGCCTGTTGACGGCCACATTGCGGACACTGCGGCGCGTGTAGCGGCTGTAACCGCTGCGCACAGGTCGTGCACAACTTAGGAGGCACGATGACTTGCCACCGTAGCAATATCCGCAACGTTACTGGCACTTTTACAACGGCCTGACACCATAGACAGGTTGCCATTACGACCGTCCCCCTAACCGTTTCCCCCGCCGATTCAACTCGCGAATCATGTGCTGAGCGTGGTAGATTTCCCGGGTTAAGCTTTGACAATAACACCAAACGTCACCGGTCGGATAGTCGCGATGGCGCCCCACTCGACCAGCAATCTGGACCAGTGCCGCAGTCGAAAAGACCGGGTCATCCCCACCCAAGATCACCACGAACACGGCGGGAAACGTGACCCCACGCTCTAGAATCGTAGTGGTGATAAGGCATTGTCCCTGACCATCCCGAAAGGCTTGGACCTTGGCCTGGCGGTCGGGGTCGGCGGCATGCACGGTCACGCCTTCGGGTAACCCCGCTTGCCGGAGTGCCCGGGCCACTAACCGCAAATCGCTCACCCGCGGCACGAAGAATAAGTATCGTTGGCCCGTCTGCGCATAGGCACGTAATTGCCGCAACACTTTAGGGGGCAACCCGTGGCGCACTAACCGGGTCCGCCCGCCCCCACTAGCTTAGTCCGCAACGGTGGTAAGAGGTGCCCGTGGTACCGCAGCGGCAGATAAGTCACCGCTAGTTGATGGCGTTTCAGTTTCCGCTGCAGGTCTGGTCCTGGGGTCGCCGTTAAATATAGGTGACATCCCGCGGGTTTTTGGGCCTGGACAATGGCGCGTTGAAGCATCGGGCTGGTTGCTAACGGAAAAGCGTCAACTTCGTCCACCACGATCCAATCGAAGGCGGCCTCGAACCGCAGCAGTTGGTGCGTGGTGCAAATAGTCAGTTGGCAGTACCGGTATGGCGCGGGTTGTCCCCCATACAAGACGGTCTGGGGCACCGCAGCAAACGCTTGGGCCAACCGTGGCGCCAGCTCCAAACACACATCGACACGCGGTGACGTCCACGCTACCCGCCATCCCCGTTGTAACGCCCACGCCAGTGCCGGGTACACCATCTCGGTCTTCCCCGCCCCAGTGACCGCCCACAACAATTGGTCACGTTGCGCCTGAACTAACCGGCAAACGGCTAAGGCAGCTTGATGCTGTTGCTCACTTAACGTCCCCGCCCAACTCAAAGGCGAATCCGACCATTTCAAAAACTGATTGGGTTCCGGAATAGTGTATAATTTAGTATGCTTAGTCAATCGCCCCAGGTTCAGACAGTGCCGACAATACGGTACGCCGTGTGGCAAGCAATCTTGCGGTGCGACCCACTGGTGACACCGCTGACACTGCCAGTGCCCGTTGACCAACTGTAACGCCGGTTTCCCCGTGGCCTCCGGGGGCGCTTGGGTGAGTGGCACGCGACGACCAAATAACTGAGTTTTATCCATAACTGACCATCCTTTCAGGTTATCCTGAAGGTAGGTCCGTAGGTCGCCAACGAAATTTTGAAGAAGGGTGTTCACATGGAAACAGACTATTTAACCGTAAAAGCTGCTGGTAAGCATGAACTGGAAAGCAAGAAGTCGCGTTTTATTGCCGATCTCGGCCGGGTCACGACCGAAGCCGAAGCTCAGGCGTTCTTAAACGACGTCATCGCCAGAGAACCCAAGGCCACTCACCATTGTTGGGCCTATGTCTTGGGTGACCACGACTATATCCAACGGGAAAGTGACAACGGCGAGCCCTCCGGGACGGCTGGCGTTCCCATCTTGACGGTCCTCCAACGCAACCACCTGCGCAACACGATTGCCGTGGTCACCCGTTACTTTGGTGGCATCAAGCTAGGTGCCGGAGGCCTCATTCGGGCTTATAGCAACGCCACGTCCACCGGAATCGAAGCCGTGGGCGTCGTGAAGCGCGTTCAGCAACGGGCCGTGCAGATCACCGTTAATTACCCGCACTACGACCAGCTGACCCACTACCTTGAAGAAAATCACCTCATTGTCTTACAGACCCTTTACACTCAAGTGGTCCAGATTACCATCGGCGTCGATTTAGCTGCCGTCGAGGCGACGACTCAAGCCCTCACCGACCTGCTGAACGACCGGTTAGACATCAAGCTGGGAGACGTAGCCTATCATGAGGTCCCTGTCGAAATCCATGCCAGCAGTCGCGATGATGCTTAATACCATAATTGACCAACCAAAAAGTCCCCCACAATCCTTGATGATTGCGCGGGACTTTTTGGTTGGACCCCTAGTGGTCCATTAAACTTTCAATCCGAAGTTTTTGACGTAAACTGTTTCACGATATGCTTAATCCAGTGCAATAGCGGTTGACGATTCGACCCAACCAGACCGATGGCTTCCACGAAGAGCTCTAGCCCCACCAGGATGGCCACGGTCAATAGGACCGAGCCCCAAATCGTCGACAACGGGTAAAGTAAGGCGATGAACGAAAAAATCAACGCAATCCCGTAGATGACCAACACCGTCTGGCGGTGCGTCAATCCCAATTGCATCAAGCGGTGGTGCAAATGGTGTTTATCCGCATGCGAAATGGGTTGCTTGTTTAGAATCCGGCGAATCATCGCGTAGACCGTATCCGTAATCGGAACCCCCAAGATGATGACCGGGATGATAACGGAGATGAAGGTGACGTTCTTTAACCCGTACAACGAGAAGCAGGCAATCATAAACCCGATGAATTGTGCGCCCGTATCCCCTAAATAAATCCGCGCTGGGAAAAAATTATAGGGCAAAAAGCCAACCATGGCGGCGACCAACGCAAAAATCATGATGGCGACCCAGGTGTTGGCCACGTTCAAGAAGAACAGCCCGGTAATCCCGGTCGTGGTCAAGGCAATGATAGACACCCCGGTGGCCAACCCATCCAGTCCGTCAATCAGGTTGATGGCATTAATGATCGCCACAATCCAAAGCAACGTAATGGGCAACGCCAAGAGCCCCAGGTGCCAGGTTCCCACAAACGGTAACGTCAGATAACGCATCCGCACTTCGGCCACGAAGTAAACTTCTAAGGCCGCCAGTAATTGCCCAAGCACTTTTTGATGGGGCTTGAGTTCAAAGACGTCATCGATCATCCCCTCAGCCACGATAATGCACTCCCCGCCAAACAGTCCCCACAGCTGATGAGTCGGCATTTGGTCCCGGAGTAAAAACATGGTGGAAAAGGTAAACGCAATAAAGATGGCCAACCCACCTAAGGTCGGCATGGCCACTTTGTTAACCCGACGTTGATTGGGCTTATCTACCGCCCCAATTTTAAACGCCAAGCGCCGAATAAACGGCGTTAGAATCGCGGAGATGATCATGGTAGCAAATAAGCTAACAATAATCTCAAATTTCATAACTGTCCTCTTTCTATTCTTAATAGCCAAGCTTAGCGCGGTATCCGCGCCGCTAGCTGGCGTCCCGTTTATCCCCGGGAACGTCCCCGTTGACCGCTAAACATGCGGTTCATGGCCATGACCCAAGTCCAGTCTGGAAGCCACCATGGGCTACCCTTCCCAGACCATTCCCACTCAGGTGGCCTTTTGCTAATTATACAAAGCCATGAAATCAAACACAACCGCCAGTTTAAATTGAAATAAACCAGTTCGGGTTAGTTCGGTCACCTAAACTCGCTTCACAAAATGAGGCACTGTCAAAAAATGACGGTGACGTGGCCACTTAGCTAATTCTCCCTAGTGATGGTTAGCTTCTCAGTTGTTTTAAATAGCAACTGTTTTGCCTCATAGCCATTATAAGTATTTTAGCTTGTACTTGAAAACTAAAATTCATATAATGGGCTTATGGAGTCGGCGAAGACTGCCGGCGTCTTTTCATGGCTCCAGAAGTGTATCAAACGCTTTGTGAAATTATTATATTTTGTTCGGTTCAGCTTAGCTGAATTAGAAGGGAGATTTTTTTATTGGCTACTCAAAATAAAGTCACACCAACTGACAGCCCGCAACCGACGCCTATCCTCATTCAAATGGGAATCTTCGCAGCGGTCCTCTTTGTTTCTAGTCTGATTTCACCGCTGTTTCCCGCATCGTTTCCTGTGCCAACGCCTGTTATTGGGCTGATTTTACTTTACCTGTTACTCGCAACCCACATCGTCAAACTGCATAACGTCGAAAAATTTGGCGATTTCATGATCAGTTTGATTGCCTTTCTGTTCGTGCCCTCCGGAATCCAATTAGCCGCTAACCTCGATATTTTACGGACTGAAGGGGTCCAGATTGTCTTAGTGACCCTGATTGCCACGATTATTCTCTTGGTTGTCGTAGCTTACACGACCGCTGGGTTCATCTGGTTGGCCAAGCACGTCTTCCACGTCAATACGACCGTCGACAACTAATTGCCCACCATTTTTTTGAAAGGATGATATCATGATTAGTTTAGCTGTAACACCGCACATGGCGGTCTGGGGCAAGTGGTTGAGCGACGCGCTCGGCACGACTGCCACCGGGGCCAGTGCCGGTAACGCCATTTTTGGAATCTTCTTGTCCCTGGTCGTTTACCTCATTGGCCAGTGGCTTTTCAAGATTGGCAAGGGCTTCTTCTTGTTCCAGCCCCTCTTCGTTGGGATGGTCCTTGGGATCTTCATTCTTTTTCTGTTGGCCAAGGCATTCGGGACCACGACTGCGGTCTTCTATAAATCCGCATACCTCCCGGGAGGTAACATTATCTTTTGGTTCTTGAATCCAGCCACGATTGCCTTCGCCATTCCGCTTTATCGGCGGAACGACATCGTCAAACGTTTCTGGCCGGTCATCTTGCTCTCATTGATTGTGGGCCTGTTCATTTCTTTGGTCATCATCTACTGGGTCGCCAAGCTTTTCGGCCTCAACAATGCGGGTATCGCATCGATGCTGCCACAAGCCGCCACGACTGCCATTGCCATGCCAATCTCTACGGCTATTGGGGGCAACGCCGCGATTACGGCGATGGCCTGCATTTTAAACGCCGTCATCATTTACGCCTTGGGTGATTGGCTGGTCAAGTTCTTCCGCATCAACCACGACCCCATCGGTGCCGGCTTAGGGTTAGGAACCGCCGGGCACACCGTGGGCTCCGCTAAGGCACTTCAATTAGGATCCATTCAAGGGTCAATGGCCTCCATCGCGGTGGTCATCATCTCCATCGTGGTCGACCTGGTCGTCCCTGCCTTTGCGTCCTTCATGGGCTTACATTAACTTCTAACCTTTGAAAATCGGCTTGATAGCAACTAAACGAGCGGATGCTATTACAGCCACTGAATAACTTAAAAGTGCACCGCCTTTAAACGGAAAATCCGTTTAAGGGCGGTGCACTTTAGCATTTTATCGCCGTCTCATTGTTCGTCACTATTTGAAAAATATATTAATCCCGAAATAAACGATGACCAGACCAATGATGGGAGTCAACCATTGGTTCAAATGGACCAGTTTAAACTTTCGCAAGACAATTGGCGTACCGACCGCCCCAATCACTGAACCGACCATCAAGGTCAACCCGGCACTCCAGGCAATCGACCCAGTAAATAAGTGACTGATCACCCCAACTAACGCCATCACGCTAATGACGTACGTCGACGTCCCAGCAGCTTGCATCGCGGGTAGCCCCAAGATCGACAGCCCCGCCGGTGGGACCACCACCAGTCAGACCGCCGATACCGACCATCAGGCCACTCAAGAAACCCAGACCGATAGCCACACCAAAGCGCGATTTACCCGCCAGGGTCTTGGCGCGGTGGCGTAAGCTTCGAATCACCACGATGGCCCCCATGACCATCAAAATGGTCCCGACGACCCAGTCATAGATTTTCGCAGGAATGAACGGTGCCACCCCAGTCCCTAAAAGGATGCCGGGCAACGAAGCTAGAATCATTCGGTTCCCCAGGTCGTAGTGGATGTTATGAATCCGCATCTGAACCGCACACCCAAAGACCAGTGCCGGAATCGCCACGACTAACGAGGTCGGCGCGGCCACGGCGGTCGACATTCCCAGCTCACTGGTCAAGACCCCCAGGTATAACGCGGCGCCACCGCCACCCATGATACTGATAAAGATTCCAATTAATAGTCCATAAAAGACAATTAACATTCCTGAGACGCCCCTTTTCACGGTTTAAGTACACCCCTCTATTTAAGTGGAACTGGTTCCACTTGTCAAGCCTCACCGAAAAGTGTAGGTTAGACGTAACTGATCATCGAGGAGGACTCATCATGCGCGCCGATGCCCGTGCCAACCAACAAAAAATTTTGACCACCGCTAACCGGCTGTTTGCGGAGCAAGGAGTCGCCAACGTGGGGATGAAACAACTGGCCCACGAGGCTCACATCGGGGTCGGGACTTTATACCGTAACTACCCCAGCAAGGGCGCCCTGTGCGTCGCCCTCATCCGTGACCGAATGCAGCACTACGTTGACCAGGCCAATGCTTACCTCGACACCACGACCGACCGGCCAGAAAAGCAACTGACTGTGATCTTGCAGGGCTACCTCGACGTGCGGGTGGCTCACGAAGGCTTCTTCACCATCATTGAAAATGAGACCACCCCGCTGGGCTTCACCCAACTCCTACAAACACCCATCTACCGCAACCGCATCGACCTGTTGATTCGGTTCCTGCGGCGCAACCAACCGGCGAGCTCCGAACAGTATTTGTGCTTTCAAGCCGACATGGTCGCCGCCATGCTCCGTAGCCGGGTCTACGCTTTCGAACGCCATCAACGACACCTGAGCAACCAAGACTTGCTCCACGCGATTCTACGTCTATTGACGGGCAAAACTCAGCAGTAGCCTGCAAGTCAACCTAAAAAATGAGCTTCCCCAATACTGGAGAAGCTCATTTTGCGTTTCATTCCTGCTAACTAGAATGAAACTACTCTTTTAAGTGATAATTATAAGTTGAAACGATGATGTTTTCCCGAGAGTTCAAGACGGTCCGCAAGCGTAACGCCGTTTGGTTATGCAGAACATTTTGCCATGGGTGCCGCGGGACAAACTGCGGGACCAAGACCGTCGTGGTAAAGTTCCGTTCAGTCGCCCGTTTAGCGATGACGTCACAGAACCGCAACGTTGGCGTCGCAATCGACCGGTAAGACGAGTGAATATCCACGAAGCGGATATCGGGGAATTCAGCCTTGAATTCCAAGGCTGTCTTGTGTTCCTTTTTGGGATTCTCGTCAAACGACACGTGCATCGCAATCACGTAGTCTCCAATGGAACGCGCGTAATTGATGGCGCCACTCGTTACCCGGGTGATGTTGCTGACCAGGACAATGACCGTGGCCCCATCGTACTCGTGGACCACCGACTTAGTCTTGGCTTCTACCCGTAACTGCCGAGCAACGTTGATGTAATGCTGATGAATCCGATAGAACATCATCAATAATAATGGCATGATGATTAGGTATGGCCAAACGTTCCCGAAATGCAAGAACAGTAAGAAGATAACCAGAATTAGTGAGATCAACGCCCCTAACAGGTTGATAGCGGCTTTACCCAGCCACCAGCCTTCTCGGACCCGGAACCAGTGAATAATCATCCCGGATTGGGACAAAGTAAACGGGACGAAGACCCCAACCGCATACAGCGGAATCAGTAAGGTCGTTTGCCCGTGGAAGATGAAAATCAACACGATGGCCCCAACGGCTAACGAAATGATTCCATTGGAATAGCCTAAGCGATCCCCACGGTCCAGATAAGCGTGTGGGAGAAATTTGTCTTTAGCCAAATTGTAAGCCAAAATGGGAAAGGCCGAGAACCCGGTGTTGGCCGCGACCGCTAAAATCAAAGCCGTAGACAGTTGCAGCAGGTAGTACAGCACCCCGTGGCCAAAGACGCCAGTGGCGATTTGGGAAAGGACGGTCTGACTCGATTCCGGTCGAATCCCCATGTAGTAACTCAAGTAGGTAATCCCGGCAAAGAAGATGGCCAAGATTCCAGCCATAATCGCCAGCGTCGTCGCCGCATTATGCCGCTTCGGGGCCTTAAAGTTCGGCACCGCGTTACTGATGGCTTCGACCCCGGTCAGAGAAGATGACCCAGAGGAGAAAGCCCGAAAGAACAGTAGCAGCGTCATGCCTTGCACCGGCGCACCTAGTCCGGCAGCAGCATGGTAAGTCACTTGACCCGTCGCGATGTTGTATAAGCCAACCCCGACCATGACTAGAATCATGACGATGAAGAAATACACTGGAATGGTCAAAAAGGCCGCTGATTCGCGCATCCCCCGTAGGTTCAATAACATAATCCCAATCACAATCAGGACGGATACTAACACCGAATACGGGGACAACGCCGGAATCGCCGACGTGATGGCCTCGGTCCCAGAAGTGGTCGAAACGGCCACGGTCAACATGTAATCAACCAGTAATGATCCCCCGGCGACCAGCCCCGCGTTTTGGCCCCAATCGGTGGTCGCAACCACGTAGGCCCCCCCGCCGGAAGGATATGCCCGGATAATCTGCTGATAAGAAAGCGTGATGGCAAATAACAGTACTAAAACCAAAGCGGCAACCCAGAGTTGGTACATCAGGGCTGCAGCGGATAAGGTAATTAAGACTGTGGTAATTTGCTCAGTACCATAAGCCACGGAAGATAGCGCATCAGACGACAGTAACGCTAAAGCTTTAAACTTAGTTAGCGCCTGGCCGCCTTCGTCCATGGTTTTGAGGGGTTTCCCAATTAAAACCCGCTTTAAATAATGCCACATGACTATTTACTCCTTATCTCCACGAAATAATGATTGAAACCCCGGCCAGAGACCGGAAAACACCACTCGCTTTTGCGAATGCAAACGTCATTCTACTACATCTAGGTCCACATTACCACAATTCTTCGCATTAACAACCCGCAATTTTACCGCCCCGAAGCCCCTCGCCGCCACCCGCTGCTTTCACTCCTAGGTACTCGTTGCCCGTCAACTTGTTTACCGGCTTAGCGATCCACCCATTTATCGGCGCCACCGCACACAAAAAAGCCCGGACCGAGGTCCAGGCTTGATAACACATTACTAATTTAATTGAGCTTACATCATACCGCCCATGCCGGGTTGTGCGGCTGGAGCAGCAGGTGCTGGGTTCTTTTCTGGCTTGTCCGCAACCACCGCTTCGGTCGTCAGCAACAAGGCAGAAACAGAAGCAGCGTTTTGCAGGGCAGAACGGGTGACCTTGGTTGGGTCGGTAATGCCGGCAGCAACCATGTCTTCGTACTTACCGTTGGCGGCGTTGTAACCAATACCTGGCTTTTCGCCCTTTAAGTGTTCAACGACAACGGAGCCTTCAACACCAGCGTTTTGCGCGATTTGGCGAACGGGTTCTTCCAGAGCGCGGAGCACGATGTTGACCCCCGTCTGTTCGTCGCCTTCAGCTTCAACGGCGGCGACATCCTTGATGACGTTGATCAAGGAAGTCCCCCCACCAGCAACGAAGCCTTCTTCAACGGCGGCACGGGTCGCGTTCAAGGCGTCTTCAATCCGGTACTTGCGTTCCTTCAATTCGGTTTCAGTAGCAGCACCGACCCGAACGACAGCAACCCCACCGGCTAACTTCGCCAAACGTTCCTTCAGCTTGTCACGGTCGAAATCAGAAGTCGTGTCAGCGATTTGACCCTTGATTTCATCAACCCGAGCGGAGATTTGGTCCTTAGAACCAGAACCTTCAACAATCGTGGTGTTGTCCTTCGTGACGTTGACCTTTTGAGCTTGGCCTAATTGATCGATGGTCGTGTCCTTTAAGTTCAGGCCTAAGTCATCGGTGATGACAGTCCCACCAGTCAGAACGGCGATGTCTTGGAGTTGAGCCTTCCGGCGGTCACCAAAGCCAGGGGCCTTAACAGCAACCACGTTGAAGGTTCCGCGCATCTTGTTCAAGACCAACGTTGGCAAAGCTTCACCAGTGATGTCATCGGCGATGATCAACAGGGAACGGCTTTGTTCAACGACGGATTGTAATAATGGTAAGATGTCTTGGATGTTCCCAATCTTCTTATCCGTGATTAAGATGTATGGGTTGTCCAGGTTAGCTTCCATCTTGTCGTTGTCGGTGACCATGTATTGAGACATGTAGCCACGGTCGAATTGCATCCCTTCAACCACGTCCAGGCTGGTTTCAACCCCACGGGATTCTTCAATGGTGATGACCCCATCGTTACCAACCTTTTCCATGGCGTCAGCAATCAAGGAACCAGTTTCCTTGCTGGCAGAAGAAATCGAGGCGATTTGGGCGATGTCGTCCTTGGTCTTCACATCGTGAGACATCTTGTGCAGGCCCTTAACGGCAGCGGCCGTTGCCTTTTCGATCCCGCGACGGATGCCAACTGGGTTGGCACCGGCCGTGACGTTCTTCATGCCTTCGTTAACGATGGCTTGGGTCAAAACCGTGGCCGTCGTAGTCCCGTCACCAGCGATATCGTTGGTCTTGGAAGCAACTTCGGAAACCAGCTTAGCGCCCATGTTTTCAAAGTGGTCGTCTAATTCGATGGCCTTAGCGATGGTAACCCCATCGTTCGTGATGGTCGGGTTACCGTAACTTTGTTCCAGCACCACGTTGCGACCCTTAGGCCCTAAGGTGGTCTTGACCGTGTCAACTAACTTGTCGACACCGGTTAACATTGCGCTACGTGCATCTTCAGAAAATTTCAATTCTTTAGCCATTATTCTCGTTCACCTCATATAGATTTTTTTAAATGAATTTTTAAATCAATCGTGGGGAAAGTCTTAGTCGATAACCGCAACTAAGTCCTTTTCGTGTAAAACAAGGTAAGTCTGGTCTTGGTACTTAACTTCCGTACCCGCATACTTATCGAATAAAACCTTGTCGCCAACTTTGACGCTTGGCGCAACCTTATCGCCATTGTCTAACACCCGGCCGTCGCCGACTGCGACAACGTTAGCCGTTTGCGGCTTTTCTTGCGCGTTACTTGCTAACACAATGCCGCCAACCGTTTCTTCTTGCTCTTCTGGTTGGTCTAAAATGACGCGGTCTCCTAATGGTTTTAACACTTGAATCCCTCCAATGAACTTACTATTAACATTAGTTTTTAGCACTGTTAGCACTTGACTAACATAAGTGCTAATCACAGTTTCTAATATATGAGTTTTCGTTTTAAAAATCAAGGAATTTAGCAAACTTTCTAAGGCGGCCCAACCAGTTGCACCCAATAACACCGTGTCGCCCCGGGCTTCTCGCCATTAGCGTACCAAAAAGGCGCTGGGACCGTGGTCCCAGCGCCATTCTCACCAATTCATCCTGCCTCTAGCATTTAAGGGGCGCAATTAGTCAGTTAAACGTGACGTTTTAAAGCCCTTAGGCTTCCTTTTGGTTGTAGTGTTCCAAAAAGTAGATCAGGGTCTGCAGTTCGTTGGTCAAGTCCACGTTTTGCACCCGAACGCCCTTCGGCACCGTAATCCGCAGTGGCGTGAAGTTCAAGATTCCTTTGATGCCACCCGCCACAGCTTCATTCGTCACTTCTTGGGCGACATCGGAAGGAATGGTCAAGATAGCGACCTGAATTTGCTGTTCCTCGAGTTGCGTCCGCAAATCAGACATCGGGTAAATCGGGACCCCACTTTGAATGGTGTTCGCAATTTCTTCATTGATATCAAACGCCGCACTGATCCGGACGTTACTGTCCTGGTGAAAGTTAAAGTTCAAGAGGGCGTGGCCCAAATTCCCGACCCCGATCAAGGCGACACTAGTCAGTCGGTCTTGGTTCAAGATCTTGCGGAAAAACTTAATCAAACTCTCGACGTCGTATCCGTAACCACGTTTCCCTAACGCTCCAAAGTAGGAAAAGTCCCGCCGAATCGTGGCGGAATCCACCTTTACTGCCTCGGAAAGTTCCGT
Organism: Levilactobacillus suantsaii; assembly: GCF_014069315.1. NCBI lineage: Bacteria > Bacillati > Bacillota > Bacilli > Lactobacillales > Lactobacillaceae > Levilactobacillus > Levilactobacillus suantsaii. Next base: position 1,357,750 of record NZ_CP059603.1, on the reverse strand, counting down.
GGACGAAACCCGCGTCTTATCCGCGTCCAAAAGAATATTCAAGTAGCGATAGTAAATCGGCAACCGTTTCGCCGTCGCGCGTGGAATTTTTTGTTCTGTCAAAGCATGTTACCTCCTAATCAATTCTTGCCGGTCATCGCTTGATAAGATTTCGTCACGATAACTTACAAACCTAACTTATAGTCTAATTGTGAAACCTGATTTCCTATAGATTATAGCATATCAGCCCATCTTGTGAAAGAATTTGCAAATATTTTTCAAATTCCTTCACAATCTGCATTTGTGCATAACGAGCCTAATTATTTCACAAGCCCGCCCAAAACGCAATTTTATTTCTCATATTTCTCACAAACTAGTTTACGGGGCAAAATTGTAGCGGTCGCTTCTACCCGTTGCTTCCCTCCATTCCCCCCTAGACAATATTTCGGCTTAACTGCACAATATGCTAAAATGAAGGTTATTAATGAAAGTCATACCGAAAAGGAGGTTGGTTTTGTGATTCTCTTACAAGTCCAACAAGTGTCCCGGCGGTTTGGCGCTACCGTGCTGTTTCACGACGTGACTCTCGACGTCAGTGACCACGGCCGGGTAGCGCTCGTCGGACGCAACGGGGCTGGTAAATCCACCCTAATTAAAATGATTGCCGGGGAAACCACCCCCGATGACGGTCAAATCACCCGCAAACGCGGATTGACCGTTGGCTACCAGGCGCAAAACGCCGGGTTAAACTCTACTAAAACTGTTTGGAATGAAATGTTAACCGTCTTCGCCAAGTTACGGGCGATGGAACAAAAAATGCACGACCTGGAAGGCCAAATGAGTGACCCCCAGGTCATTGCTGACGCCGACCAATTGCAGCAGATCACCAAGACCTACGATCAATTGCAACAGGACTTCAGTGACCAAAATGGATACGGCTACCAAGCCGAGATTCGGGGCGTACTCCACGGGTTCGAATTCAACGAAGACTACTATGATAAACCTGTCAGCGAGCTTTCCGGGGGACAACGGACCCAATTGGCCTTAGCCAAGCGCCTACTGGAAAAACCGGACCTCTTGATCTTAGACGAACCCACGAACCACCTCGACGTCGAAACTTTGACCTGGCTAGAAGGCTATTTACAAAGTTACCCCGGCGCCCTACTCGTCGTCTCCCATGACCGGTACTTCCTGGACCACGTGGCAACTGAAGTCTATGACATGTCCCGTGGCAGTCTCAGCCATTATCAAGGTAACTACTCGCACTTTATCGACGAGAAAGCTCAGCGACTCCAGCAAGCCTGGAAGGAATACGACAAGCAACAGACCGAAATCTCCAAGCTCGAAGACTTCGTTAACCGTAACATCGTGCGGGCCTCGACTACCAAGCGGGCCCAGGCCCGGCGCAAACAATTGGAAAAGATGGACCGCTTAGACCGGCCCGAGGGTGACGAAAAGGTCGCGCGTTTCTCCTTTCGTCCCCACCGCCAAAGTGGCAACGTTGTCCTCGACGTGGTCAACGCTGCCGTCGGATACGATGGCCACACCCTATCTTCGCCCATTAACTTGGACATCAAGAAACATCAAGCTATCGCCATCGTGGGGCCCAACGGGGTCGGTAAATCGACACTGCTTAAGACCATCTTAGGCAAGCTACCGGCGTTAAAGGGCCAGATCATTTTTGGCACCGGCGTAGACACCGGCTATTACGACCAAGACCAGGCTAACCTGCATGATAAGAAGACGGTACTTCACGAGCTTTGGGACGACCACCCAACCACGCCGGAGGGCGATATCCGCTCGATTCTGGGCAGTTTCCTGTTTACCGGCTCCGATGTGGACAAGACCGTTCACAGCCTCAGTGGGGGCGAAAAGGCCCGACTTTTGTTAACTAAGCTGGCCCTACGTCACGATAACTTCTTGATGCTTGATGAACCGACCAACCACTTGGATATCGATAGCCGTGAAGTTTTGGAAAACGCCTTAAACGACTTCGATGGGACCATCCTGTTCGTCTCCCATGACCGGTACTTCATCAACCAAATCGCCACGCAGGTAATCGAGTTAAGCCCTAACGGGACGACCCGCTATCTGGGCAACTACGATTACTATGTCTCCAAGAAGGCCGAACAAGATGCCTATGCGGCAAAGGAAGCCGCTGAAGCGGAGGCCGCCCACCCGACCGTCACGGCACCCAAGCAGACGCAGGTCGACTACCAACAACAAAAGGACCGCCAGAAAGCCAAACGCAAGCTTTCCCGGCAGGTCCAAGCCTTAGAAGACCAACTCGGAGACCTAGAAAAAGAGAAGACCCAAATCGAAGAAACTATGAGCCAACCAGAGTCTTTCAACGATGCCGATAAGCTGGCGGATCTTCAGCAACAGCTCGATGTCGTAACTACCAAGCTCGACCAGACCGAAGATGACTGGACCAACAAAAGCCTTGCCTTGGAAGATTTTGACGATGCAACTGATTAATTGACCTATCCTAAATATCCAAAAGGACGCGGAGAATTCTCCGCGTCCTTTTTCAATCAGGTATTCAATTCATGTTACTTCACCGCATCAGCAATCCAGTCGAATTCTAAGCTCGGGTCGGCATTTAGCGTGGCATCCGCAAAAACGCCATGGCGGTAGGCCACGTTGGCAAAGGCACCGATCATCGCAGCATTATCGCCACACAATTTGAGCGGCGCTTTGAGTAAATGCGTGCCGGCAACGTTGGCCAGGTCACGGTCCAAGCGTTCCCGCAAGCCGAGGTTAGCCGCCACCCCACCAGCTAAGATGAGCTGGTGGACCGGGTAATCGTGCAACGCGCGCAACGTCTTTTCAGCCAAAACGTCCACGACGGCTTGTTGGAAACTGGCCGCCAGGTCGTGCTTGTTAAGCGTGTCACCGACCTGGTCCGCGTGGTGAGTGGTGTTGATAAAGGCACTCTTCAACCCGCTAAAGCTAAAGTCGAAGTTGTCGTCGGTCTCCATCGCCCGCGGGAAGTGGAAGGTATCGTGACCCTGGTGGGCCCATTGATCAACTGTTTTGCCGGCTGGGTAGTTCACCCCCATGACCCGGCCAATCTTATCGTAAGCTTCACCGGCCGCATCGTCACGGGTCTCGCCAATGATTTCAAATTCATTTTCGGCGGGCATGTAGACCAGCTCAGTGTGACCCCCAGAAACCAGTAAGGCCATCGCCGGAAATTCGATGGGTTCCACGTACCGGGCCGCATAAATGTGCCCCGCCATGTGGTTGACCGGAATCAGCGGTAGTTTGTGGGCAAACGCCACGGTCTTGGCCGCAGTGACCCCAATCAACAACGCGCCGACCAACCCGGGACCGTACGTTACGGCCACGGCATCGAGGTCGTCGTAAGTCACGTTAGCCTCTTGTAAGGCGTCCTTGATGCACAAGGTCACCTCTTCGATATGGTGGCGACTAGCCACTTCGGGTACGACGCCCCCAAACCGTTGGTGACTCTTGATTTGGGTGGCAACAATGTTGGAGAGAATCCGGTGACCGTCTTCAACGACCGCCACACTGGTTTCATCACAACTCGATTCAAACGCTAGAATTAAATTTCGCTTATCCGTTGGACTCACTCCTTTTGATTATCAATCCCCACTAACTTGAGCAGTCGTCACTGTTCTTCCAAGTTTTCCGTCGTGGCGAGTGGCTTGTCCAAAGTCAACACCATATCCACGGCGTCCTCGTGATCACCGAAGTAGTAACCGCGCTTGATGCCGGTTTGGTGGAAGTTTAAATGATGATAGAGATGTTGGGCCTGTTGGTTCGAGATGCGAACTTCTAGGCTCACGGTCTTATAGTTCAATTGTTGGGCTTTATCGATCATGATATTCAGCAGGAAACGGCCGAGGCCCTTCCCTTGAAAGTCAGGTAAGACGGCAATGTTCGTGATATGGGCGTCTTGCGTCCGGTCATCAAAGGTACAACCGATGAACGCCAATAATTGGTCATTCTTACGTACGACCAAGTAAAGCCGATCACGTTCACGGCGGAGTTCATTGGCAAAAGCCGTCGAATCCCACGGGGCCTTCCCCGCGTACACGGCCCGTTCGATTTCAATCATTTCTGGAATATCGGTAAAGAGCGCCTTGGCGACAAAATAAGTCGCGCCCTTAACCTCGACTTGATGGTTTTTAACCCCCAACGTCTCCTCTCGAATGATTTCCCGATGCGTCCCAAAGACATTTTTATACCAGACTTTAAATTTTTTCAACATAGGATTGGTTAAACTCTTTTGGGTGGTTTGCGCGCCAGTCAGCTTCTGCCTGCGTCAGCCGTAAATAGTTAGGGACGAACCGATCAACATCGGTGACTGGGTCTAGGTGCTGACCTAGTAACCCAATTGTAGCAACTTGCGGCAGATTCAGCCAGCCATTGACCGCGGGTGTCGCGGCCGAAATCGTGGTGTGAATCTGGTCGCTAAAGTGGTCGGCATCGCCTAAGAACCAGATGGGTTCGGCGTACTCTTTAACGGCCGCTAAGAAATCGGTGATGCTAGTGTGCGCGTCAGCAATCACCGGTTGTGGCCCGTTTGCCGTGATCCGGTACAGCCCCGCAAAAACGTTTTGGTTGCGGGCATCGAACATCGGCGCTACCAACGCATTCATGACCGGCACGTTGGCGGCCAACGTGGCTAAGCTGGATACCGCCACTAAGTCGATATTCAACGTAGCTGCCAAGGTCTTAGCCGTAGTCACGGCGATTCGAATCCCAGTATAGGATCCGGGTCCAGCAGCCACCACGACCCGGTCTAAATCACCAGGCGTTAAGTCCGCCATGGCCAGTAACCGTTCAATCTCCGGCAAGAGGTACTCCGCGTGCTTTTGGTGGACCGTCACCGTAATGGTCGCTAATACCGTGTCATCATCTAACACGGCCACACTTAAGGGCCGGTTGGACGTATCAATTGCTAAAACTTTCATGCTTGTCAGGTCCCCCTCGACGAAATTCGCGCAACCAGATAACAAGAGCGGTGCGCCAGAATCGCTACACCGCTCCGTTCACCCGTTGGGCGTGATTGGTTTTCTGTCCGCGCAATCAGACGGTCTTACGATTTATCCAGTTTACTATACTACCACAAAATCGTCCCGACAACACCCTTTGGCAGAAACGGTACGCAAACTTAACGCGCCTGCCAACTCACCGTTGCAATCGCAGCGATAGTGCTACCCACTTTAATCTGGTGCTGGGTAGTCGTGGCGTCTGCTTGGACGGCCGCACTGATGACTTCGTGCCCGTATTGGACCTCATTTTCAAAACGAATCTGCACGTCTACTGGTCGGTGCGTCCGTAAGAAGTCCGCGGACAACGTATCGAACAACCAGTCGAAATAGTGGGCATTATTGACGTGACCGTTATTGTCGATATCAAAGTAACGGACCCGGTACGGTTTCGTCACTTGCGTCTTGGTCGTGTCCAACCGTTGCGGCCGGGGTAACCGGGGTAAACGCTTGACTTCTTCACTCTGGTACGGCGCCATCAATTCCGCGGGAATCGTGGCAATCTTGCGGGTCGCGTAACTCATGGTGACCCAGATTGAGTCGCCATATACCAAGGTGTCCCCGTTTTCCGCGAGTAACCAGTACTCGCGGTAGGCAAAGTAGCGGTTATACGACGTGGCGCGTGTCTTTAAGGTCACCCGCTCACCGATGTGGGGCAAGCGCGTTAATTGTAAGTGGTACTGGGTGACCACCCAACCGACACCTAAGCCGTGAATCATGTCGGCGAACATCCCTAATTCGATGTTCTGGTCATCAGAGACCAGGACGAATAAGTCAATCAGCGTCGCCACGGTCAACTGACCGGTCTCGTCGGCCTCATAATAAACAATCCGGTGGGGTTCTGTATATGCCTTAGCGCTCATCCGTTGATTCCTCCTGATTTAAATGATGATAAATGCGATAAACTTCTTGTTTCTTGAGGTGCCGTAAATTGGCGACCTCTTTAATCGCGGCGTTGGGACGTTCACCCGCCGCAATCAGGCGGTCAACTTGAACCGGAATTGGTTCACTCAAATCAATCGTATCTTCTTCCGTGGTCGGGTCCGGATTACCTCCGACCAAAACGACGAATTCCCCGCGCACGGTGTCGGTAGCGGCCCATTCGGCCAGCTCCCCTAAGGTGCCACGGAGAAATTCTTCGTACCGTTTCGTCAGCTCCCGGCACAACACGGCGGGCCGGTCCGCCCCAAAGCCACCAGCGAGGTTTGCTAGCGTCTTCTTCAACCGGTGCGGGGCTTCATAAAAAATCAACGTTTCCGGGCGTTGCGACAGCGCCGCGACTTCGGCCTTTTGGTCCTTGGGCTTGCGGTCCAAGAAGCCATAAAAGTAAAATGGCTGGGGCGCTAACCCGGAGGCAATCAAGGCGGTCAAGCCGGCATTGGCTCCCGGTAATGGAACTACCGGAATCTGGGCTTGGGCACAAGCCACGACCAGTTCGTGACCGGGGTCACTAATGGAGGGCATCCCCGCATCACTGACCTGGGCGATTTGGGCGCCCGCTTGGAGCTTGGCCAATAACTGCGGAATCCGTTCCTGCGTGTTATGCTCGTGAAAACTAAGTTGCTTAGTCGTAATCTCAAAGTGATTTAAGAGCTTTTGCGTGTTGCGCGTATCTTCGGCGGCAATCAGATCAACGTCCTTGAGGGTTTTAACGGCCCGAAACGTCATGTCATCGAGGTTGCCGATGGGTGTAGGCACCAGGTACAGCCGGCCGATCGTCTCGGATTGAAAACTACGTAGTCGTTGCATCGTTTCTAAATTCCTCCTATTGATCACGATAAATAACTTCTAAACAAAAGGCGCACTCTTCGTCTTGTTTCCGCCGCGTGCCGTAGAATTCCCGGCACACGTGAAACCCCTCTTCGTAGAGTTTTTCCAGAACCTGCCGGGACTTCGACAACCCCTGCTGGGTGGTTTCCGGGGCTTCTGGCAAGGTGCGCTGGAGCTCCTGCAGAAGATCACGCAAGTGTTGATTCTCAATTTCTAGTTCTGCGTTCTGTTCAAATACCTGAGTCAACTCTGCTTGCAAGTCCGTGAACTGGGTCAAAGTCGTCTCGAGTTGTCCCTTCAAATCCTTTAATTGATCATATACTGCTTGTTTATCCAAATTGCCACCCCTTTTCTGGTCGGTCTAGCGTGCGACTTGCGCCAAAATCTGTAACGTTAAGGTTTCTAAGATTGCTTGAAAATTCAGGTTCCCGGCGAGTTGTTGCCGAGTATTCAAGGTCAACGTGACCACCGCCACTAACCGATCGACACTCAGTTGCTGCGCGATTTGTTGGCTCTGCGTGGCGACCTGCGGGTAACTTAACGTCTCCTTGGCGACAGGTCCCGCTTGCTGTAACAGCGCGTCGTGCCAGACCTCCACCAACATATCCAAGACGATTCCTTGCCGATCGCGGTTTGTCGCCAGTGGGACCAGTTCCGTCTGGACCCGTACAAAGGCTCGTTCGTCAGCTTGGCAACAAGCACTGAACCAATGTTCAACCCGCTTCTGTGCCGTGGCCAACCAATCGTCAGCGACCAGGTCTTTAGCCGCAGCGATACTTTCGGTCAACGTCGTGAGTAAGGTTTGTTGGCTCGGAGCCACCCCCACATCAGCCAAGGCACTGGCTAGTTCCTTGGGGGCCACCGGCAAGAGGTCAACAATCTGTGTTCGCGATAAGATTGTGGGCAAAATCAAGTTTTTATTGGTGGTCAAGAGTAGGGCCACCGTGTTCCCGACCGGTTCTTCAATGAATTTCAACAGGCTGTTAGCCGCCCCGGTGGTCATCCGTTCGATTTGATCGACGATAAAGATCTTTTGGTTCCCTTCGACCGCGCTTTTGGTGAACTCGGCCTTTAGGTAACGGACTTGGTCGACCTTGATGCGTTGGCCGTCCGGGACCACCCGAATCACGTCGGGATGGTCACCAGCCAGGATGCGCCGACACTCGGCGCACTGGCCACAGGGCAACCCATCGGCGGTCACGTTTTGGCAAAATAACCGGAGCGCCACAGTTTCCGCTAGGGCCTGCCGTCCCGTGCCGTCCATGCCGTTAAACAGGTAGGCATGAGACAGGTCCCCAGCCTGAATCAAGTGCATGAAATGGGTCAACAGTTGTGGTTGCAGGCGTTGGACCGTCGTAATCGGGCTTTCTTCGGTCATGAGCACCCCCTAGAAGCGATGAAACTGGTCGACGGGGAGCACGAAGACCGTGGCGCCCCCGACCTGAACTTCTACCGGATACGACGAGGTGTTGTCCAATTGGGCATCCAGATTGACCGGCGGGGTCATAAACTGTTGCCGCGTGTGACTGGCAGTCTTGATCAAGTCCAAGACATCGTCGACCCGGTCATCCTCCAGCCCAATCATAAACGTGGTGTTCCCGGACTTGAGAAAGCCCCCGGTCGTCGATAAACGGGTTGCCCGGATGTCGTGGTCGATGAATTGGTTGCTCAACCGGTTAGCATCCTTATCCTGGACAATGGCTATTAACATTTTCATATGTGGAGTTCCTCCCTTAAGCGCCAGGGGTAAAGTAAGCCCTGGCGGTTTGTTTGATCAACGTCAACGCACTGGCCACCACCTGAGCGGGCGGTTGCGTGGCGTCAATCAGCTTAATGCGATTTGGCTCGGCTGCTTGTAAGCGCAGGTAAGCGGCCCGGACCCGGTCGTGAAACGCCGTTTTTTCAACGTCCAACCGGTCGACCTTGCGTGGGTCGCGGTGAGCCTGGATACGTTTCAACCCGACCTCGGCGGGAACGTCGAAGTAAACGGTCAACTCGGGTAGCAACCCGTCCGTGGCAAACGTGTTCATCTTCGCCACGGCGGCCTCACCAATCTGCCGGCCGGCCCCTTGGTAAGCCACCGAGCTGTCCACGTACCGGTCACATAAGACCAGTTGGCCGGCTTCTAAGGCCGGTAAAATGGTCTCGGCCAGATGTTGGCGCCGCGCCGCCGCGTAGAGTAACGCCTCGGTGCGGTAATCCATGGCCGTGTTGGCCCGGTCCAAAATAATCGACCGGATACTTTCTGAGATTGCGTTGCCACCGGGTTCCCGCGTGACCGTTAACCGGTCACCCAGTAGCGGCTGTAGTGTCGTGGTAATCGCCCGCAACGCACTGGTCTTGCCAGCGCCGTCCGGACCTTCAAAACTAATAAACGTTCCTGACAAAATTTTCGACCTCATTTTCACGTCATATCAGACGAGCTAATTCTCGACATTGTTGCATCCATTGTACTTTAATTCAGAATTGATGTCTATTTGCGAATGAGTCGCCCCACCAAAAAAGCCACCCCCCAGTCTCACTTTTTCTCGATTCATTTATTATGGTAGAAACCCGCTTACTTGGCACCTGATTAGCGCTCTGGCAAGCCAAAAAGGACCCCTCAAAATTCTTGAGAAGTCCCTGCAGGCACCTAAACATCGTATTCCGTTTCTTTAATGCCGGCATTCATCAGATCATAAGGTGATTGCATCCGTTCGGCATCCCAGGTCGCCACCCCTACGACCAACCGGATATCTAGTGACGCTAATTCCTCGGTCGTGGTGACGGCTTCAGCGAACTGCGTTTTGATTCGTTCCGCCACCACCGTGGCCCCGTTCGACGTGGCGAACAGCAAGGCCGCCCAAGTCGGGTTATTGCGGTCCAACAAATAAGTGATGTCATTAGTCCGCATCCCCTGTTTGACGGTCTGTGACACCAATTGAAGTAACGCCTTCAACTGGGTCTCGCTCAGCATGTTGCGCATCTCATGAAAGTAGCGCACCCGAATGATCATGGTGGCTACCGGCAAGTCAAACTGTCGGTTGGTCTCCGTAAACACCGCAGTGTCTTCGATGTAGGAGACCGTAGTGCGCAGATTGGTGACCTCATCGAACGCCCCCCGCTCCACCAGGTCGCTTTGCAGCTTAACATTTTGGGCCTGCAACCGCCGCGAATGGGCCGTCATGCCGTAAAACGACAGCGATAATAATAGTGGAATGAACAACCAATACAGCAAGACCCAGGGAACTTGATGGTCTAAGACCTGATTTTCATAAATCACCGCTAATAATTGGACAAAGATAAAGAGCAAATTAGCCAATAATCCGGTGATCAAGCCCCCAAAATGGGTCGTCAAAATGAGACAGATTGTCACCCCCAAAAAGATGGTATTCAAGAACAAGTACTGGGGACGGGTAGCTGCCATGCCAATAGCCAGGACGCTCATCCATCCCAAAAAGGCCATCAGATAGATGTCGGTCAACCAATTTTCACGGTTCTGTTTAGTCATAACGAGTCCCCCCTCGGTGCCGTAAACCCCGGTGCTTTCGCCACAGTAAGACGAGTGCCAGGCTGATGACGGCCATGACGCCAGCCGCAATCCCCAGGTACAGCCCCAATTGGCGGTTCTGGGTCAACCGATGATGGGCCGTAGCTGCGGGATCGATCAGCGCTTGGCGTTGGAAACGAAAGTGCCGTTGAACGTTATCAGCATCGACTACCAACGCGTCGCCACCGATTACTGACAAATCTGCTGGCGTACTCAGGTGAGTCGCTGCTCTGGCAGTCGCATCTGGTGTGGCGCCGGTAACGACCAGTAACCCGCGCCGGTCATTATACGGGGAACGTAAGAGTTGCGCCGTTCCCAACGTTGCCCCGTACCGCGGTTCAACGCTCAACTTTTCGTTGGCCACTACCCGCGTCTCGGCGGTGTTGAATTGAAAATACAAATGGTCGTTGAGGTCGTGAATCAGGGGATTTTGCCGCGGCGTGCCCAACGCAATCACGTTAGCCGTCTTCAAGACGTCTTCGTGGGGTCGCTGGTGGTAAAACTGCAGTTGGCCCCGATTACTGTCGACGTAATGGCCTAAGAGGGCAAATACCCGGCTGAGTGTCTGATAATCGGCGGCCGTCAGCTGCCGCGGACGCACAACGGCGAGATGGTCGTAGGCACCCTGCTGTAAAAAGAGCCCCGGATATTGAGCAAACAGCAAGCGGTCCCCGGTTCAATGATCTCCCAGGGTGTCGGCCGGGCACTCCCCTTAGCACTGGTCGCCACGGGCAAGTCTAAGGCCACCCGCACGGTAAAATCATGCCCCACGGCTAAGCGTTGGGGGATACGCACGCTAAAGGTCTCCCCATCGGCGTGGCGTGCGGTCAATCGATGACTTCCAATGGACTGACCGTTGACGCTCACGGTCGCTAAAGCGGCTTGGAAATCCAGGTTCTTAGCGTAGCGCAATTTGACTTGAATAGTCGATCCCGCCGCAGCTACCCGGTCGACCGGCAACTTGACGAAATAATCGCGTTCCTGTCGCGTTGCCCCCACCAGCCGGTCTGCCGTGGTCGTCAAGGCGTACTCATTTTGTGGCGTCGTCTCCGGCGTGAGCACCGCACTCTGCGCGGTCAAAGTTGTACTGGCGTGGGTGGCTTGCCGCAAGAGCTCCGCGTTCGCCAGGTACCGTCCGGCTTGGGCCAACAATTTGGCGTTCGGGGCTGTGACGATCAGGTAATGTTTATTAGCTGCGTCATAACGTTGGATCCGTGCTGTTTGTCCCAGTGAAGTGCGAGAAATCTGGTGCTGGAAGCGAGCCGGTAAATGGTCGTAGGTCGCCAGCACAATCTGGTAGGTCGCTTTCTTGGCAATCGCCGTGTCCGCCGTAGTGACTGGCAACTGCTGGTCGACGGTCGGGGTAAAACGCGTCCCCCCGGTCACGGCCAGCATCCCCGCTTGCAGTTCCGCATCGGAAACCTGGTCAGGTAAAATAACAGCCGCTCGTTGTTGACTGATGGTGTCTAAGCCCGTTAGCCGCTCGTAAAACGTGCTAATCTTTTGACCGGGTGCCCCCACCGTGTAGGCACAAGTCACACTTGACGCTGGCATCACGGTCAGCCAGTTGGCCGCACCAGAGGTCGTCGCGTCACTGCTCTGGTCACTGGTCAACTGCAGCTGACCACTCAACTTGACCACGTTATGCCGCCGCACGGCCGAGACCGGCAAAGTAACTTGTCGGGTCTGCACGCTGGTGCGGTGCTGGGGCCGAAACGTCGTGACTGGCGTACCATTCAAACTCACGGTCACAGCCGATAACCGCTGATCCGTTAACGGTGACACCTGAAAGGCCAACGTGAGCGTCACGTGGCTGAGTCGCCAGTAATCGGTCGTTGTAAAATCTCCGCTAGTTACCACCGCTTGTCCAGCCAAACTGCTGGCTGTCGGGTGAAACGGTTGGGTGTAGGTCTGAGACGTCGCCGCAGCCTGGGCAGTTTTCTGCGGTCCCAGGCTCCCCCAGCTACTGACCAGCAATAACAACCCCACGGCCCACCAGAGTCTACTGATAACGCTTGGTCTTGTACCATTTTGCTGGTTGATGAAAAACTTGTTCACGAATATATTCCCCCATCCCATAGGTTGCAACAGCCAGCCACAGCTGACTATATAGTAGGTACATCCAAATAATGATCACCAGGTTGCTAAGCGTCATTTCGCCCTTTTCCGTGGTGATGGTCACAAACGTGCTAATCACAAACAACACGATGGCAAAGACCCACAAGGTATTAGTGAATCCCTGTAATGTCGAATGAGCCACCCCCGCCACCGACAGAACGAACACGCTATCGGAAAGCACTAACGATGCCATTAAGACGAAGTAAACCACTAAGAAATACAGCAAGTCGAAACGAATCGGCCGGCCAACCTTCCGAAACAGCAGGGGCAGATTCTTCAAAATCACGTAAATGTTGCCCTTGACCCAGCGCGTTCGTTGGTGAAACCAGACGTCAAGTGTCTGGGGTTCCTGCTCCCAGGTCACCGCTTTAGGCTGGAAGTTGATGCGGTAGCCCAACCGGTAGAGCCGAAAGCTGACTTCGGTATCTTCCGCCAGGGCCTTAGTATCAAAGCCTCCAATTCGTTCTAAGACCGAGCGACGAATCACGTAGTTGGTCCCCGGAATCGTACAAAGTTTGAAGAGTCGTAACCGCCCCGCCTGTGCCATCCACTGGAAGGCCAGGGTCTCGATATTGACGAAGCGGGTCAACAGTGTCGCCCATTTGTTACGGGTCCGGAATTTGCCAATTACTGCGCCGTAATGCTGGTTCTGCAACAGATCCGCGACCAATAACCGCAAGGCGTCGCGTTCCGGAGTGTTATCCGCATCGTAGACCGCAATCACCGTTCCTTGCGCCCCCCGTAATGCTAGGTTCAGCGCGTTGGATTTTCCCTTACCGCCGGTCTGGGCATCGGTGTTGATGACCGTTAAGTTCCGTTGCGGGTAGTCAGCCTGTAACTGCGCCAATAACTGAGCGGAATTATCACTCGAATTATCGTTGATCACGATGATTTCGTAACGGTCGTGTGGGTAATCCAAGTTCAACAACGCCACCACTGTCCGTACGATTACGATGCCCTCGTTATGGGCGGGGACCATCACACTCACGAACGGGGCCACTGCCGGCAATCTCGGCGCCGGGGTACGAACGGTCCTTAAGTATTGGGTGTATCCCGCCATCGTCAAAATCAAATTCACGACTAGAATGCCCCAAATTGCTAAAATCGCCACAAAAACAAACCAATCTAACCCACTCATTCTGTCCTCCTCATATCATTCACTGCTTGTCCTGCCGGAAAAATTTCCGCCGGTAAAGTCGTCGGCCCACCACTAGAAACCCTACCAAAACGACCGTCGTCAGACTAAAGAACGTCAGCAACACCCACCCCTGATATTTGAAGTAGTTTTGCATCGTGACCTGCGTTGGCCGGGTAAAGTGGTAGTTGGGGATACCGGCGTTAGTGGTACTTACGGCAACAGTCTGCCCATTCAACTGGTAGGTCCCCCGGCGATAGGCAAAAGTTGCTGACGCACTGGTCAATTCCGCCGTCAGTTCCCGTTGCGGCGCGTACCAAGTCACCTGCAAATCCTGCAAACGGTGTAATTGAGCCGTCAATTGCCGCGTCGATTGGGGAAACGGCACCGTCACGGCCGTGGGGACCGCAAACGTCGTCGGTGTTCCCTGTCCAGTCTGCGGCGTTTGCAACTGGTCTAACTGCAACGCAAACCAACTTTGACCATAAGTTGCACCCAAATTATCAGCGTGCCTGGTCAACGTCTCTTCCTCATCGGGGAGGAACAACACGTTTTGGGCGCGTTGTAACCCGGCTGAGCGTAGTACCGCATCCTGGTTCCAAGTTCCCGGGGCACTTAGCCCCACTGGAATCACCTGTCGTTGCCCCAATTGGTTCAACTGGGCCACCATTTCGTGTTCCAAAGCCGGGCCGCTACTGGTCCTAGCGACCGCCCCCGTTGGCACCCGCAAGAAGATGACCCCACCACTCGTCTCAACTTCCCGCAACGTTTTGGTGAACGTGGCGAAGCCCTGGAGTCCGGTATTACGGCTCACGGTCGTCGTACTCACAGCAAACGGGATTCCCGCCGCCTTGAGCCACCGACTGAGTTGCCGCAAACGGGCCAAATCACTATACGGGGTCACCCCGGTAATCGTCAGTAACGGCGCATGGTCCGCGGCCTGGTCAAAGAGCGTGGCCACCGTCCGCATGGCGCAGGTCATTGCCACCCCAGTGGTCAGAAGTTCGGGCAAATAGCCGGCTTGATCCACGACGGTACCATACGCGTAGGTCGCACCACCACCTCCTGACGCGCGTAATGTCCCAATCTTGGTTTGGGGTCCCGTTGGTTGTAGAAGCGTAATCACGGATTTAAATGGGAGCAATTGCCAGGTCGAGCCGGCCCGTAAGGTGACTTGTTGATGGTCGAGCAAGCGACGCGTGGCGTTTAATTGAGTTGCTTCTTGGGCGCTCAATCCTTGACCCACATGTAGTTTACGACCGGTAAAACGGGCGCGGTCCCGGAAAAAGGCAGCGTTTTTAACCGGGTCGTTGGGCGTGTTCACCAAAGTCACCACGCCCTGGTATTTGTCGCCAGTCAGTTGCCCCGCATGGTAGGCCGCTAACGCTTCTGTTTGGCTAGGCACTCCCACGCTGGCCAGCAACCGTTGCATCGTTGCAATCTTGGTGCGCCCCCCGTGTTGGGGGTCTTCACGGTCATAAACCACTAAGACGCGTTGCGTCCGGTCTAACGCCGCGTGTGCCACCAGAACTCGATGTGCGTAACCCCAACTCAGTAGCACGCAGACCACCCCGGCAACCAACCACTGCCACAACCTAAGCATGAGCCATCACCGGCTGGTCGGGACTGCACCAGAACCGTTGCGTTGCTAAGTCGGCAATCAGGACCAGGCCGACGAGTTCGAGGCTGATGGGCGCTAAGTAGATATTTTGAACCAAGTTGGTTTCCCCCGTTCTTAATAAGACCACGATTGGAATCAGTAAAAAGTTCAGTAAGCAACCGGTCATCAAGGTCAGCCGCACCACGCCGGCGGACCGACGCACCTGCCAGTCCCGGTAAGCCCCCACCCCAAACAACGTTAGAAGTGTGCCCACTAGCAACAAGTCAAAGGCAAAGCGACGGGGGAAAAAACGGGCCAGCCCCGCACTGACCAACGTTAAACCTTGAACCTGGGCCTTGGGTCCGTGCCCACTTCGGGCGGGATAATTGCCCACGGCCGTGACTCGAGTCTCCAGCATATGGGTCGCTGCGAGGTTCAAGAGCTGTTGTAATTGCGCGAAATGAGTCGCGTAATACTTGAAAATCCAGCTGAAGGTCATCTTTTTAGTCAAGCCAGTCGCCACCGCTGAACTGGCTGGGTCAAGGGCTGTAAAGTCCGCAGAAAAGTAGTCATCGCCGCGCATCAGGGCAAACTGGGGGTCAATGCCTCGTTGTTTCAGCGTGGGACTGGGATCACTCGCCGCATGTTGCAACACGCCGTGGGTGAAGGCCTGATATCGATTCACCTGCCGCTGTTGCGGGGTCAACGCTAAGCCCATCAGGACACCACAAGCCACCAGCCCGACGCCACCGCATAGCAGACCTAACCGCTGGGCAGGATGGCGAAAGGCCACGAAACTCCCCAGGCTCATCACCAAATAACTCAGTGTCAGCAAGGCATTTTGCGGTTGACTCGTCACCAAAAGTGCGGCACTGACAAAGTACAAGCTAATCCAGCGACCGCGGTGTTCGGGCGCACGCCCCAGCAACAGCAGACTCGCCACCATCGTCACCGACAGAATCACCAGTAACGGCATGGTGTAAAACGAATTGAACGGTAACAGCACCGTGGTATCAGCCAACACCAAAACAATCAGGGCGGCCAAGCCGTAGCTGCGTTTGGGTTGGTCTGTCCGGGTCAACGCCCGCGTCAATAAGCCCACGGCGCCTACTAATAATCCCAAGTAGACTAGCCCTAAACAGCGAATATCAAAGACCGTGGAACTAACGATTAATTTGTTCAGCAGGATAGCCAATTGAATGAACAGGTGGCGGGATGACACCCCACTCAACCCCGTTTCGCGCCCTTCTACGTAGCCTTGTAAGAAACCAAAGCGTGCCGTCACGTAATCTGCTTGGGTGCCGGGCAGTTGAAACAACCCGTTATTGGTCAACACCCGTTGAAATGCCCCGTTATCACCCAAGCCGTGAACCGGACTGGTCAGTAACAGACTGGCGCCGATCACAGCCGTGGCCAGCATCGCCAGTTTGACCGGCGATACCCACCATAACGCAATCGATGGCCATGTTCGTCGTGCCACGTTCCCACTCCCCTTTCTTTCTATTGACTGGCCGCATTCAAGGCCGTTAAGTTGTTAAATGAGTAACTCTGCCCCGTTTGGGCGTTCCCAATTCCACCTTGAATGGCGCTATGGGCGGTAACCTGGTCTTGCCAGACCATCGCCATGGCCCGCTGGTAATTCGTACGGTCACGTACTTGGGCAAAGATCATCGCCGCTAGGGCGTAATTAGCCGCTGATTGACCGGAATCGGTCACACTTCCGGCGGTAGTGTAGCCATTATAGAGGGTCTTATCGCGTACTTGTTGGGTCAGCCAACTGCGACTGGCCGCCTTCAGATGTTGACTTTCGGCCAAATGTAGGAGCGTTTCGAGTGCTTCCGAGGTGTTGAGCGGATGATCGCTATACGTCAGGGTATCCCAATTGAAGCTTGCCGAATACAACGGAAAGACATCCCCGAGATAACCGCCCCGCACCAACTTCAATTGCTCGCGGTAGGCCCGTCGTCCAGCAGTAGACCCCCGTTCGTAAAACCCTAATGTCCGCAAATCGATGTAAGCCAAACTACTGGTCCTTGCGACCTGCTTAGTCTGTGGATTGTAATAATCGTAGACCTTGCCGTCGCGTAACGCCCCCGCTTTTAACGCTGCAAAGTGGTCAGCGGCCGCCTGACGGTAATGGGTGGTGTGAGTCATCGCATCATAGAGATTCAACGCCTTGATCAGCCGAAGATCATCTAACGTGGCGTTGACCGCAAAGCGTTTGCTGCGGTCGGGATCGTAGCGATAACTGAATTGACCGTGCTCACCAAAGGTCGCGACCGTCAGCTGATAAAACCGCCGAAATTCCGCAAAGCGGTAATGCTCAGCTAAATAGATCAACCACATCCCCGCCGATTCACTCAACATTTCGTGGCCCGTTGCCAGGTTCGCCTGGCGGACATCGGTCTCTACGTAATTAGTGTAGATGCCTTGCGCCGCCACTAACCGGTTGGCGATAAATTCAGACAGTGACCGCTGCTTTTGCTGGTCTTGCCGAGTATGAAACGTCACGGCTGGGGCCCGAAAAGCCTGCGGCGACTTTTGTGGTGGGGCGGCATGGGTCACCGTATGGCGGCACGCCGTCAAACTGAATAGGGTCCCCACGAGTCCCAGCCAAAGCCAAAATTTTCGTGTCACGGTCTCGTGCCTCCTTTATATTTAATAGTGCTAACATCTCATTTCAATTGAACCAGTTCGCTCAACCTTCCCCGCAGTTTACCGAAAAAAAGAACGCCTGGCCAGCTTTACTGCTGACCAGGCGTTTTTAAACGCAACTATTGATAAGAATTTTTGTTAATCTTGAAAAACGGTCGCCGCGATGTGCTTACTGCGGACACGCCGGCGCCGGGCTTCCCGGTATAAAAAGAGGTACGTTTGCCGCGCCAAGGCGGTGTTGGCCGTCATTTCATTATCGGCATCGGCAATGGCTTCCTGGGTCTGCTTGGCGTGGTCCCAGTTATCTTTGGCGGCATCAATGGTCGCCAAGAGCTGATCATCGTATGCGACCCGTAAGTCTTGCAGGTGCTTGCGTTGCTTGCGTCGCTTTCGTCCAAACATCTCAAGACCTCCTTACATTTCGGTTCGGCCTTCAACAGCCTTGTACAGGGTCATCTCGTCAGCGTACTCGATATCACTACCGACCGATAACCCGTGAGCTAACCGCGTCACCCGAATGCCCGCCGGCTTGATCAGCCGCGACAGATACATCGCCGTGGCTTCCCCTTCTGGCGTGGCGTTCGTGGCAATGATAACTTCCTTAATGCCCGGGTTCTTCTGCAGGCGACTGAGTAGACTTGAGATATTCAAATCTTCAGGCCCCTTGCCCTCGATGGGGGACATAACCCCGTGCAAGACGTGGTATAGTCCGTGATACTCTTTCATTCGTTCCATCACCATAATGTCCTTGGCCTGTTCGACGACTAAGACGTGCGACTGGTCGCGCGTCTTATCCGCACAAATGGTGCAGGGGTCACTTTCGGTGATGTTCCCGCAGATCGAACAAAAATGCAGGTCCCGCTTGGCCGCAATCAGCGCCTTGGAAAACGCCGTCACGTCGTCTTGCGCCATATCAATGGTAAAAAACGCCAGCCGCGTGGCCGATTTTTGCCCGATTCCGGGAAGCTTCATGTAACTGTCAATCAGCTGCGCAATGGGTTCTGGATACTGCATCATGTCGTCCTTTCTGGCAGGTTACATGCCCGGGATGTTCATCCCTTGAGTGTACTTGCCTAACGTTTGTTTCGTTTGATCTTCGACCTTGGTCAACGCGTCGTTGACCGCCGCAACGACCAGGTCAGCTAACATGTCAGGGTCATCGGGGTCGATGGCTTCCGGCTTGATGGTCAAATCAGTCATCTTCCGTTCGCCGGTAAAGGTGGCCTTGACCAAATCGTCTGGTGACGTCCCCGTAAAGCTCTGCGCGTTCAAGGCGGCTTGGTCCTCCGCCATCTTCTTTTGCATCTGCCGCATTTGTTTCATCATGTTGCCCATGTTACCCATATTGCCCATGTTCCGCATGAGTCATCCATCCCTTCAAATTTTAATCAGTTTTTACATCCACGACGTCTTTCCCAAAGAGCTCCTCGGCCTTCGTCACGACTGGATTAGCCGCGGACTGCGGTGGGTCGGACTCGCCCTGCTGCGTATCAGGGGTCCCCCGGTGCGTCAATTCATCCTTATGCGCCGTCAGGTAGTTCTTGCGAATGACCGGCCACTGGTCCTTGGGTACGAACACGATGGGAAGCGCCGTGCCTACCATCCGGTCTAATCCATTTTCCAGTGCGTCGGTCAATTCTTGGTCGCTGGTGGCTTGTTGGTACAAGAACGAATAATCAAATGCCACGATAACCCCCGAATCAGCGGCCGCAACGGGTTGCGACACCTTCATCACGGCCCGCTGGGTCACGGTCAGACTGTTCAATAAGTCCGGCCAGACCTCCTGCAGCTGGGTCAGTTTCTCCCGCGTGGCCGATCCCAAGACCGGGTTGATCTTGGCTAGATTGACTTCGGGTGCCTTAGTAGCACTGACCCGTGGTTTAACTGGCCGGGCCGCGGGCTTGGCTACCGCGGGCTGTTCCAACTGTTGGACAGCGACTTTTAATTGGTCGACTTGATGTTGTAAAGCCGTGATGGTATCTGCCGCCACTGCCGTAGTCGGCGCCGCTGCGTCGGCCGGAGTCGCTGGCGCTGTAGCAGCCGGTTGTGCCGGGGCCGCTCCCTGTGTCCGGCCGATTTCAGCCAACTTGATGGTCAAAATCTCCAGGTAGACGTCGGGGTGGGTCGTGAAGCGCATCTGTTGTTGAATCGTGTTCAATTCGTTAATCATAGCGTACATGGTCGTCGCCGGGGTTTGCTTGGACAATTGTTGAAAGTCTTCGCCCACGCTGCCCATCTCAGCTTCTTCCACCAATTGTGGGGCTTGTTGATAAAGTAAAAGGTCGCGCGCATAACCCACTAAATCTTCGGTGAACCGTTCGGCGTCCTTACCAGCTTCGAGGACTGATTGTAGCGTGGCCAGAGCTTTCTTGGTGTCGCCCCCTAAAACCTGTTGGACGTAAGCCGCTAACAGGTCGTGGGTGACGCTTCCCGTGACCAGCAAGGCGTTGTCTAAAGTAATTTCGTTATCCCCAAACGACAACGCTTGATCTAAGATACTGAGGGCATCGCGCATGCCCCCTTCGGCGGCCTTAGCGATGACCTTGACAGCCTGGTCGTCATAGGTCACCTTTTTCTGGTCAAGAATGTAGGTCATCCGGTCGTAACTGTCACTGGCCGCAATGCGTTTGAAATCAAAGCGTTGGACCCGGGAAATGATAGTTGCCGGGATCTTGTGTGGTTCGGTCGTGGCTAAGATAAAGATGACGTTAGCCGGTGGCTCTTCTAGCGTCTTCAATAACGCGTTGAACGCCCCCGTCGATAACATGTGCACTTCATCGATGATGTAGACCTTGTAATCAGCCACCGTGGGCGCGTACTTGACCTTGTCTCTGATGTCCCGGATCTCTTCGACCCCGTTGTTGGACGCCGCATCGATTTCGATGACGTCGTTTAACGTCCCCGCCGTGATGGCCTTGCAAGTATCACACTCGTTACACGGTTCGCCATCTTGTTGGTGGTGACAGTTAATCGCCTTGGCTAAAATCTTAGCGGCCGAGGTCTTCCCGGTTCCCCGAGGGCCGGCGAACAGATAGGCGTGACTAATTTGATGAGTAGTGATCGCGTTTTTTAAGGTCCGCGTAATCACTTCTTGACCGATCATGTCGTCGAAGCGTTGTGGTCGCCAGACCCGATAAAGTGCTTGATACGCCATATTATCTGTTCCTTTCTCTCATTATTCGGTAAAATTCGCTGCTCACTATTATAGCCTTTTTCTAGGGGGGCTGTCACGTATTCCACCGGGGAATTTAGGGGAACTTAACCTTGCTTGACCCCGCCGTGAACCGTTTCGCTCTCTGTCACCCACGGCGCAGAATTTTTCTGCAAATCAAACGGGAAGTCATGCCACGATTCGTGGTGTCGACTTCCCGTTTTAAACTCAATCTACGTCACAATCAACTAAGCCTTCTTTGGCTTATACCCTAGACTTGGAATGGCTCGCCACCGCCGCTGCAGGTAGCGCACGACCATCTTGGGCTCGCGGTCACGCGTAAAGATCCCCTTCTTGTTGCCCTGGACCCGCTGAATCCCAAACTTGGTCTGGAAGTCCGCGAAGTTCCACAGTTGTTCCCCGACGAAGTTCTCGAAGTCGTCGAAGACCCGGCTGGCCATCCGGTAGTAGTCCTCCTGAAATTCCTCGGAGAACGGTTCTCCATAGTTGCTGTGGACCCCGGCAATCGTATCGGCCCCGTATTCCGTGTACATGATGGGCTTATTCGGATAAAGCCGTTGATAGAGAGCCAATTCGTCACGGGTCGCCTTTTCGGCCGCCTTCAGGTCACCAGTCTGAACATACCAGCCGTAGTAACGGTTCAAGGCGATGACGTCCACTAAAGACAAGCACTTGTCGGTCTTAGCCGTGGTCTGCATGATACTGGTGTAGGTGCACGGGCGTTGCTGTGGGTCTAGCCGTCGTGCTAAATCGAACAGGGGCTTAAAGTATTCGTAAGCTCCGTCTTCAAAGTTAGCCGCTTCGTTGGCCAGTGACCACATCGCCACACAGGCATGGTTTTTGTCCCGACCAATCATCTCGCGAATTGCCTGTTGGTGCGCCGTAGCGGTCTGCATAACCTGCCAAGTCTGGTCCTGCTTCGTCGAATTCAAATCAAAGCCAAAAGATTCAAATAACCCTACGACTGGCACTTCGTCGATAACCACGATTCCGGCGCGGTCACACAACCGCATCATCTCTTCGGAGTACGGGTAATGCGACGTCCGAAACGAATTAGCGCCCATCTTCTTCATCAAGTTAACGTCCAACACGTTAGCGGGTTGGTTCAGCCCTCGTCCATGGATGGCCGTATCTTCGTGCTTGCCGAAGCCCTTAAAGTAGAAGGGTTGCCCGTTGAACAGGAATTGACCGTTCGTAACCTCGATCTTGCGGACCCCAAACGGTTCGCTGTACTGATCGACGACCTCATCGTTACGCAAAGCCGTCACTTGGGCCGTGTAAAGGTAAGCGTGCAGGGGTTGCCATAGGTGGACGTCGGTGAGGGTCAGTTGACTCGCCTTACCACTTCCCTTAGCAACCAGTTGTTGGTCCTCATCGAAGAGTTTAACCTGAACTTTATCGATGTCTCCTTGCGTGGTGACCCGGGTCTGGATAGTCGCCTGATGAGCGGTCAAATCGACCGTCGGCACCACGGCCACATCTTCCACGTAACTTTGCGGCGTGGTGTAGATTTTGACCGGTCGTTGGAGCCCCGCGTAGTTGAAGAAGTCAAAGTTTTCATCAAGGTGACGCACCAAATGTCCGGCGTCGTCCGTGGTCTCGGAATAGTGAGCGACTGGCAAACTGGTGTAATCCAACATATTGCTAAGTTTGACCGTCAACCGGTTTTCTCCGGCAACCAAAGCCTGATTAATGGCCACTTCAAACGGCGTAAATCCACCCTTATGATGGGTCATCAACTGGCCGTTCAAGTAGACCCACGCCTCGTGGGTGGCGGAGCCAAACCGCAAGACTAACCGTTGGGTCCGTAAGAAGTCCGCGATGTTAAAGGTCGTCTCGTACCACACGTACCCCACGTGGTTGCGAATCTTAGCCTGAGAGCTTTGGTCGTTAAAGGACGCGGGAACCGCCACGTCATCGTGGGTGGGTAAGGGGTGCGTGACGTCAACCGGTGAGTTTTCGTCTTCAATCATAAAGCGCCACAGCCCCGACAAATCAAGTACGGTCCGGGTAGGCGTCGTTACTGGATATAACATTATTAATTTCCTCCAAGCATTGTACTTTTCACAGGACGAGGCCTTGTTTTCCCGCCCGTGATTACCTACACTATAAATAACTCACCGTTAAATTGCTTGGCGATTGCTATCCTAATTTGGTTAGTTATGACTTTTATGTAATCGTTAACATTTCAAAGGAGCTTGTTTGTATGTTCCCTACCAGTACCGTCGCTCAGTTGATTCAAACTACCCTGCACCTCGACGTGCGTGCTTACGACCGCCAAGCCCAATTGGTGGTCGCCGTCAATAATCCCGCCGTCACGCCACCGCATCGCCCGGCGTTTCCCGACCTGCGCACCCTGACTAAATGCACCCGCTTTACGGATGTCTGGCAACTTAGCTATTTTTTAATCCCACAGTCGGCTATCGTGTGGGTCGTGGGGCCCTTCACCACCACAGCCTTGACCTCCCAACTAATTGCCAGTGTCCTCTCTCGTAATCAAGCGACCATCAGCGACCGGCACCAATTCGCGCAATTCTACAATACCTTGCCGATCTTAAGTCAACACGAAGTCCAGACTACCGGCACCTTGCTGGTCAATCTTCTGGCCCACCCACTGCGCATCCCCGCTTGGCAGACCCTGACGACCCCCCAAACAGCGCCAGCACCGGCCGCGCTCCCCTTCAAACGCCCCACCACCACGGCGCACCACTACCAAATCGAAGCCAACTTGATGGCCACGATTCGCACTGGCGACACTGACAAAATCACCGATTACTTCGCCCCAATGACTGCCATGCTGGACTTCTTTCAAAATCGCCTAGCCAACCGGCCACTACGTTCCTGTCAGGATATGTGTCTGGTCAGCAATACCATCGACCGCATTGCCGCGCGCCAAGGTGGGGTCCACCCCGGCGACCTCGACAGTTTATCGGAAAAATTTGCGCTTTTGATTGAACGTCAGCGGAGCATCGTTGGATTGAAGCGCCTCATCGTGGCCATGCTCACGGAATACACCCAACTGGTCCACGACCGGTCGACTGCGGGGTATAGCCCCCTCATTCAACGGGCCGTTGCCGCCATCTGGCAACACTTAGGCGATTCCTTTAAGGTCGCTTCATTAGCCCAGTGGCTCCAGACCAGTCCCAGCTACTTGTCCCGGCGCTTTAAGCAGGAAACGACCCAGACTCTTACCGAATTCATCACGGCCCAACGACTAGCTAGCGCTAAAACTTACCTGTTGAACACCACGACGCCCATCACCGCCATCGCCCTTCTGGTCGGTTTTAGCGACCCAACCACGTTCACCAAGCGCTTCAAACAGGTCACCCATCAGACGCCCAGCGAGTACCGCCGACACCCCCGGTCATAGATTGTCGTAGGTCCGGGCCACCAAAAAAGCGACTGCCCCCGTTTAGTTCGGAACAGTCGCTTAATTACTCAAAGAAAAAGAGCTCGGGAAAATCCCGGGCTCAGGTTATTTACTCAAAAACTTGAAGCACAAAGCGGAGCAAACTTAGTGCTGCTTCCTTCCGGACCTGACACGATTTGTAAGTCCACCCTTGCTTCAAGGCCTTAACGGCAAGTTCTAGTGTATCACGATTAGTGCAACCTGTCTAGTGACTTTCTGGTGTGGTCGTTTGAGCCTGTCGTTGCGCCTTTTTGGCCGCTTTGCGCCGTTTGCGCGCCGCTTTAAAGAAGCTCACCAGGCGTTGACTGGCTTCGGTGGCGTACAGGCCATCGGCAACCGTGACCGTGTGATTCAATCGCGAATCGGTCAGCGTGGTGTACAAGCTGTCAACGGCGCCGGCCTTGGGATCGGGAGCACCATAGAAGACCGTGGGAATCCGGGCGTTGATGATGGCCCCACTACACATCAGACAGGGTTCGATGGTCACGTAGAGTTGGCAATCTTCTAAGCGCCAACTCTTCAACGTGGCACATGCCTCTTCGATAGCCAGCACCTCGGCGTGCAACGTGGCGTCGTTGGCGTGTTCGCGTAAATTGTGGCCCCGACCAATAATCTGATCATCGTGGACGATGACCGCCCCGATGGGGACTTCGCCGATGATTGCCGCTTGGTCGGCTTCAAAAAGCGCCTCCTGCATGTAGTGGCGCTGAGCCACGGTATAGGTCGTCTGGTGCATCTGCCACCCACTTCTTTCTAAACTTCTGCCTGAAACGTACTCTCTAAGATATAGTAACCTTTATCCTTTTTCAGAATCTGGCAATTGCCAAACGTTGCCGTCATGTTTTTCTTAGCCGACGGGGCCCCCTGCTTCTTCTGCAGGACCACAGTCAACGTGCCTCCCGGTAAGAGGTGTTGGGCGGCTTCCGTCAACATGGCTGTGACCACGTCTTTGCCCGCCCGGACCGGCGGATTAGTGACGATGCCCGCGTATTTCGTGGTCCCAAGCGCCGCGTACCGGTCCGATTCGACGATTTGGACGTTCTCGATTTGGTTGGCCGTGGCGTTTTGCTGGGCCAGTTGTAGGGCCAGTTCGTTGACGTCGGCCATGGTCACCTGACGTTTAGGGTACTGCTTAGCCAACGCCAAGCCGATGGGGCCGTAACCGCACCCCAGATCGAGCCAGGGCCCCGCCGGTGTTTGGTCGGCCCGAAACGCAGTCAATAACACGCGTGAGCCGTAGTCCACTCGGTTTTTGGAGAAGACCCCGTTATCCGTAGTAAACAACAATTCGTTGCCTAACAAGGTGAACGGCCAGTGGTGTTCTTCGTGTACAATATCTGGATTTTGTGTATAATAGTGATTAGTCATTCTCTCGACCACCTTTTAGGTCTATTTTACCGTAGTTATTTCACTGGTGGCAACTAAAATAAATTTAAGCGGCTCAGCACTATATTTAGTAGTTATTGTATCCTTCAACCACTAAATATGGTGCTTTTTTCGATTGAAATTTCCCTAATCTGGTGTACACTAAACACATTGAGAAACAAATTTTTAGAGGATGTGGCAACCATGAAAGTAACGATTTATTCTAAAAACAACTGTATGCAATGCAAGATGACCAAGCGGTTCCTAACCGAACATAACGTGGCCTTTGAAGAACGCAACATTAACCAAAATCCTGAGTATGTGAGCTATTTAAAGGATCAGGGCTTTCAGTCCCTGCCAGTAGTGGAAGCACCCGGTCACAAGGCCTTTTTTGGGTTCCGGCCAGATCAACTACAACAGATTGCGGGTTAATGGATGACGTGTCGACAACCCCACCCGGGCGGCGTCGTTTCGCAAGACGTCGCTTTTGTTTTGACTAAATTCGGTGTAAGAAAGGAAGCGTGCGCTTATGAGTCTTAAAGACCTCCAAAACGTCACTTATTACGATCTAAATAACGAAATCAATATCCCCGTCAACGGCCAGATTCCTTTGAACAAGGACCAAGAAGCCTTGCAGGCCTTCCTAAAGGAAAACGTCCAGCCCAACACCAAGACGTTCGCGTCGCTGCGTGAGCGTTTTGATTATCTGATTGATGGCAACTACGTCGAGAAAAAAGTCATCGACGAGTACCCGTTTAGCTTCATCGAGGACCTTTACAGCTACTTACAAGCCCAACATTTCCATTTCAAATCCTTCATGGCAGCCTACAAGTTCTACGCCCAATACGCGTTGAAGACCGACGACAACGCCTACTACTTAGAAAACTTCATCGACCGGGTGGCCATGAACGCGTTGGACTTCGGTGGCGGAGACCAACAACTGGCCCATGACTTAGCCGACGAAATCATCCACCAACGCTATCAACCGGCGACGCCTAGCTTCTTAAACGCGGGTCGGGCTCGTCGCGGCGAATTAGTGTCATGCTTCCTGATTCAATCGACCGATGACATGAACACCATCGGTCGGACCATCAACTCCGCCTTGCAGCTGTCGCGGATCGGTGGCGGGGTCGGCATCAACCTCTCCAATCTTCGGGGGGCTGGCGACCCAATCAAGCACATCGATGGCGCCGCTTCCGGGGTCGTCCCCGTCATGAAGTTGTTGGAAGACAGCTTCTCGTACTCCAACCAATTAGGCCAACGGCAAGGGTCCGGCGTAGTCTACTTGAGCGTCTTTCACCCCGACATCATCGCCTTTTTGAGTGCCAAAAAGGAAAACGCCGACGAAAAGATTCGGTTAAAGACCCTGTCCTTAGGGGTCACGGTACCTGATAAATTCTACGAACTCTGTGAACAAGACGCCGATATGTATCTCTTCAGCCCCTACGACGTTGAACGGATCTACGGCAAGCCATTTTCTTACGTGGACATCACCCAGGAATACGACAAGATGGTCGCTAACCCGGACATTCGCAAGAAGAAGCTCAAGGCCCGCGAACTCGAAACCGAAATCGGTAAACTCCAACAAGAATCCGGTTACCCCTACATTGTCAACATCGACACGGCTAACCGGGAAAACCCCATCGACGGTCGCATCGTGATGAGTAATTTGTGCTCCGAAATCATGCAGGTCCAAACCCCGACCACCTACGATAACCAACAAAACTACCAAAAGTTGGGGACGGATATCTCCTGCAACCTGGGGTCGACCAACATCGTTAATTTGATGGCATCGCCAGATTTCGGTCACTCGGTCGACACCATGGTCCGCGCCTTGACCTACGTCACGGACCACTCCGATATCGACGTGGTGCCATCCATCCAACACGGTAACCACTTGGCCCACACCATCGGCTTAGGTGCCATGGGCTTACACAGCTACTTCGCTAAGAACCACATGATGTACGGGTCTAAGGACAGTATCGCTTTCACCAGCGTGTACTTCATGCTCTTGAACTACTGGACGTTAAAGGCATCGAACCAAATCGCCCGCGAACGTCACGAGACCTTCCACAACTTTGAAGCCAGCAAGTACGCCGACGGCTCCTACTTCGACCGTTACACGGGTCATGACTGGCGCCCTACGAACAAGAAGGTCCAGGACCTCTTTGAGGGCATTTGGCTACCGTCTCCCGACGACTGGGCTCAATTAAAGGCTGACGTCATGAAAGACGGCCTCTACCACCAAAACCGGATGGCAGTGGCCCCGAACGGCTCGATTTCTTACATCAATGACACCACGGCCAGCTTGCACCCAATCATCAACCGAATCGAGGAACGGCAGGAAAAGAAGATTGGGAAGATCTACTACCCGGCCCCATACCTCGACAACGACACTATGCCGTACTACAAGTCGGCTTACGACACCGACATGCGTCGGGTCATCGACGTGTACGCGGCGGCCCAAAAGCACGTGGACCAAGGTATGAGTTTGACGTTGTTCATGCGCTCCACCATCCCCAGCGGTCTCTACGAATGGAAGAACGGCCGTACCGACAAGATGACCACACGAGACCTCAGTATCCTGCGCAATTACGCTTATCGTAAGGGCATCAAGTCCATCTACTACGTGCGGACGTTTACCGACGACAATAACGAAGTCGGCGCCAACCAATGTGAAAGTTGCGTTATCTAGAGACCGTAAAGGAGTGCACAAACCATGACAGCAATGAATCAAGACGGAAATTACGAAGCAATCAACTGGGACGCCGTCTCTGACGAGATCGACAAGGCGACCTGGGAAAAACTGACCGAACAATTTTGGCTAGATACCCGGATCCCCGTATCCAACGACTTGGACGACTGGCGGACCCTAGACACCGACCACCAATGGGTCGTGGGTCACGTCTTCGGCGGGTTGACCTTACTGGATACCCTCCAATCCCAAGACGGAATGGCCGCGTTACGTCACGACGTGCGGACACCCCACGAAACCGCGGTGCTCAACAACATCCAATTCATGGAATCGGTCCACGCCAAGAGTTATTCGACCATTTTCTCGACGTTGAACACGCCCGAAGAAATCGACGAGATCTTCAAGTGGAGTGACTCTGAAGAGTTCCTCCAAAACAAGACCAAGCGCATTTACACGCTCTACCACGACGATGAACACCCACTGAAGAAAAAGATCTCCAGTGTCTTCTTGGAAACCTTCCTGTTCTACTCTGGGTTCTTTACCCCGCTGTACTACTTAGGGCATAACAAACTGGCCAACGTGGCCGAAATCATCAAGTTGATTTTACGGGACGAATCCGTGCACGGCACCTATATCGGCTACAAGTTCCAGTTGGGCATGAAGGAATTGAGCGATAACCAACAACAGGACATGAAGGATTGGATGTACGACTTTCTGTACAAGCTCTACGCTAACGAAGAAAAATACACCCACCTGATGTACGACCAAGTTGGCTGGACCGACGAAGTGTTGACCTTCATCCGCTACAATGCCAACAAGGCCTTGATGAACCTGGGGCAAGATCCACTCTTCCCCGACACGGCCGAAGACGTCAACCCCATCGTCATGAATGGGATTTCGACGTCGACCGCGAACCACGACTTCTTCTCGCAAGTCGGGAACGGTTACCTCTTAGGAAATGTGGAAGCCATGAACGATAGTGATTACCACATCGGCGAACCGGCCGACCCGAAGGACCCAAACCACGACCACTAAAATTCAATCTATCAATCTAAACGAGCCTCGTGAGACGCTACCGTCTTGCGGGGCTCGTTTAGGTCTAGTCACCAAACTTAACCCCCACCCCGACTTGATTTTGCTCCCCGTTGACCACTGACCTGCAGTATAATAAAGGCATTCCAACGTAACGGGGGTCTCACTATGCCAACCATTAAAAATGTCTGCGTCTTTTGCGGGTCCAACCACGGACTCGACCCGGCTTTCAAACGCCAAACTATCGCTTTGGGCGAGTCGCTCGCCGCTCATCACCACCCCGTGGTCTATGGTGGGGGCAAGGAAGGCCTGATGGGAACTATCGCCGATGCCACCCTAGCCGCTGGCGGTCAAGTCATCGGCATCATCCCCACCTTTTTGAGTGAAATGAATCTGGCTAAAGACGGCTTAACACAACTGATTGAAACGGCCACTATGGATGAACGTAAGGACGAGATGCTGCGGCAGTCCGACGCCTTTATCGTGTTGCCTGGCGGTTTTGGGACCTTTGAAGAGTTCACCACCATGCTGTCGTGGAGCCAACTCAACGTCCACCAAAAGCCCATCGCCCTCTTCAACATCAACCACTACTATGACAATCTGGTCGCCATGATGAAGACCTGTTGTGACCAGGGCTTCGCACCGCAGGAAAACCTCGACTTGTTCATTGATGCCACCAGTATCGACGACATCTTTACGGGGTTCGACCACTTTCATCACCAATTACCTTATAAATACACGAATTAAGCTAAATAGCGGCGCCGCCAGAGGTCATCCTCTCGCGACGCCGCTATTTTCGTTAAATTTAAGGCGTTATCGGTTCTGCCAATTCACTTCGTCGACCAGCCAACGGTTCAGCCACTGTGGCAAGAAGCGCGCCTTGGCCGCGACTCCCGGTCGGTTGATGACCTGCATCAACTGCAACATGGTAAAGACCAAGGACTCTCGCCGCCGGTACGCCAAATATTTGGGTTGCCAGGTAGTCACGTACTTGTCCTTGTAGGCCCGTAACCCCTGGAAACTGTAGAAGGTCGACCCGTACTCGTAGATCAAGTGGGCTAAGCGTTCCTCGACGAAGCTAAACTCGGAGACGCCGACGTTGGCTAGTGGCGCCATCCCCAGGTTGAAGCTAGTGTAGCCTTGGTCCCGACAGGTCAAGAACAGGTAAACGAACAGCCCGTCCATGCTCCCGGACGGCGCATCGTGACTACTACGCATCAAATCAATCGAAATCACTTGATGGTCGCCGGTCGGCATCAGATTGGCAAAAGCTACCATCTTGCCATGGAAATCGGTCATCACCGCAATCGGCGCTTCTCCCAGGTAATCCCGATCGAAAAAGCCCATCGAAAAACTCTTCTCGGTCTCGTCGCCCAGCCAGGAATCCGAAATCGCCTGTAATTCCTGGTACTGTGCGACACTGAACGGCGGCTGGAGCAACTCGAACTGGTAGCCCTCACGCTTGAACTTGTTGACCAAGGCCCGTTCCCCGCGCCGGGGCTTGCCTGTTAAGCTAAAGCTCGGCAAATCCACGTGGCCCTCTTCCCCGACTTTGATGAAGTCGAAGCCCATTTCGTGCAGCCGCAGGGTCAGGTCCTCGCTGATTTCGTAAAAGACGGGGCGTAACCCAGCCGCATCGGCGGTCCGCATCAACGTTTGTAAGGCCGGTAACAGTTTTTCCTGGTTCCCAATCGGTTCCCCCATGATCAAGAGTTTATCAGCCTTTTGCCGGAATAGGAACAAGAGTTGGTCCTCGCCGTCTTCTTGATAAAAGAAGGTGGTCTTATCCCGCAAAAACGCCAAGTGACTGACCTCGTTGCCGCCGTATTTTAGAATCAAATGGCGTACTCGCTGGGCATCGAAGGGCGTGGTCAACCAGGCCGCTTGCGTCGCCGATAAGTAGTGACGAATCGCCAGCAGGATGATCAGGGCAATCAAGAGGCCCCCTAAGCCGTTTAACCAGACCTGTGTGGACGTGGGCAACCAGGCCTGTAAGACTAGCGGCCCTCGGTGCGGACTGCGCGCCACCAGCCCTAAAATAGCGTACAGCACGAAGGTCACCGCATAGATACTGCCATCGGTCAATAGCCCACCCCAGGAATAGTGAAAACTTTGCCGGGAAAGTTCCGGTTTAGCCAATAACAGGCAGACCAAAACCGCGCCCAATAATAGCGCTAAGCCCCCCGGAAAATTCTCCCGCCACAGAGTGTTGCCAATCGCCAAGACCAAAACGATCAACGTCGGCCAAAACGCCCGGGCCACCTTGGCGCGCACGCCGCGGGCGAGGCCAATCAGCAGAAAGGCCATAATCAGGTTGGTCACCTGACTCAAGAAATAAAACATAAACGGGATCAGCTGCATGTACAGCCGGTTAGCCAAGACCACGTCCGGAATAGTCGCGTACAGCAGCATCATAACGCCCGAAAAGTACATGAAGGTCACCACGAACCAGTGGGCCCCCCGCCGTAACAACGTGACCGGTAAGCCGGAAAAAAACCGGTTCAACCGGTGGCCAGCGTCGTGAACGAACAATCCGACTCCCACACAGAACGGTAATAAGTAATAGAACAGCCGGTACAGTAACAACCAGCCGACCGCATCGGCGCGGCTGACGCCCAACAGGCCCAGGCCAAAGATCATGAAAACGTCAAACGACCCCAAGCCCCCAGGAATCATCGAGATGACCCCGGCGACCGAGGCGACCACGAACATTGGAAAGACCGCCGCAAAGTCCAGCGGGAAGCGTAACGTCCAGCCAATCAATAAGAAGAAGAGCGCACAGCTCCCCCACTCCAGGCTAGACCCAACAATCAACCGCAATTCTCGCGCCCAGGTCAAATCCCGAAAGAACTCGTTATCGGTCAAGCGGGTAAAAGCAAAAAGCACCGGGAAGTACAGGCCCCCGCCTAATAACCAAAACCAGTAGCCCTGATAAGGCGTCCCGATGTGCCAGCCAAAGATCATGGCTAAGGCCACCCAACAGGCCAGCGATAGTCCCGCCAACAGGAACAACGCAATTTTCGAAATCGCGTAGAGCACCTGCTTCTTCGTGGCGGCAGCCGAATAGAAGTTGGCCCGTAAGCTGGCCCCTAACAAACCGCCCATTCCCGCAAGATTGGTGAAGGTATTAGTCACCCAACCACTGCGGATGATGTAGCCCAGCGAAAACTTGCCGGGTAAAAATTCCACGATCGTAAAGTCATAAATCAACATTGGTAAGACGGCAATGAAGCCCACCACCGCCAGCAAGAGGCAGGTACTGAAATCCAGATTGCCCAACGCCACGCGGAGTTGTTCCCCGCTGATTTCGTGGCCGATCCGCCCGAGTTCCCGGATCACCAGCAGTAAAACGGAAAGCAGGAAAATCCCCTTGATTAAGGTCAATCGCTTTTGCACCCACCGTTGAAGTCGTTGCCACACGTTTGCCACCCCCAAAATAATCTCCCCCTTCATTATCTAAACTCCGCGTCAAAACGCCAACGCTTTGTCCCCTAAACCATGAAGTTGGTTGTGTCACTTAAATTGAACCCAATCTTTACCCAGTATACCAAAGGTCGCTTCCTCGTCGCGGTCCCCAAGCAGAGTTTAAGCGAATTGTAGTTATTTTTGCATCGGTCATTAGTCTAAAGCTTATCTGTTAAACTTCACATTTTATTTTTGCCACATTTAAATTAGGGAAATAATAGTCATTTATACAAAAATATTCAAAGTGGGGGTACCGGTTAATGGCTGTACCGCATTTGTACCGTATTTTGATGAAAAATAGAGAAAACCAGTGAAAATTTCAACCACAAAAAAACGGGCGCAACCCCGGTTTAATAACCATTGGGTTGCACCCGTTTTAATGATCGTTGGATAGTGACTACTTAAGCGTAACCACACCGCCAGCGGCTTCAAGCTTTTCCTTGACGTCGTTAGCTTCGTCTTCAGAAAGACCTTCCTTGATGACGGATGGTACGTTGTCAACAAGACCCTTAGCGTCCTTCAAGCCAAGACCCGTGATTTCACGAACGGCCTTAATAGCCTTAACCTTAGCGTCACCGGATTCAGTCAATTCAACATCGAATGAGTCCTTGGCAGCAGCGTCGCCACCAGCAGCGCCGGCTGCGGCAACTGGTGCAGCAGCGGAAACGCCAAATTCGTCTTCGATACCCTTAACAAGGTCGTTAAGGTCGGTAATGGATGCTTCTTTAAGAGAAGCAATGATAGCATCTTTATCAAAAGCCATGTTATTTTCCTCCAAAATTGAGTTTATATTTTTTGTGTTACAGGAAACGGATTAAACCTATGCGGCTTCACCGTCATCGCCCTTGTCAGCAACGGCCTTAACAGCGTAAGCCACGTTACGGATAGGTGCCTGAAGAACGTTAGCCAGCATGGAGAGCAGGTCTTCACGACTAGGCAAGGTAGCGTAAACGTTGATTTCGTCGAGGGACATAATCTTACCTTCGATGAAGCCACCCTTGATTTCCAAGGCATCAGCACTATCAGAGAAGTTCTTCAAAATCTTAGCTGGGGCAATTGGATCCTCGTTAGAGAAGGCAACGGCCGTTGGTCCAGCAAAAATGTCGTTCAAGTCGCCGTAACCAGCCTTGTCAGCAGCCCGGGTCAAGATCTTGTTCTTGATGACGCTCATTTGAACGCCAGCGTCCCGTAATTGCTTCCGTAAGTCAGTTACTTGGGCCACCGTTAAACCACGGTAGTCCACGATGATTGCGCTGGTGGCGTTACTGAATAATTCAGCGACGTCATCAACCTTCTTTGCTTTAACAGCAATAGCTTGTTCACTCAAATTGTTCACCTCCCAGAGTAGATTGGTGGGATAAAAAAATCCCCATGCCACCAAGACATAGAGAGTTAAAAGTTCAAAATTAAACTTCTTCCTCGGCAGGCAAAATTAAGGTCAGTCGACCGCCTGAGTCTTCGGTAGATCTATTTTTATAACTTCAATAGCATACAATATGTGACCGCGTGTGTCAACACATGTTGGGGGATTCTTTTATCGTTGTGTTTAGCTTATTCAGCTAAGAAGCTGGATAAATCAACGTCGACACTTGGGCCGAACGTTGACGCGATAGAAACGTGTTGGACGTAAGTGCCCCGCACAGAAGCTGGACGCGCACGAACAACCGTTTCAGCGATTGCCTTTAAGTTGCCAACTAACTTGTCAGCGTCAAAGGAAATCTTTCCGGCAGGAACCGCCACGTTACCGTCCCGGTCAGTCCGGTAGGTCACTTGACCGTTCTTAGCGTCGGAAACCGCCTTGGTGACGTTCATGGTAACCGTCCCCGTCTTAGGGTTAGGCATTAAGCCCTTAGGTCCTAAGACCCGACCTAAACGACCAACTTGGGCCATCATGTCTGGCGTTGCGATGGCAACGTCAAAGTCCAACCAGCCGTCTTGGATGCGTTCAACTAAGTCCTGTTCGCCGACGACGTCAGCACCGGCAGCTTGCGCAGCCTTAGCTTGGTCACCCTTAGCAAACACAATAACCGTGGTTTCTTTACCAGTTCCGTTAGGCAGAACTAAAGCGCCACGTAATTGTTGGTCGGCTTGCTTGGTGTCGACGTTCAGCTTGAAGGCAACTTCAACGGTTGCATCAAACTTAGCGAAATCAATCTTCTTTACTAAATCAACGGCGTCGTTAAGCGCGTAAACCTTACCGGCTTCCACTTGCTTAGCAGCGTCTTGATACTTTTTACCTCGTTTTTGAGCCATGTTTGTGTATTCCTCCTTGCAAATGTGGTTGTAACGGATAAACCTCCCACTTGACACCTTTCATTTTCGTGAAGTGTCCGACTATCCGAAAACTGAGCTTAACCTTCGACCGTGAAGCCCATGCTCCGGGCAGTACCTTCAATCATGCGCATAGCTGCTTCAACGTCAGCTGCGTTTAGATCTTGCATTTTAGTCTCAGCGATTTCCTTAACTTGATCCTTGGTTACCGTAGCAACCTTGTTCGTGTTAGGTTCGCCAGAACCCTTTTCAACACTAGCAGCCTTCTTCAACAGCACAGCTGCTGGGGGAGTCTTAGTGATGAAATCAAAGGAACGATCTTCATAGACGCTGATCACAACGGGAATGATCATACCAGCTTGGTCAGCGGTACGAGCGTTGAATTCCTTCGTGAAGCCCATGATGTTGATCCCTGCTTGACCCAGTGCTGGTCCAACTGGGGGAGCTGGGGTTGCTTTGCCTGCAGGAATCTGCAATTTAACTACGTTAGCTACTTTTTTAGCCACGAGACAATACCTCCTTAAGTCCGTGTGTGGTAACTGGAACCGATCATTTTAGGTTCCTCCCACGTTTAACAGATGCGTAACCGGTACGCATACCTGAAGAGTTTACCACACATCACCCGGCGCCACAAGGGCTTTTTTACCGGGAGTCAATCGTCGTTTAGTTAGGCGCTTAAGCCAAGATGGGATCGACTTGGTCGAAGTTGAGTTCGGTGCTGGTTTCCCGACCGAACATGTCGATGTTGACCTTCAACTTCATCTTTTCGTTGTCGACTTCGGTGACCTTGCCGACCATGTTACTGAAGGCCCCGTCCACAATGGTCACAGAGTCCCCGATGGCCACGTCTAAGTGCGCGTGGCGAGCGGACATGCCAATAGTCTGCATGATGCGTTCCACTTCATCGGGCAGCAATGGCGTTGGCTTACTCCCTTGCCCGTGAGAACCCAAGAATCCAGTCACACCCGGCGTGTTCCGGACGATATACCAAGATTGGTCACTCATGACCATTTCGATGAGCACGTAGCCCGGGAAAGTCTTTTCCATCGTGACCTTATCCTTACCGTTCTTGACCTCGTGTTCCTCTTCTTCCGGGACCACGACCCGGAAGATGTTGTCCTGCATCCCCATGGATTCAGACCGGGATTCCAAGTTCGCTTTGACCTTGTTTTCGTAACCGGCGTAGGTATGCAGCACGTACCATTGCTTTTCTTCTGATTCAACCATTATTTGGTGCACTCCTTTTTTTAGCCAAAATAAAAAAACTTCGCACTACACGAAGTTCCCGTTAGATTCAATATAGCATATTTTTCCGTGTTTGGCCACCAAGACCTTCCCGTTTAGGAAACGAACTTGAGTCCAAACTGGACGACCCAGTCAACGACCGCAAAGAAGATGGCGAACATAATTGAAATGCCCACGACCGTTCCCGTGTCATGCCGGGTCTGCTTAACGCCGGGCCAGGAAACTTGTTTCATTTCTTGACCGACCGCCTTAAAAAATCGGATTAACCGCATGGTGTTGCCTCCCTAACCAATATCTATGGGGCTTACCGCGTTTCACGATGAAGCGTGTATTTCCCACAGTGTTTACAAAACTTATTAACTTCTAACCGTTGCGTCCGGGTCGCGCTTGCTGCGATGGTGTAATTTCGGGACCCGCAAACTGAACAGGCCAAAGCGATCTTTCGCTGAGACATCCTGCCACCACCTTCACTTATCTTCTAGTATAACGAATACTGCAATAGCTTACCATCGTTTTTTACCAGCGTCAATCATTCCGCAAGTAATTGCCGCAGCTTTCGTCGACAGCGGTGCAGCGCCGCCACCACCCGTTCTTTAGGCCATCCCGTTTGCACACTGATGGCTTCCGGGGTTGCCTGCTTGAGCAAGGCGCAAAAGACCGTGCGTTCGACCGGCGATAACCGGGGTAACAGTTGGCCGACCGCCTCTTGGAGTTCGAGGCCCTCACGGACGGTCACCCGGTGATCCACCAGGGTATCCGCAAAAAAGCTACCCTGGGCTTCCACCGAAATCGTCCGCGCCCGCCGCTTTTGCGCCTGACTCTGGCGAATCAAATCATACACTCGGTGCGTCAGTGACAGACGGTAAAAAGCCCCAAAGCTTCTTGACCGCTGGGTGTTGAAGCGGTGCGCCCCGGCGTACAAGACCAGGCGGGCTTCTTGTTCCCAGTCGTCGGCATCGTGGCCCGGCAGATAAAACTGTCGCTGTAACCGGGCCAACACCGGGCGATAACGGGTAAAAAGAATTTGAATTGCCTGTGAATCGTCGTTTCGTTTGATCAACTCAATCAACTGCAGATCATCTAACCCTTCCATTGAAAAAAGCCTCCCCTAGTAAACTTTCTTCAGTCTACCGGGTGGGCTTTTGTTGCCGAAGCGAACGCACGTTTATTTCTTCCGCGGTCGTTTCAGCTTGGCATGTTTCGCCGCCGGGGAACCCGACAGTCGATCGCGCAATTTTTCAAGTTTATATAATTGTTGGTCGTTCCAGGGCGATTTGCGGACCAGGCCCTTGTCGGCGTACTCCCGAGCGGTCTGCTTGACCTCATTTTGCGCCCGTTCGATATCGCGGAGGAGTTCCCCCGCTGGAATCCGCAGGGCCCCTTCGGAGAAGATGGTCCACTGTTCGGCCTGGTCACTAGTGGCCACCGTCACCTGAGTGAAGCGCGTCTGCAACTTCTTGGCTAACTTTTCAATGTAGCTATCCGCCGTCTCGTCACGGTTGGTCCAGGTCACGTGCAGGTCGTACTGCCGGTAGGTCTTGGAGATCCCCGGTACGTACATCGCATCAAACACCACGTAAATGATGGATTCCCGGAGCTTGTGGTAGTTCGCCAGCATGTTGAGTAACTGGTCGCGGGCTTCCGGTAACCGTTCTTGCTGCTTCAGTCGGCCGAGTTCGGGCCAGTTGCCGATCATGTTGTACGCATCGACAATTAAAATGTCCTGTTTCATGTCCCTCACCCTTCTCCTGTCGGCTTAGTGTTGGAGCGGATGACGAGAACTATAGCCTTGATACATCAAGAGTCCCGCCGCCACGCTG
Source organism: Levilactobacillus suantsaii (assembly GCF_014069315.1). NCBI lineage: Bacteria > Bacillati > Bacillota > Bacilli > Lactobacillales > Lactobacillaceae > Levilactobacillus > Levilactobacillus suantsaii. The sequence goes on along the minus strand of NZ_CP059603.1, from coordinate 1,319,469 downwards.
GCGTTCAAGCTTTGAACCGTTCCCACCATCGGAATGGTCAACGTCTGGTCCACCGTTTCCTTGAGCAATCGCGAGATGCCCTTGCCTTCGTTACCAATGATGAGCCCCACGGCGCCCTTGGCGTTCCAGTCACGGTAATCGGTCCCGGCCATGTCGGTCCCGAAGATCCACATGCCGCGCTGTTTCAAATCATTGACCGTGTTCACTAGGTTAGTGACCCGGGCAACCGGCACCGTTTCGATGGCCCCGGTCGAGGTCTTGGCCACCGTCGAGGTCAAGCCCACGGCCCGGCGCTTGGGAATAATGATTCCGTGGACGCTACTAGCATCGGCCGTTCGCAAAATCGACCCCAGGTTATGCGGGTCTTCGATGTTATCCAAAATCAAGAAAAACGGGTCTTCGTTATGCTTGACCGCGTTAGCGTAGAGGTCGTCGATGGTGGCATAGTCAAACGCCGCCACGCCTAAAGCGACCCCCTGGTGGTTCTGGTGGTCAGTCAACTGGTCCAACTTTTGCTTAGGGACCTCCGAAATCACTAGGTGCCGGCGTTGCGCCAATTGCCGAATCTCATCAATGGCTTCCGACTTGAGGCCACTTTGTAAAAAGACTTTATTGATGGTTTGTTGACTGCGTAAAGCGGCCACGGCCGGGTGGCGGCCAATCACAAAATCAGTTTGTTCGTCTGCCATTATTCCGTCCGCCCCGCTTCCACTTGTTGAATGCACCAGTTACTAAGTTCATCGACGCGATCTTGTTGGCCACTCAAGGCTAAATAGCCCATCAAGGCTTCAAAACCGGTCGAGATCCGGTAAGTCACCACGTCAGTGTTCTTGGCGTGGGTGTAACTCTTGGCGTTACGGCCGCGTTTGAAGACGGTCCACTCGTCGGCGGTCAACAAGTCGTCGGTCTCCATCAGTGAGATCAACGCCGCTTGGGCCTTGGCCGACACATAATGGGTCGCCGTTTTTTGCAGGTGGTTGGGCTTAGCTAAGCCCTCTTCAATCAAATGTCGGCGAATGATGACTTCGTAGGCCGCGTCACCCATGTAGGCTAAAGCCACGCCGTTGAGTTGTTGATAAGCTGTATTGGTTGTCATGAATTTCCTTTCTTCCACCGGGTGCCTTGGGGTGTATCCTCGAGGATGATCCCCTGGGCCTTCAGTTGTTCACGAATTTCGTCGCTACGCTGGAAGTCCCGGTTCTTACGGGCTTGAACCCGTTCTTGAATTAATGCTTCGATACGGTCGTCGTCTAAGGTCGCCGCTGCCGTTAACTCAACGCCAAAGACGCTGAGCAGATTGAACAACGTTTGACGCATAAACGTCAACGTGTCCTTAAAGACCACGGGGCGTTCGGCGTACACGTTGCCCAACCGGGCCAATTCGTAGACCTCGGCGACCCCGTTTTGAACGTTGAAGTCGTCGTCCATGGCGTCGGTGTAGTCGGCCGTGATTTGGCGTACTTCTTGTTCGATCTTCGGGTCGTGCCCCGCTTCGGCGTCTTGCAACCGATAGCCCATGTTGTCGTAGGCCGTTTGTAACCGTTCCAAGTTCCGCGAGGCGGTATCTAAGTTCTGCTGGGTGTATTGAATCGGCCGCCGGTACTGGGTCGTGGCCATGAAGAACCGTAAGCCCCGTGCGTCCACGGTCTTCAATAGGTCATGGACCGTCACGAAGTTGCCCAGTGACTTACTCATCTTCTGATTCTCGTCACCCACGGTCACAAACCCGTTATGGAGCCAGTAATGGACAAATGGCTTGCCGGTCTCAGCTTCACTTTGGGCCAGTTCGTTTTGGTGGTGCGGGAAGATCAGGTCTTCACCGCCCCCGTGGATGTCGAAAGTCTCCCCTAACAGGTCCGTCGACATCACGGAGCACTCGATGTGCCAGCCGGGACGTCCGGCCCCCCAAGGCGACGGCCAGGAAATTTCGCCCGGTTTAGCGCCCTTCCATAAGGCAAAATCCACGGGGTCTTCCTTACGGTCGGTCTCCTCGTCGGCGGTGTGCTGCGAGGCCCCCGCCTCTAACTCGTCGATGTTTTGGTGAGCCAACTTACCGTAATCGGCAAACTTGCGGGCCCGGTAATAAACATCGCCGTCGGCCGGGTACGCGTAACCCTTCTGGACTAACTTTTGCACGAACTCGATAATCTCTTGGATATAATCGGTCGCCCGGGGATTGGCCGTGGCCGGCTCAACGTTCAACGCCGCCGTGTCTTCCTTAAAGGCCTGGATAAACTTGTCCCCTAATTCGGGCACTGTGATGCCTTCCTTACGGGCTTCATTGATCATTTTATCGTCCACGTCAGTAAAATTAGAGACGTACTTGACCTGATACCCGCGGTATTCAAAATACCGCCGGATCGTGTCGAACGCAATCACGCTGCGTGCGTTGCCAATATGAATATAGTTATAGACGGTTGGTCCACAGACGTACATATTCACGACGCCCGGGGTGATGGGTTCAAATGGTTCTTTTTGTCGCGTCATGGTATTAAAAACTTTGAGCATTCCCGAGGCTCCCTTCACGTCACTTTACACTAGTTAGGTCCATTGTAGCATATTCCGGGCTCAACTCAGAGACTGACGTTACGTCAGAGCACAAACAAAAGGGCCCAGGGGGTAACCCCCAGACCCTCATGGCGGCGTGATCCTTAACCGCCTGATGATGACTAGCCTCGTAGTGCTAGTCGTCACGTGTGTTTGTTGTTTAAGTTAAGCACCCAATTGGTCCAAGGTTTCTTGGATGTGAGCTAAGGCCGTCTTGCGACCCACCAATTCGATGGATTCTGGCAATTCTGGTCCGTGCATTTCGTGGGTCACCGCAATCCGAATCGGCATCCAAAGTTGGCGACCCTTGATGCCAGTTTGGGCCTGGACCTTCTTGATGACGTGGAAGATTTCCACAGAATCAAAGAGGTCGAGCTTCTTAATCTCAGCGGCGAACGCCTTCAAAACAACCGGGGCGGTTTCGTTACTGATTTCAGCTAAAGCGTCCCCTTCAACCTTGTCTGGTTCCTGGAAGAAGACGGAAGCCATGTCGTTGATTTGCGCCATGTAGCTCATTTGCCGTTTGTACAAGTTGATCAGTTGCCGGGCCCATTCGATAGTGGCCGTGTCCGGGTTAGCTGGCAAGTTGCCCGCCTTGATCAATTGCTTCATGGCTAGGTCGGCCACAACGCTAGAATCGGCTTCCTTCACGTACCGGTTGTTCAACCATTCCAGCTTATCGCTGTCAAAGGTGGCCGGGGACTTGCTCAAGCGGTTTTCGTCGTACATCTTGATGAACTGCTTGCGCGTAAAGATTTCGTCTTCGCCGACCGGTGACCAGCCCAACAACAGGATGAAGTTGAACATGGCTTCTGGCAGGTAGCCCAAGTCCCGGTATTGTTCAATGAATTGAAGGACGGACTCGTCCCGCTTGGATAACTTCTTCCCGGTATCCTTGCTGATGATCAAACTCATATGCCCGAACTTCGGGGCTTCCCAACCAAAGGCTTCATAGATCATCAATTGCTTCGGCGTGTTGGCCACGTGGTCATCACCCCGGAAAACGTGGGTGATGGCCATTTTGTGGTCATCCACAACGACGGCAAAGTTGTAGGTTGGCATCCCATCACGCTTGGCGATGACGAAGTCGCCGCCGATGGTATCGGAGTTGAAGGACACCTTGTCCTTGACCATGTCGTCCCACGCGTAGACCTTATCCTTCGGGACCCGGAAACGAATGACCGGCTTCAAGCCCTTGGCTTTGGCCGCGTCGATAGCCGCTTGGCGTTCCTCATCGGACATCCCCGCATATTCGTATTCGTAATGGGGCATTTCGTTGCGGGCCTTTTGGGCTTCCCGGTCGGCTTGAAGTTCCTCTTCCGTCCGGTAAGATTCGTAAGCCTTGCCTTCATCTAACAGTTGTTGGATGAGGGGCGTGTAGATGTCGCGCCGTTCGGATTGCCGGTAAGGACCATAGTCGCCACCGACGTCGGGACCTTCATCCCAGTCCAAACCGAGCCACTTTAAGTTGTCCAACTGGCTCCGTTCACCGTCCGCGATGTTGCGCTTAGTATCCGTGTCTTCGATCCGAATAATAAACTTACCCTTGTTGTGGCGGGCAAACAGATAATTGAAAATTGCCGTCCGCGCGTTACCGATGTGCAGATGTCCAGTGGGGCTCGGTGCATAACGAACCCGAATTGCATTTTTAGCCAAATTGGTTGCGCCTCTTTCTCGTTTTTTTTAGTTGGTGTCGGGTCACCCCGACGTATCCACAGTGCTTTAAGTGTACAATGCTCATCACCAAAAATAAAGGGGTAGTGGCGTTTTGTTGTCAAAGCCCCTTTCCCGGTCGGCGGACACCTCGTTACTTATTGCGTCGCTTGCCAGATGGCTTGTGATCCTCAATGCCCCGTTCGGAGTGGACCGGTTTGGCGAAAATCATCCGCCCCGCATCCGTCTGAATGGCACTGGTGACCACGACGTCCAATTGCTTATTGATGAAGTACTTCCCATCTTCGACCACGACCATGGTGCCGTCGTCGAGGTAGGCGACCCCTTGCTGCCGTTCGGTCCCGTTCTTGACCACCATCACGTGGAGGTTCTCTCCCGGGATGACCCGCGGTTTCAAGGCGTTGGCTAAGGAATTGATGTTTAAGACCTGCACGTTTTGGAACTGGATGACCTTGTTCAAGTTGTAATCGTTAGTCACGATGACACCGCCATCTTTCTTGGCCAGTGCAATCAGCTTGCTGTCGACTTCGGGGATGTCCTCGAAGTCCCCATCATACATCTCGATAGGCATTACGTGTTCATTTTGTAACTTGTTCAAGATATCCAATCCTCGCCGACCACGGACCCGTTTGACCGAGTCGCTAGAATCGGCGATGTATTGTAACTCGTACAATACGAAGTTCGGCACCAACAGCGTTCCTTCCAAGAAACCCGTCTTGGCCAAGTCATAAATGCGGCCGTCGATTAAGATGTTGGTATCCAAAATTTTATAATGGTGAAAATTGGGTTCAGCTGGTTTGTCTAAGACCTTGTCGTTGGTCTCATCGTTGCTCTTCTTAGTTTGTGGTTGGAATAACTTGCGCCATTCTTCAACCCGAATCTTACTGAGCCGAGTCCCCAAGCGAAAGCCAAGATACCCCAACAGAAGCATCAAGATCCACGGAATGACCGTGCTGATGAAAAACGACGGCACCCGAAACAAGAACTGCGAGATCAATAACGCCAGCGCTAAGCCGACAATCGTTAATAAACTTCCGAAAATTAAGGTCATGGGATCTTGCCGGTTCAAATACGCTTCCAGGCGATTCACGCCCTGGACTAAACTGCCGGCAAAAAACGCTCCCAGAATGAGGAAAATAATAGCACCAAGCAAAATATTGACCAGAATATTATCAACGAACAGGCTCGTCACGCCAAAAGCCTGCCACATCCGGGGTAAATACGCTGCCCCTAGCACCGCCCCAATAATGGTAAAGAGGATCAAAACTACCGTTCGCTTCCGATTCTGCATAAACTCACCTCCTTTCATTGCAATTGGCTTATACGCCCAATGCTAACTTCAACGCTTGATGAAGCGTGGACACACCAATCACGTCGATGCCTGCCGGGGGCGTCCACCCCTGCAGGTTGTTCTTCGGCACAAAGATACGTTGGAACCCTAACTTCTTGGCCTCGGCGACTCGCTGCTCGATGCGGCTGACCCGGCGAATCTCACCGGTCAACCCGACTTCACCTACGAAACAATCCGTCGGTGCCGTCGCCGTGTCCCGATAACTAGACGCGATACTCAACGCAATCGCCAAATCGATGGCCGGTTCGTCGAGCTTGACGCCCCCGGCGGCCTTCAGAAAGGCGTCTTGGTTTTGGAGCATCAGATTGGCCCGCTTTTCGAGCACCGCCATCAATAGTGAGACCCGGTTACGGTCCAAACCACTAGCCGTTCGTTGGGCGTTACCGAAGACCGATGGCGTGATCAACGCTTGAACTTCCACTAGAATCGGGCGGGTCCCCTCCATGGAGACCACGATGGCCGACCCGGTCGCATCTTTCAACCGTTCTTCCAAGAAGATTTCCGACGGGTTGGCGACTTCGTAGAGGCCACCCTCCTTCATTTCAAAGATGCCCAGTTCATTGGTCGACCCGAACCGGTTCTTCACGGCCCGTAAGATGCGGTAGGTGTGGTGCAGGTCCCCTTCAAAGTACAGGACCGTATCCACCATATGTTCCAAGATTTTCGGCCCGGCGATGGCACCGCCCTTGGTCACGTGCCCCACGACGAAGATGGTAATGCCGTTGGTCTTGGCAATCTGCATCAATTCACCAGTCACCGCGCGAATCTGGGAGACGGACCCAATCGCCGAATCAATACCCGGCGCCTGCATGGTCTGCACGGAGTCGATGACCACGTAGTCCGGTTGCATCTCTTCGATGTTCGCCCGGATGCTGGCCATGTCCGTTTCCGGATATAAGTACAAATGCTCGGCGTTGACCACCAAACGGTCGGCCCGCATCTTGATTTGACTGGCACTTTCTTCGCCGGAAACGTAGAGAACCTTGCCGCCCGTAGCGCTCAGTTGCCCGGACACTTGCAGGAGTAAGGTGGATTTCCCGATGCCGGGGTCGCCACCAATCAGGATCAACGAACCTGGCACGATGCCGCCACCGAGTACCCGGTTGAGTTCCCCCATCTGGGTCTTTACCCGGGTCTCAGTCGTGTGCTTGATTTCACTCATCAGTTGTGGGTGGGTGTGCTGCCCGCTCACCGTGACCCGAGTAGATTGTGGCTTGACTTCCGGCGTTACTGTTTCTTCGATCATGGTGTTCCATTCCCCACAGTTGGGGCAGCGGCCCAAATAACGGGGCGAGCTGTAATCACAATTTTGACAAACAAATTTAGTTTTAACTTTGGCCACGGCCATCCCCCTATTCTCTAAGTTTATTCTAGCATATCGGCCAGGTGGGACCCACTAGTCCGTTACTGCTGATCCGACGACCCAAAACCCCCAGTCCGTTGCTGTTGCGGTGCTTGTTCAGCATCGGCCAACCGAAACGGCATGAAAATGCCTTGCGCGATGCGTTGCCCCTTTTTGATGGTCACGTCGTGCAGGCTGACGTTGACCAACTGTACAAAGATTTCGCCTTCGTTTTTTTCATTATTATAGTAGTCAGCGTCGATGACCCCGACCCCGTTGGGTAAAATCAACCCGTGCTTCAGCGGGTTACTGGACCGGTTAGCCAATAGTAAGACCTCGTCCGGTTGCATGTACGCCTTGATCCCAGTCGGCACCAAGTAGGGTTTCATCACCCGGTTGCCCGCCGCCAGTTCTTCCGTCGTCAGCGGTTGCCGTTGCCGCAGACGCTTGAAAGCGTGTAAGACATCGTGACGCCAAATCGACGGAAGCACGAAGTCCTCAGCACACTCAAAATCATACCCCGCAGACCGTTGGGTGGTCCGGTAAGGTAAGTTCAATCCCTGGTTGGCATAGCGGTTAACAATTTCAAATCCTCGTTGCATGTCGGCACTCCTTTATCAACTTTACTTAATCAAGACTCTGTTACTAGAATAAGCAACTCGCCGCCAGATTACCAGTCAAAAAGCTTCTCAGCTGAAATGTGTTGACAACCCGTGGCGGATAGACCAAAATCAGAGGTAGAAAATGGTCACGAAAGGAGCCGGCCCATGACAATTCGTGAAACACCCGGCCAATTGACCGCCGTCGTTGCCGATTTCCCCGTTGCGAGTCTGCACTACCTCGTGCTTAACTCGCAACAATGGGTCCTCGAGCAACTCTTCGTGCGGCCCCAACAGCCTGTCGACTTGGCTCAAGAGCTGATTGAACGGTTCAGCCAGTTGGCCACCACCGCACAGGTCACCGTCAAAGTGCTCGACCCGTACGCCAAGCGCTACTTCAGTCAGCACCCGGCACCGGACTTATTGGCCGCTCACCAGTTACCCGTAACGGGACCCGCGGCCGTTCAACCAGTTGCTTTAACTCAGCACCCTACAGAAGAGGAGTAATTTTATTATGGATCAAAACGCATTAAAGGCCCTCGTGGGTCAAGCCGCCGTCAAGTACGTCGAAGACGGGATGATTTTAGGGATTGGGACCGGCTCGACGGTCAAATACATGATCGATGCGTTAGGTGAACGGGTCAAACAGGAAGGCCTGAACATCGTGGGGATTGCCACCTCCGACCGTTCCGCCAAACAAGCCGCCGACCTAGGCATCACCATCAAACAACTCGATGACGTCGACCACCTCGACCTCACCATTGATGGCGCCGATGAAATCGACGACAATTTCCAAGGCATCAAGGGTGGCGGAGCCGCTCATCTCTGGGAAAAAATCGTCGCCATCAACTCCCGTAAGAACATGTGGATCGTCGACGAAAGCAAGCTGGTCCATCACTTAGGAAAGTTTCCCCTACCACTGGAAGTTATTCCATTTGGCTCGACCCACGTGTTAGAGAAGCTGGAGAAGATGGATTTACACCCGGCCTTTCGGTTCAACGCCGATGGCAGTCACGTTTTGACTGACTCTAAGAACTACATCATCGACTTGCACTTGGGACGCATCGACCACCCACACGAATTGGCCAACACCTTAAACGGCATCGTGGGCGTGGTGGAACACGGCTTGTTCCTCGATACGGTCAACACTGTCATCGTGGGCCGGCAAGATGGCCCCGAAGTCTTGAACGCTCGCGACTAATCATCAAAGAAACGATAGGAAAAGGTCCGGAAAAAATCCGGACCTTTTTTAGTAAGTGTTTTAATTGTTTTCGGTAACCGTAACTGCTGACCGATTGCGTTTCAAGAGGAACACCGCCCCCAAGAAGAACGCTGCCGCCAGAAAGGCCGTCAACGGTAAGAGGTGGAACATGCTGGCCGGTAAGACCAAGGCCAGTAACGGGAAGGCGTACGCGGCGGGTAACTTGAGCCGCAAGAGGCCGAGTAAAATGAAGACCAGTGGTTGGGCAATCAAGGTGGTCAAGAACCACGAGGCCACGACCAGGTGAATCCCGACGCCCAGACTTGCCGCCCCGACCAACGCAATGAACTGGCGGATGGCGAGGTGGAAGTCGTAAGTTGGCTTTTGGAGCGTTTCATAGAAAACGACCAAAACCGGTGGCACGGCGGCCATTTGCGGCACCCCGGCGACCCAAACGCCACCAATCCAGATGGCAACCAATAAGGCGAACAGTCCCATCTGCCCCGTCGTGGTGGCCCGTACCGGTTGGGTGTGCGGGTATTGGCGTTGCAGATAGGTCCCCAGCATTAGACCCCCGGTCAAGAGACAAATGGCGACCATGAAGGACCAGTGCGTGGCGTTAACGATCAATGGTAAGAGCCCCGTGGCAAACGACGGTGCTAAGGTGGAATGGACCAACCGCAACCAGATCAACATCCCTAACAACCCCAACAAGACCTTCGCCGCGTACGGCCAGGCCAACTGGTTAGCTAGAAAACCAATCAAAGCGGTTCCCGACGGAGCCCAGAAGACCTTGAACGGCTGGTGAATCCAGTCAGGATTTTGGTAGATCCAGGTCCCGGCGGTCAGCGCACCGACTTCTGGGAGAATTACCTCAGAGTTATTCAGATAAGTGGCGATGGCGACCATCAGGAGGACATAGCCGAATCCAATGAGATAATGACGAACTTCGATAGCGCTGAACAATGTGACCAATTCCTTTCCCTTGTAAATTTTTTGCGCAAACAGAGAGCGATTGTAACATATCATTGGCGTTAATTGTTGTTTCAAACTAAATTTTATATATGAAATCGTTTCCAATTTTAGTTTACTTTCTCCGCAGTCTATCATTCCCCGTTAGCACCTCAGAGCGTGGCCCGACCACCGAAACACCGGCGATAATCCGCGCTGCCCCATTCAAAAAATGAGAGAATTGGCGTACAATGAGAGAATAGTTAGGAGAGTGACGAATTTGAGTAAAGAAATCACGGCGGCACAAACCGCCCAATACCAAAAGGCCCTCACGGCTGATCCAACGGCTAAGGTCATCGAACGCGCCGTCAGCCACCAAGGGATTTTAGCCACTGCGGCCGACTACGCCTCAGATGCCGACATGAGTCCGGTCTTTTCCATTGAATTAGACACGGGCAAGGTTGCCAACCAAAAGCAAAGTGGCCGTTGCTGGATGTTTGCCGCATTGAACACCATGCGGCACCACTTAGCGGACCTCTTTAAGCTCCACGATTTCGAGCTTTCCCAAAACTACACGAACTTCTGGGACAAGTTCGAAAAGGCCAATTACTTTTACGAAAACGTCTTAGCTACGGCTGACCAACCCACGTCTAGCCGGAAAGTTGCCTTCTTGATGGCAACGCCGCAACAAGACGGTGGTCAATGGGACATGCTGTGTGCCATCATCGAAAAGTACGGCATCGTGCCGAAGTCGGTCATGCCCGAAACCTACAACAGCTCCAAGTCCAACGAACTCAACAAGACGTTGAACTTAAAGCTGCGGAAGGACGCCGTGACGTTACGGAAGTTAGTGGCCGACAGTGCCAGTGACGCCGACATCGCTGCCGCTAAGGACAAGATGTTGACCGAAGACTACCGGTTATTGGCCCTAGCCTTGGGTGAACCCGTCACCAAGTTCGACTTCGAATACCGTGACGATAACAAGGACTACCACATCGACAAGGGCTTGACGCCCAAGTCCTTCTTCGACAAATACGTTGGCTGGGACTTATCTGATTACGTATCCATCATCAACGCCCCAACGGCCGACAAGCCCTACAACCACACCTACACCGTTGAATTATTAGGTAACGTGGTGGGCGGCCGCGCCGTTAAGCACTTGAACGTGTCCATGAAGGACTTCAAGACCTTCGCCATCAAGCAACTTCAAGCGGGTCAATCCGTTTGGTTCGGTTGTGACGTGGGTCAAGCGTCCGACCGGCAAAAGGGCATCATGGATCCGAACTACTACCACCAAGACGACCTCTTCAACATCGATTTCTCCATGTCCAAGGCAGAAAACCTGGACTACGGTGAAAGCCTGATGACCCACGCTATGGTCTTAACTGGTGTGGACTTAGTCGATGGTCAACCGACTAAGTGGAAGGTTGAAAATTCTTGGGGCGACAAGGTCGGTACTAAGGGTTACTTCGTCATGAGTGATGCTTGGATGGACAAGTACTGCTACCAAGTCGTTGTGAACAAAGAATTCTTGCCCGACGACTTACGGAAGGTCCAAGAAACCGAGGAACCAACGGTCTTGGCCCCTTGGGACCCAATGGGTGCGTTAGCTTAACGTAACGTATTTCCGATTAAAATCTAAATTAAAAAGACAGCCGCCTGAATTTTCAGACGACTGTCTTTTCGTATCCAATTGACCCACATATATGGGGACCACATCACAAGAACACCAAAGAAATCAACCGGGTAGGAATCACCCCTACATACGTGGGGAACACCCTAAAGAAATCCCATCAGACCGGCATTCTCAAAATCGCTTTAGGCCGTTTTTAGTTAACTCGTAATTTCAGTATACCGTAAATCACCAAGTAATACCTAAGATTTATCCCCCCAACACCATGACTTATCAAGTCCATTTTAGATTAAAAAATAGGTGTGATCCGGTTGCCTCTTGGGCCCCAGCTCACACCTAATTTTTAGTCTCAACACATGCTTCTCCATTTATTTCAATTTTTTCGCTTGGTTCACCGCGGCAAACAAATCCAGCGCCGCCTGTTCGGTGGACCACTTCGGGTACATGGTCCGTTTTTCAAAACTATTCGATAAAAAGACCACGCCCGTCTTGCCGTTGCGACTCAGGACAAAGGTACTTTCGTAAAAGTCCCCCAGGCCGTGCCCGTAATAGCCGGTACGACCTAAATGATAAAGCCCCCCTGCATAGTGACTATCACTCGCCGCCTGATGTAAGATCTGAGCCCCGGTCGGTGTCGACAAGAGCTTACCTTGAATCACCGCCCGTTCGGCCCGGAACAAGTCACCGGCACTCATGGTCGCGTTCCCGGTCGCCACTTCGACGGCCATATCGCTAGTCGCCGGAACGTGGGCTTCCTGGTAGACGCCCGGTTGGTTGCCCCCGTAACTCATGGTCCGGTGCTTGGTCTTACGCTGGAGTTGCGCAAAACTGGTGTGGTTCAAGTCTAGCGGCGTGACCAGTTGTTGGTAGAACAACCGGTAATACGATTCGTGCGTCACCTGGCGTAAAATGCCCGCCAATAACACGAAACTGATGGGTTGGTAATCAAATTGACCGATTTTATCCGGCAGGATGGTCGCCGTTTTGGCGGCGGTCTGGTAGACCTCCTTTTCGGTCAGCGTGGTGTTCGATTCGATGTCCCCCACCACCCCACCGGTCATGTCGAGCAACTGGCGGATGGTGATCTGGTCGCTATGCTTGATTTGCGGGTAGTACTGGTGTAAGCGGTCCGTCAGCTGTAACTGGCCCGCTTGGACTGCGCGCACGACCAAGTAACCCGTCAAGGACTTCTGGACCGAATTGATCAAGTACTGCGTGTCCACCCGGTTCTTCTGGCGTTTGACCATGTTGGCGTAGCCAAAGGCCCGCTGATAAACGACCCGGTCGTTTTTGACCACCAACGCCGTCCCCACGAAACGATGGCCGGTCAACGTTTGGTTGATCTGCGCCGTTAATTGCGGCGTCTTTTGCCCCAGATTCTTGCGGTCAAAGGCCGTGACCTTCTTCGCTCGGTGCGCCTGACTCTGGTCTGCATCCGTTTGGATGGCGTGGCGCGACTGCTTGACGTGCTTGTGATTGACGGCCGCGACCTCGCGCTGGTCAGTAGCGTCTAGCTGATGTACGCCGTACACGACACCCCCGATACCCCCTAAAACCACCAGTAAAATGAGCCAGTGCCCCAAATTTCGCCGATTCATGTTGAAACTCCCCCCTGAAAATCGTTTCACTATTACCCCTGATTATACGAAAAAGTTGGTTAAACACAATCCTTTCCCCTATTGCTTTAACCAACTTAAAGGTCTAACAAATTAAATTATAATGGTGTCTTGGCCAAGACGTTCAAGTGGGCATCGAAGTCATAACGAATTGGCTCCCCGTTGGCTACTTCCACCTTGGCGATGTCGGCGTCCGGCACCCGATCCAAGTACTTGATAAGTGCCCGCAACGTACTACCGTGGGCCACGATCAGTTGGTTTTTGCCGGCCAATAGTCGGGGGGCCACCTGATTGACCCAATAAGGTAATAGGCGGTCGTAAGCCATCTCTAGACTTTCCCCGCGTGGCTCCAGATGCGGGCTGAAGCGGTCATAGCGCCGGTCTTGGTGCACCGTCTCCAGTAAGGGCGGCACCACGTTGAAGCTCCGGCGCCAGATTTTGAGTTGATTGGCGCCGACTTGGGCCTTGACCGCGGCCTTATTTTGGCCCCGTAAGGCCCCGTAATGCCGTTCGTTCAACCGCCAAGATTTATACTCAGGAATCTCAAGCTGGTCAATGCACTCTAAGACGATGTTGGCCGTGACGATGGCCCGCTGGAGCATCGAGGTGTGTAACGCCTCAAACCGTATGCCGGTCTGCGCGACGATTTCGCCAGCTTGTTGGGCCTGCTTTCGCCCCTTAGCCGTTAGGGGCACGTCACTCCATCCCGTAAAAATATTATCTCGATTCGCGACACTTTCGCCATGTCGTAAAATGACTAACGTTGCCATGCCGTCACGCTCCCTTTCTCTTCCAAATACACTGCCTATGATACCATAGCCCTTAAGGGAAGCTAAGCCAACTGGTTTGGGTGTTGACTGACCCATCTTAGGCGACCTTACTCGCTCAACTAAAAACGGCCCGGCAACGTGTGCCGGGCCGTTAGGTGACTCAACCGCCAAAAGCTTTAGTGGGCATCACCGGTTGGATGATTAACTTAATAATTATCATTTTCAGTAGTGGTGTTAGCGTGTGGCAAGTCGGCATCCAAGCCGTCGGTCTCGTCCGCTGATTGAAAGTCACTCGCTGCCATTTCAGCCTGCTTGGCTGCCAATTGCGATTCGCGCGCCTTGACCCGGTTCCCCATGAAGGTGATGACTGAGCCAATCAGGATGACCACAATCCCCACAATGGTATTCGTCAAGATGCGCTCGTGGAGCAATAACGCCGCTAAAATTGGCGCTAAGCCGGGTTTGATGAAGAAGACCAGTGACGCCGTGGAAACATCGGAGCGTTCCATCGCCAGAAAGTAGAAGGCAAAGCCCCCACCCGTGACGCAGACCCCGATGAAGAACAATAGCCAGAAGTATTCCAGGCTAACGTTCTTTAAAATCGGCATCGCCACAAAGTCTTGTAACCCGTTGACGCTATTCAACCCGTTAGCTACGGCGGGAATGTGCGTCAGTAGCATAATTACCAGTAACTCGATGGATCCTGCCAAAAACGTGAAGCAGGTCATGGTAATCCCGTTGAAGTGGTGCCGCACCGACCCCCACCTAGAAACGATACTGTACAACCCGAAGGTCAACGCAGACCCAATGGCCAGCGCCAACCCCAGTGGATTGGTCAAATGCGCCGGGTTCACGATAATGACCAGGCCAATGATGGAGACCACCACGGCGATCAGGTTCGCCCGGCCCAGCCGTTCGTGCAAAATCAAATACGAGAAGATGAGCGCAAACACAGGGTTACAGCTAAAGAGCACGGCCACCGTCGACGCTTGGTCGACCGTGATGGCCAACTGGTAGAGCGTCATACTAATGATGACACAGACCAGCCCCGTTAGGGCAAATAAGGCCCAGTCTTGCCGGGTCAAATGATGTTGCTGCTTAGCGAGCGCCTTTAATGCAATGGGCAGTAAGACGATTCCGCCAATAAAAAAGCGAATCAAATTTAGTTGAATGGGATTGAACGCCCCACCCGCAGCTTTGAGCGCAATTTCCATGGAACTAAACATCAACGTTGAAAATAAAATATACAGCATTGTTTTTCTCAAAACGACAGAAACTCTCCTTTAAATAAGTGTCAGGCAGTCGACTAAGCGACGTGCTGAACGATGACCATTAAAATCGGAATCACCACTAAGCTTAGGAGGGTCGTTTCGGTTACCATGATCGCCGCATAATCAGCATCGGCGTGGTATAATTTCGAGACTACCGGGGCGTTGGTCATGACTGGCATGGCCGCCTGTAGAATAAAAACTTGTTTCATGAGTATCGGCATGTGCGTGGGCAGCACCAGACAAGCCATCAATAAGGGCGCAATGATAAACCGCCCCAGTAAGATGCCCAGACTGTCGCGGTCGATACGGATATTTTGGAGCCCGGCCCCCGCAATCGCGGTCCCGATAAAGATCATCGACAGCGGAATGGTCAGGTTACCAATATAATTGAAGTCTTGCATGATCCAATTGGGCAGTTCGATGCCCAATAAGACCAGCGCAACGGCCACCATGAACCCTAACAGCGGTGGCGAAAAGACCTTTTTCAAGGTCGCTTTTAAACTAAATTCCGCGCTCCCCTGGCCGTCGCGTTGGATCAAGTAGACCCCGAGCGTCCAGAAAAACGTGGTGTTGGCCATGTAGTAGACCAGTACGTACGGCAAGCTTTTCGACCCAAACAGGGCCATGTTGACCGGTAAGCCGACGAAAACGGTGTTGGAATTTAGAAACATCGATTCAAAAAGTCCTCGGTGTTGGGGATTAATGCGTAACAAATGGTACGCAATAATCGACAACCCAAACATAATCAGCATCGACACGATGGGAAACCGTAAGTCTGGCAAGGTACTTTTCAGCTTGGCCGCCGTAAATTTCGAGGTAATGGTACTGATCATGTAAGCTGGTAAAGCAATTTGAGTGACCAGCCGAGCAATCAGCTTGGGCGCCTGGTCATCGAACCAGCCCCGGCGCGCCAAAACGTAGCCCAGCGCAATCATTACTAAAATAATAAGCACGCCGGACACACTATGAACAAAGACCCCCATTTTGCGACCCTCCTCAGTCATTATCATAAAAAATTAAACATTCTTAAGTAACGCCACCCAGTATAGCACATTTCTCAATTTGGCTTGTTAAGTAATCGGTTCCAAATCCATTCTTAGCAGCCTTTGTGCCCCCTTGACAACTTCACAAGCGTGTCCGCTTTTCAACCTGAACCGGCCAAATCGGACTGCTAACTCACCTACTAAACCATTTACGAAAGTCCAAATCTATGGTGTAATAAATGAATTAGGGCAATCATTTGACTAACAGGGTATTAAAATCTTGTTAAGGAACGGCGCGCCTTTCTCAATTCGGTGACGTTCCGTTTTATAATGGGTAAAGATTTTTGACAAAAATGGGGAATAAATTATGCCGAACAATGGAAGTAACCGGCAGAGGTCACCGGAGGACTTTGAACAAGTCTATGACCGCCGTTCAGACCGTAACTCACATTTTAAATCGCCTAAGGTCCATCCACATCGACCCATCTTGTGGGTCATTGTGGCCATTTTATTAGTCTTCTTATCCGCAGGACTCGCCTATGGGTATCACGCGTGGTCCTCCGCTAAGAAAACTTTTAGTGAGACCTACCAATCTTCTAAAATGACCAAGAGCCGAAACGTTTCCAACGTTTTGAAGAAGAACAAACCCTTCTCCATTTTGATGATGGGGACGGATACCGGGGCTCTGGGCCGGTCTGACGTTGGCCGGACTGATACCATGATGGTCGCCACCATCAATCCGCAAAAGGAGACTGCTTATCTGACCAGTATTCCGCGGGACACCCGGGTCACGGTCGGTTCCGGTACCAACGCTTCCGTGCAAAAAATCAACGCGGCTTACACCATTGGGGGCGCTAGTGGTGCCGTGAAGACGGTCGAAAACTTACTGGACATCCCTATCGACTTCTACGCTATCGTCAACATGGGCGGGCTAGAGAAGATGGTCAACGCGGTCGGCGGAGTCGATGTCGTGCCACCACTGACCTTCAAGTACGCCCAAGCTAACGTGAAGAAAGGTGTCAAGGTCCACTTGAACGGGAAACAAGCCCTTTCCTACTCACGGATGCGCTACGATGATCCTAATGGAGATTACGGTCGGCAAAAGCGCCAACGCCAAGTGCTTCAAAAACTAGTGGTCAAGGCCGCGGGCTTATCGTCAATTACCCGCTACCAAAAAATTCTCAAGTCGCTTGATGGGAATTTGAAGACCGACTTGACCTTCGATGATCTGATGCAGATTCGGGCGAAGTACGGTGACGCCTCCCACCATATCAAGTCAGAGACCCTCCAGGGACAAGACGCAATGATTGATGGGGGCTCTTATCAAGTGCCAACCAACAAGGAATTACGCAAGGTCTCAAATCACATTCGCAAGACCCTAGGACTTAAAAGCACTAAGAAATTCACCACTGATGCCGCGACCGATACGACTTCAACCACAGGTACCGATAGTGGCTACGGCTATAGCTACAGTAGTAGCACCACGACTAACGGTTACGGTTACTAATTTTAATTGATAACGATTCAGAGGGGCCCAATTCACTGCGAATTGGGCCCCTTTTTTGATTTTTGGCGGTTGCGCAAAAAACGGACCAGGGGAAATTATCCCCTGGTCCGTTTAGTGCCAATCTCGTCAATCGAGATTGCTCTTTTAAAGGTTAATTCTTAGCTTTGCCCTTAGCGACGGCACTGTCCAACGTGCCGCTATCGTCCTTCAAGACTAATTGACGGTTGGCAAACGTCAACGTCAATCCGTTGCCCAGGTATGGTAACTCGTTTTTCGACGTGTAGAGTTTATACCCCACGTTGTTGGTCAACGCTACCGTATAGTCAGCATCTTCTGACTTACTGAAGACTAACTTGAACGCATTGCCGATGGTGCAGGTGCCACCAACGTCCGAGAACTTATTAGAGCCATCGTCGGCAACTAAGAAGATATAGCCACCATCAATGATTTTATCAGCTAAGTAGTCCTTGGCTTCGTCTTTAATCGTGATATCCATCATCGTTCCTCCTTCAAACCTAAACCATAGTATCTGGTTATCCTGTCAACACCCCTAAGTTACCACAATTAACGACGTGGTATAAAACGATTACACTCGCAAGTTTATAAGGTGAGAATAGCCGGCTTCATTTGAAGGTGATATGGACCGCATTACGCCTTAACTTTTGCTTGATCCGTGTAGACGTAGTCCCGCGTCATTGGTAACCCGGTGCCGCTCGGGGCCTTGACCAGTAAGTACTGCATGACGTCAATGTTGCCAGCTTCAAAGGACGCTGCACAAGCTTGTAAGTACAAGCTCCACATGCGATCGAAGGTTTCACCGTACTTGGCGATAACTTGTGATCGGACCTGTTCATAGTTGTGGTACCAGCATTCTAGTGTCTTTTGGTAGTGCCGGCGCAAGGGTTCAATGTCTGAAAATTGTAGCTGGGCATCCATGATGTGCGTCAGATTTTCGGCAACGTTAGGAATATAACCACCTGGGAAGATGTACTTGGTAATCCACGGATCGACGCCGGCCCCCTGGTGCTGACCGGTGATACCGTGAATCAAAGCCCGACCACCGGGAACCAAGAAATCGTGGACTTTCTGGAAGTAGAGACCTAAGTTTTCCTTGCCAACGTGTTCGAACATGCCGACCGACGTCACGTAATCGTACTGGCCCTTCACTTCACGGTAATCTTCCAGTAAGATGTCAACTTTACCTTCCAAGTGCCGTGCCTTGATCTGTTCCTTGGTGTAGTCGTATTGTTCCTGGCTCAACGTAATCCCCGTGGCTTTTAAGTCGAATTCTTCGGCCGCCATGAAGAGTAACGTTCCCCAACCACTGCCGATATCTAGCAAGCTCTGGCCCGCTTTGGGTGCCAGCTTCCGCAAAATATGGCGGTCCTTGTTCAGTTGAGCTTGCGTCAACGTGTCGTCATCGTGCTCAAAGTAGGCACACGAGTAGGTCAATGTCTTATCCAACCACAGCTCGTAAAAATCATTACCAATATCGTAATGGCTTTGAATATCCTTTTGACTGCTCTTTTCTGAGTGGGACACCTTCGGCAAATGCTTCAAGAAACTATTGTTCTTCAGAAAACTCCCGGCTTTGCGGTAAGCCGAAGCCACTAGCTCTTGGATGCTGCCATCGATTTCAATATCTTTATTCATGTAAGCTTCGCCCAATACCAGCGTTGGCTTATCGGTCATGGCTTTCAAGGGGATCTCCTTGTTCAACCGGACCTTGATGACGGGGTCACCGTCACCGTAAGTTTCGGTCTTGCCATCCCAATACGTGACTTGAATCGTGATATCAAACGCGTGACTAAACAGTCGCCGGTACATCGTTTTTTCTAACATAGCACTATCAATCTCCTCAACTCAACTATTAATTTTCACCGTTCCCCCTGCCGGGTGGGCGCTGGAAACCATTACAGAAAATCTATTGAATATCCTCTTTAATATAAACTAATTAACCCATCATCGTCAATTGACTCACCAACGTCAACGGCCAGTAGGGAGTTAGCCGCCGGTGGCTTCTAAAGTATTAACATCAGCAAGGCCTTTTATAAATCAATTTAAAATTTATACAGACAAAGGTTCAACCATCGGAACAAGCATATTTAGCACTATCGGCTGTTTTTATGATTACTCGTTAAACTTATTATCCCCATAAACCTTCTATGGGCTTGCTTAGTTTTGAGATTGTGCTATGCTGAAGGCGTTATCATTGGGTTTTCAAAGGAAGTGACTTGTCGATGTATCGGTTCTTTGCCCAACCACAAGTTGATCAGGCTCGCCACCGAATTTTCGGCTACGAGGTCCTGTTACGTCAACAAAAGCGTCACGTCTGGGTTCTCCCCGCCTCATTTACGGCCATCTCGGTCCCAGACCAGGCCCGGTTGCTCCAACAAACGGCGACAGCCCTGAACGTTGCCACGACCAATCAACGCCTGGCATTCAACCTCAATCGCCAACAGTTCCAAGACCCCCAAACGCTCACGACCATCGTGAAGTTAAAGCACCAACTAGGGACGGTACCGTTGGTCATTGAACACACGGAGGCGCCCAAATTATCCGAGTTGATTCCCTTTAGTGCCACGCTTCATCGCGCGGACATCCAGCTGGGATTAGATGACGTCGGCACGGGCGTCAACACCTACCATAACGTCAAGTCGCTATTACCATGCGTCGATGAGATCAAGTTTGCCATGCAGAATTTTCGGGCACAGCACAAGCCCGCAGCGATTCAACCCGAGCTAACGTTTTGGACTAAAGTCGCCCGGGAACACCACCTAGAAATCATCTTGGAAGGGATTGAAACTGGCCAAGACCAAGCCTTAGCCCATCATTATGGCATCACATTGCATCAGGGCTATTTATACGGTAAACCTGCTTTGGTCACCGCATAATTCAATCAATCAATTTAATACCACTTAAAAAGCGGACTTCTCACGGCACCAATCCCTGAGAAGTCCGCTTTAATTTTAACGGGGTTAAGCTAACCATCCTAGCCAGTAACCCAAGATACTCAAACCTAAGACTCCTATCAACAACCAGAAGGGTTTAACCCGATGATGTAACAACCATACGCATCCCAAGGTAGCGACTAACGGTAAAAGACCTGGCAACAATTGATTCAACAGGGTCTGAAGGGAGTAACCCGTTTGGTGATCAGTAGTCAACATTGGTTTTAAGGTCAGCTTGACCCACCGCGGAATCATCGCTCCCATCATGAAGAGTCCTACGAGTGACGCCCCGAGCGTAAGTTTCTGTAAAATACCGGTTCCCAGGTCTTGAATGACATCTAACCCGTGCCGATAACCCCAGCGTTGGGCCCACCAACGAAACCCTAAGCGCACAATGTTCCAGCTCACGAAGAACACTACCGGACCCAGGATACCTAGACCACTAAGCGTTAAACTTGCCGCAAAGGCACTTAAAATGGGGCGCCAGGTGCCCCACCACACGGGATCGGTCACACCAGCTAACGACCCCATCATCCCCACTTTAACGGCGTTGATATCTGCATCCGTGAGGGCTTGGCCGTTTGCCCGTTGCTCTTCTAGTGATAAAGTCACCCCCGTAATCAGCGATTGCATATAAGGCATGGTGTTGAACGCCACCAAATGTCGCGTCGCTGCAGTAGCCTGATCCATACGTTGGGTGTACAGCCGTTTAATGGCTGGAATCATGATGTAGCAAAAGCCCAGATTTTGTAAGCGCGGGTAATTCCAGGCCGCTTGTTCCAGTCCCGAACGCCCAAAGATCCGTAACTGGTCCCCCAACGTGAGGGTCTTAGACAACTGTTTAGGTGTCGCCATACTTGCCACTTCCTTCATCAAAAATCATCGAGTTCCCGGTCCAACGCCTCGTCATCGGTCGTCTCCGGAGTTTTTCCGGTCGGCGAATTGGGTCCCGACCCGGTGTGGTTGGGCCACTGCACGTACAACACAGCTAAAGCAATCGAAATCATGCCTAGTGCCAACAAACTTAAGCGCTGGTCCGTTGCCAAAGCAAAGCCCAGAAAGAAAAATGGCCAAAGTTTACGAGTGGCCATAGTGTTGATCACCATTGCAAAACTGACCACGACCAACGCGCCTGCAGCCACCCGAAAGCCGCCCCGCAAAACCGCGGGCAACAGGTGGTACCCCGCGGTTAACCAGTCAGCTGGCAGGCTCATCAAAAGCGCCGCTGGCAATAACGTCCGTAAGCCTTGCAAGCCAGCACTTACTACCTGTAACCGACTGATGCGGTGCAGGTCTCCGGCGGTAGCGGCTTGATCAGCACGGTTCACCAAGGGAATAATCAGCTGACGTAAGCCCAGGGTGCTGAGTTGGCCGACCCAGGCCAACGGCAAAGCCAAGATGACCCCCATTTCCACGGGCAGTTGGGCGGTCCCCGCGACCCACCAAGCCGTGATGACCGCGGCTAGCGCCGGGTCGGGGGCCACCGAAGTGCCAATGTTCATCCAGCCAAACGTAATCAATTGTAGTGACGCGCCCAAAGCCGCCCCCGTCAGCGGCTGGCCTAAAGCAAGCCCTACCAAGGTACAGGCGACAATTGGCTGTTGGAATTGCCATTCATCTACCACGCCATCTAATCCCGCCAGAAAGGCAATGATCAGCACGGCGATAATCCTACCACTCACATTTCTCGATCCCTTCATCAATCGTTGTCACAAAAAGGCCTCGCTCAGGCGCAATCCTGAGTGAGGCTGCCAGACGTTTAACCTATTGTGTGAGGCCTTTTTTGGCGGCCAGCACCAAGAAGTTCTGTTGGTGATCCGTGGGAACCGTCTGGGTATACGCGGTCACCCCAGCATCCTGCAATTGACGCGCCGCCTGGAC
Organism: Levilactobacillus suantsaii; assembly: GCF_014069315.1. Taxonomy (NCBI): domain Bacteria; kingdom Bacillati; phylum Bacillota; class Bacilli; order Lactobacillales; family Lactobacillaceae; genus Levilactobacillus; species Levilactobacillus suantsaii. The sequence continues at coordinate 1,297,192 of NZ_CP059603.1, read as the reverse complement.
ATCCTGATCATCAGCCGCCACACTGGGCGTCAACATCGTGCGATGCGGCGTGTACGCCAAGTTACCCACGTTGACCCCCGTGGCCTTGAGATCGATACCCTGCGCCACTAGCGCTGCCATTTCAGGCAACGTTTCGGTCAAAATCAACGGCCGAAAGCCATCGAACCGGGCGTCCCGGTAAATCTGAACCATTTTGGCGCTCGGAATCACGTTGACCTTCACGGCCGGCGGGGCCGCCTGCAGAATCAGCGTTTTACGTAACTTATCTTGCGCCACCGTATCGGAAACGACCAGGATACGGTTGGGCCGAACGGCTTTCGTCCACACCGTCGCTACTTGGCCGTGAAGCAACCGACTGTCGACCCGTGCGAGTTGAATCGCCATTGTCATAGTAAGTCGTCATCTCCCATATCTAGTTGTAAATCTAAGTGGCGAATCCCGCCCCGCGCCGTTTGCTCTAGGTGCGGGATCACCTGATCTAAAGATTGTTGCTGTAAAGCCAAGGCTTCAATCAACATGGGCAGGTTCACGCCCGCCAGTAACCCGTAGGTCCGCGGATGCGTCGCCACTAGTTGACTCGCCGTGTTGAACGGTGAGCCGCCCCAAAGGTCGACCAAAAATAAGAGTTCCGTCATGGCCGTCATCTGATCAATCGCGTGTTGATAGCGCTGCGTCAGCGTTTCGATACTCTCATTAGCCGCCAATGAGACGGCCGCAACGTTATGTGTCTTTCCAAAAATCATTTCGGCACTTTGCAAAATGCCGTGGGCAAAATCTCCATGTCCCGTTACAATTATGGCCAGCATGCTGCCACCTCTTCAACGTTTCCTTTTAAATTTAGACTGACTTTAATATAGCATAAAAGAGCGGTTACATCTACCTTACTCCGTAACCCTAACCCAATAATCTCAGCATTTCGGCCGGGGTCTGAAAGGAGACATCGGGTACCAAATCCGGGTGCTTGCCATTCCAAGCCGCCAGTCCGAATTCGACTTGCGCCGCGTGGGCCGCCTCGACGTCATACAGGGTGTCACCCACATAAACCGTGCTGGCTGGGTCGGCTCCTAGCCGTTGCATGGCTAGTAAGATGCCATCTGGTGCGGGCTTGCCGTGGGCCACATCTTCGGCGACCACGGCCTGACTAAAGTAAGGGGCCAACCCCTCATGGACCACGTCTCGGTCGTATTCAAACCGACGTTTCGATGTCATGATGGCCAGTTGGGCCCCCCGCGTCTGCAACGCTTGTAACGCGGCTTTGACCCCGTCGTAGACCGCAACGGTTGCACGATAATCGGCTGTCCGGGGCCCCCACAACGCCAATACCTCCTCGACATCGGGCACCTGCAAACGAATCAAGGCGTCACGACTGGGAATGCCAAAGGTCGTGGCCAGTTCCGCGTAGGGACGATCCATCCCCCGTTCGTGTAGAATCGCCTGCAGCGACTTGATGTACATCGCCTCGGTGTCCAGTAAGGTGCCATCAATATCAAAAATAAAACTTTTCATAGTTGCCTCCTTGATTACTAGTTAATGAATCCATCAAAAAAGGGAAGCTGATCGCTTATGATCACCTTCCCTAGTGTAGCATGCTTTTAAATTTACGACTCAAACTTCGGTTGCGCGTCGGTCGGAACCGCGGCTTCGTCCGCTTGGTCCGCTGACAAGAAGTCTTCGGAACGCTTCAAGTTCCGCAGTTGGTGTACGGCCCGAATCCAGGATGGCACCAAGATAGCGCAGGAGCCTAACCAAGCCAGTGGTTCCGCCGAAACGGCCCCGCTATAACCAAAGGCCTCGACCATAAACAAAGCGGCAAAGACCCGCATGGTCAATTCGCCGACCCCAGCTAGAGTTGGCAGTACCCGCCGACCTAAGCCCTGCAGGGTATTTCGAATGATGAACAGGACACTCAACAAGAGGTAAGTGCTCCCAATGATGTTGAAGTAGGTCTGGGATAATTGAATAACGTGTTCATCGGCAGTCCCGATGATCAACGTGACGATTGGCTTGCCAAAGAAGATGACTAAGCTTCCCGCAGCGACCGCAAAGATGCCAGATAACCAGAGGGTCTTCTTAACCCCTTCGAGGATCCGGCCATACTTGCCGGCCCCAAAGTTTTGGGCCGCGAAAGTCGCCATGGTGACCCCAAACGAGGACATCGGCAACGAGCACAGTTGGTCAACCTTGGACGCTGCCGTGGAAGCCGCTACGGAATCGGTCCCTAAGGAGTTCAATGCTGCCTGCATCACCATCGTCCCAATGGCAATGATGGAGAGTTGAAAGCCCATCGGCATCCCAGTGGAGAAGTGGTCCCAGAGTTCCTTGATAGTGACCGTAAAGTCGGACTTAGAGATGTGCAGAACCGGGATTGAGCGCATAATATACAAGACGCACAATAAAGAAGCCACGACCTGTGAGATCACGGTCGCCCAACCGGCACCGGCCACGCCCATGTGGAAAACCAGAATGAAGAGGAGTTCCAAAACAACGTTGACGATGGTCCCGATGACCAAGAAAATCAGTGGCGTCCGCGAATCACCCAGCGCCCGAATAATGTTCGAGAGCAGGTTGAAGGCCATTGACGCAAAAATCCCGATGAAGATAATGCTGATGAACGTCCGCGCATTAGCAAAAATGGACGCTGGCGTTTGCATCAACTTCAAAATAGGGTCGACAAATGTCAGGGCCAACGCCGTCAAGACAATCGTCATTAAAATCGAAATGACAATGCTCGCCGCAAACGACCGCCGCACGCCGTGATAATCACGAGCGCCGTAACGCGTCGCGGTAATGATGGCTAACCCGGCAGTCAGACCTTGAGCGAACCCAATAATCAAAAAGTTAATGGACCCCGTGGCGCCGACTGCGGCCAGGGCTTTGACCCCCAAAGTCTGCCCGACAACCACGGTATCAGAAACGTTATATAATTGTTGGAATAAATTACCTATTAACAGTGGAATCGTAAAAAAGAAAATAAGCTTTAAGGGCTTCCCCGTGGTTAAGTCGTTCATATGCCGACCTCCTTTGAAAATTTTGCCCGTGTTTTCAAGCACAGGACCATTACTATACCGCCTCTCAGCAGAATTGTCACCTAAAAAGCTCACACAATTTTCAGAAAATTTGTACGAACATTTAAAGCAGTATTCTACGCCCTTCTGACGCACTTGGGAAGAGCCAAACCGCCTAAAAACGATTGCAACCCGTAATTGTTATCCTTTTGTCACATAAACTGCCCAAATGTGGGCATAAAAAAATCGCTACCCCGAAGGTAACGATTTTTAATCCAATTAGTGCGGCCAAGAAGATTCGAACTTCCACCGGGTTTACCCCGACAAGATCCTTAATCTTGCGCGTCTGCCAATTCCGCCATGGCCGCGTTAACTCACAAGAGATAGTATACCAAATGGAAATGGTCCTCGCAATCCCTTTTTGTGAGTTATTTGAATTTTTATGCTTTAAGCATCCGTCAAGACCGTGGCGCCGTGCTCATCCAATGGGATGATGCGCAGGCTCCCCGGTAAATCGTGGGTGGTCAATTTGTTACGTAACAGGGTCAATTTAGCCTGTGACCCCAGCGTGACGACTGTTGGGCCGGCCCCACTGAGGTAGGTGCCACTAATGCCCAGGTCGTGGGCCGTTTCGCGAATGAGTTTTAACTCCGGCACCAGTTGTGAACGCGCCTGTTCGTGGAACTCATCGCGTTCGATCATCTTCGCCGCTAAGTCCCACTTATTTTCTAACACCGCCGCGACCAAAACGTTGGCTACCCCACTAGCATGGACCGCCTTCTTGAAGCTGACCTGCTTAGGCAGTGCCGCCCGACTCTTATTGGCTAAGAGCGTCTGCGCGGGAATGAAGACCAACGCTGACAGATTCGGTAAAGGCAACTGCAACGCATCTGCCTGGCCCGCCGCATCCACAGTGGCCACAGCAGCCTGGCCCAACAAAGCGGGCGCCACGTTATCCAAGGCGCCGCCTAACTTGACCGCCCAGTTTAGTTGGTCGGCAATGCTGAGGTCCATTTCGCCTAATTCATTGGCAATCTTAATCCCCGCAATCAACGCACTGGTCGAGCTACCCAATCCCCGGGAAACCGGGATATCAGACATTACGGTCAACTGATGCGGCGTCAACTTGGGGTTAACCTTCAGAGCTGTTTGGACCATCAGGTTATGCTCATCACGTGGAATATCCGTTCCTAAAGCGTGGTTGACCCGCCAATTTTCGGTTTTTTCTTCGATGATGACGGTCAAATACAAGTGTAAAGCCGCCCCAATAGAATCAATGCCTGGGCCCAGGTTCGCCGCCGTAGCGGGAACTCGAATAATTGTCTTACCCATCTGCCATTCCCCCTTATGTCTCTTGTGGTCGTTGCGTGGCTAGGACCGTCCCTTGATACTGCAAACGCCCGCGACACCGACCACAGACTAGTCGCGTCACATCAATCCGCCGGAGTCGGTAGTAGCGTTGCGCACACTGCGTGCACACGTAAACTTGAAAACGACGTTTGCGGTGCACCGTAGTGCTTGGGGCCGGGGCGTAACGCAATCCGCCAACTCGTGCCAGAAGTTGCTGGAACGCCTTAGTCCGATGCTGCCCCGATTGACCAGCCAAGTGGAGATGATAGTGACACAACTCATGCTTGATGACCCCAATCAGGGTCGCGCGACCGTGTTCACTTAGCATCTTTGGGTTGAGTTCCAAATTATGGTCCTGTAACCGATAACGGCCACCAGTGGTCTTCAAGCGGGCGTTGAACGTGGCTTGGTGCCGGAAGGGCCGGTGAAAACTGGCCATTGAGATTTGCTCCACTAACCGCTGCAATTCAAGATTGGTCACCTAACCATCCCTTCCATGATACCACGTTATGCGGCGCGACTCGTGACGATTCGATTGCCTACTGCACGCTGGTCATAATCCGCTGAGTCGCCGCGGTGACCTTGGTCATCGCGTTCTCCTGTGTCTTTTCTGCTGCATCAAAGGCCGCTTGATCCACTGTTTGTTGGTCAGCATCGAGGCTATCCGTCATCGACTGACAGCCTGCTACGTAGGTCCGGTAAGCCGCCACTAACGCTTTGTGCTTGCCCAGGATACGGACGGGCACGCTGGCGTTTTGCAACTGGTCCAGCTTGCCTTGGTACGCCGTGGTCCCCGCTTGAAAGTGGGTTTTGATGTCGGTCAAATCGGCCACCGTCAACTCCGCCACGGTCCCGTTATCCAAGGCCTTGCGGACGGTCTCAAAGTCGGTGTTCATTTGGTCGGCTTCGTCTTCCGTCCCCTGCAGGACTTGGGACAGGGTGCCGATGTAAGTACTCATATTAACTTTTCGCATGGGTTGCCTCCCTTACTTGTCCTGCCAGAACGTATCGTACACATTGACTGGCATGTGGCGCTTGTGGGCCGTCTTATGGTACCACGCCTCGATCTTCTCGGCGGCTGCCTGACTAACCGTTCGGCCTTCCAAATAATCGTCAATATCTGTGTAACGCACGCCTAACGCCGCTTCATCGGGAAGAGCTGGCCGGTCGTCTTCAAGGTCGGCCGTCGGCACCTTCTTATACAGGTGCTCCGGGGCGCCTAAGGTGGCGAGCATGGCCGCCCCCTGGCGCTTATCTAGCCGCCAGATAGGACAAATGTCCGTGGCGCCATCCCCGTACTTGGTGTAAAACCCGGTCACGGCTTCGGCCGCGTGGTCGGTGCCAACGACGGCTCCAGCACGGGCACCGGCAATCGCGTATTGCGCGATCATCCGTTGCCGAGCCTTGATATTACCCTTGTTAAAGTCACTGATGGTTTCCTGGTTTGCTGCCACAGCCGCTTCCATGGCGTCAGTCGCCGGTTGGATGTTGACCCGTTGGACCTCATCGGCGCCCATAAAGTCGATAGCGGCCATTGCGTCGGCCTCGTCGGCCTGTTCCCCGTAAGGTAAGCGGACCGCAATGAAGCGGTAATCGTTATCGCCCGTTTCTTGACGGAGTTCCGTTACGGCCTGTTCACACAGTGCCCCGACTAAGGTCGAATCTTGGCCCCCGGAAATCCCCAGGACTAAGGTCTTCATGAAATCGTATTGTTGTAAATAAGCCTTGAGAAAGTCGACGCTCCGCCGAATCTCGGCGGCCGGGTCGATCGTTGGTTGGACCTTCAAGGCCTCAATGATTGCTTTTTGTTGTTCCCGCATCGTGAATTACCCCCTCAATACCGGTCTATTCCGGCATCTTTTGCACGTAACTGTGAATCTGCTTGATGATAGCCATCTTCTGGTCCCAGCACTTTTGTGACAAGTCGACCGGGTACTTTTGTGGATTCAAGTCCCGCTTGTATTCAGGCCATAAGTTGGCAAGGGCCCCGCGGCATCGGTCCCGGACCGCCGACAAGCTCGGCAACTTGTAGACCAGCTTCCCATCTGCAAAGATGGGCTGGAGAATCGGCCGGGCGTTGAAGTCCGTCACCGTTTTACTGATGTAGGTGTAGCTTGGATGGAACATGTACAGGGCCTCTTCGTTTTGCGGGTCTTCGTCGACTAAGGAAACGTAGTCGCCTTCCGTCTTGCCATCGGTCTTCTTGGTGATGCGCCAAACTTGCTTCTTACCAGGCGTCGTCACCTTTTCGGCGTTGTTGGACAACTTGATGGTCGGTTTAAGCTGACCCTCATCGTCCGCAATGGCCACCATCTTGTACACGGCGCCTAAAGCTGGTTGGTCAAAGGCCGTGATCAGCTTCGTCCCGATGCCCCACACATCGATCTTGGCGTCTTGCATCTTCAAGCTTTGAATCGTCTTTTCGTCCAGGTCATTCGATGCGTAGATTTTAGCGTCCGGGAAGCCCGCTTCGTCTAACTTTTGCCGGACCCGCTTTGACAGGTAGGCCATATCGCCAGAGTCGATCCGCACCCCCTGGAAGTTGATGCGGTCGCCCATCTCTTGGGCTACCTTAATGGCGTTCGGTACCCCGCTGCGTAACGTGTCGTAGGTGTCGACCAAAAAGACACAGTCGTGATGGGTCTCAGCGTACGCCTTGAAGGCCTGGTAATCATCCCCGTAGGTCTGAATCAAGGAGTGGGCATGCGTGCCGCTAATCGGAATCCCAAAAAGCTTACCAGCCCGCACGTTCGACGTGGCGTCAAACCCACCGATGTAGGCGGCTCTGGTTCCCCAGATGGCGGCATCAAATTCCTGAGCCCGCCGTGTCCCAAACTCCATCAACGCATCGTTGCCGGCCACGGAACGAATCCGGGCTGCCTTGGTCGCAATCAAAGTTTGGTAGTTGAGAATGTTCAAAATCGCCGTTTCCACTAACTGGCAGTCGGCTAATGGGCCTTCCACTTGTAAGATAGGTTCGTGGGCGTAAACCAGTTCCCCTTCAACGGCCGAGCGAATCGACCCGGTGAACTTAAAGTTCTTGAGGTAAGTTAAAAATTCTTCGGGATAGTTTTCAGCTTCCCGTAAGTAATCAATATCCGTTTGGGAAAAATGCAATTTTTGGATATAATGGACCACGTGTTCTAATCCCGCATAAACGGCGTACCCGTTGTGAAAGGGCATGTCACGGAAGAACACCTCAAAAACGGCGTGCTTGTTGGCAATGCCTTGTTGGAAGTACGTCTGGATCATGTTGATTTGATAGGCATCCGTATGGAGCGTATAGCTATCGTCAGGATACAAGTTCGTCATAATGGATTTTACTCTCCTTATAGGTTTCACTGTACTAATTCACAGACTCATGACAATTAAACTTAACTGTTCTATTTTAGCATGAAACCAATCTAAAAATTCTTAATTTCAATAGTAACAGGAACAAAATGACCGGCCCACTAATTTGTCTTACAAATTGGCTAATGATTATTCAGCCAACTTAGCCGGCTTCGAAAGGAAGTTCACCTATGTCCGCTACATTCCCGACCGTCACGGTCCTCGAGATTCCCTTCATCAAGACCACCCAAGCCCAGTTTTTAACCACCTTGCAGCAACGAATCACGCAACAGGAAAACACCTTCGTGGTGACCGCTAATCCGGAAATCGTGATGTACGCTCACGAACACCCCGACTATCAAGCTACCATTCAGGGTGCTGATTTTGTGACTCCCGATGGCATCGGCATCTTAAACGGCGCGCAGATTTTGGGCCAGCCCTTACCGGAACGCATCACCGGGTTCGACACGCTTCAAGCCCTCTTGACCTGGGGAAGTGACCACCACCGCTCCGCTTACTTTGTGGGCGCCAAGCCGGAAGTCGTCGCTAAACTCGCAACTCGCTTGCCTCAAGCCTACCCCGGCTTGGACATCGTCGGCCTCAAAGACGGCTACTTTCAAGACGCTGCACCCATCGTCGCCGACATCGCCGCCAAACAACCGGACATGGTCTTTGCGGCCCTGGGCTTTCCTAAGCAAGAGAACTTCATCGCCACGCACCGGCAAGTTACTCAAGGTCTATGGATGGGGGTCGGCGGAAGCTTTGACGTGCTGGCGGGGACCGTTCCTCGCGCCCCTCAATTCTGGCAGGACCATCATCTGGAATGGCTCTACCGAACACTGAAGGACCCCAAACGGCTCAAGCGCATCGCCGTCATCCCCCGTTACCTGCACCTGGTCAAGCGTCAGGCTAAACAACAATAACCCATAATCACGTTAAATCAAAGGGCCTCACAGCCACGTCTTCGCTGGCTGTGAGGCCCTTTTGGTCGCTCAGGATTACTTTTCCAAATAAAATTCAAACCGTTCGCCCACGTATTGGGTCCGCACGTATTCGAAGGGGGTCCCGTCTTGCAGGTAGGTCACTTGCCGTAACCGCAAAATGGCATCGCCACGCTTGATCTTCAGATATTCCGCAATCCGTTCGGAAGCCGACATTGCGGAGACCGTTTGTTGCGCCTTGCCGGGATTCAATTTCTTTTTATCTTCCAAGGCCCGGTAAAGCGAACTGGTTACTTCTTTTTTGTTCAACCCTTTGACCAGGCGGTCCGGGACCGTGGCCACTTCAAAACAAATCGGCACGTCATCCCCGTAGCGAATCCGCTCCATCCGCAAGACGACATCGTCTTCGTGGAGTTTGAGCTTCTCGGCTTCACTCAACGAGGGACTCATCACGTGATACGAGATGGTCTTACTCGACGGTTGCTTGCCCTGAGCCAGCATCAGGTCCGTAAAACTGGTGACCCCAGACATCTTTTCTTGGACCTTTTGATTAGCCACGTAGGTGCCAGAACCCACTTGGCGTTCCAGGATACCCTCGTCGACTAAGGTCTGAATGGCTTGCCGTAACGTCATCCGACTCACATCAAAATCGCGTGAGAGCTCCCGTTCGGAAGGGATTCGATCCCCCACCGCCCACTTTCCGGCTTCGATGGCTCGTTTAATATCGTTATGAATTTGAATATAAATCGGTGAACTCACAGCACCCAACATCCCTTCTAGATTGTTTCTATTTCGTGGTTCCCGTCATCCGGCGCCCCAAACTGTACGTGGCTTGCAACTGTAAGTCACGCGTCATCAAGTTGAGGTCCGCATCCCGGCCCACGGTGATTTTTCCTTTACGCGTTAAGCCAAATTCTTCGGCTTGGTTGACCGCACTCATCTGGACCGCATCGGCCACGCCACAGCCCGTAAAGGCGATGACGTTGCGGAAGGCCTCGTCGTACCGCAAGACCGACCCCGCCAGGTTGCCGCTCTCTAAGCGTGCCTGGCGGTCCTTGACGATGACTTTTTGCCCGCCCAGTTCACTGACGCCTTCGGGCATCCCCTTAGCGCGCATGGAATCCGTCACTAGCTCTAAGCGGTGCGGGCCCTTTTGCTCGTAAGCCAATTTGACCATGTCCGGCACGTTATGGAACCCGTCACAAATGATTTCACAATACAGGTTATCTTCCAACATGGCGTGCCCGGTAACCCCCGGTTCACGGTGCCGTAACCCTCGTTGCGCGTTGTACAAGTGGGTCACGTGGGTCGCCTTACTGGTCAACAACTGTGCGCGCGTCGCGTTGGAGTGACCGACCGACGGCACGATACCGTTAGCCAGGCAATAGCTCTCAAATTTAGCGGCGCCTGGGTCTTCCGGCGCATAGGTGATCAACTTGACTCGGTTGCCCGATAACTCGTTCCAGTGAGCCAACAAGGCCACGTCGGGGTCCTTGATGTACTTTTCCGGTTGGGCCCCCTTGAAGATGGCCGCAATGAACGGCCCTTCCAAATGGACCCCTTGAATCACCGGATTCTTTTCCGCCGCCTGTGCAATGCCTTGCATCGCGTGGTCGATGGCGTCATTGGACTGGGTCATGGTCGTTGGAAAGACGGTCGTGATCCCCTCACCGATCATTTTGGTGACCATAGTATCAATCTGGTCGGGATCCCCGTCCATGCTGTCGAACCCGTAGCCCCCGTGGCTGTGCACGTCGATAAAGCCCGGCACAATCGTTTGCCCCGTGACCACGTGGACTTCATCTGCCGGTTGGGGCCGAAACTCAGCCACCGGCCCGACCGCCGTAATTTGTTGGTCAAAGCGGACGTACCCGTCGGCAATGACCTCATCCCCAGTATAAATTTTAGCGTGTTTTAAGACAATGCTCATAATGCTCCTCCTCGATTAAGGCCCAACTAACAACATTGTCATTATAATCGGTATAGACCATCGTTGCAAGTCAGAACTTAGTGGCGACCCGCTTGATCTTTCGCTACCGTGGCGTCGATGCCTTTGACGACTGATGTCATCAAACCGGCTTCTTCCATGGCCAACAAACCAGCCACGGTACTGCCCCCTGGTGAGGCGACTTGGTCGATCAAGGCAAACGGAATTTTGTCGCTCTTCAAGACCATTTTGGCCGACCCCAACGTGGCTTGCGCGGCAATCTGGGTCGCCTGGGCCTTGGTCAGGCCATACTTCACGCCGGCCCGGCTAAGACTATCGATAAACAAGTCGATGTAGGCTGGCGAACTCCCCGCTAACGCACTAAAAATTCCAAATTGGTCTTCAGCGAGTTGCGTGGTGGTCCCAATCGCGCCAAAGACGCCTAACGCACTGGTCAGTTTGCCACCGGTCAGTTGAGAATTAGCCGCTACAGCGGTCATCCCCGCCCTAATTTCCACGTTCACGTTCGGGAGCGTCCGCAAAATCGGCACCTTTGTTCCCACAATGTCGCCCATGGTCGCTAACGACAACCCCGCCACGATCGAAATCAACGTGGTCTGGCCGTCGGCGAGTTGGGGTTTGATTTCCCGTAACACATCTGGAACCACGTTGGGCGTGACCGCCAGGACCACTAAATCGCTTTGCGTTGCCACGTCGGCATTGCTCGCCGCCGTCATCAACCCATGCTGTTTGGCGTACGGCGCATAATTTTCCTGTCGCCGGCTATGCACGATGATGTCTTCCGGTAAAAACGCCTTTGCTTGGAGCAGGCCGGCGATAATCGCCTGGGCCATCCCACCAACACCAATAAAACCAATATTCATCATAAATCCCCCTAAACGCCGCCCGACACTGTCGGTGTCGTCGATTATTTGTCCGGTGATGCCTCCACCATGGTAGCGAATACATCGAAATTGGTCTAAGACTGGCCGCCGTTCCGGTTTGTTCGAGGACCTGTCTCGAAACCAACGGACCCGTAATTTGGTCTAACCGGTCTGCACCATGATTAAGTCGACTTTAGCGAAAAAAACGGCACTTGTCAATTTATCGCCGGGAGAAAACCAGTCACTGCAGGGGCAGACGCCGAAAATTGGATAGAAAAAGGATCTATAGTATCTGTTATTGAGACTCAAGATAGACTTGGGTGTTCGCAACAGATGATATAGAACCAGAATTTTCGGACGCATACCTTTTTACAACCCACATAGCTACTTTAATCATTTGACCTGTTTACTTGACCCAGAGCAGTCCCTAATAACTAAAAGTCATATTACTTTTTAGGATAAAATATTTTAGCCCATAGTTCAGAAAGAAAGGCAAAGACCAATTGAAAAATAGTCACTATCAATGTATTTTCCCAATAGCCAACTAAGTATTTCTTGAATTTTTTAAAAATTATAAATCATCTTCAAATATAATTTAAAGCACCACAGCCGTAACAGCCTTTGCCAAACGCTTTGCCGTCTTCTTTGAACATCCAAGTCCTCTCAAGAAGCTTGCGACAGCATGCTGAACATCTTTCTCACCACCAGATAGTTTAACAACCATTTTCAGCTTAGTTACTTCCAAAATAATCTATCAACTTCACTTGACGAAGAACCAGATTATCAATAATCGCTTACAAAGAGCAAAAAAAAAGAAACCCAGGATAATCCCAAGTTCCCACCGCGGTGATTCATCTGATTGGGCTAGCTGGGTTCGAACCAGCGCATCACGGGATCAAAACCCGTTGCCTTACCACTTGGCTATAGCCCAAGAATATGGAGGGGAGTGGATTCGAACCACCGAACCCGAAGGAGCGGATTTACAGTCCGCCGCGTTTAGCCAGACTTCGCTACCCCTCCAAAAAATGAAACGTCGTAACGAATCAACTTCACTATCATACAAAATTCTGCATAAACCGTCAAGCCTTTTTCTAACTTTTTTTAGGTCAAGGTTAAAATTCGTAACCGTCGGCGCCATTCCGTCATGAAATCCCCACTCTCCCACTCATTCAAGCGATGATTGTGGTACCCCAGCGCTTGGTTATAGTACCAGGTATTGCTGAGGTGTTGCGGCCAGTAATGCCGGTGCATGTGCCCAAAGACAACTACGGGGACCTGGTATTGCGCAAACAATTGTCCCAGACGCGGACTGCCCATGACGGCATTAGCCATGTTCCAGAAGCGGTTGTCTTGGGTGTAAACGATGTATTCACGACGGGGGACAAAGTGCGTCATCACCAGGACTTGCTTCTGGGCCGCTTGAGCTTGGGCTAATTGCGCCGTTAATTGCCCGTAGACCCGTTCGAAGCGCTGGGGGTCACTCAAGTCCTGGGGAATGCTGCTATCGACCCAGAAGGCGTTTTTCCAGGCTTGAAAGTTGCGCCCCACTAAATTATCCGCAAAACCGTAGTCGTACCAGCCATTGTTGCCGATAATGCGCCAGTTGGTCCCCGCCACGTCCAGAAATTGGTTGTGCAAATACGTGGGCGTCAGTGGCGTTTCCAAGGCCGCGGCACTCACGTCATGCAACATATCGTGGTTACCCGCAATAAAGCGGACCTGTGCCGGGGCCAGTTGCGTTTGCAAGGCCTGGGCAATTCGTACAGACTGGTCAAAATGATTCGAGAGGTCGCCCGCAATCAGGTAAAGTCCCACTCGTTGTCGCTTCAAATAAGCTACCTGCTGGGTAATGATTTGGGCTGGGTCCACTCGGTTCACGTCAAAATGCAGATCACTGATTAGCGCTACGCGTACCATGTCCATTCCCCCTTTCGTGGCCAGCAAAAAATTGCCCGCCTAGATGACCTAGCGTAGCACTTTTTCGCGTTAAAACCTATTTAATTCCCGCCATTAATTTCTTCAGCGGTTTAACCAGCATAAACAAGATAACCCCGGCAACCAGGGCAACGATAGCGACTCCCATAAAGTAAGCCACTTCGTTTTCTGGGGTGTAGAGTTTAACGATTTGCGCGTTGACCGCTTGCCCAGCGGAGTCCGCTAAGAACCACATACTCATCATCTGTGACTGGAAGGCCCGTGGCGCTAACTTCGTGGTGACGGACAATCCAATCGGGGAAATCAGCATTTCGGCAATTTCCACGATGGCCCAACTGCCGACCAGCCATAACGGACTGACCTTGGCACTGGTCCCAAACATCATGACTGGAACCACCATCAGCAGGTAAGAAACCCCGGCAAAAATCATCCCAGTCGCAAACTTAGTAGGAGAACTTGGTTGGTTCTTACCCCAACGGTCCCACAAGAAAGCAAAGATTGGCGTGTAGATCAGGATGAACAACGGGTTCAAGGATTGATACCAAGCTGGTAAGATATGCAGGCCCAAGAAATTGTTGTTCGTCTGGTCGGCCGCAAACAGCGCCAGAACGGATGACCCTTGTTCTTCAATGGCCCAGAAGACGGCCGCGGCAATAAACAGCCCTAAGTAAGCCCAAACATGCTTCCGTTCGGTGGTATTAACCTTTTTACTCGTTAAGAAGAGCGTAAAGTAAACCACTGGTGTGGCAATCGCAATAATAGAAAGTAACAGGATAAAGCTATTGATGTTCAGTGAGCCCATAAGCCCCATTAACAAGAGAATTAATGCGAACGCCACCAAACCAATGATGACCCGAACTGACAACTTCTTTAAGTCGCCCGGTTCCAGTGGATCGGTCGGGTACAAGCTATCCTTGCTTAAGTACTTGCGCCCACCGAACCAGTATTGAATCAAACCAAAGAACATCCCGATAGCGGCTAAGGAGAACCCTAAGTGGAAGTTGTAGTCTAATCCTAACCAGCCCACAAGGTATGGGGCAACTAACGACCCTAAGTTAATCCCAAAGACGAAGATGGTAAACCCTGAATCCCGACGAGGATCACCGGTATCGTACAAGCCCCCGACCATTTCGGAAACGTTGGGCTTCAATAACCCGGTCCCCAGCACAATTAGTAAGATGGATACAAATAGGGCCATCTTGCCGGCGGGGATTGATAAGGCGATGTGCCCGAACATGATGAAGACCCCACCGATGAACACGGTCCGGCGACTTCCCCAGACCCGGTCACTTAAATAGCCCCCTAAAACGGCGGACAAATAAACCATGGACCCGTAAATCGACATAATCGAGGCGGCGGTTCCCTGATCGAACCCTAAACCACCCTTAGTAACTGAGTAGTACATGTAGTAGATCAGGATGGCACGCATGCCGTAGTAACTGAATCGTTCCCACATTTCGGTGAAGAACAGTGTGGATAATCCACGCGGTTGGCCAAAGAAAGATTTATCTTGGCTGACTTCCGATTTGTTGTTCAAGTTGATAATACCTCCATTGCATTCTGACAAAAACTATATTTATGCTCCGTAAGGAATAACGGTCGACCCACTGCATACGAACATCTCATAGGTCTCTCATAAAACATAGTGATAATTATAATCCATAGAAGGCCATTACGCAACGGCTTTCGGAATGTAAGCGCCTTTAAACAGCTAAAAGCCGGGCTTGAATAATGAATAAAAAATTGACTCGAGCATGCAATCTTCTTATTTTTTATTCATTTCGCTCTTAAAAACGAGTCCGTTTTTTATGAGTCACCACCCCTCCTTAAAATTTAAAAAATTCAGCCAATATCGGCTGAATTTTTTAAAAGTTGTTTTATTTTGATAATAATGCTTGAACCAGGTCATAATTGCTCTCAACGGCCATGAGGGTGTCCAGTACGTGACACCCCAAAACATTGGGACTTGCCTGTCGATCAGCTAAGCGCGCAGTCAATTGGTTCTGCAGCCGATGAGCAGTTACCAACTGATCATGTCCGGCTTGTAACTCAAGGACGCCCGTTTGATGATATGTCTGGATGGCCTGAAATAACGTTTGTTTCGCCTGGCCAGCTGTCGTGAGGACCTGCATGGCCAGTTGGTCGTTCGTCGGGGTCATTTTAGAGGCTCGCAACGGCTTTTCCCGCCGTTAGCCCTAATGTTTGACTTGCAAACTTAACCAGGGCCTTACTGTTTAGCCAGCCATAAATGTCATTGGGAATCACCGCAACGTTGACGTTAGCTGTCCACGCGGCATCTAGTTGGTCTTGATAAGCGACTTGCGGGGCTAATAAGACTAAATCCTGTTCAGCCAATTGTGCGGGCGTTAGCTCTGCAAAACTAGTTGCCGTAAACCGTAAGGAGACCCGCCGGGCTTCGGCAACTCGTTTGGCTTCTCCCAGAAATAAGTGACTAGAAATCCCCTGACCACAAACTAATAAGACGTTTTTCATAATGCGCATCTCCCTTTTTATCTGTTTCTTCGATACTTCTAGAATAGCACTAAGTTAAGTATACCACAAGTATTATATTTAAAAATCAATACCCAAAAATAAGCTCAAAATATTATCAAACCGGCAATTATAAGACTATACCAATTATTGCAATTGACCTATACCAGTTAAGAAAGCGATTACAGCGGCAGGGCTAGTCGTGGCCGCATCACGTCACATTATCAGTTTAGGCAGCCACCGGGAAAAAAGCCACAAAAAAACATCATTCACCGAAGTGAATGATGTCATTAAGATGCCGGCTGAGGAATTCGAATCCCCGACCCTCGGTTTACGATACCGATGCTCTACCAGCTGAGCTAAGCCGGCATACTTGCTAATAGATTAGCACAACTCCGGCAGGCGGACTCGAACCGTCGACAACCTGATTAACAGTCAGGGGCTCTACCAACTGAGCTATGCCGGAATAATCGCGTGGCAACGTCCTATCCTCGCAGGGGGCGATCCCCCAACTACTATTGGCGTGCTGAAGCTTAACTTCCGTGTTCGGCATGGGAACGGGTGTATCCTTCAGGCTATCGCCACCACACTATTGAGAGCTTATTCCCTCAAAACTAGGTATTACCAATTATCTCCTGAGAACACCAATCACTTGGTTAAGTCCTCGACCGATTAGTACTGGTCCGCTCCACGCCTCACGGCGCTGCTACTTCCAGCCTATCTACCTGATCATCTCTCAGGGGTCTTACTTCCATAAAGGAATGGGAAATCTCATCTTGAGGCGAGTTTCACACTTAGATGCTTTCAGCGTTTATCTCATCCATACATAGCTACCCAGCGATGCGCCTGGCGGCACAACTGGTACACCAGAGGTATGTCCATCCCGGTCCTCTCGTACTAAGGACAGCTCCTCTCAAATTTCCTACGCCCGCGACGGATAGGGACCGAACTGTCTCACGACGTTCTGAACCCAGCTCGCGTACCGCTTTAATGGGCGAACAGCCCAACCCTTGGGACCGACTACAGCCCCAGGATGCGATGAGCCGACATCGAGGTGCCAAACCTCCCCGTCGATGTGGACTCTTGGGGGAGATAAGCCTGTTATCCCCAGGGTAGCTTTTATCCGTTGAGCGATGGCCCTTCCATACGGTACCACCGGATCACTAAGCCCGACTTTCGTCCCTGCTCGACCTGTCTGTCTCGCAGTCAAGCTCCCTTCTGCCTTTACACTCGTCGAATGATTTCCAACCATTCTGAGGGAACCTTTGGGCGCCTCCGTTACTTTTTGGGAGGCGACCGCCCCAGTCAAACTGCCTACCTGACACTGTCTCCCGCCACGATGAGTGGCGCGGGTTAGAGTGTTCACACAGCGAGGGTCGTATCCCACCAGCGCCTCCATCGAAACTAGCGTTCCGATATCTACGGCTCCGACCTATCCTGTACAAGCTGTGTCAACACCCAATATCAAGCTACAGTAAAGCTCCATGGGGTCTTTCCGTCCTGTCGCGGGTAACCTGCATCTTCACAGGTAATATAATTTCACCGAGTCTCTCGTTGAGACAGTGCCCAGATCGTTACGCCTTTCGTGCGGGTCGGAACTTACCCGACAAGGAATTTCGCTACCTTAGGACCGTTATAGTTACGGCCGCCGTTTACTGGGGCTTCATTTCTGGGCTTCGCCGAAGCTAACTCATCCACTTAACCTTCCAGCACCGGGCAGGCGTCAGCCCCTATACTTCATCTTACGATTTTGCAGAAACCTGTGTTTTTGATAAACAGTCGCCTGGGCCTTTTCACTGCGGCTACACTTGCGTGTAGCACCCCTTCTCCCGAAGTTACGGGGTCATTTTGCCGAGTTCCTTAACGAGAGTTCACTCGCTCACCTTAGGATACTCTCCTCGACTACCTGTGTCGGTTTGCGGTACGGGTAATTAAGATCTCACTAGAAGCTTTTCTCGGCAGTGTGACGTGGAGCACTTCCCTACTAAAATTCGGTCCCCGTCGCGCCTTGTCCTTAGCGATAAGCATTTGACTCATCACCAGACTCAGCGTTTGGACGCACATTTCCAATCGTGCGCATGCTTTAGCCTCCTGCGTCCCTCCATCGTTCAAACAATCTTAACTAGTACAGGAATATCAACCTGTTATCCATCGCCTACGCCTTGCGGCCTCGGCTTAGGTCCCGACTGACCCTGGGAGGACGAGCCTTCCCCAGGAAACCTTAGTCATTCGGTGGATCAGATTCTCACTGATCTTTCGCTACTCATACCGGCATTCTCACTTCTAAGCGCTCCACTAGTCCTTGCGGTCTAGCTTCGTTGCCCTTAGAACGCTCTCCTATCACGCAACATAGTTGCGTCCACAATTTCGGTAATGTGCTTAGCCCCGGTATATTTTCGGCGCAGAGTCACTCGGCTAGTGAGCTATTACGCACTCTTTAAATGATGGCTGCTTCTGAGCCAACATCCTAGCTGTCTATGCAATTCCACATCCTTTTCCACTCAGCACATATTTAGGGACCTTAATTGGTGGTCTGGGCTGTTCCCCTTTCGACGGTGGATCTTATCACTCATCGTCTGACTCCCGGATATAAATCAGTGGCATTCGGAGTTTATCTGAATTCAGTAACCCATGATGGGCCCCTAGTCCAAACAGTGGCTCTACCTCCACGATTCTTCATCCGAGGCTAACCCTAAAGCTATTTCGGAGAGAACCAGCTATCTCCAAGTTCGTTTGGAATTTCACCGCTATCCACACCTCATCCCAGCATTTTTCAACATACACGGGTTCGGCCCTCCAGTGCGTTTTACCGCACCTTCAGCCTGGACATGGATAGGTCACCTGGTTTCGGGTCTACGTCAACTTACTGAAACGCCCGTTTCAGACTCGCTTTCGCTACGGCTCCGGTCTTTACACCTTAACCTTGCAAATTAACGTAACTCGCCGGTTCATTCTACAAAAGGCACGCTATCACCCATTAACGGGCTCTAACTAATTGTAGGAACATGGTTTCAGGAACTATTTCACTCCCCTTCCGGGGTGCTTTTCACCTTTCCCTCACGGTACTGGTTCACTATCGGTCACTAGGGAGTATTTAGCCTTGGGAGATGGTCCTCCCGGATTCCGACCAGGTTTCACGTGTCTGGCCGTACTCAGGATCCTGAACTGAGGGTCAACGATTTCGCCTACGGGGGTATCACCCGCTCTGCCACACCTTCCCAGATGTTTCGGCTATCACTGACTTTGGTAACTCAAATGTTCAGTCCTACAACCCCAACAAGCAAGCTTGTTGGTTTGGGCTGTTCCCCGTTCGCTCGCCGCTACTTAGGGAATCGAATTTTCTTTCTCTTCCTGTGGGTACTTAGATGTTTCAGTTCCCCACGTCTGCCTCAACTCAAGTATGTATTCCCTGAGTTGTAATCATCGGTAAAGATGATTGGGTTTCCCCATTCGGAAATCTCCGGATCAAAGCTTACGTACAGCTCCCCGAAGCATATCGGTGTTAGTCCCGTCCTTCATCGGCTCCTAGTACCAAGGCATTCACCATGCGCCCTTCATAACTTAACCTAACGGCCACTTCGTGACCGCTGATTAATTGAGTATTAGCGAATAAACTAATTAAAAAACTCAAAATAAACGCGGTGTTCTCGGTTTAATTATCTTTAATAATTAAAGGAAAATAATTGATAATATCTAGTTTTCAAAGAACAAACTTAATGCTTTTTCGCATCAATGGAGAATAACGGGATCGAACCGTTGACCTCCTGCTTGCAAAGCAGGTGCTCTCCCAGCTGAGCTAATTCCCCATATCGACCTTACGGTCAATGGGCATAAATGGACTCGAACCATCGACCTCACGCTTATCAGGCGTGCGCTCTAAACCAGCTGAGCTATACGCCCAAAATAGCACATAAGGTTTGAGGGTAAATCCCTCAAAACTGACCATTGTTTCAACAAAGTATGTGTAGGCCTCCGTATTATTCCTTAGAAAGGAGGTGATCCAGCCACAGGTTCTCCTACGGCTACCTTGTTACGACTTCACCCTAATCATCTGTCCCACCTTAGGCGGTTGGCTCCAAAAGGTTACCTCACCGACTTTGGGTGTTACAAACTCTCATGGTGTGACGGGCGGTGTGTACAAGGCCCGGGAACGTATTCACCGCGGCATGCTGATCCGCGATTACTAGCGATTCCAACTTCATGTAGGCGAGTTGCAGCCTACAATCCGAACTGAGAACGGCTTTAAGAGATTAGCTTGGCCTCACGACTTCGCGACTCGTTGTACCGTCCATTGTAGCACGTGTGTAGCCCAGGTCATAAGGGGCATGATGATTTGACGTCATCCCCACCTTCCTCCGGTTTGTCACCGGCAGTCTCACCAGAGTGCCCAACTGAATGCTGGCAACTGATAATAAGGGTTACGCTCGTTGCGGGACTTAACCCAACATCTCACGACACGAGCTGACGACAACCATGCACCACCTGTCATTCTGTCCCCGAAGGGAACGTCCTATCTCTAGGATTGGCAGAAGATGTCAAGACCTGGTAAGGTTCTTCGCGTAGCTTCGAATTAAACCACATGCTCCACCGCTTGTGCGGGCCCCCGTCAATTCCTTTGAGTTTCAACCTTGCGGTCGTACTCCCCAGGCGGAGTGCTTAATGCGTTAGCTGCGGCACTGAAGGGCGGAAACCCTCCAACACCTAGCACTCATCGTTTACGGCATGGACTACCAGGGTATCTAATCCTGTTTGCTACCCATGCTTTCGAGCCTCAGCGTCAGTTACAGACTAGACATCCGCCTTCGCCACTGGTGTTCTTCCATATATCTACGCATTCCACCGCTACACATGGAGTTCCACTGTCCTCTTCTGCACTCAAGTCATCCAGTTTCCGATGCACTTCTTCGGTTAAGCCGAAGGCTTTCACATCAGACTTAAATAACCGCCTGCGCTCGCTTTACGCCCAATAAATCCGGACAACGCTTGCCACCTACGTATTACCGCGGCTGCTGGCACGTAGTTAGCCGTGGCTTTCTGGTTGAATACCGTCACGATGTCAACAGTTACTCTGACACCCGTTCTTCTTCAACAACAGAGTTTTACGAGCCGAAACCCTTCTTCACTCACGCGGCATTGCTCCATCAGACTTGCGTCCATTGTGGAAGATTCCCTACTGCTGCCTCCCGTAGGAGTCTGGGCCGTGTCTCAGTCCCAATGTGGCCGATTACCCTCTCAGGTCGGCTACGCATCATCGCCTTGGTGGGCCGTTACCTCACCAACAAGCTAATGCGCCGCGGAACCATCCAGAAGTGATAGCCGAAACCATCTTTCAAACAAAAACCATGCGGTTTTTGTTGTTATACGGTATTAGCACCTGTTTCCAAGTGTTATCCCCTGCTTCTGGGCAGGTTTTCCACGTGTTACTCACCAGTTCGCCACTCGCTTTAAGAAGAAATCAGTGCAAGCACGTCAATCAACCAAAGCTCGTTCGACTTGCATGTATTAGGCATGCCGCCAGCGTTCGTCCTGAGCCAGGATCAAACTCTCATCTTAAAGATGATAAGCTCGAATAGCTCATCGATTGTTGTTACATTTTAAAAGCGAATTGACTTCGCAAATATTGTTTGGGTTTGAATAAATTCAAACCGCCCTACACATATTTGGTTTGTCGAAACAATGTTCAGTTTTCAAAGATCTACCAAGTTATCTAATGAAGTGATTGCTTCATGACAACTTTTAAAGTATAGCATGTCATCAATTCCTTGTCAATAACTTTTTTCACCGATAATTTGAATATATATTCAAATTATCACGGAAGCCGTCATCGACTTGATTTCTTGAATTGACAACATAAAACATTGTATCAGTTGCACTTGTCGGCGTCAAGCTTAAATTTAAATTGCGGATAGATATCCATAAATCAAATCTTTATGCATTCAGCTGCTTTGTGACAACAGCTAATATCATATCAATCATTCCCAAGTCGGTCAAGCTTTTTCGTCAATAAATAACTAAAAAGCCTTATTC
This sequence comes from Levilactobacillus suantsaii, assembly GCF_014069315.1. Taxonomy (NCBI): domain Bacteria; kingdom Bacillati; phylum Bacillota; class Bacilli; order Lactobacillales; family Lactobacillaceae; genus Levilactobacillus; species Levilactobacillus suantsaii. The sequence continues at coordinate 1,275,303 of NZ_CP059603.1, read as the reverse complement.
TCAGTTAATCTCTCACTTTAGACCACTTAAGAGGCTAAACAAAACGGAACCCACAGCACCAGACCATTTAGTCTGGACCGCCGGGTTCCGTTTCGTTATCGCTATAACTTCAATCCAAGAACGACCGCTTGATTAATCACGATACCGTCGAACCGGTCGGTCCCGACTACTCGTGGCCAACTGATTCAAGAAGCGGGCCAACAGCGTGTGCATGGTCTCCTCATCCGTGGCGTCCGCCAACGCAACTTTAGTCCGGGCCGCGTGCGGAATCCCTTTCAGATAGTAGGCCACCTGATTGCGAAAGTCGCGGGGGCCATCTTGGGGGCCCTTGGCTAAACATAGCGCGTGCAAATGTGCCTGGGCCCATTTTACCTTCTGTGTTGGGGTTGCTTCCGGTAAGAGTTCCCCCGTTGTCAGGTAATGATTAACGCGTTTCAATAACCAGGGATTCCCCATGACGGCACGCCCAATCATCACAGCATCCGCGCCAACTTCCGTCAACATGCGTTGCGCATCTTGTGGCGTCCGCACATCGCCGTTGCCCATAAAGGGAATGGTCAGCTGTTGAGCCACTTGCGCCAACAACTCCCAATCGGCGTGTCCCTGATACATTTGTTTCCGTGTCCGCCCGTGCATTGCCAGGGCGCTAGCCCCCGCACTTTGCGCCGCCAACGCGTTATCCACTGCGTACAAGTGGTGGTCATCCCAACCGGTCCGCATCTTGACCGTGACCGGCTTGTCTACGGCCGCCACGACTGCTTTAACCATGTGGTAGACCTTATCTGGATCCAGTAGCCATTTTGCCCCGGCTTCCGTATTAACCACCTTATTGACCGGGCAGCCCATATTAATATCAATGATATCGGCTGGAGTCTGTTGATCCACAAACTGAGCGGCCTGGACCAAAGTTTCCTCGGTGCCGCCGAAGATTTGGATGCTCATGGGGTGTTCGTGCGGATTGACCGCCATCATGTCTAAGGTTCGAGGATTCTGGTAGTGAATCCCCGCTCCTGAAATCATCTCGCATTCGACCAAACCAGCGCCAAACTCCTTACAAATGACTCGAAAGGCCACGTTCGTCACCCCCGCCATCGGGGCCACGACCACCCGGTTAGGAATCGTGACGTTGCCAATTTTCCAAGGCGTATCGTTCATTATTTCGCCTGGGCGTGAGCTAAGATTGCCCGCAAGTCATCTTCTGAGAACTGATACTTGTTCCCACAGAAGTGACAAACGGCTTCGGCTCCGTGATCTTGATCGATCATCTCTTGAATAGCGTCGGCTGATACGGACGCCAGTGCGGAAGCAAAGCGGTCCTTTGAACAATCACACTTGAACTCGACCGGCAGCTTTTGCAAAATTTGAATGTCTTCGTCTGGGAATAAGAGTCGTAAAATGTCTTCCGGCTTTTGACCGTCCAAGAGGAGTTCCGACACCATCGGCATTTCCTTGAGCCGTTTCTCCAGTCGCGCAATTGCTTCGTCTGAAGCACCAGGCATCACCTGAATCATAAATCCACCAGCGACTTTGACCGTGTTATCAGGTTCTACGAAAACTGAGACCCCCACGGAACTTGGAATCTGTTCAGACTTCGCCAAATAATAGGTAAAGTCTTCACCCAATTCACCTGAAACCAATGGGACTTGGCCGGTGTACGGTTGACCTAACCCCTGATCCTTCGTGACCGTCAACATCCCGTTAGTGCCAACCGCCTTTTTAACGTCCAGTTTGTGCTTAGGGTTCAACGGCAAGCTCGTGTGCGGGTATTGGAGGTAGCCTTTGACCGTTCCGTCCGCATTGCCGTCCGCCACAATGGCGCCGACTGGACCGTGGCCGTCGACCTTGACCGTTAACTTCTCATCACCCTTAAGCAGTGACGTTGAGAGTAACACTGTCCCAATCAGGGTCCGGCCTAACGCCGCCGTTGCCGCGCTCCAACTATCATGGCGCCGTTGAGCCTCCGCGACCGTATCCGTTGCGTCCATGGCGTAAGCCCGAAACATGCCATCCGCAATTAAACTCTTAATTAAGTAATCTGCCATTCGTTTGTCTTTCCTTTCACCTGTCAGTTTATCATGCCTTACCATACCAAAAAAACGCGCTTTTGCAAATATCCCGCCTCTTAACATCCCAGACCAGAAACACAAAAAGGCCTGGGAAACAGTTCCCAGGCCCCTTGATGGTAGTGCTTATTCGGAATCATCTGAATGGTGCTCATCATCCGCTGCTGAGCTAGCCGCAGAACTCGATGCGGAGGAATCCCCGTCACCAGTTTGGTTGGCTTCGCTGCTGGCTGCTGACGACGCTAATTTCGCTTGCGTGTCGGCGTGACGAGCCGCTTCCCGACGTTCTAGTTCACGCTTGGATTCTTCAAACGTGGCCGCCTTTTCACTCGGAAATTCAGCATCGCTGTCCTTTTCCGGCATCTTCCCAGTCTGATACAAACTGAGAATTTGCTTTTCGTCCAGCGTCTCGTACTTCAGCAAGGCTTCCGCAATAATCTTGTGTTCTGCCTTGTGCTCTTCGAGGATCTTCCGTGCCGTCTCGTGCCCTTCGTTAATCAGGCGCCGGACTTCACTGTCAATCAAGCTGGCCGTGTGTTCAGAGTAAGCGGGTTGGTTATAGTACCCGGCCCCAGCAAATGGTTGGCCACCGGCACTTTCCAACGCCACCGTTCCGACGGCGTCACTCATTCCGTATTGGGTCACCATGGCCCGCGCAATCTGCGTGGCTTGCTCAAAGTCATTCGAAGCCCCGGACGATTCGGAATGGAAAATCAATTCTTCGGCCGTCCGACCACCCATTAACCCGGCAATTTGTTCCATGGCGTTCTTCTTAGACATCAACATTTGATCTTCTCGTGGCAACATGATGGCGTACCCGCCAGCACGGCCCCGCGGAACGATCGTGACCTTATGAACAACCCGGGCGTCGTTCAAGACCAAGCCCACCAGTGTATGACCGGCTTCATGGTACGCCACGGTCTTGCGTTCCTTAGGACTGATGACTCGGTCCTTCTTAGCAGGCCCGGCAATGACTCGGTCTTCGGCTTCGTCTAAGTCGGAAGCATCGACCTGCGTCTTATTCCGCCGAGCAGCTAACAAGGCCGCTTCATTCAAGAGGTTTTCCAAGTCAGCCCCGACAAAGCCCGGCGTCTGCTTGGCGATTTCTTTCAAATCGACATCATTAGCCAATGGCTTGTTCTTGGCGTGGACCTTCAGAATGGCTTCCCGACCCTTAACATCTGGTCGGCCAACCAAGATCTTCCGGTCAAACCGTCCTGGCCGTAGTAAGGCGGGGTCCAAAACATCGGACCGGTTCGTCGCCGCCATGACAATGACGCCTTCGCTTCCGGTAAACCCGTCCATTTCAACCAGTAATTGGTTCAGCGTTTGTTCTCGTTCGTCGTGGCCACCGCCCATGCCGGCACCCCGTTGACGACCAACCGCATCGATTTCATCAATAAAGATGATAGAAGGTGCGGCCTTCTTGGCCTGTTCAAACAGATCCCGGACACGGCTAGCCCCGACACCAACGAACATTTCCACGAAATCAGAACCTGAAATCGAGTAGAATGGAACGCCAGCTTCACCGGCAACGGCCTTCGCCAACAACGTTTTCCCAGTTCCTGGCGGGCCCTCGAGCAAGACCCCGGATGGTATCCGGGCGCCCAACGAAACAAATTTCCGCGGATTCTTCAAGAACTCAACCACTTCGACCAGTTCTTGCTTTTCCTCTTCCTCACCAGCAACGTCCGCAAAGCGAACCTTGTTCTCTTTACTGTCCGCCGGTTTGGCTTTGGACTTCCCAAAGTTCATGACTCGACCATTGCCGCCACCTTGGCCGGCTTGACCCATCATCATGTAGAAGAAGAAGAAGAAGAAAATGACTAGTGGTGCAGCGTAAACTAATAAGTTCAGCCAGAAGCCGCTTGATTCCTCCGCTTTGGTATTCATCTTGACATTGTGCTTCTTGGCAGTCTTATCAATCGCGGAAACCGTCGAGTTGTTAGTCAAGACTTGGGTGCTAAAGGCCGTTACAGCAGTACTCTTCGAACCACCTAGGCTAAAGCCGGTGTTCGTGGTCCGCTTTTGCGCGTTCCGGTACTCCCCGGTAATCTTGTAGACGCCCCCGGAAGGCTGAATAGAAAAACTCTTAATCTTATTCGCGTTCAGGTCTTTGACGAATTGACTCGATTGGATTTCTTGGGATTGTGAGTTGGTGTTATTTCCATTAAATAAATAGAACACACCAATGATCAACAAGAAGACCACAATGTAAAACAGGCTGCTACGAAACAGTCCGTTTCGTCGATTATTCATGTCGTGCCTCCTTTACCCACAGTTCCCAATCTAATCACAGATGGGAACGAAATTTAGAGCTTATGCCCCTTTAACTAAATAAGATGTTATCACAATTGACTATCGTTGACTAATTATTTATCTATAAACTGCCGGCTTCAAAACACCGACGTACGGGAGGTTACGATATTTTTCGTCGTAATCCAACCCGTAACCCACGACAAACTCACTAGGGACGTTGAAACCTACGTAATCCGCCTTGGCTTCAACCACGCGGCCACTCGGTTTATCCATCAACGTGCAGACCTTAATGGACTTGGCTTGCCGTTCCTTCAGTAAGTCTTCCAAATACTTCAAGGTCCGTCCGGTATCGATAATGTCTTCAACTAACAAAACGTCCCGTCCGGCAACGTCTGTGTCTAGGTCCTTCAACAGGGTGATGGTCCCCGAAGAAGCCGTGCCCCCGTGATAACTAGAGACATCAATGAAGTCAATTTCGGCGTAAATATCCATGTCCCGAATCACATCGGTCATGAATAAGATAGCCCCCTTTAAGACACAGATAATCAACGGCGTCTTTCCTTGGTAATCCTTTGCCAACTGGGTCCCTAAACGTTTACAAGCCGCGGCTATGTCTTCCTCGCTGTACAGGACCTTTTCAATATCGTTATTCATGCTGTTCCCCTTTCGCCGATCTTGGCTGAATGCCAATGTGATAGTTTGTCGTGTGTGCCCGTGGCGGTAAGACCGACCACTTCACACCCAGAGCCGCCAAAACGGCGCCCTGCGCGGTGACTAAAACGGCCACCTGCGCCCGTTGCGCTCGGGGCACCTTCGCGTTGATCAGTGCGCGCCGAACCGTCTGATGTTGCCCATTAGCTAACCGCAAAGTATCAGCAGCTTGCCACGAGCGGACCGTCAACGGAAAATCAGCGGTGGTCAACGCGACCACTTGCCGCTGGGGCAACGCCGCGGGTGGCGTTTGAAAAACGCCCAGCAACCGATTGTCCCCAACCGGTTGCCATTGGTTCAAGTCTACCATAAAACTAAATTTCGCCACGGATTTTTCTCCGAATTTTGTGGACTTTTTTAAGTGAAATGTCCGGTACTGCTTCGTCAGGACCCAACCGGCCCCCAAGTCAATCTGGCCTGTGGCTCGTTGCGCGTTCCCTAACAGGTGCAATGCCTGGTCGAGCCGGGTCGCTTGCGTACTTAAAGTGGGCGCTAGTCGCTTGATCAGCCGCGCTAACAATAACCGTTGTTCGCTCACCGGCTGAGCTAGCAGTAACGGGATTCGCCCACTAACCGGCTGCCAATTCGTGACGATGATCGCCAGTTGCGCGTCCAACGCCCGGTCAGCCACTTGCAGGACCGCCGTAAGTTGCTGGCCGTAGTCGACCAGGTGGGCGCCGGCCTGCGGATTTTGCTGGTGTAACACCGGTAGTACCTGGTGCCGGATTCGGTTGCGACTAGCCACTAAATCTTGATTCGTCGCGTCTTCAAACCATGGAATCTGTTGTGTCGTGGCGTACGTGCGTAACTGTTGCTTGGTAAAAGGCAGTAATGGGTGAATCACCCGCCCCACGCCTAACGGTCGACTCGCCGCCATTCCCGTGAGTTGGGCCAGATTGCCGCCGCGCAAAAGCTTGAGCAAAATGGTCTCGGCCTGCTCATCGCTTTGGTGCGCCGTGGCGACCCAGTCAGCGTGCTGTTGCCGGAGTTGTTCGGCAAAGAAAGCGTACCGAAACTGCCGGGCCGCATTCTCCAGTCCCTGTTTGGGGTGTTGGGTACGCGGCCAGTGGGTCACCACTAACGGCAACTGCCGCTCGGCACACCACCGCGTCAAAAAGGCTTCTTCGCGTTGGCTCTGGGCCCGTAGTTCGTGGTTCACGTGCACCACGGTCAACTGGGGCCGCTCAGCCGTTGGCAAGTTTGCCAGTAAGGTCAACAGCACCATCGAATCCACCCCCGTCGACACGGCCACCAATCCCCGCTTAGCCTGAGACCAGGAGTGCTGGCGCCAATGCCGCCGAAATTCAGTTTCCAATGTCACGTGGGCCCTCCCCCTTTACTTGACCCGGCCACTCTAAAACAAAAGGGCCGCAACGGGTGCGACCCTTGTTCGTTCTTGATCGTCAACGTGGCGAGCAGGTTCTAGCTCCGCCGACCGCCACGACCGCCGCGCTTACCTTCAGTATTGCGTTTGATCGTTGCTAACCGGTCTTCACTTTGCTTCAAGAACCCCGACATCATATCGTCAAAATTCTCTTTATGGTTCGAGTGATGCCCAGCAAATCGGCCGTTAGCCGATCCATGGTGGGAGCGTGAGCCATTATTTTCAAAGCGCCGATTACCACCATGACCGTGCTCACCGTGACCGCCGCAGTTATTATGGAAGTTGCCCCGGTGTTCGTTGCCGCCGCGATGATCGTTATTGTGCGGTCGATGGGCGTGTTCAGTTGCTGGGCGATCTTTTGCCTTACGGATCGATAACCCAATCTTCCCATCATTACCCACAGTCAAGACCCTAACTGTGACCTCATCACCTACGGATAAAACGTCGTGAATATCCTTCACGTATCCGTCAGAAATTTCACTAATGTGGACTAACCCGGTCTTGTGGTCACCCAAATCAACAAATGCGCCAAAGTTCGTAATTCCGGAGACCTTTCCGGAAACCTTAGCTCCAACCTCGATTGCCATAAACAAGAAGTTCCTCCTTAAAATAAGTGCCTTCAGTATACCACAACTCAAGCTAATCCCAAACCTTCAAAATCGGGTTTATTTCGCGGTGCGAGTGGGACGACGTCACCGTGAATTTTCCGTGATTTTGGCCTTTCAGTTACACTTGATTGCACCCTGAAAGTGGACTGGTCATTCCCTCCAGCCAACTACCATTCAGTCTAACATGTTTCTTTGGTCCACCCCCAAAAATAATCAGAAAACTTCGGGTTATGGTAACCGTTTTACTAGGTCAGCCACCTAACTGATTGCCCGCTCACTGAACAAGGTGACACGCAAAAAAACGAGCTTCCAGGGGGGGTGCCCCCTAGAAACTCGTTAGTCCGTTTAATTTGTCCCTACTTCTCAGTCACGTCCTTAGCGTGATCTCCGGGTAAGCTATAAATAGTCTCCCCGGACTTCGAGTAGTAATACTTCGAGCGAATCAACTGCCCCAAGTAATCCTTATTATTGAGCTGTTTAACTTTTAACTTCAACTTAGCGTTGGTGTCCTTGGCCTTATCCAAGCGTTGTTCGCTGGCTTCGACTTTCTGGTTAACGTGATGCAGACTTGCGTTCGTCCGGACCAATTGAACCCCCAAGATCAGCGCAAACACAGCAAAAACCGCAAAAATCCGTAATGCTCGCCGCACCCGTCGCCGTTTCAACCCATGATGCTGAATCGACACCGTGGGTTCCTTTTGTCGTGCTAGCTGTCGTGCATACTCATTTTCTAAGTGTTGGACCTTGGTTGTTTGGACCGGTTTATCGTCTGCCATTCTCGTTCACCCCACAGAACTCTACCAGATTAGTTAACTTGAGTATAGCAACTTTCAAATTGACCGTCTAGTTTATTGACCACAATGTAAAACATTCGTCATATTTAATCGGTTAAAGTTGCCGAAAATCTTGAGCGTAGTCTTCCTTGACGATGGTGTACATCCGTTCCGCATCGTCCTTCTTGGTGGTTTCTAACAAAGCGTCAACCTTGACAGTTAACGTCTTATTACCAAACTTGATCACCAACTCGTCGTTCGTCGCCACGTCACTTGAGGACTTGGCGACCTTGCCATTGATCAGAATGCGACCCTTGTCGGCGATTTCTTTAGCGACCGACCGCCGCTTGATAATCCGTGAGACTTTCAAAAATTTATCTAAACGCATTTTATTTTCCTCCATGTTGAGTCAATTTTTGCCAGTAACGTAAGAGCCCCGCCGCGTGCGGTAAGGTTAGCCATTCACGCACGGTGAGTAACCGGCAACTAAGCGCCGCCACGATAAACACCACGACGCCCACGCCAATCACCACGACCAAGGCCCCACCGATTGCTAAGCGACTCTGGGTAAGGGCCGGGATCAGAGCCTGCAAGCTCAGTTTAGCGATCGTTACAGTGGCTACCATCCCGGCTAAACACCCGATGAGTTTCACCCCGAACGCCACGGTCCAGATTCCCCGGCGCAACTGCGGTGCCGAGCCGAACCAAATGATGGCTGTCATGACCGCTAAACTGCCGACGGTCACCAGACTGGCGCCCAGGCCACCCCAAAGGTGCACGGCGGTCTGATTCACGCTAGCTTTGACCACTAAGCCGCTCAGTAACGCGACCACGGTCAATTTAAACTGATTGCGACTCTGTAACACACTATTATAGGTTTGAATCAGCGTCGCAAACACGATGCTGCCCATATAAATCGCCAGCATCTCCGTTCCCTTTGCATCCCCAAAGAGCAACTGGTTGATCCAGGGCATCAGGGTAATCAAGCCTGCACTGGCCGCCGTTGCAATCACCAAAGCCAGCCGCATCATGGTGGTGGTCAGGCGTTTAAAGGTCTGAGCTTGCCGGTGATGGGCCGCACTGGTCAAGGCCGGCAACAATGACGTTGCAAAAGCAACCGCCACGACCAAACCTAATTGGACCAGGGGCTGGGCCCGATCATAGACCCCCTTTAAACTCTTGGCGGCCGAATTACTCATCCCACCAGCGACTAGCCCGTTTTTAACGGTAAAGGAGTCAATCAACTGCAAGACCACCATGATGGCCGTTAACAAGCACAGGGTGCCACCTTCGACCAATAACCGGCGGCCTAAATGTGGCGTTGCCGTTACGGGTCCACTCACCGGTCGGCGCCAATGCGGTAGAGCGGCCCAAGCAGCTAAGGCGGCCAAGGTCCCACTGACCATGGTGCCGGTCCCCATCGCGTAGACTGACCAGTCGTGGGTGGTCGCCCACCAGGCAACCACCAAAATAATCACGACACGCACTAGTTGTTCGATGACCTGTGAGCGAGCCGTGGGGAACATCTGTAACCTTCCCTGGTAATACCCGCGGCTTACGGCTAACTCGGGCATCACCAGAAACATCCAGGAGACCATCCGAATCAAAGCGGTCAACCGGGTGTCCCCCATGCCTAAGGCTAGCCCGGGCGCCCCCAATTGCAATGCCAAGAACAATCCCACGGCCAGCCCCAACGTCCAGTGGTAGACCCGCCGAGCGACCCACTGCTGACTGGCCAGGTCGGGCGCGTCCGCCACTAACTTAGAAATGAACACCGGTAATCCGCTCAAAGCCAAAGTCATGCCAATCCCGTACAACGGGTAGACTTGCTGGTAGACGTAAAAGCCGGTGTCGCCCACCAGGTTTTGAAACGGGACCCGGTAGATTGCACTTAAGACCTTCGCAATGAACGCCGCACTGGATAAGACCAAGGCGCCCCTTAGGGTTTGAGTTACGTTGCGTGCCCCCATGGCCGCCCTCCTTTACTGTGACCTTATTTACTCGTCGATGATTGGTCGGTCGACTTTTGCGGGGCCGTGGTCTGCACCACGATGTCGCGTAACGCCGACACGAACTGTTGCACTTGTGGCAACCAGTCATCGACCGTCATCTTCGGTTGGATGACCAGCTTCACGTGCAGCCGGTCGTCGTTGATGGTGACCGTCGCCTTCAGCTCAGTTGCGGCCAAGGCCTTGAAGACGTCTTCGCCGCCGAGAATATCGGTCCCCTGTTTAGAGACCGTGACGAAGACATCGCCGTTGACCCGCCGCAGCTTTTCAATCAATGCCAAGTCGGCAGCCAGCTTCAACTGGCCAATCGTTAGCAACTGGGCCACGGGCTTCGGGTAGTCGCCAAACCGGTCAATCAGATCAGCTTGAATCTCACTGACTTCATCGTCACTATCCAACTGCCGAATCCGCTTATACATCTCGATTTTCTGTTGTTCGTCTTCGATGTAGTCGCTCGGCAGGTAGGCTTCCACACCCAGTTCTACGGTGGTATCCGTCTTCGGTTGCGCCGTTTGTCCCCGCTTCTTGGCCACGGCATCGCTGAGCATCTGGGTATACAAGTCGTACCCCACGGAATTGATGAACCCGTGTTGTTGCTTCCCCAGCAAATTACCCGCGCCCCGAATCGAGAGGTCCCGCATGGCAATTTTAAAGCCGGACCCTAATTCGGTGAAGTCCTTGATGGCCTCCAGGCGCTTTTCACTGACTTCGGTCAAGACCTTATTCGGTTGATAGGTGAAGTACGCGTAGGCCACTCGGTTGCTTCGGCCAATCCGTCCGCGCAACTGATAGAGCTGTGACAGGCCCATCCGGTCGGCATTTTCCACGAACAAGGTGTTCGCGTTCGGGATATCGATTCCGGTCTCGATGATGGTCGTGGTGACCAACACGTCGTATTCACCGCGCAGAAAGTCAAAGAGGCCCCCTTCAAGCTGGGCCTCGGTCATCTGCCCGTGAATGTAGCCAATCTGCGCTTCCGGCACCAACGCCTGAAGCTGACTAACGGTCTTCTCGATGTCGTCCACCCGGTTATGCAGGTAGAAGACCTGACCGCCCCGTTGCATCTCCCGGCGAATCCCGTCTTGAATGGCCCCCGCATTTTGTTCCATCACGTAGGTCTGAATCGGGAACCGGTTCGCCGGTGGCGTCTCGATCACGGAAAGGTCACGGACCCCGAGCATTGACATGTGCAAGGTCCGCGGAATCGGCGTTGCGGTCAACGTCAACACATCCACGTTGGCCTTCAATTCCTTCAACCGTTCCTTATGCTTGACCCCGAAGCGTTGTTCCTCATCGACCAGCACCAAGCCTAAGTTCTTGAACTTCACGTCTTTCGACAATAACCGGTGGGTCCCCACCACGATGTCGAGTTTCCCACTTTCCAGGTCCTTTAATGATTGGTGGATCTGCTTGGTGGTCCGGAACCGGGAGAACATCTCGACGTTGATGGGGTACCCTTCAAAACGGCTGACCATGATGTCATAGTGTTGTTGCGCCAAAATGGTCGTTGGCACCAGAAAGGCCACCTGTTTGCCGGCTTCGACCGCCTTAAAGGCCGCCCGTAACGCAACTTCGGTCTTCCCGTAGCCCACGTCACCGACTAAGAGCCGGTCCATCGGCCGCGACTTCTCCATGTCGTGCTTGACTTCCTTGATTGACCGTAACTGGTCCGGCGTTTCCACGTACGGAAAACTTTGGTCAAAGTCGATCTGGAGACTATCATCCGGCGGGAAGGCATAGCCCTTTTCTGCCGCCCGCTTGGCGTAGAGGTCGACCAATTCATCGGCGATATCTTCAATCTTTGCGGCGACCTTGCGCTTAGTCTTGGCCCACTCGGAGCCGCCCAACTTGTTGATGCGGGGCTTCTTGTCTTCCGACGACACGTACTTTTGAATCAGGTTAAGTTGGGTGACCGGAATAAACAACTGCGCGTTGTCCTGATAATCGATGGTCATGTAATCCTGATGGACCCCATCGACGGTCAACGTCTGCATCCCGATGAACTTCCCAATCCCGTGGTTGACGTGCACCACGTAGTCACCGGGTTTTAAATCAGTGTAACTCTTTAAACGTTCCGCGTTGGCCATGTTCTGCCGTCGCGGCCGTTTCTTCGTAATCTTTTGAAACATCTCGGCTTCGGTGATGACCACCAAGTTAGCTTCCGGCAATTCAAAACCGGTCTGCAGCCGTTCCGGGACCAACTGGGTGATTCCTGGCTGGAGATTCTCCCGCTTGGTCAACACCACTTGAATCTCAAAGTCGTCTAGCGTTTTTTCAATCTTCGCCAACCGTTCTTCGTCCTGAACCAATAGCACCACGGTCTGCTTCTGGTGGTGCCAGCGGTCGATTTCAGTCTTCATCACGGGTAACTGGCTAAAGAACTGTTGCATGGCCCGCGTCACCACGTTGGTCACCGCCGTGAATCGGAGATTCCCCATCCCCTTTTGAAACAGGGCCAGCATAATCTGCGCATGGGGATCATCGCGCACGATGGGCCGGAGTTCCCCGCCGAAGGTCTGCTTGGCAAAAATCTGGTGGTGGGCCAGCTTATCAGTCGCCCAATTGGCTTCGTCTTCTAAGAGCTGACGTTCACCATCTTGCAATCGAGCGTAATCGCCGAATAGCACGGTCCCGTCCGCCGCCAGGTAATCCAAGATCTGGTGATGGTCCGGAAACAAGTAATCGGCAAATTCCATCAGTTGCGGGTCGATGGATCCCTTCTTCAAGCCATCGATCAATGGTTGGACCTGGGTGGTCAACGTCGTGGCATCGTCCGCTGATAGCTCAGCGGTCTGCGTCGCTAACGCCTGGCTCAACGCCTGGGCCCCTGCCGTCCGTTCCGCTGCCGTTAAAATAAAGTCGGTCGCGGGTAAGATTTCAACTTGGTCGATGTTTTCCACACTGCGTTGCGTGGCTGGATCGAAGTATCGCAGCGAATCCACTTCGGTATCGAAGAAGTCGATGCGGACCGGATAGTCCGTGCCCAACGGATAGATATCGACAATTGACCCGCGGACCGCGAAGTCCCCGGGTGCTGCGACTAATTTTTGGGGCGTATAGCCCATGGCAAAAAGCTGTTGCTGTAACTGTTCTAGGTCCATGTCGGCACCCACTTTGACGGCAAATCGTGCCGCCGCAAAGTTCGCGGGGGCCGGTAAGAAACGCCGCAAGCCCGATAAGGCCGTGACGACTACGACCGGCCGGTCACTTTGTAACGCCCGTAAAGCAGCGATCCGTTCCGCCCGGTACTCTGGTGAACTGGTCGCGACTTCCGCCGCTAACAATTCTTCCACCGGGAACTCGTACAATTCGTCGTCACCTAAGATATTGGCCAGGTCTTCCACCAATTTCCCGGCGTGGTAGAGAGTATCCGTCACGTACACGATCGATCGTTGCTGGTCATGAAGGAGGCTAGCAATCAGCAACGTCTCGGCCGAACCGTTGAGCCCGGTCACGAGTTGTCGCTGACCCGGCGCAACCGCCTGCCGAATCGCCGTGTAGGCCGGTGTTTGGGTCAAAAATCCTTCTAAATTCACACGAATAACTTCCTATCTTAGTTGTACTGGTTCATTAACTGCGTAAATTCGGTCCCCGCAACCCAGTCTTCCAAGGCAGCAACGGCGTGGTCACTGGCTTGATTGAACAATGGTTGTTGCTCGGCCGTAAAGCGCCCCAACACGTAATCCACGACGGTGTGCTGTTGCGGGTGGGCAATGCCGACTCTGACCCGAGCAAAGTTCTGAGTGCCTACGTGCGCAATCAAACTCTTGATGCCGTTATGGCCACCGGCAGAGCCGTGGTTCCGGAGCCGAATCCGCCCTAATGGCAAGTCCATATCGTCTTGGACGACAATCAAATCACTGACGTCTACTTTGTAGTACTGCATCAGCGGGTGAACGGCCCGACCCGACTCGTTCATAAACGTCGTCGGTTTCACGATCATCACTTTTTCACCGTTGACTAGGCCCGTGCCGTACCGAGCGTTCATCTTGCGGGTCGTCAGGTCAATTTGGTGAGCCCGGGCAAACGCATCGACCACCATAAAGCCGGTATTGTGGCGCGTATTATCGTACTGGGGCCCAATGTTACCCAAACCAACAATCATTTTCATTTTAATTAAGTTCTCCCTTAGCATGCGTTAGATTTTAGACTAGAAACAAAATAGCTGGACGGAAAAATTTCCCGTTCAGCTGGCTGTTAGCCTTACCGTTCTTAGTCAACTGCTCCCAGTATAGCACAGTCCCTAGGCAAGTTCATCCACCACGACCGGGCACAGTCGTTCACCTGGTATTCCCCCTTAGTTTGTGAAATTTCCTCGTTCCAGTCGTAGTCGCTGGTTACGGAACATGTTATACTTACTGATGGGTATTATAGCGTACCTGGATGTCAAAATTTATTAGGAGATGAAGAATTTGACTGCTAAGAATCATCAAAAAGTTGTTTTAGTCGGTGACGGTGCCGTTGGCTCGTCTTACGCCTACTCAATGATGAACCAAGGTATTGCCGAAGAATTCGTAATTGTGGATGTGATTAAGAAGCGGACTGAAGGAGACGCATTGGACCTTGAAGATGCCCAAGTCTTTACCGCTCCTAAGAAGGTTTACTCCGGTGAATATTCTGACGCTAAGGATGCTGACGTTGTTGTCATCACTGCTGGTGCCCCACAAAAGCCCGGCGAAACACGGTTGGATCTGGTCAACAAGAACTTAAAGATCTTGTCTTCCATTGTTAAGCCAGTCGTTGATTCCGGTTTCGATGGTATCTTCGTCGTTGCTGCTAACCCAGTCGACATCTTGACCTACGCTACTTGGAAGTTCTCTGGCTTCCCAAAGGAAAAGGTTATTGGTTCCGGGACTTCTCTGGACACGGCCCGCTTACGGGTTGCTTTGGCCAACAAGATTGACGTTGACCCTCGCGACGTGAACGCCTACATCATGGGTGAACACGGTGACTCCGAATTCGCCGCTTACGACGAAGCAACGGTTGCCGGCAAGCCATTGAAGGCCATCGCCAAGGAAAAGGGCTTGACTGACGATGATCTGACTAAGATCGAAGACGCTACCCGGAACAAGGCCTACGAAATCATCAACCGCAAGGGCGCAACTTTCTATGGGGTTGCCACCTGCTTGATGCGGATCACGCGCGCTATCTTGCGTGATGAAAACGCCGTCTTACCTGTTGGGGCCGCATTGAACGGCGAATACGGGTTGGATGACATCTTTATCGGAACGCCGGCGGTCATCAACGCTAACGGTTTGGCTAGCGTGGTTGAAATCCCACTTTCCGACAAGGAAAAGGAAGCTATGGCTAACTCCGCCGCAACCTTGAAGAAGGTTACGAAGGATGGCTTAGCTGCCCTTGAAAACAACTAATTACCACCGTTAAATGCGTCCCGCGAACTACTGGTTTACAGGGCGATAGCAGGCTACCTTGACAGAACATGTTGAGGTGGCCTGTTTTTTTGTGGCGTACAGGTTCCCCGCCCCAGCGGGATTTCTCCACCAAACTAACTCTTCAAGCTGAATGATAATGCCCAGCCAGGATAATTCATCAGCAAAACTTTCAGCCTGCCAAAGTTTTTTCAAAATGAGATGAAGCCTGTTATATCAACGTTGCAACCCCTCACAAAAACTGCGTTTACATTGTCTTTTAAGGCTATTTGAAGTAACCTGATGATATGATATTGGTGACAGTTAAGGATGACGATTTTTCCTCCACTGGCTCATTTCTAGGAGGGGTAATAATATGAAAAAACGAAAAGCAATCGTGATTGGCCTGGTCACCGCCTGTGTTGCGGTGGGCGCCATTTACGTTGGAGAAGCACTCCATTATTCATCCGCTAACGCCTTTTTTAAGGATACAGAAATCGCGGGCGTTAACGTTGGGGGCAGCACAGCCCAACAAGCGGCAGCCAAACTCAAAAGTGCAATGCGTAACCAATCGTTGACGTTGAAGGACGGTAACCAAACCGTTGCCACGTTCAAGACCCAGCAAGCCAACCTCAAGGTCACGTCAACGAAGGCCCTTCAACAACTTATCAATCGACAAAACGTCTGGCAGTGGCCGGCGCATTTGACGACTGCGACCGCGGATAGTTTGAAACTCAACGCTAGCGATCAAAACCAACAAAGCATTTTAGCCCTTGCCAAGCGGCTGACGGCGAAAGCCAACACCAGTCGTAAGGCGGCAAAAGACGCTTCGTTCACCTATCAAAACGGCCATTTCAACGTGACGAAGGAAGTTAAAGGGAACCAATTGGACGCTACTAAGGTCGCCGCGTCCATCACCGCCGCCATCGAAAAGGGAACCTCGACGGTCAACGTGGCGGGTGACTACAAGCAACCCAAGGTGACGACAACTAGCAAGACGTTCAAGACAGCCAAGACCACGGCCGAAAACATCACCAAGCAAAGTTACGTGTACAAGTTAAGTGGCCACAAGATTACCATCCCGGCGGCCACTCTGGGCAGTTGGTTGACCTTTAAGAACGACAAGTTGACGACGAATACCAAGGCCATCAAGACCTACTTGACTAAGCTCAGCCACAAGTACGGGACCATCAACAAGACCCGGTCCTTCAAGTCTACCAAGCGGGGCACGGTCAAGGTCAAGGCAGGTTTGTATGGTTGGAGCATCAACGTCAAGAAGGAAACGCCGGTCCTCAACAAATTGGTCTTAGCTGCCAAGGGGATGTCCCGGACCCCTACGATTCAAGGATCCGGTTACCACAGTAACGGTACGGATATCGGCAACTCCTACGTGGAAGTTGATAAGAAGAACCAGCACATGTGGGTCTACAAGAACGGCAAGGTCGTTGTTTCTACCGACGTGGTCACAGGTAAACCAACTTCAGGGAACCACACGCCATCTGGGGTATGGGTCATCTGGAGTAAGCAACGCAACACTACCCTCCGCGGTGAAAATGACGATGGCTCCAGCTACGCGTCGAAGGTGAAGTACTGGATGCCCGTTGATGACACCGGAGTCGGAATTCACGACTCCTCCTGGCAACCAAAGTATGGGGGCAACTGGTACGTTAAGCACGGCTCCCACGGGTGCATCAACACGCCACCTTCCAAGATCGCGTCAGTTTACGCGAACGTTAAGGTCGGCACGCCCGTCATTATCTTTTAATTAAATTCTCAAAAAGTCAGGTCAAGGTGACCTAGTATGATCACCCTGACCTGACTTTTTTGTGATCCACCCCAATTCGCGCCACTCCTGATTTAGATGGTCACTCACAGTGGGGGAGTTCCCCCCACCTTTACCAACAATTTACTACCGTATTTCGACCGGATATGGTATGATTAGGAAAGATTATGAGAGTTTTTCTAATTTTTTAGGAGGTCATCTGCTATGTTGCTTAAATCCCTAGTGAAACCGAAAGAACGGTTAGTGACGGTTCGCGAGGATATTACCCTGGAACAGGCCTTAAAGGTCTTGGAAGATTCCGGATACCGTTGTGTGCCGATTCTCGATGAAACCGGGCAAATTTTTCGGGGAAACATCTACAAGATGCACATTTACCGCCATAAATCACGGGGCGGCGATATGCAGTTACCCGTGACATCCCTACTGAAGAATGCGACCAAGTTCATTTCTGTGAACGCCGCCTTCTTCAACGTCTTCTTTTCCATTAAAGATTTACCTTACATCGCGGTGTTAGACGACAAAAACGCCTTTTACGGTATCTTGACGCATACTCGCTTGATGGACATGCTGTCCCAATCCTGGAACGTCAACATCGGCAGTTACGTGTTGACGGTGGTCTCCGCCGGTGAACGCGGTGACCTTGAAGGCATGGCTAAAGTCATCACCAAATACACCTCGATTGCCAGTGTGATTAGTCTGGACGCTCAGGAAGGCGAACTGGTCCACCGCACCATGTTCACCTTGCCCGCCGAGGTCGATGAAGACAAACTCAACCGCATCGTCCACGCTCTAGAACGTAAGGAGTTCCACGTACCTGAAATTGAAGACCTCCGCCACGAAAGTTAACTAACGCTAACCAAAATAACCTGAGACGATTTGTGACCAAATCGTCTCAGGTTATTTTGGTGGCCGCACCAACGTCAAAACGCGCCCGCTACTGCACGCGCGTTTGCCGGTTCGGCTGTTGATTGTTATGTAATTTACTTTTATTTCGATTAGGCCGTTTCTTCCGGGACCGATCCGCTAAACCAATGCTGGTCGCTAGCGCGGCATCGACCGCTGCCATCGTCTTGGCATCTAGATGTGTCACCTGATCTTTTAATCGTTGCTTATCGATCGTCCGTACCTGCTCAAGCAAAATGACGGAATCCCGCTCGATACCGGTATCATCCGCCGAAATTGCGACATGGGTCGGCATCTTCGGCTTCTCGATCCGGGCGGTGATTGCCGCCACGATTACGGTTGGACTATAGTGGTTCCCCACGTTGTTTTGAATCACCAACACGGGGCGCATGCCACCCTGTTCCGAACCAACGACCGGTGATAAATCGGCGAAGAAGACGTCACCGCGTTTTATTTCAACACGGGCCATGGGCCGCCATCCCCTATCTTCAATTATAGTTAATGTTGTGTCATCCGAAATTGAGTTAACCGGCGCTCCGCTTCTTCCTCGCAGGGCGTAAAGGCGCGCGTTAAATCCCGATTGATCAACGCCATCGCCTGGTAACCAATAATCAATGCCAACCGCTGTGCAGCTGCCGCGGGTAACGGAACTAACGCCTGACGCCGAACACGGCGAGAAATCTGCACCCGAATTTTAGGGTGGACTGCTTGTTGAGACCGGATCATGGTAACCCTCCTTGTTATGAGACAACCTTCCCATATAGTTTACCACGAATCGCGTACCCGCGAAACGACAATCCTTGTCAACGACTTATCTGCTGACCTAATTACGTCGTAAGCCCAATCCCCCGGGCACACCAACTGGTTTAGCCACCAGCCAAACGTTCCGCATGGTCAAAACGGCTGACCGAGATTTAATTCACATACCGCCGGGGTAACCGACTGGTAAAACCACAAGCAATTTCATAATGAATCGTGTCACAGTAATCGGCTACGTCCTGCAACGTGATCTGCCGCTGGCCATTTCTCCCGACTAACGTGACCCGGGTGCCCCGCACGAAGTTTTGGGGTAACCGAATCATCAACTGGTCCATGCAGATCCGGCCGATAATTTCACAGAACTGGCCGCCAACTAAAACGTGGAACCCTTGCAAACGGCGTTCGTAACCGTCAGCGTATCCAATCGGAACCGTCCCGACCCATTCGTCGGTTGGCGCGGTGTAGGTCGCCCCGTAGCTCACGGATTCCCCAGCTCGTAGACGTTTGGTATAAACCAGTTCACTTTCCAAGCTCATGGCTGGTTGTAACGGATACGGCGTGGTTGGAATCGCCGTACCGGACGGATTCAAGCCGTAACCGGCGACTCCGAAACGAACCATGTTGCCGTTGCAAGCGTCGTGCCACAGACTGGTCGCTGAATTCGACACGTGCACGTAGCGCGGCCGGAACGGCAAAATCGCCACCATTTCCTGCCACTTGGCTACCTGTTGCTTGAAGTAGGCCTGGTCGGGATCATCGGCCGTCGAGAAGTGGGTAAAGATGCCCTCGAAGTTGAAGTCATCCGCCTCGGCCCCCAAAAAGTTCAGGGCGGCTTGTAACTCAGCAGTGGTTCGGAACCCAATCCGCCCCATTCCAGTGTCTAAGCCCAAGTGCACGTTCAGCGGTCGGTTCGGTACCGTTAATTTTAAGTAACGACTGGCCTCGCGCATCCAGTTCAAGTCGGCCACCGTCGCCGAAATGCGGCTCTGGGCCATCAACGGTGCATCGGCTGGTCGGGTCACGCCTAACACCAAGATGGGCTCATTGAACCCAGCTGCCCGTAACTCTAACGCTTCATCTAAAATTGCAACACAAAACCCGGTCGCACCAGCATCTTTGGCGACTTGGGCCACCTGCACGGCACCGTGGCCGTACCCGTTAGCCTTCACGACCATGAATAATTCACAGTCGGCCTTTAAGCGGCTGACTTCTGCTTGAATATTCGCGTGTAACGCCTGACAATCGATCACCAACTGGGTTGGCCGATGTTGTCCTACTGCCATTATGACTGCCCTCTTTCTAAAATAACCTGCGTCATCACCACGGTCGCGGTATGCGAGATCGACACGTGGGCAACGCCCCCAAACGGTTGAAACTTCACGACGGGCCGCCCGGACTCATCGTCACGCACTTCCAGGTCTTGGAAGCTAAACGCGTGGCCGATACCCGTGCCGAGCGCCTTACCGTAGGATTCTTTCACGGACCAGCGCCCCCCCAAATACTCAATGGCGCGTGACCCACTTAATTGCTGATAGTCCACTAATTCACCGGGGGTCAGGACCCGCGCTAAAAAATCGGGGTAACGGGCCACGACTTCCTTGACGCGGGCGAGATCCGTGATATCGATACCGGTGCCATAAATCATGGTGTCACCCCCTAAACATCTAAGCCATATTTTACCACAGCCATCGCTCGATGGGGGCGGTGTTTGATTGGTTCCCCCGAAATATCCCCCAACTGTCCCCGGGAGTAGGCGGTAGACTGCGTCCTAATCTACCAGCCACCGTGTCCCCCAGTTGACAGCCCCTTGCTCTGCGCTACAATGGACCTTATACCTTTTATGAAGGAGTTGGCCTTATTTGAGTAAATTTATCGGTCTGACAGCGGACGTCTTTTTAGATCCCACGTCCGTCATCAATCAACAACGTGCCGATTTCGTCCCCCGCGCGGCCGTCAATGCCGTGTTGGCAGCCGGCGGCATTCCCGTTAGCCTGCCCTACCTTCCCGAAGACCGGGTCGATGCGCTTTTGGAAAAATTGGACGGTGTGATTTTGACTGGCGGCACGGACCTTGACCCGACCTTAGTCGGCGATAACCCCCTTCCCCAACTAGGTCGCACTTACCGGCCCCGTGATCAGTTCGAGATGACTTTGGTCACCCAGGCAGCCGCGCGGCAAATTCCCATCCTAGGCATCTGCCGGGGCATGCAGGTCTTAAACGTCGCGCTGGGCGGGTCGGTCTATCAAGACTTGCCGACCCAATACCCTGGCAAACCACTCTTGCAACACCACCAAAGCGCGCCGGGGGACCTGCCGACTCACCGTGTCACGATTCAGCCGTCCGCGTTGCAAGCGGCCATCGGCACCCACCCACTGGTCAACTCGCGCCACCACCAAGCCGTGAAGGCTCCGGCCGCGGCTTTACGAGTGGTCGCCACCGCACCTGACGGGGTCATTGAAGGGATCGAGTCGTCTGACGCCTTATTGCAGGGGGTCCAGTGGCACCCTGAAAACCTCTGGACGACCCGTCCGGAACAACAAGCCCTGTTTCAGGCTTTTGTTGACCGACTCAACTAAATCATTGATAAAGTAAAACTGGTAATCCTCACGGGGATTACCAGTTTTTTTCATCCCGGACGCGTGGTCATCCTTAATCGTGTGCCCACACGTCACCGCGCGACCGGGACTGATCTTGAGTCATTTCCTATTCCGCCGCAGCACTTGGGTGGACCAAATCCTTGGCGACTAATCGTTCGGCAATCTGGACGGTGTTCCAGGCTGCCCCCTTCAAGAGGTTATCCGAAACGGCCCAGAGATTGAACGCGCCCGGGTTCTCCAAGTCGGGCCGAATCCGGCCGACGAAGGTCTCGCGCTTGCCCGTGGCGTTGATGGGTTGCGGGTACACCTGGTGGGCCGGGTCATCTTCCAAGACCACGCCCGGAGCGGCCTGAATCGCCGCTCGTAAATCAGCGACCGTGGCATCAGGTTTACCGGTGTCAATCCAGATGGATTCCCCGTGGCTGATGGGGACGGGGACCCGCACGCAGGTTGCGGTGACCTTGATCTTTGGTGAATCCATGTCCCCCAACATGATCTTCTTGGTCTCGTGAATCATCTTCCATTCTTCGTGGGAGTACAGATTATCTTCCAAGACGTCGATTTGCGGCAACAAGTTGAAGGCTAACGGGTAATGGTGTGCCTCACCCTTGGTCGGGAAGATTTGCGCTTGCATCTCCTTATGGTCGAGGTAGTCTTGCGCTTCTTGGTAGAGCTCCGTCAACGCCGTTTGTCCGGCGCCAGAAGCGGCTTGGTAGGTCGACACGATAATCTGCTTTAAGCCCACCGCCTGGCGAATCGGCTCCAAGGCCACCATCATCATGATGGTCGAACAGTTGGGGTTGGCAATGATGCCGTGATGCTGGGCTAAAACGTCCTCGTTAACTTCCGGAACCACCAACGGAATTTCCGGATCCATCCGAAAAGCACTGGTGTTATCGACACACACCGCCCCGCGCTTGACAGCTTCCGGCAAAAATTTCTTCGACACGGATCCGCCAGCTGAAGCCAGCACCAGATCCACCCCCGTAAACGATTCGGGCGTCGCTTCTTCCACGGTCACGGGCGTGCCTTTAAACGTTAAGGTCTTCCCCGCTGAACGCTTCGACGCCAACAAATGTAAGTTGGCGACCGGAATCGTCGAGTCCGCTAACTGTTCAATCATGCGGGTGCCCACAGCGCCCGTCGCACCTAGAATCACAACCGTATACCCTTCACTCATAAACCTGTCATCCCTTCATTAATTCTCTAAACTCATTTGTCAAACGCGCTGGGTCAACTTTTCGGTAAAGACTGCCAAGCGCTGCATAGCCGTTTGGATATCGGCCATCGACGCCGCGTACGAAATCCGGAAGTACCCTTCGCCGCTGGCCCCGAAACAGTTGCCCGGAGTCACGCCGACCTTGCCGTCTTCGGCTAACTTTTCCGCAAAGGCCACGGAACTCAGATGAAACGCGGCCGGAATCTTGGAGAAGGTGTAAAACGCGCCGGCGGGCGTCAACGTCTCGTAACCCAACTCGTTTAGCTTAGCGACCACAAAATCACGCCGCTTTTCGTACGCCTCTTGCATGGGCTGCGCGTCGGCTAAGCCAGTCGTTAAGGCCTCTAATGCCGCGTACTGCGCGGGGTTCGACACGCTGGTCACGGCGAACCCATGGAGCTTAGTGGCGTTGGCGATAAAGTCCGCCGGGCCCACGAAGTAGCCGACCCGGTAACCGGTCATCGCGTGCGACTTCGACAAGCCGTTGACCAAAATGCTCCGACCCGGTAAGAGTTCGGCCATCGACACGTGTGGCTGCCCGTACGTCAATTCGGCGTAAATCTCATCGGTCAGCACGTACATCGCGTGTTGTTCGACCACCGCGGCAAGCTCTTCCAGTTGCGCGCGGGTGTATTCGAACCCGGTCGGATTGCCCGGAAAGTTTAAAATCAAGGCCTTGACCTGGTTAGGCCCTTCGCGGTCGATGACCGCTTGCAGGCGCTTGCCGGTCAAGCGAAACCCGTCTTCCGTGGTGTCGATTTCAACGGGGATCGCCCCGAAGAGCTTGACCACGGCCATGTACAGTGAAAACGTCGGCGTCGGAATCAAGACCTTATCGCCGGGGTTCAACATCGCCCCTAACGCTACGAAGATGGCTTCCGTCGCGCCCACCGTGACCAAGACTTCGGTTTTAGGGTCGTAGTTCACGTCAAAGCGTTGTTTCAGGTAACTACTGATAGCGGTCCGCAGGGGTAAGATCCCCTTTTGGGGCGCGTAATGGGACTTGTTGTCCACGATACTTGTGATGGCCGCTTGCTTGACGTGTTCGGGCACGTTGAAGTCCGGTTCCCCTAACGTCAATTTAATCAAGTCAGGAATTTGCGCGAAGTAGCGAATCGGCGAAATTCCGATAGGTGCGATTGTTTGGTTCACAATGGGACGCACGTTTGAATCTAATTGGGGCATTGGCCCTCACCTCGTTCATTAAAATTTAGTCGTTACTGGTCAGTTAAATCAGGTTCTCTAACCCCACAATCAAATCGTGGCGCGTCATCACCGCATCTAGCGCCAGCCGGACGCCCGTCATGAACGAACCCCGGTCGGTGGTACTTTGTTTGATGGTCAAGGTCTCACCCGGTCCCCCGAAAATGGCTTCTTCGTCCGCCACGAAGCCGGGCAGGCGAATCGCGTGAATCTTGATGCCGTGATAATCGCCACCCCGATCACCCAAGTCGTCTTGTTCATCAGGATTATGCGTCTCGGACTTGCCTTGGGCCTGGTAAATCAGTTTGGCGGTATTCAAGGCGGTGCCGGACGGGGCGTCGCGTTTATCGGCGTGGTGGTACTCGACCACCTCAGCGTGGTCAAAGTACTTGGCGGCTAGTTGAGCGAACTTCATCATCAAAACGGCGGAAACGCCGAAGTTGGCGGCGATGACGCCACCGACTTGGTGGTCGGCGGCTAGTTGTTGTAATGCCGCCGTCTGCTCTTCACTCAACCCACTGGTCCCAATAACCGGACGAATCCCGTATTCAATGGCGGTCTTGGTGTTGGCATAGACCCCACTGGGTAAACTAAAGTCGAGCCAGACATCAGCGGGCACGGCCCAATCCGTCAAAGTATTGACGACCTTGACGCTAGCGTCCAAACCGTAGGCGGCTGGATCTAAGTTGGTCACATGGGGGTTGAACACCCCAACGAGTTGTAAATCGTCGGCCGCTTGAATCATGGCCAGCGCTTTTTGCCCCATAGCGCCCGTGAAGCCGGACACGATAATCGAAATCATTGGCGCACTCCTTCCTGAGTCCCTAAGGCCTGGTATAACGTGGCCTTTTCCTGGTCAGTCAACGCCAGGATCGGTAACCGGCACCCACCGACCTGGTAACCCTGGTCGTTCAAGACCGCCTTGACCGGTGATGGTGACGGGTACATGAACAATGCCGCCATCTTCGGGGTCAGTTCCCGCTGGATGGCCCCAGCGTGCTGGACATCCCCCGTTGCCAAATCGTGATACATGGCTGTCATCTGCTCACCATACAGGTGGGAAGCTACCGACACGACCCCGGTCGCGCCAATCGTCTTGGCGAACAACGCTTGGGCGTCTTCGCCGGTGTAGACCAGGAAGTCGGCTGACACGTGGTCTACGATGGTCTGCACAGCCAACGATCCACACTGCTTGATCCCCGCAATATTCGGAACTTGAGACAACGCGATTACCGTTTCCGGTGTCATGGTGACGCCCGTACGACCCGGGATATTATAGATGATGATGGGTAAATCAGACGCCGCCGCGATGGCCTTGAAGTGGGCCTGCATCCCCCGTTGATTAGGCTTGTTGTAGTATGGGACGACCTCTAAGGCGTAATCGATGCCTTTGATTTGGGCTACCTTGCGGGTGAAGTCGATGGTCGCCTGGGTGTTATTGCTCCCAGCCCCCGCAATGACGGGCACCCGGCCAGCCACCATTTGGCCGAAGCGGGTGTACAGTTCTAATTTCTCGGCTTCCGTTAAGGTCGGCGTTTCCCCCGTCGTGCCCCCGATGACGAAGCCCTGGCTACCGGTCTGAAGTAAGTGTTCGGTCAGGCGTGCTAACGCGTCGTAGTTCACGGCCGAACCATCCGCCGTGAACGGAGTGATGATGGCCGTCAATAAAGTTGCTGTTTGTTCCATAATTACGCCTCCATTATGCTTGCATGCGTTCTTCTAAAAAGCCACAAACCGCGTGGACCCCGCCATGATAGCGGCCTCATGAGGCTGAAACTCGGCGGTATGTAAGGCCCCCGGGCTATCGACACCCAACCAAAACATGGTGCCCGGGATTTTAGCCAATAGGTAGCCGAAGTCCTCACCAGTCATCGCCGGGCGGGTCTCTTGATAGGTGACCGTTGGCTCGTGTTGCATATAGGTGATGAACCGCTGGGTCAACGCCGGATCATTCTCGACGGGATAGTACCCCCCCTGCGTAAAATCGACATCGATGGTCGCGTTGTAAGCCGCGCCGATTCCAGCAGCGACTTCACTGACCCGCTGGCGAATCCGCAGTAACATATCCTGGGTCAAGCCCCGAATCGTGCCCTCGATGCGGGCGGTGCCGGCAATCACGTTGCGAATCGTGCCGGCGTTAACCTTGCCCAAAGTGATCACGCCACAACGCGTGGGGTCGATATCACGCGAGATGATGGTCTGCAGTTGGAGGATTAAAGCCGCGGCGATGACCACCGCATCGGTGGCCTGTTGTGGAAAGGCCGCATGGCCGCTCTTGCCGTGGACCGTCAAATTGACCTCGGTAGTCCCGGCGAACAAGGTCCCCAAGCGACAGCCGATGATCCCGGTCGGTAAAGTCGGATTGTCGTGTAAGCCATAGAACTCATCGACCTGATAATCCCCGGAGAACAGGCCCAAATCGTAGGCTAATTTACCGCCACTTTGGCTTTCTTCGGCTGGTTGAAAGAAGAAGACTAGGTTATCTTTGGGCTGATGGTCGGCAAAGTAGCTCAGAATACCTAAGGCCACCGTCGCGTGTAAATCGTGGCCACAAGCGTGCATCACGCCCGGGTGTTGCGAGCGAAACGCCACGGTCGTGGGCTCGGTGACCGGCAAGGCATCGATGTCCGCCCGATAGCCGATGGTCCGTTGCGGGTCGGCCCCCGCCACTCGAACCAGTAAGGCCGTTTGTAACCGTGGGTCTTCGTGGACTGTCAGATAGGTCTGCGGCAAGGTCGCAATGACCTGTTTCAGGTAGGCCTGCGTTTGGGTCTCCTGCAAAGCTAACTCCGGAATCTGATGCAGATGGCGCCGAATCTTGATCAATTCTGGTTCCGTTAAGGTCATAAGCGTCTCAGATCCTTTTCAATGTGCGTCTTAGCTTCCGTCTGCTGATCTTTGATTTTCAAAACCTTGGCGGGGACGCCCGCCACTACGGCATTTTCGGCCACGTCTTTGGTGACTACAGCTCCGGCACCGACGACCGCATTATCGCCAATCGAGACCCCTTCGAGGACCACGGCGTTGGCGCCAACCGTGACGTTATCGCCAATCGTGACTGGCGTGGCTGAAGCGGGCTCGACTACCCCGGCGAGGACGGCGTTGGCGCCGATGTGGGCGTTTTGTCCCACGATGGCGCGGCCACCCAAGACGGCCCCCATATCAATCATCGACCCGGCCCCAATCCCGGCCCCGATATTAATGACAGCGCCCATCATGATGACGGCATTATCGCCAATCGTCACTTGGTCGCGGATGATAGCGCCCGGTTCGATGCGGGCGTTGACGTGTTCAATCGGCAGCATCGGCACCGCCGAATTCTGGGCGGTTACTTCTAAGTGGTAGTCGGCTGGTTGCTTGTCCGCTAAGAGCGGTTCAATCGCGCGGTAGTCGCCCACCAGGATGGCGAAATCTGGGGCCAAAAAAGACTGCACCCCGCTCGGAATCTGGTCAGCGGTGTAATGCCCCTGCACGGTGACCTTGACCGGTGTAACCTTTTTAGCATTCCCAATGTACGCAATAATTTCTTCAGCACTCATTTTTTGCATTCTCTTTTTCTCCTATCTTATAGGTACGATTGGTCCAAACGGGTCAAATCCGCATAACTTTCACGGGCGACCACGCATTTGGCCTGCCCATTTTCCACGAAAACGACCGCTGGACGTGGGTTACGGTTATAGTTCGACGCCATCGAGTACCCGTAGGCTCCCGTGGCGAGCACCGCGACCAAATCGCCGGGAGCCACGGCCGGCAGGTGCGCCTGGTCGATCAAGATATCCCCGGACTCGCAGTACTTCCCGGCCAGATGGACCGGAGCCACTAACGGCGCGTTGAGATGGTTGGCACAGACCGCCTGGTAGTCGGCTTGATAAAGTGCTGGGCGAATGTTATCGCCCATGCCACCATCGACCGCCACGTACGACGTCAGTTCCGGGATGTCCTTGCGCGACCCTACCGTGTACAGGTTGTAGCCGGCCGGACCCACGATGGACCGACCGGGTTCAAGCCAAACCTCCGGCAACGCCAGGCCACGTAAGGCCACGCGTTTTTTAAACGCCGCGGCGATGTGGTCGATGAACGTTGCCGGACTCAACGGCTGGTCGACATCCGTGTAGCGAATCCCGAAGCCCCCACCAAGATTCAAGACCTCGGGAACGTAATCGAAGCGGTCCCGCCAATCAGCGGCAATGTCGACTAGTTTGTTGGCCAGCAGTTCAAATCCCTGTACCCCAAAAATCTGGGAACCAATGTGGGCGTGAATCCCTATCAGGTGCATCTGGGGGATGGCCAAGACTTGTTGGACCGCTTGGTCGGCCTGACCGGAATCGACGTCGAAGCCAAATTTACTATCGACCTGACCGGTCTGGATGTATTGGTGCGTGTGGGGCGTGATGCCCGGCGTCAACCGCAGCATCACCCAACACGTCGCGTTCTTTTCTAATAAAACGGTGTGCAATAACTCAATCTCGTAAAAGTTATCTAAGATGATGACGCCCACCTGCGCGTCGACGGCCTGTTCCAACTCCGCTCGCGATTTGTTGTTGCCGTGGAAACTAATACGTTCAGCGGGTAAGCCCGCCTGTAACGCCGTGTACAACTCACCGCCGGAGACCACGTCGGTGTGGATCCCCGTTTGGGTCACCAACTGGTACATCGCGACTGTAGCGAAAGCCTTACTGGCGTAACTGACTTGGTAACGCAATCCGTTAGCCTGTAAGCTCTCTTTAAAGGCTTGAATCTGCTGACGTATCGCCGCCACGTCATAGACCACTAACGGTGTGCCGTAGGTCTGCGCCAACTCAACGGTGTCGACGCCTCCCAGAAGTAAATGTCCCGCCGCGTTGGCGGTTAAAGCTGGTTTTTGCATATCGCGATACCTACCCTTCCATTGGGGTTCCGGGGACTAAAAAAGGATCTCTTTGCTCACGAAAACAAAGAGATCCCAGAATTATGCAAATTCTGTATCTTCACTCGTCGCAAGCGCCCCGTAGCCAATTGTTTAATGCTACGACAGTTCGGATCCTCTTGGTGACCCGTCCCAGCTCACTAGGGCCCGTATTCCCTAGCGCTTCGGCGACCGTCCCTTTCCATGCGGTCATGGTCCATACAGGGACTCACACATGTACTGATGTTGGTCGCAACCTCTATTGATGTAATTGAATTAAGATTATAGCAATTCTCATAATCCGTCAAGGGGTCTCATCATTTTTAACCTAGTTCTCACACTTTACAAGCCAATTTATATCGGTCAGACTTGATTTAATCCCAAAAACTGCTAAAGTCGTCATTAAAAATAAATTAGGTTTTTTCAACCTATGAGGTGATAAATGTGAAAGTCGTTAAGTTTGGTGGCGGTTCATTAGCCACCGGCCAACAAGTTAATAAGGTCGTCAATATCATCAAAGCTGATCCGGACCGGCAAGTCATCGTGACCTCCGCCCCTGGCAAACGGTTCAAAGGGGATACCAAGGTGACGGACTTGCTGATTCAATACGCGACACAAGTTCAACAACAAACGGATTACCAGCCCACCGTCCAGGCGATTTTAGCCCGGTACCAAGCCATCAGCGACTACTTTGAACTCCCCGCCGACACCCTGAACCAGATTCAAGCTAAGCTGACCGGACTGGCCACCACGACCTTTACCGATGCGGACCACCAACTAGCCGCCTTCAAGGCTCACGGCGAATGGCTCAACGCCATTTTGATTGCGGCCGTGTTGACCCACCAAGGCATTTCTGCCAAGTTCATGGATCCCAAGACCGCAGGCATCCGCGTTTCGGGTCAGCCCAACGACGCCGACATCTTGCCGGAGACCTACACCAACCTGGCGCAATTGCACGCCGGTGATACCCGGTTGGTCTTTCCCGGCTTCTTCGGTTACACCCCCCAAGGCAGCCTATTTACCTTTGCCCGCGGCGGTTCTGATATCACCGGAGCCATCTTGAGTCGCGGCTTTAGTGCTGACTTATACGAAAACTTTACCGACGTCGACGCCATCTATGCGGCCAACAACCACGTGGTCGACCACCCGGCCATCATCCAGAAGATGTCCTACCGGGAGATGCGAGAACTCTCCTACGCCGGCTTCTCTGTATTCCAAGACGAAGCCATCATTCCGGCGGTCCAAGGACAAGTCCCCGTCAACGTCAAAAACACCAACAATCCCGAGGCGCCGGGCACCCTGATTGTGCCGTCGCAGTTCGTCTTCAATCCCGCTTGTCCCATCACCGGGATTGCCAGTTCGAACCGTTTTTCGGCGCTCTACTTACACCGCTACCTGTTGAACAAGGAAGTCGGCTTCACGCTTAAGCTCCTGGAAATTTTCCAGCGATACAACATCTCTTACGAACACATGCCTTCCGGAATCGATGACCTGACCATCATCTTCGACCGGAGTAAACTGGACGAAGCCACCATCAAGCACCTGTGTGCCGACGTCCGCAAAACGTTGGCTCCGGATTACATGGAATGGATCGACGACTACGCGATCATCATGGTGGTCGGTGAGGGCATCGCCCACAACGTCGACACCATCGGTAAGGTCATCGATTCACTGACCGAAAATAATATCGCCATCCACATGATCAACCAAGGGGCGTCCCGGATTTCTATCATGCTTGGCGTTCAAGCCGGCGATGCCGACAACGCCGTCCGCCAAATCTACCAGACCTTCTTTCAACCTAGCGAGGTGACCACTCATGATTAACCTATTGCGAGCTCACGGCTCCGAAAACCAATTCTTCATTCTTGACCAGACCCAACTTTCAACGCCTTTGACCGACACCGAACTCAGCCACTTGGCCCAAGTCATTTGTCAGCCCCACGCGACTTCTTTGGGCAGTGCCGACGGCGTGTTAGTGGTCAACACCACCACCCACCCCGACTGTCTGGGCGAGATGCGCATCATCAACGCCGACGGTAGCGAGGCCAAGATGTGTGGAAACGGATTGCGGACGGTGACCCGTTATTTAGCCGAAAAATCCAACCAGACCCAATTTAAAATTGCGACCCCGTTCATGGATTTGGCCGTGGAACAAGCGCCTGATTTAGCGCCCAACGTCCCGGCCTTTAGCGTGCAGATTGCCCCCATTTCAATGGCGGCTTCCGATTTACCGTTGCACTACCACGACCAAGCCGTTTTGAATGATCAGGCCGTGCCCGAATTTTTACCCGACCAGACCTTCACGGCCATTGCGGTGCCCAACCCGCACCTCATCAGTTTTGTCGATAAAATCGATGAAGCCGCTCTAGGCCAATTAGGGCAAACGCTGAACGCCCCGAACCCCCATTTCACCGAGGGCGTCAACGTCAGTTTCGCGGAAATTCGGGGGACCAACCACCTTTTCGTGCAGACCTACGAACGGGGCGTGGGCTTCACCAACGCCTGTGGGACCGGAATGTCCGCTACCAGTTTGGCCTTCGCCCGGCAGTTCCCAAGGGCGTTTGATCCCACCACTCCCATCACCGTGCAAAATCCCGGCGGGGTCGTTCAAACCCGGGTGCACCTGGGGAAAACGGCGGCCACCAGTCAGCTTCACTTGATTGGTAATGGCACGTTCACGGCCCGCCTCACCCTGAGTGAAACGGCGCTCCATCAGGCCGATATCACCCAAGTTTTGGTCACCCCAACCACCGAAGAGGCTGCCTACCAGGCCTTTGTCGCCAGCACGGTTCCCGCTACAAAATAAGCTATAATGGCAAAAAAATCCCCCAGCAGGCCAACGCTTGCTGAGGGATTTTCTCAATCATTCTCTTTTTTAGGTGAAGCTAGTCTTTTTTCCGAATCGTAAAGCCGTGCTTACTGCCTTCGGAACGCCGACCACCATTGTCGCGCCGCCGGTCACGGTTGCCACCGCGGTGTTCGTTGCGGTCACTGCCGCCACGCCGGTTTCGGTCGTAGTGCCGGTGTTCGCCGCCACCCCGATGGTTGTTGCCCCGGTGATAACCGCCGCCACGGTGGTAACCACCACCACGCCGCTTGCCACCGCGCTTAGGCAATGGCCGTTCTGGCGTGATCTTGACGGGCACCTGACTGCTGTCGTCCTTGGTGACTTCGTTCAACAAGGCCGCGGCAATATCCGCTGCGTCGTATTCTTCCAACAAAGCATCCGCTGCCTTGCCGTACTTTTCGGTATCCGTCTTCGAAATCAAATCGCTGACGGCTTCCTTAGCCACGCCTAATTGGCCTACAAAAGCCTCTTCAGCCGAAGGTGGCTTCAATGGTAACATCCGCACCCGGGTCAACTTCTCGATTTCACGTAAGTAACCCATTTCGTTTGGCGTCACGAAGGTCATGGATACCCCGTGATTCCCGGCCCGGCCAGTCCGGCCGACCCGGTGCACGTAACTGTCAGGATCTTGTGGGATATCGTAGTTGTAGACGTGAGTCACATCGTTGATGTCGATTCCCCGCGCCGCTACGTCGGTCGCCACTAAGATGTCCAATTTACCGTGCCGGAACTCATTCATGATTTGGGTCCGACGCTTTTGCGTCAAATCCCCATGAATCCCAGCAGCGTTGTAGCCCCGGGCTTTAAGACCGTTGGCGATTTCGTCGACCCGACGCTTAGTCCGCGTGAAGACGATGGTCAAGTCCGGATCTTGGACGTCGAAGAACCGCGTCATGATATCGAATTTCTCAAAATCACGAGACCGGACGTAGTATTGATCGATCAAATCGGTGGTCAATTCCTTGGCCTTGATCTTGACGTGCTTCGGGTCCTGCATGAATTGCACCCCGACCCGTTTGATTTCGGGTGGCATAGTCGCTGAGAATAGCATGGTTTGCCGTTCTTCTGGCAATTGCTTGATGATGTCTTCGATATCATCCAAGAAACCCATGTTCAACATTTCGTCGGCTTCGTCCAGGACCAGCATTTGCACGTGGTCCAGTTTCAGCGTCCGGCGCCGGATGTGGTCTAATAACCGACCAGGAGTCCCGACCACCACTTGAGGATGGTTCTTTAAACTCTTGATTTGCCGGCGAATATCCGCCCCACCGTAAACCACTTGGACGTTGGCCCGTTCAGTCCGGCCTAATTTATAGATTTCTTCTTGAGTCTGGATGGCCAGTTCCCGCGTTGGGGAAACGACAAGGGCCTGCACGTTAGGATTTTTTTTGTCAATCTTTTCCAGAATGGGGAGTGCGAAGGCGGCCGTTTTACCGGTCCCCGTCTGAGCTTGGCCAATCACATCTTGGCCGGCTAACACCATGGGGATGGTCTCAGCCTGAATTGGGGTCGCTTCTTCGTAACCTGCTTCAGTCACAGCTTTCAGTAGGTCTTCGGAGAGACCCAGTTCTTTAAACTTCAAGTATAATTTCCTCCTAAATGAGTACGTCACCCTAGCGCTTCGTTAGTCTTGGAAAAAATCCGTTTTCCATAATAACGACTAACGATTGGCTAGGGCGGAGTAAGTTCGTTTCTTAAATTTTACAACTTAACCATCATACATCGTCACATTAAAATAAGCAACTTCCAAGACTCCGGGAAATTGCTTACATTCAAACTATTTTTCATTTTCTTGGCTCGGCAGTAATTTTGCCAAGACATTTTCGAGGTGAATCCCGTGCGAGGCCTTCAATAGGATCTGGTCGTTGGCCGTCAAAGTGGTTTGTAAGGCGGCCGTCACTCCCGCTAAATCGTCACTAGCAAAATGCGTCACTGGTAAATCCGGCGCCTGGGTGGCTAGTGCCTTTTGTAAGGCCTGCATCTGGGGGCCCACCAAGTAGACCTGCGCAAACTGACCGGTCGCCAGCGCGTCAGCTAAACCGGCATGTAAGGCTGGCGCCTGGTCGCCCAGTTCTAACATGTCACCTAACACCACGAGCCGCCGCCCGTTTGGCTTGAGCGGAGTTTGGGCAAAGGCGTGCAGGACCTGCCGGACCGCCGTGGGGTTGGAATTGTACACGTCACTGAGAATCCGTTCGCCCTGCTTTCCACTCATCCACTCGGCGCGGTTCTCCGTCAACGAGACTGTTTTAAGGGCCCGTTGCGCATTTTCCGGTTGAATCCGATAAATCGTCCCGACCGCGAGCGCCGCCAACGCGTTCTTAACGTTGTATTCCCCAATCATAGGTAACGTAAAAGTCACGTCCGGCCACTTGTTGGTCGTAAAACTGGTGCTGGTGGCCGCACTGGTCACGTCGGTAGCGTAATAGTCATCATCGTCGTGCCGACCAAAGGTGACCTGTTGCTGGGGCAAATCCGTCACCCGCTCACGCAACAACGGTTCGTCACCGTCGTAAACGAAGAGACCATCATCGCTAAGGCCGTGGGTGATTTCAAATTTGGCGTCCGCAATCTTATCGCGGGTCCCAAAGAACTCGATGTGGGCTTCCCCAATCATGGTCACAACGGCCACATCCGGCATCACCAGCTTACTCAAGAAGTCCAATTGCCCCGGGCGGTCCATCCCCATCTCGACGACTAACATCTCGGTGTTGGGTTCCATCGATAGCACCGTCATCGGCACGCCGATTTCGTTGTTGAAGTTAGCGTGGGTCTTGGTCACGTTGAACTGGGTGCTTAAAATCGCCGCAATCATATCCTTGGTCGTGGTCTTCCCGTTACTGCCAGTGACGGCCACCACCCGGGGATTGATTTTGGTTAAATAGTATTGGGCCAGGGTCTGCAAGGCGATCAGTGAATTTTCGACTTGGAGCACCGGAAAGTCAGCCGGCGCCTGGGCGAGATCCTGCGCCCACAAAGTTGCGACCGCACCATGATCAATCGCTGATTGAACAAACTGGTGGCCATCTTGTTCCCCGGTCAACGGGATAAAGAGTCCCCCCGGTTGCAGGTGCCGACTGTCGAACGCAACACTGGTCACGTTCACGTCTGCCCACTGGTCATAATCATTGATTGCTCCAATCGCGTGGGCAATCTCTGCAAGTTGCATCTTCATCTTATTTACTCCCATTTTCGCGGGATGCTTAGGTCCCGCGTCATTCTGAATACCGGCGTCAAACACCGCCGGCCTAAAACTCTGATTTCCATTATACCATTAATTGGCTCAGACTAATAAAAACCCCTGACGGTCACCGTCAAGGGTTCGATTATTAGTTAACGTCAGTCGCGGTCTTATGAGCCGCGCTTGCATCATAACAAAGTTAGATTAAATCCGCAACCGCCCCAAAGGCCTGATTGTCATGAATCGACAACGCCCATTCTCGGGTGGTCAGGTCGTAGCGTAAACTCGCGACTTCCTTGGAGTCGGCGTACACCTCTTCTTGTAGATGCCAAGTTGCCTGGCGCTCCGGGTGTTGAACGGCGCGCACCGGAATCATGTAGACTCGGTGGCGTTCGACCAGCTGATCAAAGGCGATGACCGCCCCGTCCAACAACCCTTCCGTCAGCTGTAACAAGATTTCGTGGGGCACATCGCTGATGGCTAACGGCCGGGCGAAGACCCACCGGTTGTTGTGCATCGACCGCAAGTGGCGCTTAATGCTCACGTCGAGCACGTGGCCGAAGTTGGGTAACTTCCGGTAATAAATCTTGTAAAAGCCGTCGCGCAGGGTCAAAAATGCGTAGTTGTTTTGGAGTTTAGCATAAAATGGCGTCCGCAGATGGGTTTCCATGTGTCCCAGATACAGCAATTCAGCAATCTCACTGGGCAACAGAAAATCTAGATCATCTGCATGAACGTAATCCAGCCACTTGACGGCTTGTTGGTGCTTCGCTAAGAGGTAGCGGCGTACCTGGGCTTGACCGGTCACCGTTTGAAAACGCGTGTGCGGATTCAACGTGACCGCGTCGCCCACTTCCGGATTCAGAAGCAGCAACTGATTGGGGACTTCCGGCACCCCATTTAAAAAATCAGCCGGTGAAATTCCTAACGAGTAAACCATGTTCGTGACGGGCTCTAAACTGAGATAGACAAAATTTCCACGCATGCGCTTTTACACTCTTTCTACTGAAGTTCCCTTTCCATTGTACACCGAAAACTTGCCCAGCTTACCGTTTGCATTGTTACATTTTCTCGAGGCGTTCGATCCGTTTGGCAATTGGCGGGTGGGTCGCAAAGAGGTCGCCAATCTTGTGTTGATGCTTAAACGGGTCACCGATGTACATCGCCGCACTGCTGGGGTCGGCGGCTTGCATCGGTTCGCTATCGTCAATCTTACGCAATGCCATGATCAACCCTTGGGGGTTCCGCGTTAATTCGACGCTCGAGGCGTCCGCCAGGTACTCGCGATTACGCGACAACGCCATCTGGGCGATACTAGCAGCTAACGGTGCCAAGAAGATCAACAGGATGGACACCACCAACTGGAGGATGCCCCCCGCCGAGTTGTCGTCGTCATCGTCACGCCGGCCCGCGCCGAACCACATCAGATTCGAGGCCAGGTTGACCAGAAAACTAATGGCCGCGGACAACGCCAAGGCAATCGTCTGTAAACGAATATCGTAGTTGCGCACGTGTGAAATCTCGTGGCCAATCACGCCCT
Source organism: Levilactobacillus suantsaii (assembly GCF_014069315.1). NCBI lineage: Bacteria > Bacillati > Bacillota > Bacilli > Lactobacillales > Lactobacillaceae > Levilactobacillus > Levilactobacillus suantsaii. The sequence goes on along the minus strand of NZ_CP059603.1, from coordinate 1,239,209 downwards.
CGAGTTCCTCGCGGTTCAAGCGTTCCAACAGCCCCGTAGTCACGGCTACCACCGACTTTTCGGGACGGTTACCGGTCGCAAAGGCGTTGGGACTGGGGTCGTCGATGATAAAGACCCGCGGCATGGGCACCTGCCCTACCATGGCCATGTCTTCGATCAGGTGCCAGAGTTGTGGCGCCTGGTCGACCGAGTGAATCTCCTGGGCGTGGTTCAAATCCATGACCACGTTGGTCGAATTGGCGATCATCAGGCCCATGTAAATGGCCGTGACGATGGCTGCCCAAAAACACCCGGCTAACCAGCTACCGGCAAAGAGGTCGCCTAAGGCCGCACCCAACACAACGACTAACGCCGCAAAGCCGGCCATGACGTAGCCCGTACGCCGTTTATTCATGGCAATTTGTTCATACAACATCACAATCGCCTACTTACTTATCGCCGTTCAGGTCGTCAAAGTTGACCTTCGGCGTCGTCTTTTCTTCTTCCGGCACTTCCAAGTAGGCTTCCTGCTGGAAGTGGTGAACCTTCGCCACCAAGTTAGCCGGGAAGGATTGGACCTTCATGTTCAGACTGGCCACGGTACTGTTGTAAAGTTGCCGCGAATAGGCAATCTTATTTTCCGTGTTGGTCAGCTCTTCCATTAAATTACTGAACTACGTGTTCGCTTTTAGATCCGGATAGTTTTCCGCAACCGCGAATAGCGACCGCAAGGACCCAGACAAGGCGTTGGAAACTTCCATGGTCTGTTGCCGGTCCCCCGCCGGCACCTCCGTCAATTGATTCCGCAGGTTGACCACTTTGGTCAAGGTCGCCTGCTCGTATTTGGCGTACCCCTTCGCGGTGGAAATCAAATTAGGAATCAAATCATTCCGTCGTTTGAGTTGCACGTCGATTTGACTCCACGATTCTTGTACGTGCGTGCGGATCTGGACGAAACCGTTATATAGGGCCACGTACCAGATGACCAACACGACCACGATAATAATGGCAATGATCCAAGCCATCGCTACCACTCCTCCAATTAAATTTGTTAGACTAATCATAACAAACGCGGTAGACCGGTACCAGCATCTACGCGCTAATTTAGAAATTCCTTTAGGAGGTTCACCACCTATGCAGCATATCCTATTCGTTTGTCTGGGCAACATCTGCCGTTCCCCCATGGCCGAAGCCATCGCCACTCAGACCATCGACCAACACCACTGGCAAGACCAGTTTCGTGTTGAGTCGGTTGCAACGAGTCCCGAAGAAGAGGGGAACCCGCCACACCCTGGTGCCTTGAAGGCCATGCGCGCTCACGGTCTCGACGCCAGTGCCCACCGTTCGCGCCCCATCACGGCGCAAGACTTCGACTGGGCGGATACCATCATCACCATGGACCACGCCAACGTGGCCAACTTGAAACGCATGGCGCCGTCTCCTACCGACGCGGCCAAGGTCCAGTTGTGCTTGGACATCTTCCCCGACAGGCGGGGCCAAGCCATCGATGACCCTTGGTTCACTCACAAATTCGAGTTGACCTACCAGGAACTGGCCGCGGCCGTCCCGGCGTGGTTGACCAAACTCCAAAATACCGATTAAGCCAGCAGGCCACTAGCCAAAACCGTAACGTATCGTTGCTATTCTTGCTAGTGGCCTGTTCGCAGTTATTTTTGTTTATCTGTCGGCTCCGACGTATCCCTAGACGTCTGATCCTTGTCACGATGGTTCTTCCATAACAGGAACCCAATGATGGCTAACAGCAGCAGGATGATGAGGCCGCCCGCTAAGAACCACCAGAAGTAGCTCGGCGCTTGCGGCTGGTTGTAGCGATTGGCGAACTGCTTCAACTGTTGTTGCGTCACCGTGAAGTTTCTGACGAAGTGCCAGTGGTAGCCGCCCTTGGCCGTGGCGTCCAACGTCATGGTGTATTGGCCCGCTTTCAACTGGGTGTTGCCCCAAGGAAGCGAATAGGTAAAGTGGCTGTTGGGTGCCATTGCCAGGTTGCCCTTGGTATTTTGCAGGAGAATTTTACTGCTGTTGAGTTTGGTAACCTGCGTCTTGATCTTCAGGTTACTCATAATGCCCGGTTCCGGGTTTTGGAGTTTGGCGTTGACTTGGTTGAGCGAATTGCGCTGCCCCGCTTCTACTGATAGTAGATTCAGGTTTGGGGCCACGTCGACGGCTGCTTCGCGCAACCGGACGCCAATGACGTAGGCAAAGCTGTTGGTCAACGACACGCCCTTACTTGACTTGTCAGCGTCCTTCCCCAACTTACGGACGTTGATGCCGCCCAGAATCATCCCGTTAATCCGTTTGGCTGGCATGGTCAAATGAACCGACACGTCTTTGGTCTGCTTCGCGGGTACCGTGACCGTCGGCACCTTTTTCGCCCCGAAGACGTCCTTGATGCTGACCTTAAGTGACGAATCCAACTGCGGGTTAGTTTGGCTATAGTCGATCACCCCGTTGTCATTGGTCACCGCCTGATTCACGTTGACCTGAAAACGCTGGGATTTCTTGGTCTGGTTGGTGATGGCGACCGTCAGCTTTTCGTGTTGCTTAGGTTTCACGCGCAACGCAAAGTACGTTGCGCTACTGTCGTCTTGGTTCTTGGGCAACACGGCATTGACCGTATAACCCACGCTGTCCGCGTGACTGAGTTGCGGCCAGCCTAAAAAGGTTAACCCCACGGCCCCTAATATTAACGCCCATTGCCAAAATCGTTTCATGATTCCCCGCCCCCATAATTGACTCCAAGATGCCCTTATTATAGCAAACTCTAACCCCCGTGTCCCTAATACTAAGTCGCCTATCCGAGGGATTATTTTCGTGACGGAACAAACTAAAAACGGACCAGCAATTAACTGCTGATCCGTAGTGTGTTCCAAGTTGAGTTCGAAGTTAAGAAGCTGGCGTCGTTGCGGCTCCTGATGGGGCGTTGGTCAACGTCCAGGTCAGATTCGACGTGTAAGTGCCCGCAAGGTTATTTTGCGCTACGTTTAGGGTGGCGTTAGTGTACGGCATATTCCAGGTTCCTAAACCAGATTTAACTGCCGCTGTCGCCACTGGAACGTTACCCGATGAACCGTCAGTATTTAGTATTACATTGCTAACCGTTGGCATGTTGGCCGTTGCATCCGCATTATTATCCGTAGTTTCTGATGTTGGTGAACCTGCAGTCAAGTTAAGGTTGCTGGCTTTCAAGACGTCTCCATTTGTAGATGTCATTGGCCCACTTGCTACGGTCACGTTCCACCCAGTCGCAATCCCAGGGTTAATTACCGTTACGGGAGCCAGTGTATTGGCCGTTACATAATGAGCCTCACTCGTGGAGGTGTCGATGGTCTGCGTTCCAAATTGAAACCCCGGCACGCTCTGCAATTTAATCCCGCCAGCTAGTCCGTTAGTGTTTCCATCACTACTATCACCCGAGAAACTTTCAGCATTTAACGTCACATTCGCCGTGGTAGTCGATGTCCCAGAAACGGGACTACTGGAACTAGAACTAGAACTAGCGTCGTCGGCATTTACCGTAATTCCGCCAGCTACCAGGAACCCCGCTAGTGTCGAAGCCGCCACTAGTAGGCGTAAAATTTTCTTAGTCATCATTGCTCACTCCTCAGTTTATGAACACCGGTTTTACCGGCTTAGCTGTCACAACCTCATCTCTCTGTCAGGCGCTCCCTGGCCCCTGTAATCCAAAAGTCAATGACTCGGTAGTGCCAGCAGAAATTCATTTCCACCTTTTAGCAGACGTATAATAAATTAAATCAGTACCTGCAGTCCTTAAGTAACCCCACCAGCCAGTCAAATAAACTAATGGGACATCCCAAACCTTTTTCGCATCATCCGATAATTCAGTAACCTGATTTTCTGTTTAAAGTGGCATGGATTCCTAATCTACCGCGATTTAGCCAATTTTGTAAGTTAACCTACATTTTCGAAATACTGATCGATCAGCGACTCCGCGTCAAAATTAAACGGTTACAAAACCAAATCACCAAGGCCAGCTCGTTCAAGCCATCGATGGTTTATAAGTATAATAGCACGCTCACCTACCATTGTCCATAATTTGTCTGGTGGGTAATTGGCATTTTTATGTTTTTCACCGTTCACTTTGCCAACGGGGCCCAAATCATGCCCGGCAATCAGCGTGATGATGGGCTTTAATCACGACCCTGTATCGCTTGTCCCCGACACTAAAACGGCCCACAATTAAAATTTTAAAGTCTCTGCTAAAAGCCGTTACAGTGTAAACGAGTTTACTGTTAAAACGAAACCGTCCGGACCAGCACTCATGCTAGTCCGGACGGTTATTTGGTTAGGTTTAATTATTGAAGCTACCGGCGAAGCCCTTCCGAACGGATTCTGGCGCTTGCTTGTATGGCATCTTTTGCACGTACTTGCCCCGAATCATCAAGCGGTTGGCCCCAGTCGCATCACAGGTAATCAGCGTCACCAGCTTACGCTTAGTCTGGTTGACTACCTGCACGTCGGTCGGCGGGATAAACTTGCGGACCGTCACCTTGTATTGATAGACCGTTTTGGCGTTGGTCAAATAGATGCTCTGGCCTAACTTGGTCTTGAAATAAAGAGGACTGAACAGCACCGTGTGTGACACCATGTGGTGACCAGCTAACGGGTAGTTACCCTCCCCCATCTTCTGGTCGGGCCGCATGGTCCCCGCTGTGAGGGCCAGAACTTCGTTACTGACTCCTTTGCCGATCGGCAAATGGATATTCGACTGGGGCAAGAGAATCTGTCCCACCACGTGAATATCCTTAGACTTCAACCGGGCTTTCGCCACCGTTGAAAAGTCGAGTGATTTTACTTTTTTAAAGTCATAAGTGGCTTTCTTCTTTTGGTTGCGCCGGACCGACCCGGTCATGACCTTGGGTTGATAGGAGGACACCATCCAGGTCTTGATCTGTTCGTTAAAGATAAGTCCCAACGAGACCAGGATCAAGAGTAGGAAAATCAGTGTGCCCCACCAGCGGCGGCGCTCGTTCTTTTGACGCATCCTAACCCAACTCCTTCCCCAATTCCCCTTGATTTTACCGCAATTGGTCGAAGAAAGTCTATAGCTAGCCGATGAGCCCCGCAAAAATCACCGCCGCGGCCTTGAAATTTGGCTACCGCTGGACCGAATCGATCAGTTCCTGCAAACTCGCCACGTGGTAGCGGTCCATCACGGCCGGCAGCTGGTCGATGATGTCGACACAGGCCGTCGGGTTGCCGTACGTCGCCGCGCCGATTTGGACCGCATTGGCACCAGCCAGATAAAACTCCAACACATCTTCAGGCGTGAAGACCCCGCCAACCCCGATGATGGGTAACTGTGTGTGCCGGCGGACCTGGTGAACCATCCGCACGGCCAGCGGGTGAATCGCCTTGCCCGACAAGCCACCCGTGCCGTGAGCTAATAAAGGCTTGCGCGTAGTCAAATCATACCCCAGCCCCGTCAAGGTGTTGATCAGCGTCAAGCCGGCGGCCCCGCCTGCTTCGGCCGCCTGGGCAATCGGCACGATGTCGGTCACGTTCGGCGTCAATTTCACGAAGACCGGCTTAGTCACCGCATCCGTCACCTGTCGGGTCAACGTTTCGACCGTGTGCGGGTCCGTGCCAAAAACCAACCCGCCCCGCTCCACGTTAGGACACGAGATGTTGAGCTCTAACCACTTGACGTTGGGCGCGCTGGCCACTTGTTGGGCCACCGCAACGTATTCGGCAAACGTCGCCCCGGCGATACTGCCCATAACGGGTAAATCCGGGTAATGCGTCGCCAGCCACGGCAACTTCTCCGTCATTACCGTCGTAACGCCCGGGTTCTTCAACCCGATAGCGTTCAGCCAGCCCCCACTGGTCTGCGCTGTAGTCGGGGCTGGGTTCCCTGCCCGCGGGTCTTGAGTGGTCGACTTGATGACGAACGCGCCTAACTGGTCGAGCGCAAGATCTTGGGCCATCTCCTGACCGTACGCGGCGGTACCACTAGCTGGCATCACCGGGTTCTGCAGGGGCACCCCTGCCAGTTGGATACTTAATCGTCCCATACTTTTCCTCCTATTATTAAAGCGCCTGGGTAACAAACGAGCGCGATTCCAAGACCTGTAGAATCGCCGCGACGGTATCGAGTGCCGTGAACAACGGAATGCCGTGGGTGATCGAGGTGTTGCGAATCAACGTCCCGTCATCGGCAGCGTGTCCTGAATCGGAAATCGTGTTGATGACGACCTGAATCTCGCCAGCTTCCATTTGTTGCAAGAGGTCGTGTTCGCCGGTCGCAATCTTATCGACCGTTTGGACCGGTAGCTTGTGCTGTTGTAAGCACGCCGCGGTCCCGGGGGTCGCCAGTAACTGGTATCCCAGGTCGTGAAAGCGTTGAGCCAGTTGGACGGCTTCCGGCTTATCGGCGTCCTTGACGGTGATCAAGACGTGGCCGTGACTCGGCACGTGAAGTTTCGCCGCTTCAAATGCCTTGTAAAGGGCCTTGGCCAGAGTCCGATCACTGCCCATGACCTCACCGGTAGACTTCATTTCTGGGCCCAACAGACTGTCGACTTGGTTGAGTTTCGAAAACGAGAAGACTGGCGCCTTGACGTGAACCAATTTGCCAGGTTGGACCAAGCCGTCCTGGTAACCCTGCTCGGCCAGTGACTGGCCTAAAATCACCCGGGTAGCGACTTGAGCCATCGCGATGTTGGTGACCTTGCTCAAGAACGGCACCGTCCGGCTGGCTCGTGGGTTGACTTCAATGACGTAGACTTGCTGGTCGTGAATCACGAACTGGATGTTCATCATCCCCACGCAGTTCAAAGCCTTCGCCAGTTGCTTGGTATAGTGCACGATTTGGTCTTGGACCGCCGCCGACAACGATTGGGGCGGGTACACGGCCATCGAGTCACCGGAATGGACCCCGGCGCGTTCGATGTATTCCATGATGCCCGGAATCAACACGGTCTGGCCGTCACAAATCGCGTCGACTTCGCACTCTTGCCCGACCAGGTAACGGTCGATCAAGACTGGGTGGTCGTGCGAGACCCGCACGGCGTTATGCATATAGTGGTCGAGGTCGGCACGTTGGGTCACAATCTCCATCGCCCGACCACCCAAGACGTAACTGGGCCGCACTAACACGGGATAGCCGATTCTATCAGCAATCGCGAGGGCCGTTTGTTCATCGCTGGCCGTCGCCCCTTTGGGTTGGAGAATCTGCAGGTCTTCGATCACCTGGTTAAAGGCGTCACGATCCTCGGCGCGGTTGACGTCTGCCACGCTGGTCCCTAAGATTTTAACGCCTCGGGCAGCTAGGGGTTCTGCCAAATTGATGGCCGTTTGTCCGCCGAACTGCACGATGACGCCTGCGGGGTGTTCCAAGTCGATGACGTTCAACACGTCTTCTAAGGTCAACGGATCGAAGTATAGCTTATCGGAGATGGAAAAGTCGGTGGAGACTGTTTCGGGGTTACTGTTCATGATGATGGCTTCGTAGCCCGCCTTTTGAATCGCCTTAACCGAATGGACCGTGGCGTAATCGAACTCGACGCCTTGGCCGATGCGAATCGGACCGGACCCTAAGACTAAGACCGATGGCCGCTTCGTGACTTCACTTTCGTTTTCCGTTTCGTAAGTCGCGTAGAAGTACGGCGTCGTGGACGCAAACTCGCCCGCACAGGTGTCGACCATCTTGTAGACTGGCGCCAGGTGGTGAGCCAAACGTAACTTACGAATCTGGTCGGGCGTTTCGTACCAAAGGTCAGCCACCGTGGCGTCGGCAAAACCGTTGCGCTTGGCGGTGGTCAAGACAGCCATGTCGTTTACATGGCTGGTCAGCGCCTGCTCCAGTTCCACGATGTGCGCCAATTTGTCCAAGAATAACGGGTTGATCTGGGTGAGCGCAGTCAATTGGTCCAACGAATAGCCACGGCGCAAGGCTTCGGCCAGGTAAAACAGCCGGTCATCTTGCGCGTGGACCAGTTTATCTTCCAGCGTGGCGGTCGTGACACTTTCTAGTGCCGGTTCACTGATGTGGTGAACGCCAATCTCTAGGGAACGGACCGCCTTCAACGTTGCTTCTTCAATGTTGCGGCCAATCGCCATGACTTCACCGGTGGCCTTCATCTGGGTGCCTAGGCGCCGGTCGGCCTGGGTGAACTTGTCAAACGGCCAGCGGGGAATCTTGCAGACTACGTAGTCCAACGCCGGCTCGAACGCTGCGTAGGTGGTCCCGGTTACCGGGTTCTTAATTTCGTCAAGGTGCAGACCGACCGCAATCTTAGCGGCCATCTTCGCAATCGGATACCCGGTCGCCTTGGAGGCCAACGCCGACGAGCGACTGACCCGCGGGTTGACTTCGATGATGTAGTACTTGAAGCTCTGTGGGTCGAGGGCCAGTTGGACGTTACAGCCCCCTTCGATTTTCAGTGCGCGAATGATCTTCAACGCCGCGTCCCGTAACAGCTGAACTTCGCGGTCCGCCAAAGTTTGGACCGGCGCGTAAACGATGGAGTCCCCCGTGTGGATGCCCACCGGATCGAAGTTTTCCATGCTGCAGACCACCAGTGCGTTGTCGGCGGCATCACGCATGACTTCGAATTCGATTTCCTTGTAGCCGGCAATGCTTTGTTCAATCAAGACTTGGGTGACCGGTGATAAGGTCAACCCGTTTTCGGCAATCTGGCGCAATTCTTCAGCGTTGGCAGCAATCCCACCCCCGGTACCGCCCATGGTAAAAGCGGGCCGCACGATGACCGGGTAGCCGGTCTTGTCCGCAAACGCTAACGCGTCGTCGACGGTGTGGGCAATGCCCGAAGCCGGGACCGGTTCACCGAGTTGTTGCATCAAGTCCTTGAATTGCTCGCGGTCTTCGGCCTGGTCGATAGCGCTCAACTTGGTGCCCAGAAGCTCGATTCCCAAATCATCTAACACGTGGGCGCGCGACAATTCCATGGCCATGTTTAACCCCTGCTGGCCGCCCAACGTGGGCAAGATGGCGTCTGGGCGTTCCTTGCGCAGAATCTGCGACACGAACTCTAACGTGATGGGTTCCAGGTAAACTTTATCGGCGATTTCCTTGTCGGTCATGATGGTTGCCGGGTTCGAGTTCACCAACACCACCTGGTAGCCCAGCTCCTTCAAGGCCAAGCAGGCTTGGGTCCCCGAGTAGTCAAATTCGGCGGCTTGGCCAATGATGATGGGACCGGACCCAATCACCATAATTTTATGAATATCGGTTCGTTTGGGCATTTTAATTGCGCTCCTTTCGCTGGGCCTTGGTGGTGGTCATCAGGTCGATAAACTCGTCAAAGATATGGACCGCGTCGTGCGGACCGGGCGCGGCGTCCGGGTGGTACTGGACGGAAAACGCTGGGTACTGGGTGTGGCGCAAGCCTTCGACCGTGTCGTCGTTGATCTCTTCGTGGGTCACCTCAAGGGCCGTAGCTGCCAACGAGTCGCGAGCGACCGCGTAGCCGTGGTTCTGCGAAGTGAAGTCGATGCGGCCGGTCTGCAGGTCTCTAACCGGATGGTTGAACCCGCGGTGGCCGAATTTCATTTTAAAAGTGTCGGCCCCGTTAGCTAAGGCAAACAATTGGTGCCCCAGGCAAATCCCAAATAGTGGGACTTGTTGTTCAACGGCGCGAATCATTGGTAAGGCGCTCGGCACGTCCTTGGGGTCGCCGGGGCCGTTGGTCAACATCACGCCATCGGGATTCAACGCCATGATCTCCCCGGCCGTGGTGTTGTACGGTAACACGGTCAAATTACAGTGACGTTTCGCCAGTTCGCGTAAAATCGAGTGCTTGAGGCCAAAATCGACCACCACTACGTTCAAGCCGGTAGCGGGGTTCGGATAAGCGTTGGCCGTAGAACTCTCCGCCACCTCTAAGGGCGCGTCGGTCGCGGGCGTTTGCAAGTCGTGCACCACCTTATCGGTCACCGTGTCGACGATGGCCGCGCGCATGGCGCCTTGCGTCCGGATATGCTTGGTCACTGCGCGGGTGTCGATGTCGGTGATGCCCGGAATCTGGTTAGCCGTCAGGTAATCGGCTAACGTCTCTTGGGCCCGCCAGTTACTCGGGCGGCGCGCCACCTCGTGGACGATGACGCCCCGGCACGTGGGTTTGATAGATTCATGGTCGTCGCGGTTGACACCGTAGTTACCAATCAAGGGGTAGGTGAACATCAGGAGTTCTCCGTTATAGGATTGGTCGGTAATGGATTCTTGGTAGCCACTCATCCCCGTATTGAACACTAATTCACCGCTGGTGGCCGCACTTGCCCCGAAGCCGGTACCGGCATACACGGTGCCGTCCGCTAACACTAAGTATCGTCGCATCTTAATCTTCCTTTCTGTAAGCCACCCGGCCGCCCACTAGTGTCAGCAGGGTCGTCCCCACCACGGGCCAGCCGATAAACGGCGAGTTCTGCGCTTTGGATAACATTTGGTTGCCATCGATGACTGCCGGATGCGCTAGGTCAAAGACTGCTAGATCGGCCGGTGCCCCGACTTTGAGTTGCCCCGCCCCCGGCAAATTAAAGAGCTGGGCTGGTTTGGTGCTCATCAAATCGACCAGTTGGCCCAGCGTCAAAATTCGTGGTTGGACCAACTGGGTGTACAGGACGGCAAAGGCGGTCTCTAACCCGGTGATGCCAAACGCCGCGGTCGCCATCGAGCCCTTTTTATCGGCGCGGGTGTGCGGCGCGTGGTCAGTCGCCACCATGTCGATGGTGCCGTCCAAAACCCCGGCCAGTAATGCGGCCCGATCCCGCGGCGCGCGCAACGGCGGGTTCATCTTGAGTTGCGGGTCGTCGTGGACGATGTCCTCGTCCGTAAGCAACAGGTGGTGGGGACTGACCTCACAGGTCACGTGGATACCGGCCCGTTTGGCATCGCGGATCACGCGAACGCTTTCGGCGGTCGAGACATGACAAACGTGGTAGTGCACGCCACTGGCTTCGGCCAACATCAAGTCCCGTGCCAGTTGCGCCGATTCGGCTACGTTGGGGATACCGGGCAACCCTAAGCGTTACGCAATCGGGCCGGCATTCATCACGCCATGGGCCGTCAACGAGTCGTCTTCGACGTGGGCCGCTAGGGGCAATCCCGCCTGCGCAGCCCCACGCATGGCCTGTAGCATGGTGCCAGCCGTTTGGACGCCTGAACCGTCGTTACTGACGGCAAAGGCCCCAGCCGCTTTGACCCCAGCGAAGTCGACCAGCTCATCCCCGGTTCGATCGGTGGTAATGCTGGCGTACTGGGCGATGTGGACGTGTCCTTCGGCCTGGTTGCGGGCGACCTGTGCGGCCACCCGTTGCGGCGTATCCGGCACCGGGTCGACGTTGGGCATCGCGCCCACGGTGGTGAACCCACCTCGCGCCGCGGCCAACGTTCCGGTCGCCAGAGTTTCCTTCGCCGTGAACCCGGGGTCACGCAAATGCACGTGGACGTCGACTAAGCCGGGACTCACGAAAGCGCCCCCCACATCGAAGCGTTGGTCGATGGTACTTGCTTCGACCGCAACTTGCGGGGCGATAGCGGCGATGCGTCCCGCTTTAATCAGGATTTCCATGGACCGTAACTGCCCGTCACGCAGAATCTTAGCGTTGGTAATCAGCACTGTCGTCATGGCTAGACCTCCAACGGCGCGTGCGCCAGTAAGCCGCGGTGCGCCAGCAGTTGAGTGATCATCGCCATCCGCACGTAAACGCCGTTAGTCATTTGTTGGAAGATCCGCGATTGCGGCGCTTCGACCAGGCTGTCGGCCAGTTCGACGCCACGGTTGACCGGTGCCGGGTGCATGATGATGGCGTGAGCCGGCATCCGCTTGGCCCGTTCAACCGTCAGCCCATAGCGTTCGTGATACGCCTGTGCATCGAAGCTGACATTATTGGCCTGGGCCAAACGTTCGTGCTGGACCCGCAGCAGCATCATGACGTCCACGTCTTCCACGAGGTCGTCTAAATCACGATACTCGCCGTAAGCTGTGAAATCTTCCGTCAGCCATTCCTTGGGGCCGTTGAAGTAGACCGTCGCGCCCAGTTGCGTCAAAAGCCGCATGTTGGACCGGGCCACCCGCGAATGGTCGATGTCTCCCACGATAGCAACCTTGAGGCCGGCGAAGTGCCCGAATTCCTGGTAAATCGTCAGCATGTCCAGTAAGGATTGCGACGGGTGCTGGCCACTACCATCCCCCGCGTTGATTAGACTCAGCGTGAGATTTGCCGCCACTAACGGGTCGTAGTAGGCGTTTTGTGGGTGGCGAATCACGGCTAAATCGACGCCGATGGCCTGGACCGTCTTTAAGGTGTCGAGCAACGTTTCGCCCTTGGTCATCGAACTAGATTGGGCGTTAAAGGCCAAGGGTTGCAACCCTAAGCGCCGTTCGGCCATCTCGAAACTGGTATGCGTCCGGGTGCTATTTTCAAAAAAGAGGTTCATCGCGTAGACCGGCCGGGTGAGTTCGACCGTTTGCCCGTTTTGAAAGGCCTGGGCCTGCTTCAACAGCGCCATCATGTCTTGATTACTGAATTGATCTACACTTACCAGATTGTTTACTTGGTCCATGATTGTCGTCTCCTTTAAGTTTTCTGCCAACTGGCCGCGGTCAACCAAAATGGCCAACGACGTCCGGGCCGGACGCCCAACTGTTGTCAAGGCATCCAAGGCCGCGCGGACCGTCCGGCCAGTAAACAGCACATCATCCACTAAAATCACGTGTTGGTCGGTGATGCCGACCGGTAAATCCGTCCCGGTCACCTTGGCTGGACCGGGCACGTCGATTGTGTGCGGCCGGTCATCGCGGTACAAAGAAATGTCTAACGTTCCCACCGGTACCGTCACGTGCTCCAACTGTTGCAGTCGCGCCGCAATCCGTTGGGCTAAGTAGATTCCCCGGGTCTTGATGCCCACTAACACGAGTGAGGCCACGCCTTGATTCTGTTCGATGATCTCATAGGTCATCCGTGCCAACGCCCGGCGCATCCCTAAGGCATCCATCACGTCTCGTTCCATTCGTGTCACCTACTTTCTGTTCGTTGTCGCCAAGTCAGGGCACAAAAAAGTCCCCACACTTCGCCTGTGAAAGTGTTAGGGACTTCCTCAAAAAACACGTTCCCTTCTCAGTCTCACAGGACTAATTTAAAGGCGCTGGTTTAATTGGACTAAGTGTACCCAACTCTATCGGGGATGTCAATAGGCAATCTTTGGGTCGCCACTCACACCCCATTAGTTCGTGGTGATGTCACTGCCAAAGTACTTGACCGATAATTTTTTCAATGTCCCATCTTGACGTAACTGCTTCAATACGCGGTTGAACTTGGTCCGCAGCTTAGGATTTTTCTTATTGAACAACGCCGAAATCTTGGCCGGTGCTTGCTCCTTGTTGGTCAAAACTCGATATTTCAAGCCGTTTAAATTATTGCTCTTCTTGTAGGTCAACAGGGCTGATTCGGCGTTGATGGTCGCGTCTGCGCGCCCTTGACGTACCAGGTCCAAGGTTGACGATAACTCACCCGATGGTAAAATCTTGGCCCCAAGTTTCTTGGCCAATAGTTCGTTATCCGTCCCGGTTCCTTCGGCCAGTTTCTTGCCCTTCACGTCACTCGTTGTTTTCAAACTTGTGTTGCTCTTAGCCGTCACTAACGCGTACTTCGAATAAACGTACGGCGTGGAGAACAGGTACTGTTTCTTTCTAGCTGGGGTCTGAGTGATGTTGTTGACCACCACGTCAAACTTAGAACTGCCCAAACCGGCAACTAAACTATCCCACTTGGTCGGAACGAACTTAGTTTTCAACCCCATTTTCTTGGCGACAGCTTTAGTCAAATCCACTTCAAACCCGGTTAGTTTACCGTTCTTACGATATGAATACGGCGGATAAGTGCCTTCCAAGCCAACGGTCAACGTTTTAGACGTCTTCAACTCAGACTGATAACCACTATTGGCCGAACTTGATGACTTTGAACCGCAAGCCGTCAATAAACTCCCAACGGTCACGACCGCCAAGCCCAACGCTAACACATGCCAAATCTTTCCTCGTTTCATTTCCACACGCTCCTCACAAATTTTTAACTCATCACGTTAAGATGTTTTTCCAGTCGCAGTCAAATCCGCAAAGGTCATCGCCGAAATAAAAGCTAAAATCCGGTGATTCGTCGTGGCAAAGAAGTCCTGGCTAGACCCGTCGAATAAAATCTTCCCGTGCTCGATAAAAATGATTTTATCGGCTACCTGCCGAGCAAAAGCGAGGTTATGGGTGACGATGATCATCGATTGTTTTTCCTGCGCAATTTGGAGCAACACCTTCAGCACCCCTAGTTCCAGTTCCGGGTCCAAGGCACTGGTCGGTTCATCCAAAAAGATGTATTCCAGCTGCATCGCTAGTGACCGAGCAATGGCCACTCGTTGTGCCTGACCACCCGACAACTGATTCGGGTAACTATCGGCTTTGTCTGCCAAGCCGACCTTGGCCAACAACTGTTTGGCCGTAGTTTGGGCACTGTCCTTGGCTTGATGCCGCACGTAGATTGGCCCTTCCGTCACGTTCTTCAAGACCGACAGATGGGGAAACAGGTTATACCCTTGAAAAACCATTTCCGTTTGCCGGCGAACCTTCAAAATGGTGGCCTGCGAGACGGGCTGGCTCAAATCAATCTGAAGGCCGTCAAAGTCATACTGGCCGCTTTCGGGTCGTTCCAGAAAATTCAGAGACCGTAACAAAGTTGATTTTCCTGACCCGGACGGACCCAAAATCACCGTGGTCTGTTGTTCCGGAAAACTAGTCGTCAAACCATGCAGCACCTGTTGGGAGCCAAAACTCTTGGTCAATCCTGTAATTTTTAGCATAGCAGCCTCCTTACTTGGTCACGACATAACGCGATGTGACCTTCTCCAGGTATCCCTGTAGCCAAGTCAACACGGTACAGCAGATGGCGTAGTAGACCGCCACTAACATGTACATAATCAGGGGTTGATAGTTCTGGGCCGCAATTTGTTGGCTGACTTCGAACATTTCCACGATGGTGATCGATGCGGCCAGCGACGTGTCCTTGACCAGGCTAATGAAGCTGTTGGCCAACGGCGGTAACGAGATGCGGACGGCTTGGGGCAAGATGATCCGAAATAATGCCATGCTACGGGTCATCCCAATGGAGTACGCGGCTTCCCATTGGCCTTGATTGATGGACAAAATAGATGCCCGAATCGTTTCCGAGCAATAAGCCCCAGTATTGAGTGAAAACGTCAGAATTCCAGCGAAAACCGGGTCAAGTTGAATCCGTTGGGCGTAAAACCCTGAATTTTCAGATATGGTAAGCCAAAGTAAACGATAAACAATTGGACCAGTAACGGCGTGCTCCGAAAGACCCAAACGTAAAAGCGAAAAATCAGTTTCAAAATCAGGAAAGCGCCCCGTTTTTGGGACAAGCGAATCAGCGCGGTGAGTAATGCAATGACTAACCCAATCGCAAACG
The DNA here is from genome assembly GCF_014069315.1 of Levilactobacillus suantsaii. Classification (NCBI taxonomy): domain Bacteria; kingdom Bacillati; phylum Bacillota; class Bacilli; order Lactobacillales; family Lactobacillaceae; genus Levilactobacillus; species Levilactobacillus suantsaii. Next base: position 1,223,759 of record NZ_CP059603.1, on the reverse strand, counting down.
AAACCACCGCGATGGGAATCGTATAGGTCAACCCCGCTTTAATCAGTTGGGGACTAGCTGTTTGAACGATCTGCCACAAGCGCATCGCCTCCCTTAGCCTGCGTAACTTGTTCCAACCCCTGTTTCAAATCGGCAATCAAATCGCTGGCGTCTTCCAACCCCACTGACAACCGAACCAGCTGGTGGGTGATGCCCGCCGCTACTTGTTCATCGGGGGACAGTTCCGCGTGCGTCATCTTGTACGGTAGCTCAATCAAACTTTCCACGGCGCCTAAGCTTTCCGCCAGTAAAATCAACTTAAGACTCTCCACAAACTTGATGCTGTCAAGACCGGGCGCTAAGTCGAAGGAGACCACGCCACCGTAACCATCCGTTTCCGCCGTGGCGATTTGATGGTCCAACGTGCCGTCCAAACCGGGGTAGTAGACCTTGCTGATCTCGTCACGGGAATCTAAAAATTCCGCAATCTTTTGGGCATTGCTAAGGTGCCGGTCCATCCGCACGGCCAGCGTTTGAATCCCGCGCCGGACCAAGTTCGCGTCCTCCGGGGATAAGACCCCACCGATACCGTTTTGGTTGAAGTAAATAGCGTCACCCAACTCGGTGGTCTTGGTGACCACTAATCCGGCAATGACGTCGGAATGGCCGCCTAAGTACTTGGTCGCCGAATGCAAGACGATGTCGGCGCCTAAATCTAAGGGGCGTTGTAAGTATGGGGTCAAGAAGGTGTTATCCACGATGGTCAAAATATCGTGGGCCCGGGCTACCGCCGCTACAGCCTTCACGCTGGTGACCTTCAGCAACGGGTTGGAGACCGGTTCGAAATAAATCGCCTTGGTGTTGGGCCGAATCGCCGCCTTGATGGCGTCTAAGTCTTGAGTATCCACCGCGGTGAAATCGAGTTGCCAGCGTTTAAAGAACTCGTTGATCAGCCGGAAAGTCCCGCCGTAAATGGTGTCGGCCACGATGATGTGATCGCCGGGCTTAAAGATAGCCAGGACCGCGTGAATGGCGGCCATCCCCGACGAAAAGGCAAACCCGCGCGCCCCGTTTTCCAGGTCAGCAATCTGGTCTTCCAAATACCCCCGCGTGGGGTTCCCTGACCGGGAATAGTCCCAGTTCAACGTGGCTTCCACGCTGGGGAACTTGTAGGTCGACGAGGTGTAAATCGGCACGTTCACCGCACCGGTGCTGTTGTCGTGTTGGTCTTGGCCGTGAATCAATTTCGTGTTGAATTTTGTCATGCTAAACTTCCTCTCAAATGGTGTTTTTCAGTTGCGACTTACGCTTGGGCGCCCCAAACTTTCTTGGCGGTTTTAACGGTCAACGTGACCTTGCGCCACTGGTCGTTGGCACTCAGGTGATTGCCCTCTTCCGTGGAGGCAAACCCACACTGTGGTGACAACCCTAATTGGTCTAACGGCACATACTGGCTGGCTTGTTTAAGACGGGTGGTCAAGGTCGCGGCGGCTTCCAATTCTGGCTTTTTGGTGGTAATCAAGCCTAAGATGATTCGCTGGTCCCGTCCGTTAGCCGCAATCTTAGCTAACGGTTCAAACCCGCCGGAGCGTTCGTCGTCGTATTCCAAAAAGTAGCCATCGATATGCAACTGCGCCAGGTAGTCGGCGACCGGATCATAGGCGCCGGCCCCCGCCCAATTGGAATCGTAGTTGCCCCGACAGACGTGCATGGTCAGCGTCAAGTCGTCCGGCTTGTTGTCGGCAATCGCGTTGATGGCTTTGACCGCCGCTTCACACAGGGGCTTTAATTCCGGTTTGATGACTTTATCGGAAAAGCTGGCCCACATCCCCCAGGAGGTGTCGTCGAGTTGGAGATAGCGACAACCCAAGTCATAAAAGTGTTGGACGGTGTCCTGGTAGGCTTTGATCTCATCGGCTAAGAAGGCGTCGAAATCATGGTCATAGTACTCGTCAAAGATTTCGGCCGCTTCGTTGGGGAATAGTACTGACGGACTCGGAATCGTTTGTTTGGCTGTAATGCCTTGGGGCACGATGCCGTTCAGGTAGGTGAAGGCCTGGAAAAACGGGTGGTCGGGGTTGTATTGCAAGGGGCCGGTAATCCGAATACCGCCCTTACGCGTTTCCTGGCCATTAAAGATGAACCCGTGCGCCGGGGTAAAGAACTCGGCCCCGGTCAACCCGGCCAGAAAGTCCAGATGCCACCAGCTCCGCCGCAACTCGCCATCGGTCACGTCCTTTAAGCCCAGGTCGATTTCCTTGCTGACTAACCGTTCGACTTCTTGGTCCTCCACTTGGGTTAACCCGACGCGGTCTAAGTCCCCCGCCTGGTAAGCGGCACGCGCCCGCTTGAGGCGTTCGGGGCGTAAGAAGCTCCCCACAATATCGAAACGGTTAGGAAATTTTATTTGGGTCTGTACAGTCATGATGCAACATCCTCCTTTTTGATGATCAAGCCATAAAAAAACGCCCTTGACTATGACTAGTCAAGGGCGAACGATTGTCGCGGTACCACCTTAATTCTTACCCGGCTCACACCGGATAACTTACAAAGTACAACGTGAGTTATACTCGGGTTGGATAATGGGAACCAGGCCAAGACCGCCTCACCGCAAGGGCTCAACGACCTATCGCTCAAAGACCATTCTTCACCCTGACGACATCACCCAGTTCCATCACCCCTGGGCTCTCTTGGCATGCCGGCCAGTGCTACTCATCTTTTCACCGCGAACTATCATTCAATTTTCATTGCTATCTCATTTGAATGTCATCAATTTAAAACTTATTCGCGAACTTGTCAAGCCGTGCCACAAAAAACACCGTCCCTTGCAAGCTCATTTTCTCGCGCTCCTCGCTCGCCAACACTCACGTTAGGCCCCATTAAAAATATTTTTATTTTTGGCGATTCAACACTGGCTGAGCGGTCGGCCCATTATTACTATCTGGTCGTCACTAATCTCTAAACCATCAGGTCACCTAGTTCGTCTAAATTTCACGAAAAAAAGCTTCAATTCAGCAATGAATTGAAGCTTTATCAGCATCTTTAATAATATTTATCTCACGACTGAACTCTACTCGTCCGTAACCTCCGCCTGCCGCATAATCCGACTGACCGTCGCAATGTCGTGCGGCGTCGTCCGGCAGCAGCCACCGACGATTTGTGCGCCATTGGCCAACCAATCCCCGACGTAATCATCGAACTGGTGACTGCGAGCGGTCCGTTGCCAGGTCTTGGTCGTAGGGTCGTACTGGTCGCCCGAATTCGGGTACACGATCAGTGGCAAATCAACAGCTGAAGCCAGCGTTTTGAGGGCGGGCGTAATGTTTTCCAAAGCCGTACAGTTGACACCGACCGCCACCGCGTTGAGTTGCTGGGCGACCCACTGCGCCGCCTCAGCCAGTGGCGTCCCATCACACAGCGTTTGCGGGTCGGCAATGCTGAAGCTGACCCAGAACTTTTGTTGCGGGTGTGTCTTAGTCAGCAGATCAACTAACGCTTGGACCTCTTCTAGTTTCGGCATGGTTTCCAAGGCCATCAAATCGACCCCGACCCCCGTGATCAAATCAAGGCGTTCGCGATGAAACTCCTGGTAGGCCGCCGGTTCCAAATGGTACTTGCCAGTGTACTCACTGCCATCTGCCAGATAAGCCCCGTAGGACCCGATACTGCCAGCAATTACAGCCTGAAATCCAGGGTGACTAGCCGCGTAATCGGCCCGGGCGTCCTTAGCAATCTGGACCGCCTGTTGAATCAACTGCCGCGCTTTTTTGGCGGCAATGCCCGCCTTCACGAAGGCCGGTACGTTGGCCTGATAAGTATTAGTAATCGCAATCTGGGCACCGGCCGCAAAATAACTTTGATGGACCGCCGCAATCGCGTCTGGGTGGTCGAGCATTGCCGTGGCCGACCATAACGCGCTATCGGTCGCTACGCCGCGCTTTTCGAGTTCCGTGGCCATCGCGCCGTCTAAGACGACCGGGCCTTGATCCAATAAAGTTTTCAGTGTTAAATCCTGCATTTAAATTTCCTCTCTACCTGTGACTTATGTTATTCTTATAGCATTGTCGATTTCCTCATTCTATTTTAATCATCTTAGGCTAATCAACGAAATCTTGCAAGTAAGGAAGGCCTTTGTACCATGTCAAAAGAAACCCATTTAAACCGCCAAATGGAGCCCCGTCACGTGTTGATGATCTCCTTAGGTGGGGTAATCGGGACGGGACTGTTTTTAAGTTCCGGTTATACGATTCATCAGGCCGGCCCGATTGGGACCCTGATTGCCTACACGGTCGGTGCCCTACTGGTCTACCTCGTGATGCTATGTCTGGGTGAGCTGGCCGTTGCGATGCCCTACACCGGGGCATTTCACGTTTATGCCAAGCGCTACATCGGACCGGGGACCGGCTTTACGGTCGCGATCCTCTACTGGCTGACCTGGACGATTGCCCTAGGGTCGGAATTCACCGCAGCTGGACTGATCATGCAAAACTGGTTCCCGCACGTGGCGACCTGGATCTGGAGCCTGCTGTTCATGGTCGTCATCTTCACCGTTAACGCGCTATCGGTCCGCTGGTTTGCCGAAGCAGAATTTTGGTTTGCCAGCATCAAAGTCATCGCCATCGTCGCGTTCATTATTCTGGGCGGGTTGGCGATGGTCGGCCTACTGCCGCTACACGGCCACAGCAGTGCGCCGTTTCTGACTAACTATTACGCGCACGGCTGGTTCCCCAACGGTTTTGGCGGTGTCTTCACCACGATGTTGACCGTGAACTTTGCCTTTTCGGGGACCGAACTGATCGGCATCACGGCCGGTGAGGCCAAGAACCCCGCTAAGACGATTCCAACGGCCATCCGCACCACGCTCTGGCGGCTCATCATTTTCTTCGTCGGCAGTATGTTCGTCATGGCCGCTTTGATTCCGTACAAACAGGCCGGTGTCACGCAAAGTCCGTTCGTGCTGGTCTTTAAATCGATTGGGATTCCCTACGCGGCCGACCTCATGAACTTCGTGGTGTTAACGGCCATCATGTCGGCCGCTAATTCCGGGCTGTACGCCTCCACGCGGATGCTCTGGTCACTGGCCAATGAACACACGATTCCGGCAGTCTTCAAAAAGACGACCCGGCGTGGGGTCCCACTGATTGCGTTGATTACCAGTATGCTGGGCGGGATTTTGGCCCTGTTGTCTAGTATTTACGCGGCCGGTTCGGTCTACCTGGTCCTGGTTTCCATCTCGGGATTGGCCGTTGTACTAGTCTGGATGGCCATCGCGCTATCCGAGATCAACTTCCGCAAGGCCTACCTTAAAAGCGGGCACTCACTGGACGAGTTGGCATACAAAACGCCTGGTTACCCACTGATTCCCTGGCTCGCCTTTATTTTGAGTGGTCTGTCCTGCCTGCTGATCTGGTTCGATCCCAATCAACGAATCGCTTTGTACTACACGATTCCATTCGTGGTCCTCTGTTATCTGGGCTACTACGTGAGTCAACACCTCAAAAAGCACCGGGCTAATCATTAACGCCATCTATAAGCCCAGGTTCGTTTCCCGCCCGCGGAAGCAACCTGGGCTTTTTGTTGTTCCCGCTCTTAGCAGGCGAGTCCTGTTGCATCGCCAATTGCCTACAACTAGTTTTACATGACTTGATGGCACAAAAAAAGCCACCAGCAAAAGCTGATGACCTCTAAAATTCGGTTTAGTTGTTGGTAAGACCATACTTCTTGTTGAACCGGTCGACCGCACCATCGGCTTGAGTAAACTTTTGCTTACCCGTGTAGAATGGATGTGAGTCAGACGTTACTTCAACCCGAATCAATGGGTAGGTGTTGCCATCTTCCCATTCGATGGTTTCGTCAGAAGTTGCCGTTGAACCAGAAATGAACTTGAAACCAGTACTGGAATCTTGGAAGACAACTTGGTGGTAATCTGGATGGATACCTGTTTTCATAATAAATACGCTCCTTTTGCCCTGACCCCTCTATGGACCAGAGATTGATTTTAATCGTCAACCGTCACATTATAGCATGAAACGGTGTCCTCATCAATGTTAATCTTGAACGTCTTCGACTAAGGCTGCGACACTAATACTCACACTAGCATTCAGCCCCGTTAATTTCTCAACGATGCGGTCATACCCGCGCAAAATGTTGTCAGCATTGTCGATGACCGTGGTACCTTGCGCCATCAAACCGGCGATAACCAACGCGGCACCCGCCCGGATTTCACCGGCTTGGACTTCGCTACCCTCTAACTTGCTGGATGGATCCACGATAATCATATCGTTTTCCGAGCGAATGTGAGCCCCCATCTTCCGCAACTCGGCAATGTGCTTGATGCGCTTGGGGTAAATCGTATCAATCACGGTACTGCTCCCCTGCGCACACATCAACAGCGGTGTCAGTGGCTGTTGCAAATCCGTCGCAAACCCCGGGAAGGGCATGGTCTTGACCTTAATCGCCTTTAAGTGCTCAGTATGGGGCACGAAAATACTGTCTTCGCCAATCTCTAAGTTTACGCCCATCTCGATCATCTTCGCCGTAAAGGCTTCTAGGTGTTCGGGAATGACGTTCTTGATGACCACCCCGTCACCGACGGCCGCAGCCATCGACAAATAGGTCCCGGCTTCAATCCGGTCCGGAATGATGGTGTGGGTATTCATCGCCCGCAACGTGCTGACCCCTTCGAGGCGAATCACATCGGTCCCGGCGCCCCGCACGTGAGCACCCATGTTGTTCAAAAACGTGGCTAAGTCAATAATTTCGGGTTCTTTGGCGGCATTTTCAATCACCGTGGTGCCCTCAGCCTTAACGGCGGCCAGAATTGAATTGATAGTGGCCCCCACAGAAACCACGTCTAAAAAGACGCGGGCCCCGTGCAAACCTGCCGGACCCGTGGTAATGTGCACCGTATTATCTCGCTCGCTAACCGTGGCGCCCAACGCCTTGAAGGCCTTGATGTGCTGGTCGATTGGCCGGGGACCGATGTTATCACCGCCGGGGAAACTTAACGTTGCGCGTTGGAACCGGCCCAACAATGAGCCCATGAAGTAATAGGACGCGCGCAAACTTTTAATGGCTTTACTAGGAAGTGGGGCCTCCACGATTTCCGTTGGATCAATGGTCAAGACCCCATCTTGGAACGTCGAATGGACGTTCATCGATTTTAAAATCAGCATCAGGTTGTGCACATCCAGGATATCCGGAACCATGTCGAAACGAACCGGCGTGTCCGCTAGAATCGCGGCCGGGATAAGTGCGACTGTGCTGTTTTTGGCACCGCCAATGGTCACCTCACCGGTTAACCGTTGGCCGCCGTGTATAATCATTTTTTTCATCGTGATGCGATCCTCGCTTAAATTTATCTCTCATAGATGACTCCATTACAGTCAGCTTTAATGATAAATAATGCGCGGCAAAAAGACAACCGTTTCCAGGGATTTCAGCAAAATTGTAATATATTGACGCTAGAAAACGCTCCCTAACCGGCTAAAAATCATGTAAAGCGATTCCATGGGTCCACTAAATGGCAACTTCATGAGAAAGACATGAGAAGCCTTGGCCGTTACCATGGGCTTTAAAGGCACAAACGAGCCGAGAAGTAACTTCTCGGCTCGTCGTGACTTCAGTTAGTTTATCTTGAGACAGGTTAGTTTTTGGCCGTTTGGCTGGCAACTGCGACAAAGTCACGGAACAAGCCTTCTGGTCGGTTCGGCCGGGAGAGGAATTCGGGGTGGTATTGTGCCGCCACGAAGAACTTCTTGTTCGGCAGTTCGATGACTTCGACCAAGTGGTCGTCCGGTGAAGTTCCGGAGAAGACCAGGCCCTTAGCGGCCATTTCTGCGCGGTACTGGTTATTGAATTCGTACCGGTGCCGGTGCCGTTCCTGGATGATGTCCTGGTTGTCGTAAGCCGCGGCCGCGACACTACCCGGCTTTAACTTGCACGGGTACAGGCCCAACCGTTGGGTTCCACCCATCTCGTGGACGTCGGCTTGATCAGCCATCAGGTCAATAATCTTGTGTTGCGTATCGGGGTCCATTTCCGTCGAGTTGGCGTCCTTATAACCTAGGACGTCGCGGGCAAATTCGATGCTAGCCACCTGCATCCCCAGGCAAATCCCTAAGAATGGCACATCCTGTTCACGGGCGTAACGAATGGCCGTGATCATGCCTTCGATGCCCCGGTCACCGAAGCCACCAGGGACGATGATACCATCGACGTTACCCAACAGGTCGGCCACGTTGTCTGGCGTAATCTTTTCGGCGTCGATCATGTCTAAGTCAATCTTGGCATCGACCGGGTAACCGGCGTGTTGTAAGGCTTCGTCCACCGAAATGTAGGCGTCATGTAAGGCCACGTACTTGCCGACCAAGGCAATCTTGATGGTCCGCTTCAAGTTCTGCATGTGGTCCACCATCTTGGACCAATCTTGCATGTCCGCCTTAGGTGCGTTGACCTTGAAGTGGTCCAAGACCAACTGGTCAAAGCCCTGTTCCTGTAAGCGCAACGGAATCGAGTAAATCGTCGGCACGTCCCGCGATTCGACCACGGCCGAAGGCTTCACATCACAGAATAACGCAATCTTTTGACGCATGGCATCGGTGATGGGTTGTTCTGTCCGCACGACCAAGATATTAGGTTGAATCCCAATGCTACGCAGTTCCCGGACGGAATGTTGCGTTGGCTTGGTCTTCATTTCATGAGCAGCCTTTAAGTACGGGACCAACGTGGTGTGGATGTAGACCACGTTTTCATCGCCGACTTCACTCTTCATCTGCCGAATGGCTTCCAGGAAGGGTTGGGATTCGATGTCCCCGACGGTCCCACCAATTTCGGTAATCACAAAGTCTGCACCGAGCGTTTTGCCGGCCCGCATGATTTTTTCCTTGATCATCCCCGTGATGTGTGGGATGACTTGGACCGTGGCGCCTAAGTAGTCGCCCCGGCGTTCCTTTTCCAAGACTTCCGAATAAATCTTACCAGTCGTGACGTTTGAGTATTTGTTCAAATCATTGTCGATGAACCGTTCGTAATGACCTAAGTCTAGATCCGTTTCGGTCCCATCATCGGTAACGAAGACTTCCCCGTGTTGGTACGGGTTCATCGTTCCTGGGTCCACGTTGATGTAAGGATCAAATTTCTGAATGGTTACGTTCAGGCCCCGGTTCTTCAACAGTCGGCCTAATGAAGCCGCCACGATTCCCTTGCCTAATGATGAAACCACGCCGCCAGTCACAAAAATATATTTGGTCATTGTCTAGCTCCCTTGTAAGATTATTTAGGGTCGTCTACGGTTGAAACAAATAAAAAGCTCCCTATTCGTTGGAATAGGGAGATAACCGTTCAGTTGTCCTTACTACAAGTAGCAAGGAGCCCAAAAAACATAGTACCTGCTTTTTTGACTTAAGTCAAGGCTAAATCCACAACTTACTTGTTGGAATCGTCGTCTTCCTCGTCGTCATCATCATCGGCTTCGTCGTCATCGGCGGAGAAATCTAAATTGTCGGTTTCTTCATCGTCAGGCGCATCCATCTGGGATAACTGATCTTCGATACCGTCCGGAATCTCTTCCGTCCCGTCTTCTTCATCATCGTTTTCCAGACCTAAGCCGTTCTGTAACTTGTCCAACGAAGCCGCGCCGTTGCCAGTCGCATCGTCGTCATCGTCATCGTTGGCGTAAGTCGCATCCGTATCATCTTCGGGATCATCGTCATCGTAATCGATCACGTCATCGTCGTCGGTGGTATCGGCTAAGAAGGCGTTGACCTTCTTGCGCTTCTTACGTTTTGGTTGGTCCTCGTCATCTTCGGCGTGGACCGTCGCTTCATCGATGGATTCGAACGGATACCAAGTTCGCAGTCCCCAAAGGTTATCACCCAGAGAAATGAAACTACCATCAACGTTCAAATCCGTATAGAATTGGGATAGCCGTTCCCGAATCACCTTATCGCTGTCGCCCAAGTACGTTTGGACGGCGTTAGCTAAATCAGCAAACGCCATCACGTCGCCGTGTTGCGATAAAATGGCGTGAGCAACCTCGATCATTGATAATTCACTTTTGTTCTGGCCCTCAAAGACTTTTAATTCCAAACCGGTGCACGTCCTTTCCACAGTCTACGAAACATAATACTCGCTTACGCCGTAAATTGCAATCTAATCTTGTAGTTTCCGACTAATTGTTCGCCCGCATAGAGGAGATAGTCAATTTTAATGTTCCCGCTGAAGGGCCGTTCCTGAAAATCGGCTTCCAAATACGGGGTCACCGTCTCGATGGGCATGATGCCATACGGGGTCCGGTACCGCGCCGTCACGCGCTTGCCACTGACAAAGTGGAGCCGTAATTCGGCTTCGGCGTTACGGGTCAGGTGAATCTTACCGTCGGGAGTGAACTTCATGGTCACCGGCGTTTGTTTGCCCGTTTCTTGATTGGGTTCCAAATACCGCAGATACATGTTGGCACCCACTTGTACCAGTTGACCGTCCACGTCTAAGCGGTAATCCGAGACATCCTGGTCCTGTTTAATGTGGGTTTCCAAGTGAATGGCGACTGGAACGCCCGCTGAAAGTTGCTCCATCATCGGTCCTTCCTTTCTATTACTCATATCAAGTTCAATTATAGTTCATTTAGTGGTAAAAACCTACAAATTCCCTTTTTCATTTTATGAGCTTTCATTCCCCTGGTATGACGGTGAAAGCCGACCCCACCAAAGCTACCGTCCGGCCTGACGGCGCGCTTGATTTCTAGTATAATAAGAAGATAGAGATTTTCAGGAAAGAAGGCCCGTGTCATGTCCGCTTTGACGTTTTCGGCGAACGCCCTCCAAACGGTGACCACGCCAATCTCCGCTCGCCAAAAGAACCAAGCGTTCGGCTACACCAACGCCCTGCTCGACTTTGTTACCGAACTGGGGCAACCCATCCTACACTTCTGGCAGATGCCCCCGACCGTCATCTTAGGCTTGAAAGATCAGCGTCTGCCTGACCTGGCCGCCGCCATTCGTCAAGTCCAGGGTCACGGGTACAACTGGGTGTTGCGTAACTCCGGTGGCCTGGCTGTGATTGCGGATGAGGGCGTCCTCAACGTGTCGCTGTTCAGTCCGCTGACCACCCCACCGATCAGTGTCGACGCCGCTTACGCGCAGATGTTGGCCTTGGTCCAAGCAGCCTGGCCCGAACTGACCATCACGGCCGGGGAAATCACCCGCTCGTATTGCCCGGGCGATTACGATCTGAGCGTCGCCGGGCAAAAAATCGCCGGTATCTCACAGCGCCGCAACGCCCACGCGCTGGTCACCATGCTCTACCTCAGTGTGACCGGTGATCAACCCAGTCGGGGCCGAGCCATCCAGGACTTTTACCGTGCCGGCTTGGCCGGTCAGCCCAACCAGTGGCACTTTCCAAACGTCGACCCGGCCAGCATGACCACCACGGCCGCTTTGCTGGGGCAACCCGTGACCTTAGCGGACGCGCAACACCGCTTCATCCAGGCTTGTGAGCAAGCCGGCGTTCGGGTCGGGCGCGCCAAATTAGCAAGTCTGTTAACACAACCCCGCTTCACCACAGCGCTGGCCCACGCCACGGCCCAAATGGCCCGGCGCCAACCCCGCCTAAATCTGTAAGGAGGTCTTCACTTTGTCCTACGCTACCGCTTTGTTGCCCCACGAAAAGGTGCTGCGCGATCCCGTTCACAATTATATTTATGTCCGTCACCAGGTCATCTTAGACCTCATCAACACCCGTGAATTTCAACGGCTCCGGCGCATCAAACAACTGGGGACGGCATCCTTGGTCTTTCACGGGGCGGAACACAACCGCTTCGCCCATTGCCTGGGCGTGTACGAAATCACCCGGCAGATCTGCGATAACTTTCAACGCAACTACCCGACGACTACCCCAGGAGATGGCGGCTGGGACGACCGCGAACGCCTGACCGCGTTGTGTGCGGCCTTGCTCCACGATATCGGTCACGGCCCGTACTCGCACACCTTCGAGCACATCTTCCACACCGACCACGAGGCCATCACGGCGGAGATTCTCACGTCACCGACCACCGAGGTCAATCAGGTCTTGCGCAAAGTCAGCCCGACCTTTCCGGCAGAAGTCGCCAGCGTGATTCAAAAGACCTACCCGAATCCCCAGGTGGTCCAGATGATTTCCAGTCAAATCGATGCGGACCGGATGGACTACCTCTTGCGTGACGCCTACTACACTGGCACCCAATACGGAACCTTCGATTTAACCCGGATTTTGCGGGTCATGCGGCCGTACCGTGGCGGGATTGCCTTTGCCATGAACGGGATGCACGCGGTCGAAGACTACGTGATGAGTCGCTTTCAGATGTATCAGCAAATCTACTTTCACCCGGTCTCCCGGGCCATGGAAGTCATCTTGGACCATTTGTTGGCCCGGGCCAACTACTTGTACCAGAGCGGCCAAAGTGACGACAGCTTCGTTCCACACCTCTTGTTGCCCTTTTTCAACCACCAGTTCGACCTGCAGGACTACCTGTACCTCGACGACGGTGTTTTGACCACCTACTTTACGCACTGGCGCCAGTCGCCCGACGACATCTTAGCCGACCTGGCCCACCGTTTCTTGGACCGTAAGCCCCTGAAGAGCGTCGCTTACACGCCCGAGACCAAGCCACTGATTGCCCCTTTGCGCCAATTGATTGCATCGGCGGGCTTCAACACCGACTATTACACGGCGACGGACAACAGCTACGACCTGCCTTATGACGACGCTTACGACCCTAAAGTGGCCCACCCGTTGACCCAAATCGAGATTCAACAACCCGATGGCTCGTTGCTTGAACTGTCCACGGTCTCGGACTTGGTCAATGCCTTACGGGGCAAGTTCTCCGGTGACCAGCGGTTCTTCTTCCCCAAGGAGATGCTGATGCCGGACCAAAGCGCGCCGGAACTCTTCCAGCCCATCTACGACGATTTCAGTCGCTATATCCAGAACAACCAATTGATTCAACCAAAGGAGAACTAAACTTTCATGACGATTAAACTGATTGCAATTGACATCGATGGCACCCTGCTCAACGAAAACAACGAACTGGCTCCCGCCACGATCGACGCCGTCAAAGCCGCCGAATCCCAAGGCATCAAGGTAGTCCTGTGCAGTGGGCGGCCGCTCAGTGGTGTGGCGCCTTACATCAAGAAACTCGGCATCAGCGGTGACGACCAGTACGCCATCACCTACAACGGCTCCGTTGCCCAGAGCGTGACCGGCAATATTTTGATCAACCACTCGTTGACCTTCGACGACTACATCGACCTCGAAGCCTTTTCCCGCAAGGTCGGCGTTAATTTCCAAATCGAAACGCCCGACTACATCTACACGGCCAACAAGAACATCAGTCCCTACACGATCTTTGAAAGCAACCTGGTCACGATGTTGATTCGTTACCGCGAAGTCAGTGAAATGCCGCGCGACGTCACCATCTCTAAGGCCATGTACGTGGCCGAAGCAAAGGACATCGACCGCATCAAGCCATTGATTCCCCAAGACTTCCGCGATAAATACTACGTGGTTCAAAGTACCCCGTTCTTTATCGAAGTCATGAATAAGGCCGCCAGCAAGGGCAACGCACTGCGGGGCTTGGCCGATAAATTAGGACTCACCGCCGACAACATCATGACGTTGGGCGACCAGGGCAACGACTTGACCATGATCGAATACGCCGGCTTAGGGGTCGCCATGGGCAATGCCATCGACGACGTTAAGCAGGCCGCCGATGCGGTCACCCTGACCAACGCGGAAGACGGGGTTGCTGCGGCGATTCGCAAGTACGCCCTCAAGTAACCTTCCGATTAATAGCTTAACGAGTCATTTAAAAACCATCCGCCGATTACCGGTTAGGATGGTTTTTTCGTGCGGATAAGGGTATATTTGAGACGGTTCAAAACTATCAAGGGGATGGATATTATGAAGAAAGTTTTATTGGCAGCAGTCACTGTGTTATTAGTCGCCCCACTGGCCGTTCCGGGGACAACGGCCCAGGCGGCAACCTGGCATAAGGGCGCTCCCAAGATTGCTCGGGGCACCTGGACGGACAAGCGTAACTCTCCAAAAGGCGGTATGTATGACTCGTTACATATTACCCACAAACTCTTCGTACTCAATGACAATGACCCGCATTTAACCCACTTGAAGTACAAAAAAGTCGGCCGCCACACCTACAAATTTAGAGGGTACGAATTCGAACTCGGCAAAACTATCACCACGGCGGGCAACTGGCACTTTATCAGTCGCCACCACGTCCGGGTAACCCTCGACGGCCACAAAATGAACCTTTACCGGTAATTAGTCCTGAAATTCAAACTAAAATGGCGTTGGTGACGACTTGTCACCAACGCCATTTTGGTCGCATCTCATCTCGACTAGCCATCAGCAGCCAAGCGGCCTACGCTTAACGATTGGTGGCTTATCCCGACATCTTCTCTACGAAGGCCATATATCACACTAAATTGGCGTGCCTAAAACACCCCATAAAAGCGATCTTTTAGCTTGGACCAAGAACAGCTTAACATATCACGGGCTATCCATTTAACGGTTCGAACATGGGGAAATCTTCGTACGACACAATGAAAGAACTTCCAATCAGGCGATTGCCCAGTAATTAGGTGCTGGTAACCCTTCAATAATGAGTCGAAGCGTGGTCAAGTCTGCCAGATGAAGATGGTCAACGATAAGCGTCAATTCTCAGTTCAATCCATGTTTGCATTAGTTACTGTGAAACGAAACGCTTCGGTAAAATGTAATTGTAAAAGAGATGTGGCTGACCGATGCTACGTTCCAAATATCAAATTAAGCGTGTCTGATAATTGATGAATTTCGTTGCTTGATGGAAAGTCATTTGTTTGCAAGTAATAGCTTATCATCCCTAACATTACGCCACCAATAACATTTATTTCCAAATCTGACTCTGGACGTTTGAGAGCTGTCTGTAGATTATTACTTAAAGTATCTTTAATACCATCCATTAGTCGCATTTTAGCTTGTGGAATTGTCATTATCGCGTTTATCGGTCTGCTCCAATATCTCATTAATTGTCTAAGTTCCGGTTCTAGTTCACTAAATGCGTCACTTAAGACAATTCCCTGATTTATGAGTAATACCTTTTTTTTCAAGGCCTCATCAAGCCACGTCAGAATATCTTGTAATATGACATCTGTCAGTGCGAATTTGTCCTCATAATGTAAATAGAACGTTTTACGACTAACCATAGATCTGAGTGCAATATCCTTAACGGTAACCTTATCAAAACCATTCTCTATGACTAGGTCAACAAATGATTTTGTGATAACATCGTCAGTTTTTTTCATTCTAAAATCCGTCATATCGAATCCCCCATTACCAATTCTGTCAATTCTGTAACCTTACGGCTCATATTACTGCTCTTTGGAGCATTAAGACACAAATCAGATTAATTTGGCCATGTTTTTAATTTCAACATTAATTTAAACTACCCATAGAATAAAAAAGGGGGTAATGAACATGGTCAGTGTATTTAAGAGAAAAAGTATCTGGATCTGCATGTTAGTCGCTACTATATTAATTGGATTATTTGCCTTTGCACAAGTTGGCGCTAGAAGCACAGTTAAGGTTCGGCATTTACCACTAGCTTTAGTCGTCAACGATAACGGAAAAGATGCTAAGAATGTGGTGAAGAAATTACGGAAAGAGAGTCGTAAGAAAAATTCTGAAATCAAATGGGTCAATGTAACCCACACGAGTGAACTCACTAAAGGTTTTGCATCCGGAAAATACTACGGGGCTGTTGTCATTCATTCAGGATTTACTAAAGCTATCAATCAACAAACAGACTATTTGAAAGGTAAGATCATCACTCAGAAACTAGACGCACTGGCAGTTAAAACGCCAATGGCGGCTGAGACGGCACCATTCCAGCAACAAAAAGTCTTAGCCAATTCATTAACCCAGAAAACTCCCCAACAAGCAAAAGTATCTTTATACATCAGTCAAGGAAGTAACGTTACTGTTGCAAACATTTTGACGACTGCCCTTCCAAAGATGACTGATCGTCTCAATCAGAAGATTTCTAACAAATATATCACCGTTGCAAATAAATCAGGGCTAACGCTCTCCCCACAAGACTGGTCTAAATTGCAAACACCAATTCACGCAACGCTTATCAAACGTAATAAGGTTTCAACCAAGGAAGTAAGTGGTATGGCGCCATTCTTAGTCACCATCTTCTGCTGGCTCGGCAGTCTGATTGCGAGTTTGCTGAACTGGCGCGACCATAGTAAGAATGAGAAGAAACGGCGTGATGGTCGCCTCTCATTAACTAGTGTCACAAGTCAATTAATTTCAGGGGTCGCAATTGTGATTGCGATTGCGATTGCGGTATCAGTTTACTTCTTCACCAAAGTTTGCTACGCCGTCCCAATTCATGATCCAGAACAATTTCTATTGCTGATTGGTGGTATCTCATTTGTTTTCTATCTCCTGCAGTCAGCTGTACTCGATTTGCTTGGACTAAAAGGATGGCCCCTATTGCTGATTATCTGGATTGGTTCAATGGCAGTCATTACCTTCATTCCACAAATGCTGAGTCCCTTCTATCATAATTACGTTTATGATATTACGCCAATTCGATTTGCCTATGATCTTATTCTTAACCAGATGTATATTACAGATGCATCCATCACTGGATCTTCAATGTTGAGCTTGCTGTACATTGGCATCGCTTCAATCATTGTCATGTATGCCTCTACTCTCATTAAGAAACGGAAAGCAGACAGCTTAGCGTAAAATTTATTTCCAACTCTTTTAACCATCCTGAACTTAGTAAAAACGAAGTTAAGACATGAATAGTGGTTAAACCAGGTTGTGTGGTCAGCATATCCCTGGTTTGCCACTATTTGATTCAACAAATGATCATTTATCTTCCTAAAGGGTTTTGATGAAAGGGGATAACGTAAATGTCACGAGAACAATATCAACTAACTGATGCTAAATTGGTAAACAATTTATTTGATTTAATTGCGGATGGCCAAAAACTCGACGGCATTACCGTTACACAACTTTGCTTAAAGTCAGGGGTAGCTAGAAAAACATTTTATCGTCACTACTCATCCACCCAAAAAATCATTGAAGGCTTTTTGGACAATTCTGCAAATGATTTTATCGGAATATTGAAAGAAGCTCCAGTGCGCGCGTTTTATAATCAAGTTAGCCAAATACTTTTAGCTAATTGATAAAATAAAAAACACCAAGACAAATCTCTGTTATCATTGATGTTCCTACACAAACAATGAAAGAGGTTATTGTCTTGATGCAAGAACAGAATACCACAGTCAGAAAAAAAGGTCAGCACCTAACTTCGTTTGAACGAGGCAGAATTGCTACGCTGCACAGCCAAGGCTATTCCAATCGTGCAATTGCCAGAGCGCTTAATGTTTGTCATCAAACAATCAATAATGAATTGTGCCGCGGCGAGATCGACCAAGTAAAAAAAGTGAATGGTCAACGCCAATATTACGCTGTATACTCACCAGAAACAGCACAAGCTAAGTACGAAGCTAATCGAGCCCACTGTCATCGACCTTTGAAACTCGTCGGTGTCGCTGATTTTATCGACTATTTTACGACTCATTTGCGTCAAGATGGTTGGTCGCCTGATGCAGCAGTAGGACGGGCCAAACTTGAAGGCTTATATCAGCCTGAGGAGATGGTCTCGACCAAGACGCTATACCACTATATTGATGCCCAGTTACTTGAAGTCCGCAATCTTGATCTACTCGAAAAAACGCGCCACCGTGCCAAACATCATCACTCGATCAAGCACAAGCGTCTGGCCGGACGGAGTATTGATGAACGGCCTAAAAGTATCGACCAGCGCCAAGAGTTCGGCCATTTCGAATTGGACACCGTGGTGGGCAAGCGCAACGGTCAAGAGAGTGTGATCTTAACGCTGATCGAGCGTCAATCCCGCTGCCAAATTCTACGTTTGATCGATGGTCGTGATGCCGATTCAGTCAACTATGAGCTGGCCAAGATCTGTCAAGAATACGGATCAATCATGAAGTCAGTTACTGCCGATAATGGCGCTGAGTTCTCGGAAGTTGGCGCTGTACTTACCGGTGTCGCTGACCTTTATTATGCCCATCCATATCGTTCCTCTGAGCGTGGGACTAACGAAGCGCATAATCGAATGATCCGCCGCGATGTACCCAAGGGTCTATCCATGGATATTTTGGGTCCTCATGATATCCAAGCAGTTGAGTCAAAGCTAAACAATTTACCGCGCCGGCAAACTGGCTATCAAACACCCAAAGAGCTTTTCTCCGCTGCTTCCGCCGGTTAAGTTAAGTCCATAAAATATGAATATTAATGAAAATACTGATTTAATAGGATTTGTCGTGTGGCTAATTTGTTCTTGCAATTTGGGGATTTTTTCAAATTTTGGTTTGACAACAAAAATCGTCGACAAGTTTTACAAAATTACGAGCTTTTCTCATACACGGTACATCGTTTAATTGCGCTCAAACTATTGGATATTATCAACTTAACCGAAAGCTCTAATTGGCAAGATCTCAATTCAAACCAGCAATCCATTTTTTTCGAATTTTGTGCTGGCGGTTTATGGAGTGCCTTGAATACTAGCATGACGATTACTGATCTTAATCTTAATGCAGATTTTGTCATCACATCACTCTTTCAATCAAACGATTTGTCCAAGTGACTAACTTGATTCTAAAACTTGCCATATTTAAATTGGGGAATTTCTATGCGAAAAGCCAAATTTCTGTACAAAGAAAAGAGGACATAGATATGAACTTCGTAAATAAGGAAAATAAAAGCTTAGATGAAATAAATGGTAGCATCCATGTACCAAAAAACGCAGGTTTTTGGAAGACAATGGCTGCATATATGGGCCCAGGTACGTTGATAACGGTCGGATACATGGACCCCGGTAATTGGATCACGTCCATTGCTGGAGGAGCGAAATATAAATATGCATTATTGTCTGTAGTATTATTGTCAAGTTTGATTGCCATGTTACTGCAAGTTATGTCTGCAAAACTTGGAATTGTGACTGGCAAGGACCTGGCGCAGCTGACACGAGAGAAGACATCTAAGTCAGCTGGAATCATTTTGTGGATTATTGCTGAGCTGGCTATTATGGCAACTGATGTTGCGGAAATAATCGGATCCGGAATAGCGTTAGAGTTGTTGTTTAGAATTCCATTAGTTGTCGGTATTTTAATAACTGCTACAGATGTTTTGCTCCTTTTAATTCTAATGAAGCTTGGTTTTCGGAAGATTGAAGTAATAGTTGCCACGCTTGTATTAGTCATATTATTAGTGTTCATGTATGAAGTTTTTCTTTCAAAACCAGATCCCTTAGGTGTATTGACAGGCTTAGTTCCACAAATGAAAATTTTAAAAAATCATTCCATGTTGTATCTGTCATTAGGAATCGTGGGGGCAACGGTTATGCCACATGATTTATATTTAGGGTCTTCCATTTCACAAACTCGAAAAGTTGATCGGAAAAATGATAACGACATAGCAAAGGCATTGAAATTTAGTACGATTGACTCCAATACCCAATTAATAATTGTATTTATTGTAAACTGCTTATTATTAATTTTGGGCGCTGCCCTTTTCTATGGTAAAGACAGTAATCTAGGGCATTTTGTTGATCTATTTAATGCATTGAGCGACAAACAAGTTGTTGGCTCAATAGCTAGCCCATTTTTAAGTATGTTGTTTGCGGTTGCTCTATTATCGTCAGGTCAAAGTTCAACAATTACTGGAACTTTGGCAGGCCAGGTTATCATGGAGGGCTTTATTAGATTAAAGATGCCTTTATGGGCACAAAGGTTAATAACACGCTTACTATCAGTAACGCCAGTATTGGCGTTCGCCATTTACTTTCATGGAAATGAAGCTAAGCTTGAATCACTATTGACCTTTTCCCAAGTCTTTCTGAGTATTGCACTTCCTTTCGCCGTTATTCCACTTGTCAAATTGACTAATAGTACAGGGTTAATGGGTAAGAGATTTGTCAATCCCACTTGGGTAAAAATTTCTGCATGGACGGTAACAAGTATCCTAATTCTCTTAAATATATATTTAATTATTCAGATTTTTTGACATGGGCCCCGATTTAAAATCGAAGTGCAACACTAGTCAACTAGACCACAAGATCTAGCAAAAAGGTTATGAAGACCTCTTCTTATAAGCGACTAAACAAAGTAAGAAAGGAATTTTCATGACCCAATTTAAGAATACTACGCCTACCCACTATCAATAACTCCCCTTTGATGAACGAGGCCAGATTGAAGTACTTCATAAGCAAGGAATGTCGATTAGACCTAAACAACGCCCCGGCGACTTCAGTCTGACACTGAAGTCGCCGGGGCGTTGTGTGGTTATCATTTAGATGTGGTTACCCATCATGGTCTAGTTTCGGTCATGAGACGATTTAGGAGTTTTGCCGGTCCAATAAATTGGTTAAGCTCACACCGAAACTAAGCTGGGCGTCTTACATAAATTGAATCAAACTCATCAAGATTGGTACGACCACGATGAACAGTACCGTACTGGTCGTCACAATGTTCGTGGCGTATTCCACGTCACCGTGGGCTTCGTTAGCTAAGATTGGCAGCACGGCCAACATTGGCGTTGCGGCTTGCACAATCAAGGTTTGCGAAGCTAAGGAAAGAATCGTTGCGCCAAAGTTCTTGGCGGCAATGATGATTCCCACCATGATCGCTGGTGCTAAGATGAACCGACCCAAGAGGGCCACAATCGTATCCCGGTCGAAGTGGATACTCTTCAGACCAGCATCGGCTAAGACAATCCCGATATAGATCAAGGACAATGGCGTAACCAAGTCCCCCACGTAAGTCAGCGTCGAATCAATGAAGCTGACATTCAGGATCGGAATGTTGAGTAACAGGAAGACCAACGCAACCAAGAACCCAACTAACGGCATTGGTAGCAATTTCTTCCAATCAATCTTATTATTCCCGGAATGCTTGGGCTTGGTTGGGTCGTCGTTGGAAATCAAGAAGACCCCAAAGGCCCAAGTCGAGACCGTGTTCACGATATAGTAAACCAGGAAGTACGTCATACTCTTGTTCCCGAACAACGCGATGTTCAACGGTAACCCGATGAAAATCGTGTTGGCGTTGACCAAGGCGTTGATAAAGATACCCTTCCGTCCGGGCCGAACCTTTAAGATCCGGACCAAGAGGAACGCAATCAGGTAACCAATGATGACGGACAGGAACCCGTAAACCAGGTACCCGGAAAATGAAGCCAATTGGCCCCGCGTTAAGCGGCTCAGCACCGAGACGAAAATCGATGCGGGCAGTGCGATATTTTTAATGAATTTGGAGATGGTACCTCCAAACTTATCATCAAACCAGCCTTGTCGTCGTAGGACGTAGCCTAAAATCATAATGAGGACGACGACTAAGACACTTTGAATGGAGTTCCACAAAACAGCCACAGGTGATGTCCCTCTTTTCTAATCTATTCTCTTGTTCTCTCTCTTATCGCCGACCGGCTTGCCTAGTCAGTCAGTGAGTGGTACTCTGGCATCCATTTCAAGTCAGCAACGGCTTGCTTGACGTCTTCAATTGGTTCTTGGTTTAACTTTTGATCGACAACACTTTGGGCGACAACTTCCGCGATGTGCTGGGAGAAGTCCGTCAGGTCATCAACTGGTGGTAAGACGGCCGCACCTGGTTGGCTGGCATCGACCAAGCCACCTAAGGCATGGCAAGCCGCCGACAAGGTTTCACCGTTTAAGACCTTAGCCGTTGAGGCAATCAACCCAAAGCCTAACCCAGGGTACATCAAGGCATTGTTGCCTTGGCCGATGTGATAGGTCGTGCCGTTGTAGTCGATGTCCTTAACTGGAATCCCAGTGGCAATCAAGGCCTTGCCGTCAGTCCACTTCAAGAGGTCTTCGGCTTTCGCTTCAGCCAACTTGGTTGGGTTCGACAATGGGAAGATCATTGGCCGCTCGGTGTGGGCCGCCATGTCCTTGACCAGGTCTTCGCTGAAGGCGCCTGGTTGCGTGGAAGTCCCAATCATGACCGTTGGGTGGACAGCTTTAACAACGGCCGCTAACGTGGTCAAGTCATCAGGGTTGTCAAAGTCGGCCCGGTCACGGGCAAATTCCTTTTGTGCAGCGGTCAAGTCCGGCGTGTCGGTGAAGAGCAAGCCTTGCTTGTCGACTGGGTAGAAGTGCTTGCGCGCATCGGCGTCATCTAAGCCCGAACGCTTGAGTTCGTCTAAGATTTGGCTCGCGATTCCCATGCCGGCAGTCCCGGAACCGAAGATCACGAACTTCTGGTCCTTGATATCTTCGTTGGTGATGTTCAAGCCACCTAAGATACCGGCCAGAACGACCATCCCAGTCCCCTGGATATCATCGTTGAAGGTTGGGAGTTTGTCTTGGTACTTGTCCAAGATGACCTTGGCGTTGGAACGACCGAAGTCTTCCCAGTGGAGTAAGGCCTTCGGGAACAACTTTTGTTCCGCTTCAACGAACTTGTCGATAGCGGCGTAGTACTTGTCACCGTAAACACGTTCGTGACGGTTCCCCAAGTACAACGGGTCATCGAGTAGTTTTTGGTTGTTGGTCCCAGCGTCGATGCTGACAGGCAAGACTTGAGCTGGGTCGATTCCAGCCGCAGCCGTGTAGACCATCAGTTTCCCGACGGCGATGTCGGCCCCGTTGACACCCCAGTCACCCATACCGAGGATTCCTTCGGCGTCAGTCACAACCAGCAAGCGAATATCGCGGCCGTTAGCGGCGTTACGTAAAGTATCTTCGATGCTGTCTGGGTCATCAACAGAAACGTAGGCCGTGCCTTGCGGGTCCGTGAATAACTCACTGTATTGTTCGATGGAATCAGCAACCGTTGGGTCGTACACGATTGGCATGAATTCCACGACGTGTTCATCCATCAAGTGGAAGAATAACGTCCGGTTTTCGTTGAAGAGCGTCATCAAGAAGAGACGCTTTTCTAAATCGCTGGTCTTGCTTTGGAATTGTGCGTAAGCTTGGTCAGTTTGTTCGTCAATGGTTTGGACATGAGCGGGTAAGGTCCCGGTCAAGCCTAACTGTTGCCGTTCTTCCTTAGTAAAGGCTGTTCCTTTGTTAAGAAATGGATTGTTCAGAATGTGATCTGCATGTTGGTTCATTTTGAAATGACCTCCAATTACTTATTTTTTATAAGGTTTAATTAACGACAAATGCTACTGTACGCGCTAAAGAAATTTATAGTCAATTAGCTTATATAACATAAATGTTTTTTATATTATCTTTATAAAGACTGTCAGGACAACGGTTTTGTTTTAACATGTGGTTGCTCTCATATTCTCATAAACAAATTTCTCAAGTTTTTTTAAAGTTGCGTGCGCACTTTTGCCCCAATTCACTGGTTACCGCAAGTAAGCTGGGGAAAAGTTGGCCCAAAATAGTTACACTTCGTGATAAATGACCCCCTTACAAAAAATAACAGATAAACTTGCTGGCCTAATTTAAATCAGTCAGCGCTTAAAATCGCTTTCATAGTCGACTTTCGAGCGATTATTTGTAATTCACTGGCCCCTAGGTCCGGCGAACAATATGGTGCCGCACAATTATTTATACGGTAATTGATTGGTCACAGCGTAGTCTACGGGAAACGATTTCAAAAAGCAACTAATCAGCCCGCTAACTTGTCGAATCACGAGGTCCGATGTGCCCGCAACCTTTATCTCACTCTCTCACACACCATCGCATTTAATTAATCCGTTAACGACTCACAGCCGAGTCACAAACCAAATAATTGGTTTCCCCCACCCAAAATGCTAAGCTGAGGTATCGATTTCAAGGAGGTCTGCTGAGCATGCAAGCAGTAATTATTGATCAATACGGTAGTCCCGACGAGTTACACATGACGACCTTACCGCAACCCGAGATTGCCGATGACGAGGTCTTGGTCGCGGTAGCCGCCACCAGCATTAACCCGATCGACTGGAAAGCGCGTCAAGGGTTGTTAAAGTCTCAATTCGATTGGGATTTTCCCGTGGTCCTGGGTTGGGACCTTGCCGGAACCATTGTCAAAGTCGGCGCGAAGATTCACGACTTTAAGGTCGGCGACGACGTATTTGCGCGCCCCGACATCTATGCCGATGGCCGGCGCGGCACCTACGCCGAGTTTGCCGCGGTGAAGGAAGACAAGCTGGCCCATAAGCCCGCCGAACTCTCCTTCGAACAAGCGGCTGCCATGCCACTAGCCGGCCTAACTGCCTACCAAGTTATCCATGACCGTTTGAAGGTCCAAGCCGGTGAAAAGGTCTTGATTCAGGCCGGCGCTGGTGGTGTCGGCCTCAACGCCATTCAAATTGCCAAGGCGCTTGGCGCTGAGGTCACCACGACGGCCAGTGCCGACCACCACGATCTGTTAAAGTCGATTGGCGCCGACCACATCATTGACTACCACGACACCAATATTACCGACGTGCTCCACGACTACGACGCGGTGTTCGACACCATTAACGCCATTGACGACGGCATCGCCGTGTTGAAACCCACCGGTCGTTTGGTCACCATCGACGGCGCCCCCACCGACGCTCAAAAGGCTCAGGGCCCAGACGTGTCGAGTTGGTGGCTCCTACCGAACGGTCGCGAGTTGGCCATTTTAGGTGACATGGTCGTCGCCGGTCAATTACGCGTCATCATCGATCAGGTCTTTCCGTTCACCACGGCAGGCCTACGGGACGCCCACCGCCACAGTGAGACTAGCCATAGTGCTGGCAAACTGGTCATTGATGTTGACCCCGAAAAGAATGCTGATTAATCATTTAAACCGTTAGAACAATTGCGGCTCTTTGATATTTGGTGTTGATGGACAAAAGTCATCAACACCATTTTTAGTTGCGAGGCGAAAAAAAGGCCACTGCCCGTGTACTACAAACAAACGGGATGATACTGCTTTAAACCCTAGTCTTAAGAACACTTAAAACATCAGTCCTCAGCTTGAGTCGATGCTTAAAATGCTTATCAGGAACCGTCAGTTAATCAAGAATATGCCTAATAGTTCACTCTCAAATGGCCCAATTGAAGGGATAAATCGCAACATAAAACAGATTAAGCGAACAGCAGATGGTTATCGTAATTGGCAAAGTTTTAGTTACCACATTCAACTTGAATTCAAAATCAGACTAAAGAAAAGGAACCCAACTCGAAAGTGAATTGGATTCCAGTAGCACTCCTCATCAACACTGGTTGACAAAGAGCTAATGAAAATAAGACAAGCAATCAGGGATTGGTCTCTCACCCTACATGGGATTGAAGCCTAAAGTCTCAAATAGCTTACTTTCTTGAGATAACTTTGTAGATATACAGTCCACAGCCTATGGTACATCCAATAACGATAGACGTAACATGCCAATATAAAAAAATCGCAGATAAAACACACCATATGCTCAGTAAGATAATCCATCTTTTGATTGACATATTCATTGCTTACCCATTTTAACTAGTCCTGATTTGCTAAACTCAAACCATGCCCCACGATTAGACGGAACAGAACTAATTGCACTGGCAATTGCTGAACCAACAGCAACAGCCAAGTAGCCAGCTTTAATCCCCTTAACAATTGCACTATTTATATAAATTCGATAGTGACCGTGTTTCTCCTTAATATATTTAGTTGTACCTTGGTCAAGTAAATTTTCCATAAGCAGGCTTTTAATATACGGTTGTGGAATTTTACTGTAGCCAATTGGATCGATAAGTTTGTATCGTTGTAACATTTCTGCATTATCCATATCGACTTGCGCCACATTTACGTCAATAGGAGTAACCCGCGAAATAGCCATACTCAACTCTTTGTTCACGGTATTGGCCGCTGTATTTTCAACAGTATCCGCATTTGCTACTATTGGTCCAAGCGCGTATGATGCTGTACCACTAATTGATAAAGCCACTGCGCCAGTTGCCAACAAAGTAATAATCTTGCTATGTTTTGTCATGTAAAGCTCCTCGCGTTTATGTATTAGAAAAAATCAACCATCTGTCAAACTACACGCTAGCTTAGTAAATGTCAATCACTGTATTAGTATTCGCGTCAACCAATCCCATGATTGAAATCACGGGATTGGTTGACGCGAATACTTAATTAAAGCTTAGCAACACTGATTGACAAAGAGCCTCAGCTACAAATCAAAAAGGTGCGCCGAAGATCATTCGATTTTCGACGCACCTTTTCTATAGTCACTTCATGACACAAAAACCAGGACCCCCATTGGGAGTCCTGGTCCAATGACCGCAACCTATGACAGCAAGCTGTCCGCATTACGGTACTTTAGTTTTTGATTGAAGACTACTTCTTCAATGGCGTCCATTGCCACTTCGTGAATTCTTCAATATCATGACCTTCGTCACGCGTAACCTTAAAGTGCTTAGCTAAGATGTCATCCATCTTCTTGTCGAAGGCCTTCGCAGCGGCTTCGTCAATCACACCCTTGTTCACTAAGACGCTAACAGCATCCTTAGCTTGGTGGAACCGGTCAAGCTCGGAGTATACCCGCATGTCGTAAGCCGTGGTGATGTCACCATCTTCACGGTAACCATGCACGTGTAAACCTAAGTGTTGACGTTCGTAGAACATGGATTCGATTAAGTCTTCGTAGCCGTGGAAGCCAAAGACAACTGGCGTGCCAGAAGCACCGAACAATGCGCTGAACTTGGCATCAGACAAGGCCCGTTCGGAGTTCAATTGACCGTTCTTGCTTTGCAGACGACCTAATTCAACCACGTTGACGTAACGCATCTTAACGGCTGGGAAGGCGTCGTTGATCAAGTCAACGGCAGCCAAGGTTTCGATCGTTGGTTCAACACCAGCGGAAGCAAAGACGATATCAGCATCTTCGCCTTCAGCAACGGTGGAAGCCCAGTCGATCGTCTTGATACCTTCAGTGGCCAATTCTTCGGCTTCATCAACGGAGAACCATTGTTGCCGTGGTTGCTTGGAAGCCACGATGTGGTTAACCTTTTGCCGGTCCTTGAAGGCCCGGTCAAAGACAGCCAATAATGAGTTGGCATCGGCTGGCAGGTATTGACGCACGAAGTCGGATTTCTTTTCGGCTAAGTGGGTCAAGATACCTGGATCTTGGTGGGTGTAACCGTTGTGGTCTTGTTGGAACACAGTCGAAGTGGAAATCAGGTTCAATGATGGGTAATCATTGTGCCATGGTTCGTCAGCAGCCTGACGGATCCACTTGAAGTGTTGGGTGATCATGGAGTCCACGACCCGCAAGAAGGATTCGTAAGAAGCGAAGATCCCTTGACGACCAGTCAAGGTGTAAGCTTCTAACCAGCCTTCTGCTTGGTGTTCGGACAATTGAGCATCCAAGATCCGGCCTTCAGGGGCTTCGTATTGGTCATTTGGTTCCTTGACCTTGCTTTCCCACTGACGGTTGGTAATCTTGAACATTTCCCAAAGCCGGTTGGACATGGTTTCATCTGGGCCAAATACCCGGAAGGATGATGGGTTCTTCGTGGCCACGCCAGCGAAGAATTTCGACAAGACGTTCATATCCATGTTTTGGTTGCCATCTGGCAAGTTCGTCCCACGGTTATCAGCGGTAATGTCGTTGGCGTAGCTCTTCCAGTCTGGTAAGTCTAACAACGTTGGCTTTTCGCCACGACGCCGACCACCATTGGCGATTGGGTTAGCAGCCATCCGCTTGTCACCCTTAGGCGCAAAGTCAGCGACTTCAGCCTTCAAGGTTCCATCGGTGTTGAATAATTCAGCAGGCTTGTATGAGTTCATCCAAGCTTCGAATTCTGGTAATTCGTCGAAGTTGTTCTGGGATAAGCCAAGCGGAACTTGGTGGGCCCGGAATGAGTTTTCGATTGGTTCGCCGGCTGGGTTGTGCGTTGGGCCACCCCAACCCTTTGGTAAGCGGGCCACAACAACTGGCCACGGGGCGATTTCGCCGTCTTCGTACTTACCGTTTTCACGGGCGTCTTTTTGGATTTGTTGAATATCAGCGATGGCTTGGTCGAAGACGGCCGCTGCCTTTTCGTGATAAGTCATGTAGTCATGGATATCATCGTTTTCGATGAACCGTGGTGACCAGCCTAAGCCTTCAAAGAACTTCGTGATGTGTTCATCGTCCATCCGGGAGAAGAGCGTTGGGTTGGAAATCTTGAACCCGTTCAAATCTAAGATTGGTAAAACAGCACCGTCGTTCTTAGGGTTCAAGAACTTGATGGAGTTCCACGCCGTCATGGCCGGGCCAGTTTCCATTTCCCCATCACCAACAACCGTAAAGGCGATTTGGTCTGGGTTATCTAAAACGGCACCCGTAGCGTGGGACAGGGAGTAACCTAATTCCCCACCTTCATGCAAGGAACCTGGGGTTTGGGCCGTCATATGCGAGCCAATTCCACCTGGGAAGGAGAACCGCTTGTATAATTTTGCCATCCCGGCAAGGTCCTGGGTGATTTCTGGGAAAGCATCCGTGTAAGTGCCATCCAAGTAAGAGTTCGTGACCATAACTTGGCCACCGTGACCTGGGCCACCGATATAGAACATGTTCAAACCGTACTTGTTGATCAGACGGTTCGCATGTGCGTATAAGAACGTTTGACCGGAAATGGTTCCCCAGTGTCCGATAGGCTTAACCTTAACGTCCTCTTTTTTGATTGGTGTGTTGGTAACAGAAAACAGTGGGTTGTCTTTCAAGAAAATCATCCCACCAGAAAGATAGGTCGTTGCACGCCACCAAGCGTCAACTTTTTCCAAGTAGGACTTGGAATCGAAATCTACTGCCATGAATTTACACTCCTTCGTTGACTAACTAGCATCAATATTACAATGTCGTCGAAAGAATCCGCCGACATTAATTGAACATTCTTTCATCATACGGACTTTTGCGAAAAAGTCAACTATTTTTAAAATTGATACGGTCCAATTTTTGGATTTAACGATCCAAATTTTATTGGTCACGGTCTCCCCGGCCGTTAGACGCAATCGGTTACAAGCCCGCGTTCGCCCCAACGCTGAGTTTACGCCCTGTTTCGCGAAGATGTTGCACAAACGCGAAAACGGTTAAAAATTAAATTTATTTTAGGTTCGGGGCACACCAGCTTAAGCCCATCCCACTCCGTTTACTGCTCCCCCACTGAATGTTCGGCCACCTATCCAACTAACTGAATGTTCGTTTTTACCATTACCCAAAAAACGGAACCCCTGCTCACCAGGAGTCCCGTTTGGACTAATCTTCATTCAAATTCACGAAAGTGCCGTACTTCAAGTCGCGGTAATGTAACCGCATAGTCGACACTTCAAAGGGGGTGCCATCGTCCAAGAAGAAGATTCCACTCATCACTCCGACCGGTTCGATTGGCTTGAGATGCAAGAGGTCTTGATCCTCCGCTGTCGACGGTTGAACGTGAATCGACAAGAAGGCGCGGTTGACCGTTTGTCCCTGCACGTCTTGGACGTAGCTAAAAATCGAGCTTTGGGCCACCGCGGGCGTTAACGTGGGCAAAATCTTAATCGGGATGTATCCCGTTTCGATAATTACGGGCTTATCAGCCACCAACCGTAGGCGCTTGATTTCGTACACGAAGTCCGATTCCGTCAAGAAAAGTTCTTGCTGGAGCTCCGCCGTTGCCGGGATGACCCGGTAATCCAGCAAGCGACTTTTGGTCGGTTTGCCGTTGGCCTGGAAGCTATCCGTAATTCCCAAGTTTTTGCCTTCGTAGCGAAAAGCCGAACGATCCTTCAAGTATAGTGGATTAATAAAGGTCCCCGCGCCCCGCTTCTTAAAGATGATGCCCTGGTCGACTAAAATCTCCATTGCGCGTTTCATGGTACTGCGACTCACCTGATAGGTCGCACTCAAGCTGCGCTCATCTGGGAGTTTTTTGGTGGTAAATTCCCCGTTTAAAATCCGTTTTTTAAGGTCCCGCATCACCCGGCGGTAGACTAATTCTGTCATCATTTACTCCCCTCAAAGCCCAATTTATCACGTTACAATCTTGCTAGTATACCAGAGTTTGGGCGTTTCCGGCAGTTCTTTGTCCAAGCGGGCGCTGGCAAACGCTATAAGAGCGTCAAAATGATACCCACAACAATCAAACCCAACCCCGCCAAAAAGCTGAACCGTGCCCCCGGACTAAATTGAATCGGGGAATTCTTGACCGTAGCCACGTCGTGCACGTCGACCCGCTCACCTGGTAAGGGGTCTTCGCCCTTTTTGCGCCGGTGTCGCCACCCCGTGAAAAGGTGCCCGCGCGCTAGAATCAACACGGCCCCCACCACGATGAGTGCAAGTCCCAGCATGAACAGGAGGTTACCGATCACCATTAGAGGTTGGCCTAAAATATGGGCGACCAAGCCCACCAGGATGCCCGCCGCGATGACGCCCGTGGCCCACCGTTGCCAATTTTTCTGCATCTACCATCCGCTCCTTATCGAAAAAAGAGGCCCGGAGACAAGCTCCCAGACCCCTTATCTTATCTAGATTTATCGTGTCCGCTCCGGTCGCTTTTACTGCTGGTGACTCCGGAAACGGTTCTTGAACAACGGACTGACCGGCCGATTTTCATTAATCCGCTTGATAGCTTGACCAATCAGCGGACCGACCGAAATCTGTTCAATCTTATCAATTTGCTTATCGGCAGTCAATTGAATCGAATCCGTCACCACTAACTTCTTGATGGGTGATTCCTGGATGCGGTCAATGGCTGGTCCGGACAAGACGGGATGGGTACAACTAGCGTAGACCTCAGCGGCCCCCGCATCCATCAAGGCTCGTGCCCCTAAGGTAATGGTCCCAGCCGTATCAATCATGTCATCGATCATGATACAACGTTTACCCTTGACATCCCCGATGATGTTCATGATTTCGGCCACGTTGGCCCGTGGCCGCCGTTTGTCGATAATTGCAATCGGCGCCTTTAAGAACTCAGCCAAGGCCCGCGCTCTAGTCACCCCACCGTGATCGGGGGAAACAACGACGGCGTCTTCGGCTAAGCCGTTACGCAAGAAGTAATCTGCCAGTAACGGTGCCCCCATCAAGTGGTCTACCGGTACGTCGAAGAACCCTTGGATTTGGGCGGCGTGCAGGTCTAAGGCCAACACCCGCGTGACCCCTGCCGTTTGGAGCATATTGGCCACGAGCTTAGCCGTAATGGGTTCCCGTGAACGGGCCTTCCGGTCTTGCCGCGCATACCCGTAATACGGGATGACCACGTTGATGGTGGCCGCACTGGCCCGCCGCAACGCATCGATCATAATCAAGAGTTCCATCAAATTGTCATTTACTGGTGCCGACGTCGATTGGATCACGTAGACGTGGCATCCCCGGACACTTTGTTCAATGTTGATACGAATTTCACCATCACTGAACCGGTCCACTGAAGTTTTTCCTAGTTCCACCCCAACCTCGCTAGCGATCTTCTCGGCTAACGGTTTGTTGGAATTTAACGCAAAGATCTTTAATTTAGGATCGAAATATTGCGTAGCCATAATTTCCTCCAATAGCAAAAGCTGCCTGAATTACTACCATAAGTTTAGGTTATCCGGGGCAAAAACACAAGATTTTCCCCCGGCGATTATTCCCCGCGGTATGGTAATTTTTGATAATAGTTCGGTTTGTTGGTCTGCCGTTGCCGGGCAATCGCCATGTCATACTGGTTGACGGCATCGGTAATCGTCGAGCCCGCCGCAATGAAACTGTGGTCCGCCACGTTCAACGGCGCAACTAAGTTGGAGTTCGACCCGATAAAGGCATCGTCGCCCACGACCGTTTCATGCTTGTTCTTGCCATCGTAGTTCACGAAGACCACACCGCAACCGACGTTGATATGCCGTCCTAATTTGGCGTTCCCCACGTAAGTTAAGTGACCCACCTTGGTGCCTTCACCAATCGTAGCCTTCTTCACTTCCACGAAGTTCCCCAGATGGACCTTGGGGCCGATGTGGGATTCTGGACGCAAGTGGCTGTTCGGGCCAATGTTGGACCCGCTGGCCATGTCGGAGTCTTCCAACACGGATGACGTCACCGTCACGTGGTCCGCTAAGGTCGCGTTGCGCAATTCGGAGTGTGCCCCGATATAGCAATCCGAGCCAATCACCGTCTTGCCCTTGAGCAAGACGCCGGGTTCGATGATGGTGTCGGGGCCAATCTTGACGCCGGCATCGATGTAGGTGGTCTCCGGGTCAATCAGGGTGACGCCATCTTGCATGTGTTGCTTGTTGATGCGTGCGCGCATGATTTTAGTGGCCGCGGCCAACGCCACCCGGTCGTTAACGCCCATGGATTCGTCGAAGTTACTCATCCGGTAAGCGCCGACGATGTCCCCGCGTTGCTTCAAGATTTCGATAACGTCGGTTAAGTAGTACTCGCCTTGGGCGTTGTCGTTGGACGTTTCGTGGAGCGCTTGGAACAACTTCTGGTTATCAAACACGTAGACCCCGGTGTTGATTTC
This sequence comes from Levilactobacillus suantsaii, assembly GCF_014069315.1. Lineage (NCBI taxonomy): Bacteria > Bacillati > Bacillota > Bacilli > Lactobacillales > Lactobacillaceae > Levilactobacillus > Levilactobacillus suantsaii. Next base: position 1,191,277 of record NZ_CP059603.1, on the reverse strand, counting down.
GTGAATCTCTTGTTCTTCCGAGGTGGCGTCCTTTTGTTCCACAATCTTTTCCACGATACCAATGTTGTTGCGCACGATGCGCCCGTAGCCAGTGGGGTCAGGCGCTTGCGAGGTCAAAATCGTGGCCGCTGCGTGCTTAGCTTCATGGTAAGCAAAGAGTTCTTCGAAAGTCTTGGCTTCGAATAACGGGGTGTCGCCGCTGACAATCAGCGTCGTCCCCTCTTCATCTTTTAAGAGGGGCTCCGTTTGTAAGACCGCGTGCCCCGTCCCCAGTTGTTTGGCCTGCAAGACGTAGCGAGTCCGGTCGCCCAGGGCAGATTTGACTTCATCGGCCCCGTAACCCACGACCGTGACAATCTTATCCATATGCGTCTTTTCCACTTGCGTCAAGACATGGTCGACCATGGCCTTACCGCAAACTTGATGGAGGACCTTATACAACTTCGACTTCATCCGGGTACCCTTACCGGCTGCCAGAATGATCGTATTTCTAGTACTCATGCCAAATATCTCCTAGTATTAGTTAATTTGTTTCTTCGCCAAAGATCTGGGTGAGATAATTCCCTGGCGTCACGTGAATCTCGTTATTTTGCGTCTGCACCTTCAACAGCGACGTGTACTTGCTAACGGGACGTTGCCCGTCAAAGTCGCCTTCGGCTAAGACCGCGACCCCGGCTAGTTGCGAATCGAATTCGTCAACCAATGACCGTAAGCCACCGACCGTGCCACCGCCCTTCATGTAGTCATCGACTAAGAGGACCCGTGAACCGGGTTTCACACTGCGTTTCGATAACGCCATGCGTTCGATACGCTTGGTCGAGCCAGACACGTAGTTCACGCTGACCGTGGACCCTTCGGTAATTTGCGAGTCATGACGAACGATAACGAACGGCACGTTTAGGTAATAGGCCACACTTTCGGCAAGGGAAATCCCCTTGGTAGCGACCGTCACCACGACGTCCACGTTTTGGTTCAAATACTGGGTCGCCAGAATTCGCCCAATTTGGCGTAACGCTGAAGGTCGGCCTAAGATATCGGACATATACACATACCCGCCCGGTAGGTACCGGTCTGCCGAAGAAAGCTCGTCAATCAGCTCGCCGACAAATTGCTCGGCCTCTTCCCGTAAAATATAGGGAATGAAGCGGGCACCCCCCGCAGCACCGGGTACGGTTTCGAGTAACCCCGTGCCCCGCGCTTGAAAGGTCCGTTTCAGAATCGTTAGGTCTTCACTGATGGAAGACTTGGCCGACTCGTAACGGGCCGCAAAGAACGTCAAGGAAACCAGTTCGTGCGGGCGCTCCAGCAGGTAGCGCGTCATGTCGACTAAGCGATCACTTCTTCTGACTTTCAAGTTATTCACCTCAATTATTTTCTTTAGGACTAATTGTATGCTTTATTTTAGCATAAACGTTCGGGTTTTTCGTGATATTTCCGTGAGAAATCCACCGACGCCCCCTCTTTTTCTGGTTTATTCAGGCAGGGCCGAACGTCAGCAGCCGCCAACGGCTAGTAATGGTAGCGCTTCGCTCTTTTTTATTAAACATTTTATACCCACTACCTTAAAACGGGCTTCTCGAGAAGGTTCTCCCGAAAAGCCCGTTGGATTTTACAGTAATCTGATACAAACTTACCCTTTCGCGGCCGTGCGCGTCGTTTGCCACCCCAGCGCCAGGAAGTAAAAGAGCGCTTCGATAGCGGCGATGAAGAACGAGACCGGGTAATTCGTTAAATAACTCAACGTGAGGCCACTCCAGACCCCGACCAGCGCTAACACGATGGCCAATCCCATCATACGGCCCACAGAATGGGCGAAGTACTTGGCTGTCGCCGCGGGGAGCGTCAACAGAATAAAAATCAGTAGCGAGCCGACGATTTGAGCGGCCACACTGACACTCAACGCCAATAAGACCAAAAACACGACGGATAACGTGTTGGTCCACAATCCCTTGACCAAAGCGCCGGTGTGGTCGAACGAATCAAACTTCAAGAACCGATAGATGGCTAAAATCACGATCAACACCAGAATCGACAGGGTCAGCATCTGGGTCACATCGCTACTGCTAATCCCAATCACGCTCCCAAATAAGATATTGGTGGCGTAACTGGCATTGGTGTTGGCTAGCGACAGAAATAAAATCCCCAGGCCGATAAATAAAGCCGAAATGGCACTGATGGCTGCTTCCCGCCGTTCGGCCCGGACACTCAAGCGGCCCACGATGACCGAACTGATCACGGTAAACAGTAGCATCCCGCTCAACGGCGTCCAACCGGCAAAAATCCCGAAGGCCGCCCCGGAAAAGCCGATTTCGGAGAGCGTGTGCGTCAGAAATGACATGTTACGGGCAATCACGAAGACGCCCATGATGCCACAGATAATGGCAATGATGGTGCCAGCCGCAAAGGCGTTACGCATAAATTCATACTCAAACATGTTGCGCCTCCTCGTGCCAAACTTTTTGGTCGGTCAACTGGGCAATCGGCCCCTGTTCGCTGCCTTGCGGCGTCAACATCAAGAACTGCTCGGCGTAGCGCCGGGCCATCGGGATGTCGTGGGTCACGAACAACACGGTCAACGCCATCTGCTGGTTGATTTTTTGCACCAAGTCCAACAACTCGGTCTTGGTGACCGGATCCAGACTAGCCGTTGATTCGTCAAGAATCAAGAGGTTGGGCCGTTCGACTAGGGCTTGGGCCAAATAGGCCTTCTGCTTCTCGCCCCCGGAGGCCTGGCCAATCGGCCGGTGGACCAACTGGGCTAACCCGGTCTGCGCCAGGATATCGGTGACCCGGGCGCGTTCGCGGCGACTCAGCCACGGTAACTTCCACCCGGTCAGGTTCAACCCCACGAAGTCGCGGATGGACAGCGGGTAATCCGCATCGATGTTGCGAAACTGTGGCACATAGCCAATTCGTACAGTCGAACTAGTGGGTAGATAGTGGACCCTCCCGGTAGTCGGCCGGAGTTGGTGCAAAATCGTGCGCATCAAAGTGGTCTTACCGACCCCGTTCTCGCCCACGATGCTCCAGAACTCGCCGCGGTGAATCGTCAGGTTCAAATCGTTAAAAACGGGGTGACCCGGAAAGGTCATCCCCAAATGATCAAGTTTTAAAATCGGTGCTGTCGTTGTCATGACTGCGCCCCCGCTTTCTGTTGGATTCGCCGGACCTGCTGGTATTGACTACTCATCCAGGTCACATAGCTTTCATTGACCGGCTTGGCTTCAGTCACTTGAACCACCGGCACATCGTACTTGTGCGCTAACTTGACCATCGACGTCACATTCTTACTGGAATTTTGGGTGTTTTCCACAAAAAAGGCGATTTTATGCTGGCGAATCTGCGTTTCCAAGTGCGTGATGTCGGCTGGCGTCGGGTCACTGTCTTCTTCAATCGCCTGGGCAAAGTGGCTATCACTCACGCGGTACCCCATCGCCGTTAAGGCCAGGTCAAAGACCGGTTCACTGACCGCCACCTGCTGGTTATTAGCGTGCTGTTTGATTGTGCGTGCCAGTCGCGGTAACGCACGTAACTCCTTGACGTACGCATTACCACGGCGTTTGAACGCCGCCGCGTGTTGTGGTGAGATGCGGCTGAATTGCTGAACCAACTTTTGGGTCATCTCGATCATCAGTTGCGGGTCACTCCACAGATGCGGGTTAGCTCCCGTTTTGCGGCCCAGTAGCTTACCTAAGTTCAAGGTCTTGATGTGACTGCTGTCATTAGCGGCCACCAGCCGGCTCATCCAACTATCGTACCCCAACCCGTTTTGAATCACCACGTCGGCCTTGGCGACCTTTTCTGCCGTGGCAATATCGGGTTCAAAGCTCTCCGCATCAACGCTGGGACTGTTGATGACCGTGGTCACGGTCCCGGCGGTGCCTAAAATTCGCTTGGCCGCTTCACCATAAAAGTTCAATGAGGCCACCACGTGGATCTTTTCCGGTGCCTTAGTCGTCTGGGAGGTACTCTTGGTCTGACAACCGCTGAGCACCACCATTAAGACGACCAGCAGGCCAACCAGCCATCGCTTCCGTTGCACAAGCTTCCCTACTTTCCTTGCCGTAATTTCTGTAAATGGTAACTGTTACTGTTTACCAGTTTACCAGAAAATGTAAGCCTGTCAATCCTTTTTTGCAGAATCCACGTACGGTGCCAAGAAAGCCGCGACCTTTTGGTCATACGTCGCCGGGTCAGCCGCCCGGGTCGCAATGTGCGCGGCACTAGGATGCCGGTACTTTTGCTTAGGTCCCGCGGCCGCTTGATAGAGGATATCCAGGTTCTCAATCGGCACCGTTTGGTCGTGCGCCCCTTGAATGAAGAGAATCGGCAACTTCGTGTGGTGCAGTTGCGCCGCGATGTTACCGTCACGCAACCGGTAACCGGCATCGACGCGGGAATACTGATTTGCCAGCGTCATAGCTGGGACCGTGGGGATGTGGTACTTGTGCCACAATCGGTAGCCACCTTCCGAAAAGACGGAAGCGTAGCCAGAATCGGCCACCACGGCCTTGACGTTGGCCGGTAAGTCTTCGCCCGCCGTGGCCAGGACCGTTGAGGCCCCCATGGAGACCCCCATCAAAACGATCTGAATCTGCTGGCCACACCGCTCGAGTAACTGGGCAATCCACCCCTGGTAGTCGTGGCGGTCTAACCACCCGTAGCCAATGGTGTTGCCTTCGCTTTCACCGTGGGCCCGGGCATCCGGCATCAGCAAGCTGTACCCCCACTTGCGAAAGACCCGCGCGTAGGGAATCATTTGTTCGCGGGAGTGTCCCAACCCGTGGGCCAAGATGGCTACTTTGTCGCTCTTTGGTGATTCTGCCGGGATAAACGACGCCCGCAGCGTCAAGCCATCTTGGCTGACCTGCGTCCATTCTTGAATGGGTTGTTGGAGGTACCAGGCATTGTCATCCGACGTATTCTCCGCAATCGAGCGCTCCTTGGACTTCTTCCGGCTACTACTAAAGGACTTCATCCCCAACCGATAGACCGCCAGTGAGCTTCCAAACAAGCTAACCAGACTGGTCGCCGCTAGCGCTGTGGCAATCCCAATTTTCTTCTTTTTCGTCATCCATCTTCCACTCCTTTATCGTCATCAATTACCCTTTTACCTTACTCGAAATTGGGACCGGTTGCCAATTTTTATCGGTAATTTTACCCGTAAAACCAGCAAATCCTCCAATTTAAAAAACGAAAGCCCGGCAAGTCATTTCACCTTACCAGGCTTTCGCATCTCGTTTGAGCGTTAATTTTTACGGTAATGGTCGCACCAAATAGACTTCGCGGCAGAATCCCTTCATGCCGTTAAAGACCCGCTGAGCGCGCGATTGCTTACTACACAGGCCAAAAACGGTGGGACCGGTCCCACTCATCTGGGCCACCTCGGCGCCAAACTTGACCATTTGGCGTTTCAACTGGGTAATCTCCGGGTGTTTAGCTGCCGTCAACGGTTCCAAGACGTTCCCCATCACAGCACACATCGCCGCGATATCCTGGTTGCGAATCGCTCTAACCAGCGCGTCAATGTCCGGATGGTCCAGATCATCGTAGTGAATCTTCTGCAGAATGCTGGGGGTGGACACGCTGACCTTGGGTTTGGCCAGAACTACCCAGGTCGCGGGGAGCTTGGGTAACGGCGTAATCCGTTCTCCGCGCCCACGCACGTGCGCCGGGCGACCGTAAACACAGTACGGCACGTCCGAGTCAATCTGCAGGCCCAGTTCGGCTAATTCACGCCACGACAATCCCAACCCCCAGAGCTGATTCAGCCCCCGGAGCACCGCGGCCGCATCGGATGAGCCGCCGCCCAAGCCGGCCGCGACCGGAATATTTTTCTTCAATCGAATGTTGACCCCTTGCTTGAGTCGAAAACGTGTCTGGAGCAAGTGGGCCGCTTGAAAGGCCAAGTTACGCTGATCATTGGGTAAAAAACCACTGTTTGAGGCGACCCGAATCCGCCGGTGGTGGGGCAAGGCCTGAATCTCGACGTAGTCTGCTAAGTCGACCGAAGTCATGACCATGTTCCACTCCTCCATGCCATCCCGATGATGGTACGGCGTGTCGAGCCCCAGATTTATCTTGGCCGGTGCCTTTTCAATCAGTTGCATGAGCTCACCTGAATTCCTGGTAGGCTGGCTGCTCTACCGTTGTTCTGAATGTAATTAAGCCCATTATACTATGGAAAAGTGCAAAATAAAAAGGCCTTATCTGGCCCAATTATTTATTCATCGAAGTCGACTTCGATGTTTTTGGTTAAAATATCGGTATAGCTATAAGAAACGCGTTCGAATGAATTTTCGTTCTGGTCGAGATCTACCACAAATACCGCTGGGTAGGTTTCTCGCAGAATTCCATGCCGTTCGGTTGTTTTCTTGCGGCCGGCTTGAGCGATGACCATCAGTTTGTCGCCAATTCGCCCATCCAGTTTGTTCTTAATGTTCGCTAAACTTGTTGGCATGCACTTCACCTCTGTGAAACATGATACCATAGTTTCACAAAAAATGCAAATTATACCACAACACCTACTCTAGCGCAATTATCAGCCAATGGTAAGGGTTACATCAAGCCATCCGCATGAAAAGCGTTCACTAATTCAATAAAATTAACCAACGTCAAGCGTTCGGGGCGCAATTGCCGCGAAATCCCAACTTGTTCGAGTACCGCCGCGATACGTTCCCGGACCTCCGGTTGTTTGCCAAAGATTCCCTGTAAATTGTTCCACAGCGATTTCCGTCGGTGGGCAAAACATCCCTTGACGAAGCCAAAAAGGGCCTTATCCTCATATGGCTTGACGGGTAAATCCGTCCGTGGCGTCAAACGAATGATGGCTGAATCGACGTTGGGTTGCGGGATGAACGCCGTGCGCGGGACCCGGAAGGCCACTTCGATGTGAGCACGGTATTGCATCACCACGGATAACGACCCGTAGGCCTTGATGCCGGGTTCGGCCGCCAAGCGGTCCGCTACCTCATTTTGCATCATGACTACGATTTGGTCGAAGGTCACGTTGCTTTGCAACACGCCCATCAGGATTGGTGTCGTGATGTAGTACGGCAAGTTCGCCACCAACTTCAAGGGATGCCCCGCCTCGAACTCAGCCTTGATGACTTCGGGCAAGTTGGCCTTCAAAATGTCCTGGTTGATAATCTTCACGTTGTCGTAGGGCAGTAAGGTCTCGTCTAAGACCGGCAACAGATTCTCGTCGATTTCAAAGGCCACGACGCGCTTAGCCCGTTGCGCCAACTGCTCGGTCAAAGCCCCAATACCGGGACCAATCTCAATGACGTTGTCCTGGTCCGTGACGTCGGCCGCACTCACGATGTTGCGTAAAATGTTTAAATCCGATAAAAAGTTCTGACCCAAACTCTTCTTCGCGACTAAGCGGTAACGGTTCAAGATGGCCTTCGTCCGGGCCGGTGAGCCAATTTCTGGTACACTGTTATTCACGAAAATCCCCCTTTGCTGGTGTTAACTGCGCCACTGCGGCTGCAAACGTGTCCGGTTGAATGCCGAACATCCGTAACCGTTTCTCCAGTTGCTTGCCGTTAACGTAACCAATCTGTAGTTGTTCACCTAACTCTTCGCGCCGGCGTTTGGCCCCGGCGCCCCCAATCAGTCCCGCCGCCACTAAGTCGGCATGGCTGATGAGTTCTGGGGCGGCCTCCGTTTCGGTGTACACGTGGCTCAGGGCGTCACGAATCGCTTCGGGCGTGGCGTGTTCCACGCCTAACGACCCCCCTGCCTTGCCCGGACGCCCGGCCTTTTTCGGTAAGAAGGCGTGTTTGGCGTTCGGCACGGCTTCGGCCACGATCTTACGAATCTTCTCCCCCGAAAAATCCGGGTCGGTGAAGATGATAACGCCCCGTTGGTCGGCCAATTTCTCAATCAACGCTAAGGTCTCGTCATTGATAGCGGACCCGCGTGTCTCGATGGTGTCGGCATTGACCGCCCGGTTGATGGCTTTGGTGTCGTCTTTCCCCTCCACCACCAGGACTTCTTTAATCTTTTTCAATATGGTAAAACTCCTCTGCGTTTTGGTAAGTCGCTTCAGCAATGGCCGCTGGCGTGGTCTCGCGCTCCTTGGCGATGGCTTCGACCGTGTAGCGGGTAAAACCGGGTTCATTCTGCTTGCCACGGTACGGTTCCGGCGTCAAATACGGTGCATCGGTCTCGACCATCATCCAATCGAGCGGTGTTGCCCGGACCGAATCGTGGACCTCGTGGGCGTTCTTGAAACTGGCCACCCCGGAATACGAGATGTGCATCCCCAAGTCGAGGAACTTCTTCAACCACTCCGGATCGCCGTTGAAGCTGTGCATCACGCCGCCAATGTCTTGAATCCCGGCGTCCTTGATGATGCGGTAGGTGTCCTCAAAGGCATCACGGTTGTGGACCACGATAGGCTTGTGGACTTCCTTAGCGATGGCAATCTGCCGGGCAAAGACCTTCCGTTGCGTGTCTTGCGGCGAGGAATCCCAGTGGTAGTCCAAGCCAATTTCACCCAGCGCCCGGACCTGGTCGTCGGCCAACTGGGCTTCCAACTCGGCTTCCTTTTCCGGGGTGTAGTCCTTGGAATCTTCCGGGTGCCAGCCCACGGCCGCCACTAATTCGGGGTACTTGTGCGCCAGGTCGATGGCACTGGTGTTCAGTGCCGTGTTCGAGCCCACGATGGTCATCTTAGTCACGCCCAAATCCGCGGCGCGCTTCAAGTACCGCGGCACGTCGGTGATGAACTCCTCGCTATTCAAATGCGTGTGTGAATCGTAAATTTGCATGCTATCCGTTCCCTTCTCGCCTTGGCGCCGAGAACTGCCCGGTACCATAAAAACGCGAGCTGGCGTCTTTCGATTCGCCGCCCGCGTTGTGCTTGACCTTGAGATTATTCAACTGAAGAGCCGTTGACCAGGTTCTGCGGCACGATGGCTAATTGAACTTTTCCGTCGTGTTCCGCGGATAGGAGCATCCCTTGGCTAATTTGCCCCCGCATCTTCCGCGGCTTCAAGTTGGCCACGATGATGACCTTCTTACCCACCAAGGATTGCGGTTCTGGGTACCACTGGGCAATACCGGAAAGAATCTGGCGTAAGCCCTGATCCCCCGCATCCAACTGGAACTTCAAGAGCTTGTCGGCCCCTTCGATGTGGTCGACCGCCTTAATTTCAGCGACCCGGAGTTCCACCTTTTCGAACTTGTCGAAGCGAATCTCCGGCTTGTTCAAGGTGAGCTCGCTGGCGCCCCCGTTGTCTTGTTCCTGCTTTTGGGCTTTAGCAGCCATCGCAGCCCGGCCCTTGGTCTTCTCCGACTTGGTCATTTGACCCTGGATGAAGTCGACTTCGGCTTCGGTGTCCAACCGTGGAAAGATTGGGGTCCCCTTGGCCACGACCTGCTTGCCAGCTGGTAAATCAGCCAACTGTAAGCCACTTAACGTAATCGTTTCGGGGTCTAAGCCCAATTGGTCGAAGATCTTCTTCGGCGCGTGGGTCATGACCGGGCTGATCAAGGTGGCGATGACCCGTAGGCTCGCAGCCAAGTGCGCCATCACGGCGGCCAATTGGTCGGTAGCACTGTCATCCTTGGCTAATTGCCACGGTGCCGTTTCATCGATGTACTTGTTGGTCCGGGCAACGAGCTTCCAGATTTCCGCCAACGCATCGGCGAAGTGCATCTGGTCCATCAACTCGTGGTAACGACTGATGACAGTAGCGGCCGTTTGTTCCAGGTCGGCGTCAAATTCCGTGACGCCCGCCTTGAAGGCCGGTAACTTGCCGTCTTCGTACTTGTTGATCATGGCCACGGTCCGGTTCAAGAGGTTCCCCAGGTCGTTGGCAAGGTCGTAGTTGACCCGGTCGACGAAATCTTCGGGCGTGAAGTTACCATCGTTGCCATATGGCATGGCGCGCATCAGGTAGTACCGTAAGGCATCGAGGCCGTAACGGTCAACTAACGTTTCGGGGTAGATAACGTTCCCCGTTGACTTGGACATCTTGCCGTTCTTCATCAGTAACCAGCCGTGCGCAAACAGTTCCTTAGGCGGCTTGATGCCTAAGGCATGGAGCACGATTGGCCAGTAGATGGAGTGGAACCGGACGATTTCCTTACCGACCATTTGCACGTCGGCAGGCCAGAACTTCTTGAACTGGCTTTCATCGTCGCTGGTGTAACCTAAGGCGGTGATATAGTTCAATAAGGCATCGATCCACACGTAGACCACGTGCTTGGGGTTGCTCTTGACCGGCACGCCCCAGCTAAAGGTGGTCCGGGAAACGGCCAAGTCTTCCAAACCAGGCTTGATGAAGTTGTTGATCATTTCGTTCATCCGGGTCTCTGGTTGGATGAAGTGCGGGTTCTGGTGGTAGAAGTCTAACAACCAGTCAGCGTACTTACTCATCTTGAAGAAGTACGACTCTTCCTTAACCAAGGAGACTTCGTGGCCGGACGGGGCCTTCCCGCCAATAACCTTACCGTTGTCATCCCGGTAGACTTCGGCCAGCTGGGTCTCGGTGAAGTACTCTTCGTCGTCTTCGGAGTACCAGCCTTCGTATTCCCCCAGATAGATGTCGCCCTGCTTCAACAGGCGCTCGAAAATTTCTTGGACCGCCGCCACGTGTTCGGCATCCGTGGTCCGAATGAACTTGTCGTTTGAGATTTCCAGCGTCTGCCAGAGTTGCTTGATTTGTGCCGCCATCCCATCGACGTATTCTTGGGGTGACTGGTGGTTGGCACGGGCTTTATCTTCAATCTTTAATCCGTGTTCATCGGTCCCGGTGAGGAAAAAGACGTCGTAACCGTCGCTACGCTTGTAGCGCGCAACCGTGTCACAGGCAATCGTGGTGTATGAATTCCCGATGTGTAACCGGCCGGACGGGTAATAGATCGGCGTTGTGATATAAAACGTTGGTTTGGTGTCTGCCATAAAATAAAGCCTTCCTTTGCTCCAAAATATTCCGTAAAAAATCGAGTTTGTAATCGAGTTTAAATTCTCACTTAGTATAGCATAAACCCCCGGCAAGCCATAGCGACGACCGGGGATTTTGTGGTCTGCAGCCCCTTTAAAAGAGGTCTAACTGTTGCGGGGCCAGATTGGTCCAGTGTAAATTCAAGATTTCCTGTAACCGCAAGGCGTTCGGCGCGGCATCACGCCCGGAGTTGTTGTTGAAGATCACGCAGACGTCTTTAGCCTGCGCCGCTAACTGTGTAACCAGGGTAGCAACCTCCTGCAACTCGGCCTCGCTGTACTTGTACAGTGTCCGGGTCTTACGCCAGTTGGACCCCTGATTGAACCAGCCCTTGGCGTTGCGGCCATGCAAGCGCACTACCGCTAAGTCCGGGGTGGTCACGGTACCGACCAGGGGCACGCCGTCGTTTAGGTTGTGCGGCTCGTCGGTCACCACGTTGGTCAACCGCAACGATTGCAAATAGCGCATCACGTCTTGGGTCAGCCCCGGTGTGGCGAACCAGCTAGGACTGCGAAATTCCACGGCAACCGGCAAGTTCCCCATCGCCACACGGACCTGCCGCAAGTAATCGATGTTGGCCGTGGTGCGGTTGAAGTACGGCGGAAATTGAAAGAGCACCGTGCGTAACTGGTGCGCGGCGGCTAACGGCGCCACGATTTCACGGTAGTGCGTGAAGGTCGTCTGCAAGTCCGCGTCGGCCACGGCTTGGTCGCGTTTACCATGGGTGGTCATGGCCTGGTTGGCCTTCAAGATAAACTGAAACCCATCCGGAACTTGGGCTTGCCAGGTTGCAATCGTTTTGGCCGTGGGGATGCCATAAAATGGCGTGTCGAGTTCGACCAGCGGGAGAGTCCCCGCATATTCAGTTAAGGTGACCGGACGTTGTTCCCCGCCAATCAAGGCCGGATGTTCGGTCCAGGTGGTCAACCCAATGGTAATCACCCCTGTCACTCCCTTCGAATTCCCGTGTTGCCCCACCAGGGGGCGGGCGCCGGGTTACTTCAGCCGTTGAAATTGTTTGATAAGTTCGGCTTCCGCGGCACTCAACTTGCCGCGTAACTGGCTGATCAGCTTGCGACCCTCTAAGCGATCATTGTGGCGGATCCCGGTCACACACAAGTCGATGAGCGCGAACATAATCGTGACCAGGCTCGCTTTTTGACGCGTAAACGTGGTATTGAACAACGTGACAAAATCCTGACTGAATCCCAGTTGCAAAATGCCGTAGATCACTAACGTATCGGGAATCAACTGTAACACGTTGAGCCACCGTAAGCGTCGGACTAAGCGCCGTAACTGGGCAATGATCTCTTGATGGGTCATGCTTTCACCTTCAAACCTGAAGTTCGTTAAAGAAACTCGTGGCATCCGCTTGTACCATTTCGATTGGTACCCCCAGGTCTAATTTTTCCTGGTTGATAACGACCACGGGCGCCTTAGCGTTGCGGTAGTTCAGCAGGCCGGCGAACAGGTAGACCCGCATCGACGTGCCCACGATGACGACTAAATCAGCGGCTGCCATGGCGCCGACCGCGCGTTGGATATTGGTGGCGTTCAAGCCCTCGTCGTACAAAACAACGTCGGGCCGTAACCAGCCACCATCCACCTCGTGGTGTGGGTCCTTCAAGTAGTCGTGCCAGTCTGCGGGTTGACCACAGACCTGGCAATAGACCTTGTAGAGGTTCCCGTGAAATTCGACTAGGTGTTGACACCCCGCCTCGCGGTACAAGTTGTCGATGTTTTGGGTCACCACCGTGGCGCGATTTTGTTGGGTCAACGCCGCTTGTTTTTGGTGAATGACGTTAGGTTTGGCGTCGGGATAGTAGAGATTCTGCTTGACGTACTGGTAAAAGGTTTCCGGTTCCTTGGCCAAACAAGCGTGGCTCAAGTAATACTCCGCGTTATGGTGCCCGGTGTACAGGCCATTTTTCGACCGATAATCCGGAATCCCCGATGGCGTGGAGACCCCCGCCCCCGTCAAAAAGACGATGTGCGTGGCGTCATCAAATAATTTTTGTAATCGTGCTTCCATCTAAAATCCCCCTAACATTACGCTTGGGACAACTTCCCAAGTGGGGGCCCACTCGTTTAAGGGTCCCGTCTCTTCTAGACTACCGTAAAATGTACGGCATTTTCAACATCTTGAAGAGGTCCGCGACGGTCATGTCGTAAATCTTGGTGTAGTAATCCGGGGTGTCTTCGCTGGGCTTTGGTGCTGACAAGACGAAGGCGTTCTGGTTGTCCGCCCGGTTGAAGCCCACGTATGCCCGCCGTTGGCTGTGTTTGTCGTGCATGTCCGAATGGTACAGTTCAAACATTTGCCGTACTTGTAAGCCCAACTGCCGCTTGGAGACGACACTGGTCAAAGTCGTGAACTCCGCATTATGCAACGCGGGTAAGTGCCAAGCCTCCAATTGTTCGTCAAAGGCCCGGAACAACTTGACCACGTTGCGCCGTAGCGTAAACGGTGAGTCAATCGGTTTAGCCGTGATCAACGCGTATAACTTCTGAGCAGCTTCTAAGCTGATCGGGTAATCGCGCTTGAATTGGGCGATGATGTCGTCGTGACCGTCACCGAAGAAGACCAGCGCGTCTAACAAGGTCAAGGTCCGCAACGTCATCTCGTCGTCGACCGGGGTCGGTTCCGGCTTGATAGTGGCCCGAACCCCCTTCAAGTACATCTCCTCGATTTCCGGCGTAATCAACTCGTGCTTACGCTGTTCGCTGACCACGACGATGTGGCTAACGATATCGTAGAGTTCAGTCCCCATGATCATCAGTTGTTCGTCGAGTTGGGTGTTGCCCGTGGTCAGACTGAAGAAGACCTGTGGAAAACCCGATAAAATCATCAGCAAATGTAATAATTCGTGAGACGCCGTGTAGTTCGGCGCCGTTAAATCGGCCACCTGGATGACGATATTATTGCCATCTTGGACCTGTTGCGCCTGGTCGTGCCGGACGTAACCCGACTGGAGCTGACCAATGAATTGAACTTCGACTTTCCCTGGGAACTTGCCGTTAACTTCATTGATTAACCCTTGAACCACTGGCGATAATTGAACATCTTTTGCTTCCATAATAAGTTTAGTCCCCCGTTTTCTGTGAATTGGCGGCGCGGACCGCGCGTAACGCGGCTTGCGCCTGTTCGGTGGTTGGTTGCGTTGCCGTTAGCCGCAGAAGAACCGCCGGCACTTCTGCCGGGGTCGCCCCCACCGATAGGGCTAAGGATTTACGTTGTAAGTGCATGTGCCCTTTTTGGATGCCGTCCAAGACCAACGCACGTAACGCCGCGACGTTTTGGGCTAAGCCCAAAGCCGCGGTCACGCGCATCAAGTGCCGGGCGTCTTTGATCTGGGCTAATTGTTGGTTGACGGCGACCAAAGGAAAAACCTTGGTGGCACCGCCGACCGTACCTAACGCCAGCGGTAACGTCAGCTCACCGTGAAGCGTGTCACCATCGACCCACCAGCGGCTAAGCCCGCGGTAATGACCGTCGCGGCTAGCATAAGCATGCGCCCCACTCTCCACGGCGCGCCAATCGTTGCCCATCGCGAGCACCACGGCATCGATGCCGTTCATGATGCCCTTGTTGTGAGTGGCCGCTCGGTACGGGTCGACTTGAGCAAACTCACTGGCGGCACACAGCCGTTTAGCCACGGTGGCTCCCGCCAGCGTCTTGGTCCGTAAATTGGTTACCGGAATCGCGCACCGAGCCGTCGCCAAACTGTGCGTGGCATAGTTGCTTAAGATACTCATCAACACGTCTGCATCAGTGTTGACTTGGATGTCGTGGACGACGGCTTCGGCCATGGTGTTGACCAGGTTAGCCCCCATGGCTTCACCCACGTCGACGAACAAATCGATGGACACCCAGTCGGGTGGGAGTTTGCGTACCCGTAGCGACCGAGCCCCGCCACCATGGTTTTGCAACGTCGGGTGCGCGGCATTGGCCACCGCCAACAAGTGCGCGGTGTGCGTCGTGACCCACTGTTGCAAGGCCGCGGAATCTGTCACGTGTTGACAGACGATCTGCCCCATCAGCTCGCGCTGGGTCACCTCGGTCGTAATGCCCAGGTGCCCATCGTTTAACAACCGGCCACCATTGCTGGCCGCCGCAATGACCGAGGGTTCCTCGGTGACCATCGGAACGGCGACGGTCTGACCATCGACGTGGAGATTGACCGCCACGCCTTCGGGCAAGCCGTAAGTCGTCAGGTAGTTTTCAATCAGTTCTTCATCTTGTGACCGGCGCGATTGGGCGATGGTCGCCAGTTGCGCCACCGGCCACTTAGCAATGCGGGCCAAGCGGTCACGCCGCTTAGCGTAGGGCAACCGGTAAAAGGACGTTGCCATAGCGGTCCCTCCTAACGTTGACTGAGATACTCTGAAATAATCCCTTCCCGCACGCCACTTTCGGAGAATACCACCCGGTCCGAATCTAGCATTTGCAGTAACGTGACCAGCGGTAACATGCCACCTAAGATGATGTCAGCGCGTTCCGGTTCCAGGCCCGAGATCCACTTGCGTTCCGCCAGTGGGACCCGTAAAAGCCGCTCGAAGGTGTAGAGCACCTGATCAGTCGTGAGCCGGTAACCGTGGATGTTTTCCACGTGCAGGATTTTTTGTTGTTGGCGGTTCATCCGGGCTAACGTCCGGTTGGCCCCGCCCAGAAGCACCAAGGGGAGGTGTTTGGCATCATTTAGCCACCAGATGTCACGCAAGCGTTCGCGTAAAAACACCTGGGCGGAAAAGAGGTCGACGGCACTGACCTGGTCGTCGAGGTGAAACTGTTCGGAGAGGTTGACCGCCCCAAACGGCACACTGATCAGATTGGCGTCGTGACCATCCTTGACGTGGACCAATTCACAACTGGCGCCACCGGTATCCAATAACAAGCAATCCTTGACCTTCAACCGATTGACGGCACCTAAATAATCATAATAGGCTTCCTGGTCACCGGATAGGACTTCTAAATCGATAGCCGTGGCCGTTTTGACCTGGGCCAAGAATTCCTTACGGTTCCGCGCTTGGCGGACCGCCGCCGTGGCGATGCCGCGCACAATTAAGTTAGGCAAGTGTTCATAGTAAGGTCGAAACGAGCGTAACGCGGTAATCGTCCGGGCCATGGCTTTGGGCTGGAGAATCTTCTCCGGCCCCATCCCCTCGGACAAGCGACTATCGGCCTTAATCCGGTTAACTTCCCGATAAGTCCCGTCGGCGCGCAACTCGTTAATGGCTAACCGCACTGAATTGGATCCTAAATCCACAATGGCTAAATTCTGCATGGCCGTCCCCCCGTTTTTCTAACCGAAGTAATCCACCCCAACCGCGTGCCGAACCTCGTGCAGGGTCTGAGCTGCCACTTGGTTAGCCTTCTCACTGCCTTTTTTCAAGATAGCGTAAACGCTAGCTGGGTCGGCCGCAAACTGTTCGCGCCGCTCGCGAATCGGCTTCAATTCGGCTTGGAGCACCTCGTTTAGGTACCGTTTAATTTTAACATCTCCCAGACCACCGTGTTGATATTGCGCCTTTAAGTCGGCGATTTTGGCCTGATCCGTACCAAAGATGTCTAGGTAAGTGAAGACCGTGTTTCCTTCGATGTGACCGGGGTCTTCGACGTGGACGTGGGTCGGGTCGGTGTACATCGACATGACCTTCTTTTGGATGGTGTCGGCATCGTCACCCAGATAGATGGCGTTGTTCAGTGACTTACTCATCTTGGCGTTGCCATCTAGACCGGGAATCCGACCTTGGCCCTTCGGTGGGAAGTAGCCTTCGGGTTCCACCAAGATTTTTTGCCCATAAATGTTGTTGAAGCTCCGCACGATTTCGCGGGTCTGCTCCAGCATCGGTTCCTGGTCGTCACCCACGGGCACCGTGTCTGCCTTGAACGCAGTGATGTCAGCAGCTTGGCTGACCGGGTAGATGAAGAAACCAGCCGGGACACTTTCGCCAAAGGCCTTTTGCTTGATTTCGGTCTTGACCGTTGGGTTCCGGTTCAACCGCGCCACCGTGATCAAATTCAAGTAGACCATGGTCAGTTCGCTCAGGGCGGGAATCTGGGATTGCACCAACAGCGTCGACTTTTGTGGGTCGAGTCCCACTGCCAGGTAGTCTAAAGCCACTTGAAGTAAGCTGTGTTGAATCTTTTCGGGGTCGCGGGCGTTATCGGTCAACGCTTGCGTATCCGCAATCATGATGTAGGGCTCATAGTCCCCGGAATTTTGGAGTTGGACCCGGTTCTTGAGGGACCCGACGTAGTGGCCGATGTGCAGTTTACCGGTTGGTCGGTCACCAGTTAAAAAGACGTGTTTTTGAGTCATTGAAAATCTTCCTTTCTGAAAAAGCGCCCTACTGGATTGCTCCAATAGGACGCTAATGCGCGGTACCACCTAATTTATGGTCCAATTGACCATCACTTTTAGCCGTTAACGGGGCCCCCGCGAGTTTTATCGTCGTTTAGTGTCGTTTCAACCCACTTCGGTCATAGCGCCCTTGCAGCCGGGGAGCACTTCTCTAAAATGGACCTACTTCATTGAAACATATGCCTACAGTTTAGTGGATTTAAGGGCGAAAGTAAACTGAAATTCCAGCCGGTCGTTTAGAAATTCGGGGCCCAAGTCATTTCCACAACGGTCTTTCATTGACACTGCCCCCAAATGTGACTAAACTTGTTAAGCAATTTAGCGAACTCTATAAAGGAGGCGGTCATCTTGACCACCAACGAACAAGCACACGAGCAACACCGCGTGGACGACGTGGTCCACCAGATTGGTCAGCGCCTCGACCGGACCACGGCCGAATATAACGACGCCCACCACGAGTTGCGTAACGTGTTGAAAAACTATAGCGAAAACACGTCCGTGAACTGGTTTGAAGTCGATGACCGAATCGAAACCAGTGCCGAACTTCAACAGCAACGGGCCTTAGTCTCGCGGCTGACTGAAAACCAAAACATTATCCAAGACCAGTTAGCGACCTATCGGGAACTCCAAAAGTCCCCCTACTTTGGTCGCATCGATATCCAAGATCCTGACGAAACGAAACCCGAATCCCTCTATATTGGGACGGCCTCGTTCGTCGATGATGATGAGAACTTTCTGGTCTACGACTGGCGGGCCCCGATTTCCAGTATCTACTACAACGGGGTCTTAGGCCAGGTCGCCTACGACACGCCGGCTGGCCGGCAACAGACTGACCTACTCAAGAAGCGCCAGTTCCTGATTCAAGACGGCCAGATTCAAAGCATGTTCGACACCAATGAGACTGTGGGTGACGAGATGCTCCAGCACGTCTTAGGCGAACAAAACGACACCACCATGCAAAACATCGTGGCCACGATTCAACGCGAGCAAAACGACATCATTCGTGACGTGCATAGCGACTTGTTGGTAGTCCAGGGAGTCGCCGGTTCCGGCAAGACCTCTGCAATTCTGCAACGGATCGCCTTTCTGCTTTACCACAGTCGTCGCGACCTCGAAGCCGACCAAATCGTCCTCTTCTCGCCCAACCGGCTGTTCAGCCACTACATCAGTGACGTCTTGCCTAGTTTAGGGGAACGCAACATGCGCCAGGTCACGTTAGCCGAATTTTTGACCCAACGGTTCCAAGGGCTCAACGTGCAAACGCAATTCGACCGCTACGAAAGCGACCAGCAACACCCCGTCAATCAAGCAGTCCGCAACTTCCAAGAAAGCGCCGCAATGATGACGGCCGTGGCTGACTACTGCACCCACCAGACCGCGACCGACCTGAAGTTCACTGATATTCGGTTCAAGGGCCGGGTCTTCTTTGGCCATCAAGAAATCCAGGACATCTACGATAGCTTCCCGACTACTTTTCCGGCGGCCGAACGCTTCTTAAAGACCAAGAACGCCCTGGAAAAGCGATTGCGCCAACGGATCGCCGAAGAAGCCAAGGCCGACTGGGTCCGCGACACTATCGACCAGTTAAGTGACGAAGACTACCATAACTTACTGGGCAGTAAGCACCTTGGCCAGTTCGAACAACTCGATGACGAGATTGACTTTCTCGCCCGCCAAATCGTCCGCCGGCGCTTACGGCAGGTCGATGACGCCATTTATAACGGTTACTTCTTAGACGTTTACAGCCAGTACACCGCCTTTTTGAAGCAGTGTCCGCTGCCCGAAAACGTCACGACCGACCAATGGCAGGCCATCATCGACCGCTACCAGCACGACATCGAGTTCCACAAGCTGGCGTTGACTGACGCCGCACCGTTACTTTACATGCGCGACCTGTTAATCGGTGGCGGCCAAAACCACCAGATGCAACACCTCTTCGTCGATGAGATGCAGGACTATTCAATCGCCCAACTGGTTTACTTGCAACACGCCTTTCCGCGCGCCAAGCTCACGTTATTAGGCGATAGCGAACAGGCCCTCTTCAAGGCCGTCGAATCTCCGGAAGACCTCTTAAAGAATCTGGGGGTGGCCCTCCACGCCAAGAAGTCGCGCCTGATCACGCTGCGGCGGTCTTACCGTTCGACGTTACCGATCACAACCTTCGCCAAGGCGCTCTTGCCGGATGGCGATAAAATCGAAGCCTTCAACCGCGATGGTGACCTGCCTAAAGTGGTCATTCGCTACGATACGGCGTCCGCCTTCAAGGCGTTGGCCCATGAACTGCGGAGTGAACTAGCGACCAACGGCACGGTGGCGATTCTGACTAAGAACACCGCCGAAGCCAAGTACGTTTATCAAGAACTCCATATGGACTTTGATTTGACCCGCTTGACCGATACCGATCGGACCTTGCCGACCGGCGTGGTAGTCCTGCCGATTTATCTGGCCAAGGGCTTAGAGTTTGATAGCGTCATCGCCTACAACGTCTCGGCAGAAAACTACCCTGACCAACAGTTCACCGGAACCCTCTATACGATTGCATCACGGGCCATGCATCATTTGACCTTGCTGAGCATCGGACCGGTTTCCCCGTTGATTGCGTCGGAAAAAATCCCGCAGAGTGATTTGCGGATTGAACATGAATTATCGAATTAACTTGTCACAGCGCTAAAAAGGACTTGGGCGGCATGCCCAGGTCCTTTTTATTTGGCATCGATTTAGTTAATCACCTTAATCACTCAGCAAAAACCGCGTTGCAATGTCTAATGCCTTTTGCCGCGAATCGCCCATCGTAAACTTATGGTCGGCGTGGGGCAACAGGTTCAATTCATCATGTTGATAGACTTCGTCGTAACGAGTCGACGCCACGTGGTCGACGACTCGGTCGGCCAACCCGTGAATCAGACAAACTGGACCTTGGTATTGCTGTGCCACCTCGTAGATGGGCAAAGTTTGAGCAGTGCGTAAGTAAAAGCCGCCCAACGTTAACCCCTTTTTAATCGGTAGTTCGTCGGGGATATTCTGCGGATCATAGGTAAAGCCCTGGGTGTCTCCCTTTAAGGCATCGTCCTTCAACGTTGCCGCGGGGGCCATCAACACAAGTTTGTCGATTTTTTCGTGGTAGTACCCGGCCAACATGCTGGCGACCACCCCGCCCTGCGAGTGGCCTAACAAGTAAATCCGGCGCACGCCCTTTAGCTGGCGAGCGTAATCCAAAATGGCCTTGCCATCACTGATTTCGTTTAAGACCGTCATGTCCTTGAATTGACCATCACTAGTGCCGTGGCCGTTAAAATCAAACCGCAAGGTGGCCAGGTCCTTCGCTTCAAACCGTTCCGCCAGCTGATACAGCAATTGGTCGGGCGCGATGCCCCGGTTAGCCGTGAACCCATGCATCAACACCACTAAATCAAACGATGCCCTGTCCGGTTTTTTCAGTGTCCCGCGTAACGTCAACTGGTCGCGTAAAATCTGCACGTCCATCTCGTAACCTCCTAAAGTAAATTGTTATCGGTGATTATTTTAAGACTAACCCCCAGCTGGCCGCCACTTATTTGGACTTATAGCGTGGCTGATATACTTGCTAAGCTGCTGATTAACTTGCTCCTAATCCCGAAAAGATGGTCCCTATTAATATCATTGTGGCAAATTAGCCAACTTGCCCGCTATCTTTACACGACTAACACGGTTTCGTTACACACCGTTGGTATCCTAGCACTGTACCATAAGAAGAGGAGGAGTTATTCATGACGTGTCAGCACCTTAGTCTCTGCGTTGCTTTTGGCGACCACTTTAGGTTGGCAACAACCCTTAATGAACGTGGAAGCCGCCACTCACGCTAAGACCAGTCAAACGGTCAAGGCCAAGAAGGCGAAAAAGGCTAAGGGCGCCAAGATTAAGACCGTCAAGGCGAAAGTCGCTAAATCGGCTTCCAAACACATCAAACTTCAAGGCGCTTCCAACGCCCGCGACTTAGGTGGTTACATCAACAAGGACGGCCAGAAGATTAAGGTTCACCGTTTGATTCGCTCCAACAGTTTATCGCATTTAACTAAAGCCGACCAAAAGAAACTGGTCAAGACTTACCACGTTGCCACTGATATTGATTTACGGACTATCAAGGAACAAAAGCAGAGCCCCGACGTCAAAATGAAAGGCGTCAAATTAATTAAGGATCCTGTCTACAAGTCCTTCGGCGCCTTCCCAGATTTTTCTAAGAAGAACGCCGGTGTCAAGATGATGGAAAAATCCTATCGACTAGCCATCACATCGGCTCAAGGACGCAAGGCCTATAAGACTCTCTTCCACGAACTCCTGAAGAACCCTAAGAACAAAGCTGTGCTGTGGCACTGCTCTGCTGGTAAGGACCGGGCTGGTATGGGGACCGTTTTCGTGCTCTCTGCTTTAAACTTTGACAAGAAAATGATTGCTAAAGATTACCTGAAGTCCAACCAATACTTGGTTCAAACTAACAAAGAAAATTTGAAGCATCAAGAAGCCAGTTGGAAGGCGCAAGGCAAGACCTTAACCCCAACCGTTGTTTCTAACTTCAAAGCTCAAAACGGTGTCCGGATGGCTTACCTCAACGCAATGTACAAAGCTATCAACCACAAGTATGGCAGCATGAAGAAATTCCTGCACAAGGGCTTAGGCTTATCCAATGCCCAATTGAAGCAACTGCAACACAACTACTTAACCTCAGCGAAGACTAAGTAAGTCGTGTTGGCTTGACTGAATCAAAATGGTCCCCGGAAACCAGATAGTTTCCGGGGACCATTTTTAGTTTGGTTTAATCGGTTGATGCCGGGGTGGCCGCCATGCGGCGTAATGCCGGCTTCAAGAACAACGGTGCTAAGACCGTTGCCAGAATGATGACTAAAATCATCGCGGAATAGCTGGTGTTGCTCATCAGCCCCGCTTGGTGCCCGATTTGTGCGGTAATCAATCCCATTTCACCCCGGGCAATCATCCCCGTGCCAATCACGGTACCACTAGTCCAGGAGAAACCACTGACCCGCGCCCCTAGGCCACAACCCAGAAGTTTGGTTAAGCAAGCCAGAATCGTCAATACGACGATCAGGGTCACGTTCCCCCCTAAGTGCGCCAGGGTCATGTTTAGCCCCACACTCACGAAGAAGACCGGAATGAAGACGGCGTTGCCCAACGGTTCGACGTGATCCGCTAAGGTACTCCGGTACGGCGTATTCGACACGGCGATTCCCGCGAAGAAGGCGCCAATCGCACCGCTTAACCCGACAATATCGGCCAACCAGGCCATCCCCAGACAAATCACCATGGACATGATAGTCACACTCGACGCGACCACTAGTCGTTCACTCAAATGCATCAAGTATGGCGCAATCCATTTGACCAGCAGATAAGTGCCCCCGAAGAAGGCCACCTGTTCCAGCAGAACCAGTCCGAGTGCGGGTTGACTCCCCGCCGCATGGATTCCCTGACTGGCCAGTAAGCTAATCATTAACGATAGCAGAATCACCCCGATGATGTCGTCGGCGACGGCGGCGCCCAGGATAGTGGCGCCTTCCCGTGTGCCGAGCGCGTGGTATTCTTTTAACACGGCCACGGAAATCGAGACCGAAGTTGCCGAAAAGATGACCCCGATAAACAGGGATTCTAACGCGGTGAATCCCCACCACCAGGAGACGGCGCCCATAACGGCCACCGGAAAGATGACCCCGGACGTCGCCACAACGATGGCTGGCCGCAGATACTTCATTAATAATTTCAAATCGCTTTCCAGGCCGCCCAAAAACATCAACACGACGACCCCGATGTCGGCAAATAACGACACCAAGCCATTCAATTGGACCCAGTTCAACATCGCTGGCCCAATCACGATTCCAACCAGTAATTCACCAATGACCGCGGGAACCCCGAGGCGGTTCCCAAAATTACCGGCTAGCGTCGTTAACACCAAGATCAAACACAAGGTTCCTAAAAATGCCACGAACCCACCTTCCTTACTTTATCGTAATTAATCCCCATGATACGCTATTTTCAGCCGCGACAAAAGTGGGGTCCCGTGAAGAATTCCCGCCCTTCAAGCCATAAAAAAGAGTTTAGGTGGGTTGCCTAAACTCTTTTAATCATCAAATTATGAGTTTCGCCGCCGACTCTTTTCTAGGCTGGAAGGACCGCCGGGAAACATTTTGATTGTGAGACTAGTCACCACTGTACCGCTAAAGTGGGACCAATCTAATTGAAGTAGGTCAGATCAGACGCTAACGTTGGGTACGCCAGAATACTCTGGTTGATAGCCACTGAGTCGAGCTTCTGTTGGATGACGAACGCCAGGTAATTAATGACCTGTTCCGCCTCCATACTCAAGACAGCCGCGCCCACAATGCGTCCACTGGCCCGTTCAATGACTACTTTGATGCGGGCTTTGGGATCTTCAATCCGTTGATAGCTAAACCAATGGGTCAGGTCCAAGTCATTGACTCGATAGGTCTGCGAGTCACGTTGGGCCTGTTCCGGTGTCACGCCAATTTGGGCTAATTGGCTCTTACCGTAAACCACCGATGGAATCGCCGGGTAATGAATCGGGTCGACCGCATCGGTCGCCGTCAAAGCCGTGACCACGTAGCGGCCTTCGTATCCTGCCACGGGCGTCAACTTCGGTTGTGGCCGATCGACCACATCCCCAATCGCAAAGATATGGGGATTCGTCGTCTGTAAATGGTCGTTGACGGTGATGCCATGGGTCGTTGTCGCCACGTTGACCTGATCTAAGCCTAAGTCGGCGATGACGGGTAAGCGTCCCGCCGAGGCAAAGACCATGCCGGTCGTCCAACTGGCACCACTCTTGGTCGTGACCCGGTACTCATCACCATCCGGTTCTACCTTAACGATGTCGGTCATCAACTGCACGTCGATACCGGCCGCCTTTAACCGGGACATCAGGTCTTGAACCAAGTCAGCGTCAAACGCCCGTAACGGCCGGTCGCTATGGTGGACTAAGTGGACCTGTCGCCCCGCGGCGTTCGCAATGGTAGCCAGCTCAACGCCAACGTAACCGGCCCCCATGAAGGTCACGTCATCGGGCAGATGGTCCAAGTCCAAGAAGTCGTTGCTGGTCCGGAGCCACTCCTGCCCCGCAATGTGTGGTAACCGCGGTGCTTGCCCTGTCGCAATCACCACGTTGGTCGCTTTCAGTTGGTCCTTGCCAGCTTGCACACTCCCATCGGCATTGAACCGGGCTGCAGCGTGAAAATGGGCAATTTCCGCAGACTTCAGCCCTGATTCAGTCCCGCCAGGAATTATACTCGTATAGGCCCGCTTTTTCGCCATCAAAGCCGGCCAATCTAACTGGGGAACCCCATTCAAGCCGTGACTTTGTAGCGTTGCACTCCGCGCTTGCGCTTCCACGGCGGCCATCAAAATCTTCTTGGGATCACACCCGCGGTTCGGGCAGGTGCCACCCCAAAGATCCTTCTCCACTACGGCGACACGTTGTCCTTGTGCATGTAACCCGTAAGCCACTGCTAAGCCACCCGGGCCACCCCCGAGGATTACCGTATCAAACTGTTGCATGACCCTATCACCCTTTCCAAAGTAAGTCCACCTTTGATTCTAACACGCTTGAAAGCGATTGCTAAGGATTTGACTCACACTACAAATTGCTAAGCCATCTAATCCCAGTTTCGGGGCTGAATGGTGTACAGTAGGCTGTAGATAACCATCCGACTCATTTTCACTATCAATGGTCATAAACCGCTACCATTCAGGGGCCCTTTTGCTCACTATTTTTCAACCAATGACCACCTCTGGGGCCCTTTTACTCAGGTCAGTTTGCTGTTGGTTCGATCTGACCGTTATGCCATCCCCCTGCCAATTTTATTAGAGAAAGGAAGGTCTGCATGACTTTTTACACTTATGACTACCTCAAGGACCAAAACCAAGGCTGGCAATATCTTCGGTTTATCTTAATCGCGGTATTGATTGTCGTCTTCATCGGCTTTCTGGCCTACTATCTACAGCACCGGTGGAACGTTAAATATAAGGATCTCACCGTCATCACCGGGGCCATTATCTTGCTCTTCATTGGCTTTCAGATCAATGACCTGGCGAACATGCACTCCAGTAGTGAACAAACTAGCGCCATCACCTCGACCGTGAAGGAAGTGGCCAAGCGACTCGACGTCAAACCCCAGAAGATTTACGTGAACGAAACATCTTCCACGGATAACTTGCTGTTCAAGACCCCTAAGGGATATTACCGCACCGACTATAACTCGGACGGTTCCGAGTTCGTCCTGGAAAAACTCACGTTGCACGACCCTAAGATTACGATTACAAAGGAGTAGCCTATGTTTGCTTATTCAGACGTTGCGTTAAAACTTATCGTTGGTTTCATTTTTATGACCTTACTGATCAACTTTACCGGGAAAGGTAACCTCGCGCCGACTTCGGCCATTGACCAGGTTCAGAACTACGTTTTAGGTGGCATTATCGGGGGCGTCATCTATAACTCCTCCATCACCCTGATTCAGTTTGTCATCGTCCTGCTGGTTTGGTCACTCCTGATTCTAGTCATGCGCTACTTGAAGATTCACATTCGGGCCATCGGAAAATTCATCGACGGCGGTCCCATCACCATCGTGCGTAACGGGAAGCTATTGGTGCACAATTGTCTCAAAGCCAACCTCTCCGCCAAAGAGATTGACTTCAAACTCCGGACAGCTGGGGTCTACGACGTGACCGATGTCAAGCGCGCCATCGTGGAACAAAACGGGGGCATCACCATCTTGCGTCAGGGAGAAGGCTCGATTCGCTACCCCATCATCATCGATGGTCAAATCGACCAGGACGTCTTGGAATTAATGTCTCACGATGAGGACTGGTTATTAGCCCAATTGAAGGAACAGGGCGTCACCAATATTCGTGACGTGTACATGGCCAAATTCGAAAATAATGTCTTAAAAATCACCCGTTACGACCGCGACTAAGGAGGTCTTCACATGCCCGCCGACCAACTCAATGAAATTTGGGACCTGTATAACTATCAACTCCAACTGGTCGGCCATCAACGCCGCGCCAGTCCCGTGAAGCCGGGGCGCTATCATCTAGTGGTCAACGCCTTTCTCTTCAATCCTGCAGGGCAAGTCCTGCTCCAACAACGGTCCCCCAACAAGCTCTATTTTCCTGGTTACTGGGATACCAATGCAGGTGGGTCGGTTCGGACCGGCGAAACGATTGAGCAGGCCATGCAGCGTGAACTAGCTGAGGAATTGGGCGTTCACTATCGGCTAACGCCATCGGCCAACTACCGCATCGTTCCCCATAGTCACTGGATTGATGCTTGGTTTGCGCTCAAAACGACCCATCAAGTTACCGACTTTACCCTCCAAAAAGCAGAACTCCAACGGGTGGCGTACTTTGACGTGCCTCAGGCCGTCACGCAACTGCAGCAACCCGGCTTTAATTCTTACCGCTTAGAACTCCATCAAGCTTGGACCCACCTGCACCGCCTGCGCCCTACGACAACAGTTGTCTAAAAAATGGCTCTGGAAATTTTCCAGAGTCATTTTTAGTCACCATTTTAAGCTCGTTATTTAACCGCGACAGGTGCCGCTGACGTTGGCAACGTCAAGGTCGTGCCGGTTGCTTGGTAGATCTTACGGTCAGGCTTAGGCGCCGTCAATGGCTGGTTAGCCGTGGCCATGTCCTTAATGTACTGAACAAAGACATCGCTATCCGTCCCCAACGATCCCAAGGTTGGCGTGTTCTTGAAGGCGTAGAACCGATCCCCACCCGTGTGGATGTAATCGCTGATGACGACCCGGTATTTAGTTGCCAAGTCAATTGGCGTGCCGTCCGTCTTGGTCATCTTCAGCACCTTAGCGTGTTGCTTGCCACCAGGCGTATTAGTGTAGGTGCATTTGAGACCCGCCACCTGCATGAAGAAGGCCGGATTGTAATACTGTTGGTTCAACGCATCTTGAATCTGTTGTCCCGTCATCTCGACGACTTGAAGGACATCCCCAAAGGGTTGAACGGCCATCGCGGCGCCCCAGGTGATTTGACCCTGCGCGTTAGGAATCAAATCCGACCGGACCCCACCATTATTGGTCATCGCAAAGTCAGCCTTGAGACCACCGGGCTTGTTGGCTTCGTACAGTTGCCCGTCGACCACGGTTTCACCAATGGCGTTTTCCAAAGATTTCGTCGTGCTCTTGGTGATCGACTGGCCACCCGCTGTCTTCCCGATAACCACGTTGACCTTGGGACCGACCCGCTTGTCCGCATCCTTGGCAATCGCGGCAACCTTAGCGTTGGTCTTCACTTTGGCATCGTCCTTAGCGGAAAGCACTGGGTAGACGTGCGCTTTCAAGCCCACGAATTTGCCCGTTTTAGGGCTGACGTAGCCTTGCGCATCATCATACGCTTTACCAGAGGACAGCGCTTGGACGACCCGGGTCTTGCCTACCATGCCGTTCGCGTATTGGTGCGAGTGCGCCGCCACGTAGAGACCAACGTTATTCTTCGGGTCGAGCTTATTCAACTTGTGTAAGATATCCACGGTTGGACCCGCCGTCTCACCAAAGCGCGTTTGGACCGCGGTGTGGGCCATGACGACGACCGCCTTAACGCCCTTCTTATTTAAGATCCGGTCATACTTGGCAATCGATTCGGCTTCGTCCAAAATCTTGTAGTCCTTCACGTTCTTAGCCGGGGTAATGTCACTGAGACTCCCCAGTTCGAGGCCAATAAAGCCAATCTTCGCCGTTTTGCCGTGGGCTTTTACCTTGCGAATAAGGTAAGGCTTGTAGCCATAAGGGGCCTTATTCGTGGACTTCTTAACCACGTTAGCCACCACAATCTTCATGTTCGTGGGTTCATTCGGGTAGTGTTGCACCAGGGCATCCGCGCCGGCCCCCGCCTTTTTCCCGTGGAGGATCCGGTTGAACTCGGGCAGACCGCGGTCAAATTCGTGGTTCCCCAGAGTTCCAATTTGGAATTTCATCCCTCGTAACGCGTGCATGGTGGATTCATGAGCCAATAAGGAGGAATCTGCTGGCGCAGCTCCCACCATGTCCCCGGCTTCGACCCGAAAAGTGTTCTTGGAGTGGTGCACCCGTTTGAATTGGTTCTGCGCCTGGTCTAAGTATGCCGCTAATCGACCCACGGTCCCCGTATTCTGGTACTGATGGGAGCCAATGTATGCCGTCCCGGTCGTGCTCAGGCCCCCGTGCAAATCATTGATGCCCAACACTTGAACCGGGATATCCCGCTTATCTTGCTTGGTGCGGTGTTGGTACTCCGGTTGTTTCAATGGCGTGCGATAATTATCGACCTCAGTGGATCCCGTCCCTGCCTTGGCCAAAGCTAACTCTGGCAAGGTGGCAACCCCACTGGTGACCATCATGGGAATCATTAAGCTGACGACCAGCTTACGTAACCCGTTCGGTGTAGACTTCATTCTCTCAATTCCTCCCTAGACTCTCTTATATGATGTTACGGTCTTAGCTTACCAAGCCTAGCCGAAATCACCTACGCTTTTGAGACTAAGCTAGTCGACCAGTAACCAAATAACCGGTGTAACAAGTCTGTTTATTGTTCGGAACTCGGCCGTTTTAGTCGCTAGTACATCACGTGAAGGTCACGTTAAATTACGTTCTGACCACTCCACCACGGTTCCCATTGGCGTCCCACCTTTACCACACTAGAATGTAAAACTATTTTTAAAATAGTCCCATAATCTTCCCCGCCTCACGCCAGCGTTTAAATGACTCAGCCCTTATATTTCCAATCACCGTTCGCATTAACTAGATTTAATTTTTTTGCTCAAGTCGGTTTGCGGCGCTGATTAGCCCCCAGAATGACATTCCTAAGTTTAATAATTTTCCCCTTAATTAATTTATCAGCCGCACCGTTGTAATTGGGCGTATAATTATATTCATAAAACATCATTGCCATTATTTATTAAGGGGATTCGCGTATGCAACCAAAACATCTCAAACCGGTATCGCCTTTATGGAAGCGCTATCGCCGTTTGCTCATACTCACCGGCTGTTTGCTCATCTGCTTAGGTGGTATCTGGAGTGTTCACACTCACCGCGCCGTCTCAGCCCAAAAGGTGACGTCACCGGCGACCCCAGCGCCCGTGACGACCACTCAGATTCGCCACCAACAACGCCAAGTCAAGGCTGAGCTCAAGCGGTACTTACACCAGCAGACCGCCGATGGCACCACTAGCATCAGCTTCTATAATTTGGGCGCGTTGCCCAAATCTGCGGCGGCTAAGGACCACCTCACCAAGACTTTCTACCAACCCGGTCAACTCGCCGTTAGTGCCCACGCCCATACAGCCGAAGTTTCCGCCAGCACCTATAAACTCTACATTGCCGCCTACCTCTTCACAGTCCACCGCCAGACCCACACGGCCTGGACCCCCACCGACCAGGCTGGCTTCGAAAACATGATTCTCCATAGTGCCAACGATTTTTCAGAGGCCACCCTCGCCCAAAGCGGACTATCCGCGCTCAACCAATTTATCCATAGTGAGCACTGGACCACACCGGTCTTCATTTCCGGTGAAGCAGCCCAGACGACGGCTGCCAGTCTGACTTTGGTCCTCCGCCAGCTTGCCACCCAACGGGCACCGTTTGACCACGCGGCCGACCAGCAATGGTTACTCAAGCTGATGCGCCACCAAGACTACCGGACTGGAATCCCGGCCGGCGCACAGACGGCCCAACGAGGCACCACCGTGGCCGATAAGGTCGGGTGGTTCGCCGATACC
Organism: Levilactobacillus suantsaii; assembly: GCF_014069315.1. Taxonomy (NCBI): domain Bacteria; kingdom Bacillati; phylum Bacillota; class Bacilli; order Lactobacillales; family Lactobacillaceae; genus Levilactobacillus; species Levilactobacillus suantsaii. The sequence continues at coordinate 1,161,188 of NZ_CP059603.1, read as the reverse complement.
AACAACGATGCCGGTATCGTCACCCTCCCTAACGGTTAACGCTATATCCTGGTGATTCTCACCCACGGCCACGGTCAAACCGGCTTCAGCGGTTTTCCTCGCATCGCCAAAATTACCACGCACATCCAGCGATTGGTCTACGACCCCCATTGGGTCAAGACCCTGGATACGCCAGCCCCACACTGATCAACAAAAAATGCTCGACCCTCAAAGACAATCTTTGACGATCGAGCATTTTATTTAGTTTGAGTTTTACGGCCGTTGCTGCTTAACAAGCGCCGCAATTTGACGTTGAAGTTCCTTATTTTGTTGCTTGATTTGCGCCAGTTCCTGTAAGAGCCGTTGAGTATCCGAGGTCCCGTGGCGTTGGGCAAAGTAAGTCGTGATGGTACTGGTCAACGCCCCGATGAACCCGATGCCCACAATCATCAAGACCGTGGCCGCCCATTTTCCCGCAACAGTGTGGGGCGCCACGTCGCCATAGCCGACGGTCGTAGTGGTGGTAATCGCCCACCAAAAGGCTTCCCCCCACGAGACGCGCTCGGCGTAAGCGTACAACGAGGACGCTAAAATCAAAATGATCAGGCTAGCCCAGACCAAGTAGCCGAACCCATTGGTCCGAAAGAACTGCCGCAAATGGCGGCGCAACTTATTGATGAACCCGACTAATCGAATCAACTGAAACAGTTGGACCAGCTTTAACAACCGCATCAACCGGGCCAACCGGAAGAAGTTGAACAACGAGCTGAACGGAATAATCGCCAGCAGGTCGAAAAAATTGGTCTTGAAGAAGGCCTTCTTGTTGGGCGCTTGCCAGAATCGCACTACGTAATCGACCGTAAAGAAGCCCAAAATGGCATCGTCCACCCAGGACCAGACGCCCTTCGAGAGGTCGACCACGTTGACTAAGTCGAGCAAGACGAGCGCAATCGACACCACCGCTAAGCTGATGACACTAATTTGATAAACCCGTCGCCACGTCCGCATTTCTTCGCCCCCATCACCATAACGCCCCAACGTTACGTTTAGTATGACAGGTTCTACAAGGAAGGCCAACTAAGCGGCTTAGCAATTTCGCTGACCGTCAAAACTGATTCATTCGAAACTTATTGGGCGATGAAGCCGCCGTCAACGACAAACTCGGAGCCGGTCGCAAATGAGGATTCGTCAGACCCCAAGTAGACACAGATTTCACCGATATCCTTCGGTTGACCAATGTGACCAACTGGCGTTAACTTCGTTGCCACATCCACAACTTCTGGGGTCAAGATTGGCGTTTGGATAAAGCCCGGGTGCACCGAGTTGACCCGGACATTGTATTGATTAGCAGCCGAATCTAGGGCTGCAGCCTTGGTCAATAACCGAGTACCACCCTTGCTGGCATTGTAGGGTGCGGCGTTGACCGTGCCGACAAAACCTTCGATGGAGGACACGTTGATGATGGAACCGCCCTTGCCCTTCATGGTCTGCATTCCATACTTCACACCCAGGAAGTTGCCGTTTAAATTAACGTTGATGACCTTTTTCCAGTCCGCATAGCTTTCCTGGTCGACGGGCTTAACTTCCGGCGCAATCCCCGCGTTATTGACCACGATATCAAGCCGACCAAATTTGTCCAGGGTCTCTTTGATGACCCGTTGCCAATCGGCTTCAACGGCGACATCCTGTTGGATGAACAGACTGACGTCATCACCAAACTTAGCCACGGCGGCCTTACCACCGTCCACGTTATGGTTGGCAGTCAAGACGACCTTGGCACCTTCACGCACGTAGCATTCCGCGATACCCAAACCAATACCGGCGACGCCGCCAGTAATAATTGCCACTTTGTCCTGTAAACGATCCGTCATAACGATCAACTTCCTTCTTTTTTGTGATTAGTATCACACATGAGTTTACGACACTTACTAAAATTAAGCAACCACAGAAAAGAGTTCACCCCGAACATATCGTTACGGTTACTAGTCTTACGGAGGCTTATTTATTTTCTCTACAAAAAAGTGACCGGCACCAGGTCCGGTCACTTGCTCATTACTTATTCAAATTCTTCGTAAACGTTAGGATCTTGCCCGTCAACCCGACCATCCGGTTTACTCAAGGCGTTGATGGCTTCGATTTCGTCTTTGGTCAGGCTAAAGTCGAAGATATCGATGTTCGCCCGTTGGTGTTGGAGGTGTTGGGCCTTCGGGATTGGCACGATACCCCGTTGGGTGTGCCAACGCAAGATGATTTGGCCCACGTTCTTCTGGTATTTCTCGGCCAATTGCTTAATCATTGGTTCTTGCAACGCAGCACTGCCCCGGCCAAGTGGACTCCAAGCTTCCGTCACGATGCCCCGTTCCAAATCGGCCTTGCGCATCCGTTCTTGGACCCAGTACGGGTGCACTTCAATTTGGTTGACGGCCGGCGTCACGCCGGTCTCCTTGATGATCCGGTCCAAGTGTTCCGGTTCGAAGTTGGAGACCCCAATCGATCGAATCAAGCCCCGCTTTTGAGCGTCAATCATGGCGCGCCAAGCTTCCACGTAATGGTCACGCTTCGGCAGTGGCCAGTGAATCAAAAACAGGTCGAAATAGTCGAGACCCATCCGGTACAAGGATTCTTGAATCGAGATGGTCGCGTCATCATACTGGTGGTACTTGCCAGGTAACTTAGACGTCACGAAAAATGCCGAACGGGGCAGACCTGAGCGGCGAATCGCTTCACCCACGGCCCCTTCATTATCGTAATTCGTGGCGGTATCTAAACTGCGGTACCCGTCGCGAATGGCGGCGAGAATCTGGTTAACGCCTTGGCCCCCACGGACCTGGTAAGTGCCCAGTCACACGGCTGGCATCTGGTAGCCATCATTTAAGGTTAGTTCTGGTACTTGCATCGACTCATCCTTTCTTCATCAATGCTTTTAGCTTACCGCAACCCAGCTCAATTGTGAATTATTTAGCCGTCACCCCTTGCGACTGCCCGTTGGCCCGATTGAGCAACACGGCCAGCCCCAACGAGATAGCCGCAAACACTGCGGCGCCCCAGCCTAAACTGGTCAACCCAGCCGCCTGTAGGACACCCGAAGCCGTCGCCGACCCCAGGGAAATTCCGATATTAAAGAAGATGGCGTTCAACGCAGAAGCTAAGGCCACCGCTTGCGGATAGCTGTCTTCGGCCACGTCGAGGAAGTGGACCTGAATCGGCGAGCCCCCAATCAAAACGACTAACGTCAAAATCAGCAACAACCCATAGCCGAGCCACGCCGATTGCATTGCTAACGGGAATAAGAGCAACAGTATGATATCAAGCACGTAAAATTTCGGCAACTGGCGGAGTCCGTGATGTTCGGCCAAGGTCCCCGATAACCGGTTACTGATAATGCTGACGATTCCGATAACCATCAGTAACCAGTTGAGACTGGTGGTGATAAAGCCCAGCGTATCGGTAATCAGGGGGCGCACATAGGTGTAGTAAGCGTACGATGCCGCGGCCGTAAACAGAATCAACGCGGCGCCCAAATAGATGCGCCGGTCGGTCAACAAAATCAGTTGGGACTTGATGCCACTGGCAGATTGCGGCAGGTCACGCGGTACCAGAAGCCCTAAAATCACACAAACGACCAGGCTCAAGACGGAAATCACGTGAAAGGCGTCCTGCCAGCCCCAGTGGGTACTGATGGCCGTCCCGATTGGCACCCCGATGACCGAGGCGATACTAAAACCGGCGGCCAACCAGGAAATCAAGATGGCGCGTTTGTTACGCGGCGCAATAACGCTACAGATGGCAATACTGAGCGACTCGATGGTTCCAGCGACCACCGCGGTAATCATCCGCGCGGCCACCATCATGGGAAAAGTCGTCGCAAACCCGGTCAGCGTATTGCCCAGTAAAAAGATGACCATTAAGACCATAAAAGTATGGTACCGGTTGAACCGGTTGGTCAGCACCGTCACCAACGGCGTGCTGACTGCATAGACGATGGCAAAGACCGTCACCAGATATCCCACCGTCGCGACACTGACCCGCAACGACTGGGCAATGTCGGAAATAATCCCCACTACGATAAATTCGTTACAGCCCAGCATAAACGAGACCAGCACGAAAGCCGCGGCCTGAACTTGATACTTACTCACAGTCAACTCTCCTCTAACTCTAGTCTCGTCGCACGCCCATCTTTTCCGGGCTGCGACGGCTCCTGTCTCCACTCTACCGGTTTTCTATCAAAATAGGAACCCCGCTCTTCTCGACCCAAACAGCTAAAAACACCGCGGGGACTGGCCCCGCGGCGTTCGTTTGTGTGCTTAATCTTTAATTGCGTGGTGGTGTCTGGTCATCACGATAATACTGCGGTTTCGGCGCCGTTGCCGGGTGATCTTTAAGCCAGGCGGCAATCTGGCGGCCCAACTCATCGCCCATCGGCGCACTGGCCGCGATTTGGGCTTGGGTGATCTGGTCGACGTGAATCCCCGCGGTAATCGTACAGGTGCCCTCAAGCACCGGTTGGATGACCCGCGCGATACGTTCGCTCACAAAGTTGTCCTTGTGAAACCGACCGTCGTGGCTAGGAAACTTCACGGTCTGCAGTGGTGTGGTCGCCGTTAACGTGGTCACGTCACCGATATGCGGCGTGGTCCCGCCGGTGACGACGATCAAGAGGTCGCGCCCCACCACCTGCAAGTCATCCTGAATCGTATACCCAGTCTGAGTAACTTGAAATCGTGGCATTAGTCTCCCTCCCAACGCCGGTCCGTCTCGTTTTGAATCCCGAAGGCGTCCAGAATCTTCATGGTCTGGTGATCGACTAAATCTTGAATGGTCTGCGGCCGATGATAAAAGGCGGGAATCGGTGGGATAATCTGGGCACCCAGCTTAGCTAACTTGGTTAAGTTTTCCAGGTGAATCACACTGAGGGGCGTTTCGCGGGGCACGATGACCAGGTTACGACGTTCCTTGATGGTGACGTCAGCCGCCCGACTAATCAGGTTGTCGCCGAAACCATAGGCCACGCTAGCGACCGTCTTCATGCTGGCCGGGACGATGACCATTCCTGCGTTCAGAAACGATCCACTGGCGATACGGGCGCCCTGGTCGCGGTCACTATAGGTCACGTCGGCCAAATCTTGGACTTCAGCTAGCGTGTAGTCCTTTTCTAAGGAAAGGTTCTTGGTGGCCCAGGGACTCATCACCAGGTGCGTCTCCACGTCCGGGATGGCTTGCAGTCGCCGCAATAAATCGACGGCATAAATCGTCCCGGAGGCACCCGTGACCCCCACAATAATCTTCTTCATCAACGGTGGACCTCCTTCATTAGTCTAAATACTTTTTCCAGTCAGGGACTTCCTTGAAGTGGGCCCGTTCGAACTGGTCTTTCATGTCAAACGGCACGGTGCCATCTATGATCAATTTCGACGACATGCCCCGGACCCGAATCGACTTCGGGTCGTACCCTGGCCGTTCAGAAGGGTCTAGTGGGTGGTTACGCATCCCCGGCAAGACCATGATGTCCTGGTCGGCCTGGAAGCGCGTGTTGACGGTCCACATCACGTCGTTCATATCAAAGATGTCGACGTCTTCATCCACTAAGATCACGGTCTTGAGTTCCTTAAAGGCCGAGAACGCCAGTAACGCCGCTTGCCGTTGAATCCCTTCGTCGGCTTCGTCGTCCTTGTGAATCTGCATGATGGTCATCAGCTTCCCACCACCTGCTGGCGGATTGTAGACGTTTAAGACCTTCCCCGGAATCGCCCGGTTGGTCAGCTCTAAAATGCTGGCTTCGGTCGGGATGCCGGCCATGCTGACGTGTTCTTCGGATGGCCCGATTACGCTTTGCATGATCGGTGACTTGCGGTGGGTGACCGCCGTGACCTTGATGACTTGTAAGGCCGGGTTGGCGTCGCCATCGTACCCTGGAAATTCGGGCATGGCCTTACCGGTATGGGTGTTGATGTCTTCTTGAATCCGTTCGTTGGGCATGATGTAGCCTTCCAGCGTGTACTCGGAACGCGCAATCGCCCGTTCGTCGACGGTCAAGCCCGGGACTAACCCAACGGCTTCTTGGCGAATAGTGCCCGCGACGCCCAGTTCGTTGTAACCGAGTGGCGTGGTCGGCGGCTCGAAGGTGGCCCCAATCGTGATAGCCGGGTCGAGACCAATGCTGATAGTAACCGGCATCGGTTCGTTAGCGGCTTCATATTCGCTGGCAAACTTCCCGATGTGCCGGCCACCAGGCATGATGTAGATGCCCAACTTATCTTTGTCTTCTAAGACCATCCGGTGAATCGTGACATCACTCATGGTCTTAGCCTTGTTCGAGCCTAAGACCACGCCGACCGTGATGTAGGGGCCGGCGTCTTCCGGCGTGTTAGTTGGCGCAGCGACTAATTTCCGAATATCAAAATCCGGGTCGGTGGCCTTATGCACGACCTCGTGGGCCGGGGCCTGGTCCTCTGAGACTTCTACCGGTGGAATCGGGTGATCGACCGAGTCATTTAAGAATTGACCCAGGGTCTGGTAGTCGTGATGGAACATCAAGCCAACACGCTTGCGGCTCGCCATCAAGCCCATCAATACGCGGGTGTCCGGGAAACCGGTGACGTTGTTGAACATCATCGCGGGCCCCTCTTGCGTCGGCCGCTGGACCGTTCCGCCAGCCCCAATGTAGCGGTAGACACCGGAGAGTTCGGCGTCTGGATCGACTGCCACATCAGTTTCGTGGTACTGTCCCGGGTGCGTCTTTAATTCCGCTAAGACCCGGCGTAAATCGTAAGGTTCATTTGTCATCACATTGACCTCCTTATTAATATCTAAATCATAGGTTACACTGGTTAACGCTTGCAAACAATTCAACTTACGCTTAACGTTATTCCTAATAGGACTAATAGAAAGGAGCCCGCCCTATGACCTTTACCGACCTCCATAGTTTCATCGTGGTTTATCAATTACGCAGCGTCTCGGACGCCGCCGTTGAACTCAATATCACCCAATCCGCGCTTTCTAAACGCCTGCAAGCCCTGCAAACGGAATTGAACAGCACCCTGATTTCCACTCGTAACAAACGTCGCCTGGTCATCACGGAGAGTGGCGAAGTCTTTTTTCGCTACGCCCAGACCTTGATGACCCAGTACGGGTTGTTGCAAGACGAACTCCAAGCTTACCGCGACCTACGCCGGGGGACCTTACACATCGGTAGTGTCCCGGTCATGGCCCAGTACGGTCTCACCGCTAAACTCAGTCAGTTCATGCAGACCTACCCGCAGATCAACCTGCGTCTCGACGAGCTGGAAGGTGCTGACTTACTGGCCCAACTGCAAGACCACCAAATCGACCTGGCCATCCTACTCGACGTGCAGACCCGCCAACTCAACCGTTCACAGTTCGAGAGTCGAGACCTGTTGACCGACGACTTGCGGGTCATCTTACCCGCCACGCACCCATTGGCCCGTCAAGAAACTGTGCGCATCCTCGATTTACAAGACGTCGACCTGGTCACTTTAAGCCCTGGTTCCGGCGTGTACGAACAGTTGGACACCCTGTTTCAGCGCGCCGGCATCACGCCCAACATTCGTTTCAGTACCCCGCACATCGAAACGTTACTGGGGATGATTGCCCACACGCAGTGGGTCACCTGCCTATACGCTCAGGCGGCGGCCCCGTTTTTATCCGCCGACTTTGTCACCCGACCGCTCTTGCCAACGCAAATCAGTCGCCTCCAATTAGTGGCTCCGCGTGGACAACGGGCGCCGGCCGTGACACGGTTACTTGAAGCACTCACCCACTAACCACCCGTGGTATACTACTCAACAGACTTAAATTTAATTTCGGAGGTTCCCCATGATTAGACCCATCGTTCACGACCCACAACAACTGCAAACTTCGGCCACCCCGGCCACTCGCGCTGATGCCGGGGTCATCACCGACCTGTTAGACACTTTGAAAGCTCACCAGGATAACTGCGTGGGCATGGCCGCTAACATGATCGGCCAAAACAAACGCATCATCGTCATACTCGTAGGCGCCTTTCCCATCGCACTGGTCAACCCACAGATTCGCCAACAGCGCGACGCCTTCCAAACGGAAGAAGAGTGCTTGTCCCTAGATGGACAACGGCCGACGACCCGTTACCAGACCATCACCGTCGACTATTTAGACCAACAATTCATCCCGCACCACCAGGAGTTTACCGGCTTCGTGGCCCAGATCATCCAACACGAAGTCGACCACTGCAATGGCATTCTCATTTAACCAGTCGCCCCTAACCTAATTTTTAGGCGCGGGGGCGATTTTTGATTGCCAAACGGTCCCCACTTCCCTAAAATAGAATCCGCGGTCCATCCCCAGTCGGGCCCGATTTCAACGCGCAGGGAGCGATTTTTTGAAAAAGATTTTAGCCATTTTCGGGTGCGCGTTTATCGGCAGTGCCCTTCGATACCTCTTAACGCCCGCGGGGGCCAACCACCACCTGCTCACGGTGCTAGCCATCAACGTGGCGGGCTCGTTTTTATTACCCCTGATTACTGGGGCCTTACCACTGGTCGTGCCAGTCTCCCTGGCCACGATCACCGGACTCAGTGTCGGCCTGGTGGGCAGTTTCACGACATTTTCCACCTTCATCGTCGACGCTTTACACCTGGCGCAACAAGGCGCCTGGGGGACGTTCAGCCTTTATTTGAGTGCCAGCCTTCTGTTGGGGGGATTAGCCGCGGCGCTCGGTATTCGCCTAGCCCGTAAATTCGTGACCAGGGGGTGGCACCAATGATGACTTTACTCCTAGTTAGTCTAGCTGGTGCTGGGGGCGCATTAGCCCGCTACGGCATGACCTTTCTCGGCAACTATCTCTTTTACGATACTTATTTGCCCTTACCCACGTTAGTCATTAACTTGATTGCGGCCTTTCTCTTGGGCCTGGCCGCGGCGGCCTTTCCCGCTAGCACCCTGGCTTTTCAAGCCACCAGTGGATTTTTAGGCGGCTTCTCAACATTCTCGACGTTCACTAATGAATTCGCCGGCCTTTTTCACCGGTTTCCCCGGGTGGCTAGCGGCTATCTCGTCTTGTCCGTGGGCCTGGGGTTACTTTGCGCTGGCGGCGGGTATTGGTTGCTGGCCCATTGATTTCAAATCAGCCACTTAAAAACGCACCCCCGACCAGTGTCAATTCGGTCGGAGGTGCGTTTTAACGTTCCATTTTTTATTAGCCTATTTGTAAACCAAAACTTGAGTGACCAGGATTCCGCCACCAAAGACGAGCAGGAAAACGACCACTGGCCAGACGAACCGGAACCAATGCGAGTACCGCATGTGCAACATCTGTAAGGTTGCCATAACCAAACCGGTCGGTGCCAGGAACAGCATCGCGTACTGCCCAAATTGATAAGCGGTAACCACGACAAACCGGGGAATGTTAACCGTATCGGCTAATGGTGCCAAGATTGGCATCGACAGCACGGCCAATCCGGATGACGATGGCACGATGAAACCCAGTACGAAGAAGATCATCAACATGACCAAAATGAAGACCGGCCCGTTCATGTGTTGCACAAGAGCAGACGCAAATTGCAAAATCGTGTCGGAAATCAGGCCGTTATTTAGAACTAAGTTGATGCCTCGAGCTAAACCAATAATTAACGAAACACCGACTAAACTAGAAGAACCCGCCACGAAGGCGTCAACCACGCCGGTTTCACCGAGACCGTATTTCCCAGTTGCAGCGATGAACATAATGATAATGGCAAAGACTAGGAATGAAGAAGCCATGGTTGGGAACCACCAGCCTTTTGACATAACACCCCAGACCATGATTGGGAAAGTAACCACAAATAAAATTAAAATCAACTTTTTGCGGAAGGTAAACCCAGTCTCTTGATTTTCAGCAGATGATTCTACTGACCACATCTTGTTGAATTCTTTATGGTCGTCCCAGGTGTACGATACTTCTGGATGGGCTTTAACTTTTTTACTGTACCAATGGAGGTAAATCAGTAAGAAAATCGTGGCGATGGCCAGGCCACCAGCCCGCCATACAATCCCTTCTGTAAAGTTAATTCCGGCCGCGTTAGATGCAATAACAACCGAGAAGGGGTTAATAGTGGAAATGCAGTCCCAACCGAACTGGCCAGGAAAATTGCCCCGACACTCACGATTGAGTCGTACCCCATGGCAATGAAGATAGGCACCAGGATGGGGTAAAAGGCTACCGCCTCTTCTTCAATCCCACATAAGGTTCCCCCTAAAACCAAGAGTACGGAGACTAAGAAGATCAGCATAAATTCATGCCCCTTGGTCTTCCTCGTCAGGGCTAACAGACCAGTCTCAAAGGCCCCACTGGCCTTAACTACCCCGATTAGTCCCCCTAAGACGAAGATGAAGACCATAATATCAACGGCTTGAATAGTCCCGTTGACCATACTACCGGTAATGTCTCCCAACGAAGCGGGATGTTGTGGTAATCGTTCATAAGTATTCGGGACCGAGACCGCTTCGCTAATTCCCCCCGATTTGAATTGACCAATTTTAATCTTAACATCCAATTTATCTAGTTCTTTTTGTGTTGCTGGTAATTTTTTAACGTGCCCTTGCGGATTTTTCACCTCTAATTCTGAAGATGCACTGTTATACGATAGTTTGGAATAACTCCCGGCTGGAATCATCCACGTTGCCATCACCGCCACGACGGTGAGGATAAACAGGATGAAGAAGGCGCCGGGCATTTTTAGCTTGAAATGCCGTTTTTTTGCTGTTGGATTATCTGTCATCATAATTCCCCCTAAAATATGAGAGCGTTTTCTGTTACACTCAACTATGGGAATACCGAAAACGTGGTCCCCGGCTGTCGGGGTCTCCCTATCACCCTCCCGGTAAGAAATCGGGACCAGTCAGGAAAATTATCCACCAACGACCGTTGGACCACGTTTTTAGTTTTACACTGTTGCGTTAACCGCGGTCGCCGTAATCAACGTCCCCACCTTACCGGCCAGGGCATCGTCTAAGTGATCGAGTGACGTAATGAGCGCCGAACGTTGGTCCCCAGAAGTCACGAAGTCTAGGCACGCTTCAATTTTTGGCAACATACTGCCAGGGGCAAACTGCCCATCATCAATATACCGATGCGCATCGGCCGCTGAAAGGTGGCGCAAGGCCCGTTGATTAGTTTGACCATAGTTCACGAAGACATCGTCAACCGCCGTCAAAATAATCAGCTGGTCAGCCGCAATTTTATCAGCCAGCAAGGCACTTGAGCGGTCCTTATCGATGACGGCTGGGACTCCACGTAACCCAGTTGTCGTTTTGACAACGGGAACGCCACCGCCACCGCCAGCAATGACTAAACTTCCTGCCTCAATCAGGTGATTGATGCTGTTGAGTTCAACGATGGTCTTAGGTTGTGGCGATGGCACGACTTGTCGATAACCTCGCCCTGCGTCTTCCTTAAAGGTGTAGCCCTTCTCGGCTTGAATCTTAGCAGCATCTGCTTGCGAATAGAAATCACCAACGGGCTTCGATGGATTCTGAAATGCAGAATCACTCGGGTCAACCTCAACCTGGGTAACCACCGTTGCGACATCTTTTTGGATACCTTGTCGGTGCAATTCGTTTTGTAAACTTTGTTGTAAGTGATAGCCAATGTAGCCTTGACTCATGGCCCCACATTCCGGAAATGGAAAGGCAGCAGTTTTTCCATTTTCAGCCGCAAAGTTCATCCCCAGGTTGATGGCTCCCACTTGTGGACCATTCCCGTGACTGATGACGACCTTATGTCCGGCGGCAACTAACCCCACGAGTGAAGGCCGCCGTGTGTTTGACGAGTTTAAGCTGCTCTTCAGGAGACTTCCCCAGAGCATTCCCCCCGAGAGCGACAACGATTTTTGCCATACATAAAACCTCCCTGATTAGTCACCTAAGGTTGCTACCATAACGGACTTAATCGTGTGCATCCGGTTTTCAGCTTCTTGGAAGACTACCGAAGCATCACTTTCGAAGACCTCATCCGTTACTTCCATTTCGCTAATACCAAACTTCTTTTGGATTTCAGCCCCAACCTTGGTATCTGTGTTGTGGAAGGCTGGCAAGCAGTGTTCGAAAATCACGCCAGGGTTTTCAGCTTGATCCATCACAGCTTGAGTCACTTGGTAAGGCTTGAGTAACTTAATCCGGTCAGCCCAGACACTGTCGGGTTCACCCATGGAGACCCAAACATCAGCGTAGATGACGTCAGAACCCTTTACACCTTCAGCAATGTCATGGAAGACTTCAATGTCGGCCCCCGTCTTGTCCGCAATAGCCCGAGCCTTCTTCAAGAGGTCTGCGTCCGGCCGCAATTCCTTTGGGCAAACCACGTGGTAGGTCATGCCCATCACAGCGGCCCCTAACATCAACGCGTTAGACACGTTATCTTGCCCGTCACCCACAAATGTGAACTTAATGTCAGCGTAATTCTTCTTGAGAACTTCGTGGGCCGTCAAGAAGTCCGCTAAAACTTGGGTTGGGTGGTCTTCATCGGTCAAACCATTCCAAACTGGGACACCAGAGTAGTCCGCCAGGGTCTCCACAGTCTTTTGGGAGAAGCCCCGATACTCGATGCCATCGAACATCCCGCCTAAAACGCGGGCCGTATCCTTAGCAGTTTCCTTCTTACCCATGTGGGAACCGGATGGGCCTAAGTAGGTGACGTGAGCTCCTTGATCCTTAGCGGCGACTTCGAAAGCACAACGCGTTCTTGTGGAATCCTTTTCAAAAATCAGTGCAATGTTTTTGTCGAGTAATTTCTTTTGTTCCGTCCCCGCATACTTGGCTTTTTTCAGATCTTCAGCTAAATCGAGCATGTAGCTCATCTCACGGGTACTAAAGTCAGCTAGGGTCAAGAAACTCCGATTACGTAAATTAAACATGTTTGATTCCTCCTAATTGATATTTACAAGTCTTAATTTAGTAAGCGGTTTCATAAAGCTTCATTTATGACAAAAAATTTAAGTATTGGCAATCGATTATTTCAGTATCATTACTTTTCAATCGCCTTTACTTGAGGAGTTTTAGTAATGTTTAAACAATCCCGTTTTATCAGTCATGGTCGTTGGCAACGAATTTTGATTGCTGCAACCTGTATCGCGTTGTCCTCTCAAGTCAACATTCCCATCTACGCTCCTGGATTTATCTTGGCCCTATCAGCGCTCTTGCTACCTACTTTTTTATATTTTAATCGCGATCTCAATCCATTACTTTTAACCGGAGCCATTGCACTGGCTTCCCCCATTTTCCAAGGCATTCTTCTATTTATTGGTCATGCTTCAAGTCAACAAATAATTTTAGAGTATGTTGTTACTGATATTGCTTTTTACCTCTGCTATGGTTTTCTTTATTACTTCATCTATTGGCGACGTGGACAACGCAATAACAGTTCTTTCTTTTTGACTATCGTTTTGTGCGTCTACCTATCCAATCTCCTAGAGGTCAGTCTCCTGACTGATTTCTCCCATTACAGCTATCGAATCTTTCAAATTCTATTCATAGCTGCGTTGGTTAGGAGCCTCGCCAGTTGCTTATGTGCCTTTGCCTATCATTACTTCACGTTATTACTCCGAACAGAAAGCCACGAACAACGGTATTACCATTTTGTCTGGATTGCGGCTGCTGTAAAGAGTGAGGTTTACTTCATGCAAAAGAGCCTGGGGGATATTGAGAACGTGATGAAAAACGCTTATCTCCTCAATAAGGATTTACAAAAGGCCAACGTTCCGCAAGAATACCAAGACCGCGCCCTCACAATTGCACGGGACGTCCACGAAATTAAGAAAGACTACCGTAACGTGGCGTTGGGCCTTAACGATTATTTCTCCGACGACCAGGAATCTCCAATGCAATTAGCAGACATCCTCAAAGTCACCGTAGATTATATTCGAGAAGCCATTAAGTCCGATCACCACAACATCGTCATCGAAGTCCATAATCAAGTTGACTTAGTGGTTCCCAATCACTATTACGTGGTTACGATTCTATCCAACCTCATCTTTAACAGCGTTGACGCTATTTCTCCGGATAAATTAAATGGTCTCATTCGAGTCACGGTGGCGGATGCTGGCGACCATATCTTGCTCAACGTCAGTGACAATGGCAGTGGCATGGACCAACAGACGCAAGCCATGATTTTTCGACCCGGCTTCACCACCAAATTCCACGAGGAAACTGGTGATGTCTATCGGGGCATTGGTCTGTCTCACGTTAAAATCATTGTTCAGGAACAATTTGACGGGGAGCTGCGTGTGGAATCTCAGCCCGGTCACGGAACCAATTTTCAAGTTCGTTTAGCTAAATCACGACTCATTCAGGAGGCGCACTCATGAAATTCTATATTGTAGACGATGACCCTAGCGTTCCCATGATTCTCCAACGGATTCTGGAACAGAATCCCCACAATGATGTGGTGGGAACAGCAACCGACGCCAAAATTGCCTTAGCCGATTTGATGCTGAACGATGTCGACATTGTTTTGGTTGATTTACTTATGCCTGTAGTTTCGGGTATCGATCTCGTAAAACAGCTTAAGGCCGCCAAGCCTAATTTAACCTTTGTGATGATTTCACAGGTACGCGACAGCGACTTACGGGCTGAAGCATACCAAGCAGGAATTGAATTCTTTATTGATAAACCCATCAACCTTATCGAAGTCAAAACGGTTATCCAAAAAGTGGTACAAAATATTCAAATGGCCGCTAAGCTCTCCAACATTCAAGCTTTGGTGGGTAGCGGCGTGACGAATAGCGACCCTGCCGTAAACGAACATGCCGCGGAAAAGGAAAAGATTCTATCGATTTTACGTTATCTAGGCATCACCTCAGAATCCGGCTCTTCGGATATTCTTTCTGTTTGCCAATTGATGATCGACCAAAATATTGGTTTTAAACAAATTGATTTCAACCAGGCCTTTGCCATTGATGACCATGAAAAAAAGATTTTGTTTCAACGTATTCGACGAGCCATCAAAGCTGGCCTCAGCAATCTTGCCAATTTAACGCTCGACGACCATGGCGACGAAATTCTAGTGGAGTACGCTAATTCTCTGTATGAATATAAAAATGTCCGTAACGAAATGGCATATCACCAGGGAAAACGAACCACTGGTGGCAAGGTTTCCCTTCAGCACTTTTTTGATGGGTTGACCCAGGAAATCTAGTTTCACCCTAACCTAAACAAAAGGTCCCAAATTTCTCAATAATGAGGAACTTGGGACCTTTTGTTTAGGAATACTCAACTATCTTTAGACTTAACCTACTAACTAAGCGTCACCAGCATCAACCTGATTCTCCAACTGCTGCACTTCTAGCCGTCGCAGGTAATGGTAACTTTGGAGCATATTGGCGCAGGTCGCATCGGTTTCGTCCGGTACCTCGTAGATCATGGTTGCGGCCGGGTTCAATGCCGGTAAGACTCGGCGCCAATCAATCAACCCGCGACCGAGTGGCAGACTATCGTGTCGTCGCCCCAACGAATCCACGAGATGGTAGTGTTGAATCAAGGGTTTCAACCGGGTCAGCGCCGCCATGGTCCGGTCCATATCGCCATTAAGGCCGATAAAGACATGACTCAAGTCGCAGACCAGTGGCCAACCGTGCTGTAAAATCGTGCGGTCCAACTCCGGGTCGCCGTACATAAAACTTGGTGTGATCCCGTTTTCGATGATCACGTGTCCGTTGGCCTGGGCGACCAGGTGGTCTAAGCGCGTCGCGACCGTATGCCGGGCAACCGCTAACGACGGGTATTCGGCAATCAATGTCCGGCTTTCTGCGCCACCATAGCCCCCATGAATCAAGACCCGGACGTTGAGGTCGTTGGCCAAGTCCAATAATTGGGCCGTTGAGCGTTGCAAAAAGTGATAAACCGCAGCTTCCCGGTGCGGGTCCAATAATTGATCCAAGTGCCAATCACCGTAAGCCATCGGGTGATGAATCACAATTTTAGGTGTCACGGTGTCCCGAACGAATCTGACTGACTGTTTCAATGTTTGAAAAGCGGTCGGTTCAAAATCCGTCACGGCCGTGAAAAATTCAAAGACCGTGGGCCGATACTTCAACCGGTCCAATAATTGTTGCGGTTCAGCACCCGCCTTTAACCCCAATTGAACCTTCCCGGGGTTGTTTGGAAGGGTAAACATCGCCATGTTCTCAGTCCTTTCACAGTTAAGTCACCTTTAGTTTACCGCGAATTACCGTCAACCGACGTTAGTGTTCGCTAACGGCATCGATAACTAAGATCTGAGCGCTAAAGTCCGCGGACGCTTCGACTCCCATCGTGGTATGTAAAAGCGATGGGATAAAGACACCGGCGTGCATGAGTTCATCGCCGTAAAGGGCTTGTTTCCGCCCACTGACAGTATAGCGTTGGTCGGGTAATAATCCCCATAGACGCAACTGAGTATAGCCCGGATTGGGCCGGTTCAAGAGTTGATAGCGAGCCACAATCGCGTGGCGCTGGTCAACACTCACGACGAGCCAACTCCCCACGTTACGGTCCCCCGTAAACGGGCTATCAAGTCGGTAAAGGGTCCCAAATTGCAATAACTGCCGGTGTTGCTTGTAAAAGGCGACTTGCCGTTTAATTTGGGCCTTTTCGGCATCGGAACACCGTGTCACATCCAGCTCATACCCCAGGTCACCAAAAAACGCCACGGCGCCGCGCGTCTCGAGTGGCGTGATGCGACCGGTCTGGTCATTCGGCACCGCCGACACGTGCGCGCCCATCATCGCCTGCGGATAAGCGTAGGAGGTCCCAAATTGAATTTTCAACCGTTCAATGGCGTCGGTGTCATCACTGGTCCAGGCCTGCGGTGCGTAATACATCATGCCCAGATCAAACCGGCCCCCGCCCGAAGCGCAGGATTCAAAGAGGACCTGCGGGAAGGCGGACGTCAACCGAGCGTATAGTCGATAAACGCCCAAAATATAACGGTGGTTGAATTCCAACTGTTGGTCGGCACGTAAGGTGGGACTGTAGGCCTCGGTAATGTTGCGGTTCATATCCCACTTGATGTAGTCGAGGTGGGCATCCTTGATCATGGTACTCATTTTTTGGTATAGGAAATCCACGACTGCTGGGTTGGTCATGTCGAGGACGAATTGGTTGCGTCCAGGTGTCATCTGCCGCTTGGGGGTGCGCACGACCCACTCTGGGTGATTACGGTACAGGTCACTGGCTAGTGAAATCATTTCGGGTTCGTACCACAAACCAAATTGAAGGCCGAGCTGGTGCACTTGCTGAACGAGGTGGGCCATGCCTTGTGGGAGCTTTTGGGGATTCACGTCCCAATCGCCAAGCGAGGTGGTATCGTCATTGCGGTGGCCAAACCACCCGTCATCGAGGACGAATAGTTCGATGCCCAACGCCTTAGCTTGCTGGGCCATCGCCACTAACTTAGTCTCATCAAAGTCAAAGTAGGTCCCCTCCCAATTGTTCAAGAGGATGGGCCGTGGTTGCTTCGCAAACCGGGGATTGACCAGGTGTTGTTGGTAAAAGCGTCCCATTTGTTGGCTGAGCTGATTCAACCCCCGGTCGGTATAACTCAAAATGGCCTCGGGCGTCTGGAAGCATTGTCCGGGCGCGAGTTGCCACCCGAATTCCTCGGGATTGATACCCACGAGGATGCGCGTGGTGTCGAACTGGTCGACTTCGATTTGATCTAAAAAGTTACCGGAATACACCAGGTTAAAGCCGTAAGCCGCTCCCTGGTCCTCGTTAGTCTGTGGCCGCGCTAAAATAAATCCCGGATTTTCTTGATGGCTGGACGCCCCGCGCAAACTGCCGATACTTTGACTACCAGGGCGCAGCGGGGTTCGTTTGAGTTGCCGTTCGCGCGCCCAACTCCCGGAAAATTGTAACAGCTGATAATTCGCATCGGGTAAATCTAATTGGCTACTCAACGCGCGATTCAGTGTGAGGTGGGCCGCTCCTTGGTTGTCAAACGTGGTACTACGCACAATCACGTCTTGGTGGGGAAAAACGGTATAGTTTAACCGTACGACCAAGTGAGTGACCATGTCCTTGAGTGTCACGTTAAGCGTTTGCGCCCCGTCGTCATCATCATCGAAAGTTGCCGGTAAATCGACTAAGCGCTGCTTTCCCGCGCTGATTTGGTTACTTTGGTACTGTAATTCACTGATGCGACTGCCATCTGGAGCCGTGACCTGATAGGCCGGCTCCCGAAAATCTCCTTTGCCGAAGCTGGCGTATTCTTGTTTGAGGGCTTCGGGTTGAACGTCCGGCGCATCAAGCCGCCACGCCGGCATTGCGCCGTGGATTTCTCGGTGAGTCAGTTCCGGGTAAGTGGTACGGTTATGTATCCGAGGTCCGTAATAGAGTTGCCCCAACTCACCATTGGGCATGACGTGAAAGAGGTAACTACTATGATCAGTTTGAAGATGAAATTGACCTTGTTGGCTATAAATTGCCATCTTATTCAGTCCTTTCTACTTCCTAGGATACCGAATAATCGTGCTTCTGTAACCGTTTTCCACAACATTGCTAGAAAAAAATCATGCAGCTAGCTACCTCCAGCCTCCAGCAGGCTTGCCCTCATAATCCCGCTTTGGTAGGTTGTTGGTCCACCGCTTCTGTGGCTAGCCTAGGGAAGCCTTGCGTGACCCAATTTAGGGCACAAAAAAAGGAACCCGATTGGGTTCCTAACATTGCGTGGCAACGTCCTATCCTCGCAGGGGGCGATCCCCCAACTACTATTGGCGTGCTGAAGCTTAACTTCCGTGTTCGGCATGGGAACGGGTGTATCCTTCAGGCTATCGCCACCACACTATTGAGAGCTTATTCCCTCAAAACTAGGTATTACCAATTATCTCCTGAGAACACCAATCACTTGGTTAAGTCCTCGACCGATTAGTACTGGTCCGCTCCACGCCTCGCGGCGCTGCTACTTCCAGCCTATCTACCTGATCATCTCTCAGGGGTCTTACTTCCATAAAGGAATGGGAAATCTCATCTTGAGGCGAGTTTCACACTTAGATGCTTTCAGCGTTTATCTCATCCATACATAGCTACCCAGCGATGCGCCTGGCGGCACAACTGGTACACCAGAGGTATGTCCATCCCGGTCCTCTCGTACTAAGGACAGCTCCTCTCAAATTTCCTACGCCCGCGACGGATAGGGACCGAACTGTCTCACGACGTTCTGAACCCAGCTCGCGTACCGCTTTAATGGGCGAACAGCCCAACCCTTGGGACCGACTACAGCCCCAGGATGCGATGAGCCGACATCGAGGTGCCAAACCTCCCCGTCGATGTGGACTCTTGGGGGAGATAAGCCTGTTATCCCCAGGGTAGCTTTTATCCGTTGAGCGATGGCCCTTCCATACGGTACCACCGGATCACTAAGCCCGACTTTCGTCCCTGCTCGACCTGTCTGTCTCGCAGTCAAGCTCCCTTCTGCCTTTACACTCATCGAATGATTTCCAACCATTCTGAGGGAACCTTTGGGCGCCTCCGTTACTTTTTGGGAGGCGACCGCCCCAGTCAAACTGCCTACCTGACACTGTCTCCCGCCACGATGAGTGGCGCGGGTTAGAGTGTTCACACAGCGAGGGTCGTATCCCACCAGCGCCTCCATCGAAACTAGCGTTCCGATATCTACGGCTCCGACCTATCCTGTACAAGCTGTGTCAACACCCAATATCAAGCTACAGTAAAGCTCCATGGGGTCTTTCCGTCCTGTCGCGGGTAACCTGCATCTTCACAGGTAATATAATTTCACCGAGTCTCTCGTTGAGACAGTGCCCAGATCGTTACGCCTTTCGTGCGGGTCGGAACTTACCCGACAAGGAATTTCGCTACCTTAGGACCGTTATAGTTACGGCCGCCGTTTACTGGGGCTTCATTTCTGGGCTTCGCCGAAGCTAACTCATCCACTTAACCTTCCAGCACCGGGCAGGCGTCAGCCCCTATACTTCATCTTACGATTTTGCAGAAACCTGTGTTTTTGATAAACAGTCGCCTGGGCCTTTTCACTGCGGCTACACTTGCGTGTAGCACCCCTTCTCCCGAAGTTACGGGGTCATTTTGCCGAGTTCCTTAACGAGAGTTCACTCGCTCACCTTAGGATACTCTCCTCGACTACCTGTGTCGGTTTGCGGTACGGGTAATTAAGATCTCACTAGAAGCTTTTCTCGGCAGTGTGACGTGGAGCACTTCCCTACTAAAATTCGGTCCCCGTCGCGCCTTGTCCTTAGCGATAAGCATTTGACTCATCACCAGACTCAGCGTTTGGACGCACATTTCCAATCGTGCGCATGCTTTAGCCTCCTGCGTCCCTCCATCGTTCAAACAATCTTAACTAGTACAGGAATATCAACCTGTTATCCATCGCCTACGCCTTGCGGCCTCGGCTTAGGTCCCGACTGACCCTGGGAGGACGAGCCTTCCCCAGGAAACCTTAGTCATTCGGTGGATCAGATTCTCACTGATCTTTCGCTACTCATACCGGCATTCTCACTTCTAAGCGCTCCACTAGTCCTTGCGGTCTAGCTTCGTTGCCCTTAGAACGCTCTCCTATCACGCAACATAGTTGCGTCCACAATTTCGGTAATGTGCTTAGCCCCGGTATATTTTCGGCGCAGAGTCACTCGGCTAGTGAGCTATTACGCACTCTTTAAATGATGGCTGCTTCTGAGCCAACATCCTAGCTGTCTATGCAATTCCACATCCTTTTCCACTCAGCACATATTTAGGGACCTTAATTGGTGGTCTGGGCTGTTCCCCTTTCGACGGTGGATCTTATCACTCATCGTCTGACTCCCGGATATAAATCAGTGGCATTCGGAGTTTATCTGAATTCAGTAACCCATGACGGGCCCCTAGTCCAAACAGTGGCTCTACCTCCACGATTCTTCATCCGAGGCTAACCCTAAAGCTATTTCGGAGAGAACCAGCTATCTCCAAGTTCGTTTGGAATTTCACCGCTATCCACACCTCATCCCAGCATTTTTCAACATACACGGGTTCGGCCCTCCAGTGCGTTTTACCGCACCTTCAGCCTGGACATGGATAGGTCACCTGGTTTCGGGTCTACGTCAACTTACTGAAACGCCCGTTTCAGACTCGCTTTCGCTACGGCTCCGGTCTTTACACCTTAACCTTGCAAATTAACGTAACTCGCCGGTTCATTCTACAAAAGGCACGCTATCACCCATTAACGGGCTCTAACTAATTGTAGGCACATGGTTTCAGGAACTATTTCACTCCCCTTCCGGGGTGCTTTTCACCTTTCCCTCACGGTACTGGTTCACTATCGGTCACTAGGGAGTATTTAGCCTTGGGAGATGGTCCTCCCGGATTCCGACCAGGTTTCACGTGTCTGGCCGTACTCAGGATCCTGAACTGAGGGTCAACGATTTCGCCTACGGGGGTATCACCCGCTCTGCCACACCTTCCCAGATGTTTCGGCTATCACTGACTTTGGTAACTCAAATGTTCAGTCCTACAACCCCAACAAGCAAGCTTGTTGGTTTGGGCTGTTCCCCGTTCGCTCGCCGCTACTTAGGGAATCGAATTTTCTTTCTCTTCCTGTGGGTACTTAGATGTTTCAGTTCCCCACGTCTGCCTCAACTCAAGTATGTATTCCCTGAGTTGTAATCATCGGTAAAGATGATTGGGTTTCCCCATTCGGAAATCTCCGGATCAAAGCTTACGTACAACTCCCCGAAGCATATCGGTGTTAGTCCCGTCCTTCATCGGCTCCTAGTACCAAGGCATTCACCATGCGCCCTTCATAACTTAACCTAACGGTCACTTCGTGACCGCTGATTAATTGAGTATTAGCGAATAAACTAATTAAAAAACTCAAAATAAACGCGGTGTTCTCGGTTTAATTATCTTTAATAATTAAAGGAAAATAATTGATAATATCTAGTTTTCAAAGAACAAGCTTGAGGGTAGACCCCTCAAAACTGACCATTGTTTCAACAAAGTATGTGCAGGCCTCCGTATTATTCCTTAGAAAGGAGGTGATCCAGCCGCAGGTTCTCCTACGGCTACCTTGTTACGACTTCACCCTAATCATCTGTCCCACCTTAGGCGGTTGGCTCCAAAAGGTTACCTCACCGACTTTGGGTGTTACAAACTCTCATGGTGTGACGGGCGGTGTGTACAAGGCCCGGGAACGTATTCACCGCGGCATGCTGATCCGCGATTACTAGCGATTCCAACTTCATGTAGGCGAGTTGCAGCCTACAATCCGAACTGAGAACGGCTTTAAGAGATTAGCTTGGCCTCACGACTTCGCGACTCGTTGTACCGTCCATTGTAGCACGTGTGTAGCCCAGGTCATAAGGGGCATGATGATTTGACGTCATCCCCACCTTCCTCCGGTTTGTCACCGGCAGTCTCACCAGAGTGCCCAACTGAATGCTGGCAACTGATAATAAGGGTTGCGCTCGTTGCGGGACTTAACCCAACATCTCACGACACGAGCTGACGACAACCATGCACCACCTGTCATTCTGTCCCCGAAGGGAACGTCCTATCTCTAGGATTGGCAGAAGATGTCAAGACCTGGTAAGGTTCTTCGCGTAGCTTCGAATTAAACCACATGCTCCACCGCTTGTGCGGGCCCCCGTCAATTCCTTTGAGTTTCAACCTTGCGGTCGTACTCCCCAGGCGGAGTGCTTAATGCGTTAGCTGCGGCACTGAAGGGCGGAAACCCTCCAACACCTAGCACTCATCGTTTACGGCATGGACTACCAGGGTATCTAATCCTGTTTGCTACCCATGCTTTCGAGCCTCAGCGTCAGTTACAGGCTAGACAGCCGCCTTCGCCACTGGTGTTCTTCCATATATCTACGCATTCCACCGCTACACATGGAGTTCCACTGTCCTCTTCTGCACTCAAGTCATCCAGTTTCCGATGCACTTCTTCGGTTAAGCCGAAGGCTTTCACATCAGACTTAAATAACCGCCTGCGCTCGCTTTACGCCCAATAAATCCGGACAACGCTTGCCACCTACGTATTACCGCGGCTGCTGGCACGTAGTTAGCCGTGGCTTTCTGGTTGAATACCGTCACGATGTCAACAGTTACTCTGACACCCGTTCTTCTTCAACAACAGAGTTTTACGAGCCGAAACCCTTCTTCACTCACGCGGCATTGCTCCATCAGACTTGCGTCCATTGTGGAAGATTCCCTACTGCTGCCTCCCGTAGGAGTCTGGGCCGTGTCTCAGTCCCAATGTGGCCGATTACCCTCTCAGGTCGGCTACGCATCATCGCCTTGGTGGGCCGTTACCTCACCAACAAGCTAATGCGCCGCGGAACCATCCAGAAGTGATAGCCGAAACCATCTTTCAAACAAAAACCATGCGGTTTTTGTTGTTATACGGTATTAGCACCTGTTTCCAAGTGTTATCCCCTGCTTCTGGGCAGGTTTTCCACGTGTTACTCACCAGTTCGCCACTCGCTTTAGGAAGAAATCAGTGCAAGCACGTCAATCAACCAAAGCTCGTTCGACTTGCATGTATTAGGCATGCCGCCAGCGTTCGTCCTGAGCCAGGATCAAACTCTCATCTTAAAGATGATAAGCTCGAATAGCTCATCGATTGTTGTTACATTTTAAAAGCGAATTGACTTCGCAAATATTGTTTGGGTTTGAATAAATTCAAACCGCCCTACACATATTTGGTTTGTCGAAACAATGTTCAGTTTTCAAAGGTCTACTCGTTATCCGCCGAAGCAGACAACTTAATCATCATATCATTTGGCTGATATGCTTGTCAACAAGAAGTTTGATTTAACAACGTTTCTTGTTGGTTCGTCATCGCCAAGCGACAACTTAATTAGGATAACATTCCGTCGGCACTTCGTCAACAACTAATTTCAATCATTCAAATTGGTCTAGTTGGTGATTCCTCGTGACAACGTCTATAACTATACCAAGCTGGGCCTGCCGCGTCAACTAAAATCGCCTCTTTTCATACACCTTTTTTCAAACGCATATCATCCATTACCAACCGAGATTATAGTTAGCCAACGGCCGTGTGTTCCCTAGCTAAAGCACGCTGACTGTTCGGCTTTGTTTTTCCCTCGTTGGGCATCTCACCGTCGTAACTTCCCCAATAAAAAAGCTGGAAGTCACCTTCCAGCTCACGAGCTGTTCCGCTTATTAAAGAACCAGCTAACCGTTAATTATTCAAATTTACTGTACCCGAGCTAAGAAGTAACGCTTCTTCCCGCGCCGAACAATTACGAACTTACCTTCAAAGGCACTCGTCGGATCAATTTCGGCGTTAGTGTCGGTCACCTTTTCACCGTTGATGCGAATGGCCCCATTGGTGATATCTTCACGGGCCTGACGCCGAGAAGACTCAATCTGCGTAGTATCAACTAACCATTCGACTAACCCTTGCTTATCCGAAGAGACCGTTACGGATGGCATGTTCTTGAAGCCTTGTTCAATTTCACTGGCCGTTAACGCCGCAACATCCCCAGAGAACAACGCCTTAGTAATGTGTTTAGCTTCGACGACGGCTTGATGGCCATGGACGAATTCCGTGACTTCTTCAGCCAAGCGGGTCTGGGCTTCCCGCTTTTCGGGGTGCGTGGCGACCGCCGTGGCCAAATCCTGAATCTCATCTTGGCTCAAGAAAGTGAAGTACTTCAAGAACTTCACTACGTCGCGATCATCCGTATTAATCCAGAATTGGTAGAATTCGTACGGTGAAGTTTTCTTCGGGTCCAACCAGACGTTGCCCCCTTCAGACTTCCCGAACTTGGTGCCGTCCGCCTTCAAAAGTAACGGGATGGTCAACCCGTAGACCTTAGCGTCGGCGCCTTCTTGCCGGTGAATCAAGTCAATTCCTGAGGTGATGTTGCCCCACTGGTCGGCCCCCCCGATTTGGAGTTGCACGTCTTCGTGCTGGTAAAGATGTAAGAAATCGATGGATTGCAGAATCTGGTAAGTGAATTCCGTGTAGGAAATCCCGACTTCCAACCGGGACGCCACGATTTCCTTGTTCAACATGGTGTTGACGTTGAATAGCTTCCCGTAATCCCGCAAGAAATCTAATAGGGAGAGTTTGGACAACCAATCGTAGTTGTTGACGATCTTAAAGCTACCATCCTGCCCAAAAAGATGTTCCATTTGAGCCGTTAAGCAGTCCTGGTTGTGCCGAACCTGGTCCATAGTCTGAAGTTTCCGTTCCGACTTCTTGCCGGACGGGTCCCCGATAGAGCCCGTGGCCCCACCAATCACGATGTATGGCCGGTGACCCGCTAACTGGAACCGTTTCAAAATCATAAACGGAATCAAATGCCCAATGTGCATCGAATCCCCCGTCGGGTCAATCCCCGCGTATAACCCCACGGCCTTTTGGGCGACGAGCTCACTCAGCCCCGCTTCGTCCGTTTGTTGGTTAATGGCACCCCGCCACTTTAACTCATCAATAATCGACATCTTGTTTCCTCCTATAACTAAAAAAGTCCCCAACGGTCACATGACCATCAGGGACGAATCTAAAATCCGCGTTACCACCCAAGTTGTTGTCAGTTTTGACAACCGCTCGTCATCGTTAACGGAATGGCCCGCCGGTAAATTCCGGGTGCTCCACAGGGTAATTCATGTTCCTGGTCGGACTGACTCCCACTCCCGTCAGCTCTCTGAACCGTTGCCAAGACCACTACTGAACTGTTTCGTTGCTTATGGTCTTGATGATACTGGCCCTAAGGCGAAAAGTCAACTCTCTAAAAGAGCCCCGCGATGCTGGTCCAGACGATTTGAACGTTCAACACCGTCAACACGATCGTGCTAATCCAGGCCAGCCACGTAACCCACCGTTTGTTGACGTATTCCCCCATGATTTTCTTCGATGAGGTGAACAACGTCAACGGAATCATGGAAAACGGCAGGGCGATGGACAAGAAGACCTGGGAGTTGACCAGCAAGCGGTCCAACGCCATTTCGCTTCCCCCGTAAATAATGGTACAAATGACCACGGGTGCTACGGACAAGAGCCGCGTCACCAACCGCCGGACCCAGATTGGGACCCGCAAGTTGATGAACCCTTCCATAATCACCTGACCCGTCAAGGTCCCAGTGATCGTTGAGTTTTGACCGGAAGCCAACAGGGCGACTGCAAACAAGGTCGATAAGAATGGTGACGCTACGGCACCCGCCAATTGATTGTCTTGTAAAGCGGCGTACAAGTTTCCAAACGTTCCTAATTTATCCACGTCTTTTCCGAAGAACAACGCTGCCCCCAAGAGTAACAGCAAGCAGTTGATGACAAAGGCCCCAATCAACTGAATGTTCGAGTCCCAGGTCGTGAACTTCACGGCCCGGCGCATGTCTTCCGGGTTGTCCCGGTCGAACTTCCGCGTTTGCGCAATCGAAGAATGTAAGTACAGGTTATGCGGCATCACCGTAGCCCCTACGATTCCCAAGGCCATGGTCAACTGACCCGGATGGAGAATCTGGGCTTGCGGCATGAAGTTAGCAACCGCTTGACCCATGTTTGGTTGAGCGATGACTACTTCGTAGGCGAAGACCACCAGAATCACTGCAATCAAGCAGATAACGATGGCTTCGATTTTCCGGAAACCTAATTTTGTCAGTAACAATAGTAGTAACACATCGAAGACGGTCAAAGAAACGCCGATAATCAGCAGAATCCCGAACAACAGTTGCAGGGCAATCGCACCCCCGATAACTTCGGCGATATCGGTCGCCATGATAGCTAATTCAGTAACAATCCACAGGATGAACCCGATTCGTTTTGACGTGTATGAGCGGGTGGCTTGCGCCAAGTCTTTTTGCGTCACAATGCCCAGTTTAGCCGCCATGTATTGCAGCAACATCGCAATCAAACTGGAAATCAAGATCACGGACATCAGTAGGTAACCGTATTGGGCACCCCCACCAATCGACGTGACCCAGTTACCTGGGTCCATATACCCCACAGCAACCAAAGCGCCCGGTCCGGAAAAGGCCATCAAGTTCTTCCAGAACCCCTTACCCTTCGGAATCGTGACGGTCCCATTGATTTCTTCCAACGACGGTCCGTTTGCGTACCCCAGCAGGCGGTCTGATTTAGCTGCCGGCGCCTTGGAAACGTTGTCTGTCATGTTATTCCACTCCCCTATCTCTTATGGTAGTCACCATTATACGGACGGGCAGGCCATTGTAAACGGGGATCGGGGGTTCTTTTAACGTTGGCCCTTAACCAATAAGACTAAAAATGCGGCGGGAGCTTATTCCGCCGCGATTCTGGGTGAACAATTATTTTCATGGAAGCCACGCACGACACGGCAAATTCGGAAGCTACCGCGGTTCTTTTTCGCTTTTGCTAAAAATCCAGGGCAAATAACGACAGTTCGTGGCGGCGTAAAGTCCGAATCCGCCGGTCCAGATTCTCCCCGTATTTCAATTCCTTGAGCCAGTGGAACGTCTCCAGCCGGTGGGCCGTCGCAAACCGCACGGCCTCGGGATCCGTCCCGTACAACACGATATAGTTGCCACGGTATCGTTCATCGATGGTCACCGTATCGGTCAATAACTGCAGATGCACGACCCCGCCCAACAGTCGGTTGAAAATGTCCGTGGTGACACCCAACATGTCATACGAGACTAAAAATTGGACCAGGGCCGACGTTAGATTCAGCCCGTTGGTATACTTACTCAAAAATTTCTGGACTAGCCGCAAGTCACTCGGCGTGACCGCTTTAGGGTAGAGTTTTGCTAAATTAGCCGCAATCTCCGCGGCGGCTTCCGTCGAGGTCGGCGTAGTGCGATATAATGCCGTCACTTCAGGCCGCAACAACGGGTCAACGCGAAATAACAACATAAACTGCCCCAACGAGAACAGCCAGTTGGCAAACCAATTGGTCCCGGTCGCAAAGTCACTCAATACCGAAATGTTGGGGGCCAATTGATACCGCGGGGCCTGTTGCCGCAAACCGGCGTACAACCGTTGCATGTTGCGCGGTTGCAAAGCCCGCACAAAATACGGGGAACTGGTCAACAAATAATCTAACGTTGCCAGTTCGGTCAAGGCCTCCCGTGGGGAATCACCCAATTCTTGCTGGAATTTCGTGGCCAAGGCCCGTAGATCCGTCAAGTGGACCAGCGGAAACCGGAGGGGCGCAAACCGATGCCCCTGCGACAATCGCAGTAACGTCAAGGTGATCAATAAATTCCGGTGTTGCCCCAATCCCCGCGAATTTTGATACGTGGCATCACTGGTGTAAGTCGTGCTGATAGCGTCGTACAATCCCTGGTAGGTCGGCGGTAACTCCGGGAGTTCGTCCACCGTAGTCAAAGTCGTACTAAATAACGTAAAGTATAACAACGCGACCAACGCCTCATCTCCCACCAATTGTAAAGGATTGGTGGTCAATTCTAGCCGATACTGGGCCAGCTGTTGGCGCATCGGTCGCATCCGGCGATTAAAGGTCGATGTACTGATACCGTACCGTTCGCAAAGTTCGCGGACCTGTTGGGGCTTGGGTCCCAACGTCGCCAACACGGCTTGATACGGAATACTCCGAACATACAGCCAGTGACGGTAATCATCCACCGTCACCGGTGTCTGCAATTCGTCCTTCGTTAACGTCGTGGCTGGGGCTAAATGTTTCAAGTCCGTTCGTAAGTTCAAGAGAATATGGTATGCCTGTGAATAGCTCCCTTGCATTCTGGTGGCAAAATCCACCAGGTTGAACTGACCTTGATGGTCAATGATAAACGATAAGAGCCGGAGCTTGCGGGTGTCTTTTACCGTCAACATCGCAAAATCAATTTTCACGTTGCTCACTCCCCCAAAGTTCACGAACAGCCCCCGATTCCAGAATCAGGGGCTGCTGAGGTGATTCAATCATCACTCAATATTGGTAATCGTGACGTGCCGAACGTCTAATTCGGTCAGCGTTTCCTTCAAAATAATTCGCGGATCGTCATACCGGATGTCCGGTAGAACGCTGCTCAGGTAGTTGCCGGTTAACTGGCCCGCTTGGACTTCCGGCTGGAGAATCACGCGCTGTTGATCGCTGGTGGTCAATGTGACCCGCTTGCCAGCGGCTAAACGTTCAACTAATGGTAATGTGGGTACCTTCTGCATCATTCTAATCGTCCTCCTATCCATTCGCTTTTCCATCTATATTTTACCACGGCATTCCCAATTAGAACGCCTGATACCCTCGCTTTTAGCACGACCGACCAACCAATTAGCGGGCAAAGCCACCATCCCCCGTCATCAAGTCCCGGCTAAACCATCCCCCGCTTCGTGCGCGCTGCAGTTCATGGCTGGCGGTGCGGGTGAAACCCACCCTCCAGCGGACACGACGCAACAATCATCGCATACCCGATTAGCGCTGAATCTAAAGGTTACATTTTAGTAACGTTTGGATTGAAAGCGTAAGCCACGGCCCTAAACCATGCTATGCTCAAAGGCAGGCTAATTGATGCTATCGATAATTTATACCAGGGGAGAAAGCAATTATGTGGCTGAATAATTTAAGTACCACCTTTATCGTGGGGTACCCCATTTTCGTATCCATCGTTTGGATCGTGGGGGGCCTCTTTTCGAGTCTCTATCGGCACCGTCAGAATCGGACGCTCGTCGCCGCGGCTGACGAACCATTCGTGTCTATCCTGATCCCGGCGCACAACGAAACCGAGACGCTAGCCGAAGCCGTCGCCTCACTCACCAATTTGCACTACCAACATTACGAGGTCGTCATGATCGATGATTGTAGCACCGATGCTACCTGGCCACTCATGGGTCAGCTTTGTCAGAACTGGGCGGGGACACTCGACTTGCACCGGCTACATCTACCGATCAACCAGGGTAAAGCCAACGCCTTGAATCAAGGCGCCCAGATTGCCCGAGGTGATTATCTCGTCGTCATTGACGCTGATTCCTTGCTCCAACCAGACGCCATCACGCAATTAATGACCACCCTGTTGGCCCGGCCAAACTGCGGTGCCGTGACCGGCAAGCCCATCGTCCGCAACCGCTCGACGTTATTGGGCCGGCTCCAACTGCTGGAATACGTGGCCGTCATCGACCTGATCAAGAAAGCTCAGGCCTACCTGACCGGCAACATCACCACGGTCTCCGGCGTCATCGTCGCCTTTCGCCGTGAGGCCTTACAAGCCGTTGGCGGCTGGAATCCGGCGGTCATGACCGAGGACATTGACATCACCTGGCGCCTCTACCGTCATCACTGGCAGACCGCTTACGAACCGCGGGCTATCTGCTGGATTTTGGTTCCCGAACGTTTAGCCGGCCTGCTCAAGCAACGGCAGCGTTGGGCGCGCGGCGGCCTCGAAGTTTTGATCACCAACCGCCGCGGGCTGCTACAAAACCCTTGGGGCCAACGCAGTCTCTTGCTCGAATCCGTCATCAGTAACTGTTGGGCCATTTTGACCGCCATTTCATTGGTGGCTTACGGCTTTCAACTGCTGTTTTTGCACAATCTGGCGCTCAACGGCAACCTGTTGGCCTTGATGTTCGCCCTCAACGCCATCCAATTCACCATTGGCTTCATTGCCTCACAGACCACCGCCGACTTGACCTTACCCGAGTTGCTCTTGGTTCCGGTCTACGTCCTGTACTACTGGCTGATCAACCTGGTCAGTTGTCTGGCCGCAGTCAGCGCCTACTTCGTGGACCCGCAACGTCGAGGAACCTGGCGCAGTCCCGATCGGGGGGTGTAACTGATGTCACCTTCTAACCAATCCCCTATTATTCGCCGGCAGACTAGTTGGGTCAGCCGGAGTTTACGGGGCCTCGTGCTCATCGTGTTGTGGGCCTTCATCGTCTTAGTCGTGGTGACGAACCTGGGCTTCAGTCTGGGCTGGTACAACGACACGCTAGTCAGTTTATATTTGCTCTTTAATTTGCAGGCCCACGCTAACAGTGCCTTTTTATGGCTGATTTTGGGCTTACTCATCAGCACGCCGCTCTACTGTATCGGGCGCTGGTGCTACCTGAAGGGAGGGAAAAGCGCATGACCCGTCGGCTACGTTTCTGCCTATTAATTGGTCTATTTACCTGCCTGATACTGGGGCTGGGCTGGACCACTCACCACCAGGCCACCCACCAACACGCCACGCAAGAAAGTTACGCCTTGCCTAAACGTTACCAACAAGTCAAAAACGGCATCATGGTCTTTTGCTACCACCGCATTCTGGGTGATAGTTGGTCGACGCGCCTGGTCCAGGGACTATCGACCAACTCCCAACTTCACGAGTTCAACGTGCCCGCCGACCAGTTCAGCGCCCAGATGAAGTACTTGCACGACCACCACGTCAAGGTGATCTCGGCGGCAACCATGGTCCGCTTGGTGCAACAAAAACGGCCCCTCAAGGGCAAATATGTGGTCCTGTCCTTTGACGACATCGACCGAACCGTCTTAGACCATGCCGTGCCGGTTCTGAACCACTACCGCTACCCGTTCACCACCTTTATCATCACCGGCAACACCGGCCGGTACCGGGAAGGCACACAATTAGCCACCTGGTCACAAATCAAAGCCGCGCGCCGGACCACTTACGGGCGGATGACGTTGGGGTTGCACACGCATAACCTGCACTACCTCGACGCCCACATGACGCCGGTCTTCATGCACCCCCACGCCACGGGTAAGTTCAAACGCGACTTCGCCCAATCCAAACGTGACCTGGTTCACCACACCGGCGTGACCGGGGACTCGTTTGCCTTTCCGTACGGCGCCGGGACTGACGCCATCAACGCCTTTTTGGCCCGGCAACGTCTGACCTGGGTCGCCACGCTCGATGCGGGGATCACCACGGACGACACTGACCTCAACGCCACGCCGCGAGTCATCGTCAACCACCAAAGTTGGCCATCTATTCAACGCTGGCTGACTCAAGATTAAACCGCAACAACTATAAATGCTCACCAATACTGGCCGCCTTGGCCCGTATCGGTGAGCATTTTTTACCTTATTTATTGATGGCTTGAGCCTTTGTGGACCGGACCGCCGCCGGTCGTAACCAGAGCATCCCCAGACCGTAGATTACTGCGGTCAACAGCATGGCGATAAAGGTCGCCCCCACTGAGTTGGCAATCAGCGGCCACTGTTTCAAGCCCCAGTAAGCCGCGACCCCGAAGACCCAGCTGGCCACGGCAATCCAGTTGATGCCGTGATGGTACCAGTAAGCGCCCTGGACCTTAGTGAATTCGGACAAGCGGTACTGGCGGTTGCGCAACCAGAAGAAGTCGACCAAGAAGACCGCGATTTCGGGTCCCAGAAACATCCCGATACCGTCCAGAAAGGCTTCGAAAACGTCCAAGAAACTGGCAAGGTACACCGGAATGAACGTGACCACCGTGGCGGCAAGCGTCACCAACCAGAGACTGACGTTCAACGACAACTTGGCACACAGATTGGTCAGCGCCGAACCGGCCGACATTAGATTGACCGCGTTGGCCGTGGTACTGGTCAACACGATGACCAACAGCGCCAATACCCCCAGGCCCAACTTAGCCGCGACCGTGCTGGGGTCGGAATTGTTCGGGTCGAAGTGTTGGAGGGTGACCGCCGTGCCAATCGTGGCGAACAACCCGATGAAGGCAAACCAGAACAGGCCAATGTTGGCGCCGAAGAACGACGCCGTGGTGGCCGCGGATTTCTTCGCGGTAAAGCGGCTAAAGTCGGCCGCAGCCGTGACCCAAGCCAGGTTGAAGGCCGCCAGCGTATCGGCCGCGACCCCCGACGACATTTTCAGGTGTTGTGGCGGTTGCCAGCTGGCAATGGCGCTAAAGGGGACCGTCCGGAAGACCACCACGGATTCCCACAGGACAAAGACGATGACTAGAACGATACCGACCCGTTCAATCAAGCGCACGGACCGTTCACCGACCGAGATACTCAATAAATGCAAAACGCTCATAATCAAGATGCCAATGATCAAACCGAAATTGCCCCCCGGTTTGCCGTACAACGGCCAGCCGAAGAGGTCGCCAAAGATGTAGCTGATGGACGTGGCGGCAATGAAGGTGTTCACCGCGGCCCAACCAATGAACTGAATCACGTTGATGATCGAGGGCAAGTAACTGCCCCGCACCCCAAACGCCGCACGGGTCAACGTCATCGCCGGCAACCCGGTGTGGTACCCCATGTAGCTAGCCAAAGCCAACAACGTGTACGAGACCACCCCCACAATGATCAACGTGGTCGAAGCCGTCAGTAAGCCACACGCGGCGATGACGCCGCCAATGTACCAGGTCCCGTTATTGGCGTTGGCGCCAATCCAAGTCGCGAACAAATCCCAATTGGACATGTGGCGCCGGTCGCGGGGTACCGCTGCAGCCCGTCCCAACGTCGCCGTTGCCTTCGTTTGCGTTGTTGTCGTTGTCTTAATCTCCTGTGCCATGACTGGAAAGCTCCCTTCTTCTAACCGTTACAGAATCTGACCGACAAATTCTCCTTTGGGTAACGTCTTAAAGTCATAGGTGGCAAAATCCGTCACTTGCTTGGTGTACCAGTGTAAGCATTCGGTAATCATCAAGTTGACCGCTTCGTCCTTTTCTTGCAGGGCCAAAATCGGTTGATTGCGCATGGTGGCCACGCCGAGTTCGTAAGCCGTGCCGGAATCGAGGTTCTTGGCCTCAAAATCAAGGACCGTGACGATGACATCAGCGGCTTCGATTTGACTCATATCGCGATGGAAGATTTCCGTGGCCCAAGTCTTAGTGAATTGTTCGGCCTGAGCGTCCTGGTGCAACCGTGGCGAATAGAAGTCTGTGACCGTTGGGTTAGCGGCTAAGGCCTGCTCTAGCCGTGTGACCCGATCAACCTGTTCGGGACTGAAAAACGGACTTGCAACGTAAATTTGTGCCATGTAAAATTCCTCCAATATTTTTTTCAACCAACCGAGCGCATGAAAAAAGCGACCGAATTCAACAGAACTCCGGCCGCTAGTTGCGCGCAAAAATGACGCTTTTCTACCGTACCTTTGTTAGTCTCTCTGGGCTAAAGTTAAAAGGACTATTTGGTTGTTAGTCCGTATTATACGGTCTTGGGAGGACGGCGTCAATTCACTTTTGCCCCATAGTGGGAGACAAATTTGACTTGCCGCCTAGTAGCTGGGCCTCTCTTGGACGCAGCTAAAATTTAAACGGTCCCCGAACAAACACTGAGGGGTGATTGGTAGCGAGACGCCCCCAATCACCCCTCAACTGGCGTCACGATTCCCCCACCGTGACACCACAACCAGCACAATTTCCCCGAGAACTGGTCGCCCCTACTCTCTAGCCATTTTGACGACTAGGGTTATATTGTAGCATGGCTTTTTTTCGTTTGACTAAAGAAAGGCTAAAAAATAGCTTAAGCTTAGGCGCGCTGGGAAATCACTAACCCACTAATGGTAAGGCAGATACCGACCACGATCCAGGGCGTAATGGCCTCGTGTAAAATCAGCGCGGCAAAGATGACCGTGATTACCGGCGTCAAATAGATGTAAACGCTGGTCTTGACGGCGCCTAAGGTTTTGACCGCATAAGCCCAACTCAAAAAACATACGGCCGATGCTCCCAACCCCAGGAACAGAAAGTTGCCTAAATTGGTCGCCTGCAGGACCGTGTGAAGCGGAATCCGACTGTGCGTTAAAGCAAAGATGGGCAGAATAAAAATCAACCCGTAGGCGAAGGTCCGCCGGGTCACCTGAATCGGGTTGTAGCGCAGGTGATTCAAGTAGATAACCACGTAGGAGTATAGCGCCCAGACCATCGCGGCCAAGACCGCCATCAAATCTCCCCAGAAGTTGAAGTGGACCCCGCTGGTACCGTTGAACGAAATCAGCACAATGCCCGCCATGGCGGCTACAAACCCAATCAAGAACTTGCCCGTCAGGTGGTTACGACCCAGTAGCGCCCCGATCATGGCGATGAAAAACGGGGAAATCGACACGATGACCCCAATGTTGGATGCCAGCGTTAAGGTCAACGCGAAGTTTTCGAGTAAGTAATACAGGCAGATGCCCAGTAGCCCCGCGAGGGCAAAGGCCCCCTCTTCGTGCCAACTCGTGAATTTAAAAAACTTGGGGTAGATTACAAAGAGCGCAATCAACCCAATCAGAAACCGCGTCATCAAGATCTCGATGGGCGTAAAATCGACCAGTAAAATTTTCGTGGAGATAAAGGTGGTCCCCCACAACAAGACGGTGAGGAGGGCCACCAGATGCCCACTGAGTGCATTTTTGGTTTGCACGCCAACCACATTCCCTTCTCAATTTGAGTCTCGTCCGGCCGGTTTGCCAGCCCGACCGGCACGGCTTCTAGTATACCGTTTTTTGAGATGGTGTCGGGCCTAAATTTTTTCGGGTGCTCTAGACCAGCACCGCGGTTCCTCACCCGGCTTGACTTAGCGGCGCCGGCCCGCAGTCGACCGGAAAAAACGCTGTTGTTGTTTAAAATGAAGATTGCTAAAATGTATGGGAGTCGCTAAACATTAACCACTAAATTATCTTAGGAGTTGTCATCATGAGTAAAAAATTCTGGCGGATCACCGGTCTGGTGATTGTTGCGTTGGTGCTTGTGGGTGGGGCTACCGCCTACCACGAACGACATAATATCCGGCGCTACCTGCTGGTCAATCAGCACTACACCAAAAAGGACATCTTGTCGACCAATCAGATCAAGTTGAACATTCGTCCAGCGTTGTCCACCAAGAACACCACGGCCACGAACAAGTTGACCAGTGGTTACCAAAAACAGCTAAAGGCGTTGCCGACTGGGGTCAGTCACGCCAAGACCATCGTTAACCCGTACAAGACGTCCCCCCTCTCCGGTTTGATCTTGGTCAAGACCGCTAAGGCGACCCGCGTCGAGTTGACCGTCCACGGGAATACCAAGGCCACGACCATCCACCAACGGATCAAAGGCTATCGGACCAACCACAGTGTGGGCGTTTTAGGCCTGTACGCCAACCGCAATAACCGGGTCACTTTAAAATTCACCACTAAGAGTGGTCAGGTCACCAAGCATAATTACCGCTTACAGACCACAAAGGCCCCGAAAGGTATCGGCAAGAACACCTTGAAGACTAGTCATCCCAAGAAGATGGCCCTGGGTAAGGGCAACACCAAGTTGACCTTCGCCGTCAGCAGTCAAGGCTACACCTACGGGATGGATGCCCGTGGGAAGGTCCGCTGGTATAGCAACCTCCCCATTTCTCACGTCTTCAAACAGTTGGCCAACAACCACTTGTTAATCTTGACCAAGATTTCGGCCAGCGATGCCAAGTCTAACGCGCTGCGTGAGACCGACTTCTACGGTCGCGTTTACCGGCAGTACAACATGAACGGCCTCTTCCCGACCAAGCAGAATAAGCATAAGCTGGCCGACAACACGGTGATTCACCACGACGCCATCGAGTTGCCGAACCACAACTTCCTGTTGACCGTCGATGATGGGAGTCAGGACTTCGTTGAAGATACCATGATTGAGATCGACCGGCAGACCGGGAAGATCAAGAAGGTCATCGACTTGAAACGGATTTTACCGAAGTCAGCTTACAACAACTACAACGGCACCCACCGTTCCGACGGGAAGACCGACTGGTTCCACCAAAACTCGATGGTTTACGACAAGAAGACCAATGAACTCATCGTGTCCGGGCGGAATCAGGATATGATCTTCGCCATCAACTACAAGACCAAGAAGCTCAAGTGGATCTTAGCCGCTCCCGAAAAACTGCCGAAGAGTTACCGAAAGTACCTGTTGACACCCAAGAACAAGAACTTCCGCTACAATGGTGGCCAACACGCGGTCATGTTCCTCGACCCTAACAAGAATCAGGGGAACAAGCTCAAGTTACAGTTCTACGATAACAACGTCCCAGTGACCCGGGGCAAGACTAAGCAATCTAAACAATGGTCCGCTGGTGAAATCGTCACCATCAACCAGCTCAACCGGACCGTCAAAAAGACTTGGGAATTCGGGCAATCCCTGGGCAAGCGCAACTTCACTAACATCGTCGGCAGTAGCTACGCCGTCGGCAAGGGCAACACCCTGATTGGGTTTGGCTACGCCGATTCCGGGAAACGGAGTGAGTTCGTCGAAGTCAACCGTAAGACCAATAAAGTCGTCTTTGACGTCGACCGGACTAACTTCCCGCATGGCGATTGGAGTTATCGCGGGCAACGGATGACCCTGTATCCACAAAGCGCCCAACTGAAGTTAAGTCAAATTAAATAACCGCACCCGAAAAAGCGGGCACCGGCCAATCACTATGATTGGCCGGTGCCCGCTTTTAATTCTGTGTCGACTAATGTTCGTTAATTGCTACTACTGCTTTGGCTTGGCGCACCGCTGGGTTGACCACTCGGTCGCTTGCCACTCATTCCTTTGGGCCCCTTCTTCATCTGCTGGGCCTGGGTCGTTTTGGCTTGTTGTTGGCCCAGCATGTAACCGGTCCCTCCGCCACCTAAGAAGAGGATGACCCCCGCTAAGAATAGGGCAATCCAGCGTTTGGGGCGTTGCGTTGCATTTGTGTGCATGGTTCCCACCTCGTTTCGTCAATTTTCACTGGACTAAGTCTAGCAAAACCGGCTTAACGGTAACTAAAAGTCGGCAATTCGCCCTTGCATTTTCCGGGAAATATCCGTATTATAAGAACTATCAAAGAGAGATTTGATTATAATGTTCGTTATAAGAGGGAGAGACTTGCATGCGTAATGTTTATTTGAACCATGACGGTAGCGTCGACGATCTAGTATCCTTATTGCTGCTACTCCAAATGAAAGATGTTCGTCTGACTGGAGTCGGTGTGATGGGCGCCGATTCCTACCTGGAACCGGCCGTGTCCGCTAGCCGGAAGGTCATCGACCGGTTTGGCCACGGCGCCGTGCTCAACGTAGCGGCCTCCGATTCTCGCGGTGTACACCCGTTCCCGAAGGAGTGGCGGATGGAAGCCTTCAGCTTAGACGCTTTTCCCATCTTAAACGAGAGCGGCACCGTCAAGACGCCAATCGCCTCGAAACCAGCTCACCTGGACATGATCGATAAGATTCAGGCTGCCGACGGTCCCACAACGCTGGTCATGACGGGACCGCTGACCGACTTGGCCCGGGCTTTGGACGTGGACCCGTCCATCACCGATAAAATCGAACGACTCTACTGGATGGGCGGCACCTTCGACGGTCGCGGCAACGTCGCCGAACCCGAACAAGACGGCACCGTTGAATGGAACGCCTACTGGGACCCTCAAGCCGTGAAGACCGTTTGGGACAGCCCGATTGCCATTCAAATGGTCGGCCTGGAAAGTACCCGCCAGGTACCACTGACACCAGCCGTCCGCCAGCACTGGGCGACCTTACGCCAACACCCCGCCCTCGATTTCTTGGGTCAGGGTTACGCGTTGGTGCCACCATTGGAACACTTTGAAACCAACTCAACCTACTTCCTATGGGATGTATTGAACACAGTCGCGAGTCAATCCCCAGAAATCGTGACTACCAAGGAAGTCACCAGTGCCGTATTGACTACCGGTCCCGGCCAAGGTCGGACCTACGAGATTGCCGATGGCCGCCCGTTGACCTTAGTCACTAAAGTCGACCACGACGCCTTTTTCCAGCGAATCGATGACCTAG
This sequence comes from Levilactobacillus suantsaii, assembly GCF_014069315.1. Taxonomy (NCBI): domain Bacteria; kingdom Bacillati; phylum Bacillota; class Bacilli; order Lactobacillales; family Lactobacillaceae; genus Levilactobacillus; species Levilactobacillus suantsaii. The sequence goes on along the minus strand of NZ_CP059603.1, from coordinate 1,122,623 downwards.
CCATGCTGGCTGACTAATCTCCCACTCTTGGTTAAGTGCTGACCATTACCCTCCGAAATTAATTGCGTTCGCTTCTCAAAAGCGGTACACTTTTTTCGTGAACATACTTACGAACTATTAAATAATTTATTGGAGGTTGGTTAGCATGAGTCATCGTTTAGACGGAAAAGTAGCCATCGTTACTGGGGGCACCCTGGGGATTGGCTTAGCGATTGCGGACAAATTCGTGGCTGAAGGCGCGAAGGTCATGATCACCGGGCGGCACGCCGACGTGGGTGAAAAAGCGGCTAAGAGCATTGGTGGCCCCGATGTGATTCAGTTCTTCCATCACGATGCCACGGACGAACAGGGCTGGGTCGATTTATTCGACGCCACCGAAAAAGCCTTTGGCCCCGTCACGACGGTGGTCAACAACGCCGGTATGGCCGTGAACAAGAGTGTCGAAAACACCACGACTGAAGAATGGCACCGCCAATTAGCCGTCAACCTGGACGCCGTCTTCTTCGGTACCCGGTTGGGAATCCAACGGATGAAGAACAAGAACTTAGGTGCTTCGATCATCAACATGTCCTCCATCGAAGGCTTCGTGGGTGACCCGAACTTAGGGGCCTACAACGCCACTAAGGGGGCGGTCCGTATCATGTCCAAGTCCGCTGCTCTAGATTGCGCCTTAAAGGACTACGACGTGCGGGTCAACACCGTGCACCCTGGCTACATCAAGACGCCATTAGTTGATGACTTGCCTGGTGCCGAAGAAGCCATGTCTCAACGGACCAAGACGCCAATGGGCCACATCGGTGAACCCAACGATATCGCCTACATCTGCGTTTACTTGGCTTCCAACGAATCCAAGTTCGCCACGGGATCCGAATTCGTTGTCGACGGGGGCTACACCGCCCAATAAACAAGTTTCACCTTTAACTCAATGTATCCCAACAATACAATCACGAACTGGAGTCCGGGTCATCCCCCGGGCTCTTTTTTATCCCCATTTTAAGTTATTTAAGGCTAACCTAATTTTTATGTTGGCGAGTCTAACTTTTTCGCGTATAATGAATAACCGGAAAAAGGAAGGACTGGCGAAGATGGCGAAAATTACGTTTGTGGGTGACATTCACTCGGCAGCGGATGATTTACGAGTGCTCTTGACGGACCCCACCATTCGCCATAGTCGACTGATTTTTGTCGGCGACTACATTGATGGTCAGGACCAACGTCGTTTCAGCAATCACGTGGAGCACACGCAATTGGATCCGCTAGGTGTGCTCGATATCTTAATGACCCGGGTCACCCGCTACGGCGACGTGGCTCTACTGGGAAACCACGATGAGTTGTGGGTCGAAACGGCTCGCAAGAACGCCACCGATTACAAACTTTGGCGGCACAAGAGTGGTCATCAACTGGCCCAACAACTGGGGATCCACGCCACGAAACTATCCGCCGTAGCCGCCGCTTTGCACGAAAAACCGCTACGCAAATACACCGACTTTTTAGCCAGTCTCCCGTTAACCTGGGAAAACGACACCCTCTTTGCGGTCCACGCCGGCTTGAACTGGCACCGGACTTTGCAGCACCAGCGGACCAAAGACCTCTTGGATATTCGCGGCCCCTATTTCTACCAAAACGCGGCCAAACCGACCAAGTGGCACAAGAACCGCCTGGGTAAAATCATCATCACTGGCCACACCCCGGTCCAAAAACTCTGCGCGACCGGCTACGGTTACCTCAAAATGCAGGCTAACGACCACGATACGCCGCGCTACCTCATCAACGGTGGCAGTCGTTCCAAGCGTTTCGATAGTGGTATCTCGGCATTGACTCTGACCAGTTCCGGGCGCTTCGTGCAGGAAAAGCGGGTCATCAAGGGCCACCTCTACGATGGCCACCAAAAAGTCACCGAAAAGATGATCAGCGATTAATTCTTTGGCTTCAACTCACACAAAAAGCCCCGTCATCCTGACAGCCATTGTGCCTGGCGTAAGGATGACGGGGCTTTGTTCAAAGTTAAGTTGATTAGGCGTAAAGTTTAGCGACCTGTTCCTGGACTTGGTCATGCCCCAAGAACTCATCGTAACTGGTATCGGCGCGGTCGACTAAGCCCTTCGGCCCAACGGCCACGATGCGGTCGGCAATCGTTTGGATGAACTCATGGTCATGGGACGTGAAGACCATGCTCCCAGGGAATTCAACCAGGCTATCGTTCAGCGCAGTGATGGATTCGAGGTCCAAGTGGTTGGTAGGGTCGTCTAAGACTAAGACGTTGGCTTTACTCAACATCATCTTGGAAAGCATGGCGCGGACCTTTTCACCCCCGGAAAGCACGTTGACCGAACGGGTCACGTCTTCACCGGAGAAGAGCATCTTCCCTAAGAAGCCTCGCAAGAAGGTATTGTCGCTTTCTTCCTTGGACGCGTACTGGCGCAACCAGTCGATGACCGTCATGTCATCTGCCGAGAAGAACTCGTTGACGTTTTTCGGCAAATAGGTCCGACTGGTGGTCTGGCCCCAGGTCACGGTACCGGCGTCGGGTTCGAGGTTACCGCCCATGATTTCCATCAATACGGTGGTGGTCAAGTCATTGCGACTGACGAAGGCCGTCTTTTCACCGGGCCGTAAGGTAAAGCTCAAGTCTTCGAACAACGTCACGCCGTCGATGGATTTGGTCAGATGTTCGACGCGCACCAGGTCGTTGCCCAACTCGCGTTCGGGCACGAACTTGATGTAGGGGTACTTCCGCGATGATGGCTGGATGTCGTCCAACGTGATTTTGTCCAGTTGTTTCTTCCGTGAAGTGGCCTGCTTGGACTTCGAGGCGTTGGCACTAAAGCGCGCGATGAAGTCTTGCAGTTCCTTGATCTGGTCGGCCTTCTTAGCGTTGGCATTGGCCTTCAATTGAGCCGCCAACTGGCTGGATTCCAGCCAGAAATCGTAGTTCCCCACAAAAACGGTAATCTTGTTGTAGTCCACGTCACACATGTGCGTGCAGACCTGGTTCAAGAAGTGCCGGTCATGGGAGACCACGATGACCGTGTTTTCGTAGTCGGCCAAGAAGCTTTCCAACCAACTGATGGATTGCACGTCCAGCCCGTTGGTCGGTTCATCGAGCAGTAACACGTCGGGATGGCCGAACAGGGCCTGGCCCAGCAAGACCTTCACCTTTTGCGGTTCGGTCAAGTCACTCATCAAGCTCCCGTGCAGGCTTTCGTCGATGCCCAGGTTCTGTAAAAGTTGACTGGCTTCGGATTCGGCTTCCCAGCCGCCCATTTCGCCAAACTCGCCTTCGAGCTCGGCGGCGCGCAAGCCGTCTTCATCGCTGAAATCGGGCTTCATGTACAGCGCGTTTTTTTCGGTCATGATATCGTAAAGCTTTTTGTGACCGCGGATGACCGTGTTCAGCACCACTTCGTCGTCAAAGGCAAAGTGGTCCTGGTTCAAGCTAGACATCCGTTCGTTGGGGCCCATGCTCACATTCCCGGTTGTCGGTTGTAAGCGGCCTTCCATGATCTTTAACAGGGTCGATTTCCCGGCCCCGTTGGCCCCGATCACCCCGTAGCAGTTACCGGGCGTAAATTTTAAATTGACGTCGCTGTAGAGTTTGCGACCTGAAAACTGCATACTAACGTTGGAAACAGTGAGCATAGAACAATCCTCCATGATTTAGATTTTGACATGAAAAAACAACGCGACGTTTGCGCGTCCACGCTGCTTTTTGAAAAGTCGTGGTTAAGTTGCGTTAGTTTAACATAAAAACTAGACGAACGCAATCACGAACAACGCCTAATCTGGCGTGGTCTGTTGCCAGGACTGCCGGGCCGCATAACGTTCCCGGTAGGTATTCGGCGTCATTTGGAAATGCTGCTTAAAAGTCACAAAGAAGTTCTTTTCCGTGTGAAATCCGGTTTTGCGGGCGATCTCTTGAACCGATTCCTGCGAGGTCATGAGCAGTTCGGCCGCTCGCTCCAAGCGGACCTGCCCCAAATAGGCCTTGGGCGAGATGCCCAAATAGGTCTTGAAGTAGCGGGAAAAATACACGCTCGAATAGTTGAGTTTGGCAGCCAATTTAGTAATCGAGACCGCGTTGGCGTAGTTATCCTGAATCTCATTGACCGCTTGACGCAACGGATCTGGTAAGGGCCGTTGGTCAGTCACGATTTGACCGGTCACCGTCAAGTGCTTGATCAGTTCGCCGACCAACCGGTACTCGGCACCCAAGTTAATCAGGTAGTCCGAGCGTTTGTCCGACGGCGACAACGCCCCGCCGACCAAGACTTGGACGGCTTGATGAAGTGGCAGATACGGTGCCATGGTCAAATCCAAGTCGAGCGGCCCCCAGACCGGTAACTGGTCACTATCGACTAACGTTCGCAACCAAGCCGCCGGCAATAACAGCGTGATGACCTGATTGTCCTCGTCTAGCATGGTCTCGTAACTGTGGACGACCCCCGAATTGATGATATACAAATGGTGCGGGACCATCTGATAAGTCGAGCTCCCGATGCGCACCCGGCCGGGTTGTCCCCGGTAAGCATAGGCCAATTTCACCGCCTGGTGCCAGTGTGGCAAGACGTTTTTCGGGCCACCCGTCCCGTGTAAAATCAATCGTAATGGCAGTTCCATCTGAAAGTTTAACCGTTCATGATACGGTCGTGGCATCTTAGTCCCCCGTTTCTTCTGGGTCAACGTGATTATCGGCCGTTTGGTTGTCCAGTCAGCCGTCACTGTCACCCAACCGGCTGGCCTGCTTCTGGCTAGTCGCGCCACCAAACCCATTGGTCACGCGTGAGTTGTCTCGTTAACCATAGTATACCGCACCAGCCATAAAGGTGGTTAATTTTAGTAACCCAATAACTAAATTACCGGATTATGTATTGATGACAATTTCATTATAATGGGGTCATAAACGTTGCGGGTTCCAATCTTTGGGCCTCACGTTTAGGCTCATCTACGAGATGCGACTGGGGGGTCGGCGTCCCGCCGAGTCGGTCACTCACTGGCCAACGTTAACCGTCAGATTTAGATTATAGGGTCATTTAGTAACCGGTAATCCTTTTTGGGGAAAGGGTCGACCGGTCAGCCCCTTGCCAACACTACTCACGTTTGATTCTGCAGGCGCACTTTGGGGGAAGCCGTCTTCAGAAGCAAACGTGCCCGGACCCCGGGTCATCTGCTTAGGGGAGCCAGCTAACACGCATGGTTAGCTGGTTTTTTCGTGTCTGCTTTTAGGACCGTAGTTGGGCCGCCAGCGCCGCGTAATCCCCCGCAAAAAAGCTGTCCTTGACGTAGACCAAATCTAAATCGTGGGCCAATCGGCCGGACGCCAGGGGCAACTCGACGAGTTTTCCCGCCGCCAGTTCGGCCTGCACCACGGACCGGTACACGAAACTGACCCCCACATCAGCTAGCAGTAACTGCCGAATCGCCGCCGAGAGCGTAAAATATCTTGTGTAAATGCATAAAATATTTCTGAATTGTATAGAAATAGGGAATGCCTTCCCTTATGATATTTAGTAACCACAGAAAACATCACAGGAGGCATTCCCCATGAATGAACTTACCACAGAAATTATCACTGCACTAGCCCAAAAGCAAGATTTGGACGAAGTTTTTCGTCACCACCTCGAAATTGCGATTAACCAGCTGCTTCAAACCGAATTGGCAGAGTTTTTGGGTTACGAACGCTACTCATACGCTGGGATTAACACTGGTAATAACCGCAACGGCAGTTATGAGCGCTCGTTTGATACGAAGTACGGCCAACTTAACTTAACCATTCCTCGAGATCGCAATGGCCGGTTTGAAAATCATACCTTGCCAGCCTACGGTCGGCACAGTAATAATTTAGAAACAACGGTCATTCAGTTGTATACCAAGGGAATTACCACTGCTGAAATTGCCGAACTCATTGAGAAAATGTACGGTGCTCACTACTCCAAAGCCACGGTTTCCAACATGACTAAAGCCGTCAATGAACAGGTTCAAGCTTTCCAGCAACGTCGACTGGCTTCACAATATGCGGCCATCTTCTTAGATGCCACTTACTTGCCGTTAAAGCGGGATACCGTTCAAAAAGAAGCCGTTCATATTGCGATTGGCATTCGTCCAGATGGTACGAAAGAAGTGCTGAACTACCAAGTGGCGCCAACGGAATCGACTGGAATCTGGACTGAACTGCTGGGAACCTTGATCAAGCAGGGCGTTAAAGATGTGCTGTTGTTTGTGGCCGATGGGTTAGTTGGTTTGGATGAAGGCTTGAATCGGCATTTCCCTAAAGCCAAACGACAACGTTGCCTGGTTCATGTTGGGCGGAATCTGATGAACAAAGTTCGCGTAAAAGACCGCAAGGCCGTGATCAGTGACTTTAAACAAGTTCATCGGGCCGCCAACCGTGAAGCAGCCGAACTGAAACTGAATGAGTTCGCCAACAACTGGCATCAGACCTATCCCAAATTAATCAAAGATCTGCTTAAAATGCCGAATTTACTCACTTTCATGGACTTTCCACCAGCTATTCGGCAATCACTATACTCCACTAACCTGATTGAGAACTTTAATAAGCATCTCAAGCGCACCACCCACCACAAAGAACAATTTCCAACGGAAGATTCACTGGATCGCTTCCTGGTTTCTCAGTTTAATGTTTATAACGAGAAGTCTCTGAAGCGGATCCACCGAGGGTTCAAAGGACTCCAGGACACCTTGGAAGCATCATTTATTTAAGTTAGATACATATTATATGTACGAAGGCATTTCATTTACACAAGATTCTTGACGCTACCTCGCCGCCGGGTGGTTGACCGTGACCAGCTGGGGGAAATCGCGCAGACTGACGTTGGCCGCCTGGGCCAGGTGAACCAAGATGTCGCGACTACCATACCCCTTTTCCCGAATGATCAACGGGTAGGCCGTCAGCTCCCGCCAAGTGACCGTCTCCAACTGCGCTAGTGGTGACTTGGCGTTGGCGATGCCCACAAAGGGTTCACGGCGAATCACCTGGTAATCAAAAGCTGCTTTTTCAAAGTTGCCTTCAATCAAGGCAAAGTCGCTCTCCCCAGTCTGAAGTGCCCGCAACGCCGCTTGCGTATTGGTGATTTTACAGCGAATCTCGCGGTAATTATCGCGTTGTTGCAACAAACGGACCATTCGCGGCGCCAAAAACTCACTCAATGATAGAGTGGTGCTAAAGGTCACCTGCCGTTGCTGGGTCGGTTGCCGTAAGTCGGCCAAGAGTTTGGTCGATTGGGCCTGCGTCCGCTGGATGAACGCCGCCAATTGTTCCCCAGCCGGGGTGATGGTGAGGTACGGCCGCTGATAGTGGACCAGCGGCACCCCGACTTCGGTTTCCAGGCTCTTGATTTGCTGGGAGACCGCGGGTTGGGTGATGAACAACTGCTCGGCCGTACGGGTATACGACTTGGTGGCGACCAGGACTTGAAAGGTTTGGTACCGTTGATCAAACATGAAAGCCCTCCTTATCATTAGCTAGATTTATGAAAACATCACGAATAACAATTTTATCTTATGCTACGACTCCAGTATACTCGGGCTATTGCATTTGAGAGGAGAAATCGTTGATGTTAGAAATTCGTACCACCTTAGCGTCCCGGCCGTTCTGGGGGGCGGCCGTTTTGACCCTAGTCTGTGCCGTTATCGGTAGTGAACTGGCCCAACTACCCTACCTGAATCTGGTGGGGGCACTGGTCATCGCCCTACTACTCGGCATGGTCCTGCAAGTTCAACCCAAGCTGGTCACCCCCAACCTGGCCGGCGTCGGCTTCATTTCTAATAAGTTCCTACGTCTAGGTATTATTCTGTTAGGCTTCAAATTAAACTTGATCCAACTAGCCAGTGCCGGGGTCAAGACCATCACGCTGGCCATCGTGGTGGTCACCGGCATGGTGCTTTTAACCTACAACCTGAGCCGCAAGGTCGGCGTCGACAAGGACCTGGCCATCTTGACGGCCACCGGGACCAGCATTTGTGGGGCCGCCGCCGTGATGGGCGTCTCCCCGCAGATCAAGGTGCCCGCCGAAAAGGCCGCCCAACAACGGGAAAACGAAGTCCTGGCTGTGGCCATCGTGGCGATCTTAGGGACCGTCTTCACCCTGGTCGAAATCGGGTTGAAGCCCCTGCTGCACCTGACCGCCGTGCAATTTGGCGTCATGACCGGGGGCTCGCTGCACGAAATCGCCCACGCGGTCGCTGCCGGGAGTGCCGGCGGCCCTGTCAGTCTGGACACCGCCATCATCACCAAGTTGTCACGGGTCCTCCTCTTAGCGCCGGCCGCCGTCATCATTGGCTTGTGGTACCAAAAGACCACGCCCAAGGCTGACACCACCGCCAACGCCAAGTTACCGATTCCCTGGTTCATGGCCGGCTTCATCCTGACCAGTCTGATTGGGACCTTCGTACCGTTGGGGTCCGCGGTCATCGCTGGATTAGTCAAGTTAGCCTACATCTTCTTAGGCATGGCCATGGCCGCCTTAGGGATGAGCGTGAACTTCAAGGTCATCGCCCACCGTGGCGGGCGCCCGTTCTTAGCGGCGACCCTGTCTTCCGTAGTCTTGATGACCTGCGTGACGATTGCCAGCAAACTATTCTTCTAAAACCACTCATACACTAATGCGTCCGGATGCCGTCGTTACCACCTTCCTTGCGTGGTCCCGGCGCCCCGGGCGTTTTTGCGTCCTAACGATTTTAGGCCCCACGTTCCCGCTAAAGCATCCGATTCACCTGGCCGCTAGCCTGGCCATCGGTGGATTTACAAGGCAAACCGGATTGTGTACAATGGGCACCACAAAGGATGTGAGGCAAACGCCAGTCATAAGTTACCGATCGTTAGTGATGACCGGCCTTTTGACCTTAGGACTACTAGGAAGTGCACCTTCCGCTCAGGCCAAGAGCCACTATTTCAATACTTATCGTCATAACAATCAAAAAGTTCATAAACGCTACACCAGTAAGAAATCTTACAACTTCAACAAGACTTTCACCTTCGCCCACCACGACAAACTCAAGATGAGTCACGTCTACGTGTACCAAGTCGCCAAAAAAGACTCGAAATACCGGACCTGGGTGAAAATCACCGGGACCGCCTCGAATCAAGGCAGCCACGGCAAAATCCGCTTCGGCCGCGACTCGCTCAACGGTCTGACGACCGCGGGTATCGCGGGCTTCACCGACACCACGCTGAACTTTACTTTCTCACCGGCCACCAGTAAGAGTCCCCGGATGTTGAGCACGGTGACGAACCCGCAAAACGTCACGTCAAACGGCTTAGCCCCGCACAAGTCGGAGCACTTCGAACTGCTCTTACACGCCAAACAACCCGTGAAAAAACTGGGGAAGGTCACCTTCCACGTCCGCGTGGCGACCCCCGGTCAACTTTACCAGGGGCAAAGTTCACTCAACCTCAATTAAGACTAACGACGGTCGGTCATCAGCTCTTTGCTGACACCGTAACCGTCGTTTTTTAATCAAAGTCTAACTTGCCATCACGGCAAGATTTCGGGACCCACGATGGCGTCATCGTACAACCAATGACACAACGCATCAGCCTCCCCAGTGTGGTAAAAGCCCAGCAACTGGCGGTCAAAGGCGGCCAACTGGGTCTGACTGACCATCAGCAACCCACCGCCACGCTTACTGAGGACTTGGTTAGCCACCAACATCGCCGTGACCAGATTTTCCTCATTGAACAGTTGCTTGCGGATGATGTAGGCCAAGATTTGTAAGGCCCGGTCCGTGTAATCACTGTGAGTCAACCGAATGTTCAAAATGTCGCGTTCGACCGCTTCTTGTTGGGGCAATGGTAGGTCCACTTGCTGATCGGCTACGATGACGTGTCCCAATTTCCGAAGCTCGCCACCTCCGAGGCCGATTCCTTCGGTGACCAAATCATTGATGTGGCTAAAGGTCAGGAGGTCAAACCCCTGCGGCGAACTGGTGATGAAGGCAACCGCCGTCCGCAGGTTCAAGGCCAGCTGGACCGTGGCGTCATCGAGCCGCCGGTTGGTCACCCCACCCTTTAACAGCGTGTTAAGCTGGTTAAACGGCACGGTGGGCGAGGTCAACCGCAACAGCGCCGCTACCAGGTTGGTTTGGTTACGGATCAGTAACTGTTGTTGCTCAAAATAACTAATGTGATAATGTCCCTGCGGATAATTGGCTTTTGCATCCATAATCGCTCGTCCTTTCTAATGACTGTGACGCGTTACCCCCATTATAAGCCTAAACTCAAAAACAGCCCGCAATAACGGTCGACCGACCGTCATGCAGACTGCTTTTTTAGGTGACTTCAATTTACGTTTTAAGCCAACGGGCCAAAACTACATCTTCATGCCCATCTTGGCGTACGAGCTCATGCCCGCCAGATGAAGGTCCTTGACGTCCACGCCGCGTTCTTTAGCGAAGGCGTTCATCAAGGTGTCCATATCCATCAACTTATAAGTCTTTGGATGCTCGGGATCGTAAGCTTCGATTTGAGCCATCATCCCACCATCTTCGTGTTCGATGATGTGGCAGTGGTACATGAAGACACCGGGCTTGTCGAAGCGGACCTTCAAACGGACCGTTTCACCAGGGTTGACCCCGACGGTATCCTTGTACCCGTGTTCGTTCGGGTACGAGGCCTTGCCGTTACGGGAAACGACTAAGAATTGGGTTCCGTGCATGTGGTACGGGTGAACCATTCCACTGTCCTTATCGTTGTTATTGGTGATATCCCAGTATTCGACGTTGCCGACCTTTTGCCGGGCATCGATCCGTTGCATGTTGAACTTCTTGCCGTCCATCATGACGTACTCGTCCATGCCGTCCATGACGACCTTACGAACGGGCGTATCAGCCGTGACTTCGGGGTCCGGAATATCGACCAAGTGGTCTGGTAAGGTGACGTCTTCATGTTCGTACTCATGGATCCGGAAGCGCACGATTGGGGTGTCGTCCGAGTATAACGTGACCGTTTCACCGGGCTTGACGCTGCCGAAGTCAACGATGATTTCGGCCCGTTCTGCACAGGTCAACATCAAGTGGGTGAAGTTAACGGGTTCCGGCATGACCCCACCATCGGAAGCGACTTGGGTAAATGGCAAGTCGTTACTGAAGTGCAGGCGCCATTCACGCCGGTTGGCCCCGTTTAAGATCCGTAAGCGAATCCGTTGGGTGGTGACGTCGAAGTACGGGTTGATGGTCCCGTTGATCATTGGCGTTGGGCCTTGGACCCCATCCGGATCATAATCTTTATTGTAGTCCCACTGGTTGTCTTCGTGGAAGCGCCGGTCTTGTAAGACCAACGGCACATCGTCGACACCGTAGTTACGTGGGAATGGTAATTTAGCTTCCTGGTCGTCGGTAACCAGCACCATGCCGGCTAAACCGTGCCAGACCTGTTCGGCCGTTGATGGGCACGGATGGGCGTGGAGCCATAACGTTGCAGCGGGTTGGTCGACCTTGAAGTCGATGTGCTTGGTCTCTCCCGGGTAAACGGGGGCGTGGCAACCACCGTCTTCGTAAGGCCCCGGAACGTTCAAGCCGTGCCAGTGGAACGTGGTTAATTCCTTCAAGCTGTTCTTGAGGTCGATGTGCATGGTCTTCCCCTTAGGAAAAATCAGCGTTTGGCCCAGTAACGTCGTGTTGTAGCCCCAGGTCTTGGTCTTCTTGCCGGGCAAGAGTTGGGTCTCACCCTCTTGCGCGTCGACCGTGTAGTAAGTATCGGTCGCAGTTTCTTTATCTGGTTTCAAAAGTGGCGGGATCCGCAAAGCCATTTGTGGTGCATCGGATTCCTCCAAAGGTACGTAACCGCCATCGTGCGTGTTGTACGCTGGCTCGTCAAAAAAATAATCGGTATAAGTTGGTTTAGTCATTGCTAAAAGACGCCCCTTCCACAGATTTTATGATGACTTGTTCTTCTCCATGATACCGCAGTTTGGAAAAGGTGTAACCGCTTTTCACAAAAAATTAGTCTGAGGTCATTACCCATTTATCAGCTTTATCGTTCACGGATTGACGGGACCAAAAGCGGTCGCAAAAGCCCCACTGAGGACGCTTTTGCGACCGCTTTCATTCCTGGTTAAGCTGACTTAGCCGAAATTTCAAAATTGAACAAACGTTAAATTTAGTTGGCTCATTAGGGCCGCCGCCGGATCAACGCCCACAGGCCACTCCCCATCAGTAACCCTATCCCGATGGTCGCCCAAGAGGTGGTCTGCTCATTAGTTTGGGGAAGCTTAGCATTCGCTGAGTGTAGGACCCGCGTGGGACCTTGGGTGACAACCACTGGTCGGACGTGGTGGGAGGCAGTCCCCGTAGTCGACGTGCCCTTCACCGCCTGTTTCTTCGTCGTTGTAGTCGGTTGCTTGGTGGTCTTCTTTGCTGGTTGCTTCTTCGTTGGCGTCGTTGGCGTCGTGACCGCATCTTCGGTCCCTTCATCGGTATCCACGGTCCCCGTATCCGGGTCGCCGTCGACGTCAATGTCGCCATTTTCATCGATATCCCCGTCACCGTCTTGATCCTCGTTGCCGGTGATGGTGCCGTTTCCGTTCCCCGAATTCGAACCGGTCGTTGAGACCTTACCGTTAGCCACTTCGGGTTCCCGACTCCCAGAACTACCACTGCCCCAGGTCAGTTCGGCCCGGTTCTTGAAGACGTACCCGTCCGCAATCACGCTGGGGTCGTCCACGGTGGTGTAGTAATCGATGGTGTACATATCAGTGATCGTGTCGTTGAAGGTCAAATCAAAGCCGTCATCTGTATAGCTGACCTGGTATTTATCAGCCGAAAGTGCCGGCTTTTCTCGTTTGTACCCGGTGGTCGAAGTCCAGACGGCTTTGGAGACCGTGACGCCCGGCACCATGGTCTGGTTGTCGCCAATCGTATCGTGAATCTTCAGGTTGGCCATTTCCAGTTCTTGGCGGTTCACCAAGACCGTCCACTTGATGGTGTTGTTGTCCTGAAGTTCTCCTTTCTTGGATAAATTGGCCGTGTTTTCGACGATGTTGATTGTGTCGTCGTGATTGTTCGGGAAGTTCACGGTCTGCTCCCCGTACTCGTCACCGGCGTACTTGGTCGCGATGTACAGGTCTAAGACCTTATCATCTAAATTCTCGACCTTTTCGTTTAACGTGACGGTCACCGTCTGGCCTCCCTTGTCGACGGTCCCCGTCCCGATGACCGTCTTACCGTCCGGTCCGGTCACGTCAAAGGTGTCGGTCTTAGATGACTTTAAATTATCCGGCAACGGGATGGTGATCTCGTCACCACTATGTAGGGCTACATTGCCAAACTCCAAATGGTACTCGACATTAATGGTCTCTGCCGGTTTAAAGTCCGGCCCGTTGACCACTTTAGCTGCCGTCACGTACAAGCTACCGTCGATGGTTGCCGCGTGGGCACTGGCCAATGACGCACCTAAGCCCATGAACTCCACCAAGCTAACTAAAGCCATCAGCCATTTAATGCCGCGGTGGTTGCGTTGCACAGTTATCCCCTCCTAAAGGTCGTTTTCAGGGTTAATTATAGCCGGAATCAACCGCCCTTTTCAACTGATAAGCCGCCCGGTAGTCCTAACCCACTCCTTACCGGTCCCTTCACCACCGCAACCGATTGCATTTTTACTTTTCTTTTGCTAAACCCGATAAAAAATGACGCCACCTTGAAAGTCACAGCTTTCAGGATGGCGCCATGTCATTTTATCGCGACCGGATTAGCAAATCCGGGTCCCGAGGGTTTGCATTTCTTTCTTTAAGTCTAACTTGGATTTTTCTTCAGCCGTGTACTTGATCAGGCCGACCGCGCTATCCAGGATCCCACTATCATCGCGTAAAGCGAGTTGGTTGTTCTTGCGGTCCAATACTAAGCCGTTGCCCAAATAGATGGCATCGTCGTTGTTCGTCCGCATCTGGTAACCGGCGTTGTTGTTGATTTCTAATTGGTAATCAGGATCTTCTTCGGTCAACGCGACCAATTGGAACTTGTTCCCAATGGCGCAAGAACCGCCGATGGTGGAGTAGCGGTTGGAGCCATCATCCGTTACCAGTAACAAAATGGAGCCCGCCTTTACATGCTCTGCCAAGTAGTCCTTCGCTGCGTCTTTAATCTTGATGTCCATTTGAAGTCCTTCTTTCTCTGCCAAGTAGCAATTGAATTGTACACAATTATTTATACACGGTTTCCTAAGCAAAGTAAAGCAAAACGCTCACTCAATGATAGGCTTAACCTTTAATTGGCTCCGCCGATAGGGCGTCAAAAGGCCCCCTGACGCGCATCAAGTGCGCCTCGGGGGCCTTTGCTTAGGATTTATCGTGATACGCGCGCTTGATAAGCGTGATGACTTCTGCTTCGGACAATTTTAATTTTTGGGCTTCGCTGGTAAAGCGACTCACGTAGCGGTCAAAGAACTGCTCCTTGCGCTTGGCGCGGATCATCTCCGCGGCGTCTGCGGTCACGAACATCCCGACCCCGCGCCGTTTTTCGATCATCCCGGCCGCCACCAGTTGGTTGATGCCTTTCAGTACGGTCGCCGGGTTGATATGAAATTCCTTGGAGACCGCCGTGGTCGACGGTACCTGTTCGCCGGCTTGGTAAATACCCGTGAAGATTGCCTCTTCGACCTGTTCGGCGACCTGCAGGTAGATGGGCTCGGGACTCTCAAAATTAAATCGCATATTGGCTCGCTCACATTCTTCTTGAACTCGTCTTAATCGTGCCGACTTTTCTTCGGCAGGACCAGATTCAGGTAAAGCCCTAGCGTCATCAGGTAGTACAACCCGTACAGGGCCAGGAAAATCGCGAAGGTCCCGCCGATACCCAGATACGGGCTCATCGGTTTGGCCATCAACGGTTTAAACATCTGTAATCCAAACAAGACGTCGATAACTCCCATGATACCAGGAATCGCAAACAAAATGCCAATTTCTTTTGCCAGGCTGTGCCGCATCAGGCTACGCCGGACCCCGTCCTTGTTCAACATGGCGTAACGGCGGGCATCGCCGGGAGCGCCTGATAGAATCTTGAACATCAGACACGAGGCCAACATCGCCAGAAAGGCAATCCCCAAGAAGTAACCGATGAATTCCAGTCCGCCAAAGATTCCGTTCAGCATCATGTAGGACTGGTAAGTCCCGATGGTCAGGGCCGCGGTGTGTTGCGGGAAGCGGCGTTGCTCGCTGTGGTCAAGTTGTTTCAGGGTGCTCAAATCGGCAGCCAGATGTTTGACCCGGATCGTGGTCACCGTGTAGGTCTTGCCCTTTAAGCGCTGGAAGGCTTGAGGTGACAAGAGTTTTGGCGTCGCAAAGTCGCCGAGTTTAGTCGGACTCAGCATCAAGAAGTCGAGGCGCGTCAAGCCGTCTTGTTTGAACTTGGCCAACGATTGGGTGGTGAAGTGCGGGTGCGTGGTTTGTTGCTCGCTTTTTAGCTGCTCAACCGGATGGCGCTTGAGTTCCGCGGCGTTGTAGTAGGTGGTCTTGCCGCGGACCTTTTGGGTGTACGTGTCCTGGTGCGCCACGTGGAGTTGCTTAATCAATTGACGCTGGTGGTGGTTCGGGTTATGCACCGCCACCGCGTAAGTTCCCAGTGAATCGGCGACCATCGGCATTTGTCGGTGATAGCCCGATCCCACCGTGATGGCCCCCAACGCCAGGGCGAACAGCAGCGACACAATGGTCAACATCCGCGTGTAGTCGTGGACCCGGAAGTTCAATTGGCCCAAAAGAAAGCCGTTGAGGTGCTTCTTGGCCCAACTAGTCCGCCGTAAGCCGGCGATAATGGCCAGCACGGTTGAATGAAACAGCAGGTAGGTTCCCAGCGTGATGGTGACCAAGGCGACCGGAATCGCCGTTACTTTTAAGTCGGTAATAGCTGCCATGGCCCAGTAGCCGATGGCCAGGAAAATCACGCCGACGAGACCACCCAGCAGTTGTCGTCCGGGATGCCGTTTCGGTTGGACCGCCATTTGGTCGGCGTGGAGCAACTTTTGGACCGTGGTGCGCATCAGGTGCATCAAGTTGAACAACGACGCTAAAATGAACAGGCCAATGTACAGCACCGCTGTGAACAACATCGCTGGCAAGTAGATTGCGGTCAAGTGCGCCAGGTGTAAGCCCAAAAGGTCGAGGAGAAAGCTGACCAGAAAACGACTGACGAGAATCCCCAGCCCAATCCCAACGACCGTGGCACCGGCCCCTAGAATCAACGTTTCTAACACGACCAGTTGCCCGATACGGCGGCGTTTGGCCCCCAGCATCATAAATAACCCGTAATCGTGCTGACGCATGCTCAATAGAAACGAGTTGGCGTACATAATGTAGACCACCGTGATCAATGCCAACAGGACCGCACCGAAGCCGAACACCAGACTGGCCGATTTGACCACCGCGTTGGCCTTGATGAAGGCTTGGTTGGTCGCCAGGTTGGCAAACATGTAGAAGATGGCCGCGGACATGGTCAGACCGGCCAACAAGACCAGGTAGTCGCGCCGCCGATTTTTCACGCCGGCTAAAGCTAATTTCGTTAACATCGTGGCCCCCCTATTCGCTAAACGTGCCCAGGGCGTTCAGCACCTGTTGGTAGAAGTCTTGGCGGGACAACTCTCCGCGCGTCAGTTCTGACCCAATCTGGCCGTCCTTGATGAACAGGATGCGCTGACAAAAACTGGCAGAAAACGGGTCGTGGGTGACTAACAACACGGACATCTGTTGCTCGCGATTGATGGTGGTCAACAAATCCAATAACTCGCGGGCGCTGGTCGAATCCAGCGCTCCGGTCGGTTCGTCGCCCATCAGGAGGGCTGGCCGGTGCACGATAGCCCGCGCAGCGGCGACCCGTTGTTTCTGGCCCCCGGAGAGTTGTGCCGGGTACTTCTTTAACAAGTCCTCGATGGACAGCGTCGTCGCGACCTCATGAATCGCCTGGTCCATGACCTTGCTGGGCGTGCCCGTCAAAGCCAGCGGCAAGCCGATGTTTTCCTCGGCCGTCAAGCTTTCTAGCAGGTTGAAGTCTTGGAAAATGAAGCCGACTTCCTGGGCCCGAAAGTCTGAAAGCTGGTTCCCCCGCATCTGGGTGACGTCGTGGCCATTGACCACGACTTGCCCCTTCGTGGGTGTGTCTAAAGTCGATAACATGTTCAAGAGCGTCGTTTTCCCGGAACCCGACGCCCCCATGATGCCGACGAATTCGCCCGGTGCGACCGTGAAATTCAAGTTCTGTAGCGCGGTGTACGGCCGTTCGCCGGCTTTACCGTAAGTCTTTTCTAAATCGTGTACGTCAACGATTGGTGTCGTCATGGTTGAAATCCCCCCGTTAGTTTGTTGGTTAGTTACTTGTGTAATTAACTATACTGCCTAACCAGCAAATGTCAACCGTTAACTTTTTGGCACCAAGGTAATTACCGGACGGATTACTAGAGCCCCAGTGGCTTTGGGTGTAAACTAATTTTGTAGTGATGAATGATGAAAGGAAGGATTTTAGCATGAAACAACTCAACTTAGGTGGCACCGACTGGCAAGCCTCCGCTGTGGCCCTCGGCATCATGCGGATGGCCGGACTCTCAACACCCGATGCAGCCAAAGCTTTAGAAGCCGCGCATGAGGCGGGCATTACCTACGTCGACTCCGCCGACATCTACGGCGACGGCGCTTCGGAAAAGAAGTTCAAAGACGCCCTGGCTGCTTCCAGCCTCTCGCGGGATGATTTCTACATCCAATCCAAGGGTGGCATCGTTTTAGACCCATCCCGGAGCCACGATGGCTTGGTTTTTGGTAAGCGCTACGATTTCTCGAAGCAACACCTGATTGACGCCGTGGATGGCATCCTTTCTCGGATGGGCATCGACTATTTGGACGCCTTCTTACTTCACCGTCCGGATCCCCTGATGGAACCGGACGAGATTGCAGACGCTTTCAACACCCTGCAACGCGAGGGCAAGGTGCGGCATTTCGGGGTCTCCAACTTCAACGTGCAACAATACCTGATGGTCCAAGACGCCGTCGACCAAAAGCTGATGTTCAACCAGCTCCAATTTGGCCCGGCCCATACCGGCATGATCGACGCCGGCATGCACGTCAACATGGAAGACAAGTGGGCCGTGGACCACGACGGCGGCATGCTAGAATTCTCCCGCCGCAACCACGTGACCATCCAAGCTTGGTCCCCATTCCAATACGGTTTGTTCGCCGGCATGATCATCGACGACCCGAAGTACAAGGACTTAAACGACGAATTGCAAAAGCTGGCCGATAAGTACGGCGTTTCCAAGAACGGCATCGTCATTGCTTGGATTCTTCGTCACCCGGCTCACGTGCAAGTTCTCTTGGGGACCATGAACCCCGACCACATCAAGGACAGTGCCGCTGGTGCCGACGTCACGTTGACTAAGCAAGAGTGGTACGACGTTTACCTGGCCGCGGGCAACACGTTGCCTTAAGCTCAGGCTTTCCTTTAACCGATAACTCGAAAAGGCGCCCAGGCGCTAGTCAGTTTGGCTAGTATCTGGGCGCCTCTTTTATGGGGCTAATTAAGCTTAACGTTGGCGATTGTTACTGAGCTTGTCGGTGAAACACCACCCATTGTGGGGCTGGTAACCGATAACGTAGGTGCCGGTGCGACCAGTGGATGGCTGGCCGGTGAACTACCCGGTGACGATTCAAGCTCCGCAAAGTCGTTAGGTGGTAATGCCACCCCGTCATGGTCGCTTTAACGTTTCGGTAATGGTCCGTAGGTTTCAGCGCCGTGTGGCTTTTCGCTTGTGGTGCTAAAGCGACCCATTGTCGATTGGCCGTGATAAAGGTCTTGTTCGCGAGTTGGTACCGTAACGTGCCGTGCTTAGAGAAGCGCTGCCCGATGACCACGAATTCGGGCCGGTACCCCCGTGGTCGCCGCGTGTACCAAACGATCCGCGTCTTTCGACTAAAGTTTGGCGTGCGGTACAAGCCTAACTTGTGCAGACCCGTGACCCGGAAGCGGCGGAAAGTGGCGCGATCGGCCGCAAAGTGCCGCTTTAGTTGCCAAGTCTTTGGTAAGTGCTTGGTTGCTAGAGGACCGGTTGGATTCAGAGCGGCTGCTAGTACACCCGGTAGGACCTTCGAACCGGTTAATTTAGGCCAATCCTCAGAGGAGCTGCTTAGCACTGTTGATGTCATCGGTTCAGTTTTAGTCACTGTACCACTCATTTCTGGTGATGTCGTTTGACTGCCGCCGACCACATTCGTCGATGGTTGTTGACCTGGCTGACTCGACGCACCACCCGTTTCTGGTGATGACAGTTGATTACCGGCGCCAGTTGTCGATGGTCGTTCATTTGACTGACTCGGCGCGCCACCCGTTTCTGCTGATGACGGTTGATTACCGGCGCCAGTTGTCGATGGTCGTTCATTTGATTGACTCGGCTTACCACCCATTTCTGGTGATGACGATTGATCACCGTCTCCAGTTGTCGACGGTTGTTCATTTGACTGACTCGGCGCGCCACCCGCTTCTGGTGATGTCGATTGACTACCACCGGCCACATTTGTCGACGGTTGTTCATTTGGCTGACTCGGCGCGCCACCCGCTTCTGGTGATGTCGATTGATTACCGTCTCCAGTTGTCGACGGTTGTTCATTTGACTGACTCGGCGCGCCACCCGCTTCTGGTGATGACGGTTGACCATCGTCTCCAATTGTCGATGGTTGTTCATTTGACTGACTCGGCGCACCACCCGTTTCTGATGATGTTGACTGGCCGCCGGCCACATTCGTCGACGATTGTTGACCTGAATGACTCAACGCACCACCCGTTTTTGCTGATGACGGTTGATTACCGGCGCCAGTTGTCGATGATTGTTCATTTGACTGACTCGGCTTACCACCCGCTTCTGGTGATGACGGTTGACCATCGTCTCCAATTGTCGATGGTTGTTCATTTGACTGACTCGGCGCACCACCCGTTTCTGATGATGACGGTTGATTACCGGCGCCAGTTGTCGATGGTCGTTCATTTGACTGACTCGGCTTACCACCCGTTTCTGATGATGACGGTTGATTACCGGCGCCAGTTGTCGATGATTGTTCATTTGACTGACTCGACGTACCACCCGTTTCTGGTGATGACGGTTGATTACCGGCGCCAGTTGTCGATGATTGTTCATTTGACTGACTCGGCTTACCACCCGCTTCTGGTGGGAGTGTCAAGAAGTTTGTGTAAATAACAAGAAGACTTCTTCGTATCATTTTGTCTAGCTTAAAACATTGATTCTAAAGTATCTTGGCACTGATTGAAGCCATTATGAGCTCTGCCGAAGCATTTCTCGTTGTACTCTAAGATAATTGTCGCAAGGAAACGGTCAAGTGCTGATTCATTTGGAAATTGTTCTTTGACTTTTGTCTTGCGCTTCAGCTTTTTATTGAATGATTCAATAATATTCGTTGAGTAAATTGTTCTGCGAATACTCGGAGGAAATTCTAAGAAGGTTAGTAAATTAGACGTACTGGCTAAATTTCTAACCATTCGAGGATACTTTGACTCCCAATGATCGATAAAACGATTTAAAATTAGCTGGGCTTCATCACGTGTTTTTGCTCTGTGGAGTTCTTTGAACTCATTAACGACCTCTGCACGGTCGTTTACACGAACTTTCTGCATGATATTTCGTGACATATGGATCAGACAGCGTTGAAATTTAGCTTGAGGATAATTGTGGTTAAGCGCTGAATCCAAGCCAACTAAGCCATCTGCGATGACTAACTGGACGTGTTTAATACCACGACTGACTAAACCAGTTAGTAATTCGGACCAAACTTCTGAATTTTCCGTTGGTGCAATACAGTAATCTAAAATTTCTTTATGACCATCTGCTTTAATACCTAAAGCGACATAAACCGACTCTTTTTGAACCGTATCACGACGTAAGGGCACATAAGTTGCATCAAGGAAAAGACAGACGTAGTCTGTCGAACTAAACCGCCGCTGATGATAAGCAGTCACTTGATCCTCAACAATGGCTGTAATGTTGGAAATCGTAGTGGGTGAATAATGAGTTCCATACATCTTCTCGATTAAGTCAGCTATTTCTCGAGTTGTAATTCCTTTTTCGTATAACTGTATAATCGTCGTTTCCAGTGCATCTACTCTTCGAGAATAAGGTGGGATTAAGTTAGCCTTAAACTCGCCCTTGCGATCGCGTGGGACACAGATACTCAGCTTTCCATACTCTGAATCAATTTGACGAAAATATTGGCCATTTCGAGAGTTACCAGAGTTGAAACCTTGACGATCATAAGGATCGTAGCCTAGAACAGAAGTTAACTCGGCTTGAAGTAACGTATTTAATGTATCCTGCAGTTGTTTTCTAAAAACTTCTTTTAAATCACCATGAGATAGTAGTACATTTGCCAATTCTTTGTTAAACTGATTCATAGGGGAAGACCTCCGTTGATTTGGTTTAGACGCTTATAATCATACGGGGAAGGTCTTCCCTTTTTCAATACTCATTTACACAAAATATTTTACACTCTCCTTCTGGTGATGTCACTTGACTACCGCCGGCCACATTTGTCGACGGTTGTTCATTTGGCTGACTCGGCGCGCCACCCGCTTCTGGTGATGTTGACTGGCCGCTGGCCACATTCGTCGCTAATTGATGCCCTGGCTGACTCGGTGCCGGTCCATTTGTTGCCGGTGATAACGGTTGACCGCTGCCCTCGGTTGACAACTGTTGATTACCTATCGTAATCGTCGTCCCCGAATTGTGATTCTGGTTGCTTATTGTTGGCGTCGTGTGAGTGGCTTCCTGATTCTTGTGTTTCATTATCGCTTGGCTAATTGTTAGTTGACCAGTACATTGTTGTAACTGATTAGCCCACTGCTGCAATTGTTCTTTCAAGGGGTGCGCAACATTTTTATCAGCTTCAAGTTGATCTAATACTTTATTCACTCCCGCTACCGATAAATGATATCGATAATTACCGATGTGCGTCCCGTCATCATCAACAGTCAAGTCGCTCGCTATAATTTTAATATCGGCCCCTTTTTTTCCATTTGACCAACTTGGCGTAAATTCAATATCTTGGAGTTGCTTGCTGACCGGCTGACCATCATAAACACCAGTTTGATTAATCCACGTTGGACGATTTAAAGTTACAGCTTGACGACAAGTAAACGTCACTGAAGCAGGATTTTTCGGATCAGAGCTTCCAATTACGTTTAGTTGCGGTTCAACGACCACCCAGCCTGGAGCAATTTCAGGAGTAGTAATAGTGGCTTCCTGTCCTTTTAAGGTATAACGAATTTCGGGTTGCTTGGCCATTGATGTTTTATCAAAAGCTCTTTGGCGTGCAGTATTAGCTGCTCGAATTTTTAAATTATCTCCATCCACTTTTAATATTTCAGATAATTTATTAGAAGTACGTTTTTTTAGATTGTCTGTTGCCGATTTAAACTTCAATATAATTTTGTCCAAAGCTAAATTATATCCCGCTACAAAAGGCCGCTCTACCTTAGAAGGGGCATCAGAAGAATCATCAAAATTTTGAAATTTTACCCCTGTCCCATCATCCATTGCGGACTGTCCAGCGTAACTTCCGGCTTCTTCAGGGCTTGGAATCAAACCAGGATTTATTGTTTTTGACAATGACTTTTGGTATCTATCATGTGCACAATCATACCCATTTTGATAAGCTCGCTGTGCTAAATCAATTTCTTGGTCAGCAGCTTCATCAAAGACTTCCGTCGCAATGGAGTTTAAATCCAAAGCCTTTATATATGCGTTGTTACCAAGAAGAAATTTCATATCCGATTCTGCCACTGCTAATCCGGCACTCTTTTTATTTTCATAATCATCTATGATAAATTTCCCATTTTCATTCTTGAAAGCACTACCACTATCTGCCCAAACCATTCCCGCATAAGCTGTATTCAGTGACATTAATTCAGAATACGTTCTTTGATAATCTCCTACCATGTACTTTTTCTCAGTTTTCAGATAATAATGATTTTGCTGTCTTTCTTGAATCCGATCCTGAATATCCTTGATATTTTTCGAACCTGAAAACATACCGTTCTTAAAGTCATTCAGATAATCAGTAGCTGCATCAAAAACGGCCTCATATTCAGCGTTATAAATTCCCAGAATGACTTTACGGGCACCAGAACTATCCCTTGTATATGGCATAATACCTTTGCCAAATTCATGTGGGACCGGTTTCTTATCTGGTTGTACCAATTGCTCTTCTTCCGTTGGAGATAACTCATATTCTTGAGTGCTATTACCAGCTGCCGTATCATTATTTTTCTCAGTAATGCTTGCAATAATTTTTTCAAACGATGGTTCTGCTTGTGAGTTCATAACTGCATGCAATGCATCTTTACTTGCTACAGACAAAATGTTCGCAATGACTTTGCGATACCATGAGTAACCGGCATCATGTGCAATTTTAGATAGTTTTTCTTTGCTTGGCTTGGAACCGTTCAATATACTTTCGGGGTGTATTACGTCATACTCGGTCGATTTTTGAATTTGATCTCCATGAAACATGCGGGTTAGCGCTTCATCAGCACCTTTTTCCCAATTAGTCTCAATAGCGTACTGTGCATTAGTACGAATCGCTGCGTAAACCTTTTGGATAATTAGTTTAGACACTACATCCGCCAAGCCCCATCTTTGAAGCGCTTTACCAAGATTTCCATTCAATTTAACGGCATCCGACAAGTTCTGAGGAGCATAATCATTTTTACCATCATCGGTAATACTACCGCCAATCGAACGAATATCGGACAATGCCTGGTGGGCAATCCCGTTAATAATTACCGGGGCCACTTCTGAAATATAAAAATTAATCGCATTGACTGTTTGCTGGACATCAGCGCGAACCGTACCATCCTTAGTCACTGGGGTATACCCTAAACCGGCATGCTCGGTATACTTCTGACCGATGCCAAATTCATTCTTTATCCATTTTTTAGTAAAATCACCATTCATATAAAATCCACCCGGGACACTAGCTCCTGCTAACTGTGTTGGATCATAACTAGCTGCATCGATTAACTGATTCGTGTTTTTTACAGTCTTCGACTTGTCCGTAATTCCATTGACCCATCCTGCTAGTTCTTTAGTGAATTCTTCCAGATAATGGGCGTAACCATTATTATAATCAAGATTCTTTACACGATTAAACTTTGAACCGTTCCAACTTGGTGTCTTGTAGGCGTCGTTTTGTTGGAAGGACCCGTTATTATAGTAAATATCCATTAGCTCAGACATACTCTTGATATTATCCGAAATACTGGAATCCAGTTGATTAATCGTAACGTTGACAGCACCAACTAATCCTGTGGCATCAAATCTTCCAACAATCCTACTAATATCAGTCTTAGCCGCACCCTCGCCTTTTGCAAATTGTTCACTCTCTGCTGGTTTTTGAGCCGCTATCGACGTCTTGATGGGTAACGTCCGTAACTGCTTACCCACCGTTTTTCTAGTAGTCGCTTTGACCGTCACTGTTGATTGTGACACCACCCGCAATGGCTGACTAGCCGCTACTGGTAGCGCTGTTGCCATTGGGCTTTCCGTTTTAGCCGCTGAACTCAAAGTTGTCGCACTCTGACTAGCCACGGGGGCTGTAGGTGATTGAACCGCTTGATTCTCCTGCTCTACCGCTTGGCTCTGGGGTGCTTTCGTCTGGTCATTTTCCTGACTGTTCGTCTGGCTCTCACTAGTGACGTCCGTTTGACTAGTCACCTGACTCTCGTCGCTAACGCTAGTTTCACTGGTCGATTGCTCACTTGTCGATGTCTCGGTAGCACTTTGCGACGACACCGGAATGGTGGCACTTTGCTGCGTCGCGGTCACCTCATCGGGCGCGACCGTTTTGCTGGCCCCTTTGGTGATGGTCTGGGCCTTGGCCACCGTCGTCATGGCGGTGCCGCCACCTAACAACCCACTAACGATTGAGATCCCCGCCACTAGCCAACGTCTACCTGCTTTATACAGTTTAAAATGCGTCTTCGTTTGTCCCTGCAACAACTCAGTTTGCTTCTTTTGGCTTAATCCTTTCATGGTGTGTGCCCCTTTTCCTCACCTATTTCCCCCTGATAATACCACGTTTTAAACGAAATGGTTAATCCTATTAATTATAATTATTTTTATAAGCCGCACTATAAAATAATTAATGATTCCAGGGCTGTTGTTGATGGAGAACACACGTGATAATTAGTGATGCCACAATCAGTTCGTCAATAATCGACCAAATTCCGGGACCCTGTGTCCCTAAAAATAAGTCCCGCTGACTACCACGTTCTAGCAGTCAACGGGACTTATTTTCGTTATTTCGCTAAGGCCGCCGTCAAAAAGTCCGGCAAACTCCGGGCAGGATGACCCATGATTTGGCGGTAATCATCGGTCACCGTCGCCAGTAAGCCCTGCGCCCCACCGGCGTACATCGAGGCCAACATGGCGCCCTCGTTGCCCTGGTTGTACATCTCAGCAAATTCGCTTAGCGTGACCGGGGCGTAACCAATCGCATGCCCACTGACTTGGCTCAAGACTTGGGCCAACGCCGGCATGGTGTACGACCGCGTTTGTGTCAAGGTGTAAGTCGCTTGGGTCCACAGGCTCGGTGTGACCGCTACTTTGGCGAAGGCCGCGGCACTATCTTCCAGGCTGATGAAGCTCAATGACGCGTCCCCCATGGGATAGATGACGTTTTGCCGGTCAATCAATTCTGGTAAGTACGGTACCAGCGGATCGGCGTACAGGGCGTTGCGAATCAGCGTAAACGGAATCTGCGTCTGCGCCAACCGTCGCGGCACGTAGCCGTAAAAAGCCGACAACGTGAAGGGGTTGGTCGCCTGGTCGGCAATGAAGCCCATCACGATCAACTGCTTTAAATTGGCCTGCTCAGCGGCAGTCACCACGCGTTCAAACTCTTCGACCCGGCTCAAACTGGTGTGGCTCTTGCTGGGGATATAGATGACCACGTCAGCAGCGTTGAATGCCGTCGTCAAGGTCTGTGGGTCCTGGTATTCCAGTGGGTAGTTCACCATCCCCGCCGCGACCAAATCAGCCGCCTTGGCCGGTGTGTGCACGCCCACCGCGATGTCCTTCGGGGCCACCAGTTGGGCCAATTGGTGCGCCACTGCTCGGCCTAAGTGGCCCGTGGCGCCCGTAATCAGATATTGCATCCACAAAACTTCCTTTCGATTTATGTCCTTCCTTATAGTGTCCCATTTTTTCTCACCACTGCCAATTCTTTAGTCCCCTGTCTAGGCCAATTAGTGGGCTAACCATTCCCCCGCTGGACTAGTCAGCCGCTTCCTGGCGCTTTCTCATGGCTCTCTTAGGACGGTTTAACGGTTTGCTTAGACCTTTCTTACATCACCGTGTTTAAATAAAGATGAATTCAATAAGGGAGTGATTTATATGGGTCAACAATTAGCGAACCAAGTTATGTTAGTCACGGGTGCTGGGTCCAAAATAGGCCGCCAATCCGCCACGTTACTGGCGCAATCCGGCGCTAAAATCGTTGCCGCCGACCTCAAAAGTGACGCGCTCACCCGCACGGTGACGACACTCAAAGCGGCGGGCTACGATGCCATCGCGGTGCCTACCAACACGCTCGTGGCCAATGACGTCAACTATCTGGTCACCACGGCCAAGCAACACTTTGGTCGGTTGGACGGGCTGATCACTCATGCTGGGTTACCCGACCACCTAATTGCCCCAGAGACCTTCGGCGACAAGCTGTGGGATCAAGTCACCGCCATCAACACGGCGAGTGTTCGCTTGATCACCCAAGCCGTCACCCCCCTCTTTTCCGACCAACAGCACGGCATCATCGTCAACGTGGCCACGGTCGGTCCCGTGACCGATGACCAAGCCCAAACGGCCTACACCGCTACGAAACGAGCCGTCACAACCCTCACCAAGCGCTTGGCTCACCAAACGGCCAAGCAAGGCCTACGGGTCAACGCCATCACGCCGGGCAATATCCAAGCCGATATCGTGGAACCATTACGGGTGCATGAAGCTCAAGTAGCCGGCGACCTCAAAGTCGTCACTAAGACCAGTGACGCGGTCGCCCAAGCAGTCCTGTTTTTGGCCTCAGAACGGTCTCACGACGTCAACGGCATGGTCATGGCCGTTGACCGTGGCTGGACCCACTAATCTCAAAACTTTAATCAATCACATAAGGCCCCGACAACGTTCTTGTCGGGGCCTTTTCACTGTCATTTTACAAGTCTATCCCGCCATCGACCGCCAAGACCTGGCCGGTCACGAAGCCGTTTTGTAATAAGTAGAGGTAGGCCGCGGCCACTTCTTCGACCGTACCGGTGCGCTTCAACGGAATCGACGCACTCATAGCCTGTTGTTGGGCCTTGATTTGTTCGGGCGTCAGTTTTCGCCACAAGCCCGTGGGCGTCCAGGTCGGGGCCACCGCGTTGACCCGGTAATTGGGCGCCAGTTCGACGGCCAACCCCGCTACCAAAGTATTGATGGCCTGGTTGCCAATAATCGCCCCGGAGGCGTCGTAAGGGTGACCACCAGCCCCCGAGGTCAGCGTCAGGCTCCCGTGGTCGTTCAGGTGTTTGACCGCAATCTGGGCCAGCTGGAGGTTGGCGAAGAACTTATCCTCGATGGCTTGACGAATTGCGGCGACCGAGTTGTCCAAAAAACCGCCACCCATCGCACCACCGAGAAACGAGATGATGTGGTCAAAGGCCGGTGCCGTGGCAAAAAAGTCACGCAACGCCTGCGGGTCCTGCGCATCCAACGCCGCCGTGGTCACGGCCGAACCAGCCGCTAAGCGGTCTTGAGCGTGCTGCAAGCGTTCGGCGTTGTGGCCAATCAAATAAACGTCCGCTCCCGCGGCCACCACGCGCTGAGCCACCGCGTAACCGAAACCGGAACTCCCGCCCACGATAAGAATGGTTTGCTGATCTAGTGTCATCCAATGACCTCCTTTAGTCTTAAGCTCATTGTAGTCCAATTGCCGTTAAATCACCTGGTTAAAAGTTTTCTGAAATTCAAGCGCGTCGGGTTTCTCCCCAATATACGGGTAAACAAAACGGTCGCCGCCTCTTAGCGTCGACCGTTTTTCGTTCGAGTTTAATCTTGTTGGTGCTTCTTACGCCGGAACCAACCGCCAGCTAACCCACTGGCTAAAGCTAAGCCCAGTAGTTGCGCCCAGTTGTTCGGAGCTTCGCCCGTTTGTGGCAAACCGGTACCAACGCCAGTGCCATTGCCGGTTCCCGTACCGCGACCTAACGCAGCCAAGAACTTCTGTTCAAGCGCCTCTAGCTTGGCAGCCAGTGCGGTATCACCTTCGGCTTTTGCCTTAGCAATAGCTGTTTGCAAGTCATTCAACGTCTCTTTTTCTTGTGCCACAGACTCATCGGCGGCCCACTCTTCTTCGAAGTCCTCAACGATATCGTCATCGTCTTCGTGCTGGTGCTCGTAAGTTAACTCCTCTTCTTCATCGGGTGCTTCAGTCCCGGGTTCTTCAGTACTTGGCATCTCCACGTCAATTCCTGGTAACGGCACGGCAATTTGCGGATCATCCTCATCTTCGTCCGTGTCGTCCTCACCTTCGTTATTATCTTCGTCCCCGGTATTGTCTTCGTCGTTGTCATCTTCATCGTTGTCGTCTTCGTCATCGGTCTCCGAAGTTTGGTTATCTTGGAGGTCCCACCGATGCGTTTCGGCGTTGACGATGACTTTATCGGCGATGATATTACCGTCAATATTCTGGTTAGTTTCAATCGTTGCGGACGGTGCTAACATGCTACCTTGGAACGGCCGGTCCACGTGAATCGTGCCGGTGTATTGTAAGTCATCGGCTGTCCGGTCGACAAAGTTCCACAAGAGGTGGTTGTCCCCAAAGTCTTCGGTTTCCTTGTTGTCCCGTTCGGTGCCGTCACTGTAAATAACTTTGATTTGCGAGGTGATGGTGTAATCGTCTTCACCACCGGTATCGACGTTGATGATGATGGTATCCCCATCGGCATCGGGTGACACGCCTTTGATGGTTAGCGGCGTGCCACTTTGTAAGACTTCCGGCGATAGATTGATGACGATGCGACCATTCTCGTCGGGCGTCATATCGCTTACGTCAATGACCCGGTTGTTTTGATCCGAGAAATCTGCTGAGGTGTAATCCTTCACGCTTGGTAGTTCCGCAAAGGCCTTATTCTTTTCGCGTAATTTAGCGAATTCCGCGTCGAAATCTATGTAGGTTTGTCCGTTTTGATCTTGGAAAATTTCCGATGCGAGCAGATGGTCAATTGAAACCCCGTTGACCGTAGGCCGGTTGGGGTCACTGATATCAATCGTGACGTTTTGACCAAAAATAACCTTGTTATACCGTGTATCCCCACTCGATACAAAGGAACTATTGGCGATATTATTGATATTTTGAATGTAAGAAATGTCTTTGTCCAGGAGTTCTTCGATGATGTTGGTGCCGAAGTTGACGTTCCCCGTCAAGTATTGCACGGCCAAATTGCCGTTCGTGTGGGCGTTTAATTCCGCTTCTCGGGCAAAGATGTGAAAGACCGAGGAAATCCCCAGTAAGTTGTCATCATCGATGTTGGGAAAATCGTCATAAACGCTGCCACCGGATTGGATGTCACTATCAGCTTCCGGTTCCACTGCCGCGGTAGTTGCAGCAGTTGCCGCCGTTGATGCAGCTGTCGCTTCCGTTGATGAATCCGTCGACGAATCTGTCGCGCTATCGTCACTGGTCGAATCCTCATCAGTCACGTCCAATGAAGCCTTCGCAATTCCGGCATGGTCATCAGTGGTGGTTGTCGTCGCGTCACTATCAGACGTTGTCGTCGCTTGGTTAGTGGTAGTGTCAGCGCTATCATCGGTGTCCGTCGTGTTCGCTGTTGACGTCTCGGTCGTTTGCGCTGCCGAAGTACTCTTGGTCGCATTCGACTCGTTAGTCGCATCGGTTTTGCTTGAGCTTTCAGTAGAACTCTGTTGGTCGGTGCTAGAGCTGTTACGACTACTGTCACTGCTGCTGTCAGCGCTACTACTATTACTATCAGAGCTACTGCTACTACTACTGCTGTTCTCACTACTACTCGATGACGAAATGACTGCCGATTGAGTCGCCGTACTCGATGAACTATCCGCATGCACAACGGTCGCGGGTACACCTACGGCCAACATCACCGCGCAGGCAAAGACCCACCGACGACCACTTTTATACATCTTAAAATGCGTTCGTTTAGTTTCCATACTAAGTACTCCCTACCTTTCTCAAACGATTACATCTCTATTTTGGGCCTAGTTTGGTCAACATTCAACATGATATCGAAAAATATTTTATTTTTAAATAGATAATCTAGTTATCCATTTTTAGATATTACGGTTTACTGGACTAGCGACACGCAAAAACGGGAGCCATAAGACCAGCCGCACAATTTTCATCGCATGGCTGATACGGTGGTTCCCGTCTGTTTAAAATTTAGTCGTTGTCCGTATAACGCTGGTTAACCCAAATCAGGCCACCCGCCAAAAGACCAGCGGCGCCCAACCAGGCCATTAACTGTCCTGAAGTTGCATTAGTCTGTGGCAACTTTCCGGTCGCAGGCCCCTGAGACGTGAAGATAATTGAGGTCGGCACTAACGTGGGGATCGGCATCTCGGTTGCTGTCGTCCCGGCTGGCTGAAACGGTGTCGGTTGCTGGTGCAAAAGCGGCAGCAAAGGCGGTTGTTGGTTATCCCAGATGCCTAGCGGGGGCGTCTCTGATTCCTGAATGGTACTCGAGCCATTCGTCATACTACTTGTGCTGCTGGAACTACTGGTACTGGAATTGCTGGTACTCAAGTTACTAGTTGCATTTGGATTACTAGCGCCAGAGCTACCAGGCAAATTAATCGTCTCTTGCGAATTATCGGGATTGGGGTCATCAGTCACATTGACTGTATTAGTCGCATTTGAATCATCGGTATCAGAACCATCTGGCGTATTAGTCGTGTTACCCGTAGTCGAATCATCGGGATTGGAGTCATCTGGCGTATCACCTGTGTTATCCGTAGTCGAATCATCAGGATTAGAACCATCTGGCGTATTGGTCGTATTATCCGTGTTCGAATCATCGGGATCAGAACCATCCGGCGCATTAATCGTGTTATCCGTGTTCGAATCATCGGGGTCGGAACCATCCGGTGTATTGCCCGTGTTATCCGTAGTCGAACCATCAGGATCAGAACCATCCGGCGCATTAATCGTGTTATCCGTGTTCGAATCATCGGGGTCGGAACCATCCGGTGTATTGCCCGTGTTATCCGTAGTCGAACCATCAGGATTAGAGCCATCTGGCGTATTGGTCGTATTATCTGTAGTCGAATTATCGGGGTCGGAACTATCCGGCACATTACCGTCCGTATCCCCACTAGGGGCGTCCGGCTGGGGAACAATCACCGGTGCATCCCTGGCATAGACGTAGGTAACAGTCTGCGGCTTATCGGTGAAGGTTCCTGTTGTTTGCCCGGAAATTTTCTTTAAATAGTACCCCGTAAATTTTTTCGATTTCGTGGCGTAGGTTTTTCCCACCAATCCTTGAATCACTTCTGGCTCTTCCAAGTCCTGTCCCACCATATCTTGATAGTGCACCGTGACTGGTCCGGCGGCTAATGCATAGGGTTGAATAACCGTAAAAATCTGATCCTTACTCTGACCCATCAGATAATAATAATCTGGTAACGGCCGTAAATTGGGTCCAGTAATTCCGGGTTTTTGATCCAAAATAATATTAATATCAAGCCCACCGTGGCCATCCGGTACTGCGTGGCCGCCAAAAAAATAGGATGACTTAATTACCCCTTCCGTCCCAGTTGCAACTGGCGCGTGGTAATAATGGATTTGCGTCAAGGGGTCAAGTTGGTCCCCCGGTAAGTGAAAATTGCCTTCCATGTGGGCAGTCCGAGCTTTTTGATTAATTGTTGTACGCGGTCTGAAAATTAACTGGTTGGTCATCTCCAACGTTGCGTATTGTCCCTGTGACAATTTAGAAAAATCTTCAATCTGGTTGTCCCTTAAATCCAGACTTGTCACGTTTTTTAATTCTTTCAGCGGCGTCACGTCCTTGATCCGGTTGTTTTTTAAGTCGATGCGCCATAAGAATTGTAAATTCTTTAACGGCGATACATCGACCACGTCGCCGAACCAGTGCTCTGTCGGACCTTGAAACCCCATCCCAATGTTGATTGTCTTTAAATTGGTCGCGTATTGCAGACCTTCCAATGAGTACTCGCTGGTCCCGTCAATGTAGGCGGTTTGGCGATCCACAACGTCATTCAACTTCTCAAGGCTCTCCTTCGTAAGGCCCGAAACACCATCTTCCGGAGCTTTCCCCACCTTTTGAAGACCTGCTAAAACGGCTTTTTGCAAGCGCTTGTTTGGCATCCAACTGTCCACCGATTCCGGCTCAGACGTTGGTTGTGTGCGCGCAGTGACCTGTGACGTCATCATCGTTGCGGTCTTAATCGCCGCATCAGCCGTTACGCCCGTTAGGCTACTCCAACACCCAACGGTCAGGCTCAGGGCAATCACATAGCGTGACCACCGGTAACGGCATAATTGGCTTAATGTGGCGGTAATGTTCATAGTCGGCTCCCCCTCCGAGTCTTTAGCTGTAAAATTAAGCAATTAAATTGCAAAATACAGCTAATAACTTACCAGCTCCCCTCAATTGCGTCTATCGTTTTCGTAGATTCGCATTCAGGTATTCCCATTTAAGCCATGATCTTTACTACGAAAAACGTGGGCTAAACACTGATATATCGGCTATTTGCCTTCTTAATTCAACTCCATTTCACCCACACATGACATCCCAAAATAACGGCATTTATGACCGAATTGCTTTTTAAAATTGCTTATCTCCCTACCCCATAAACTACTAACCCGCTTAACTCAGCCCGTCCCGTAACCTTAACGTTAACTTAAAATGTGACAACAATGCCACTAAGTATGACAAGTCAAACTCAAAGCGTCATCACATTGATATTTATCTGCAATTCTCCTGTAAAACCAATGGTCTATCTTAGATAGTATACACAAGCGAGGATTATCAGACTTACATAATTAAGGGATGGCTTATTAATGAAGATCAAACAACTTAGTTTAACAATCGCGGCAGCCGCAGCCTTCTTACCCATCTGGGGATTAACGACCACGGCTTCTGCCAATAGCACCAACGTGATTAACAGTACCAGTAAGATGACTGATACTAAATACGTGCGGAAGAGCGCTACGGGTTGGACTTACAACCTAAGCGGCACTAAGAAGAACATGAAGTTCGGTAAAAAGACTCACTACTTAAAGAATTACCCGCACACCACTTGGCATGCCACCAAGAAGCGCTACATCACCAAGAAGAACGGTGTGAAGTACTTGTACTACTACGTCACCAATGGTCGTAAGACCGCTTCTGGTTGGATCTGGCACGGTTACTTGAAGAAGTCTAAGACTTACGCCTCCATCAAGAAGGTCGCTACGGCGCAATTGGGTAAACCCTACGTTTACGGTGCCAACGGCCCAAGTTCCTTTGACTGCTCTGGGTTCACCAAGTACGTCTTCAAAAAGGCGATTGGGAAAACAATTCCCCGGACGGCACAATCCCAATACAATTCTTACAAACACGTGAGCGCCAAGAACGCTAAAGCCGGCGACCTAATCTTCTTCGGAACCAGCAAGAAAAACATCACCCACGTGGGGATTTACAAGGGAAGCCACAAGATGATCGATGCGCAATTGCGTGGGGTCGTCAACGAAGCCACCAACGTTTCCTGGTGGAACACGGTCGGCTACTCTCGCCCAGCTTCCTTAGACTAAGACAAGTTTCATCATAATAAGCCAAAAAAGCGTGCGACTCGACAATTCGTCAAGTCACACGCTTTTTTCATCTATTCTATGCTGGTGTCACGTTCAAGGACTTCTTGGTCCCGTTTAAAATCTTAAAGAAGCTCGCCAGTTCCTTCTTCCGGTAAGAGGCCGGCACGAATTCCCGAATGGTTTCGAGGTCGAACCCAGTGGCCAATTTATTGCGATCGACCACAATGGGGTTCTTTAGAATTCCTGGATTGGTCTGGAGTAACTCGACCAGGTCATTCATCCCCATATCCTGAACGGATGTCGGGAGTGCCTTGTAGGCTTTGGACCGCGTGGAAATTAAATCGTCGGTCCCGTCGACCGTCAAGGATAACATGTATAGGATTTCGTCTCGAGTCAACGGCTGTTTTTTAATATCGCGTGCCGTGAAGATTGCGTCGTGATTTGCTAGCCACTTCATTGCTTTCGTGACAGCGGTTGTTTTAGCATGAAAATACATTTTAATCATAGAATCGCCCTCCAATGATGTGCTTGTCGATGAGGTACCTGAGATTTTAGCACTCTTTTGTTTGAGTGCTAATTTATGTTAATAATTGTACACCACAATCGGCGATGATGAAACCCATTAGGCTTAACTAAGTAAGGTTTAACCTTTTCGCAAAAAAATTTGGCGCCAATTTTGGCTTTCTCAGTAGTCTAACTCAACTTTAGCAGGCAAATCGGAGAACTTCGTGCTGGAAACATGAAGATTTCTTGAAGATGTGGTGGGAAACGTTTTGGGATGCGTGGAATTGGCTTGAGATCAGCCACTAATCTACACCTCACGACTAAAAATGAGTCAGTAGAAAATGCACTACTGGCTCACTAAAATCTAAACTTTTTAATTGCGATGCCGCCAGAACACCCAGCTAACACTACTAAGTAATGCGGCTCCTAGAATCTGTAGCCAACTCGTCTCTTGCCCATTAGTCTGTGGCAACTTCGGTTGAAGTGTCGCTACTGATAGCTTTACCACTTGTCCATTTCGCTGGTGAGAGGTCAAGCGATAGAGAGTCCTATGTGTCGGTGTGATACCAGATCGATGTGCCGGCGTTGCTGGCCCGGTCGTTTGTGGTCGCGGTTTTGGCTGTTTGGGCTTTTGCGGTCGCTGGCCACTATCACCGTTTCCCTTGGGGATTTTCTTAGTAGACGTAGTAGGCTCAATAGGCTGATACGTATAGATGACCGTTTGTGGCATTGGCGTAAAATACCCTTGTTCATTTTGTGGTTCACGTAGTAGTTGATACCGACTTAAAGTCAATTCAGGAGCTAAATAGGTATCACCAACTAGCCCCGTCAAGACTTTATCCGGGGCGATAATTTGGCCCATATTATCTAGATACTGAACTGTCACTTGGCCAGATTCTTCTGATATTGTATTTTCTTGTACCGTAGAAGTCGATATCGGTACAGTATGGCCTATAATTTGGGGGATAAACGTTGGATTTTCTATGGGGAATGGTACAACAGTGTATGGAATATAAAAATAAAAATCGTCTTCATTTTTAGCTCTAAGCCACACCCTAAAATAACTTTTTATTCCTGGTTTTTTATCATGGTTAGTAATGTTAAGCTTCATTTCACCTCCATCCCTTTCAATTGTCACGTCATTATCATCGATATTAGGACGTTCATCATCACTCATAACAGAACTATTCACATATGTATTAGTATTACTATCAATTTCATTTTTATCATCTACATTCACTATTTTCGGAAGTGCAATGCTTACTTTTTCTCCTACATGAATAACTATAGGATTCATTTCAACATATGATGACCCTTCTACGTTAAACAAACTCACAGAATTATTCCGAATGCATTTAAATTCAGAAAAATCTAAGATACTGTTTCTCTGAAAAAATAAATTTACTGTGTTTTTGGCGTCTTCCCAAGCCCACTTGATTGGTAAAAGACTGGTAATACTTTGTCCTTGAAGACTAATTGTTCCTTCACCTAAATTCTTCAAATTTGCTAATGGTTTAACACTAGTAATTAATCCATATTGTGCATAATAATTACGCTTTAATCTCATAATTTCAGTCTGTATCCACGGATTAGTAGACTGTGCATTACGATTACACCAATCTTTAAGTAGCGTATTACTAATATTTATATCCAACCGCTCCAAACTAGTAGCTTTTTCAAGCCCTTCTAAGCTTTTAATTTGTAAAATGTTGGTGATATAATCTGGATTTTTATCAAGAGTATCATATTCTTCCAAAACTACTAACCTACTTAAAACAGCCGGTGTAATATCACTCACTTTAGTGATACCGGGAAATTCACCTGCATTGTTTTTACTATCTTGAACGCTAGTATATCCTCCTTTGTTTTCCGCCATAATTGCACTCAACACAAACTTCTGTAAATGTTTATCCGGCATCCATTGATCTATTGAAGGCTGCTTGGAATCAACCTTCCCCCCTGGTGAGGTTACCGGTGGTTGCGGCTGATTCCCTATTTTTTTAATGACCTCTAACGACCGTACCTTAGGTTCTGGAGTTGGCTCTTTGGGGTTTTCAATGTCTTCTTTTTTGCTGGCATCGCTGGCATATCAGTCAGTGGTTGTTTCGTTGATTGGTCGGGTACCGTTGTTTCTGATGACGTAGCCACAGTGGTGGAATCCACTCCCACTAGGTCCTTATCATCTGTCGTTACCGGTTTATCTGGCACCGTTGCTGGTGTCTTCGCTGGTTCGACTTTCTCCGTTGTGGTCGGTGCCGTTTCCGTAGTGACGTCAGTTGCCGACTGCTGTTCCAGCGGCGCATCGGTTGCTTTAGCGGGGGTTGGTGCTGGCGTCACAACTGCCGCTTCTTGTGGTACCGTTGCGGCGTGTCCCACTACGCTACTCCCCCCTGCTAAGACTAACCCAATTGTCACTAAACTAGCCGATGCCCACATCCTTGGATCACTATTTGTTCGCTGTGTCTCCCGCCTAACTCCCATTCCTGATTGCCTCCGTCTCTCGTTGAAACAGCTCTGCTTAAGTTACTTCAACTATAGCGAGTTTATGCAAACTAACAAGTGACAACATTTTAGAAAACTAATTCCATTTCAGCTAAGAAAAAGCCGATACAACAGCATTTATAATCGATGCACACGAGAGTGGCTGTGACCTTCTCACCCGAAATACCAATTATTTTATACAATTGTCGTATACTTCAAATCGTAACTATCCCCCTGCTATCTACGAAAACAAGTCTCACCCCACCCCCGAAAAAGCCGAAAAAAATAGCATCCCGCTATCCGCGAGATGCTATTTTCAGTTCAGTCTAGGTTACGAATCCAAATCAAACGCTCCGGCCCGGGTCCACAACCCGTTCTTCATTTGGTAATAAACGGTCTGGTGACCATTGGAGTCCGTCCGGTAAGCCCGGTGGGTAATCGTAACCCGCCGTTCTGAGATGTTAGCCGTGGTGCCCTTTTGCTTGGCTAAAAGAGAATCATCGAAGACCCGGTTGTAGACGGGGTAAATCTTCATCAGGTTTAATTCCCGGTCGTACTCTTCAGTTTCAATCTTGTCGAACTGTAAAGCCCCTTTCCGGCTCCAGTACTTCGTGGTCGAGTTCTTAGAGAAACGAATTCGGTACCATTTGCCCGTATCGGCGTTGGCCCGCATATCCAAGTAGACCCGCTTGTTCTTGAGCTTCTTCCAGTTGAAGGTCACGATGTTCCAGTTCTTGTGCCCCCGGACATGATTGTACAGCGAGTATTTCTTGAAGTTGCTCTTCAACTGAGCGTGTTGCGTGTTCAGCCCACCATAGTACTTTTCTTCCTTGTTGGTCTGCTTACGCTTCTTTAACTTCTGGGTCGGCTTCTTTTTATCTGGTTTCATGGTCGTTTCGGTGATTGGCTTTTGGGCCGTGACCGTCGTCGTGATAGGGTCCACGACCTTGACGTCGTTATCCGTGATCTTGATGCCCGCACTCGTCAACGGGAAGTTCCCTTGAACGAACGGAATCCCCTTCGTCTGCGTGTTGATGTCGTTATGGCTGATGTTCACGTTCGTCATCGGATTAGTCGTATCCTTGCTGTCCAAGTAAACGTACTGCTTGGTCGGGTTGACGTTGGTGAACGTGTTGTCGGTAATGTTCAAGTTCGTCATGTCATAATCCGCCTGTGAATTGTACAAGTAGATGTAGTTTCCGGATCCCAAAACGTGCTGGTTGATAAACTTGTTGCCCGTGATGTACAGGTCCGAGACACACTTGAAGTGAATCGTAGCGACCCCGTCACCGAGAAACGGCTTCGGATCGACCACCGTGTTGTTGGTAAAGTACACGTTATGGATGATGCCGGCTTGGCCTTTCTTATAGACCGCGTGCTCCCCAATCGGGTTCGGCGCATAAGATTGGACCTGGCCGGACTCCCGGGAGACCGGTAAGAACTGGTTATTGTCGACCGTGACATCGTACGACGGTAAATTATCGTACTTGTCACCGGCCAGCTTGTGCGACATGGCTTTCTTGTTCGAGTAATCGACCTGGATGGCTTCCTTGAAGTCCATCGAACCGTTGAATCCAGTAAAAACAGAATTCTTGACGGTCACGTTATGGCTCCCGTCAATATCAATGTAGTGTCCGGTCGGCGACTCGGCATTGTCAAAGACACAATTGTTGAATTTGACGTTTTGCGCATGGTGAATGCTTTGGACAAAGACACTCTGACCCGCGGCGGTGTTGTCCCCCTGGAAAGTCGCCCCGTTCCAGGTAATGTCGTTGATTCCACCGTTATAACCGGCTTTCGGACTCGGGTACGCGATGTTTAGGCGTTGGCCATCGGTGATCCGGAACACGGCGCCCTTATCAAACTTAAATTTTAAATTCGAATGCAGCTTGATGGTCCCCGAATTGAACACGTAAGTCCCCTTTGGCACGTGGACCGTCACTCCATCGCTGTTGGTCCACTTATTGATCATAGCCTGAAATGCCGCGTTGTTAATGGTCTTCGCATTTCCGCTCATCCCCTGGTGAACCGCATTAACTGTTGTCGATGCGTGAGCAGTCATGGGTGCGGCGAAACCGCTCCCAAAAATGGTCAGACTAAGTGCCGTCATCCCCATGGTAACGGCGGTTAGCAAATATTTTTTGCCCCTCATGATATCAAAAACCCCTCCATTCATAAAAATCTTTCCACGCTTTCATTATAGCGAAGACACGAAACCGTTGGGTCCTCGTAACCCAATTGTCACATGATTGAAAGATTTTAGCGATGAAGAGGTTCTCAGCTAACTCTGGTCTATTAATTAAGTGAACTATTTAGTTTAAAATTACATCATTTGGGCGATATCGCCATGCAGTTGGTTCAATTGGTCGACGACTTGGCCACGAACTTGCGTGTAAACCTTGACTCCGTCTGGCGTCAGCTTCAGGTTGTGTTGGCGCCGGTCGACCTTAGAGGCGATACTTTCGATCAGCCCTGCCCGCAATAACCGGGAAATCTGCCCGGAAATCATGGATTTGGAAACGCCAATCTGGTTGGCAAATTTAGTGGATGTAAAGTCGTCCCGTTGATCAGTGATGGCGTGTAACAAGTTAAATTGTTCCAAAGAAATCGTAATGTCCTCGGTTTTGATAGTCGTTACCGGCCGCATGATCTTCTGTAATTGGGAAAACCACTCTAAAGATTGACTCAGCTCGTTCGTTTGCGTCATAGATTACTACTCTTCCTTTCAATTATGCGATTGTGGTTCTTGGAGATGTTACTATTATGACCCACTAACCTTTTATTATAACCGTTATTTTCAGCATTTATGTTACTGTTTGATTAACAGTTTATAGCATTGCGAATGAAAACACTAGCCATCTGTCTCAATTTAACCTGGATTTAACGTATTTTGCATCGTTGCAATCTTTTTGTAAACTTTGTATGATGACCCTAAGTATTTACCCTGAATCGAGGAGGACCCTATGCCAACTATCAAACTGATTGCAACTGATGTCGACGGCACCTTTTTGACCACCAAGCGAACTTACGATCACGCACGTTTTGCGCGGCAACTGCAACGCCTGCAAGCCGCTAACATTCGTTTTGTGGTGGCTAGTGGCAACCACTTAGGCCACTTACAACACGTGTTTGCTCCCACGCCGGCCGTGCAGACTTTCATCGCCGAAAACGGCGCCCTAATCGTCGACCACGACCAAACGTTGTTCGCCGATCCGATTCCGTTGCCCATCGTGCGCGACGTGGTGCGAGCCATCTTAACAGACCCCACCCTTCGCCCGCAAATCTTCCGGCTGTCCGGGGCACACGGGACCTACATTGCCAAAAACGACCACACTGACGCCCAAGCGTCACAGGACTATTACGTCAACAATCCCGTCTTGGTCGATGACCTTCTGACCGTTGATGATACGATTTATAAGCTCAACGGTGAATGGCCCGACCAGGACAGTAAGGCCCAAGCAGCGACCCTCAACGCTCGCTTTCCCCACCAGATTCACGCCGTGGCCAGTGGCTTTGGCAGCATCGATATCATCGCCCCGCACATCAACAAGGCCGTGGGACTCACCAAGTTGGCACAGGCCTGGGGCATCGCGCCCAGTGAAATCGCTGCTTTTGGGGACAACGATAACGACCTCGAAATGGTCCGTCACGTAGGCTTAGGCGTCGCCATGCGCAACGGTACGGCGACCATCAAAGAAGCCGCCAACCTCATCACCCCGACGGATAACGACCATGACGGCGTGCTCAATGTGATTGACGCTATTCTAAATCAACAAGTTTAACCAAACCTAAACGGCGGCTAGGACTAAAAGTCCTAGTCGTTTTGTTTGGGTGCCCATAATAAACGGGCAATCAGTTGTCGGGCAATCCGAGCGGAGTGCAGGCGGCTGTGGCCCAACCCAGCCAGGGGGTACTCGGCGTAGCGCAACGGGCTCCCCGCCACGACTGGACGTAAGGCCCGCGCCTGGCGCACCGGAACTTCCCCGTCAGTTTTCCGCCCGGCTAGGAAGCCGTAGACGTTATGGATCTCGGCGCCGGCATTGGCCCAGAGGTTTCCCCGCCACCGCCAGAGTCGCCGGTAAGCCGGGTCCGGGACGTGCAGGTCCCCACTCTCATCGACCGGCGTCCCTAATAGGACCAGCCGGTTCAACCGGAGCAACTGCGGGTCCGCCCCGTCGCGTAATAGGCTTTGGACCATCGCACTGCCGCCCCACGAGTGGGCCACCGCGTTATAGGTCGTGATGCCGTAATGCTGGCGCAGCGCCCGCAAGATCTGTGTGATCCAGCGAATCTGGTGCTGATAACCTTGCGTAAGATTGCGGTCGAACAAGACCTGAATCGTCGGGTTCTCCGCGGCTCCCGTCCAGGTGCCGGTAAAGTGCAAGCGACCGCGATAATCCACGCGCACCGTCAGAACCTTGCTGGCATACCCGTGCCGGGCGAACCACCGGAGCATCCCGTTATAGGTCCACGCGTTGCCGCCCCATCCCGGAATAAACAGGGTCGGAACGGCCGACGCCACCTGAAGACCGCGTGATGACCGGTGTAACGGCCGAATCGCGCGGCGACTGAACCAATGATAACTGAACCAGCCGCCCAAAAGTACGGGTAGCCAACGTCTTATCCTTATCATCCGGCACCCTCCTAAACTCATCCATTATGCCAGTTTTTTAAATTGTACACAAGCTAAGCTTTTCGGCTTGGTGGCCATTTTCCCGCTTAAACGTCATTTATAAAATTCATCTGGATAAATTTATTTTCGGTCAAATGGCTAAAATCACTGAAATAAGGGCCCCTTCAAGACCGGTTCACCCCCGGCAGCCGCCCGAAAAGCGTTTGACAATTATACGGACAAAAAATAGAATAGATATAATTATGAAACCGCTTTAACAATTTAAACTTACAGAATCGAGGAACGTTTATGCAAACAACTACCAGTCAATGGGATACGTATCAGGGCCAAGCCGTCACGCAATACGAAATTGAAAACGCTAACGGCGTTAAGTTAGCCGTCCTCAGTTGGGGCGCGACCCTGCACAAGTTATTGGTCCCCAGTGCCAAGGGGGAGCATAATTTGGTGTTATCCTACCATAAAATGGCCCACTACCTAGATAATCCCTTTTACGTTTGCATGGGGATTGGCCGAACCGGTGGCCGAATCACCCGCGGGACGGCCAAGATTGGCGATCAGACCTACCATCTCGACCCTAACGAAGGCCAAAACACCCTCCATGGAGGCCCCCACGGCTTCAACACAGTCAATTGGGACGGCACCATCGATGACAGTGACCCGGACCTGGCCAAGATCAGCCTGACCCACACTTTCAAGAGCACCGACGATTCCTACCCCGGTGATTTGACTGCTAAGATTGTTTGGACACTGGACCAGCACGACCAGATTACGTTGACCTTTAGTGGGACCGCCACGGCAACGACCCTGTTCAACCCAACGGCCCACTTGTACTTCAATCTCAGTGACGACCCGTTGGTCACCGGTCAGACGCTGCAAGTCAACAGTCACGAACACCTAGAGCTCAACAGCGAGAAGTTGCCGACCGGGAAGTTCTTGCCTGTGGCCGATACGCCGTACGATTTCAGCGATGGCCAAAACTTAGGCCAGGCGATCCGCGGTCTCCAGGACATCCCCGAAAAGGGCTTTGACGATGTTTACCACGTGGTTCCGAGTTCCAACGATACCATCGCCAAGTTGACGGACCCGACCAGCAAGCGCACCGTCACCATCAAGTCGCCGCGCAACGGGCTCGTGGTCTTCACTGCTAACTCGTTTGATGCCAACTTGAAACTGGCCACTGGTTCTGGCCAGCCTTACATGGGGGTCGCCCTAGAACCCCAGACGTTACCGGATACCATGAACCACCCCGACTTTGGCGACGTGACGCTGCCTGCCGGTCAGACCCAAAGCTATCAAATCACTTATGATTTAACTTACTAAACCACGCGAAAACGCCCTCCCCAATCCTCAGTTGCGGGGGCGTTTTTGGCTGGGGACCCGGGTTGACACTAAATACCCCCTATGGTACATTGTAAAACGTAACGATTACTATTTTGAGGAAAGGAGCCTTACTATGGCAAAGAAGTCTAAGATTGCAAAGGAAAAGAAGATTGAAGCGACCGTCGAAAAGTACGCGACTAAGCGCGCCGAACTCAAGGCAGCGGGCGATTACGCCGGCTTAGCCAAGCTTCCCCGCAACGCCTCGCCGGTCCGCATTCATCATCGTGACCACCTCGACGGGCGGCCACACGCCTACATGCGTAAGTTCGGGTTATCCCGGTTGAACTTCCGCGAATTGGCCCACAAGGGTCAGATCCCAGGCGTCAGAAAGGCGAGCTGGTAGACCAGCCGTTCCCGTGACCGACGGGGGGATTGCCCCGTCGGTGTTGTGACCTTACCCAACGGTGTTGCTGAGGTCACACTTAACCCCAAATAACCTTTAAGGCAGAGACCGCGGTCCCTGCCTTTTTTCTGGGCATTTGACAGCCCCCTATCCCTTTTATAGACTAAGATTAAATCTGATTTTTTAAAGGAGTTCTCTAAACTCATGCAAGTTGAATCCATTGGTTGGGCCTTCGACGTCTTACAGGCCGACGCCTTAGACGACAGCTACCCGCGCATCGAGGCCCTCTTCGTGGGGCGAACGCCGGCGGTGGCCTACGACGCCCAGAACCAACCCAAGTTTAACCGGACCATC
Organism: Levilactobacillus suantsaii; assembly: GCF_014069315.1. Lineage (NCBI taxonomy): Bacteria > Bacillati > Bacillota > Bacilli > Lactobacillales > Lactobacillaceae > Levilactobacillus > Levilactobacillus suantsaii. The sequence continues at coordinate 1,079,122 of NZ_CP059603.1, read as the reverse complement.
GAACGCCGGCTCAAGGCCTTAGAACGCGATTTACGACACAAGCATCAAGCCGATTTATCCACCCTGGGCAGTGCCGACTTGGCCCAAAATGCGCTGATCATCCAGCGCTTAGTCACCGATTACAGCAACCAGCTCAGAGCCCAGATCCTGGTCCCGGCTCAGCTCGACCTCGAAAGTTTGACGCTGGCCGGCGAGTGGCCGCTGTTCTGGAACGAACAGGCTCCGTTGGTGCGGCAAAAGGCCCAGAGCCAAACACCGATGCCGCTGAACCCGACGCCCCAAACTAGCCAACCGACTACGCCCCAACCGGCTGACCATCACCATCCGGATACCCCCAATGGGGGTGCCACCTATACGCCGGTCTAATGACTGGACACTAAAATGGACTGCTTGCGGCATCAATTGTCGTAAGCAGTCCATTTTTAGTAACTCATTTTTTAGCGCACTCCTCCAAGGTCGCCTTACCCTTCGGCCACCACGTCCGTGGTGAGGGTCACGTTCTTCCCCGCGACATCAATAGTCAAGGGGTCCCCACTCAAGAGCTTGAAGTGGTTGCCAGATTTGTCGACCGTGACTTCGACCAAGCGACCGCGGAAGACCTGCCGGAACGAGAAACTCTGCCAAGTTTTTGGCAAGAACGGCGCGTAGTGCAGTTGACCGTTACGGACCCGCATGCCCGCAAAGCCTTGAACCACCGCAATCCAGCCCCCGGTCATGGCCGTGATGTGCAGGCCATCCGTGGTGTCATTGTTGTAGTTGTCCAGATCCAACCGCGCCGTGCGTTCGTAAAGTTCCACGGCCTTGTCTTCGTAGTGTAAGTCGGACGCCAAGACGGAGTGGATAGCCGGCGATAGACTCGATTCATGGACCGTCAAAGGTTCGTAGAAGTCGAAGTTGGCCTTCTTCTGTTCTGGGGTGTAGTCGTCGATGAAGTCCCAGATACCTTGCAGAACGTCGCCTTGCTTGATGTACGGCGACCGCAGGATCTTATCCCAAGACCAGTGCTGGTTGATAGGCCGTTGGTCTTCGGGAATCGAACTGGCTGGTTCGATGTCCTTGTCCAAGAAACCATCGTGTTGGACGAAGATGTTCAAATCCTTGTCATATGGCAGATACATTCGGTTGACGATGTCTTGCCACTGGGCCTTTTCGTCTGCTGAAACGGCCAGGTCTTTGGCCACATCGGCGTCGACTTGGTCCAAGATTTCCAGCGTGTACTTCAACGTCCACTGGGCCAACATGTTGGTGTACCAGTTGTTGTCGACGTTGTTTTCGTACTCGTCGGGTCCCGTGACCCCGTGGATCATGTACTGGTTATGGCGCTTGCTGAAGTGGACCCGGTCCTCCCAGAAGCGTGACATCTCGGTCAAGACCTTGGCACCTTGGTGTAAGACGTAGGAGGTGTCGCCAGTGTAACGGGTGTAGTTGTAAATCGCAAAGGCAATGTCGCCGTTACGGTGGATTTCTTCAAACGTGATTTCCCATTCGTTGTGGCATTCGATACCATCGAAGGTGACCATCGGGAACAAGGCCCCCTTCAGTCCCTGTTCCTTGGCGTTGACGTAGGCCCCTGGCAGTTGATTGTACCGGTACATCAACAGGTTGCGAGTGACTTTCGGGTCGGTGATGCCCAGGTAGACGGGGAAGGCAAAGGCTTCGGTGTCCCAATAAGTCGCACCGCCGTATTTCTCACCGGTAAAACCCTTGGGCCCGATGTTCAGCCGCGAATCTTCGCCGTAGTAGGTCGAGAACAATTGGAAAAGGTTGAAGCGAATCCCCTGTTGTGATTCATCGTCACCGGTGATTTCCACGTCGGACTTTTCCCAACGTTGCGCCCAGATCTTGGTGTGGGCACTCAATAAATCGGCATAACTGATTTTAGCGACCTGGTCACTCAATTGATCCATCGCCTGGGTCAACTCAGCTTGACTGCCGTAATCCCGCGACGTAACCACGATGACTCGCTTTTCAAGACTGGTGCTGGTCTCAGGCGCCAAAGTGCCTTGATAGGCCATGGCGACTTCTTTGTCGTTCGGTTGGTCCACGGCCACGTTGGCCAAATCGGTCACGACCCGCATCTCCATGCCGGAAGTGAACTGAGGCGTGCCAAACGGGTTCGGCGTGGTCTTAGCCACGACGCTGCCCCGGTCGGCCTGCTGGTCAGTGGCCAGCACGTCCCAGAAGCGTTCGTCGTAGTTGGCCTCTTCGTTCTTGACGTCGGCATCGATGGCCGGTAAGAGCTTAACCGTGATGTCCTGAGCACCTAGGTTTTTAATCGTAACCTTTTGGACGGACAGCTCCTTTTGGGCGACACTCAAGAAGCGCTCGAAGGTCAAAGCGACCTTGGTGGCCCCACGGTCAAGGGTGAACGACCGGGTCAAGACGGCCCGGTGCATGTCCAGGTCTAAGTTGAAATCACTGATCTTGTCTTGCGCCAAATCGACCCGTTGCCCATCGATTTCAATGGGTAACTTGATGAAGTTGACCGCGTTGACGACCTTGCCGAAGTACTTGGGGTAGCCGTTCTTCCACCAGCCAACCCGCGTCTTGTCCGGATACCAGACACCGCCCAAATAGATACCTTGGAGTGAATCGCCGCTGTACTCTTCTTCGAAGTCGCCACGCATGCCCATGTAGCCGTTCCCCAGACTAGTCATCGACTCTTGCAGTCGTTTGTCTTGAGGGTCGAAGGTGTGCGTGCTGACGTTCCAGGGTTGCACCTCAAAAATCCGTTTCATGGTAAAAAACTCCCTTTCGTAAAATCATGTTAGCGTCAAAAGTCAAATTGAACACAGAATCCACAACGTTGAAGGACCTCGCGTTGTGGATTGTGGTCGGCGTTTAGGCCTTGTAAGTTTCTTTAATGGAGAAGACGGAGAGTGCCCCGATCACCATCACGATGCCCCCGAGCAGGAACATGTTAGATTGTGAGCTCCCTAACAGTGGGAACAGTGCGAAGCTGGCAACAGACGCGATGATTTGTGGCAAGCAAATCGAGCCGTTGAACAAGCCTAAGTAAGTCCCCATGTGGGCCCCAGACAAGGCGTTGGTAACCATAGTCAGTGGGTAAGTGTTCATCGCGGCCCAAGCAATCCCGACCAGAACGAACGACCCAATCAGGGTGTACTGGTTGTGAATGAAGAACACGGAGATGAATCCGATGGCCCCTAAGCACAGACTACCCGCGTAGCCTAACTTGTGGACCCGGTTCGGTAACTTGGCCAAAACGTAAGACCAAACCACAGCGGCGATGGACTGAACGGCGGCCAAGACCCCGTACCAGTTCCCAGCGGCTTGATAGCCCGCGGACGTTGCGTTAGTGGTGTGCCAAACGTTGTCGGCAATGGCCCCAGCGGAGTAAGTCCAGAGATACTGGAAAGCAAACCAGCAGAAGAACTGAACTAAGGTGACGGTCCAGAAGACCTTTGGCGCGGACTTCAGTAACGTCCACCAGTTCCCACCAGTGGAATTGGCTTCCTTAGTGATGCCGTGGTACATGGCGTAAGTATCTGGATCGTATTCATGGACCCGGAAAATGGTAAACAAGCTGGTAACCACCAGCAAGATGGCCCCGATGTAAAAGGCAGCCTTGACCGTATCAGGAACGACCCCTTTAGCGGCCACGTTCTTCAACCCAAAGTAGGCAAGCAGAAATGGGAGAACGGCGGCCAAAACGGCCCCGGTGTTGGACAGAAAACTTTGAATCCCGTAAGCATAACTCTTCTGATCATCGTTGACCATGTCCCCAACCATCATCTTGAATGGTTGCATCGCCACGTTAGAGGACAAGTCCAGAAACGCCACGGTGATGGCCCCGAATAATAGCGCCGCAAACGACGCGTAGCCGAAGCCCAAGCTCCCGGAGTTCGGGAGCAGACACATGACGATGACCGCGACGATCGCCCCTAATAACAGGTACGGTAACCGCCGTCCCCCGAGCTTAGGCGCCCAGGTCCGGTCGGAATAGTACCCCACGATCGGTTGAACAATGATGCCGGCTAGTGGTGGTAAAATGAAAAACCACCCCAAGTTGTTCGGGTCGGCCCCAATGGTCTGGAAGATCCGACTCATCTGTGAACTTTGCAGGGTAAACGCTGTTTGGACCCCGAGAAAGCCAAAGTTGATCATCCAAATCGTGCTGGCCGACAACTTCGGTAGTCCCGTCTTGGGATTATCGACTGTCGTGGTATCTTTTGTGACATCTGCTATGATGTAAAACCTCCTTAAACCAACTCATGAAAAAATAATAGCTAAGACGTTGCGTTAAATACTGCGCAACCGATTACATAAGTCATTATGACACCGCTTTCATTATAACGCAACCGTTTGCACAAAACTTTTTCCTCGTTTCGGTGGCCCGGTCCAATTCTCGATTGGGCCGCCTGACAATTAAAAACACCACTCTGCCGGGCGATAACCCGTGACAAAATGGTGTCAAAACCGAATTTAACGGTCAAAAATAATTTATTTTTTTCGCGAAGACCGTGCAACAATGGCCCACACCAATCGTTAACCGATGGCGTACGGAATCCGAATCTGCCCCGGTGTTGGGGTGGCTAAGGGCTCGCGGTCGCTAAATAGCAACACGGTCGCCGCATTCCCCATCTTTTCGGGAAACAGGTCCACCGAATGCAGGTCCGCATCGGTCAACCCCGCTGGTAAGGAGCGGTTGAAGCTCACAATGGGAAAGTGGTTCACAGCAACCGTCTCACGCAGTAAGCGGTAAAACTCGATACCGTTAAAGTCATCCGTTGCCATGATACCGTCGATTTCGGGATGGCGCTTGATAAACGCTCGCACCCGGTTCAACTCCCCTAGCTTACAGGTTAGCGGGTTGACGTTGAAGCGTGCGGCAACGCGGGCGTACCCTTCGCGGCGCTGGTGTTCGTAGGCCCAATCGTGGTCGGACTCGACGAAGACTGGGTGCTTCACGTGGAGCTGATCCAACAAAAAGGTCGCCCCGCCGATACCAGCCTGGAGGTTGTCGTTATCCACGAACAGGTCGTTGTGTTGTTGGTCCGGTTGACCAATCGTGACGAACCGGAGATGTTGCTGGCGTAAGTAATCAGCGATGGGATCGTCTTCATGGGCGTAAAACAAGATGAAGCGCTTAATCTTACCTTGAGCGACCATCGATTGCACGTTCTTGAGTAGCTCGTCGGCGGTCGCACTGATGGCGACTGACAAGACGTAGTGGCGCTGGACCAATTGAGCGTTGATTCCCCGTAAGAGGTCGATATAAAACGGATTTTCGGGAACGGTGTGGGCCGTCGTCGGGAACACGACCCCGACGGCATTGGCCTCCCCCGCCGTTAAATTTTTGGCGTTATAGTTGGGCAAATAGCCCTCCGCGGCGGCTAATTTCTGGATACGTTCGCGCGTCGCTTGACTGATACGTAGATTATTATTAAGCGCGCGTGAAGCGGTGGAAACGGAGACCCCAGCTTTAGCGGCGATATCACGGATAGTTAACATAAGAAAGCTCCTTAGACCTGTACCAATTTCGATTTAACTTGATCAACAAAGCTTACCATATTAAAAAAATTCTGCAAACCGTTGCACAAGGGCTAAGGCGCAGAATTATGTAGATTTAAAGGCGCATTTTAGGCAGTACAGCGGATTATCCCACATACGTGGGGAATACATTAAACAAATCACGCCAGACCGGCATTCTAAAAATCGGAAATCATTGTTTTTGATTAACTTGTCATTTTCAAATCCTGTTCCAAATGTAAAAAACAGTATACTCCTACTTCAATTCTTCAATCGGAACCCTCATCCATCAAAAAAAGGTCAACCCTGGCGTCCTAGTTTGTCACCAGCATGCCATATTGATCAACCTGACAGTTACTTAGTCTTAATTGTACTATTCTTTTTACATGTTTCACTTATGGCTTCATCAACCTTTAGCCACGGTCAGGTATCCTGAACTTAGGTTCCTTATAGGTGTCATTTGATGACTTCATCAACCCGGCAACGTGATCGGTTTTTGCGTGAAGGTGTTCCTTATAAGTGTCATTTGATGACTTCATCAACCACGGATGCAGAATTCGACCGCGCCTAACGGGTTCCTTATAGGTGTCATTTGATGACTTCATCAACCTGACAGGCCGTTTTCATCTGCGTATTGCAGGTTCCTTATAGGTGTCATTTGATGACTTCATCAACCTATTAAACATCTACACTTCCTGCCAGCAACAACGCTTGTAAACCGCTCACCAGCAGTATATAGAGGCGTCAGTTTCATAAACAGGCTATCCCCGCCAGGACAGACGGTTAAAATGTATAATTAGATTTTTTCTAATCCCTTTTTTAGAATATTTTTAGCTGCATTTATATCTCGATCATGAATTGTGCCACATTTAGGACACTGCCATTCACGAACGGCTAAGTTCTTCGTCTCTTTATTTTGATAGCCACACACACAACAGATTTGAGAAGAGGGATAGAAACGATCAATTTCAATTACTTTCCGTCCATAGAATTCTGATTTATAAACAAGCTCTCGCTTAAACTCATTAAATCCCTCTTCTTCGATACTTTTTGCGAGTTTATGGTTAGAAACCATTCCCTTTACATTCAGGTTTTCAATAGCAATAACATAATTATTTTTTATTAAGTCGGTCGAAGTTTGCTGTACAAAAGCGCGTCGTTGCCTTGCAATTCTTGCGTGTAATTTTCGTAATTTCATATTGGCCTTACGATAATTATTACTTCCTCTCTGCATACGATCACGCTTCCGCTGTAGCTTAATTAGTTTCTGCTCCTGATTTTTTAAAAAATGCTTATTTTTTATTTTTATTCCGTTACTCAACGTAGCAAAATACTTAATTCCAACGTCTACCCCGACACGGTTAGCCGACCTCTCCTTTAAATTAAGAAAATAACCATCCGGCAGTTCTACTGATATAGATATATAATATCTATCAATGCGATCAGCACTAATAATTCCAGATTTTATCTTCCCACTTTTTGGAATTGGCCTATGATTAATAACTTTTACCCACCCAATTTTTGGTAATTTCACTAACCCTTTTTTCTCATTTAAAGCCAAATTTCCTTCTTCTATTGGCGAGTTCTTGTAACTAGAAGCTCTATAAGTCGTATACGTTAGGGCACTATGCGCTAAGCTTTTAAATTTAGGGTAACCTATCTTTCGATGTTTTTTCAATCCCCTAAAGAAATTTTTGAAAGCCTGATCTAAATGCCTTTTACTATAAGCAAGAGCATTTGCATCGCACCCTTTTAAAAAAGCATACTTAGGATCATCCTTAATTTGTTTTACTGTCAACGTCGATGATTTTTTGTACGACGAATTTACAATTGAAGTGCAACAAGTAAGAAAATAAAAATAGACTCCTAGCCTGAGTCCTGTAGAATGAAGTCACCATAACAATCATCTAAAGGAGTTCTTAGGCTATGAGTCCATATACACATCTTACCTTAAAAGACCGCGAATGCATACTGTTAGGTGTAACTTTACACCATACTTACCAGGTTATTGCCAATCAAATCGGTTGTTCCAAAGCCACTGTGTCACGAGAAATTAAACGCAACGGCGGTCGGGGCGCCTATTCCGCCGTAAAAGCCCAGCAGAACTATCAACAGCGCCGATTAAAGAGTCGCCGCCTCAGGGTACTGGAGAATTTAAAGCTACGCGACTTTGTCCTTCACTGCATTCTTCAACGACAATGGTCACCCGAGCAAATCGCCGGTCGTTTATCTTTAGAGACCAGTAATTGGCATATCAGCTACAACACGATTTATCGCGGAATTGAACGAAATAATTTAGGCGTTAAACGTAAAAGTCATGGGGCTCGAGGATTCGCTCGAAAGTTACGACATCGTGGGAAAACTCGTAAGGTTAAAGGAACTGTCAACGAACGACGTGGCCGTTTTAATAATGTCCCATCAGTCCATGAACGACCAGTCTCATGTGAGAATCGGACTCGTTTTGGCCATTGGGAAGGCGATACCGTTCGCGGCAAGGTCGGGCGTTCGGGTTTAGTGTCACTGGTCGACCGTAAGTCACGATACCTTCTGTCTGAGCGTGTACCCAAAGTGAATGCCAAGAATGTGACCCAAGCGATGATCGACCTCCTGCATACAGTCACACCTAAACGCGTTCGTACGCTTACACCAGACCGAGGTACAGAGTTTGCGGGTTATCGTGAAGTCGGTAAAGAGCTTGGTATCTCAGTCTATTTTCCAGACCCGCACGCACCACAACAACGTGGGACCAACGAAAATACCAATGGTCTCATCCGAGAGTATTTTCCCAAAGGAACTGACCTTGATGAACTGACCGATCAAGATATCGCGAAGTTTGTCAGGAATTTAAATAATCGCCCCCGTAAGGTCTTAGGCTGGAAGACACCATCTGAAGTTTTCTTCGGTAAAAAGTTACACTTGATTTGACAATTCGTCACTCTTTATAAATCCTATTATTGTCCTCGAGTAAGAGATTATATACTAACCTAGCACCATTAATATTTTGCCAAATTAGTTTTTCTTGCTCCTTATTTGGTTTTAATCTGAATTTAAACGCTACTATAAAGGCCACGTTATGCCTCCTTTAAGTAATCATCAAGCATATTACCATGTGCTTTATCACAGTTAACTTCAATTTTTATTCTCAATAATTACAACATCTTTCGTTTCCCTCTTTAATTTAAGGTATAGTTCCTTTTGATTCATTTATCAAAAAAAACGTCTTTAATTCCACTACTTTATGGTTGAAGCCACTATTCACAACTTCTAGTACCGCCACACCAGATCACTTTTAACAAAGCAATTACAAGTGTTTGTTAAGTTGATTTTATGTACCAGTCCCTTGTGCATCAAACTTACATACACGGGAAGAATACCCCACACCTGTGGGGACTACCTTGATGAGCATTTCAGTTGCCCGGTCCATCAAGAATCACCCTCACATACGTGGGGACTACTTGCTGGAACTATTGAGGCTGCGCAGCCTGCGAGAATCACCCTCACATACGTGGGGACTACAAGGGGGTACTATTGCATATGAGCCACAACCAGGAATCACCCTCACATACGTGGGGACTACACTAAACAAATCCCGTCAGACCGGCATTCTAAAAATCGGAAATCGCCGTTTTTGATTAACTCGTTATTTTTAAACGGTGATTTCAAATGTTAAAAACAGTATACTCCTAACAACTTCTATTCTTCAATCAGAACCCTTACCCCATCAAAAAAGGCCAACCCCGGCATCCTAGTCTGTTCCTAGAATCCCGTACTGATCAGCCTGAGTCTTATTTAGTTTTAGTGGTCTTCGACTTTCCGTGATGACCACCACTAGGCGGTGTTAACGGAAGCGTGGTAATAAATCGAGTTCCTTTAGGGTGGTTATCCCGCACCGCAATCGAGCCGTGGTGCAAATCGACGATCCAGTGGGCAATCGACAACCCTAAGCCGTTGCCCCCAGTTTGGCGGGCCCGGGAGGTGTCAATTCGGTAAAAGCGGTCAAAGATACGCTGACGGTCCTTACCCTGAATACCGATACCTTGGTCAGCCACCACCAGTTGCCACCGCCGCGGCGTGATTTTATGTGCCGAAATCGTGATGGTACTGCCCTTAGGCGAGTACTTCAAGGCGTTATCAATCATAATATTCATCAATTGATGAATCAGGGCCTGGTCCAAAACTGCCTTGAACGGCATCACGGTCGCCAAGCGCAAGGTCTTCCCCTGGCTAGCCGCAATTTCCGTGTAGGGTTCCACCGTTGCGGCCAAGAACGCGGCGACCTTGGTGGGTTCAAAGTTCGTTTGGATACTATTGGAGTCCGAGCGGGCCAACGCCAGCAAGTCGTGGGTCAATTTTTGCAGGCGCTGACTTTCACTGTTGGCAATCGCGATGTTAGCTGCCTGGTCGATAATTTTATCGTTGGGCCGCGTCAACAGAAACTCCAACTTGTTTTGAATAATAGTCAACGGCGTTCGCAACTCGTGGGCGGCGTTGCCCACGAACTCAGTCTGCCGGCCCCAGGACCGCAGAATCGGTCGCATGGTCAGTCGTGACATCCAGACACTCATCGCGATTGACAGGACCCAGAAGACCCCCATGGTGATTAACATGACCTGGGTGAAGTTGCTCATCGCGGCCTTTTGGGGGTCGATATTTTCCATGATCAAGAGATACTTGCCGGCCACGGTCTTATCGGCGACCTTCTTCGGCGCCTTGACCAGTAGCGTACGGAAGTTATATTTCCCCGCTACCTGAATGGTCCGCAACTCGTTGACTTGTGAAGGATGGAGGGTAATATTTTTTAACGTGTCATAGCGCGAGCCCAGTTGCCCCTTGTTCGCCACTTTCCCGTTTTGATTATAGACCAGCGTGGTGGTCATAAAGGGGTGCTGCTGGGCGTTATGCTTGTACTGCGTTTTTTGGTTTACTTGATTTTTTTTGACCGGCATTTGGCGGGGTGGTCCCTGGAGTTGAGCCGTTTTTTCAACTTGTAGTGCCTGGTCGGTACTGGTCAGCATGGCGCGGCTGAACAGGATGAACACTATCACACCCAATAAGATGAAAATGATCGAAAACCCAATCAGACTGCTCCAAAACAGCTGCCACTGTTGGGAACGATTGACTTTATTGCTCATCGGGGGCCTCCACGATATACCCGGCGTTGCGAATCGTGCGAACGGACAAATCACTGCCCGCGCGTTTCAATTCCTTGCGCAGGTTACTCATGTAGACTTCCACCACGGACAGGCTGGTCTCAGAATCAAAGCCCCACAGCCGGTTGAAAATCTGTTCTTTGGTGATGATGGTCCCCGGATTGGCCGCAAGATACGCCAATAAGTCGAACTCGCGCCCCTTTAAAGTCAGGGGGTCACCATTATAGGTTGCGAGGTGCTTACTAGTGTTGATAGCCAGTTGCCCCAATTGGATCACGTCACTGTTATTCAAGTGACCCGTGCGTTTCAACAAGGCTTTCATCCGGGCAAGCAATTCTTCTCTGTGGAAGGGCTTGGTCACGTAATCGTCGGCCCCGTCATTGAAGCCGCGCAGCTTATCGGCAATCGTGTCCTTAGCTGTCAAAATCAACACCGGGGTGGCAATCCCCTGGTTGCGAATATGCAACAACAGGTCCAACCCACTTTCGCCGGGAAGCATTAGGTCCAAAATGATGGCGTCAAAGACGTCCTGATTGGCTAAAAATTCCCCCTGTTCCCCATCGTAAGCCGTCGTCGGTTCACAAATCGGTTTGATCAATTCCACGATGTCCGCGGCTAATTCACGTTCATCTTCCACAACTAATACTTTGGCAGTTGCACTCAACGGGCATTCCTCCTTATGATTACTGGCCCCGTGTTCTCATCGTTTCGAGGCCTTTTTGATTGATGGTTGGGACTGTTTTGTCCAGCCAACTTCCCCTGACCGGCTCTAATCCGTTAGTTTACCGGTTAAAGGATAACGGCACCTTAAGCCACTTTTTACTGCCCCGTGGTTTGCGGCTAATGCCGATTGATACGACTTGTTTAAAATTTGACCGAATCAGCCAGGGGCGCTTTGTCCCGGCTAGCCAGCGTGTTATGCTAAATAGTATCGAAGACTAGCTACCGCCCGTTGCCCCCGACTGCTTGCCTACTTCGCAGTACCGTCAAGAGCTTGCCGCAACGGGCCCGCTTTTTGAAAAATTATACGGAGGAGTTTGTCATGAAACAACATCGGGATACCCTCGCGGCTCTGAGAGTCAGTCGCTGGGTATATGGGGGCGCTTTTTTAGTCCCGTTCATTATTTTAGTGGTCACTTTCTGGGCCCTAAAAATCACCCCATTTGGGAACCAGAACTTTCTATTCAGCGATATGGGCGCACAGTACATCCCCATTTTGGAATACCTGCGCACCACCATCCTGCACGGTCAGTTCCACCTCTTTTCCCTTTCATTGGGCACCGGTAGTGGGCTACTACCACTGTTAGCCTACTACGTGATCAGCCCGTTCAATTTATTGATTTTCCTGTTTCCGGCGACCAATATGACCACGGCTTTAACTTGGATCATCATCTTAAAGATTAGCACGATTGGCCTGACGATGGCGATTTTTTTGCGCCACGCTTTTTTAAAAACTGGCTGGTCATTACTGCTGTTCTCCACCGCCTTTAGTCTCTGTGGCTTCGTTACCATGTACTTTTACGACATGATGTGGCTGGACGCCTTGATCCTCTTGCCGCTGGTCGCGTTAGGGCTCCACCGGTTGGTTAAGCACCACCACTTTGGGCTCTACACCATTAGTTTAGCCCTAACCATCTTTTCTAACTACTATATGGGCTACATGACTTGCCTGTTCTCGGTATTGTACTTTAGTTACCTGCTGGAGGAACATCAGGCTTCGGTCACCTCACTGACGACGGTCTGGCGCTTGCACCGGCCGGTCATTCGGCAGTTTTTGATTGGCTCCCTCTTAGCCGGGGGCATGACCATGATTGTCTTGATTCCCACGGGGTTAGGGATGCTGTTGACCGGTAAAAGCAACTTCTTTATCAAGAACTACTTGCCAACGCCCCAGTTCGGTCCCGAGATCTTAGCCCAGTTCGGCCCGGCCGGCAGTAACTACGCCAGTCACCTTTACCACACGCCGTCACTGTTCATGGGCACCTTGATGTTCCTGTTGCTCATCGTTTACTTCGTGTCGCCCCGGATTCTAGCCGTGGAAAAGAAGCGGACCATGTGGTTGCTGATTCTCATGGGACTGGGACTCTTTATCACTCTATTCAATACCATCTGGCACATGTTCCAGCAACCGGCCGGCTTTCCCTTTAGAAACGTCTACTTCTTCACGTTCTTCGCCATCGTGACGGCCTACCGCGCCTGGCAGACTCACCCGGCGCAGACCATGAACGACCCACAAAAGGTCCTGGCGTTGGTCTGGGGTGCGGGACTGCTGACCATCGGCTTCATCGCCGCGCGCACCTTACCGCAACTCTACTACCAGTTCGACCCATCGTTGAACAACCACCTCTACTTACAGAGTCAACCGGCTTTCAAGTTGTTATGGTTAGCGTTGGGCCTCCTGTTGCTCAATACCATGCTTCTGTTCATCAGTGAGTGGCGCCCGGTCCGCATCGGCCTCATGGGCGTCATCATCGCTTGTGAGCTCGGTGGGAGCTTCTTGGTCGGAACCCACGGCATCGATTTCGGGTCCCAGACCCAATTTGCCAAGGACTACCGCGCGAACCGTGCTCTGCTCAAACAGGTCGGTGCTAAAACCAACAGCTTACACCGCATCGACTATTTGCACTCGACCATTGGTAAGGCTTATCTGGGTGCCTACAACCACTACAACGACCCCCTGCTCCTGAACTATGCTGGCATTAGCGCGTATTCCTCCACGCTCAACGAGCAGTCACGGGTCTTCCAACACGACCTGGGTTACTTCAGCCCCAACGTCCGGCGTATCAGTGCCCAAGGCTACACCCACGTTACCGATACTTTGCTGGGGGTCAAGTACCGTTTGAACGCCTTTAAGACACCGCCAATCAACACCTTATCGACTTACGCCGGGATTGGCTTTGCCGTGCCCGCACAGGTCGCAGACCTCCAACTCGATGACCAAAACGCGTTAAACAACCAGCAACACGTCCTGGCCGCCATGGGGGCCCAGCCCAACACGCTGTCCCCCGCGGGCGTCATCAGTATGACGCAACACCGCGCCACGGCCAAGGACCTGGCACCGATTCCGGATAAAACCATGACCCACTCCCACCATGCAGGCCCAATGTACTATCAGACCGTCACGCTGCGCGTCACCGCAACGGGCCTCCTGCACGGATACTCGCCAGAAAACGGTGTCATCTACTCCAGTCTGCGAGTCAACGGACGAAAGGTCAAGCCGATGATCAACGCCGATGGTTTCCGTTACGTCTTCAGTCTGGGCCAACACCGCAAGGGCAGTACCGTCAAGGTCAGTTACGTGACCCGCAAGCCGGACGCCGGTTACCATAACCAGTTTGTCTCCTTGAACCAGAAGGCCTACCACCGTTTCACCAAACACCTGGCCAAACACCGCTTGAAGTTATCTGCTAAGAGTGGCGTGTCCTGGATCTCAGGGACCGTGACCGGTACAGCACAGCGTAACCTGCTGTACGTCGCCATTCCGAAGACGCCGGGATGGTCCGCAACGGTCAACGGTAAACCCGTGGCCATCAAATCGGCGATGCACGCCCAATCGGTCATCCCCGTGGTCAAAAACTATCCGGGCATGATCGGAGTGCCCATCAAGCCCGGCACCAACCACGTCACTTTGGTCTACAAGACCCCAGGACTCAAGTTAGGCGCCGTCATCAGTCTCGTGTCCCTATTGCTCTTTGGTGCGCTGTGGTTTTTAGCGGAGGGGCAACGTCCATTAAAAGCCCACCACGCAGCAAAGCGTCATTAATTGAATCTAGGCCTAAGCAAAAAGACAGCTAACGTCAAAATACGTTAGCTGTCTTTTTTCAATCTGACCCTATCGGCAATAACACCCCAATAACCAGCCAGACAATCCCAATCATGACCCCAAGTGGGTCGCTGGTGAAAATTCCTGCGATTCGCAATCCCCAATCGCCTAGCAGGAAAATCACGCCCACCCAAAAGGGCCAGTTTCGGTAAAACTTCGGGTTAAAACTCAGTCGCATCGCAATTCCCCCTGCTCCTCTGAGCCAAAACGCCCCACCGTTTTGTTCATGACCTAATTTCCCCTGAATCTGTTAACAGACTTATTTTACCACGTTAATCAATTTTACCAACACTTAAACTCGACGTTCATCCGCAAAAAAGGCGCACCGCTAGGCCCGCCTTGATTTGCTATAATTTATTTAATCGTGACTCATGGGCCGGACCTTCGAGCGATCCTTTTGGTTGCGGGTCACGTGATTCATGGTCCAGCGTAACAGGAATGGTGCGACCAACGTGGCCAGGATAATCGCCGCCACGACCGCCGAGTACTGCACCGGCGACATCAACTTAGCCGAGTAGACGATTTGGGCGATAATCATCACCCCGGGAGACCATCCCGGCCCCCACGGCGGCGGAACTGCCCCACGAGAAGCCGGCGAGTTTAGCCCCGCCGCCGGCCCCGACCAGCTTACTAGCAATGGCCACGACCGTTAAGAGCACGATGAAGCCCAGTTGCTTACTCAAGCCGTCGAAGTCCATGTTGAGCCCGATACTGACGAAGAAGACCGGGATAAAGACCGCGTAACCCACGGGCTCGATATGCCGGTCGACCGTCAACTTCGCCGGCGTCTGGGAAACGGCGATTCCGGCAAAGAAAGCCCCCACCACGTCGCTCAAGCCAACCAATTCGGCCACGTAAGCCATCCCGAAGCACAGGATCATGGCCATCAACGCCTGCCCCATCGGGATCAACAAGCGGTCCCCAATTTTAGCCATGTACGGCGCAATCCAACGGACCACGAAGTAGATGGCCGCAAAGTAGATAACTTGTAAGATGGTCGTCACGAGCCGATTGCCCGACACCCCGCTAGAGACCGAGGTCCCCGTCGTCGAGATAACGACACTCAAGATGATCACCGCTAACACGTCGTCGACCACCGCGGCACCTAAAACGGTCGTCCCTTCACGACTGCTTAAAGCGTTCATTTCCTTTAAGACTTCCACGGAGATGGAGACCGACGTGGCCGCGAAGATGATACTTAAGAACAAACTTTCATTGAACGGCAAGTGGTACAGTTCGCCGATGGCAAAGGTCCCCAAGACCGGTACGATGACCCCTAAGACGGCGACCAGGATGCTGGGCTTTAAATAGCGTTTCAATAATTGCAGGTCACTTTCCAGCCCGGCGATAAACATCAAGACGATGACCCCGATCTCGGCAAAGCTGTCCAAATTATGCGTCAGGTGCAACCACCCCAGCATGGCTGGCCCCAAGACAATCCCCACAATCAGTTGGCCAATCACCGCGGGAATCCCGATGCGGGTACTATAGTGCCCCACAATCGTGGTGGCTAATAAGATTAGTGTTAAGTTCCCTAATAATTCCATAAATCCTCCTTCAAGCGCAAAAAAAGCGCCTACTTCCCCGTACCATCCACCCAACCCAAGGCAGACCGAATTCTTGAAAAGCAGTCGCTTCAACCAATTTCTTAATTTTTCCTTAGTATATCGACTTTTCACAAACAGCGCAACCTTTGCGACTTTTCTAACTGGTCGCTCGCGAAATCTTAACTACCCGTGGCCGGCCAATCGTGTTAAACTAATAACGATTAATGAGATTGTGAGGTGACGCGGATGAAGTGGGTCGAAGCAAACATCGTCGTAATTTTCTGGTCAGTTATCTTTGGGGAAATCATCGGATACGTTGGAAAGTCCCTGGAACAGATGCCTTACCAACCCCTCCAATTGGGGATTACGATGGCTGTCGTGGCCGTCATTGCGGTTAATGGAATCGCGTTATTAGGTCGTAGCGACAAGAAGTCTGCAAAGAACTAACTCGTTCGCCGCTGCTCAACGGCAACGTTGAACAACTCCGGATTTTAAAAACGGGCCTGGATTCGTTCCAGGTCCTTTTTAGTGCGCGGACCACCTCGTGAAAGGAAGTCCTCACTTGCAAATCGGTCAACTGACCACCCAAATCATTTTGATGTTCGGTCTAATGTTGATTGGGGTCCTGATCAATAAGTGTCATCTGATGCACGCCCAAACGGCTAACGACCTGACTAACATCTTGCTCTACGTGGTGTCGCCCTGTCTGATCATCGGGGCCTTCGAGCAACCCTTCTCGGGGTCGCGGATACACCAATTCCTCCTGGCCGCGTTAGGGACCTTCGTCTGGTACCTCATCGTGACTTTGCTTGCGCGCCTGATTTTCGGGCACTTGCATGACCCGAACCTGCGGCGCATCACCCAGTACGGCAGTATCTATTCTAACGCTGGTTTCATGGGTATCCCGCTAATCAGCGCGTTGTTCGGGAGCACTGGCGTCTTCTACGCGGTCGTGGCCTTAGCCGGCTTCAACCTGTTCAGTTGGACCTTAGGCGTGCGGCTCTTTCACACCCCCGCGACCCATCAGGCCCGTCAAGTCCTGCTCAACCCCAACATTATCGCTATCGTTGTGGGCCTTTTGCTCTTCTTGAGCGGCTGGCACTTACCGGGGACGCTCAACCACATCGTCACGGCGGTCGGTTCCGTCAACACGCCATTATCGATGATTGTCATCGGCAACAGCCTGGCCCAAATCACCTTCAGTAAACAAATGTTGAACCCTTGGCTGGGGTTGACGCTTCTTTTCCGGAACCTAGTCTTTCCCCTCTTGGGGGCAGGGCTATTGACCCTGTTAGGCGTGAGCGGCATCGCCTACACCACCACGCTGATCATGATTGCCTGTCCCGTCGCTGGCGTCGTGGTCCTGTTCACCTTACAGATTCACGCGGATGCGGCGCCAGCCATTGCGGTGATGAGTCTATCGACGTTGCTCAGTTTACTAACCATTCCGTTGGTGGTCGCGTTAGCCACTTAGAAAACTTTAGACGTTAAAATGGTGCTCCCCGTAATCTGGGGGGCACCATTTTAATGTCTAATCCGGCGCATTCGGATCGACCGGTCGTCCGGCCGCCCGAATTTGATTTTTCAGGGCGTTCATGTCGTGGTCCAACTCGTGGACCAACTGCGCTTTCTCCAAGAGCTGGCGTTTTAACGCTGCCTGGTTACGTAACTGCTTCTTATAGTTCAATTCATGTTCCAGCGAGGCCCAGAAGTTCATCGCAATCGTGCGGATTTGGACTTCCACCTTCACCTGAACCGTCCCCGCCGCTAAAAAGACCGGCACCGCCAAAATTAGGTGTAAACTTCGATACCCATTGGGCTTGGGGTGGGTAATGTAGTCCTTGCGCCGGATGATTTTTAGGTCCGGTTGTTGGGCCAACCGCTGTTCCATCGCCTGAATATCATCTTCGAAGCGGACGATGACCCGAATCCCCGCGATATCGTGCATGTCGTGCGGTAACGTCGCTAAGTTGAAGTCAAAGTGCTTGCGTTGGGCCTTTTCCAAGATACTTTCTGGCGACTTGATCCGCGATTGCAGACTATCCACCAGGCTATGCCCATTTTGAATCTGGTACTCCTGATCCAGGTAACGAATCTTAGTCCGCATGACCTGAATCGCACTGCGGTAATTCAACATTAATTGCCGAAATTGATCGATGGCCTGCAGTGACGTGGGGTCGTTCACGAACGTCGCTGGCAGGTTCCGGTCAGGGGTTTCCTTAGTCATGAAAAAATCTCCCGTGCTCGTTGCGGCTCCGCTTCACGCGGTCGCACAACGAAAAAGTTCAATCGTGACGTCACGTTGCTAGACGTCGTTTCCTCCTCTATCATACGGGGAAACCTCCGCAATTGTAACTAATTTGACAGCTGAGGCTAGTAAAGATGATGAGATTACTAGGAAAGTCACTAAATCGCCCGGCGATTCGCTAACCTGCTATCCTAAAACCGTCAGCTAAAACTGACCACATTGGGTCTCCGCACGATGATTTACGTTAGTTAATAACGGCACTTAAAACTGGTACCAACGACCAGTCCCCTTTTACTAGTGAGTTCCATGGATACACTTCCCGAGCCAATTACGGAGGCCCTGTGCGATTTTTATGTTGGGGGGTCATTTTTGTGATACAAAATCAAGTTCCCACTTCGCCAAAATCTACCGCACCGCCAACGGTCGCTTCGCCCCAGTTGATCTCACAACCTTGGCAACCATCTGCCAAGACTCTGGCGGCCCACTACCACACGAATCCCCAGACTGGACTGACTACCCAACTGGCTCGTGACCGGTTAAAACAGTTGGGACGCAATGAATTAACCACTAAAAAACAGTCGCGGTTCATTCAATTCATCAAACAGTTCAACAACAGCATCATCTATATTCTGACCGCCGCGGCCGTTTTAACCTTTCTGATGCACCGCTACTCGGACTTCATCGTTATCGGCCTGGTCATTATCGCCAACGCCATCATCGGCTACGTCCAGGAACGCCAAGCGGGCAATGCCCTTGAACGGATTCGTGAGCTATTGATTTCCAAAAACATCGTCATCCGGGACGGGGTCAAACGCGAGATTGACGCCCGTGATTTGGTCGTGGGCGACTTAGTGGTCCTCGAAGCCGGTGACGCGGTCCCTGCCGACCTGCGTTTAGTCGCCGCCGATAACCTAAGCATCCAGGAATCTATCTTGACCGGAGAAACCAACCCGGTCGCTAAACAGGCCAAACCACTACCGGCCAACAACTTACCACTAGCCGAGCAGCGTAACTTGGCTTTCGCCTCGACCGCCGTCACCAACGGCTCCGGCCGTGGCATCGTGCTGGCGGTGGCGGATGCGACCCAAATCGGTCAGATTCAGGGGGCCGTCGAAACCGTCCAGCCCAAGCCCACCCCGTTGATGCAAAACCTGAACAGTTTGGGTGTCAGCCTATCTGTGGCCATCGCGGTCATCACCATGGTCGTGGGCTCGATGCCCGAAGGTCTGCCCGCCAGCACCTCGGTGGTCCTCGCTATGGGGACCCGCAAGATGACCAGGCAAAACGTTATCGTGAAAACTTTACCGGCCGTCGAAACGCTGGGCGCCGTCGACATCGTCAACACCGACAAGACCGGCACGTTGACCAAAAATGAAATGACGGTCACCAAGGTCGTGACCCCGGAACACGCCTTTACGGTCACCGGGGTCGGCTACGACGACAACGGCCACATTTCGTTTGACGGCGATTTGGAACTGGCCCACCAAAAGTATTCCTGGCAGCACGACCACGCGATGCGCCGCTTACTACGTATCGCCGGACAGACTACCGACGCGCAGTTGCACTTCGACCACCAGAATTGGCAGTTGACCGGTGAACCGACTGACGGCGCACTGACCACGCTGTACCGTAAATTGACGGGCCACGACCCCGTGGTCCACGCACTCGACGCGTTGCCGTTTGATTCGGCCAACCGCTTTTCGGCCCGCCTGGTTGAACAGGACGACCAGCACGTTTTGATGGTCAAGGGCGCCCCGACTAGTCTCTTACAATTGACCACGGCGGACACCGCCACCGATTATTGGCGCGCCCAGCTCCACCGATTGACCACCAGTGGCTTACGGGGCGTGGCCTTAGCCGAACGGCGCGTTGACCCCAGCGTGACCCGTATCACACCGGACTTGATTCGCCAGCTGACTCTGGTGGGGTTGGTCGGCATCATCGATTCACCGCGCGAGGAAGCCACCACGGCCATCGCCGATTTGCGACGTGCCGGCGTCCAGGTCAAAATGATCACCGGTGACCACCCCGATACGGCCGTCGCCATTGCCCAAAAACTGCGTTTGGCCGACCACGTCCGGGCATTGACCGGCCCCGAGATGGACGCGTTAAGTGACGCCCAATTGGCTGCCGTTATCGATAACTATAACGTCTTCGCCCGCACTACCCCGGCCAACAAGCTCCGCATCGTGCAGGCCCAACAGGCCAATCACCACGTCGTTTCCATGACCGGAGATGGCGTGAACGATGCGCCGGCTTTAAAGCAGGCCGACATCGGGGTCGCTATGGGCATCAAGGGGACCGAAGTCGCCAAGGAGGCCGCCGACATGGTCTTAGTCGACGATGACTTTACCGACATCGTCGCCGCCGTTTTCGAGGGCCGGCACGTCTTCGATAATATCCGTAAGACTATCCGGTTCCTATTGCCGACCAGTTTTGCCGAAGGACTAGTGGTCATCTTAAGCATCTTGCTGGGCCAGCAACTGCCCCTCTATCCGGCCCAGTTGCTGTGGATCAACATGGTCTCGGCACTGACCATCCAGTTCGCTTTCATCTTTGAACCCGCCGCCGACACCATCATGACCCGCGGCCCCCGAGACGTTCGTCGCGGTTTACTATCCAAACTCGATACCTTCGAAATCACCTACGTGGCACTTTTGATTTCTGGGCTAGGCATTGGGGTTTTCGACTACCTGACCCGCCTGGGCTTGCCCGTCGTCATTGGCAGTACCATGACCTTGAACGTCATCATCTTCGGCAAGATTTTCTACCTGTTCAACTTGAGAAACGACCATCCGGTCATCTCCAGATACTTTTTCCAAAATCAGATGGCCTTTTATATCGTCGGCTTATTAATTCTCTTACAGTTAGGCATCATTTATCTGCCCGCCATGCAACTGATCTTCAACACCACCAGCATCGCCTTTTGGGACGGCTGGGGGATTCCACTACTAGCGGGGACCGTGGTGCTTGTGGTCACCGAAATCGGTAAGGCTATCCGGTTCCACGTGTTACCCAAGTTCAAGCGTTAGGACACAAAAAGGACGCGAAATCTAGCGCGTCCTTTTTGTGTGTTATCACAATCCTAATAATCATTGTGCTTATTTGTCGTAAATCCCAATCACTAACGCAATCATCAAAATAATCAAAACGGTCGTCGTGATGGCCACGTAAAGGTGATCCTTTTCCCGATAGAAAGCATAAATGGAGACGACCACCCGTAAAACGGGGGTCAGAATCAAACAATAAATGCCTAACATCATAATCGCAAAGGACTTCAGGTGCCAAGTCCCCACTAGAATCGCCCCAAACTGTAGTGGCAGGGTATCGCCGGGATACCCCGACTGACCAGTAGCGAGGAAGAGGATGAGGCCAATCGCCATCACGATGGCGGAAAAGATGACCCCGATTTGTAAAATGCGCCCGATGACGGTCTCGACTTGCGCCATTTCTTTGGCGGTTGCTGGTTTATCTGCCATTAGAAGTGAACCCCCAATCCCTTAAAGAGCATCTGACCACCGATGTACAGAAGCACCGGAATGAAGACGATGCGAATCCAGCGTGACGGCAGGATCTGCATAATACGCGACCCTAGCGCCGCACCAATCAGGATGCCCAACGCCATCGGGACGGCGATCGTGGGTAAAATCGAACCGTTGAAGAAGTACACCGTTGCACTAGCCGCGGCGGTGACCCCCATCATCAAGTTCGACGTCGAGCTGGACGGTTTCAAGGGCATCTTCATGAAAGTATCCATCGCCATCACTTTGAAGGCCCCTGACCCGATACCCAATAACCCACTCGCCACGCCGGCCCCAAACATTACGGAAAAGCCGGCCGGCACGTTTTCGACCTGGTAGTCCACGTCCTTCATCTCTACTTTATCGTAATAACTGCCGTTGAGCTTGAGCTTCGCGGCAATCTTATCGGGTTCTACCCGTTGTAAGACTTCCTGGCCACGGCGCAACTTGCGGTACATGTTCCAACTGGAAAAGACCAGCAAGCACCCAAACAACAGGTACAGATACTTCGGATCTAAGACCCCGGTCAATAAGGCCCCAACGATAGCGCCAATCGTGGTCGCAATCTCCAAAAACATGGCGACCCGCAGGTTCAACACGTTATCGCGCAAGTACGCGATTGTCGACCCCGAACTGGTCGCGATGACCGCAATGATGCTGGCCCCAATCGCATATTTAATATTTAAGCCCATCCCCAGGGTCAAGATTGGCGTGATGATCATCCCACCACCGATGCCCAAGATGGCGCCGGCAATGCCGGCAAACACGCCCACGCCAAGCATGAGCAATGCAGTTTCTCCCATGAGTTAACCCCTCCATCATTTCGTCTGATTATAACTTTGATTATCGGCTTTTCCGTCCGCAGGGGCAAGTCTCGGCCCCCAACTTACTTGTGATGACCGCACAAACCCCAACTAGCCGTAATGAGCCGGTAGTCTGGCGCCAAAATGGAATCTTATCGGTCCATGACTTACGCTTACCGCTAGTTTGTGCGTGGCCATTCAATCTTTCCCGCCACCGGATTGGTAATTTACCGGTATCCCCGAACCCGTAAAAATCCTGCCACTATGCCCCATCCCGGTCACTCCAACACAACGGGGGTGCCATACTTTTATCGTATGGCACCCCCGTTAAATTGGTCTGTCTTTTTAAGTCACCGTGGCGTCAATAACTGTCGATGAACCGCTGAAGGAGCGGACTGATCGGAACTGCCTCCGGCCACACCAACTTAAGCGTAGTCTGCCAGGCATGATAGCGAATCACCCGGACCGCGGTCTTTTCCGTAGGCTCCTGTTCGGCCACGGACTGTGGCACCAACGCCACTCCGAGTTGCGCGTTGGCCCACTGGACCGCAGTGCGGGCATCATCACAGGTACAGGCGATAAATGGTGTAAGGTCGTGCTTGGCAAAGGTGGCCTGAAACTGCCGAGCAAAGCGGCGGTAAATAATCAGGGGTAAGGGTTGCAACGCCTCGAGTCGCAACGTGTTCCCCGCAACGTAGTCGTATTTTGGTGGCACGACCGCCACCATTGGTTCGGTCGCGAGTGGCTTGACGGTCAGCTGAGCCGCGTTAAACGGCGTCCGCACGATGGCCACGTCCAGTTGGTGGTGCGCTAATTGGTCCAGTAAGACATAGGTGTTAGCTTCGACCAACTTGAGTTGGACTTGCGGGTAATGGCGGGTCAACGTCCGTAACTTAGCGTTAGGGGTGGCGCCAATCGACGAAGAGGTCACCCCGATCGTCAAGACACCGGCAATCCCCTGCCCCAAACCCCGGACTTCGGTGGTCGCTTAGTCCCGTAAATCGATCAACTGCTGAGCATAGTCGCGCAACCGTTCACCGGCCGGAGTTAGGCTCACGCCGCTGGCCGCGCGACGCAGGAGTTGCACCCCCAGTTCCGATTCAAGTTGCTTCAATTGATAACTCAGAGGTGGTTGCGCCATATGGAGTTGTTTGGCGGCCGCGGTGATTTGCCCCACGTTAGCCACCATCAAAAAATAATCAAGTTGGCGAAATGTCATGCTGACCGCCTTTCCGTCCGGAAAATGCCGGACTCGTGTGCCACAGTTTAGGGGGTCTCGCCCCCGCCATCGATCTCACGGGTCGCCACGGTCGGCGTGATGGTCCGCCGCTTCTTGGTCGGTGCCCGACTTGGGACGTTTTCTTTCAGCAAGTATTGCCGAATCAGCAGCACGATTTGCTTATTTTGCGGCAAATCCGAGTGCGTGGTATCATCGCCCGTCACGGTGATCTGGGTGTAGTGCGCGACGTGGTTTTGAAAGAGATACTTCCCCTGGTTGACGCTGTTGGCGGGTACCGTCCCGTCACTGGAATAGTTTTCCGTGCCGGCGACCGAATAAACGACCAACTTTTTCGGCAACCGGGTCCGCCCGGCGATGAGTTCTTTGAGCATCGCCGTGCGTTCGGTCGTACTGTTTGATTCCATGTTATACGGTGTTGCAATCGTCATCAAGCGGTCGATGGTCACGGATTTGAGTTGTTGTTCGTTTTGTTCCAAAAAGAGGCTCAAAATCAGGCCGCCGTTGGAGTGGCCCAACGCCGAAAAGTGATTGAAATGGTACGGCTTGACCAGGTCCTTAAAGGCGATGGCTAACCACTTAGCCTGTTTATTGATATTAACGTAGCCGTCCCGGTTATTGTCAAAGGCAATCACGATAAAGGGGTGGTTATCGCCCCGTTTAATGGCACCCGTATAGGATAAGTGCCCGTTGGTCGCCACCTTGACCTTCAACACGCTGTGGGCCGTTTTGGTCTCTTCTCGCAACTGGGTGATCAAGGTGTCAAAGCGGTCCTGACTGGCGCTGGAGCCCGGAACCATGATGGTCGGATCCAGTGGGGTCCGGTAAGCCGACTTGTAGTGGGTGATTTTTTGGCGCATCCACGCGGTGCTCGGAAAAAAGATGGCCGCCACCACGACCACCACGATGGCGGCCAGGATTACCTTACGTTTCATCAGCGTCATCTCCTTCGACCCGGTTCAAGAGCTTGATGAACGGCCAATAAATCGCCACGGAGACCGCTAGGCAAACCAGACTAAGTAGCAAAGCGCGCCAGTCGCCGCCGGTCCCCAAGTACGCCATAAGGGGTCCCGGCGTGGTCCGCGGCATCGGGTAGGCGATGGGGGGCACCAATTTCCAGGTGATGGCACACCAGGCCAAGACGATGTTGACGGCCGGCGCAACTAAGAACGGGACCAGCAATAACGGGTTGAACAGAACTGGTAGCCCCAACAACGTGGCGTTGTTCAGGTTGACCAGATTGGGCAAAAAGGTCTGCGTCGCCATCTGCCGGTCCCGCGGCCGACGCGACCCCAACCAGATGGCGATGATGAGGGCCAACGTCATGCCGGCCCCGCCAAAGTTGGCGTAAGCGTCACCCAGCGTGTGCAGGGTGATGGCATTCGGGGCGTGCCACACCGACCCATGTTGGACCGCGACGGCCAAGTTTTGCAATGACTTGACCGAGTTATTGCCAGACAACTCGACCGGCCCAATCAGGCCGAGCCACCACATCAGATTATTGAACGTGGTGACGGCAAGAATGCGGATCCCATAGTGGCCAGGGTTCATGATCAACGCCGTCGCCCCCGCGTAGACCAAGCCATTCAGACCACCGGGGTTCAGCGCACTCAATCCGTAGCCCACCGCAATGGTCACCACTAAGACCAGACTCAACCCCGCCCGGTCAGCGTCAACCGACTCACCCAAGCCCAGCGTCTGGTTCGCGTCACGAATTGGTGGGCCAACCACGCGACGCCCAGTCCCACGACGATAGCCAAAAAGATACCTTGAGGGCCCAAGTTGTTTTCGACGAACTGCCCCCCTGCTTCGGTCGCCGACTGCTGATTGAGCACCGTGTAGTTGAAGTTTAAAGTTAAAAAAGCGATAGTACTGACTAGGCCGACCGCTAACGCGTTGCATTTATAGGTCAACGCTAAAAAGTACCCGGTCGCAAAGGCCACGATGACGGCCACGATATTATTAATGGCCAGCCCCATGATTTGAAAAGCCTGTCGCCACAAAGCCACCT
Source organism: Levilactobacillus suantsaii (assembly GCF_014069315.1). Classification (NCBI taxonomy): domain Bacteria; kingdom Bacillati; phylum Bacillota; class Bacilli; order Lactobacillales; family Lactobacillaceae; genus Levilactobacillus; species Levilactobacillus suantsaii. The sequence continues at coordinate 1,053,289 of NZ_CP059603.1, read as the reverse complement.
CCGGCAACCAGGTCCCGACATGGTAAATCTGAAAGAAAAAGCCGTTGGCTGCTAGCACACTGCTGCCCACCGCATCGATCAACGTCATCACTAAAATAAACGGGTACGTGATAATCAAGGCGCGGCGAATCACTTGCATCGCGCGCCAATCACTCACCACCTGATTCCACCGCCAAAGTGTGTGCATCCAAATTCCCCCAATTTGCTGACTACCTAGCCCCCATTATACGTGCTTCCAGCACGAGGCGGGCGTAGACGTCTTACAAATTTGTTTATACTAAAAATGACCGGTTCAAGCTAGTGCTCGTTTGAACCGGCCATTATGGGTCACCTACTGGTCTGGGCGGTCAGTTTACCAATCAAAATTGTTCCCCGTCAAGATCTCCGGCTGGTGATTACTCAATAGGTACGGCAGCCCCTGTTCGCTAAAGTCTAAGCCCTCAAATTCCCGGTGAGACGCAAAGCGAGTCCAGCGCACATCTGCGCTGGTCAACCGCCCGCGTCCCGCCAGCTTACTGATTGGTAAGCTGGCCACCGAATCGTCGGCCACCAAGTACAAGCGATTGTTATGCGGGTTATACCCCATACTTTGAATCCGGGTCCCCGGTCCATGGCGCAAAATTTGCTTGGTCAACCGAAACTTGACTTGTTGGTCGGTGATGGTGCCCTGATAAAGGTACGCCAACTCCCCGGCCGGACAAGACCAGAAATACGCCCGGCCTTGGCGGTCAAAGACTAGCACATGCCCACCAGGGACCGCGTAACTGCCCTCTTTTAGCCGGAAACGAATCTGGTGAGCCGGCTGTAAAGTCTGCGCATCGATGCGGTCGATGACGCCCCACTGATTGAGTGGAATCCGTGGCGCGTTCTTCTGGTCACACCACATGTACAGATGGTGGTCATGGGCGTTATACGCCAACGACTGGCCGTGCCCCGTGGTGAACAGTGGCCCAACCTGTATGGCTTGGCGCAACTTGATTTCCGCGGGATCATGGTCGGCCGCCGTGGTGTAGACGCGTTGGAGTTGCCGCGGCGTAGCGTGTTGGGCCGCCAGAGCTTGCTGGTCGAACCGGACGATGCGGCCTTGATTTTGCGTGTTGGTCGGGCAATAGATCACGTAGACGTACCGCCCAGCAACCGCCAAACTTTGCGGGTCGCCCCAGGCCTTGTGCTGGTACCCGGGATCAGGTAATAAATACTTGGTGGTGAACGTGATTGGCACCCCCGCCACCGATTGAATGGTGTCACTGCCGTGCGGGTCAGTCGAATGCGCGTAGGTCGCGGGAACGGGCACGTAGTGGACTTGCTGGTCATTCAACTGGCGCGTATTGCTTAATGATGTGTCGTATAGTGCCTCCGCGTCTTGGTGCACCACCGGCATCGCTTGAGCCGTTAATGTTCCGCCGCCAATGATTAGACCGGTTACAATACCGGTCAAAACTTGTTGCCAATGTCTCATCACAACTCCCCCTAACGCTAAACTGCTTAAACATCCCCCAATAGCGCCCACAGTATAGCGCCCAACGGCCAAAGTGTTGACCCCAAATACTACATTAAGGTATTTACCTTACAGCCCACAATTGGTATCCATTCTGATGCACAAAAAAAGCCCGAGACCAGGTCCCGAGCTTTTAATAATTGTGCATCATCTATTTATTTAGATAACCTCACGCGTGAAGGGGTCTTTGGAAATGCCCTTGTCGAGAATGTCGATGCACCATTCTTTAGCGGAGAAGAGACTGTGGTCACGGTAATTCCCACAGCTGTACTTGTCCGTGCCTTGAACGTCTTTCCATTCCGTATCGTAGGCAATCCGGTGAAGCGCCGTCTTTAAAGCCTTAGCCACTTCTTCGGTGGATTGTTCACCCCAAGTGATCAAGTGGAAGCCGGTCCGGCAACCAAATGGTGAGCAGTCGATGACGCCGTCCATCTCATCGCGTAAATAACCCGCTAATAAGTGTTCAATCGTGTGTAATCCCGCGGTTGGAATCGCATTCGTGTTGGGTTGAACGAGCCGTAAATCAAAGTTCGAAATCACGTCACCCTTGTGACCCGTTTCCCGCGTAATCAACCGAACATATGGCGCCTTAACGGCCGTGTGGTCTAACGTAAAACTTTCAACTTTTGCCATGTTTATGCCAACTCCCTTTGCTTAATAGTCAAATCGTACCCCTCTACTGTACACCAAATCTCGCTAAACCTCGAATCTTTTTTGGCCATGATCAACAGCGGGCAGAAAGGGAATTTTTTGGCCTAAGCATGTAGCCAATCACCCCCTGACCCGCCACAGTGTTTATACTAAACACAAGTTATCGGAGGGGGTCTTCACCATGACAAACGAAACGCCGTTGCCGCCACGACAACACCAATACCGTCGCCGACGTCATCGCTGGTGGCACTGGGTGCTGGGCCTATTATTTTTGGGCGCCATAGGGGCCGGCGTCTGGGGGTGGCACGCGTGGCACGTAGCGCGCCAAGAATTTTCTGCGACTTACCGGGCTTTGCCCAGTAAACCTAGTGACACTACATTGACCAGCGGCAAGCCCTTTGCGGTGCTCTTATTAGGTACCGACACTGGGGCGCTAGGCCGCCACGATGTTGGCCGAACGGACACCATGATCGTTGCGACCATCAACCCGCGTCAACAAACCGCTGAGCTGACCAGCATCCCGCGCGACACCTTAGTCAACATCTGGGGGAGCCAACAGGACGATGAAAAGATTAATGCTGCTTAACCGCTGTACGGGCCAGCGACCACCATCAAAACCGTGGAACATTTGGTCAACATCCCGATTCACTACTACGTCTTGTTGAACATGGGCGGGCTCGAAAAAATGATCAACGCCGTCCATGGCATCACGGTCACCCCACCGTTGACCTTCCATTATGAGCAAGCCAACGTGGTCAAGGGGAAGGCCATTCACTTAAACGGCGCCAGTGCACTAGCCTATTCACGGATGCGGGACGCCGATCCATTGGGCGATTACGGCCGACAAGCCCGTCAGCGTCAAATCATCAAAGCGTTGGTCTTAAAGGAGGCTAGCCTGCTGTCACTAACCCGTTACCAGACCGTCTTGACGTCGCTACAAAGTAATTTACAGACCAACTTGACCTTCCAGGACTTGGTCTGGCTGCGCACCAAGTACGGTCACACCAGTCTCCATATCGACTCACAAACGCTCCAAGGTCAACCGGACATCATCGACGGTATCGACTATCAGATTGCCCCATTGGCCACGATTCGTAAGCTTTCAGCCGATTTACGTCGGTCGTTGGGGTTGACCCCCACACCGACTTTTCAGACCGACGCTCTCGAACCAGCCGGCTTCTAACTTCAAATAATCAAAAACGTCGCGGTTACCCGTTTGAAGGGAACCGCGACGCTATTTGACTTCACTTAATCTGCTTGGCGAGTCTGCCAGATGTGCCAGCCGATAATCAGGATACTCAAATCCCCGATGACCGTGCCAATCGCAATCAGGATACTGCCAGTGGTCGTCACCATCAGTGCCGACGTCGGCGCGACCCGCGCCATCACGGCTAGCAAGATGGTAATCCACAAATCCGCCGTGAGGGCTGGTAACCAGGTCTCGGTGCGACGTTTCTTGGCCCACACGATCAAGGCCGTGACGATAACGGCAAAAGCCAGTAGGAAAACAGTCCCGCCCTTACGCGTCAGAAAAATCAATCCGGCCGTTGGGACCCAGCGGGCCGCAAGATTCAAGGCCACCAGCAAGACCAATACGATGATTCCCCAGCTGACGATCTGCCCTTTGAAGGCGAACTTCGGTGTCAGCCAGATACCGATTGCTAGAGCAACAATCAGTAACCCATACTGGACCGCTAGTAATGGCGCTTGTAACGGCACGGCCGGTAAGAAAGCCGTGGGTAATACGATGCCGATGGTCAACAGCAAAAACGGAAAACCCAAATCTGCCGTTAACCACCAGGGACGCGGCCACAACGTTGTCAGTAACGTCTCGACCGCATCTTCCGGTTCCCCACCAAAGAATTGACTGGCGGGTTCGTCCCGTTGTTGGGCGATCAAAAGCCCCGTTAATAAGTCGTGTAATTGTCGGTCACTGGTCCGCTTGGGCTGCTTGGCCAGCAAAGCCACCAGACGGTCCCAGTAGTCGCGGTTGCTTGCCGTGAGTTGGTCTCGCAAGGCCGCATTTTGTGTTGCGATGGCTGGATGTTTCGCCACTTCAGCCACTCCCTTCTCTAAAGCGTTCTGTTCCTATGATAAGGAAAATAGCCTCAAATTGCCACTAAGTTATGTCTAAAATCACCGCATCCCGGTCGTAACGAAACACAAAAACGGGCCTCCCCAGCCAAAAACGCTCTGGAGAGGCCCGCACATAAATTTTCAGTTATCACGCCGGTTAGTGGTTCTTGACCACTAGAGTTAAGGCGTCCGCTAGCTTGGCCTGCTGGGCTTCAGTGAGTTGATCATCTTCGATGCAGCCGCGCACGTTTTCCGCCACGACCACGCCCATGATGCGCTCCACGCTGGACCGCACGGCCGCCAGTTGTGTCAAGATATCTTGACAGTCGCGGCCATCATCGACCATTTTTAAAATCCCCTGTAGCTGGCCGTCCGTACGCCGTAACCGGTTCTTTAACCGGGTCGCCGTTGGTTGGCTCATGAGGCCTGCACCTCGGTCAACTTTTGGTCCAGATACTTCTTCAACGCGGCTTTCGGGTGGTAGCCCACGACCTTTTCCGTTGGCTTACCGTTCTTAAAGACCACCAACGACGGGATGCTCATGATTCCCAACGCTTGGGCCAGTTCCTGGTTCTGATCGACGTCGAGTGACGCAAACTTCACCTGGTCACCGTACTCCTGGTCTAAGTCCTTTAAGACCGGTGTTTGCATCTTACATGGGCCACACCAGTCCGCCCAGAAATCCACGACCGTCACGGCCGTGTCGTCACCAATGTGTTCGAAGTCATCGCTTTTAATTGCTTGCATGTTATAACCCCCTCAATTCATGTTTATGCTCATTATACCCCCAGGGGTATACTTTGGCCAGGATTTTATACCGTCGTCTCACTTTTACCCGGCACACAGTGCGCTAGTCTCACCAAATCCCCTTATTTTCGACGTAAAAAGCCACCCGGGCCTAAACCGTCCAGGTAGCTTATCAAAGCTTGAATGATTGATTTAACTTTCAACTAGCCAGGGCCCTAAATGACTTAAGCCCTAATCCTTATCCGCGGTTGGCAGGTGACGTGCTTTGGCGGTCACCCGTGGCCGTGGGTTGCCCCGCTTCGTTTCCTTTTCGACCGCCATTTGGGCAACCAGGTTTAAATAATTGAACGTATCGTCGAAGTTCGGTTGGAACAACATGTCGACGAACGCCAAGTCGTCAATCGTGTTTTGATTTTGAATCGCGATGGAGACCGCATTAGCCGACTGGGCCACTTCATGCTTACTGTACAGTTGCATGCCTAAGACACGCCGACTGTCCCGGTCATAAACCAGATTGATCGACAACCTATCCGTCGATGGCATGTAAGCTGGCCGCCAGGTGCCCTCAAAGGTGACCATGTCGGCGTTGAAGTCGTTACGCTTGGCATGGTAGAGGGTCAATCCGGTCGACGCCAAGGTGTACCCAAAGATACTCATCGCCGAGGTCGCCTGGGTCCCCATGTACGGTTGAATGTTGCCAAAGACGTTGATGCCGGCGAGCATCCCTTGCCGCACCGCATTTGTCGCCAATGGCGTGTAGGCCGGCTTACCGGTCGGATTGAAGTTGACCACGCTAGCGTCCCCGCACGCGAAGATGTCGGGATTCGACGTCTGGACGTAGTCGTTGATGATGATGGCACCGTGCCGGTCCATATCGACTTGACCCCGTAACAACTCGGTGTTCGGCACGAAGCCGGTGCAGACGATGGCCAGATCAGCCGTATAGTCGCCCTGGGTGCTTTCGATAACCAGTTCCCCCTGCTTGTTGCTGGTGAAAGAGGTCACCCGTGCGTTCAAGTGCACGTCGACCCCATTGTCTTCCAACATGTGCACGATGCGGTCGGAAAAGTTTTTATCGACATAGTGATTTAAAATGATATCGCGAGATTGCAACAACAACACCTCGTGATTGGTCCGGGCGTAGCTTTCCGCCAGTTCCGTTCCGATGTAACCAGCCCCCACAATGGCAATGCGTTTATTGGTCTTGGCCGTCTCATAGATGGCCTTAGCCTGATCGTAATTTTTGCAGAGTAGGACCTTCTCCTCGTCGATGCCGAAGATGGGCGGTACCGTTACGGTCGAACCAGTCGCCATGATTAATTTATCATAAGTATCGTGAATCATGTCCCCGGAGTCCATATTAACGGCCTCCAACGTCTTAGCTTCAGAGTCGATTTTCATCACGTTGAAGCGCGTCTTGATGGTCGCGCCCAACGCCGTCAACTGCTCTGGTGACGAATAGAACATGTCTTCCAGGTGCTTGACCTGGCCGTCTAAGTATAATGAGATACCGCAGGATAAGAAAGAAACATCCGTATGCCGCTCATAGATGGTAACCTCAGTTTCCGGATGATCTCGTAAAATTTGTAGTGCTGCATTTGTCCCGGCATGCGTACTACCAACAATGATGACTTTCATGTTTACCCTCCTACAATGAAAAAAAGAAGCTCTACCAGAAGTCTACTAGAAAGTTAGCAAAAGATAAACGACTTGGCTTAAAATCAGGGCACTTCACACCCAAAACCTCACACATTGTAAAAAAATGGCGGAAGAAGGTGCAAAACGCACCGATTATTTGCCAGTCGATCCCCGACCAACCACGCTTTTGGGGCTAAGCGTCAGACGGTTTCCCCCGCCACACATGGGTTTTGCCCAATTAACGGTGGCTCAACCGATTAAATCACCCGCAACGTTTGGGGCCTATCATGGGTAAGCATAACAGTTTTAGCGCGGAATGAACTAGCCATTTTTTACGAGGCGTCACAATTGACTTGCAAACAATTAATTTACTAGTTATGATGTCCCTAGTTAGTTCAACTATTGATCTGACCTCACACTGTGACAAACAGGAATCAACAATAGCACTCCCCCCAATAAAGTGATTTAAACTCTGATTCCTAGAGCACCGGACAATCCGCATGTTGTTCGGTGTTTTTTTGTGCACGCTATTTTTCGCGTTAAAGTTGGACCAGCACCCATTTGATAAAATATACTGTAAAATAAGTTCACAATCATTAGTCGTGCCTATAAGCCAGCTAACTACGTTTAAGTTTACCCGCAGCAGTCTATCGCACTTACGACAAGAGCCGGGAAGCTACCGGCAAATCGCGGCCCGCAAATAAAAACGCAAAGACCAATTGTTGAACCTGGGGGTTGTCGTGCAGCCGACTATGTTCGGCCGTCGCGCCATGAAACCCAACTTCGCGAAAGCTGGCGGGAATTGTGCCCAACAAGTAGCGTAACGACCGGGCCGAAGCCGTGGAGATATACCGGGCCGAATGGGTCCCATCGTTCACATCGCCATAAATGTTCAACACCGCCGCATCAGTCGGAAAGTGGTGCCGTTGCCGGTACAGGTCCGCGTAGCTCGGCAACCAGAAACTTTTGGGGTACACGATCTTCGGCCGCCCAGTGGCCGTCAAAAAGTTCGTATTGTGACTTTCGTTCATCCCAATCACGCCATTAAAGGGTCCGGCAATCGTCACTAGTTTTTTTAATTTCGGCAACCAGTTACTAGCGCTATAAGCTTCGGCGTAGGCGACCAAGGCGACGCTTCCTGCAGAATGGCCCACGGCGTTATAGGCCAAGACGCCGTGTTGGCCCCGCAGATAGATCATGATTTCGTGCAACCACCGGACCTGAAAGGAGAGCCGAGCCTGATTATTGCCGAAGGTGACCTGAATCAGCGGGTGGGCCACCGTATTGTCCCAGTGCCCACTAATTTTTAATTTGCCGGCGTGGGTCACGTGAATCGTCAGGGCGTGGTGGTAGCCAAAGTCGACCGCAGCCGTCAGCATGGCCTGCATGGTTTTAGAACTCCCCCGTAACCCGTGCACGAAGATTGTGGGGATTTGCGGGGTCGCTTGCGGTTGTTGGCGTTGCCAGCGGGCCAATTTACGGTGGGTCCGCAACCGTCCAAGCGCACTGGTCGCACCCGAAATCACTGCTAATTCGACTAAACTTAAATCCATTGACTCGTTCCCTCCTGAACCAGACTCACGCCTAAAAAATGTCCGCTATGTTAAATGTAGGACTTCAATAGTACGCCTAAGTTCATTATACGGCTAGGCACAAGTTTGTCAGGTGATTTTCTTATCCTTAGTTAATTATTAAGTGGCAAAACCGCCGGGTCGAAGACAACAACATTGCCTTCGGCCCGGCGGTTTCCTACCATCTTTGGTATAAGGCTTCAACTTGTAAGACCCACAAGTAAAGCTCACTTAATTATTAATATATTTATTGAACCAATCAATTGCGCCCAATCATCTATCGGGGTTACACTACAGTCAAGTTAACAGCCGTAGCGTTGTTAGCTGAGTTGTACCAAATTCTTATTATTCTTACGAGCGGAACTTAGCACTCCCCCAAAGTCTTTGCCTCTGCTCGTACCCCCCTCAAACCACGGCAGCACATTTGCTCACCGTGGTTTCTTTTTAATCACGAATCTGGACACCAATCCCGATCAAGCCGGGACCGGTGTGGACGCCCAATGCCGGGGACACATCGCCGGCGTACCATTCACTGACTTGTGGGAATTCGGTCTTTAAGCGGGCTAACATGGTCTCGCGCAGATTGGGGTTGGCCCCGTCGACCACGGCGCCACTGACTTGTTTAGCCGAGCCAATCATCTGACCGACTAACGCCACCAGCTTGCTCAGCGTCCGTTTCTCCCCACGCACCTTAGCAATCGGGTAGTAGACCCCATCGTCATCACAGGAGATGATCGGTTTAATGTTTAACAGCGTCCCCGCCATCCCCGCGACCCGACCGATTCGACCGCCGGCTTGCAAGTACTTTAAGCTGGGCACATAAAAGAAGACGTTACTTTGCGCTGCGACCCGTTCGACTTCCGTCACAATCTGGTCAAAGGATTGTCCTTGTTCGCGTAATTGAGCGGCATAGATGGCCGCAAAGCCACTCCCGATTCCGACACTCCGGGTGTTGACCACGTGAACCGTGAGTGGGGTGTCTTCGGCTAAAAGTTGCATTTCTTGGTAAGTTCCCGAGAGGGCCGCCGAAATACTAACGGCGATAACATGGGTATAGCCTGACGCCTCGATGCGTTGGTAGGCTTCCACGATGCGCTTCCCGGTCGGGCTCGACGTGCTGGCCTTTTCGGTGGCCTGGCGGCGATAAAATTCGGCTGGGGTAATGGTGACCCGGTCCTCATAGACCCGGTCCCGGAAGATCACGTTCATCGGGGCAAGCGCCATGTCGGCGGCCTCTAAGACTTCCGTGGGCACATCGGAACACGAATCAACAAGTATAGCAATTTTCTCTGCTGGCATGAGTAACTCCCTCGTTTCTAAAGTATGGCTAGCATTTATTATCATGATTATAACGCAATCATCTAGTTTTGAAAACCAGATGATTTTAGCTGTTAGATTATATCATCTAACTTATCTCAAAACAATTCGTCTAATTAATCTAGCCTGCCCCAGTTTTGCCCAACCATTCATGGTGAGAACGGTTTAACTCTCGGCTTTATGTTGGGGCGCCATGGTTGACATCTCGCGCTATCTCGTTATACTGGCGAGTGGCCTGGCAGAATATGCACCTTAGTTTAGGCGTTTCACCTTATAAAAGCCATTAATTTCCCTTCTCGATGCTTCTGCCAGGCGTTTGAAAGGAGTGAGCTTATGGCAAATCACCAAACCAAGTCAACCACCAAGCACCACCTCTTAGCTTCGACTGACCAGCAACAAAAGAGTCTCGATGAAGTCAACAGTAGTGTCAGCGTCCCCAAGAATGCGGGATTCTGGCGGACTTTAATGGCTTACACCGGTCCCGGTGCTTTGATCGCCGTGGGGTACATGGACCCCGGCAACTGGATTACGTCCATCAGTGGTGGGGCGACCTACCGCTACACGTTACTGACCGTCATCTTAATGTCGAGTCTGATTGCCATGCTCCTGCAAGCCATGTCGGCGCGCTTAGGGATTGTGACTGGGAAGGACCTGGCGCAATTGACCCGGGAACGCACCGGGAAAGTCAGCGGGATTCTCCTTTGGATCATCACCGAAGCAGCCATCGTGGCCACCGATATTGCCGAGATCATCGGGTCCGGGATTGCTTTGGAATTGCTTTTCGGTTTTCCCCTTATCGTCGGTATCCTGATTACTGCGGCAGATGTTTTGCTCTTATTAGTGTTGATGCGCCTGGGCTTTCGCAAAATCGAGGCCATCGTGGCCACCCTGGTCGCCGTCATCCTCTTCGTGTTCCTTTACGAAGTCATTCTCTCGCAACCACAGATGGGGGCCGTCTTGAAGGGCTATTTGCCGTCCAGCCACGTGGTGACCAACCACGGGATGCTCTACCTCTCCCTCGGGATCGTTGGGGCCACCGTGATGCCCCATGACCTGTACCTGGGGTCCTCCATCTCGCAAACCCGGAACTTTGACCGGGAAGACCGGCGGAGCGTAGCCCAAGCGATTCGCTTCACCACGATTGATTCGAACCTCCAGCTCACCGTAGCCTTCGTGGTCAACAGTCTCTTGCTAATCCTGGGGGCGGCCCTGTTCTACGGGACCAACAGCGACCTGGGACGGTTCGTTGACCTCTACTACGCGTTAGGCAATAATCAAATCGTCGGTGCTATCGCCAGTCCCATCTTAAGTATGTTGTTCGCTTTAGCCCTATTAGCATCCGGACAAAGTTCAACTATCACTGGGACCTTGGCCGGGCAAATCATCATGGAAGGCTTCATCAAGTTGAAGATGCCACTGTGGGCCCAACGTTTACTGACCCGGCTGATCTCCGTGACCCCAGTGTTGGCTTTTGCCATCTACTACCACGGTAACGAAGCTAAAATTGAAAATCTGCTGACCCTTTCGCAGGTCTTCTTAAGTATCGCGTTGCCCTTTGCCATGGTGCCGCTGGTCCGCTTCACGAGTAACCGGCAACTCATGGGAGAGTTTGCCAACCGCAGCTGGGTCACCTACGTGGCCTGGATTGTAACGGTCATTCTAATCGTGCTTAACGTTTACTTGATCTTAAACACCTTAGGAATCACCGGTTAGGCTCGGCCCTAACCAAACTGATAACCACTAAAAAACGAGTTGAACCAAGACTTTTCTTGGTCCAGCTCGTTTTGTTTTCGCATGAGTTGTGGTGGCAATTAAGCGCGTTGGGCACCGTCGACCGTGAATTCAGCGCCGTTAGCAAACTTGGATTCATCGCTACCCAGGTAAACGCAGATTTCACCGATATCCTTGGGTTCGCCCATATGGCCGACCGGAACGGTCTTAGTGAGTTGTTCCTTGGCTTCGGCTGGCACGATTGCCGTGTCGATCCAGCCAGGATGAACTGAGTTGACCCGGATATCGATACCCCGGTGTGCTAGGTTCAAGGCCGTGGCGTGGGTCAGCATACGGGTCCCACCCTTGCTGGCCGAATACGCCGGTGCGGTCGGCAACCCGACTAAACCAGCCACAGAGGACACGTTGATGATCGACCCCTTAGCGTCGTTGGTCTTTTGCATGGCTTTAATCCCATACTTTTCACCTAAGAAATTGGCCGTCAAATTAACGTCAATCGTCCGTTGCCAATCGGCTAAGGAGAGGTCTTCGATAATCGGGCTCATGCCACCGATTCCGGCGTTGTTCACTAGAATGTCGAGCTTACCGAATTTATCGATGGTCGCGTCAATGACTTTCTGCCAGTCCGCTTCTTTAGCCACGTCCTGTTGCACAAAGAGGCTCACGTCATCGCCCAACTTGGCGACGGCCGCGTGGCCCCCGTCAACGTTATGGTTGGCCGTTAGTACGACTTTGGCGCCTTCACGCACGTAGCATTCAGCAATGCCCAAGCCGATCCCGGCAACGCCACCCGTAATGATGGCGACTTTTCCGTCTAACCGTTTTGTCATCTCAAAATCACCCTTTCTTAGGTCTAAGATTAGCATAACAGTTCACAAAACGGAATTAATTACTGCCACTTATGGTTCAGGGGCAACCAACCTCAGGGCGCCTAAAGCCTACAAAAAAGCCGCGTCACCATCACGGCTCCGCGACTTTTCTGAGTTAAGCCAATTTAAGTTAATTTTCGTGTAAGTGGAATGGCAGGACCAACCCACCAAATTCATTGGTGTTTGGCTTGTCGCGCTTAACGACCAATTCTTGATTGACGAAGCTGGTCAACCCGGTCTGGCCAAGTTCACGGCCGTAGCCGGAGTTCTTGACCCCACCAAATTCGAGTTCTGGTAAGGAACTGAAGAAGGTGTTGACGTAAACTTGACCGGTTTCGATACGGGAAGCTAATTCAGCCCCGTGTTCAGCCGTCCCGGCAAAGACGATTCCACCTAAACCGTAGTCGGCGTCGTTAGCCAATTCAACGGCTTCATCGTCGTCCTTGACCTTGTAGACCTGGGCCACCGGACCGAACATTTCCTTGCCGTACATTGGGTTATCCTTCTTGATGTCCGTTAAGATCGTTGGCAGGAAGAATTGCCCGTCGCTGTCCACTGGATCATGTTCAAAGGCCAGCGTTGCGCCACCAGCAACGGCGTCGTCAACTTGCTTCTGCAGCTTTTCCTTAGCTTTCTTCGAGTTCATAGGTGCCAAGGTGGTGTTTGGATCCATTGGGTCACCTAATTTAACGGCCGCAAAGGACTTCTTCAATTCTGCTAGAAATTCATCGTAATGGTTTTCCGTGACGATGAAGCGCTTGGACGAGGTGCAGACTTGACCTGCGTTGTATAACCGGGCCCGTGGGGCGATATCGTTAACTGCGTCCATGTCGGCATCGTGCGCCACGATAAAGGCATCGATCCCGCCAAGTTCCATGGTGCTCTTCTTCAAGTTCTTGCCGGCTTCACTCGCAACGGAAGTCCCGCCACGTTCGGACCCGGTCAAAGCAACCCCTTGAAGCCGCTTGTCCGCAATCACATCGGAAACCTGATCGTAGTTCAAGAACAGGTTGACCAAGGACCCATCTGGTGCCCCGGCCCGCCGAACAGCATCTTCAAAGGCTAAAGCGGACCCTGGCGTAATCGCCGCGTGCTTCAGAATAATCGGATCGCCAATCGCAAAGTTTGGCGCGAAGATCCGCATAATCTGGTAGAACGGGAAGTTCCAAGGTTCAACGGCCAGTAAGACACCTAATGGGTGGTTTTCCAGTTGGGCATCCCCGGCGATTGACGCAATCTGCCGTGGCCGCAAGAATTCTTCAGCGTGGTCTGCATAGTATTCCGCGATGTCTGCACATAGCAGAACTTCACCCTGTGATTCCACATAAAGTTTCCCCATATCAACCGTCATAATCTTTGCGAAATGGTCTTTTTCATCCCGTAAGATTTGGGCTAACTTGTGGAGTACCGGCGTCCGGGTCGAAACGGGATCATTACGCCACTTCTTGTATAACGCGTACGTCTTACTCAACGCTTCTTCAATCTCGTCGTCCGTCGCAAAAGGATACTCTTTAACCAGTTCATTCGTATAGGGATTAATCGTTTGATATGCCATTTTGTGTTTCCTCCTCATAAGACTCGGCACTTCGTTTCACAATACCTTTCATGACACGAGTACACTATACAATAACTTATTTGGAAGCGCTATTATTTTTACTTGTGAAATAATTGCAGGTTATTTACACCCGCCTTTCACAATCAAGCAGTTGTAAATTTTAACCATTCTTGTTTACAAATGCCGTCACATCTCAATAAGTGGGCAAACAAAAAAGGCCTGGGCTTACGCCTAGGTCTCTGCCAATGACTTAGCTTAACTTCCAACGGTCTAAGATGCCGTTGAATAATCGGTTGGCCGTGGTAATCTGATCCAACACGGTCCGGGGGCTCGCTTTGAAGTTATCGTTCGCCCACTTATTGATGATGCCAATGGCACCCGCGGCAATGAATTCCGCCGACGTATCAATCACGTCTTCTTTTAAGTACCGGTACTCTGGCATGGCGTGGAGTAAAATCGAAAGTCGCGCCGCCACAAATTCATTCGTGGACTGCCGCCAAACCCCGTCGTCATAAGGGTAGGCATTTAAAAATAGCTTCGCGTGATCCGCAATGCGTTCGAAGAGTTGAATCGTCTCCGGTCGCCAGTTCTCCAAAGTGAGTGTGACCGGTTTTTCGCGGCGCGGGGTCTCAACGATGAATCGTTGGTAGACAAATGCTAACAATTCATACTTATCCGCAAAATAGTAATAAAACGTTTTTCGGTGGACGCCCGCTTCGTCCGCAATTTCGCGAACCGTAATCTTGTCAAACGTATTGTGGTTTAACAACGAAGCCAAGGACTCCGCAATTCGTTCCTTAGTTTCTGATGCAGCCATCATGATACCTCCAATCATCCGTACCCTAATTTTAGCGTTAGACGCTGTGCCCCGGTGCCTTACCGGTCGGTGGTCTAAGCAAGTGCTTCGAGTAGTCGTGTCTTTCCACCCGTGACGAGGTGGCTCCAAGATTAGTTAGCTGCTAACTCGTTATGTATATAAATGACATGACCGATTTACTGAACAGGCCTAATTATAGCATAACTGGCCGACCATTGGGCAATCCATTTCAAGGGGACACGCCACTCCCCGGAATTATTTTCCCGAATTCATGCTGAGCGTTTGACCGCCCCGTGACCGCTCTGAGCTCGGGACACCCAAACGCTCAGCCTCATTCATCCACGGATGAATGGGGAACCTGGGTCGTGATTGCGGCAACTAGTAACTGTTCTCCAGAGCGCGTGGTTGCAACCGCTATCTTATTTTAGCATGCTAAAAGCGGGTAAGCCACTAGACTTACCCGCTTTTTTGGTAATCACGTGATTAATGATAGAGGTCAAACCGCCCCTTTGAAAATAGGGTACTCAGATGCGCACTTTCCAGCAAGGAACGGTCGGTAATGACCTTCTTCAACACGGAAGCGGGATACCCCTTGACATTATGGTTGCCGCTACCAATCTCGCCGATCCCGTCACGGTCACTCAACGACGCCACGGTCCCGTCAGACTTGTACGTGAACTTCCGTGGCTTGCTGCCGTGGACCTGGAAAGCAACGTTCTTGGCGGCTTGTTCGCCCGTCGCCAACGCAATCTGCGCGGTCGTTGGGTACGGCCGGTCGCCATCCGGTGGCATCACCGCGGCAACGTCGCCCACGATGTAAACTTCAGGATGGTCCTTTAACGACAGGTCGGCTTCGACCGTGACCCGGTTACGGCGTTGGTCGAAGCCAGAGTCAGCCATTACGTGTGAGCCACTGACGCCGACGGTCCAAATGATGGTGTTGGCCGGAACTTCGTGTTCCTGGTCGTTTTCGTCGGTGTAGACCACCGCACCAGGCTTGATTTCAGCAATGGCGGCACCAAGCTTCATTTCGACGCCGTGCTTTTTCATGAAGCGCATTGCGTAATCCCCCAACGACTTATCGAACATCGGTAGGATACTATCTGAGCGTTCCAAGCAAATCAACTGAATCGCTGGGGTGTTGTATTCGGTCTGTAGCTTGGGGACGGCCTGAGCTAATTCACCCAGTAATTCGATGCCGGTGAACCCTGCCCCACAAACAGCGATGCGTAAATCGTTAGGGTCCTGGCTCTGTGCGTAACCCTTGATCTTCGCTTCAATGTGCTGATAGACCGCTTCGGCCGTGGCTAAATCATCCATCGGTAACGCGTAATCTTCAGCGCCCTTCAAGCCAAAGGTCTCGGACTGAAATCCCAACGCCACGATCAAATAATCGTATGTGATCGGGTCGTGGGTCGCCAAGGTCACCTGCTTTTGGTCCACGTCAATGTTCGTGACTTCATCGCGCACGAAATCGATGCGACTACCAAGCACATCGTTGATTTCATAAGTAATTTTATCGGACGCGATGTTTCCTGCGGCGACTTCATGGATATTCGTTTTTTCGGTGTGGGTGCCGGATTTGTCGACCAAAATGATCTTGTTCTCAACCGGGATATCCCGTTGTAAGAACTTTGCGGCCCGCATCCCCGCATAACCGCCACCTAGAACTAAAATCGTTGCCATATTAAACGACTCCTTTGTAGTAAGTTATGCTCTCACGACGGCTGGCCTGGCATCCGCGGCAATTAAACCGGTTACATTTCGTTTCAGCGCGTCCCCCCGTTAAAACGGCGACCTGTCCATCTGGGAGCTTTGGCTCCATTATACGGCTTATCACGTGAAAAACCACTGAAAACGGCTTGCGTTACCGACTGGAACTTTTAACCCCAAAAACTCTCGAACGGAAGTCGTTTTAGCTGACAAACGCGCCCAAAACCGATAAGGTAGGCATTAGTTAAGTCAACTAAACTAACCGTGATTGGACTGGGCCGTTAGGGTCACCAGTCACGTGCCACTAATTCATAGGAGGTCTTTTGATTTATGACAACTTTAGTAATTGGGGCCCATGGCCACGTTGGACAACACATCGTTCAACAATTAGCTGACGCCGGTGAAACCGTCTACGGCGGGATTCGCAACGCCGAACAAGCGGCCGTCATCGAAAAATTGGGCGGTCAGGCTCGGATGGTAAATCTGATGGGCACCGCTGATGAGTTAGTCCCTGCCATGAAAGACGTCGACACGGTCATCTTCTCCGCCGGTTCCGGTGGTAGTACTGACGATGACATGACGCTCAACATCGACTTGGATGGTGCCATCAAGGCCATGCAAGCGACCGAGACGGCCAAGATCAAGCGTTTCATCATGGTCAGTGCCATGGGCGCCGACGAACGGTCGTTCTGGGACCAGACCGGTATCCGACCATACTACGTGGCCAAGCACTACGCTGACCAGTGGTTACAACACCGGACTGATTTGGACTACACCATCATCCGGCCAACGACTTTGACCAACGACGACCCGACCGGTAAGATTACGGTCGATCCGGGTCTCGACGGGTCCACGAGCATCAGTCGCGCCGACGTTGCGGCAACGATTGTCGCCATTGTCAAACACCCGCTCCCACAGCATATTTTGACCATCGTGAACGGGGATACCCCGATTGCCGACGCCATCAAGGCGCAAGCTTAGCGATGACCACGGGCGTCACGGGAACCACCTCGTGGGGCCATTAGCCATAACATCGTCACAAAAAACGGCGCCGAGACACTTCTCGACGCCGTTTTTCATCGTTTCGGCTTCTATTCTGCGAGTTGGATGATCTGGCCTATTTTAATTGGCTGGCCCGGTGCCGTTGATCTAAGTTCAAGGCACTAGCGTTGACCGCCGTTTGAACCTGGGTGGATAGTTGCTTAGCACTGGTGCGTTTTAAGTGCACCTTGGTGAACTGAACGGTCGTCGTTGCCTGGGTGGGGAAGACCACCGTTGCCTGGACCGGCTCAGCTGAAACCGTGGTCTTAGTCGCTGCCGACGCCCCCGCGGACGTTGCCAGTAACATGGTCACCGTCATCGTTCCCAATAACAACTTTTTCATTTTCTGGGTTACCTTGGTCATTTAAACCACTCCTCAATGGATGTTTTAGTCGGTTGCTTATCAATGTCTTAGTTATACCATGCGGTGCTGGTCGAAATCTTGAAGCTTCGTTAAGGTGAAAATATGAATTTCTTATCTTCGTTCCCGCAAAACTATGCTAAGATACCACTGAATACCCCCCATCCCCGCCAGATAGCCATTATCAGCCATCTATCAGCGGCTATCGTTGCCTAGCTGGGGTGGTTTATCCCCCACCCTATTTAGGGCCATAAAATTAAGGAGTTGACTGTTTCACTATGAAGAACACTATCTTGTTAGTTGAAGACGAGACCGGTCTCGCCAGTTACGTGGCCAAGGAACTCATTTTCGAAGATTTTCAGGTCTTGACCGCTGCCGACGGGGAAGCTGCCTGGGAAACCTACCAGACGCATCGCGACGACCTGTTACTGGTTCTTTTAGACTGGATGCTCCCCCGGATGGACGGCATGGAGGTCCTCCGCCGAATTCGTAAACACGATGACCTGCCCGTCATTATGATGACCGCCCGTGATTACCTGGGCGACAAGGTCACCGGCTTGGACAACGGGGCCGACGACTACATCACTAAACCCTTTGAAATTGAAGAACTATTAGCCCGGATTCGGGTGATTCAGCGTCGAACCGCCCACCAAAGTGGCTTGGACCAAACCTACCACGTCGCCGATCTGACGCTCATCACCAAGACTCGCCAGGTCACCCGGGGCACGGAAACCCTGCAACTGACCCAACGGGAATACGACCTGCTGCTCTTCTTGATGCGCCATCCCGGCCAGGTCTTCACCCGTGACGAGCTCCTAGATAACGTCTGGGGCGTCGACTTTTTGGGCCAACAAAACGTCGTCGACGTGTATATCGGCTACTTACGCAATAAAATCGATACGGGCGATCAAACACCTCTCTTCCACACGATTCGGGGCGTCGGGTACAGTCTGGAAGCGGATGATGCCTCATGAAAAAGACCAAGGTTCCGCGTTCCTATGCGGCCATCATTCGCCGCTCTTTCACCACGTTGCTCCTAACCATTGGGTTGGTCATCACACTGACCGTGTCCGTGACCTTGAGCGTTGACCAGTTGTTCCGGGCTCAGAACCAAGCTGCTCAGCTCAGTTCTAATTTGCAGATCAGCCAAGCCAACACCTTTCAGGACTGGTTGACCATCAACCGTAGTAGTGGATTGAACGCCCATAACACCTTTGTGGTGGTCAAAAACAGCGATGGCTCGACCACTTCATTTCTCCCAAGTAACCGGGTCCCCAACCTCACCAATAGTTGGCAGGTACCCTTCACCCACCTCATCTATATTCCAAAGGCGGGCCTGTATTTCTCCGAATCCTTAAAAATGAACCATAAGACCTACCTCTTATATATTGGCATGCACGTCTTATTAGGCAACCTCCACGTGCTGATTGCCGTGTTGATCATCGCCATCGGGTTGAGTCTCCTGATTGGGCTACTCTTCGTGCGCCGGCTGGCCAACCAGATCAGTCGACCGACCATCGAATTGGCCCGCGCGGCCCAACAAGCCGCGGCCAACCCGGAAACAACTCAGCCAACGCTTCCCCAACCTACCGAACCCGCCGAAGTTGGCCAACTGGCTAAGGATTTCAACCAATTGCTGGCTTCGCAAAATGGGCGGTTACAACGTGAGCGGCAGTTCATCTCCGATGCCTCGCACGAATTACGCACTCCGATTGCCACGATTCGGGGCAACATCAAGCTGATTGACCGTCACAGTGCCAAACATCCCGAAGTTATCCCCGAGTCGTTGGGCTTCATCGACCAGGAATCGTTGCGGATGCAACACCTGATTGAAAACCTGCTTCATCTATCCCGGGCAGACCGAGCGCAAGATATCGACTTAGTCCCCATCGACGTTGCCAAGTTAGCGGAAGGTGTCGTGACCCACTATCAACCCCTGATTGAACAACCCTTGAATTTTCACGGGCCCGCGACCCCGGCGATGGCGTTAGGCGATACCGATCTGGTCCACCAGATTTTGACTGCTTTGCTCGATAACGCCCACAAGTATTCACCCAACGACCAGGCTATCACGGTCACGGTCGCTCAAAAAGACGACACCGTGACGTTAGCCGTGGCCGACTTTGGCCGCGGTATCAGTAAAGCCGACCGGCAACACATCTTCGAACGCTTCTACCGGGTCGATTCATCACGGTCCAACCAGGTCGAAGGTAGTGGACTGGGGCTGGCTATCGTGTCACAATTAGTCCAGCTCAACCAGGGCCACATCAGTGTCAGTGACAACCACCCCCAAGGGACCATTTTCACCGTGTCACTCACCGCTGCCCCCGCTAAGGAATCCTAAGAAATTCTCAGACAATCCTTAACCAAAACCGATAACTTCCCGACGTTTTCTTCGCTATACTAGAGTCATCAAGTGAAAGGAAGTGTCTGACTATGCTGATTGATAACAACCCGCAAATTCATACTATTACGCCCGCCCGGATCACCAAGGTCTTCTACCCTTACGTGATTGCCAAAACGGAAGCTGGGAGTTACGTCAACATTAATTTAAGCGACAAGGAACGCCATGACCCGCTGTTTTGGGAATCCATTACCAATATTGCCAAAGCCAAGCTCTGGGTCCCGATTGGCGAACGATTCCACCAACTCCTGTCGTACGACTGGATGTACAGCCCAGCCGACTAACCTAAGTTTATTCAACCCCAACGCCGTTCAAGTGAACGGCGTTTTTTACTGACCTTTTATCCGAAACCGGAGATCTCGCGTCATAGCCCCGCACAAAAAAAGCATCACCTGGCGGTCTTTTGACCGCCAGCCAATGCTGGACAATGGTGCTTTTTTAAACTTAACGTTCCATCGGTTTGCGTAGGATCTGGGCCTTACGGATCAAATCTCGTCGCGTTTGGTACGGCAAGATCTTCGTCTTGTGGGCGGCAAACCCGTCATACGAACCACCAACGCCCGCCACGGCGAAACTCAACAGGTCCCAGATACCTTGGGGCCACGTCGGGTTAAAGGTCAAAGCCAACAACGCCAGAATCCCAAAAAACGCCAAACTGATGAATGCCGAGGCGCCTTGGCGGTTTACTCGGCTGAAATACGGGTAGTGGTGCATGAACAACGCATCCATCACCCCGAGAGCCACGACCACGCCCACCGCCGTTTGCAACGGCTGGGTGGTCGTAAAGTAATACGCTGCGCTAAATAAAATCATAAAGGTCAGGTAGAGCCAAAAGGCATGAAACCCGTATCGCCAGTCAAATTGCATCGCGAGCATCTCACTTTAACGGGAAGGTCTTCCCTTAAATTGGAGGCTATTCTAGCACGGACTGTACGACGCGGATACGGGGACTTTCCCCATAGTTAGGTTAATAACCCTACCAACGTCTAGCCTGAAATCCCTTCCTTTACCGGGCCACTACCATGTGGCGCACCCGGTACAAAAGTGGGATTATTTTTTGGTAAAGGTCCCGTGTTGCCGTAACGCCCAAGCCATCACCAGCCAGCTTAGTGCACTGGTGACCACTAAGACCGTCAATGCCGTCTGCGAACCGTTGGCCGTCTTGAGGGCCGTAGTCGACCCGGAAACGGCTTGTGCGGCCGCGATGATAGCGGAGACCAGGGCGGTCCCGATAGCCCCGGCGAACTGCTGTAACGAGTTCATCAAGGCGTTGCCGTCGGGTTTTAAATCCGCTGACAAGTGCTTCAACCCACTGGTCATGATGTTGCCAAACCCCATGCCAATCCCAATCATGTACAGGATATACAGCGCGAGCATCACGCTGGCCCCCAAGTGGTCAGCGAGCAAGGCCATGCAGATCAAAGCCACTTCGGCGAGGCCAATCCCCAATAAGATGGGCCGTTGGGCGCCAAAACGGTCCAGGATCTGTCCACCCACGGGCGCAAAGCACGCGCCAATCAAGGCGCCGGGCAAGACGATCAGTCCGGCTACGAACGCCGTTTGCTGGTCGACCAATTGCAGGTAGTTCGGCAAAATGAACGACAGGCCCAACGAGGCAATCTGCAACAAGAAAAAGACCAACAGATGACCGCTAAAGGCCTTGTTGCGTAACGCCTGCAAGTGAATCAGTGGTTGGTCCAGGTGTAACGAGTGGTGGGTGAACCAGATGAGGCCTAGACAGCCGATGATGAGTGACCCCAACACGGGCCAGCTCATCCAAGCGTACTGACTCACGGCGCTGAAGCCATAGATGAAGCCGCCAAAAGTCACGATGATGCCCACCATGCTGAGCCAATCGAAGGCCTCACGGTGCGCGTCGGGGTGACCTGCCGAATCGTGTTAACCCCCACGAAGAAGGCCACCACCAGAAACGGCACCAGGATCCAGAAAATGTAGCGCCAATTCAAAGCCGTGATCAAGATGCCCCCGTAAGTCGGCCCAATCGCCGGCCCAATCGCCGTCACCAACGTGCCGACCCCGGTCATCAGGCCCAACCGACTCAGTGGGACTTGCTCCAAAATGATGTTAAACATCAACGGTAGGGCAATCCCCGTCCCGAAGGCTTGAATCGCCCGACCGGTCAATAGAAATGCGAAACTGGGGGCACAAGCATCGACGATGATGCCAGCGATGAACAGGAGGTTTGCCGTCACAAACAACCCCTTCATCGGGAACCGGCGTTTTAAGTACGAGGAAATCGGCACGATGCAGGCCACAATCAATAAGTACAAGGTGGTCATCCATTGCACCGTCCCGGTGGTGATATCAAATTCGCGCATCAACGTAGGGAACGTGATGTTCATCGCCGTTTCCACAATGACCCCACTCAGCGACATCAACCCCGTCGCTAACACGGCCCCGATAACGCGGGGACTGATTCGATCTGTTTTAGTTGTCATACTAGCTTCCTTTCTGAATTACCATTTTTTAATCCGCAAGAGGGCTTCCCGAAAACCGGCAACGGCTTCGGGCGATAACCCGGCGATCATCTTGTAGTCCTGCTGTTCCAGATGTTGCGTCACCACGGGGACCAGTTGGCGCCCCTTAGCGGTGAGCGCAAGTTGGCGCTTGCGACTATCGTCAGCCGCCACCACTCGGGTGACTAACTCCCGGTCCACCATCCGCCGAATCAGCAATGACGCGGTCGAGCGCTGAATCTCAAACTCGTGTTCGACGTCGACTTGATAGGTCACCAAGTCTGTTCGGCGACCCAAATAATCGATCACCGACATTTGCATGCCCGTCAACCCATATTTTCGGGCAAAGGCATTCATCTCCAGTGTCATTTGGTTGGTGGCGTCACGCAATAGCCCGCCTAACCGTTTTTCCATCGTCCTACCTCCTTTTTGTTAGTCAGCTAACAATTATAATGAAATTCAGGAAAAAGGCAACCGGTTCCACCCTAAATTAAAAAGGACTCCTCACGGTCGGTCCCGCGGTTAGCCCCTTTAGTTGCGTTCATTACCAAAAATGTCGGTGGCGCAAGTACTGCGCAATCGCCACCATGCACCCGACCATCAATACGATGGTGAAGACCCACGAGATGGGACTATTGGCAATCGGCAGTTTCACGTTCATACCGTAAAAACCGGTCACAATCGTGGGAATCGTCAGCACCAACGACCAGATGGTCAAAAATTTCATGGTCGCGTTCAGGTTGTTGTTCAAGACATTATTAAAGGTCCGCGAAATCCGATCCACGACCTCGGCTTCGGTCGCGGTCATTTCGGAGGTCTGCCGAGCTTCAATGACCGCATCGGCCAATAGTTCCCGGTTCTTATCGGAGAGTTGCTTGCCAAACGGCTTATTGGTCAAATTGACCACCAGCATGGTGTTGTTGCGCGTGGCGCTGACGAAGTACGCCAGACTCTGTTGCAAGTTCGACAGCGCAATCAAATCCTTATTATCGGGAGACTGGTTCAACTGACGGTCTAGTCGGTTCTGTTCGGCATTGATTTTGCGGACAGGACCGATGAACTGGTCGAACAAGATGAAGAAGCTAATCAGGACGAACTCGTTGGTGTCCTGGATGGTCGTGTAGTCCAAGCGTTGCTCCAGGAGTTGGTTGACCCACTGAGTGCGTTTGGTGGTAATCGTGAAGACCCGGTTGCCCTTCAACAGGAGCGTGACTGGCCGGGTGATCGACCGTTGGGCCACGGCGTCGATAATGACTGGCACGTGGAGGACGAACAGTTGGGTGTTTAAGTACTCGTCGCGGTCATAGTGGGACCGTTCGTTTTCATCGGTAACGTAGGTCAAAATCTCATCGGTCAACCCGTACATCTGCTTGAGCTGTTCTCGGTCGGTTTCCCCTTCAACAGCCGCTTCGACCCACACCAGCGCCTGGCCGTCACCGCCTAATTTGCGTTCAGCAATCATGCCCGTTCCCCCCTTGCTCAGCGATGCTTTAAGTGTACCACGTTTCCCCCACCAACCTCCTCTTAGACGCTAAAAAAGGACCCAACTCATTTAAGAATTGGGTCCCTTTAGGGAATTTGAAATTAAAGTCAAGCTAGTTGGTTTCGTTCAACTGACCGGCGTAAGCCGTTTCTTGGGCCACGACCCGTTGCCGTTCCTTTTCGTTGTACCACGGGGAAACCGTGAAGGCCAACACGTCGTTGACCAGGTAAACGGAACTGTTGATAAACATCGCCAACGTCGCGGAGCCTTGGCGGAAGGAAATGAACCAGAGGACCATTTGCGCCAAACCGGAGGCAATCCACCAAACGTACTGATTGTTGAACCGTAGGAAGCAGATGATGCCCGCCGTGAAGCTGATGGCGAAACTAATGGCATCGACCCACGGCCGCGGGTCGTCGGTAAACGCCCCGATGCCCCAACCGGAGATCACGTAAATGACCACCGTGGAAACCAAGGCAATCGCCCAGCTCTTGCTGGTAAAGCGGCGAATCTTGGACGCCATATTGACGTTCCAGTCCGCACTGATCAAGACCGGAATATCCAGGGTCACGACGTACGCCACTTGTTCAAAAATCGTTAAGTAGTTTTTCGCTGCGAAGCCGGTGATGATGAAACAAATCGCCGACAATACTCCCAGAACCCCGTTGACGGACTTGGCAGCATTGATGGCCAGGACACACAGGACCCCGAGCGTCGTACCGATAAAGGTCAGAATCGTTAGGGGCGTGATAGGTTGCCCGACTAACGTCATGACCTGGCACCCCAGGCTAAAGAAGAATAGGTAATAGTTCTGTTGCGGCCAGCCTTTTAATTGGTGGGCCAAAAATTGAAAATAGTGTTGCATGCGAAAAACGCTCCCTCACCGTTTAGTTCGCCACATGTGGTATTTCATCCGGATGAATTCTTGAAATAAGCACAACATGTTGTGCTGTCTTTTTTGACAACGGTTATGATTATAGCATGAAAATCAGCCGAATTTGGGGGAAATTTGAAATTGTTTCATACGCTAAAAGTCAGTGGAAACCGATTCCACCCGGGCCACGCCCCGCGTGAAACACGTTTGCCAGAGAAGAGGCGGTCTCACAAATTTATTAATATGGGGTCATGTTGGCCGCTTATTTCGGACACAACGTCAAAAAAGACTTCTCGCGGCTCGCAAGCCTTGAAAAGTCCACTTCAGGTTTTACTACAACTGCGGGTTAGACCCGGTCGCGTTCAGCATCTGCCTTGCCCCGAGCCGTGACCGCCA
Organism: Levilactobacillus suantsaii; assembly: GCF_014069315.1. Classification (NCBI taxonomy): domain Bacteria; kingdom Bacillati; phylum Bacillota; class Bacilli; order Lactobacillales; family Lactobacillaceae; genus Levilactobacillus; species Levilactobacillus suantsaii. The sequence continues at coordinate 1,028,070 of NZ_CP059603.1, read as the reverse complement.
TCAACATCTGGGTCAGTTGATCCACGATCAACGTCGTTGGGTCCGCAATCTCGATGGTCTCGTTCATCAGTTCGGCCGCCGCTTGGACCACCCGGTAACACTCGATTTCTAGTTGTTCGCCACTGGGCGTCAACGAGAGTGGCCGAATCCGCCGGTCAGCCGATTCATAACTCGGTTCCACGTAACCACGCCGAATCAATTGCGAGATGCCCCGAGAAACGGCCGCCCGAGAAATCCCCCGACTATCCGCGACCGTCGCGGACGTCAATTTCCCCGGCTGTTCCAGGATTTGATGTAAAATTGCAAATTGGTCCACTGAAATCCCCGTAAGTCGTTGGAACCGGGTTGCTGATTTTTCTAACTCACGTTTTAAAGCCATGTAAGTTGTAAACAAGCTTTCAACATGTACGTTCTTACTCTCTTCCACTGTATCAGATCCTTATCTCCGCTGTCGGCCTGTGGGAACCTCCCCGCCGACTTTTAGTCGCGACCCCTATAAAACTGTCTATACAATTGATAATAAAGAACATTATTATAAAAAGTAAGGTCTGTTCCGTTAAGTTATCCCTAAGAAATCATGCCATCCGGTACCACCTGTCCGTGAGGCTACGCCGGCCGAAGACTAGTTTCGCGGTGTATTCGGTTTCAATTGTAACTTTAATCTGGTCATTTGTCTGGTTAATCCGCCATTTTTCGCGAGTTGACGGGCTACCGCCGGCTTTCATCGCCCATTTCTTTCCCCATCAAAAAAGATTCCCCCCACCACGCGTTGGAGGGAATCCATCGCATGACCCCCGCGGGCCACGCAAATTACATCGCCAATTCAATTAATTTTGCGTTTCGGATTCAAGAGATTCATCGGATCCAGTAGCGTCTTCAACTGATGCTGGAGATAATCGACGTTATCGTCCAGTTCCGGTTGGTTCCACTGGTTCTTCATCATCCCCACGGCGTGTTCACCGGAGATGGTACCACCTAACTCCAAGGTCTTCCAGAAGATCCGCCGTAAGGCTTCTAAGACCGCACCGGGGACTTCAGGCTGGTCTTTAGGCCAGACCAAGGTCGGGTGAACGTTGCCGTCGCCAGCGTGTCCCGCCGTGTAGATGGTCACGCCCAGGTCGTGGCCGACCTGTTGGATATAGGCCATCATCGGGGCTAACTGCGACAGTGGCAACGCCATATCTTCCATCAAATGGTTTTGCCCCGCAAAGACCGCCGGCAACATGTCTCGTCGGAGTTGGATGAGTTGCGCTTGTTCGTCTTCATCGGCAGTAACCTGAACATCTTGAGCATCATACTTGGCCAACAGGTCTTTTAAGACCTGGATGTTCGCGTCACTGCTCCCGTCCAAGCGGAAGATCAACATGGCCCCACTCTTGTCAGCGTAATGGGTCTTTTCGTACTTATCCAAAGCCCCAATGGTGTTCCCGTCCAATGCTTCGAGCATGGTCGGGTAGACCCCGGACATCCGAATGGCGGTCACGCCCTGGGCCAGTTGGGCCATATCCTTGAAGAAGGCCAGCCCCATGATGGACGTGCCTAGTGGAATCGGCATCAGCTTGACGGTGATTTCGTAGACGATTCCCAAAGTGCCTTCTGCGCCCACGAAGAGCTGGGTCAAGTCATAGCCGAAAGCCTGCTTCAACGTCCGACCGCCGAGCGTTACCTTACGCCCGTCCGCCAACACGACCTTGAGGCCCAAGACGTTATCCTTGGTGGCGCCGTAACGCACCGTGCTCATCCCACCGGCGTTGGTCGAGACGTTGCCACCAATCGACGAGAACGGCTTCGAGGCCGGGTCCGGGGCATAAAACAACCCCTGTTTACGAGCCGCCTGGTCTAAGTCACCATTGACCACGCCGGGTTGGACCACGGCCAACGAATCATCCTTACTGATTTCGAGGATCTGAGCCATTTTCCGCGTTGACAAGATGAGTCCTCCGGCAATCCCGTCGGAGCCAATCACGGTACTGGTAGCCGTGGTCTGGGGAATCACCGGCAAATGGTACTTGCGGGCGACCTTTAACACGCCCTGAATATCCGCTACACTTTGGACTTCTACGACCGCCCGGGCTAGACCACTACCGTCGCCCCCCGACGCATTCGAATTAAAGGATTGTTTCTGCAACGTTGCCTGATCCGTTAGGACCGCGCCGTCAGCTACCTGGGCCTTTAAATCGGCCAGAATATCATCATCGGAATACGCACTGAAAACTGTCATCGAATCACCCTTCTTCATTGAGTCAGATAAAATGAAAATGTACAGCTACATTATAGGGAGTCGCCCCCGGTTGTGCTAGAATTTGGGTTTTGACCTTCCAAACACCCAAAAACGGCTAGTTCCCGTAGGAACTAGCCGTTTTAGATGTCACTTCAACTGTTAAGCTAATTTTGTAAACTGCCGATTTTCTAACCGATATTGGTGGTCACACATTGCGGCCACGTCCGGTTCGTGGGTGACGATCACCACGCACTTCTTTTGGTCATGGGCGATGCTTTGGAACTGAGTAATGACCGCTTGCGTGTTGTCTTCGTCCAGGTTCCCCGTAGGCTCATCGGCCACGACCAGCCGGGCGTCACAAACCATGGTCCGGGCAATGGCGACCCGTTGTTGTTGACCCCCGGACAGGTGCTGGACGTTACGGGTGATCAGGTCTTCGCCGATGCCCAGGTCCCGTAAGACCTGCGTTGCGTATTCCCGGTCACCGGCGTGCTTGGATTCCGTAATTGCCATTGCCGTCAACAGGTTATTCAACGGTGACATGTACGTGAACAGGTTATAGGCTTGAAAGACGATGGCCACGTGTTTGCGCCGGTAGTTGGTCAGGCCAATCTTTTTTAGAGATTGGTCCTGCAACAGGATAGCCCCATCCTTGGGCGTATCCAACCCCGCAATCAGGGACAAGAAGGTCGTCTTCCCGGTCCCACTGTGGCCGAGAATGGCGTAAGATTCACCCTCCTCAAACTCTAAGTTGACGTTTTTAAAAAGTGGCTGGTTGGCATTCTGATACCAGTAGCTTAAATCTTGTGTTTTTAACATTGACGGACCCCCTTAAGAAATCAGGACTTTACGCGGTTCCAGGCGCAAGATGCCTCCTGAAGCCAACATAATCGACAGGAAGGTAATGGCAAGACCAAACCCACCGAGTTTGGCCAGATCGACCGCACTGACCGTAATGGCCAACTTAGTCGTTGCCGCGCTCTTTGGGTGGTCATTGCGGCTTGACCGCCGCCTTGGCCTTGACCGGCCATTGAACTGGTCGTTTGGGTGGTCGTTGCTGCCTGCGACATCAACTGACTGCCCAGTTGGTTACCGACGAATTTCCCGCCGACGCCCGCAATCGCTAAGGCGACGACTAAGACCATGATCATTTCGGTAAAGAACTGCGCCACAATCTTCCAGCGCGCTTCCCCTAAGGAGAGTAAGACGCCGATTTCAAAGCGCCGTTCACGAATCATCAGGATGACGATCAACGCTAAGATGATTGTCCCCGCAATCGCCACTAACCAGACGATCTTATTGGCAAAGCCTTCAACGCTACTCATCGACGCTTTGACCGTTTGGTAACTGGAATCGTCGGTGCTCAACGCATACTTGCTGGAACTGATAACCTTGTTCCCAGCCTTCTTGACTTGACTGACCTGACTCGGTGCCGTCACGTTGAAGGTCACAGAATCCGCCGTATTGGCGTACTTGCTACCCTTCAAACTGTTGGCTAAGGTGTAGGACGCATAAACCGTGTTCGACGGGTCAGTACTCATCGGCCCTGCCGTGCTGGCGCTACTGGAGCTTGCCTTATAGATCCCCACGACCTTCACTTTGACGGTCCCTTTATTGCCGGTCGTCTTCTTGATCGTCATGGTATCGCCTACGCTCAAGTCGTTTTGACTTGCCAGTTCCTTTTCGATGACCACGTGATTAGTGTTACGGTCACTGCTGGTAATCCCGCGACCCTTCACGATTTTGCTCTGTTTGTCGCTAAAGTCACTGGTCAAACTCGTGGCCGTAACCCCATCGATCTGGGTGTCACCGGTACTGGTGGTCGTCTTGCCGCCCATCTTACCCGGGCCGCCGCTAGTGCCACCGCCGCCCATGCCGGTACTGGTCGAGACCGTATCGTAGGACTTGGCGTTCGCCGACGTGGTGCTGGTCACGTTATAACTCCCAACATGCTTGAGCTTGGCAATCTTAGTCGCATCACTCAGCTTGACCGGGTTCAACGTCAGCTTCGAGCGCTTACTCGACTTCGATTGACTGCTCTTGCGCATCTGCTTGAATGCCGCTTGCCGGTTAGCCGACAACGTGACCGTTGCGCCGACCTCCGCTTTCGCTTGGTTGGTCGCCTTCACAGCCGCACTACGGATCAACAATCCGGCTAGTACGAACATCAGGATAGCCGCCGACACTAAAATCAACAGTATCGACCGCCCCTTTTTTGCCCAGACGTTCAGCCAGGCACGTTTACAAAAATTCATTGGGTCGCCTCCATTCGCTTTTTGACAACACTGTCAAAAGCCATGTTATGGTTATAGCAAACGGAGCTTATCGTTAGCTAAAGGCGCCATGCCGGCGTTAATAAAGGGTTAAGGTTGGGGTGGTCGCTTCGTCGGATGCCGCAAGGTCAAGTAGAGGACTGCACAGACGCATAATAAACTCAAACTACCCAAGAAGACGGCAATGGTCACGGCTAAAGGGTGCCCCTGGCCGCCCGGTTGTCCCAACGGATTGACACTTACCCACCACAACACCAGCGCATCCACGGCCCAAATCACCGCTAAACACTCTAAAGCTGCGCGCATCTTGGTTCCCCGCTTTCTGTGAACTTGGTTCTACCGGCAACACCGCGAGGCCCATCCCCGCTTGCCCTTAGGATAGCATGGTCGGTTGTCTAAGCGTGTAATTTAAAGACTAAGCGACTTACCCCGCAAATACCTTACCCCCTGGGATAAAAGAAGAGCCGGGACTGCTTCCCGACTCAGATTAGTTTTCAATTAAGCCTTTTTATCCGGTGACGTGGTCGGCTTCGTGGCCGAGAGCGGCGCCGTTTTAGTGGTCTGTTCCAGTGCTTCATCGTCTGGCAAAACGTCCGGGTACAACGCGGAATATTCCTGATACCAGTGAAAGAGGGTCATGGCAAAGACCTTCAACACGGCAAATCCGGGCACTCCAAGGACCACACCGGCCAAGCCGAACATCTTGCCAGCCGCCAACAGGACGAAGACAATCGTAATCGGGTGCATCTCCAGGCTGTTCCCCATGATCAACGGCGACAGGACCTGCGTTTCCAAGACCCATTCGACCAGGTACACAATGACCACCCCAATCAGCATCGACGGACTGGTGATCGCTCCGATGATCAACGCCGGAATCAGCGCAATGGCCGAACCGAAGTACGGAATCAGGTTCAACGGCCCCGCGATGACCCCTAGCAACAAGCCGTACTTCAAGCCGATAATCGAATACCCAGCGGAGAAGATGATCAGGACACAGAACGCTACGGTCAATTGTCCCCGAATATATGAGCTGACTTTTACGTTCATCTGGTCGAGCATCACAATGAACCGGTCCCGGTACAGGGTCGGCACCACGTGGCTGAGAAATTGCGGAAAACGTGAGCCATCCTTCAGCATGAAGAACAAGACCAGCGGCGCAGTAATCAGCGTGATGACCCAATCACTGACCGTGGTGACCACGTTACTGAGTGAACTTAAGGTCCCCGTCAAAAGGTTCCAGCCGCGCTTGGAGAAGTAGGTGGCGACGCGCTGATTGAGTTCATTTAAGTTGTCAGTCGTCAGCCAGTGATGTTGCTGGTTCAAGTGGTTCAGCTTTTGCATGACGTCGTTAGCAAACTGCGGCAATGAACTAATCATGCTGGCCGTTTGGCGGGTCAAAAAGGGAATCAAGTTCCAGAACAGCAACACGATGATAGCCACCGTGAGCACCATGGCAACTCCAATGGCGATGCCCTCTTTGATATGTAATCGCCGTTCCATGAGGTGGACCAAGGGATCGAGGACGTAGAACAGGATCCCCGCCACGATGACAGCTGGCGCCGCGATGCCGATAAATCGCCACAACGGGTTCAACAGGTGGGCATTTTGGGTCACCCCACGAACCACTAGCAGAAATAAAAAGAAATTTAAGAGCAAAATCGTAATGTGATTATTTAAAAATCGTTGAGAGAACCAGGACCACCCTGATTCCGGTTGTCGCCACTTATTCACAAGTCAGGCCCCCATTAAATTGACATATCTCTAGTGTACGGCCATGGCTGACAATTGACTAGCGTAAAGTCTTCATGACTAAAAAAGAGCTTGGACCCTTAAAAGTCCAAGCTCTTTATTTAGAGACCAAATTGGTGTTAGTCAAAACTAATCGGCGTTTTGCGCCAACTTGACCGTCGTAGCGGCATCTTCACCGTTGACCGTGTAAAGATGCTTGCCAGACTGCCACTTAACGGTGTTGGCCTGGTCGCCCTCATTGCCACTGTAAACGGTGACCGACCCGCTCTTGGCGTTAGCCGGTAACGTGGCCTTTTGCAATTGCTTGTTGATTTGCTTGGCAAACTGTTGCGGATTCCCAGCCGCGTCAGCATTATTAGTGACCGCCGTAATCGACCACTTGCCCGTGTTCCAGTGGACGTAGGTGTGGCCCATAACGCCTTGGGAGACGGCTTTGGTCGAGTTGGTCAGCTTGACAGCTGCCCCATCGGTCTTGCCCACGTAGTCAACTTCCTTGTTGGCCGTTTGGCTGGTGCCCAACGTCTTCTTTTGGAAGGTGGCGTTTTGATCACCGGACTTATCTTGGTACTTGACCGTGTAATTTTGCTTAGTGCCGCTGACGCTCTTAGCACTGACCTTAGTGCTATCAGCCGTAGCGGTCGTCGGTGCCGTCGTTTGGCTGACAGAACTGACGTCGTTAGCCGCGTGCATGGTCAGAGCCGTACCAGACCCTAAAGCGGCGAGAACTGCTAAACTGGACGCCGCCGTAATCCATAACTTCTTTGTACGTTTTGTCATCGCGAGATCCCCCTTATTCCTTAGTGAAAGACTTCAAAGCCGTAATGGTCTTGCCATTGCTTAAGACGAAGTACCGTGACCCCGTCGACCGCTTCTTGACGGACTTAACCTTCAGCGTGGTGCCCTTCTTCACTTTCTTGTAACGCTTGGAGTTCTTGAAGGTGCTCCCCGTGTATTCGTACAAGGTCTTCTTGGTCGTAACCTTCTTATCAGAGCTCAAGGCTTCATGGTAAGCGTGCGTTGAGTACTTCGTGTTTGCTGACAGGTAACCCAGACTAGTCTTGATCCGGTAGGACTTGCCACTTGGGGCTTTGACAATCTTCCCCTTTACGGTATCACCAGAAACGTAGTAACCGCCAGTCTTGGTCTTCAAGCTGCTGTCCTTGTACAGATTGAGCTTATGGTTCAAAGTAAAGGAACCATGTTGGCCAACCCAATAACCAGTCGCGTCTTGCGACAGAACCCACTTGCCTAGTTTACTGATGTATAGCTTTTGCTTTGAGGTCGACTGCGTCACGCTCTTGACCTTACCGATCTTATAGAACTTCTGGCGGTCGGAAGAGGAGATGGAGGTCCCATCAGCGTACTTCGTTGCCCCTTTATGCAGGTAGATATGTTGGCCCTTCTTGTAGCTACTGTAAGCGTAAGTCGTACTGCTATGGGATAAGGCAGTCGTGACGCCGTCCGTCCACCAAGAAATCGGGTGAACCGAGGTGACGGCCTTACTGTTATCCGTGTATTCGCCTAATGACGATAAGTAATGGGAATCCGTGTACTGCCACAGCGCATAAGAAATCGTTGGTGCGTAGGAATAGTTGGCAATCCATTGCGCATCAAAATTCTTCCGTGCCGTATTGGCGTAGCTAGTGGCGAAGGATTGGTAGGAGTAGAAGACCAAGTTTTTGTCGGTCAACGCCCGCATTTCCTTGTACCACGCCTTGACCGCAGCGTTCGTGGTCCCGGACGTCACGTCGTCTTCTTCAAAGTCCAAAACGTAGAACTTAGCATTTTTGTTTGACCGATTGTAGAAGTTTTTGGCTTCTGTTTTGGCGCTGCTAGCGCTGGTGAACCGGGCATAATCGTATTCCCCAAACGGAATGCCGTACTTGACGTACAGTTTGGTGTTGTTAGACGCATACTTGTCCTTGTAAGATGACCCGTATTGTCGCCGGTTGATGACGAAGGATACTTGATCCTTTAAGTTGGAGACCTGGCTCGATGTTAATTTACCTTGCCATTCCGAAATATCCGGAATTGCCAAGGTACTCGCGTGAGCAACCGTTTGGCCGCTCCAAGCCAGTCCCGCAACAGCACCGGTCAACGCCAAAGTTTGCGTTAGCCGGCGCAATAAATGATGTGTAAAAACCATGTTGGCACTTCCCTCTTAAGTATTAGATGATCCGACTCCAACGCTATCTACCGGCGACCATCTCGTTACCGGTAGCTCCTCCCGGTCACCACCTCCAATTCACTAAGTCTCCTTCACTGTAACGGATTTAAGTGTGCGGACCGTAACAAGTTAGTTGCAATTAGATTACCAAAAGTTACAGTTTGATTGACTATCGATAAGCCTCTTAATCGCCATTTTTAAGGATAATTCGTTACCTAAATCAGGGGTACTTCGGACTGTAAGCGATCACAAAACTATCGTATCAGCTTCACAAGGTTTTCTTGGTTTTTGTCCAGATTCGTTCAGTAGACACACGTTTGGCCGTCTCGGCGACTATCTTTTAGCCCCGTTGTTTGCCGTTTTAGCCGTAACTAAATTGGGGTGGCCGAATCCCCATTTTTTTGCGCTATGATGACAGGGTAAGCCTAAATTTATGTCAGGAGGCGTTTTCCCGTGCTTCGGCAATTCGTGAGTTCCTTCACCGGTCGGCTCATGACCCTACTTTTAGGGCTAATCGTCCTATTAGCACTCTTTTTTCCTGTAACTACCAGCACCGAGCGGGCCTGGTGGCCACCCTTAGTCCTCGCTTTAGCAAGTGCGGGTGGCTGGTGGGGTTGGCAACGCCTCGTCAATTATTGGACCAAGCATCCCGGCCACCACCGCACCTGGGCCGTCGGCTTATGGGGCGTACTACTCGTCGTCCAGCTCTTAATTGCCCTGACTTGTGTAGCCGCGCCACGCGCCGATTTGGCTCTGGTCCACCAACAAGCGCTTGCCCTAATCAACGGGCACACGACTTGGGGACCGTACTTTCACACCTACCCCAACAACGTGACGCTGACCCTGCTACTGGCTGGTCTTCTTAAGATTGGGCGGGAGCTGTTCGGGACCGCCACCGGGGTCTTCTTGAACTTGGTCCAGTTTGGCTGGCTCGATCTGGGTCTGGCGATTATGGCCCACCACTTACGCCGCCACAATCCCGTGACGGCCAATCTGTTCGTGGTCCTGGCTACTACCTGTATTCCCCTCTACACTTACGGTCTGACCACCTATAGTGACATTTGGGTCCTGCCCGTGGGCTTAATCGTGCTGGTCACCAGCCAACGGTTACGCCAGGCGACGACCTGGGGGCGGTGGCTCGTCGCGGCACTCACCCTCAGCCTAACCTTGACTGGAGCCATCTTGCTGAAAGCCAACCTCGTGGTCTTCGCCCTGGCGGTCCTGCTATGGCTCTGGATCCTACCGGCCACCCGTCGCTTTGGTCGCACTGGGGTCACCCTTTTATTGGGACTATGCCTGTTAGGCGGGAATGTTGGCGTCCACGCCGGACAACGCGCCGCGGGCTTTCACCCAGCCACGGCCGCAACACTCCCCGTGACCAGTTGGATAGCCATGAGTTGGAACCCTGATTACAGTGGGACCTATAACCGCGCCGATGCCCAAGCCGTCATTCATCAGCCCACGGCGGCTGGTAAACGTCGCGTGGCACGCCAACAGTTCCGTACCGCCATCCACCTGATTCAAAAGACCCGCCGCCTACTAGCGACTGGAACCTTTGACGGGTTCAACAGCAATTCCGCCTTCATGCGGTTACCCAACTGGGTCCGCAACCAGTCCCCCCGCCTTCGTTGGTTACTGGCCAACTGGGCCCAGATCAGCTACTTGACCCTGTTAGAGGTGACGTTAGTAGCGGGGCTCCGGCAGTGGCACGCGCGCCGCTGGTCGGCTGGCTTTTTGCTAGGCAGCTTGATGACCTTAGGTTTAGCCGCCTTTCACGTCATCTTCTGGGAGACCGCCGAACGGTACGCGTTGCCACTTCTTCCCCTATTTCTGACCGGCGCAGCGGTCGGCCTTACCACGCCCGCATGGCAGTGGCAGTTCCATTGGCCACACACTTGGTGGCGCCGTGGCGGCGTTAGCCTCATCGTCTTAGTCGCCCTACTCCAACTGGGTCTTCTAAGCACCACTCCCATTAACCAGACGGTGCGGGTGGTCAGCCAAAATGAAGGCCGGTATTATCAGCCGCATTTCGTGACCCTTGCTTCGCAGCAGACCGTGACCCAAGCTTTCACCGCTCCGGTCGCCTTTAACCAACTCAAAATCGACCCCGGCCACACGCACCTGGGCCGGTTGACCATCCGCCGTCACGGTCGCATCATCTGGCGTTCCGCCAAAACAACGCGTCTTAACCGGTGTCGCCTCCCCCAGCAACCAGCCGGCCACTACCAGCTCACCGTGACCAACACCCAGGCTAAGCCGCTCCGCTTGCACCAGGCGCAAACGACGGCCCCCCTGATTCCGGGGAGTCCAGCCCACCATTTGACCCTGCGCTTCTTTGTGTTACGCCCCCACACGGCCCCATTTATCAGCCCCGGCGTTGCGCGGTGGCTATTCGGGAGTCTGGCCGTCTTGGCCCTGCTTTTAATTTGGTGGCCGTAAAAATCGATTGCCTTATAACCGCTCGAAGGGCTTAAAATAGAAGTATCCAGTTGGATAAAAAAGGAGTCACTCTAATGAAAGAAATCAACCAACAAACGTTAACTGGAGAACGGGCCCTGTTTCAGGGACACGACCTCCACGTCACCAATAGTACCTTCGTCGATGGCGAATCCCCGCTAAAGCACGGGCAGAACCTGGCCATCGATCACACCATTTTCAAATGGAAATACCCGCTATGGTACACCAATCACACGACCTTGGATCACACCACCTGGCAACCCGATGCCCACGCCGGCATCTGGTACGCCCAACACATGACCATGCAAAATACCACGGTCAGAGCCACCAAGACCTTTCGTCACGCCCAACATTTGGCGCTGAAAAACGTCGATTTTGCCAATGCCGGTGAGACCCTCTGGTGGTGCGACGACGTCAAACTCAACGACGTCACGGCCAACGGGGACTACTTCGGCATGAACACCAACAACGTAGTCGCCCACAACCTGAAGGTCACCGGCAACTACGTCTTCGACGGTGGCAAGAACATCGAAGTCTACGACTCAACGTTCATCACCCACGATGCCTTTTGGAACTGCGAGAACGTCACGATTTACGATTCGACCATCATTGGTGAATATTTGGCCTGGAACACCAAACACATCACCTTCGTCAATTGTTGGCTCGAAAGTGACCAAGGCCTGTGTTACGTCGACCATCTCACCATGCAAAACTGCGCGTTGGTCAACACCGACCTTTCATTCGAATACTGTTCGGACATCGACGCCACCATCACCACCAAAATCGACAGCGTCAAAAACCCGATTAACGGGCAGATCAAGGCCAAGGCCATCGGCGACCTCATCTTCGATGATCCTGCCATTGATCCCGATAAAACTACGATTACGACCCAGGAGGCACACCATGACAACTGACTTTTCTGAAATGATCGACCGTCGCCACACCAATTCCGTCAAATGGGACGTGAAAGACAACGAACTCCCCATGTGGGTGGCGGACATGGATTTCCGCACCGCACCGGGAATCATAAAAGCGCTCCAAGCCAAAGTTAAAACCGGCATCTTCGGTTACGAAGAAGTCCCGGACGCTTATTTCCAGGCCGTCCAACACTGGTACGCGACCGAACACAACTGGACACCGGATACCGCCTGGATGCGCTTCGTGACTGGCGTGGTACCGACTATCTCGTCGGCAGTGCGGCGGGTGACCAACGTGGGCGACAACGTCTTGGTCCAAGCCCCCGTCTACAACATCTTCTATAATTCCATCGTCAATAACGGCCGTCACGTCCTCTCCAGCGACTTGGTCGACCACGATGGCATTTATGCGATTGACTGGGACGACTTAGCCACCAAAATGGCCGCCCCCCTGACCACGATGATGATCCTTTGTAACCCCCACAACCCCGTGGGCAAGGTCTGGACGGCTGACGAGTTGGCCCATATCGGCCAACTGGCCGCAACGAACCACGTCACGGTCTTGTCCGACGAGATTCACGGTGACATCACCGACGCCGACCATCCTTACACGCCGTTTGCGTCGGTCAACGCTGTCAACGCGCAAAACAGCCTGACCTGCGTGTCGACCAGTAAGACCTTCAACGTGGCTGCCCTGCACGCCGCCACGGTCATCATTCCTAACGAGGCCCTTCGCAACCTGGTCGACCGGGGGCTCAACACCGACGAACTGGCCGAGCCCAACGCCTTCGCCATCCCCGGCGTCATCGCGGCCTACACCACCGGCGCCGACTGGGTCCACGCCATGAACGCCCAGATCACCGCGAACAAGCAGACGCTCACGGCCTTCATCGCCGCTAACGTCCCTGGCTTAACCGTCATCGAAGGCCACGCCACCTACTTGGTCTGGATCGACTGCAGTCAAGTGACTCACGACACCCAAGCCCTGTGTGACTTCATTCGGGCTAAGACCGGCCTGTTCATCACGGCCGGCGCCGTTTACGGGGGGAACGGCCACGATTTCGTGCGGATCAACGTGGCTTGCCCGGCTGAACGCTTGCAAGACGGGTTGAATCGCCTAGCCACCGGGGTTAAGGACTTTCAAACACAAGCCTAAAAGCCCCCTAACAATTTAATTAAAATCCGATTCAGGGACCAATGTCTGTGGTGCAAGCATTGGTCCCTGATTTTGGTCTTATTTTTCACCAACTTCCCGGTTTAAATCCCCTGGTTACCCGTTGACCTTTGCCCGGGAGGGGCGTTTAATAAAGAGTATAATGTTAGCGCTAACATTAACGCTGTTTTTTTAAAGAAGGTTGGGCATATGACTGACACGACAACACCGAAAGCTCTTTGGCGGCGTAATTTACATATTCTCTGGTTTTGCTCCTTTATCGTTGGCATGGCCTTTAGTGAAATCGTCCCCTTTCTCTCCCTCTACGTGAACAGTATGGGGACGTTCACTAAGGCTCAACTGACCACCTATAGTGGGATCGTTTACGCCGCCAATTTTTTAGTCGGCGCCGTCACAGCACCACTTTGGGGCATGTTGGCCGACCATACCGGCCGAAAACTGATGCTGTTACGAACGTCCTTAGGGATTGCCATCGCCATGGGCTTGATGGGGCTGGTCACCAACGTCTGGCAACTCGTCGGGTTACGGGCCCTGCAGGGATTATTCTCCGGCTACATCCCCACAGCGCAGGCCCTGATTGCCTCCCAGGTGCCACGCGAACATAGCGGTGCCGCTTTGAGTACGCTAATGACCGGCGGAACTAGTGGTAACCTCTTGGGTCCGGTGATTGGTGGGGTCCTAGCCCAGTTCTTTTCGATTCGCATGACCTTTTTCGTGACCGCCGGCTTGTTGTTGATCACCTTCTTATTGAGTCTTTTTTGCGTCCACGAAGACTTCCAACCAGTCAAACCAGAACCTGCTACTAGCGCCAATGCCCCCACACCCGTGAGTTCGACCAAACGGCTCCTGGGATCACGGTTGATTTTCATTCTGCTGTCTTCCACGATGATCGTCCAGTTCGGCAACTCTTCCATCACCCCCATCATCAGTCTGTACGTCAAACAGTTGATGCATAACGTCGGCCCCATCACCATCGTTTCTGGTATCGTGGTCGCGTTACCGGGGATTTCAAACATCCTGGCGGCGCCCCGGTTCGGTCAGTATGGCGACCAACACGGGTCCGGTAAGGTCCTGATTGCGGGCTACATTCTGGGCGCGTTAGTCTACTTCCCTCAGGGGTTCGTGACCGGTGTTGTCATGCTGGGGATTTTACGCTTCTTAGTTGGGTTTGCCGACGGGGCCCTGTTCCCCGAGATTCAAACGCTCTTGACGAAGAACGCCCCCGCGTCGTTGACCGCTACCGTCTTCAGTTGGAACCAATCCTTTCATTCGGTCGGCAGTACGCTGGGCGCGGTAATTGGCGGTCTCATCGCCGCGGTCTTCAATTACAACGCCGTCTTCATCTTTACGGCACTGTTGATGTTGAGTAACTTCGCCTTGATTTGGTGGGGTGCACCCGAAATTCGGCGAAATTCACCAAAAACTTCGCAACCCAAATAGTCCTTACGCGCCCAACGGATAACGGTTTGTTTGTGACCAGCATCGAGTAAATTTATCAATTGCGAGCGCATACAACTCACCGCTAACGGTTGATTTTCTGTAAGTAAGGGCGTATTTTAGATAAGTTGTCATTTAGATGAATCGTGCAAAAGATGAGTCGTCACCAGCCGGGTGAGGCTCATTTTACATTTTATTTACGAAGGAGTTGACGCACTTTGGATGAAGCTGAAAGGGAGCGCAGCCCATGGCGCAAGAATTTACACGTGCTGTGGTTCTGCACCTTTGTCGCCGGCATGGCGTTCAGCGAAATCATGCCCTTTTTATCGTTATATATTAGTAGCTTCGGCGATTACACCAAGGCGCAGGTGACCATGTACAGTGGGGTCGTTTACGCTGCCGATTTCTTAGTTTCCGCCATTGCTTCGCCACTCTGGGGCCTACTCGCCGACCGGAAAGGCCGAAAAATCATGCTGTTGCGGTCATCCCTTGGGATGGGGATTTCCTTGACCTTGATGGGCTTTGCCACCACCGTGTGGCAAATGGTCGCGTTGCGGGCGCTCCAAGGGGTCTTCGCTGGGTATATCTCAAACGCCCAAGCCTTGGTTGCCTCACAAACGCCCCGGAAGCATAGTGGCGCGTCACTCAGTACGTTGATGACCGGTCCGACGAGTGGGATGTTGTTGGGACCGGTCTTCGGGGGGATCTTGGCGCAGATCTTCTCGATTCGCCTGACCTTCTTTATCACCGGTGGCTTATTGCTCGTCACCTTCTTTATGAGTTGGGGCCTGGTCGAAGAAAAGTTCAAGCCCGTGGCGCCCAAGCCCAAGGAAGAGCGCAGTTTCAACCCCTTGGCCGCCTTTCCGAACCCTAAGCTGATCTTGGTCCTGCTCTCATCCACGTTAATCGTGCAGTTTGGGAACATCTCCATCTCCCCGATCATCAGTCTGTACGTCAAGGAACTGATGCATAACGTTGGCCCCATTACGGTGGTCGCCGGGATCATCGCCGCGTTACCAGGAATTTCGAACATCATCGCCTCGCCGCGACTGGGACGTTACGGGGACAAACACGGGTCGGGAAAAGTTCTCCTGTTCGGGTACATCTTCGCGACGATCATGTATCTGCCCCAGGGCTTCGTCACGAGCGTCTGGATGCTGGGCCTGTTACGATTGATGATTGGAATCTCCGATGGGGCCCTGTTCCCCGAGATTCAAACCTTGCTGACCAAGAACACCCCGGTCGAACTCACGTCCACGGTCTTTAGCTGGAACCAATCCTTCCAGTCCGTCGGCAACATGTTGGGGTCGTTGGTCGGTGGTTGGATTGCCGGAATCTTCAACTATAACGCCGTCTTCATCACGACGGCCGCGTTGATGCTCATCAACCTGGCCTTAGTCTGGTGGTTGATTCCCGAGATTCGCCAGCACCAATCGCAGACTTCAAACGCTTAACTCATTCAGTCACACTCGGAACTGAACTGGTCTCGACCAGCCCCTTTCCACACACGTTTTAGTACTTGTCACCGGGGCCTGGAAGCTGATTCCAGGCCCCTTTTGCGTTGTTTTCAGGCTGATTTTCACATTTTTATAAGCGACTACTTATCAGATACTCATAAAGTTTTGTTATGGTTATATCATCTCTCGTTGACATCTTTTTGAAATCCCGGTAAAGCCTAGAAATATAAGGTTTTGTGGTCGTTTATTGGGGCCGATTATCAACAACGGCAATTGTCTTTTCTTGGTAATCGCTCCCACCTCATGTACAATAGAGCCAAGTTAAGCCTGTCAACGAACATTCTAATACGACCGGTCACCAGGCTTTTACCGTGCCAGCGGAAGGTCGGTCTGCCGATCGTTATTTTTATTATCCCCCCGGCTGATCTGCGGGGACAATTCAACTCAGGAGGTTAATCAATGCTACTTTCAATGGAACACCTACGTAAGGAATATGCTAATGGTAAAGTTGCCGTCGACGACTTTAATCTAAACGTCGATAAAGGGGAATTTATCTGCTTCATCGGAACTTCTGGTTCAGGGAAGACCACGACTATGCGGATGATTAACCGCATGCTCACCCAGACGTCCGGTACGATTAAAATCAACGACAAGGACATTTCACAAATGGATCCCGTCAAACTGCGGCGGTCAATCGGTTACGTCATTCAAAATGTCGGCCTGATGCCCCACATGACGATCCAAGAAAACATCGAAATCGTCCCCAAGCTGTTAGGCTGGGACAAGGAAAAGCGGGACAAGCAAGCCCACAAGATGATCGACCTGGCGCAACTGCCAGAAGAGATGTTGCAACGCTACCCCGGTGAGCTCTCCGGTGGGCAGCAACAACGGATCGGGGTTGTCCGGGCCTTAGCCGCCGACCAAGAAATCATCTTGATGGACGAACCCTTTGGCGCCCTGGACCCAATCACCCGGGAATCTTTGCAGGACTTAGTCAAGCACTTGCAAGAAGACCTGGGCCGGACCTTCATCTTCGTGACCCACGATATGGACGAAGCCTTACGCCTCGCCACCCGTGTGGTCATCATGAGTAAGGGCAAGCAGGTCCAAATCGACACGCCGGAAAACATCTTACGGCACCCGGCCAACGAATTTGTCACCAACTTGATTGGTGAGGAACGTTTGATTCGGGCCCAACCAAACATCATGAACATCAAGCAAATCATGCGCAAGAATCCGGTTGCCATTTCACCCGATAAAACGTTGTCCGACACGATTGATTTAATGCACGATAAGCGAGTCGATACTTTGCTGGTCACTGATGACCAAGACAAGCTGATTGGCTACATCGACCTGGACGACGTTAGTCGCAACACCAACGCTTCGACGCTGGTCAGTGAATTGATGAACCACGAGGTCTTCTACGTCCAAGACAAGGCCTTAATCGGCGACACCGTTCAACGCATCTTGAAACTGGGTGTGAAGAACGTGCCGGTCGTGGATGATGATCACCGGCTAGTCGGAATCGTCACCCGGACTTCGTTAGTTGACTTGGTTTACGACGCTTTGCGGGGCGCAACCGATGAGGAACCATCGTCACCGTTTAACGCTGACATCCACGCCGCCGCTAACCGCGATGAAGACGACAGTAAGGATGACAATAAGGATACAGAAAAAGAAGAAGGGAGTGACGGTCAGTCATGATTAACTTCTTATCGACTTACGGCACCCAACTGATTTCTAAAACCGGCCAACACCTGTACATTTCGGCGTTTGCCTTGGCTTTAGGGGTCATTGTTGCCGTGCCCTTAGGAATTGTACTGACCCGAATGAAGCGTGGCGCTAACGCTGTGATTACCTTGGCCGGGGTCCTACAGACCATCCCTGCCATGGCGCTCTTAGCTATTATGATTCCAATCTTTGGGATTGGGTCCACCCCAGCGATTGTGGCCCTCTTCATTTACTCACTGTTGCCGATTCTGCGGAACACCTACTTAGGCATGGAAGGGGTCTCCCCCGACGTGAAAGACGCCGCGAAAGGTATGGGGATGACCGCCTGGCAATCGATGATTCGTGCCGAGTTGCCGCTAGCTGCCCCCGTCATCATGTCCGGGGTGCGGTTATCCGCCACCTACGTCATCGCTTGGGCGACGCTGGCATCCTATATCGGTGCCGGTGGCTTAGGGGACTTCATCTTCAACGGCCTGAATTTATACCGTTCCGACCTCATTTTGGGTGGCTCGATTCCCGTAATCATTTTAGCGTTGATCGTCGACTACCTACTGGGGAAGCTCGAATTTGCCGTTACCCCAAAGGAATTACGATAGGAGGCCCGTCTTTATGCAAAAACGTTTACGCGTCTGGTTGGCTGGTCTTCTAGTCACCATTCTACTATTGCCGCTAGGTGGCTGTTCTCTGCCCGGGCTGGCCGGTTCCGGTAAGGACACGGTCCGCATCGCCGCGCAAAACACCACTGAACAACAAATCATGGCCTACGTGATTCAAGGAATGATTCAACATTACACGAAATTAAACACATCAATCATCAATAACTTAGGGTCCGGGAACGTCAGCTTCAACGCCCTGAAAAATGGTAACGCTGATATTTCCTCGATTCGGTTCTACGGGACCGACTTGACCACGGTCTTGGACGAAAAGTTTCAGCGGGACCCATCCAAGGTGGCCAGCAAGGTCACTAAGGAATTCCAGGACCGTTACAACATGACCTACTTCAAGTCTTACGGCTTCGCCGATACCTACGCGTGGATGGTCCAACAATCCTACGCCAAGAAACACAACCTCAAAACCATCAGTGATTTGAAGAAGCTCGCGCCGAAGATGACGGTCGGGATTGACCAAATTTGGCAGAACCGGCCTGGTGACGGCTACCCGGCCTTCCAGAAGACTTACGGTTACAGCTTCGGGACGGTCAAGCCGATGCAACTGGGGTTACTCTACGATGCCTTAGCGGCCAACAAGATGGATGCCATCTTAGGGTACTCCACCGATGGTCGGGTCGGCAGTTACAACCTGAAGATCTTAAAGGATGACAAGGACTTCTTCCCACCTTACGATGCCAGTCCCGTGGCAACCGACAAGGTCTTAAAGCAACATCCAGAAGTTCGGACGATTTTAAACAAGCTGGTCGGCAAGGTCTCCTTGAAGACCATGCAAACCTTGAACTACAAGGTCGACGACAAGTTGCAGGAACCACAGACCGTCGCCAAGCAGTTCTTGGAAGACCACAACTACTTCGAAGGGGGGAAATAACACATGAAAGACATGGGACTTTGGAGCCAACTGATTTATTACTTCACGCATAACGGCATGTTCGTTTTACAACAGTTCAACCTTACTTTCTTAGTGTCCATCTACGGGGTGCTCTTCGGGGCCATCGTGGGGATTCCGATTGGAATCTGGATTTCACAGAACCGGAAGCTCTCCCCCGTTATCATCGGGATTGCCAACGTGATTCAGACCATTCCGTCACTGGCGATGCTGTCGATTTTGATGTTAGGCTTAGGGCTCGGGGAAAATACCGTCATTGCCACGGTCTTCCTCTATTCCCTCCTGCCAATCATCAAGAACACCTATACCGGGATGCTCAGTGTCGACCTCGACGTCTTGGACGCCGGCAAGGGCATGGGCATGACCCGCTTCCAGATCATGGCTAAGATTCGGATTCCGTTGTCACTTTCCGTGATTATCGCCGGAATTCGAAACGCCCTGGTCTTAGGGATTGGGATTGCCGTTATCGGGTCCTTCATTGGGTCCGGTGGTCTGGGTGACATCATCATCCGGGGGACCAACGCCACGGACGGTGGGGCCATCATCCTCGCGGGGGCCTTACCAACCGCGTTGATGGCCATCATCACCGACTGGATCTTATCCCTGATTGAAAAGTGGTTGAAACCGAAGACCGCTTCGGAATCTTAATCAAATTGACACGCGAAACGTCGCTGGTCCTGAGGACTGGCGGCGTTTTTGTTTGACCTCGATTTCAATCTCGTCATCGTC
This sequence comes from Levilactobacillus suantsaii, assembly GCF_014069315.1. NCBI lineage: Bacteria > Bacillati > Bacillota > Bacilli > Lactobacillales > Lactobacillaceae > Levilactobacillus > Levilactobacillus suantsaii. Next base: position 1,008,201 of record NZ_CP059603.1, on the reverse strand, counting down.
AATTCCCCAATCAGCGCGGATTAATGGTAAAATTTGAACAGACTACGCGCCCCGTCATCACGTGGGGGCGTTACCGCTTTTAAGGGGGAAACGCGCGTGAAACGCCTACAGCAATGGGGCTTGGATTTTTCCGTCGGCACACTTAACTTTTTGGCTTTAGCCGGCATCATGTTGCCCTATATTTTGATTTTGTTTCAATACCAACGGACCCACAGTACGACTTACTTGATTGCCCTGGTGGCCGTCTATATCTCGCGAGCCGCCAGCATTTTTTACACCAAACGCTTCAACCTCCGCTCCAGTACCTACTTATTGTTAACCCTGATTTTCGGGGCGCTGGGCAGTCTGCCCTTTGCCCTGACCCAATCACTGGGGTGGTTGATTCTCGGCAGTGTCTTGTGGGGCTACAGTGCCGCTACCATCTGGCCGTACTTCTTGACGGTCAAGCTCCACCTGTCCCATACCACGGCCTTTAAGATGAAACGCGTCTACTGGTTGGTGTTTCTGGTGCTAGCGCTGTTACTAGCGGCCGACTTTGGCTTTCACCTGAGCTTTTCGCTGACCTTCGCATTACTGGCCATTTTGAACCTGGTGGCTTTGCCCGGTGGTCTGCTGCTCAACCAGTTCACTCATGACTTCTACCAGGACCAGCCCAGCCAGCCCCACGGTCTCAAGCAACTTTGGCGCTGGTGGTTGTCCGTTCTTTTCTTCGCCGCTTTGGCCTTACTCACCACCCTACGCAAGGCCAGCATGGCACTGCCAAACTGGGCGACGCTTCTGATTATTCTGGTGGCCCTAGTGATTGCCGGTATCGAACTTCTGGCCGACAAACACGACCTGGGCGCCTTCAAGTTACGGCTGCTACACCGCGGCGTGTTGATGAGTTTCGTCCTGCTCTTTAGCAGTTTCATGGCGTTCTTCTACTGGGGAAGCTTGGGGATGTACCTAGTCTTTGCGATGTATCTCATCGGCTTCGAAAGTGGCAACGCTGTAATCGGCGTTCTAGCTCACCACGATGCCACCCGCCAAAAGGTACTCGCCGGCCGACTCTTAGGCCTGGGCCATCTCTTAATCTTGATTCCCTGGAAATGGTCTTATTTGTTGGGGTTATTGTTGCTGGCCACCTACATTGGCTATGATAACCCGACCGTCACCAAAGACCTTTACGAATCCGAGGCCACCGATGACGACTCGGCCATGATTGAAAAATACCGGTTCTCCACGGCTGGCGGCTTGCTATGTCAGTTGTGTCTGTTTGCGTTACTAGCGTTGATTGCTTGTTTGACCCCGCTCACCATTCTGGACTTCTTCAAGCCAACCACAACGGCCCACTGGTTCTTCTACACCTGGGCCGTCAACTGGCCGCTTACCCTGGGGTCAGCGTGGGTCTCTTGGCGGGCTTTACGCCAACCCAATACACTGAAATAACCTTGACGACCACCAAAATGGGCCAGCCACGTTTAGCGCGTGACTGACCCATTTTAAAATCCAATTTACTGCAAATTATCAAACGTCTTCAACGAAGTCATAATCAAATTAATGAAAGCTTCCCGGTCGATATTCAATAGAACTTCAGTATTTTTAGGCTTGCCCGTCAACTCATAGTAGTCGCAGACCGTTTCACCCCGCGTTAACTCACCAGCGGTATCCACGTCCACGTTCATCTTGGCCGTTTGGAACCACTCCGGATGGAGCAACCAGGTGATGGTGCAGGGGTCGTGAAGCGGCGCCCCCTGAAAGCCCCACTTCGGTGCTTCGTGGTAGCGTTCAAAGAAATTCAGTAACCCGTTGAAGGCCTGGGCGACCGGATTTTGAATCTGCTTGAGTGCCGCGATTTCCGGTTTTAAGATTTGGGCCTTGTGGGTCACGTTCAGCGGGGCCATCACCAGGGGAATCCCGGCGTTCATCACGATTTTAGCCGCTTCGGGATCCACGTAGATGTTGAACTCGACCGACGGCGTCCAGTTGCCCAGTCCCATGGCGCCCCCCATGAACACGATTTGGCTGATTTTGGCCTTGAGTTCGGGGTACACGCGCAAGAAGAGCGCCGCGTTGGTCATCGGGCCAGTTACGACCAACGTGACCGGGTCTGCGCTGGCCCGCAAGGTCTTGGCCATCAGTTCAATAGCGGTCATGTCCTGGACCTTGAAATCCGGGTCGGGCAACTCGGCGCCGTCCAGGCCACTCTTACCGTGGACGTTGCCCGCCGTTTCCAGCAGCTTGAGTAACGGGGTCCGATTGCCACCCGCCACCGGAATTTCCTGGTGGTGCATCAACGTTAATAGGCGCATCGCGTTGTTCAACGTCTTCTCCGGCGTCTGGTTGCCCGCCGACGTGGTGACGGCTAAGAGATCTAACTCGGGGTTGGCCAACGCCAGCATCATCGCTAAGGCATCATCGTGGCCAGGATCACAATCTAAAATCAGTTTTGTTGTCATATTTTATCCACTCCTATCTAGTACCTTGTGACCGTAATTGTTGTGCAGATTGATGGCAGACCCAGAATAAATAACCATTTACCATTAATCCAATTATGCTTACTATAATGGTTACCAAATTTTCTCCTGATATAAGCGTACTAATGAAACCAAAGCTATAAACGACATTAATAAACTGCATAAATCCCACTGCAAATCGTCGTTTACGCCATATCCCTAAAATTGCCCACGCATATAGCAACATTGCAAAACCTAACGTGTTCAGCAATGGCCGATAGTTCCCAGTTAATGTTGGTAATAACGTTATCCCGTAGGCAATCATAAACAACACGACTGATAAAATAGCAGCAACTGTAATCGTTTTACATTTCGGCTTCATTAAAGCTCACTCCTCTAGAAGTACAACCCAACGATAGTCCCTGTAAGAACTGAAGCTAGCGTTGCACCTAATAACAGTTTCATAGAAAACTTGGCTACGTAACCACCCTGTTCCTTACTAATTGACTTAATAGAACCAGTAACGATTCCAACAGTCCCAAAGTTAGCAAACGAAACAAGATAAGCTGAAATAATAGCTGTTGCCTTAGCACTTAAAGTACCTGCTATACTGTGCAATGATCCCATGGCAACAAATTCATTAGTGATTAACTTGGTTGCCATTAAACTACCAACTTTCAGAGCATCGTGTGCTGGAACACCCATCAAAAATGCAACAGGTGAAAAAACATAACCAATTAAGTCAGTAAAAGAAATATGCAAAATTGCAGTAAAGGAACTATTTAAGAAAGTAACCAATGCGACAAATCCAATTAGCATTGCACCAACTGTAATTGCTAAGTTAAATCCATCTGTAATGTAAGTACCTAAAACTTGGAAGAATGGTTCATCATTACCTTTAGAAATTTGCACTAATTCATCATTATCAGATGTTTCATAAGGATTAATAACGCAAGAAACAATTAAGGCAGACAGAATATTTAAGAAAACTGCCACAACAACGAATTTCCCTGGAACCATCTTCATGTAAGAAGCTAACATTGCAGCAGATACGGCACTCATTGCCGAAGCACAAATCGTATAGAGTCGTTGCTCGTTTAACTTTGGAATTTGATCTTTAACAGTTAAGAAGACCTCAGGTTGACCTAAAACAGCGGTTGAAACTGCAAAGTAGCTTTCTAGTTCACCCATGCCAGCAACTTTATTTAACGCCCAACCAGTCCACTTAATAATGAATGGCAATACCTTAATATAATTTAAAATCCCTACTAATGCTGATATAAATACAATTGGCATTAAAACGTTAAGGAAGAAGACTGATGCTCCCGGTTTAATCATAAATCCACCAAAAACGAAATCAACCCCGCCAGCTGCTTGATTCATTAACCAGCTAAAGAAGCCGGAAATACTAGCAAGAGTCTTAACCCCGCCAGAAGTATGCAGACAGAGAAACGAAATAACAAGCTGTAAAGCAAATAGAATACCCATACGTTTGTATTTAATATGTTTACGATCCGAACTAACCAGCCAGCCAATTCCAAAGACTAATGCTAAACCTGTTAACAAAAATACAAAATTCATTATGTTTCAACTCCAGTCTAGTTTTCAAAGCTGCTCAATTAGCGATTACCAAATTCCCTTAAAAGTTTCTCAGCGGCGTCTTCATCGATATTACGTGGTGTATTTCCAGCGAATTGTTCATGGGTAACTGCCGATGCGTTTTCCAATAATTCTTCAGTAGAAATACCATAATCGCTAAATGGATGTAACCCTAAAGTTTCATCACGAAATTGTCGATAGGCTTCAACTGCACGATCCGCTCGCTGCTTTTCATCTTCATTTTCCCTATAGGTTAATCCTAATATTTGACCAATCTCGGCAACCTTTTTTGGTAATACTGGAGAAACAAATTTCAAAACACCTGGTAAAGCATAGGCTACCGCTTCACCATGAACAATATGATATTTAGATCCCAAGACATGTGCCATAGAGTGACCAACATTTGTTCCGGCATTATTCAACATCCAACCAGCTAAAGTAGCCGCGACCATGACCCTTTGACGAGCTTCACGATCTTGGCCGTTCTCTACAGCTCGCGGTAGGTAATTAGCTAATAAAAACATGATTTTTTCACAAATTGCGTCCGTTACTGGGCTAGATAAGCGTGATGTATCCCCTTCTGCTGCGTGTGAAAATGCGTCCAATCCCGTCGCAATCGTCATTTTCTTAGGTAGAGATAGCACCATATCTGGGCATAAAACGGCATACTCACTAACTGCATTATCAGATAAAATCGCCAGTTTCTTTTGACTATCTACATCTGTTACGACCAATGCATTTGACATTTCGCTTCCTGTACCCGAAGTTGTAGGAATTGCAATTAATCCCGGACATGGTTTAATCGTTGCATCTGGCTTAGTATAGTCTAGTATGTAACCACCATTTATTCGAACAATATTAACTCCTCGAGCTACATCAATTGAACTGCCACCACCAATTGCAATAATACTATCAGCTTGATGTGCTTTAAAGGCCCCAACACCATCCATTACAGTAGCTGCTGGCGGATCAGAAACAACTTTATCAAAAACTGCGTATTGAATATTATTCTTACCGAGAACTTCCTGTGTTGTTTGAACCAGTGGCATCTCTGCAAGAAAGTGATCCATAATAAACAATGGTCGTTTATATCCCTCAGTCCTTAAGATATCAAGGATGGTAGATGATAAATCATCCGTATCTACTACCTTAACTCGTTGTAATAATTTGACATTCATCAAAACACCTCTCAATTTTTAGCTAAAATAAATCGTTTTCTAAATACTCCACTTAAAGCTTGAATTGTTGGTCCCGTTGTTAGTGCCGTTAAGATTGTAATAATTCCAAACCGTCCGCCTAACAAAACGCCAACAACAATTAAACACACATCAAATGTGATTTTGCTCCGTCGCATACTCCATCCTGTTTTGTCTCGTATCGTTAACATAAAGCCACTAAATGGATCAACACCAATATCTGCTGCTACAAACAAGCTAATCCCCAAATAATAAAGAGAGATACCTGTAGCACCACCAAACATTCTTGTTACAAGAGTTGTCGATTGAAAAATTATTGGATATAGATATGACCCAATTGAGATAAAAAATCCATATGGGACTAGATACATCAACGTTCCCCAACTGGCATAGTGACGACCAATTAAATACAATGCAACAATTAAACCAACATTAAGATAATTAGACACTGTTCCTAATTGAGCATGACCAAGGTGAAAAGTCGCACGCAAACCGTCATAGATAATCCCTACTGGGTCATTGCCAAGTTGCGTATTATTATTAAAAGCAACCCCAATACAAACAAGAAATATCCCAATCATAGCCAATGCAACCGTTGTTGGCGTATAACGACGATTTGTCAAGCTCTCTCATCTCCTTAGAATTTAAAGTCCCAACTTTTCAGCTGCTGCGTCAGCATTTTTACAAAACTCACGAACTTTATCAATATCTTTCTCCATACGCCCACCTTCATACTTAATGCTAGTTCGGGTTAAAGAATCAACTCCATACGGACGAATTTTTTCAATAGCATCCGCAACATTTTCAGGACTCATTCCACCAGCTTCAATAACTGGTACATCAACGGCCTTAACAATCTTCGCATCAATATTCCAGTCATGAGTTTTGCCACTGGCACCAATTCCAGTATCAGGAGCTAATCCTGAATCCAATAAAATATAATCAACAAATTGGGCAAAGTGCTTAGCACGATCAATTGCTGATTCATTATCAACCAAAACTGCTTGCATTAAGTCTGTATGGGGCGCAACTTTTTTAAGCCGATTAGCAAACTCCTTGTCAGCTGCATAACCGTCGCCTGCAATATGCAAAATGTCCGGTTGGATTTTTTTAGCTAAATCCAGCATTTCTTCCGGATCATTGGTTAACATAATAGCAACTCCTGTAACTCCACGACGCTTAGCTTCATCAAAGATTTTACGAACCCGGTCTAAAGGTACTCGATGCGCAGGTACACCACCATTTTGCATCGGTACCAAGCCAATATTGTCAGCGCCAGCTTCCATTGTTTTAACTGCTTCTTCGTATTGAATTAATGAATAAATCTGTTTAATCATTACCAAAATCTCCTTTTAGTTTAAAATAGTAAGCGTTTCCATTTTTGCTTGAATCTGTTCTACTGTAATATCTGGAACTGATTTTGCACTCTCAAGTGCAATGCTAGAAGCTGCTTGAGCAATTTGCCCCGTTTGCCGTAACGAACGATGCGGATCCGTAAAACGTCCCCATGTGATGGCGGCCATTCCACAATCTCCTGCACCATTAGCATTCACAATACTCGTTTTGAACGGTGATACATGAATTATCTCATGTTGGTCAGCACATAAAATACCATCCGCACCTAACGAAATATAAACATGTTTAACACCTTCATCAAGAAGAACTCTAGCAGCTACACCAGCGGTTTCCACATCCTTAACCTCAATACCACTTAACAGCGAAGCTTCTAACGCATTTGGCTTCAAAGTGTCCATCTTATTTAAAACATTTTGGAAATGTGGTGCATTACTAACAGATACTGTATCACCAAATAATGGGACCGTTACATGATCACCTAGCCAATCAATGGCTTCTTGAGAAATATTAGCATCGATTAAGCAAATACTGGCATGATTAATAAAATCTAATCGTCGACTCAAAAATTCTGGGGTGATTTTATCGCAGATTCCCATATCATTAACACCAACTAGCATATCTCCTGTTTCATCAGTGATGTACATATAAGTTGAAGAACGGGAACCAATCATTTGTTCAGCCTGATCTAACATAATATGGTTATCATGGCAAGCTTGTTTTAAAAGCGTTCCATTGTAATCATCACCATAAACTGTTAAAAGATATGTTGGAGTACCTAAATGCGCTAAGTTTTGTGCAATATTCTGGCCTACACCACCAACACTCATCCCCACCGTTCCAATATTAGAATCACGAGGAATCACTTTATGACTAGGCATCCCAAAGATATCCATATTCATTCCACCAATGACTACAACATAGTTATCCTTATGCGTTGCATTCATATCAATTACCTCCTCACCAAAGGCGATTTATAAACAAATTTTTATTTAAATAGTCATTTGACAGTTAAAGAATACCTCTTAATGTAATCGCTGCCAATAAAAATAAAAAAGCTTCTTTTTATTTTCTATTTATTCACAAGCTTGCCTAATGTTTAACGTACTATTATGTCTAAGTTCGCCAACACTTCATATTTACTTATTCACAATAAAAAAGAATTCTTCCAAAATTAATGGAAGAATTCAATCCTTATTTAAGGATAGACAGCTGTTGTTGTATTAACAAACTTTCTGTCATTTTTTCATTAACAGCCTCATTCGATTCAGACGTAATGTCAGCAGCTGCAATCCCCAATTGAGCTGTCGTTCGGAAATCCTTATTACATAATCTTGCCCAACTTAAAGCTGCCGTAGCTGCTGCCCCTGCTCCATTAGTATTTTTTGCCTGATGCTTCCGTTCATTAAAAAAATAAAATTTATCTTTATTTTCGTAGAGAATCCCGACATCGTCAATGTAGATAAAAATATTATCGATTCCACGGTTTAGTAATTTGTGAGCGCACTTACGTGCAGTATTTTCATCCGTTACCGGTAGTTTTGTCAAAACAGTGGCTTCAATACCATTAATTACTAGAGTATCTAGATAGCTTAATCCATCATAAAGATTCATCGTTTTATTCAATCCAACGGCTTTTGCAAAAATTGGAACAGTCACATTACTGTATATCCAGCGTATCGTTCTCTTGGGCAAGTTAGAATCAATGACAACTAATTTTGAATTATTAATGACCCTTTTTCGTTGTTCCAAATATTCTGGAGACATGTAATGGTTAATCCCCATATCATCAATACCAACAACTCGATCGCCATTTGGTTGATTGACATACAAATAATTCGATGTTGCTTCATGCGGTATTTGCTCCGAGTGCGTGATATCTACACCTTGATTTAAAGAATTTTCCTTAAAGCGCTCACCATTTTGATCGTCTCCAAAAGCAGCTATTAAATAAGTTTTAATTCCCATTTTACTTAAATTTACTGCAATATTTCGGCCAACTCCACCTAATCGGTTATAGATTTTTCCTGGATAGGAACTACGACTATCAATACCTTCCTTTGCCATTCCAAATGTATCAATGTTAACACCGCCAATAACAGTTACGTATCTTGGTGGAGTTATAATATATCCTTTCCCCTGAATATATCCTTTCTTCACAAGATTTGAAATATGAGCAGCAACCCCTGATCGCGTGATACCAGCTAATTTAGCCAAATCATTTTGCGAAATTAATGGATTTTGTTTTATCCATTCTAGTATTTGTTCTTCCCGGTTGGTTGCCATTTTTAACCCTCATTTCCTAATAATAAGTCAATCTTATCATAACACCCCCAGACTGCCTCTCATTAAATTACTAACTCCAATAAATTTAAAGCCACCCCAAAAACGACCACTCATCTAGCTAACGAGTGATCGTTTTTAAAATCCAATTTAGTTTTTCGTCCGGTGCCAAGTCAGCTTCGGTCGCCATAACCAAAGGTAGCCGAAGATGACCGTTACTAGCAATGCGATAATCCCCGCAGTGGTGACATGAAAACCACCGCTGAAGATGACCGTCACGTAGATTACGAATACCAGGTAGACTGGCCAACGCAACCCCGGAAACAGGAGGTACTCGCCGTCGTGTTCCAACGAGAGCCGTTGGTAAAGCCAAGCGCCCCAAACGGCTAAAATAATGGTCGCCACAATCCAGGCACCGATTTCCGTCCACTGGCCTTGTTGTGCGGTCAAAAGGTTGAATCCCGGAACGTTCACGCTGATAATGCCGACTAACGACAGGATAAACCCGGCCAACGTCACCCACAGGGCCCCCGTTTGCCCAATAATCAAGGCCGCAAACCAGCAAATAGCAAAGAACCCGATGGACGTGGTTAAGCCCATCAACCACGTGGTGATTAGCCCTGGCCAAGCCAGGTCAAGGGTCACGCTGGCTGGCATTTGCAGCCAATAAATCAGGTACTGAATGGCCGTCGTGACCACGGCAATTCCCAGTAAGCCGCCTAACCCCAACGTCAATTTCGTCCAGTAGATTTGCCGGCGCCGGTAGCCGCTGGTGAAGAGAAACTGGTTGAAGTGGTCCTTCAAGTCTTGGTTCATCAAGACCAACCCGGCCAGGCCAAAGGCAAACATCAGCCACGGCGAGTATAACGAGAAACTCCCAAAGCGGAGTTTGGTCGCGTCGAAGGCCAGCCACTGGTGCATCTGCGGGCCAAAGACGGTCGTCTTGGAATGATACAACCAGGTCGTGGTATCGGCCCAGGCCGATAGCGCCATAATCAGCAATGAAATCAGCCCCAACGACCAGAAACGTTTGCGATATTGCCGCCAAAGTAAGCGGCGTAAATTTTTATCCATCTTATCCCCCTACTGCATCAGCTGGTAACCAGCGGTTTGCGACAAATTTGCCCGGAAGAGGTCTTCCAGCGTCAACGGCAGTTCTTCCATCAAGACCGGGTCGAGCGCTTGGAGCTGTTCGGCCAGTTCCGGCGTGTAGTCCGGAAAGACCACTACTAAGACTCGTCCAGAGACCCGAATCAGCCGGCTATGCTTCTTCACGATGGCCGGAATCTCCTTGCCGGCAAAGACCAACTGGAGTTTCTTAGCCTGGGCCCGCACATCTTCCAAGTTGTAATCGTGGACCAAGCGGCTGGCTTTCAATAACAGCACCCGGTCGCTCAAGCCATCGAGTTCGTTCAAGTCGTGCGAGGAGATCAAGAAGCCCTTCTGCTGGTCGGCGACCTCGTCGATGACCATGGTGGCGATATTCTCCCGCACGATGACGTCCAACCCGTCGAATGGTTCGTCTAACAAGATGTATGGTGCGTTAGACGTCAGGGCTAAGATGACGTTGACCAGCGCCCGCATCCCCTTGGAGAGCTGCCGGTACTGGTCCGAAGCCGTCAAATTGAAGCGTTGTAAGAGGTCGCGGTACCGGTCCGCATCAAAGTCGGCGTAGACCAAGCGATAAAAGTCCGGTAACTCGGCCAAGCGATAATTCCCCAAGAAATTATACTGGGTGTCGATAAAGAACAGTTGCCGCTGGTAAGCCGGCTCCTGCTTCAGGTCGTGCTCGTCGATGGTCACGGTCCCCTTGTCGGCCACGTACTGGTTGGTCATGGTCCGAAACAGGGTGGTCTTCCCGACCCCATTGCGGCCGACCAAGCCCACGATTTCGCCGGGATGCCACTGAAAATCGATGCCCGTAATGATGTCACGGTGCTCGATGGTTTTACTTAGGTCCTTCACGTGTAACATTAATCTGCCTCCTCATAGGCCGTTTTAATCCACTCAATCACTTCATCTGCCGGAACCCCCAAGTACCGAATCTCGGTCAATAGGCTCAACAACCGTTGCTTACTCGCTACGACCTGAGCGGTGTCGGCCACCGCGTCATTGGTCTCGCGCACATAAGTCCCCTTGCCGTGCACCGTGCGAATCACGTTTTGCGTCTCCAACTGTTTGTAGGCCTTGCTGACCGTGTTGGGGTTCAACTGTTCTTGCCGGGCCATCTCCCGTACGGACGGCAACCGGTCCCCCGGCCGTAAGATTCCCCGGACAATCTGTTGCTTAACGCGTAACACCAGTTGCTCATAGTACGGTAACCTTGATTGATCACTGACGGGCATCCGCCTCACTCCTTTACCGTTGACCCTCCATGTGTTCTGTGTGTCCTATTATACATAGTACACTCGAAAACACAAGCCTAAATTCAGCCAACAAAAAGGCGTTTGAGTGCCAACACCCAAACGCCTAAACTTGCTTCATCTTAGTGGCGCCCAAATCATTGCCGAGTGACCCGCAACGATTCAGCGCCTTCATCATTTGTTTTGTTCCGCAGCCCAATGGGCCAAGGCGACCCCGGTACGAGAATCCTCGATGTTGATCGACTTCCGCGGTACGCCACTGTACTGGATATGCCCGCCATAGCGTCCGGCATCGGGCCCGACGTCAATCAACCAATCGGCCTGACTGATGACGGCCAGGTTGTGTTCGATGATGATCAGCGAGTTACCCGCAGCGACCAATTGGTTGAACAGCTTGAGTAAGCGGTCGGTATCCTGTGAATGCAGGCCCGCCGTGGGTTCGTCCAACAAGTAGACGGTCCCTTCCTTACCCAGTTCGACCGCGAGCTTCAACCGTTGCACTTCCCCACCGGACAACGTGGTCAGGGGTTGAATCAACGTCAGATAACCCAGGCCGACCCGAGCCAAGTTGGCCAAGGGCTTGGCGACCTTGGGTGTATCGGCAAAGAACTTGCTAGCTGCTTTGACCGACATCTGGAGTACTTCGGCAATCGTCTTGTCATGGTAGGTGTACTGCAAGGCTTGGTCGCTGTAGCGTTGGCCGTGGCAGAGCTCACAGGTCTGCACGACCGGGTCCATGAAGGCCATGTTGGTGATGGTGACCCCTTTGCCCTTACACCGCGGGCAGGCGCCCTTGCCGTTATAACTGAACCAGCCGGCCGCCACGTGGTTGGCCTTGCCAAAGAGTTGGCGAATATGGTCCAAAATCCCCAGGTAGGTGGCGGGCGTCGAGCGAATGTTAATGCCCACCGGCGTTTGTGCCAGGTCGATATAGTCGGTCTTCAATTGGCGCTTGATGGCGCTGACCAACGAACTCTTCCCGGAACCAGCGACCCCCGAGATAACGGTCATGATACCCAAGGGGATGTCGACCGACACGTCGGCCAAGTTATTTTCGGACACGTGGGTCAAAGCCAGTTGTCCTTTTGCCGGTCGTTCCGGACCCCAAGTGTGCGGTTGACGTAACCAGTTGCCGGTCAACGTATCGGAAGCCAGGAGTTCGGGATAGGTCCCCGTAAACGTGATTTGACCGCCCTGTTCACCGGCCTTGGGGCCCATTTCGACCACGTAATCGGCAAACGAGAACATGGCCGGGTTGTGCTCGACCACCAGAATCGTGTTGCCTTTTTCCTTCAACCGCGTCAAAGCCTGCTTGATGAGTTGAATGTCGTGCGGGTGCAGGCCCACGCTGGGTTCGTCTAAGATATAGACCATGTCAACCAGCGAACTGGTCAGGTACTTGGCAATCTTGATGCGTTGCGCTTCCCCACCGGATAACGAGCTGGTCCCCCGGTCGAGAGTCAGATAGCCCAGGCCAATATCGACCAGTGATTGAATTTTGGTGGTCAGTTCCCGAACCACATCGGTGACTAACGGTTCGGTAATGGTCCGCAAAAACTTCAACACGTGATTCAAGTCTAAGGCGGAAACTTCGGCGATGTTCTGGCCGTTGATGGTCACCGTCAAAACTTCCGGCTTCAGCCGGCTCCCATGACAGGTCGGGCACGGCTTACGCGTGACAATGGCCGCAATCGCGTCACGGTGATGGGCCGCCTCGCGCTTGCCGATGATCGACCGGCGAATCCGCGGGACCAAGCCTTCATACAACGCGGTCCGGGGAAAATCTGGGCCAGGGTGTTTCAGGTGCTGTTGTGGCGCGTGCATTAACATCTCGTACTCCTTATCGGTGTAGTCTTTGATGGGCTTATCGTTATCGAACAAGCCGCTCAATGCGTACCGCCGCCAGCGCCAGGTATTAGGCGCGAAGCTCACGAAGGTGATGCCACCGTCGTTCAACGACTTGTTACCGTCGATCAGTTGCGATTCGTCGATATCGTCCACGTAACCCAGACCCTGACAGGTTGGACACATCCCTTGGGGTAGGTTGAACGAAAAGGTGTCCGAGTAACCGATAAACGGTTTCCCGATTCGTGAAAATAGTAACCGTAACAACGAATAGATTCCGGTGTAGGTCGCTAGCGTTGAACGGGCATTCTTACCTAATCGTTGTTGGGCGATGACAATGGCCACGGGCAAATGGTCGATGCGCCCCACATGGGGTTGCCCGTATTTGGGTAGGTACTGTTGCGTAAAACTGGGGAACGTCTCGTTCAATTCCCGCCGCGATGCCGCAGCAATCGTGTCAAAGACGAGCGACGACTTCCCCGACCCGGACAGGCCGACAAAGACCGTGGTACGGTACTTGGGCAACCGTAGACTCACGTGTTGCAGGTTATTTTGTGTCGCGTCGTTGACCGCGATATAACCCTGAGTAAATTCTTGAGTTGACATGATAATCTCCTCTCTTGACCGGATGTTTACTCCCCTCAGTGTAGCACGGCTGGCGGGACGCTTGCGACCAAAGCGTTTCGCGACTTTAGCCTGGACACAAACGCTTCGTAAGCAAAATTGACCAACTTCTTTAAAAAAACGATTATACTCAAATTAGTTCATTGAAAGGAGCTTTTGTGTATGTCATTTTTTAACCATCATTCACTCAACCTCCCCGCTGCCGTCCTCGCTGGCGGGCTGGCGGGAATCGTGTCCGGCCTCGTCAAGTTAGGGTGGGAAAATGTTTTGCCACCCCGCACCGAAGAACGCGATGCCACTAATCCACCGCAGACCCTGCTACAACAATTTGGGGTCCCTGAAAAATTGACCCACGCGACCTACCATTATTCTGGTCACGCTTTGCCATGGGTCAGCTACGTGATGCACTTTGGCTTTTCAACCACCTTTGCCGTGCTCTACCAAGTCTTAGGTGAAAAAATCCCGGCCATTAAAAAGGACGCCGGCACCTGGTTTGGCCTAACCATCTGGGTCGCTTTTCATTTAGGTATCATGCCAGCGATGGGAACCGTACCGTCCATCAAGGACCAACCCAAGACCGAACACATCTCCGAAGCGTTGGGCCACGTGGCTTGGATGGTGACTAACGACTTAGTCGGCGACGAAATCTATCGGCGACTCGTGGCCAAGAGCCGCCAGTAATACCTGAAAGGGGGGGCGTACTTATGCAACAAGCACCTTGGCAAACAAAGTGGCCCGAACGAATCAGCTACGGCATGAGCGATGCCGCAGATAACCTGGTCTTTCAAATGATGACCACTTACCTACTCTTCTTTTACACGGACGTTTACGGTCTTTCCGCTAGTAGCGCGGCCATTCTGTTCATCGTGGCCCGACTGGCCGACGTTGTGGAGAGCTTGATTATCGGGCTGATGATCGACCGCACCCATTCGAAATGGGGCAAGAGTCGGCCATTTTTCCTGTGGTATGCCCTCCCCTACGTGGCCTTTGCCGTGCTGACTTTCGTCACGCCCCCGTTCGGTGCGACCGGTAAACTCGTCTGGGCCTACGTCACCTACCTGGGACTAGGTTTCTTCTACACCGCGGTCAACCTGCCGATCACTTCGATCCTACCTACCCTGAGTCAAAACACCAAAGAACTCACGTTACTGGGGGTCGTTCGTCAATTTGGTGGTAGCGCCGTACAAATCATCGTGGCCGTCTTCACCCTACCTTTAGTCGCCTACTTCGGCCAGGGCAACCAGCAAAAGGGGTTCTTACTGACCATTGCCGTCTTTGGTGGCATTTCGCTGATTCTGATCTGGAACACGTTCTTTCAGGTCAAGGAACGCTTCACCAATCCCGAACACGCCCACCAATCCTGGAGCGCCGTTTGGCAAATGCTCAAGCAAAACCAGCCCTGGTTGGTGATGTCGGTGGTCATCCTGCTTTACTGGCTGACGACCGCTATCAAGAATCAGACCACGATTTACTACTTCAAATACTTACAAAATGATGAGGGCTTAGTCCCCTGGGCCAATGCCTTCACCTTTGCCTCACTGATTGGGGTCGTCCTCATCATCCATTCGGCCGGTCGCTGGGGCAAGAAACGCACCATGTTAGGTGGGATGGGCCTCGGGCTCATCGGTCAAGCCATCCTGGCACTGGGAACCACCCTCAACGTCTTACCGCTGATTTTCACCGGTACCCTGGTCAACGCCATTGGCAATGGGCTGATCATTGGTCTGGTCTCCATCATGATTGCGGATACGATTCGCTACGGGGCCACTCTGGGCATCCAAGCTGAGGGCATCCTGGCTTCGACCGACGACTTCGGGGTCAACGTGGGCCTCGGGCTCGGGGGCCTCATCACGGCTGGCCTGTTCCACCTCTCGGGTTACGCCGCCAACCAGACGCAAAACCTGGCGACCCAGCATATGATTGTTTTAAACTACGCGTGGTTGCCCCTGTTGTTGTATCTGGTGATGATTCTGGTCTTACTCCTTTACGATGATCACCGAATCCAGGCCGCGCTGACCAAAGAGCGCGAGTAACCCGGCTTGCTTGACGTCGCAATCTAAAAACTCCCACCGAACATTCAAACGTTCGGTGGGAGTTTTGTGAGCCAAAAGCAGGTTTTCCAAGACTTAGCCGGCTTGGGAAGCCTGTTGACTATCCTAAATTTAACCGTGATTACAGATTGCCATTGCCCAACCGACCCGGTTTTTCGTTGCCCCGGTTGGAGTTGCGGCGTTTATCATGTAAACTATCGAAACCAACAAAGCCCGCCGCGACCGCACGTTCATTGGCGCGGTGGAGCACTTCGATAAAGTGTTCCGCTTCATCACGGCCAAAGAAACCTAACCAGCGGTGGAACCGTTCGTCAGTGGCTTGGGCCAGATTACGTTGAACCCGGCTGCCCGCGGCAGTCAACGTAATGTACTTGACCCGCCGGTCGTTAGGATCGACCTTTTGCATCACGTAATTTTCCTTTAATAAAACGTTGACCTGCCGGGCGATAGCGCTCTTTGAGACGCCCTCCAGCTTGGCCAGTTCGACCAACGTCTGCCCATTTTTACTGCGCGCAATATTCTCCATGACCATGTAGGCCTCAAAGGTCAAGTTGTACTTTTGCGTCGGGATGGACACAAAATCCCCGATATACTTAAAAATGTGCATGTACAAGTCATCAAACTGCTTTTTCAACTCTTCTTCAGTTAGCGTTTCATTCGTTATCTCACTCATAATCTCTTCATTACTCCTTTTACGGCTCTTCTCCCGTTGCTATTAGTCGCGTGGCACCTCCGACGTGCACACCGATCACGTCATGTTGCTAAGTATATCACCTGCAGGACAATTAATCTGTAAATTAACTTATCCGATAAGATGAATGGTAAAGGTTCCCCTATCAGAACATATGTTCTATAATGGATATAAATTCGATAATCAAGGACGTGACCGCATTGCAACCTATTATTCAGACGTACACGTTACTCCACACAGCCTACCAGAACAACCAAATTACTTCGCTTACCATTCACGGCACCACCTATACCGGTACTGTGGATTTTCTCACAACGCAAACCGTCTATCTTGGTCTCCGTGCTGGTTATTCTTGCCAATTACCGCTAGGCCAGATCAGCCAGGCGCACTTACACCAATTGCAACCTTGGTGGTACCTTTACGATTAAGCGACGATATCCTCCTCATAGTATCACCTCTCCGCCAGCAAAAATAAACCCTTTTTTAAATATTGTCGCAATTTCTTTTACAATTCCGCTTAAATCAAGGTGGTGGGCGGAGACTGGCCTCCGCTTGCGCGCATTAATGTATAGCTGACACTAGTCTAATTATACCGCCAGTGACCCGTAAACGGCGACCACAAAATGGCGAACCTGGTAACATTACAAATCTTGTATAGAATAACTAATTGATAAATGCTAACCTTTTGCCCACTAAGTCTAATTATTCACGTAGTGGTTTAAAAAAGCCCTGACACCCTGCCTGGGCTTTTTTTGGTCCTGTTTTAAGTTATTTCAGTTCGACAAAGGCTCCGGGTAAGATTCCGGCCACCGTGGTCTCCGCCACAGCGCCCCGTTGATTCGTCAGGTAGACGGGGGCGTCCTGGTCGAAAAATTCAGCGATGACCTGGCGACAAATCCCGCACGGGGCAATCGGACCGTCCGTGTTCCCCGTGACTAAAATCGCCTGAAAGTGGCGTTCCCCCGCCGCAATCCCGCTAAAGATCGCGGTCCGTTCGGCACAGTTAGTCGCACCATACGAGGCGTTTTCGATATTGCAGCCACCATACACTTTGCCGCTCTCGCCGACGACCGCCGCGCCCACGTGGAAATGAGAATAAGGGGTGTAAGCTTTGTCCAACATTGCCGTGGCAACTTTGAGAAGTTCTGCTTGATTTACCATAATTGCTCCTCCTTAATTCTAAAACCAGTTAACACACTTATTGTGTCATAATTTCAAAGAAAGCGCTACCTTTTGCACAAAATTTCGATGTGTTTTTCAAGTCGCTCACCTGCCATGCCTGCTGGCCCCTAAAAATCCGGGGAAATTGAGGTAAATCTACAGCCAAAGCTGTGAGCTATGCTAAAATAATGACAACATTATAATGAGGAGTAACTAAACTTACCATGAAAACATTGCGGAGTATTTTAAGCTGGGTCGTCCCGATTGCCGTGGCGGTAATTCTGGTGGTCCTGGTGCGGAGCTATTTACTAGAAGTCGTCAAGGTTTCCGGTGACTCCATGACCCCTAATTTGGCCGACCAGGAACGGATGCTAGTCGTCAAGCCCCTGAGTGTCAAACGACTCAGCGTCATCGTCTTCGACGCCCATGGGGAGGATCCCAATGCCGCGCCCAATACCAACTACGTCAAACGCGTGATTGGGCTACCGGGGGACCGAATCGTCAGCAAAAACGGGACCATCTCCATCAACGGCCACAAGCTCAACCAATCATTCATCAGTGCTAGCGAACGCACCACGGGAACCGGCAACTGGACGTTACAAAGTCTGGCCAAGCAACATCACTGGGCCTACAAGGGTAAAGCCGTCCCTAAGGGCCATTACTTCGTTTTGGGCGACCACCGTAGCGTGTCCGAAGATAGCCGCGCCTGGGGTTACGTCGATGCCAATAAGGTCATGGGTGTCGTCAAGATTCCGTTTTGGCAAACGACCGCCACGTACCGCCACAACATCAATAGTTTGGCGCAATAGATAGAAAAAGCACAGCTTCCCGACCGTTTCCATGAGTCGGTGAGCTGTGCTTTTCGTTAGACTAAGTTCACAAAGCCGCGTTTCGAGTCGTTACCCACAGGCAACCCAGCTTTAATCTCGAAACGACCCGCTGAACTTCTAGCTTTAACTAAACATCTTCTTGGTGGCCCGCAACAAGGTCTTAGGATCCTTGTCGTAACGCGGCGTGTCCACCAGGTTATCCAGCGAAATACCAGCAAAGTGGTATGCCGCCATCTCTCCAGAACGGACCGCACTTTGTTCGGTGAAGACCATCTGGTACGGTTGTTCCGCGAACTCACCAGTGAAGGCTAAGTTCGTGGAGTGCGCCGGAATAACTTCCGGCCGGTCAGTCTTGGCCCGGTTGTTGAACAGGGCCGAAGCGTATGGCATGTAGACCGGAATGTTGTTGATGATACTATCGAGGATTTCTGGTTCCTTATCCTTGATGTTATTCGGTCCCGAATCAACCTTGGATAATTGGCCAATTAATTCTTGGGCCATTTCCTTCCCCGTCATCTTAATGTATGGTTTGTGGACGAATTCACCGGTCCGGCGTGGGTACAAGAAGTAACCCCAAATGACCGATTCGTTCGACTTTTGGGTCGTAAAGTGGGGTTGGTGGTGCACCACGATCGACATTCTCACGTCCTTGTTGCCCAACGGCGTAATCGGCGTCGTCGACAGGAACGAGTTCAACGCGTTCCCTGGTACCTGGGTAGTAATCCGGGTGATTTCGTTTAGCAATAGGTGGTTCTTGGTGGTCAAGGTGAAGCTGACCCATTCGGAACTCTTCCGGTCGTTAAAGAACTTGTCCGGCGTCCCCAGGTTGTAGAAGCGGTCCGTGGCTTTCTTCCAAAGGGCCGCGGAAATCCCGTATTCCATGTTTTCGGGGGCCGGCGTGTTGTAATCACCCATCGTAGCGGAGTCAGTAATCGATCCGTTGGTGAAGATGACCGCCGTGTCATCGTCGATGGTGACTAACTCTTCGTCACCCGATTCCACGTTCTTGACGTGAATGCCGGTGACCGTGATCTCATCTTGTAATTCACTATCGGCAAATTCCCAGTCCGTGACGATCCGGTTGGCCTTAAAGGTGACCCCTTCACCTTCCAGGTACTTAATCAATGGCAACATCATGCTTTCGAATTGGTTGTACCGGGTCCGGTTAACCCCGACTAAGTGTTCAATTTGCGTAAATTCATAAATCATTTGGTGCATGTAGCGTCGTAACTCTTGGGCGGAACTTTGCACCCGAAAGGCAAAGGTGGTTTCCCACATGTACCAGAAATTTGTCTGGAACATGTGTGGGTCATCCTTGAAGTACGCCGCAATCGTGACGTTATCTAACTTGGTCTCGTCCTCATCGGGCATCAAGACCAACTTCGATAAGAGGACCCGGTCCTTGTTGTTCAACCCAAGTTTGCCGGCATTTAAGATGCCCTTACCACCTTGAAGCAAGCGTGCCTTATCGAAGGTCCGGTGCTGCGCGTCGAAGTCGTGGGTATCTTCAGCAGCAGTCATCCCTGGTTCCGTGACGGATGGAATCCGGTCGAGCAGGTCCATCAAATCAACGTAGGTCCGGTAGTTCAACATCCGACCACCCCGAGCGACGTACCCCGTCGTATTTTCCATGGGATGGTTTTCGTTCCAGTATTCGTTGGTGAAGTCATCGGTCGGCCCACCATCGTTGGCACCGTGCATATCAGCCCCGTAGAACGTGATTTGGTTGCCGTTCCAATGACCCTCTTGAATCAAGTAAACGGCCGCGGCCATGTTGGCTAGCCCCGCGCCGATCATTACTGCTTTTGTCTTAACCATCAAAAACACCTCCGTATAGTCGTAGCGCTTCCACCCCTTCATTATGCAAGCCCACCCCCACTTTGTAAAGCAATTACCCGTCGGCATCATCCCGCTTTTACGAGCCACCGACGAGCAGACTTAGGGGCAAATCGCCGCTGACTGGACATCAAAAAAGCGGTACCGACTACCGGTCCCGCTCTTCCTTCATCCAGATTCCTGCTGCTAATCAGCGGCCTTGAAGGCCCCGGCGGTCAACTTGGAAGCCAAGACGAAGCCCTTGGTCTTCTGGTTGGTCACGTAGAGGTACTTTACGGTCTTCTTGTGGCGCTTGATGGTGATTTTCTTGGTGGCGTAGAAGGTCTTTTGAACTGGTAACGTCCCCTTCTTAATCAGCGTCACTTTAGCCTTATCCGCCGCAAATTTTCCCTTGTAGAAAGCTGGTGCCTTGGCCTTGAAGTGGTACGCACTCTTCTTGATGGTCTGAGCACTGACCAGGTTGTAAGTGGTGCCTTTGGCCTTCGCTGCCTTAACGATCTTTTCGGTCGTAGCCGTGGTGGTCACTTTCTTAGTTGCCGACTTTTGGACCACGGCTCGCTTGGCCGCTTTCTTGGCTGCACCAGCCGTTAAATGTTTGGCAGCGACCCAGCCCTTAACTTTAGCGTTGCCCGTCTTCACATAGGTGTAGGTGACGCTCTTGGCCTTTGATGTCCTGGTCGCTTTAGCTTTGACTACGATCTTCTTGGTCGCGTAGTAAGTGGTCCCCGTCTTCAGGGTTCCCTTCTTCGACAACGTGACTTTAGCCCGATCCGCCGCAAAAGCTCCCGAATACAGTGCTGGCCGGCCCGCCTTAACGTGGTAGGCCGCCTTCTTCAACTTAGTCGCTGATTGTAACGCGTAGGTCGTCTTTTTGGCCGCTTTTTTCGTCGCCGCAAAGGCGGTCGTCGTGTTCGTTGCGGGTGCGATGACCCCTAACCCCAGTGGTAACACCATCGCGGCCGCAGCAGCGACCAATGCAACTTTTTTCATCATAACGACTCCCCCTAGCAAATAGTTAAAACGCTGAACCCATTGCTGGATTCAGGAGACATTATAGCACCCCCCTTGAGTAGGGTTAACGTTAGCCCTCCGGGGACTGACGTTTTTTCCATTTTATGACCGCCTCAGGATTAAGCCAATTAACTAAGGGACTAAAAACCCGCCACAACGGGATTTCTCGTCATGACGGGTTCGGATTATTGATTAAGTTGTTTCGTAATTGTCTTGGCAATCAGCGACGTGAAGTAACGGTTCCCGTAGTCGTTCGGGTGGACATTATCCTTCACGAACCAGGACGAGTGGTCCTTCGCCGTCGTGTACCAGTCGATCACGTGGACGTTCGGGTACTTCTTGGCCGTCTTGTGAATCATCGCGTTGACCTGGTGCTGCCATTCACGCGTTGGCACGTGGGCCGTGACCCAGAAAATCTGGTGATCTTTGCCAATGCCGTGCACGATTTGGTCAGCCTGGTCTTGCGTGATGTTCCCGTTGGTCCCAATGTTGACCAAGACGTTCTTAGCCAATTGGCCCCGACTCGACAAGCTTGAGATGACGCCTGGCATAGCCGATGCTTGCCGGCCAACTTCACCATTGACCACGGCGCCCGGAAAGACTTCTTGCAGGTCGCCAGAATCATCCAGTAAGACGGAATCTCCCACCGCCGTCAGCGGTGTTTGCTTACTGGTGGTTAATTCCTCGGCATTCAGGAAGTAATACTTAGCGGTCTTCTGGTCCTTCTTGGACATCTTCGAGAAAGCCACCGCCTTGTCGTGCTTCTCCCTTTTCGCCTTCGCTTGCGCCTTGGCTAATTCCCGTTGTTTCTTGGCCGCCGCGGAATTTTGCTTCTGCGCAGCCGCTTGCCGCTTGGTGATCGTCTTTTGTAAGGCGGTCGGCTTGGCGCCGCCGGCCGGTTGTTGGACGAAGCCTACTGCCGTCAGTGCAAAGCACGCTACGGCGATGACGCTCAACACGCTAGTTGCCCGGTGAGACAACGGGTGCGACACGGCTCGCCAGAGATCGTGGCCCAGTTGCCGGTATTGGTAATGCCGCAACGGGTTTTCGACAAAGCGATAACTCAATTCAGTGACCACCATAATCAACGCCACTTCAATCAAGGCGTGAATCAGGGGGTGGTTCCCAATATTATGCACCCGGGCTTCGTAGAAAATCATCACGGGGAACTGGTACAAGTAAATCCCGTAACTGCGTTTTCCCACGTAGCTAAACACCTTGTTGGACAAGATGCGGTTCATGTCGCTCCCGGGATGGGCCACCGTGGCCACCAAAATGGCGGACATCATCGTGAACCAGAACATGCCACCGCGGTAGGTACTAGCTGCCTGCCCGTTCATGGTAAAGAACAGATAGATCGTGCCCGCTAAGGCAACTAACCCCAACCCATCTAGCATGAATCGGTGCGTCTGACTGATGTTATCCCGCAATTTATACGCGGGCCAGATAAAGGCCATGGCCGCCCCAATCAAAATGGCGAACATCCGCGTATCGGTCCCATAGTAGACCCGGTTCAGGTTCGTTGGGTCGTACAATAAGCCCATGGCAATGGCCGATAAGATGGCCCCCACCATCAACACGATTGCGTCCTTGACCCGACTTCTGAAGAGCAATAACAGCCCCACGACCACCAACGGCCAAACCAGATAAAACTGCCCTTCAATGGATAAGGTCCACAAGTGCGTGAACGGTGATTCGCCATTGAAACGGTCGAAGTATGACTGTCCGTGATTGATCTCGAACCAGTTGTACAGGTAGGTCAAGTTCGATACGATGGTCCCACGAATATTGACCAATAAACTCCGTTGAAACAGGGTAATATAGGCTGTCGTTCCCAAAATCATGGTGACCAACGCCGGATAAAGCCGTTTGACCCGACGCCCATAAAAGCTTAAGAAAGCGACACGCTTACTATGTGTTTCCCATTCCTGGATCAATAAGTATGTTACCAGGTAACCCGAAATCAAGAAGAAAATCGGGACCCCCAAATAACCACCCTGCATGGAAGATGGCGCAAGGTGATAGATAATCACCCCTAGTACGGCTAGGGTGCGCAACCCATCGAAGCCCGTAATATAGCGGCGTTTGCCAGCACGTTGACTTCGAAATGTTGCTCGTGTCAAACGTGTGCGCGTTTGGTCCATATTTTTTCCCCCTCAATTAGTGCCAGTTAGATAATACTCCCCCAAGGTTGTATCTCTGAACGGTAGATGCAAGTTGTCATCTGTCTCAGTTAATCGACACCACCCTGTAATTTCCAAAAAGGAGTGGTTCGGAAAGTCCGAATCACGCCTTATTAAGTCAAATTCAATGGTTTGTCAACAACTTTCCTCATCAACACACTAATTCTATAATGTTTTGTAACCTGAAACAACGGTTTTTGGCCAAATACTTAAATTGTAAAATTTGCCGCTAGCGCTTACGGGGACGCGGGGTCATCAAAAACCACCACTAGCCCCTTAATTCTAACGGTCCCCATTCGTTTAGTCGTTAAATCATCGAAATTAGGTCACTTACTAAACCGGTCATTTCCTAGATTCGGCATGGTATACTATAAGGAAGCGTTGCCATTGACCAAGTGCCTTGATAATTCACCACTTGGCAAGTTAGCATGGCGTCTGATTATGGTCCACCGACATTTATCAGTACTGGTTTTCAACTTATCAAAAAACGACTACACTAAACCCCATACTTATCCCGAGTCCGCTCTCTGATTGCGGTCCAACTTTATTTTCGCTCACCAGGTCATCTCCAGCCTGGAGATACTCGGGTAAACCAGTTCTGAGCGCTTCCAAGCGACCATCAACAACCACTTTACTTGTTATCACGTTCCCTAAAAGCCTAAGGAGGAATTCAGTATGTCTCAAGTTGTGCCCTTTACCCCCACTGCTGTTCGCCGCTTTCCAAAGGTGGAACTGCATTGTCACTTGGATGGCTCCCTGTCTCTCCCGGCATTACGCCAAATGGCCGCCGTGAGTGGTGCCAGCCTTCCCACCGATGATACGGCATTGCGCAAGTTAGTCACGGCCCCCATCGAAACGGTGAGTTTGATCGACTACTTGAAACGGTTCCAAATCGTAACTGATTTGATGCAGACGCCGGAACAACTCGAAATCGCCGGGTACGATATGGTCCAGACCGCTGCCAAGGATGGTCTAATCTACTTGGAGACGCGCTTTGCGCCCGCTATTTTCACCGACCAAGGACTGACTGTGAGTGAAGCCTTGAGCCACGTCTTGACGGGACTGCACCACGGGACCCAGGACTTTGGGGTGCCGGTCAACGCCATCGTTTGTGCCATGCGCGACCGGCCCGTGACAGAATGTGCCGACGTCTTCACGACCGCCGCGCAGTTCGCTGACCAGGGCGTCGTCGGTTTAGACTTTGCCGGCGATGAATTCAATCACCCGACCCACGACTTGCTTCCAGCCATCGAAGCCGCGTTGGCGACGGGACTCCCACTGACCTTACACGCCGGGGAAGCCGGACCAGCCAGTAACGTGGCCGAGGCCCTAACTTTGGGTGCCAGTAGGATTGGCCACGGGGTGCACATGAGTGGTCACCCCCAGATCATCACCCAGGCCAAAGCCCAAGGTGCCACTATCGAGTTGTGTCTGACCAGTAATCTCCAGACCAAGGCCATCACCGGGTATGCCGACTTTCCGCTCAGTGAATTTCTCAGCGCCGGTCTCCCCGTGACCATCAACACCGACGACCGGACGGTTTCCAACGTCGATCTGACCGGCGAGTTCTTGACCCTTCACACCCACTACGGTCTGGACTGGTCATTACTCGAACAGGTCACGTTAAACGCCATCGACGGCGCCTTTGTTCCCGAAGAAGATAAGACGGCCCTCCGCAACCAAGTCCGTGCGGCCACCAACCAACCCAGTTAAGCGTATTGCTACCGGAAATCATTTCCGGCGACTCTTTATATCGTTAAAGTAACTCTTGTCAAAGGAGATGTGTTTTTCATGTCAAAAATCCTCTATCCCTACCAGGACGCCTTCGAACGCGACCTTGACCGCCGAGAAATCGCCGCGGCGACCAAGGATGAGTACACGGCCACCCTGCAGGACTTTTTCCACTACCTCGAACACTTCAACCCGACTTACCAACGTGAGCACCGGGTCAATCAACTCCAGACCCAGGACGTCGAGCAATACCTGGCTATGTTGATCGCCAATCGCGAAATTCAAAATCAAACCTATAATAAGGTGTTGTCTCACCTAAACGTCTACTTCAAGTTCTTGTTCTCGCACAACTGGACGCCCTACCTGCCCACGTTGGATTTGAAAAGCAAGCCCAAACAAAATGACCGGCCCATCAATTATCAGTGGGTCGATAACTTAGACGACTGGCTGGCCAATCCACAGTTACACGTTTACACCCGCGCGGCGATGTTGCTGACCACCAAGGGTTATCCGGTCCAGGTCTACCTGAAGCCCAACTTCACCGCACACCTCAAGACCAGCGACTGGCCCAGCAACCAGCAAGCCTTTTTGACCCGGCTACGGGCCTTTTTGGAACCCTTGCAGACACGCTTCCAGTGTCCCGACTGGTTCCTAAAACAACGGGCCGCGACCGACCCACACCTGACGCTGCCTGGGTTACACAAGTACCTCCGCCCGGATGAGGCCGTGACCCACTTCAGTCTCAGTCCCAGCGTGCTATACCAAGGTTACTTAGTTAACTATCTGCGACGGCATCCCGAACTGAGCGACCAGGCCGCCGTGGCGGCGTTACACCTTGATCCTGGCGCCATCGATTATTACCGGCGTTTGGCCCGTCACGCCGATTAACGATTTTGCGCGTCACTTTCCCCTCACCCAAGCTATAATGAAGCTGGTAAACTAATTGGGGGGATTTACATGCGACGACATTGGCTGATTGGGGGCCTCAGCCTACTGTGTTTAGCCGGAATCTGGGGTGGGTTCGCCTGGCACCAGCACCGACTGGCGGCCACGGCGACCCAACCACAAGCGACCCGGACCACGCAACACGATCAAGCGACGACCAACCGTGCGGCGGCCAAACCCACGACTACCACCTGGCACCACCTTAAGCACCCGCTCAAGCTGCCGATTTTGATGTACCACAGCCTGTCGACGGGGAATCAGCTCCGGGTACCGCCAGCTCAATTCGCGCGAGAGATGGCTTACCTTAAACGGCATCACTACCGCACGCTGAGTGCCGCGGAAGCCGTGCGGGCCTTGACCACGAATTCAGTGCCCGCCCGTCACGTGGTCTGGATCACGTTAGACGACGCCTACCGCGACAACCTCACGGCGGGGCTGCCCATTTTACAACGTGACCACTTGCACGCCACCATCAACGTGATTACCGGCTTCACGCATAAATCAAACCACCTGACTTTGGCGCAAATGACCAAAATGGCAACCACTAACCGGGTGGACTTCGCCAGCCACACGGTCCAGCACCTCGATCTAGACGAGTTATCGACTTCCCAGCAACGCCGGGAACTGAGCGCTTCTAAGACTTGGCTGGACACTCACCTGCACCAACAGACCCAGGTGCTCTGTTATCCTGCCGGGCGCGCTAACGCCACGACTCGCCGGCTGGCCCGGCAAGCCGGGTATAAAGTTGCGTTGACCACTAATGAAGGCGTCGCGCAACTCAGCCAGGGACGCTATAATCTGGCCCGCTTACGGGTGACGCCCGGGATGTCGACGGCGACCTTTGCAACGCTATTGGCCGTCACGAACCCATAGCGCCCCATCCCTGAATTGGGGGCTTATTATTAAATTTGTAAGCGGTTACGATTGCATTGTAACGGGCTTGCGCTTAGAATGAAGATGTTGAGGAACTACGAGGAGGTCTTTCAAATGGGGAGCACGTTAACCATCGTTTCTTGGACCGTCATGCTACTATTAATCGGCGGTGAAATTATTCGTGGCATCTTTATGTTTCGGCACTAATCAGGCCAATGACCGGGCATTTGCACCGGCCTTTTTGATTCCAGCTTCCTCGCTGAGCGTCACTTGACGCCCCTCAACTGCAACACAACCCAAAAAAGGAGACCGCGACAACGGCCTCCTTTTTCAATAACAGGTTTATCTCTAATCTTTAGTTAGTGTATCAAGAAACGGCGTGGCCGTCAAAGACCGCTAGCAAACACCGCGGTCTGCGTCGTCAGCGTCCGCAAGAGCGGGGCTGGTTCGGTCTTAGTCGTCTTAAAGGCCTGGTGACTGGTGAACAACGTGGCCGTGTCTTGCGCGTAATAGGTGACATGCTGCGTCAACCCGGTCTGTTGGTCGGCCACGGTCAATTCCCCAACCGGATCACCGGCTTCGATCTGACCGCGTTTAAGTTCGGCCGCAGTCAACTGAGGACTAAACGAAGTCTTGACGTTGGCGTCTTCTTGACTCTTGGTCCAGGTACCAACCTGACTGGTCTTCGGCGTGGCGGTGACCTTGGTCCCATTGACCAGGGTTACCGTACGGGCATTAACCGATGTTGCGTGTAACTGGTAGGTCTGCTTGACCTGCTTAATCAGCTTGTTCATCGCAGAGAACGTGGTATCGCCCCCCAGAATCGTGGCGATCATGCGCTCACCGTTGACCTTAAAGGTCGCCGTGTAACAAAGCTTGGCATTTTCCGTGTAACCGGTCTTCAACCCATCGATTTGGCTGGCCGCCTTATACTGGGACTGGCCCGGCAAGCAACTGTTTTCGTTGTAGATCTTCGTGCCGTTGACCTTGGCCTGGGTGCGACTGGCAATCTTGGTAATCGTCGGGTCGGCTTCCAACAGGTGTTGGGCCACAACCGTGATGGCTTTCGCCGAAACTAAGTTTTGTTCACTGGCCCCCGTGCCAGGTAAGCGGTAATGATAATCCTTCAAATCAGAATTATCCAGTCCAGACGAACTGATGAAGTGGGCGTCTAAGCCCCAGTCTTGGCTCTGCTGGTTCATCTGGTCGATGAAAGCACTATTGCTTCCCGCGACATAATCCCCCAGAGCTGAAGCGGCACTGTTGGATGACGCGACCATCGCCGCGACCACCAAATCCTTGACCGTAAACTTATCTTTAGCAGTCATCCGCAATGAGGAGTACACTGAGCTGTGGCTCAACCGAATCAGTTGATGATCGATGGGGACTTGATCCGTCCACTTGATTTTGCCGTTGTCGATGGCTTTGACCGTCAAGTAGACCGTCAACAGCTTACTCAGCGAGGCAATGGGGTACTTTCGATTGGCATTTTGCTGGTAAAGCACCTGGCCACTTTGGGCGTCCATCACGTACGCAGAGCGTGCAGGAACTTTGGAAACCGCCGCGCTGGCCGATTGCGCCGGTCCGCCCGCGGTTAACCCCGCCATGATGGTGACACCCAGGCTTACCCGGACTAGCCAGCGTTTTAAACCTTTCACGAGTTAAACGCTCCTTTCAAATATCACAATTCTTCTTATTATACAAAGTTTCCCCCACCCTGTGTCAATCCCCCACAATCTTGCCAAAATTTTAAGGTCTTAGAAATCCTTTTATACCGCGGCGTGAGACCGCTAGCTTGACAGGCTTGGCCGCCCGTTGTACACTCTATGCAACAGTTAAGACTACGTTTGTAAACAAAGAAGGGGTTATCTCATATGGTTACCACAGAACTGACTGCCACGATTTCCGATGCCGAATGGCGCGTGATGCGGATTGTCTGGACGCTAAAAGAAACTGATAGTCACACCATTATCGATTTATTGTCTAAACAACATGATTGGAAGGCCCCCACCATCAAGACGTTGATTGGCCGCCTGGTTAAAAAAGGCACCCTCGCCGCCACCAAACAGGGCCGGCAATACCGCTACACACCCCAAATCAGTGAACAAGCGGCCATGGACGCCGCTCTCTTGAACGAACTCGACCAGATGTGTGCCATGCACCGGGGAACGGCGCTGGTCCACGTGGTCGACCAACTCGAACTGAGCCACAACGACGTGCAAACTTTGATTGACCACTTAGAAGCCAAGTTACCGACGGCGCCGGATAGCGTCCCGTGCGACTGCTTACCGGCGGATTGTGAAAGGAGTTGCGAGTCATGACGAAACACCAAATGGATAATGACGAGATGGATCACATGCAAATGGATGAGCATTCCCAAATGGCCATGAACGACCACAGCCAAATGGGCCACCACGACATGACCATGGGTGATATGGACATGGGCAACGGTCACATGATGCACATGGGCAATCTGAAACGAAAATTTTGGGTCTCCTTAGTGTTGACCATCCCGATTTTATTGCTTTCCCCCATCATGGGGAAACAGTTGCCGTTTCAACTGACCTTTCCTGGAAGTGACTGGGTCATCGCTGTGATTGGGACTATCCTGTTCTTCTACGGTGGAGCACCCTTCTTTAGCGGAGCCTACGGCGAACTCGCCAGCAAGAAACCAGCCATGATGACCTTGATCACCATGGGGATTGGCGTGGCTTACATTTATAGTATCTACTCGCTCATCGCCAACGATATCTTTCACGTGACCCCGACCGTTACGAACTTCTTCTGGGAGCTCGCGACCTTGATCGACATCATGTTGCTGGGCCACTGGGTCGAAATGAATGCCGTGATGAATGCAGGATCCGCCGTCGATGCTCTGGGTAAATTGTTGCCGCAAACGGCACACGTCGTGGGTGACGACGGTAAAACGACTGACGTCAACTTGGCCGACTTAAAGACCGGCCAAACCGTGGAGGTCCGCGCTGGCGAACAAATTCCCGCCGACGCCACGATCTTGAATGGGAGTTCCGCCGTCAACGAATCACTGGTGACTGGTGAAGCTGCCGCGGTCAAGAAGACCAAGGACGACCAGGTCATCGGGGGCTCGGTCAATGGTGACGGTACGTTTACCGCCAAGGTCACCGGAACTGGCGATTCGGGGTATCTGGCCCAGGTCATGACCTTGATTCAAAATGCTCAGGACGCCAAGTCGGCCTCCGAAAACCTGGCTGACCGGGTCGCGGGTTACCTGTTCTATGCCGCCTTAATCGTCGGTATCGTGGCCTTCGTGGTCTGGTTAGGGCTGACAAATCTGACCACGGCGTTGCCCGTTGCGGTGGCAGTCTTCGTCATCGCCTGCCCCCACGCTTTGGGACTCGCTGTGCCGTTGGTCGTGGCCCGTAGCACCTCATTGGCCGCGCAAAACGGGCTGTTACTGCGGAACCGGGACGTCTTGGAACAAGTTGGACACTTAAAGTACGCTTTGATGGATAAGACCGGGACCCTCACCCAGGGTCACTTTACGGTCAACCACGTGCAAAGTTTAACGGACCAAGCCAGTGACCACGATATTTTACAGCTGATGGCCAATCTCGAAAGCGGTTCCAGTCACCCCTTAGCAACGGGGATTTTGACTGCCGCCAAGGACGCCGACTTAACGGTCAAGGCCGCAAAAGATGCCAAGCAAACCACCGGGGTCGGTCAATTTGGAACCATCGACGGCACGACCTACGGCTTAGTCGCTGTCAATTACCTCGACAAACACAATCTGGACTACGACCACGACCAGTTCAAGTCTCTGGCCGCTGAGGGTAATTCCATCAGTTTCCTGGTCACCGACGATCAAGTCTTAGGGTTAGTCGCTGAAGGGGATCAAGTCAAGCCGACCGCTGGTAAATTGATTAAGGCCCTGAAGCGCCATGGCATTACCCCGGTCATGTTAACTGGGGATAATCGGGAGACCGCCGACAAGGTAGCCCACGCCGTTGGTATCGACGACGTGCAAGCCCGCCTGTTGCCTGAGGACAAGGAAAAGTTGGTCCAAGAGTACCAGCAACGCGGCAAGGTCCTCTTTATCGGTGACGGGGTCAACGATGCCCCCAGCCTGGCCCGCGCCGATATCGGTATGGCGATTGGCTCCGGGACCGATGTCGCCATCGAAGCCGCCGATGTCATCTTAGTGGCCAGCAAGCCGGCCGATGTGATTCAGTTCTTAGCATTGGCCCGCGCCACCAACCGCAAGATGACCGAGAACCTCTGGTGGGGGGCTGGGTATAACCTAATTGCCATTCCCCTCGCCGCCGGGATTCTGGCACCTATCGGCTTCATCTTGAACCCAATGGTCGGGGCTATCGTCATGTCGTTGAGTACCGTTATCGTGGCTATCAACGCGTTGACGTTACACTTAGAGAAAATCGATTGAGCTTCGGCTTAAACTCAGTTTAGCGCAAACACCGTCAAACCCTTTCCGTTTGGCGGTGTTTTTGGTGTCTTGGTAATTTGTGTGTCCCAACATGAAAAAGGCCGGGAACTTTTTGAAGGGGTCATCATGGTTAAATCACTAACACTGAAGTGTCCCTTCATTTCATTTCCGGCCTTTCGGTCATTCACCATGTATGGCACCGTCATTTCATTGCCAACGTCAAAACACGTGTGTTTGGATATCAATTCTGGGTCCCATGATAATCTTTTGCGTAATCAACTCGTTATAAATCGCTTGGCCAAAGTACTGGCTACTTTGGGCATCAAAGTGGAAGTCATCGCGTAAGGTTGCGTGTTGGAGGTCAATCACGTGCAGGTCAGAGTCTTCTTGAGCCAATCGTAACAATCCCGCTTCTACCGTGGGGTCATACTGCTTGGAGTGGTGACTGATTGTCCCACAGATAATCGGGAGATCCGGCTTGCCCACAAACTCGCGACAGGCTTGAAATACAGCCTTTAAATTGTGGTAGTAATTGACCGGTGACACGGGAGAGAAGGTGCCCCGGTCGCCCTCTCCTTGGTGCCAAAGCATCGCTTGAATATCCAATTCATCCTGTGACGCTTGCAGGCAAGTCTGAACCAATCGCTTAAATTGTAAAAGCAATGAATGGCCCGGACTTTCCAGTTGACTGATATCTGCGGTCCAGTGGTCGTTGAACTTACCCGCTTCCCCATGAACGTCGATCGAGGTGCCGCCTTCGGAACACTTCATCACGTACAAATCGTACTTGGCGACCTGGGTAATCTGGTAATACGTAACTAAATCAAAACCCCAGCGATTATCTGACAGGTCACTAGCCTTCAAGGTTGGCTGGAAGACCCCTTCTTCATGTTGTGGGGTGTCATTACTACAGTAATGACAGTTGGTCAGTGGTAACGCCATTGCCGAAGGTAGCTCCGTGAGTGGTACCCGTCCGTCGATGTTCGACTGCCCCGCTGAAATCAAAGCTAATTTTTTCGCCGTTGCCATACGACTAATCTTCTTTCATACATTCATTTTGTATCACGACTTCTGTCAGGACTTCGAATGCTTCTGGGTTTCTATCCCCTTCGCTAGTAATCGTGACGCCAGCTCATGATCATCGTAAGCCTGATGGGTATTGGATAGTAACATAATGCGAGCATCCCCCTTGGTCATGAGGTAGTGGCGTTCCCATTGATCTTCGTCTGGTCCATCCCCCGTTATACGGAGATACCCCGCCAACGTCTTAAGGACCTGAATCGTCAATGAAATGTTCGTGTAGCAATCATTGTCGTAGAAGTGAGCCCACTTTTTAAGCGGATTGGATTGCCAAGCGGTCAAAATTCGTTGTAACGCCTGCTCTGCGGCGTCAATCTGCAGAAAAGCTGTAATCAAGTTTGGCGACTCTGGTTGGGTTGCAGCCTTAAACGCCGTCAACGTTCGTTGTAACGCCTCACTAGCGGCCGCATGAACGACCACACTCAACCACAAGTCGTTATACAGCCGATTAGCGTCCATCGTTGGTAAACTGGCCATTGCGGTTTGAATTTGCTGGTCCAGCCGGATAAATGGCGTGACGTGTCCGTGAAGCAGGTCCGCAATTTCGTCTAATTCCGCCTGAAGTGGCTTATCCCCCGTCAGCCAGGTCATAGCGGTCAATTGTTGGCTGTGGGCCAACCAAGCCGCCACGATTTTCCGTAGGGTGTAAGTGTAAAATTCGTCACCGGCCTTTTGGTCCGCTAACTGGCCGTAATTGAAAACCGTCGTGAAGTAGCGTTGATACAACGCCACGATCTTTTGCTGATTGGTCTCATAATACTGTTGCACGTAGGTGGTCAAGATGTCTGCGGTAGAGCGGACCTTAAAGTCCGTTCGCCACGATTGGGCCATGAGTGCTAAGAAAAGGATACTGGGCTTGATATTCCCCGTGTTACACAACACAAAGTCATCCATTCCAGCCTGGTGAACTTTATCCAATTCTGCCGCTACCGTATGGGGATCAATCTGCAACAGAGTCAAGAAATTCGATGCTTGTAAATCATGAAAGGCAACGTGGTAGTAAATCCCTTGCGATAGATTAGGATTCTGTCCGCTTAACACATCCGTCCGCGGATCGTCCTCGCCTTGCCGGCGTGACACCATCTTCCCGTAACCGTTATCCGCCCAAATCTGAATCACGTCTTGGGGGATCTTGATGAGACCCGCATGGTACAGCCCCGTTAACTCACCGTAAATATTGATGGCACATTGGGCATCCGGCACTGCCGCTTTGACCAGCCGATATTGCGTTTGAATCACATCGTTAATGACCTTGGCCCGGTCCGCTAACGTGTAGTGGTGGTCATCGTCTAACCAGAACGGTCGGTCACCCTGGCCCCGAAAACCCAAGGTCCACACAGTTTCGCTATCTTGTTGTTCCGCGATGGCCTTTTGCCATAAGCTCTTAAATAGGTCCGGGTGCTTAACGTACGATGCCGTTAAATCGGGATAGACCCGCGCAAACATTTGCGCACCCAAAGGTTCAGCGTGGTGATGGGTCACAATCAGCCCCATGGCTGCCGCGATTGCCCGGTGCGCGTGCGCATTGTTCCCCGTTCCCGGAATAATGATATTGCCACCGCAACGTAAAAGCGTCTCGTACACCATCTGCCAAACATTTTGGTTGGATTCTTGATATTGCCAATGATTTAAAAGAACTTCATCGTTAACGAACCACCCGCGATAGCTGACCCGATAATCGGGAAGCTTGAGTCGTGTAGGATTTCCCACAACGGCTTGCGGTACTTTTTTTGGCAACTTATCCAGCCAAAACCAAAAGTCGTTGACTTTCAGCACATTCTTGGAAATAGCCAACGCACCATACATCACCCCCCGAAGCGTACCAGATTGTACGACTAAGTGTGCCGCATCGGGTTGCGCCACGCTAAACTGTTCTGTTCTGGGTAACGCTGATGTGACTCGAAGGTCAATCTCATTATCAGTCTGTATTGTTGTCACCGTCATTTGAATGTCCCGAGTCAAAATTTGGGCGGCATTTCGTAAAACATCATTACCAAAATCCGTCACGATACGGGTAGCCTTTGAAATGACAAATTCTTCCATCATAAATCCCTCTTTTATTTCATTAAGATCAATTTAATCCACAATAAGAGCCAAAAAGCGGTACAACGTTTGCGAAACGACCATTTACTTCCAGTATCGCTTTCGCTACACTTATATTGTAAGCGCTTAACTTGACGTATTCCTTGCATTTATGCTATTAAACCTTACAAAAAAGGGGGTAATTTTTTGATTGATAATCTATCGATTGACGGGACCATCCCCATGCCCGTCTTCTGTAATCACGTCACTAGCCGGCACCATAATAGTCCGCTGCACGTTCATCCTCACCACATTGAAATGTTGCTATTGCTTTCCGGCAATGCGAGTTTTTACACGGAGAAACAGGCCTTCTTGCTCCTACCACGAACACTCGTCTTGGTTCCAAATGGCGTGTGGCATTGTATCTTGACCCACGACGACACACCTTACGAACGTGTGTACATCAATATCGAGCTTAACCTAATTCACCAATTATCGACTACCCGTACTAATTTATTGAAGTGTTTTGACCGTGCTCGGCATCAAGAAGTTGGTACTATGGCGTTGAATGAACAAGAAAGTACGCGGTTCACATCACTCTGCGATAACCTCGTTGACGTTATCGACCAACAACACGATGCGGCCGATATTTATCAACGTATCCTCCTGACCGAAATTCTACTGCTCGGTAACCAAGTGGCGCCGGTCCCACAACACCGGGAAAACCAAATGCCTCAACTCTTTTCAAAAATCATGCAATACATTGCCGAAAATATCGCGGGGGATTTACGATTATCGGCTCTAAGTCATCACTTTTATTTAAACCCCAATTATATTGACAAGTACTTCAAGAGCCAGATGAACATCTCTATCCACACCTACGTCATCGAAAAACGCATCGAGCTAGCCAAGCAGCTACTCGGGGGCGGTGAAAGTGTTGGCGAGACCAGCGTCCACTGTGGGTTTAGGAATTACAGTAGTTTTATCCGCACGTTTAAACAACACGTCGGCCAGTCGCCTGGTAAATATAAACAAACTCACCAACGAAAAACGCCACTATCCTAAAACTAGTTTGAAATAAAATGCTAAAGTGCACCGCCTTTAACTGAAAGATCCATTTGCAGGTGGTGCCCTTTTTAAATTATTTCAGTATCCGTATATGGTACCGAAACGTGTGCCAAAAGGCCGTTAGTTGCGCTTAGTTCAAATCCCGGGGATTCCATCAACCATAACGACCCACAAGTTTCGTTATAAAAAAAGGTCCCCGCTCCCAAGCGAAGACCCGCTCAACGCCTCATATAGAGGGAATCCTTAGGATGATGGTAGCCGCCGGACGACCCGTCTACTAAATTTGTTGACGGTGGGCGCCGGTCAAACCGCCGCCCACCTTGTCTGTAGTCTACCTGATTGGACCCCGTCACCTTGGCCGGGCCACTCAGTAAAGCAAGTCAACAACGTTTGCCCCTCAGCCACTAAGGGCCTCAAAACGACCGGTAGATTATTAGGGCTCTGATTGCTCTAAGCCAGCCGTAATTTTGATTAGCTGCCAAGCGTAGCCGTTGACGTTCGCGCCATCATCGTGAAAATCTCAGTTGATAATCCCAGGACATCGTTGATTTCTTGAAACTAAGTGTTGTCCCTTGGTCATCTCACAACTCAAAATAGCGTCAATGAATTTTAGCCATCAACACAAAATATCATAGACCTCAGATTAAAGGCCGCATCGATTATAAATAAGTTATTTTCTCTCGGGTGCTATGTATTCAACAAACTCAATAACCACGATGGCAACCAACAATCCAATAAACTTCCGCTTTAAGCTTGCCCAGTCGAATCTAAAAGTTGCTGGCCAAAGGAGAGGCAAAACAACTGCCATGATCCCTACCGTCACATAACATATCAGATAGTTGCGTAGTCTGATGTTCATATTATTGCCATCACCATTTAAATAACAACCCCAAAGCTAAGGTAGTTAGCCCAAATACTATGAAAGAAACGATGACCCCTAACAAGATACTAAAGATAAAATTGATACTTTTTTGTGCTAATTTAACTGATAAATAATCTGCAAACATAAAAAAGTCCAACCCAATTAGGCTAAATTCCCAAGATGCACGATCTGCCACAATAAAGGCAATGCCGATTAACAATACAATTATCATAACGTATGGAATCTTTTTCATTGTTGATGACCCATATTGACTAGCCAAAGCTACCGTCCAACGCGAGTTAGATTGCATTTAAATCACGCCCCCCCTTAGTTTGATAGGACCAGCTTTTATATTTCCTAACGTGAAAAATTCTTCCAGCTTTGAAATGAGACACATTAGCAGATGTTGCCGCCGCATAAGCCCCCTACTGGAGCGAATAGTGGCAATATTAATAAAACTGAGCAAAACTAATAATTCTATCTTTTCTCGTCATAAATCCCGCTAAAATAATTGTATAATCATTTCCCTTGAACTATGACATGATTTTAAGTGTACCATTATCTTAGTAATGTGTATACCTTTTAACTATTAAATTCAAATGTTGTTTAGTTAGCAATGGATTCCTTCTATGTGAAGGAATCCTTAGGCTGATGGTAGCCGTCAGACGATTCATCTCCTAAATCTATTAAATCACTACGCATCTTAGCTGAGTTCTTCAGTCACTAAGGGCCTCAAAACGACCGGCCAAATCCTCCATCCGGAGGACTTGACCGGTCGTTTAGTATTTTATTTCAACTCATCACTTACAGGTTTTGCCCCTTTTCCCAAGCGGTCAGTGACAGGTTCAAGCCCTGCTTGACCAGTTGGTCGAAGAGCGCGTGGGTCCGCTTCGAAATCTCCCCGGCGGTCTGCGCGTTACTCTGAGTCAAGAAGGCCGGCATATCGCTAGCGTCCTGGCTCGCTTGATCCGTAGCTTCGACCCGTTGACGGGCGTAGGACTGGCAGGCGTCACGGTAGGCGTTGACAGTCGCCACGTAGTCGTGGAAGTGCGGTTCGATAATTACGGACAACGTCTTTTCTAACCAGTACACGTTGTCGGTGGCCACCGTGGTGGTCGTGTTCTTGTAGTCGACCGGGGTGTCGGTGATGTTGGTGAAGAACGGCACGTAAGGACTGTAGGCAAAGAAGCCCATGGCGACCCACTGGATGGCCGCGTGATCCGCGTCGACGTCGTTTCGAATCTGCAAGATGGATGAGCATTGGTTGCGGTCCATCGCAATCGGCCGGTAGCGACGTCGCTGGTCAACCGTGCCGGACGCGTAGGTGCCAAATGGGTCGTACACGGTCCCGTTGTAGTGCGACGACAAGAAGAACTGCACGTCTTCGATGGCCAGCTTTTTAGCGGGCTTGCGCGTAAACGGCATGTCTTGACTCGTGGGTTCCTGCTCGATTTCAGGGTTGAACAACTTTTGGCCGTACCAAGTCCGTGGCGTGTTGTAGTAGGCGTCGGCTTCACTATGCGTGCCAAAGATCTCCCGGAAATTAAAGTGACCGGGCCGCGGGTTCAAGTGGTGTTGGGCCACAAACTGGGCCAAATCACTGGCCACCAAAAAGTTGGCGTCATCAGTCAAATCGATTTCCTGCATCAACGTCTGGTTGGGCGCAATGGCGTAACAGTCATCCGGCAGACGCATGGCAGCCCAGTGATGGCCCCCAGCCGTTTCTAAGTACCAAATCTCGTTTTGATCATTGAAGGCGATGCTGTTACTTTCGCCGGTCCCGTACTTCTCCAGCAGGGCGCCTAAGCGTTGGGCCCCCTCCTTAGCGGTCTTGATGTACGGTAAAACTAAGGTGACCATGGCCTCTTCATTGATGCCATCGTTCACTAATGGGTCATAGCCCAAGACCCGCGCGTTGGTCGCGGTAGTCTCCGTGGCGCTCATCCCCACGTTGAACGAATTGATGCCGGCCTCTTCGTACTGGCCGTCACTCTGGTCCGCTTGGGGCGTTCCGGTATAGCGAAACGCGTGCGCGGGCAGTGGGACCGTGACCCCCGTGGTGATGGAAGTAAACGTAGCGTTGGATTGGTCCTTCGCTGGATGCACGACAAACTTAATGGGATTGACCGGACCGTAACCATCTTCGTTGCGGGCGACAATCGTGGAACCGTCCATACTGGCGGCTTTACCGACTAAAATCTCGGTACAATCGGAACTCTTAGTAGTCAAAATGTTCCGCCCCCTTTGTTTAATAGTATAGGAGTCCGGGACGGTCCTGACCAGTGAGTTGACGAAAGTTCAACCGTTCATCTCAATTTCATCACAAAAATAATGATTCCAGTAAAGAATTGGTTTGCAATTCTCTACTGGAATCATTATCCTCAATCATTAAATTCAGCCAACGTTACTTAGTTTTCGGCAGCCTGTTGACCAGCTAATCTGCCAAAGGTCTGGGCATGGCTAGCTGCTAGACCAGGAACCCGATCTGGGTAGCTCCCAAAGAAGAAACCACCACTATCGTTTCCAGCTGCGTAGAGATGTTGGATAGGGTCAAACTGGTCGTTAACAACTTCCATTTTCTTGTTAACGCGTAACCCATCAAACGTGCATAAGATTCTGCCACCTAAGATACACCCATAATAAGGTTTCTTATTAATCGGCGTTAACCGAAAGGCTTCTTTTCCAAAGTCCTTATCAATATTATCAACGACAAGTTCATTGTTCCGCTTTACCGATTGCTTAACAGTTTTTACAGGAAGGTGCAACTTTTCTGCTAATTCTTCGATGGAATCAGCCTTAACAACTAGTCCTTTATCTACATACTGTTGTGTATCTTCGCGTAGTTTTTGTGCACTGGCCATATAACCAGGGAAGCCCACTCGAGCGCACCCTAACATGTGGAACTGCTTAGCGTACTCGGAAAAGTTGTCATCCCAAATCATACTGTAAAGGTAGCCGGGTTGCTTGCTGGCAGCATTCACAATAAATTGGTAAGGGATGGATTCGTTCGCAAACCGTTCTCCACGCATATTGAGTTTTAATAGCGGGTGACTAGCTAACCAAAGCCAATCTTTGTAAGTTGCCGTTTGAACATACATATCACCGGTCTTTGTCCCCACGGG
This sequence comes from Levilactobacillus suantsaii, assembly GCF_014069315.1. Lineage (NCBI taxonomy): Bacteria > Bacillati > Bacillota > Bacilli > Lactobacillales > Lactobacillaceae > Levilactobacillus > Levilactobacillus suantsaii. The sequence goes on along the minus strand of NZ_CP059603.1, from coordinate 968,617 downwards.
AACCAATCCCCGATCAAAGATACATTCAGCAGGTTCCTCATCTTTAATCGCACCAACGTTCAGCGCCGAGGTAATTCCAGCACCATTATTGCGTGGACTGTCATTATAAACATTTTTCTTCAAAGCAACCGGATTCCATTGTTTCAACAAATCTTTGTTGGCTGAATAACCACCCGTGCAAAGAATGACACCTTTAGAAGCATTGATTTGAATGAATTCATCATTCTTTAAATCTTTGACGATAGCACCGGTGACTTGGTCTTCCGTTGTTAATAGTTTAACCAATGCCGTCTTAAATTGAAGTTTAACCGCGCGTTTTATAATCAAGTTAGCCAAATACTTTTAGCTAATTGATAAAATAAAAAACACCAAGACAAATCTCTGTTATCATTGATGTTCCTACACAAACAATGAAAGAGGTTATTGTCTTGATGCAAGAACAGAATACCACAGTCAGAAAAAAAGGTCAGCACCTAACTTCGTTTGAACGAGGCAGAATTGCTACGCTGCACAGCCAAGGCTATTCCAATCGTGCAATTGCCAGAGCGCTTAATGTTTGTCATCAAACAATCAATAATGAATTGTGCCGCGGCGAGATCGACCAAGTAAAAAAAGTGAATGGTCAACGCCAATATTACGCTGTATACTCACCAGAAACAGCACAAGCTAAGTACGAAGCTAATCGAGCCCACTGTCATCGACCTTTGAAACTCGTCGGTGTCGCTGATTTTATCGACTATTTTACGACTCATTTGCGTCAAGATGGTTGGTCGCCTGATGCAGCAGTAGGACGGGCCAAACTTGAAGGCTTATATCAGCCTGAGGAGATGGTCTCGACCAAGACGCTATACCACTATATTGATGCCCAGTTACTTGAAGTCCGCAATCTTGATCTACTCGAAAAAACGCGCCACCGTGCCAAACATCATCACTCGATCAAGCACAAGCGTCTGGCCGGACGGAGTATTGATGAACGGCCTAAAAGTATCGACCAGCGCCAAGAGTTCGGCCATTTCGAATTGGACACCGTGGTGGGCAAGCGCAACGGTCAAGAGAGTGTGATCTTAACGCTGATCGAGCGTCAATCCCGCTGCCAAATTCTACGTTTGATCGATGGTCGTGATGCCGATTCAGTCAACTATGAGCTGGCCAAGATCTGTCAAGAATACGGATCAATCATGAAGTCAGTTACTGCCGATAATGGCGCTGAGTTCTCGGAAGTTGGCGCTGTACTTACCGGTGTCGCTGACCTTTATTATGCCCATCCATATCGTTCCTCTGAGCGTGGGACTAACGAAGCGCATAATCGAATGATCCGCCGCGATGTACCCAAGGGTCTATCCATGGATATTTTGGGTCCTCATGATATCCAAGCAGTTGAGTCAAAGCTAAACAATTTACCGCGCCGGCAAACTGGCTATCAAACACCCAAAGAGCTTTTCTCCGCTGCTTCCGCCGGTTAAGTTAAGTCCATAAAATATGAATATTAATGAAAATACTGATTTAATAGGATTTGTCGTGTGGCTAATTTGTTCTTGCAATTTGGGATTGAAGTTTAACGCCCATATCTTCAACTTTTTCTTGGAACCATTTACCATAAGACGCAAACGTTTTATCATCAGTAGTAGGGTCATTTTCAGTTGGAAAGCCTTCATAAGCTGAGCTTGTAACCATGGCATCTGGTTCAGACCGTAAGTGAGCACCATGGGGCTTCAGAATATTATCTTCAACCCAATTAACAGCCTCGGCACTATGGTTTGCCCAGTGGTAAATCAAGCCTTCATCAACGTTGTGTTGTGCAAATGCCGCTAAGTATTCTACTAAATCATATTTATTAATAGTGAGACCGGCCCGCTTTTGAGCATTTGTTCCAACACCACCAATACCGAGTCGTAGTAAATTAATACTATCTTCCTTTTCAACGACTGTTACTTTTGTCCCCTTTTCGGCAGCGGCCGCAGCAGCCATCATCCCAGCGTTGCCAGCACCAACAACTAGTACTTCTGTATCAATCGTCTTCTGGACATCGCTGTCCTTAAATTGGTAATGATCAACATTTTGCAATTTTAACATTTCAAAGCCTCTATGTCTTTAAAGCATTGGTATCGCTTACATAGTTAAAATTATCACAAATACTAATTCCTGTGAAACGCAAAAATGTGGTCGCTTATAAGCAAAACTGATTACTAAATGGGGGGCTCAAATGAACATTGATCATTTAAAAATTTTTATTAATCTAGCAGAAACTTTGAACTTTTCTTTAACCGCTAAGACGTTGAATCTCTCTCAATCAGCGGTTTCCCAAGCCATTAAGTCCATTGAAAACGAGCTAGGCTTTTCACTGTTCAAACGTACCAAGCGCCAAGTTCGCTTAACAAAGAGTGGCACATTATTTTACCAGCGAGTTTTAACCATTCTAAGTAGTTTCGACAAAGCTGTCTGCGACAGTCGCGATGTTTATCAACGAGAAAAAAGCACCTTGACGATTGGGACTACCGGAACTAGTTTTGAAGCTCATACATTACCGCTCATCATTAAAGATTATCGAAAGCAACATCCAATGATTAAATTCTATCTGGAGTATTTTAGCCATAACCAGTTAAAACAACATTTACTTAACGAAGAATGTGATTTGATTTTTACAACCAAAGATGATTTAGACGACACCCCACAAATTGAATTTTCCCAATTAGCTAGTGGCTATTTTTGCGCACTAGTCCCTAACGAAAATCCACTAAGCCAACAAAAGAAATTAAAGTTTTCGGATTTCAACCACCAGAATCTAATTCTATTAAATGATAATTGGTGCCCGCCGGAACAACTTAAATTCCAGCGTTTATTGCAGACGTATAACACCAATCTCAAAGCCACTCTTGTAGATAATGTTTCAGTTGCGAATACCATGGTTGAAGCTGGTCTCGGTATCACCGTGATGCCCGACTTTATCAGCTTTTCAAGCCATCAGTTCTTTAATACTATTCCCATTGACTACCCTATTCAACTGATCTATGGTGTCGGAATTTTGTCACATCCCACTTCAAAAGCGACAGTTGATTTTACGAAGTGGCTAGCTACTTGCAAGGCTTTTAGTTATTAATAATCAGATATCTACTAAAAAGCTAACCCAAAATCGTCCCATTTACGGAACCTACTTTGAGTTAGCTCTTCTGGTATCTTATTCTGTTAGTTTAGAGTTTGCTAAAGAATCCGAGCAATTCATCTTCAAAATCCGCCGTTTCAAAGAAGCCCAAATTCTGGTCCTGTTCAATTCCAATAATCTTAGCCTTTAACTTCGGATTGTCATTTAAATCGACTCCTGGCAAATATACCTCATAAGCTTGATAGATATCATTTCCATTAGAGCCATGATCTGCCGACCAGCGCCGGAGCTTTAATTCTTTTTGTTCCGTCCGAATCATCTGTCGTACTTCTTGCAACATTAAAGTGTCGAAATGTTTCGTATACTGCCCATTTTTAATTCCATCCAAAACAGCTTCAATTTCAGCCCGATTAGCATCATCTAATGGCGCAATGTGCTTTTCCACGGCCGCATGCTTTTCCGCCGTAATTTCATCCATGTATTAGTTCTACTAATTTATCATAGTCAATGATTTCGTGGTTATACAAGTCAATGGCAATTTTAACATTCGTCAAATCGACCTGCTTGTCCGGTGGCAGCAACTCATTGACATCATTCAACCGGGCCTGGAGGGCGCTAAATTCCGATTCATCGGTAATATTTAACGTAAGCTTACTCCCCGTCGGTTGCCCTTGTTTATCTACCACATCAACCGCAGCACCAAATTGATAGCCTTGTTGGACTAACCGTTGAATCTTTTGATTGACTTCTGCTGCCAGTACCGCAAATTCTTGTTGCGCGTCTTCCGATCGCGGTGTTTGGCTAAAGTCTTCTCCGGCAATGGCCTTTAATCGTTCCAGTTTAGGTTGAAGTGCTTCGACCTGAGTAGCAAACTTAGGTGCCAAAATATCCGCATCCTCCAGATCCTGTTGATCAGTATCTTTTGGTGGCTTGCCAGTATCAGCTGCTGTGTCATTACCATCCTTAGTGTAAATAACTAAAGCTTCCTTAACGTTATCTTTCATGACATCACCTTTACGGAAAAAGCGAACTTTTCCGTGAGGCTTAGCATCCTTATCAATTGTTCGATTGGTCCGTGACATTGCCTGAATTAGGAGCCCTTCTTTAAGAATCTTATCCATATAGATAATGTTCACATATTTCGAATCAAATCCAGTTAACAGTTGATCGGAAACAATGACTAAATCTAATCGTTGCGGGTGGGCCGCCTCTTGTTTGTCCGTGAGCTTTTGGTTGTACGGCTTCTTGTGAGCTAAACGCTTGGTGATATCATTTAGATAATTTTGTTCGGCGTGCTTGTCATCCAAAAAGTTACGTGTTTGAAATCGAGTTGCATAGTCAAGCATGCCCTGTTTTAAGGCCGCTTGTAAATCAGATGATCCCTCACCATTGGTCTCATCACGCGAATAAGTCATCGCTACCCGTAACTGTGGGGCCAATTGTTTAAATAATTGGTAATAAGCCACCACGGCCTGCTTCCCCGACACCGCAAATAATCCGTGAAATTGATTAGGCCGGCGAACTCCCATCCGAATGGGCCCCGAATGATTTTCCGGCCAATGTTTAAGAATATCTTCTACGACCGCTTTCCGGTATGGCAAAGAACTATAGACTTCCTTTTCCAGCTCTTCTTCGGTAAGTTTTGTCTTTTCTGCAGCTTCAATATCCGGGGTATAGTAGCTGACGTCAAACCCCAGGACGTTACCATCCCCGATAGCGTCCTTAATCGTATAACGATGAAGCCGCTGACCAAAAATATCATATGTCGAAATATCGCGGGAAGTCTTAACTTCATTAGCTTCATTGCTATAAAAGTTAGGGGTCCCAGTAAAACCAAACCAAGTCGTTTGTGGAAAGTTCTTTTTAATCCGTTCGATTGCATCTCCACTTGCCGACCGATGAGCTTCGTCCATTAAAATAACGTTGCGTTCTGTTGAGGATAGTCCCCGTTTAACAGCTTTGTCCAGGCCTTGAACCGTAATTAAATAGATATGCGAGGGTGCTGATTTTTGCGCCAATCGTTTCCGTAGCATGTACCCTTTTACAACTTGGATCCGATTTTCAAAAGTTTTGTAGGCATACGACTTAAAGTTCTCATAGGTCTGATTTACTAAGTCGACCCGATCCACAATGAATAGGACATTACGAACCCGGGGCATCGCTGCCAATAATTGTGCAACTTTAAATGCTGTGACAGTTTTCCCAGAACCAGTGGTGTGCCAGATGTATCCCCCCTCCTTCTCAACGAAGTGATTGGCTTCCATGGTTCGCATCCGATCCATAATAGCGCGGGTGGCCTGAATCTGGTAGGACCGCATCACCATCAAATTATCATTAGAGGCATCGGGAATCATATTAACGGTAACCAAGCGGTGTAACGCCGGAATGCCCATTACCTGGTGAATAAACGTCATAGTGTCTGTGACGTCCTTACCGTTGGCATCTCGCCAACCAAAGACAAAATCTTTATTGTACGCCTCGGCGTTCCTTGGCCGAGCAAAATAATGGGCCGAATGTTGCGACAGGATAAATTGAACCTGCACAAACGAGAACAATCCGGTATACATCCCATCACTATCGTACTTTTGCAATTGTTCAAAGGCATTCCATTGATTTTGTAACGATTCATCCTTTTCTTCAATGTGGGCGACTGGTAACCCATTAATTAGTAGCATAATGTCAATTCGCCGTTTTTGACTTAACGTAAAAGGTAAATCGTTAAAGGTTACTTGATTCACCACCTCGTAACGGGACTGCCCACCTGCAACTTCGTCACCATAAAAAATTTCAATCTCTAGTCGAGTCCCATCATCACGAGTCAACGGAAGTGTTCCTACACCACCTGATCCAGCCAGGAGTAACTGAGCATCATAGGGTGTCTTATTTTTATTTAATTCAAGTTTCAAATTCTCAAATTCAGTATCGGATAATGGTACATTATCCAGTTTACGGACATTATTCTGATTTAAAATATGCCGCCAATGTTCATATAAAGCTTGTGTGCTTACGCCGGACAAATCATCACGATAAGTCCAACCCTCCGTTTTGAGCTTCGCAATCACGGCATCTTCAAATTTATTTTCTGCCATCCTCTTTGACTCCTTTCACGCCGTTATGCTATGTATCTGGAGAATAACTCCCCAGGTAAGCTTCTAAATAAACATTTTTTGTAATAACGCTTGCTTCATCTTTTTTAGAGCTTCGACTTTTCGTTGATTGGAAGCGATAAGGTTGTCAAGTCGCTGAAAAAGAATACCAACATTTCGTTGTTCATTTATATTCGGAAGCAAAATTTTTATCTTCTCAATATCACGGGCATTATATGAAGGTAACGCTCCGATTTGAACAAGTGAAGCCAAGTTTATTGTCTCAAATAATGCTTTTGTAAAACGAGTATCTAGAACGTTTTTATCCATAGAGTAAGCCATAGTATTATTATCTAAAAGGAATGGTACTCGGCATAACCTTTTTCGATTCAACAAAACGGCAGCTCCTACTTTTGCAAAAAAGATTGCAGGAACATCTTCAATTGGTTTCCATTTCTTTCGAGAAATCTGATTAGTTGTAACATAATTATTTGCACTGATCATTTCCTGTTCATTACCTGGAGTAGTCATATCTGAAACCTTATAAAAAGGTATTCCTTCTTTTCCGCCCTGTTCGGAAGCTGGGAAACCAATTCCTGAACGTACTTTCCCAAGTTCTCCAAGCTTACGCTGTTCCCAAGCGTCCGTATAACCTTTAAAGCGAATTTCTGGTTCTGTTGGTAGCTGTTTCCGAACATTACTCATAATCTAAGACTTCCTTTAAGTCATCTAAAATTTGCTGATCCTTAGGATTAGTCACGACTAAATCAGCCATCATATCTTTTAGGTTGGCTTTCAGCTGCGTCTCCTCAACAGATATTGCTTTCACATCAGCCACTAATTTTGCGGTATCCACGGGAGGTTCTTCCTCAAACGTATCCACGTAACGTGGAATGTTTAAGTTATAATCATTTTCCTGAATTTCAGCCAGGGACGCCACATGCGCATATTTCTCAACGTCCGTCCGGTTCAAATAGGTTTGGACAATTTTATCAATATCGACCTGCCGTAATTGGTTACTGTTCTTCTGTTTTTCGAAGCCCTTAGACGCATCAATAAAGAGGACGTCGTCTGCCTTTCGGTTCTTTTCTAATACTATGATGACCGTTGGAATGCCAGTATTGGTGAAAATTTTCTCCGGTAAACCAATAACTGTTACAATATTGTGGTTTTTAAGTAGCTCCTGACGAATTCGTGCCTCAGCAGCTCCGCGGAACAATACCCCATGTGGTAACACAATAGCCATCCAACCGTTTGATTTCAAATGATATAAACTATGTTGAAAAAAGGCATAATCCGCTTTCGTCTTTGGTGCGATTCCCGCCTTAAACCGTGGATCATCTTCTCGATTAGTATTATCCCAATGTTGAGAATACGGCGGGTTGGCCATCACCGCGTCAAACATGCGTGGGTTATCCTGGCCATCAACCACACCATCTGGCCAATCACCATCTAGTGTATCTGCATTTCGAAAGCTAATATCGTTATAATCGACGCCGTGCATCATGAGGTTCATCCGCGCTAAGTTATACGTGGTGGTATTTAGTTCTTGACCATAGTACTTGATAGCTCCTCGAACACCAGCCTCCTGCATGTAAGATGCCGTCGTCAACAGCAAAGATCCTGAACCTAGTGTTGGATCATAAAGACTATACTCTGCCATATCTTGGCGACCAGCCGTTAAAATCCGGGCCATCACGTCTGACACTTGATGTGGCGTATAAAATTCTCCTGCTTTAGCACCCGAATTGGCCGCAAACATCCCAATTAGATATTCATACAAATCTCCTAAAACATCCGTATTTTCGTCCAATTCAATCTGGTCCATCAAATTAATCCAGTCGATCATTGTTGCTGTTCGTGTTTGTGCGTTGACACCCAAACGCGATGAGGATAGATCCATATCCGCAAAAATACCGGCAAAATCATCCTTAGCGTCCGGGCTAATGCCTTGGTCAAATCGAGTCAAAGCATCCGCAACCATCATAATATTAAACTTATCCTCGTTGATGGCACGCTGCCAATCGGTAAACATGTCACCTGGTTGAATCACATATCCTAAGTTACGTTGCATAAATTCAGCGGCTTTCTCAGAATTTTGATTCCAAACGTTAGCCCAGGTCTCTCCCTTTAAAACGCCATCAAGCCATCGTTGAGCCTTTTCTGACAAAAACTTATAAAACATTACACCAAATATGTAGTTTTGATATTGAGAGGGCGAAATCTTTCCCCGCGTGTCATTTAACGTTTTCCAAATCAACGCTTCTTTTTCAGCTGTTAGTGCCATAATCTTTCCCCTATTCATATTCAATTTTGATTCATATCACTATTTTAACCATAATTATACCGTTTTCCCTAATTCTTTGACAAACCAGTTCAATTTTCAATCCAAAACAAAAAACGACCGCCCACCAATCTCACGGTGGTCCGGTCGTCATGCGTATTTAGCTGGTCTTAAGAGCCCCAGACATGCCCCATGACCCGTTGGCCATCGGCATGTTGGTACACCGTAATCTGTTCATTCTTAGTCACATTGCGGAATAAGAACACGTCTTTTTCGGCGGAAGTGGCAAATAGTTGCCACTTGCTGGCATCGCGACCACGACGCGTCAGTTCCTGTGCGGTCCAGGTTTTAATATCTTCGGTACTAATAGGGGGTCTTCCTTTCACGTGATTGCCGGTCATGACCGACAAAGATTTAATCATCAGGCCAATCAATTGTTTACAATTTATTAACTCACTAATAATTTGTAAGCCAAACGATTGTACCCATATCATACGCCCTTTAACGTTAAATACAACTTAAAGCTATCGCCGCGAATCGTGGAACCGCGACCATTTTAAGTCTGGGGGCGGCGCTACCCCTAGCCTTGAGCCAGTGCCCCCCATTTCACTGGTCCCGCCTTAAATTTTATCCAAATAACCAAAAAAGGGCAGTCCGGACACTCACGTCCGGACCCCCTTTTTCTGGACTCATTGAACCGTGACGACGGGCGTTAACTTAGTCCGTCGAGACGCGTTTTTCTTTAGCTTGCACCAGCCGTTCCCAACGGTGCCGTAAGGCTTTGGCAATTTCAGTCACCACGAGGACCACAATCCCCGCGATAATCGGAATCCCCCAGCCGTAGGTAAAGTTGGCGCTGGTGGTGTGGAAGACGCCTTGCATGGCGGGCCAGTAAATAATCATGGCTTGTAACGCCAGCAGGATCCCCACGATAATGAAACTCATTTTATTTCTAAACAGGTACTTTGATAACACCGGATGGTCGTTTTGCAGGTTGAACAGGTAGAAAATCTTCCCGAAAATAATCACGTTCAGCGTCATGGTACTGCCGACCACGGCCGACAAGCCCTGGTTGGTCAACATGTCGTAGAAGAACATCCCCAACCCGGAAATCAGCAGCGAGACGTAAACGACTTCGAACACGTCGTACTTCCCGAGGATGCCCTTGGTGACGTCCCGCGGCCCCCGCTTCATGATGCCACTTTCGGCGGGTTCGAAGATAAACGCGAACTGGATAGTCAACGCCGAGACCATGTTGATCTACAACAGTTGCGTCGGGAACAATGGTAAGGTTTGGTCCATCAAGATACTCAAGACCACGATCAACCCTTCGGCAAAACTCGTCGGCAGTAAGAAACGAATGGTCTTGCGGATATTATCGAAGACGTGGCGGCCTTCGCGGACCGCGCCCAGTAACGAGGTAAAGTCGTCATCGGCTAAGACCATGTCGGCGGAGTCCTTGGCGACGTCGGTCCCCCGAATCCCCATGGCGACCCCAATATTGGCTTGCTTCAAGGCCGGGGCATCGTTGACCCCGTCACCGGTCATTGACACGATGTGCCCGCGCTTCTGTTGGGCCCGCACGATCCGAAGCTTATCCGCCGGCGTGGTCCGCGCAAAGACGGTGTATTGGTCAATGGTCTTGACCAACTCATCATCACTCAACTGGTTCAGTTCAGGGCCGGTAATGGCCTTGGCCCGTTCCGCCAAGTTCAACTGTTCGGCGATTGCCGCGGCCGTTTCCGGGTCGTCCCCGGTAATCATCTTGACCTTGATGCCGGCGTAACGCAGTTGGCGCACGTCGTCGGCGACACCAGGACGCGGCGGGTCGATGATTCCAGTCATCCCGGTCAAGTGTAAGTCCTGGCCGACTACCAGTTGGTCGATATCGTCAACGTCAGCGGCCACCGGCTGGTACCCTAAGGCCACCACCCGCTTACCTTGGCGCGTCAATTGCGACAAACGCTTCTGCCAAGCGGCGGTATCGACGGTCTGACCCTGCTCTTGCATCAAGCGAATCAGCGTTTGCGGGGCCCCCTTGACCAGTAACCACCGTTTGCCCTTGTGGTCCACCAACCGCGCGGAGTACCGCACGGCCGAGTCAAAGGGTTGCGAGTCGATTTCGTGGGGGGCCGGGTCTTGCTGGGTCAGCTTGTGGTACAGCGAGGTTAGCGCCCCGTCGGTCGGTTCCCCAGTCAGAACCCACTGGCCGTCTTCCTCGTGGAATTCGGCGTCGGAAGTCTGCCCGGCGATTTGGACCAACCATTCGAGGTCGCTGTCCTCTTGCCAAGCAACGGCCTGACCGGACTGGTCTTCCAGTTCACCGGCCGCGTCGTAGCCGACCCCGGTCACCGTGTAAGTGGCGTTAGGGGTCAAGACGTCGGTCACAGTCATTTCGTTTTTGGTCAGCGTCCCGGTCTTATCGGTGTTGATGATGTCGACGGCCCCTAAAGTCTCGACGGCCGGTAAGGTCTTCACGATGACGTTTTGCTTGGTCATCTGCTGGGTCCCCATGGCCAGGACCACCGAGGTACTAGCCGGCAAGCCTTCGGGCATCGAGCCCACGACCATGGTGATGACGGCGATCAGTAACGTTGGCAGGCTGTAGACGTGGGTGATCATCCCCAAAATAAACAGCAGAACCGCCACAATCAAGATGGCGACCGACAGCCCCAAGCCTAAGCGGTTTAAGTTCTGCATCAATGGCGTGGTCTGGGCCTTCACCTTGGCGACGTGTTGCTGGATGGTCCCAATCTCGGTCTGCGTCCCAGTGACCGTGACGATGCCCCGGCCCGACCCGTTGGTGACAGCCGTCGACGCAAACGCTTGGTTGCGCCGTTCCGCCAGTGGCAGGTCGGCCGCGGCAATCGGGTCCTCTTCCTTTAAGACGGAATCGGTCTCCCCGGTCAGCGCGGATTCTTGAATCTTCAAATTATCCGCATCAATCAACCGCAAGTCAGCGGGAACGGTATCCCCGGCTTCCAGTTGGACGATATCCCCGACCACGACTTCGCGAGACGGTAACGTCAGTTTCTGTCCGTCACGGATGACCACGGCTTCCGAGACCAGTAACGCCTTGATTCTCGCCAGCGCGTTATCCGCGGAACGTTCCTGGAAAAAGCCAATAAAGGCGTTAGCGACAATCACTAACCCAATAACGATCGAGTCGGAGTAATGGTGCATCAGAAAAGTCATGATGGCCGCCGCGGCCAGGATATAAATGATACTGTTGTTGAACTGCTTTAAGAACCGCAAGAGATTGGATTGCGGTTTCGCCGTCAACTCGTTGGGCCCATTTTCGGCCAGCCGCTTCTTAGCAACGGCGGGGCTCAACCCAGTGGCGGTATCGGTGTGATAGTCCGCCTGCAGTTGCGCCGTGCTCCGTTGCCAAAGCGGCTGCTCCGGTCCAGGGTCGGTAGTTTCAGAGATTGGGGTACTACTTACTTTCGGCTGTTCTGCCATAGATTAAAATCATCCTTTCAAAGCTCGATTAAATTAACGATCTGGTACGCGAAAAGTCTCGTAACCGTGGTACAAGACGGCCACCCCCTTAGCTAGTTTTGGTAAATCTATTCTATCAGGTTTATTTACCCGTTGCACGATTTCACCCCAAAAGTCTTAAAAGCTTCACATTATTGACGGTCGTATCCGCTAAATGAACTGAAACAGGACGAGCACGTCTCATGCGACGGCCCGTCCTGTAACTCGCTTATTCGGTTATGCTGAGGCGTTTGGCGTTAACCTTAGCCCTGCGTGCCATTGTGGGTATGGTTCGTGGCCGTATCCGCCATGGCATTTAAGGTCGCCATGTCCGCCGCGTCGATGGAGAAGTCCAACTGCGCGTTAGCTTCGATGTGGGCTTGATGGGTCGCCTTTGGTAGCGGTAAGATACCGTTTTCCAGGCAGAACCGTAAAGCCAGTTGCGCCGGCGAAACGTGGTACTTGTTGGCCATCTCCTGGATGTCGGTATTGTTCAACATGTCCCCGGTGGCTAATGGCGAGTACGCTTCGACCAACATATTGTGGTCCTGGGCAAACTTCGTGATCTTGGGTTCCGTGTAGCCCACGTAGTATTGAATCTGGTCAACCATCGGCAGTACCTTCGCGTTACTGATGATGTTTTGTAAGTCGTGGACGTTAAAGTTTGAGACTCCGATGGCCTTGGCCTTGCCACTGGCATAGATTTTTTCCATGGCCCGCCAAACCTCGAGGTTCTGCGCGTCACAATCCTTACCAATGTCGTTCCATGGCCACGGGGCGTGGATCAAGTACAAATCCACATAACCCAAGTCCAGGTTGTCCAGCGTGGTCTGAAAGTCGGCCAGCGCGCCGTCGTAGGTCTTGGTCTCGGCCGGCAACTTGGTGGTCACAAACACGTCTTCACGTTTGAGACCGGAATCGCGAATCGCCTTGCCCACGCTGGATTCATTGGCGTAAGCCTTGGCGGTATCGATGTGCCGGTAACCGGTCTTTAACGCGTTTGCGACCGCGTCATAGGCCGTTTGCCCACCGGGAATTTGCCAGGTGCCGAAACCGACTTGGGGAATGGACGTCCCGTTTGCTAACTTGAATGTATCCGTTAAAACTGCCATAAATTAGCCTCCATTTCGTGTCATTAAAATCAGTATACCCCCTAAAGCCTACTTGAAGGCAACTAATTTGGAAACGAATTCAGCAAAAAATTTATGACGGTCAACCCTAAAATTGGTTATTTGTCAAATTGTAATATTACAAATCGTCCAGAACGCCCAAATCAGGCCGTTTCTTTGTTATGATGAATCTGTCGTAAAGATTGCTTAACAAACAGACGACAAACTAAAGCTTTTTTGATAATTGCCCGGCGGGTACCCGGAAACTACCCGATGGATCACCGATTATCAATCCCATACCATAACCCCATTGAATCAGACTAAATCCCAGTTTGATTCAATGGGGTTAGTTGTCGTCCCTAGTTTTCCCGTTTTTGCGGTCGCTGTGGTGGCGTGGTCAATGTGAGAGCCAACCGTTGCAGCGTCGCGGCTAATTGCCGCTGGTCGGCAGCTGTATACCCAGCGGCTGTTAACCGTTGTTTCACAATGTTTTCCTGCGTCATTTTCAAGCGGACCCAGACCCGTTGCCCGTGTTCGCTTAAGTCCAATCGCCGAATCCGCCGGTCCGACCGGTCCGTTTCGACCACCCACCCCGCTTTCACTAACCGGTCGACCTGCCGACTGACCGACGAATGGTGTCGGCCCACCTGTTCCGCCAACTCCCCGACACTGATGCCGGGGTACTGGGCAATCCGGATCATCACCGGCAACGCCGCCGGCTCCAGATTGTCCCCCGTTGTTTGCAACAATTGGCGTTCGGCTTTGGGCTGCTGAACGACCAATAAAATCTCTAAGAGTGCCTCAAAAATTTCATTATCCATAATTGTGATTATAGCAGAGACGTGCTACGATGTGACCAACATCACAATTAATTTTGATTTGGAGGGATTATCGAAATGAGTGTTTCTAAAATTGCGATTATCATTGGCTCGACCCGACCTAGTCGAATCAGCCCTAGTATTGCCCAGTGGTTGCAGACCAATCTGCAAACGGCCGACTTGGCGGTCGACCTCATTGACCTGGCCAAGGTCGACCTACCGTTACTCGACGAAGCGGCGATGCCAAGCGATGGTAACTATACGCTGCCGCATACTAAGAAGTGGCACGATCTCATTACCGGTTACCAGGGCTACGTCCTCCTCTTCCCCCAATATAATTGGGGCTACCCCGCACCACTCAAAAACGCATTGGATTGCCTGTATAGTGAATGGCGTCATAATCCGGTCAGCATGGTCAGCTACGGCGGTCACGGCGGCTTTCAAGCGGCCTTAGCCTTATCCCTGGTCCTCCGCGGGTTAAAGATGCGCTGGTTGACCAACAACCTTGAAATCACCCTCAAGCCTGACGAACTAGACGACAACGGCCAGTTCAAAGATGCCGAACAGGCCCTGGCCCCTTATAAATTCGATGTGCGCCAACTCAGCGCGGAATTCACCCACTTATTGCATTGATTGTGCCCTCAAGTGGGTTGGCCGCTTAATCAGTTAGCCCTGTGGCCGTTGCAGAGTAACCCGAAAACGGTATAATTAAGTCGTTAAATCGTTTAAGAAAGGTTCGCGGCGTCTATGGATAATCAAGCCCCTTTGCAACATAATCACTATCCCGCTACCGAGTCCGAATATGAGGCCGAACTCACCGAAACGGAAGCCGAATTTTCCGACCAAATGGAAGCGGTTGAAGAAAAAGTCCACAAAGAGATTCAACGGTACATTCTCTGGGGATCCCTTGGTGTGGTGGTCAACATCGGTGTCTTCTACCTCTTCAATAATATCTTTGGCGTGGAGTACCAGCTGTCTAACCTGATTGCCTGGGTCTGCAGTGTGCAGGCCTCGTTCTGGATCGATAAGAAACTGGTCTTCAAGCACCGTTCCGCCCACCCGTTTCGCGACATGGGCAAGTTTTACGGCACCCGGAGCTTCACCTATGTGCTGGAAGCTCTGATTCTTTACGTCGTCATCTCGCTGTTGAGCTTCCATTCCACCATCACCAAGGTCATCGGTCACGGGCTAGCCATCGTTGGCAACTACTTCTTCTCCAAGTGGTTCATTTTCAAGGCAAATTACAAGTTTAATCCGAACAAGCCCGGAATCTTTCAATGGCAGTCTGTTGATGATGTATTTTTAATGGTCGTTGATTAATTAGTTCAAGTGCTGCTAGGATCTCATCAGTCGTTACTTGGCTAAAATTGGTCTTTTTCGGGAAGAACCAGCGTAACCGTCTATTAAAATATTCATTGGAACCTCGCTCCCATGGTGAATATGGATGGCAAAAATAAACTTTGATCTGATAATCCTGTTCTAAGGCCTGATAATTGGCAAACTCTTTACCATGATCAACAGTAATGGATTTTACTTGGGGACCGAAGGCCCCCATAAACTTGCCAAAGGCGGTGTTTAGAGCCTTAGCCGTTCTATTAGGGGCTTTGATGGCCCATAGAAGTCGGGTCTTACGTTCTACGAATGTAACCAGACATGATCGTGACTCACTTCGACTAGAAAGCACCGTATCTACTTCCCAATGACCAAAAGCTAACCGTTGATTAACAGTTGTTGGCCGTTGTTCGATGGAAGTCCCACTTGTAAATTTCCCACGATTTTCGCTCACTCGGTGCTGGCGGACATTCCGATTGGGTAGATCAGTCAATTTGAAGGGGAGCCAGCCACGATTAAGCCAATTATAAATTGACGCAGTGCTCAAGTTATAAGCGGCCGCAATGATTTCTGGTGACCAGGTTAATCGTAAGTGATTGGTAATTAAAGTCGCTAATGCTGCCGTCAGCATCGAACGACGACCGCAATTCCGCCTTTTGCGATCTGCATCTTGCTGAGCTAATTCTGGATCATAAGGTTTAACCCGGTCCAACTCATAGCTAATCGTAGCTTTGGCGACGCCTAAGGCGTCAGCCATTACTTGGTAAGATTTATTCCCCTCATTGACCAGTTGTGCTAGTGCGCCACGTTGAAAACGTGATAAAGTAGATGTACCCAAAGTAATCACTCCCTATATTGGTTGGAATTAGCTACTACCATTGTAAGTGATTGCTTGGGGCTTTTTAATTTCTGTTCGGATTAATTATAGAATTTGCCTCAATAAAAAGACTAATCAAACAACCGATTAACCAGGGCGATAACCATAAAAGGACCGTCAGTGGAAGTCGGATCAAAAAAGCTGTGCCATCTTCGTGATGGCACAGTTTTTTTAGTTGCTATTCAGCTTTTCTAAGTAGTTCCTTTTGTTGCGGGGATAGTTTCAACCGATTGAACCAGTTGATCCGTTTTACCGCATCTGCATCTAGGCATTTAGTCATTTCCTCGGCTAAGACCACAATCAGAACACTAAAATTCCCGTTAGGCATTTCTCGTGTAACCGTTAATTGGCGCGAAATGTTGTGAACATAATAATGCCGATACACGTATTTACCAATCTGCCAAACCTGGTGATTATCCAAACTAAGCAAAAAAGTCACGATTGGGTTTTCAGCCCCATCCTGCTTAACACATTCTTCACAATAGTCTTGTATGTAGGACACTAATAGGTTAACTCTGCCGGAATTAACATTCGAGTTGACCACATCCACCACATCAAAGCCCTCAACGATGCGTTGAAAAGCGTCCTGTTCCGACGCTATTCGGCCTGTTCTAATATCATCCACAACGGCTGAATAACCTTTATGCTCAACCATACTACTGATGATGAGGGGAGACAGGCCTTTATGCTGTTTGCTGAGTTCAATACCCTGTTTACCCCACCATTCTTCCTTAACTAAATTAATGATGCTAGCCATAATCAAACAAACCGTAGCAGCTTCTAAAACCGAGACTAAAATCCGATGCGTCGATGATAAGAAGATTGCCGCCAACCCGGTCACAATAACCGCTAAAGTTATCGTAAACTTCTGCGAAAAACTATTCGTAATGTATTCAACGATAAAACTATGAAACTGATTGTAAAGACCTTCCTTAAATTCATACCGTTTTCCCGACATAAAACCCCTCTAATCTACGAGACTAATCCAATTCCCTCTAAATTCTAACACTCACTCAACTCAAAAATATCCGTCATTAACAATCAAGTTTATCTTGACCATCAATCACAGATATTAGTGAACCGCTTTTTCGCGGCTGATAATTCTTTTAAGTTAAGCTTGGTTCAACCGCTGCTTCAAGGCCATCATGGTCTCAAAATCATCTGTGAAGATGCCGGCCACCTGGTCTTCGAACAACTGGGTCGCCTGTTCAACGCTATCGACCGTCCAGATACGTTCGACCACCGGGATATCGTCCTGGTAGTGGCTCAGATGCAGCCCCGCCAAACCTTCCTTTTTCACGAAGGCCGGGGCGTTTTTGACCCGCTTATCCGTTAGCCAACAGTAAATCTCATTGGGCGCCAATTGTTGGCACCGCTTGAGCGTCGGCAGATGAAACGACGAGTAAATGACCGGGTAGACCAGCGATGTGGCGTGGACCATCCCCAAAACAATCCGTTCGATCTGCGGGTACTGAATCTTATCGGTCTTAAACTCCAGGTTCAGATGAACTGGCTGGTCGGCCACCACCTGTAAAAAGGCGGCCAAAGTCGGCACCGTTTCGCCGTTGGCCAGGTGAAACGCTTGAAGTTCCGCCAACGTGTAATCGCGCAGGTAGCCCTTGCCATCCGTAGTCCGGTTGATCTTTTCGTCGTGCATGATGACCGGCACGTCATCGCGGGTCAAATGCACGTCAAATTCCAGGCCCTCGATCTGGTGGGCCACCGCGTAGCGAAACCCCGCCAGCGAGTTCTCCGGGAATTTTGCCGGATATCCCCGATGGCCAAATACCATGGTTGTTGCTGTCATTATTCTCTTCCTCCTCGAGCGGGGCCCCAAGCGCTTCGCTCGAGGGTCATCCCCGTTCGTTAGTTTACCGTGAGCGCCCCCCTCTTGGTCGGCTTAGCAGTCCCAGACGTCTTGGGCGATTTGCCGCACCAGCTTCAACTTGGCCCACTGCTGGTCTTCGGTCAAGTGGTTCCCCTCTTCGGTGGACGCGAAGCCACACTGAGTGGACAAGCCCAGGTTTTCAAGCGGCACGCTTTCAGCTGCCTGCTGGATTTTAGCCTTGATTTCATCCGGGTCCTCCAGGTCGGGGAACTTCGACGTAATCAGACCCAAAATGAGGCGCTTATGGGTATCGTGGTTCCAGATTCGCGCTAACGGACTGAAATCGCCATCCCGGGAACTATCATACTCCAAAAATAAGCCGTCATAATGTAATTGTCCCAGATAATCGGCCACGACATCGTAACCGCCCGAGAATAAGTACGTTGACTGGAAATTACCGCGGCAAATGTGCGTGGTCACGGTTAAGTCCGTCGGCAAGCCATTTAAGACTTGGTTGATGACCCGAACGGCGTCTTCGGCCAGCCCCACGTACTTAGCGTGAGCCGTGGCATCGTCCGCCGTCGCGTTCAACTGGCTGATGAGAAAGGCCCAGGTGGTGTCATCGAGTTGTAGATAGCGGCAACCCAGCTCGTAGAAGTGTTCAATCGTTTGATGGTAGGCTTTTGCCAGATCATCTAAGTAGGCGTCCCAGGTCTCATAGAATTGGGACCAATTGTCACTGCGGTTATCCCGGAACAACATGCTGGGTGACGGGATAGTCTGCTTGACCACGACGCCGGCTGGCGCCATCGCTTGCAAAGCACTAAAGGTCTTGAAAAACGGGTGGTCGGGGTTAAAGGCAATCTTACCCACCAAATCCGCGTTGTCCGTCCGGGTCTTTTCGCCGTGGAACTTATAACTTTGGTGATAATCATAGTGCCCCACGCCGGTCAGGCCCCACAGAAAATCAAGGTGCCACCAGCTTCGGTTGAACTCGCCGTCGGTTACGGCCTTGAACCCCAAGTCGGCCTGTGCGGTCACGACCCGTTGCGTTTCGTCGTGTTGAATGGCCGCCAATTCGTCGGCGGGAATCTTACCGGCCGCGAACTTACCGCGGGCGTCCTTTAACGTATCCGGGCGCAGTAAGCTCCCGACCACGTCGTAACGGTATGGGTACACGAGACTGGTAGTACTAGCTGTTGTCGTCATAAAATCATCCTCCTATCAAGTTGCTTTCTCAGTCGTCAATCGGTCCCGGGACGCAAAAAACGCGGTCCTCCCCAGAACTAAGCACTTAGTTCTAGGGACGATCGCGTCGTTGTACCACCCTAATTCACCTGCCGCTCACACGTCAGGCCTCAACGGTACTGCTCAAGCAATACCCGGAAAGTTAACGGTTCCTACCGATTGGGCAGCGTTGACCGCCCGCTAGCTATTGGGAGTTCATCTTCATGGCGGCGGGACCGACCCGCTTGCACCTACCGGGTTCTCTGTGACGGTTCGCCGACCATTACTCTTCTCCTAGCCGATTTATGACAAAGACATGAGAAATTAATTGCAATCTTAGACGCAATTTTAATGCTTGTCAAGCGCAAGTTGCCCGCCAGTGACTGGCTTTGTCCCCATTAGACTTAAGTCCCAAGCGCTTCTTGACCCCCTTCATAAAAAGTGCTGTAATCAAGTTAAGCGGCCCGTGCAGGTGCCGACCCGCAGAACCGCCAAACTAAACGAGGTGGACAAAACATGGATGAAGTCGTGCAAACACTACAGAATATCGTCAAATTAAATACCGTCAACGGTGCCGAAAAACAGGTCACTGACTATCTCAGTCACTTATTGGCCCAGCATGGCATCGCCAGTCATACGGTGGCTTACGCTGCTGACCGGACCAGTCTGGTTGCGGAAATCGGTAGCGACCAGGGTCCCGTGGTCGGCTTCGACGGCCACGCCGATGTGGTTGCCTTGGGAGACCAAGACAAATGGACCGTGGATCCCTTGTCCGCCACCATCCAAGGCCAGCACATGATTGGCCGGGGCACGTCAGACATGAAGTCCGGGCTGATGGCCGGGGTCTGGGCCATGATTCATTTGAAAGACAGCGGCGTCCCGTTACGCGGAACTTTACGGTTACTGGTCACTGTGGGCGAAGAATATGGCCAGTACGGTGCCCAACAACTGGCCAAGGCTGGTTACGTCGATGACATGACCAGCCTCATCGTGGGCGAACCTAGTGGGGCCGACAAGCAGCTCTTACAACGGCCCGAACTCCAACAGATGTTAGGCACCGACGCCGCGAACGCCCAAAAGTTAGCGGCTGCGAACCATACTAGTGAACAACACTTTATCGAGCTGGCCCACAAGGGGTCATTCACCTTCACGGTCCACTCCCGCGGGGTCGCGGCCCACAGTTCGATGCCTGAAATCGGCAAAAATGCGATTACGGCCCTCCTGAATTTCTATCAGCGGGAACAAGACTACTTCTACAGTATCAAGGACTATCGCAACCCGGTCTTGGGTGCCGTGACGCCCGTTGTGACCCTGATCAAGGGCGGCGAACAGATCAACACGGTCCCCGCCAGCGCCGAACTGTCCGTCAAGATTCGGACCATTCCGGAACTGCCGAACGCTAAACTAAAACAGGACTTACAACAGATCATCACCGACTTGAACCACGAAGGCGCCCAGCTCAGCATGGACATTTTAAGTGACTTACGGCCGATGCACACCGCGGCCGATGCGCCGCTGATTGCTGCGACTACCGATATCGGCCAGGCCGTCTTGGAACAGCATCTGCCCAAAATTGGGGTGCCCGGGGGAACCGATGCGTCATCGTTCTTGGCCGCCAATCCAGACCTAGACGTCGTGGTCTTCGGTCCTGGCAACATCACCGCCCACCAGGTCAACGAATACGTCGACCTTGACATGTACCAGCGCTATATCAAGATTTATGAACGGATGATCACTCGGTTATTATCCTAACTAATCATTTAAACTTAACTCCCAAAACAGGTTTCTCCTAGTCCAGGAGAAACCTGTTTTTAGGTGACCATCTTTTTTGGACACACCAAACGCGCGGCCGAACGAGGGAGTCGCTTGCCAGCGGACGGGACCTGTCTCCAGGTGACCCGTCATGGCTTCAGCGACGACGATCGTTCGTCACGCGCGTTGGTTAGTCAGCTTGCACTTTCTCAAAAGACAACCTCTTTCTGCCCCGCTAGTTAGCTGGGTGCGTTGGTTAGCGTCCAGGTGATCGTACCGTGATAAGTCCCCGCTGCGGTCCCCGAACCGACGTTAAGCAAGAGTCCGGTGTCGCCGGTCCAAGTCCCGGAAACATCGGTCAGCCCATCATCCACACTATCGTCAGTCGTGTGGATCATGACTTGCGTTGGCTGGCTATTCAACTGTTGGGTGCCGTACCGGCCCACGTAGACCGGTACGCCATCCATCGGTTGGTCATCATCATCAACAAACGGCGTAGTTTGGGCATCCAAGACCCATGACTGCCCCGTACCGCGAGTATCCTGGACGGTCAGGTTCCAGTCGCTGCTCCGTTGAACCAACTCCGGGCTCCCGGTCAGCGAACTATCCGCAAAACTACTGTGGGCCGCCACGTTAACGAACTGCAAGGTGCCGACCACCGTAATGGTCACGGTAATGGTCTTTGACGTATCACCATTTGCCGTTTGCGCCGTTAGATCAACCGTATTGGTCCCCATCTGCAACTGGTCAGCGGCGATATCCAGACTGAAGCTCCCGTCACTGTTGACCGGCGTGTCCGGTAAGGCCGCTCCGTTCAAGGACGTGGCCAGCGTGGTGGTCGGCTTAGTGGCCGCCGCCGTGTTGACCGTGACGTTGCCGGTAATCGTGGTGTCTTCCTTGTCGTGGAGGGTCACGTCATTAGGCGAGGTTAAGGCTAAGTCCAGCGTGACGCTCGGGTTGATGGCAAACGACGGGGTATCCGCCGTGGCGACCAAAGCGTTAGACGAGAAGGTACTGGCCTGCGGAAGATTGTACTGGGTCTCCGTGACGTTATCGGCCGTTCCCAAGAGTTTCAACTTGGCCGTCGAGTTATCACTATCTAGTGATTGCCCCAACTCAGCATCCAACTTGGCATCGCTGATTTTGTCCGGCGAAAGGTCCTCCGTGTCCCCGTTTTCGTACGTGATCTCCCCCGACGTGTAGTTGATATAGTTCGGTAGTTTCAACCGGCCATCAATACTCGACCAGCTTTGCCGGCCACCGTTGTAGGTCAGATTGTAGTCCAGTTCGACTTGGTCGTTGCCTATGATTTGACTATCCGTGGTAATCGGCTTGTTGTGGGTCAGATCCGTCATGCTGGCATCCGCCGTCCCGTCAACCAGGCCCGGCGTGTTGTCCATGACGATCAGGTTGTTTTCGTAGTCCTCACCGGTGGTCCCAGTGAAGCCCCAGCGCGCATACCCCGTGTTGTCCGGGTCGATCTTGGACAGGTCAATCGGGACCGTTTCGCTTTGACCCGTTTCTTCAATGCCCGTCGTGGGGTTGCGGTCATCAAAGGTATAGGTCATGGTCTTTGCGCTGGCATCCCACTTCAAAGTCATGTGGTGCCACAAGCCGTTCGACAGGAAGTTGGTCTGGGTACTATCCGAGATGACGCCTAAGTGGTTCATTTCGTAGTAGTACTTCGCCTTACTCAACAACCCCGCATCGTACGTCATCTTTTTGTAGGTGTCGCCACTGCCCGGGTAGTTGGACGCGATGTGGACAGCCGGGTACCCCACGTCAAAGGCGTTGGCGTTGCCCGGGGCCCCGGAACCCGTGGTCCCGTTGAAGTGGGTGTCGAATTCCAACGCCCAACTATTTTGGATCGCGGTTTTTGCAAAACTGCTGACGTAGTCTTGTGACGCGTTGGTATCAACGCCCCACACGCCTAACGTTTCGCCGACGACCTTGCTACCAAACGTGGGTGTCGCAGCAATCCCGTTCGGGTCATTTTGCAACACGAACGCCATGCCGTCACCGGCGTTACTGCCCTGGTCACCGAAGTAGAACCAAAAGCCAATCGTCTGGTCGTGGGACAGATCCATCAAGTTGTCGTCGGTCGACCAGGCGGCCCCAAATTGATAGGGTGCCGTGTTGACCACGACGGCCTGCGTCCCAACCGAATTTGGGTTGGTCACGTCGACCACGGACGCCGTATCCAGCGGTGCCGTGCCGATGGCGATGATTGAGTTGGCCTTGTTAAGCGAGATACCTTGTGGCGCCGTGGACAGCGCTTCGTCGTAGTCGCTATCGGCGTGGGCCTGAAGCCCCCCGGCCAGGCCCAGGGTCAAGGCCGCTAACCCCAAATATAACCACCGTTTCAACATTTCCAATCCCTCCTTACATCACTAACGACTACTCCTTTTTACGCCGCCGGTTGCGGGCAATCAGGTAGCCGATAATGGCGAGTAGCAAGGCAATAATCGCTGCTAACAACCAGTAGAGCCAACTGGTTGGGGTAGCCGTTGGCGTGACGGCCGATCCACCCAGGCCCCGCAATTGCTTTGGCGTGACCACGAAGTTACGGGTGAAGTGCCACTGGCGTTGGCCAGATTGCGCCGTCAAATTCAGGGTGTAGGTTCCAGCCTTCAATTGCGTATTGCCCCAGGGCAACGCGGCGTTGAAGTTACTGTTGGGGGCCATCCCCAAACTCTTGAGATCCTGTTTCAACAACACCTGGCTGGAGTTTTGCGCCGTTACCGTTTCGTGGAGGCTTAACGGCGACAAAACCCCCGGTTCGAAGTTTTGCAGGTTCGCAAAGACCTGATCCCGTTGATTCAATTGTCCCACCTTGACCTGTCGTAACCGTAAGTCGGGCGTGACCTTGCGTGTGCTCTCCGTCAGTAAGATGCTGATGGCATACGCGAATTGGTTATTTACGGTCAATTTCCGTTGTGAGTGGGACACTGGATGCGACGTGGTCAGTTGTTCGACGTAGATTCCTCCCAAGGCGCAACCCCGTAGCCTTTCTGCCGGCATCTTCAGCGCTAAAGTGACCCGCTTAGCGCCGGATTCTGGGACCGAGACGGTCTGGACCGGTTGACTGAAGAGCTGCTTCATCGGCAGTTGTAGGCTCGGGTCTAAATCTGGGTCGGCCTGGCTGTAATCGATGATGCCATTGGCGTTGGTCACGGCTTGGTTCACCCTGACTCGAAACCGTTGGGTCGTGCTACTTTGGTTCCGAATCACGATGGTCAGCTTTTGTTGCTGTTGTGGGGCCATGCGCAACGAAAAATACCCCAATGTCGTATTAGTCTGGTTGCTGGGCTTTTTACGGGCTGAACCGTAAACCCAACGCCTTGTGCATGAGCTATCCCCACACCACCTAGTAATCCGAGCCAAATGCCCACCAACATTACAAACCATTGCCATCCCCGACGCATCATTCATCCCCCCAAACAGTCATACCGGTCCCCAAAAGGTCGGTCCCACACAAGCGGCACCGACCCAGTTGATACAAGTTGTCACGTTCGTTTTACGCGGACGCGACCGGTTCGATGCTACTGAACCGTATCGCCTAACTGCCAAGTCAAGTTGGCACTGTAACTCCCGGCCAATTGCCCAGCGGGAACGTCTAACGTGACGTCACCCAGTGAGAAGTCGGAATCCCAGACACCTAAGCCACCCTTAGCCGGCGCGGTCAGTAAGACCTCGTTCGTGCCGTTACCATTTAGACTAACGGCATTCGCTACCGGTGCTGCGGACGGGTTGCCTGTGTTCGCGGCTTCCGGATCCGGGGCACCCAGATTCAAAACAGCACCACCTAGGACACTGCCATCTGACGTGACAAAGTTAGAATCCTTGACTTGAACGTTCCAGCCACCCGGAACCCCAGGGTTCGAGACCTCGACCGGATTATCTGCCGATAGGGCTGGATAGGTCACGTTATCTTTGCCGTTAGGAGTCGGGTTAGCCCCGAAACCAAAGTTTGGCGCGGAAGTTAATGAAACTGCTGCATCGGCACTCGTATCGAATTCCGACTTAGCTTGCGTACTGGTCGTCGTTTGGACCGATGAAGATGATGACGAGGAACTCGTTGCATCCGCGAAGGCCACCATGCCAGCACCGCTTAACCCCAATGCGAGTGCGGCTGCACTCCGCATCAAAGTGACGTATACTCGACGCTTCATCGTATGTCACCCTCCTTGAAGATTTACACCTAGCCAGCAATTAACCGCCTCAGCAGCTAACCGTGGTTGAATCAACACCTAACTTATTCCTTAAGTTCTAAAACAAACCGATGTCGTCATGACTGATTCATCCGGTGGTTCAGGATCGATAATAATCGGTGCCGAAAAAAAAGACCAGCACTTGGCTGGTCTTTCGTATCGATAGTTTTAGTTATGAAAGTCGCTCACGGTTAAGGCCCGTAACTCGTTGAGCCACTGCCGGGTCGTGGTATCACTACCGGCTGTGACTTGAAACCCTAACGGGGCAAAGAGTCCCGCGACTGCGGACCATTGCACCTGCCCCTGTGCCAACAAGCTGGTCACCAGCTGCTGACGTT
This sequence comes from Levilactobacillus suantsaii, assembly GCF_014069315.1. Lineage (NCBI taxonomy): Bacteria > Bacillati > Bacillota > Bacilli > Lactobacillales > Lactobacillaceae > Levilactobacillus > Levilactobacillus suantsaii. The sequence continues at coordinate 943,175 of NZ_CP059603.1, read as the reverse complement.
GGGTCGCCGTGATGGGTGTTGCGGTTACCGTTAGTAAGTTAACCGCCAATTGCTCGGCAATTAGTTGCTGACTCGTCGCCGCAGTGAATGGCATCACCAGTTGGCGCCGCGATGCAAGCGGCACGGCCGGCCCTTCCTTTTGTAAGAAGTGTTGCCAAGGCAGCAATTGCGGTGCTAGCACAGCGTAGAATTGCCAAGGTACCTGGTTGCCGATGCGCTTTAAGGTGGCTTGCGTCACCGCCGTAAGGTCCCATTGGACTTGCGTCTCACCAGCCGCCTGGGCCACGGCCAGCCACTCGCTTAAGAAGCGCTGGACCGTCGCGGCCACAACGGGCGGTTGTTGCCGGCCCCGAGTCAATTGGTAACGGCCCAACAAGAAATCGGTGACCTGCTCCCAGGGAATCGTATCACCGGCCTGCTGGTGCTTACGGCGTTTGAACTGCCGGAGTTGCTTGACCCGACTCGACTTTGCAAATTTTCCTGGACGACTCACTTTCAAACGCCTCCTGACGTTATTTCTTCGCTGCCTCGCGCGGCGCAAACTTCTTGAAGTACACCAACGTCATGATGGCCAAGAAGATCACTCCCACGATGATTGAGACCCGCGTTTCGGGATTCAGGAACATGAAAAGCAACGTAACGCCTAAGAAAGCCAACGTAATGTAATTCGACCAAGGTGAAAACGGCATCTTGAACGGATGGTTGGCCATGTGTTGCGGGTTACGTTTCCGAAACGCAATCTCACTGACCAGAATCACGAACCACGGCACCATGCCAGGTAAGACACTGGAACTGTAGACCATCACGAAGATTTGACTGGCGTCCTTGAAGTACATGGGTAAGACCACGTTCAAGACAATTCCAATCGCAATCCCTAACGAAATAGCAATCACGGAGTAAAATGGTACCCCGTGACGGTTCAACAGCGTCATCTTCTTCGGGAGTTGGTGGTTTTCGGCCAACGTAAAGGTCATCCGACTAGCACTGTAAATCCCGGAGTTCGACCCAGACAAAGCGGCGGTAATGACCACGAAGTTGATGATCGACGCCGCAGCGGTAATCCCAATTTTAGCGAAGGTCTGCACGAACGGGGAACCTAACTGGTTCAGCTTGTCCCACGGGTAGATGCTGACAATCACGAAGATAGCGCCCACGTAGAAAATCAAGATTCGGGCCACCGTCGATTGGATAGCCGCCACTAAGGTGTGTTGCGGGTTCTCCGCTTCACCAGCCGTGACCCCAATCAGTTCGATACCCTGATAGGAGGCCAACACGATGGCCAACGCAAAGATGAAGCCCTTAACACCCCCGGTGAAGAAGCCCCCGTTGCGCCACAGGTTACTGATGCCGACCGCGTCGCCACCGTTACCGAAGCCAAAGAGAATGACCCCTAGACCGGCAATGATCATCAGAACGATGGTCACCACTTTGATCAGAGCAAACCAGAATTCGAGTTCACCAAACATTTTAACGGAGATCAGATTGGCCACGCACAGGAAGGTAATTGCGACGAGACCGGGAATCCAGTCTGGCAAATTCGGCCACCAGAAGCGGAAGTAGCCGCCCAACGCAATCATTTCACTCATCCCCACCACAATAAATTGGAAAATATTACTCCAGGCGGTTAAAAACCCAAATACGGGATGCATGTATTCGGAGGCGAAGGTCGCAAACGACCCGGTCGTCGGGTGCACATAAAGCATTTCCCCCAACGCCCGCATAATTAAGTACAGGAAGACTCCGGAAATAATGTACGCAATGAGAACGGAAGGCCCCGTCCACTTGATGGTGGAACCAGACCCCATGAATAATCCGACGCCGATGGTCCCGCCGAGTGCAATCATCTGCATCTGGCGCGAGCTAAGTTTTCTCTGCAATCTAATTCCTTCTTTCTATCTATTCACTTGTCAAATATCAAACTCTTCGTGTTCCCTCCTTGCAGCCCCGCTTGGTCTGCTGCCAGGCAAGATCACCCTGGGTTACCCCAAGGTGACCGTAGCCAAGCGGCGCGCAATTATGATAAAACACTAAGATTATGTCATAGGTTACCTGGTTATGGCCCATAACGCAAGGCCTAATTTAACCAATATGCCCCTAAACATAGTCTAAATTATCGCGCAAGGTCCTCGTTAATTCAAACGCAACCCCAATAAAAACGGGGCGTTGGCCGCCAGTTGACGGTCACGCCCCGTACGTGAAAAAATTTTTTCGAGTTCACAAATCTTTTTGAGTTGCATCCAACGTTTGTCAGCCTTACTCCGGCATCAGCCTAGCCAGTTAACCGCCAAATCGTTGCATGAGAAAATTATCAGAAATCAGCCCGGCTTAGACGAGCTTCTCGTAAACGTAGCATTCGTCTTCCGGTTGGTAAACACCCTTGATCTCGCCGACCTTTTGAAAACCAAACTTCTCGATCAAATGTTGCATCTTCGCGTTGTCGCGGTGGGTATCGATCCGGATACTTTCGGCTTCCGGATGGTGCTCAGCGATGTACGCGAAGAGTTCCTTAAAGAGCTTCGACGCATACCCTTGGCCTTGGTGGTGCGAGTAAATGGCCACCCGGTGAACGGTCACGTAATGGTCCGTGTCCTTTAACCAGTTCCCAACTAAGGTGTCGTAAGAGTCGTCGGGCGCCTCCACAACGGCGGCAACGCCAACCGTTTCATGGTCATCACTGTTAAAAATGGTCGCGCGGCCCAGGTCAATATCCGTCTTAATCGTTTCGCGGTTAGGATAGTTATCCTGCCATTGGTCGATGCCGGCATCCGCTAATTGTTGTTTACCGTCTTCGATAATGTCACATACTAGGTCTAATTCATCCGTTTTTGCTTTGCGTAAATACATCTTACTTCACCTCGTCTTAAAGTCATGATTCTAAACTGGTTGGCTCAGGCCCCGCGCAAGACGCGTTGACCCCGGCCCTTTCCGGGCTAAAGGGCCTACCGTCGCGGACCCCCGGTCATACCCGGCGGACCCGTTTCGGTAGGCTATTATAGTTGCTCGTGGAAAAAAACCTTAGCTATCATACCTGAACTCAAATAATTTATCAATCCTATTTAAAATACCTTATTAAATCGGCACCGTTTTCACGAGTCAAAAGCCCCGCCAGGCTTGACGAACACCGGCGAAAAATTTTTTTGTGACTGGTCACTGACCGAACAAAGACCCCCGCAGCGCTACGCCACAAGGGTCAGGTCACGTTACGCTTATTTAGTTAGCGGCGAGTCTGCCAGTAACTGGCGCACTTCGTCGGTACTCTTGGTCTCCATCATGGCGTTACGTAACTCCGCGGCGTGCGGTTGGTTGCGCACGTAAATCTTAAAGAAGCGCTTGAGTGACGCGAACCGTTGGGTATCGAACCGGGCCGCAAAATCATCAAATAAATCTAACTGGTAATTCAATAATTCTAGCAATTCCTTCACACTGTGCTCGTGCGGCGTCTTTTCGAAGGCAAACGGGCTGGTGAAGATGCCCCGGCCGATCATGATGCCGTCAACACCAGGATGGGCAGCGGCTAACGCACAGCCTTCCTGGTAATTGGCGATGTCACCGTTCACTTGAAGCAGCGTGTGCGGGGCCACCTCATCGCGCAATTGCACGATTTGGTCAATCAATTCGTTATGGGCCGGCACCCGGCTCATTTCCTTTTTGGTTCGCAAGTGCACCGTTAACAACGGGATATCTTGTTCCAGCAAGAACTTCAACCAGTCGTGCCACTCATCGACGCGGCTATAGCCCAGGCGCGTCTTGACGCTGACGGGGAGGCCAGCGGTCTTGGCCGCCGCAATCACCGCCGCGGCGTCTTCGGGATGGCGAATCAGGTCACTGCCCCCGTGGTTTTTGATGACCGTGGAATCTGGGCACCCCATGTTCATGTCGATGGCTTGGTACCCGCGGCTCTTCACGTCAGCCGCCGCTTTTTCAAAAGCCTCGGGCTGGTTGCCCCAGAGTTGGACAACCGGCATCTTGGCCTCTTCTGGGGCCACGTAGAGCCGGCCCTGGACCGTGAATTTAGCTTTCGGATGGGTCACACTGATGGCGTTGGTAAATTCGGTAAAAAAGGCATCGGGCGCCGCAGCTCGGGCGACCACCCGCCGAAAGATAGCGTTGGTCACGGCCTCCATCGGCGCTAAGGTAAAGAATGGCCGGTGCTCAGCACGAGCGTGGTCGGCAAGATCTTGCCAGTAAGTCGTTACTTCAGACACGTTAAAAATCTCCTTGTTCATAAAATAGTCCGTGTCACGGTGCTGGCTACTGCGACACAAGTCCCTTTATTCTACCATCATCGTCAAGCCCCCGTGTGAGAAATGGCTCTGGATATAAATTAATTGATGAGCCGAACCGTTGACAGGCTGGTGCAGAACCCAGATACTGGACCTTAAAGATATTAGATCCGCATGAGGAGGAATTTTTATGGCAACCCAACAAGCCCTACTGATCATCGATTACACCAACGACTTCGTGGCCGACCACGGGGCCCTCACCTGTGGCCAACCCGGTCAGGCTATCGCAACGACTATCGTGACTCTCGCCGACCAGATGGCGGTCGAACACGATTGGGTGCTGCTACCCACCGACGTCCACACCCCGAATGACCCTTACCACCCGGAAAGTAAGCTCTTCCCGCCGCATAACGTCCGCGGCACCTGGGGCCGCGACCTGTACGGCCCCCTGGCGGATTGGTACACCCACCATCAGACCGACGAGACAGTCTGGCAGTTCGACAAGACGCGTTACAGTAGTTTTGCCGGGACTGACCTAGACTTGCGCTTACGTGAACGCCACGTGACCACCTTGCACCTGGTCGGCGTCTGTACCAACATCTGCGTGCTCCACACTGCCATCGATGCGTATAACCTGGGTTATCAACTCATTATTCACCGTGATGCCGTCGCCAGTTTCAACCCCGCGGGCCACGACTGGGCCTTGAGCCATTTCAAAAACACGTTGGGTGCCGAAATCGTTTAGTGTATGTTTTCTCGTGGTTTGGTGTTTTAGGCGTCGATATAGATTGTTCCCCGTCCCCGCAAGGCCTATAATAGGTCTATCGGAGGAGGGAGTTCTATGTTTCAGCACCATCATCAGTTATACCTTATCGGAGTGACCTTATTGGCCCTTTGCGGTGGTCCCGCCATCACGGCCCACGCTACGACCAGCCAAACGACCACGAGTTCTTCGTCATCAACGACGTCGGCGCCGGCTTACCGCCCGGTCCTTGCGCACAAGACCGTCAATTACTACACCGAAATCGGGGCGAACCAGAAACACAACTACCAGGTCTATGCCACGGGAGGTGCTCAGACCAGTGCCAAGAACATGACGCCTATCAGCACCGGTAGGGTCTACGCCCACAAGATGGTCCACGTGACCCGTGAAGAAAGACAGGCCAACGGAACCTGGCTCAAATTCACCTATCACCACACCCAGACCGGTTGGATCCACCGCAACGGCACGGTCAAATCGCGGCGGCAGTTGAACGTGCCGCTGGTTGGCCAACGCCCACAATTACCCACGGGTTGTGAGATTACCGCCACGACCATGATGTTGAAGTATGCGGGGGCCAAGGTCACCAAGTTACAATTGGCCAAGGAAATGCCCCGGACCAAGACCCATAACGGGAATCTGGGCTTCGTCGGTAATCCCTATTCATCGTCCGGTTGGTGGATCTACCCGAAGGCCCTCACCAAGTTGGTCAAGCACCACGTAGGGTCCGCCAAAAACATGACGGGCGCCTCGTTTGCCAAGCTCAAGCACCAAATCGACTTGGGGCATCCGGTCGTGGTCTGGGTCGCTAACGTGGACGGTTTCGTCAACCACGCCGTGACCCTCAGCGGCTACAGTGCCCACCGGGCTTATTACAACGACCCCTGGACCAAAAAGAAGACCAGTATGACCCAAAAGCAATTCGCTACGCACCGGAAGCACGATGCTTACCGAGCGTTGAGTTATTAACGGTTTGGCGGGAACTCAAGTTAATTAATTTTTCAGACGCGCCCAACACCTATCGCTTGCCAGTCACTTTTGATCTTTTACATATAAAGTATATTGATCGAGTACCATAGCTATTTAAAAGTTCAGGATAAAAATAACCCGGGAAATGTGTCCACATTTCCCGGGTTATTTTTTCGTTTTATGGCTTGCTACCCACTACAACTAAATCAAGCATTACTCGCGGTAACAAGTCACTTGGTTCTTACTTTATTTTGCATCATCACGACTAGCCAAGTACGTCAACATGGCTTTAGCTCCCGCCGACGTCAGGAGGGCTGGCGTCTGGCGCATGGCGTCGGCCACCGGCATATCCGCCGGGGTGGACACCACCACGTCATCCACGCCAGCGGCATGAATCGCAGCGACATCACCCAGGACACTACCGGCTACTAAGGCGGTCGGAACGTTTTGAGTTCGCGCCAGTTGAACTACCGCAATCGGGGCCTTGCCCCGCAAGGATTGTCCGTCGACCCGGCCTTCGCCGGTAATCACCAGGTCGGCACCGTTTATCCGCTGCGCCATGTGGGTTAGTTGCTGGACCGCTTGGGCCCCAGATTGTAACTGACCGCCCAGAGCCAGGAGACCAAAGCCGGTCCCACCGGCTGCGCCAGCCCCCGGCGTACGACTGAGTGCTAAGGCATTTGGAATCGGGACGAAGGTGCGCAAGCGCGCCAGACCTTGATTCAAGCGAGCCACCATTTCGTGTTCAGCGCCCTTTTGTGGGCCAAACACCGCGGCGGCGCCTTCCGGTCCGGTCAACGGGTTCGTCACGTCGGTCAACCCAATCAAAGTGGTCTGTTTCAACCGCGGGTCAAGTCCCAAGAAGCTGACGTGCCCCAGGCGCATCAAACTCCCGCCACCCAGGTCGAGCTTCTGTTGGTTACTGTCGATGATGCCGGCCCCTAAGGCCGCCATCATCCCCGCACCACCATCGGTAGTCGCACTGTCACCTAAACCCACGTAGATCGTGGTCGCACCCTGGTCCAGAGCGGCACTAATCAATTGGCCCACCCCGAAGGTACTCGAGGAGACCGGGGCCAGATTAGGTTGGGCCAATGTCAAGCCCACGGCCGCCGATACTTCGATGATGGCCGTGTGAGCATCTAATAGCCCCCACTGAGCCTCAACGGGTTGGCCTAACGGGCCCAAGACTTGGGTCGTCTTGAACTGGCCTCCCACGGCATTGATCACCGTTTTCACGGTGCCCGCACCGCCATCGGCAATCACCGCTTTTTCCACGGTCGTTCCCGGAGCGACCCGGGTCACGCCCGCGGCTAAATAAGCATTGACCTCATTGGCCGTTGCACTACCCTTGAATGAATCCGCCGCAATTACTACTCGCGTCATATCGTCACAATCCTTTAATCAGATTAGCCGGCGTTCCCCTGGGCAACCACTTGTTGTCGTAACTGGGGCCGGACGACTTTACCGGTGGCGTTGCGTGGGTAATCACGGACGAACAAGACCCGCTTAGGCTGCTCATATGGGGCTAAGGTCTGCTTAGCTTGGTCCAAAATGGCCTGTTGTTGTTCCGTCTGGTCACCAGGTTGACTGATGACTACCGCGGTCACCGCTTAACCATAGAGGTCGTCCGGTGTGCCAATTACCGTGACTTCCTTAACGAATGGTAACTGACTCAATACATTTTCCACGTGAGCCGGGGCGACCTTTTCACCACCTACACTAATAATATCCTTTTTCCGGCCATTAATAAATAAGTACCCGTCTTCATCGAAGTACCCTAAATCACCGGTCAAGAACCAGCCCTTGTAAAAGGCATCGGGATGTGGATCCAGGTAAGACTGAATCACGTGGTCTCCACGAACGGCGATTTCGCCGCTGACCCGGGCAGCGTGGCTCACGTTGCCATCCACTAAGATTCCAACGTCGGTCCCCACGGGTTTGCCCACGGAACCAACTTTCGGTGCATCAAACGGATTCAATGTGCATTGGCTAGCGGTTTCCGTCATCCCATAGCCTTCAAGGATACGGGTGTGATACGTTTTTTCAAACTGCGTTAATTTGTCGAGGGGTAAGGAGAACGATGAGCAACGAACGAACCGCAAATGGGTCTTACCCGTGTAGCTCTCCCGGGCCGCCGTGTTCAACAATAGAATGTTGATGATCGTTGGCACAGCGGAGACCCAAGTCACGTTGTTCTCCTGAATTTGCGGCCAGAACCGGTGCGCCGAGAACTTCGGTGTGATGACGATTTTCCCACCAGACAAGCGGGTCGAAAGGACCGAGACCACTTGCGCGTTGATGTGGAATAGCGGCATCACAATCATTGTCGTGTCCCGTTCCGTCAACCGGTGACTGTCAATATCGTGTTGCGCCCCGTTGCGCAAAAGCTCATGGGTCAAACCGACCCGCTTAGGCTTCCCGGTCGTCCCCGACGTGTTGAGAATCAACGCCAGGTCCTTTTCGGTTGGGGTCGCGGCGGCATGCCCAGTCACATCAAGGTCCCGAATCAGACTTAGATGGGGCGCAGTATTGAGTTGTAATGCTGCCACCGTGGTGTTCCGGTCAGTCATGACCGCGTCAACTAAAGTTGGGGCCACAACACTGGCAGCGTAATCGTGTTCGGCTAGTGCCGCTTGTAATTCGGCAGCTGGCGTCTTAGCGGCGATGGGATGCATGATTGCGCCGACTTCCCAGATAGCCTGGGTCAAAACGGGGTAAAGTGCGGTGTTGGGTAAGCAGACCAGAACCACGTCACCGGATCCGACATTGAGACTCCGGAAATGGTCAGTCAACTGATCCACGTCGGCGGCTAGTTCGCCGCCGGTAAACCAACGATCTTGCGTGGTATCTTTAATGGTTTTCTGATTTGTCATTCGCTGCAATTGCTGCGTGAGGCTTAGTGTGATTTTGGACATAAGCATAAACTCCTTTCAACGGGTGCCATTGTGGCCGATCAATTAAGGCGCCAAATGGTGGGACCCGGTAACAGAACCAAGAAATAGCAAATGAGCCGCCTAATACCCAGGCATAACCCACAGGTAACAGAATCAATAAGAGCCAGGCTGGCAGATGAATCAATGGGAGCACGGCGTCAAGGACGAACAAGGGCAAGCTTTGGACCAGATACAACCCAAAGGACACTTTGGCTAAGGACCTAATGCCCCGGTCCAAACCGGCCGGCAAGCCATGCTCACGGGCATAGGCGTACCGCCGACCGATCCAGAAGACGAAGGCGATCATAAAGAGGTCGTAAACCATAATGTAAGGTTGGTGCACCGAATGCGTGGCAGCCATGCTGAGGTGCAAAATCTTTTGGTCGCCAAAGTACAGGGCGATGGTCCCCAACGCGAGAAGCCCGGTAAAGCGCCCAATCAACTTAGCGTGCGCTTTAATCCAGTTATCGACTTCGTGGTAGTGAATGGCCACGAAAGCCCCCGCCAAGAAGTAGACCTGGTAAACCAAGACGTTGTTGCCGTAGTAACGGAACAAATACCACCACTGGGTCCGATCAACCGATGGCAACCAGTACTTCAAGTAGATCAACAGGAAGAACTGGAGGGCAATACTGACCCCCATGATGACCTTGTGCCCGTCCGGAAAACATTTAAACAGGGCAATCAATAACGGGAAAATCAAGTACAGCTGGAAAGTCACTAAGATATAGTACATATAGTAGCGATTCCCATACTGAATGGCATTACCGAGATGCGACCAGTAAGCCGGCCAATTGATAATCCCCCCAGCGCCCAGGGTCGCCACCAACATAATGATGGCGTTCCACCCGACGTAAGGAATACCGACACTGATATAGCGCTTCTGCCAGAAGTACAACCAGTGTTGATCACGATGGTAGTAATTCAAGACCAGTACCAAACCGGTCATGAACATGAAACCCATCCGGGTAAAATGAAGCATCAGATGGGTCATTTCCAGAAACAAGTGACTATTACTCGTGGCCGCCAAACGTTGCGTGAAGGCGGTCGTGGTGTGGTTCAATAGCACCCCACCGATGAAGATAACTCGTATCAAGTCCACTTCATATAGGTAGGGGCGTTTCTTTGTGGAGGTCACCCACTCACCTCTTTTTCTAAACTCGTTGCTGAAAATCAAACAACATGGTTTCGTTATAGCACCAGTCTCCGGCGCCGTCTTAACGATCCTCTAAGCGTCAAATATGAATTTCTTAGAAAGCGTTACCAAAAAGTCAAGTGTTTAGCCGGTGTTGCTAAGTTTTCCTGCCAAACTTCATAACTTCATCACACTTTCTCCCCAAAAATGTCGAGCTTTTGTAATCGCTCTGATTTATAGGCATGGTATATTATATGTGTTACGGATTCTGGGGGGAGTGCGGCGAAGGCCGCAATACCCCTTTTTTTGACTCAAATTTATTAAGGAGATGGATTTCTTGCAAACAACTCATCGGCGTTGGCGGCGGCTCGTCATTGCTTCCCTCGCCCTAGTCACGGTCGGCTTAGCAGGCTGCTCTGCCAACAGTTCAGAGGCGGATAAGTCTTACGGTATCAAGGACAACAAGGTAGCGTTAAGTACGGCTCAAATCAAAAAGAACCTGGACGTTAAGGTTCTGACGACGCGACAGGACAAACAGAAGAAGGCAACCGCGACCTATAAGGCGGCGGCCCAAAATTCGAAATACACGTTGGACGACCCCTACGTCAAAGTTAATCCTTACGGAACGTCACCCCTTTCGGCGTTAGTGACGTTCAGTACGGATGACGCTGAGAAGGTTTCCTATACAGTAGTAGGAAAGACGGATCACACATCAATCACCAACACGGTTAAGGGTGGCTACACTAAGAGTCACCAAGTCCCAGTTGTGGGCCTGTACGCGGACACCACCAACAAGGTCAAGATTACGATGACCAACAAGAACGGCAACACTAAGACCAAGACGTTATCCATGAAGACCGGTGAACTTCCGAAGTACATCAAGAGCGCTAAGCTGACGGTCTCCAAGAACGATAAGGATAAAATGAGTATTGGGAAGAACAAGTTGACGATCATGAATCGGACCACCAAGGAACCTTTCGCTATCGATGCGGACGGTGAAGTTCGGTGGTACGACACGAATTACTCCCAACACACTATTGAACAATGGCAAAATGGGCACATCATGATTCTGTCCAAAAAGAATGTGAAGTCCGAAGTTTACAACGACTTGTTGGAAACCGACTACTTAGGTCGGGTTTACAAGGAATACAGTTTCTCTAGCAAAACCAGTAGTACCGATGCCGGAACTGGACAAGGCAGTAAAAAAGCAGCTAAGTCCAAAAAGGAAACTACGGTTATTCACCATGACTTGCTTGAATTACCCAACCATAACTTCTTAGCCACGGTCTCCGACGGATCGAAGTACAAGGAAGACACTATGATTGAGGTCAACCACAAGACTGGGAAGATCGTGAAGGTCATCGACATGAAGAAGCTCTTGCCGAAGTCCATGTGGTCTTCTTACAAGAAGGGATCCGATGGTAAGGTCGATTGGCTCCACCAAAACGCCGTCGATTATGATAAGAATGACAAGAGTATCATTATCTCCAGTCGGAATCAAGATATGATTATGAAGCTCGATTACAAGACCAACCACATCAAGTGGATTTACAGTGGGAAGAAGAAGTCGAGCTGGCCAAAGGCTTACCGGCAATATCTCTTGAAGCCTACTAAGGGGACGACCATCACCGGTGGTCAACACGGGTTATACCTGTTGAACAACGGTAACGGCGCCAAGGCTTCCAGCGAAAACATCATGTTGTACGATAACAATATCGATGTTACGAACGGGAACAAGAAGACGTCAGGTAAATACTCTCAAGCGGTTGAGTATCACGTTAACAGTAAGAAGATGACCATCGACCAAACTTGGGCCTATGGGAAGTCTCTGGGCAAGGACAACTTCACGTCCGTTATCGGGTACGCTGAAAAGCAACCAAACAACAACGTCTTAATCGACTTTGGATACAAGCACAAAGGTGCTGAAAGTAACGTCATCGAAGTCACCAAGTCAGGCAAGCAAGTCTTCAACGTCACGATGAAGAATGCCAGTTCCAAGGCATACGCTTACCGGGCTTACCGGGTACCGTTCTACAGCTCCAGTTACCAATTTGACGCCACAAAATAACAAGGTTCGTTAGCTCAAAAAGCTAACTAGCGCCTTAAAAAGGACCACCCGCAACTGTTGCGGGTGGTCCTTTTAGGTCTGGGTTGGCATCAGACAGCGGTTAAAAATGGCTAAAAAAAAACGCTCAAGGAATTTTCCTCGAACGGCATCTCTCGCTTTGATTGGGCTAGCTGGGTTCGAACCAGCGCATCACGGGATCAAAACCCGTTGCCTTACCACTTGGCTATAGCCCAATGAGTGTGCGTCATCACTGACCCAACAGATAATAATTTTAGCATTGAACCCATGAGTGGCGCAACCCTTTTTTGTATTTTTTTCTAAATGAGTCCCCTTAATCTTGGACCCACGCGGTCAGGCGGGGAAAATACGTCGTGATTCCATTGACCAAGCGTCCGGTGAGAATGGCGGACAACACGGTCCCTTCCCGCACGCCAATCAAGCTGTGCGCGCCCAATAACACCAACGCCACGGCCCCCACCACCATGGCCAGGTCACAGCGGACCTTCATGGTGCCAAACGGGCGGTGAGTCCGCAAGGAAACGGCCGCCGCGATGCCCTCACCGGCCATTACCAACGTCCGCGAGTTGACCTCTAAGAAGACGCCCAGGGCCAGAACTACCAGGCTGATGAGGGTAAGCCCTAGCTGTTGCCAGTAGACGACCGGTTGCAGGGCGTGAAACAACCGCATACAGCCGTCAATCAGCGTGCCGAACACTGCCGAGGGTAGTGTTCCCCCAGCCAAACTCACGGCGTAAGATCGCCCATTCTAAGGCGATAAGCACCACCATAAAGATGATGGTCACCTGACCAATCGTCAGCGGCGTCAAGAGGCTGCCCACGTTGGGGATACTTGAGATGGGCGACGTTCCCAATCCTGCCAACTTCGCTAACTCGACGCTAGCTGCCATTAAGAAGATCCCCAGTAACAATAGAATGATGTGTTTCAGATACCACCGGATCATACGTCACGCTCCCGGGCAATCAAGGTCCGATAAACCGTGGCAAGTTGTCGGTCAAGTTCCGGCGCCGCTACCCCGGCAGCTTGCATCAGTTGTTGCCACCAAGCCGTCATGGTTGTAGTCAACTGGGTCGCGACACGTTGCCCCGTCGCCGTCAGGGTGATTTCCTTGGCCCGCCCATCCGTAGTCGACGGGGTCCGGGTCACCCAGCCTTTTTGGGTCAGAACGGTCAGATCACGGGCCAATAAGCTCGCATCCACGCTCATTTCTCGAGCGATTTGTTGCTGTTGCCGTCCAGGGTGCTCCGCGATGAACATCATCAGGTCACTTTGCGTGGCGCGGATATTCAAGGCTGTCAGTTGCCGATTGGTCTCGTTTTTCGACCGCCGATAAATTCCTGCGATGTACTGGCTAAAATGCATATCCGGCATCGAAATTCCTCCTTAAATTTAATGGACTTATCCACCTTACGCGTTCCTGGCAACCATTGTCAATCCCCAGTTCCCCTGAGTTGACGTTACCGTCCTTGGCACGCTACCATAGAGGTTGTGCACCAGTGATCAACTAATACGCACTTATTTTATGCATTTTTATAATTAGTTATTATTAATAACAAGGAGGTAGTCCTATGGCACCTAAAGTCACCATTAAAACGGTCGCGGCTCAAGCTGGCGTTTCCGAAGCGACCGTTTCGCGGGCCCTAAACGATAGTCCCCAAGTCAAACCCGCGACGCGTCGACGAATCCGCCAACTCGCACAGGATTTGGGCTATCATCCCAACGGGTTGGCCCGCAGTATTCGTACGCAACGCACCAATACCTTGGGTGTGATCATTCCCGACATTCTCAACAACTTCTTCACCAAAATCAGCCGTGCCATCGAAGACACGGCTGCCCAAGCCGGATACAACGTCCTGCTGGTCAACACCGACGAACACTTGGACCGCGAAGCCGATGCCATTGATCTGATGCTCGAAAAACAAGCGGCCGGTATCATCATCGCCAGTGCGGGAGACGCCACCGACTACGCGACACGGTTGGTCACCACCCCCGCCGTCTTCGTTGACCGCATGCCGCCCGCCCAACTTGTGCCGCACTTTGACCGCATCTTAGTCGATAACATCCGTGGGACGCAAGAGCTGGTCAGCGAGATGCTAGCCCAGGGCGCTCAACGCATCGGCATCCTCAACAGTGCCGTGTCCACGACCGCGACCGAACGACTGACTGGTTACCACCAGGCTTTGAAGCGCGCCGGCATTGCGTTTGACCCCGCCATTGAGGTAGCCGCCCGTAGTGACAACAGCAACGTGGCGCAGATGACGCGTCAACTGCTAGTCAACCAACAATGTGACGGCTTGTTAGCAGCGGACAACACCATCGCTAACGGGGTCCTGCGTAAGTTGCCTGACCTCCACCTGCATGGGGTGCATCTGGGGAGTTTCGACGACCAGGACTGGTTCGATTTTCTCCCCCAGCCCATCGTCACTGCCAAGCAACCCATCGCGGCCATTGGCCAAACCGCGGTCGAACGCCTCATTGCCCGCATCAATGAGCCCACCCTAGCTCCTGAAGAATTCCGGTTAACGGCCCAAATCATTACCCACCGACTGACCGCGGACCAAGTTCAAACCGATTAAATAGACCCCAAAACGAGCTGTTCAAGACCTAAAATCCGTCTTGAACAGCTCGTTATTGTTAGTTGTTAATTTCCAGCGACCTTGGCTCCCTGGTCAATTCGGGTCGTTAGGTCAGCTTGATGGGCTTTAATGAAACTTAGTGTCGTAGGCGGAACCAACTGGTCTAATCCCGTCAGATTATGTGCCGCAATGGCCCGCCGCACTTGAGTTGCTGTGATGATTTGCTGACTTGTTTGGGTCGTCTGACGCTCAACGATTTTCACCGCCACTTTGGGGGGCAGTTCCCGTTGAAGGACCTGGTTATAAGTCGCCGTGGTCGTTGAAAACGGCTCGGCACCCAGATACCGGGTGGTGATATTCAAGGCTGGCGCAATCTCATCCCGAAAGAGGCGCGCATCCAAGGTCGTCTGGTAAGTGACCGTTTGGGTCGTCGAAGGTAGGAAGTACGCCGGAAAGGTGGCGTAACTCACCATGTAGTCCCCACCGTTGACGACTACGACGTTATCAAACGCCGCGGTGCCTTGCTGGACGAGCTTGACCCGCTCAGTGGTCCGAAACAGGGACGCATCCGTGTTGACCACGAAAACGTAAACCAGGTCATTTTCGTGGGCGGCTTGATCGATTAGGGCATAGTGCCCGTAGGTAAAAGGGTTGGCATTCATCACGATGCCGGCGACCTTAGCCGTTTTGCTCAACGACGCCGGGGGACGCTCTGCAGGTAATCCTGCACGGTGGGACTACCGGTCTCCAATAAGGCGGCTACCGCAGAGTGCGTTAGCTCGGTGAAACCCACGTGCTGAAAGCTCTGCGAATACTTCAACTTTGTGAAGACCATCAGGTGGAAGATTCCCCGCCGAAAGAGGCGGGTCGTCAGTTCACTGACGATTTGGTTGAAACGCGCCCCGTTGGTCACATCCTGGTTGCAGACGCCGATGTATTTCAAGACGTTGCCCGCTGCAGAGCCCGTCGCGACTAACCGGTCCCCCTCGTAAATACCAATGGTGAAATCGATCTGCTGGACCTCTTTGGCCGAAAAATTCGTAATCCCCAACGATGTGAGAAACGTTTGCCACTCGTTTTTCACCGCTGGATCGGTCAAGAAGAGATCTACGGTACTTGCTGCCATTTTCTAATTCCTCCCGTTCAACGGTCTTAATCTAAGCTTTTCGGTTTCCGAATCGCATCGATGATGGTCCCGTCACGGTATTCGACTAAGGCAACGACCTGGTCGGTAAATTCGACTGGCTTTGGCTTGCCGGCATATTGGTAAGCCAAATCACGCAGTTCTTCGATGGTCTTCAATGGAATGTTGGTATCCTTGAAGGCGGCTAACAAATCCTTGCGCCGTGGGTTGACTGCAACCCCGTAGTCCGTGACCACGATGTCGATACTTTCACCTGGCGTGGTGACAGAAGTCACCTTGTCCCGCACCGTTGGCATCCGGCTCCGAATCAAGGGCGCAACGATGATGGAGACTGAAGCCCCGGCAGCCGTGTCTGGGTGACCACCTGGAGCGCCCCGTAAGATGCCGTTGGACCCTTGAACCACGTTGACGTTGAAGTCCGTATCAATTTCCAACGCCCCTAAGATGACGAAGCTTAATTGGTTAACGAACGCGCCCTTGTTGAATGGGTTGGCGTACTGAGACGCCGAAATTTCAAAGTGATTTTGCGTGTGGGCCGAGGCAACCGCCGCCAAGTCAAAGGACTGGTCGTCCAAGATTTCATTGACGTAGCCGGCTTTGAAGAGGTCTACGATGGGTTCAGTGACCCCACCCATGGCCCAACCGCACTTGATGTGATCCTTTTCCATGTATTGCTTGAGGAAGGTCGTCGTGGCGAGTGATGGGCCACCGGCACCGGTCTGGAAACTAAAGCCGTCTTTGAAGTAGCCGGAGTAGTATATGCATTTCGCCACTTCTTTGGCCATGTTGAGTTCTCGGGTGTCCTTGGTCAACCGCAGGGCACCGGTCGCAATCTTTTCGGGATCCCCGATGGAGTCGACCTTGACCACGTAGTCCACGTCGACACCTTCGATGCTGGCTGGGAAGTTCGGCCCATCGACCAAGGTATCGGTGATGACCACGACCTTATCGGCGTACTTGGCATCGCCGTCCGCGTAAGCTAAGACCCCGGTATCAGACTTACCACCTTTCCCGCTGGCATTACCGTACGCATCACTAGTCGAGGCCCCGATAAAGGCCACGTCGATCTTGACGGTGCCGTCTTCAATCGCGCGGGCCCGACCACCGTGCGACCGGATCACAGCCGGGTGTTTGAGCTTACCTTCGGAGACCACTTCCCCGATTTCGTCACGAATCCCACTGGTGGAGATGCCCGTGACCGTGCCATCTTCAATGCAGGTGACTAAGTAATTATGCGCTTTCCCTAAACTCGTGGCACAAACGGTCAGGTCCTTGATGCCTAACTTATGGATTTCCTTCATGACCATGTTGACCACGTAGTCCCCATCACGTAAATGGTGGTGGAATGAAATCGTCATGCCGTCCTTTAAACCGGACTTCACAACGGCATCATGGATCGAGTCGACCAACTTGTTGCCATCAGGCTTAACGTAGGCCCGAACCGTTGGTGCCGCCTTCTTGTATTGATAACCGTCACGGTAATAGATGCCTTGGAACGGTTCCACACCATTCTTTAAATATTCATCTGGGATGTCGCCGTCCGATTTTGTTAATCATACTAGTGCCCCCTTGTAAATGCCGGCCGCTTTAGCCAGCTTTAAGTTCCGTTGTGCACCTTCGACCCATGCCACGTCGACCATCTTGCCGTCGACCGTTAAGACCCCGACACCATTTTCCTTGCTGTCGTTGACCGCTTGTAACACGTGTTCCGCGTGCTTGATCTCGGCAGCCGATGGGTTGAAGATTTCGTGGGTGATTCCGATTTGCTTGGGGTTGATGCAGGATTTACCATCAAAGCCCATATCCTTAATCAGTTGTAATTCTTTCTTGAAGCCCTCTTCGTTGTCGGTATCGGTGTAGACCGTATCGAAGGCCATGACCCCGGCTGCCCGAGCGGCAATCAACATCTGCGAACGGGCGCCAAAGAGTTCGGTCCCGGCAACGGTCCGCTTAGCGTGCATGGTCCGGGTGTAGTCCCCGGCACTGAGCGCGATCCCCATCATCCGGTCATCGGCCGTGGCGATTTCGTAAGCGTTCATCACGCCTAATGGCGATTCCAACGCCGCCATCAGCATGGTACTGCCGACTGGCCGGTCAAATTCTTTTTCGGCCGCGGTGATCTTTGCGGACGCTTCTTTGACTTCCGCCGCCGTTTCGGTCTTCGGTAACCGAATCCCTTCGGTTCCCCCGGCAACGGCCGCGCGAATATCTTCATTGACGAGGTCCGAATCCAACGCATTGACCCGCACCCAGCGTTCAACACCCTGATAATCCACGTGCTTCAACGTTTGGTAAAGTTGGATCCGAGCTGAATCCTTTTCTCCTTCAGCCACAGCATCTTCCAAGTCGAAGATGACACAGTCCGGATGGTAGACGAACGCGTCCTTAACCAGGGCTGCCCGTTGGGTATTCAAGAAAATCATGGACCGGCGAATACGATTTGTTACAGCCATTTAGAGCACCTCCCAAGGTAAATCAGCCGTTTGGCCTGTCGTCCGGTAAAAGGCCGTTTCAATCCGGGCCTTAATCGTGCAGTCCAACGCCCCTTTATCGACAATCTTAATCAGGCCATCTTCCAGGCCCAACGTCTTCGCCGTGTCCTTGGCGAGTGCGATGATGTGATCACCGTACTGGTCAAACACGCTACTGGTCAATTCCACTTTCACACTTCCGGAATGCGGTAAAATCATGACTTGTGCGTCACTTGATTCCAGCGTTCCAGCAATGGCTTGCGTCGTTACTTTCATCTTGTTCCCTCCCAAGTTAATTTCTTTACAACTTTATCTTAGCCACCGGTCGTTGCCGCTGTAAAAGGTTAAAAAAGCATTGGCGCCATGCACAAACCGCCTGGCGGTAAAACTTGATTAGGCCGATTTGCAATGGCCGGGTATAATGAACCATAAGAAGGGATGGGTTTGTATGGATGCTAAAGATATCGAAATGTTGCTGGCCCTCGATCGGACCCACAGCATTACCCGCGCGGCCGAGTTGCTCTTCATCAACCAATCGTCACTCTCCAAACGCCTCAAGCACTTGGAGACCAGTCTCCACCGAACATTGGTCATCCGGTCGAACCAGGGCATCACGCTGAGCCCCGCGGGAAACTTAGCGGTCAAAACAGCGAAGCAAATGCGCCAACTCGATACCGAACTACGCCAGACTTTAGCGACTCCAAACGACCTGCCCATGCAAGGGACTTTAAATCTAGGGTGTTCCGTCAATTATGCTCAATATGGGTTACCAGACCTGTTGGTAGCGTTTCGGCGGGCCTATCCGCAGGTACAATTGAACATCACCATTGACTACAGCCGAACCATCTTTCAACGGCTGCAGGCCGATGACATCGACATCGGCATCGTACGCGGCGAATTCACGGGGCACCTCTATAAACAGGTGATGACCCGCGAACCCATCGCCCTGATCTGCAAAGAAGAACGGGACCTGACCCGGTTGGGAGAGCTCCCGTTCATCCACCGAAAAACGGACTACCATTTCCAAGGCCAAATGCACCGTTGGTTGGCGGCCCATCACATTTCCGCCATCACCCACCAGACCATCACGGTCGATAGCCTGTCCTCGTGCGTGGCGTTCGTGGCCCACGGTCTCGGTTGGGCTTTGGTCCCAAACATTGCGTTGCACCACTTCACCGGCTACCGTCAAATCCTCACGTTAGATGGCCAACCCTTCACCCGGCAGACCTACTTGATGGTCAAACCGGCCCGGGCCAACACGCCCATCGTGAGTGCGTTTCGCGCCCTCGTCCCCCCGGTCTCAGCGGGTTAATCAAAAAAGCTGCCACCTCTCATGCGTTGATACGCGTGAGAGGTGGCAGTTTTTACAAATAAGAGGACTAGTCTTTAGGCCCCATGATTTCAAATTCAAAGTCGTAATCCCGGTCGGCGGGCAACCGGTACTGCGGTTCGATGTCGGCGCCCCAACTGTCGATGCCGCCAACACCCCGGACGGCCCCGAAAACGGTCAGAACCGTCCGCCGCAGCGGTGGCAATTCCTCGATATGGGTCGCATTTTCCAATTCTTCGGCCGTGTACGGCAAACAACTGAAATTGAACGGTTGACTGGTCTGTTGCACGGTCAGGGTAAATGGGTCGTCATCCGGATCCGCGTTGTTCAGCGTGGTCGTCCGGGTCACCGTGACCTGACTGTTGGTCATGTGCATCCCGCATTCCTGCGGCACTAAGTAAGGCGTGACCGGTAAACCCGTGACGTCATAAGTCCCAGGTTGGCCGCCAGCTAGCCGGTCCGGGTAGGTTTCTCCAGACAGGCCCTGGTACTGAAAGCCCTGAGCAGCGGTCGGCATGATGACTCGCAACCCTAACGCCGGTAACGCGGGCAAGCGGTCTTGCCCCGTAAAGTGAGCGTGGACCACGATAGTTCCCGTCCCATCGACGCGGTAGCTGACCGTCATGGTGGTCTGCGGTTGGGTGGCCGTGGTGTAGGTGAAGGTCACGGTCACGCTGTTGGCTTGTTCGTGGTCGGTGTACTGGTTGTTGACCGGCGCAATCGGCAGTGGAATCGGTTGATCATCCACGGCCACCTCGACTTTAGTGCAGGTGCTGAACAAGTCCGCTCCCAGCCACATTGCCGAGGTCTCCGAGAAATGGTTGCCGCGGTCATTATCGGTCGTGGCCCGCCAAAAGGTCGGCTTGGGCACCCGGTAGAGCCATTCCTTGCCGTGGTGCTTGAGCGACTCCAAGCCACCCCGTTCATAACTGAAAATGTACTGGAATCCGGAACCGTTCAATCCCAGGGTCCCATCACCATAAACCACGTTCACTTTAGCGGTCGTATTTGCCATAGTAGTAGCTCACCTCCTGCAGTGCGGGCTTGGGCGTCCGGTCCGCAAATAATAAGCCATCGCCCGAAAATTCATAGTCGGAGTGCCGGTCGTCGAAATCCCCGCCGTAACGCAGGACTGGCCGCCCGGTCACTTCATCGTCAATCAATAATGCTTGATCGATATAGTCCCAGATGAACCCGCCTTGATACATCGGATACTGGTCAATCAGATCCGTGTAACTATTCATACCACCTAAGGAGTTGCCCATGTCGTGCATGTACTCACAGTTGACGAACGGCTTTTGCGGGTCGTGGTCGAGGTACTCGCGAATGGCCTTGGGTGGATCATACATCATACTTTCCATGTCCGAGATGCGGTCCTGGTAGACCCGGTTGCGGCAAACGCCTTCGTAGTGGGTCAAACGTGTCTGGTCATGGTCGTGGTAGTACTTATCCATCGCCGCGATGTCATCGCCGGCATAGGACTCATTGCCTAATGACCAGAAGAGGATTGCCGGATGATTCTTGAAGGCCTGGTAATTACTCCGGGCCCGGTCCAAGACCGCCCCCTGCCATTGTGGCAGTGACCCGGGAACGTTATCAGAAGGTTCCACGGCGCCCATTTTTTGCCAGGTCCCATGGGTCTCCAAATTGTTTTCGGCCATCATGTAAATACCGTTTTGATCACACAGGTAGTACCAGATAATCTGGTCCGGATAATGACAAGTCCGCACTGCGTTGATGTGGTGGGCCTCAAAGACTTGCAGATCGTATCGCATATCGGCCAAGGTCACACTGCGACCGCGCTTAGCATCCCATTCGTGGCGGTTGACGCCGTTTAAAATAATGCGGTGACCATTCAACTGCATGACCTTGTCCTTGAGTTCGACACGCCGGAAACCAACACCATAGGGGATGACCTCTAAAATCTTTCCCGTGGCGTCCAGGACTTCCAGACGTAATTGGTAAAGGAATGGATCCTGATGGTCCCATAAATGAACGTTGGGGACTGAGACGTGGTCGACGTGCACTTCGGCCTTGACGGGCAGCGTCTGGTCAATGACCACGTGGTCGTCAGTTTGCAACATGACTCTGACCTGCGCCTGAGCTTGCGCCGCATCATCATTCAACTTGAGGCGCAAATTAAAGTCTCCGGTCGTCAGATCGTCCAACACGTTGGCTCGAATCGTCAGGTCGTTGACGTGTACGGTCGGTTGGGCAACTAGCCGCACGCTGCGAAAAATACCAGAAAAACGGAAGAAGTCCTGGTCTTCCAAGAAGGCCGCGGTACTGCGCTTAAAGACCTCGACCGCGAGTAGATTTTTGCCGGCTTGTAAGTACGGCGTCAGGTCAAATTCCGACTGGCTGAAACTGTCTTCGGCATAGCCGATGAAGTGACCGTTGAGCCACAGGTACATGGCTTCTTCGACCCCGTCGAATTGAATGACCACTCGGTGTCCCTGGAGCTCGGGGTTCAGGGTGAAGGCTTTGAGATAGGCGCCGACCGTGTTGTCAGCCCCCTGGCTAAACATCCCCGGCATCCCGGTGGTGTCACCTAAGGTGTAGGCCGGACGTCGATAAGCCTTTCCTTCCCACGGGTACAGCGTATTGGTGTAATGGAGCTGACCATAACCGGCTAACTCGATGTGTCCCGGCACCTGGATCTCGTTAAAATCATGATGGTCATAATCCGGCTGTTCAAAACCTACCGGCCGCTCGCTGGGCGTTTGCGCAAAGGCGAAACGCCAGGTCCCGTCCAGGCTTTGAACAAAGCTGCTTTGCTGCGCCTGCACTTCAGCCACGGACCGGTAGTAGCGGTGGTCACTGTGCGCGGGTAACTGGTTGACCCGGTAAGTCTGCGGATCATCTAACCATTTCAAATCAGCTTGCAACAATAAGACCTCCTTTTCAAGTTTATAAAGCGTTTACATTTACTTCCATGATTATTGTACTACAGGCGACCGGTGATTGTCGCCACCGGTCGGTATTTTTCGTCTCCTGGCCCCCAGCCCCTTAATTTTCACAAAGAAGCGCTTTAGTTTGAAAATATTGCTGAAAACGCCCGGCATTAAGCGTATGATTAGAAATGCTGCTGTTTCACCCACGCTTTCTCACGAAAACGCTTGTTCACTGAGTGGTAGAAAAAATTAAATGGGGTTTAAATTGCACATGCACTATTCATTATTGATTCGCTGTTTCGCCGAGTTCCTCGGGACTGCTATCATGGTCGGTTTAGGAAACGGATCCGTAGCTAACGTTGAGCTCAAAGGTACCAAGGGTTACCACGGTGGCTGGGTCTTGATCGGCATCGGGGTCATGATTCCGGCGCTGATGTTCGGCACCATCTCTGGCGCCCAAATCAACCCGGCCATGACCATCGCCCAAGCGGTAGTCGGCAACTTTGCCTGGGGTGAGGTCCTTCCCTACATAGTGGCGCAACTACTCGGCGCCATCGTCGGCCAACTGGCCATCGTCTTGGCCTACAAGCCGTACTACGACAAGACCGAAGATGCCGAAGCCATTCTGGGCACCTTCGCCACCATCGACGCGGCCGACAGTAAACTGAACGGGTTTATCACCGAATTTATCGGGACCTTCCTTTTAGTCTTAGGGGCGGTCTTCATGACGGCCGACAAACTCGACCCGCGCGCCGATTTCATCGGCCTGGGCTTTCTGGTGATGTGTCTGGTCATCTCCTTCGGGGGCCCGACCGGACCCGCCTTGAACCCAGCCCGGGACTTAGGTCCACGCCCGCTACACGCGTTGTGGCCGTTCAAGTATAAGGGTGGTTCGCAATTCGGTTACAGTTGGGTGCCCATCGTGGCGCCAATTGCTGGAGCCACGGCGGCCACGTTACTCTACCAAGTATTTAGCTAATCGAAAAGGATGCTTAGTGACTACCTCCGTAGCCACTAAGCATCCTTTTTAATGTGTCCTAAAGTTAAATTTTAGTACGTGAAGGGTTCCTCACCTAAGGCATGTTGGGCCGCCAGGTTCAAGAGGCTCCATTGCCGGTCGAAGCCTGGTTGGAAGAAGAAGTCGGCTTCGGCTAAGTCTTCTAGCCGCAGACCATGTTGCACGGCTAAGGCAATCACGTTGCCTTGAGCGGTGATGTCGTAAGAGGATAAGACGGCACCCCCTAATAACACGTGCGTCGTTGGGTTGAAGAACAACTGAACGTAAACGTCCGGGTTGCCCTTGTCACTTGGCACGTACTTTGGCCGCAAGGTGGTGTGGTAGAAGTCCTTGGCCAACGTCACACCAGCGCGCTTGGCGGTAAAGGAATTCAAGCCACTTTCGGCAAAGTGGTCGTCAAAGACACTCAAAGCGGAGGAACCAACTAAGCCCTTGAAGGGTTCAGCGGGTTGCTTCTCGAATAAGTGCTTGACCACGTAACGGGCTTCACGCCGCGCAACCGTAGCCAAAGCAATCGGCACCTTGGTTTGGGCCGGAATCGAGTACGCTAACGTGGCGTCCCCGATGGCGTAAACGTCGGGTAAGTTCGTCCGTAAGTAGTTGTCGACCTTGATCCAACCACGGTTGTCCAAGTCGATAGTGCCCTTCAACCAGTCGGTGTTTGGTTGGACACCGGCCGCTTGAATGACCACGTCACTGGCAACGTCGCTGTCGGTGGTTTGGACCGTTTGCACGGCCTTGTCACCGGTGTAGGCGGTAATCTTAGCATTCATTTGTAAGTGAATGCCTTCGTCGGTCAACTTTTTGGCCAAGATGTCGGTCATTTCGCTGTCCAGATAAGTCCCCAATGGCCGGTCGATGACGTCCATTAAGGTGACGTTCTTGCCCGCCTTGCGACTGGCTTCGGCCGCTTCGATACCGATGTAGCCGGCACCGATAATAGTCATGTTCTTAACGGCTGGGTCGGCCAGTTTTTCTTTAATCTTTAAGGCCCAATCCTTGCCCCGCATCAGAAAGACGTTGTCCAGGTCGGTCCCCGGAACGGGTAAGGATTTGGGTGTCACGCCAGAACTCAAGATCAACTTGTCATACGGTTGGTCCAGCGTTTCGTTCTTGGCGTGGTCCACTACCGTCACGGTCTTTTGATCAACGTTGATCTTAGTGACCTCATGCCGGTCTAAGACGTGGACGTTCGGCTGTGGAAAGTCATCAGCGCTGAAATTACGAACGTCGTTAACGTCGGTCACGCTGTTTTCCAAGTAGAGTTCCATCCCACATGACATGAAGGAGATGAAATCCCCCGCTTCAAATAACGTAATGTCAACATCGTTGTAACGACTGAGTGATTCTAAGATTGCTTGGTGGCCCCCATGGGAAGCACCCACAATCACGATTCGTTCTTTTGACATCAAAAGCCTCCTCTAAATTAGAATGATTCTTAGCTGACAGATTAAGAGTACCGCAGTTGCCACGAAAATGCAAACCAATTTGACCAGCGAAATTTTAAGAAAATAGAGCTTGCACCATCGGTTGGCGGCGTTGCCAGTCGACCTGCCGTTGGAGGTTGTAGGGCTGCTGAGTTAGAAAGTCAATAGGTCGGCTCGTTCCGGCTGGTCTAAGCGTAGATAGCCCCGCGGAATGGTCACGGTCGGCACCACGGCGCGCAGGTCGGGCAGCGTCACGGTGTGGGCGAGTCGATACGTGGCCGTGATAGGAATTGCCAGGCCACTGGTTTTGTCTTGAAAGTACCCCATGGTCGCCGCGAAGGTGTCGTGTTGCATCATATTGCCAAACTTCGCCAACGTCGCCGGCGTCCCTTGGTGGGCTGCGTCGCAACGCATGAAAAATTGCACGCCGCGACCAGTGGTGTAGACGAAGGCCTGAAACGCCTGCGGGAAAAAGCGTTTGCGAAACTCGACAATCTTATGACCGGATAACACGGCCGTAGTGGCTTTCGGATGCAGTGCCATCAACAGCGTTGGCACCTGGGGATCATAAATCGTTGTAATCGGTTGGGTCACAAAAAAACTCCTTTAATCGCGGTAGCGGGTCCTGCCCGCACCGCGTTTCAATAGTACAGTCTTCTTTATCATAGCGCACTTGCCCCGATTTTTCGGCCCCTAAGTTTCGAAATAACCTGCGACTAAGTGGCTATAAGCATTTTTATTATTAATAATTAAATTATCAATCGGTTTGATTTTGGGCAAACTGACCTGGTCAAGCCACTGATTATAAATATATTTATGCAAGGGATTTCTTAATGTTCTAGTTTTACGTTTTACTAGTGACTACAAAGTCATTTTTTGCAATATAATTAAATAAATATCGAAATTTCTAAACGAAAAACGTTGAAATCGTTCGGTTATTTGCTAAACTTAATGAGAATCAAGCTTTACTACACGACATATTTGAGGAGTGAGTCACATGCAGTTACGTGGTCAGGCCAAACATCTCGTTTTAGGCTTAGCCCTATTAGCCCTGCCCCTAACCTTGTTCGGGTGTGGGAAAACAACTAGTGCCACCAGTTCATCCAGTTCGGCGGGCTATAGTCCCAAGCAACTGACGGTCGAATTCGTGCCGTCCCAAAACGCCGGCACGCTGGAAGCCAAAGCCAAGCCCTTGGAAGGCCTGTTGAAGAAACAACTCGGCATCCCCGTGAAGGTCAGCGTCTCCACCGACTACAACACTATCGTGGAAGCCATGGGATCCAAAAAGGTCGACGTCGGCTTCTTACCACCTGACGCCTACGTTCTGGCTCACAAGCAATACAAGGACAAGGTCCTATTACAAGCCCAACGGTACGGGTTGAAGGAACCTAACGACCAGACGACCAAGCAATTGGTCAACTACTACCGGTCTGAAATCTTAGTGCGCAAAGATAGCGGCATTAAGAATTTAAAGGACTTGAAGGGCAAGAAGATTGCCGTGCAAGACACCACGTCGACGTCGGGTTGGATCTTCCCGGCCGTTGAAATGTTGGAACACGGGGTCAACATCAACAAGGACCACATCAAGACCGTGCAAGTGAAAGGGCATGACCAAGGCGCTCTTTCCGTCTATAACAAGAACACCGACGCGGCCTTTGTTTTCCAAGGCGCCCGAGCCATCGTCAAGAAGGATGCCAAGGATATCTACCAAAAGCTGACACCCATCTACACGACTGGTAAGATTCCTAACGACACTATCACCGTCCGTGGCGACATGAACGCCAAGTGGCAACAAAAGGTGGCCAACGCCTTTAAGGCCATCGCCAAGACCAAGAAGGGCCACGCCATCATTTCTAGCGTATACTCCCACGAAGGTTACGTTGACTCTAAGGACAGTAACTTTGATATCATCCGTCAATACGATAAAAAGGCCGCCGAATTAAACAAATAAGCGGCTCACTAAAAGTAGCGAAGGGCCCGTCCCTTGGCTACTTTTTTACCAGGTTCCCATTATTTTTCAAGGAGGCAACACCATGGCAGCCACGCAACCCGCTACCGATTCAATCATTTCGTTTCGTCACGTCAACAAGGTTTACGCCAACGGCACCGTTGGCTTAAAAGACATCAATTTCGACATCCCCCGCGGCCAATTCTTAGTCGTCGTCGGCTTATCCGGGGCCGGGAAAAGCACCCTGCTACGGACTATCAACCGGCTTCACGAGATTTCCTCCGGCGAGATTCAAATCGACAACGAAGCCATCAGTGCCTATAAGGGCAAGGCCCTGCGACAGTTACGTTGCCACATTGGCATGATTTTTCAAAACTTCAACTTAGTCAAACGTTCCAGTGTGGAAAAAAATGTCCTGTCCGGGTTGGTCGGCTACTACCCGACTTGGAAATGTGTGCTAGGCCTCTTTAGTGCCCACGACCACCAACGCGTCGTCCAAGCCCTCGACCGGGTCAGTCTGACGCCCAAGATCTTTGCCCGGGCCGACGAACTGTCCGGGGGCCAACAACAACGGGTCGCCATCGCCCGCACCCTGATGCAAGACCCGCACATCATCTTGGCCGACGAACCCGTGGCCTCACTAGACCCGCGGACGTCTAAGGACGTGATGGATACACTCAAACGCCTGAACCGCGAAGACGGCATCACGGTCATCGTCAACTTGCACTCGGTCGCCATTGCCCGTCAATACGCGGACCGTATCATTGGGTTACGCGCCGGTGAACTGGTCTACGATGAGCCCATCGCCAACGTCACCGAAGCTAACCTCGACCAAATCTATAACTAACCTTTAGGAGGGTTTTGCATGGCAAATCCAGAAGTGCCCCACCGCCCCTGGACCCAACGCTACCACGTGGCGGCGATTGGGTGGAGCGCCCTGTTAATCGCGCTACTCGTGGCGTCATCCATCATGACGGGGGCTAACTTTAGCATCTTCTTAGCCAATATCGATCAATTCTTTGCCTTACTGGGTCAAATGTCGCACCCCACCTGGGCTTATACCAAAATCATTATCCAACCGCTTTACGAGACCATCCAAATGGCGCTGTTGGGGACCACGATTGGGGCCGCACTGGCGGTGCCATTTTCCTTACTTGCGGCCAGCAACTTGGTCACTAACCAGATTTTACGTAACCTGATTCGGTTTTTCTTGGACCTGGTGCGGACCCTGCCCGATTTATTAATGGCCGCCATCTTCGTGGCCATCTTCGGCATCGGGTCCACCGCCGGGGTCGTCACCTTGGCGATTTTCTCGTTCGGGATGGTCTCCAAACTCTTCTACGAAGTCATCGAGACCATCGACATGGGGCCGCTGGAAGCTTTGAAATCCGTGGGCGCCAGCAAGGTGACCTTGATTTGGTACGCCGTTTTACCGCAAATTTTGAACCAATTCGTCAGCTACTTCCTCTACACCTTAGAAATCAATGTACGGGCCTCGACCGTCCTGGGGTATTTAGGGGCCGGGGGAATCGGGGTCTACCTCCAACGCTCGCTGGGCGAATTCAACTATGGTGCCACGGCCGTCATTATCCTGGCGACGCTGGTCGTCGTCTTGATTATCGACGGCTTGAGTAACCACCTAAGGAGGGTTCTGTTGTAATGCAAACCACACTCTCGCACCATCCTTTGCCCAACAATCTTTGGCATCGCTGGCGCTGGCTCTTGTGGCTGGTCCTCGTGGCCATCGTTTACGGCTGGGCCGTTGGCGGGCTACACTTCACCGGGATTCAAGAATCGGCCGGGAGCGTCTCCCGCTCGATTCTGGCCGGCTTAGCCCACCCCGATTGGGCCTACGTCTATAACGGCAGTGGTGAAGACCTGGTGTCTTTGATTATCCAAAGACCTTCGTGTCGGCTATCATCAGCGTGCCGTTTGCCTTCTGGTCCGCCCGAACCGAGCACGAATGGGCCCACTTACGCTCCGGGAGTGGTAAGGTCGTTTTGACCCTGATTCGGACCTTCCCGGAAATCGTCTTAGCCATCATGTTCATCAAGGCCGTGGGGCCGGGATCCTACGCCGGGGTCTTGGCCGTCAGTATCCACTCGATTGGGATGCTGGGCAAGCTCTTCAGTGAATCGCTAGAAAACATGGACCGCGGCGCCGAAGAAGCCATTTTGAGTTCCGGGGGCAATCGCAGCGAGATCTTTACGCTGGCGACCATGCCGACCATCATGCCCGAGTTCATCTCGTACACTCTCTACCGGTTCGAAATCGCCGTGCGGTCCGCTTCCATCTTAGGGATGGTGGGTGCCGGCGGGATCGGAACGCCCATGATTTTTGCGATTCAGACCCGGAACTGGCCCCGCGTGGGGATTATTCTTTTAGGGATCATCGTTATGGTTTTATGCATTGATTCGTTATCCGAACAACTACGAAAGAAGTTGATTTAATGACGCGTTTAAAGCTCATTTCGACCAGTGATGTTCACGGGTACCTCTACCCAACCAACTATAGTAGTCCCGCCGACCGCCGTCCTTATGGCTGGTTACGGGCGGCAACGTTGATTCGTCAGCTCCAGCAAGCCGACCCGGACGCGGTCACGTTGACGCTAGACTTAGGCGACTGGATCCAAGGCTCGTCCTTTGCCAGCTACCTGGCCACCCAGGCGCCCCAACAAGCCCCAATCTATGCCAAGTTACTCAACGCGTTGCACTACGATGCCAGTATCTTGGGCAACCACGACTTCAACTACGGGTTACCCTACCTGCGGGCCAGTCAAGCGGGACGCGACTTTCCCGTTCTAGCGGCCAATATCGCGGGCGCTCACGACCAAGACATCAGCGATGCGCCCTACCAGATTTTCGAACAAAAGGGCTTGAAAGTCGCGGTCCTGGGCTTGACCACCACCTATGTCCCCGTCTGGGAAGTGCCGAGCCACATTCCCGGACTAAACTTTCAATCGGCCGTGGCCACGGCGCAACGCTGGGTCTCGAAACTTCATGATTTGGCCGATGTGGTCGTGGTGGCCTACCACGGCGGTTTTGAAGCCGACCTGAAGACTGGGACCCCGACCGAACGGGATACTGGCGAGGACGAAGGTTTTCGATTATTGACCCAGGTCCCCGGTATCGATGCGCTGTTGACCGGTCACCAACACCGGCAAATCGCTGGCGTCTACCACGGTGTGCCGACCACTCAACCGGGCGACAAGGCCGTGGCGGTGGGTGAAATCACCCTTGAGGTGGTCGACCACCACGTCGTTTCCAGTAGCGCCACGCTCCATTCAACGGCCGCTGCCGTGCCGGACCCGCTGATGAGCGCCCAAACGATTGCGCTGGAGCACCACGTCCAAGACTGGCTCGACCAGCCCATCGGCAAGTTGACCGGCGCTAGCATGGCCGTGACCGACCACCTGGCCGCCCGGCTTCACGGCCACCCGTATTTGGAATTCATCAACCGAGTCGAAATGATGGCCGGTCACGCCGACATCGCCGCGACCGCCCTCTTCAACGACGACGTTCTAGGCTTACAAGCCACCGTGACGCGCCGGCAATTGTTGAACAGTTACCCGTACCCCAACACTTTGGTGGTTGAACGCATCACGGGTCAAGACCTCCGCGCGGCCCTCGAACGCTGCGCCAGTTTCTTTACGGTCCAGCCGGATGGACGCGTCGAAGTCACACCGTCATTCATCCATCCCAAAACGCAACTTTACAACTACGACGTTTACGACGGCATCGACTACACCTTCGACCTCCGCCAACCCGTCGGTCACCGGTTAGTGCGGTTACGCTACCACGGTGATCCGGTTCGTGCCGACCAGGAACTGACCATCGTCATGAACCAGTACCGCGGTCACGGCGGCGGACAATACCCGATGTTTCAAGCCAATAAAATCATTCGGGAAGTCAACTCGGACATGGCCGCGTTAGTCCAAAACTATTTCCACGACCATCCCGTGGTGACCGGGATTACCCCGAAAAACCTGACCGTGCACGCCTAAAGTCAATATTCTCTTAAACCGCCACCGCAAGCGTCTACTCGGTGGCGGTTTTTCGGGCAATTGACCCCACGCTTTGCGGTTTTTATCAAAAGAGATTATAATTAATTGTCAGTATAGTTTAGATTAAGTGATATTTTGTTCGTTAAATGTCATCCCATAGGAGCGCGCCAACATGAAAAAATGGAAACCAATCGTCGTTGTAGCCAGCCTGTTACTCCCGCTGATCGCGGGATTTGCTCTCACCACCACCGCCCAAGCCGCAACGACCGCCACTAAGACCACGACCACTACGAAAAAGGTCAAAAAAGCCGTGAAGAAGTCAACCAAGAAACCGCACTATTACCTCATCGTCATGGGACACGGTGCCGGCGATCCAGGGGCTCGGGGAAACGGGACCACTGAAGCTAAGGCGTTGCGGAAAGTCTTATTACCGCAACTCCGCAAGTACGCCAAGCAGGTCAAGCATAGCAAGGTCACCTTTTACAATCGGCAAATTACAAGTTTAATCCGAACAAGCCCGGAATCTTTCAATGGCAGTCTGTTGATGATGTATTTTTAATGGTCGTTGATTAATTAGTTCAAGTGCTGCTAGGATCTCATCAGTCGTTACTTGGCTAAAATTGGTCTTTTTCGGGAAGAACCAGCGTAACCGTCTATTAAAATATTCATTGGAACCTCGCTCCCATGGTGAATATGGATGGCAAAAATAAACTTTGATCTGATAATCCTGTTCTAAGGCCTGATAATTGGCAAACTCTTTACCATGATCAACAGTAATGGATTTTACTTGGGGACCGAAGGCCCCCATAAACTTGCCAAAGGCGGTGTTTAGAGCCTTAGCCGTTCTATTAGGGGCTTTGATGGCCCATAGAAGTCGGGTCTTACGTTCTACGAATGTAACCAGACATGATCGTGACTCACCTCGACTAGAAAGCACCGTATCTACTTCCCAATGACCAAAAGCTAACCGTTGATTAACAGTTGTTGGCCGTTGTTCGATGGAAGTCCCACTTGTAAATTTCCCACGATTTTCGCTCACTCGGTGCTGGCGGACATTCCGATTGGGTAGATCAGTCAATTTGAAGGGGAGCCAGCCACGATTAAGCCAATTATAAATTGACGCAGTGCTCAAGTTATAAGCGGCCGCAATGGTTTCTGGTGACCAGGTTAATCGTAAGTGATTGGTAATTAAAGTCGCTAATGCTGCCGTCAGCATCGAACGACGACCGCAATTCCGCCTTTTGCGATCTGCATCTTGCTGAGCTAATTCTGGATCATAAGGTTTAACCCGGTCCAACTCATAGCTAATCGTAGCTTTGGCGACGCCTAAGGCGTCAGCCATTACTTGGTAAGATTTATTCCCCTCATTGACCAGTTGTGCTAGTGCGCCACGTTGAAAACGTGATAAAGTAGATGTACCCAAAGTAATCACTCCCTATATTGGTTGGAATTAGCTACTACCATTGTAAGTGATTGCTTTGGGCTTTTTAATTTCTGTTCGGATTAATTATAGAATTTGCCAATCCGAAAAAGAATCTGGTCTCGGACACCCTTTATCATCACAAGGGATCGTATAAGATCAACAAACATACCACGGTCATCATGTTCCATCTGGATGCCGCTGGGGGCCAGGGCGGTCACGTCATCATCCACAAACGCCATCCCAACAAACGGGACAAACGCTTAGCCCAGGTCATCAAAAAATACATTGGTTTAAATCGTGCCTACCGCGGCTACAGTTTTCGGACTGACTTACACAACTGTAACGTCTTACGACACCGCGGCATCGACTACAGTTTGGTCGAATCCGGATTCATCACCAGCAAACACGATTACCGCAACTTAAAGAAACATCGCGCGAAGCTGGCCAAGGCCTACATTGAAGCCATTACGCACGAGAATTTGAATACCAAAAAGAAATAGTGGGTTTACTTGCCACTGAAAATACGTACACTGCCGTGTTGGGCAGTGTACATATTGTTATTAATAACAGAAAACACTTAATTCATCTTTGAAAAAACTTTCGTCAGTTTCTTTCTATATAGGCCCCACATTTTTCTCATCAGCAGTTAATTTTATCCCTTGACACCCCCTGATTTCCGGGGGTACACTAGCCTCAATTCAAGAATCGTCCGAAACAAACCATTGAAGTGGAGATCAAGCTGATCATGCCCGTTTAGAGAGCCGTCGTTGCTGCGAGTACGGCCGGAGACTAGTCAGTAAATGGACCACCGAGGGCTTTCCCGAAAGGTTATCGAGTACGGAAAGACGTGCGACATACGTCAGTTGTCAGGGAGATGTTGGTCTCCTGTGAGGGGGACGGTGGCTGGGTGACCAGTCTTCGTCCAATTAAGGTGGTACCGCGGTTAAATTGACCGTCCTTAACGCATTGGCTGTTAAGGACGGTTTTTGTTTACCCTTATTAATCGAGGAGGACTTTACATATGATCAAACGATGGCCAAGCTCACTAATGTTGTTTACGCTACAGTCACACCTATTTGGAGGTAAACATTATGAGCATCTTAACCAAACGTTCCACTTTAGTTTTAGCCGGCCTCATCGTGGTTCTTGGCGGGGTCTTCGCCGTTAGGGCCCACTCGCAAACCACCAAGTCCACCGTCGCCCAGGACTTGAATCTGTACGAAGCGTCTCCCATCACCAGCTTAGATGTCGCCCACATCACCGACAACGTCTCCAGCGGCCAGCTGGCCCAGGTCGGCGAAGGGTTGTTTCGGCTCAACGCCAAGAGTCAACCGGAAAACGCCCTGGCCAAGAAGACCACGGTCTCGCATGACGGGACTGTCTACACCATCGACCTCAAGTCGACCGGCCGTTGGAGCAACGGCGATCCCGTGACCGCCCAGGACTTCGTTTATTCCTGGAGACGAACGCTTGACCCCAAGTCGAAGTCCGAATTCACCTACCAGTTCTCCAAAATCAAAAACGCGAATGCCGTTGCGGCCGGAAAGAAACAACCTAGCGCTCTTGGCGTTAAAGCTACGGGTAAGCACCAACTTAAAATTACCCTAGCCCAACCGACGTCGTACTTCAAAGTCATTTTAGCCAGCACGACCTTCTATCCGCTCAACCAACGTGCCGTGCAAAAGTACGGCAAACGCTACGGCTCTTCCGCCCAAACGACCGTCTATAACGGGCCGTTTAAGGTCACCAAGTGGAACGGAACCGGTGACACCTGGACGCTCAAAAAGAACCCGACCTATCGCGACAAGCAGGCTATCAAACTCAACCAGCTCAACTACCGGGTCATCAAGTCCAGCGCCACGTCGTATAACCTGTTTCAATCTAAGAAGTTAGATGCCGTGACCCTCGACGGCGAACAGACCCGCCAAAACCAACACAATAGTAACCTCAAAACGCTGGCTTCCGGCCGAATCGGCTTCATCCAGTACAACCAGCAGGACACCACCGCCGCCAACCGCAATCTGCGGACCGCCATTTCTCTGGCCATCAACCGACAACAATTGACCCAAAAGTTCCTGCGTAACGGGTCGTTGCCGGCCCACACCTTTGCCGTGCGGCACATGCAGACGGCGCCAAAAACCGGCCACGACTTCACCCAGGACGCCACGGTCGCTCAAACCGCCGACTACGCGCCCAAGCAAGCCCAACAACATTTCCAAACGGCCCTGAAACGGTTGCACCGTTCCAAGATTAACCTGACCCTGATCTGCGCCGACGATGACACGACCAAGCAACTGGCCGAATTCATCCAAGGGACACTCAACGATAAGTTAAAGGGCCTCAACGTTGACGTCAAGGCCGTGCCGTTCCCGTCCATGTTAAGCGCCGTTTCAAAGGGGAACTTTCAAGCAAACCTGACCAGTTGGGGCATGGACTACGCCGACCCAATCGAGTCGCTGCAAATTCTGAAATCGGATAACAATTCCAACATGGGCCACTACCACAGCGCCACCTACGACGCAGCGTTGACCAAGGCCGAGGGCGCAGACGCCTTAAAGCCCGCCCAACGCTACCAAGACCTGGTCAAGGCGGCCCAAACCGCCATGCACGACCAAGCCGTCACCCCACTGTACGACGCACGTACCAATATCCTGGTCAATCCCCAGGTTAAAGGCGTCGTCTACAACCAGTTTGACGGGTCCGCCGACTACCGCCACGCCTATGTCGCTCAAAATAACTAATTAGTCGTTAATTAAGTCACGCCATTTTAAAAATGGGTCATCCAATCTATGTCCCGGGAAATTTTATGCACGAAAAAGCCGTGTGCCCCGCCGCCTTATTTCAGGCAGTGGGGCACACGGCTTGGTGTTATCGCCAATTTTTTAGTTAGCCATTCGTGGTGCCAATCCAGTGCCAGGGGTCCTCGTGCCAGGCCCGGAATGAGGCAATTTCGGCCGCCGTGAATTGATCGGTCGCTTCGGCCACCGCCACTAAGTCATGGTAGGTCGTCAGCGTGGTCAACGTCAGTCCCGCCGCTTGAAAGTTGGTGACGCTGTCCGGCAAATCATAGGAGAAGATGGCGACGATGCCTAGGACGGTAGCGCCAGCTTGCTGGACGGCCTTAGCCGCCCCCAAGACACTGCCCCCGGTCGAAATCAGGTCATCAATCAAGACGACTTGGTCGCTAGCGGACAATTCGCCTTCAATTTGTTTGCCCGTCCCGTGGTCCTTGGGCTTGGCCCGCACATAAGTCATCGGCAAATTCAGCCTCTCAGCGACCAGCGCCGCGTGAGGAATCCCGGCGGTCGCCACGCCGCCAATCACGGTGGCGTCAGGATAGTTATCGTGAATCAGCTCTGCCAGACCGTCCGCAATGTGGGTCCGCACCTTGGGAAAGGCGATGGTCCGCCGATTATCCGTGTAAATGGGCGCATGTAAACCACTGGCCCACAAGAAGGGCTGGCTGGGCCGCAAGGTGACCGCCTGAATGTCTAGTAAGTCCGCTGCAATTTGTGCTGCGCGTGTTGTCATTGAATCGCTCCCCATTCTTGTAAAATTTGGTGGTACGCGGCCAATGGATCCGCCGCTTGCGTGATGGGTCGCCCCACCACGAGCCCGTTACTGCCCAATTCGGCTGCTCTTTGCGGGGTGACCACCCGTTGTTGGTCATCGGTCGCATTAGTCGCCAAGCGGATGCCCGGGTTGATGCACCAAAAGTCCGGGCTGGTCGCATCGTGGATGGTCGGGTCTTCGAGCGCGGCGGCGATGACGCCGTCCGCCCCGTTTTGCCACGCCAAGTGCGCCAGGTGTTTGACCGACGTGAGTAAATCCGTGGTGACCAGTTGTTCGGCTTGCATCTGCGCTTCCGACGTCGAGGTCAACTGGGTGACCGCCAGCAACTTGGCGGGCGCCACGCCAGCGTCTTGACTGCCGGCCAAGAGTCCGCGTTTTGCGGCTTGGATCATCGCCGCCCCACCAGCGGCGTGAATCGTGACCATCGCCACCCCCTGGCGGCCCAACTGTCGCATGGTCTGTTCCACAGTATGGGGGATGTCGTAACATTTTAAATCCAGAAAGACTTGAATCTGCCGGTCCCGGAGTGCTTGTAAAATCTGGGGACCCGCCGTGTAAAACAGTTCCATCCCCACTTTCACGAACAGGTTCGGTGTCGCGGCGAACGGGTCTAAGAACTCTAACGCCCGTTGTTGGCTGGGAAAATCTAGTGCAATGATGACTGGTCGCATCGAAAAACCCCTTTCTGGCCTCAAAAAAAGACCGTCTAGCCCTAGCGCTAAGCGGTCTTTGCCCCCATTTTTCAGGTGGCGCCGTTCCTCTTCTTAGCCTCACGGGACTAGTTTAAAGACGATATATTGTGCTTGAGTTTACGCGCAAATCCGACTCTCGTAAACCTCTATTTTTCGGTAACCCCAAAATGTTCCACGTGAAACAACTTTAGTCACAACACCCGTTTTATGCCGGGATTAACGGTATAATGGGGTAACGACTCAATCGAGGAGGCACGTTAAAACATGCGTACAGGGATCAAATGGGGACTCACGTTGCTCTTCGGGGGCCTGATTTTGGGCGGTGGGGAGACCGCTCAGGCTCAAACGGAGGTACCGGGATCACTCGTCAAAGTTGGCAATTACACGGCCAGCACGGATTATCTTAACTTAAGCCAGTATTATCAAACGACGCGGACCACCAAGGTGACCGCTCAATTTCGACCGACCTACCATCTTGGTAAAACCATCCAGCGACAATTGACCTTACCCAAGGGCACCACGGTAGCGGGCTACCTGACCACCCAAAAAAAGGGAAGCCATCTCAAACAAGCACTTCTGATTTACACGTCGCGGCTCAGTTACCACCTGTTGAAAACGGTCCAGCCCAAAGGTTACACCGTCGACCCTGTCGCCGACACCGACGCCACCCCCACGGTCATCACGGGCCAGCACCTGTCGGCCTTCACCCGGGTGCACTGTCCTAAATACATGATTGCCTATAGTCACGGGGACATGTATCTGGGCGGTGCCGCGGCGGCCATCAGTCCCGCCGAACCTACCCAATCCAGCATCCGCATCACGCCGGACGGTTACATAGAACTCCTGACGTACGACGCCCACACTCAAGCGAACCTGGGCTTTTACCAAAAACCGTACACCCAGGCCAAAATCACGCTGACTGACTTCCACGACCCCTACCGCGACCTGTACTTTGCCCACGACTTGAAGGGCTTTGATCTCCAGCGGGTCAACACCACCGGGAACGTGCAGTACAAATTGACCATCACCAACCAGCACCAACCCCAACATATCCGGGGAAACTCGTTGAAAAACATCGCGGGGACCTTCGATAGTCTTTACTTGGTCAACGGCATCCCCTATTACACCTTCATCGGTTTCGATGGGGCCAGCAATTAAATTGGTTTAAACTCAGGTCATCCACTGCGACTAGTTAGTGGGTGACCTTTTATGGCGCCCATTTACACTTGTTTGTCTTCTCATTTATTTTTCATTTAAAAGCTAATAAAATTCATTCCCACTATACGCCGATGGTTTATCCCAGTATAAATACCGCTAAATCAACAATAGTCTATCGATTGCGGACGGCCAAGTCCCGATGAACAATTAAAAAAATCTCATTTTAGGGATTGACATTCGCGCAAAAGCGCTTATGATAAAGCACATAGAAATTATTTAAATATTTTTGAAAGACGATGCGTAGCAGAGTAAGTGATTGCCAGATTCACAGCGAGCCCCCACCTGGATGAAACGGGGTAATCGACCAATCACCGAAAGTAGGCTACAAGTCGTGACCGCGACGAATGTCGAAGTGGTCACTGGGAATGCGCCCATTACAGCAATGGAGTCTCACCGTCGATGTGCGCAGTCGGTGGCGGTACTCTTCGAGCCGATCATCGTGAGGTGGTCGGAAATTAAGGTGGTCACACGTCGATAACGTCCTTAGCAAAAACTTGCTAAGGGCGTTTTTTTATCGGTCGCCCCACTCACAGGAGGTCATTTTTATGAAACAAACGTTAACGAAACATCAATATCTGATTCTAGGGTCGTTACTGTTCGGCCTGTTCTTCGGGGCTGGCAACCTCATCTTCCCCATTCACCTGGGCCAACTCAGCGCGAGTAACTGGGGGCCAGCTACGATTGGGTTCTTGTTGACCGCCATCCTGTTACCCCTACTCTCCATTCTGGCCATCAGCCTTACCCGCAGCAATAGCGCCTACGATTTGGCCGCGCCGGTCGGTAAACGATTCGCGCTCTTCTTCCTGATCTTGATTCACTTGACGCTAGGCATTCTGGTTGCTTCCCCGCGGACCGCGACCACGACCTTCTCAATCGGGATTCAACCGTTTCTGCCCCAGCGCTTCGACCAAATCGGCCTACTGATTTTCTCCGCGTTGTTCTTCGGTATCGCCTACCTGCTGGCCTACAACCAAAGTAAGATTGCCGATTATGTCGGCAAACTGCTCAACCCGATTCTATTAGCCCTGTTAGCCTTTATCTTCTTTATGGCCTTCGTCATCAAGGGCGACCTGCGCCACATCTCCTTACTGCCCACCACTAGCGGTGCCGGCAGCAACCTGATCAACGGCTTTTTGCAGGGGTACAACACCATGGACGCCCTGGCCGGCCTAGGCTTTGGCGTCACCATTATCGCCGCCTTGAAACTCTTCGGCTTGACCGACAGTGGCCAGCGGTCCCGCGCCGTGGCTAAAGTTGGGACCATCAGTATGGGCCTCGAAGCCATCATCTATATTTTCCTGATTGCGTTGGGAGCGTCGAGTTTGAGCTACCTGCACCTCTCTTCCGAAGGCGGGACCGCCTTCACCCAAATCATGACCCACTACACCGGGTTGGCCGGCACCGCCATCTTGGGGGCCGTGACCTTCTTAGCCTGCATCACCTCGTGCATCGGCATGATGGCCGCGCTGTCGCAGGACTGGGGCGAACGCTTCCCGAAACTGGGCTACCATTTCTTCTTGACCATCAGTTGCCTGGGCGCCTTCATCATCGCTAACTTCGGTCTGGCCCAAATCATCCTCTACTCGACGCCACTGTTGAGCTTCATTTACCCGTTTGCCATGGCGCTGATCTTCTTGGGCGTTCTGCATCCCCTGATTGGTAAGGACCCGCTGATTTACAAAACGACGATTCTCTTCACGTTAGTGCCTGCCATTCTCGATGCCATCCACACCTTGCCGCCCTTCTTCGCCAACCTGGGAGCCTTCAAGGCCATCGACGCCTGGGCCAGCAACACGATTCCGCTGTTCAGCGCGGGCTTAGACTTCTTCCCGTTCGTCTTAGTGGGTTTCTGCGGCAGTCTAGCTTGGCGCAAGCTCGTTGCTCACCGCCTGCCCGCTACCAGTTTGACCAAGAAATAGCCTTGGCTGGCTTGGCGCAATGGACCTGGAAATTGCTCAACCGGCGTTGCCAAAATTAAACCGATGAGTCAGGTTAAAGAATATAGGGGATGGGTTAGGTAACGAAGGTCTTCGTTACCTAACCCATCCCCTATTTCTTATTAAGCCCCTCCCCACTTCAGCTTCGCTAAAGTGGTAAATTGGGTCGATATCACTTTACACAATGTTCCCCTTTCTTCATCAAAAGGAAAACGAAAAAGCCCCATCAAAGGGCGCATAAAATAGACATGAACACTTCTTTGTATGGTTAGTCTCGGTATCTTAATCATACAGATGTCATGCATTTTAAGCTTGTATACATTAAAACCCCAGCGAACTGGGGCTTTTTAGCTATTCAACTCTCAACCGCTAATTATTTTCTATAATTCTGCGGTTGGACGAATAACTAATTCATTGATGGACATGTTTGCAGGTGTATCGATGACAAACGCTACTGTTTTAGCAATTTCTTCAGGTTTAAGAACGGTCATCGACGGTTGCTTAATATCAGATGAAATCTTGTCACGCAAGGCTTTATTATTAATCGAATTCCCAAGTTCAGTTGCAACTTGGCCAGGATAAATGGTTGTGGACTTAATCCCATTCTTACCTTCTTCCTGACGAAGTCCCTCCATGATGGAGCGAATAGCTGCTTTGGTGCCGGCATAAACCGCAAATTTAGCATGGGTGACTAAGCCAGCAATGGAATCCGTTGAAATAATATGGCCTGAACCTTGTTTAATCATTGTTGGGAGAACCGCATCAATGCCATTGAGAACGCCGTGGATATTAATGTTGATTAGATTATCCCATTCTGTCCGGGCACTGTTCCGGAGCTCATTGACGGGCATTATTCCAGCGTTATTCCACATAACATCAACTCGGCCATAGGTCGCAACGGTTTTGTCAACGACTGATTGAACGTCATCAATGTTAGTGACATCAGCTTTTATGGTCAGAATATTAGCTTCAGGATTATTAGCCTTTATTTCATCTAAGCGTTCTAATCTCCGTGCAGCAAGTGTCAATTTAGTGCCCTCTTGGGCCAGTAGGTTAGCCGTAGCAGCGCCCATACCACTTGATGCCCCCATGATAATAACGACTTTATCTTTTAAGCTCATATTGACTTCCTCCAATCTACTTGATTATAATACAGCATACATGTTAAAGTGCACTTTAACGCAAGCATAACGGGGTGTATTTATTATGAAATTTTATGGAATCAACGAAGTAGCCCAAAAGTTTCATCTGACCAAACCAACAATCCGCTACTATGATCAACAGAATCTTATTCCTAATCTAAAAAGAAATAATAATGGTGAAAGAATTTTCAGTGCATCTAATATTCATACTATCCAATCAATTGAATGTTTAAAAAGGACCGGTATGCCGATCAAAGAAATAAAGAAGTATATTCACTTGATTGAACAAGGTGATTCCACGCTAGAAAAATGACTTGAATTCTTCTTAGAAAGAGAAAAACAAGTCAATTCTCAAATTGAAGATTTGCATAAAACTTTGGACGAAATAAGATGGAAATGTAACTACTATAGAGAAGCGATTGCTGATGGAACTGAAAAATATGTTCAAGAAAAAGTTGAATCATGATGAAATCCTTCAAGAAACTCAGAAGCAATTTTTATTTGTCTTTGAATGGATCACTGTGGGACGGACCCAGGAATTTATCAACCGGCGTTGCCAAAATTAAACCGACGAGTCAGGTTAAAGAATATAGGGGATGGGTTAGGTAACGAAGGGTT
This sequence comes from Levilactobacillus suantsaii, assembly GCF_014069315.1. Lineage (NCBI taxonomy): Bacteria > Bacillati > Bacillota > Bacilli > Lactobacillales > Lactobacillaceae > Levilactobacillus > Levilactobacillus suantsaii. The sequence continues at coordinate 901,651 of NZ_CP059603.1, read as the reverse complement.
TCGTTACCTAACCCATCCCCTATTTCCGATCACGCCCCACTTCTCAATACCTTGAAGCCCCTAAACGCGAAAAACTAGTGACCACGAAGAACGGTAATCACTGTCAAAACAGTGTCAATTTGGGATTATAAGAAAAGGTGGTAATTGCCAAAAACCGGCAATTACCACCTCATGATATTTCTAGAATCGAGGTTTTGTCTCAGACTCTTTTAGGAGAAAAATTTTTAGTTTAAAAGGGACGAATAGTCACTTTGATCTGGATGATTTGTCTTTCATAATAATCCAGCTACCGAATAGAACATTTACAATCACCAGAATGTAACTACGACCTTGAGTAAAGTATATTGTTACCGAAAGGATTCCAAGAACAACGATATTCAGCCACATATTGTTGAAGATACTCAGATGAGAGCGATAGAAGTCATCTAAGTATGCCTTGCCAAACCACATTGCAAACACGAACAGTAACGGCCAAAAGTCCCATAAATTGATAGTTCTCACCCCTAATTAATCAATAAAATGTTTAGTCATGCCAAACGGCAAAACTGTACTGTAATACTTCGTTGACATCCATATTAATCTTACTTTTTGAATGGTTCGTATTAATAGTGACGAAGATCACTGGCCATTCCAGTAATAGACCAGGCGCTGACACCAGCGAAGATGTTCGCAGTCCCATCAGCAATAATTCCTGCAGCCATTAATGTATGCGAGTGTTGGTCCAAGTCATGAGCAAAATCTTTAACTGCTCTATTCGAGCGGAAAATATGCCGTACTCCCTACCAGTACCCTCGTACTTCGTGTGACTTTCGCTTTGCTAGGTCTCCACGAAAAAAGACTTGTTTACTAGAGGGGTCAATCACACCATGATGTGCCATGATTTATGCGTTAACTGTCTCAACACTAGTCTTAATAGTTTCAATGGTCGCTTGCGGTAATGAACCGTCCGTCGGTTGGCTAAAAAAACTGGTTAGCCTTAACTTGTACATATTGATCAGCAGCTTGTCAGTCTGAAATATCATTTTTAGGAGCATTAGATGTCAAATGACTAACAAAGGTGCTGGAGGTACTTGGGGACACTACGTCAGCACTCGCAGTGGTATTACTCATAACTGCTAATGTTGAAAACGAAAGCATTGCAATACCTAATTTCAAAGTTGTACTTGCTCTCATAATATAAGCCATCTTCTTTCTTTTTTGGTATGTTTTAACCAAACTTACATACCCTATACTGAAGTATGCGCAAGCTAAAGTTATCAGTCAACACATTAAATACCAAGAATCAAAAGAAGAAAACGATTTTTACCGTAATTGATTTTTCATAATAATTACTATATTTTAACCATATTTGACGGGTGTTAGCTTAGAGGAGCAGCGAAATTTCGAGCTTGGCTGACCAGCCAACACTTTTTAATATCAGAATACACGTTAAACTGTGCCTCATTCCAACTGGCACGATGCTTTATTTGGCCAAATTCGTCCACATCTTCAATAAAGTGGTGAATCGGGCCGATATCACTTTACCCATCGCCTCCAAGGGTCAAACCCGGCATGTCTTTCCTTTTATCAAAAGGAAAACGAAAAAGCCCAATCAAATAGTCAGTTTGCTTGCCGCAACTGCCTGTGTGATGCAGCTTAAGATACAGGTATCAATTCTAAAATTATTTGACTATTTGCCAACTTGTCTCTAAGCAAACTAAACTGACAATCCCGTAATCGTACCAGCTAAAGATAGCTCCAGACACACCTAAACTAAGCGATATCATGAGTAACAAAAATATAATCCCTACACTTAAAGGGAGATAGGTTAACTTGTGTGCGGTTAGCCATTGCTGAGAAGGCGTAATTATAGGCAATACTAAACATAAGATAATAATGATTACTGTACCCATCTTCATGAAAAATTCTCCTTCTAAAGGATTACCGAAAGAGTAACACACCAGCAATATAGACGTAAAGCTGTGGCGTGCCAGGCTTCAATTTAGTCTCTTTCGTCAGTCATTTTGAGTATTTGCTGCATATAGCTGCCCCAACTGTTTTGGTTCACTACTTTTCTGTAGAACCAAACGGGAGATCCTTTTATTTTTTAGTCCAGACTTGCGGAAACGACCAAAAGGGGCTTTAATGGAGGCTTAGGAGGAAATCGCTTATGTCAAAGTTACAAGCACCCATCGGCGTCTTCGATTCCGGCGTCGGGGGCATCAGTACCCTACGCACCCTGGCGCGTGTCCTGCCCCAGGAAGACTTTATTTTTTACGGGGATTCCGCTAACGCCCCGTACGGTGAAAAGAGTTCAGCGGAGGTTTGCGTCTTAGCCAGCCAAGTCATGGTCCAACTTAAAGCCCACACGGTCAAGGCCGTCGTGATCGCCTGCAACACTGCGACCAGCGCAGCTAAGCAGCAACTCATCGCCGCTAACCCAGACATGCCAATCTTAGGCATCGAACCGGCCTTAAAACAGGCGTTCGATGCCGGCAAGCAGCACATCTTGGTTATGGCCACGCCGCTGACCATCAGCCTGCCCAAATACAAGGCCCAGGTCGCCCGCTTCGAGGAGCGCACCCACGTTTATTCGTTGCCCTGCCCCGGGCTAGCCGACCGCATCGAACTAGGCCACGACGGGATTGAACAGATTCAAGAACTGGTCGACCAATTGATGGCCCCGGTCTTAAACGACCCCATCGATGCCATCGTCTTGGGTTGTACCCACTACCCATTCATCGCCGACATGATTCAAGCCAAGTACGACCACCCCGTCACCATCTACACAGGCTACGAGGGCTTGGCCAACAACCTGGCAGCCCAGCTCAAACAACGTGGGTTACTGCGTACGGAAAATGCCGACCAACACATCGACTTTCTCAGCAGTCGCAACACCCCCGATGAACTGGCGTTGTACCAACATTTGTACGATTACGGCATCACCCAGTAACGACAAAAATCCTGATTACCAACTTGAATTGCGTTGGTAATCAGGATTTTTTAGTGCACCCTAATCACTTTAATTATCTGTATCGACAGTGGTTTGGACCAAGCACCTCACAAATATTGGCTACATCACGATAACAACTTTGCCGAAGCTCTCATGGCTACTTAAATTGGCATGAGCTTGTCTTAAGTGGTCAAAAGAAAAAGTCTTGGCCGGCTGAACATCAACTTGATACTTAGCCAAGAAATCTAACATCTCTTGAATACTCGTTTGCGAAACATCGCCCGAATAAAAACTGGTTAGGTAGCGGTTATTAGGAATCGCGGTGATGGGATCAAAATCATCTAAAGTCCACACGCCACCCAATTGCCCAGTAGAGTTAAGAATCCCAAATTCTTTAAGGTGTTGCAGGGCATCCGGCACACTGAGTGGACCAATTAAATTCACTATTTTATCAAATGCCCCACAATTTGCGGGTAATTCTCGACTATTAGGCGCAACGATAACTTTATCAAATCCCGCATGCAATAACTGATTTTCTTTAGCCGCTGTTCGACTAGTACCCGTCACCTTAACATGCGCATTAAATGCTTTGATGAGCCGACACACGGCAATCCCTACCCCGCTTGTTGCCGCTTGAATAAGAACTTCATCGTTTGCTTGAATTTGAAGACTTTTGGCTATTCCAAATGCTGTGTAGTAGGTCTCCGGGATAGCTGCTAAGTTAGCAATGGATAACGTCGTTTGGACCGGGTAAACTTGGTCATTCGGCAACAGGACGTCTTCTGCATAACTCCCATCAAATTGTCTTCCCATTTCACCTATGATTGAAATGACGGTCTGACCGGGTGTCAATTGTTGTGGAACCGAACTGGCTACAATTTTACCGACCACTTCAATCCCCAAGATTCGTGGAAATTTAACGCTTGGTGACTTGCCTTCCCTTGTAAAAATTTCGGAATGATTGATGCCAAAACCTAGAACTTTGACCAAATTCCAACCTGGTTTGACCTTTGGAGTTGCCACATCTTTTAGTTCCAACACTTCAGGACCACCCGGGTGTTCCACAACGTAAGCCTTCATCAAACACACCCGCCTTTCTTATTTCAATAAACCATGGGTTTTTAAATACGTTTTCGCTACTGTAGCCGCCTTTTCGTGGTTAATCGTAACGCGGTAATTCATTTTTTGCATATCTTTTGTACTGATTTTATTTACCAATTTGTTCAAACTTTTAACGATTTGCGGATTTTTCTTCGCAAAAGACGATTTCATTAACGGTGCACCTTGGTAAGGTGGGAAAAAATGTAAATTGTCTTTTAGAAGGGTCAAATGATACTTAGGAATCTGTGGATCCGTTGTATACGCATCAGCAACTTGGACACCCCCCCGAGCAAGTGCCTTATACCGTAGGGAGGGTTCCATTGTCCTGACACTATTAAAGTTTAATCCATATACCTTTTGCAATTCCGGATAACCATCCGCTTGTTGGAAAAAGTCAGGGTCAAACGCTGCTTTAAAATTCCGATGTTTTTTTAAATCAGAAAAATTACGTAGGTTATATTTTTTTGCAACACTGGTTTTCACGGCTATCCCATACCCATTTTGATATTTCATGGGGGCCAAAAAACGCATGTTAAACTGATTTTTTAATGCTTTTTTAGCAGTCTTATATGCAGAATGGGCATTGGGGTTCACTTTTGTATGTCCTTTAACCAGGGATTGGAGTACTGTTCCCGTAAATTCTGGATAAATATCGATTTTATTGCTTTGTAAGGCCTTGAACAGAAAACTGGTCCCACCAAAGTTTCGCTTTAAGTTTACCTTGATATTGGGGTTATCCTGTTGAATCAAATCCTTATACATATTAATTAAAATCTCGGGTTCGCCTCCCATTTTCCCCGCGATAGTAATCGTTTGTCGCTGCGGCGTGGCTAATTTAACGGCAGCCGTACCGATACCACCTATCAAGACAAGACTGACCAGGCCAATAATTGTCTTTTTGAAAGAAACCTTGGAAAGCACCCGAATCACGCCACTCACAATCAACGCGAGCAACGCTGATAAGATAGCCCCCACGATTAGGGCGTTATTATTGTTAGTTTGGATTCCCAATAGAATATAGGTCCCAAGGCCGCCGCCCCCAATTAACGCGGCTAGTGTTGCCGTCCCAATGACCATGACACTCCCAATCCGAATACCAGAAATAATCATGGGCATCGCCAGTGGAAACTGAACTTTGAACAGTTTGAAACGCCTTTTCATCCCAAAAGCTTCTGCCGCTTGAATTAATAGAGGATCAATCGAAGTCAATCCAGCGTAAGTGTTTTGATAGACGGGCATAATGGCGTATAACACTAAAGCAATGATAGCTGGAATCGTTCCAATCCCCACAAAGGGAATCAAAATCCCTAAAACGGCTAAACTAGGAATGGTTTGAATGACACTTGTCACCTGAAGCACGACTTCTCCCCATTTCTGATGATTCATAAGGATTACCGCCAATGGAATAGCAATGACAATGGTAATCAGAATTGCAATCAATGACAGTACAATATGTTGCCCCAAAGCCCCAATAATCTGCTGACTATTGTGTTGAAGATATGTTTCTAACGAATCCATGAATTAGTGGTCCCCTTTCTTCATAGTTGCAATGTATGCAGGAAAATCTGTTGGTACCAAAACAACGTTGGCAACTTCAATCAACGCCGCAGGGTTGCGGTGTAAAATAGTTGCCCAATCCATAATCGTGTCAGTTTGCTGCAAAACAAGCGCCTTTTGGTGATTTTTTGGTTGACCAAGTCCCGATTCAATGACCCGGGCTAAAAAAGCTTTTTGTTGAGAAGCATCGCGGAAAAAATTTTTAACAAAATCATTGGTTGGTGCCGCTAAGATCTCGTTGGGCGTACCAATCTGTTGAAGCTCCCCATTATGAATAACTGCCAGATGGTCTGCCAATTTAATGGCTTCCTGCATATCGTGAGTCACGAAGACGAAAGTGGTCGCCAGTGTTTGGTGCAACTGCAATACTAAATCTTGCAGTTGTCGCGTCGAAACGGGATCAAGGGCACTGAAGGGCCCATCCATCAGCACAATCATGGGGCTTGCTGCTAATGCACGAACGATTCCCACGCGTTGCGCTTCGCCACCAGACAATTCGTGCGGCATTTTCGTCATAAATTCTTTGGGAGGTAATCCGACCTCGGTTAGGAGTTCTGCAACCCGGTCATGTTGCTTTTCAGGTTCCCAGTTTAAGTTGGCCAGTTGAATAGCAGCGTTTTGGAAAACCGTCATGTTGGGAAATAAAGCACCAGACTGTAAGACATAACCAATGTTTTGGCGCAGTTTTGTCAGATTAAGATCATTAACATTTTTATCATCAATGCTGACACTGCCAGAAGTCGGCGTTTCTAACCGGTTAATCATTTTTAGTAACGTGGTTTTTCCAGAGCCAGAGGGTCCAACCAGCACAAAAAATTCATGGCTCTGGACTTTTAGGCTAAGTTGATTTAACGCTAATTTATCCGGATATTGTTTGGTGATTTGATTAAAAGTAATCATCTATATTCCTTCTTTTTAATTTTTTAAATACAGGCTACGGCAAGAATAGGCGACTTTGTCGTTGCTTAATCATTTGTAGGAATAGTCATTCGGTTATATTATTTTTCTAAGGTAGTCCTCCGCACAAAACTGCTACTAGCACTACACGTAAAAAGAGTCACTGGTCCTACTAAAAATTATTAATTTCATCGCCAATTCTCGCTTTTCAAATTGTATTTTCGACCATCACTAACTATAATATCCTTATGGTCTATTTTGAAGTAGGCGCTTTAAAGTTTTCTAGTAACTTTAAGTTACAAATGAGTTTGATAGGAATGGGGTGCTTGAATGTCAAGAAAATTACTAGAACAAAATGGGATTTGTCCCGTTGCAACCACGATTGATTTATTAAGTAGCAAATGGAAAGTTTTAATTGTCCGCGACCTATTAACCGGTACAAAGCGTTATTCTGAATTAAAGCAGAGCGTGGCGGGAATCAGTCAAAAAATGCTGACGCAAAGTTTACGCGAAATGGAAAGCGACGGCTTGGTCACTCGTCATGCTTATGCCGTCATCCCCCCCAAAGTCGAATATCGCTTATCTGACCTTGGTAATAGCATGCGACCCGTTATTGAGACGATGGCTAATTGGGGTAGTGTTTATCTTGATCAAAATCCGGATAAACGAAAAAAATTGGCCCAATCTGAGTGAAACATAGACTCGAACAACAGCTCCCGATAACGATAAAAATCCTGATTGCCAACTTAAATTGCGTTGGTAATCAGGATTTTTTTAGTCTATTTTGACCCGTTAATCAGATGTGGCGGTGGTCTGCGCCAAGTCCTTTAAGCGGTCAATCAGGTCATCGCGAACCGCGCGAAAGACCGTTAGTCGTTGGGCCAACGACCCCGTAGCCTGGGCGGGGTCACGTAACGGCCAGTGTTGGTGCTTGACCGTCGGTGGCGTCACTGGACAACGGTCGCGGGCGTCGCCACATAACGTGACCACTAGCGTGCAGTGTTGCAGGTAATCGGGGTCGATGACCTTGGAGGTCTGCTGCGAAATGTCGATGCCAATTTCGGCCAGGACCTGCACGGCCAGCGGGTGGACGCCGTGGGCTTCGATCCCGGCACTGGCGATGCGCCAGTCAGGGCCTAGAATCTTTTTGGCGAGGCCCCCCGCCATTTGGCTACGGCACGAGTTACCGGTACATAGGAAGTAAACTTGAGCGGGCATAGTGGTCACCTGTCTCTCCGATGTTTCACATGAAACATTCGTTTCTCTTAGTGTACCGCATCGGCGGTGAGTTGGCGCTGTAAATTAATCATCGCAATCACACCGCTGGCACAATCGCTGCCCTTATTGCCGACCTTGCCACCTGCGCGGTTCAAGGCCTGGTTCAAGTCGTCAGTGGTCAAAACGCCAAACATTACGGGGACTGGCCCGGCGGTCGAGACTTGCGATAAGCCGCGGGCCGTTTCGTCACAGACCACGTCGTAATGACTGGTTTGGCCCCGGATGACGGCCCCTAACGCGATGATACCGTCCACGCGACCCGAGTCCCCCATCAGCCGGGCGGCCCGGGGGAGTTCTAAGGCGCCGGGAACGTTGGCCGTTAAGATGTCATCGGTGGTCACGCCGAGTTCCTGGAGCGTCGCCACGGCCCCCGCGGTCAGCTTTTGCGTCACAACCTGGTTGAATTGAGCCGTCAGCACGCCGATGCGTAAGCCTTGCCCCTGTAAAGATGTTGGTAATGCTGTCATATTGACTTAAACCTCCTTGAGTAGGTGATGGAACTTTTGCTTTTTGGTGAATTAGATAGTTGCGGTCCGTTTTCTGCGGTTCCACTTCCAGGGATTCGCGGGTCACCTGTAAACCTAAGTTCTGCAATTGAGTGACCTTGTCTGGATTGTTGGTCAAAAGTTTCACGGTGTGGACCTGCTTTTGGTGCAAAATCGCGGCCACTAAGCCATAGTGGCGTTCGTCAGGTTGAAAGCCCAGTTGCTCGTTGGCTTCGACGGTGTCGTAGCCGTCTTCTTGCAGCTTGTAAGCCCGCAACTTGTTAGCCAGCCCGATGCCGCGGCCTTCTTGGCGCAGATACAAGACGGCCCCGTGGCCTGCTTGCTCGATAGTCCGCAAAGCCAGTGCCAGTTGTTCGCCGCAGTCACAGCGTTGTGACCCGAAGACGTCGCCCGTCAAACACTCCGAATGGACCCGCAACAACAGCGGTTCGTCGGGGGTAATCTGACCCTTGGAAATCAACAGTGTGGGTTCGCGGCCATCGTTAGTCGCAAAGGCTTCGAGTTGGAAGTCGCCGTACTTGGTGGGGAGGTGGACCTGGGTGATGGATTGGACCACGTCGATATTTTGTTGGTACCGGTAGCTTTGGATGTCTTGAATCGACAAAAACGGCATCTGAATCCCCTCGGCAAAGGCCTTCAATTGCCGTTTGCGCGCCATGTGACCGTCGTGCTTCAGGATTTCACAAATATAAGCGACTGGTCGCGCCCCCGCCAGCTTGGCCAAGTCGACGGCGGCTTCGGTATGACCCCCGCGTTGCAGGGTGCCGTGTTCCTTGGCAATCAACGGGAAGACGTGGCCCGGGTGGTAAAAGTCACCAGGACGAGACTTCGGGTCGGCCAACTGCCGAAGCGTGTCGGCCCGGTCGACGGCGGAGATCCCTGTCGAGGTGGTCTTGGCGTCGGCACTGACCGTAAAGGCGTCGTTACCGTGGGCGACCATCGGGGTCAACCCTAGGCTGGTCGCAATGTCTTGGCTCATCGGGGCACACAGGAGGCCCCGGGCGTTGGTTACCATTTTATTGACCGTTTCGACGGAGACGAATTGGGCCAAGCCCACCATGTCCCCTTCAGCTTCGCGGTGGTCGTCGTCGGTGACGATCACCAAGCCACCCCGCTGTAACGTGGTCAGGGCGGTCTCGACACGTTGTTTAATTGTGCTCATGTTTAGTTCCCTCCAACTGGTTTAAGTACTTGCCTAAAATATCGGTCTCTAAGTTCACGCGGTCGTGGGGCCGCAAGTCGGCTAGAATCGTCTGGTCCAAGGTGTGCGGAATCAGGCTGACGCTAAAGCTGTCGGCCGTGATGGCACTGACCGTGAGGCTGACGCCGTCTAAAGCGACCGAGCCTTTGAAGACCACTTCGTTTTGGCACTGTGCCGGTAACGTAAACGTCAGGACCACCGCATTTTCGTCGGTCTCCCGCTTGAGTAGCCGCGTGGTGGTGTCCACGTGCCCCAAAACGAAATGACCGTCCAGACGGTCCGTGACACCTAGGGCCGGTTCAAGGTTCACCCGCTCACCGGTCGCCAGGTCGCCCAGCGTACTGCGGCGGCTAGTCTCCGGCATGATGGTCGTGGTAAACCCTTTTGGCACTAACTGCGTGATGGTCAAACAAACGCCGTTGATGGCGAGACTGTCCCCCACCTTGCTGTGGCATGTCGCCGGTAAGGACGTTTCAAACGTCAAATCGGCGTGGGCGGCCGTGCGGTTAATTTTGGCGACGGTGCCGACATCTTGAATAATTCCTGTAAACATTAGCTTACCCTCCTAAAAGTCAAGCGGACATCGGGTCCGAGAACTTGCGTGTCGGTCAGGCGTAAAGGTAATTGTTTTCCACCAGCGCCACTGACGGCCGGTAACGCTTGGCCACCTAACAAGGTCGGGGCCACGTAGGTCACCACTTGGTCGACCAGACCGGCCGCCACGAATTCGGCGTGCAGGTGACTACCGCCCTCAACTAAGAGGGCTTGAATGCCTTGGTCGGCCAAAAACGCCACAATTTGTTCCGGCGTCCAGGCTTGACCGGCCGTCACGGTGACGAAATCCGGCCAGGTCCGGTGGCTAGGTTGGCGGCTCAAGAGCCACACCGGCGTGGTGTCCTGAAAGAACCGGTTGGTTAAGTCGAGCTGGTCGGCAGCGTTGACCACCACGACGCGCCGGGGCGCCACGGCTAACTTTTGGTCGCGCACCGTCAGGGCCGGTTGGTCGATGGTTAAGGTCCGTTCACCAATCAGGATGGCTTGTTGGCAGGCCCGTAAGGCTTGGCTATCGTGCCCGGCCAGCTCACCAGTCAAGCGGGTCCGCTGCGCGGTAGCGGCGTTCAACTTGCCATCGGCGCTGACCGCCATCTTGAGGGTCACGAACGGGCGGTGGTGGTGATAATAAAAATTATAGGTGGGGTTCAATCCCTCCGTTTGGTCGAGGACCGTCACGGCGATGCCCGCCGCCTCTAAGATGGCGATGCCCTTACCCGCGACCAGCGGGTTGGGGTCGCGTTGGCCGATGACCACCCGGGCAATGCCCACGGCCACCAGTTTGCGGGCACACGGTGGTGTCTTACCGTAATGGCTGCAGGGTTCGAGCGTCACGTACATCGTGGCCCCCTGCGCTTGGGCAACATCGTCCAGTTGGTTTAACGTGTCGATTTCAGCGTGAGCTTGCCCAAACCGGTGATGGTAACCTTGCGCTAAAATCTGGTTGTGTTTGACCAGAACGGCCCCCACAATGGGGTTCGTCCAGGTCTGATTGCTGCCGTGACGGGCTTGCGCCACGGCGAGCGTCATATAATCTTGGTCTGTGATCTTGATTCACCTCGCAAAAAAAAGGCCCCGCAATGTAGCTGCGGGGCCATGATTGAAAGCTAAATAAGATCTCCGAGTTGGGGCCATGCTTAAAGCGCCCCCATACAGGTCGAAAGTCAAATTTATTTCTTCTCCCATCCAGACTTTACTGTCGGTCCCAGACTTGCACTGGGTCCACCGCTATACGCGGGTCACGGACTTCAACACCACCTGGCGTTGTCACCGTCGGTCGGGAATTTCACCCTGCCCCGAAGAAATGTATTCAGTTAACACTTTTAGGCTACAGCAGATTTTCGCGGGGTACAACCCAAAATTACAAAAAAATCGCTCATTCTATGTTATTAATAATCATTGATAACATGATGTGAGCTGGCCCGCCTAGTCTTGCACGGGTTGAAACATCTGCGGGTCCAACCGGGTCACATTCCCCGACTGCCGCAACGGACCCGTGGCCTGTTGAACCCGATAGATGTGATTACGAAAAACCACTAATTCACCGCGTCGATAGTGGCGACTGGGGGAATAACTGCTGGCTTCTTGGGCCGTTTTTTCCGTGGAACTCGCTGGTTGGACCGTCGTGACCCAAGTCAACAGCCCCACTGCTCCCACCGTCAGAACTAAAATTTTGATGACATATCGCCCTAATTGTCGCACGCTCGCACCATCTCCGTTGATTTTTGACACTTATGCCTCCAAGGTTATCGCTTTCATCGCTAACTGGCCACCCACAATCATTTCGTTTTGTGACGACTTACCGACTAAATCATTGCGCCGTTGTCCCCTGCGTCTGGATATCCAAGCGCAAGTAGTGTACATTTAAACCCGTAGAGAATAATTAGGAGGTTCAATTTTGATTACCATTAAATCACCACGTGAAATTGAAAAAATGAACGCTGTCGGCACCTTACTGGCCAACATCCATTTAGGCTTACGGAACCTGATCAAGCCCGGTATCGATAGCTGGGAAATCGAGAAGTTTACCACCCAGTACTGCGCCGACCACGGCGCCATTCCGTCCGAAAAGGACGTCGATGGCTACCACTACGCCACTTGCATCAGTATCAACGACGAGGTCGCCCACATGGCGCCACAAAAGGGTCGTCTGTTGAAGAACGGTGACCTGGTCAAGGTCGACATGACCGTCTCTTTGGACGGCTACCAGGCCGACTCCTGCTGGGCTTACGCAGTCGGCGACGTCAGCGACGACGTCAAACGTTTGATGGATGTTACCCGCAAAGCCCTGTACCTGGGCATCGACCAATCGGTTATCGGTAACCGCATCGGCGACATCGGCGCGGCCATTCAGGACTACGTCGAGACCCAAAACCACATGGGTGACGTCCGCGACCTGATTGGCCACGGGATCGGCACCGAAATGCACGAAGAACCCGACGTTCCCGCTTACGGTGAAGCCGGCCACGGTATCCGGTTACGCGAAGGCATGGTCATCACCATCGAACCGATGGTCAACTTGGGGACCTTCGAACTGACCGACAAGCTCGACAAGGACAACTGGGAATACTATGTCTCCGCTGACGGGTCGTTATCCTGCCAGTACGAACACACCCTGGCCATCACCAAGGACGGGCCAAAGATCTTGACGTCGCAAGACCCGGACATCGACGCCAAGTACCTGCTCTAAACTTAACTTTATTGCGTCAAAAAGCGCCCACCACACGTTATCGTGGTGGGCGCTTTTTAGGTTAGTTGTCAAAATTTTACCAGAGGTAGTGAACCGGATTCTTCACGTACTGGTCGTAAACGTCACGGACGATGGCCATCTGGTCCGGCGTCAACGCAGGCAGGTCGGCGGCGCTGGTATTGCGCTCGATTTGCGTCGGGTTGCTAGCCCCTGGAATCACGGCGGAAACCGCGTCGTTCATCAAGATGTAGCGTAACGCCGTAGCCGCCAGGTTGTCCGTGCCCAACCGCTTTTGCAGTTCAGCCGCGGCCTTGACGCCCGTCAGGTAATCGACCCCAGAGAAGGTTTCCCCTTTATCGAAATGTTCCCCGTTACGGTTGTTGGCCCGGTGATCGTCTGCCGCAAACTTAGTGTCAGCGGTAAACTTCCCGGTCAGTAAGCCACTGGCCAAGGGGACCCGGGCCAAGATGCCCACGTGTTGCTTCTTGGCGAGGTCAAAGAAGAGGTCCGCTGGCCGTAAGCGGAACATGTTGAAGATGATTTCGACGGCCGAAACGTTGTAGTCCAGCGCCTTAATGCCCTGTTCGACCTTTTCCACGCTGACCCCGTAGTGGCGAATCTTACCGGCCTGTTTCAGCCGGTCCAGTTCGAAGAAGGTTTCGGGACTGTAGTACACCTCAGTCGGCGGACAGTGTAGCAATACCATGTCCAAGGCGTCGACGCCCATGTTTTGCCGGGACGCATCGACGTATTGGTCCACGTGTTGCGGGTCAAAACGTTCGGCCGTTAACGGTTCTTCTTTACGACCCAATTTCGTGGTGAAGTGCACGTCCGGGTGGGTCTGCAAGAACTTTCCCACGGCCTTTTCACTGAGACTGCCCTGGTACCCATCGGCGGTGTCAAAGAAGTTCACGCCCTGGTCATAGGCTTCTGCCAGGGTGTCCAAGGCATCTTGTTCGTCAAACGGCGCGCCCCACTTGCCACCGAGTTGCCAGGTCCCTAATGAGACCTCGCTGATGTCAAACCCCGTGTCACCAAATTTTCGATAATGCATCTTGACTCCTCCTTCTATTTCCGGCTAATCAACTGATTTTAACGCGTCCAACATGTTGACCCGTTTGAGCTTGACGTGCATGATGCCCATCACCAGCAAGCTAAAGGCTAGCGTGAGCACGGCCGCGTACAAGTAACTCACGGGGTGAATCCCGGGCGAGAACATCAGCGCGTTGGTCTCCGCCGTCTGTAAGATGTAGGCGTGGAGCCAATCCCCTAAGAAGCACCCGACCAGGATCCCCAGGACCGTCAAAATCAGGTTCTCCCGGAAAATATACATCGTTACCTCGTGGTCGTAAAAGCCCAGGACCTTGATGGTCGACAATTCCCGAATCCGTTCGGACACGTTGATATTAGTTAAATTATACAATACCACTAACGCTAAAGCACCTGCTGAAATCACAAAGATCAACACGACCAGATTCATGCTATCCAGCGACTTGAAATTGGTCTCCCGCTGGGCGGCCATCAACGTCACGTTTTGAATTCCCTTGTGCCGTAACAAGCGGTCGGCAAAGGCGTTCCCTGCCTTCTCACTGGTCTTATGCAACTTCACCAAGTTTCCATTGTAGACCGGTGCCTGGTGAAAGGCTTTGCGATACGCCTGGGGGCTCAAGTAGATGAAGTGGTTGATGTAGTTTTCGGCGATGGCCGCGACCTTGACGTGGCGGGTCTTTTGGCCGGCCGGTTTAACGGCCAACTTGTCGCCCACTTCTACGTGGTACAGCTTGGCGAGTTTCTCGTCGATGACGGCGCCCGTCTTTGGCAGGGTGTAAGCTTTGTGAGTCTGGCGGTTACGCAAGGTCACGAATTGGCTCAACCGCTTCGGTGTCTGCGGGACGCTCAACGTGACGGTCTGCTCGGCCACGCCGCTTTGTTTCGCCGCGACCTGGGTCGACTGGAGCGTCAAACTTCCTTTATAGTTAGTCGCCTGCTTCAACGCTCGTTTTTCACTGGCGGTCTGGTCGCCGCTACGCGTCACGATGGCGTCGTAGTGCCAGAGGTCGTTGAACTGCTTGGTGCTAATGTCGCCAATCGAGTCCTTCAAGCCGAACCCGGTGATCATCATGGCCATACAACCGGCAATCCCCAGCACCGTCATGATCAACCGTTGCTTATAACGGAACAGGTTCCGCAGGGTGATTTTGTGGGACGAATTGTCAAATCAAGTGTAACTTTTTACCGAAGAAAACTTCAGATGGTGTCTTCCAGCCTAAGACCTTACGGGGGCGATTATTTAAATTCCTGACAAACTTCGCGATATCTTGATCGGTCAGTTCATCAAGGTCAGTTCCTTTGGGAAAATACTCTCGGATGAGACCATTGGTATTTTCGTTGGTCCCACGTTGTTGTGGTGCGTGCGGGTCTGGAAAATAGACTGAGATACCAAGCTCTTTACCGACTTCACGATAACCCGCAAACTCTGTACCTCGGTCTGGTGTAAGCGTACGAACGCGTTTAGGTGTGACTGTATGCAGGAGGTCGATCATCGCTTGGGTCACATTCTTGGCATTCACTTTGGGTACACGCTCAGACAGAAGGTATCGTGACTTACGGTCGACCAGTGACACTAAACCCGAACGCCCGACCTTGCCGCGAACGGTATCGCCTTCCCAATGGCCAAAACGAGTCCGATTCTCACATGAGACTGGTCGTTCATGGACTGATGGGACATTATTAAAACGGCCACGTCGTTCGTTGACAGTTCCTTTAACCTTACGAGTTTTCCCACGATGTCGTAACTTTCGAGCGAATCCTCGAGCCCCATGACTTTTACGTTTAACGCCTAAATTATTTCGTTCAATTCCGCGATAAATCGTGTTGTAGCTGATATGCCAATTACTGGTCTCTAAAGATAAACGACCGGCGATTTGCTCGGGTGACCATTGTCGTTGAAGAATGCAGTGAAGGACAAAGTCGCGTAGCTTTAAATTCTCCAGTACCCTGAGGCGGCGACTCTTTAATCGGCGCTGTTGATAGTTCTGCTGGGCTTTTACGGCGGAATAGGCGCCCCGACCGCCGTTGCGTTTAATTTCTCGTGACACAGTGGCTTTGGAACAACCGATTTGATTGGCAATAACCTGGTAAGTATGGTGTAAAGTTACACCTAACAGTATGCATTCGCGGTCTTTTAAGGTAAGATGTGTATATGGACTCATAGCCTAAGAACTCCTTTAGATGATTGTTATGGTGACTTCATTCTACAGGACTCAGGCTAGGAGTCTATTTTTATTTTCTTACTTGTTGCACTTCAATTGTAAATTCGTCGGTTAAAACTCAACCGGCGCCATAGCCCGGTCCACCGTTCCAGCCACAGAGTCTTTCCTGCTTTAGGGGCCTTGGGTTGGAGTAGCTTGGCGGGCAAGCTGCGTAGGTCGACCCGTAAGACCACCAGCGCACTGCCCAAGGTGCAGGCCAAGGCAATCACTAAGGCCACCACGATGTCGACCCAAAGGTATTGGACCCCGATGGCCGGCAGGTTGTACATGCTGCCGTACGCCTGGGCGATAAACCGCGGGAAGAAGTTGACGCCAAACAGCACGCCCAGTGCCGTACCAATGACGGCCGCTAAGCCACCGTAAAGCATGAACTCGCTACCCACGGCGGTGTTACTGTAGCCTAACGCTTTCAAGGTCCCCATTTGTAAGCGGAGTTCCTCGACCATCCGGGTCATCGTAGTCAGGCAGATCAGTGCCGCAATCGCGATGAAGAAGAGTGGAAAGACCGTCGATAAGGCCACCACGCGTTGGGTGTTCTCGTGGTATTCAGTGTACCCCGGGTTGTCACTACGGTCCGTGTAGAGGTAGGTCGCCTTGGGGATGGCCTCGACCTTAGCCTGGGCCTTTTTCAGTTGGGCACTCAGCTTAGTCACGGCCGTTTGGGTCGTTGGTAACTGTTGGCGTAAACCGGCCAACTGTTGCTTCAACGGCGCTAATTTTTTCGTGGCTTGCCGCTGTAACTGTTGCTGACGCTTCTTCGCCTGTGGCGCTAACCACGCCTTCAACTTTTTGGTATTCTCGCGGTTGAGCCGCTTGTACTTCGCCGAATACGGCGTTACGTGTTGCAGGTTCTTGAAGCCCACGTCAAACCGCGTGGTCGTGCGCGACTTCAAGGTGCCTGGCCGGACGTAAGCCAGGTAATCCAAGGTCCCCTTGCCCACGGTGGTCACGCCGCGGTCCGTATTTTCCACGTACCGTGGTGACTTTACGAAGCCTACGATTTTAAACGTTCGTCGGGTCAATTTCTTATTGGTTTTGGCCGTGCTGACGATGTGGTAAGCCGAACCCACCTTGAGTTTGGGCTCAAGTTGCTTAGCCTGCGCGTCCAACACGATTTCGTTGGCTTTGCGCGGCAAGCGCCCCTGGGTCACGGTCAACTGGTCCAGCTTCTGAGTCGTTGGTAGTTCGGTGACCCGGATCACCCGGTTGTTATTCAGCTGGGTCAGATCCAAGTACCGCACGGCCTGATAAGTCAGTTGGTCACTGTGTTTAGCCAAAACCTTCTTGTCACTAGCCGTCAAGCCCAGCGTCGATTGCACGCTGTTGGTCGCCAGCTTCTGCGTCCGGTAATAATCCGTCGCGGCCTGCGACATATCCGGGCCGGTCGCCCGAATCCCGGTGTAAAAGGCCACCCCTAAGAAAATAATCAAGATAATCGACACGAAGCGGGCCTTCGACCGCCAAATCTCACGTAAAATTGCTTTTAAATAGGTCTTTGTCATTGGCGTTCACCTACCACGTAATCTCGTCTAATGGCGTCGGGTGGGCGTTCGGCGTCACGGACTGAATCTGAGCGTCGTTAATGCGAATGACCAGGTCCCCCATCTGGGCGATGGCACTGTTATGGGTCACGATGATGACCGTGGTCTGCGTCTGTTGGGCGGCGTCTTGAATCACCCGCAAGACTTGTTTCCCCGTCTTGTAATCCAACGCGCCGGTCGGCTCATCACACAACAACAATTTCGGCTTCTTGGCGACCGCCCGGGCGATGGCCACCCGTTGCTGTTCGCCCCCGGAGAGTTGGGCCGGGAAGTTCTGTGCCCGTTGACTCAACCCCACCAGCTCCAAGGTCTCCGACACGTCGCGGGCGTCCTGGGTAATCTGTGACGACAGTTCGACGTTTTCTCGGGCCGTTAAATTGGAAATCAGGTTGTAAAACTGAAACACGAAGCCCACCGCTTGTCGCCGGTAGGTCGTCAATTGCTTGGTCGAGAATTTGGCGATGTCGGTGCCGTCGATCAACACTTCACCACTGGTCGGCGTATCCATCCCCCCTAAAATGTTTAACAGGGTTGATTTACCGGCTCCACTAGGTCCTAAAATCGTGACCACGTTCCCGCGTTCCACTTCAAACGACAGGTCCCGGTTGGCCACCGTCGTTTGGGTGCCACTCCGAAACTCGCGCGTCACGTGCCGCACTTCAATATATGCCACGAACAATCCTCCTTTAATGTATCCGATAACATTTAATCCCGGACCAACACCTGCGCTTGATCCGGACAATTCTTTTCTATTTTAGCACGTTTACGGGTGCTCTCACCGGGCGATTACCCGCGACATCTCGCAAGCTTACGGCGTGATTTGCGTAATCAAAACCAAATGGTTTCTAAATCCGCAATTAGCTTGTATATTTAAAGTCAAAGCAGTTGTGGGGAGGGAGTTTTATGCGTCGTCTTGGCATTATTTTCATTGTTTTTCTGGCCAGTTGTCTGGCCCTCAATAGCGGTCCCCAACGCGCACAAGCCGCGCCGCAACAAACGGGACTCATCTTGGACGCCGCGCGCCAATACTATTCGGTGACCACGCTCAAACGCTTCATCCGCGAGGTCCACGTGGGCGGGGGCCGATTTTTACAGCTCCACCTCACGGATGATACCCGTTTCGGCCTTGAAAACGCCCACTTGGGCCAGACCGTCAAAGCCGCCCGTAAGAAGGGCCAGGTCTACTACAACCGCCGCAACAGGTTGGCCTTTTTAAGCAAGGCCCAGTTGAAAACGTTGGTCGCTTACGGCCATAAACATAGCGTCGAGGTCATCCCCGAGATCGACACCCCGGGACACACCCGCGCACTGATCCAGTTGTTACGAGTATCGAGTCCAGCCAACCGCAAACTGGCGACCCGCATCGCGGCGCACCACGAACTGAACCTCCACGCCAAGGAAACGTTGCCGTTCGTTAAACGCCTGCTGGGCGAATACGTGGGTCTGTTGCGGCCGGGGCAACACCTGGCCATCGGTGGCGACGAGTACAGTAGCGCCGCCCAACCTAATCAACCCAACACCGTGACTTACACCAACGGGTTGAGCCACTACCTGCGGCAACATCACTTGAAAACCATGATGTGGAATGACGGCTTGATGCGTGCCGACTTGCCGCACCTCGACCACCATATTCTGGTGACCTACTGGAGTTACGACGGCGAAAGCGCTAGTGCCAAGCTGTCCCGGCAACGCCGCCGGTTACGGGCCACCTTGCCCCAGCTCAACGCGGCTGGCTTTCAGACCATCAACGCCAACTTTTGGTACCTCTACGTGATCACCCAGCCTAAGACCTTCACCACAGCCAATCGAACTTACTGGCAACGTGATTTGAAGACCAACTGGACGCCCCAGATTTGGGACAAGACCAACCAGTCGGCCCGCGCCACTAGCCCTAACAACCTCGGTTCGGCCATTTCCATCTGGGGCGATGGGAAGAAGACCTATTCGCAAAAGCAGGTCTACCGCCTGACCCGGCCCTTCTTGACCACCTATTTCACGATGACGCGGACCACACCGTTCAAATAATAAACTAACTATGTCCCACATTAATCATGTAATCACTCACTATTTCAATCGATTGGCCTTAAACTAGACCTAATTCAGAAGAAACGAGATGATTCACATGTGCACCAGCTTAACCTATACCAACAGTCGTGGGGACCACTTCCTAGATCGAACCATGGACTTCGACCTCGACTTTGACGCGCGCATCATGGTCATGCCCCGCCACTATACCGTCGCAGGGGACGCCGGAACCTACACCACGCAGTACGGCTTTGTCGGCGCCGGCCGGCAACTCGACCACGAGATGTACAGTGACGGGGTCAACGAACACGGCTTAGCCATCGCCGCGTTGTATTTCCCTAGTAACGTGCAATACCTGGAGGACACGCCAGCCGACAAACTCGGCATCGCGCCGCAAGACTTCGTAGCCTGGGCTTTGGGCAACGCCAGCAGTCTGACCGACCTGGCGGCTAAGGTCCAACAGGTCGCCTTGATCGACGTGCCTACCGAAATGCTGGGCGGCACGCCACCCCTGCACTTTATCGTCAGCAACCGCACCGGCCAGACTAAACTGCTCGAACCAACGAGTGGCGATTTGCATTTAATCGACGACCCGGTCGGCGTGATGACCAATTCACCGCGGCTTGACTGGCACCTGCAAAACCTCAGCACCTATGGCACCCTGACCAATCAGGAACGGCCCTTAGCCCCATTGATGGGCAAGACGCTCAAGACCCAGGGCCCGGGGACCGGCGCATTAGGGTTGCCTGGTGATTTCACCTCGCCATCCCGGTTCATCCGGACCACCTTTTTAAAGAACTACGCGGACCAGACCACCACGATTCCGGGGTCCTTGAATCTCTTACAACACCTGCTTAATGCGGTGACGATTCCTAAAGGCGTCAAATTAAAAGACGATGGTCACAGCGATTACACCCAGTACCGCGGTTACATGAGCCTCACCGATTTGGCCTACTACCTGGAACCTTACGACAACCAGGTCCTCCAGGGCGTCACGCTTTCTGACGACTTGCTAGACAATCTGACCGAACCCACGGAGTACCCGATTACCCACGCCGTGCACCTGCAGGATTTGACCGCGACCCAACCGTCGAAATAACCAGCTGCATGAAAAACTAAAGGCAACTTACACCAGCCGTGATTGGTTGGCGTAAGTTGCCTTTTATTGTGATTTGCGAAGCTAATGCTTCTGAAAAAGACCCATCATAGTTTCCGTCGGCGCCACCCAAGGCGGCCCAACAAACCGGTCAATAGCGCCAGACCAGCCGCAATTACGCCAGTCGAAGACTTTTCGTTGGTCTGGGGTAAGGTCGTGGTTGGCGTTGTGGCTTGGCGTGTGGCCGGTACGGTGGCGGTGCCTTTAGCGATTGTGACCGTCGCACCAGCCCCGGCCGTGGTCAAACCTGGCCGCTGAGGGCCAGCCGTCATTTGACCCGGTCCTCCCTGGTTACCACTGCCCCCGGTGCTCCCACCGGGTCCCGGCTGCGGAACGGTCGGGGTCGGTGGGGTTGGCGGTGTCGGTTCTTCGGGAGTGCCTTCATCTCCGCCACCACCGGTACTGAGTTTGACATAAACATAGGTGACCGTTTGCGGGTCATGGGTGTAGGTCCCCGTCGCGTTGGTCGGTTCTCCCAGAACCTCGTAGCCCGAGATTGTCGCCGCTTCGGTGCTATAAGGCGTCCCTACCGTGCCACTCAACGTGGTCGTGGCCCGTAACGGCGTGCCTTTTTGGTCGACGTAGTGCACCGTGACGGTTCCCGTTTCGACTGGGGGTTCCACGACCCCCGGATCCTCAGCTTGATAAGTGTAAACCACGTCGCTGTTTTCCGTCGTGTACACCCCACTCGCGTTGGCGGGCGTGCCGGTCAGTTTGTAACCTGGAATCGTTGCCGCTTCGGTGGTATAAGCCTCGCCTAGCTTACCGCTTAAGACCAGGGGGTCGCGCAACACTTTGCGCGTGTTATCGACGTAATGGACCGTGACGGTACTTTGCGCCTGAGTTTCGGCCTCGTACGTGTAAGTCACCACTTGCGGATCTACCGCGTAGGTCCCACTCGGTGCGGCGCCGGTAGTGGCATGCAAGACGTACCCCGGTAGCGTCAGCGCTTCGGTGGTATAGGGGTCGCCGACCAAATGGGTCCCATCGGCGTTCAACACCACGTCCTCAGCTAATTTTTCACCCTGGGTATCTTGATGTTGCGCCGTGACCGTGGCGGCCGGCGCGGCCAAATCGTAGGGTTGAATCACGTAGAAATAGGGACTCGCACCCTCGAGATAGGTCCCAGTCAAATAGTAATGCTGATCGACCGGTTCCAAATCGATGTTGGGCTGATCTGGCAAGGCGGTGATGGGTTGTCCCGGGTCTTGAATCGTGTTGTAGTCGACCCCACCATCGCTGGTCGAAACCGGATTGCCGCCCGTATAGTAGGCCTTGTACACGTATCGTCCCGTATTCACGTTAACCCGGACCGGGACCAAGATTCTCTGGCGGCCAGTTAACGGACCAACGCTCCCATCGCGTAGCTTGTACCCGCCGGCCAGGTGTGCTGTCCGAGTCACCTCATTGACCCGGACTCGTGGCAGATAGATGACCTGTTGCCACCCGGAAAAGGACTTGAACTGGTGGTCTTTGAGACTCGAAAAGTCCCCGATGTAATTGAAATTGAGTCCCAATTCGGTCAGTTTGGTGAGCCCGGCCAACGGCGTGATGTCTTCAATCCGGTTCCCCGAAAGGTGCAGACCCGTCAAGTTCTTCAAGCTCGCAAACGGGCTGATATCCACAATGTCGCCGAAATAGGCCGTGTCGACTCGGGACTGGAGCATCAAATAATCCAAGTTGACCGCGTACTGTAACCCTTCTAACGAGTATGGTGTGTGGCCATCGATATAGGTATCATCGCCGGCCACTAAACGGGTCAATAATGCCATATCCGCTTGGGTGATGTCGTCCACGCTGGTCCAGGTCTGCCCGGGATTGTTGCGCTGTAAGGTTTGTAAGATGATTTTCTGCAACCGGGTATTGGGAAGCCACTCGTCGATTGAGTTGGGTTCACTGGCCAGCGTATCAGCTAATTCGTCCACCACGGCATTCGCGGCGGATACCTTGACCGGCCGGGTTGCCCCGACCCGCCGCGTAGGCCGCAAGGCGGCCGTGGTCCCACTTGGTTGCGCGTCCACTTTTTGTGCCGCTTGAGCCGCCTCCTGGGCCATTAAAACGGCGGGCGAAACGCTGGATGGAGCCGCGGAACTAGCCGCACTCATAGGGGGTGTGACGGTCGTCGGTACTGTGGTCGTATCCGGCGTTGACGTCGCGGCCGGCGATGGTGCTAGTGCGTTCTCTGGCGGGTCGCTAGTTACCGGCGTAAATGCCGGTACGGCGGCGATGGTAGCCGCGACGGGCGTCTGTAAGGCGCTGGAACTTGTATCTGCACCTGCGCCTGACGCTGCCGCGGAACTACCGGGTGCCGCCGAACCGGACCCCGTTGTTTCTTTTTCCGCTGGGCTAGTCGTAGGCGCTAACGTCACTTGGGACGCTGAAGTGGCGGCTTGTGACCCCGACATAACACTTTGATTCGGTGTTGGGGTCGCCATAGCTGGTGGCGTTGCCGCGTGAGCGTTGCCTCCCAGCAACGTTAAGGTCAACGCCGTAGCCCCCGCGACCAACCACCGAGTAGTCCCCCGCCGATTAACACTCTTGACCCTTGTTTTCATGTTCATGATCCCCTTTGATGTCCTTCATTAACTGTTCACCACTCATGATTGATTTCAGTATATCATTAATAGAGATAACCAGCGATATAATGAACCGTCAGGTAATTGATGGTTTAACCTATCCCTCTTTTAAAGAGCGTAAAAAAGCGTTGATCGCAGAGTTTTAATGGCTTAAATGGAATTGACTAATTTCATTATGTCTAGTTGATAAATTATCTAAATGGTTTATAAATATGTTAATAGATAGCCGCTAACCATGTGATAATTTTATTCAAATGCCCACTGGCCAATTTCAACTGTTTTCTAAAATATTCAATCAATTGTAAGCAATTAAATTGGTTAACAGGTAACGGGTGGCGTATACTTAAGGTGCTCAACCAATTTCTGAAGGAGGAACTTACCATGACGAAAAAATACATCGCTCAAATCGTGCCGTTAAACGCCGAAAAGATTGGTACTCAGGCCCACGGTGAGGCAACTTTTGAACAGGATGACAACACTTTAAAGATCAAGATTGAAATGTTCGATACCCCGGCCAACACCCAACATTGGGAACACTTCCATGGTTTCCCTGACGGCCAAGACGCCCAAATTGCCACGATGGCTCAAGACGCCAACCAGGACGGCTTCGTCGACTTACCCGAAACGGAAGCCGTTTCCGGAACGACTATGGTGCCCTTCGATAACGCGCCCCACAAGATGAACGTCCCTAACGACAACTACCCCGTTTCGGACGCGGACGGTCACTTTGCTTATCAAATCGAAGTCCCTCTGGCCGACCTTCAGGCCAAGTTCCACGAAGTTTTTGGAACGGACGACCTCGACCTCGACAAGCGGGTTATTTACATTCATGGTGTGGCTCAAGACCTCGACTTACCGGACACCGTTGCCGGTGAAGTCGGCCACTACGATGCTCACGTGACTCTCCCCATCGCGGTCGGTAAAATCAAAGCCGCCGACTAATTGACTTCAATAATCTACTGAGGTGTTGCCAGAACTTACGGGTAACACCCTTTTCGTGCCACAATAAAGGACCGCTAGTCGCAATGACTGGCGGTCCTATTTGAGTAACTTTTAATTTGACTTACTTTTTAGTGCTTAATTCACTGAGGTCGTTGAAGTCGGCTGTCGATAAGTCGACGTTTGCGGCCGCAACATTGTCCGCCAAGTGATCCACGGAACTGGTCCCAGGGATTGGGATAATGTTGTCCGACCGCTTGAGTAACCAAGCCAATGCGATTTGAGCGGGACTGACGTTGTACTTCTTGGCAATCGTGCTCAAAACGCTCCCGGACTTCGCCAATTCACCGGTAGCCAGTGGGAACCATGGTAAGAAGGCCATGTTTTGGTCCGCCGCGTAGTCGACCACGTCATCATCGTGGTGGTCCGAAACGTTATAGAGGTTTTCGATTGCGTCAATCTTGGCAACCTTTTGGGCTTCCTTGATTTGGTCCACGGAAACTTGGCTCAAACCGATGTGCTTGATTTTACCTTCGTCTTGGAGTTTCTTCAATTCACCCACTTGATCTGCAATCGAGAAGTGTGAATCGATTCGGTGCAAGAAGACTAAATCTTCATGGTCGATGCCCAAGGTCATCATGGAAACTTCGACCTGTTGGCGCAGGTAGTTAGGTTCACCATGTGGCGTCCAGACGTCAGGGCCTTGCCGGGTTTGACCGACCTTATCCGAAATAAAGATCTGGTCCCGGTTAGCAGCGCCCTTCAAGCCCGCTGCCAAATACCGGTCGGCAAACCATGGGCCGTAAGAATCGGCCGTATCAAAGAAGTTGATGCCGTAATCCAGAGCCTTTTGAACGACCTGGATGCCCTTTTCCGGTTCTGCATACGGGCCCCAAGTGCCAGGTCCCGTCAATTGCATGGTCCCGTAACCTAACCGGTTGACCTTAAACGTGTCATCAAAAGCGTACGTTCCTGCATTTGCTGCATTAATCGTTGCCATTCAATCGCTTCCTCAATAGTTGTTTATCAATTCAGATAACAAACTTAGTTTACCCCTACCCGACAAACAGTCAAATATTTCACCTGTCACGGGATTGGACACCCACCACAATCGTAACTAACCGTAAAATGTCTCAGTAATCAGTCACTCGATTACTGAGACATTCACATTATTTTAGGTGAGTTACTGGTTTTATCGCCGCACCAGTTCCAGCTTATGCGCGGTGTACTTCACGTGATACCCCTTCGGTAAGCCCTGAAACGTGGGCAAACTTGCCGTGGCGACTACCAAAGGTCACTAAGACGTGCCGGCCATTGAGCCCTTTAACGTGGGTCAGTCGTAAAGTCCCAGCTAAGCGCGCTTTACCGTGGATCTTCAACGCCGTGCCCCGGGTCACCGTCAACGCCAGCGTCCCGCGCTGAGTTTGCTGGTAGCCCTTGGCCAATTTAACGGGTGCCGTAGTAGTCAGCGTTCCCGCTTGGACCTTCAATTGTCCTTGACCAGCCGCGGTCGCCGTACCCAGTTGTAGTTCTCACCTTGGTTGACTTGCAGGCCACCGGTGAAGTGGTTGTGCCCATCTAGCGTCAAGGAACCCGTGCCTTGCTTGATAAGCTTTCCCTTCCCGGTCAGGTCATTTTTCCAAGTGTCCTTGGCATTGAACCCACCGCGAGCGGCGTCCATGGTCACCTTCGTAGTTTCCGGTAAGGCCCCGTAGCCGTTAGCAGCCGAGAAGAGGTCCAAGCGGCCCCAACCTTCGGCATCGTCTAAGACGGGGTAACCCGAAGGCAGTTCCGTCGTCGCCAAAGCAATGCGGCGTTGGCGTTGACTGAGGTAAGGTAACCGTGTGGCCAAGAGGACTTCAGCGCCCTTTGGGACCCGGGGGCCAATCTTGGTATCGCCAATTTGAGGCAGGCCGTAAGTCATCCGGTAACGATAATTACGTTGGTTAGTTTGGTAATTGGCAAAGTCGTCATCGTTCTTGTTCACTAACGGGCTCTTCAAGAGATCCGCTGAATGGGCTTCATCGTAGGCTTGCTTCATCAACGTCTGGTTTGTCGGGTCATTTAAGACACTGGCTGTGACAGCCGTTCCGAACATCCGGCTCCCCATCACGGCGAGCGGGGTGTGCCGCCCGGCTAATAACCGGTCATAGCCAATTTCGGAGGACCGGGTTAGGGATTGTTGGAACCGTTCCGGAACCGCGTAAGCAAAGACTTCCCCGGTCTCAAAGGCGCCGCTAGCGTGACCACTCGGGAAGTCGTAGTCGTCCTGGGGCGCATCATGCATCACGTTGACTAAATACGGGTTGGGCAGAACATGTTGCGGGTCTTGGCGGTAAGGTCGAATGAATTTAAAGAAATGTTTTGGCACACCCGTAGCCCCGTATTTCCGGGCCTTTTCGACCAATTGGACCATGGCGCCCAGCTTTGATTCTGGGTCTGCCCACTTGACCTTGGAATACGGGGTCTTCCCAGGTTGCGGTTGGGCTGGTACATCGTAGTAGTCCGTCTTAGCCCCGGCATTTTGGATAAACGCCTGGGCGTAAGGGCCTAAACCGGAAATCGAATTGTACATCAGAACCCGGCGGTCGGTCAGATACGACCGCTTGATCTCGGCTGCCGACCGTGTTTGGGTCGCTTTGGCCGTCACCGCGATGGCTTTGGCAATCATGTCGGGGTCCTTTTGGCCTGCCGTGGGTGACCAGAGCTTATCAAAGGTGTACAGCAAGCCAAATGAGGGGTTCGTCGTAATCGTTTGGTTGGCCTTCACGTTGTTTTGGTAAGTCTCAACGTAGTACCCGTAACTGGCCGCGTGCGGCGCAATCATGCGCGACACAGCCGTGGTCTTGGCCTGGGCAACTGGGGTCATCAGGGGAAACAGGACCAAGGCCGTCGCCAGCGTGGCCCCTAACCGGTGCTTCATTCGTTTCATCAAATCTTCCTCCCTATTCCGTATGGTCAGTGCATTAACTTGGTACCAGTGACTAGTGTAAGCTATCAAGGCCCGTAATTGGGGGCCTTTACGAACTCTGTACCGTTCCCTGATGAAACCTTTACCTGCTTATAAATCCGTTAATTATGGGGACTATCCGCACGTTACAAAAAATCCTCTGAGGACTGGTCACTGACCAGTCCTCAGAGGACCGCTTTAAGCTTTAACGATTAAGCCGGATGTTGTTGATGTTGCCGTTCCACGACCGGGGCACGGTGTTGCCGAAGCAACAAGTAACCCAGTAACAAGACGATGACCAGAACTAAAATCAAGGCCATGATCATGATGTGGTGCATCCCATTGAACAAAATTGTCCGCATCTGCGGTAACAGACTGACCGGCAAGCTCCCCGCCGTTTGCGAGTTGCTCAATTTATTGAGCATGTTCATCGTGATTTCACCCGAATGAGCCTTGACGCCAGCCATTAAAGCTTGATTCAAGATGACCCCGTAAATCGACGACATGAAGGTTTGACTCAAGATTCGGACCAGGTAGGCAAACGACGTGGCAATCGGCACGTCACGGGTGCTAACGTCACTTTGGACGGCCACCTGCAGGGTCGTGAAGCAGACCCCGATGCCGAAGCCGTTAAAGGCGCCCATCACCAATA
Source organism: Levilactobacillus suantsaii (assembly GCF_014069315.1). Classification (NCBI taxonomy): domain Bacteria; kingdom Bacillati; phylum Bacillota; class Bacilli; order Lactobacillales; family Lactobacillaceae; genus Levilactobacillus; species Levilactobacillus suantsaii. The sequence goes on along the minus strand of NZ_CP059603.1, from coordinate 873,827 downwards.
AGAAAGTGTAGCTGGCGGTTTGGGCCACCAGGCTCATCCCCACGAAGGTAATCAAGAACGTCGCCGTTCCCAGAGCCAAAACTTGGTAGCGTCCTAAATGGACCTGGGTCACTGGGGCTAATTCCGACCCCAAGAAGTTCGCAATCGACCCGGGAATCTGGGTCATCCCGCCAATCAACGCACTAAGGCCCATGATGCCCTGGGCCCACATCGGCACGTAGATGTTGAAGGCCACAAACGAGCCCCACAGAAAGGCAAAGATGATTAAATCGATTACTAATTTCGAATTATGGAACAGTCGGTTAGGCACGATGGGATCCTTAACGCGATTTTCCACGCCGTGCATCCGCCAAAGTAAGGCCAACCCCAACAGAATGAAGAGCGCGGTCAACCAGATTGAGGCGGTCCCCAAGAGCTGAATCCCAATCAAGATGGCGACTAATCCGAGTACCATCAAGATAGCGCCTTGGTAATCCACGGGGGCCCGGTTCAACGCCAGGTTGCTCTTGAAGAACAAGCCAACGATTAATACGGATAGTGCCGCCAGCGGTAAGTTGAGGTAAAAGACCCAGTGCCAGCTAAAGGCATCGACAATCCAGCCCCCAATCAGTGGCCCAATAATCGACGCGGTACTGAAACTCGCCGACGTGATGCCGATGACCTGCGCGCGTCGTTTCAAGTTGCTAAACAGTTGCGCGTAGATGATGAACGGAATCGTGCTCATCCCGCCGGCACCAATCCCCATGACGCCTCTGGCAATGATGAACCAGGCGACGTTCGGGGCCAGCCCCTGAAACAGCGCTCCCACGGCGAAGACCGTGGTCGTGGTAATGTAGGCAAACTTATTGCCGTGACGTTCCCCAAACTTACTCCATAACGGTGTCGCGACCGCCATCCCTAGTAGGAAGATGGCCACAATCCAGCCCATGTACTGGATGCCGTGTAAGTCGCTGACAATCGCGGGGAGGGCGGTGTTGACAATCGTCGCATCCAGCCCCGCCATTGCGTTAGATAAGAGTAACGCACACGTAACCAAAATCTTACGCTCTCGACTCACGAAAACCTCTTCCTTCATTTATGTAATTTTGATGATAAGTTACTACTTAGAATACTAGAACTCCCTTCTATTCGTTGTCAATAACCTAACGCCGCGGCCTCCAAATTAAAACGGTTTCACAATTTAGGCGGGTCACATCGGTGAATTGCCTGCAACGTGGTGCGAGGGATTTCTTGACCGGTCGTGAGAATGACCGCCTGACTGGTTATAGCTTTAATCCGCACCGTGGCGGTGTGTGATGCACCCGTTTCCGGGTCAAAGTAGGTCGCTTCGACCCAGGGGCGTTGGGCCAAAACCGGTTGTAACGCCCGCAACTGCCGGTGACAGGCGGCCGCCAGTTCGGCGGGTAATTCGGCGCGGTCGCGTACCGTTTGGGCGCTTTGATCCAATAGCTCGGTGTACCCACTCAACGCCGCAAACGGCGCAAACTGTGCGGCCCGTTCCGCTGGCGTCATTTGCGGGTGGTTTTTCGAGACCGGCCGCGGGTGGCCCATGATGTCGCGGTAGGCACTGGTATCATTGAATAATTGTTCGGCTAATTTTCGCTTGCTGTCGCGACTCATGCTTGATGGCCCCCAATCTCGTGATTCCGCTTTTTAAACGTCGCCCCGTCCAAAAGATCAGTAGCCCGCATGATAGCGTCCTTACCGAAACGGTCCTGGACCTGTAAAATGGATTCCTGCACACGACGCTCACGGTGCCGAGCTGCTGCGTCCGGCACTGCCGGTGTGGTGGTCGGGCCAAACAGTGCTAACTGTTCACTGTACGGCGCTGCTGCAGCCGTTTCCGCGACCACGTGACCGACACTTACGGTGACTTTCCGAATTTTATAATGTGGATTAACCTGGCGCCGATAGATAACGGTCACGGCACGTTTCAGCGCCGTGGTCAACGAGGTTGGCACCTGCAAATTGTAACTGCCGTGGGCCGGCTTGGGGACCGTCCGCCCGTAGAAGTCATGCGTCACAGCTGCTCCACTCGCCGGCCGGCCGTGCGCGTCATAGGCCACGGTCAAGACCACTTGGTCACAGACTTGCTGGCGCTTGACCAGTTCCAAGGACAGGCCGTCCACCATCTCTCGGACTACTAACTCCCCTTGTTGGTAATCGTAAGGAGTTGGCAAGACTTGGCCCGAACCGATACTGTGGGTACTTGGCTGATACTGTTTGATGTCAGCCAGCGTCGCCGATTCGTAACCCCAAGCGTGGTCAATAATCAGTTCGGCGACGCGGCCAAACTCCTGATAGAGGGTCTCTTCGTTGCGCGTTGCCGTGGCGGCTCCCAGCGAACACCGGGCGATGTCGCCCATCGTATGGAGCCCTAATTTTTCCAAGCGACGGGCATACCCGCGACCAATCCGCCAAAAATCGGTCAACGGCTGGTGGGCCCAGAGATACTTGCGGTAACTCCGCTCATTCAACTTAGCGATGCGCACCCCATCTTGGTCGGCGGGAATCTTCTTGGCCACGATATCCATCGCAACTTTTGCCAAATACAGGTTCGTGCCAATCCCCGCGGTCGCTGGTATCCTGGTCTGGCGCTGGACGTCTTGAATCATCCGCTTGGCTAAATCACGCGCCGAGAGGTGGTAAAGTTTCAGATACGCTGTGACGTCCATGAAGACCTCATCGATGGAATAGACGTGGATCTGTTCCGGCGCCACGTAATGTAGATAGATTTGATAGATCTGGTCACTGATCCTGAGGTAATAGGCCATTCGAGGTTGGGCCACTAAGTAGTCCAGCTTGAATTCTGGATGTTGTAAGAGGTCCTGCCGTACCGTCGACGACTTTGTTAAACGGCCATGATGGGCTACCGCACGTTGCTGGTTCAAGGTGGCGACTTGCTGTTCTACTTCAAACAACTGTGGCCGTCCCGGTAACCCGAAGCGTTTCAAAGCTGGTGACACAGCCAGACAAATGGTCTTGTCCGTGCGCCGCGGATCCGCCACTACCAGGTTGGTGTTCAACGGATCCAGTCCGCGAGCGGCACACTCCGCCGACGCGTAAAACGACTTCAAATCAATTGCAATGTATACCCGCTGGCCCATCTTGGTCCCTCCATTCTTCAAGTTGCCTTTAGTATACGCGATTTCAGCTAGGGGAACAAGCGTTCTGATTTAGTTTTAAGTTTTGGTAACACTCGGGGCTGGACTTCCTTTTTGATTGACTTCCCTGAACGGCCATGCGATACTAGTTCCTGGTGCCAAACCACGGTGGGGGTACGCGATCGGCGCGTTAGCGTTCAGAAGGTCGCCGCACCTCACCACGAGCTCCGCGTTTACGCGCGGAGTTTTTTTATCCACTAAAATCAAAAACAGGCTTCCCCAGAACTGAAATTCTGGAGAAGCCTGTTTGCAAATAAATTTTAAGGTTAATCTTCCGTTGATGCCGCTTTTTGAGGATTTTGCAGTTTAGAATGGCGAATACCGTAGCCAAAGTAAATCACGAGGCCTAAAATCAGCCACAAGCCGACCGAAATCTTGGTGATGTTCGGTAACATGATAATGAAGTACACGCTGGACAACCCCGCTAGGATCGGCAGGAACGGGTACAACGGCATCTTGAACCCGTCGTTGGCGATGTCCTTGCGGTGCCGCAACGGGATGACCCCAAACGAGATAAACGCAAAGGCTAATAACGTCCCGGCATTGATCAATGACGCCAATTCAGTCAACGGCACCAGGCCGGCAAAGAACGCCTGCACGATAGTTGCCACGATAATGGCGTTTTTCGGTACCGCGTGCTTGTAGCTGATGGCCCCCATTTTTTCCGGTAAGAGACCATCACGACCTAGGGCGTAAACCAACCGCGACCCACCGAAGAACATGGTGATCATGGCGGTGAAAATCCCGATTAAGGCGCCAATCGTAATCAGCTTGTTCCAGGTATTCAGGTGAATCAACTTCAAGGCGTAAGCCGCCGGGTCATCGACGTTCAACTGCTTGTAGTTGACGATACCGTTCAGGACAAAGGAGAACGCCACGTACAGCACGACCGAGACCAACACGGTCCCCAGAATCCCCCGGACCACGTTTTTCTCGGGGTGAATGGTCTCGGCGGAGTTAGCTGCCAGTGCGTCAAAGCCGATGAAGGCAAAGAACACGGTCGCCGCGGCCGTCGAGATGCCCCCCAAGCCAAACGGTGTCGTTTGAAATTGTTTCGGGTAAAATGGGGTATAGTTATCCGTCTTGATGTAGAAGACCCCAACAACGATAAAGAGGATGATAATGGCGACTTTAATCACGACGGCCACGTTTTCCACGCGTTTCGAGAGGTTGGCACCCTGCGCGATAATCAACGCGATCACCAACACAATCAACGTCGCCGAGAGGTTGATGACGCCACCTTCGAGCGGTCCTGCTTGGAGCGCCTGAGGTAACTTGACGCCAATCGCCTCTAAGATGTTATTGTTAAAGTACGAGGCAAAGCCAGTCGCCTCGGCCGACACCGCCAAAAAGTATTCCAGGATCAACGCCCAGCCCAGAATCCAACCGACGATTTCGCCGTAAATGACGGCCCCAAAAGAATACGCCGAACCGGCAACCGGCATGGCCGAGGAGAATTCCGCGTAGGCCATCCCCACGATTCCGGAGACCAATGCAGCCAGCAAGAAAGCCACGGAAACCGCGGGCCCTGCGTGTAAGGCGGTTTCGTGGCCAGGGAGGATAAAAATCCCCGTCCCAATCACAGCCCCGATTCCTAGGGCGACCAGGTCCCGGGCTCGCAAGGTCTTGGTCAACCGCGAATCGGCCTTCAAATAGGTACTCACTGACTCTTTTTTAAATATGTCTCTCATAAAATGCTCCCTTTAACGCAATTTTTCATTTTATTGTCAATTTTCTAACCTTAATCTAATTTAAGAAAAATTTCAAGGGCAATCATGTTTTATCCGGCTTTCAGTGGAGATTTAAAGGCGTGAAAACGGATAATAATTAGTAATTTCTCATTTAATGCGGTATTATCATTTTCTACCATTACCTTTTAAAGGAGGCCAGCTTAATGCGTCACAACCGTTTCAAACTCATTTTATTTCTCCTCTTATTGATTGGGCTTGGCTTCGCTTATCGCCAAGGCGCGTTACAACCCCTCACCCGGCAACTGGCAACTTGGCGGACTGAGATTCCACAGACGCTAGCGGCCATCTTCGAACCCCAACAAGTGACCACCAGCACCCAAGCTACCGCCACGACCACCAAGGGTACGACCCCTACTGAGGCCATCGTCCAGGGCGTCACCCTTGATAAAACTTACTATTACCATTTCGATAAAAAGCTTCCAGATGCCGGGGTCAAAGCCTTCACCAATGCCGTCGCCATCTACAATCGCACCGGTATCGTCCACCTCATCGACGGTTCCGCGACTAAGCACGATAACCAAATCACCTTCTCGGTGTACCACAAAAAAATGCCGGCGAACCAATCGACTGTTGAGCTAGGCCACGGTGGCCCCCAGATTACTCAGGAAACTAGCTTGCTGGGGTCGGCTGCCTGGAACCACGCCAAGGCTAGCCTGAATGGCGACTACCGCAACGCCTATACCACCTCCGTGGCGGTCCATGAATTGGGTCACGCGTTAGGTCTGGATCACAGTCAGTCGCCGACCTCCGTGATGTACCCGTACAGTCAAGGGCGTACGAAACTTTCGTCCGCCGACTTAGCGGGCTTGCGTGCCATTTACACATCCAAGTAAGCTCATCAAAATGAATCTGGAACAAAACACTAAGGGCACCCCTTCTAAATGGAAAAACCATTCGCAGAGGTGCCCTTTTTTAGTTGTTCAGTAGCCATCATGGTGCCGCAACGTGCGCCAAAAGTTACTTTGTCCCGCTTTCGTTTTTTATCGTTTGGGCCATAAGAATCGCATCAACAGGCGGTCGACCTGAGCGTTATTGTGGAGCCGACTGTGTTGCGCACGGGCTCCCACAACTTGCCGGTCACGGTAGCGGTGGGCCCGGACGACCAAGTACCGTAATGAGCGTGAGGAAGCGTTGCTGACCCGGCCATCGGAATCCGTCCCGTTCTTTAGGTCCCCGTAAATATTTAAGACCGCGGCTGACCGCGGGTAACATTTACGTAACGCCAACAAATACCGGTAACTCGCCGTCATGTAGTTGGGACGCCCCGACCTGGCCAATTTCAACCGGTGCGGGTAATCTCCCTCACCAAGAACGCCGTCACAGTGGCCACCTAGTGCCACCTGTTTCATTACCTGTGGCAAATGCCGGTTGCGGGCGTTATGGACCAGATAATACAGGATGGCGGTGTTGCCCATCGAGTGGCCGACCAGGTTGAGGCGTTTAAAATGATACGTTTTTTGTAACTTCACCACGACATTTTTGGCCCACCGTCCCCAAGTCTTGTCCGCCTTGTAACTACTGCGCAAGTAGTTGACCTCCACAATCGGGTTCTTGGTGCGCTTGGTCAATTTGCCTATCAGTCTCACCTTTCCGTTCCCCGCCACGTTGGCACGAATCACCGAACGTTTATTGCTTAAGCCCGCGTGCTTGATAGCACCCACCATGTGGATTTCGGCACGGTAACTGCTATCCGACCCGTGAAAAAACAAGGTGGGTTGCAACGCCGACAAATTGGGTGCCGCATGTGCAGACACCGGCCGATTGACGCCCCATAGTGCCGCCACCAAGATGACCCAGCCATCAATCAGTTGTCTGATTCGCCATGCCACGGACGCTCCGCCTCGCTTAGTTCTGGTCACTTATACTTTACCTGTGGCATTAATTAGGGACGTTATTCAATGTCCATGTGATTGTCCCAGAATAATGTCCCACCTGAGCATCCCCGTCAACAGCTAAATAAATGCCGTGATTGTTGTCGTTCCAATCTTTTGTCACGTCAGTCTGATTTTCTCCCGCTTTTTTTGTCTGGGTCATAATGGTCACAGCATCTTTCCCCAGAAGATGATCGGCTTGTTGGCTATCTACATAGTGGAGTTGCCCCCGTAATGGTTCCGTTCCATCTTTCAAAGTATCGGCTTGCGCCGTAACAGCCCACTGAGAGCCAACTTGTCGAGTATCTTCAACGTCAACTTCCCAATCATCTTTCCGCCAAACTTTTTGATTGGTTCCTGTCAATGCGGTCTCTTTAAAGGTACTCTGCGAATTTACGGTACCGAAAGTCAAACTACCGGGAGAAATCGTGTAGGCCGGTGAGTCCACCGAAGCAGTCTGATTAGCCCCCGTAAACTCATGTTTCGCTGCAGCGACATTTTGAACACTGGTGACATGATCTGCCGTTCCGCTCAACGTTACCGTAGCTGATTTATTATCTGCTGATAGTGGCAGTTGCAAGCGATGCCCGATGGACTCACCATTTAGTTCCGCTGCCGTCAGTTCCTCAGTTCCGCCCTGAGCGTACGTAATCGTTCCCGTGCTAAAAGTTACCCCGTTGGGTTTAGGCAGGGCCGTCGTGACGTCCTGCCAAGCTTGAGTACCCCCAGTGTAAGTCAGCTTGTATGTGTAAGTTAGCTTATCGCCACTGTTCACCTGACTGGTTGCATTCTGCTCCTGCGAGTTGTCAGTAACCGCCTTATTTAGGGTTTCATCTTTAATGGTCAAATTAGCAGCCGCTGTAAGCCATCCGGGTAATTGATCGAAAGCCACCACATTATTAGTAAAAACGTCACTGGTCGTTCCGGTGACCCCCCAGTAAACCTTGCGAGCACTGCCGGTGCTATCAATGGGGGCTAAATTCAACTTGCTAATATCGACGTCCTTTGTAATGATGTATTTCGGGTCTACAGGCTTTTTCAGACCAGTTAGGGGATCTTTATCGTTGAAGGTGTAAGTCATTGTTCCTGTAGTTTCGTTTATCGCCGGCGCTTTCCAGGATAAAGTGAAGTGGTGCCAGGACCCATCGGACAATTTGGTTGCCAAGCCATTGTATGGAGAATCGGGGTTTATAATATTCGTCGGTTTACCCGTCTTAGTGTTAATCATATTACCGTGAATTAATCTAAAGCAATATTTAGCACTAGTAGCATTAATCCCTAGTCGTTTATACGACCCACTATCCCCAGGATAGCTAGCCAGAATATGTCCGCCATTTACATTATTACCATTGTCTAGTGCTTTATTATTACCGCCTGTGGTATCGCTATTATTATACTCATCAAACTCAATCGCCCAACTATTTTGAATGGCTTTTTTAGCGATAATATCTGAAGTTGAGGCACTAGTATCATTATCCAATCCCCACACGCCCAGGGTTTGCCCTGGTAACATCTTTTGACTAATCCCTTGAGTAATCGCATCTGGCCCCGAATTCTGGAGAACAAAGGCCATCCCTTCACCGGTGGACCCATCTACAGTATCGGGACTGCCGCCAAAATACATCCACATGGACATGGTCTGGTCGTGACTCAAATCCATTTTATGGTCATCCTTCGACCAAATAGCCCCGACCTGATTTTTCGTATCGGTGATTTGAAAGGCTTGCTGCCCAGCGCTTGCGTCGTTGGTGGACTTAATAATCTTGGCGCTATTGGGTAACGGGCCCAAAGAGGACGGCATATTAAACACGTTGTCTAATGTCTGCGCACCCGCGGGCATTTCCGCCGTAGCGGCTTCATCCGTCGCCTGCGCCACCAACGACCCACCAATTAGCAGGCCCAATACGAGTCCTAACGCGCCTAACCATTGCCACTTTACGAAATGCATTAGTGTCCCTCCTCCCCAGATTTTTGCGATAATCACGGTTAATTAATTCACAACCATTTGGTCTCGATCCTTCAGCCCTACAGATGTCGTTGCGGTTGATGTTGCAGGGCGTTTACCGGACCGCCGATACCGCCAAGTCACCAGCGTAAAGCCAAACAAAATCGTGATGATGGGATCGATATACGCGTAGAACGCTAACGGCACGTAGGCCAAGGGGTTCACACCCAACGTTCCGGCGATGAAGACCCCACTGACCCCCCAAGGCACCAGGGCGTTAACGTCTGCCCCACCACTGGCCAAGGTCCGCGTCAGGTATTTGCGGGGCAACCCCAACCGGTCATAGGACGACATGAAGGTGGTCCCGGGAAGAATAATGGAAAGGTACTGCTCACCTACCAGGAAATTCACCCCGATACCGCTCAACATGTTCAGTAAAATCAGCTTACCTGGTGTGTTAACGTATTGTTTGATGCTGGTAATCAGGGTGTGGACCACGCCATACTGAATCAACAAACCACCCAAGGCCAACGCCACGATAATCAAGGATACCGACCCCAGCATATTATTGATACCCCCGCCGCTCATTAGCCGGTCGACCGTATGCGACCCGGTTTTGGCAGCGTTTCCATTCATGAGCAGGGTACCAATCTGGGACACGGAATAACCAGGACTGCTCACTAGGATAACAACCAGGGCCGTCAGCGATCCCACCAACAAGGTCGGAATCGCAGGGACCTGCCGCCAGGCCAGCAACAGCAGCACCAGAATCGGCAGCAGCGCCCAAATGGAGACGTTAAACGAACGCTGGAGTTGTTGAGAAATCTGTTGAGTCTGGGTCAAATCGGCCGTACTGGACGTCCGTCCCAGTATGAAGAAGAGGCCCAACGTGATCAATGCCGACGGAATAGCAGTAATCGCCATATTTTTCAAATGGTCGTAAAGATTGACCTTTGTTAAGCCAGTGGTCAGATTCGAGGTGTCGGAGAGCGGCGACATGTTGTTGCCGAAAAAGGCGCCCGACACGATGGCCCCGGCCGTGATGGCGGCGGAGAACCCCAGGATGTGCCCAATCCCCATGAAGGCAATGCCCATCGTCGAAATTGTGGTGAAGGCGCTGCCCACCGTGATGCCAATCAGGCAGCAAATCAGAAAGACCGTGAGCAAAAAGAACTGGGCTGATAGGATTTTGAAACCAATCACCATGATGGTCGCAATCGTCCCCGACCGCAGCCAACTCGACACCAATAACCCAATCATCAAGAAAATCATGATGGGAATGATGCCCGGTTTGATGCCCTCGATAATCCCCGCAAAGATTTGATCCCAAGTCACGTGCCGCAAGCGCCCGTAAAACATCAGGAGGGTAAAGACCAATAAAATCGGAATTTGTGGCGGCATCTCAGCCCCAATAATCAGCGCTCCCAAGATAGCGAACATCCCGATCATGATCAGGATAGATTCGACCAGGGTAACTTGAACCTCACGTTTATTTTCTTCCATTGTAGACACCCCTTTATTTCCTTTAAGTCACGAGTGAACAGGTCGCTTCGGGAAGGACCAGCAACCTAGTTCTAACAACAAAGAAGGGTCCGGGACACGCATCCCAGACCCCCTTTCCTTGTATAGCCGTCACTTATTTGTTTAGTGCTAAATCAATGTGGACCTGCTTTGCCCAGTCGGCATTCTTGTTCTTGTCGATATACAACGGAATCATGAAGAGGACCGCCGTAATCACCAGCACGAAAATGGCTTGCATCAAATCGCTGGCAAAGAGCGTCGCAGCGATGATGACCAGAATCCCAAACAGGAGCAGGAAGGCCACCCCATACGCCAGACCGTTCCCCGAACGGCCTAAGCGGTAGGGCCGCTCCATGTCAGGTTGGGTCTGCCGCAAGCGAATAATCGCAATGGCAATCAGGACGTAGACCAACGCGTAAATCACCGTGGTGGCGTTGGTCAAAGTCAAAAAGACCCCATTGACGTTCTTCATCACCCCGTAGAGTAATGCGAACAAGGAAATGCAAATGCTTTGCGTTAAGACCACATTTTTGGAAACCCCATATTTGTTGACCTTATGGTACCCAAAGCTCGCCGGTAGTTGCCCGTCACGTGCCACTTGCGTCATGGTCTTCGACGGCCCGGTAACCCAGGCAGATAATTGAATCAGTACTCCGATAACCACCATGAAGCTAAAGATGTTGGCGATGATGGTGGGCCATCCTAAGATCTGGCACCATAGCAGGATGGGCTGTGTGATATTTGACAATTGAATCTGCCCATTAGGCACCACGTTGGCGACCAAAATCGCGTTCAACAGGTTCATCAGAACCAGTCCAATCAACGCTACAAAAATACCTCGGGTGTAGGTCTTCTTCGCGTCATTCAAGCGTGGAATGAAAACCGATGAGATTTCCATCCCCGTGTAGATGAAGGAAATCGCGGCGAAGTACTGTAGGCTTTGCAGGTTCGACAGACTCGGTAACAGTTTGCCCCAAGTAAACGTCCCTAGGTAGCCGGACGGGTTGATCCCGGTCTTAATCAGTGCGGCAATCCCCATGATCAACATGACCACGATGGGAATGTAGACGCCCAACCAAACACCAACGTTACCCCCAACTTTGGCCATATCGTACCGTAAATTCAAGACGGTGATAATCCAGTAAAAGCCCAGGATGTTCGCGAGAATGAACCAGTGGTTATTGCCAAGCGGCACGTTGCCAAAAACGTTGCCCCATAAGGGTCCAATCGTAGACGCCACCATGACCATGCCGGGAAACATCTGTACCCAGAGTAGCCAAGCGGTCACGAAGCCCCATTTCTCCCCGAGGGCTGTCTTGACCCACAATTGGGGTCCCCCTTCGGCTTGCATCATGGTCCCTAGTTCCCCAGAGATCAGCGCCACTGGTAGGGCGAAGAACACGACCGCAAACACCATGTAGGTGATTTGCGTCCAGCCGGTCGCCGCTACCGAAGGAATCGACCGCACCGTAGCACATAACGCCATCGTCATCCCGATGAACGTCCCCAGACTAAGCTTTGTTGCTTGCTTATCCATATAATTTCTCCTCTAGTTAAAATCAAACGTCTGCGTCACATTGCCAGCAATATCAGCTGGCAATCCCCGAGCGCTTTACGCCTGTTGATGTGCTTGTTGCGTCCGTGCGGCATATAATTGTTCCAAATCGGCTTGCATGGCCTTCTTAATACGAGGTTCAAAGTAATCGAAGTTTTCTTGGCGGTTCATGTATGGCGTCATCACGGAAGCCCGGATAATCGTGACCTTTTGGGCTTTCCGCCATTCGGCTTCGCTAAATCCAATGCGCTTGACGAAGGCTAACGGACTGTCACCGTAGTCGGGAATCGCAAAGTCGGTATGTGACACGATGTATTCTTTGCCGTAAAGCGAGCCTTTGACGTAGGACGCTTGTTCGTACATCGCGTGGTTCAAGTCGTTCATGTCGCTCAAACTGTCGTTACCCTGTTCCTTCAGCACGTAATCCACCATGTTGAAATCGGGAGACGTCAACGGGTGCACTTCGATGGTCTTGTCACCGACCTGAAAACTCAGGTTCTTCAAGAAGTCGTAATAACGGTGCGCCCCTTCGATTGAGGCTCCTTCCAACTTACCGTAACCCGTGACGTTCAACGGTAGCACGTGGTGCGCGGTCCAAACGGAAGCTGCCGTGGCCCCCGCCTTCGATCCTTCTAGGATATAAGCCCCCAACAATGCCGGAATATCGGCGCCCTTTTCAAACACGTAGGTCGCAAAGTAGGAAATCGTGTCGCGCATCCGAATGTCTTGGATTACGATTCCACCAGCGGAATAAGGGACGTAGCCCATCTTGTGGGGATCGATGGTGATGGATTCCGCTTGATCAAAAGCCTTATAAGAGCGATAGACTTCTGGTTTGATGAATTCCTTGTCTTCGGTGAAGACGTGGTTAGCGGCGTGAACCTTGCGCAGATCCTTGTACGGAATGAATTTGTCGTTTTCGTCCAGGAACAGGGCCCGGGCATAACCACCGTAAGCCGCGTCGACGTGCAGATAGAAGTAAATGCCCTCTTTTTGCAGCTTTTGTCGTAAGGCAACGATACGGTCGATACCGTCCACGGCCCCCTCTTCGGTGGAGCCGGTCACACCGACCACTCCTAAGATGGGGGTGTGTTCGGCAGCGTACCCGCGAATGATTTCTTCCAGCGCATCGATGTCCATCCGGTAATCACTATCGATGGGCACGGGGACGACTTGGTCCAGCCCAATCCCAATGATGTCGGCGGCTTTCATCCAGGAATAGTGCTTGGTTTGTGGGACCAACCATTTGCCAAGCTTTTGCAGGTTCTTCCCGCTACGAGCCGAACGTTTCTTGATGTCGTCGATCTTGGCACCTTCACTTTCGACCAGGTCCATAATCTCTTTGGTGGGCATATTCAAAAGTTCCCACTCGGACTTGCCGGCGACCGCTTCAGGAACGACTTCCTTCAGGGCCAAGGGTAGCGACTTGATGTTGCGGGCATAACAGAGTCCTTCCAGGTTCGCCAGTGAACCATCGGCGACGATATGGCCCCAACCGTAGTCGTAACCCATCAACCGGGCAAATTCTTGACCAACCTCTTCTTCCATTTGCGATGTTGCCGGTGAAGATTCATAGGCCACATTGTTCCCGTTCCACAGCATCGCATAGTTGTAGGCGAGCAGGGCGGGCATCAGAGTTTCCGAATTCATGTGTCCCCAGTAACGACCAGCCGAATGCCACGGCACGGATTCCGTACGAATCCGCGCGGACAGCTGGTTGAGCACCGAGCGCATCCGGTTAACGGTCTGTTCAAATTCTGGTGAAGCCTGTTCGGCCGGGCCAATCATGTTGGCATCTTCAGGTATGTAATTCTTGCGCCAGCCCAAATGTTCGTCCACAAGCTGGTTAAGTAACGTTTTGTAAAGCTCCCCGTTTTCAGCTTTGTCGCCGATGAACAGGGCATTCAAATCCAAATCCTTCAGTGAGTCAGTAACCTTTTCCATGGTGATGACCTCCCACAAATTTTTGTTGAGTACACTACACGGCATAGAATACGCTTTCACAAATACCCCGTAAAGGGTTTTCAAACGATTTTTTACCCGTTACCGGTTATGAGAAAACGGCGAGAACGAAAAAAACGAGTCCCCATCAGCGATGAAGACCCGTTACCGGTTATTTAAATGATAAAAATTTAATCTGCGACCCGGGCTAAGAAGTAATTCTTCTTGCCCCGACGTAAAACCATGAACTTCCCAGAGAAATGGGTGGTCGGATCTAAGGCCGTCGCCACGTCCGTTTGCCGGTTACCATTGACTGTAATGGCGCCGTTTGCGACGTCTTCTCTAGCTTGACGCTTCGATGGCTCGATGGCCGTTTCGACCAACAAATCCACGATGTTGGTCGGTTGAGCACTAATGGTCACGTGGGGCACCTTTTCAAAGGCGTCTTGTACCTCGTTGACCGTGAGTTGTTGGATGTCGCCGGAAAACAGAATGGCCGAAATACGTTGTGCCGATTCCAAGGCCTCTTCCCCGTGCACGAAGCGGGTGACTTCTTCGGCTAGGCGGCGTTGTGCGAGTCGCTTTTCGGGCGCTTCTTCGACACTTTGCGCCAGTGACTCGATCTCGTCTTGACCCAAGAACGTGAAAAACTTGAGGTAACGCACCACGTCACGGTCATCTTGGTTCAACCAGAACTGGTAGAACTCGTACGGTGAGGTCTTTTCAGCGTCCAACCAGATGGCGCCCCCCGCAGTTTTACCAAACTTGGTGCCGTCCGCCTTCAACATCAACGGAATCGTCAACCCGTAGACCTCAGCGTCGGGCCCTTCGACCTTGTGAATCAGGTCGATACCAGCCGTAATGTTGCCCCATTGATCAGCACCACCGATTTGTAACTGAATGTGATGCTTGCGATTTAAGGTCAAAAAGTCCACTGACTGTAAAATCTGGTAGGTGAACTCGGTAAACGAGATCCCGTTATCCAGCCGGCTTGCCACGATATCCTTAGCCAACATGGTGTTGACATTGACCAACTTACCGTAGTCACGGAGGAAATCCAGTAACGAAATTTTGGACAACCAGTCGTAGTTATTGACCATGGTCACGTCCGAATCCCCACCGAAGAGGCGTTTCATCTGTTTTGATAAGGCCGCTACGTTATGTTGCACCTTTTCCATGGTCTGTAATTGCCGTTCGGTCTTCCGGCCACTAGGGTCGCCAATACTCCCCGTTGCGCCCCCAATCAAAATGTAGGGGTGATGTCCCATCAGCTCGAAGCGCTTCATCATCATGAACGGAATCAAGTGGCCGATGTGCATACTATCCCCGGTGGGGTCGACCCCACAGTACAGCGAAATCTTCTTTTCGCTGGTCAGCTTCTTCAATCCGGCCGCATCCGTTTGTTGGTTCACCGCGCCGCGCCAGGTCAGTTCGTCAATGATGTTCATTTGTCCCTTCTCCTTTCGGTGGCCACCCTCCTGGGTCCCGCCACTCCGTGTGAAACGGTCTAACACTCCCAAAAGATAGCCAACCACGAAAGCGCTGTCAATAAGGGGCAAGGCAAATTAAGCCCATTTTCACGTGAATTCAGCTGTGCTTATTTTTATTGCTTCATCAGAGGTCGCGGATATTTGGATTTTTTCGAATACTTGCAAATTGTTTGGCTTCGATTTCGGTCTCGCCAGTCGCCGACTCCATGCCCTTGCGTGTGACGACCAGCTGCTTGCCAAACTTACGGATGGTCCCCGCGGGGAATTTTTCCGGCGTCTTACGGTAAACTTGGCGCACGTAATCTTCCGCTTTCTCCCACCGTTTGGCCGCTTCCATCGACGACATGATGTCATGATCACGTAAATCAATCATTTAGCTTCCTCCTAACGTGTCTATTGATATAATTATAAGCTAACCCTGCCCCGAATCAATCCAGATTCACAGCCAAACCAGTTCCGAGCGACTAAAAAACACGTCTCGATCACTCATGACCGTAGCACGTGCTTAGTAAAACTATGAGCTTCGAACTGCCTTAGCGTTCCCGGTAATCCGTATCTGGTCCCGCCTTTAAAACCAGAATCACTTGTTTGGCTAGCCGCCACAGCCCAATGCCGATGGTAATCAGCATGATTCCAATTATTAATAACTCAAAAATTGGAAGTTCGGTCCACTGAAAACGGCCTAGTGCTACCAAGAGCGGGGTCGAAAATGCCAACATTAAAACTAATGATTCTATTTTTGTTCGCTTATTTAAGTGTGTCGTCGCTTTCGTCGTTTGTTGGGTCTCTTGCATCCCACCACCTGCTTTCTTTGTGGTCAATCTACTAATGCGTTAACTTAGCCAGTTCACTGATGCGCGTGCCGCAATGGGTACACTCCAACGTTGCTTCACCTGAGACCTTCTTGAACACCACTTCACCGCATTCAGGACAATGTAACTTACTATCGGTCGCCATTACGCCCGCCATATTTGCTGTTGTCATTTTAAACACCCTCCCATTTTAACTTGTTCATGACCGTTCTGTTTATCATCAATCCATCAAAAAAGCGTCCCTTCTATAATTGTATAGAAGGGACGCTTACTCGCGCGGTACCACCCAGCTTCAAAGAACTTTGCATTCTTTGCACTTTGATCTCGAATAACGTCGAGATACCCCGCAGAAATGCTTTTCGTATTTCAGCAACTCATCCTGCATGGCTCGCACCAACCGCCAATTCTCTGAACACCCAAATGAGTCGTTACTTCAGTTGAAAAGATTCCTTTTTGTTCGCTTTTTGATGTTGGCTACACTCTACCATGAATCATTCGGCTGCGCAAGCTTTTTAATTAAAATATTTTTACTCGGACCAAACATCGTCAAGCGACCTTTTGTTATTAATACATAGTTTTAAATTTTAGAAATTAATCTGCCTAAACTAAAAAAGCCGTTGCCAGCTTCCCGCTCACAACGACTTTCATTTAATCTAAATTTAGAATTCCGCGTTACCTGGGGTCCGCGGGTAAGGGATCACGTCCCGGATGTTGGCCATCCCGGTCACGTACATCACGAGCCGTTCGAACCCAATCCCGAAACCGGAGTGGACGGTCTCGCCGTACTTCCGCAGGTCTTGGTACCAGCCGTATTCGTCGCGCGACATGTTGTTTTCGTCGAGCTTTTGGGCCAAGACGTCCTGGCGTTCTTCCCGTTGGCTGCCGCCGACCAGTTCCCCGATTTCTGGGACCAAGAGGTCGACCGCGGCGACCGTCTTGCCGTCGTCGTTGGCCCGCATGTAGAAGGCCTTGATTTCCTTAGGGTAGTCCGTCAAGAAGACCGGCTTGTTGTAGATATGTTCGCTCAAGTAACGTTCGTGTTCGGCTTCCAAGTCCAGTCCCCAGTAAACGGGAACTTCGAAGTCTTGGTCGGCGTCCTGAAGTTCCTTGATGGCTTCCGTGTAGGTCAGGCGCGCAAACTTCTCGTCGCGGGTCTTCTCCAAGCGAGCAATCAGGTTCTCGTCGACGTTGGCGTTCAAGAAGGCCAATTCGTCTTGGGCGTTGTCTAAGACGTAGCTCACGACCGCTTTAATCAGCTCTTCGATGGTCACGATATCGTCGTCCAAGTCTTCGAAGGCCATTTCAGGTTCGATCATCCAAAATTCGGACGCGTGGCGCGCCGTGTGGGAGTTTTCCGCTCTGAACGTCGGGCCAAACGTGTAGACCTTGCGCAACGCTAAGGCAAAGGCTTCAGCTTCCAACTGGCCACTAACAGTCAGGTTAGTTTCCTTGCGGAAGAAGTCCTTGCTGTTATCGACCTTGCCGTCCTCGGTGCGCGGTAAGTTGTCCAGATCCAGCGTCGTGGCCCGGAACATTTCTCCGGCCCCTTCGGCGTCACTGCCCGTGATGATTGGCGTGTTCAGGTAGTTGAACCCGTGCGCCTGCAGGTATTGGTGGACGGCAAACGCGGCTAACGACCGAATCCGAAAGACCGCGTAAAAGGTGTTGGTCCGCGGCCGCAAGTGGGCAATGGTTCGCAAGTATTCGTAGGAGTGGGCCTTCTTTTGCAGTGGGTAATCACTGTTGGAGGACCCCTCTAAAACCACCGTAGACGCGTGAACTTCTAGCGGTTGCTTGGCGTCCGGCGTGTAAACGACCGTCCCGGTCACCGCAATCGTAGAGCTGATTGGGAACTTCGCCACGTCGGCGTAGTTGTCGACGTCGCTGGCCTTCATCACGATTTGGGCGTTCTTAATACTTGACCCATCGTTTAACTCAATAAACCCAATTTTTTTCGAACTCCGAATCGTCCGGACCCAGCCGTGAAGCGTAATGGTCTGGTCGTCTTCAAAGTGCTGGTCACTAAATAAATCTTTGACTAAAATCTCTGACATACTGTGCTCTCCCTTCGGTCATATCCATGTTCAAACCATAAAAAAAGATCCAACGTTCCCTGATATTCAAGGGACGAAAGATCTTTCCGCGGTACCACCCAATTTGCTGATATTGCAACCGACTCACCGTATCTAAACGCGATACGTCCGCAGGATAACGTGGCGGTCACGGAACTCCCTACTGATTCTCACGTTCAGAAGCCAACAGAAAAGGGGTTGTTCGGGTAACGTGTTCCGCTAGGCTTGCACTGCCCCTAACTCGCTTTGGGTGAGCCACCTTACCGTACTGGTCATTTTCTATAGTTTTTAACACTATTCAGATAAGCACAGATTACCACGGATTGCGGTTCGGCGCAATCCCTGCCCCCTGGGCATACGACCCTAGCGACGGTGGGCGTAGGCCCCTTGCACCGCTAATTTATCTTGGGGACTGACCATGGCATAACGGTTCGACGCGTTCATCACGCTATTTTTAGCCTTGGAGTGCCCTAAACCTAAGGCGTGTCCCAGTTCGTGGGCCGCTACGTTGGCCCGTTGACTCTTGGTGTAGCCGTAGTGCGTCAGAATGCCGCGGTCCAGGATGGATTTAGCGGCCACGATGCGGTTGCCTTGGGCTTTGTGGTAGTAAGTATAGTTGGTGTAGCCGGCAACCGCATCCGATTGCCGAATCGTTTGCGCGGACGTCAAGACGATGTCCGCTTTATGTCCGGCTTTGACAGCGCGCAACTTCACTGCCCCCGTCCGATTCCACTGCTTAATGGCCTGAGACCAGACACTGCGGTAGTAGGCAGACGTCGAATTGCAACGATAGGTGATGGTGACCGACTGCCAGTGCCCCCACGTCGGCGTGGGCGTCCGGCTAATTGCCTGAACGTTGACCGTAGTGGCGACGACGCAGGCTTCCAGGGCTAACAAGACAATGACAAGGGGCTTCAATAAATTCTTTAACATAATTGCGCACTCACTTTCCTTGGTCTGAGATGGTTGGCAGATCCTGAGTCGGCACCCAGGCGTTCCGGGAAACGCCCCGGCTCCTTTTGACAATTCAAGTTTTGCACAACCTAATTGTGAACGACATTCCAACGCAAATTTAATTGACAAGCCAACCATTTTTTCGTCAATCCTCCTAGTGGTGCGGCCTACTGACTTTTACTCCCCAGCATGACTTAACCCCCGGTAGACCCACGCAAAAGGCGTCCAGGCCGGGCCTGAACGCCTTTATTCGGGGAACCAAAACTTCGCTAAGCCTCTCAGCGGTTTACCGGGTCCGGTCGCAATTTGAATTTAAATTAAACCGTTTTCACCTTCGGCAAATTGCGTAACCTCCACTACGGATTCATTCGTGATTTCCGCTAAATCCTAATCTGACGCGCTTAATTGCCCATTTTATCTATTTCGTGCAATAGTGAACGCTCAGTAGCACACGTAATTTCACGATTAACAAATCCCGTTAAATCAAGGATTCAAGCAAGATTACAATTATAAACCGACTTAAAACCGTAACTTACCTCATTTGGGGCCGGACACAAAAAAAGGCCAATTTACCTTGACAAGAATCAAGATAAATGGCCATATTTCGGCTCAATTTAGCTTTTCGCGCTGCCACATCCCCCAAATGTTCGGAATTATGACCGCAGCGATAATCACCAAAACGCCAAAGATCTGGAGGCCACTGACCGTCTCGCCCAAAATCACGAACGCCACCACGATGGACGATGGCAATTCCAGCGATGACAGGATGGGCCCGATGCCTAACTCCAGGTGTGGCATGAAGATCGAGTAGGCCACCAGCGGGAAGACCATCGAGAACAACGCAATCCAAAAGCCCCATTTGACGGTCGGCCAGGTGGTCGGGGCCGTCACGATTTGCGGTGCCCAGACCACGCTGATGAAGATAAACGCCCCTAGACAGAGCAGCCAAGTCTTGGTGAGCGGGTCAAGATTATTGCCCAGACTGGCGGTGAACTGCATGGTGCAGGCGTACCCACAGGCCGCTAAGAACGCAAAGAACAAGCCTAACGGCGACAGCGCTTCAGTAATAGGAAACAGCCCCGCCGCTAGCACGGTCCCCACCAGAACCAAAACGATGCTTAAAACCTGCAACCGCGACGGCCAACGGCGTTGAATCACCGCGCCCAACAGTACGGACAGCCACACAGCCTGCATCAGCATGACCGCTGCGGCCGCCACGGGGATCAGTTTCAACGCCTGAATATAAAAGGTGTTGGTAAACCCCGACCCGCTGCCGGCCGCAATCACCAAAAGCAGTTGTTTCCAGTTGGTGTGCTGGTAGCGCAGCTTGTGACGCCGCACCACGTGGATGATGGCTAGGATCACCACGGCACTAAAAAAGGCCCAGAATAATAACGGCCCGTTGACAACTCCCTCGCGGCGCGCAAGTTTAAACAACGTTGCTGGGATTCCGAAACTAATGGCGCCCAAGCCAACGAAGAGCGGCGCAATTTTTTTCAATTTAACCATCCTTTATGTAGCCAAATACTTCTACCACTTCATGATACACGGCCCAATCGGCCTTGCCAACCACCGGCTTAACGGGCTTGACGCCACAAAAAACGACCCGGGGACGGACCCCGGGTCGTGAGAATTGCTTTGATTCAATTGGTCAGTTAGGCGACTTGCGTTCGCGGCGCACTGATCTTCGCCCGGTTCAATAAGACCGAACTCGTAACCACGGACAGCGAACTGAAGGCCATCGCCAAGCCGGCTAATTCCGGACTCAGCGTGAAGCCTAAGGTGAAGAAGACCCCGGCCGCCACGGGAATCCCCAAGACGTTGTAAACGAACGCCCAGAACAGATTCAGCTTGATTCGGTTGAAGGTCTTCTTGCTCAAAGCCAAAGCCCGGTCGACGTCGCGCAAGTCATTTTTGACCAGCACGATGCCCCCGGAATCGATGGCGATATCGGTCCCGGACCCCATGGCAATGCCCACGTCGGCGGTGGTCAAGGCTGGAGCATCGTTGATGCCGTCACCCACAAAGGCCACCCGTCCGTTTTGTTGGGCTTGCTTGACCTGGTCGGCCTTTTGACCGGGTAAGACATCCGCAATCACGGTGTCGATACCGACTTGCTTGGCCACGGCGTTAGCGACCCGGGAATTGTCCCCGGTCAACATGATGGTCTTTAGGCCACGAGCCTTCAAGTCTGCGATGGCTTCCTTCGACGTTGGTTTCGGGGCGTCTTGAATGGCAATCAATCCAATCACGGTTTTATCGAGGCCAACCAATACCACGGTCTTGGCTTCATCCTGTAATTGGGTTAAGGATTGCTTCAAGGCGGGGCTTAACTGGGCGTTAGCACCCAACTTTTCGTTCCCGACGAAAGCGGTGTGACCGGCAACGGTCGCCGTGACCCCCTGGCCTTCGATGGCGCGAAAGTCCGTCGGGTCACTCAAGGTGACTTGGTCGTGCTTGGCGCGGTCGAGGATAGCCGTCGCCAACGGGTGTTCTGACGCACCTTCCAGACTGGCCGCGATTTGGACGACCTGGGTCTGGTTGCCGACGACATCGGTGACCTTCGGCTTGCCCGCCGTTAAGGTCCCGGTCTTGTCAAAGATGACCGTGTCCACGTCGTTAACGGCTTCCAGAACTTCACCGTTCTTGATCAAGATCCCCATCTTAGCGCCACGGCCTGTCCCGACCATCAAGGCGGTCGGGGTCGCTAACCCTAAGGCACACGGGCAGGCGATGACCACGACGGACACCGCAAAGATCAAGGACTCGGCGAAACTAGCCCCTAAGAACACGTTCCAAACTAGGAAGGTCGCGATAGCCAGCATCAACACGGCGGGCACAAAGATGTTCGAGACCTTATCCGTCAACTTTTGAATTGGCGCGTGGCTGTTTTGGGCCTTTTTCACCAATTCCACGATCTGCGACAACATGGTTCCTTGGCCGACCTGACTAGTCTTGACCAGAAAGGTCCCCGTCTCGTTGACGGTCGCACCAATGACCGCATCATCAACGTGCTTTTCGACCGGGAGACTTTCTCCGGTGACCATCGACTCGTCGACACTGGAACTGCCTTGTGTGATGACGCCGTCGACTGGCACCTTTTGGCCCGGCTTGACCCGGACGATGTCGCCCTTTTGGACTTCATCCAACGGGACCTTGACGAAGGTGTCGCCGCGCTTAACTTCGGCGTTTTTGGCCTGTAGATTGACCAACTTTTCCACGGCGTTGGCGGAGTTGTTACGCATCCGCTCCTCAAAGACTTGCCCTAACAAGACGAAGGTCGTGACGAAGGCCGCACTTTCAAAGAAGACGGCTTGGCCCGTGACCATCGCGTATAAGCTATAAATGTAAGCCGTCGCGGTCCCGATGGCGACCAGCGTGTCCATGTTGGCATGGTGCTTGGTAAATGACGCCCAGGCGCTTTGCCAGAATGGTCGTGCCGATACTAGCATCACAATCGTGGTTAAAATCAATTGGGTCCAGGCACCTCCGGGTAAGGTCCACCCGAAGAGCATACCGATCATCCCCGCTAACATGGGCAACGAGAAGATCAACGAGACCCAGAAACGCTTGGTAATACTCATTTGTCGATGACCACCTTTCCGTGGAACATGTCCATACCACAACTGAAGTCGAATTCACCGGCCTTGTCCGTTGGCACGTTGACCGTGACCGGTTGATTCAACGGCAAGTCTTTCGCAAAGTCGAGGGCTTGTGAGTGAACCTGTCCTAAACACCCCTGGTCACTACGGCGTGTGAACGTCAGTGTCGCCGGTTGTTTCTGCTGTAAGTGAATGGTTTGTGGGGCGTAACCCCCGTCGACGGTGATGTTTGCTTGATTTGCTTTAGTCATTATAAATTGCTTCCTTTCTAAGTTAATAATTGGGATTACTTAATGATGAGTTTGCCGTGAAACATGTCCATGCCACAAGCCCATTGGTACTCGCCGGGCTTGCTGGTGTCGATCTTGATGGCTTGCGTCTGGTTTTGAGGCAGCGCCTGGTTGATGCCGAAATCGCTAAACACGACCCGGTCCAAGCAACTCGAGGCGTCCTGCCGTGTGAAGTTCAAGACCGCGGGGACGCCCTGCTTCAACACGACTTGTTCGGGTGAATAGCCGCCGTTCACGTCAATATCGATACTTTGTTGCCCCGTCGTTTGAGCGGCTTCAACGGTCTTCGTGGCGTGATGGCCAAAGAACCACCAGGCGATGAAACCAATCAATAACAAGCCGATGATTAAAACTAATAATTTCGTCATTCTGGTTCGCTCCTTTTACGTTTACATTTGTAATCTATGGATACAGCGTACAGCCATCGTTTACATTTGTCAACCAAAAGTGACCGAAAAACTGACTTCTCCTGAAAAATCAGGTGATTCCGCAACCCACTTCCCTGATTTCAAGACCCACCAACCGTCGTAAGCGTGCTGACTTCTCCCAACGCAAAAATCCCTAGTCCAACTCAATTGAGCTGGCACTAGGGATTTATTTTTACTCTTGGGTCGGGTGTTGCTGGGCGCGGACCGCAATGATGTGTTGCAAGCGGTCGTGATACCCCCACCGTTTGGTCGCCCGGATGATAGCGTTGTTATCGTGGGTGTGGACCCGCCCGGTGGTCAGCTGATCCGCGTACAGGTCGGGATACGGCACTTGCCGGTGGCGGGCCAGCGCGATTTCAGCGTCCCTGTCATAGTCGACCTTGCGGAAGTCAACGTCCGGCGACTGCTGGCCGTGCGTCGTGATAACAGCGTACTGAGCGCGCAGGTCCGTCGCAAAACGCGTCCAATGCGGAAACGGCATCCCCACGGTTCCGGGGTTCACCACCAGTTGGCCGGCGGTACTTTGCCGCAGCAATTGGTGATGGACGTGACCGTAAATCAGGACGTCGGCGCCACTTCGGGCCAAACGGTCGAATCCTTTTTGGGGTGCGGTCGGACTCAAAGCCTGACCCGAATTTTTTGTGGGTAAATTATGGCTGAGCTGAAAGGTCAGCCCGTCGACGGTCCGGGTCTGGCACAACGGTAATTGCCGAATCCGCTCAATTTCCGTGCTCGCAAGTTGTGCTTGAACGTAATCATCGATGAGGACCTCGTACACGTCGGTGGGGTCCGTTTCATCGATCAACCCATCGACCGTTTCCAAGAAGCCGTCTTCCCAATTGCCCCGAACGTACGCCGTAATGGGCAACGCATCCAGCATCGCCAACAGGTCGTGGGCGCCTGGCCCCGGGACAAACAAGTCGCCTAAGAACCAAAAATCGGTACAGTGCTGCTGCCGGGCGTCTTGAATCACCGCCTGCAGCGCGGTCACGTTCCCGTGAACGTCCGAAATGACCGCAATTTTCCGCATGGTGTCACCTCTTCTATAGATTTGGGTCCCATTATAGCACGCCCGAGTCATAAAAAAGGACCCCGACAATTGCCGGTGGCCCTTAACTCTAATTTGCTAATCACAATGGCGCCATTCTTTATCCAACAATGCTCGCGCCACGAATAACCCCAGCGGCAAGAACATGATGATCAAGACCGCCTTGGTCAGCCACAACGCACCGACACCAATCTGACTGCTCCCAATGCTGTAAACGGCCCGGTAAATGTACAACCCTGGTACCATGATGACGATGGCCGGTACCGTCAGGGAGATGCGCGGATACCCGTTGTAATGGTTGACGGCCGAGGCAATCAGCCCGGCGACCAGCGCCCCGGTAAAGGCCGCAGCGGCAGGCGGCATGGTGGTCAATTGCACCAGTTCGAGCCGTAAGGTGTTGGCCACGGCCCCGATACAACCGGCTGCTACCGCCATCTTTTGCGAACTGTTAAACATCACCGAGAAGCCGTAGACCCCGCAAAAACTGGCCGGAACACGTAATAAAGCCAACGCCCACGGCGACAACCCCAACGGTAAGAATGCCGCGGGGCGAAAATCAAAGCCGGTCGCGACCAGCCAACCGACCAGCGTGGCGATGACCGTGATCATCGTGGCGTAAGCCAAACGTTCCAGGCCCGAACGCATGTCGAGTTTGGAAATGTCCAGCATGCTGGTGATGAACGGGAAGCCCGGAATCACGAACAGCATAGCGCCGATGTACCCGGCCTCGCGTTGCGCTAAAATCTGAAAGGACGATTCGAAGAGCCGGAAACTCAGCATATAAACTAACCCCGCCAGCGCAACACCCACGGCAATACTGGCGACCGTCGATAGTTTGTGCTTGCCCATCAGTGCCCGAGCGTAGTTCCCCACGCCGGCCCCGAGGAAGGAACAAATCATTTCCGGCCAGCCCCCGCCTAGTAGAAAAATGAAGGCGCCACAGGCTAAAGCCGCGGCGACGCCTAACATCCACGGGGCATACTGCGTCGGCCGTTGTTGGACCTCGTCGATCATGGTGTGAATCTCGCGGACGGTCAGAAAGGCAAAGTCGTTTTGGAAGTTTTTGACCATCTCTTCCATGATGTTGAGCTTGTCCGTATTGACCGCCGTATTCGGCAACGTCAAGACCTGTGAGTAACTATCCTCCGGACTAAAACAAGTGTACTGTAACGAAATCAGCCCGATGTCGGCCGAACAGGTCAAATCGAGACTGCGCGCGACGCGGTCCATCGCGTCGCGGACCCGCCAGGCCCCCGTGCCACACGACAACATGGTGATACCGATGCGCCCTACGATAGAAGCCCGCGCTTGTAAACTGGCGTCGCGAGCCGTGACGTCGGCATCTTGGCTCCAATTTTGCCACTTGATCGTCATGTGATGCCGGTGCGACAACGACCATTTTTGATTTAAAGTTGCGACTTGCTTCTTATCCATAACTTCCTCCATCTTGATTTAGACCCAACTAATTATCACGTTCATTATAGGAGCACCTCACGGCAAACTGAAACGCTAAAGCCCACCGTGATAGCGTTTACACTTAACTTAGCGTATACTGAACGTATCTTATTTGGAGGTGTTTGCGATGTCCCGTCACCAACTTGCTCCCCACCGAAAATTGACCAAGCGTGACAAACAACGGCTATTGCCCTTTGCCGCCTTTGAACTGACTGCCAGTACGATTGCCTTAACTGATATCCTCCACGCCCAATCGGTCCGCCATGGCAACAAATTGCTGTGGGCGCTTTTAGCTTTTGTTCAACCGATTGGTCCGTGGCTCTACTTCCTCTTTGGTCAGGAACGCGAGTGATCTTTCAACCAGCCTTACCTTAACGCCTCATCAATCCGGAAACTTTCGGGTTGGTGAGGCGTTTTACATCTCTCCGTCTTCATCCTGTAAATTATAGCGTTACAATTTTCAAAATGTGGTGCTATGAAACATCCATCCGTCTCATCGCACAAAAGTTATAATCTGTTGCGAAATTTTTAACAACATGTAAAACAGCTAAATTTTGTTTATCCCAAGTTAATTCACCTAACCAGCTAAAAAAGCTGTATTACCGGCAATCACGGCTTTTAAATCCTTGAATCATCGCGATGTTATTCTCGATAATTGGTTTCTACGCTTAATTAATACTTGCATTATCTAATAACGGGACTAAGATGTAGGTGAATAAGAGGATAAGTCGTCTACATACTGAAACAAAATTGGAGGATGAGCGGTTATGTTTGAAACCAAAGTACACTATAAGCTTTATAAGGCAGGCAAAAAGTGGCTTGCGGCCGCCATTGGGGTGACCACCTTGGGGATTGGTCTCTCGCAAGCAACTAATGTAAGCGCTTCTGATACGGACACAACCACCGCTAAAGATGAATCTGCCAGTGTCACCACGCAATCGACAACGGCTAAAAAAGTGGTTGCTTTGAAAGCCCAGGCGGCTACCAAACAGACCACAACGACGGACGGTGACAGCAATGACGCCGCTAAGACCAACAGTGAGTCTAATTCGACGCAAACTCAGACTAGTGACGCCACTAACGTCAATGGTCATGACGCGACCGATACTCAGGACGCCACTAACGACGGCAACAGCAGCAACCCGACTGACAGCATCGGCACTTCAGACCAGTCTAATGAAGACAACGAGAGCACAACTCCTGACCAAACTGACGAAAGTACTACCGAAACACCCACAACTGACGTGACCGACCCAAGCGATACCAACACCAAGACCAACGCCGTAGCCCCAAAGGCTGAAGACGCGACCGTCATTCCGACCGCCTCAGCACCGCTGTATACCGATACCACGTATGATCCGGATAAAGCGGTGACAACGGAACCCGCCATCCTCAATAATGCCAGTGGTCACGACGAACCCACGACTGAGACCGTGGACGCCCACGTCCGGTTGACAGCTACAGATGCTCAAGGAAATACCAGCACGTCTTTGACCGACAATAATGGTCTGGGGAATAATCAAGCAGCTTCCATCATTGACGTTAACGCTAAAAACTTGAGTGCCATTTTCAGCCTTACCAACACGACGAAGTCCTCACAATACGCTAACATCCTTTTCACCTTACCGAGTTACCTCGACGAACTGGCTAACCATCAGGTACAAGTCACCTTAACTGATGGTGCCGCTTCAAACGCCGCGCTGTTGGCCGATCTTCCCGCTGGCATGACGCTCACTTATATCGTTAAGGGCGGCGTCTTCAGCACGAATTACACTTATCAACAATTGGTCGCCGCCGGGTATGACCTATCCGATGTTTCCGAAATTCATATCCAAGGGCCCTTAGCTATTGGTGGCTCTTACGTCGCCAAGGTGCCCTTGACTTTAACGAACCCCATTGTTGACGGCACGAACCTAGAGGATTTCCAGGTCTATAACTGTGCGATTAGTTACACTAATCCGCGCACCTTGTATATTCGGATTGGGCAACCGGACCCCGATAAAATTGTGGGTCAATACGTCGCCGTCACGGGTCAAGCAAACCAGCCTTCCCACGACGTCGTTCCCCAAGATATCCAGGACCTGATGCCCGATGTTGAGGCCGGTGACCTGATTATCCACAATTTCGGTTATGATGAAACTCATTCCAGCGGCATGCTCTACACCGGCGGGAGGGTCTTCGTGAATATAAAGAAAATGAACATCGCGAATTTAGTTAAAGACCATGGTTACTCCGTCCTCTTAAATCAAGACGGGACGCCGCAAGACACTTATGTCTATTTTGACGCTGCCAAAGACACGATTATCAACTACGATCCGGCTAGTTCGGACGCGACTGCTCAAACATCTGCTCCCTACGTTTATGTCATCTTACGCAAAGTCATCACCACGCAGGACTCTTCATTGACCGTTAACCAGCAATGGAACAAGGCTGACAATTTTGTCTCCGTTTTAGCTGACGATGATTCCGCCCTGAGTCTTGACCAAGTCCAAGTCAGTGTCGATGACCCGGACAACGTTTTACAAGACGGCAAAGCCGTGAAAGCCGGCACTTTCAAAGTCACCTACGCCTACCAGCTCGCCAATGACTACTATGACACCGGTAACCCGTACATCGTTTCCGAAACGGCTACGGTGACCGTCACGGATCCCAACCAAGGTAGCACCACCGGCGGTAATTCTGGGACCACGGCCGGCGGGAGCACCAGTGGCGGCGACACCACACCGACTGATGATAACTCTGGTACGACCACTGGCGATTCTGGTGATACCATTACGACCGGTGGCGACGGTGATACTATTACGCCGGGCAACACCGATACTTCAACGGCACCCGTCATCACCACTGGTGGTGACGGCGATGAAATCGTGACGGGAAGTGCTGGCGACAAGGCCACAACGGCCCCCGCTAAGTCGCAACCGACAATGAAGAAGTCCAGTACCACACAATTGAAGACCGGTGGCGATGGCGACCAAATCATAACCAGTCGGCAAGGCCAAGCCACTAATGCTCACGGCAGCGCAACAGCGATTGCCAAGGGGCATTCAACTGCCACGACGACCGGCGCAACTGCCGCAACGCCAGCAACTGTCAAGGCCGCACAACCAACGGCATTGGCCCACGCCACGACTAAGCCGAACACGGCCACCACTGCCAATGCGCAACAGCCGGTCAAGCAAGCTAGGAAAACCACTAACGCCGCAACCACTGCGTTACCACAGACCAACGACGCCAACGTCCTTAATCTCATTGCAGCCGGTGCCGCCCTCTTGTTAGGTGCGTTAGGCGTTGCCGCAGATCGACGCAAGCAACACTAATCATAACCAATCTCATCTATCAAATTTAAAATAGCTTGGACCGCTACAGTCACACAATGACTGATGGCGGTCCAAGCTATTTTCATCAGAGCATTAATCAGTTCAGGCCTTTTCAACCAAAACAAGGTCCACTAAAATAAACGTTACATCTTTCATGATGTGGAAACGGCTGTATTAATTTTTAGCTCACACAGCTCACCTAAACTGTTGCCAATTTAGTTAGGGCAATTAAAAATCGAAAAAGTATTTGTTGCTTTTTTATAAAACAAGCTTTACTTAGAATGCCAGTTTATCAGCATTTAGCCACCATTTTATTTTTATCTTATCCAACTCGTTTGATATAAACTAGTTATTATGATTAATTAATTCTTGCATTATCTAAAAAAGGGATTAAGATATAACTAAATAAAAGGAAATCTTGTATACATACTAAACGAAATAACGGAGGATGAGCGGTTATGTTAGAAACTAAAGTGCACTTTAAGCTTTATAAAGCAGGCAAAAAATGGCTCGTGGCCGCCATCGGAGTGACCACCTTGGGAATTGGTCTCTCTCAATCCATAAATGTAAGCGCTTCCGATACTGATTCGACAACCAGTCACACCGCCATCACTGCCGTCGCTGGTCAAACGGACACTAGTAACGAAAGTGAAGACCCTGTAGCGGATACCCCCGATAATGGCGACATCGATTCCGAGAAAGGTGTTTCTGACACATCGCAATCGGAAATTGATAGCGACGAAGATAATACCAACGGCGATACCGTCAAGGAAGACACCACGAACGATCCTAGTAATCCCATCACTGACGACAATAATACCGCCGATAATAACGCTGACAATGAGACCGCCGATAATCAAAACGACGACAAGGGGACGCCCGTAGCTGAGAACACGCCTATCGTTTCGACAGCCACTCCGGCTTCTTCCGCGACGACCTATGATCCAACCCAGGCCGTCACGGACCCTGCCATCGTGAACAACGCCGCCGGACAAGATATTCAAGAAGATACCGCAATTTCCGCACACGTTCGTTTAACGGCAACGGATAGTGCTGGCAATACCACGACTTCGCTGACGAACCACAACTCCATCACCGGGACGAGCCAGGCGGCGACCATCATTAGTTCAGACGCCCAAAACATCAACGCCCTGTTTAACGTGACGAACACGACTGACCAGACGCAAAACGTCAACGTGACCGTTTCGTTACCTCATTCGGTCGATGCAGCCTATAACAACCCAACGCAACTCATTTTAAGCAATGGTACCCCAGCAAGTACCTTCTTAGCTGATCTGCCAGCCACTTTGGCCCTTGCCTTTCAAGCTCACGGCGATAATCAATACTACACTTACGATGACTTTCTGGTGGCCGGTTATCAGTTAGCCGACACCGCAAAATTAAAGGTCACGGGCAAGTTGGCTGGCGACAGTAGTTACATCGTTAATCTCCCCATGAGTTTAAACAACCCCGACGTTTACACCAATAATATGTTTGAACAAATCGGTGTGCTCAACGCCGAATCTGCTACCTATCGCGATGACGTGTTACGGTTCCGGATTGCGCAAGCATTGCCCGAAAGTTTAGCTGGACAGTATCACGCTGCAACCGCCATTAAGCTTGGCATCTCCTATCAATCCGTTCCCGAGGACATCCAGGCCTTGATGCCGGAACTTACAGCGGGACAAGTCACCGTCCACAACTTTGGCGCGGGCGATACCACGTACTCTAGTCAAACCCTCTACACGGGTGGCATCATCGATGTCAACTTGGTCAAAGCGAACATCGCTAACCTGGTCAAAGATGTTGGGTACTCCGTCTTGTTAAACGCAGACGGGACTCCACAAACCAACTATACTTACCTTCTGACACAAACTGGCGTTCAGATGGACGATGGCGCTGATACCGGTGATGGGACCAGCACTAATTTGGCCCCATACATCTACATGACGTTACGCAAGGTCATCACCACGCAGGACTCTGCGTTAACGGTCGGTCAAGACTGGACCGCCGCGGACAACTTCGTTTCTGGTCTCGACGATGCCGATAACCCGTTAAGTCTGGACCAAGTTCAGATCAGCATCGATGATCCTGACAACATTTTACAAGATGGCCAGGCCACTAAGGCTGGGGCGTTCAAAGTCACCTATGCTTACCAAGTTGCTGATGATTATTACAACACCGGCGAACCATACATCGTAGCTGAAACCGCAACTATCACCGTGGCGGATCCTAACCAAAGTACTACGACCGGTAATGGCACAACTACCACGCCAACTAATACCGGCGACACCGACACTACTGGGGACAATACCGGTACTTCAACTGACACCTCTGGCGGTACAACCACTGGTGACACCCCAACGACGGGCAATGCGGGTGACACGGTGACGACCGGTGGCGCTGGTGATACGGTCGCCCCTAACAATACTGACACCACCACACCAGGGACGGACACTGCAGATTCGCCAGTTATCAGTACTGGAAATGCAAATGACACCATCGTCACGGGAAACGCGGCCGATAAACTCGCAACACCCAAAGCCACAATTCATAACGTCCGCACGACGCAATCGAAGCGTAGTGGCGCCGAGAACCAAATCGTCACAAGAAACGCCGACACATCAGCTTCTGTCCAACCGACCGCATTAGTTCACACCACGCCTAATACAAACACGACTAACGTCCAAAAGACCCCTTCACAACCTGGTCAACGTGCCAACACCACGTCTAACTTACCGCAAACTAATGAAACCAAACCAACTGGTTTCATTGCGGCGGGGATGGCCCTTCTGTTAGGGACACTCGGGCTGGTAACGGATCGGCGCAAGCAACATTAATCGCAATCGAGCTAACCTATCAAATTTAAACTAGCTTAGACTACTACAGTCACACAATGACTGATGGCAGTTTAAGCTAGTTTTTGTTCGTCGGAACGTTAATCCGTTTAATTCTTTTTAGCCAGGATAAAAATTATTAAAGCAACCGTTACAGTTTTTTTAATATGGAAATATCAGCACTTATTTTTCAGTTTACACAATTCATCTAATCTGTTGCCAATTTAGTTAGGCGACTTAAAAATCGAAAAAATATTTGTTGCTTTTTGCTACGATTAAGTTTGCTCAGAATGCCGATTTATCGGTATTTATAAGCCTTATTTATTTCCCTCACACACAATTCATTTGATATAAACTAATTATTATGATTAATTAATTCTTGCATTATCTAAAAAAGGGATTAAGATATAACTGAATAAAAGGAAATCTTGTATACATACTAAACGAAATAACGGAGGATGAGCGGTTATGTTTGAAACTAAAGTACATTTTAAGCTTTATAAGGCTGGCAAGAAGTGGCTCGTGGCCGCCATCGGGGTGACCACCTTAGGTATTGGTCTCTCCCAAACCACGATTGCCAACGCCGATTCGACCTCATCAAGTTCTGATGCCGCCACGACGGCCGTGAGCGATCAAAGTTCAGCGACTCAAAACAAAGTTGTCCCGTTAAAGGCAACTAAGTCGACCACCGAAAAACCGGTTACCACTAACGGTGACGCGGTAA
Organism: Levilactobacillus suantsaii; assembly: GCF_014069315.1. NCBI lineage: Bacteria > Bacillati > Bacillota > Bacilli > Lactobacillales > Lactobacillaceae > Levilactobacillus > Levilactobacillus suantsaii. Next base: position 841,050 of record NZ_CP059603.1, on the reverse strand, counting down.
CCAGTACCAAGGACAGTGCCGCTAACACAACAAATGTTCAAAATTCAAGCGCTACCACTACCGAAAAAGCCGACCTGAATGTTAATTCAGCAGCTAACGCTGCCGCCAACAGTGGGGCCACTACTAATGTGGGGACCAGCAGCAGTTCAACGCCTAACGATGACGCGTTGACCAACACTAATAAAGCCAATGACGTTAACAATGACACGACCGCTAACAACACGACTAATGATGTTGCCAATGACGGCACTACTAACGATAACGACGCCACTGATGTCGCAACTGATAAAACCGCTGATGACGCGATAACGACGCACAATATCCAAACTGAAGACTCCATCGTCGTCCCAACGGCCACCCCAGCTTCCACACAAACGACCTATGATCCAACCCAGGAAACCACGGAACCAGCTATCGTGAACAACGCTAGTGGCCACGACGTCCAACCTGATGATGACGTCCAAGTCCACGTCCGGTTAACCGGGACTGATGCGCAAGGAAACACATCGACCTCACTGACCGAAACCAACGGCTTAAAGAGTGACCAAGCGGCCTCCATTATTGATTCCAGGATCGCTGACCTAAGCGCCATTTTCAACATTACAAATACGACCGACCAGGCGCAAAACATCAACTTCCTGTTCATGTTGCCGAGTTACGCGGACTCTGCAAGTAGCCGGGCTGCTCAAGTCACCTTAGCTGATGGCACCCCAGCCAGCGACTTCTTAGCCGATTTACCCGATGGTGTCAACTTGACCTTCATGTTGCGTGGGGGTGGGATGAGCTACAGTTACGCCGATCTCTTAGCGGCGGGCTATAGTTTGGCCGACGTCGAAGAAATGCGGTTCCAAGGAACGCTAGCAGCCAACGCCGCCTACGTGGCCAAGGTCCCATTGACCATCACTGATCCGCAACTCTACAGCACCAATCTCGAACAAATTGACTTGATGAACTACACGGCGGGGACATCTGGTGCCTTGTATTTCCGCATCGCCGCACCAGCACCGGATAAAATTGTCGGTCAATACTATGCTGTCGCCGCGGGCCAAATCTCCTTACACAATTTCGGGCCTGGTGATGACACTTACTCTGGCTCTACCCTATACACGGGTGGGCTAATCGATGTCAATCTGACCAAGGCAAACATCGATGACCTGGTCAAAGATTATGGGTATTCCGTCTTGTTAAACAAAGATGGAACCCCCCAGACCGATTACACTTACCGTCTGACACCAACTGGCGTTCAGGTAAACGGTGACTCTGGCACTACCGGTGATGGGACCAGCAGTACATTGGCCCCATACATCTACATTACGTTACGCAAGGTCATCACCACGCAAGACTCCGCGTTAACAGTCGGCCAAGATTGGACTGCCGCGGACAACTTCGTTTCTGGCCTCGACGATAACGACGACCCACTGAATTTGGACCAAGTTCAAGTCAGCATCAGCGACCCTGACAACATCTTACAAGATAGCAAAGCAACTAAGGCTGGGACTTTCAAAGTCACCTACGCTTACCAAGTCGCCGATGACTACAATAATACCGGCGACCCGTACATCGTCGCCGAAACCGCAACCATCAACGTCACGGATCCTAACCAAGGTACCACGACCGGTGGTGGCACGACTACCACGCCAGATAACACCGGTGACAATACTGGGACGTCAACAAACAATTCTGACGATACAACGACAACCGGTGACAACCCAACGACTGGCAATGCGGGCGACACGGTGACGACCGGTGACGCTGGTGATACGGTCACCACAAACGATACTGACGACTCGACTACGCCAAGCATTTCCACTGGGGAGGCTGGCGACACCATCATCACGGGAAACGCGTCCGATAAACTCGCAACGCCGCAATCAACGACCCAAGCCACAACTAAGAACGCTCGCGCAACACAATTGAAGCGTGGTGGCAACGCTGACCAAATCGTCACCGGAAACACAGAGACGTCAACGACCACTCGTCACGCGACAGTAACGGGCGCTTATACGCCGACTGGAACAGCCACCGCAACGGCTACACCAGCAACGACGACTAGTAACGCCGCTCAGCCGACCATGTTAGCCCACACCACGACTCAGGCAAACACGGTTAACACCCAAAAGACTGGTCAAGCTACCAACACCGCCACGATTGGCTTACCCCAAACCAATGAAACCAAGTCAACTGGTTTCATTGCGGCGGGCATGGCCCTCTTGTTAGGCGCGTTCGGCATGGCAACGGACCGGCGTAAACAACACTAATCAATTATTAGGATATGATATAAAAAACAGCTCGGTTTCAAGCGCCACTTTGATTGTGGTCATTGAAATCGAACTGTTTTTTTGTTGGCTTGTTATCAGTGATAGCGGTCCCGGTTATGCCCCACCAGGTCTTCATTTGCGATGCCAATCAATCACTACTTAAAAATTTGCTAGTTTTCCAAACCACGTGATAAAAAAAGATAGCTAATTTTCAGAAAATAAAGTAAGATGAGTCGTTACCAAAAAAGTGCGGTAACGAGTCATTGCAACGACAATCATAGATGCGGAGGCGCACAAGCATGGGATACTTATACTTAGGAATTGCCATCACGGGGGAACTCGTGGGCACCAACTTATTGAAAGCTTCGGATGGGTTTACACGGTTACCCTTCACGGCCGGGAGTTTGCTGGCCTATATACTTTGTTTCTATTTCTTATCACTGGCCATTAAAACCATCGATTTAAATATTGCCTATGCCTTGTGGGGTGGCGTTGGGATCGTCGTTACCACGGTGCTTTCCGTCTTGATTTGGCACGAGCAGATCAACCCGGTCATCATCTCGGGAATTGCCCTTATCGTGGCCGGCACCGTTCTTTTAAACCTCAACGTCGGTTAACCAATTTCAGCACTAAAGCTCAGCAATCCAAAACCGGGTCCGGACCAATGTCCGCGACCCGGTTTATTTTTATTTCGACGGCAGTAGTGTCTTGCTATACCAGTTGACTCGGTCCACGTTTGGCGCCGCGGTGATCCCAGGAACCAACGTAAAGCCCAATTTTTCCAGAACCCGCTGGGAACGGTGGTTATCCGGTAAACAGTCCGCAAACAACCGGGTCACTTGGCCCCCTTCGCGGGTAATCAACCGCAGACTGGCCCGCACTGCCACGGGCATGATGCCATGGCCCCAAACATGCGGCGTCAAAAAATACCCCAAGTCATAGACGTTGGCCTGATTCCCATGTTGATAGTAAAGAATCGTCCCCACGAAGCGCCGTTCGCGCCGGTCAATCACCGCAAAAGCGTATGGACTATGGCGGTCCTTCTCGAACCAGTAAGCCAACAGGTTGGGGGCAATCGTTGCGGGCTGGCCGCTGGCGCTGGCCAAGCGGGGGTCCATCAAAATGTGTTGGTAATCGGCTAAGTCACTCAGTTCTAAGGGACGCACCCGGATGCGGGCCGTTTCTTCCATCATCCTAATTCCTTCTTTCGGCGATTAATATCCCCATTATACGCTTCTTTACCTACGAGATACCCATTGACACCGCCTGGTTGAACCACCACACTGGATAACAAGACTAATGACTTAAAGGAGGTCAACATTGTGACCTGGGCGTTCATTATTTTCCCCGCCCTACTCGCCGGTTTAGTCCAAGGCTTGACCGGTTTCGGGGCGGTCATCATCATGATGATTTTCTTCCCTTCGATTCTACCCATGGCCCAAGCCGCCGGGATAGGCGGTGTTATCATGTTCGTGAGCGTGCTGGGGCTCACGTTACGTTACCATCGCTACATCAAGTTCAAGCGTATCGTGATTCCCTTCATCGTTTATGCGGCAGTCGCCACCTGGTCGGTCCACTTGGACCACGTCTTGGACGCACATCTGTTACGACTGATGTTAGGCGGGCTACTGGTCGCGTTGTGTTTGTATTTCACGCTGGTCAAAAATGCCGGGGCGCGCCACTACCCGTGGTACGTTGCCGGACTTTTCATGATCATTTCGGGGTTCTTCAACGGCCTCTTCGGGATTGGTGGCCCCTTGATGGCCCTTTACTTTCTGTCCTTATCCCGCTCGATGCCCGAATACATCGCTACCATTCAAGGGTTCTTTTTACTCGATGCCGTTTACATCACTAGCATCCGGGTCGCCAACGGTATTTTAGTGGCGCAGGATATCCCTTACATCCTGGTCGGTATGGTTGCCGCCGCGTTAGGGACTTTGATTGCTGCGCACCTGCTGAACCGAATCGACGGGGAGACCCTTAAGAAGTGGATTTACGGGTTCATCGGGCTGAGTGGCCTCTACTACCTGTTTTTCTAGCGATGTTCCACGTGAAACAACGGGCGCCAACAAACTATGTTAGGATAAGACATTAGCTTACCTGGGAGGGAAATTCACTTGCGACCCAACTCTAAATTTATTCAACGACTTCAACGCTTCATGCTGGGGCGTTACGGCCAAAACGATACCCTGAATCGCTGGCTCAACGGGCTCTCACTGATCCTGTTGATTCTCAGTTTCTGGCGCAGCCTGCATTGGTTGTTCTGGGTGGCGTTCGTGTTGCTGATCATCAGTTACTGGCGCTTGTTTTCCCGGCAGATTTACCGGCAAGTCGCTATCAACCGCGGTTTTCAACGCCTATGGTTTCCGGTGATTCGGCCCCTGACGCGGTCGCGTTACTGGGTCAGCCAGCACCGTCAATACAAATTTTTCCGCTGTGCGCAGTGTCATCAGCGCATTCGCATTCCTCGGCACCACGACCACGTGCGCATCACCTGTCCCAAATGTGGGCACCAATTCGACGCGCGGACCTAACGTAAAAGCTCGCAACAGTTGTCCTCAAAGGACGCCGTTGCGAGCTTTTTCATTCAATCTAATCGGTTAAACTTCCTGTTCAGCTGGCCGAATCAAGACTTCACTCACGGCCACGTGTTCTGGCTGGTCAATCGCAAAGAGCACGGAATTCGCCACGTCTTCGGGATTGAGCGCTAAGCCCTGGCTTTCCTGGGCGGCCATCAACTGACTGATATTATGCTGAATTTCCGGATTACCAATCGTGTTGACCAATTCCGTTTTGACCGCGCCCGGTGACACGATGGTCGCGCGAATCCCGTGGCCCTTTTCTTCTTGGCGTAAGTCTTCCATGATGGCCCGCACGGCGTACTTCGTTCCGTTGTAGACCGCGGAATCCGGGTAGACCACGTGCCCCGCCACGGAATCCGTGGTGATGATCAACCCGGCATGTTGCTGTTGCATGATGGGGAGCACTTCACCGATACCGTTCAAGACGCCCATCACGTTGACGTCTAGCATCAGCTGCCACTTGTCGTATTCCCGGTCGGCCAGGTTCCCTTGGGGCATGGTGCCGGCATTGTTGTACAACACGTCGATCCGTCCATACTGACTCATGGCCAGGTCTAACAGCGCGTGGACCTGGTCGCGCTTGGTGACGTCCGTGACCTGGTAACTGGCGTTTTCACCAATTTCTTGAGCTAAGGCCTGTAACCGGTCTTGCCGCCGGGCGCCCAAGACCACCTTGGCGCCTTTAGCCGCTAACAACTTGGCCGTGGCGGCCCCGATACCGCTAGAAGCCCCGGTAATCACAACAACTTTTCCTGCAACACTCATTGATAAAAATCTCCTTTTTAAATCAAAATGACGACTCAATTTTCTTAATCACTTTTGCGGGGACGCCCGCCACGACCGTTGCGGCCGGGACGTCCTTGGTGACCACTGCTCCGGCGGCAACCACGGCGTTTTCACCCACCGTGACGCCCGCTAAGATGGTGGCGTTGGCGCCCACCCAGGCATTCTTTTGAATGCGAATCGGGTCCGCCAAGACTTCATGTCGGTGCGCTGGGTCCAAGGGATGGTTGACTGACAAGAGGCTGGCACCCGGGCCAATTAGGACGTTATCTTCTAAGATGATGCCACCTAAATCGGTAATCATCACGCCACTGTTGAGAAAGACCCCGTGGCCCAACTTGAGGCCGCGACCGTAATCTGTGTAGAACGGTAAGCGAATCTCGACTGAGTCATCGATCGATTGGCCCGTGATTTCACCCATTAATTGACGAATCTCGGCCGGGTGATGTTGTCCCGTATTGAGGTGTTGAACCAGGCGCTGTTTTTGGTCGACCACGCCCTGAATCCCTTGTAAAGTTGCTAAGTCTAATTTCATTTGACTTCCCCCTTGAGTAAGTACCACTTAGTATACGAGCGGACGTTAAACATATCAAATACCTATATTTCATGTTAAAGTATAGTCAAAAAGCATTCTTAGGAGGAAATGCCATGGAACTACGTGTTTTACGGTACTTTATTGCATTAGCCCAAGCCAAGACGGTCAGTGGTGCCGCGCGGGCGTTACATTTGTCCCAACCCACCCTGTCACGGCAACTGACCGACCTCGAGACCGAAGTCGGCACGCCGCTCTTCACTAGGGGCGCGCGCCAAATTACGCTCACTGCACAGGGCCGTTACCTGTTGAGCCGGGCCACGACCATCATCGCACTGGTCGACAAAACCACCCAAAATCTTCAAACTCAACAACCCATTTTGAGCGGTAGCCTGGACATCGGCGCCGGCGAAAGCCAGGGCATGGCGCGGCTGATGGCCTTAATCGCCGGGATCCAAAAAGATTACCCCGCCGTGACGGTCCATTTGCATAGTGGGGACGCCCCGCTAGTCGAAGACCAACTGACAAACGGCCGCCTCGACTTCGGGGTCATCATGGGGTCGCGCCAATTGACCAACTTCCACGCCCTCAAACTCCCGGAAACCAATCAGTGGGGCGTGCTGTTGCCCAAAACGGCGCCGCTAGCCCGCCAAGTTAGCATCGCGCCCACCGACTTAGTGGGTCACCCGCTCTTGATCTCCGAACAAGCCCAAACGCACCACCGCTTTCAGGACTGGTGGCGCAACGTGGCTACTGACCTCACCATCAACGGGACCTACAACTTGCTGTTTAACGCCAGCCTACTGGTCCAAAACGGGAGTTGCTACGCCCTAGGCTTTGACCAGTTGAGCGATACCAGCGCTAATTCGCCGCTCACATTTCGCCCGTTGACCCCGCCACAGGTCGATCCCATCACAATCATCTGGTCGCGGACCCAACCACTATCACCCGTGGCCCAGCTGTTCTTACAACGCCTCCAAGCTAACTTAACCACCCCGTAAACCAAAAAACGGACGCCAACGATAGGCTGCGTTGGCGTCCGTTTGACACTATTCTGCTTAGTTTTCTGGCGTCGTCAGACTCTGCCACCAGGTTAAAATCTTGGTCTGCACCGTGGCCGTATCTTGCAACTCCCCGGCCGTCATTTCGAGACCTGGTAACGTTGCGTGATCACCCGCCAGCTTAGCAAAGTCAGCTTCATACTGCCCCGCCACGCCGGCGTCGGTGTAAAACGGGACCAGTTGCCCGCTAAACGCCGGTAACGTCGCCAAGAGTTCCCGGACTGGCGTCGAGACCGTTCCGGACCAGACCGGGCCGCCAATCAAGAGGCGGTGATAGCCACTCAAATCGGGTAGCGACGTGGTCAACGCCGGCAGTTTGCCGGCGGCCAGCTGTTGCTTAGCCACTTTGTCGGTTGCCGTCATGTCCGCGGGAAAGGTGTCGGGGGCCACCGTAACCGCGAGCCGGTCGGCCTGCAGCGCCGTTTGCAACTGTTGGGCCAACTTGGGCGTGGTGCCGGACCAAGAGTAATCTAGAATCAATGTATCAGTCATGTTACTGTACTCCTTACTTGTTTACCAGCTCTGAATCGAAGGGCCCACCGTCATCTCGTTAACGGTCGTATCTTCCGGCTGGTTGATGGCGTAGGCCACCACGTCAGCGATCCGTTGCGGGCTGATTTGGTAAGCATCGTACAAGTCTTGGGCGTCCTGAGCCGTTGAGTTGTCCGTAATCGTGTCTAATAATTCTGATTGAATGGCGGCCGGGTAAATCGTCGTGGTCCGAATGTGGGTCTTTTCTTGGGCCGATTCCATCCGTAAGACTTCCATCAAGTCCTTGACCGCCCACTTGGTCGCCCCATAAATGGCGCCACCCGGGTAAGCCTTCAACCCAGCAACGGACGAAGTAGCGATGATTTGACCGTGCTTTTGCGCCGTGAAGTCCGGCAAGACCGCCGCGATGCCATACATGACACCCTTTAAATTGACGTCGACCATCTGGTCCCACTCGTCCACGTGCAACGCTGAAAGGGGTGAGTTCGGCATTAACCCAGCGTTCAAGAACAACACGTCCACTTGCCCGTAGGTGTCCTTGGCTAACTGAACCAGCGCCTGACTGTCCGCGCGTTTCGTCACGTCGGTCACCCGGTAGGTCGCTGTGCCGCCTGCCTGTTCGATGTCGTTAACAATCTGTTGGAGCTTGGTTTCTCGCCGCGAACCTAAAACCACCTTGGCACCTTCAGCCGCTAATTGCTTGGCTGTGGCTTCACCGATACCAGAAGAAGCCCCCGTAATCAGCACAACTTTATCTTTAATTGCCATGTGAGAATTCCACCTTTCTTTATTTTGTGTTAGACTCACCCTAAACCCTCAAGCGGACTTGAGGGCAAGCGTAACTTTTGAATTTTAGAATGGAGGACCTTTCATGCCCACTAAAACCACTTATTCCATCAGCGAAGTCGCGACTCAATTTCAATTGTCCGTCCCCACCTTACGCTACTACGACCAGCAAGGCCTCATCCCCGGTCTGAGTAAGAACGCAGCCGGCTACCGGCAATTCACCGCTAAGGACTTGAATACTTTACGCATCGTCGAATGCCTGAAGCGGACCGGCCTGTCTATTCGCGACATTAAGCAATTCATGACACTCGTCCAGGCTGGTGACTCGACGTTATCTCAACGTCTGGCGCTCTTTCAACACGCCCGGCAACGCATGGCCGACCAACTCGAGCAACTCGAACAGACTTTTGCGGTCCTCGATTATAAATGTGACTACCACCAACGCGCTGTCGACAACGGCACCGAAGCCCACGTTCAGGCCCAACACCCCGATTTACCAGACCCGCAACTATTACGCGAGCTCCAATTGCGCGGCCGCGGCGTGAATCTTCTGGACGCTGTTGATGACCAAGGGGAAACCAATAAACGGCAAGAGCTGTAAGGCCGACCAGACCAAAATCGTTTCGGAGTTACCCGCTTTTAAGCTGCCTTTAGCGTGAGCGTTAATCTGAAAATCCACGTTCAAGGTAATCAATGCCATCAAGCCGTAGCGCTCCCGTTGGGCTACGGTCAAACTGGGGCGCTGGTAATATTGGGTGAAGAAATGGTCCGTTAACCATTCCGGTAGGCATTGATTGGCCTTCGCCGGCAGGTCGGCCATTAAATCCTTGATTTCGGTCCCGTACAGTTGGGCTTGAATCGCCGCCCCCGCTTCAGCGGACGTCGCCGTGGCTGGGGCCGGCGTCACCGTAAGATCTTGATCGCGAAAGACCGCGTGAATCCGGCGCAAGGCCAACGTGACCTTGGGCAAGCCCACGACCGGTTCCAATTGGTACACGACTTCTAGCAACTTGACGGGAGTCACGCCCGCCGCTAAGGTTGCCGCAATCTGAGCGGACAACGTGGTGTCACTCTGTTGGACCACCATCGCGATTAAGGGAATCAGTTCGGTGTCGCCCGGGTCCAAGGCCACGGTATCGGCACGAATCGCTCTAATAAAGTCCTCTTCTAAGTTCAGAAAGTCGGGGTCGTCGGGAATCCAAGTTTGTAACCGTTGATTTAATTTGTTTGCCATAATGGTCACCTCTAGATGTACTTGCCAGCCTGCATATCCGCAATTTTATGCTTCACGATGGTTAAATTATTCTGCAATAATGACGCTAAATCCTGAATCGGTTGCTGATGATGTTTCATAATCTCCAGTCGTTTTGGCCGCGTTTTAACGCCGTCCTGAAGCAGGTCGACGTAACGGCGAATCTCGGCCAACGACATGTTGGTGGTCCGAAAACACGCGATCAAGCGCAATGACTCTAGCGAGTCCTCGTCGAAGGCCCGGTTGTTATGCGCGTCGCGTTGGTGGTTGGGAATCAGCCCCTATTGGTCGTAGTAGCGAATCCGATAAGTGGACACCCCCACCAGTTGGGCCGCTTCTTTGATACTATAGCTCATTTTATCAGGCCCCTTAGTCAATTTTGCTTTTAATTATAAGGGTCCCCACCAATCCCGCCAACTATTTCGCCCCCACACGACTCACCCATCTGAATTTTTCGAGTCAACCTAGTTGCCTTCTAACCGGTACTAGGGGGTAGACTAGCGTTGGTCAATGATTTAATTTTGAAAGGAAGATGTCCTGTGCAAACGACTGTGTTCTTGTTTCACCCCCACTTCGAGGAATCCCGTGTCAACCACACGTTGGCGGATGCTCTGGACGAACCCGTCACGGTCCGGAACCTGTATCAACTCTACCCCGATTTTAAAATCGACGTCCCGACCGAACAGAAGGTATTAGCCCAAACCGACCGCATCGTCCTCCAATTTCCGATGTACTGGTACAGTACACCGGCACTGTTGAAACAATGGGAAGATGACGTCTTGACTTATGGCTGGGCGTACGGCACTAACGGCAACGCACTCCACGGGAAGGAACTTCTAATCGCCGTCTCACCGGGGGCCGACAACTATGGCAAAGACCAATTCGCTCGCTATACCATCACCGAACTCTTGCGGCCTTTACAAGCGACTAGTCGGCTGATCGGCACGACCTATTTGAAGCCGTTCGTGACGATCGGTGCCTCAATGATTAGCGATGACGCCTTAGCTCAGCAAGCCCAACGTTACGCGACCTATGTGTTGACTTCTGAATTACCAACGTTAGGGGACTTTGATTAATGGTTACAGTTAAGTTTATCGTTGCCCAAGACGCCTCCAATCGCCTAAGGGAGGTGAATTAAAATGACTTTTCCTAAAATTACCATGGGCACTTGGGCCTGGGGGGACAGTTATTTCGGGAACCATTACGACGAAGCCCACTTCAAAGACGTCTACCAGGCCGCTATCGCCCAAGGCTTAACCCTTTGGGACACGGCTTACGCGTATGGTGCTGGCGCCTCCGAAAAGATTTTGGGCAATCTGACACAAGCCACATCGCGCGACAAGCTGCAACTCTCGACTAAGTTCACGCCGCAACTCGCGGGCACCGCTGCCGATGACCCGGTTGCCACGATGCTGGCCGGGAGTTTAGACCGCCTTCAAACGGATAGCGTGGACTTGTACTGGATCCATAACGCTGCCGACGTCGAACGTTGGACGCCAGCTTTGATTCCACTCCTGAAGCGTGGTCAAATCAAGCGCGTTGGGGTGTCCAACCACAACCTCAACGAAATCAAACGGGTCCAAGAGATTTTGGGTGCGGCTGGATATCACTTAAGCGCGATTCAAAACCACCTTAGTCTCCTCGACCGGACTTCTGAAATCGCCGGTATCTTGGATTACTGCCATCAGCAGAACCTGACCTTCTTTGCCTACATGGTCTTAGAACAAGGTGCGTTGACCGGGCACTATACCACCGAGCACCCCTTCCCTGAAGACACGGCACGGGCCCAGACTTATAACCCGCTACTGCCGATGATTCGCCCCCTGGTCGACCAACTGACTCAAATCGGGCAGAAATACGACTTGAGTGCGGCCCAAACGGCCATGGCCTGGGCCATGTCCAAGGGAACGTTACCCATCATCGGTGTCACCAAGGTCGCCCAGGTCAACGACGCCGCTCAGGTAGCCCACACGACTCTGAGCGTTGAAGATATCCACACCTTAGAACGGACGGCTTCCGAACTTGGTGTGGACACCATTCGTGAGTGGGAACAAAACCTGCAGGAAAATTAACCACTACTCTTGACCATAAAATCGCGCCCTAACCAGTTTGAAGATTAGTCTTCAAGCTGGTTAGGGCGCTTGTTTGCCTCGTGTAGCTCGTTTTATTCCCCGTAAGCCGGTTCGGTCTCGTCGTCTTCGAAGCGGTCGACGACCCGGAAATTCACATCCACGTCCTGTTTCACGATCTTAGCCACCGGACACTCCGCTAAAGCCGTGGATACCAGGCGTTCGGCATCCGTCGACGAGTGTTTCGGCATCCGCACCTGCGCATCGATAATGAACTTGTACCCGACTGCGTCTTTCACGATGTCGACTCTAACTCGCAACTGCGAATCTTCGGCGGTGTGCTCACGGCGCTGAATCAACCGTAACGTGCCGTTAAAGCAGGTCGCAATGGCGAAGCCTAAGAGCTGTTCGGGATTGGTCCCCGGTGCCTTGATGAGTGAACTAGAAACCCCTAGTGACCAGCCTTCGTTTCCTTCGACAAACGTGGTGCCCTTTAAGCCGTTATGGTTCTGCACGAACGTGTGGTAAAGCGAGTTTTCAACCTTCATAATCGTCCCTCCTAAGTGTGCTTAGACGCAGTGTAGCAGGTCGCTTTTCTCCGAGATATCACGGCGCTTCTTTCCGGCCACGTTGGGCCACTAGCTTAATTATCCGGACTATGGGCGACCCTTAAACTAGATACGCCAGCCCACCTTTTTGGGCCAAAACTATTGCCAAGTGTGCCAAAATGCTTTAAGTTGAAACCAGACAATAATTGCTGGAGGGATATTTGATGACAACAAAGTTTGATTACGACGTCCTCTACATTGGTGGCGGCCACGGCAGCCACGACGGTGCCGCGCCTTTAGCCGGGACTGGTGTTCGCGTGGGCGTGATTGAAAGCGGTTTAATGGGTGGGACTTGTACCAACCGCGGCTGTAACGCCAAAATCGCCCTGGACGAAGCGGTAAAGCTCACCCGCGAATCCAACCGCTTGGGTGATATTTTAAACCACCACCAGATGACGATTAACTGGAGCCGCAACATAGCCCATAAGCAAGACATTATTGACCCCTTACCGGCCGGACTCGAACAGCGCCTGACCAGTAACGGGGCCACCATTATCCGGGGCCACGCCCGTTTCCAAGACGCCCATACCGTGGTAGTCGATGGGAAACAAACCGTGACGGCCGACAAGATCGTCATCGCCACTGGGCTCAAGCCCCACCGCTTGGACATCCCCGGCACCGATTTGGCCCACGACAGCACCGACTTTTTGAACCTCCAAAAGTTACCGGCGCGCATCACCATTATCGGCTCAGGCTACATCAGCATGGAATTTGCGACGATTGCCAATGCGGCCGGTGCCAAGGTGACCATCCTCTTGCACGGCGACACGGTTTTGCGGCACTTCTATCAGCCTTACGTCAAGGCTGTGGTGGAAGACCTCAAACAACGTGGCGTGACCTTCGTTGCAAACGCCAACGTCCAAAGCTTCGCCAAAACTGGCGACCATCTGGAAGTAGCCTACGGTGACCACCAGCAATTAGCCACCGACTGGATTCTAGACGCTACCGGCCGGATTCCAAACTTAGACGATCTGGGCCTTGAAAACGTCAACGTCGACTACGACCGTCATGGCATCCAGGTCAACGACCACTTACAGACCACCGAAACCAACATCTACGCGTCGGGTGACGTCATCAAGAGCACCCAGCCCAAGTTGACGCCTGCGGCCACCTTTGAATCCAAATATCTCATGCAACTCTTCTCCGGTGAAACCACCGCGGCCATCGATTTTCCGGTCACTCCGTCCGTGGTCTTCACCTCACCGCGGATTGCCCAGGCCGGCATGTCGGTCGATGATGGCAAACAACAGGGCCTGACCATCAGCACTAACGATTTGGCCCACTACTGGTACTACCGCATCGATAAGGAACCCCTGGCGGCTAGCACCCAGATCCACGACCAGGATGGACATCTGGTCGGCGTCACCGAAATCAGTGACCAAGCCCCCGAAGCCATCAACACCTTGTTGCCTGCCATTGAATTTAAATTCAGTCCGGCACAAGTCAACCGCTTAGTCGGGTTGTTCCCAACCTTAGGCTACGCCGCTTGGCATCGGGCCTAACTCAACTCAAGTCATTAAAAATGCGTTCCGTCTCGGTCATCGCGGCCGGTGCGGAACGCATTTTGCTGAAATAAAGCCTAGTTCAAAGATTACCTATGGCGCTCGTTTGCCCCCATTACTGACAACTATAGTTTTTAATTATGGCTGTTAATAGGATATAGGCATTCGACATAGTTTAACTTTACCACTAGCATAGAGCTATCAAAACTAGAGGGTGAACTATGAAAATCTTATCTCGCTTAACCTTAACTTTCGTCGCTGTATCGCTGTTAGCCGGTTGTGCGCAACCTAAAGCGGCTCATCCGAGTTCAGCGGCTAAAAATCCCCAGGAACGCACCAGTCAAGTGTCGTCCACGCACCAAAAGGCATCCACTAAAATCACCATCACCATCAACGGCACTCGACTCAAAGCCCATTTAAATAACTCGAGTGCGGCCCGGGCGTTTGCTCAGGAACTTCCTACCACGTTGCGCTTTAGCGACTACGCCGACATGCCCGAAAAAGTCGCTAATCTCCACCATTCCTTGCCGACCAAAGGGATGCCCAGCGGCCACGCTGGCACCCAGGGCGCCATTGGCTATTGGTCGCCCCAGCGCAGAATTGTCTTTTACTGGGGAACCGAATCCTACTATGAGGGGATTCATATTATTGGAAAGTTCGACGCCACTAATTACCGCCACGTGGTTAAGACCATGGGCAATCACGTCAACGTTCGGATTACCAAAGAATAGAGATTAACGGAACGCCCGTTGGACCCGTTGCTGCAACTCCGGCACCACATCGGTCTGAAACCACGGGTTGCGCTTCTGCCAGCCGTAATTCAACGGTGACGGGTGAACCAACGGAAAGTAGTCCGGGAGATACTCATCGTAGTGCCGGACCGTGGCCGTTAACGTCTTGTAGCGGCGTTTGCCCAAGTAAGCTTTGATGGCGTATTGCCCGACTAGTAGGGTCAATTGAACGTTGGGCATCAAAGCCAATAACGGCTGATGCCACTTTGCGGCAAAGCCTTTACGCGGGGGCAAGTCGCCACTTTTGCCTTTACCCGGATAATAGAAGTCCAGCGGCATGACGGCCACCTTGTCACTGTCGTAAAATTGTTCGCGACTGACGCCCATCCAGTCGCGCAAGCGGTCCCCACTGGCGTCGTTGAAGTAGGTCGCCGTAGTCTGGGCGACCCGTCCCGGCGCCTGGCTGATCACTAAAATCGTGGCGCTGGGCAACACGTGAAACAATGGGTCCCACCCCTTAGCGGTAAAGGCCGCGTTTTCCGGATCGTTTCGAATCGCCACTTTAAGTTCGGCAGCTGTTGGCATGCGCAAAACCTCCTTATTTTTAGTCTAGTTTACCGCACTCATATGAGCGGTAAAAGGGGACGCAAACTGGCGTGACTCACGATTAAATGTGAGTCACGCCAGTTTGCTTGTTCTAAGTTTAAGTTGATTCTGCGCCTTTAAGGTTCTTGGTTCGTCGGTCGAACGTGAATTTCACTGACTGACATCCGGTCCGGCGTGTCTAACGTAAATTCAACGGCTTGCGCCATATCGTCCGCCAATAAGGCGGCGTTGGCTTGCGTGGCCAATTCATCCTTGCGACCCGCTTCATCTGGGATCGTAGTGTACAGTTGAGTCTTGGTAGTTCCCGGCGTGATCAGGGTCGACTTGATGTTCTTGCCGCGTTCTTCTTGTCGCAAGCCTTCCATGATTGCTCGGACGGCAAATTTCGTACCACTGTAAACCGCAAACTTTGGAAAGGTCTTGTGGCCGGCCGTAGAATCGGTCGTCAAAATGTGGCCGTGGCCCTGCTTTTCCATCACGGGCAAAACGGCATCGATGCCGTTTAAGACTCCCATGATGTTAATGTCGAGCATGGCTTGCCAGTCCTGCCGCCGCCCTTCACGCAGGTAGCTCACCGGCATCACCCCGGCGTTGTTAAAGAGCGCGTCGACTTGCCCAAATTGAGCGACCGTGGCGTCAATTAACCCCTTGACCTGGTCGAACTGACTCACATCGACTTTTTGCACTAATAATTGGTCGGAATGTTGCTGCTGCAAAGCCGTCAAACTGTCAACGTGCCGTGCCGCGACGGCCAGCTTCGCCCCATCTGCCAACAGGCGCTTGGTCGTCGCCAACCCGATGCCGCTGGAAGCGCCCGTGATGACGATTACTTTATCTTGTAAACTCATAAATTTAGTCCTCCTTGTTAAAATGTCACTCATATCTGGTTTAAGTTTTGGCCAAAACGGAGCTGGTGACCCTATCAGACGTCACCAGCCCCGTCGCAACCTTGACGCGATTAACTGGCCCCAGTATACAAAGAGTGTTGACCCATGTAAAAGACCAATATACAATGGCTAGGTATTAGTAAAAGTTATAGCGGACATCAAATTTAATGGGGAGGAATTTTCGTGGAAACCCGTATCTTACGTTATTTTTTAACCATTGTGCAACAGGGCAGTATCTCCAAAGCGGCAACTTATTTACACGTGTCGCAACCCGCCCTTTCCCAACAAATCAAAGCGCTGGAAACGACGCTCGGGACCACCCTCTTTCATCGCGGGCCAAGAACGATTACCCTGACGGCTAAAGGCATCTATCTGGCCGACCGGGCTAAAGAAATCCTGGCCTTAGTCGATAAAACCACCAATAATCTCCAAACCGACCAGACCGTCATCAGTGGCAACTTAGACTTAGGCGCCGGTGAAAGCCATGGCATGCAACGTCTCATGGCCCTGACCAGCCAGCTTCAATCAGATTATCCGGATATCACCATTCGCTTACACAGCGGGAACGCCGCTGACACGGTTCACCGACTAAATGCCGGGACCTTAGACTTTGGGGTACTGATGGGGGAAACTCGAATTGATGTCGACCAATTCAACGCATTACGGTTACCAGAACGAGACGTCTGGGGCGTCGTTCTGCGCAAAGACGCAACTTTAGCCCAAAAATCAGTCCTCCACCCCGCTGATTTAGTGGGCTGGCCCCTCATGGTCTCTGCTCAGGGTCTTCAGCAAACTAATCTCGCCAATTGGTGGCAAGCGGTGAGCGACCAATTGACCATCGTAGGCACCTATAACCTGGTCTTTAACGCGGCCCTGCTCGCTCAAAATGGCAGTTGTTTGGTCGTGACCTTCGACCACCTAGTCAACACGGATGATCTCTCACCATTGACTTTTCGGCCGCTAGCCCCCACGCTTAGCGACTCCATCACCCTCATTTGGCGCCGCTACCAGCGACTGTCACCTGCCGCAACGCTCTTTTTAGCCCGATTAAAAGCCAACCTAGCCACTGCCGTTAAGCCCCCAGCAAGGGACTGACGCCCCCTCAGTAACCACTTTTGTAATCGGTTCCACAGTGGTCTATACTAACCTTAGTGGTGGTTCCGCTTGGGCGTTAACGCCGGCTAGTGACCCCCACTTTTACCATGATTTTTAATACGGAGGGATTCAGATGACAGTAGCGATTCGGTATCAAACACGTAATGGCAATATCAAGGCCTTTGCTGAACAGATTGCGGATATGGCGGGCGTTCCGGCAGAAAGTGTCAAAACCCCCGTTGACCAGGCCGACACCCTGTTCTTTGGTGGTGGCACCTACTTCATGCGCCCCGACAAGAGTGCGTCGGCCTTCATGGAGAGCCTCGACCCCGCCAAGGTCAAGCAGATTGCCTTCTTCACCACTTCCGGTGGCCCCGAAGCCGTTACGGATAAGGCACTCACCAAGATTGCCGAAGAAAAAGGCATCCCCGTGATTGGGCATTTTCACCAGGTCATGGGTGGCAAAGGCATGAAAATCTTAGGCCAAAGCGGCGGAATCCTTAAGGATAAGCAGGTCAAGCTAGTCCGTGATTTCGCGCAAAAGATGCTCGCTAAATAAGCTAACGGTTTTGAACAACGCCCATTCGGGAACTCTCCCAGATGGGCGTTTTTGGGACCAGCATATCCTTGGACAGGACGGCCGTAAAGAGGCTAAACTAGGTCTGACCACGAAAGGATGGACTGCAATGCCAACCATAAAATTAAGTGACCAGTTGTTGACGTTACTGCGCCAGAAGAACCTGACCACAAAAGAACTACTCTTGATTGCCGATGATGGGGGTGGCAAATACTCTTTACGCGGGGGTGCCTGTAGCATCGGCACGACCTTCACCCTCATCGTGTTAGACACCGCCGATCCGGACTACGATGAACCATTGGTCAACGCCCAGGATCTCCACATGTGGACCTCCGCTTATGATAGTTATTTCTTTAGCGCTGGTTTGGTCTTAGACGTTGTCAATCACCAGATTATGTTGAAAGACAATGCCCATATTCTCGACAGCGCCGTACAGATTGCCAATGGGGCCACCGTGCTGGCTGCTTTCAAGACTGGAACTAAAGCTAAAGGCGAAGGCTGCTAACCATAATGTTCCACGTGAAACACGAATTAAAACCGTCATGGTTGCATGAACCATGACGGTTTTAATTCGTGTTTTCTGTCGCGACGGTCGCAGCAGTTAGGTGGATGGTCCATTACGTTGGTCGACAATTCAACCCTTGCCAGTTAACAAATTACTTTCGCATACCTTAGGAGTGGTACGTTTCCGGGTCGTACTGGGTACTGCCCTGTGGTAAATTACTGATCAAATCCAAATCAGCGTGACTCAACTTAAAATCAAAACTCGCCAAGTTAGCCGCCATGTGGGCCGGATTAATCGACTTCGGTAGTGGCACAATCCCTAACTGGGTCAACCAGCGCAAGATAATCTGCGTCGGTTGTCGGTCGTATTTATGGGCCAGCTCCTGAATCACCGAATTAGCCAACACGTGACCACCGGGACCGCCCAATGGCCGCCAGGCTTCGGTCACGATTTTTTCCTGCCGGTCGAACTGGGCGCTCTCCGGTTGGGAAAAGTCCGGGTGATACTCCAATTGATTGAGCATCGGCGTGATGCTGGTGTCGGCGATAAGGGCCTCCAACTGATGCACCGAAAAGTTCGACACGCCGATAGCCCGGACTTTGCCGGCCTGGTACAGCGTTTCAAAGGCTCGCCAGGTCTCTGCGTTCAATTCCCGCCAATTGGCGTGCCAGCGCGAGTTGGCCGGCCAATGCACCAAGTAACCGTCCAAATAATCCAGCCCCAACAACCGCAACGACTCGTCAAAGGCGTCCAACGTCGACTGGTAGCTGCGGTGCACGAACCAGACTTTACTACTGATAAAGATATTCTCGCGGGTGACCGTCCCGTCAGCGATGGCTTGCCGAATCCCCGCCCCCACGGCGGCTTCATTATGGTAAGCTTCCGCCGTATCGATCAACCGGTAACCCGCATTAAACGCCGCGACCACGGACGATGTGACCTGGTCAGCCGGGAGAATCGTCCCGAACCCCATACTGGGGATGGCCAGACCATTAGCCAGTTGTCGCGTCTGTGTTGTTTCCATCATCGTCCATTAGATCCTTTCCTTTCGGGAACCAAACGCACGTCTATTGACTTTACCGAACACCAAAATACGCCGCTTAAAGCCAGCGCTCGGGGGATATAGTCCTAATGTAGCAGGCCGCTAGTCCTGGGTTCAATCCGCACGGCCAGGTTCGTTAAGCAAGAACTTTAAGTCGCGGATGGCTAGGTGACTTAGTGGTCACGGGGCCAAAGAAAAACAGGCCCACGCAACGCGTTGTGGGCCTGTCGATAACTGTGATTGGATTAAAACTTATTAGAAATAAAATTAAGCTTGGGTGTGACGGTAGTGCTCATCGTAGAACTTACCGGCCCGGATATCATCGGTCATGCCAGCGTATGGCGTCTGGTTGATGACAGCATCGTTGTCTTGACCCGCGTCCCCCATGTAAGTGATCTTCGCAAATTCGGGCACGATTAACTTCGGATAGGTTGCGTACTTTTCGCGGGATTCTTCCATTAAGTCGATGTGTTCGTTTTGGTACGTCACCGTGATTTCGGGATGGTCTTGGACCCACTTAGGGAAGAAGATGGTTCCGTGCATTTTTTGTTCGTTGGGCAAGAAGTCCAAGGCCACATCGGTCCCGGTTGGTTCCGTCCAGGTCACCTTGTAGACGCCGGGCGTCAACATCACGATTTCCGCGGGTTGGTCGGTCACCCAGCGACCGGCAACCATGCCGCCATGAATCCGGTAATCCACGGTGTGGTCGTTCTTGGCGTACCATTCGTACTCCCAGCCGTTGTCGTAGGTATAAATGAAGTGGGTCCCTAAAAAGTCGTCGAGCGTTTGAAATTGCTTGTCTGTCATTTTTGTCATCCTTTCGTTTTAAACATGTTTATATTTACATGTTTTAATTTACGAGTGCCACTATATCGCAGACTACCACGGCCCGTCAAGCCAAAACTTGAATTTTTTATGGATAACTGGTTCAATGAAACAGACAAACGAACCAGGAGGTGTCATCATCGGACAACGAAATCGGCTTCAATACATTATTTTAGGGTTGCTCAGCCAGCGCGCCCAGACCGGCTACGACCTGACCCGGGCCTTTGACCACGAGATTGGAGAGTTTTGGCAGGCTAGCCACAGCCAGATTTACCCCCTGCTCCAGCGCTTAGAGACCGGCGGCGACATCACCCACGAGGACCTCATCACCGGCGAAAAGCTCGCTAAAAAGCAGTACGAGCTCACGCCTCAGGGGCGCACTAAGCTGAACGCCTGGATCAGTGAACCCTCACCGGAACTGACCGCGACCAAGGACGACTTCATCTTGAAGCTTTACTTCATCAAGTCGGCCGATGACCCGCGCTTAGCCCCGATGATTGCCGAACAATTACAGCTTCACCGCGACCAGGTCGAGCACTTACAAGCCCGCCGCCAAACGGTCTTCCCTACGGACGACGCTATTCAGGCGGCCTACGGGCATTACCTGATTTTGGAACACGCCATCGAACGGGAGACCCATTATGTGGCGTGGCTCGAACGGCAAGCAGCAACTAATCATTAGCCTTATTCAATAACCCCGTTAATCCGCATAAGTTACGGATTAACGGGGTTATTTTGTTGCGAAATCCCTGGTAGTCTAAAAAATAGCGCGTCACACCTCTTTTTCAGACGTAGTTTTTTCGTAGCCGTGTAGTTTTGATGGTGATTCATTTCTGGTTGGTATAAACTAAGTAATTGACGGGACCGTTGTTTTGCGTGTTTAGTTGTTACGGTCTCGATCCCAGAGGAGGAGTGATCACCAATGTCTCACCAGTTCACCGCCTGGACCAAATGGGTCGTTATCACCATCTTGGTCCTGAGCGGGTTGACCATCTCGACCCCACCCACGGCCGCACACGCGACTAGCGTGTACGTGACTCGGACGGGGAAGCATTACTTTTACAAGCGCCACGACCGGGGGTTGGCTCGGGCCAAAAAGGTCTACCGTATTTCCCTAGCTACCGCTAAAAAGCGCGGGCTGACCCTGTCGGCGACCGAAAAGGTCCAGAAAACGACCAAAAAACAGATCAAAAAACGGACCGCGCGCAAGACTGTCAAACGCCACCGGACGGTTAAGGTCAAGCCCCGCGGCAAGTACGTCGGCGGGAGTCAAAGCTACCACGTCAAAACGTTGAACCACAACCGGCCGAACTTCAGCCGTGCGACGTTATCGCTCAAGCACGGGGCCTGGCAAAAGTACGGTCACCTGGACAGCTTGAACCGGGCCACAGCCGCCAACGCGATGTTGAACCGTAAGCTGATGCCCACAGCTAAACGTGAACCGCTCTACATCACCCCCACGGCTTGGCACAACAAGCGCATCAAGACCGGCTGGTTATACAATCGTTGCCATTTGATTGGGTACCAATTCACCGGCCAAAACAATAATCCGCGCAACCTGATCACCGGAACACGGGAGTTGAACGATCCGGGGATGACGCATTACGAAAACAAAGTGGCGGCCTACCTGAAGGCCAGCTCCAAGCACTACGTTCGCTACCGCGTCACGCCGGTCTTCAAGTCCCACGATCTGCTGGCCCGCGGGGTTAAGATGCAGATACAGTCCATTGGATCGAACCGTATCCGCTACAATGTGTATTTGCCGAACACACAACCTGGCATGACGTTGAACTACGCTAACGGGTATAGTCGGGTGGCCAAATAGTTATTTTTTAATTATTAATAACAAAAACGCCGCCGTTTCGGAAACTTCCGGAGCGGCGGCGTTTGGTAGTTATCGGTCACTTTAAGGCAAGAGTTCCTTTACCGCTGCTGCCAAAGGCGTCAACGGGTGGCCTAAAATGCGTTCAAACTCGGTCGGGTCAGCAGCAGCTTCCCCGTTTTGCCCTTTGCGGGTGTAGTCCTGGTAAGCCACAGCCATCCCCACTAAGGTGGCATCGACGCCGGCTTGGGTCAGTTGTGCCTTGGTCTCGGTCTCACTGACCGCGGTACTAGTTACCGGTGCGCCCAGTGCCGTTCCGATAGCGGTCCCCAACTCGGGATAGGTGTAGGGCTTGCCCGCCAGCGTCACGATGGGGCTGGCGGTAGCGGCCACGATGACCCGGGCGCCGGCCTCCGCGTATTCGCGTCTCAAGGCCGATGAAATCACGCCATCCCCGGAAAAGTACGGGAGTTGGTGGGTTTTCGCCGCCAAATTAATCAAGCCTTGTTGGACCCGGGTGTACCACGCGTTGCGTAAAATCGTGTAGTGCAAACCGGAGTCGCGCAACCATTGTTCGGTCTGGCGGTGACTGATTTCCAGCCCGAACTGCGGTAAATCCGGCGCGTAGATACTGGTATAAGCGATGTAACTGACGTGATTGGTTTTAGCCGCCTGGACCACGTTTTGTTGGATGTCCGGCTGGGGCGTCGAAACGAAGAGGACCCGGTCGATGCCCTTAAACGCGGCGACCATCGCGCCTGCATCAGCGTAATCTCCTAACCGGGCATGGACGCCTTGGGCCTCTAAAGTCGCGACTTGATTGTGATGGCGGACTAACCCGTACAACGTGGCTGTTGGCACCAAGTCTTTTAAGACGGTCAAAGCAGCGCTGCCGTAACCCCCGGCGGCTCCCGTTACCATAATATTCATTGTGCTCTCGCATCCTTTCATTGAGTCGTTGAATTGCTTTTACCTTAGCACGGTGGGGACTGTATGACGTTAGATAAAAAGCGACTTTTATCTAAATCAACCGGCCAAGCGAGTATACTGAAAGCAAAACGCCTGAAAGGAAGTTCCCCCATGTCTGACCCGGATACCACTAAATTGAAGTTCGCCCAAGAATTGAACCGTATGCTCCAAACCACCCCGCTGGCGCAGATTCGTGTCGTGACGCTGTGTCGGCGTTGCGGAACCGTGCCTCAGACCTTTTACTACCACTTTCACGACAAATACGCGCTGGTCGCCTGGATCTTTTTGACCGACTTCGCCAGCGTGTACGCCGACCAAGACCCCGCCTTTACCGTAGCCCGTATCACCCAAAACCTGGAACGCATCGCCCGACACAAGACCCTGTACCGCCGCGCTTACACGGTCGACACCCAAAACGCCATCAACCGCTATATCCAGCGGTTCAACGTTGAAACGGCAACGACCGCCCTTCAAGCGACCACGGGCCATCCCGCCACGGCGGCCCAGATTCTCCGTATCAAGTACCACTCTTACGGGACCATGGGTCTCTTTGCGGAATGGCTGACGGACACCGGTAACGTAGCGTTACGCGACCTAGCGACCCTGCAGTACCAGCAGGCCCCCGCCTTTCTCAAACGTGCCTACGCGGCCTACCCGTTCACCAAAAATGACCTGTTCAAACGCCCGCTCTGAAGGATAATGTTCCACGTGAAACATCGCTTAACTAAAACGAGGCACCCACCGAAAACTTTATGGTGGGTGCCTCGTTGTTTTTGATTAATCGAAGACCATTTGATTACGGTAGAGTTCCGCATAAAAGCCATTTTCGGCCAATAACGTCTCGTGGTTCCCCTGCTCGATGATCTCCCCGTGCCGGAGCACGACAATCTTGTCGGCATTGAGAATCGTTTTCAGCCGGTGGGCGATCACGAAGCTGGTCCGACCCTGGATGACGTTATCCATGGCGGCCTGGATGCGGGCTTCGGTGACCGTGTCAACGTTCGACGTGGCTTCGTCCAGAATCAAGAGCCGCGGGTTGGTCAGAATCGTTCTGGCAATCGACATCAGTTGTTTTTGCCCCGCCGAGAAGACGCTCTGTTCGTCGGACACGATGGTGTCGTAGCCGTCCGGTAAACTGACGATGAAGTCATGAATGTTGGCCTGTTTGGCGGCGTCCACCACCCGGTCCATCCCCGCTGCCGGATCCCCGTAGCGGATGTTGTCCGCGATGGTGCCAGTAAAGAGTTGCGGCTCTTGCAGGACAATCCCTACGTTTGAGCGCAAAGAATTCAAGTCGAACCGCTGGATACTGGTGCCGTCGATGGTAATCTCGCCGGAATCAACGTCGTAGAAACGGTTCAACAGGTTCATGACGGTGGTTTTCCCCGACCCCGTAGGCCCGACCAACGCCACCATTTCGCCGCGGTGGACGTTGATGGTGATGCCATGCAGGATTTCCTTACCCGGGTCGTAACTGAAGTGCACATCGTTTAGCTGTAACCCAGCTTGAATCGGCGGCATGACCTGCCCGTCAGCGGGATTGACCTCGTCGGGCTGGTTACGGACTTCGTCGACCCGCCGTGCCCCGGTAATCGCCAGTTGAATCATGCTGTAGAGACTGGTCAACGACATGATGGGTTGGTAATACTGCTGCGCATAGTTCACGAACACGACAACGAGCGCCAAAGCGGCCCCGGTCGACATGCTGCCGTTCAAGGCGTACCAGGAGCCAAAGAAGATGACGATGGCCACGTTCAACAGGGACATCCCCTGCATCAACGGGTTCAAAATCCCCGACCAAATCTGCCCGCGTAAGGCGGAGTGGCGGACTTTATCGTTATAGCCCGTAAAACCTTTGTACGAATCGGCTTGCAGACCGTTGGTGATCAAGACCTTTTGGCCGGTGACTTGTTCGTTGATGTAGCCGTTTAATTCCCCGATATCGTCTTGTTGCTGGTTCACGGCCACCCCGGCCTTGTGCATCACGATGCCCGCGACAATCAAGGCCAACGGCGTGGTCGCCATGGTAATCCAGGCCATGGTGGCACTCTGGTTGAACATGACGATCAACAGCCCCACAAATTGGGCCACGGCCAGAAATATTTCCAGTAAGGCTTGGTTCATGGCGTTAAAAATATTATCCAAATCCGAGGTGAACCGCGCCAAGATATCGCCATCTCGGTGGGTATCGAAGTACTTGATGCGCAAGCGCTGAAGCTTACGGAACAAGCCGACCCGCATGGTCCCGGTGGAGTACGCGGTGACCCGTGCCAAAATCAAACTGGCTAAAAACAGCGAGCTGGCGTCGCCGACATACAGGAGAATGTAGGTCACCAGCGTGTGGTTGAACGGCGTCAAACTGGCCTGCGCGTGGGTGCTGGCTTGGCCCCACTGTTGGAGGTAGGTGGTCAGCTCTTCGACCGCCCGGCCCAAATAGGTCGGCGCCACCACGATGCACCAAGTGGAAAAGATAATCAGCAGACTGCTGACGATAAAGCCGCGCCAGTAGCGTTTTAAATAGTGCCAGTAATACTTACCGGCGTTTTTCAGATCACTCATTAGTTGGCCCCTCCTCTCGCGCTTTTTGGGTCCGGTAGATGGTCTGGTACACCTCATTATTGCGGACCAGGTCTTGGTGGGTCCCGGTCCCCGAGACTCGCCCATTATCCAGCACTAAGATCTGGTCGGCATGCAGCACCGAGGAGATTTTTTCGGCAATCACGATGGTAGTTGTTGCTTTCAAGTCCCGGTCCAAGGCTTCCTGGACCAATTTTTCGGAGCGTGCATCCAAGGCGGACGTCGCGTCGTCTAAAATCAGGACCTTCGGGTTGGCCATCACACCTCGGGTAATGGCGAGGCGTTGTTGCTGGCCCCCAGAAAAGTTTTGTGACCGCTCCTCGACCGGGGCGTCGTAGGTCTGTGGCAAGCGCTCGATGAACTCGGACGCTTGGGCGATGTTAGCCGCCCACTGCATGTGCCCGGTGCTGGCGTCCGGCTGAACTTGCCGCAGGTTCCCGGAAATGGTCCCCGAAAACAGCGTCGACCGTTGTAAGACGTAGGCCACCGTGCGCCGCAGTGATTTTTCGGGCAACTGGCGGACGTCGACACCGCCAACTTTGACCACCCCACTGTCCGGGTCATATAACCGGGCAATCAGTTGCGCCAAAGTCGTTTTCCCGGAGCCGGTCGCCCCCACGATGCCGAGCATTTGCCCCGCCTTCAAGGTGAAACTGACGTCCTTTAGCGTCGGCCGGTCGTCGCCGGGATAAGTAAAGCTGACATGGTCGAACTCGATATCGCCCCCGACTGGTTCGGCGGAACCATCGACGTAGGTCATGCTAGGCTTGGTCTCTAAGACTTCGCTGATTCGGCCCAACGAGATAATGGCCCGAGAGGCAAACGTCATTAAAAAGCCACCATTGATTACGGCAAAGAGGATCTGCATCAAATAAGAAATAAAACTGGTGATGGCCGCCAGGTAACCAGGGTGTGTGGTGATGTTTTGCCCCACGATGTAGACCGCCACGCCGACCGCCAAGTTAGCCGTCAGGAAGAAAGCCGGCATCAAAATGGCGAACCAGTAGCCAATCTTAGCCGTCACACCAGTCAGTGCATCGGAACGTTGGGAAAACTTGTTGATTTCGGCGCCTTCTTGGACGAATGATTTGACCACCCGAATCCCCATTAGGTTTTCACGGGCAACTGTGTTAACGCTTTCAATATCTTGTTGGGTCTGGCCGAAGTACACGGTCATGCGTTTGACCGCTAACCCGGAAACCATCAGGATAATGACCATCATGGCCAAAATGACCCACCATTGCTGCGGCATGGTCACCAGTGCTAAGATCAGCGCCCCGATAAACAGAAGCGGAATCCGCGTGATTTGCTGGAAACCAGCCATAACAATCTGTTGGACCTGGTTGATGTCGTTAGTCATCCGCACCACCAAGTTAGACGCGGAGAAATGTTCGACATCCGCGTAGGCAAAGGATTGCACGTGCCGGTAGACGTCGGCCCGTAAGTCGGTGGCCACCCCCAGCGCAATCCGCGCTGAATAAACGGTGTTGATGATTCCGCCAATGATCCCGATGACGGCCAGACCTAATAGGAAGAGTCCCTGTTGCAGGATCGTGTTCTGGTCGTTTTTAATGATGGCTTCCATGACCACCTGTAACAGCCGCGGCTGCCACAGGGTGGCAAAGACCAGGGCCACTAACGACACCATGGCACCCCACACATCGCGGTGGTAGCGTCGAAAGTAGGGCATTAAAGTTTTCATTCCTGAGTTCCTCCTTCGAACCGGAAACGGGGCTTCCGGTCACAATTTCGGACCGTTGCGCTGGTGAAAGCCCCCAATTTTCCACTCGCGACAACGCCCGTTTGCACAGATTATACACGATATTGCACCCTTTAACACGGTAAAACGTTCACCAGCACAAGTTGGTGAGGAGTTAGTTGTTGGACGGACGGGTTAATTGTGAGTAGACAAAAGGCCCATCACGGCTAGACGAAATGGTCTAGGGGTGATGAGCCTGAAATGTTACTGGCCACTTAAATCAGCCGGTTTATTTATAGAAAGTATCCCAATATTTATTGTGGTGACCAGTTTTTTGCCAGACTTTAACCTTTTTATTGTGCTTGGACAGGGTAAAAGTATAGTGTTTTGTCGTTGTATCGTTCCAGGCATGCCCCCAAACCTGATACTTGTTTTTAGTCACTTTCTTGTAGTGTAATCCCTTATCAATCCCAAAATTGGCCGTATTAGTGGTTATCTTTTTATGCTTATTGTAGATTAAATCATACATCCAGGCCACATGCTTTTTAACCCGGATTTGGTAACGGTGATAGCCTTTTGGTTGCTTCATTTTATGATATTTAGTGTACCAAGTTCCGCGTAAGACCTTGGGTGTACCCTTTTTCATACTCGAAGCAGAAGCCGTCGTGGTCAACCCACCAACGAGTAACACCCCTGTTACTCCCGCCAAGATTAGTTTGCCAATCTTCATATGTATTTCCTCCAAACCTTTACTTCATATGTATTTCCTCCAAACCTTTAAGATGGTTTAATTTTACTCCTGTTTAGCTGAAATGGATATAGCCTCAAATAATGGGATATTAGACTCAGCAGATTATTAACGACGTCAGCAGAATCCTGCTAATCGTGCGTGGATGTCAAGGGCGGTGATAAAATGCAGGTTTATGGCGGTTTAAAAATGTAGGTTTTGGGCGGTCAACCGACGCCTTTTAGTCGATAAGACTTTCCGGTAATCTTGACGACATGGACATGATGAACTAGGCGGTCAAGAATCGCCGCCGTTACGGTCGGATTTTGAAAGATTTCTACCCAGCCAGATAAATCACTATTACTAGTAATAATGGTCGAATGACGCTCATATCGTGCGTTGATAAGCTGGAAGAATAGGTTAGCTTCATCGTGATCAATGGGTAGGTAACCAATCTCATCAATGACCAAAAGGTCATAACGAGCATAACGGTTAATGCAGCGCTCTAAGGTGCCCTTCTCGTTAGCTGTTCGCAACCTAAGGAGAAGCTCATGACAGTTGATGAAGAGCGTTCTTTTTCCTTGGCGACAGGCTTCAATTCCAATACTAATGGCTAAATGGGTCTTACCGACCCCTGGACTACCAATAAAAATCAAGTTCTCGTTCTTTTCTAAAAACGCCAAATCTTGAAACCCAACTACTTCCTGCTGGTTAATGCTGGGTTGAAAGTTAAAATCAAATCCCTTTAGTGTCTTTTTCTGCGGAAAGTGTGCCCGCTTTACGATTCGTTCTATCGATTGTTCTTGATTCCATTCAAGCTCAGTGCTCGTCAGTGTAAGCATTGCCTCAGTAAACGATAGTTGTTGTTGATTAATTTGGTCAACATATTCTGGTAGATACGCAACCATTTTGGTGAGTCCTAGGGACTCTAAGTTAGTTAGTAGCTCCTGAAATTTACTAGTCATTATCATCACCTAAACCTGGTCATATTCGCTAAGATGCTCTGCGATGTATGCCTGTATATCCTGCTCACTTTGTCCCTTTAAGAGGTCGGACCCCAATATGCGGACACGGTCTTGCTTATCGTAATTAAATTGATTGGTCGTTATATTGTGCGAACGGATCATTTCTCCGTTATAATAAATTTGGATACGCTGCTCATTATCGGTCAGCTCGATATCGACTGTGCGACCAATGTAGCGTGGATCAACGGAGTACTTACATTTACGAAAGTTAACCATCGATTCTTTAGAGACGATACGGGTAATATCTTCCTCAAAGAATGGATTTAACAGGTTGGCTGGCTGTTCATGTAGGTACTCTTTTTCTTCGTTCTGCCACTTATCCATTGGAACCTGGTTGGTGGCTTGCGAAACCTCATAATTTAAATCTTCACAGAGATCATTGACCAGACCAATGAGTTCTACACCGTCTTCAAACTCATAATTGTACGGGCGAAGTCGCTCCATTGTTCTTGCTAATGCTTCGACGA
This sequence comes from Levilactobacillus suantsaii, assembly GCF_014069315.1. Taxonomy (NCBI): domain Bacteria; kingdom Bacillati; phylum Bacillota; class Bacilli; order Lactobacillales; family Lactobacillaceae; genus Levilactobacillus; species Levilactobacillus suantsaii. The sequence goes on along the minus strand of NZ_CP059603.1, from coordinate 811,571 downwards.
CACCCTTAGTCTGTGGACGAAATACTCGACAAGCAATTGGATTATAGCCAGCATCGTGGCTAAATTGGCGAAAACGCTCGTTAAATATCGCTTTGCCAAAGCTTGATTTGGTATGATCAACAACTTGCTTCATGTTGTCAAACCAAATTTCGGAAGGAACACCACCAGTTGCCTCAAACGCGTCATTTAAGCATTGAAACAACGTATCTTGACTGCGTTCAAAGACCAAAGTGACATATTTCAATTTAGAAAAGGGTAAGACGTAAAGAAAAATGTTGAAACGGTGCGGCTGCCCATTCCTGTCGTATAAAGTCATTTCTTCTTTCCAATCGACTTGGGCCGATAGGCCCGGCGTATGTTCAACACGAATAGTTGCTTTATGAGTTCGTTCCTTACGAATACTGGCACAGTATTCTCGAACGATAGTGTACTTTCCCTGAAAGCCCCGTTTCTGAATGAATTTGTAAATGGCCTTGGCAGAACAATGTAGCTCTAGTTTTTCCTCGATAATGCTTCTATAGCCATCCAGTAAGCTAGGCCGTTTATGTTTGATCAAGGGCAGGGTCATACTCCCTTGGGCCTCCTCATATGCTCTCTTAGCTGTACGATAATCTACCCCAAACTGTCTTCCAAGAGCCGTAAAATTAGGCTTGATATCATTATTCACGTACTGTTTCACTCCTTCGCGGACATCATGTCTCACATTGAAAACCTCCTAAAGTCAATGTGATTCATAATATCAAAAAATGTAGGAAAACCGACATTTTTACGCCGTCATTTTCCTACATTTTATAACCGCCATGCACACGTGGATAATGCCCAACGAGCAAAACGCCCCACAATTGTTAGATTCAACAATCGTAGAGCGCCTTAGAAACTATCAACTCATTTCAAACTACTTAATTTTTCCCTAGTCGTGTTTCCGCTTCAAACCAACGATACCACCACTCAAAACTAATAACAGCCACCCTAACCAGCACCCTAACCAGCTCTTCTTGGGTTGTGAATTAGTCTGTGGTAGCAGCCCCGATTTAACAGCCACCTTCCTTGAACCATTGACTGCAGATCGTTGTAGCACTGACTTAGTGATTTTATTTTCTGAGCCACCAATCGTTGCTTGTTGCAACGACGCTTTCGTTAGTTGCGCTGGCTCGCTGCCTTTGTACTTCAACGACGACGACGGTGCTACCCTCGCTACTTGTGGTCCATTAGTAGACTGGACGGCCGCACCCGTTATAACCGCTGTAATCTTCCCAGTTTGTGGGGCTAAGTCGTCCGTGGCAATTTGATCACCGTTATTGTTTGCTGCTGGTTGTTCGGGAGTTGGGACCGGGACTGGCTTCGGCGTCGCCACATTGACCGTATAAACGTACACGACATTTTGATTAGTTGCAGTGTACGTTCCGGAGGTATTCGCGGGAACCCGATCGAGTTGATACCCCGTAAAGGTCCGCGCCATCGTGGCATAGGGTTGCCCCACGGTTCCCGTCAGAATCTGGCTGGCTAACTCTTGCCCCGTCGTCGTTTGATAGTGGACGGTAACGGTACCCGTAGTGGATGGCGTTTCTGGAGTCACCGGCGGATTCGGTTGACCTGGCTTCACTGGGACTACGGGTTTCTGGTCGGCTTTATAGATAATATTAATATCCGGACTATATTCAACAAACTTCCCGCTCAACGTTTGCGCTGTAGGCGTACTTCCTTCAACCCGGTCATATGTATACCCTTTAAGTTCGGGAATCGTCGTGGTCCAAGTGGTCCCAGCGGCCCCAGTTTTCACCACATCATCCTGAATAGTCGTCCCTTGTTCGTCAACGAAGTGAATCCGCTGGCCCAGGGTAAAAACTAAGGCGACGTTTTGGCTGTCTGTGCCATAAGTTCCCATAGACTCTTTAGTGACAGTAGATAGGTCAAGACTACTCTTTCGGGGGTATTCATAAATAAATCCCCGCCGGTTCAGCTCACTGATGGTCGCCTGAACCGTTGCCGGATTCAAAACATCAAACTGACTGTTCACCGCGCCACTTAAAATCTGGAATGGGGCGATATTCACTCCATCATCAAGCTTAAAGTTCACCGTTACCGAACCCATATCATCTCGCAAGGTGTAAGGAATTTCAATCGTGCCATTGAATGTCAAGCCATTTGGAGCTGCTAGCTGTTGCTGTTCATAACTGTCGCCTCTCGCAACATGCCAGTTGAGGTTTAAAGACCCACCGGTCAAATCATACCACGTAATCCAACGACTATTTCCAATTGTGTTGTAGCGGCCATCTGAGTGGCTAAGATCGTTCGCTGGTTGAGTGTCTCGTTTGGGATAACCGTCCATAACTTCATTAAAATTGGTCAAATTATCATACGCGAAAGACCAGGTCGATAGCGTTTTTGTGGTAGGATTTAGAATTGCCTGATCCAAAACCAAAGTCTGATTACCGGCTGAAATCACATAGTAGGGATCTGGACCAAAAAACGGTTGCCAGCTCAGGCTCAAGACCGGTGTTATATCATAAATATGGTTGTAGCCCAAATTCATATTCTTCGGAATAGCCGTAATTCCTTTCAAAGCAGAGATGTCCGTAATGTCATTCTTGCTCAGAGAAATAACTTGCAAATTGACCAACTTGGTTAACGCCGAAATATCGCTAATTTTATTAGCATCAAAATTAATAGTGGTCAGATTCGTTAAATTAGCGATTCCTGATAAATCATTGATTTGATTATGGCTCAAACTAAGATTTGTTAATGCCTTAAGGTTGGCAAAATCCTTTGTATTTTTAATTTTATTGCGATCAAAGTTCACAAACGTGAGATTCGACAACGCTTGTATGTCTGAAATATTTTGCAGATTTCCACTAGCTCTTCCCCATCCAGTATGTGTATCCCGTGTAATAACTAACCGAGTTAAATTAGTAGCGTATTTCAAGCCGGCCAGCGATTGCACCCCATTAACAGCATTATAAAAGTTTTGATCCTTTTTCTGTTTATTGCTACCCGTCTTATCGTCAACGTCGAGCTTCGTCAACTTTTTGAGCATATCCTGCGTAATATCCGTTGGAGTTGTCACAGCTAGCTTCTGCTGCTGTAATGCATAAAGCACCAATTGCTGGAGATTCTTATCGGGTAATAACTCATCAATGCCAAGTTTTAACGTAGTATCCTGAATTTTCTGAATTTGCTCCCCAGACTTTGGTGTTATAAGCAATCTTTTATCATTCTTAGCGGTTTTAGACGTTCGTGATATAGCACTACTACCCACTGTATGTACTGATTGTACCGACCGAACAAGTGGGGTAGCGACAGGCTTAATCTGCTCCATTTTATACCCATTAGCTGGCATCGTCGGCAGTGATTTTCGTCTGACTAACGATTCAGTCGGGACTGAGGTCTTACTTATCTTTTGGGGTGATTTTCCCAAATTAGGCGTTATTTCTTGCCCTTTTTTTAGTTTATTCGGGACAGTTGATTTCACCCTTGCAGTAGTTTCTACTTTATCAGGTGTCGGATTCGTGGCTCTACTAGCCTTAGAGGTGCTCGTTGAACTTACTGGTTCACCTGTACTCGTCTGTTCCATTGAATCCACAGACGATTGCTTTGCTATTTTTTTCTTTAAAATCTCATTATTAGGAGAATTATATTCAGACTGTGTTATTTCAATCTGGGTACCCTCAGTTATATCCCCTGTGTCTGCATGCGCTATCTTATCAGTCGTCCCTATAGCTCCTAACGTTAAGGCCACCACGCTTAACCACCGAGTTGATGCTATAAATTTTTTCCTTTTAGTTATCTCCATTGGTATCTCCTTATATTATAACCATAAAGCAAAAAATTAACATTTAATATGCTTAATCACAGTTGCTAGCACTACTGTACCATCGTAACGCATAATAAGCAATATATTAAAACATTTAACGAGAACGTAATTCCTATTTAAAGAGCAATCGCTTAGATATGAACTCTTTAAGTGAGCCTTCCAAAGAAAATCATCCCAATCTTTCAATTACACATATTTCAAAATACGGCCATAATCATATTCTACATCAGTAATTCAACATAGAAGTGACCAATTATAAATCTGATTTTATAGTCACTAAAAATAGGGCCGTGTACGGCTGGCCCCATCAAGTGATACACCTTGAACTTAGTTTAAATCTCTTTCATTTTATCAAGCTACACTCCTAAGGCGCCCAATAAAGAAAGGTCGCCTGGTCCCGGACACGTCCTAACTCGATTCGTTTCGGTTTCTTGGCGCCCATATTCTTCGCCATCAGCTAGCCCTCTGGGACCACCGTCATCAACCCCATGCCAAAGGCTTTCTCACGACCTAAGCCTCGAGTTAAAGTTTGCTGGAACTGGGCCAAATCTGTAATTTTCAAAAAGCCTTCAAAGCTGACCCGACTCAGGCGAGCTCCCGAGTGCGCTTTACGCTGTAGCTGCGGCCAATCACGATTCACCACATCAAATGCCAAATTAGCCTCATCTTGGTCGCGCATGATTAGTTGAAAGCCGTGCTTTTCGGCCCGGTCAGCCAACCACTTGCGTTGTTGCATCACCGTGATATGGGGTAAGACCCGTCCTTGGCGCTGGCCAGGCTTAGTTACTTTATGCGTTGGATTGGCTGTCAGTCGGAATTGCAAAACTTGACCCGGTTGTAATTGTTGCAAAAAGTCATCGTACGACTTAATTTCAACGGTTCCTAAAACCCCATAGCGTTCCAATTTTGCCTTGTCCGGTGCCGCTTCACTCACCAGTAATAGGTACTCTTTCCCCGCTAACCGGTCCAATCGCCAAAGGTGGCGTGGTCGTTTACCAGCTGCCACTTCCCGAGGAAAACTCTGTTCAACCCAGTTGTGGTAGGCCCCCAGATGCGTTAAATCTCTGATTTTATAGCGGTTCTGCCGATCAACTTCCACTCGTGATAGGTACATAAGTGTGCCCCTTCCCTCTATAAGTATGCCAATGGATTTTGCTGTGTTTCGCCACTCATTCGTTGCTGATATGGGTTGTCAAAGTGCAGTTGCTTTGCAGCAACTGCACGAAAACCATGCTGCCGATGCCGTTGGTCAAACGACACCATCCGATCTTTAACCATAACTCGCGTCTGATCTGGTAACAAAGCTGCATCCGCCACTAAGTCAACTGCAACCTGCGCCGTTTGTTTCCGATACCAAATTTGTCGTTGGTACCAAGCCGCCGCTTGCCAAGGTAAGATTTCACTTAAAACCGTAATTGGCGATGCATCCGCAAACGTTTGAACCTGTAACGGCCCCGCCGGTACGTTCGCCCGCCGTCCTAGAAATGGCTGGAATTTAGGATGGCGCAGTGCCTCAACTAATTGCTCAATCAATGCATCGTCATTGCTCCCTAACGCCACCACAAACAAAGCATCCTGTAAGTAATCCCGGTAAGTAATTTTACGCGTATTGGGCTTCCACTCTACCGTTTGATAATCCATCAAAGCGACACCCACTTGGTCGATTCTCACCGCAAAGTCCAAGTCATTCAGCCTAACTGTTCGCTGATCCTTTCGCCGGTAACCTAAGGCTGCGGCTAATAGGCCAACAATGGCACTTTTCGACGGATAGTCACCAGTCGTCCGCCGCAAAAACGAGGCCGGATTTCCATAAGATTGTAACGGGGCCGTCAGCTTAATCGTTAGTGTCTGCATGTTGCACCGCCTTGGTGAGCGTTTCGGTAACCTGATTTAAAAGTTCCGCCACGTTTGCGACCGGTTGTCCCACTTGTGAGATCGGGTGACCTAACACCAGATTGATTACTGGATGTTCAACAAAGTCCAACGCTTTTCGGTACTCGGTTTCTAATTTTTCAATCGACTTTGCTACATATCCAGCCTTAGAGACCACCGGTTCTTCAAAGGCCGACACCAAGTTGACTGGCGTATCCGTCCGTACCGTGAGCATGACATAGCTCGGCGTCGTCTTGTTGGCAAACGTATTTTGCTTTCCCGTAGGCATTGAGAGCAAGAAACTCTTGATAAAGGTGGTCACACCATGAATGGCATCCGCGGCGCCTAAGTTGCGACTTAATTCGGTTAAATTAATGTTGGCGTAACGGTACAAAGTTGCCGAGTTGAATTCGATGGTTCCCAGCATAGCCGCACCATTGGTATCGTCCGTTTTCTGATCATCCAAGGCTGTGTAGTAATCAAATTCTGGGACGACCTCGTGCGTGGAAATGGCATGGGCCACCTGCGCCGATGCATCGACGTTCAATTCAGGCGCATCGGCGACCATCCGACCAAAGAGGGCTAAATCAAGTGAATGGTCACCCTGCAAGACCTTCTTCAATTCCTTTTTGTCGAAATCGGTATTGTTTAAGGCATATTGGGCTAATTTTTCAATTTGACCTGGACTCACTAATAGCAGGGCCCCCGTTTCGGCCGTCTTCTTGTCGATTTTAATTCCGGCTGTCGCAAAAACCTCCGTTGCTTTAGCCAAGGCCGCATCCGCATCCAAACTCGGGTCCAATTCGGAGAGTTTCGTTGCTAATAATTGAACCCCCTTCTTGGTCCGCGTTCCCGTGCTTTCTCCTGCCGTTCTAAAGGCTGACCGGGTCGCTCGTTTCCAGCTCTGTGACGAGACGCGGGAGCGAGTGACGCCACCATACAAAGCGGTTTTAGGTGATCCCGTATCATCCCGGTTGATATTTGAAGATGGTACCGTCTGAATAACGCTCAAGTCTACGTATAAGTTTTTCATTAGTTTTTCTTCCCTTCAGATTTAGTGGTCGCTACTGGTCGAAAATAAGCTTGGCCCCACCGTAAACGGACGCGGTTGGCCTGGTCGTACCCGGCTTGAAGACTATGGAAATCTTGGGCCAACTGCGCATAATCGATTTTCTGTGCCCAATTATTAGCTTTCAACATGCCTACAAGGTGGGTAATCCCGGTAATAATACTGTTAACGTTGGTCGTTCCTAAAAGCTGTTGCACCCGCCGGTCAAGCGCAACTCTGGTATCGTCATCCTGACGTAATTCTGCCAAAGCCACAAACAAAGATTTTCCTTTGAGCTCTTTATTTGAATCAAACGCCGACCCATAAACTAACTGATCTTTACTTTGCTGATGAATCGCATACAGTCGCATCGCGGTATAGATCGCCGTTTCTGCTAGTGTTGGTTGTCCCGTCTTGCTGAGCATTTGGGGCGTCAAATACATCATCATCACGGGCCAAGCCGCCTGTGCTCGCGGACCCACCAAGGTCGCCGAGTCCCTGATACTTGCCAAAACACCTTTGTTCAGATTGCCATGATTATAGAGTTCGCCAATGATATTGGCTGTTATTTTTTCAACTTCATACGTCGCCATTTAGCTTCACGCCTCCTCTAACTCAGATGTACTTTTACATTATGTTGTAACCAATTTTTAGCGGTGAAAATATTATCTGGTCCCTTTTCCCCCGCAAGTCCCGTAATATCACGCGAAGAACTCGATTGCATAACGTCCGTGGCCGCCGTGAACACAGTCTTTCTCAGCGTTTCTTTCCACTCGTTGACCTTTACGCTACGTTCATCGTGATTACTTAATCCCGCTAACCATGCTTTGAACGGCGCATTCAAGCGGTCATAAAACCCGACACTCAGTTTGTTTGCAAATGCGGTCGCATCTAAGTTACGAATTCGACCAACATTGGCCAAGAACCGATAATAATCTTTACCGATGGTTTGCGTCATCAAGATGACATCTTCAATTTGCTCTGGCCAGTATCCTATATCCGACTTAGTATCAAACAAGACGTTTGCTTTAATCCGCATATCGTCAACGATTTCGGCTGCTGGCGCTTGCGACGTGACGTTTCCGTCGCTAACCAACCCCACCGACATCAGCGCCAATTGCTTGTCATCCGGAATCATGTTCTGGTCCTTTAAATCCCGCAACCACACCACGATTCCGGGTTCATGCGTGGCAGCACTTTCGTTGACCTTGACGTACTGCCCAAAATTACGCCACATGGCGATGCTTAACGACCGGAGTCCCTTCACCGCCGGTCGGTCGGCATGCGTTTTTTTATCGTGGCGCCAAGTCGTCATCGGTTCGATAAACGCATTATCGGCTTCAAAAATAGGTAACCCTGCACTGAAAATGGTGGGATGATCATCCGGCGTCCATTCAATATGCAAAATTCGTGACCAAGTTGTATATAATTCGGCTAAATTATTCGGTTGAACCTGTTGCTTCCGCCGGGCAACGTGGGCCGCGATTGATTCTTCCCAAACCGGAAGTTGTGGGGCGTACGGGTCTTGTTTCCCCGTTAAAACCAAGTTCAACATCAAGGTTTCAAACAAACTTTCTCCGTTAGCAAAAACCGGGCTCAATCGGTAGACCCACCCCGCCGAATTAGCAAATTTCTCAGTCGTTTCAATCTTGGTTTTATCGGTCACTCCCGTAAAGTTCTGGTAGGTGACCAACCAACGAGTTAATTCGGCCAGGGTCAACGTATTCTTAGCATCGCCCGCTTTGGGTGCAAAAATGGCGGGTGTACTACCACTTTCAGAAACTTGCCGATTAATCTGTTTGATAGCAACTTGCCCGTTTCCCGTGGCCACCCGCTTCTTAGTAGGAACCAAAGCATCGTAATCAGTCGTCGTTGCCTGGTAAAAAGGCCGCTCCCCAAATAAATCAAACCGGTCCGCTTGTTGCTGTAAGTACTTAGTCACTGCCGTTGAAAATGCTCCGGCTCGGTAGAGGTCACGCCAAGTTTTCAGTAACCCCCGTTGAATCGTCTTGCGACTAAACTCGGCTTCTGCCTGGTAACCAGCTTGTTCAATAGCCACAGCCCAATCGTAGGCGTTTCCCGCCATATCAACCCGTGAATAAACCGTGGTCAAAATTGCCAGCAGTAACCGGAAAACCGCTAAATCCTGTGCCTGCATATCTCCGGCCAGTCGTTGGTAATCCGGAGCATTTTCAAATAACTCTATCAGCGAAACCATTTTCTCGTGGTCCGCTTGATCAATCACTTTGAGCCATGGTTCGGTCGTTAAATTGAAGCTTTTTTCACCCATAATCCTCCCCCTTTATGTAACGCAATCCTGTCGTAGTTGCGTAGGACAAATGCCAGTTTCCCAAATCCGTTTCTAACGTTTCATTGAGCGGCAACGCTAGCGCTCCTCGTAACCACACACTTTCACGCCATGCTGCATAATGCCGACTCGTCCGTTTTTCCAAATCTGCAATAGTTTGGTCTAATTGATACACCGGTGTTACGGCAGCGGGTAAGCGAATAACCTGTTGTGCAATTTCCCAATCAGGTGCCTGGCTCAAGGGACGGCCATCGAGTAAAACATCCCCCTTGGCAGTCTGTTGAATCAGGATGACTTCCAAGGTTTCTTGGATATCCCGTACCGCAGCACTCGCCTTTTGATCGTCATTAGCCACCTCTTCTTGTGGCCGTTCCAGCCACCCTAAGATGGTCGCATCAGCATCCAAATCTGGTTCGTCAATTTGAAACGCCTGGGCCTTCCTTTGTTCTTGACATCGATGCCGGTTAAAATTTTCCAACGCCTTTTCGATTCCTGGTATCTCAACCGGAGCGGCTTCATCATAAACAGCCTGAACTAGCGGTGAGATATCCGCCGGCAACTTCAAGGTGTCATTTAGGAAATAATCCGTACGAAGCAACAGATACTTTTCGTAAATGGCTTCGTTAGCCGCTCCATACTGACCCGTTGTTTGACTCCCCATGACGTAAAGCTGTGGTGTCTGGAGCGCTTGTGGCCGTTTGATTTGATGCCGATGCAACCGCCCCGCCCGTTGTAACAGTAAATCCATGGGGGCGATATCGGTATACAAAACATCAAAATCAATGTCTAGCGACTGCTCTAGGACCTGGGTGCCAATCACAATCAACTTAGCCGGTCGCTTGCCCTGTTTGCCGATGACCGCTTGTAACCGTTGCTCCTGTTTTTCACGGTCCGGCGCTAAGAAAGCGGAATGGAGAATCAGGACCTCTTCATCAGCTGGAACCAAATCAGCTAACGCCTGCGCTCGTTTGACGGTGTTAACGATGAGTCCGGCGACCCCACCACCACTCAACCGTTTCAACACATGCGCCATCAAGTCATTATCTTCGAGCGTTAATCGTTGGACTTTAACGTCCTGCCGGGGACCCGCCTCAGCAAATTGAGTGACTTGCCGAACTTGCTTGCCGTCTAAAAGACTCAGTAACGGGTAAGCTTGGGTCGCTTCCCACCCCGACGGCCCCGTTAATTGCTTCGTGCCATACTTTCCCTTGGCGTACGCCTGAAGTAACGCGTTACGTTTCACCTTCGGTAGCGTTGCCGAAAGTACCACGATGGGCACGTGGTACGCACCCAACCACTCAATCGCTTGATACAAATACTGATTCATATAGGCATCGTAAGCGTGTACTTCATCGATGATGACAACTTTGTTACTCAGGCCCAAATGCCGCAAAAAGAGGTGCTTTTGTTTTAACCCCATCAAGAGCAGATGATCAATCGTTCCAACTGTAAAGTCCGCTAAAATCTATTTTTTCCCCGAAAACCAGCCGTTCACCATAACGGATTCAACCTGCTCAGTTTCAGCATTTGAGTGTCCTTGATTCACGTTAGTCGCGCGCGGCAAATGCCGGTATAACTCATTGAATTCCGCTTTTCCGTGTAACAATTTGATTTGTAACTTTTCACCTTGGCGGTCGGCCAACTGGGCTAACCAGGTATTTACCCGGGCAAACATAGCATTCGTCGTTGCCTGCGTAGGCAATCCCATGAAGAGCCCATCTCGCTGCGTTTTATAAGCCAATTCTTCCGTGGCGACCAGCGCTAACTCCGTCTTTCCCAGCCCCATAGGCGCTTCTACAATCATCATGCCAGGATCAAGTGTCTGACTGATTGCTTCTGTCATCACCTTCTGGACCGAATTTTGTTGAAACCCCCACCGGGCTTGATAAGGGTCAGAACTTGTTTTAACAGCTTGGGGCGCCCACTTATCTTCACGCCGCCAAGCTAAAATCGCCTGTTGAAACCGGGCCGTCATATCGACATCTTGCCATGTGTCTGCTACCCCAATTAACGGGAACAGCGGCATTTGGGTGTCATCATCTAAGAATTCACTTGAGGCTAGCCAGTCTGTCATAATCAACAAGCCTTCCAAAATCACGGCCTGCGGTTGTCCCACTGACGGAATTTCCGCGACATGCTGATAACCAGACAACGACAACCCGTAGTGAAACAACTCCAACTGCACTTGTTGCCAAGGCGCTTGCAGCGCGGCATTCTGATCACTTTGCCAGTAGTTCGCGGTGTAGGTCCGTAATTGTTTTCGCGGACGACGGTCGGCCGGCCTCCCATGATGCCCACCGATGATAGCCCCGATGGCAACTGGGACCCCAAAGCTTTCTAAAATGGCTTCCCCGGCAAGCGCGTGGGGTGATTTGCGGGCCAAGGCCACATCATCTAACCCTTGAAAGCCGTTGAAGGTCAACTGGTCGCGTAACTCGTGATCCAGTTCCTGGTCGCCATTGTAAGCCGGCTTTAATTGAAACGCCGCAGTGGCCTTCCCCAAGTCATGCATAAATCCTAAAAACTTCACTAATTTCTGCAAATCTTCCGCCGACAAGGATTGACACAATAGCTGCCGTTGACCTTCGGCTAACCAGTGATTCATTAACCAGTTAATGACGTTCTGGGCATCCACTAAATGAGTGATCAATGGCAACCATAAGTGATGACCATCCACCGATCGCTTTTTTGCCCAGAGAGCGCTACTTTGAGCCGATAACGCCATGATTCAATCACCTCCCCCTAGTAAGTTCCGCTAATTGTGGCTAACTTTTTCAAACTCTTTTTCGAGGTGCCGTCACTTCGATTCCTACTTTGAGCTATCACTTTACTTTGATTCTGCAACCACCCCCTTTCGGTTAGCCATTTGGGGAATATAAAACTACTTTATTCTGATTAACTGTGTCTTTACCCCAAAAGTACCTGGATTATTATCCATAGCAGCAATCCACCTATCATAATCAAAAACAGCCCACCACACATGTCTTTCCTCCAAAATAAATTTTAAATCACCCCCCACATGCGTGGGGAACACATCTTCGCTATGTTTCGGATTCGGGTAGAGTGGGAATCACCCCCACATGCGTGGGGAACACACTAAAGAATCCCTGTCAGACCGGCGTTTTAAATTTTGCAAAGAGCTATTTTTTATTAGTTCGTCCTTTGTTCCCCAAATTATAACTTCATCGCTCACCCAACAGGTGCTTAACGCAAAAAAGACACGGTTGATTTTCAATCCGTGCGTTACCCAAATACCAGTTAATCAATTTCCAGAACCAGCCCCACTCGTTTCTTAGCCAACGCCTCCTTGCTTTCTTGTCACTCATTTTCCCATAAAACGCTCGCGTCACATTTTCAACAGCACTTCCCACCCCCGCTTCCCCACTAGCGGCTATGCTAGCCTCGTCTTATTTAAACAGACGACTTTTAGCCAAAGGAAGCGAACGAACATGACAAAAATGATTGCCGGACAGGCCTTGGTCAAAGTGCTCGAAGACTGGGGCATCACCCACATCTATGGGATTCCCGGTGGCACCATTAACCACGTGATTGAGGGCCTCTACCAAGAACAGGACCGCCTGCAGTATATCCAGGTCCGCCACGAAGAAGTCGGCGCTTTAGCCGCCGTGGCCGACGCGAAATTCACTGGTCACATCAGTGCGGCCTTCGGGTCAGCCGGTCCCGGCGCCATCCACCTGCTTAATGGCCTGTATGACGCTAAAATGGATCACATCCCCGTGTTGGCCCTGGTCGGCCAGGTCGACCAAGCACAGATGAACACCAACTTCTTCCAGGAAATGGACGAACTACCAATGTTCAACGACGTGGCCGTTTATAACCACCAAGTCACCACGGCCGCCCAGATTCCTTACGTCATCAACCAGGCGATTCGAGCCGCGTACCAGTTCCAAGGTCCCGCCGTGGTCATCTTACCGGACGACCTCTCCGCTACGGAAATCGAGTACACGCCGACCAAGACGCCAACCGTTGTGGCCGCGAATACCACCCAGATCATTGACCCGCAGGCGATTCAGACCAGTCTCGACCTGTTGAAGGCCGCCAAGCACCCCCTGATTTACGCTGGCCGCGGACTGATGGGCGCCCGCGACGAACTGGTTCAGTTCAGTGAGCAGTTCAATCTACCGGTCGTCAACACAGTCCCGGCGACCGGAATCTTACCGACCCGCCACGCTAACGCCATCGGCACCACCGGCCGTTTAGGCTCCAAGCCGGGGTTCGAAGCCGTGCAAAACGCTGATTTGATTCTCTTCTTGGGGTCCGAATTTCCGTTTGCTGGCGGGTGGCCGAAGACCCTGAAAATCATCCAGGTCAACAACAACGCCTTTGACATCGGCAAAACGGTCCCGATTGACGAGGCTGTTATCGGGGACGCCAAGACCTACTTGCGCGCGATGATTGCGACTAAGGAAACCCTGCCAGAAACGGCCTGGTTACGTTTAAACCGGCAAAACAAGCAAAACTGGGAAAACTGGCTGGCGGAACGTGCCGACGATGAGACCAACGGCTTAGCCCCCGAGGCCGTCATGCAACAGGTCGCATCAATGGTCGGCCCCAACGATTTGTTTGGCGTCGACACCGGCAACGTGTCCGAGTGGGCCGTACGCGGCTTACCACTCAACCAGAACCAGCGTTTCGCTATCTCCGGGCTGTACGCCACCATGGGCTTCGGGTTGCCCGCGGGGATCGCCGGGGCGTTGAGTCGGCCCGATGCGCAATCCTGGACCTTTTCCGGGGACGGCGGGTTTGCGATGGGCGTTCAAGACCTGATCACCGCCGTCAAATACAAGCTCCCAACCATCAACGTGGTCTTCACCAACACGCGACTGGGGGTCATTTACGAAGAACAGCTTGAAAACCAGCAGCATCTCTTTGGTGTAGAACTTGCCGACGCCGATTGGGCCAAAGTCGCCGAGGCCATGGGCGCCATCGGCTTTACCGTCAGGACCAAAGCGGAAGTCGCCCAGGTCTTCGACCAGATTGAAACACTGCAGGACCAGGGCAACCAGAAACCCATCGTGGTCAATGCCATCATCAACCGCGAAGACCCGATTCGCACCGGTAACGTCCCGCTAGACCCGGCCAAAAACGATGCCGCTACGATCGCCGCTTACGCCAAGGCCTCCCACCTCGACGTCACGGCCCAACCTTCGTTAGGTGAACTCTTAGCGGCCCACGACGACCATTAAGTCTAACCTGGTCAGCAACTGTTAGCGAAATAGCGGACCTTCACCCGTTGGTGGCAGGTCCGCTATCTTCGTTTTTTTCCTCAAGGAGGTGGGTCCCGTGGCGCAATTGGCATTTACGGCCGACCCGCAAATCCAGCACCACCGCTGGTTGATCCTGGTGGCCGTTTGTTTGTTTTCGTTTATGTCTACGCTAGACGCCAGCATCGTCAATATCGCTTTACCCGTAATGGAGCGCTCATTGCACATCCCCATGAACCAGGTCGAGTGGGTCGTGTCCATCTACCTGCTGGTGACCTGCGCGTTTCTCCTATTGTTCGGTAAAATGAGTGACAGTTACGGGAAGATTCGAATTTTCAAATGGGGCGCGGGGCTGTTCACGCTGGGGTCGTTTCTTTGCGGCGTCAACCTGGGCCTGTCCTTTCTGCTGTTTTCCCGGGTCACCCAAGGAATTGGCGCGGCCATGACCATGAGCACCAATAGCGGGATCATCACGGAAATCTTTCCCAAGACCGAACGCGGCCGCGCGTTGGGTACGATTGGTTCCTTTGTGTCTTTGGGGAGCATCGCCGGCCCCGGCATCGGCGGCCTGATTCTCGCCAACTACTCCTGGGGCTATATCTTCTGGATGAACGTCCCGATTGGCATCATTGCCTTGATGTATGGTCACTTCATTTTACCCCACGATGTCACCTTCAGCGACGACGCCATCGATTGGTTAGGTGCGGGCCTCTTTTTCATCACCATCGCGACCACTTTTGGCGGCATTTTCGGCGGCCAAGCGATCGGGTTCACCCAACCCATTATTCTTTGGGGCTTGGCTTTGGGGCCCTGCTTTTTCTTGAGCTTCCTACTCACGGAGTACCGGTGCCCCCACCCGTTGGTCGCTTTGCGCTTGTTCGCCAACGCGCAGTTCTCCGTTAGCTTGTTGTCGGCCTTTCTGGTCTTCGTGGCCAACCTGTTCTTTTCGGTCATTATGCCCTTTTTCTTGGAAAATACGCGCCATCTTCCGGCTAACGTCGCGGGCTACCTGTTCATGACCTTCCCTTTGGTCCAAGTCGTTATTGCCCCGTTGTCCGGGTTAGTGACCGACCACGTGGGACCAGAACTGATTACCGTGATTGGCTTAGCTTTGATCAGTCTCAGCCAGTTGGGCTACCTGAACACGACGGTCGGCTTGCCGTTTGCTTTCCTGGTGCTCTTCATTGCGACCGGTGGCCTGGGCAACGGCATCTTTCAAGCGCCCAATAACACCATCGTGATGAGTGCCATCCCCGTGACCGAGTTAGGCATCGCCGGCAGTCTCAGCGCGTTGGTCCGAGAACTCGGCATGGTCATTGGTATCGCGACCGCCACCACGGTCCTCTTCTCGTCGATGAGTCATCAAGCAGGGCACCTGGTCTCAACGTACCCGTTTGGCCATCCCGACTTATTTATTCATGCGTTGCATACCGCCTTCACGTTGGCTTTAGTCCTGTGCTTGCTTGCCACGGGCTTATCGATTTACCGGTGGATGGTGACCCCACGAAATGCATCAGTGAAATAGAACCATGTTCCACGTGAAACATCATTTTTCAATCAAGTAAAAGTGCAGTAGAAAATAACTCTTCCACTGCACTTTTTTAGACCCCCACATGCGTGGGGAATACCCGGAGTTGACCAAAGGCCAGTTAAAACGCATGGAATCACCCCCACATGCGTGGGGAATACAAAAGAGCCGGATCGCTGATCTGGCGGGAAATAGAATCACCCCCACATGCGTGGGGAATACACTAAGGAAATCCCGTCAAACCGGCGTTTTGATTTTCGCCCGAGACCGTTTTTTATTAGTTCGGGTTTTGTTCCCCTAGTATACCCTATCAATAATGACCTGACGTGAAATCCAAATTCACTGGTCAGAATCCAAATTTATCCTAGCCAGAACTGACTTCCACCCCATTTGTGGTACCATTGACCTTTAGTGACGCTAAATTGAAAACCTAGGAGTTTAACATGAACGAAATCTTAAAAGCACAGTTTTTCGTCGACGACTTATCCGCCGACCAGAAGCATATGATCACCAAAATCAACGATTACATTGCTCAAGGCCTGACCCGTAAACCATCTTCGGTCGCCATCATCGAAGGCGCCGCCGGAACCGGGAAATCCGTCGTTTTGATAGAACTGGTTCGGCAGTACATGACCGACCCGCAGTACCGGACCGCGCTGGTGGTCAACCACCCCGAGTTATACAAGGCCTACCGCGACATGGGGAAGGCCATTCCCCATTTGAACGTCCAATCGATTCGACGGCCAACCGCGTTGATCAACGATGCTCAAAAACACGATAAGCAGTACGACATCATCTTTGTCGACGAAGCCCATTTGCTATACTCCAAGTCGGAACCCTACGCCCATTACCGCGGGCAAAACCAACTGACCGATTTGATGAACCTGGCCAAAGTCGTGGTTGTCGTTTACGATTTCGACCAGGTCTTCCAATCCAAGATGTACTGGGACAAGGATCTCTTGATGAAGACCATCGGCCAGCACCCGCACCAACTCTTCTCCATGAACTTCCAATACCGGATGGTCGCCAGCAACGAGCAAGTCGCCTGGATGGACGACTTGACGGCTCAAAAACCGCTGCGGCCTTTCCCGACCAACAGTAAGTTCGAGTTCAAAGTCTACGACAAGGCCGGCGACCTTTTTGAAACCATCAAACGCCGCAACAAGGAATACGGTATGAGCCGGGTCGTCGCGACTTCCGGTTTTCCGCGCATCGACGGTCGGCACAACGTAGAAATGGACACCTTCAACCTCCCCTGGGACGAATGGGACCCGCAACGTACCCCGTGGGCCAAGCGGGAAGGTTCCATCACCCAGGTCGGTACGATCTACACGCTGCAAGGGTTTGACTTAAATTACGTGGGCATGATCATCGGCCCGTCCTTCGGCTACGACGCCAAAACCGACAGCATGACCGTGATCCCCGAAAAGTACTCGCATAAAGAGGTCTTCAA
Organism: Levilactobacillus suantsaii; assembly: GCF_014069315.1. Lineage (NCBI taxonomy): Bacteria > Bacillati > Bacillota > Bacilli > Lactobacillales > Lactobacillaceae > Levilactobacillus > Levilactobacillus suantsaii. Next base: position 794,326 of record NZ_CP059603.1, on the reverse strand, counting down.
GAAGCGCAAGGACCGCAAATTCACCCGTGCGGAGTACCAGGCCTTCATCGCGAACGTCTTAAACGTGCTCATCAAGCGTGGCAAGTATGGCCTGTACTTGACAGCGTACGATGATGCGTTACGGCAACGCCTGTTAGAACTGGCGCAACAAAACTAACTCGTCAATCTAAAAAAATCTCGGTCACCACAGCCGTAGTGGGATGACCGAGATTTTTTGAATTTTATGCCCGTGATGGTTTGACTACAGTTGCTTATACAATAAGAAACAAGTCAGGGCTGCCGAAGCCGGGTCATTTTCGTCTAAGTGAATTTTTCGTTGCGCAAGCACGTTGAACTGCCGCTTAAAATAAAAGGGGTAGTTACAATCCGAATCGGTATACAGATAAATCAACTCATGAGACGCATATTGTTCAAACGCGTGTAAGAGCCGGGAGCCAATATGGTGACCGGTCAGTGCGGGGTCGACCGCAAACAGTGTGATTTCCGCTGATGGGACTAACTCCCCAAACTCCAGATACATCTGTTGGTTGACTTGATCGTACTGCTTAGACTCACCGGCATAGCTGCCTAACGCAATGACGTGTCGTCCCAACGTTGTGTAGCATCGCTGGGTCCACTTGAGCTTCAGCCGAGGTGTGTTGGAGATACGCACAAACAAGAATCCCACTAAGGAGTTAGGGCTAAAAAATGACTTGCCGTTATTGGCAAGTCATTTCTTAGTCTGTGCTCAACCCCTGTTCGTCGCTGTGATAGCACCGATAGACTCATTTTCAAAGACGACCGACCAGTCAGTCGTGACCAGCTTGGGGCCCATGTCTTTAACTCTCGCTGATGGGAGTTGCCTAGGGGACACCGCGGTCCCACCTAGCCACCTTTGTTCCACGTGAAGCATCCCCATCACCACCTTGAGTCCTTAGTTACGGGTATCGATACAGTAGGCTCGGATTGGCGAATCACTGACTTCGATTCGCAATAACTGCGCCCCATTGTCCCGCAAGACTTGGTCAATTTTTTGAAAAAGGTACTCGGTGACGTTTTCCACCGTGGGGTTCACCGTTTGAAATTCCGGTAAATCATTCAAGAACTGGCCAGAAAGTTCATCTAAGACTTGTGTAGGATCGTTTCGATATCGTAAAACGCCACCATTTTATCCGTGGTATGTAACTCACACACGATTTCCCAGGTATGTGTATGCTTCTCCCCCGATCCCGCGGCCCATCGAATCGCGTGGCTCGCGTTAACATAAGATTTTATTTTATAAGTTCGTTGACTCATCTCGTTCCCTCCCGCATGGCACTACTGCCATCTTAGTCGAAGTCTGGCCCCTTGACAACTGCATCCGCGCCACTTCCAGTTGCGCCGTGCGTCCCGTAGTTGTAAGCTTTGAATAGTTCTTACTCTAAATTGATTCGAGGAATTCACATGCGGCAACAATTTTACCATTTCAATACCCGAGCCCTAAAACTCATCTTTTACGGCTTTTTCATCCTCACCTTTGGCTTTGCCCTGACTTCACCTAACCTGATTTTGGGGGACAATGCCGTCACCAAAGTTGGGACTACAGGGGTGACGACCGGGGTGCTATTGCTGGCCTTAGCCATCGCACTTACCCTATACGTCTCTCCCCACGCGCGACGGCTAGGTTACAAGGTGTTCGTGACCAACCGGTGGGTAACCGCCAGCGGGTGTCTGGGCCTCGTGGTGCTCGGCCAAATCGGCTTAGTCTGGGCATTGCATTTCCCCAGCGGGGCTGATGTAGACGCCATTCACCAAGCCCTGCTCACTCCCAACGCCCCGAACACCGTGGGCTATTTTAGCGTCAACCCCAACAACCTCCCCCTCTTACTCATCCAACACTGGTTAGCCAGTCAGTTTCACACTACGTCCTGGCTCTTCTTCGATTCCTGGACGTTGCTTTTCGTCGACGTCTCAGCGACTTTGAACCTCTTGAGTTTGGCGGTCATCGACCGCACCAATGTCCCGTGGGGCTTGTATCTACACGCCCTGTGGCTCGCATTCTTTCCCGCCATCACCATTCCGTATACTGATACCTGGGTCTTACCCGCTGTGTCATTCTACATCCTCTGCTATTGCGTGCTAGCTTACTCGAACGCCCCTAAGCTACTTAAAGCTCTCGCCGCGCTTGGGTTCGGCATGGGGGTCAGTGCCGCCTTCTTCATCAAGCCCTCGGCCATTGTTCCGGCAATCGCCATTGTGCTCATTGAAGGCTTGACACTACTGAAGCCCCAACCCCACCACTGGCTCTGGCTGGGACTGTTGGCACTCCTCCTAACCGGTAGCACTGCCGGCAGCTACATAGTGGGGCACCACGTCGTCCAAACTCAAACCTACATCCGCGTCAATCAGGCCCGGGCTAAGCCCCTGGTCCACTTTATCAACATGGGCCTCTCGGGTCAGGGCGGGTACAACGCGAAGGACTCCTACAAAATGGTGACTACGTTGAATAAACAAGCCCGCATCAACTATTCCGTGACGACCATCAAGCGCCGATTACGACGTCTGGGCCTGACCGGTTACGTGGCCTTCCTCTGGCAAAAACAACAGCACAATACCAGCGACGGGTCGTTTGGCTGGGCCCAAGACCCCTTGCTGGCCCAACGGCGTCACTTTCCAACCTCGCCTAGTTGGTCCGGTCACCTCGAGAACTTCTTGTTCCTTTATGGCCGGAATTTGGGGGATCTCCGTTTTCTGACCCAAATCTGGTGGTGTCTCTGGTTAGGTCTCATCTTCTTTGCCTGGCACGATGACCGCAAAATCATCCAAGCACTCCGGTTGGCCTTCGTCGGTGGGTGCTTGTTCCTGTTGATTTTTGAAGGTGGGCGAAGCCGCTACCTGATTCAATTTTTACCCGTTTTGTTGCTTCTCGCGACCCTCAATAGTCCGGCTACGCATCAGCTACTTCACCGTCATTTGGCCTGGCTCCACGCCCCCACCGTTAATCACTCGGTGACTTAATTAGTTCAGTAGCTTTACTTACATTTCACTCACAAGCTATACTAAAATTAGTGATCGGCTAATGGCCGACCACGTTCGGAGGCATATTGCATGGGAATTTATAAACCCATTTTCATCTTAACTTTAACCATCAGTTTTGCATTACTGGGAGGTGGCCCGGCACAAGCAGCGACCACCACGACCTCTCGTAACGCGGCTCTGACACAACTACATCATCAAGCGGCGACCTCGGCATCACTATCGACGGTGATTTTACCGACTGGGCTGATAAACCAAAACACGCCATGACAATCAGCGGCGATGACGACAACGTGAAGTACGTCTCGTTGTTGACCGATAACCACTCCATCTACTACTACATATTGATGAGTCCTAAGCTGCAAGGCGGCTACACCAACTTTCAACCGAGCGGGTACGTCCTGACGGTTGGCGGCAAGACGTTCCACCTTTCCTTCAACAATCATCAAACCGTGACCCTTAACGTCGGTGAGAAACAGGCCGTCGCCATGAACCTTTACGGGAGCGACGGGTCGAACGTGAACTTGAGTCATCAAGCCTACGTCTCTCGTCAAATCATCCCCCAAAAGTTGGGTGACGGAACGGCCGTCAAGGGGAAAGGATACGTCCTCGAATGTGCCATTCCACTAGCGGATCTCCAAGGAATTTCCAGCACCAGTGGCCAAACCATCTCCCTGAAAAACCCGAATCTCTGGACCGGATCCTTAAAGGTTTCCGGCGGAAGTACCGGACCCATCGTCTTGGCTGGCATCGGCGCTTTAATCGCCGTGGGAAGCGTGTGGCAATTCTCGACTCGTCCGCAGAAACGAGGTCCCCGCCAATCATGAGCATTTATTTAATCCTGGGGTTCCTCATCTGGCTTTATCTTATCTCCGTTTTAAAACGTGCTCAGGTTCCCGCTTTCTATTTCATCGTGGGGTCCGCCGGGCTCTTTTTCATCCTGATAGCGTTGAGTGATCCTTATTGGGTCTGGTTCTTTACTCACGCCGTCATCAACGGGGTCCGCTGGGTGGGGACCGTGACCGGCATGTGTACCATCATGTCTCACTACGGCCTCGTCAGCATCAATAATCCGTTTAACCCGCTGACCATGACCATCGACTACGAGTGTTCCGGCATCATCGAGACCACCGCCTTCGTTAGCCTGGTCGCTTTCTTTCCGCTTTTTAACCACCACGAACGCGTCTTCTTTGGCTTGCTGGGCTTGTTGTGGATCTACCTGGCCAACGTACTACGCTTAGCCATTGTCATCGTGTTGGTCCACTTTTCGGGCGGGCAGATTTTCTTTTTCGCCCACGCCATCCTGGGCCGCCTTGTTTTCTACATTCTGGTCATTGTTCTGTACTACAACGTCTTCACCTACTCACAAATCTCACGAAATTTTTATGCGGCCTGCGTTGCGACCCTGCGTCGCTGGCAAGTTAACCTTCACTGGGGGCGAGAAAAGTCATGAGTTATTGGTTGAACCTGACGCTATTTAAAATGGGCTTTTGGTTGACCTGGGCGTTGATCCCCATCGTGGTCGAAATTATCCCCGCCATCATTTCTAGCTTACGTCTCCTACGCCACAATGCCCATCCGCGGCACCTGGAGTCGCCCGCTAAATGGCCTGTGATCTCCATCATCGTCCCGGTCTACAACTCCGCGGACACCCTCTTTGCCTGCCTCGACTCGATCGAACGGTCCACCTACCCTAAGGCCGCCATCCAGGTCATCGTGGCTGATAATCAGAGTACCGACAATAGCTTCGCTGTCTTTGCGGCGGCCCAAAACACTTTCCAGGACCTCCACTTATCCATCATCCACACACCGAAGGGAAAGGCGCGGGCCTTAAACAACGCCCTGTACGTGGCCATCGGAACCTACATCATCAATATCGACAGCGACGGTGTCCTTGAACCGCACGCCCTCACCAATATGATCCTGCAATTCGAAAACGACGACCACGTCGCCGCGTTGACCGGCACCATTTTGACCCAAAAAGACCGGCTGAAACAGCATGGGCACGTCTTGCAATATAACGAGTACTTTGAGTACGCTCAGGCCTTCCTTTCCGGTCGAGTCATGGAATCACACCATAACCAACTGTTCACCATGTCGGGAGACTTTTCCGCCTTTCGCAAGGAGGTCGTGCTCAATACCTTTCTTTACGATGCCGACACCATCGGGGAAGACACCGATATGACGTTTCAAATCAGAGACCGCCTCAACCAGCGCGTCGAGCTGTGTCCCGACGCCATCTTCTATATCGAACCAATCGCTAATTTGGGCCAACTCTATACCCAACGTCAGCGCTGGCAACGGGGGGAAATGGAGGTCGTTCAACAGTACACGCACCGTCTGAGCGTGCGCGACTTCTTCACAAACTTCATGGTCCGCCGGCTCTTGTTGGACCACACATTCCTTTTTCCCCGCATGATTTGGCTCTGCGCCAGCGTCGTGCTGCTCTTCTTTCGCTACTCCCCAATTATGATGGGCATGTCGTACGTTATCATCTACCTGCTCTATATCCTGGTGAGCCTCTTCAACTACCTCTGCGTCTTGCAATTACTGGTCGCCTTCCCGGAGGAGCGCCGCTTTTACCGCCGGCAATGGTGGGTCGCGACCACCCTGCCCGTGTATAGTCTGGTCTGTGCTTTCATTCGGCTAGTGGGCGTCCTCAACAGCATGACCACCACGGTCGGCTGGAACTCGACGCCATTTCGAGCCGAGTGGCGCCGCATCAAGACTGTCGTCGCCCACGATTGGCGCGCCGTGAGATTGCACCGCAAGTCGGCGCGTAAATGATTAACCGCAACCCAAAATGCCTAACCTGGAAGTTTAACCAGGTTAGGCGTTTTTAATTGTCTTTATTAATCCAACTCATACGGTGTGTAAACCGACTGGCCCCCGAAGACCAAGAAGCCAAAGTCCTCCGGCGTACTGCCGTCTTCATCCCCATCGGGATCGAAATTGACGGCGTAGGTCTTTTGCGGATTGAACAGTGCCAAACGGTACTGGGCTTTCCCGTGGTAGTGGACCTTCTTGGTCTTGAAACCACTCAACTTCTTGGCCAGATACAAGTAGCGTGTGTGGCCCTTGATGGTGGTCCGCTTGATTTTCACGGACGTCTTAGGCTTGGCCCGGTATTCCGTCTTACGACCAGCCGGATCGTTGTGGTGGACTTCCACGTACCCATCGGTGGTGATCACCACGCTCCGTTTGGCCAGTTTCCCCGCCGTGATGGGTTTGGTCGAGCTTCCCAAATACAGGTCCCCCGCACTCCCATTTTTCGGCATGTAGGCGGGGCGCTTAACCCGGGCAAAGGATTGGTAATGCTTAGTCGTTGCGGCATCTTGACCGGCCCATAAGCCCTTTTTGTACCCCGGTGCGAGGCGCTTGGTACTCAACCGATTCGTGACCACTTGCATGCTCTTCACCGTCTTGCCTCGTTGCCGTTGGCTGACTACCTGGCCAGCCACCACGGTCCCCTTCGGTAAGGTGATGGTCTTCTTTAGCGTCCCGGAAACGTACGCGTCAAACGGTGCCCGTACGCGAACCTTTTTGGTGGTGCGGTAATAGGTCATCTTGGGCGAAGTCTTGACCTGTTTGGCCAACGCCTTAGCGCTGAGCTTCTTGGCTGTAACCGGCGACCCCGTCGTTTGTCCTTGGTACGCATAGAACGACTGGCCCCCGACGCGGTAGTTGGCATAGACGCCATAACCGATGGTGGTCGTCTGCTTTTGCTTCTGCAGAGTCAACTGGTACCCCGCAGCCCCCTTTACCGTGGTGGGCGTATCTTTCAAACCCTTCAGGTGGTGCCGGTAGGCCATTGTGACCACGCCGTGTGCCTGACTAGTCCGCAAAATCTTCTGACTCACCGGTTTCCCTTGCGGTAAGTCCGTATCGTTCCTCTGACTGGTGCCCGTGTCGTAGTATTCGACGTACCCGTCACTCGTGGTCCGGAACAATTGCGTGCGTTTTTCCTGCGCCGACGTGCCCTTAAACAGATTAGCCGCGGTGAGATCCGCAAAGTCATCGTGCATCACGGTACTGTATGCCGGTTGGTCAACGGGCGTCGCCTTAAGCGTACGTACTGCGACATCTTTAAAGGTCTGTTTGTCGCCAATCCCCAGTTGGTGCCGCAGGTGATAGCTCAACGCCGTGGCGTTGATGGCCAAAGTTTCCCGGCCCTTGCTGACACTGGTGGTCCCTTGAATGACGGTCCCCTTCGCGTTTGATAGCCTTTGGAGTACCCCTTGACCATCGACTTCGCGTATACGTACCCGTCATCACCGCCGTAGTCATCCCGAATATGTAAATAAGTTGCCGACTTGTTGCCATGTTTCATGGTGACCTTGGCGTCCGCCATCCAGGTCATCTTCTGGTGGGCGCTGTCGACCTGATTTAAAATCCACAACCGCTTGGTGTGGGTCTTGTCCCAAGTAAAGCGCGTCTGCTTATCATTTTTAAGGTGATAAGCTGTCCGGGCAATCTTCTGCGTCTTGGTGATGTGGTAGCTGGTCTTAGCCTGCGCCGTGGTGGTCATCAGGCCCACGCTGCCCCCGATAAACGCCACGGTGGTGGCTAACCTTCCCCATTTAATTAACATCTAAATAACCCCCTCCTCAAATCTGGTTACTAGTTAAGGATACCACTATTGTTGACTAATAATGGTATTATCGGGTAAATGTAACGGGGATAAGTTACGGCCAGATCAACGTTTATGCTTCTAATCTTAGCTATTAAGCCGATCAGCAGGCCGCACCTAATCCCGCCAAAAAAGCGTCCAACCATCACGGTTGAACGCTTACTTTATTGTTCAAAAATTCCATTCATCTCAAGTTACATAAACCGGTAGGCCGACGTCGGCAGACTGTACCGATGCGTCCCGGGCTTGAAGTGGGTCAACACCACGGGTTTTAAACTGCTAAGGTGTTGCGATTGGACCAAGATCCACTGCTTTTTCCCCCGTAACTTCATCTGGCGGAGTGAAAAACTACTTTCCTGGTAATTATTCCGCGGATCTTGGCGGTTCATTATCGTGTAATGCTGCCACTTGCCCTTGGTCGTGGTACGTTGGACCACGACATGCTTGAGATTAGCGATGCGGTGTCCATCCCGATACGAGCGGTAGTGATGCTTGGTCATCACCGTTTTGCGTAAACCATCCGTATTCCTGCCATAGTAGTGGTACCAGGTCCCACGTAGTTTCTTCGGGATTGTGGTCAACTGCTGAGTGCGCGTGGCTGCGTGGGCCGTGGGGGCACCCACGGGCAACAACAAGCCAACGCTATCAATCCTGCTTTAAGTTTCATCGCCAACTCCTCTTTTCGCTGTTACCGACCCGCTAAGCAACCCGGCTTTTCCCTTTTTATACTTCCAATTATACTGCATAACTGTAGTTTCTGCCGGACGACTTGTCCTATTTTCTAAGTTAGATATTACCCAGTTTATAAGAGATTGTTAGTTAGTGACAACAACTGGCGCTTCACTTTAGATTATACGACGTATAAACCGCCTGGCCCCCAAAGACCAAGACCCCATAAGCGTTTGGTTTAAGCCCTTCTGCATCCCCATCGAGATTAAACTGGACGGCGTAGGCCTTTTGCGGATTGAACAAAGCTACCCGATACTGAGTTTTCCCGTGGTAATGGACCTTCTGCGTCTTGAACCCGCTCAGATTTTGGGCCAAATACAGATACCGAGTGTGGCCCTTGATGGTTGTCCGTTCAATCTTCACTGATGTCTTAGGCTTACCATATTGCGCATCCCATTCCACGTACCAATCGGTCGGCGTATTTTGCCGGATTTCCACATAACCATCGGTAGTGATTCTAGCACTGCGTTTGACGAGCTTTCGCGTGAGAATGGCTTAGGGCGAGCGCCCCACATACAGGTCCCCCGTACTGTTATTTTTGGGCATATAAGCCGGCCGCGCGACCCGGGCAAAGGACCAGTATTGCTTGACCTCTGCAGTATCTAGACTGGCCCATAACCCCGCGCGGTAACCGGGGGTCAGGCGCTTGGTGCTCAACCGATTCGTCGCCACCTCCATTATGGTGATTTTTTTGCCCTTTTGGTAGCGATAGTTCAAGTTGCCAGCAACAATCGTTCCTTTAGGTAACGTAATGGTCTTTGGTAACGTCCCGAAAGTGTACGCATTAAATGGGGCCTTTAGCCGTAGCGTTCTGGTCGTGCGATAGTAAGTCATCTTTGGCGCCGCCTGAACCCGCTTGGCTAATGCTTGCGGACTCATTTTTTTAGCCGTGATGGGCGGATCAGTTACCCCCCGGTATGTAAAGAACGGTTGATTACCGACTTGATAACGGGCATAACTGTCTTCATCGACCGTTTGAATCTGCCGTTGATTCTGGATAGTCAACTGATACCCTGCGGCCCCCGCGACCGTGGTGGGGGTATCGCGCAGCCCCTTGAGGTGGTCACGATAAGCAATCGTGATCCTCCCATGAGATTTACTGGCCCGTAAAATCTTTTGACTCACCGGTTCACCTTGAGGGAAATATAAATTCCAACGCTGATCGCTACCATTGTCGTAGTATTCCACGTAGCCGTCACTGGTCGTCCGCAGTAATTGGGGAAATTTTTTCGCAGCTGGGTCCCCCGCAAAGAGCTCCTCATCCGTGACTGCATTAACATCATCAGCGTGTTGCTCAGTGCTGTAACTCGGTTGGTCAATAACCGTAGCAGCCGTCTTAGCGAGCACGATTTTTTTGAAAGTTTGGGTATCTTTCAACCCAATCTGTTGCCGCAAGTGATAGCTTAGGCGCGCTTCATTGATATTCAGAAGCGCTTGACCGTGATTGGCACTGATGGTTCCCTGGACGATGGTCCCATTGGGCAACGTCACCGTTCCCCCACCCGATAAACCGACCCTAGTGGCTGCATTAAACCGGTAGTAACTCCGAAGCGAGGTATCCGTTTGGTAATTCTTGGGGTACCCTTTGACCATTGCCTTGGCATAAACATAACCGACCTCCCGATTCGAGTCACGAATATGGAGGTAGGTCGCCGAGTGATGCCCATGAGTCATGGTAACTTTGGCATCAACGAGCCAGCCCGTCCCGTATTGGTTCAAGATACACATCCGGTTGGTGTGGGTCTTGTCCCAAGTAAACCGTATCTGCTTACTATTTTTTAGCCGATAAGGTGTCCAATTGATACGCTGGGTCTTGGTAATCCGATAACTGGACTTAGCCTGTGCCGTGGTGGTCATTAAGCCCACACTACTCCCAATCAGGACCATCGTGGCCCACTTTCCCCATTTACTCAACATTGATGTAGCTCCCCTTAAATTTTAGTGATTAGTTAGCCCCGTAAATCCCCAAATAGTTTCTTTAGCTGACATAATTATCCCAACTACTTGTGGACATTAACTGTCAGTATGGTATAATTCTAGCTATGGCATTTCTTCATTCCAAAAATACGAGAGGTGCCTAGTATCTAGCCGCAGCGTTGCCACGTTGCGGTTTTTCTTTTGCCCTAAAGTTGCTAATCTAACGGTCGCTCGGAAATGTTCCACGTGAAACACTTGCCGCATTACCGATGAGCGTCGTTCGTAAAATGACTGACTTTCTTCGCGACCGTCGCATCCCGGAATCCCATCTTGCGATAACTCCCGTAGTCCGTCAGCTTCAACTTTTTTCCTTTTTTGTAAATGACGTAATCCCGGGAACCGGCTAGCACCAGACCGCGCTTGGCTACGTGCCCCTTCAACCGATAAACGTGAGCTTTCAGCTTTTTATAGGTTAACTTGCTGTGCCGTTGTTCTGGCATGTTGGAAACTTGCCAAGTGAAGGTCTTAGCTTTAAAGATCAAGTGCGCCGGAAACCCTTGCGCCGCGGTTTGATGCCGGTCTTGATACTTACCCCGAATCGCTTTGGGGACGCCGCGATGCCAGCTGGCGGCACTAGCCGTCGTTGAGACGATACCGCCTAGACTGATGGTGGTCAGGACCAGTGCCACGCCACGTTGCCAGTTTTTCATGTTGTGTCCTCCCTAGTTGTCGTACATTCCATTTTACTTGCCGAGCTCCCAGAAACCGGTCGGCAAGCTCATCGAAGTTTTTATAATTACGACCGCCAGTTGCGACTTTTATCCCGTTTCATCACCAGCAGCCGTTAGTATTCTTGTGGGCCGTGTCCTTAGCTAACGTCCAATTCGATTTAAGTACTGCTTGCCCTTATAAGTATACGAATAGTTGTGCGCTAACTTTTGTTTCGTCCAGACCTGAAAGCCGCCCATATTGTAGTAGATACCTAGGGTTCGCTTCCCGTGAACGCGCTTATGTGATAACCAAACGTTGCCGAGCGTTTGATAATCATATTTTGCCAAAGAATTTAAGTTATAGTTGGTCCCGCCGTAACCTTTATACCCCGATTCAGCTCCCTGCCCTTTCTTTAACCGTAAAACATGTAGTTTACGCCACCCGTGTTTATTGGTAGCGTATAATCGCTTGCCATTCATGCTAACCGCATGCTTCGTAATCTTCAAAGCTTGCCACCGGTGATGGCCAAAGTATTGATACCACGTTCCCCGCAGCTCCGTGGGGGTGGTCGCATGCCCCTGATACTTCGCACTAGCCGGTTGCGCGCCACTCAACCCTAGCCCCACACTGATTGCGCCAATTCCCAACATTAATCCCAGTCTAGCTTTTAGCATTTTCTAACTCATCCTTTCCCAATCTAGTTGGCTAATTTTAGAATACCACCGGGTAAGTCAGCAAGCTAGGGCTTTACAGAAATAATACATATGGTTATTAATTTACTAATATTGTGAAGTGCACAGCCCACAGAAAGTCGTCAAAAAACTAGCCGCTCCACCCACCTGTTTAAAATCGACCTAACTAAAAAACGTCCTTGAGTATCCAATTGCTCAAGGACGTTTGCTAGTGATGCTTAATCGTGACTGGTTCAGCCAACGACCCCGTTTGGTCGCTCGAAGCACCTTATTTATGATACGGACTCCCCTCGTTGATCATAAACGCACGATAAACTTGTTCCGTTAAAACTAACCGCATCAGCTGGTGGGGTAGGGTGAAGCGCCCAAACGAGATTTGCGTGTTAGCCCGCTTCAAGACTTCCGGCGCCAAGCCCAGCGACCCCCCAATCACGAAGGTTAAATCTGAGTGCCCGTACGTGGTCAAATCCTTGATTTCCCGCGCAAACTCCTCTGAGGAGCGTTCTTTCCCCAAAATTGCTAGGGCAAAGACATACTCGCGGTCCTTAATCTTTGCTAGGATCCGGTCACCTTCCGCTTGCATTACCTGGTCCATCTCCGCTTGCGAGAGACTCTCCGGCGCTTTCTCGTCTGGCACCTCAACAATGGAAAACTTACAGAACCGGGACAACCGTTTGGCGTACTCTGCGATTCCCTGCTTAAAATACTTTTCTTTTAACTTTCCGACCACGACAAACTTGATGTTCATAACGGCCTCCTCAATTAATTTATCCACAGGTGCATAACCAGTGGTTTTTAGTTTCTCCATAACAACCAATTCCCATTATACCCTGAACTCGTCGTCAGAACCAGATAGCGATTATCGCCGCTACGGCCCGTTTTCTAGATACCCCTGGGGGTAGAAACGTAGGCTTTAAGCTGTGGCTTCTCTCACTTATCGCAATGTTCCACATGAAACATTTATCAACAGGTTCCCGTCAGTTACCCACCACGGTAATTTCTGGCGACGTTTTCCAGTGACCTCTACCGCCCATATGATCAGCAGCCCGTTAGCCTACTTCCCTGTTCAATTCAGAAATAGTGTCTAACCCCGTCATACCGGCGTCTAAACATAATCTAATGCTAATAATCTGTGAACTTTTCCGTTAGACACCTTACTCAGATACCTGACAAAACGACGGGTCCTCTTAGAGTTTATTCACAAAGTTATCCACAAGTTGTCCACAACCGGTAAGCAGATATTGGGGGTCGTTTTGATCTTAACCCCCACATCTATTTTTTGGCCAAATGTCAATCCTTTTTTACTTATCCACAGTTATCCACAAAAACGTTTGTTCGTTACGGCAATTAAAATCATTGTCATATCAACGTTTATGGCACCATTTTTCACAATCACTAAAAATTATCCCCATCTTTTTCGCCAACCTGTGGATAACTTTATAACCGCTACCATGCTTATTTATCCCCCGTTTTACTCCGGCCATTTTACTTTGTGAAAAAAGTTATCCACAGGTTATCCACAGACTTTTTTGCCACCTGAATTACGCTAGCGGTCCTCACTTTTTTCGTTCGGCATCTCTCACCCACTTACGGTTTTCCGACGTCCTTTCTCCGTTTCAACTTTCGGCTTTTCTATAACGCCCCCAATGACTCCCAAACACGCGTTCTTCGCTCTGTAATCGGCACACCACCCTCTGTGCTGGCTACTTTCAATAAATCCTAGTAAGCTTTACCACGTTTCTTCCCGGCCACCTTATAATCAGACATTTGGCCTCTCGAATTCATCAATCGTGTTTCGCCATGCGAACTGCATAGTTTAACCTTGCCCATCAAAAAAGGCCCGGGATTCACTCCCGGACCTTCAGCATCGACACCACTTGCTGTGGCCTCAACCTTTATCGTTGTGTTTAGCTTTCTGACGTAGAATTCGTGGTGCTCTTCAACTGTGAAGAGGTTTCCGTCAATTTGACATTCGTGGTCTTCTTCTTACCATTGTGGTAATAAGTCATCGAGACCGTATCGTTAATCTTGTACTTGTACAGGATATCCCGTAACGTGGACTGGCTGGTAATCTTGTGGCCACCCAATTCCGTGATGACATCGTACTTGGTCAAGCCAGCTTTCTTTGCTGGTGATCCGGACGACGCACTCATGACGACGACCCCTTCATTCACGCTAGATGGCAGCTTCAAAATGGACTTTTGTTGCGAACTCGAGACGTTGGTCAGATCCACGTAGGTAATCCCTAACGCAGGCCGCACAACCTTGCCCTTCTTGACTAATTGATTGATGATTTTGACCACTTCGTTCGACGGAATGGCAAAGCCCATCCCTTCGACGCTGGTCCCTTCGGTATCACTGGCAATCTTCGACGAGGTAATCCCGACGACTTGACCGCCGACGTTAATCAACGCCCCACCGGAGTTCCCGGGGTTGATCGCGGCATCGGTTTGGATAACCGTGGCGTTCCCTGTCTGGGTCCCCGCGGAGTTCGTGGTTTCAATCGTCCGCTTCTTAGCGGAGATGATCCCTTGCGTTAACGACGTCGCGTACTGACTGCCTAATGGTGACCCGATGGCCAAGGCAGTCTCGCCGACCTTGATCTTATCGGAATTGCCAAATGAAGCCACGGTCTTTAAGGCCGAGCCGTTGACCTTCAAAACGGCCAGGTCAGTCACGGAATCTTTCCCGACGACCTTGGCCTGGAGCTGCTTGCCGCTACTCGTCACGACCCGCAGTGCCGAAGATCCGGATACCACGTGATTGTTGGTGACGATGTAGGCGGTGTTGCCGCTCTTCTTATAAACGACCCCGGACCCTTCGGATGCTTCTTCCAAAGACGATTTCGAGCTAGATGAATTCGATGAACTCTGACCGAAGAGCTCCCCTAAGGTACTGTTACTACTTTCCTTTTGTAGGTTGATGACGGAGACCATCGCCCCCTTGACCTGATTGAAGGCCTTAGTGGCTTGGCTATTGACGTTGACCGTGACGTTCGACGTCTTGGTGTTCCCCGTCTTATTGGACCCGGCCGGCACCGCCGTCGAGTTCAACCCACTGTTATTGAAATAGGATACCCCACCGTAGGCGACCCCACCACCAAGTAATCCGGCAATGATTGCCGTCACGGCGACCTTCGTTAAGGTCAGTGGTTTCTTGGGGCGCGGCGTTTGCTCCGGCGTTGATCGCTGTTGATCCTCAAATTGATTTTGGGCATTATCATTTTGATTATTATTGTTATTATTATCAGCCATCGTCTCGCGCGTAAATGCGCTAACCCTCCTCATTATCGACTTGCCCCATGGGCAATTTAACTTAATATCCCCATTTTAGCGGGCGAGTGTGAATTTTCTGCGATAAAAATGCGCGGAAGTCCTTAAACTTTTAAATTGCCTCCAGCGGCGTCGCAGCTTCGGGATCGGTATCGAGTAACTTGAAGTCTTCGCCGACGCCAAAGTCTTTGTTGGCCATCATCGAGGCCACCGTTAAATGACACAGGGACTTCATATTATTGTGCAAACTGCGGTGCCCCAGATAGATCTTCTTGGTCCGATTGCCCAGGACATCCATCAAGGTATCGGCCCCTTCCTCGTTGGACAAGTGTCCCTTATCGCTTAGGATGCGTTGCTTAAGGGGCCAAGAATAGTCTCCCATCCGCAACATTTCCACATCGTGGTTACACTCCAACAAGTAGGCGTCGGCATCCTTGATGACCCCTTCGACGTGTTCGGACACGTACCCGGTATCCGTCAAGATAACGAAGGTCTTGCCATGATAGTGGACCGCGTAAAATTGCGGTTCCGCGGCATCATGGGAGACCGAAAAGCTCTCGACGTCAATGTCGCCAAAGGTCTGGACCGTATCTGGTGCGAACAGGTGCTTCTGGTCCAAGGAGACCTTGCCGATGCGCGAAGCCATCGCGTCCCAGGTTCCCCGGTTCGCGTAGACCCCGATTTGGGGGTAGCGTCGCGCCAGAATCCCCACGGCCTTGCGGTGGTCGGTATGCTCATGGGTTACCAGTAACGCATTGACGTCGGTCAAGCTCCGGTCGATGGTCCCCATCAAATGTTCAATTTTCTTACCACTCAAGCCCGCATCAATCAGCAGGCGTTCGTTTGGACTTTCCACATAGCACACGTTGCCCGTACTGCCACTGGACAGAATGCTGATGCGTAAGTCGTCTCCTTGCGTACTCACTTTATCTAACCCTCTCTTGACCTATCACCGTTATCATACCGCATTCGACTAAACTTGTAACCTGATTACTTGGTTGGTATCTCATAAATCACTGCGAAACAAAAAGCGACGATCATCGTCGCTTTTCGCTCACATGTATTTGCGGTGCCACCACGTTAATTGGTGGTCGTCGTCCCGCTGACCGTCTTCACGTTACTATCTGAAGTAAGGATGGTTCCCGTAAAGGCGTTCACGTGTTTCAATTGTACGATCCCCGCATTATTACCGCTGGAGGTCTTGACCGCAATGACCCACGTCGGGATATACACACTGCTGTTCTTCAAAGTGAAGTACCGTGTATAAGCCAACTTAGTCCACATGATCTTCGTATTATTTTGTAATTGATTATATTGGTACAGGCTGATTAATGCCTTCCGCTCCGAAATCATCCCCGTTTTTTCCCGCAAAGTCGTGACGTCTGACAGGTAACCTTGGGTGTAGCCGGTGATGGTCCCATCATTGGTCAGGCTAAACCGCAACTGCCCGTAACTAGAATAAATCTGCCCGTCGGTAACCCGCTGGGTGTACACCACGGTATTTCGACTCGACAGGTTTTGATTATAGCGGTAATCATCCCCGTTTAAAATCAAGGACGTATTGCTGACCACGTCGGCCAAGGTCCGGTTAGGATGCTGAGTATCCACGTTATCGATTGGGGTCTTGAACGTCGAGGTAATCAACCCATCATCGTACCGAACGGTTTGGTCAGTCAGACTAGTCAGGCTGGCCTTGATCTGGGCGGCATTATCCTTGGTGGAAATGTAATAACCCTCGCCACTCTTTTTACTGGGAGATTTGAACGTGATGTTGTCTGCGCGCATTTCCTTCACGATGGTCGTATCCGTATCAGCCGACCGGCCCGAAGCCGTGTCCGATTGACCCGTCGCATCACGTTGGAAGGCCGCAAACAGAAAAATATCGATTGCGATAAAGGCGACTAAAAATAACCACTCAATGCGCCGAAAATCCATAGCTGACGATTCCTCCTTGCCGGTCTACTTCAACAGTTGTTCGTAGTTCTTCCAACTGCCCTTGTAGTACACGTACCAGGTAGGCGTCAGATCAACGACTTTATCGGAAGCTGACGAGGTGGCCCATTGGTACCCAAGCTGGAGACTACCAATTTTCTTCTTACTATACCCAGCCGCGCTCAACTGGTCAATCACGGCTTGGGTCCCTGGTAACTTCACAGCATGTTTGTCGTTAGGCACTGGGACCTGCAAACTATAGACTGAGAAGTTATACCGCCGCACGCCCTGTGACGAGAGTTGGATCCGAGCGGTCCCGTAGTTGCTCTGGTTAAAAATCGGGAACCCTTCCACGAAGCTTCGGTAGGTCAGCGTCTGGTTCGACTCGTTATAACCGTAGTAGCGCAGGTTTTCCATCGGGAGGCCAATCGACTTGACGGCCTTGTAACCGGTGGATAAGTGCTGGTTAAAACTCAACGCCACTTGCGAGGCACCGTAATCTTCGAACAGCGCCATCCCCGCTTTATTATAGAAGGTCAACTGGCGTGACGCCCCGTCGCTATAGACGGTACTATCCTTATTCTTCTTGGCCGTCACGTTCGTCGACTCCCCTTTGTTCAACAAGCGGGTCGTAAAGTTATCCGTCGATTGGTGGTTGACCAGGTAACTGTAGGATGGTACCGCAACGCGGTTAGTCACGTAAGCCAGTGCATTCCCATTGAGCCAATCCATTTTGACATCGATGCGAAAGAGGTTTTCCTTCAAGATTTTGCGCAACGCCTTAACGCCTGCGTGTCTGATCTTGACTCGGTAAACACTTTGCTGCTTATCATCTAACAAGTACAAATAGTCGGGATCCGTCAACGAGACCATGATTCGGGAGAACTTCGTTGAATGCCGGTTCAATTGACTACCGAACACGGTATTGAACACCCGGATGTTAACCGGGCTAGCGTAGGACAACAGCAAGCTACTCTTTTGTGTCAGGTAACGCATATATTCGGTGTGTGATACCCCATCCACCTGCGTGACCCGACCGAAGTCCCACTTTTTCAGTGCATCGCGAAGTTCCGTGGTCAAGTTGACTTTTCGGTTGTTCAACAGTTCTTGCTTCCCAGAAGCATTGCTATAAACGACCTGCGTCGGCAGAAACACGTCGCGTTGTGGCCGGGTACTGATATCAGTGGTCTGGGTGTTCGAACTGCGTTGCCGGTTATGTTCATATTGCGCTGGGTTGGTCCAAATCAACGCCGAAAAGGTGATACTGACAGCTACCGCTACGGCTAACCCCAGCGGTAACAGGACTTTAGTTATCTTCATCCCAGAGATCCTCCTCTTCGTACGGCTTATATGGCAAGGAAATGTAGAACGTCGAGCCGCGACCTTCGCGACTATCGACCCAAATCCGGCCGCCTAACATTTGGACGACTTCCCGGGAAATCGCTAACCCTAACCCCGTACCACCTTGGGCCCGTGATCGGGCTTTATCGACCCGGTAGAACCGGTCAAAGATTCGTGGGATATCGGCCCGGGGAATTCCGAGCCCTTGGTCAGTCACACTAAGCATCACGTTATTGTGCGTCTCTAGCAACCGGCAGGTGATGACCCCACCGTCCGGGGAATACTTAATCGCGTTGTTCATCAAATTATCCAAGACCTGTGTGAACCGGTCCGTATCGATTTCGACCCACAAATCACGCTTGGTAAATTCCCGTTTGATGGTGTACGTCTTCTCTGGCTGGTCATCTTGTTTGAGAATCATGTCGAAACGATCCAGGACATAGTTATACAGTTCATTCAAGTTGACCATTTCCAGGTCCAACTTTTGGGTCCCAGAATCCATCCGCGACAACGTCAGTAAGTCGTTGATCATCCGAATCATCCGGTCAGTTTCTTCCTGGGTGACCTTCAAGAATTCAGGGGCCACTTTCGGGTCCTTCCAGGCCCCTTCGGCCAGTGCTTCAACGTACGAGCGCACACTGGTCAGCGGCGTCCGTAACTCGTGCGACACGTTGGACACGAATTGTTTCCGGTCCTGGTCAATCTTTTGTTGTTCGGTAACGTCATGTAAGACACAAACAATCCCCGAAATAAACCCAGATTCCCGTTGAATCAATGAGAAGTAGGCTTGCAGAATCAAGTCATGATCTTTGGTTGAAAAGTCTAAAACTAAATCATCCGGGTCTTCGAGCAACTCGCGCAAAGTATAATCTTGGCGAATCGCCAACAGATCCAGAATAGATTTACCGACCGCATCATCCGCATCGGTATCCAAGAAGTTACTGCCCATTTCGTTGATAATCGTGACGTTCCCCCGCCGGTCGGTGGCAATAACGCCATCGGTCATGTGGGCCATCACGGAGTCCAACCGCCGCCGTTCTGATTCCGTCGATTCCTGGGCCTCTTCGACCCGGACGGATAGGTTATTGACGGCACTGGCCAGTTGGCCCAATTCATCGTTACCATAAACGTGGACGTGCCCAGAGTAGTCTCCGCGCGCAATCCGCAACGTTTGTTTCTTCATTTCGTCAATTGGCCGGGTAATTGCCCGGGAAATAATAATCGCCATGACGAGTCCCAAAATAATCGCCACAAACGTCGCCGACAAATAAATCAGCGTGATTTGGTTGATGTTTCGGTACACGGAATCCAGACTCGCCCGCATATAAATAACCCCGACCAAATCACTGTTGTTACCCTGGGTCCGAATGATCCGGGTCACGGTGGTGTAATAGCGGCTATTGTTCTGCGAATTATAGGTGGTCCGCACCACGTCACGGTTATTATAAATCGCATTTTTAATGTCACTGTCGGTGGTCTTCTGCCCCACGACACCTTGATTATCAGCTTCGTTAGTCCCCCGAATGGTCCCCTTATTATCAATCACCCGAATTTGGGCGTTATTGGTATTGGTGATCTCGGAGAGCGTCGATTTAATCTGCTTATTGGCCCCACTCACATTGGTTTTCGCCAGTTCGTTGGAGAGTCGATTAGTGATGTAGGTTTGAACCACCTGTTGGGACTTAAAGGTGTTTAAGTTCTGGTGTTCCAGTTGCCGCACGAAGACGGCACCCACAATCTCCAGGGTCAGTAACAGCAGCAGCGCAAAGACTAACGCGATTTTAAAATGAATCGATTGAAAGAATCTAATTTTGCTATTCACGAAGTTACATACTCCTCCGCCAAAAATTTAGCGTTGCCGCTAGCTAAGCCTGATCGGAATCAGGGTTGCGCAGATAATACCCAACCCCTCGCCGCGTCACCAGCCAAGTTGGGTGCGAAGGACTGTCTTCAATTTTTTCCCGTAGGCGCCGGACCGTCACGTCCACCGTCCGGACATCACCAAAGTAATCGTAGCCCCAAACGGTCTGGAGCAAGTGTTCCCGGGTCATGACCTGGCCAATGTGTTGGGCCAAGTAGTGCAACAGTTCGAATTCCCGGTGGGTCAATTCAATGTTGGTCCCCCGCTTGGACACGGAGTATGCTTCGGGGTGGATCGTCAAGTCGCCAATTTCAATATCTTGGTTTTCCGGTTCCTCGGGTTGCGCATGGGCCGCGGTGTTTTGCCGCCGTAAGTTGGCTTTGACCCGGGCAACTAATTCCCGGTTCGAGAATGGCTTAGTGACGTAGTCGTCAGCTCCCAGTTCCAGGCCTAAGACCTTATCGAGTTCGGAGTCCTTAGCCGTGACCATAATGATCGGCATGTCGTGCTTTTTCCGCACTTCCCGGGCAACTTCCAAGCCATCGACCTTGGGTAACATCAAGTCCAAAATCACTAAATCCGGGGTGTTTTCTTCCACGTGTTGTAACGCGGCTTCCCCGTCATAGGCGACGTCCACTTCGTAGCCTTCCTTTTCTAAACTGAACTTCATGATATCTGAGATGGGCTTTTCGTCATCGACGACAAGAATTTTTTTGGCCATAATTAAAAATTTCCTCCTTAAGGGAAATACCATTCGTTCCGATAATTGCAGGATTATCGGCAGGTCGACCGCTGGATGTCACACTACCATCGTCAGCGGGACCACTCCATTATTGTGTTCCTGATAATGCTCGTTTAAAGTCAAGGAATAAGGGATTATCCATGATAACCCGGGTGAATCACAGGTGTGTCCGGGACCGCTGATAAATTTCCAGCAGGCACTCAATCGGGCACTACTTGAATTATACCACATCATGAAGCTGGTTTCAGTCCTATTCCGCCACGGTTTTAAGGTGCTTTTAACATAATATTTCCCAGGAAATGTCGAGATGTGGGACTAATCGAGTCGAGCACCCCATTTTATCGTTATTAAAAATAATTAATCGGTTTTAAAAGTCCAAGGCTAACCTTTTAACTTTATATCGAGTTTTAACTGAAAAGTTTGCTTTTTAACGTTTATTTATCATGCGATAACACGTTATTTTTAAAAAAATTCCAATTTTAAGTCAAATTTTTTGACAAAAAGGATTGCGTCCCCTTAGCTGACATGCTATGATAGTTCTCGTCGAAAGATATGGGCAGTTAGCTCAGTTGGTAGAGCAACGGACTCTTAATCCGTGGGTCCAGGGTTCGAGCCCCTGACTGCCCATCATAGCATCACCACTAATCAGCTTTCACGAAGATTAACTTCGGGGTTGCTGATTTTTTTGACCAATAAATCATGAGTCTTCGTCAACTGAAGGTGAAAGATTGGCCCTATAACATCTGTTATTGATGATCAAGATAAACTTGATTGTTAGTAACAGATATTTTTGTGTGGACTTGATGGTACATTTTAAAGTACGACGAATTGTCAAATCAAGTGTAACTTTTTACCGAAGAAAACTTCAGATGGTGTCTTCCAGCCTAAGACCTTACGGGGGCGATTATTTAAATTCCTGACAAACTTCGCGATATCTTGATCGGTCAGTTCATCAAGGTCAGTTCCTTTGGGAAAATACTCTCGGATGAGACCATTGGTATTTTCGTTGGTCCCACGTTGTTGTGGTGCGTGCGGGTCTGGAAAATAGACTGAGATACCAAGCTCTTTACCGACTTCACGATAACCCGCAAACTCTGTACCTCGGTCTGGTGTAAGCGTACGAACGCGTTTAGGTGTGACTGTATGCAGGAGGTCGATCATCGCTTGGGTCACATTCTTGGCATTCACTTTGGGTACACGCTCAGACAGAAGGTATCGTGACTTACGGTCGACCAGTGACACTAAACCCGAACGCCCGACCTTGTCGCGAACGGTATCGCCTTCCCAATGGCCAAAACGAGTCCGATTCTCACATGAGACTGGTCGTTCATGGACTGATGGGACATTATTAAAACGGCCACGTCGTTCGTTGACAGTTCCTTTAACCTTACGAGTTTTCCCACGATGTCGTAACTTTCGAGCGAATCCTCGAGCCCCATGACTTTTACGTTTAACGCCTAAATTATTTCGTTCAATTCCGCGATAAATCGTGTTGTAGCTGATATGCCAATTACTGGTCTCTAAAGATAAACGACCGGCGATTTGCTCGGGTGACCATTGTCGTTGAAGAATGCAGTGAAGGACAAAGTCGCGTAGCTTTAAATTCTCCAGTACCCTGAGGCGGCGACTCTTTAATCGGCGCTGTTGATAGTTCTGCTGGGCTTTTACGGCGGAATAGGCGCCCCGACCGCCGTTGCGTTTAATTTCTCGTGACACAGTGGCTTTGGAACAACCGATTTGATTGGCAATAACCTGGTAAGTATGGTGTAAAGTTACACCTAACAGTATGCATTCGCGGTCTTTTAAGGTAAGATGTGTATATGGACTCATAGCCTAAGAACTCCTTTAGATGATTGTTATGGTGACTTCATTCTACAGGACTCAGGCTAGGAGTCTATTTTTATTTTCTTACTTGTTGCACTTCAATTGTAAATTCGTCACGCAAAAAAGAGATATAGTCAGCAGACTTATATCTATCCACTACCACATTTCAAAAAAAGAAGCGACTATACCCTAATGTCTCGGAATATCAAAAAAATGTTCGAAATTGAAGGTGCTCATATTAAAAGCGTTAAACTGATTAACCTCAATAGTACTGGCCCCTTTAAAGTAAAGAATACTTTGGACTATCATCCGCTATGATTGGCGCAAAGTTATGTTGAAATTGCTACGTTGTAGCGAATGAAACGTCATCCTATGTCTAAACAAGCGCTATTTTAGATATAACGAATGCAATATTCCTTTTGGCAGAGAGCGTGTAAAGGCCACCGTCACCGATATGAATTATACCTATCCACAGTTAGTCTCAGTCCTCCCTAATGCGCTTGTTGTCACGGATAGATTCCGCATTGTAAGTACTGCTACTAAAGCCTTTAATGCGACCCGAGTTCGTATCATGAAACGATACGGAACCACAACTCCTAAGTACAAATCCTTAAAACGATATTGGAAGCTTTTGCTTAAACCCAACGAACACCTCAGGCTACTATAGACACTTTCCGTTCATTAATTTCTAATTACATATTCGTTTAATTTTTAACCTAAAAAGGATACCTAAGTCGTTGTGCGACTAGGTACCCGAATATAAATTATCAACAACAGTTTATAAAGAACCGGAATTCCCCCGGCCAGTTATGTATCTATTCCGTTAATATTATTGTAATTGCCCAAATTAGTATCCAAGAAATAACCCCACAAACAGCGACAACAAATAAACCTTCAATCACCTCAAACAAATTTTTAATTAGCTCTCCCAAATCCTCCAAAAAATCAATCATTAATTAACCTCCTATATTATATATTGTACACGCCACAAGTATCAAAGTAATTAATTTCTTTATCCATTAGGCCGTATAAATCGCTTGAAGGTACTATACCACTGTCCTTCAATCCTAATGCGTTTAATACCATAATGTTTGCCCAAGTTCGCCATAACTTAAGTAGTCCCAGATTCAATAATTGCATCTATTAGGGCGCTCCTTATTCAATTAAGCGTTGTCCTTCATAAATTCAGCTCATTCAGTTTTAGGGATGTATAAACATGATTATTTTTTCAAAAAAGACTTGCATCACCCCCAGCTCGCATGGTATGATTGTTTTCGTTGAAAAGTTATGGGCAGTTAGCTCAGTTGGTAGAGCAACGGACTCTTAATCCGTGGGTCCAGGGTTCGAGCCCCTGACTGCCCATCTTATACAAAAGCGATGTCGGTAACGGCATCGCTTTTTTCGTCCGTGTATTTATCCACTTTCATTGATACTTATTCATTCATTGAATGAGTTGCTCATCACCTTTTACTCAGCTACGCCAAACGGGTGTCGCAGAACGTTTAATCGTTCTGCGGCACCCGTTTTTTGTGGCTCAGCGCTGATTATTTCCAATAAGCGTATTTATATTGGGCATCGCTCATCATAGTGTACTTCAACCCACCAACCTGTTTCGAGACCAAGTGAGCCTTAGCCTGCTGATACAACGGGACTAAGCCAGCTTGTTGTGTCACATACGTATCGGCTTGCTTCATTAAATCCCACCGTTGCTGAGTGGTGTATTTGCTCGTGTCATCGATTTCTTTCATTAAATTGGTGTAATGGGCGTTGTCCCACTTGGTGAAGTTGACCGAACTGGTCCCGTCCGCCATTTGCAGGAAGTCCGCGGGATCCCGCCAATCGGTCGTCCAGCCATCGAGGTCGATATCGTAATTGCCTTCGGACCCCTTATTGATCTGTTGGGCCAGCGGTAACGCCTTAATGGTCACGGTCAACCCCGGCATGTACTTTTGGGCTTGTTGCTGCAGATACTGGGCCACGTGTTGTTGTTCGTCCGTATCCGCCGTCAAAATTTCCAGGCTCGTTTTCTTGATGCCCAGTTCTTTTTTCGCTTGTTTCCAAAGGGCTGTGGCCTTCTTGGGGTTATAACTAACCAGGTTCCCCACTTCCTTGGAGAAGTCCTCGCCCGTCTTCGGATCATTGCCGTCGCCATAAGGAATCAGACTTTTAGCCGGTTGCGACCCGTCTTGTAAAACCTTATCGGTGACTTGCTTCCGGTTCACGATGTAGGAGAAGGCTTGCCGGACCTTAGTATTATGGGTGACCGACCGTTTGTCATTGAACTCTAAGAACCGCATCGAACTGTTCAACGTCGTGGTCAGTTGTGAGTTATTCGCATTTTGCTTGATGTATTGTCCCGATAAATAAGTTTCTTGGACCTTCCCCGATTTGAAAAGGTTGGCCGCGGTACTTGGCGTCTTGACCACTTGCACGCTGACCTTCGGAATTTGAACGTTCTTAGCGTTCCAGTAATGCGGGTTCTTCACGTAGGTCCAACTGTCACTGTTACCACTCCAGCCGACCAGTTTGTAAGCCCCCTCAGACATGGTCTTGGTGGCCGACGTCCCATAATGGCTGCCATACTTCTTAAAGAGATCCGTCTTCATCGGATATTCCGCCGTGGCTAAGATGTCCGGTAACCAGGGTTGCGGTTTCGATAACGTTAATTGCAGGGTCCGTTTGTTGAGGGCCTTGACTCCTAGTGCGCTGGGATCCTTCTTG
The DNA here is from genome assembly GCF_014069315.1 of Levilactobacillus suantsaii. NCBI lineage: Bacteria > Bacillati > Bacillota > Bacilli > Lactobacillales > Lactobacillaceae > Levilactobacillus > Levilactobacillus suantsaii. The sequence continues at coordinate 768,960 of NZ_CP059603.1, read as the reverse complement.
CCGCTTTGCACAGCTGAATAATTCTTCAGATACTTTAGTTTATTGGCCACCTGCGACTTGGACTTCGGGTTGACCTGCCATTCAAACGAGGTCACGAAGTCTTGGGCGGTCACGGGGTCGCCGTTTTGCCACTTGGCATTCTGCTTGATTTTGAACGTGTAGACCGTGCCGTTTTTCGTTGGTTTGACCACCTTTTCGGCCACGCCCGCCACGACCTTGCCCTTCTTGTTCAGGGTATAAAGCCCCTCTTCCGTTTGCGAAATCATGCTCGAACTGTTCACGTCACCGGAGATGGCCGGGTTGGCCGTTGCGGGGTTGCCCACCAAAGTCACGTTCAACGTCGCGTCGTGACTCTTCGCTTCCGACGTCCCACAACCGGCTAATCCAATCACGGCCAATAAGCCAATACCCAATCCCATCATTTGTTTATGCATTCCGCTCAACTCCTCATTTAGACCAAAAAAGCATCCACTCTCGCCGACCATCCCTGGTCGACAAGGGCGAATGCTTCGCGGTACCACCTTGTTTTATCACTTATGGCATCAAATTCGATGCGCGCGGGGTAACGGCCGCCAGCCGGCATTGGCTACTTAGGTTCACCAATGAAACATCGCGATGCGGTTCACGTGGATTTGCGGTTTCGGCTGACAGCTACCCGAACTTGCTGGACGGGCCTTCACGTTACTCTTCGCAATCTAGTCTTTGCTTTGATTAATATTTAATTTATCACCATTCATTTTTAAAGTCAAACACTTTATAAATATTCATATTATTCGAAAATAATGCATAATCGCGTCTAAAAAAGGCAATCGGCTTACTGGCAGTAAGCCGATTGCCTGCTTAAAAATCAGGCACCACGTCATCCGCCGACAAAACTTTCTGGACGGCAAAAATCCCCACGTACCAGCCGCTTGGGCCTGATCCGTGGAGATTTTATCGATTACTTTTTCAGTACCGTTATTTATAATTGCCTTAATTTTCACCCAAACGTCATTACCGTTGGGAGGTGGTCGGCTGTTGCGGCGTCATCTTGGTGGTCTCGCGACTCACCGTTTTCCCCGCCTGACTAGTCGTTGTTTGAGTCTTCATTTCCACTTGACCGTGATGACCACTCGTACTATCCAACCGTACTGCCGTTTGGCCGGAAGTCGGTTGGACCACCGAATCCGTCACGGTCGATTGGGTCGGCGCCGTATGGATACCACCCCATAGAAAGAAGCCCAGCACTAACCCCAGTAGCAGGCCACTCATTCCCCGAATTTTCTTTTTCATGTGCATTCCCCTAATAACCTATATTCCACTACTATGATTTTATTATACACCCTACCCCCACAATATTATTTATAAACTTCCGCTTGTCGCCGATTTCCCGTGATAACGACCAGGTTCAGTCCCAAAACCAGGAGATTCGCCACCGCCGCCACCACGAAGAGTAGCGTATAGGAGCCAAAGTCGATGACCAGGCCCCCGAACAGCGGTCCGAACGCCCGGCCGACTGAAGCCCAAGCGTTGGCCATCCCCTGATACTGCCCTTTGACCACGGCCGGTGTCAGACTGTTAACGATGGCCGGAATCGCCGGAAAAGCCGTGGCTTCGCCCATGGTCAAGATGACCATGGCAATCACGAAGTGGGCGTAGTCCTTGGCAAAGATCAGCGTGACAAACGACAACGCCACGAAAAAGATGCCAGCATAAACTTGCAGGTACAAGTTGGTAAAAAAGTTCGCCAGCCAGTTCAACAGTGCCTGAAACACCACAATCAACGCGGCGTTGATGGTCCACAACAGACTATAATCGCGCATCAAGATGCCCATCCCGGTCATGTACACGGACAGATTAGAATTCCACTGCTCGTACATGATCCAGATGATGACCAGCGAAAAGAAAAAGCTGCCCATGATGTACCGATTCGCCTTGGGCAGGGTCACATGGTGTGTCGTTTTAGTTTGGACTTCGCGGTGCATCACCGCCGGGACGTGATAGGTCGTCAAGATGACCACCAAAAAGGCCCCAAACAAGCTGGTCGCGATGCTAAATAGCAACGTGATACTGACACTGTAGACGAACCCGACCATCGCGGTCCCCGCGACAATCCCAAAATTTTGCGCGAAATACAACATATTGAAGATATAGCGGCCATCGCGACTATGAATCGTAGTGCCCAGCGAATTGACCATGGTCAGTGACCAGCCCGACGCAAAGCCCAAGGATAAAAGTGCGATGGGAAACGCCGGCCAGCCGTGATTGAAAATCAACACCAGCATGGTAACAAAGGATAGCGTCACGCTGCCAATGATCAAATAAAACGGGTTCAACCGGTCGAACAACCGCCCCCCGCTGATACTCCCCAACACGTTGGCCAGGGAATAGAACAGTAAAATCACCCCCACTTGGGTCAAGGAGATGCCCAGGTGGTTATGTAAGTAAATGGTCGTTAGCGGCCAAATAAAACTCATGCCGATACTGCTGAAGAGCTCCCCCAGCAATAACCAACGCAGTCGAATCTCCCGCATTGCATAGCCTCCCTCTCTTCACGTGCATCCTGCTCCTCGCAGAGACGCGGACGCTAACATTAAATTTAGATGAGACACAAATTAAGACCCATTCTATCACGGATACCGGCGGGCGACTAGTTGCTTGGCCATATTAATTGCTTTTCGCCGGCACCTTTTCTACACTGAATTTAAAGGAGGCAATTACAGATGACGACACTCTTTATCGACGGCAGTTCCCGCTCCGACGGAAATACCGCTGCGCTAGGTGAACGCTTACTGGCGGACATCCCCCACCACACCGTCCACCTAGCACAGACACATTTAAATTTTGAACGGGATCACCGGGAGACCACCATGCCCCAACTCGACGAGTCCGACGACTACCTGACCATCATGGCACAGTTTCAGGCGGCCGACAACATCGTGTTGGGGACCCCCGTCTACTGGTACAACATGAGTGGCCAGCTCAAGGTCTTTATCGACCGCTGGTTTGACAGTTTCACGGCAGGAACATCGTTTGCTAATAAGCGGATTTTTCTCTTGATTGTGGGCGCCGATGACCCCCTCCACAAAGCCAAGCCCCTCATCGAACAGTCGATAAAGTTGTCCTGCGATTGGCTCAAAATGACCTTTATGGGGACCGCGACTTTGGTGGCCGACGCTCCCGATGATATTCGTAACTTACCGTCGCTACCGGCCAACGCCCAGGCGCTCCGGCAATCGTTGATTATGATTGAAGACTAAGAAAGGGAGACTTGCTATGTCGACCCAGTTGACCACGCCCTCACCCTTAGGCCCCTTGACGTTACTGGGCGATGATCATCATTTATACGGCTTATGGTTCAACGACCAAGCCCACTTTGGCGCTAATTACGACTTGACCGCTATCCCCACGGGCCAGACGGAATCACTACACTTAGCTCTCGATTGGCTCCACGCCTACTTTGCGGGTGAAGCACCAGACCCGTTTGCGTTACCCTTAACGCCGGAAGTGACCCCATTTCGTGCGCAGGTTCTCCAAGTGCTGACTCAGATTCCGTACGGGAAAACCGCGACATACCAACAAATCGCGACTCAGCTAGGGAAACCGCAGGCCGTGCGAGCCGTAGGTGGTGCCGTAGCCCACAATTCGCTAGCCATCGTCATCCCCTGTCATCGGGTGGTGGGCCATGATGGTGCCCTCACCGGTTACGCGGGTGGACTCGACCGCAAGCTTGCCTTGTTGACGTTAGAAGGACACGATTCCGTGGCGTTAGCCCACCATCATATTTAATCTCGACGCTAAAAGCGACCGTCAAGCCATCACGTGATGGCTTGGCGGTCGCTTCAATTTTGCGTAAAGAAAAACCACCGCTCGGGGAAAGCGATGGTCATCGGAGTAGGGGTAACGTCATAAGAATTATGACGTTAACTATTTTTTCATTATTCCAGGGGAGGAGGAGTACATGAAAAAAGATTGTTAATCTTTGGTAGAAGCAACGTTTGGGTTAACTTCTATGTTGCTTATAATAACTGGTAAATATGACGAAAATGTGAACTTTCTCGCACATCCTGATGAATTTTGCGTCTCACTGGACAATTCCCCAGTTAGCCGGTCTCCACCGTTCCCTGGAATCCAAGCTTAACCCTCGTTAGCCCTGGTCGTCCGGCACGTAGGCCACCGACGAGAATTTGTTAAACGACTTAACAAACAGTAATTTGACCGTTCCCCGCGGACCTGACCGGTTCTTTTCAATAATGACTTCGACTTCACCGACGTCTTGGTTCTCGTCATCACGGGGATCACTGTCACCCCCACCATCAGCGTCATCGCCTTCTCGTTCGTAATAGTCGTCCCGGTACAGGAACGAGACGATATCGGCATCTTGTTCGATCGACCCGGATTCCCGGATATCGGATAAGACTGGCCGCTTATCCTGCCGTTGTTCCACGCCCCGAGAAAGCTGAGATAATGCAATCACCGGGACGTGCAGTTCCTTGGCCAGCTTTTTCAATTGCCGAGAGATATCGGAAACTTCTTGCTGACGGCTCTCGTGATTGGTTCCTTCGATCAGTTGCAAATAATCGATCACAATCAGTCCCAGGTTCTGCTTTTCCTTGGCGAGCCGTCGACACTTGGCCCGAATCTCGGTAATCTTGTTCCCGGCCGTGTCGTCGATGTAAATGCTGGCCTTGGATAAACTCCCCATTGCCATGACTAAGTTGTTCCACTCGTCTTCGGTCAACTGACCAGTCCGCAAATGATTGGCGTCGATGGAGCCCTCCGCACACAGCATCCGGTTGACCAACGATTCGGCACTCATTTCCAGACTAAAGATGGCCACGGTCTTGTCGGTCCGGGTCCCCACGTTTTGCGCGATATTCAGGGCAAAGGCGGTCTTCCCGACGGCCGGCCGGGCCGCAAGAATCATCAGTTCATCGTCGTGTAGGCCGGTCGTCATCTTATCGAGTTCGGCGTAACCCGTCGATAATCCGGTGATGGCGTCACCCTTTTTCGAGAGTTCGTTGATGTCTTCAAAACTCTTGCTTAAGACTTCGCGAATCTGCCGGAACCCCGACTGACTGCGCATTTCCGCAACGTTCATGATATCGCGTTCGGCGTTGTCCAGGATTTCGGTGACGTTACCGTCCTGCTGATATCCCGTGGTGGCGATATTCGTCGCGGTTTGAATCAATCGCCGCAGAACGGCCTTGTTTTGCACGATCTTGGCGTAGTAGGTGGCGTTAGCGGCGGTCGGTACCGAACTCGCCAGTTCAGCGATATAGGAGACCCCGCCCACGTCATCCAATTCGTTTTTAGCGGTCAATAAATCCGTGATGGTGACCACGTCGATGGCTTCGTCGCGGTCATTTAGATCCACCATGGCTTGAAAAATAATTTGATGTTCCCGGCGATAAAAATCTTCCGGGGTCAAGACTTCCAACGCATCCACCAACGCGTCGGTACTCAAAAAGATCGCCCCTAAGACGGCCTTTTCGGCTTCGAGGTTTTGCGGTGGTGTGTGGTCTGTTAGTGCACTATTGTCCATTCGTATCTCACTAACTCCTCTACTTGATCTAGGCTGCCGATTTAACGGTCGTCATCCATTTTATACCATCTACAGTGAAACGACCCGGTTTAAAATTCGAAAATCAATTGGGGATGGTCTCGGACTTACAGTCCCAAGCACTCCCGTTTTTTAACTAAAATTCCCCCGGTCAATTCAGATAATCCATCATACCACGGAAAGAAAAAGCCGCCAACAGGGGGCGACTTTTTATCATCAATCTATTAGAACCTTTTATTTTTGCTTTTGAGCGACGTGGACCCGAATCTTGGCGGTCACGTCGGGGTGGAGCTTGACCGGCACGTTGGTGTAACCCAACGAGCGAATCGGTTCAGGCAAGTCGACCTTGTGCTTATCCAGCTTCAGGTCAAATTGCTTGGCTAAAGCCTGAACGATTTGCTTGCTCGGAATCGACCCGAACAAGCGGCCATCATCTCCGGCCTTGGCTAAGATTTCCACGACCGTCTTGTCGTCTTCCAAGTGTTGCTTGAGGTCGTTGGCTTCAGCCAATTCTTCGGCTTCGCGCCGTTGTTCGGCCTTCCGTTCGGCGTTGAGTTGACTCATCGCAGATTGGTTGGCTTGCTTGGCTAATCCTCGCTTGATTAAAAAGTTCTGGGCGTACCCATCAGGTACGTTCTTGATTTCACCGCGTTTACCTTTTCCGCGGACGTCCTTGGTAAAAATCACTTTCACGTCGGTCACTCCTCAATTTATCACTTATTTTATCCTACGCCGAATCCGCCCTTAACGCAATTAACTACTCGTCGGCGTTGGCTTCTTCGACCGTGTGGTTCAAGATGTCCAATAACTGTTGCTTGACTTCGGCCATCGACTTATCGGCGATTTGGGTCGCCGCGTTGGACAAGTGACCGCCACCGCCCATGGCTTCCATGGTCAGTTGGACGTTGATCTTGCCTAGCGACCGGGCCGAAATGCCGACCCGCCCGTCGTCGCGGCGGGTGATGACGTACGACGCATCAACGCCAGACATGTTCAGCAGGTCATCGGCTGCCTGCGCCGCCGTGACCGGATCGTAGGTTTGGTCCTCCTCACCGGCGACCACCGCCATGTCTTCATTGACGAACTCGACTAATTCAATCAGGTGGTTACGTTGCAGGTAACTATCAACGTTTTCCTTCATATATTGTTGCATCTTCATGGCATCCGCTCCCGCCGAACGCAGGTAACTGGCCGCATCGAAGGTCCGCGTCCCGGTCCGTAACGAGAAGTGCTTGGTGTCCACGAAGATCCCGGTCAGCATCGCCGTTGCTTCGACCTTGTTGATGGGTTCACTCTCTTGCGACTGGTACTCGAACATCTCGGTAATCAGTTCGCAGGTCGAGCTGGCGTACGGTTCGATGTAGACCAGTAACGGATTTTCGGGGAACTCTTCCCCACGCCGGTGATGGTCGAGAATCATCACCCGATTTTCCAACCGGTGGTAAAGTTCCGGTGAAATCGTAATCGACGGCCGGGAATGGTCGACCATCAGCAACATGCTTTGGTCGGTGGCCTTTTCCAAGGCGTCCTCCGGCGAAATGATGGCCGCAGCCACATCGGGATAATCTTGTAAATCATCCAGTAGCCGTTGCACGTCGGAGTGGACCATTTCGGCATCCAAGACGATCCAGCAGGTCTTATGGTTCATCTTGGCAATCCGGCGAATCCCCAAGCAAGCCCCCAGCGAATCCATATCTGGTTGGGTGTGGCCTTGTACGAAGATCTGATCAGATTCGTTCATTAATTCCTGCAAGGCCTGTGAAATCATCCGGGCCCGGACCCGCGTCCGTTTCTCCATTGGGTTGGTCTTCCCACCATAGTAACGGGCTTCACGGTCGGCAGCCTTCACTACGACCTGGTCCCCACCCCGGCCGAGGGCTAAGTCCAAGTTGCTTTGGGCTTGGTCGGCCAGCTTATTCAAGTTGGAATCCCCATAGGCAATCCCGATACTCAAAGTCAGCGGGAAGTTTTGCTTCGACGTACTTTCCCGGATGGTGTCCAGGATCTTAAACTTATCAGCCTCGATGGCGGCCAGCGACTTGGCGTACGCTAAGATGAAGTAATGGTCGTCATCCAATTGTTTCAGGTACATGTCGAATTCTTGGACCCACGACGACAACTCGTTGGTCACATAATTGCGTAGGTTAGAAATCTCCTGGTCAGTCATCGACTGAGTAATCTCATCGTAGTTATCCAGGAAAACCTGCCCAATTGCAATCTTTTCATTATCATAGCGTTCTTGAATCAACTGATAATGGGTAATGTCGTACAAATACACGGCGTGGAAATCGGGTTGCACGTATAGCGTCAATCGGTAATCATGCCAGCGCACCGTCGATAACGTTTCCGGTTTGGCCTTATCAACCAACTCTGCCAACTGGGCGTCAACTTCTTCCAATGGATGCCCCAACACATTTTGGTCGTCAAAATAATGTTGTAAGTACGGGTTGATCCATTCAATTTGGTTCGTCGTCCCAAGAATCATAACGCCCGGTGGCATCCGAATCAGTGATTCCTGCTCACCCTGTTGAATCCGATAGGATAAGTCAGAAATATACTGAGCCGTATCGGTCCCAATCTCCGCCATGGTATTGAACACCACTAGCATACCGATACCCACTAAGACTAAGATGACAATACCGAAGATCCAATTCATGAGAAACGACAAGACGATTCCTAAAATGGCTAAGCTTGCCGTTAAAATTGCGATTCCTCGGAGCCGCCGATTCTGTAAGAATTCGGGGACGTTTGCTCGCGAAAATAGTTTGTGCATACTTACTCCTCATCTGATTCGTCCTAAAATCGATTCGCGGTGGCGTCACCCGACAAAAAACGGTGCGCCGAAACCGCTCTAAAGAATACATTCATTTTATCACAATCCAGGGGTTTCACAAAATTTCGTTCTCCTAAGAATCCCGTCATGGCGGCGTTATACACGGATTCAGCCCGTCAGGTCAAGCCCCATAAGGTCTCCCGTAAACTCGCAACAAATTTAGCTGGTAATTGCAAGTCCTTGCACGTCAACTTTCAATTTTGGTTACTCATGGGTGGTGGTTTCATCATCAGCCATATTTTAGCCCGTTATTTGCCGGTTTAAACCATCATTTTCATATCAACTACCCATAAGCCATCGAGGTGATGTTTCACGTGAAACAATTCAAAATACCTTCAGAGGCCCTGACTTGCCTTCTGGGCGCAATCCGCTACACTAACAGGAGAAGCACTCAATGAAAGGAAGAGATTTTTATGTCGTCATCAATTCCAGTTCAACGCCACTCTGCCCGGGATTTCAGTGACCGCCCCGTTGCACTCGATACGTTACGCGCCATCTTGACCGAGGCCCAATTGGCTCCTTCTTGGGAAAATGCACAACCCTGGAAGGTCTACCTGGCAACCGGCAAGACCGCACAACACCTCCGCCAGAGTCACCAGGATTTGAACCAACAAGGGACTAAGAGTTGGACCGAAGTCGTGCCCCCTAAGGATTGGGCCACCCTGCCACAAACCAACATTACGGCCTGGCAGCAAAACATGCAACAATTCTACACCGCAAACGAACGCGACCAGTTCGTGTCTCGGCAACGGGGCCTGTTCAACGCTCCCGCCATCGTTTACTTGACTATGCCGAAAAATTCTTCGGCCTACTCGGCATACGACTTGGGGGCTTTCGGATACGGCATCTTGCTCGCCGCGACCCGTCACGGTGTCAGTGGTGTCCCGGCCTACGAACTGGTTCGTTACCCGGACGAGATTCGTGAAGCCTTTACGATTCCGGATGACGAGGCCATCTTTATGGGGATTGCCCTGGGCTACCCGCAAACCGATAGTCGGGTCAACGCCTTACGCCCCGGTCGCTCTGACTTGAATGATATTCTGCAGGTACGCGATTAATCGCATTAATTATTTAAAACAAAATATAGTTTATCCTTACGGCCCAGAAAAAACTTTCTGGGCCGTTTGTCTACCATCTACCCACACCCGTAAATTTTCACTCGGCCGTTGACATTTCTGAAATCCATGCTAAACTAGCAATCATTAACAATCGATGAGAAAATTAAAAAGTTATGAAGAAGACTAGTAAGTACGTGGCGTGGTCCAGCGATCCCGGTTTAGTGCAAGCGGGAACCCCAAGCGCAACCGAACTCCCTTCCGAACCGTCAGCTGAACTGTAGTAAGCCCGACCGGATGCAGCCGTTATCCTTGCCTTGAATCGTGGTGTGGCCCCACAGGACCTAGCCTGCGGGAAAAGTTGCCTCTAGGAGCCATGGTTCATGTTGAGATCAAATTAAGGTGGTACCGTGCAAATTCCTTTTGCGCCCTTACGGAGAAACACTTTCCGTAAGGGCGCTTTTTGTCGTCCACCACATCGATTGAACCTAGGAGGTTTTTGCCCATGCATCGTTCACTATTCACTATTCCCGTTGCGCTACTACTTACGGTCACCCTAGCCGGTTGCGGCCAGGCCAGTGGCCAATCCAAGAATAAGACCTTAAACGTGACCTTAGCCGATGAACCCGCGACGGCCGATCCTAATAAGATGACCGACACTAACAGCGGCAGCGTGGTCTTTCAAACCATGGAAGCTCTCTATACTTATAACAAATCAAATAAAATCGTGCCTGGCGTGGCGACCAAAATCGTAAAGCCCACCAATCATGGTAAGACTTATACGTTCAATCTTCGTAAAGATGCTAAGTGGGCCAATGGTCAGGATGTCACGGCGCAAGATTTCGTTACGTCCCTACGACGGATGGTCAACCCCAAGACCAAAGCACAATACGCTGATCTCCTTTCGGCCTTTAAAAATTACGATGCCATCCAACACAGTAAGATGTCTCCCAGCAAGTTAGGGGTCAAGGCCCTCAGCAAGACCAAGCTACGAATTCAATTGACAAAGGCTGTCCCTTACTTCAACGACCTAGCCGCCAGTAAGTATTACCCACTCAACACCGATGCCGTGAAAAAATATGGGTCCAAATATGGGACCAGCGCAGCTAAGACCATGAGTAACGGGCCATACAAGTTGGTCGGCTGGACCGGCAGCAATTCGACTTGGCACTACGTTAAGAACAAGCACTATGGGAACGCCAAGAACGTTCAGATCAACCGAGTCAAAGTCTCTGTCACCAAAGACGAGACCACCGCGGCCAACCTGTTCAAATCCGGCAAGATTCAAGAGACCACGGTCAGCGGCCAATATGTTCGTTCCAATGGTAACGATAAACAGTTGCAAACCCACCTGTTAGGCCGCATGAGCTTGTTGGTCTTTAACAGCAAGCGCAAAGCCACGAAATCTGAAAACCTGCGGCAAGCCGTCTCCTACGTCATCGACCGGCAGAAGCTGGTCAAGAGCGTTTTAGGTGATGGGTCCAAAGCCGCCACTAGTGCCGTGCCGAAGGGCGACCAAGCCAATCCTAAGACCGGCGAAGATATGGCCAGTGAGGTCGGCAACCTTTTGCCCCACAACGTGACCAAGGCTAAAGCTTATTGGCAAAAGTACCTGAAAGAAACCGGGAAAAGCAAGGCTACCCTGAACATTTTGACCGATGATAGCGATGCCGATAAACACGTCGGCACTTACATTCAAGCCGTCATGGAAAAGAACTTTAAGGGGTTGACTGTCAATATCACTGCTTTGCCACACGCCCAACACGTGGCCCGCGACTTCGACCAGAAGTACGATATCAACCTGATTGGCTGGTCAACCAACTGGCTGGACGCCGACGACTACTTGGAATTGGCCGCCAAAGATAATTCGGTCAATTTCACCCATTGGAACGACTCGACTTATAACCAAATGCTGACCAGTGCCAACGCAAAGACTGGTCTGGCCCGGTACAAGGGATTGATGGCCGCCGATAAATACCTGATGAGCGTTAAGGGCTACGTGCCCGTTTACCAGCCATCCGAAGCGAAACTGGTCAGCAAGGATGTCGGCGGGCTGACCTACTCGTTGTTGAATGAAGCCCAATACCAATACGCTTACTGGAAATGACCCACTCAGCTTTAAGGAGGCGACCAATCCGTTTCAATCGCATCACCATTACAACTTTCTGGAGGTAATTTTATGACCACATTTTATCATTGCAATTTCTTTGACGGCACCACCGACCACAACACCCCAGACGCTTGGTTCACGGTCGACGACCAGACCGGCCGGATCACAGCTCGTGGCACCGGCGCTCCCACTGGGGACGATGAGCAAGTCGACTTTCACGGCCAGTACGTCATGCCGGGCTTCTTCAACGTCCACACCCACGTGACGTCTGGTCCGGACACGCCGGACGGGTCTTACGGTCAATCTGAAGCCGAATCGGCAGTCTTTGCCACCCAAAACCTCCAGCAACTTCTAAAATCTGGCGTCACCTATATCCGTCAGTGCGGGACCGCCTACGACGTCGACATTGCGCTTAAACGCATGCAACGCGACGGCAAGCTTCCTCATACCCCGCACATGATGGTTTCAGGCAAAGCCTTCTCGATGACCGGGGGCCACGGTGATTCCCCGCACGGCGGGCATGCAGTCGATTCACCCGACGAGATGCGCAAGGCCGTCCGTACCGCCTTTAAAAACGGCGCCGAATGTATCAAGGTCATGGCGACCGGCGGGGTCATGACGCCCAACGACTTCATGGAAGACCCACAACTATCCGTAGCGGAAATGCACGCTGCCGTAGAAGAAGCCCACCACAAGCGCCGCATCGTGGCGGCGCATGCGGAAGGCAACCCTGGGATTCAAAACGCGCTTGACGCAGGGGTCGATTCCATCGAACATGGCTTCTACGTCAACGAGGCTGAGGCCCACCAGATGGTCAAGCAAGGGACTTACCTCACCCCAACTCTAATCGCCGAATGGGCCGCCGCCAAGGACGGTATCGGGGTTCTCCCGGATTGGGAGATCAAGAAGGCCGAAGACGCCCTCGACGACACCTACGTCAACCTCACCCGGGCCGTCAAAATCGGCGTCAAGTTCACCTGTGGGACCGATGCTGGCACGCCGTACAACGGGTTCGACCGGACCCCCGAAGAGTTCGGGATGCTCACTAAGATTGGAATGACTCCCGCCCAAGCTTATCAATGTTCCTGCATCAATTCGGCAACGCTACTAGGGGTCGCCGACGACTATGGCACCCTTGAGGTCGGCAAGTTCGCTGATTTCCAGGTCCTCAAGAGCGACCCGGTCGTGGACACCGCCAACGTGGTCCAAGCCGATAAACAAGTCTACATCGGCGGCCACCGCGAATTTTAAGTCAAAAGGAAAACGTGGCAACCAGGAAGTGGTCAACGCCCTTTCTACCGCGCTTCTCTTTTCCAAAATTTTCTGAAAACGTGGATAAAAAATGAAAATCCGACGTTGACAAACAAAATTTCGGTGCTAAACTAGCAATTATTAACAATTGGTTAGAACATTAAAAAGTGATGATGAAGTTCAGTAACGTTGGTGGCCCTGTTAGCGAACCCGGTTTAGTGCAAGCGGGTCAGGTCCTAAAACGTGAACATCCCTTCGGAGCCGTCCACCGAATTCAAGTAAGTGTTCAACCGGGAAGCATCCCGTTATCCGTGCAGTGAATCGTAAGGCTCGCGAGCGTTAAAAGCCTAGTTTAGCACTCGCGTCTAGGCGCCCTACCGTTCATGTTGAAGGCGATGGGTCTCTCATCGCAAAAATAAGGTGGTACCGTGCGAGTTGCACCCTTATGGAAGTGTCTTTATTCCATAAGGGTGCTTTTTTGTTCTTAAACCTTAGATCAATTGTGCTAGGAGGTTTTTTAGATGACTCATAAATTTTGGCTTACCGTAACCGCATTATTAACATTAGGTCCTTTAAGTGGCTGTGGACAAGCATCCGGTCAAACGAATCAAAGCAAAACATTGAATGTTACCCTGGCCAGCGAACCAGCCACTGCCGATCCCAATAAATCTACAGATACCAACAGTGGTAGCGTGATTTCGCAGACTATGGAGGGGCTGTACACCTACAACAAGCAAGGCAAAATTGTCGCCGGCGTGGCCACTAAAATGGTGAAACCTACCAATCATGGTAAAACCTATACCTTTACCCTTAAAAAGAATGCCAAGTGGGCTAACGGTCAACAAGTGACCGCTCAAGATTTCGTGACTTCCTTGCAGCGGTGGGTCAATCCTAAAACCAAGGCGCAATACGCCAACTTACTGAGTGCTTTTAAGAATTATTCAGCCATTCAAACAGGAAAGCTACCTGCTAGTAAGTTAGGGGTCAAAGCCCTCAGTAAAACCAAGCTTCAATTTCAGCTCACCAAAGCTGTTCCGTACTTTAACGACCTGGTAGCCGGTTATTACCCGCTAAACACGGCTGCTGTGAAGAAATACGGCCAAAAATATGGTACTAGCGCCGCCAAAACCGTTAGTAACGGCGCCTACAAATTAGTTGGTTGGACTGGTAGTAATTCCTCCTGGACCTACGTCAAGAATCCCCATTATTGGGATGCCTCGCAGGTCGGTATCAAGAAAGTTAAGGTCAGCGTGACCAAAGATGAATCTACCGCGGCTAACCTATTCAAATCAGGAAAAGTTCAAGAGACCACCGTTAGTGGGCAATACGTCCGCGCAAATGGCAACGATAACCAGCTTCATACTCACCTGTTAGGCCGTTTACAGTACCTTTACGTTAATAGTAAAAAAACTAAAACCAATTCCGAAAACTTACGCCAAGCCGTTTCCTACGTCATGAACCGGAAAACTCTAACGAATAAAATTTTACAAGATGGCTCAAAACCCGCCTTAAGCGCCATTCCCCATGGGGATCAGGCTAATCCAAAAACGGGCCAAGACATGGCTACTGAAATCGGTAATCTCCTACCAACCGACGTCTCTAAAGCCAAAACGTACTGGCATAAATACTTACAAGAAACCGGTCAAAGTAAGGTCACCTTGAACTTATTGACCGATGACACGGATGATGACAAGCACGTGGGGACTTACCTCCAATCGGTCATGCAGAAAAACTTTAAGGGATTGACCGTTAACATCACTTCAATCCCCCACGCGCAACATGTCGCCCGCGATTTTGCAGGAAATTTCGAACTGAATTTAACTGGTTGGTCGACTAATTGGTTAGATGCTTCTGATTTTCTTAGTTTGGCGGCGAAAACCAATACGGTCAACTTTACCGGCTGGAACGATTCGAAATTCAACCAATTATTGAATCAAGCTAACAATAAAACTGGCTTAGCTCGTTACAACGGGTTAATGGCTGCCGACAAACGTCTTATGGCAGTTAAAGGCTACATTCCCGTTTACCAACCTGCCGAAGCCAAGCTCACCTCCAAAAACGTTACCGGCTTGACCTACTCTTTACTCCACGAAGCTCAATATAAATACGCTGCTTGGAAATAACTAACAAGCATCCGGAATCGAGGTGATGCCTCTGTTACACCAGACTTAACTTAATTTTAGGAGGACTTTACAATGACTAAAACCACATTTTTCAACTTTACCTTATTTGATGGCACGACCGATCAAAATTTAACCGACGCCTGGTTCACCGTTGATAACGAAACGGGACGCTTGGTAGACCGGGGACAAGGAACACCCGCCACTGCTGATACTCAAGTTGACCTGCACGCCCAATATGTCATGCCTGGCTTCTTCAACGTTCACACCCACGTCTCGGCTAATCCCTTAGCTTTGAACGGCAGTGATAATTCTGAATCCGAAACCGCCGTCTTCGCTTGGACGAACCTCCAAGCCCTTCTAAAATCCGGCGTCACCTACACCCGGGGCTGTGGGAACGATTATGACGTCGACGTCAAACTAAAAAAACTTCAGAAAAGTGGGCAACTTCCCCATACCCCGCACATGCTAACATCCGGAATGGCCTTTTCGATGACCGGGGGCCATGGCGATTCACCACACGGTGGCCATGCCGTTGATTCACCCGACGAAATGCGCAAAGCCGTCCGGACCGCTTTTAAGAATGGGGCTGAAAGTATTAAAGTCATGGCAACTGGTGGCGTCATGACGCCGAACGACTTCATGGAAGACGCCCAGCTTTCGGCGGCCGAAATGCACGTCGCCGTCGAAGAAGCCCACCACAAGCGTCGCGTGGTTGCCGCCCATGCCGAAGGAAACCCAGGCATTCAAAACGCTCTCGACGCTGGTGTCGACTCGGTGGAACACGGCTTTTACGTGACCGAAGATGAAGCTAAACAGATGGTTAAACAAGGGACTTATCTGACCCCGACCTTAATCGCTGAATGGGTCATCCCAGAATTTGGCAAAGGCGAACTCCCCGATTGGGAAGTCAAAAAAGCTGCTGACGCCCTTGACGACACCTACGTCAACATGCGCCGAGCTTTCAAACTTGGGGTAAAGTTCACTTGTGGGACCGACGCTGGGACCCCCTACAACGGGTTCGACAAAACTCCGGAAGAATTTGGCTTACTGACCAAGTTAGGAATGACCCCGGCTCAAGCTTACCAATGCTCCAGCCTAAATTCTGCTCAACTCTTAGGCGTCGCAGATGATTACGGGACCCTTGAGGTTGGTAAATTTGCAGATTTCCAAGTTCTTAAGAAAGATCCCTTAGCAGACACTGCTAACGTCGTCCAGGATGATAAACAAGTTTATCTGAGCGGCCAGCGTGAATTCTAATCCGATCCAACTAATCCCCCTGAGTTCAAGCTCAGGGGGATTTTTAGAAGGGTAAATTAACAATTGAAACGCCACAACTAAGAAGAGAATAAAAAGGAACTCATAGCTTGAATTCCTTAAAATTTCCGTGTAAAAATCCAGTTAAGTTACCCCACAATAGCTGGTTTAGTCGATTTAATCTAATTTATCGGCGCCAGTCATCCAGGGAATCTAACCCGCTATCACGCACCAAGTTATGCACAGTTTTATCCACATTATCCCCATAAGATGGGGATAACTCAGGCTATTTATCACCTAGCCTTTGAATTGCATAACCGCATGAGGTTATTTCACTAAATTAACTTTAAGTTTAACCATTTTCATAGCTTAATTTTTACAGCTCTTAGTCTATCCGCTGATTTGTATATTTACACACAATTGCCCCCATATTTAGGGGAAATCACTGACTTATCCCCCAAATATGGTAGTTATCCACCAAAAGCTGTGCATAACTCGTCCGTTTTTGGGGATAAGTGGCAAAAAAAGGAATCACTCGATTGAGTGATTCCTTTTCCATGCTAACCTTCGTCGCTAACGAATGGCATTAAGCCCATGATCCGTGAACGCTTGATAGCAATAGTTAACTTCCGTTGGTTCTTGGCACTGGTACCAGTGACCCGACGAGGTAAAATCTTGCCCCGTTCGGAGATGAACCGACGTAATAAGTCAGTGTCTTTGTAATCAATGTATTCGATGTGGTTGGCTGCGATGAAGTCAACCTTACGACGGCGACGGCCGCCACGACGTTGTCCTGCCATGGATAAGTCCCTCCTTATAGTGTTAGTTTTTTAGAACGGTAAATCATCGTCAGAAATGTCAATCGAATCGCCAGTGTTTGCAAACGGGTCGTTGGCGTTGTTGCCATTGTTCCCGTTATTGTTCTGGTTGCCGTTAGCCGGGGCGTTATTGCCCGTTGGCGCAGCGGAATTTGGATTCCCTTGTGGGGCGTTCGACGGGTTCCCACTCGTGAACGGATTGGTATTTTGCGATTGATTAGTCTGAGGAGCATTATTCGCAGGTGTGCCGTAATTATTGCCACCTTGAGCCCCACGGTTACGATTGCGGGGTTCCAAGAAGGAAAAGTTTTCGACGACCACTTCGGTCACATAGACCCGTTGGCCCTGTTGATTTTCATAGTTCCGGGTCTGAACGCGGCCTTCAATGCCGACCAAAGATCCTTTGTGCATATACTGGGCAAAATTCTCCGCGGACTTGCGCCAAATCACACAACTAATGAAATCAGCTTCCCGCTCACCTTGCTGGTTGGTGAACCGCCGATCAACGGCCAAAGTAAAAGTGGCAACAGCAGCACCGCTTTGGGTGTATCGTAATTCAACATCCCGTGTTAGTCGGCCAGTAAGTACTACTCGGTTGATCATTGCTGAATAACTCCTCTCAAGTTAAAAGTTAAGGTTAAAATTAATCTTCGCGCTTAACGATCATATGACGTAAGATATCGCCATTGATCTTGGATAAACGGTCGAATTCGTTTAAAGGCGTGTCGTTGTCAGTGTTCAACGTTACGACGTGGTAGATACCTTCGTTGTAGCCACCAAATTCGTAAGCGAAGCGACGCTTAGACCAGTCTTTAGAACTGATAATTTCTGCACCGTTGTCCGTCACGATCTTGTCAAAACGTTCTACCAAGGCAGTCTTAGTAGCGTCGTCAAGATCTGGACGAATGATGTAGGTAATTTCGTATTTCGTAGTTTCCATGAATCGTACACCTCCTTATGGACTTCAGGCTTCCACCAGATTGTGGAAGCAAGGAGAGTCACTAGCGTAAGCCAGATACTCACAAGGTAGAAGTATAGCATAAAAAACGGGGGGACGCAAATCGGGGCCGACCGATGGGGGTGAAAAACGATACACGCTTAACTCCGATGTTGAACCGGGATTTTTTCCGACTTCGCAAATCCCAGCCAAACTAATTGCACTTAAAAAAGGGACGTGGAAAGATTACCTTTCCACATCCCTTAGCTTCTCGTGATCGACCCCGTGGTCCAACCCAAGCAGCATACTGTTCAATTAAGCTTCAGAATCGTCGTCCGTCGGCGTATCTGGCGTGGACTTAGCCACCGGTGCGTCTGCTGAATCACTATCAGTCGACTTTTCCGTCGTGTCATCCGGCGTGTCGTCTTCCTTAGCGACCTTGGCCATCGTGGCCACCTTCGAGTCCTCACCTAAGCGAATCAGATGAACCCCCAATGTCGCCCGGCCGGTGACGGAAACGTCGGCGACCCCGAAGCGAATCATGACCCCTTTATCGGTAATCAACATGATATCTTCGTCGCCGTTGACCGTGGTCAGACCCGCTAACGGCCCGTTCTTTGCGGATACGTTGACGGTCTTGATACCTTTTCCGCCACGACCCTTAATCGGGTACTCGCTGGCCGGCGTCTGCTTGCCGTAACCCTTTTCGGAAATGACAAAGACGTGGTCGTCTGGTTTCAAGACACTGGCACCAATGACGTAATCGTTGTCCCGCAGGCGAATGCCCCGGACCCCGGTCGCTGACCGCCCCATGGACCGAACTGCGGATGCCGAGAAACTAACCGCGTAACCCTGGTGCGTTCCAATGATGATATTGGCCGTTTCCTGAATAATAGCCACGTTCATTAGTTCGTCGCCGTCCTTCAGGTTCAACGCCTTCAGTCCGTTACTACGGATATTGGCGAATTCAGCCACGGGCGTCCGCTTGACCGTCCCGTTGACCGTGGTGAAGAACAAGTCGTTGTCGTCATTTTGACCGGAATTGGCCACGTTGATGACAGCTTGAACGTGTTCATCAGTATTGATTCCCAAGAGGTTAATGACCGGAATGCCTTTGGCCGAGCGCCCGTATTCGGGAATCTCGTACCCCTTCATCCGGTAGACCTTCCCGGTGTTGGTAAAGAATAGCAACATGTCATGCGTAGACGTGGCGACTAAGTGTTCAATAAAGTCGTCATCGTGAACGCCCATGCCTTGAATTCCTTTACCACCCCGGTTTTGGGCCTTGAATTCAGTGGTTGGCAACCGTTTGATGTACCCGTTATGGGTCAAGGAGACCACGACGTCTTCTTCGGCAATCAGGTCTTCGTCTTCGATACTCAAGACCTCCCCGACCATCAATTCGGTCCGGCGCTTGTCACCAAACTTATTTTGAATGTCGAGTAATTCTTGGTAGATGATTTCCTGTTGGCGGTCCTTGGACGCCAAGATGGCCTTGTAATCAGTGATGGATGCCTGCAAGTTCTTGTACTCGTTTTCGACCTTTTCACGTTCCAGTCCCGTCAACCGAACCAACCGCATGTCCAAAATGGCTTGCGATTGCTTGTCCGACAAGCTGAACCGACTCATCAACTGGTTCTTGGCCAATTCCGAGGTCTGGGATTGGCGGATGATCGTGATGATTTCATCGATATGGTCCAGCGCAATCCGGAGCCCCTCCAGGATGTGGGCCCGCGCTTGGGCCTTCTTCAAATCAAAGGCCGTCCGCCGCCGGATAACCTCCAGCTGGAATTTCAGGTAGTACTGTAAGATGGCTTTTAAGCCCAACACTTTGGGCGCGCCGTCCACAATGGCCAGCATGTTGATGCCAAAGGAAGTCTGCATCAACGTCATCTTGTACAAGTTGTTCAAAATGACTTCGGCGCTGGCATCCCGGCGGACATCAATAACAATCCGCATCCCGGTCCGGTCAGACTCATCGTTGACATCGGTGATGCCTTCGATACGTTTGTCTCGTGCCAGTTCGGCGATGCGTTCAATCAGCTTAGCCTTGTTGACCATGTATGGAATCTCAGTGGCCACGATGCGTTGCTTACCGTTCTTTTCTTCTTCGATGTCGACCTTCGCCCGTAAGGTAATGGTCCCCTTACCGGTCTCGTAAGCCCGGCGAATGGCCGCCTTACCCATGACGATCCCGCCGGTTGGAAAATCGGGACCCGGTAAGGCCTCCATCAATTCCGCCAACGTGGCGTCAGGGTTGTTCATCAAAATGTGTAGCGCACTGATGACCTCGCTCAAGTTGTGGGGCGGAATGTTCGTCGCCATCCCCACGGCGATTCCGGACGCCCCGTTCACTAAGAGGTTCGGAAACCGGGATGGGAGCACGACGGGTTCGCGTTCACTGCCATCGTAGTTATCCTGATAATCGATCGTATCTTTATTGATGTCGCGCAGCATTTCCAGCGCGATTTTACTCAACCGGGCTTCGGTATACCGCATGGCTGCGGCGCCATCACCGTCGACGGACCCGAAGTTTCCGTGACCGTCAACTAACATGTAGCGGTAGGAGAAGTCTTGTGCCATCCGCACCATCGATTCGTAAACCGCCGAATCACCGTGGGGGTGATACTTCCCTAAAACGTCTCCGACCACCCGGGCCGATTTCCGGAAGGGCTTGTCGGGCGTGATGCCCAGTTCATGCATATCGTACAAAATCCGCCGGTGAACCGGTTTGAGTCCATCGCGCACGTCAGGCAAAGCCCGGGCCACGATAACGCTCATCGCGTAGTCCAGAAACGATGTCCGCATGGTTTTTGAAAGATCCACATCGGTTATTCGCGTGTGGGTAAAATCTTGATCAGCCAAATTCTTATCCTCCGTTCCTACTTCCGCGTAACGCTAAACATCGAGGTCAGCAAACGTGGCGTTATCTTCGATAAACTGCCGCCGTGGCGCCACCTTATCGCCCATCAACATACTGAAAACTTGATCAGCGTTGATGGCATCCTGTGAGTCGACCCGCAAGAGCCGCCGATTTTCGGGGTTCATGGTCGTGTCCCACAGTTGTTCCGCATCCATTTCACCTAACCCTTTGTACCGTTGAATCTGCGGCTTCGGTGACGGGGCCAATTGGCCTAAGATGGCTTTTAATTCTTCGTCCGAATCGATGTAGCGTTGGAACTTCCCTTGGCGGACCCGGTACAACGGTGGACAGGCAATGTAGACAAAGCCGGCATCGAGTAACGGCCGCATGTAACGGTAGATCAACGTCAGTAACAGCGTCCGAATATGAGCCCCATCGACATCGGCATCGGTCATAATAATCAACTTATGGTAGTTGGCTTTGGAGACGTCGAAATCGTCGCCGAAGCCGGTCCCCATGGCCGTAAACATCGAGCGGATTTCTTCGTTCGCTAAAATGCGGTCCATCGAGGCTTTTTCGACGTTCAAAATCTTCCCCCGAATCGGCAAGATGGCTTGGGTCAATCGCGACCGGCCCTGCTTGGCGGATCCACCGGCAGAGTCCCCTTCGACGATGAATAATTCGGAGATTTCCGGGTCCTTGGACGTATTGTCCGCTAATTTACCGGGCAGGTTACTGATTTCGAGTCCACTCTTCTTCCGGGTGACTTCCCGCGCTCGCTTAGCAGCGACCCGCGCCTTAGACGCCAAGGTCCCCTTGTCGACGACCTTGCGCGCTACGTCGGGGTGTTCCATCAAGAAGCGCATGAAGTGGTCCGCAAAGGTGTGGTCCACCGCGGTCCGCGCATCGGAGTTCCCCAGCTTGGTCTTGGTCTGCCCTTCGAATTGTGGGTCCGGGTGCTTGACCGAAACGACGGCTGTTAAGCCTTCACGCACGTCATCCCCGGTCAGGTTAGCATCGCTATCCTTCATCAGCTTGTTTTGCCGCGCATAGTCGTTGACGACTCGCGTCAAGGCTCGCTTGAAGCCTTCTTCATGGGTCCCACCTTCGTAGGTGTGAATGTTGTTGGTAAAGGTCAGTAAGTTGTTGTGGTAGTCCTCGGTGTATTGGAGGGCCACTTCAACGGTGATGCCGTTTTCTTCCCCTTCCACGTAAATCGGGGGTTCAAACAACGTCGTTTTGTTTTTATTCAGGTAATCGACGTAGTGGCGAATCCCACCTTCGTAGAGGAAATCCTCTTCGGTCGGGGTCTCGGGGCGTTCATCACGAATCGTGATCCGTAACCCCTTGTTCAAAAAGGCCAGTTCCCGAATCCGGGTGGTCAACGTCTGAATATCGAAGGTCGTGGTTTCTTGGAAAATATACGGGTCTGGTAAGAAGTGCACGTAGGTCCCGTGCTTTTCTTCTGGCAACCCGGTCTCCGTGACGTGCATCGGCGTCTTGACGTGGCCGCGGGTGAAGTCCATGGCGTAACGCTTGCCATCCCGAACGACTTGGACGTCCAGTTCGGTCGACAGAGCGTTCACGACGGAAGCCCCGACCCCGTGGAGTCCACCAGAAACCTTGTACCCGCCACCGCCGAATTTCCCCCCGGCGTGCAGAATCGTAAAGACGGTCTCCAAAGCGGGTTTGCCAGTCTTCTTTTGGATATCGACTGGAATCCCCCGACCATTATCGGTCACGGTAATACTGTTATCTTTTTTTACCGTGACGTGAATGGCGTTGGCAAAGCCCGCCAAGGCCTCGTCAATCCCGTTATCCACAATTTCCCAGACCAGATGGTGCAGGCCTTGGGAACTCGTGGTTCCGATGTACATCCCGGGCCGCTTCCGGACGGCTTCCAGCCCTTCTAGGACTTGAATCTGGCTGGCGTCATATTCGCGGGCGCGTTCTTCTTTGGTTTCATTTTCGTTATTAGCCACTGTCTAATCCTCCTTACAGACTACTCGGTCGACGCTGAATCGTCGGCCGCAGTATCGGCCACCACGGTACCAGCCTCAACGTGAAAGATCGTCGGGTCGGTAATCAGCTTGCGGGTCACCCCGCTCAAACTGGTGGTGGTTATAAACGTTTGCACTTTGTCTTGAATGGCCGTGAGTAAATGGGTCTGGCGGGCATCGTCCAGTTCGGACAACACATCGTCGAGTAGTAAGACGGGGTACTCACCCGTCTCGGCCTTCATCAGTTCAATTTCCGCTAGCTTGACGCTTAACGCGGTCGTCCGCTGTTGCCCTTGCGAGCCGAAGGTCTGGACGTTCTTGTCGTTGACCTGGAAGCGTAAGTCGTCGCGGTGGGGCCCCACCAAGGTCGTCCCTTGATAAAGCTCCTTGTCTCGTTGCTTGTGGTACAACGCCGTCAACGCATCACAAATGGTCTTGGAATCCGTTAACGCCGTCTCGGCCACCTGCGTCGCGTAATGAAAGGTGAGCGTTTCGTGGTGTTGCGAAATCTCAGCGTGAATCGTTTGCGCCCATTGCTCCAAGCGTTGGAGTAAGACCAACCGCTGATGAATAATATCAGCGCCGTACGCGGCCAATTGGTCGGTCAACACGTCCAAAAACAACTGGTCGTGTTGGCGGTGGTGCTGTAAATCCTTTAGGTATTGGTTGCGCTGCTTCAGTAGCGTCCGGTAACGACTCAGGTTATACAGGTACCGCGGGTTCATCTGGCCAAATTCCATGTCCATGAACCGCCGCCGAACCGTCGGCGCCCCTTTGACGATGGCCAGGTCCTCCGGCGCAAATAAAATCACGTTGAGCTGACCCACGTATTGGGACAAGCGGGCCTGTTCTAAGTGATTGATTTTCGCGCGTTTACCTTGCCGGGAAAACGTTAGCTCTAACGGCGTCGTGCCGCTGCCTTTGACCACGCGTCCCGCTACCTGGGCCGTTTTGGCCTGCCAGTTGATCAGGTCGTGGTCGTTAGCGGTCCGGTGACTGCGCGTCAACGCTAACGCATAAATCGCCTCTAAGAGGTTGGTCTTTCCCTGAGCATTGGCTCCTAAAAGGACGTTAATTCCGCGACCGAAGTGCAGATCCGCCGACGCGTAATTTCGAAAGTTTTGGAGCTGCAACTCTTGCAAATACATTATTCACCCTGCTTTGAGCGTATAAAAAATAATCCGACATCAGGGACGGCCACCGTATCACCCGGGTAGAGCTTGCGACCACGCCGATTATCCGGCTCGTCGTTGACCATTACGGTCGTTTCTCGCAAATACCACTTGGCTTGACCGCCTGTACTGATTATGGATTCTTCCTTGAGCATCTGACCTAGTGTCATGTAGGGCGTCTCAATGAAAACCGCTTTTTTCACAACTTCACCCCTTCATTATCTTTACTTATATTATACCGCTTTTTAGCGAAAAGTACAGGCGAACCATCTGATTTCAGCGCTCTGAGTCCGTTGGTCGCATTTTTGATATTTTTGCTATAAAACGGGTAAATCTGCTCAGAGGCCATTTCAACGCCGTCTACCAGAATTGGCCCATTTTTCGTTCGATTTTCAAAATAATTTCATTTGTGAAACCGTTGCGCACGCAATTACGAAAAAATCCCGTATAGTAAAACGTTATACGATTTTCCACCAATCAGCGCGTCCAAAACTAGACCGCTTGCCGGCTTACAGCAAGCGGTTAGGACTAATAATCGATGCCCCAAACTGACGAACCTAACGGAACGTGGGGTGGCTTTCGTCTTTAGTCAGACTGCTGGCACCAGCAAAACTGCCGGCGTTAGCCCATCACTTACGCCCCCAAAGACTTATCCCCAAAACGCCGTAGTTATGCCCAGATTGGGGGATAACTCGGCCTAACTTCCAAGAAATTTTATCCACCTGTGATTAAGCTGCGGCCTAACTGAGTTATCCCCACACTTGTGGACAACAAAAAACGTGCACCCCAATTGGGGTGCACGTTTTCCACAGTGTTGGACCAGTCAGGCGCTTTAGAACGTCCGCACTGGGGTGATTAACTGGATAAAGTTGCTGGTGTCCTCTGTTGGGACCAACGTAAATGGTCGCAACGGGGACGTGAAGGCCACGCGGATGGCACTTTGGCCAAAGGAACGCAATGCATCCTTCATGTAATCCGGATTGAAGGAGATTTCCAAGTCGGCGCCGTCCATATCCTTAGGCGTCAAGTTTTCTTCAACGTTCCCGACATCCGGTGAGTTACTAAAGATGGTGACCGTCTTAGAAGTCGGCTTCAGGGTCAGCTTGACCACGTTGTTGCGGGACTCATGAGACAGTAACGATGCCCGTTCGACGGCGGCCAAGAGTTCGGGCGCTTCAATTTCCACCGTGGTGGACGCCGTCTTCGGAATCAACCGCGATGTATCAGGGTAGTTACCTTCGAGTAACCGGGAGTAAAACGAGGTGTCGCCCAATAAGAAGAGCACCTGATTTTCGGAGAACTGCATCTTCACGTCCTCGTCGCCGTCACCGATCATCCGGGACAGTTCGGTCAGACTCTTACCGGGAATGATCACGTCAAAGTTGGCGTCGGTCGGTTGTGGTAATTCGATCTGCCGTTGGCTCAACCGGTGACTATCGGTCGCCACGGCTAAGAATTGGTTATCGTTCAAGACGAAGTGCACCCCAGTCAGAATCGGGCGACTTTCCTGGGTGGAGACCGCAATAACGGTCTGACTGATCAATTCTTTGAAAACAGCGCCGGATAACACCACGGAGTCCTCAGCATCGACTTCGGGCAGGTGGGGATAATTGTTCGCGTCTTGACCGTTGATGTTGAAGGCGGCGGTTCCAGAAGTGATTTCGGTCTGGAAGCCATCCTTCACGGCAACCGTCATGGTCTTTTCAGGGATACGCTTAACGATTTCACTAAAGAAGTGCGCCGTCAAGACGATAGCCCCGGGATCATCTATGGTGAGGCCGTTATCGGGATCATCGGCCCGAATCAAGCTTTCAATCGAGATGTCGGCGTTCGACCCGGTTAGTAATAAGCCCGCGTCGCTCGCGACGATTTTCAGACCAGTAAGAATCGGAATCGTAGTTTTCGAAGAAATAGCCCGGGAGACGTTATTGAGTTCTTTGACAAACGCTGTCCGGTTAATCGTAAATTGCATACGGAATGACACTCCTTTTATCTGACTCCCTCGAGACGAGGGGTTAACTTAATTAAAAGAAAAAACAGTAGTCGTAGTAGGGCCTGTAGATAGTGTGGATAAACGTGCGGAACATGCGGTGAATTAACAAAGTGACCTGTGGAAAAGTTGTGGATAACCAGCAATGTTATCCACCTGCTATCCACAGGGCCACTTTGATTGGGTTGTTAACCACAGAATCTAGGGCTGCATAATTGGTCGTTAATGCCGCAATTCTTCCTTCAAATCGGCAATGTCTTTTTGCAGGTCGGGATCGGTTTTTAACGATGCGGTAATTTTATCATACGCGTGGATGACGGTGGTGTGATCTTTGCCGCCAAACTCGTTACCAATCCGCGGTAACGACGAATCGGTCAGTTCGCGCGAGAGGTACATGGCAATTTGGCGCGGAATCACGATTGTTTTTTTGCGTTTCTTTCCTTTAAGATCCTTCAACGAGACGTTAAAGTAGTCCGCCACCCGATTTTGAATCACGGGAATCGTGACTGTGGTTTCGGCGTGAGCTAAATTCAAGCCCTTTAATGCTTCAGCGGCCAAATCGGTCGTGATGGGTTGGCGCATCAAACGGTGGTACGCTTGGACGCGGGCAAGTGCGCCTTCGAGTTCACGGACGTTAGAATCGATTTGCCCGGCGATGTAACTGAGGGTGTCGTCAGGGATGTCGACTTGGTCGGCATCGGCTTTGTTGCGCAAGATGGCGATACGCGTTTCCAGGTCGGGTGGCGTGATATCCACCGAGAGCCCCCACGCAAAGCGCGAGACTAAACGGTCCTGGAGCTTTGGAATCTCGTTAGGCAAGCGGTCGGACGTTAAGACAATCTGCTTGCCTTCATCATACAACGTGTTGAACGTATGGAAGAATTCTTCCTGCGTTCCTTCCTTATTAGCAAAGAACTGAATATCATCGACGAGTAACAAATCAACGTTGCGGTACTCTTGACGGAACTGCTCCTGCGTCCGGGTCTGAATTGCGTTAATGAAGTCGTTGGTAAAAGCTTCACTGGTGACGTACTTGACCTTGGTCTCGGGATGATCTTCTAGCATCTTGTTCCCGATGGCGTGCATCAAGTGGGTCTTGCCCAATCCGACGCCCCCGTAAAAGAACAGCGGGTTGTACATGACCCCGGGTTCTTCGGAGACCACCAGAGCGGCGGCGTGCGCCATCTGGTTGCCCTTGCCGATTACGAACGTGTCGAACGTGTAGCGGGGGTTCAACGTCGTTTCCTTCATAAAAGTGGGCGTGGGTTCGCGATTGTCGGTCGCGTCCGGGTCAGCTTGGGCCTTTAAGGTGGCCTGTTGCTGGCGCTCACCTTCGAGAATCAACACGGGTTGAACGTCTTCGTGGGTGGCTTGATAAGCGTATTCGACGAGCTGCTGGTCCAAGTGTTGGTTGGTCCAGTAATCCCGATGCAGGGGTGACGGCAGTTCCAACGTCAGTTTATTGCCCACCAGAGAAACGGGCTTGGCGGAAGCAATCCAAGTCGCGTAGGACGTTTTCGAGTAGCTCTGTTTGAACGACTCTTGGATATCAGTCCATAAAGTTGACATATCTGGCACTAATGGGATCCCCCTCACTGAAAAAATTAATGACAGGCACCCCTAGTCGAGTAGGGGACCCTGAAAAACGTATCTTTAGTGTAGCATGCCGAAAAAAAGTTTTCCACAGGTAAATGGGACCTGTGACTAATTGTTTCACAGGCGGTTGACAACGGTTATCCACAGGATGCTGATTTCTGTGGATTTAGAAAGTTATTCCCAGTTATCCACAGACCCAAAATGTTGGGAAACATTATTACGTTGCGTGTTTCACAAGTTATCCACATTTTGAACAGGCCACAAAAATTGAGTATGCACACGTTGTGATTCGGTGGATAACTTGGTGGGTAAGTCCGGGATAACTTTTTGCCGTCCCCGAAACCATCCACAGCAATTGTGCATAAGGCGAGCTAAATTGGGGAGAAGTTTTTGGGCAAAATCGGAAGTTCTGGTTTCCATTCAGCAGGTTTTATGCTAATATAGTCAGGAAATGCATTTAGTCTGTTTGGTACCTACCAAGCAACCAATCAAAAATAAGTTATAAGGAGGTGTCACGATGAAGCGCACTTACCAACCAAAGAAGCGTCACCGTTCACGTGTACACGGTTTCCGCAAGCGGATGAGTACTAGCAACGGCCGTCACGTCTTAGCACGTCGCCGTCAAAAAGGACGTAAAGTATTGTCTGCATAGGCCGCTGAAGGTTCAGTGGTCTTTTTATTTTATCTGAGTCGGTACTGGGACTCCAATGCCCCTCGGACTGTTTGTGCCAGTCAGCCGGCTGGCAGTCAATTTCGATCATTAGATCGTTAAAGTTTTGGAGATGCACCATGCGAAAATCTTACCGCATTAAGAAAGAAGCGGAATTCCAGCAGGTCTTTGAGACCAGAAATTCGGTCGCTAATCGGCAGTTTGTGGTGTACTCAATGGCTAAGCCAGCGCAAAAGCACTTTCGGGTCGGCATTTCGGTCGGCAAGAAAATTGGAAACGCCGTTCATCGTAACTGGGTCAAACGGCGAATCCGGCAGAGCCTTCTCGAGTTGAAGCCCTTCTTGAAACAAGATGTGGACTTTCTCGTGATCGCCCGGCCCAGAGCAGACGGAATTTCGATGGCGGATGCCAAGAAGAGCATGATTCACGTGCTCAAGCTGGCGCAATTGCTAGATTCCAACTATAGTGAGGAATAACTGTGAAAAAGTACAGACGCACCCTACTAATGTTAGGTATCGTGAGTCTGGTGTTGCTTCTCTCGGCTTGTAGCAATAAGCCAATCACTAATCAAAGTACGGGGATTTGGGACGGGTTAATCGTCTTGAACTTCTCGCGGGCGATTATCTGGTTGTCTCATTTCTTCGGCCATAGCTACGGCATCGGGATTATCCTCTTTACCGTTATCATTCGGATTATCCTGTTACCGTTGATGATCTTCCAAACACGCAGTATGCGGAAGACCCAAGAGATTCAACCCCAGATCAAGGCCTTACAGAAAAAATATTCATCGAAGGATCGGGAAACGGTCCAAAAATTACAATCTGAACAGCAGAAGTTGTACGCCGAGGCGGGCATTAACCCGTTGATGGGGTGCTTACCAATGCTCGTTCAGTTACCCATTATTTGGGCGTTGTATCAAGCCATCTGGCGGACCTCAGTCTTGCGGTCCGGGGACTTCTTGTGGTTGCAACTGGGCCACAAGGACCCGTACTTTGTCTTGCCGGTGTTGGCGGCCTTAGCAACGTTGGTCAGTTCTTGGCTGACCACGAAATCGGCGCCAGAAACTAGCTCGATGAACACCATGATGATCGTCGGGATGCCGGTGGTCGTCTTCTTCACCGCCCTCAACATTGCCTCGTCCATCTCACTTTACTGGACGATTTCCTACGTGTTCCAAGTGGGGCAAACCCTCTTGATTCAAAACCCGTGGAAGATTAATGCCGAGCGGGAAAAGAAGGAAAAGGCGAAAGCCGAACATGATCGGTCGATTCGCCGGGCCATTCGGAAAGCCAAACAAAGTCGTCGTAAATAGTCAGGAACTTAAATGCATTTTAACCGCTGAGCTGTTTTGGGCTTGAGCGGTTTTTTTATGCGCGGGGCAGGATTGGTGCCCGTTAAGGTTTAACCTGGCGTTGAAGCCGGAGAATGGTATACTAGCAATTGACTGAAATGCAGAACGGAGGAAGACACGATGACGATTTTTACGGGGAAAACGGAAGCGGCCGCAATCGCGGCTGGTCTGGCGACCTTGACGGCCAAGCGCGACCAGGTAACGGTGAAGGTGGTCCGAACGGCGCGCAAGGGCTGGCTAGGCATCGGGCGGCGTGACGCCCAGGTGGACGTTCAACTGAAGGCCGCCCAACCCGCGCCGGCGGTTCAACCGGCCAAACAGCCGGTCCACTCCCAGACGCCCCCCGCCGCCACGGCTTCTCAACCCCAAAAAGCAGCGGTGCGCCCCGCAGCCACCCCGGCATCGGCCTCAACCAAGCCGGCATCGCAACCAGCTCACGATACGGCGACGCCTAAGGTGCAGCCAGCCCACGACGCAACAACGCCTACTAACCGGGAAGCCGCCATCAAGGCTCTGACGACTTACGTCACGACCATCGTTTCGTAGCTGGGTATCGAAGCGACCGTCACGGTAGAGCACCCCGCGCGGCGGCAGGTTCGAGTCGCCTTTGCGACCGACAAGGAAGGGTTGTTGATCGGTAAACACGGTCGCACCATCAATGCGTTGCAGAGTCTAGCGCAACTCTTTTTGAACCATCATGGCGCAGCTCACGTGATGGTCGAACTCGACGTCGCGGATTATCGCGAGCGCCGGGCAGCCACCTTGGCCCGTTTAGCCGATAACACCGCCCGTGAAGTGGTGGCGTCCGGCAAGCCAATTTATCTGGACCCGATGCCCTCGTTTGAACGCAAGCAGATTCACGCCGCTTTGGCCAGCAACCATTACGTGACGACTTACTCGGCGGGCAAGGAACCCCACCGCGCGGTAGTGATTGAACCGGCCTAAACGTTGGGTTTGACAAATTTGGCAAAGCACCTTATAGTGAAGACAATCATTCTTATCAAGTTTGCGATAAAGTAGTGAAAGTACTTTATCCGCGTCTGTTAGGTGGCGTGGAGTAGGTGCTTTTTTTTATGGCGTTAAATGACACGCCAGGGTAGTTGACTTGAAAAACAAAGGGAGGATCATGATGGCAACGACCACAGAATTCGATACGATTGCGGCAATTTCGACTCCGCCTGGTGAAGGCGGCATCGCCATTATTCGATTAAGCGGCGACGCGGTCTTTGACGTGATTGAGAAGTTGTTTAAGGGTAAAGACTTGCGCCAAGTAGCGAGTCACACCATCAACTACGGGCACATTATCGACCCGGAAAATGATGAAGAAGTCGATGAAGTCATGGTGTCCGTGATGCGGGCGCCCAAGACCTACACCAAAGAAGACATCATTGAAATCAACTGTCACGGTGGGATCGTGGCGACCAACCGCATCTTACAGCTGTGCTTGAGTTATGGTGCACGCTTAGCGGAACCTGGTGAGTACACCAAGCGGGCCTTTTTAAACGGTCGGATCGACCTTTCGCAGGCTGAAGCCGTGATGGACTTGATTCGCGCCAAGACTGACAAGTCGATGAAGGTGGCTTTGAACCAGTTGGACGGAGACCTGTCCCACTTGATTCGCCACCTGCGCCAAGACATCTTGGATGCCTTAGCCCAGGTCGAAGTCAACATTGATTACCCCGAATACGACGACGTAGAGACCATGACCACCAAGATGCTCTTGGAAAAGGCCACGGAAGTCCAAGCCCAGATCAAGACCTTATTGGCCACGGCCAAGCAAGGGAAAGT
The DNA here is from genome assembly GCF_014069315.1 of Levilactobacillus suantsaii. Lineage (NCBI taxonomy): Bacteria > Bacillati > Bacillota > Bacilli > Lactobacillales > Lactobacillaceae > Levilactobacillus > Levilactobacillus suantsaii. Next base: position 737,607 of record NZ_CP059603.1, on the reverse strand, counting down.
CTTGCGGGAAGGCCTGGCGACGGCCATCGTCGGCCGGCCTAACGTCGGCAAGAGTAGTCTGCTTAACCATCTGTTGCACGAAGATAAGGCCATCGTCACTGACGTGGCCGGAACCACCCGGGACGTTATCGAGGAATACGTGAACGTCAAGGGCGTCCCGTTGAAACTTATTGACACGGCCGGGATTCGCGACACCACCGATAAGGTCGAAAAGATTGGGGTGGAACGCTCGCGCAAGGCCATCAATACGGCGGATCTGGTCCTACTGGTCTTGGATGCCAGCGAACCGCTCTCGGCGGAAGACCAGGAGCTGTTGAAAGCCACGGCCGATACCCAACGCATCTTGATTTTGAACAAGACCGACTTACCTGCCAAGCTTGATTTGGCGGCGGTCAAAGCAGCGGCTGGCAAGAGTCCGTTGATTGAGACGTCGATCCTGAAGCGTACGGGGATGGACGAGCTGGAAAGTACCATCGCTCACCTGTTCTTCAACGAAGGCATCGAGTCATCACAAAACAACGTGATGGTCACTAACGCCCGGCACATCGGGTTGTTACACCAGGCTAGCCAGGCGTTAGACGACGTTAAGCACGGAATTGCCATGGGGATGCCAGTGGACCTGGTCCAAATCGACATGACCCACGCCTGGGACTTACTGGGTGAAATCACGGGTGACAGCTACCAAGACGAATTGTTGGACCAATTGTTCAGCCAGTTCTGCCTCGGCAAATAAAAGTATCCACCGGTGGATAACGAAATTTTTAAAAAGTTATCCCCAAGTGGACAACTGTAGTTAAAAATAGTTATTAACAGGAATGAACGTTTGGCGGCGGAGAAGTCCAAAACCAGGTATGGAGGGAAAGAGAAACCATGACGGAAGTAAAACAATACCCCGGTGAGGACTACGATGTCATCATCGTGGGTGCTGGCCATGCCGGCAGTGAAGCCGCACTAGCGGCCGCCCGGATGGGCAACAAGACGTTGTTAATGACGATCAACCTGGATATGGTCGCCTTTATGCCATGTAACCCCTCGGTCGGGGGCCCGGCCAAGGGAATCGTGGTCCGGGAAATCGACGCGTTAGGTGGCGAGATGGGGAAAAACATCGACAAGACCTATGTGCAGATGCGGATGTTGAACACTGGTAAGGGCCCGGCCGTCCGCGCTTTACGGGCGCAGGCCGATAAGCATGCCTACCACGCGGAAATGAAGCATACCTTGGAAAGAGAACCTAACTTGACCTTACGTCAGGGTATCGTCGATGATCTGATCGTGGAAGACGACGAGTGTAAAGGGGTCATCACCAACACCGGCGCGAGCTATCGGGCCAAGGCCGTGGTTATCGCAGCCGGGACCGCGGCGCGGGGGAAGATTATTATCGGTGAACTGATGTACTCGTCGGGCCCGAACAACTCGCAACCAGCGACTAAGCTAACGGCCAACCTGCCGAAGTACGGTTTTGATTTGGAACGCTTCAAGACCGGGACCCCGCCGCGGGTGGATGGCAACACCATCCACTACGATGAGACCGAGGAGCAACCCGGCGACGAACAGCCGAACCACTTCAGTTTCACCACGCCAGACAGTGCTTACTTAAAACTGAAGAACCAACTGTCTTGCTGGTTGACTTACACCAACACCAAGACTCACGAAATCATCCGCAAAAACCTCAATCGCGCGCCGATGTTTACCGGTGTGATTGAAGGGGTCGGCCCCCGGTACTGCCCATCAATCGAGGATAAGATCGTCCGGTTTGCCGACAAGCCGCGCCACCAGCTTTTCTTGGAGCCAGAAGGCCGGCACACCGATGAATGGTACGTTCAGGGGTTATCGACCTCGATGCCCGAAGAAGTGCAACAGAAGATCTTGCACTCTATTCAGGGGCTCGAGGACGCCCAAATGATGCGCCCGGGTTACGCCATCGAATATGATGTCGTGTCGCCATACCAGTTGCGACCAACGTTGGAGACTAAGGTCTTAAAGAACCTGTTTACGGCCGGTCAGACCAACGGGACGTCCGGTTACGAGGAAGCGGCGGGCCAAGGCTTGTTAGCCGGTATCAATGCCGGTTTACGGGCACAAGGCAAGCCAGGCTTCACCTTGAAGCGGTCGGACGCTTACATCGGTGTGATGGTCGACGACTTGGTGACCAAGGGCACCAACGAACCTTACCGGCTGTTGACCAGCCGGGCTGAGTACCGCTTGATTTTGCGGCACGACAACGCTGACTTGCGGTTGACGGCAAAGGGCCATGAGCTGGGGTTGATCAGTGACGACCGGTACCAAGCCTTCCTCGACAAGAAGGCCACGATTCAGGCCGAAATTGACCGCTTGAATAAGATTCGCATCAAGCCTAACGACGCGGTCAACGCCTTTATCACCAGCCATGGGGATAAGCCGTTGCAAGACGGTGTGACGGCAGCGGTCTTCTTACGGCGCCCATACGTGGACTATGAAGCCTTATCGCAGTTCATTCCGGCACCAGAACACCCGTTGGACCGACACATCGTTGAAGAAATCGAGATTTCCTTGAAGTACGCTGGCTACATCAAGAAGGCCGAAGCCAACGTGGCTAAGTTGAAGCGGATGGAAGCCAAGACAATCCCAGATAAGATTGACTACGACGCTATCGACGGTCTGGCGACCGAAGCGCACCAGAAGTTGAAGAAGATTCAACCGGAGACGCTGGCCCAGGCCAGTCGAATCAGTGGGGTCAACCCCGCCGACATCGCTATCTTGAGCGTTTATATCGAACAGGGGAAAATCGCTAAGGTCAACTAAAGAAACGTGAATTACTGAAAGGCCCAAGCAACACGTTGTTGCTTGGGCCTTTTTGGTTGGTTTAGTCTGGATAAGGGGTGGGGAGCGAAAAACGACAACCAACGTTATGTGGGGCGCCAAAAAAGGGTGGTGCCTGCTTGAATCTTATTATTAATAACAAAATTATGATAGCAGAGTGACAGATATACAAAAACTTTACAATAAAGAGACCGAAATCATAATTTAGCCTGCTAAACTAAGCCGTACAGTGAACGTTGAGGACACCCGATTACGCTGGTGTGTGGCCTAACGTTACATAGCTCAGGCGGTGACGGTTAACGGGGATAACCTCCCGCTCGCGGCGTGACAGTTGATGGTCATTTAAAACGTTAGGCAGGCCAGCGAAGCCACGGGGCTTGATTGGTCGCTGGTGACCCGTTCACTGTAGGTAGTCATAAATGAGGAGGAGTAGCACTAAAGATGGACCTAATCTGATTTGAACAACGTTAGGTTCAGGCTTATTCGGTTAAGTGTGACGGATAATCTTTGGTAGATGCTCTAGGTGGGCTGATGAGTTGTGGTGGACCGTGAGCGTCCCCTCAGCCACGGTCAGCCCACCGTTACTGACACCCCGCTGTGAGCAGGGTGTCAGGTCATCCCAAAAGAAAAGCGGCACCCGGTGAGGGGGTGTCGCTTTTTGTGTAGTGTTTAGTCGGTGGACGTTTTGGCCCGATACAAGTGACTGGCTACTTGACCGATAATGAGGCCTAAGATAGCCGGGACCACCCAGCCAAAACCATTGGCAGCTAAGGGCAGGTAGTCGTTGGCCGTGAGGATGGCTTGGCACCACCCAGTTGCTTGCCAACTGGCGGGTAAGGAACCGGCGGCAGACCCAATCGCGGGGAGCAGTGTGAATAGGATCGTCACGTTATAAAGAATCCGGGAACTCCCGAATAGTGGCGTGAGGACCGCTAAGATGATCAACGCGATCGCCAATGGATACAAGAACATCAAGACCGGTGTCGAATAGGCAATCAAGCGGGTCAAGCCGACGTTAGCGAACAGGCAGGGCAGGATAGCCGCAAAGGCGGTCACCGCGTTATAGGGAAGCTTGGGGAACAGGTCGTGCATGGTATCCCCAAACGCCGAAATCAAACCGATCGCCGTTTTGAGGCAAGCGATGATGACCAGTAAGGCCAATAAGCCGTTTCCCCACGATCCAAAGTAGTAGTGGGCAATCTGAGCGAGCGTCACGCCGCCGTTGGCCGCGGCGGCGAAATGTCCCAGACTCATGGTCCCCATCAATGCCAGCAAAGTGTAGATGACGCCCATCAAAAGCATGCTGATGGTCCCCGCCTTGATGGTGTCTTGGGCGATTTGCCGCGGGTCGGTGACCCCTAGCGAGCGAATGGTGTCGATGACCACGATGCCAAAGGCTAACGCCGCTAAGGCATCCATGGTGTTGTAACCTTCGGTGAAACCGCTGAGCACCGGACTAGTGGCGTAAGCCCCTCGCGTGGGGCCGCTTAACGGCCCCATGGGGTGCAGCAACGCCGCGCCGATGATGATGGCAAGTAAAATTAAAAAGAGGGGAGTCAGCCATTTGCCGATGTAAGTCATCAGTTTCCCGGGATGCCGGGCCAGCAACCAGGCGACCAAGAAGAAGGCCACCGAGAAAAGGGCCAAGCCCCAGGTCTGACTGCCAGAGTTGAGGAAGGGGACGGCCCCGATTTGAAACGAGGTGGTGGCTAACCGGGGGATGGCGAAGAAGGGACCCAACGTGAGGTACAACACGATGGTGAAGCCATAGGCGAACGGCCGGTTGACCTTGCTGGCCAAGGCAAAGACGCCTTCGCTTCGTGACAACCCCATCCCGGTGACCCCCAACAGTGGGAGCCCAATCCCGGTCAGCAACAAGCCCAGGATAGCCGCCCAAATGTGACTCCCAGCTTGTTGCCCCAGGTAAATGGGGAAAATCAGGTTGCCGGCACCGAAGAACAAGCCAAAGAGCATGGTGCCGATGAACCCAGTTTCCCGCCAGGTGAGACGAGTTTTCAAAATAATCGCAACTTTCTATGATTTGACATGTAAAACCCCTACTATCTTAGCAAAATAATTGAAAAACGCTAGCCCCAAATGGGACTAGCGTCGAATTTTTTTAACATTAAGCTAGTTATCGGCCACGGTGAAGCGAACTTGATGGTGCTTGGGCGTTTCGAGTTCGGCAATGATGGCTTCGGCCATGGTCCCGGCTGAGGTCTCTGATTTGCCTTGGTCATTTTTCAGTAACTCGTCGGTCCCGTACAGTGCGGATTGCGCGTCTCCGGCATGGAAGTCAGCGGCCGGGGAAACGCCGACCCAGTTGACGTTAGTCACGGTCCGCAGGAAGGTCAACTCGGCAAGCTGGTTCTGAGGCACGGCGACAAAGGCGGCCGCATTGGGGTCCTGCTCGATGTCGTGGACGAAAAGGTGGTGGTCCGCACCGGTCAAGAGACTCCCGGCGCCCAGGATGAAGACCAGCCGAGGACTAGTGGTCTCCCGCAATTGGGCGACTAAGTGGGCGGCGAGATCCACGTGCAAGTAGGCTTGTGCGGGCGCGGTCGCAAAGGCGTCAATCACCGCGTCACTGTGGCTGAGGTCGGCTTTCGTCAGGCCAAAGGCGTCCTGCGCGCGGGTGGTCAGATGTTCGTCTTGAGGCAGTTGCGCCAACTTTTCGGCGGACCGGGCGATAGCGGTGACCGAGTGGCCATGCTGCAATGCGGCGGTAACCAGGGCGGAACCGGCCATTCCGGTGGCTCCAATAATGGTAATGTTCATCAAAAACTCCTCCTTTTGACGTCACGATAAGTATAGTGACTTTCCCAACGAAAACCAAGGGATTAGCGGGGATGTTTCACGTGGAACATTAAGGCTGAAACGGAGAATCCAGGTTGACGTGATTGATTAGTGCCTGTTCCGATGCACGTTGGGCTTGCCGTTCCTGGTAACGTTGCAGGTAGCCGGCGCAGACGTAGCGTTGTTCTTTAGTCACGGGTCTGACCGTGGGTAAGCTGGCAGCTTGTGGGGTGGACAGGACATAGGTAAGAAAACAGGTGAAACCCAAGAAGCGTTTACCAGTCATCAGGTCTTCCCCGATGAGCTTGGCAAAGACTTCCAGTGACCGGTGACCGGTCCCACTGACGTAGGCTTCCATGGAGATAATATTGTCGAGTTGGAAGGGAACCAAAAAGTTGATGTGGTCCAAAGATGCCGTGACGACTTTGGCGTGGGTCAAGCGGACGGCAGCCACGGAGGCACTGTCATCCACTAAGGACAGGAGTTTTCCCCCGAAAACGGTTTGGTGTTCATTCAGGTCGGGTGGAAAAATACGATGGGTGGCGACGGCCAGGGTTTGGTTACAAGAAATGGGTTGGATAGACAAATTAATCACCTCGTAAAGTATCAGATACGCATTCATTCTACCAGAGTTGTCCGGGTGGGGACCTTAAGTTACAGGATTATTAATTTTTCACAATAACTCAACAACTTTAAGGACGGTTAGGAAATGGCTTTGCTATACTGAGGGCAGTTAGAATTGAGGGGTGATTAGGGTGAACTATCATGGTGAACCGTTAGATTTAATGCCAACGTTAAACTTGACTCAGATTCGGCCGTTACTGGAGTGTACTTTGAGCTTAACGCAGCCAATCGATATTGAGCGCTTACGGCAGGCCGTACAAGCCACCCAAAGTGTGGTGCCCCAGATTACGGGTCGGTATAACATCACTTGGAATCGATTCGAAGTCCCCAACCACGCGGCGCGGCAACCGGTTATTGAGGAGTATCCGGCCAGTCACGATCCAGAGCGCGCCCGCTTAGATGTGCTCGCGGGGCCGCAACTGAAGATCCAGGTGATTCATCACCAGGGCTACGACCGGGTGCGCCTCTCCATGAGTCGGTTGTTGACTGACGAAGAGGGGTTCAAACACTACTTATACCTGTTGTCGGCGGCTTATGCCGGGGATGACCTGACTCATTTCGTCAACGAACGGAGCGGCCGGCGTATCGTGAGTTATTTGCGGCATCCCCACCGGCCCCTCCCCGAACTCAAAGCGACGGCGAGTGCCGGCGAGACCTTTCCGGCAATGCACGGTGACGTGCATCACCACCATGGGGAAACCGTGATTTCGCGCTTAGAGACGCGACGGTTACAACGGAAGGCTCGCGCACAAGGCGTGACGCAAAACGCGGTACTCCTAGCTGCGTATGCGTTAGCGCTGTTCACCCTGACTGGGAACCACAACCTGGTGATTCCCTACCAAGTGGATCTGCGGTTACACGGCCCGGTTGCGGCCGTCAACGTGGTCCAGGTTGCTAATCTGACCAGTGAGATGCCGTTGCCGATTCGGGTCAACGATTACGATACCTTAGCAACGGTGGCACAGCGGGTCCAAGATACGCTCTCGGACTACCACGCCCACTTGGCTTATTTAACGCCATTGGTGGAAATCAACCGGATGAGCCGGGCATTGCCCCCGCAAATCGTCCGGCGTCTCGCCGGGAAGTACCAACCGACTGCCCGCATCTCCTTTGCGAACTTCGGCCGTATCGATCAGACTCGTTTGCAATTTGCGGGGAGTCGGGTCGCCCAGGTCTACTTCGCGGGAGCTTACCAAGCCATGCCGTACTTTCAGTTGACCGTTAGCGGGTACCAGGACGCCTGGACGTTAGCCTTTCGGATGCTGGGTTCGGAACCGGACTATCAATTAGGGATTAAAATTTTAAAAAACGTGGAGACTCAGCTGACACAGTGGGGCGCTTAGATTAAACTGGTCACGATTTGGTGGCCAGTTTTTTGTTGTCATCATTTTATGGCGCAACTGAGAACCCAAGCTGAACCGGCCTCACTGGGTGTTTTCATTTTGCTTCCAAAAGGCTACACTACTTAATGTAGGAGGGATTGGAAGTGAAAGAACCAGCAACGTTATCGCGAAAAAAGATTTTGTTAATGGCGGTCGTGACCGGGGTGATCGTGGCCAATCTGAATTTTATTCAACCCATCGAAAACTTGATTGCCACGGACTTCGGCCTGGCCAAGTCGGTGGTCGGGGCGCTCGCTATGGTGACCCAACTTGGGTACGCCTTCGGACTTTTGTTGATCGTCCCGTTGGGGGACATCTTTGACCGCTATCATTTGATTCAATTTATGATTGGGTTATCCATTGTTTCCTTATTATTGGCCTATTGGGCCCCCAACGCGGGCGTCTTTGCGGTGGTGACCACGTTAGTCGGCATTACCTCGGTGGCGCCACAAATCATCATTCCCTACGCCGGTTATTTAGCCCCGGCGCTGCAACGGGGCAAGGTCTTGGGCATCGTCTTGAGTGGACTCTTGACGGGAATCTTGTTGTCGCGGTCGTTTAGTGGCCTGCTGGGTAGTTGGTTACCCTGGCAAGACATCTATCTGATTGCGGCGGTCATTGACCTGGTCTTTTTGGTCATCGTTCACTACGCGTTGCCCCACGATGAACGCGGGCACCAGGACTTGCAATACTGGCCGGTCATTCGGACGTTACCGAAGTTGTTCGCTCGACAACGGGCCTTACGGGGGTCGGCTATCAACGGCTTTTGCCTCTTTGGGATGTCCAACGTCCTGTGGTCGACGTTGGCTTTTTATCTGGCGGCCAAATACCACCTGGGTAGTAACGTAGCCGGCTTATTGGGGCTATTAGGTATCGCTGGGGTCTTAGCGGCGCCAATGATTGGGACTATGGTCGACCAGCGTTCCCCGAAACTGACGATTGGGTTGAGTATGATCTTTTCGGGCGTGGCCTTCGTCATCTTTTGGCTGTTAGGGACCTGGATGATTGGCCTCATCGTCGGCATCGTCTTGCTCGACTTGGGGACCCAGTTCAGCCAGGTGTCTAACCAGGCCATCGTGCAGTCCTTGAACCGCAAGGAAAGTAGCCGGAACAATTCCGTCTTCATGTTCAGCTACTTCCTAGGCGGTTCGATTGGGACCTTGAGTGCGACTTGGGCCTGGAGCCACGCCGGTTGGCTGGGGGTCTGCGGCGTCGCGCTGGTCTTCTTGATCATCGCGGTCCTGGGGCACCTGGTCATCGGCGAACCGGAACGGTTGAACACCGAAGAAGTGACCGATTAAGCTTAGTGTGACGGGCCTGGTGAAACTGCCAGGCCCGTTTTGTTGTCCGCTAATGGGGGAATGTGACACACTCAGCCATGTTTCACATGAAACATTGTGGCCCTTTGTGGTATGCTAACTCTATTATTGGATTTTTAGGGAGGCAACGGCAGATGACGATTAAATTAGTCGCGTTTGATATGGACGGGACGTTTTTGAACGACGAAAACACCTACAACCATCAACGCTTCGCGGAGTTATTACCTAAGTTACGGGCGAGAAAGATTCATGTCGTGGCCGCCAGTGGCTCACAGTACCAACGGTTACAAACTCAGTTTCAGGAATTCCAGGACCACATGGATTTCGTGTCCCAAAATGGGGCGGTCGTGCATAGCAACGGCCAACCGCTGAAGGTGACGGCCATGCCCGCCGATGCGGTGGCCGCTACGTTGGACGTCATTCAACAAAAGTTCACGGCCGATGAGATTGCGGAACACATCGTGGTCGGGTTCAAATCGGCCTACGTGGACCAGCGTATCTCCCAAGGGGCGTACGATTTGACCCACCGGTATTACGGCCATCTGCAACGGGTGGCGGACCTGCCAACGGTCACCCCGACGCGGTTGAACGACCAAATCACCAGCATCGGCATCACCTTCCAGCCCCACGTGGACTTTACGCACGTGATGACGACGTTGCGCCATTCTTTGCCCGCCGAACTAGCGAGTCAGACCTCGGGGTACAACACCGAACTGATTAGCGAAAGTTCAGTTAACAAAGCGGCGGGATTGCGGCAACTACAGGACAAGTACCAGATTGCCGACGATGAAATCATGACCTTCGGCGACAATGAAAACGACCTGAGTATGTTGCAATTGACCCCTTACGGTTACGCGGTTGAAAACGCCACACCGACCGTCAAGGCTCAAGTTGGCCACTTTACCCAAACCAATAATGACGAGGGTGTCTTAAACGTTCTCTCGACGTTAGTTTAGGGAATTAGACCAGTCAGACGGTCCCATTTTCATAGGTAAACTTTACGTGAAAGCCGGCGAAAGCGGGCTTTTTTTGTTGGCGGCAAAAACTCGCAGGTTAAACCGTTTCCTTTCGCGGCGCGGCACCTTATATTAAGGGAAAATTTAAGATGTGGGGGGAGTGAAAGCGATGCGACCACGATTGAGTACCACGTTTATTTTTGTCTTCGGGGCCTTAGGGGGCCTATTGTTCGGGTTTGATACCGGAATTATTTCGGGCGCGTCACCACTGATTGAAGCCAACTTTAAATTAGGGATTGCCGAAACGGGCTTCATTACGTCATCCGTATTGATTGGCTCGTCCGTAGGGGCCCTTGGCGTGGGGCCCTTAGCTGACCGCTACGGCCGGCGGAAACTCTTGATTTTAGCGGCCGTTTTGTTTCTCTTAGGGTCGTCACTGTCGATGGTGGCCGTGGGCTTTGGGTCCATGATCGTTGCCCGTATTATCTTAGGCTTAGCCGTGGGCTCGGCGTCCGCGTTGACCCCGGCGTATCTGGCGGAACTGGCCCCGGCGGACCGGCGCGGGTCGTTGGGCACCATGTTTCAACTGATGATTACGCTTGGAATTTTACTGGCCTACGTCTCGAACCTGGGTTTCTTGGGCCACAACCTCTTGGGCGTGCGGGACTGGCGGTGGATGTTGGGGTCCGCGCTGATTCCTGCCGCCGCGTTATTGATTGGCGGTCTATTGTTGCCGGAATCACCGCGCTACCTGGTGGAACGTGGACAAGTCGACGCTGCCCGGCAGGTCTTGACCTACCTGCGGCAACAAAGTGACGTTGACCCGAACGCCGAGCTGGCAGACATCCAAGAGATTGCCCACCAACCACGCGGCGGTATCAAAATGCTCTTCACGATTGCCCGGCCAGCCGTGGTGGCGGCCATCGGTATCATGTTGCTGCAACAATTAGTCGGCATTAATTCGGTGATTTATTTTTTGCCCCAAGTCTTCATCAAGGGCTTTGGTTTTGCCGAAAACAGTGCCATTTGGATTTCCGTGGGGATTGGCGTGGTCAACTTCTTGGTCACGATTCTGGCGTACGGCGTGATGGATAAGTTCAACCGCAAGACGTTACTGGACTTCGGGTCAATCGTGATGGCCGGCTCACTGGGCGTGCTCGCGGTCTTGAACTTTACTTTGAGTATCCACCAGACCGCGATTCCGACCATGATTTTGATTGCCGTGTACATCTTCGGTTTCGCCATTTCCTGGGGGCCCATCGCCTGGGTTATGATTGGTGAAATCTTTCCATTGAGTGTCCGGGGCATCGGGTCATCGATCGGGTCGGCGGCCAACTGGATTGGCAACTTCATCGTGTCCCAATTTTTCCTGGTTTTGCTCAGTGCCTTCCATAATAACGTGGGCGGACCGTTCGCTATCTTCGCGGTCTTTGCCGTGTTGTCCTTGGTCTTCGTACACTATCTGGTCCCCGAAACGCGCGGCAAGTCCCTCGAACAGATCGAAATGGATTTGCGGCACGAGGCTTAAAGGTAAGATGACAAAACGGGTTGTTCAGGACAAGACGTCCTGGGCAACCCGTTTTAATTTTACGCGTGAAGTAAGACTTTAATTTAAAGAATCTGGATGTGGTTGGCGTAGCATTTGTCAATCATAGCTTGCGGCCAAACGCTGGCTTGGACTTCTCCCACGTGGGCTTTGCCTAATAACAACATGCACAGTCGTGACTGACCGATCCCACCCCCGATGGTGTAGGGGAGTTCACCGTTTAGCAGCATTTTATGGAACGGTAATTGGGCGCGGTCTTCGGCGTGGGTATCCTTGAGTTGGGCGCGCATCGAGTCTTCGCTGACCCGAATCCCCATGCTGGAGATTTCGAGGGCGTGTTGTAACGGTTCATACCAGAACAAGATGTCCCCGTTCAGTTTCCAATCGTCGTAGTCGGGGGCCCGGCCATCGTGGCGTTGGCCACTCTTGAGCTTGCCGCCGATTTGCATCAAGAAGACGGCGCCGTAACGCTTGGTGATGGCGTCTTCGCGTTCCTTCGGCGTGAGCGTTGGGAACTCGTCTTCCAGTTCTTGGGTGGTGACAAAGTGAATCTCGTCGGGCAAGTGGTGGACAGCCTTCGGGAACTTGTACCAAACTTCGTGTTCCATGTGCTTGATGACCTTGAAGATGGTCTTGACCGTGCTCTCCAGCGTGGCCGTGGTCCGTTCTTCCTTGCTGATGATCTTTTCCCAGTCCCACTGGTCGACGTAGATCGAGTGGATGTTGTCAAGGTTTTCGTCCTTGCGAATCGCGTTCATGTTGGTGTAGAGACCGGTGTGTAACTCGAAGCCGTACCGCTTCAAGGCCAGGCGTTTCCACTTGGCCAGAGAGTGGACGATTTCGATGGTCTTACCCGGCATGTCCTGCATGGTAAAGGAGACCGGCTTTTCGACCCCGTTCAAGTTATCGTTCAACCCGGTGCCCTTTTCAACGAACATTGGCGCGGAAAGCCGCGTTAAATTCAGTTCCTTGCCAAATTCATCCTGGAAGGTTTCACGAATATAGCGAATCGCCTTTTGGGTTTCAATCACGTTTAATTTTGGATCATAGTCCTTAGGAATAATTAAGTCCATAGTTGTCCACTCCTTGTTCAGCTAAGTTATTGCAAAATAAAAAAGTCTTCCGTCCCTAATACAGGGACGAAAGACTTTTCGCGGTACCACCCAGATTGCCTATCTCAAATAGGCCTCCTCAAAGAAGAGCACTAACATGCTCCACCGCTGGTAACGTACCGGTCAACGTCTAAACCTACTCGCCACATGGGTTTCAGCCAGAAACTTAAGAAAGGGTTATTCAGCTAGTTCAAGGTCTGGGTTGGGTTCTCACTACTCCCAAGTCACTGTCAGGGTGAAGAAGCTTACTCTGCTTTCTTATCGCTTTTATCTTGTTGCCAATAGAATAGCACTAAAAAATAAAATGTAAAAGCAAAATTTGAAATTAATTAGAGTTACCGCCGAGTTTTAATCGAAAATCCGCAGATCAGGATGGCAGATAAAACCGTGACTGGAAAGGGCTAAGCCGACTTACGGGGGTGGTAGATTTTGGGACATAAAATTTTTTATGACGAGGAAGCGAGCCAGCAACGTGTCGATGGACCCGCCCATGACAAACGGGACAGGGGGACACGCAGGCGGTTAAACGCCCGGTGTCTCGCTATCCCGTTTGGTTAATTGCTAGAGTTTAAAGATTTATTTAGCGTCGTAAGCGGCTTGGAAAATCTTGATGATGTCTTCCTTGGTGCCCTTGCGCGGGTTGGAGAAGGCGTTGCCGTCTTTCAAGGCGTTTTCGGCCATCAGCTCAAAGTCTTCTGGCTTAGCGCCGATATCCTTGATGGACTTCGGGATGCCCACGTCTTCGCTCATCTGCTTCATGGCCTTGATAGCCAATTCGGCAGCGTCGCGGGTGGACAGGCCGTCCGTGTTTTCGCCCATGATCTTCGCTAATTCGGCAAAGCGTTCTGGGCAGGCGATGATGTTGTATTCCTCAACGTAAGGCAACAACAGTGCGCAGCAAACCCCGTGTGGGGCGTCGTATTGACCACCTAATTGGTGCGCCATGGCATGAACATAGCCCAAGTTAGCGTTGTTGAAGGCCATCCCAGCTAACATTTCCGCTTCGACCATCTTGGTCCGCGCATCCAGGTTGTGGCCGTTAGCCACGGCTTCACGCAAGGAGGTTTCAATCAACTTGATGGCTTCGATACACTGTGAGTCGGTAATCGGGTTGTGGTCCACGGACACGTAAGGTTCGATGGACTGAACGAAGGCGTCCATCCCGGTCGCGGCGGTCAAGTTCTTTGGCACGTCCAGCATTAACGTTGGGTCGTTGAAGGAGACCAGCGGAATGTTGCGCCAGGAGACCACAACGAACTTCAAGTGAGTCTTTTCGTTGGTGATGACCGCGTGACGGGTCAATTCGGAGCCAGTTCCGGCCGTGGTATTGACGGCAATCAGTGGGGGTAGCGGGTTGTCCAGCGTCTCAATCCCAGCCAACTTGGTGATGTCGTCGCCGTTGGCCAAGATGATGCCGGCACCTTTCCCGGTATCGTGGGCGGAACCGCCACCAACCGTAATGATGGAATCCGCACCAGAGTCTTGGTAGAGCTTCTTCACTTCTTGGATGTTGTGAATCTTCGGGTTTGGTTCGACGTTATTGTAGATCACGTAATCCACGCCGGCCGCCTTCAAGGAAGCGAGGGTCTGTTGAACCGCCCCATCCTTCATGCTTTCCAGGAACTTATCCGTTACGACAACGGGCTTTTTCATTCCCAGGGTCTTTGCTCGATCACCAATCTTGTTAATTACGCCAGGGCCAAAGAAGTTGACACTGGGCATCAGAAAATCATAACTACGTTCAGTCATTGTCAAATGCCTTCTTTCAGAAGTTTTGAAAATCTTTGATACCTATTTCACAACGTAATTATAACTAAATTAATTACAGTTGGCAACCGCTTCCACAAAAAAGTTTGTTTAGTGGCCGTCAAAATCCGGTCCTCATCGCGGTTGGCTCTAAGGATGGTCGCGATTTTAAAAAAATATAAGGCGCTTTCAAAATGCATCAAAATTAAGTAAGGATTACACAATCTAGTTTCAACCTGCGCTCAGCTGGTGTCCGGCGGCCCGGGTAAGTCGTTTGCACGCTCAACCGGGTGGAAGTGGGTATAATGGGGGCAGCATTAGGGGAGGCAGATGGGTATGCAGGAATTACGACATCACCAGCAGGCCGAAGCCGCCGAGTGGCGGGACATCCAGGCCCAAGAATTGCAGAAGTTACATCAGGCCCAGCACCAACTGTGGCTGAACGTTGGTGCTTATTTAGTCATTTCGGGCATCGAGTTTTATTTGTCGATCATCGGACACTCGCAAACTTTGCGGGCCGATGCGTTGAATAATTTGGCGGGCATCGTGTCGGCGGCGTTGCTGTTGACGGGAATCTTTATCGCCCGGGATATTCACGATGACGATTTGATGGGCAAGCCCTTACCCACGGATATTCAACAAAACGGCCAGCGGCTGCAGTTGACGCGGTTTCATTACGAGACGGTCTACACCTTGATCACGGGGGTGGTGATGATTGCCATCGCGGTCGGCGTCATTTATGACGGGCTCAAAAGCCTGGTGATTCCGACCACCCGGACGATTCCCCAGCCGATTACCTTGGTTGGGGCAGGGATGGCGCTGGGCATCATGCTACTAATTTGGTGGTTGAACCGGCGCGCCGGGCGACGATTGCAAAATGCGGCGTTAACGGCGGCCGCGCAGGACAGCTTGAGTGACGCGCTGACCAGTTTGGGCACGCTGGTGGCCATCGCCGGTGCCCTAGCGTTTCACGTGGACTGGCTCGATGGGGTGGCCAGTATCGTGGTCGGTGGTTTTATCCTGTTAGCGGGCATCAAAATTTTTCGGGAAAGCAGTTTGAACTTAGCCGACTACTTCGACCCGCAGGCGGAAAAACAGTTCCGTATCGCCATCGACCAGTGGCCCCAAGTCATCGCAATCCGGGACTTGAAGGCCCACTACAACGGCAACATGGTAACCCTCGACGTCATCATTGCGGTGGACGCCCACATGGAAGTCCAGGACAGCTACCGGTTGGGCGAGAAGATTGAAGCCCAGATGCGCCGACAGTTCGATATCGTGGCCACCGATGTGATGGTGATTCCGGCAGACCCGCAAGCTTAAACGTCCTCGAAAATTGCCCTCGTCAAATGGTGCTTGAACGGGTATACTGAGGCTTTAAAAACCACGAGAGGAAGCGGGAGCATGACGCGAAAAACCTATCGGTTGGGGATGGAGGCCACTTTAGCTGTCATCAGTGGCAAATGGAAGCCCCAACTGCTCTGCCATTTGAGTAACGGCCCGCAACGAACCTGTGATTTGCGCGTCGCGTTGCCGGAGATTTCGCAAAAGGTCTTGACCCAACAGTTGCGTGAACTAATGGGAGACGGCATTGTTTCCCGGCAAGTTTACGGGGAGCGAGCCCCGTTCAAGGTAGTCTACACCCTCACGGAAACGGGCCGTTCCTTGGGGCTGGTTCTGGTCCAAATGTCGGTCTGGGGCGAATGCCACGTGGCGGCGTTGCGCGCTAGCGGGAAGCAAGACGTGGCCGTTCGGGACGACCATACGGGCTTTGACCGGTTACTGAACACGCCGGAAGACGCCCATTAGGCCTGAAGGGGGCGGGCAATGACCCGGACTTTTTTGATTCCACGAAGGGGGCACTTTAAAGTGCCTTCTTTTTTTTCGGCGCCAAATCGGTACACTAGGGAACATAGGAGGTGGACCATGACGGCTAAATGGTCCAGCGATGGGGCACCTCAAGTGGCAATAACTCATGATGTTTCACGTGGAACATTGAGGCTAACGCTTATCGCCCACGGGCGAAAGCTTACGCCCCTTCGACAATAGCGACTCACTCACCAACAACAGGAGGAATTTTGAAATGGCTTATCAATTCATGCAACCCTATACGTTTGCCAACGGCGTGACGGTGAAAAACCGGATGGCGATGGCCCCCACCACGACCATGTCAAGCTTTTATGACGGTCAAGTGACCGATGACGAAATCGCTTTTTACGGCCACCGTGCGGGCGGTTTAGGTCTCATCATTGGTGAGGTCGCTAACGTGATTGCCAGTGGCAAGGGCTTCGAAGGCGAACTGTCGATTGCGCAGGACAGTGATATCGCCGGTTTGAGTCGTTTGGCGAATGCGATGAAGCGTAACGGCACCAAGGCTGTGCTACAGATTTTCCACGCTGGCCGAAAGTCCAACAATCAAATCTTACGGGGTGCCCAACCGGTCAGTGCCAGTGCCGTGGCGGCCGCTTATCCCGAAGATTCCCAGGAGCCCCGGGCGTTGACCGCCGCGGAAATCGACGAGATCATCGTCGCCTTTGGGGCGGCCACGCGCCGGGCCATCCAGGCGGGGTTTGACGGGGTGGAACTTCACGGGGCCAACACTTACTTGCTTCAGCAGTTCTTCTCCCCAAACTCGAACCGCCGCACGGACAAGTGGGGTCAGGACCGGATGGTCTTTGCCAAGGCCGTGATTGCGCAGGCCCAACAAGCCGTGACCCAGTACGCTGACCGGCCCTTCTTGCTCGGGTACCGGATTTCCCCCGAAGAAATCGAAACGCCGGGGATTCGGTTAGCCGATTCGTTGCGGTTTGTTGACATGCTGGGGGATTCCGTCGTGGATTACGTCCACGTGTCGATGGGCTCAGCCCACCGGACATCGTTGAACGACAAGTCCGACCATACGCCGATCCTGACCCAAATCAAGACCCAACTTGCTGGTCGCAAGCCGTTGATTGGCGTGGGGTCCGTGGAGACGCCCGCTGATGCGGAAGGGGTCATGGACCTGGGGGCCGATATCGTGGCGATGGGTCGCGAGATGATTCGGGAACCGCAATGGGTCGAAAAGGTGGCCAGAGGTGACGAGGCCAGTCTGCGGTTCAAGCTTTCGCCGGACGAGATGGATGGACTTCGCATTCCCCGCGCCATGCAGGGGTACTTGAAGGGAGCCTTTTATCCCGTGATGCACTTTACCGATGACCCGGAGACCGTCCAGACTTATCAAAACCAGGCGGCACCGATGGAAGGCTTTGAAAAGAAAATGTCGTAATCGAATTTTGAGATTAAAGGTTTGAGCAAGGGACACCCGACCATCGGTATGGCGGGGTGTCCTTTTTGTGGTGGGACAAAGAAGGCTGTTGCAAACTAAATGAAAGCGATATCCTTAAGGGGACAATAATTTGAGGAGGTTATGTTTATGTATCAAGCAGCAGCACACCGTTACGCCACCATGCCCTATAATCGGGTTGGGGACAGTGGCTTAAAGTTATCGGCCATCGGGTTGGGCCTATGGAACAACTTTGGTAGCGTGGATGCGTTGGCCAACCAACGGGCCATGTTACACCAGGCCTTTGACCTGGGCATTACCTACTTTGATTTGGCTAACAACTACGGGCCCGCACCGGGGAGTGCCGAACGAAATTTTGGGCGCATCATGGCCCAAGACTTCCGGCCATACCGTGACGAGATGGTGATTGCCAGCAAGGCGGGTTACGTGATGTGGCCGGGCCCGTACGGGAATTGGGGGTCGCGCAAGAGCATCATCGCTAGTGCGAACCAGAGTTTGGCCCGTACCGGACTCGAGTATTTTGACATCTTTTACAGTCACCGACCGGACCCCCATACGGCGGTGGAAGAGACCGCGCTGGCGCTTGATCAATTGGTGCGGCAGGGAAAGACCCTCTACGTGGGAATCTCGAATTACAGTGGTGCGCAGACGGCGGCGATTACGGCAATTTTTAAGGACCTGCGGACGCCATTTATCATTCATCAGCCGCGCTATAACATGTTTAACCGTGACGTGGAAACGGACCTCTTTCCGGTCCTCAAGCGGGAACATAAGGCGGCAGTCGGGTTCAGTTCGCTTTCGCAGGGCCTGTTGACTGATAAGTACCGCTACGGGATTCCCGTGACATCACGCGCTCACAAGCAGACGATTCCCTTCTTAAATTCGACCCAGGTCGAGCAAACGTTGGCCACGGTTCAAAAGTTGACTGCGGTCGCCACGAAGCGAGGCCAAAGCCTAGCCCAGATGGCGTTGGCGTGGAACCTACGGGTGCCAGAAGTGGCCAGTGTTTTGATTGGCGCCAGTCGACCGGAACAAATCGTAGCCAACGTTCAAGCGCTCAACCACCCGGATTTTACGACCGCCGAACTGACGACAATTGATAAAATTTTAGCCCAGCAAGGTCCTATTGCGTGGGGCGCCCACTAATGTGAGTAAGCAAAAAAAGTAGTCGAAGTGAAGCCTCCGACTACTTTTTATTTAAATTTAGCTTTGTTATTAGTAGTTATTAATAATAAAGCTATCGGGAAACGGACTTGGTTGTGGGCAGGTCTTGCGGCACGAAACTGTCGGGTTGGCCCGTGGCAAGAATGTCATGGTAGTGATCGACTTTGTGGGTGATGATGGCCAAATGGGCCTGCGTGGTCGCCAATTCCTGCTGGGCTTGAGCTTGCTGGGCCTGCATAATGGCGTAGCGTTCGGGAATGGTGGTGTCGCCTTGTTGAACTAAATCTAAGTAGTGACGGATGCGTTTCAATGGCATGCCCGTCTGGCGCAAGCACTTGATCAGGTTGAGCCACTCCAAGTCGATGTCGTGAAAGACCCGGTTATTATGGGCGTCCCGTTGGACAAAGGGCAGCATGCCGTGGTCGTGATAATAGCGAATACTATAAGTAGAAAGGTGACACTTTTGGGCCACTTCTTGAATCCGATAAGCCAAGGTAATCCCTCCAATTAAATCAAATAAAATCTATCCTACGCGTCACAATGCGTGACCGCAAGCGCAAAACCCTGTAGACTAACCCTGTAAGTTGAAAAAAGAGCTAAATGGTTGCGGGTGAGGCGAAAGTTAGGTAGACTAAAATTAGATTTTGTACAATTGAATTGACTGCTACAATTACTTGGGAGGCTATTACAAATGGCAAAGCAAACGTATCAGTATGATGTCTTATATCTTGGTTGTGGTCACGGCACGTTCGATGGCGCGGCTCCGTTAGCTGGTAAGGGGGTTAAGGTCGGAATCATTGAAGCCGATAAGATCGGTGGGACCTGCCCGAACCGGGGTTGTAACGCTAAAATCTCGTTGGACGCTCCGGTGGCGCTTCAACGGCAATTAGCGGAATTGAATCCGATTTTGACGGGGCAAACTCGCTTGAATTGGGACGCGAACGTGGCCCATAAGAACGACGTGATTGGCGGCTTGCCCGACATGATCTGCGGATTGCTCGAAGACAGTGGCATTGATGTGATTCACGGTTACGGCCGGTTAGTTGATGCCCACACCATTCGGGTGGACGCCGAGACCTACACTGCCGAAAACATCGTATTAGCGACTGGCTTACACCCGCACCGGTTAGATATTCCGGGCCGCGAATTTCTCCACGATAGTACCGACTTCATGGACTTACCAACGATGCCGAAGCGTCTGACAGTTATTGGAGGCGGCTACATCGCCTTAGAAATGGCCAGCATCGCCAACGCGGCGGGTAGTGACGTCACCATCGTCTTACATGGCGACAAGGCGTTACGGGCCTTCTACCAGCCGTTCGTCGAACAAGTCTTAAGTGATTTGACCGACCACGGCGTCAAGATTTTGCGGGAGACGACCGTTACGGCGGTGACCCACGAAGCCGACGACTACGAACTGACGACGGATACCGACCAGACGTTGACGGCTGATTGGATCTTAGACGCCACGGGGCGGAACCCGAACACGGCTGATCTGGGCTTAGACGAGGTCGGCGTTGACTATACGGATGCCGGCATCACGGTCAATGACCACTTACAGACCAGCGTGGACAACATCTACGCGTCTGGGGACGTCATCGCTAAGGACCAACCACGCTTGACGCCAACGGCCATCTTCGAATCTATGTACCTGATGCACACCTTTGCCGGTGAGACCACTGAAGCCATCGACTACCCGCCGATTCCCACGGTCGTCTTCACCTCACCACGGATCGCCCAAGTGGGTGTGACTGTGGACCAAGCCCAAGCAGATCCGGACCACTACACGGTGGTCAAGAACCATATTCCGGATGACTGGTATCGTCAAGTTACCCAGGAAACTACGGGGGATAACGCCTTGATTTACGATGCCGACCATCATTTGGTCGGGGTCACTGAAGTCAGTGCCCAGGCGGCCGACGTCATCAACACGTTATTGCCAGCTATCACCTTCAAGTACGGTCCCGCCGAGTTGGAACGGTTAGTGCCATTGTTCCCAACCATCGGTGCCGATGCCTGGGGCGAAATCTAAATAGAATTAACCTGATTGGCACTATGCTTGCCGACCAAAACGGGAACCGGGGGAACGACCTGGTTTCCGTTTTTTGTTAATAGGCGGTAGGACCATGAATGGGCCCAGAGGCATACGTTGCACCACAGCGGTCCGCAGGAGGGATGATGCCATGCCCAAGCCGACTGCCAGGATGAATTTCAGGGCTTAAACAAAGGTCATTTAATGTAGGAAAAGGCGTCCGGCTAATTTAAGCGGGCGCCTTTAATGGGTCAGAGTCAAGATGAATTCATCTTGACAGAAAGTGAGCAAGCCTTTATTGTTATTCAATGAGCATTTGTGCTTTGTTACTCAATTCAAATTTATCAAGGTGCAGGTGATTGAATGACACATGCAGAACGACGAAAAACGACTTTTTGTTTATATTTTAATTATCTGATCCACGGGATGGCGATTGTCATTCTCGCGCAAAACATGTTGGCGCTCAGTCATAGCTGGCACGTAGATATGGCCGGTGTCTCGTTGGTGATTTCTTCACTTGGTATCGGACGCTTACTGGTCCTGTACCTGGCGGGGACGTTATCTGACCGGTGGGGTCGGCGGATTTTTGTTCAAATCGGGATTGTGACGTACATGGGCTTTTTCGTTGGAATCTTGATTTCGCCCAACATTTATGTGGCCTACTTTTTCGGGATTTTAGCTGGGATGGCAAATTCATTCTTAGATTCGGGGACCTACCCCGCCTTGATGGAATTGTATCCCGAACATCAAGCAACGGCCAATATCGTGATTAAGGCTTTCGCTTCAATTGGTGAATTGATTCTACCGTTGTTGGTTGCCGGGTTAGAAGGTGCCCATCTCTGGTATGGTTGGTCGTTCGTGATTTGTGCGGTGGGGATGGCCTTTAGTTTCTTGGCCGTGCGCAAGCGGCAATTTGCGGCCCCAGGCTCGACCGCAGCCACAGTGGAAACCGCCATTACGCCCCAAACCCAACTGACTATGGCTCATAAACGGATTCTGGCCGTAACGCTAACTATCTTTGGTTACGTCTCTATGGCGACCTTCTATTTGATTAGCCAGTGGCTGACCGAGTATGGGAGTCGGGTGGTAGATCTATCGATGTTACACGCCCGGATGTTAGTCAGTATTTATAGCGTTGGGTCCATTTTAGGGGTCATCGTGACTGCCGTCTTGGTTGAAAGGTGGGTCAAACCAGTTTGGTTCATGTTACTGGATACTGTAGTCTCGTTAGCGGCATTGCTGCTCATGGCGGCTTGGCCGGTCCTGGCGGTTATGCAAATCGGGGCGTTTTTAATCGGTTGCTTTGCAGCTGGTGGCGTGATGCAAATTGGTCTGACTATTATGGGAAACGTCTTTCCCCGGGCCAAGGGCAAAATCACCGGCATTTACTATACAGCTAGCGGCTTAGCGTCCTTCACGATTCCCGTAATCACCGCGGTCATTTCGCAAAATAGCGTCCATGATCTCATGTGGTTCGATGCGCTTTTAGCGGTCATTGGTGTCGGCTGTAGCTTGGTCGTAGTGGCTGTTTACCAGCGGGCTCGAGCACTGGTGACACGTTCGATAGAAGTCTAGGTTTATCAAAATTAAAGACGATACGGCTACCGGCCGCACCCAAAAGTTAGTCTTTGGGTGCGGCCGGTTGTGTTTCTACTACTTAATACTTAAGGCGATAGACCATCAAATAAGTTGTTGCGGTTGGGTGAAATGTTGCCAACAGTACTGGCGAGTGAATTCCTGAAATCGCTGAACTGAGGGGGTCATAAATTTATTTTGGCGGGTGACGAGGTAGAGTTCATGCTCTAACTGGTTGTCTTCCAAGTGACGGATTGTCACGGTATCCGGATCCAAGTGAGACAAATGGGGGACTAAAGCGACGCCTAAGCCGCGTTGGACGAAGCCAACCATGGTGTAATCTTCTTCCACCTGAAACTTAATGTGGGGGCGAATCTGTTTTTGGGCAAAAATTTTATCGATCAACGGGCGTAACCCACTATTTTGGGAGTACATGATGAACGGTTCGTTGGCCAAATCGGTCAGATGCAGATGGGGCTTTTGGGCTAGGGGGTGGTCATTGGGGAGCGCGGCAACGATTTCTTGCTGAACGATGGGGTAAAAATTCAATAGGCGGTCAGTCTCTTGGTCGTGCAGTTGAGTGACCAGCGAAGAAAGTACCAAATCATATTTTTCGTGGATCAAATCATCGAGTAAGTCGTGGGAGTTACTCTGGCCTAGACTGAATGTGATTTTTTGATTATGCACTTGGGAGGAAAAATTTTCAATCAACTCCGGAACGAGCCGTTGACCCAAAGTGTAGGTGAAGCCCAGATTGATATGACCGGTGTTAGGGTTGACCAACTGGCTCAAGAGTTCGTCACCCGCGTCTAAATTGTTTAAAGCGACCGTCACGTACTTAAGATAAGTTTCACCTAAATTGGTCAATCGGATGTTTCGACCATCGGGTTCAAAGAGAGGAACGTGCAATTCTTCTTCGAGTTTTTTGATGGCGTAACTCAAAGAGGGTTGGCTAATCCCGAGATTTTCGGCAGCTTGGGACATGTGTTGTGTCCGGGCTAATTCTTTGAAGAAAACTAAATGCCGTAAGTTCATGCTTGCTCAACTCCAATCAATTCATAAATAATTTCTATCGATATATCAATTTATTATTATTTATTATGATAAATCACCATGCTAGAATTGCAAGTGAATTGAGTAACATATATTGCTGTGATTGGCAAAAATACTTATAGGAGTGAATAAATATGACTGAACGGATTGACGGACATACTTTATTAATTGGACTTATGGCATATCCAATTCGGCATTCCATGTCTCCAACTATGCACAACAACGCGTTTGCTAAGTTGGGCTTGAATTATGCCTACCTTGCTTTTGAAATCACAAACGAAACGCTGCCTTCAGCGGTACAAGCGATTCGGACCTTAGACATGCGAGGCTCCAACATTTCCATGCCGAACAAGCAAAAGATCATCCCATTGCTGGATAAGTTAGACCCAGCTACGGAAATGATCGGTGCGGTTAACACGGTGGTTAACGATCACGGGACGTTAACGGGTTACACGACCGACGGAATTGGCTTCATGAAGTCCTTAGACGATGAAGGCTTAGACATTCGCGGCCACAAGATGACCTTAGCTGGTGCCGGTGGTGCCGGAACGGCCATCGCGGTCCAAGCAGCGTTAGATGGTGTCAAGGAAATCTCTATCTTTAACCGGCGCGATGAATTCTGGGACAACGCTAAGCGCAACGTCGACATCATCAACGAGAAGACGGATTGCAAAGCTACGTTACATGACTTAGCCGACCAAGACGACTACAAGGCTGAAATCCAAAGCTCTTACATCTACGCCGATGCCACTGGTGTTGGGATGAACCCATTACAAGACCAAACCTTGGTTACGGATCCAGCTTGGTTCAACAACCCTGACCAAATCGTCTTTGACACGGTTTACGCCCCACGGACGACTGAATTAATGAAGGTTGCTGAAAAGGCCGGCGTTAAGCACGTCTTCAACGGTTTAGGCATGATGCTCGAACAAGGGGCTGCCGCCTTCAAGCTGTGGACTGGTAAGGAAATGCCTGTTGACTACATTCGTCAAATCTTGTTTGACGATGACGACGACAAGGCAAAGGCCTAAGTCTAAAGCGAGGTTAGCGATTAAATGAAAAATAAATATATGCCCACGGCGCTTAGCCTGTACATCAATTACTTTATTCATGGGATTGGTGTCATCATCCTGGCGCAGAACATGGCCGCTTTGGCCAATCAATGGGGGACTAACGACGGCGGGGTCGCTGTCGTCATTTCCTCACTGGGAATTGGTCGGTTGATTGTACTCTTAGTTTCCGGATGGCTTTCCGATAAATTTGGGCGGAAACCGTTTGTGATTTTAGGGGTTATCACCTACCTCATCTTCTTTGCGGGGATTCTCTTGAGTAAATCGATTACGGTGGCGTACATCTTCGGGATTTTAGCCGGAATTGCCAACTCGTTCTTGGATTCAGGGACTTACCCAGCATTGATGGAAATGTTCCCGAAGTCAAAGGGAACGGCCAACGTCATCATCAAGGCCTTCATCTCAGCCGGTCAATTTGCCTTGCCACTGTTCGTGAGCTTCTTGGTGGCCAACCAAGTTTGGTACGGCTGGTCCTTCGTCATTTGTATCGTCGTCATGGCCTTGAACTTGCTCTTCATCTCGATGGGAGGCAAGTTCCCCAAGGCCAACGCCGATGCTGAAGTTGAAACAGCTGAAGCCAACTCGGATGCCGCTGACGACGAAGAAGTCGAGTCACCTGGTAACTTGTGGTTAGACGGGACGTTATTTATCTTATACGGATACATTTCCCAGGCGACCTTCTACTTGGTCAGCCAGTGGTTGAGCCAATATGGCCAACAAGTTGCCGGCATGAGTGATGTCAGTTCCCGGGCACTGATCAGTTACTACAGTGTCGGGTCCATCGTGTGTGTCTTAGTCACGGCGGTCTTAGCCGACAAGGCAGTCAAGGAAATTCAATTCTTAGGTGTTTACACCTGCCTATCATTCCTTTCCTTACTATTGATGTACTTGTTCCCGACGGCTGTGATGTGCTCCATCATGTCCTTCGTGGTTGGGTTCTCCGCTGCCGGTGGGGTCATGCAATTAGGCCTGACCGTCATGTCTTTCTTCTTCCCTAAGGGAAAAGGGACCATTACCGGGGCCTTCTACACGGCCGGTTCCATTGCCTCATTCACGATTCCGTTGATTACTGGGGCCATGTCCAAGAACCTGGCTAACGTGATTTTATTTGATGTCTTTATTGCTTTGATTGGCTTTATCTTGGCGGTCTGCATCACCGTGCGGTACCACCACCTCTTCAAGCCAACCACGAAAGGAGCTCGTGATCTTGAAAGCGACCAGCGTTAAGTTACGCAACATTGAACTGGGTAGCGGACGGCCGAAGTTAGCTGTTCCCGTGACCGGGAAAACGGAAGCCGATATTTTAAGCCAAATCGAAGACGTGAAGGCGGCTAAAGCCGACGTCGTTGAATGGCGGATCGACTACTTTGACGGGGTCCAAGATGCCGATAAGTTAACGGCAACGGGCCAAAAGATTCGGGCCGCATTAGGCGAGATGGTGCTTTTGACCACCTTCCGGACGGCCAGCGAAGGCGGCGAGTTGCCGTTGAGCGATGACGACTACTTTAAGTTATGCCAGACCGTCGTTGACGGTGGCTACACCGACGCCTTAGACGTTGAACGGTACCACGACGAAGCGGCTGTCCGCCAAGCCGTCAAGGCCGCTCACGCCAAGAACGTGGTAGTCATCATGAGTAACCACGACTTCGACAAGACGCCCGCAACGACCGACATCATCCGCCGGCTCAGCGACATGGTTGCCGTTGGGGCTGACGTGGCTAAGGTGGCCGTGATGCCTCACTCTGTCGAAGACGTCTTGACGTTGTTGACGGCGACGAACCAAGCTCGGCAAACGCTGAGCCAGCCGCTGATCACTATGTCCATGGGTGATTTGGGTAAAGTTTCCCGGATTGCCGGTGAAGTCTTTGGCTCTAGCCTAAGCTTCGCCACGGTCGGTGCCGCTTCGGCGCCGGGCCAAATCTCGTTAGACCACCTCAAGGGTGAAATCGACGACTTGAAATTAAGCTAAACCTTTAAAGGAGGATTGATGATGGCGACACAAGCGCATAAGAAGTATGTTTC
Organism: Levilactobacillus suantsaii; assembly: GCF_014069315.1. Classification (NCBI taxonomy): domain Bacteria; kingdom Bacillati; phylum Bacillota; class Bacilli; order Lactobacillales; family Lactobacillaceae; genus Levilactobacillus; species Levilactobacillus suantsaii. The sequence goes on along the minus strand of NZ_CP059603.1, from coordinate 711,128 downwards.
CCAATTTGCGATGATGGGCACCGTCATCTCCCTCACATTGTTTGACCATAAACCCGCTCTGGTTGAGCGGGTTTATGATTACCTGCAAACGATGACCGAGATCTTCTCGGCGAACGATGACGACTCGACGTTAGGGCAGATTAACCGTAACGCTGGGGTCGCGCCGGTCGCCGTGGACGCCACGACCTTTGCCTTCATTCAGCGAGCCTTAGCGGCGACTAAAAAGTACCACGACAGTTTCAACGTCCTGATTGGGCCGTTGGTCAAGTTGTGGAAGATTGGCTTTGGTGGCCAAACGGTGCCCGCCAAAAGCGCGATTGCCACCAGCCTCAGCCGGATGAACCCGGACGACGTGGTGCTCGACGAGACGGCGCACACCGTGTTCTTGACCCAACGGGGGATGCAGTTAGATCTAGGCGCGATTGCCAAGGGCTACTTCGCCGACCAGGTCAAGGCGCGCCTGCAAGCCGCGGGCGTCACCAGCGGTATCGTCGATTTGGGCGGCAACGTGCAGACTTGGGGGATGAATCCCTTGGCCGCCGACGACCAGTGGCGGATTGGGATTCAAAACCCGAACGACACCCGGGGCAACGCGTTACTCAACGTGGTCACGCCGGCGCAAAGCTTTGTGACCTCGGGCATTCGCGAGCGGTATTTCAAACGTGACGGGCGCACCTATCACCACATCCTCGACCCGCAAACGGGCTATCCGGTGCGCAACGACCTGTTACAGGTCACGGTGATTACCGAGAATTCAGAATTAGCAGAAGTCTTATCAACCGTTTCATTTTTCAAGGGCCCCCAAGCTGGGCAAACCTTAATTGAACGCCTCCCCGATGTCGAGGCAGTTTTCGTTCGACGTAACGGGGCGGTTGAATTGACCAGTGGCTTAGTGCCACAAACGAAGGGAGTCTATCAAATTGTCAGAAGAAAATAAGCAAATTACCGGCCAAGCGATGGGCCACAACGGTATCATTAGCTACGAAGTCGACGTAGATGACAACAAAGTCAAGGACTTAAAGATTTTACAGCACTCCGAGACCTCTGGTATCTTTAACCAAGTCATCGGCAAGTTAAAGCAACGGATCATCGACGGCCAATCTTTTGACGTCGACGCCATCAGCGGGGCGACCGTCATGACGCAAGCCCTCTTGGACTCCGCCAAGGATGCCGTGGCTAAGGCCGACGTGAAATTGACGCCAGTGCCACAGAAGAACACGGGCCACCAGATTGAAAACCTGAAGACCGACGTTTTAGTCATCGGGGGTGGCGAAGCCGGCTTGGTTGCGGGTTGCCGCGCCTTGACGTTAGGCCAAAAGGTCATCTTAGTGGAAAAGAACGGTTACTTAGGTGGGGCCACGATTTTAAACGGCTCCAACGTGACCGGCACGGGTTCCCAAGTAGCAGCCAGAATCTTTGGCCAAACGGCCGATTCACCGGATGTCTTGGCTAAGGATGTGGCGCGTGAAAGCAAAAATTCTAATGACCCAGCCTTGACCGACTTGATGGTCCACAACATTGGTCCGGCCATCGACTTTGTCAGTGACTTTGCCAGCTTGGACTACCAAAAGGCCCAAACGCAGACCGTGGAACACTCCGTTGAACGGCAGATTGAATTGCCAACGGCCAGCAGCTACGAATTCATCCAAAAGGTCTCCAAGGCCTTCACCGACCATGGTGGTGAGATTCGCTTAGGGGCTCGCGTTGAAAAGCTGATCAAGAACCAAAAGGGTCAGGTCAACGGTGTGGTTGCCGAATCCGACAACGCCACGTTGAACATCAAGGCCCGTTCGGTGGTCTTGGCTGCTGGTGGTCACGGCGCCAACACTAAGATGCGCGGGGACGAGAGTAAGGGCTTGGACTACTACGGTCCGATGACCTCGACCGGTGATGCTTACAGCTTCAATGGCGATTTGAACCTGCAGACCCGCAACTTGGGCTGGTACAAGGTCTACCCACACGGCGTCGAAGTTGAACCCGGCATTGCTAAGTTGACGACTTACGCGTCCAAGCAAGCTACCGATATGGGTGCCCTGTACGTGAACACCCAAGGGAAGCGAATCGTGGACGAATCCAGTGCCTACACCAACTTCCGTGATGCCATCTTGGCGCAACCAGATAAGGTCGCTTACATGTTGATGGACGAACGGACTTGGAAGAAGGTCTATGACCTGTTGATCCTCCACGACTTTACGGCCAAGGAAATCAAGCAGTTCTTCGACCAGACTGACAAGTTACCAATCTTCACCAAGGGCTCATTAGCTGACGTGGCTAAGGCCGCTGGTATCGATGGTGACCAATTGGCGAAGACGGTCGCAACTTACCAAGAAAATGCCAAGGCTGGCAAGGATCCTGAATTTGGGCGCGATGCGCAATACTTGCACCCGTACGAAGGCTCAACCTTCTACTTGGTTGAACAACGCGGCCGGTTCGCCACGACCCTTGGGGGTTACGTGACTGACCGGAAGACGTTGGAACTTTTGGATAAGAACGACCAACCCGTGGCTAACTACTTCGGGGCCGGTGAAATCATCGGTGGTGCCAACGGGCATGATTCGATGCCAAGTATGATGAACACTTGGGGCATCTCCTCCGGTTACGTGGCCGGAAGCATGGCCAGTCAAAACGCTGACAACCGTAAGGCCGCTGGCGATGACGACACCAGCGTAGTGGCTTTAGTCGGCACCAACGCTTCCAAGTCTTATAACCGGAAGTTGCTGCACAGCATGCAGGGCCTCTTCGGTAAGGAAGTTGACTTCGAAATTTGCGAAATCAAGGACCTCCCGATGTTCAACGAAGACCTGGCAGACAACGAGCCTGACTCCGTGAAGGCCTTAGCCGCTAAGGTGGCTGCTGCTGATGGGGTGGTCATCGGGGTTCCCGAATACGACCACTCGATTCCAGCTGCGTTGAAGAGTGCGCTCGAATGGTTGTCCAGTGTGGAACATCCATTCAAGGACAAGGCCGTCATGATCGTCGGCACGTCGCTGGGGATTCAAGGGACCGTCCGGGCTCAAATGAACTTACGGCAGATTCTGGATTCACCAGGTGTCGATGCCAAGGTCATGCCCGGCAGCGAATTCATGCTGCCACAAGCTAGCAACAAGTTCGACGATAATAACCGGTTGACTGATGCTAACAGCGAAAACTTCTTAAAGTCCTGCTTCACGAAATTCTTGGACTTCATCAAGCAAGCCGCTAAAGAAGCCGCAGCTTAAGACTTTACGTTTAACTAAAAACCTAAAAGGGAACCGGCGCCAATTCGGTGCGGTTCCCTTTTAAGGTCTGAAAGGATGACGATTTTTGGCAACACGACAACGCTGGCTGACGACGATCAGCCTCTACGTCAATTACATGGTCTATGGGATGGCCATTGTGATTCTGGCTCAGAACATGGCCAGTCTCGGTCACCAGTGGCAAGTGGGGACCGCGGAAGTCTCCTACGTGATTTCTTCTTTGGGGATTGGCCACTTGCTGGTCCTGTACGTGGCGGGGATTCTCTCCGACCGCTGGGGCCGTAAATTATTTGTGAATCTGGGAATTCTTGCTTACTTGCCGTTTTTTATCGGCATCGTTTTCTGTCACTCGACCATCATGGCTTACGCGCTAGGGGTCCTCGCGGGAATGGCCAATTCGTTCCTCGATGCCGGGACCTACCCGACGTTGATGGAACTCTTCCCCGAACACGAGGCTTCGGCCAATATCATGATCAAGGCCTTCTCCTCCGTGGGCGAACTCAGTCTACCGCTGATTGTGGCGGCGCTCGATGCTAACGGGCGTTGGTACGGTTGGTCCTTCATGTTGGGAGCGGTCATCTTGATTGCCAACCTGATTTTTATGCAGTGGCGCCAGTTTCCCAAACGTAACCAGGTTCCCAAACCCGTGGCGACCACACCAACTGAGTCTGCACGCCCCGTGCGCTTTCGGACGTTGCAAGCCACATTACTGACGAGCTTTGGCTATGTGGGCATGGCGACCTTCTACCTGATTAGCCAGTGGCTGACCGAATACGGCACGGAAGTGGTCCATCTGACGCTCTTACGCGCCCGGCTACTGGTCAGTGTCTACAGTACCGGCTCGATTCTGGGTGTCCTCTTGACGGCGCTGGTGGTCAATCGCTGGCTGAAACCGGCCTGGTTCATGGTCGTCGACACCGTGATTTCCTTGTTAGCCTTACTGGCAATGGCGGCCGTGCCGACCTTCTGGGTCCTCTTTAGCGGCTCGTTAATCATCGGTATCTCGGCCACCGGCGGCGTCTTACAGATTGGTCTCACGCTGATGAGTGACCTCTATCCCGCCCACAAGGGTCGCGTGTTGGGCATCTACTACACGGCCAGTGGCTTAGCGTCCTTTACGATTCCCCTGGTCACCGGGGGCTTAGCCAAGACCAGTATCCACCAGATCATGTGGTTCGACGTGGGGATTGCCGTGGTCGGCGTGCTTTGTGCACTTGCCGTGTTGGCCTTGCGCCGGCAACCACAACCCGCTTTAGCCGTCGAGAGTGATTAATCGCTTGATAAATATTTTGCTTGTTTTTGGCCCCGTGACTGAGTTATCCTGAAGATAACTTCAAAATAGTGTGCTGAAGCAATTTATAGCAGCAGAGTTTTAAGTCAATGCAACGGGCAAAAGATCAGCTAGCCTACGTGGCGGGGCAGGACCTGTCGGCGACGATTGTCCATGGGTAAGGACGCTTTGGCCAAATTACCCGTCATCGACGATTTAAAGGAGTGACGCAAATTTATGGCAGACACGAATCCATATTGTCATCAGGGCATGGCGTGCCACACTGGTTGTGGCTGTGCCGATGCCGACGGAATCTGTCGGTGCGGGATGCTCACCGATACCAAGTGTTATTGTAACGGGGAGTGTGCGGCGCAACCGACGACCCCACAATCCAAAAAGTAACGCAAAACGCTCGTCCGATCAGTGCTGGTCAGGCGAGCGTTTTTGCGTTATCTAAGCGGGGCTTATTTGGCGATGTAAGTCAGCTTGAAGTCGTAAGGAACCCCCGCAGGGTTGTATACGACGTTCCTGACGGTCTTGCGCAGGAGTTGCGGTTGAGCTTGCTGGTACAGCGGGATCGTGCCTTGGTCCTTCATTAAGACCTTCTCAGCGGCGACTAAGTTAGCCCAACGCTTGACCGGTTGGTTCCCGTATTGGTTCTCGGATTGATCGAGCAAGGCATCGTACTGCTTGTTCTTCCAACCACCGGTGTTGTAACTGGAGTTACTTTCGAAGACGTCTAAGAAGTTGATCGGGTCGGCAAAGACGGATTGCCAGCCGCTAAAGGTCAACTCATAATTGCCGTTGTTTTGCTGGGTCATCAGCTGGACGTACGGGACGGTCTTGATGGTGACTTTGACGTTCGGCAATTTCTGTAACGCGCTTTGAACGAATTCGGCGACTTGCTTGCTGGAGTCGGTGTCAGAAACGGAGAGGGTCAAATCGAGGCTCTTGGTGCCAGTGGCTTTGTAGCCCTTTTTTAAGAGTTGCTTGGCTTGCGTCAGATTGTAAGAGACGGCCGATTTGACGCTGGCTTCCTCGTTGAAGGCTTCTTTGGTCTTAGGGTTATTGCCCATACCGGCTGGGACGAAGCCCTTCGAAGCCACGGATCCGTCTTGGAGAACATTTTTGACTAACTGTTGGCGGTTGATGGCTAACGAGAAGGCCCGGCTCACGTTCAAGTTCTTGAAGGCCTTGACCTTGTTTTCGTTGAGGTCGAGTCGTTGTGACCCAGTCGGAAGGCGTTTGATGAAGTTCTCGTTATTCTGGTTGTTCTTGACCTGTTGGCCATTCAAAATGGTCTCATCGGTCTTCTTCGAGTTGAAGAGGTTGTAGCTAGTAGTAGTGCTTTCGGTGACCTGTTCGTTGATCTTGGTCAGATGAACGGCCTTTTTATCCCAGTAGGTCGGGTTCTTGGCCAGGGTCCAGGACTTGCCGGTCCCGTTCCAATTGGTCAGCTTGAACGGTCCGTTGTAGACGGTCTTGGCGGCCGTGGTCCCGTAAGCCTTGCCGTACTTGTCGACGGCCTTTTGGTTGATGGGGTAGAAGAGCGGCCAGGCGAGCAACTTCTTGAAGTAGGAGACTGGCTTGGTCAGATTGATGGTCAGATTGATGGTCAGATTGTAATCACCATCGGCTTTGATGCCCAGGCTGCTGGCCGGCTTCTTGCCCTTGTTGATGGCTTCGGCGTTCTTGACTTGGAACAGGTAGAACGCGTCTTGTGAAGCGGTCTTTGGGGTTAACGTCCGGCGCCAGGAATAGACGAAGTCCTTGGCGGTCACCGGTTGCCCGTTGGACCACTTGGCATTTTTGCGCAGTTTGAAGGTGTAAGTCTTGCCGCCATTGGTGACCTTAGTGCTGGTTGCCAGTGCGTTCTTGGGGGTACCGGCTTTGTTCAAGCGGTACAGGCCTTCCTGCGTGTTTTGCAAGACCGTGTAGCTCAAGGTATCCGTGGCCTTTAACAGATCATTAGACGCCAGTTCCGAGCTCACAGTCCAGTTCAATTCCTGGTTCGCCGCGTACTTGCTGTTTCCCGTGCTCCCACTGCTGCTCTTGGCGCCACATCCGGCCAGGGTCAGTAGTGCCAAGGCGGAAAGTCCTAAATAAAGTCCCTTATGTTGCATCTCGCCATCTCCTCAAATAAAAAATCGTCCTCATGTTTTCACATAAGGACGATTACCCGTGGTACCACCTAAGTTCGTGTTGACCTCACAGTCAACACCTCCGTAACTTCTGTTGCCAAAAGTCGGTGACGGTAACGGGTCACAGGTCGGAGCGGTGGCTGGCACCAACCGCTCAGCATGTTAGGCTCATCTTCGTCGTTAAGTTGTAAGCCACCTTCTCAGCTCCCGGTGGTCTCTTGTGCTTAGCGGAAACGACTACTCTTCCTAACCTGGCGTTTTGATATCCGATTTCTAATGTGACTCTAACAATAATCAGATTTAGCTGGTTTGTCAACCTAAATATTCTCACCGAGTCGATTAAAAATGTCACTTCTGGCGGGCATATATAGAAAGAAAAAGAGATTAAAAAATATTAATGTGGACTTATACTTTTCACAGTAAAAAGGGTCATCAGCAGAACCAAAAGGGGGCTGAGCTACTTACCCTAGCCCCCCGTAAAGTGGGTGATTGACTTAGTGGACTAATTTATCCCAGATGACCACCTGGTGAGCGGCCAACGACTTGGGCACGTCGATGATTCGTTGGTTGGAACTGCCCCGAAATTGCAAGGTCAGCTCCTTTTCGGTCTCTAAGAACCGGCCGTCGACTAAGATATCGATCAACGACAATAATTTCAGTTTATCGGCGGAATCTTTCAACAGTTCGTCCCAGTAGTACCCGGACCAAGACCAGATGTCTTTGGTGTGGCCGAACTCCTGGCGCACACGTTCGCAGATGCGAATGGCGACCTGGGTGTTCAAGAAAGGTTCGCCGCCCAAGAGGGTCAAGCCTTGGACATAATCTTGACTGAGGTCCGTGATAATCTGGTCTTCGAGGTCTTGTGAGTAGGGTTGACCGTAGTGGAAATTCTGGGCGGCCACGTTGTAGCAGCCAGGGCAGTGAAACGGGCAGCCGCTAAGGTACAGGCTACACCGGACCCCTTCGCCATCGACGAAGTTAAAGGCCTTATAGTCCGCGACGTACTGCTCACTGAGGTCTCGCGCCAACCATTCGTTGGGCATCGGATTGTTTGGCTTTTTCATAGCGTGCGGCATGTTTGATCATCTCCTGCGACATATTTTTCTTCCGGGACGCGATTTCGACGTGGCGGCCGTGGACCATCGGGCGTTGTTGGGGGTTGCCCAAGTAGCCGCAGGTCCGCTTGACCACGTCACAGGTCTGCGGATCGTGGTTACCGCACTGCGGGCACACGAAGCCGCGGGCGGTTGCCTTGAACTCGCCCTTGAACCCGCACTTGAAGCACTGGTCGATCGCCGTGTTGGTCCCCAAATAACCCACGTGGTCGTAGGCCCAGTCCCAAACGGCTTCCAGTGCCTTGGGGTTCTGGCGCAAGTTCGGGTATTCGCAGTAGTGGATGAAGCCCCCCGACGCGTATTGGGGGTAATCTTCTTCCAGCGCCAATTTGTCGAAAGGCGTTGGGTGTTTGCGGACGTCGTAGTGGAAACTGTTGGTGTAGTATTCCTTGTCGGTCACGTCGGGGATGCGGCCGAACTTTGCGATGTCGTCGCGGCAGAAGGTGTCGGTCAGTGATTCGGCCGGCGTCGAATACAGGCTGTAGTGGTAGCCACTTTCTTGCGCCCAAGCATCACACTTGTCACGCATAGTCTTGACAACCTTTTCGCCAAAGGCCCGGGCCTGCGGGTTGGTTTCCCAGTTGGGGCCAAAGAAGGTGGTGCAGACCTCGTAAATACCGATATAGCCGAGTGAAACGGTGGCCCGTTGGTTTTTGAAGAGTTGGTCGACGTCATCGTCGGCGTTGAGTCGTTTGCCAAAGGCACCGTACGTGTAAAGTAACGGGGCGTTTTGCGGTTTGGCCTGCTTAGTTCGTTCGATGCGGTAGGCCAGCGCCTGGTGGCAGGTGGCCAACCGTTCTTCGAAGATTTCCCAGAAGAGGTCGGAATCACCGTGGGCCGCTAACGCGATGCGTGGCAGATTGATGGTGACCACGCCCAAGTTCATCCGTCCGGAGTTGACCTCGTGGCCGTTAGCGTCGTGCCAACCCTGCAGAAACGAGCGACAACCCATCGGTGTCTTGAAGCTCCCCGTCAGGGCTTTGATTTTGTCGTACATCAACAGGTCTGGGTACATCCGCTTGGTCGAACATTCTAGCGCCAGTTCCTTGATGTCGTAGTTGGGGTCGGTAGGGGCCAGGTTCAGCCCGCGTTTCAACGTAAAAATCAGCTTGGGGAAAATGGCGGTCCGGTGTTCGCGGCCCAAACCGGCGATGCGAATCCTTAGGATAGCGGTTTGAATTTCGCGTTCAATCCAGCTGGTGCCCAGACCGAAGTTGACCGTGGTGAACGGCGTCTGGCCCTGCGATGAATACAGGGTGTTGATTTCGTATTCGAGCGCCTGCATGGCGTCGTAGATGTCTTTTTTGGTCTTGGCCTTGGCGTATGCCTTTTGGCGGTCCGGCGCGACCCACTCGTCGGCGTCCTTAAGGTGTTTGTGGTAGTTCTTTTCGGCGTAGGGGGCCAGCAATTGGTCGACCCGGTTAGCCGAACAGCCGCCGTACTGTAACGACGCCACGTTGGCGATGATCTGCGACATCTGCGCCGTGGCGGTCTGAATCGAGTTGGGCGTTTCGACCTCGGCGTTGCCAATCTTGTAGCCGTTGGCAAACATGCCATCGAAATCGATCAGACAACAGTTAGTTTCCGGGGTGACCGGGGAGTAGTCCAAGTCGTGCCAGTGGATATCGCCGCGTAAATGAGCCTTGGCTACCAGGTCGGGGAGCATTTGGAGGCCCAAGGCGCGGTTAGCTGCACCAGCTTCCAAATCACGTTGGGTGTTGAAGACGTTGCTGTCCTTGTTCGCATTTTCGTGAATCACGTTGGCATCGCGATTGAAGAGTTTTTCAATCCGTGCCTGGACGTTGGTCGCCGCGGCAAAGCGCTGTTGCGCCGCCGTGAAATGGTCGCGGTATTGTTGCGCCGCTTGGGGCAAGTTGAACTGGTCGAACAACGCCATCAACGTGGCTCGTAAGTCGCGGGTGTCCAGATTGGTGGCCGAGCGGTAATGGTCGACTAACGCCTGTTTCAAGGCGTGGCGTTGGTCGACATCGGGTACCAATTTAGTCAGCACAAAATTTAATTTATAGGGATGAAATTTGGTCCGGGCGCCTCCCCGTTTAGTGACCGGTAAGGCACGAAGTTGGTCCAAAACATCCGTTGTCGTCATCTGCATACAATCCCCACTTTTCTGTCCAAAATGGTCACGTCCCCACAAATTGTCGTGGGTTCATGAGCACCTAATACTAGATATGGTAGTCCATTTTACAGAACTTGCCCATCGATTTTGCCACAGGGGTCACAGAATGGTTAGGCAAAGTTCAGACTGATGACCGGGTGAAACTATACAAAAAAGCACCGGGTCAGCGGAAGCGACCACGGTGCGGTGATAGTAAATTTTTGAAGAAATCTTCCATTCCCCAAACCACCTGCGCCTCGGATGATTAGCAGGCAGTAAGGCCCTAAAAGTTAGTCGACGTTTTCCACGTAGGGCACGGGCTTACTGTAGTAGTAGCCCTGGGTCATGGCGGCGTTATACTTTTGGGCCAGCAACTCGTCTTGCTTGCTCTCGACGCCCTCAACGATGAGATCCAGGTGGTAGATATCGGCAATCTTGCGCCAAGTTTTGAGGCTGGCGAGCAAGTCGGCTTGCCGGTTCTGGGCCCGGAAGTTCTGTAGGGCGAACTTGATGCTGTCCATGAAGGGCATGATTTCCTGCGTTCGGGTGCCCCAAGGATTGTCGGTCCCCACGTCGTCGAGACTGAGGTGGATGCCGAAAGCCCGGTAGATGGCCACGAACCGTTGCAGCTCCGTCAGTTGGGGTGCCTCGGTCAGTTCGATGGTCAGATCAAGCCCCGGCACGGCCTTGGTCAGGCCAATCAGGTTACCGATGGTCAGGTCGTTAGTGAATTGTTGCCGGTTTAAGTTGAGCGAAATAGCGGGGTGGTCTTGATGGTCCCGCAAAATCCGCACGATTTCTTGGTAGGACAGGGTCATCTGTTGATCGATGGGGATGGCCGTAAAGTCGGTCGGCGTTACCCAGTAATCTTGCTGGTGCGCGCGCAAAAGAAGTTCGTACCCCATGAGCCGTTGGGTCATGGTATTAACTTGTGGTTGAACAAAAAAGCGATACATCGCAATCAGATCTCCTTTACGGAAGCAAAAATAAGATAGCGCCAATTATACGCCAGCTGGCACATATCGGCTAAATATTTTAACGACCAATTTAATTAAATTGTCACTAATTAACCTGTGTGAACGCTCTTATCGGCGCTTAGAGGTTTAGTTCGTAGGCTAACCGGGCATTGTCTTCGTGGTTAGCGGCCGGTTCGTCAACGTAGATTTTCCCGCGGTGCTGGTAGCCGAAGCTTTCGGCCAGTCCCTGCATCCGCTGATTCAATGCGTGGGTGTCGAGGCGAAAGTTGCGAATTCCTTGTTGGTAGAAGTGACTGATCAGGTTGGACAAAAACAGGCGGCTCAAGTGCTGGCCGGCAAAGTCGGCCCCAATAGCAATGCGGTGAATCGTCATGTAGGGGTCGACCGGGTTGGCCCAGTGGCCCTGGGTAATCTCGTGGTAGTTGGGGTCGTCGGCAACGATGGCTGTCGCGGTGGCCGCCACTTGGCCGTCGACCAGTAACAACCAGCAAGTCTGTGCGGCAATGTCGCGTTTTAACGTGGCCTGGTCCGGATACCCGTCCTGCCATTGCGGGCTGCCGTCCGCTTTTAGCATGGCCTTGGCGTGGTCGATGATGGCCATGATGGCCGGGAGCTCGCTGGGGGTCGCCCGGCGACTATAGGTTAAACTCATAGAGTAAATCCCTCCTAATCAATTGGTTACTTTTAGCCTACCACGTCTGGCGGGATTCGCGGCGTAATTTTAGGGAGCGCTACGACAATTGGTGTTGGGCCGCGGCTAACATCGCCGTCGTTTGGTCGTTGAGCAACGGCGGGAGGTCGGTCAAATCGAAATAGTCGAGTTTAAGCGTCTCAGCGGTGGCCTGCTGAAGCGTGTGGCCGCCAGTTTGGGTGACCAGAAACAAGCGGGAGATGATTTGAGTCACGTCGCCATTGGGATAAACGGTTTGGCCTCGATCGAAGAGGCCGAGGGGGCGGACGATGCTGACACGTAGCCCGCTATCTTCCTGGTATTCCCGAACACAGGCCTGCGCGAAGGTCTCGCCGTATTCTAAGTAACCGCCCGGCAGGCTCCAATTATGCGTGTCGGTCCGCAGATTCAAGAGGACTTGGTGCCGGTCGTTTAGTAAGATACCCGCCGCGGCGTTTAAAATAATGGGCTTATGGCCGACCAAGTCCCGAATTTCGCGAATATAATTTGCCATCGTGACTCACAACCTTTCTTAAAGTTACTTTCAGTTTACCCGCGGGGCCCGAGAAATACAAAGAACCTGTGCAAGGCCGCTTAGGGGGGGCGGTCGCAGAAGCATGACCCACTTTTACAGAGTTGAGACTAGGCAAGCCGTTCAATCTCCGGTACACTCAGACTAAGCATAAAGGAGTGGAATAAAATGACGACACGAGTCACAACGGATCACCCACAAGTTTATTTGGCGGGCCCCTGGTTTAGCGCCGGGGAACCGGAACGCTTAGCCAACTTAGAACATCTGATGGATGAGCTGGGTATCAGCTACTATTCGCCCCGCTTAGACGGTATCGACTTAACGCCCGACGCCACGGACGCCGACCGCAACGCGGTGTTTGCCGACAATACCCAACACTTAGAATCCGCCCAACTGGTTTTAGCGGTGGTCGACGATTTCGATACCGGCACTATCTGGGAAACGGGAATGGCCTTTGGGCGCCAGATCCCGGTGGCGTACTACGCCGAGACCTTGCAGACTGAACAGACCTTTAACGTCATGTTGGCCAAGTCCGGCAAGGCCGTCTTGCAGAATTTAGACCAAGCCAAGGCGTTCTTGCAAGATCCCACGTCCGATGAATTCGCCTATCACGGCGCGATTCGGTAAGGGTAATAAATTAGGCACTAAAAAGAGTCGCGGGCTGAGTTCCGGGGCTTTTTTAGCGTGGCTTTTGCGGGGGCCCCAATGCGGTCGGCACAATGACTAAACCATGGGGAAACAAAATTATTAACTTAGAGGTCAAGAAAGGTTAAACTAGTCTGAATTGGCCCGCAACGGGTGTGGGGGTCACCGGTTATTTCAGTTTTGTCGGTGACTAGGGTTACCCACCTGTCAGTGGGCGTTACGAGAAGTCGTGGTTTCTCCGACTGGGGGTCCCTCGGTTCTGCGACTTAGTGGTTGGTTTGGAAATTAACCATTAAACGGTGTTTGGGGGCGCAAGGTTTGCGGCGCAACTAATTATCGATTAAATTGAGGGAAAGTTGGAAAAGGTAAGTGGGTGGTCAAAAAGTGGGATTACCCAGCTTAGCTGTTCTGAGTATGCTTAATCCATGAAAGCGGTTACACATAGATTTTTATAATCATGGGGATTTGATATTATTTGGGGGAGGTTGTATCGCATGAAAAATTGGCATTTATGGAAACAACGGGTGTCCTATGGGGCCACCGACATGGCCGGGAACCTGATTTGGCAAATCGTGGGACTGTATCTACTGTTCTACTACACCACGGTGTTGGGAATCTCACCAGCCTTCGTGGGGACCTTGTTCTTAGTCGTGCGGGTCATCGATGCGTTTGACGGGATGTTCTTCGGTTTCTTGATCGACCACACGCACTCGAAGTACGGGAAATCACGGCCCTACTTCTTATGGTTCGGGATTCCATTAGGGATTTTGACCATGCTGCTGTTCTTCAACCCCTCGTTTGGGGGCAGTAAGGTCTTCCAGTTGGCCTGGATTTCCATCGTTTACACGCTGTTCAGCCTGGTTTACTCCGGGGCCAACACGCCGATTACCGCCATCTTACCGGCCTTGACTAATGATCCGGACGAACAGACCAACTTAGCCAGTGCGCGGATGGTCATGACCAACATCGGGACCGCCGTTATCGGGGCGATTTCACTGCCGATGGTCGCTAAATTAGGCGGTGGCAACTCGAAGTTGGGCTGGACCGTTTGGGCCGTCATCATTGGTTTAGTCATCATGGGTCTGTTCACGTTGGCCTTTTGGAATTTGAAAGAAAATGACAGTCTGGCGGAAGAAGCGGAGGGTGCCGATGCACCCGAAATCAAAGGTCACCTGTCCGTGAAGGATTCCTTGAAGGGCGCCTTGCACAATAAGCCGTGGGTCGTTTTGAGTATCAGTTTCATTCTGTTACAGACTTTCTGGGTCATTCGGATGCAAACGGCGGTCTACTACCTGACCTACGTTTACCGCCGGGCCGATTTGGTCGGGGCGTTCAACGGGTTGATCATCGTCGCCGTTATCGGGAACTTGTCCGTGCCATTCTTGAGTAAATTCTTGAAGCACCGGAACGTGATGATCGTCTCGATGATCACCTTCGCCATTGGGGAAGCCATCATGCCGTTTGGCGTGGTACTGTTGTTCACCGGGACCGTGATTGCTACGGTCGCCATGGGGGCCGCTTTCTCGATTGCCTTCGTCATGATTGCGGACACGGTGGAATATTCCCGGTCCGAACTGCACATTGATGAACCCGGCATCCTGTCTTCCGTCCCGATCGTAGGTGCGAAGTTAGGGATGGGCTTAGGCGGTGCCTTAGCCGGCTGGATCCTGTCCTGGGGTGGCTTCGAAGCGGCCGCTAAGATTCAAGGCGCCAAGGCCGTTATGGCTATCAGTACCAGCTTCATCTGGTTATCGGTTGCCTTAGCCATTGCCATCGTGCTTATCTTACAGTTCTACAAGTTGGACGAAAAAGAAGTCACGTCGGCGGTGCGGGCTGAAGCCGCAAAACAAGCAGCTGCTAAGGACGCGAAGAAAGTCGAAACGGATTAACCATGCAAGTCACCACGCAAACACTGGGCACGGGGCCTACGCAAGTGACCGTGACCCTGTATTTACCGGATGCCATCGCAGATTTCCAGCACCCGCAGATGCGGCCACTAGCAATCATCTTACCGGGTGGGGGCTTTGACTTCCACTCACAACGCGAAAGTGAACCGATGGCGCTGGCGTATGCCGCGCAAGGCTTTGCCGCCGTAACCGTGGCCTACCGCTTAACGGCGGCGGGTCCCGTGTTGCCGGTCGCGTTGTGGCAGATTGCCACGGTGGTGGCCTACTACCACGACCACGCCGCCGAGTTACACCTGGCTAGCGACCACATCATTTTGGCCGGTTTCTCAGCGGGTGGGTATTTGGCGGCATTGTACGCCGATTTGTGGGCCGACCCGGCGCTAGCGACGCCACAAATCTTACCGGTAGCTAAGCGCCAGGTGAGTGCGTTAGCGTTGGCCTATCCAGTGATCGGGTTACGGTTGGGCTGGCCAAAATTAGCTGCGAAAAGCCGCGCCATTCACGGTGATTTTACGCGGCATGAGGCCGACCAATTGGTCACATCACAGAACCCACCGACCTTCATTTGGGCGACGCAGACCGACGAAACGGTCCCTGTCCAAAACACCTTGGCCTACCTCACGGCCTTGACGCAACACAAAATTGCGACGCGGGCGCAGATTTATGAAAGCGGCCCCCACGGGTTGGCGTTAGCGCGCAGCCAGACCGCTTTTCCCGTAAGTTTTCGGCCCACGGACCCGACATGGGGGGAACGTTATTGTCGGGCCGACGTGGCGCAGTGGTTGACGGACGAACTAGCTTGGTTGGCGCGTCTCTGGCGACTGGACGCCTTTTGGCGCGAACAATAAGGGGAGGAATTTACCATGTTGAATGATACGACGACGGAACGGTCATTAGGCTATCAAGATGAATTGAACCGATTACGTAAATTGAAGGTGGCTAACGAGAATAACGGCGTCACCAGTTGGATCAAGGAGCGGCCCGCTGCGGTGCTGCACACCTATGAGCCCTTAGTGTGGGAGACCGTGGCCGGCATTCCGGAGAACCCGCAATTGGACAGTGACCTCTTCAGTCTACGGCAGGGGACCGAGACCGCGGGGCAACGGGATCTGACCACCCACGAGATGAAAGTGGAGATGCGCCAAATCGTGGCGATGAACCGGCGAGTCCGGGTCATCCGCGTTGCCCGCCTTGACCATTTGGATTCAGCGCAAGCAATTCTGTACTTTCATGGCGGCGCGTATTATGGTGGAACCCCAGAGGACGTGTTGGTCGCCATGCGGTACCTAGCAGAACAATCCAACTGTGTGGTCTATAACGTCGACTATGCCTTGGCACCTGAACAGCCGTATCCAGCCGGAATTCTCGATGGGTTAGCCGTCGTGGCGGCTTTGAAGCCCGACTACGATAAGATCTCGTTGAGTGGGGACTCAGCGGGGGCATCGATTGCCTTAGCCGTTAGTCAGCTCTGCCGGTCAATGGGCATCTGCACCATCGAAAGCCACTTGTTGTTCTACCCGACACTGATGCAAGGCTCGGACTACAACGGTGAGTTGTGGAACGACCAGAGTATCGATATCGTGGACGAACAGCGGCCAGCGTTGCACCGGTTCTACCAGCTCTTTGAACAGTTGGATAAAATCATGACTGACTATTACGTTGACCAGCAACCGCTGGATTTGACGGCACCGTTGTTGTCACCATTATTAGCGGATCCGCGGTCGTTCAAACGCACCACGGTCTTGATTGGGGAATTCGACCCCTTCCGCTTACAATCGGAAGCCTTCATCAAGCAGGTGGGGCTAGCCAATGGGGATGCCAATTATATCCGTTACGGCGGCATTAGCCACGCCTTTCTGAACTTCACCGGAAACGTTCCGGCGGTTCAAGACGCCATTCAAATGGCGGCTAAATTAGTTTAATAGTGACGGGACACCGCCCAGTATGCCAGACCTTGACAGGCCACTGGGCGGTGCCTGCCGTTTATCGTGTCCTGGGGATTAATGGTTGACTAGCTGAAACAACTGGGGAGCGCTAGACAACCGGGATACGGAATCTTATTTTTTAGGGGGAGTTATGTTGACCTTACGTGCTTATCATCTCACATTAAATGACGTTGCAAACGACAATCCAGAATATCTGGAAACCGTCTTTTCGTTGGCCAACGGACACTTCGGCGTCCGGGCGAACGACCCGATTAGCAGTAACCCCATCACCGGGACCCTCATCAACGGGTTCTACGAAGTGGCCCCCATTATTTATGGGGAAGCGGCAGTTGGCTACGCGAAACAGCGGCAAACGATCTTGAACTTACCTGACCTGCGGCATTTGAACGTGATGACCGTGTCCGGTCATCCGTTCACCACTAGTCACCGAACTAGTGCGGATCTCGATCTACGGACCGGGGTCTTGACGGAACAGTACCAGGCCTCTTCGCAACAGGGCGAGACTATCGGTATCGCGGTCGAATCCGTCATGGGTCAAAATTTGAACAATTACTGGGGCGTGACCTATACCTTTACGGCAGGCAATTACGCGGGACCGTTGGTCGTGAGCAAGTCCATCGCCGTGCCGGCCGCAGCCGAGGCGATTGCTTCAGCCGACCCACGCAAGACCCGAATGGCGGGGATGCCCATCTGCAAGACCGATTTCCCGTCACCGAACGTCCAACGCTACCACATTCAGACCAAGCAGTCGAAATTGTCCGTGACCATGTATCTGGCCATGACTGCCCCGGCACAGGGGACGTTACTCCGGTACCGCATGGATCTCAGTGATGACAGTGCCCACACGCTATCCTACCAGGTCTATGTAGGTAACGTGGACGACCACAACACCATCGATCCACTGGTGCCAACGTTGGATAATTCGATGCAGACGTTAAAACTCGACAGTCAGCACTTCTGGCAACAGATTTGGGCGCAAAGTGAAATCATGGTCGATGGCCACAAAGAATTGGATCTGGCCATCCACTACAATCTCTTTCAGCTCAACCAGGGGGCCGGGCGTGACGGGCGAACTGCCATTCCGGCCAAGGGCTTGAGTGGGTCCGGTTACGAAGGCCACTACTTCTGGGATACCGAAATGTACATGTTGCCGTACTTCACTTATACCAACCCGGCGATGGCTCGACAACTCTTGTTGTACCGGTACCAGACGTTGCCGCAAGCCAAGCAACGGGCGCGCGACATGGGCGTGGAACACGGTGCGCTGTACGCTTGGCGGACCATCAACGGCCAGGAAGCTTCGCCATTCTTCCCGGCCGGGACGGCGCAGTACCATATCGACGCTGACATCGCTTACGCCGTGGGCAAGTACTACGAAACGACCAAGGACCTGGACTTCATCGAGCAGTGCGGGTTTGCAATCGTGTTGGAAACGGCGAAGTTCTGGGCGGATTTTGGAACCTGGCGACAAATCGGGGACCAAGCGCGCTTCGAATTTTTGACCGTGACCGGACCCGATGAATACACGGCCTTGGTCAACAATAACTACTACACCAACCGGTTAGCGAAGCATAACTTCGAGTTGGTGGTTCAGTTGGCCCACCGCATCATGGACGATGATCCGAACCTGTTGGCCAGCTACGGCGTGACCACGGCTGATTTGGCCCACTTCACTCAATTGGCGGCTCACGTCTACTTGCCATATAGTGAGGATCAACAGATTAATGAACAAGACGACAGTTTCTTGAGCAAGCCGCGCTGGCCGAGCGACCGGTTGACGCCGGAACATTTCCCATTATTGCTACACTACCATCCGCTGACGATTTACCGCTACCAGGTGGCGAAACAGGCTGACACCTTACTGGCCGAGTACCTGTTCCCACGGGATATCTCCGCGGTCCAGTTGAAACGTGAACACAAGTACTATGAAGGGGTCACGACTCACGATTCGTCGTTATCCCGGTCGATCTTTAGCATCTTAGCGGCTCGGATGGGCGAATCCGAAAAGGCCTACCGTTACTTCATGGACACGGCCAGAATGGATTTGGTCAACCTACAAAAGAACACCGCGGACGGCCTACATTTGGCCAACCTCGGCGGTAGCTGGTTAGCCTTAGTTTCCGGATTTTCCGGCTTCTATTTGGCTGATGGCGTGGCGCATGTGGCCAACCACTTGCCCGCCGAACTCAACCAGTTGACTTACCGCTTGCGCGTGGGCGACAGTATCTTGGAAATCGTGTTGAACGCCCAAGAAACGCAGGTCACCTTGATCGAAGGTCCGACGATTCGCGTCGACGTGAACGGGAGCTTGCAGACCCTGACAGCCAAGGTGCACACCAAGGTTCAGGTCAAGGTTACGCCAACGGCAGACCGGGAGGCCAAGCCAGTTTCCGGCGATAAAATTTAAAGATTGAATCGACTGAGTGTAAACGAAAACCAGCTTTCTACGGGGAAAATGACCTGTAGGCGGCTGGTTTTTTGAAGTTTGCGTCCAAGACGTCAGGGATTTGGTCGCGTGAGCAAAGTGTGCGATACTACCCCTAAACGCTAAAGGAAGTGCTATGGCAATGTATCAACTGGTAGCGAGTGATTTAGACGAGACCCTCTTACGAGCGGACGGGTCCGTGTCGGCGGAAAACGTGGCCGCCATCAAGGCTGTAGTGGCGCGCGGTGTGAAGTTCGTTCCCAATACGGGGCGTAGTTTTACCTCGATTCAACCCTTATTGGAAAAATTTGGGCTAGCCGGTTTGGCCGACCAGTACGTGGTTTCTTATAACGGAGCGGCGGTGGTCGAAAACCAGGGGAATCGAGTCGTTTTGGCTAACGCGATGCCGTTTGCGGAGGCCAAGCGCGCCTTCGATGTTTTGGCGAGCGTCCCGGACACCGACGTGCACATCTACACGTTAGACGACCTCTACATCTACCGACCGCGTGCCGACGATGAGGCCTATCTAAAGACCCGTGGGGTGGCGTTTCACCCGCTGGCTGACCGAGCGGACTTCGCCCAATTCAAGGACATGCAGATCATGAAGGTCATTGCCATGCACCCGGATGCGCAGGTCCAACAGACGTTGCAGACCCACATCGAAGCGACGTTTGACCACCAAATCAACTGTTCGCTATCGTCGGGCATCTACGTGGAGGTCAACCACCTGGGCGTCGACAAGGGGCAGGCGACCTTGGCGTTATGCCGACGCTTGCAGATCCCGATTAAAAACGTCATCGGCTTGGGTGATAACGTCAATGATTTGGCGATGTTACACACCGTGGGCTTGCCCATCGCCGTGGCTAACGGCGTCCCAGCGGTCAAGGCCGTGGCCAAATACGTAACCACGCACGACTATGAATCGGGTGTGGCGGAAGCGTTACATCGGTTTATCCTTGACTGACCACTAAAAATTGAAACCACGAAAAAACTCGTTCCGGCGTTACCTGGCTGGAACGAGTTTTGAGAGTGTAAAATATTTTGTGTAAATGAGTATTGAAAAAGGGAAGACCTTCCCCGTATGATTATAAGCGTCTAAACCAAATCAACGGAGGTCTTCCCCTATGAATCAGTTTAACAAAGAATTGGCAAATGTACTACTATCTCATGGTGATTTAAAAGAAGTTTTTAGAAAACAACTGCAGGATACATTAAATACGTTACTTCAAGCCGAGTTAACTTCTGTTCTAGGCTACGATCCTTATGATCGTCAAGGTTTCAACTCTGGTAACTCTCGAAATGGCCAATATTTTCGTCAAATTGATTCAGAGTATGGAAAGCTGAGTATCTGTGTCCCACGCGATCGCAAGGGCGAGTTTAAGGCTAACTTAATCCCACCTTATTCTCGAAGAGTAGATGCACTGGAAACGACGATTATACAGTTATACGAAAAAGGAATTACAACTCGAGAAATAGCTGACTTAATCGAGAAGATGTATGGAACTCATTATTCACCCACTACGATTTCCAACATTACAGCCATTGTTGAGGATCAAGTGACTGCTTATCATCAGCGGCGGTTTAGTTCGACAGACTACGTCTGTCTTTTCCTTGATGCAACTTATGTGCCCTTACGTCGTGATACGGTTCAAAAAGAGTCGGTTTATGTCGCTTTAGGTATTAAAGCAGATGGTCATAAAGAAATTTTAGATTACTGTATTGCACCAACGGAAAATTCAGAAGTTTGGTCCGAATTACTAACTGGTTTAGTCAGTCGTGGTATTAAACACGTCCAGTTAGTCATCGCAGATGGCTTAGTTGGCTTGGATTCAGCGCTTAACCACAATTATCCTCAAGCTAAATTTCAACGCTGTCTGATCCATATGTCACGAAATATCATGCAGAAAGTTCGTGTAAACGACCGTGCAGAGGTCGTTAATGAGTTCAAAGAACTCCACAGAGCAAAAACACGTGATGAAGCCCAGCTAATTTTAAATCGTTTTATCGATCATTGGGAGTCAAAGTATCCTCGAATGGTTAGAAATTTAGCCAGTACGTCTAATTTACTAACCTTCTTAGAATTTCCTCCGAGTATTCGCAGAACAATTTACTCAACGAATATTATTGAATCATTCAATAAAAAGCTGAAGCGCAAGACAAAAGTCAAAGAACAATTTCCAAATGAATCAGCACTTGACCGTTTCCTTGCGACAATTATCTTAGAGTACAACGAGAAATGCTTCGGCAGAGCTCATAATGGCTTCAAGCAGTGCCAAGATACTTTAGAATCAATGTTTTAAGCTAGACAAAATGATACGAAGAAGTCTTCTTGTTATTTACACAAACTTCTTGACACTCCCCGAGTTTTAGCTATGGGTCTATTCAAAATGTTTATAACGGAAATACTTGTAAGCCAGCTTGCGGTCGAACAACTTTTCGGAAAGTCCAGATAGATTGGCCAGCAACAAGTACACGGCCAGATAGATCAGCCCCATGACGGCACAGAAGACCATCGCGGCGAATTTGCTGGTCAAACCGGTGACCGGAAAGACCAGGTGGACCAAGGCGCCAATCACCACCACGGCAATCAAGAGGCCAAGATTGACTGCCAGAATCAAGCCTAAGCGACGCAGGTCGAAGCCGTAGTATTTGCGAATGACGTGTAACCCGCTGAACAGAACGACGGCAAAGGCGATGCTGGTCGCCAGAATTGCGCCCAGGCCTTGTAAAGCGTAGACCAACGGGTATTGGAGCACCAATTTAACGGCCAGACCTAGCAATAATAGCCAGGTGGCTTTTTTGCTCATCCGTAAGGCCTGCATGACGGTCAACACGTTGATGCCCATCCCCAGAAGCAGGCTTTGCATCACGTTGTAACCTAGGTAGACGCCCCCGGTATGGTCGAAGTTAAAGAAGATGCCGTAAATCGGGTAGGAGAGCGCCCAAACCATGATGACGGCCGGCAACAAGAAGAACAGCAACAGGTTCAAGTTGGATTCGATGTCGCGTTGAATCCCCGCTCTGTTAGCCGTGGCGTGGGCGATTTTACTGGAGATCAATGGTAACGAGGTCTCCGAAATCGCCATGGCCAACGACACGACCACCGTGGTGATCTTGTTGGGATTGGCCGAGAAGATGGTGAAGGCGTACTGGGTCGCGTTGGCCGAAAAATGCAACGCACCTTGCATAATCTGTTTGAAGAATAGCTGGTCGAACAGTTGGCATAACGTGATGCCGGATCCCACCAAAATAAACGGAATGGATTCGTAGACGATGGTCCTGATCATGGCCAGTAAATCGCGGGTCGATGACGCTTGTTGGTCGCCCGGTACCGTGGCCGGGGCAGCCGCCCCACGCAGGCGCCGAAGCAAGTACAAGTAGCTGGCCACGGCCCCGACAAAGGCGGCGAAGACGCTGATGTAGACCGCGGCGGTGTAGTCATAATCCAAAAGCTCTAAAGCCACGTAAGTCCCGACCAGAATCACGATGACCCGAATGAACTGTTCCCAGAGTTGGGAGACCCCAAAGGGTTTGAGGTCGGAATTGCCTTGAAACCAGCCCCGTAAGATGCTCATCGAGGGCAAAATCACAATAGCGGGCACCAGGGTCCGGATCGCCGTGACGGCACTTTGCGCAGAACTGACCGGACTGTTTTTAGCGATGAGGGGAGCTAAGGCGTAGAGTAAGACCCCACAGATGACCCCGGACACCAACATGACGATGAAGCCGATTTGACCGACACGTTTAGCATTGCCGGGTTCAGCCTTCCCGTTAAAATAAGCCACGCGCCGCGCCACCGCCGACGGGAACCCCGCCGTGCCTAGCGCGATGAACAGCGCGTAGGGGGTATAAGCCGTGTTGAACAGAGCCTGGGCGGCCGTTTGGTGGCTGGGCGAGCCAATCATGTACAACCACGGAATCAGGTAGACAATCCCCAAAACCCGGGAGATGATACTGCCAAAGGAGAGCCAAAAAGTTCCTGAGATGATTTTTTTATTCATAGCGTGACTACTCTCTAAATTTTAGATTTGGTGGCCGAAAACGGCACTCGTTGTTTCATTTTAAGCGTCCCAGCGCGAAAAGAAAAGAGGGAATCAGGCGGTCAGCTTCAAGCCAATCGTTGCCACTAGAATCACGGTGACCCAGAGGAGTTTGCGCCAGTCGTGCGCTTCACCGAAAAATAGCATGCCAGACAAAACGCCGCCGGCCGCACCGATGCCGGTCCACACGGCGTAGGCAGTGCCCATCGGTAGTGTCCGTAACGCGATATCGAGGCCACCGAAACTCACGCTAAAGGCCAGGACCATAGCGGTCCATACCCCCCAGGTGTGGCGGTGCAACGCCCAGCATCTCACTGAGGCCCGCAAAGATGATCCAGAGCCAGGCCATTAGGACCGCCTCCTTGCCGTGACGGTCTGCAAGCCGCCGATGCCCAGAATTAACAGGGCAATCAAACCAACCTTGACCCAACTGAAAGGCTCGTGAAAGACAGTCATCCCCACAACGGTGGTGCCTAATGTGCCCAGGCCAACGAAGATCGCATAGACGGTGCCGGCCGGCAGATACCGGCTGGCCGTAATCAAAAAGTAGAAGCTAAGGCCGACCGCTACTACTGTTAAGCCCCAGGTGCCAACGTTTTGGGCGTGTTTGAATCCAACTACCCAACTGACCTCGAAAATGGCGCCGAGGCCGATGCGTAACCAAGCTTGCATTGCTTGTTCCTCCTGACACAATCGCTAAAAAAGCCCGAGAAATTTTGTCGATGATGACAAAATCTCCCGGGCTTTTTCCCCGCCGTGTGCCGCCAGTGCGTTAACTGGCGAGGCTTTCTCTCGGACCAGGCCGTTCAAGTTGAACGCGGAACCCTAGAAAGCACAGCTACGATTGAATTGAATGGCCTCAGCTTAGCACGGCCGACGATGAAAGACAAGCGAAAAACGGCTTGAAACTCGCGAATGAAGCAAAAAATGATGTAAAAATGTAATCGATTACATCATGATAATAGCTAGCTTTCTTAAACTTTTCACAAACTAAGTGGGCCTGAAAAGGGGTAGGCAGGGGTGGCCTGAGATGCTATGCTGAAAGCGGTTCAAAGGTGATGAAAGCGGTCACCAGCAGTCATATTATTCAAGGAAAATACGTGGTATTTTCCATACTACTGGAGGTAACATTATGCAACTTGGGAGTATTGAAGCGGGAGGCACGAAGTTTGTCTGCGCAATCGGTGACGAAGATTACCGGATTCACGACAAGATTCGAATCCCCACGACCACACCAGAAGAAACGTTGCGGCAGACCGTCGCGTATTTTAAGCAATTCCCGGAGCTAAAGGCCTTGGCCATCTCGTCGTTTGGCCCGATCGAACTCCGGCACAACTCGCCGAAGTACGGGTACATCACGGATACCCCGAAGAAGGGCTGGGCGAACACGAATTTCGTGGGACGGCTCAAACAGGATTTAGACCTACCCATGTATTGGACGACCGACGTAAACGGCTCAGCTTACGGGGAGTACGTGATGTCGACGCTCTTCAACGAACAGTTGGAGTCGCTGGTCTACTTCACAATCGGAACCGGTGTGGGCGCTGGTACGGTGGTCAACGGGAAGTTCTTAGGGAGCTTAGGCCACCCCGAAGTTGGCCACGTCCGCTTGAAGCGGCACCCCGACGACCTAGACTTTCCGGGCATCTGCCCATTTCACGGCGATTGCTTGGAAGGCTTGGTCTGTGGGCCAACGTTTGAAGCGCGGGTCGGCAAGCCGGGCAAAGACGTGCCGTTGACCAATCACGTCTGGGATATCATGGCCTATTACGTGGCGCAGGCCGCGTTACAGGAAACGTTGTTGATTCGGCCGGACAAAATCGTCTTTGGCGGTGGGGTGGTCAGTGAGCCATTCTTGGTCAAGGTCCGCGCCGAATTTGCGAAGTTACTGAACAATTACGTCGACGTGGGGAAATTAACGGACTACATCGTGATGCCAGCCGTTAAGGACAACGGGTCGGCGACGGTCGGGGACTTTGCCCTGGCTCTAAATGAATACAACAAATAATTAATTAAAGGAGCGCTTGAACATGAAAGCATTAGTTTTAACGGGTACCAAGCAGTTTGAAACCCAAGATTTACCCACCCCAGAAGTGAAGCCGGGCGAAGTCTTAGTTAATACGGCTTACGCGGGCATCTGTGGCACGGACCGCGCATTGTACGCGGGCTTACCTGGTTCTGCGAACGCGGTGCCACCGATCGTTTTGGGTCACGAAAACTCCGGGACTGTTGCCGCCGTTGGCGACGGGGTCACGACCGTTAAAGTCGGTGACCGGGTCGTGGTTGACCCCAACATCTACTGTGGCAAGTGTGAATACTGCCGCACTGGGCGGCCCGAACTCTGTGACAACTTATCCGCGGTCGGTGTGACCCGGAATGGTGGCTTGGAGAAATCCTTCACGGCCCCAGCTTCCGTCGTTTACCCGATTCCAGATAGCCTCTCCTTTAAGGAAGCGGCCACCACGGAACCCGTTTCCTGCGCGGTTCACGGGATTCAACTCTTGAAGTTGTCCCCATATCAAAAGGCATTGGTCATCGGAGATGGCTTCATGGGGCAACTCTTCGTCCAACTCTTACAAGCTTACGGTGTGCACCAAGTCGACTTGGCCGGCATCGTGGACGAGAAGTTAGCGTTGAATAAGGAAAAGTTCAACGTCAAGAACACTTACAATACCACGCACGATAAGATTCCAGCCGACTACGATGTTGTCGTCGAAGCTGTGGGCTTACCACAAACCCAAGAAGAAGCGGTCGAAGCTACTAAGAAGGGCGCTCAAGTCCTGATGTTTGGGGTCGGCAAGCCAGACCAACACTTCTCCATGAACACCTACGAAGTTTACCAAAAGCAACTGACCATTCAAGGGTCCTTCATCAACCCATACGCCTTCAAGGACGCGATTGCGTTACTCGCCAGTGGTGAAGTCAACGTTGACCCGTTGATCAGTCACGTGGTCAGCTTGGATAAGGTCGAAGACGTCTTGAACGGCAATATCAAAGGCGTCAGCAAGGCCGTTGTGAAGGTTGCCGATTAGTTAGAGTCAAAGAAGGTAAGGGATTAACGTGAAAGCTGAAGTTGCAACCAATTATCGGACAGCGGCGCCGACACCGCGCGCCACCAAGCGGACGATATCGATGTCCAAAGCCGTTGCCTTCTTCATTTTATCGCTGGTGTTCAACTCTGCCGGCAACGTGTTAACGTTGGTGACGAGTGCTAAGATTCACCCGTCCTTTTTAGGCGCCGCTTACTGGTCGGCTGCCGAAGCCAACATTGGGACGGCTTTCCATTGGAACTTGTTTTGGGCGTTTCTGATCATTGGGTTTTTGACCGCGGCCTTAAATGCCGTGCTGATCCACCATTGGAATTGGAAACGCATCGCCGGCAATATGATCTTTATGGTGCCGTTTTCCGCACTGATTCAAGTCTTTCAGGATTTCTTCGATGGCAAGTATCCCGCGTTGTTTCGGGGCTTACCCGTGGCGAATAGCTTCGGGATGGACCTGTTCTACGTGGTGTTGAACTTCATCGGGGTCGCCTTCATTGCGGTGGCGATTTCGATTTACCAGCGGGTCAACTTGGTTCTGCACCCAGCTGATGATCTCATGCAAATCCTTCGTTTTCGGTACTTTAAAGGTAACGCGACCAAAGCCATGTGGGCGTCGTACATTCCGCCGACCATTCTGGCCATCATCGCCATCATCGTCACGCAACAATTTAGTAACTTCGGGTTAGGCACCCTGTTTGCTTTCGTCGCCCAGGGCTCCATTACGGGCATCGCGGACAAGTGGGTCTTCCCGAAGCTGAAACACCAAGCATTAGACGTGGGGAAAGACATCTCCACCGAGGAGGGGTAACACCATGGCAGTGCAAGATTACATCACGGGAATCCAACACGTGGGGATTCCGTCCATTGATTTAGACAAAACGATTGCGTTTTACAAGGGACTCGGCTTCAAGCAGGCCGGTCTCTTCCCCAACGGGCAAAACCGGTGCGCGTTCATGCAACTAGGCAACTTGATCATCGAGACCTGGGAAGGCGACCCGACTAATCCCACGGCCGGCGCCATCAACCACATCTCGTTGAACACGACCGACGTGGACCAAGCTTTTGCCGCCGCAAAGGAACAGGGCTTAAACCTGGTCAACGACCAGATTCAAAGTATCCCGACCTTCTGGGACAAGGGGATTCGCTTCTTCAACATTCTGGGGCCGAACCACGAAACCATTGAGTTCTGCCAGATTTTGAAGTAACGCGGTAATTCAAAATAGTAACACCTGAGAAAACCGGCTGACCAAAGCCTTCTGTGGTCAACCGGTTTTTTGTGCTAGTGGAAAAAGGGACTGACACCCTGAAAGTTCAACTTCTCGGCGTAGGTCTTGAAGGTGGTCTGGTCGATTTGACCGTTTTTAGCGGTGGTGATGAAGTAGTGGTAAAGCGACAAGGTGTTGTGGATGAGAAAGTGGGCCGTGATGGTGGCGTCCTGGCGGGTCAACGGGTAAGACGCTTGAATAGCCGTAGCGAGAGTCCGGGTCAGTTTCCGTTCGATGTAGGTCGCAAACTGGCTGTAATCATCGGAGAACAGAACCCGTTTGACGGCGGCGGAGTGGCCCTCGACGAACTGGATGAAGTCGTCAAGCAACACGCCGGGATGGTGGTAAACGTACGCGATGGGCCGTCGCTGGATAATGGCGGCCAGTTGCGCGGTGATTTGGTCGGAAAACTGGGTCACCAAATCATCGAGGGTGTCGTAATGTAAGTAGAAAGTCTTACGGTTGATGCCGGCCTGCTGGGTCAGCAACGTGACCGTGATGGCTTGGTAGCGGTGGGTCACCGCTAACGTTTCGAGGGCCGTCAACAAGGCCCGCTGGGTTCGTAAAGCCCGTTTATCAATGGTTGCCATAGTCGTCAGACTCCTTTAAGTTAAACCCCAATCATGGACAAACTGAGGTTTAAGCCCCAACTGGGCGGTAACTGGTGTGGGCAGGTCCCAGGAAAGTGCGTAAAGTGGGACGCAGAAACGTGCAGTCGCGGATTGGTTAAGACCAATATAGCATAGCGACTGCCAACAAGCGGGGTGGCCGCCTCCTCAAGGTCAAGTGAGTCAACTAAGGACCGGGTGGTGGTGACGCGAAAGGGGCGCAAGCAATGATTAAAGCGGAGTGGGGTTATTTACGGCGGCATTTGTTTATGATCGTGGTGCTCGTGGTCATTACGTTGATTCCATCGATCTATGCCGTGACTTTTTTGAAGTCCATGTGGGACCCGTACGGCAAATTGGGAGAGTTGCCGGTGGCCGTGGTGAACCACGACCAACCGATAACTTATCACGGAAAACGGTTGGCGGTGGGCCAGGGCTTGACGCGGCAATTGAAACGTTCCAAGGCACTTGAGTTTAAGCTCGTCTCGACCACAACGGCGCAACGGGGATTGACTCACGGCAAGTACTACCTGGTTTTAACGATTCCGCAGAACTTTTCACGCCACGCGACCACCTTATTAGCGGCCCATCCGCAGACCATGGCCTTGCATTACGACACCAGTGCCGGGCAAAGTCTGATTGCCAGCAAGATGGGCGAATCAGCGATGACTACCTTGCGGGCTAACGTGGCGGCACAAGTCACGCGGCTTTACGCCAAGACCTTATTCACGGCCCTGGGGCAACTGGACGGAGGCCTCCAAACGGCTGCCAACGGGACCAAGAAATTGACGACGGGAAGTCAACAGTTGCAGACCGCTGACCAGCAGGTGGTCAGTCACCTGCGGACCCTGGCGGCCAGTTCGTTGAAGCTCCAGCATGGCAGTCAGACTTTGAACGTGGGGCTCGGCCGTTATGTAAAGGGCGTGACTCAGGCGCAAACGGGCAACCAACAAGTGACTACCGGCCTCGACCGGTTACTCGGGTCGAGTGACCAGTTGGCGAGTGGCGTCACGCAATTAGACGGTGGGGCCCAACGGTTGTCTACCGGGGTCAACCAAGCGCTGACGGGGGCCACACAATTGGTCACCAGGGCGACGCGAAGTGCCACGGGAGCCCACCAAGTCGCTCAGGGAACGCAACGGTTGACGCCAGGCACTCGGCGGTTGGCGCAGGGCGTAACGCAAGCTACGCGAGGCGCCAACGCCTACGTGGCAGGGGTGCAGGCGAGTCAGACCGGGGCCACGCAGTTAGCTCAGGGGTTGGACCAGTTACAGCGGCAAACGGCGATATTACAGACGGCCGCACCTCAGCTCCAGACCGGGGCCACCAGCTTGACCAGTGGGTTAACTACGCTGGCGACCAACAGTGCCACGGTCACCCGCAACTTGCAAGCCTTACAACACCAAATCACCCAAGGACAGGGGCAACTGACCGCGGTGAGTCAGCAAATCACGACACTCAAGCACCAGACCGCTGGTGCCGGCTTGGCCAAGGTCAACCCCGCACTCACGCGACTTAAAACGGCGGTAGCAGTGAGCCAGCACCTGCATGCCCAGGTGGCGGCGACGGCCACGGCCCAGAAGCTGACGGCGACGCAGAAACGCGCAGTGCTCAAGACCGTTGATCAGGCGGCCAATACCACCGCCATTACCGCGGCATTAGCGAGTCTCAGTTCGGCGGTCAGTGATGCGACGGCGAAGGCGCCCACAACCACGGGAACGACCAAAGCACTCGCTGCGGCTCAGAATCAACAAAGTGACTTGGCCAGTACCGTGGGTCAGCTCGCGACGGAGTCACAACGAGTCACGCGTGGGACGCAACAGGCGGCGGCTTCAGCGCACCAACTGACTACGGGGCTGACGCAAACCACCACGGCGTTGCCAAAGGTCACTGGCAGTCTCACGCAACTAAGTACCGGGGCCACCACACTGGCTCAAAAGATGGGGCAACTGGAGACGAGTGGCGGCACCTTAACGGCAGGGCTACAGTCCTTACAAACTGGTGCGGCCATGCTTAACAAGCACAGTGCCCAACTTAGCCAGGGCGCTACGCAAGTCGCGACCGGTACGCACCAACTGGCGACCGGAACCAACCGTTGGGTCACGCAAAGCCGCGCGTTAGGCACGGGGGCACACCAAGTTGCGGATGGCTTAGCCCAATTCCAGACGAAGGTCCCCGCATTGACTAGCGGCGTTGCCCGGTTAGCCACGGGGAGTCACCAAGTGGGCACCGGCTTGACGCAACTGAGCACCACCGGAGCCACGTTAACGGGTGGTGCGGCGCAATTGGCCACTGGTGCCAGCCAGCTCGCCCCCGGGGCCAGCCAGTTAGCGCGTGGCGCGGCCCAAACGGCTCAGGGTACGGGAAAGCTCAATTCCGGGACGAAGCAGTTAGCCACAAAATTAGGCGCGGCGGCGACCAAAGGCCGCACGCACCCGTCCACGGCGACTTATAACCAGGTGGCTCGCCCGGTAACGACGACGCATACGGACCGCGACGATGTCCCCAATAACGGGACCGGGATGGCACCATACATGATGTGCGTGTCACTGTTCGTTGGGGCGTTAGCCTTGAATCTGATGTTTGACCTCTACACACCGCGGCATTTTCCGGAATCTGCTTTTAGTTGGTGGGCCAGCAAGGCCAGTGTCTGGGGGCCGTTCGTGGTGGTCGAAACGGGAGTGATGTTTGCCTTATTGATGATTATGGACGGTTTGCGGCCGCTCCATCCAGGCGCCACGCTGGTGGTCTTGTTCCTGGCGGCGGCGACGTTTATGACCATCGTGGCCTGGTTGAACCTGGTCTTAGGCAAAGCCGGGGCGTTCTTTAGCATGGTGCTGTTGGTCCTACAACTGGGCGCATCGGCGGGGACCTACCCGTTGCCATTGACCAGTCACTTCTTCCAGGCCATTCATCCCTTCTTGCCCATGTCTTACGGGGTTGCGGGATTACGGCAAACGCTGATGATTGGCGATTCGGCTTGGCCGGATATCGGGATGTTAATCCTCTTCTTAATGGTCTTTACGGGCCTGACCTGGCTGTTCTACGCCCGCCGGTATGCGCGGCTCAAGCGGATTGACTTTAATGATGCCGCAGCTGTGAGTGCCACCCGAAGTCGCTTAGCGGCCCACCTGATTCGGCAAAAAGAGTAATTGTGCTCATTGAATGATCAACTTGTGGCAATGATTGGGTCCTCTCTTGGAGATGGCTCAATTTTTGTGATGAGTGAGGTGGTATGCAGACGCGTTATGGCGGGAATCGATTGGGTTTGAGTTCGGAGTGCGGGTTGTGAGAATGTTTGACATCATCAAAGAAAGCACTTTTACTTTAAGTAAGTGCTAATAAAAAATAAGGAGGACACCAACATGAAAGCAGTTAGAATTTATGGCGCCAAGGACGCCCGGTTAGAAGACGTGACGATTGCGGACCCGAAGGACGATGAGGTTCAACTCAAGGTCAAATACTGTGGGATTTGTGGCAGTGACTTACACGAGTATACGGAAGGGCTGACGTTACCCACGGTCAAGCACCCCATCAGTGGCCAGTCGCTCCCCATCATCATGGGCCACGAGTTCGCCGGTGAAGTCGTCAAGGTCGGCCAAAATGTGACTGACTTGCAGGTTGGTGACAGCGTCGCCGTTGAACCGTTGATTGCGTGTGGTCACTGTGACAATTGCCGGGCCGGGCGATACAACCTTTGCGAAAATGCCATTGGGGACGATGGCAGCAGTAACTTCCTTGGCTTTTCGGCCGACGGGGGGTACGCCGAGTACGCCAACGTCCGCGACTTCTTCGCCCACAAGATGCCAGCTGGCATGAGTTATGAACTGGGTGCCGTGACCGAACCAACGACGGTGGCCTACGAAGCCATCAAGAAGAGTCAACTGCGGGTCGGGCAAACGGTCGCCGTCATGGGGGCCGGTCCTATCGGCTTGTTAACGGCAACGTTGGCAAGACTTGCTGGGGCAACTAAGGTCTATATTACGGATGTCTCCCCGGAACGGCTACAAAAAGCCCGGGACTTAGGCCTGACAGACGTCTTGGATTCTAGCCACGGGGACGTGGTTGAGCAAATCAAGCAGGGTACTCCCGGTGGCGTAGATTTGGTTTACGATGCGGCTGGTATCCAAACGACCTTTGACACCGCCATCCGAGTGGCCAAGAAGGGTGGTAGGGTCATGTTGATTGCCCTCTTCAGTCAAAAGATCTCGGTCGACGTGACGAACCGTTTAATCATGCAAGGCCTGGATATCTTAACGACGTTAGGCTACAACAACGATTATCCTGCGGTCATGCGGTTAATTAACGAGCACGCCGAAACCTTCAAAAAGATCATCACGAAGAAGATTCCGTTGTCCCGGGCCATTGAAGATGGTGTGAAGACCTTGGCGACCGATAAATCACAAGTCAAAATTTTGATTTCGCCGACCATGTAGGCAACTGGCGGTCACCCACAGGAGGAAACTTGCTGGCCCACTAATTTAGCGGTATGCTGAACTTAAATTTAAATCGAAAAAACACTAGGGGTGCCAATGCTGGCTGAGATGGACGTGGTCCGATCCCTTTGAACCTGTTGAGTTAAGACTCGCGAAGGAAAGTGTCGGTCATTAAAAAGCGTCCCTTCGTTAAGTTCCGGCTTAACGGGGGACGTTTTTTCGGGTCAAGGGAGTTTTGGACGATGACGATTCGGTTAAGAAATCAGTTTTTACTGTGGTTAGGAGCGGCCATCTCGATTGCGGAAATCGTGACAGGCACGTTGATAGCGCCGCTGGGATGGTCGCAAGGTCTAGCCGCAATTATCCTGGGACATTTGATTGGCGGGGGCCTGTTTCTTTTGCCGGCCGCCTATTTATCGGCGCGCCAACACCAAACCGCGATTGGGGTGACCGGCCAGGTCTTTGGGCCCTGGGGCGTGCGGTTGTTTTCGCTACTCAACGCCTTGCAACTGGTGGGCTGGACGGCGGTGATGATCGTTAACGCGCAACTGGCCATGGACGGGATTGCTCAACACTTGTTGCACTTTCGTTCGCCGGTAGTCATGGCCAGTATCGTGGCGGTTCTGATTGGCATCTGGTTGTTGCTGGACCATCAATGGCTGTTTCGTATCAATAACGTGGTGGTTATCTTGCTGGCCGTGGGAATGCTACTGATGATGGGCGGCATCGTCTGGCAGGGCCACGTGCACGCGTTGACGGAGGGCAACTTAAGCTTTGGTGGCGCCGTGGAACTCAACGTGACTATGGCTTTGTCGTGGTTGCCTTTGATTGGCGACTATACGCGCCAGAGTGACCAGCCATTACGGGCCAGTTTGGCCAGTGTCGGCGGGTACTTCTGTGGGAGCCTTGCGATGTTTATCATCGGACTATTGACGGTCACGTTGACCGGCCAAGCGGATTTCACGCAGGTGCTGGCCCAGTCAAACTGGGGCTTAGTGGCGCTCGTCATCATTGTTTTTTCAACGGTCACGACCACGTTCATGGACGCGTATTCGGCGGCCACCAATCTGAATAACCTGTTGGCGTTTGGCCACGTGAACCTCTGGGGCATCGGCGGTTAGCCTTAGGCTGGAACTTTGCCTGGTGGGTGGTCGGTACGCTGGCGTACTCGTGGCTCCAGCGTCTCGATTTTATCGGCGGGACTACGCTACTATTGCTGATTATTCTGGGCATCGGGGTGTTGGTGACCGGGCACTTCACCAAGCTGCACCCGCTGATGACACCGGCTACTAAGGACTGAATTGTACCGATGTGACGAGGTAAACTGTGGTAATCTAGGGGCAAAGGAGACCGTTATATGAAAATCATCATTGCCCCCGCCAAGAAGATGCAGGTGGCCCCGGACGACTTTGCCGTTCAGGGGCAACCACAATACTTGGCCCAAACCAACCAAATTTTACGGCGTTTGCGCGAGTTGACCTACGCGGAAGCGCACCAAATGTGGCGGTGTAGCGACAAGTTGGCCCGGACCAATTACGACTGGTTACAGCGTTTAGAATTGACCCAGAACCAGAACCAGACCCCCGCCGTGATGGCCTATAGCAGTCTGCAATACCAAGCGATGGCGCCGGATCTATTCACGGTGCCGGCATTGGCCTATGTACAAGTCCATCTGCGGCTCTTGTCAGCTTTTTATGGTGTGTTGCGTCCCTTCGATGGCATCGTGCCGTACCGGTCGACGGCCAACGATTTGGTCTTTATTGAACGGACTTAAGTCAAAGTGAACTACTCGTCACTAAAGTAACGAGCTTCTGGGAACGTTAAGTAGTGTTTAGGATTTTACGGTGGTATCCCAAGTACCTAACTCACAGAACTTAAC
This sequence comes from Levilactobacillus suantsaii, assembly GCF_014069315.1. Classification (NCBI taxonomy): domain Bacteria; kingdom Bacillati; phylum Bacillota; class Bacilli; order Lactobacillales; family Lactobacillaceae; genus Levilactobacillus; species Levilactobacillus suantsaii. Next base: position 676,876 of record NZ_CP059603.1, on the reverse strand, counting down.
TATTTTACCAAGGCTAGTTCCTAACCTAACGGCTTTTATCCGGCATTTTTCAGCCCTTTGTTTAAGATGTTAACTGCCGCGTTAACATCTCGATCATGCTGGGTTCCACAGCGCGGACAAGTCCATTCGCGAATCTCTAGTGGTTTACGGCCACTTTGAAAGCCACAGTGGGAACACTGCTGACTCGTATAATTAGGCTTGACCGTGATTAACTGTTTTCCATATCGTTGACACTTATATTCAAGCGTGTATCTGAATTGGGACCAACTAGCGTTGGCAATTGACTTAGCTAGGTGGTGATTGTGCATTAGATTTTTGGTTTTCAAATCTTCAATCACAATTACATCGTATTTTTTAACCAAGTCAGTGGTTATCTTGTGTAAATAATCTTTGCGTTTATTGGCCAGTTTCTGTTGGTAGCGTGCCTTGGTTTTCCTAGCACGTTGCCAGTTTTGGTAGTCATTAATCACCATATCGGTTAGATGGGCTTTATTGTGGTTCCACTGGCGAACGTTAATCGTCGCCTTATATTTGCGCCGGTTGTATTTACGTTGCCAAGCTGTGGCCTGATAAGTCTCCCACAGGGCTTGGAACTTGTCATATTTATCACCGTCAGAGGTGATTGCCAAGTCAGCCACCCCCATATCAATTCCCACAACTAAATTAGTCTTAGTGAATGGTTCGGGATCCGGACACTCAATCTGTAAGCTAAGGTAATATTTACCGGTTGGATCCAAACTGATGGTGTAGCGTTTGAATTTTCCAACGGCCAGTGCACCTGTCTTGCTCGTTTTGATGCTCCCAAGTTTGGGTAATTTAACTCGCCGTTTGGCAATCACCACCTTAGCACTAGCTGAAAACCGCCCCGTGTAGGATTTTTTAGTGGAACGGCGCGACTTGAAACGAGGCTGACCGCCTTGATGTTTAAATAGCCTGGAGAAAGACTGGGCTAAGTTGTGGTTAACTATCTGTAAGCTAGTCGCGTCACTGGCTTTTAGAAACGGGTATTCTTTTTTGAGTTGTTTAAGTAAATTGTTCATGCCGTACTCATTAACAAATTGACTACTAGGGTTGTTTTGATAGCGGGATTTGGCCATTGCTAACATTTGATTCCAAACAAAACGGCCATTGCCGAATAATTGCCATAGTTGCTTGGCTTGTGTCTGAGTTGGGTATAAGCGTAGTTTAACCCCTTTGAGCATGTTTTCACCACCTTGCTGGTCTTAATGCACTTATTATACACCGTTTACGGCATTGGCATATACCAATATGCAAAACAAAGGGCGATTCATCACGTCTTTAAAAAGGCGTGTTTTCTCGCCCAATCATTATAAAAAAGCCAGCGTCGCCATGATTGCGATGCTGGCTTCTATTTTCAGCATTAAGTATGATGACGCTGGAAGCGCGTCAGCCCGTAAGCGCCAACGTGACAAACGAAGAGCATGCCCGCCATGGCGGCGTACGAGCTACCGGTCATCCCGGCTAACGGGGAGGCCAGGCCTCCGAAAGCGTTTTGCGACAAGCCGATGACGGCCGAGGCACTGCCGGCATTTTGGGCGGCCTGGTCCATGATTACGGTGACGGTCAGGGTCAAAAGCGCCCCAATCAAGATGACCAAGATGAGAACCAAGGCGATGACCAACCAGACGTTGGCCGGGAACAGTAACGAGACCAAGAGCAACGCACTGGTGGCGATGGCCGTCAGTAACAGACCGGTTAACTGCTGTTGGTTCGAGTAGCGTCTAGCTAACCGTGCCGGCAGGTTGCTGCCGACTACGATACCCAGGCCGTTAAAGGCGTAGAGCAAGCTGAAGGTCTGCGGCGCCAGGCCAAAGCCGGTCTGAAAGACGAAGGTCGACGCGGAGATGTAGCTGAATAGCGCACCATAAACTAGCCCAGTGGCCACAATTAATGGCCAAAAGGACGCTTGAGTGATAAAATGGCCCATTGCCACAAAGGAACTCCGGTAGCCGCCGGTCTGGCGTTGATTGGCAGGTAACGATTCGTGCAGTCCCCAGAAGACGGCTAGGGCAATCGCCACCCCGATTACGGCTAGTAAGATGAAGACGGCTTCCCAGTCGACGTAGCGGATCATGAAGCCGCCGACGATTGGCGCAATGATGGGGAAGACGCCGTTAACGGTGTTCAACATGGCGTAAAAGCGGGTCAGTTTTTTCCCACTAAATAGGTCGCGGGCCACGGCCCGGGCTAAGACTTGGCCGGTGGCACCAGCAATTCCTTGAATAAATCGTAGAGCAATTAGTAAGGCAACTGAATGAATAAAAGCGATAATTAATGAAACAAGCCCAAAGATTAAAAAGCCCACGATGAGAGGACGCTTGCGCCCATGTTGGTCGGAGAAGGGGCCAGCAATCAATTGGCCCAAGGCGAGGCCGACCAGACAACTGGTGATACTGAGCTGCATGAGTGACGCGCTGGTCATGAACTGGTGTTGCATCTGGGGCAACGCCGGGAGGTACAAATCGATGGCTAACGGCCCGGTCGCGCTGACGGTCCCGAGCAGAAACGTCAACCAGATTTGGCGACCGCGAGTCAGTGAAGTGGTCAAAAGGGTCACCCTTTCTATGAGGTAAGATTACCGGTTAGTGGCGGGGCGACCCCGTGGTAACCACTAAAAGTACGGTTATTGGATATTATTGCCGGAAAGTGATTATTTTGCAAGTTGTGGGTGGTCTAGTCCGGCCAGAATCTTCACAAAAAGATAAATTTCAGCTAAAAAGTGGGTATTTAGCGCTGTAAATGGTAAGATTAAAGACAGTTCAAGCTGACTTTAATCAGTAACGGTCATCAAAGTGATGGTCGTTATTGTGGAAAACTTATCCCTGATTGTAAGGAGTCGTATTATGCAAAAAACGAAAGAGATTATGAGCTGGGTCGTGCCCATCTTAATTGGGTTAGCGATTGCGTTGGTCATCAAGGCCTTTGTCTTTACACGTGTCCGGGTCGATGGCCCGTCGATGGAGCCGAACCTGACGAACAACGAAAAGGTGGTCGCGTATAAACCAGCCAAAGTCAAACATCTGAGTGTCATCGTGTTTGACGCATACGGGGAAGATCCCACAGCCAAGGCCCACACTAACTATGTGAAGCGGGTCATCGGGTTGCCTGGTGATAAGATTAAGAGTAAAAATGGGTACATTTATGTAAACAATAAGAAAATTAAGCAAAACTTCATTAGTAAAAGTGAACGGACATCTGGGACCGGTAACTGGACGCTGGCCAGCATTTCGAAGACTTGGCCTAAGAGTAATAAAAATCGGAATGTGACCGTCGTGCCGAAGGGCAAATACTTCGTCCTCGGTGATCACCGGAGCGTGTCGAACGATAGCCGGTACTGGGGCTTTGTCGATAAGGACAAGGTCGTTGGGGTGGTCAAGGTACCATTCTGGACCTCGACCAAGACCAAGCGAAATAATGTTAATTCATTGGCCTACTAGCGGTTAAGCTGCGTCATTTTGACCAACGATTCTGGGACAAAACATTAAAGTGCACCTCTTTTAAAAGAGGTGCACTTTTTAAGTTACTTGATGTCCATAATGGTACCGAAATGTGCGCCCCAAGTCAGTTTGTCCCACTCTCGTTTCGTTTTTCTGGCTCACCTGGGTCGGTTAGCGTGACGAATTCTGCTGGTTAGCGGGCTTAGTGTTAGGAATCACGGTTGCTTGATGGGGCATTAATCCCGGTTTGACGGAATTTAGGTGGCAATTTAGGTCGCACGTTATCTTGACATTTAGTCCGAAATAGTATATGCTTGCGCACGTAATTTTAGGGAAGGGAGTTGTCGTCGAATGGTAACTGGTGCTAATGATTCGGATGTCTTGAAGTGGTTGTCGATTGCGAACCGGTATACGCGCATTGCGTTGGACCGACGCTTGCAGCCGTATCGGCTCAATGCCAGCATGTATTATTACATCTTGCGCTTACACGAACAGCCACGGTTAACGCAGGATAAGCTGATCAGTCTGACCTATTTGAACCCCAGTAACGTGACGCGAGCCGTGAACCAACTGGTGAACTTAGGTTACGTCCGCAAACGGCAATCCAAGCGCGATAAGCGGGTCTACGAGTTGTCGTTGACGCGTAAGGGGGAACGCCTCTACCCTGAGATCGTCAAGTTACGGCAAAGCGTCGCTGATGACCTTTTGAGTGACGTTCCGGTCGCACAACACGATGAGTTGGTGGCCCGGATTCGCCAACTAGCCTTACGGGCCGTCGCCAACGAGACACCGGGCCCAACTAAATAACCTGGTCGCCATTGGGTGAGTTGACAGATCGGTGAACTCGCCTTAAGATAGGGCTGAAAGTGAGTGAACACTCACTCACTGCTTTAATGAGGAGGGTGAACACGATGACACAAACCATGATTGAGGTTCACAAGGTGGCTAAGCGGTTTGGCAATAACGTGGTCCTCAAACAAGTGAGTTTACGGTTACCCGCGGGCCAGATTATGGGTCTGATTGGGCCTTCTGGTGCCGGTAAGACCACGTTAGTTAAAGCCATCATGGGGATGGAACGCGTCGATGCCGGGGAAACCACGGTACTGAATACGGCCATGCCCAACCGCCAGATCATGCAAAAGATTGGCTATATGGCTCAAAGTGATGCACTTTACGAGACGCTGACAGCGCGCGAGAATCTCCATTTCTTTGGTGAATTAATGGGAGTGCACGGTGCGCAATTAACTGCCGCCATCACCCACGTGGCCGCGGTGGTGAACTTAACGGATGAATTATCTCGCCGGGTGCGGGCCTATTCCGGGGGGATGAAGCGGCGACTATCTCTTGCGATTGCGTTGATTGCGGATCCGGCGCTCTTGATTTTAGACGAACCCACGGTGGGCATCGACCCGGAGTTACGCCAACAGATTTGGGCGGAACTGCGCCGGCTCAAGCAACAGGGCAAGGCCATCCTGGTCACGACCCACGTGATGGACGAAGCGGAACGCTGTGATGAGTTGATGCTGATTCGCGAAGGTATTGCGTTGGCCCAGGGTACGCCTGCTGAATTGAAACGGGCGTACGCGGTGGATACGATCGAACAGGTCTTTTTGAAAGCGGGGCGGCTACAGGATGAGAATTAGAGCGATTGTGCACCGGGTTTTACGAGAAATGTTGCGGGATAAACGAACTTTGGCGTTGATGTTTTTAGCCCCGTTATTTATCTTGACGTTGATGTTTTTCTTATTTGAGGATAGTTCGACTAGCGTGGCCAAAATCGGGGTCAGTCACGTGAATACCAACCTAGTAAAGACTTTGAAAACGAAACATACCGAAATCGCGACTTTTAAGCAGACTAGTGGGGCCACGGCGAAGATCCGGAACCACCGGTTGGCCGCGTTCATCAGCCAGAAGAATGGCAAGTTGACCGTGACCTACGCGAATAGCCAACCCGGCGACACCACGATTGTGAAGCAGACCTTACAGGGCGCCGTCACCAAGCTCAAAGTGCAACGGTTGGTCGCGGCTACTAAGGCCCAGAAGCAGGCATTGACCCAACAAAGTCGCCAGCTAAAAGCACTGGTGGCACAGCAAGCCGCGGCCCAGGGGCAGAGCACCCCGACGACTGCTAAGAAAAAAGCTGCGCCGTCTGTGGCCAAGGCACCGTCTTACGCGGTGACCAGCCATTATCTCTATGGTAGTTCATCTTCGACGTTCTTTGATACCTTCTTACCGGTCCTGTTAGGCTTCTTCGTGTTCTTCTTTGTCTTTTTGATTTCGGGGATTTCCCTGCTGAACGAGCGGACTACGGGCACGTTGACCCGCTTACTAGCCACGCCAGTCCGCCGGGGGGAAATCATCACTGGTTACCTAATCGGGTATGGGATCTTCGCCGTGATTCAGACACTCATCACGGTGACCTTTGCGTTGACGGTTTTCAACATTCATATGTTGGGGAGCGTTTGGGTTATTTTGTTGATCAACTTTTTACTGGCGATGGTAGCGCTGTCGATGGGCATCTTCATTTCGACGTTTGCTAATTCCGAATTTCAGATGGTCCAGTTTATCCCCATCGTTATCGTGCCGCAGGTCTTTTTCTCCGGTATTATTTCGGTCACGGCCATGCCAGACTGGCTCCAGTGGATTGCGCACATCTTCCCATTGTACTATGGTGGAGAGGCACTCATGAACGTGGCGACCAGAGGCGACAGTTTGGGTGCCGTGAGTGGTGACCTATGGCTGTTACTGCTGTTTGCGGTGGCCTTTACTGCGTTGAACGTGGTCGGGTTGAAACGATATCGGAGGGTCTAGAATGGCGAAAAATACGACGATTAAAACGGTCTTTGACCAGGTCCTAGCGGCCGACCCCAACTTGCCGGCCAAACAAAAGCAGGTTTTAGCGGCGAGCTTGGCGCTTTTTGCGGCCCAGGGGTTTGCCAACACTAGCACCAAGCAAATTGCGGCCAAGGCCGGGGTGGCCGAAGGGACGGTCTACCGGCGTTACAAAACCAAAGATGACTTGCTTGCGGCGTTGATCAAGCCGCTGGTGTCGGAAGTTATGCCCCGGTTGATGCGGGAGTTTGCCAGCCAGGTCGTGCGCATGCCGACACTTACTCGGCACCAGTTCTTGACGACTTTGGTGGCCAACCGGGTGGACTTCTTGCAAGACAACTGGCGCGAAGCTAAAATTTTAATCAACGAGATGCTAATGCGCGAAGATTTGCGTCAACAGGTCCTAGTCCAAGCGGCGCCAGTGATTGAAAAAAACCTGTTTCCAGTCTTAGACCGACTCAAGGATGCGGGGCAGTTACGAGACTTAGGTAACGACGTGATTGCCCAACTATTGATTGGCACAATCCTAACTAACCTGGTGCGGGCGAACTTGCAGGGGGATCTGCATCAGTTTATTGTTCGAACGCCAGTACTGATTGATTTTCTTGACCGTGGCCTGGCGCCCGATTGACCGTTAGTTGGACATAACCGTAAGGGGATTTCCCGCCAGTTGTGCGGAGGATCCCCTTTTTAGATGGTCCAGCCCAATTAACAATTGCGTTTTGGCAAGGAAAAGCTTAAACTATAAGCAAAAATTATGAGAATTTTATGAGATTTCTCATTTTGAGCTGTAGAAAGAGGGAATTCACTCGATGGATCAAACGAAATTAGATACGGCGTTAACCGCCGCTGACATTGCTGAATTGCATGCAGACCTGCTGCAGCAGCCGGCCCATGACGTGATCAGTCGCGCCGTCATCAAAAACGGGGTGCTCGCAGCCGCCGAAGACCCGCACGCTGCTGTCCGGTTACAACGGACTTTTTCCGTGGAGGTCCCGACCGGCAAGGTATCCAACCAGAAGCACTCGGGTCGTTGCTGGCTCTTTGCCACGTTGAACACTTTACGGCACCAATTTGCTGCGAAGTACCACGTCAAGGACTTTGAGTTATCGCAAAGTTACTTGTTCTTCTGGGACAAGGTGGAACGGGCCAACATTTTCTACGACAACATCTTACGGACTGCGGACCGGCCGGCTAACGACCGCGAAGTTAGTTTTTATTTGGCCCGTCCCGGTGAAGACGGTGGCCAGTGGGCCATGGGGGCCGCGCTGGTCCAAAAATACGGAGTCTTGCCAAGTAGTGCCATGCCGGAATCGTTCAACACCAACGATACAACGGGATTTGCGACGACCTTAGACTTAAAACTGCGCAAAGACGCCGTGACCTTACGCCAACTTGTGGCCGATCACGCCGATGAGGCGCAGATTGCCGCGACCCGTAAAGCGGCTTTAAAGGAAGTTTACCGAATGGCGGCCTACGCTTTCGGGGAACCGTCGACCCATTTTGATTTGGAATACAAGGACGATCAGGACAAGTATCACCGAACCGCCAACCTTACGCCGCAGGACTTCTTCCAGCAATTTTTTGACGTGGACTTGGACGATTACGTGGTGCTCTCGAACTCGCCCGACAAGCCGTATAACCAACTGTATGCGCTCCCCACTCAAGATAACGTGGTCGGCGGCAAGCACATCACCTTTTTGAACCTTCCCATGGCCGAACTCAAACGAACCACCATCGCGCAGCTACAGGCCGGCGAGACCGTCTGGTTCGGCAACGACGTGCTCCAGCAGATGAGCCGAGAACGCGGTTTTCTCGACAGTCAGCTCTACCAGACTGCCGCTTTATTTGGTATCGATTTGAGCTTGACCAAAGCCCAACGCCTGGAATACCACGACGCCGAGGTCTCCCACGCGATGACTTTTACTGGGGTGGACTTGGTCGACCAAGAACCGACCCGCTGGAAGGTCGAAAACAGTTGGGGCGAAAAGAACGGCGCCAAGGGGTATTTCGTGATGACCGACGAGTGGATGGACGATTTCGTTTACGAAGTCGTGGTCCACAAACGCTTCTTGACGCCAGAACAACGAGCGCAGTTAGCTACGACGCCACAGCCGTTAACGGCTTGGGACCCGCTCAACTAAACTGATTGAAAAATGCAACGTGGATCCCGGACGGTTATTTTAGTCCAGCGACCCACGTTTGGTTTAACGAGAGACTGACCCCGCTTTGGCAGCGTGGGCAAAGGAGGAGATTACCATGGCAGAATGGCAAAAAACACCAGTTACGGCGGTGGTGACCGCCGCGGAACTACGTAATCAATTGTTGGCTCTGGGGATTCGGTCAACGGATAGTTGTCTGGTCCATACGGCTTTGAGCCAATTTGGGTACATTCCTGGGGGTGAACAGACCGTCGTTTCGGTCTTAAAGCACGTTTTATCGCAGGGGAATATCGTCATGCCGGCGCAGACTGTGGATTATTCGGACCCCCGGACTTGGGACACGCCCGCAGCCACGGCCAGTGCGGCCCAACGCATCTACGCCAACATGCCACCCTTTGACCGGCAACTTAGCCCGGTCCACTTCATTGGCCGAACGCCAGAGTATTTCCGGACGTTACCGGGAACGGTACGCAGTAACCATCCGCTATATTCGATGACGGCCTGGGGACAAAATAGCGTGGAAATCTGTGAGACGACTACCTTGGACTTACCTTTTGGTGTGAGCGGTCCGTTACAAAAACTCTACGCGCTCAACGGCAAGGTCGTGATGCTCGGGACCGACTATGAGAGCTGTACGGTCTTGCATCTGGCCGAGTCGACCATCGACCGGCCGCAACACCGCGAGATCGCGCCGGTTGCGGTGGGGGACCGCACGGAATGGCGGGGCTTCAACAACGTGCCCCTTGAACCGTATGACGATTTCAACCGTGTGGGGGCGCGCTTCGAACAAGCCCAACCCCACCTGGTTCGGCGATTAGCTGTGGCGCCTGGGACCATCACCGTGGTGCCAATTCGACCACTGGTAGACTTTGCGCGGGACTATTACCACCGTAAAGACCAGCAACACCAGGCCGAGTTGCGGCAATGGGGGACTGTGCCGGCACTCAAAACTAACTAAAAAAGGGCGGGTCAGTCGGAAAACCGGCTGGCCCGCCCTGACTCGTCTGGTTAGAACGAGCTTCATTTTAGTGATGACTAAGATGAAAATGGTTGGTTAATTCTTAGGTTATAAGTAGCATAAACGCTAAATGTGAAGAATTTGTGAACAAAATAATGAAATTAATAATAGGAATGATAGCCTATATTTTATAGGTGTCCAAAAGGCGGTTAAAGCGCAGTTAGATTACTTATAACTTATCGTTGATAATGGTTTTAATTGCATTTTAGACTTTTACCGGGAAAATTATTCTGAATATTGCGATAAATATTATGTATACAATAAATAATATCTAACCATAAAAATAACGATTTTTGGACTTTATTTTTGGCGGCAAATTTTATCCCCCGACCAAGCTTGGTCGGGGGATAAAACGTTTAATATGATTTAATCATGCCAAGGTCCACGGTGAAAGTGTGCGGGTTTGCCCCCGAGCCGGACCTGTCGTAGGCGTAACTGTTGTGTCCGTTCACGTTCGATCAGTAGTTGTTTTTTGAGATGCCGATTTTTCCAGAATCCATAAACCAAGAGGGTGGCGGGAACGAGTTCTAGCGCCACCGTCGTGGGAATTAACCAGGGGTTATCCTGAACGAGTTCCCGGAGGTTCGCTTGATGCTTAGCAGCAATTGAGTCAGTTGACCGTTTGAAACCCATAAGTATTCACGCTCCTTTGCCCCATGATACCGCAAAAACGGAAGCGCTACCAATAGGGCGGCTTGGTTAAGATGTGCAGACAGTTGGTGACGATTAAAATTAAGCTGAAAAAAGCCTTTAACCCACTAATGAAATCGCTTACTATAAAGTTATAGCTTAGTGCATTTTACTTAATACTGAAGACGGAAAGGATGCTTAAAATGCCAATTAAAACTGCATCTGAACTACAAACGACAAACGTGGAAATTACGGCGGATTTTTGGCGGCGGTACCGCGAACTGGTCGTGAAGGAAGTGCTGCCGTATCAATGGCAGGTGATGAACGACCAAGCGAACATCTCGATTTCGGTGGACCCGCAAAATAACGGTCAGGATAAGAATAGTCATGCCGTGGCCAACCTGAAGATTGCGGCCGGCCAGATGACGGGTCACCACTACGGTTTCCCGTTCCAGGATACCGACGTGTATAAGTGGTTGGAAGCCGCGGCATATTCCTTTAACTACCATCCTAACGCCGACTTGCGAACGATTACGGATAACTTGGTGGATTTAATCGCCGATGCCCAGGACGATGATGGCTACCTGTCCACTTATTTTCAGATTGACGCGCCGGAACGAAAATTCAAGTGGCTCCAACAGTCTCACGAACTTTATACCATGGGTCACTACATCGAAGCTGGGGTGGCCTACTATCAAGCCACGGGCAATCACAAGGCGCTCGCCATTGCGACCCGGATGGCCGATTGTATCGACCGTAACTTTGGTCTGACGGACGGTAAGATTCCGGGGTACGATGGGCACCCAGAGATTGAACTGGCATTGGCTCGCCTGTACGAGGTGACTCAGGACCAGAAATACTTAGACTTGGCGCACTACTTCTTGACACAACGGGGCCAGAACCCGGACTTCTTCGACCAGCAAATTGCCAAGGACGGCGATTCCGACGACCGCGACATCATCCCCGGCATGCGGGAACCGGATTTGACCTACTTTCTGGCTGCGGAACCCATCAAGGATCAAAAGGTCCCGCAAGGCCATGCGGTGCGGGTGGTCTACCTTTGTACCGGGATGGCGTACGTGGCCCGGTACACGGGCGACCAAGATCTGTTAGCGGCCTGTCACCGGTTCTGGGACGACCTGGTCAAGCGGCAAATGTATGTCACCGGTAGTATTGGGGCCACGACTTCGGGCGAAGCGCTGACCTACGACTACGATTTACCGAACGACACGATGTACGGGGAAACCTGCGCCGCTGTGGGGATGGCCTTCTTTGCTCGGCAAATGTTGCATCTGGATGCCAAGGCCGAGTACGCTGACGTTTTGGAAAAGGAACTCTTCAACGGAGCGCTCAGCGGAATGTCACTAGATGGAAAGCATTTCTTCTACGTTAATCCGCTGGAAGCCGACCCTAAGGCCAGTCGGTTGAACCCGGGAAAGTCGCATGTCTTGACCCACCGGGCGGACTGGTTCGGTTGTGCGTGCTGCCCGGCCAACCTGGCGCGTTTGATTACGTCGGTGGACCAGTACCTGTACACGGTTACGGACCAGCAAACAATCTTGTCACACCAGTTCATCGCCAACCGTGCCACCTTTAATAATGGGGTGGAAATTGATCAAACCAACCATTTTCCGTGGGCTGGCGATATCCATTACACCGTGACGGTCCCACAGGGGCTCACGACAAAATTGGGCTTACGGATTCCGGGCTGGTCACCGAACTTTACCTTGAAGGTTAACGGGAAAGATGTAGATCCGACTGTGGACCACGGGTTTGTGTACCTGACACTTACGGCGGACACGACCATTGACCTAACTCTCGATATGACGGTCAAGTTCATGCAAGCCAACAACCGAGTCAGTGCCGACTACGGGCAAGTGGCCGTGCAACGCGGGCCCATCGTTTACGCCGCTGAAGAGGCCGACAACCCGGCGCCACTGTGGCAGTACCGCGTTGACCCGAGCGTTGCGCCGACCTACCAATACGACAAAAAGTTACTTAACGGGGTCGGGATCGTTACGGTTGCCGCAACCAAGCCGGCTAGTGACGCTTCCGATGCGCCGCTTTACCAACCGCTTCAGCTGGCAAATGACATGGCTACCAAGCTGAAGCTGATTCCGTACTACGCCTGGGCGAACCGAGAAAACGGCCAGATGCGTGTTTGGTTCCACCGGTAATAATTAACTGAATCACTAAAAAACTGACCAGTGCCATCATGGTGGTGTATTCCATGATGGCACTGGTCAGTTTTAGTTGAATGATGGTTACTTAGCCGCTTCTACGAAGACGGCCTGGGTCACGTCTGCGTCAACGTCCCGGGCGATGTGGTAGCCCGCGACTTTGACCTTGGACGTCTTATCGGTCCCCGTTAAAGTCTTTTTGACCGTGAACTTCTGGGTCATTGGGATATCAGATAACTTCCCTTTAAAGTGAATGACCGTACGGTTCCCCTTAGTCTTGAAAGTGGCCTGCAAGGTTCCAGACTTATTCAGCGCGTTAGCTTTTTGGGCGGCACTGTAGGATTTGTAAATCTTATTCACGTTGTAGACCGTAGCCTTACCGTTCTTATTGAACCGGTAAGCTTCTAGGCCGGAATTACTCTTGGATTTGAGGTTGCCCGCCACGTACCAGAGCTGGTTGGACTTCAAAATAGTTGATTTAACGTCTTGTTTCTTTGTGGTTCGGTTCTTGAAACTAGCTTGTTGGTTGCTGCCAGATTGACTACTCTTGTTGCAACCCGCTAACCCGATAGTGATCAGGGCGACCAAACTCACGAGCGTCGCGAAAATTCGGGCTTTCTTCATGATAAACTCACCTCGTCAAATAAATTAGCTCCTTTAGCGGAGTTCTCTGTTAGAGTGCTGCTCTTCGAATAGTATAGCATGGATAACCGGTTGATTTATGATCGGGGCGGAGAAAAAAAGTTAGGTTCCAGTAATCGATTCATGGAATTGGGCGCACGGCTGTTCGGGTTTTCTGGTAAAATAGGACCATAGTTTTGGGTCATTTAAGGGAGGAAATTGAGCATGGGTAAACGTCGCCGTCGTCGAGGCACGTCATTCTCCGTTTACGGGGCAATTATCATTGTATTGATTGGGTTAGTGGGGTCCCTGGGTGAACAGGGCAACCCAACGGCTAAAAAACTCACCAATGAAGTCACACAGGTAGTCGACCGGGTTAGTGGTAAGTCTGACCAGGCTAGCACCAAGACGCCGACCCAGTCGGTGGCCACCAAGGCCTTAGCGAACGACAAGTATCAGGGCACGCAAATCGTGGCGGTCAACCATAACCGACCAACGTTCACGGCTAAAGAGTTATCCTTGAAAAAGGGCGCCTGGCAAAAATATGGGGACTTAGATAGCTTGAACCGGGTCACCACGGCTAACGCAATGCTCAGCAAAAGCATCATGCCCACGGCCAAGCGTCAGGCGTTGAACGTGACGCCCACGGGGTGGCATAACAAGTCATACACGGTTAACGGTAAGCGCGGCTATTTGTATAATCGCTGTCACTTGATTGGCTACCAGCTGACCGGGCAAAACAACAACTGGAAGAACTTGATGACCGGGACCCGCTCGTTGAACGATCCGGGGATGACGGCTTACGAAAACCCGGTGGCCAATTACTTAAAGGCCCACCCGAAGTACCACGTCCGCTACCAGGTCCAGCCGGTCTTTCGCGGTAACGAACTGGTCGCTCGGGGGGTGCACATGCAGGCCAAGTCCATTGAGACCAAGGATATTACTTATAACGTTTATATTTATAACATTCAAGCCGGCATTAAGATCAATTACAGCACGGGGTACAGCCAGACTGGCGATCCCGCTGCGGCTTTTTAAATTGAATCAGTCAATAAGGACCGGGCACAAAATACTAAAGTGCACCACCTCTAAATGGAAAAATCCATTTGTAGGTGATGCACTTTTTAAGTTGTTCGGTGGCCGTAATGGTGCCGAAACGTGCGTCAAAAGTCAGTTTGTTAATGCGGTAAGACACGCGAACTAAGTAACTTTTGGCCCACACTTTTATTGGTGATGGTCGCACCCTAGCGACGGTTATTATAGCGGTAGATGAGGTACAGCACGATGCCGACTAACAGGATGACCGCAATCATGGGGTTTTCCCGAAAGATCCAGTGGAAGACCCGAAACGGACTGGTCCCATGAAGACCGCCCAAGAGGGTGACTGCGTGATTCAACATTGATTTAACCCCCTTAAGAATTATAGTTATTGTAGCGGAATTGAAATCGAAAAAAAAGTAAAGACATTTAGTGGTTTTGGCGTATGATGAAAAGGACAAAGCGTATAAGGAGGGAAATTTGCTGTGAGTGTCACAACAATTATTGAAGCCATTATTATCCTGAACACGGTGTTGGCCTTCATCACCGTCTTTCGGGAAAAGCGCGATATTGCGGCGACCTGGGCGTGGATGTTGGTGCTCGTTCTCTTGCCCGTCGTGGGATTTGTGGCCTATGCGTTTATTGGGCGTAAACTTCCCAAGGGGCGGATGTTTTTACTCCAACACCAAGTCGCGATGCAGCTGGATGAACGACTGCAACAGCAACGGCAAAAACTGGGGAAGCAGATTATGCCAGCCGACCGTATCAGTCACTCGGTCATCAATATGGTGAATATGTTCATGGCGACCGACCAAGCCTTTTTAGCTCGCCAAAATAAGGTCCAGGTGATCACCGACGGTCACGAGCTCTTTCAGCTGATGATGACCGATATCGAACAAGCGACTTCTAGCGTTCACATTGAATTTTACACCTTTTACAATGATCAAATTGGAAATGATATGTTGGACTTGCTGGTCAAGAAGGCTCAGGCTGGCGTTGAGGTCCGGGTGATTTACGATCCTTGGGGCTCGATGGGGACTTGGAAACGGTTCTTCAACCCCCTGATGGCTGCGGGCGGTCACGTGGAACCCTTCCTGGGTACCCGGTCGGCTGTCGTCGATTTTCGGTTGAACTTTCGGGATCACCGTAAAATCGTGACGGTGGACGGCCAGGTCGGTTACGTTGGAGGCTTTAACATCGGTGACCAGTATTTGGGCCGCAAGAAGAAGTTTGGCTACTGGCGCGACACCCATTTACGGTTGATGGGCTCCGGGGTCTTTGCGTTGCAGGCCCGCTTCATGCTGGATTGGAACGCCACGGATAAGGACCACCCCTTCGACGACCAACGCATCGACCCGCGTTATTTCCCGTTGACCACGGTCAAGGGCGAGACTAGCCTGCAGATTGTCTCCAGTGGACCGGATTCTGATTTGCAGCAGATTAAGATGGGCTACATGCGAATGATTCAAACGGCCCAGCGTCGTTTGTGGATTCAAACGCCGTACTTGATTCCCGACGACAGTGTCTTGGACTCGTTGCGGATTGCGGCTATGGCGGGCATCGACGTGCGCATCATGATTCCGGATAAGGCGGATCACCCGTTCGTCTACCGGGCGACCCAGTACTATGCGCGGCAGTTAGCCGACGACGGGGTCAAAATCTACTATTATCATAACGGTTTCATTCACGCCAAGACCATGGTGGTCGATGGTCAGTTGGCGTCCGTGGGCTCGGCGAACCTGGATTACCGGAGTTTTAAATTGAATTTCGAAATCAACGCGTTCATTTACGACGCCCAGATTGCTACCCAACTGGAGAATATTTTTAAGATTGATATGACGCATAGTGAACGGATTACGCCCGAAATGTTTGCGCAACAATCGGCTTATTTGAAGTTCAAACAAACTGCTTCCCGCTTATTGTCTCCTATTTTGTAAGGTTACTTTGCTGTGGAACAAATTAGTTGGTTTTCGCGGGAGCAGGGGTGTATTCTGAAACTGCTGATGAGCTTCGTTGCTTGCCGGATTGAGGCCAGTGGCAACACTGGTGGCAAGATGAAGTGAGTCGTTGACAGCAGAATAAAAGTATCGACTAAGGGGGCACCCCGCAACTTGTGGGGTGCCCCCTTAGTCTGTCTTATTTGGTGAAATCAAGTTTGAGGCTCAGGAGGTAGACGATTAACCCACCGACGACCATGCTGACCAGTTCACCAGCCCCGATGGTGAACCAGTTCGCCCAGAAGGTGGGCCAGAAGGCGGTTTTGGCGATGAAGGCGTACTCCCAAGCAATCATGCACATGAAAAAGACCGCGACCACCGTGTTCAGGGCCAACTTCCCGATTTTATTGGGGACGTAGCGACCTAGCCAAACCATCACGAGTAAGGCCAGTAACGTCTGCACGGTGCCGGTCACCACGTCTAACAAGCCCAGTGATGACCCGAAGATGTTGGCGATAAAGACGCCCAGGGTGACCGCGACAATGTAGCGCCGATTGAAGCTGACCAGGTGGTTGAACATTTCCGAGAAGCGGACTTGCACCACCCCATAACTCAAAGCGGGCAAGGCCATCGTGACCACAACGTAGAGGGCCGCCACGAGAGCGGCAAGGACCATGTCGCGGGGACTATCGATCCCGAAAAAACTTTTTTTAGACTGCACGAGCAATTCCTTCCTTGCTAAGTATGTAAGTGACGAGGTTGGCTTAAGCGTAGCGCAAACCGCCGCTTTTCGCAAAGTGGCGGTTTGACACTTGCCAAGCGACTTTGTACATTAAGAACTAGGGTGCGTTGCGCGCGCTCAAATTAAGTTGGGGGTTTTGAGAGACTTATGGAGATTGGACATCACCAGTGGCGTGGGCCACTTTGGTACACGGTAGCGTTCGCTGTTTTAGCAGCGCTGAGTTTTGGCGTGTTTGCGTTAGCGAACCGCACGTTGATTTGGAACATGGACGGCATCACCCAGCATTACCCGGTGATGATTGAACTCCACCGTCTACTCCACCAACAAGGCCTAGCGGGATTAGCCGGCTGGTCATGGACTTTCGGTTTAGGGGCTGATAAACTCACCACGCTGGCCTATTACGTGTTGGGTGACCCGTTCGCTTACGTCTTGGCGCTGTTCCCATTGCGGGACTTAGAGACCGGATATGGGATCTTCGTGGTCCTGCGACTCTACGCCACCGGGCTGGCCTTCCTCTACTTTGCCCGTCAGTTTCACTTTAAACCACTGAGCCAGGTCATGGGCGCGGTGACCTACGCGTTTACCGGATATTCGCTGATGGTCGGTGTCCACCATCCTTTTTTCTTGCTGCCGATGATGTGGTTGCCACTATTGGCCATCGGAATTGAACGTCTTTATTGCGGGCGCAGTTGGACCTTCTTGGGTCTCATCACGGGGCTGACAGTACTCAGTAACTTCTATTTCGCCTACGTTTTGGGGTTAGGAAGTTTGGGCTATGCCGTGATTCGCTATCTCGATTTACGAGCGGCCAAGCGGGTGGCGATTTCTCTGCGCGTAGCCGTGACGCGCTGTTTGCTGGCGGCCGGTAGTGGGGTGCTATTTGCGGGGGTACTGATCTACCCGTCACTGTTGATGATGTTACATTCGACGCGAGCGGCGGTCAGCTTTGCCAATGGGCTGTGGTTGTACCCAGCCAGCTATTATTTGAAACTTAGCAACGCCATTTTGACCACCGGTAACGGACTGAGCTACTGGGCTATCTTGGGGATCAGTAGTCTGGGCTTTCTGGGGTGCGTCTACGTGGTGGTCCACTGGCGGCGGTACCACTACCTGACCCTCACGCTGGCGTTGATCGTGGTGGGGATGCTTTTCCCGGCCGTCGCGGCAATCTTCAACGTCTTTTCCACCCCGTCGAATCGCTGGTTGTTACTGGCCGCCATTCCCGTGGGCTTGGCGACCATGACGTTGATGGACCACGTGACGACGCTGACCTTGAGCGACCGGCGCTGGTTAGGCGGGGCCACGGCTGTTTTACTACTGATAGTCTACCTGAGTAATGGGCTGACCTTCGATAACCCGGAACGCAACCTCTTGACCTACGGGGTATTGTTGGCGTTGACCGCCGTCCTGCTGGGCAGTGCCCACCAACCGGCCAAGGTCACGCTGACACTGATTGGCGCCCTAGTGGGGCTGAACCTGCTGGGTAACGCCTGGGGGTATTACAACCCCAACGCTGGTAGCCAGGCGACTAAAGAATTACGCCGCGGAGACGCGACCGCCTATTTAAAAAACTATTATGATGGTGCCCAAACGGCAGTTAAGGCCCAAAAAGGGTTCCACCGGGTCAGTACTTTACCTAACTACAATCTCTTTCGAACCGTCGGTAATAATTTCACCATGGTCCACCAACTCCCCGGCATCATGTCGTATTTCTCCGTGGAAAATGGGGCTGTGGGACAGTTCAGTCAAGACCTCCAAAATTCACAGTACACCATGAACTCGCCCATTGGCCAGGCCGACAATCGCACGGCCATGAACAACCTGTTAGGCGTTAAAACGTTGTTCGCGCGACAGGACCAAGTGGCCAATCATACGGCGCGACCGTACGGGTATCACGTCACCAAGCGCGTCTTTAACGAGCAACCGGTCTACGGGTTGTCGAACGGGACGGGCACGCGGTTATTGACTACAGATTTGGCCTTCCCATTAGTCTATAGTCAGCCCCAAGCGCTCACGCAAGCACAGTGGTACCGCCTGTCCGGGGTCGATAGGGAACGCAGTTTGACCCAGGCGGCCGTGGTTAAGAAACGCCACCGGGGCGTCACCGCGGCGCATTACCAGTCACCGAAACGGTCTTTGGCTTATTCGGTGACGACGCAGGAACAACCAGTGATCGATAGCGTCAACAAGGTCGTTCAATACCGCTTGAAGCAGGCTCACACCGGCCAAAAAGATGGTCTCAATGACAAGCAAACGGATAACTTTGGCGCTACCCTGCAGGCGCCGGACCTGAAAGTGGACCGCAATGGGCTTATCAGTAAGGCTGCCGTTAAGCAGTACGGGCCGCAGGTTCAGTTAAACCGCCACCGGTCAGCACTCGACCGGGTCTTGGCCCAAAACCAACAACTCTTGCAGCAGACGGCTCAGGCCAACCGCCACGGGTTGCACCAACTGACCAGTGACGCGCAGGGCCAACCGTTGACCTATACGTTGACGTTGAAGCGCCCCAAGCGCGCTCAGGGAAGTGAACTCTACTTAGAACTTGATGGCATCACTGCCCAACGTCTGACAACGCAACAACGGCTGCAGAATCAAGAAAATACGAGTGTTTTGGGTGCTACGCCGCTGTCGGCTTTGACTAAGCTCAATACTTGGCGGGACGCGGTGGGGAGTCCCGACCTTGGCGATTACTGGGTCACGGCTAAGACTCGGAATCAGTCCAAGACTTTCTCCCAGTTTGGAATCGACAACATGTCGGACTACGAACCCAAGCATCGAGTCCTGTTGAACCTGGGGTATAGCCAGCAAAAGCGGCGGACCATCGACATCACCTTTAGCACCACGCACCAATTGTCATTCAAGTCGGCCAAGATCATCGCCATGCCGTTTAACGCCAAATACGATCGTCAGGTCCACGCGGCCCAACGGCGCGGCCTAAAACACAGTCACGTTACGGCTAACCGGGTGAC
Organism: Levilactobacillus suantsaii; assembly: GCF_014069315.1. Taxonomy (NCBI): domain Bacteria; kingdom Bacillati; phylum Bacillota; class Bacilli; order Lactobacillales; family Lactobacillaceae; genus Levilactobacillus; species Levilactobacillus suantsaii. Next base: position 657,289 of record NZ_CP059603.1, on the reverse strand, counting down.
CGGGGACCTGACGTTAACGCGGCCTGGCGTGCTGACCACGTCGATTCCGTATTCGACGGGCTGGCGCTTAACGGTCGATGGGCGATCCGTGGCGACAGAACGGGTCAACGACGGCTTCGTAGGTGCGCAACTCAAGGCGGGGACTCATCGCATTCGCTTGACTTACCACACGCCGGGACTGACGCTGGGTCTGGTGGCCAGCGGTATCGGGACCGTCTGGCTGCTGCTCAGCGCGGGACTTCCCGCTTGGCGCCGACGGCAAAGTCGCTAAAAAATCAATAAAAGGTAAACGGGGGTTTCAAGGCTGGTGGTTGCGCTAAAGTCGTGACTGACGGGGCTTGAGGCACCCGTTTAATTTTCTCACCAAATTGGACGATTTTTGACTAGTTTTTCGCTGGGAAATGACTATAATAGGGAACAATTTTAAGGAGTGATGGCGAATGAAGATTTTAGTGACTGGGTTTGATCCGTTTGCTGGCGCACAACAAAATCCCGCCTGGGAGGCCGTTTCCCGCTTACCGCAACAGCTTGGACGGGCGACCATCGTTTCGTTACAGGTGCCGACTATTTTTAACCGCTCGGCGGCTATCGTCCACGCTGCCATTCAGCGGGAGCGCCCGGACGTCGTTGTTAGCGTGGGCCAAGCTGGCGGAAGGTCAGCGCTGTCCCTAGAACGGGTGGCGATTAATTTGGATGACGCGCGCATCGCCGACAACGCGGGCCAAGCCCCGCACGACCAGCCGATTCAGCTGGCGGGGGCGACCGCCTACTTCACCCAGTTGCCGGTCAAAGCCATGCGAACGGCAATCCGGCAAGCTGGCGTCCCGGCGCAACTGTCGACCACGGCGGGGACCTTCGTGTGCAACCACCTGATGTATCAGGTTCAGTATCAACGGGCAACTGAATTTTCGACGCTCAAAGCCGGTTTCATCCACATTCCCTACCTCCCCAGCCAGGTGGTCGACCGGCCAGGGGTTCCTAGTTTGGCCTTGACCGAAGCGGTGAAGGGACTGACTGCCGCGTTGAGTGTGTTGTAAGTTTCCAGGGACTCGGCCAGGCGTTTTCATTTTGGGTGGTATCGACTTGTGAAGTTTTGGGGAAGCCGATTTTTATTTTTAAAAATTATGGCGAAAAATTGCATTTTTTAAAAACCGTGTTATGATAAAAGTGACTTTACGACACGAACAAAAATGAAATGGGGTAGGTGACACTACCCGCTACTAGCCGGATGAAGACGTGCTGAAAGGGAGTCTCAATTTGCAAAAACAAACGAAAAACCAAAAAGTTGTGTTGGTCGGTGACGGTTCTGTGGGGTCAGCATACGCTGTGCTCATGATGCAACAAACTGTCATGGACGAGTTAGTCATTGTCGATATCGCCAAGGATCATAGCGAAGGCGACGCGTTGGATTTGGAAGACACCCAACTTTGGGGTCAACCGAAATGGGTCCACGCCGGTACCTACGCTGATACCAAGGATGCCGATATCGTGGTCATCACAGCCGGGGTTCCCCGCAAGCCAGGTGAGACCCGCTTAGATTTGGTCCAAAAGAACTTGAAGATTTTGAAGACTATCGTGGGCCCCGTGGTCGACAGTGGGTTCAATGGCATTTTCTTGGTTTCCGCTAACCCCGTTGACATCTTAACGGCCGCCACCCAGAAATTATCCGGCTTCCCCGCTAACCGTGTCCTAGGTACTGGGACGTCGCTGGATACGGTCCGCTTACGCGTGGCGTTGGGTAAGCAATTAGACTTGGCACCTCAAACGTTAGACGTCAACGTCATCGGAGAACACGGTGACACCCAATTCGCCGCTTACTCCCCAGCCAAGGTCGGCGACCAAAGCTTACTGGACGTGGCCCAAGCTAAGGGCTTGAGCTTAGACGACCTGAAGCAGACCGAAGATGGCTCGCGGAAGAAGGGTGGCCAAATCATCGGCTTGAAGGGTGCCACCTTTTACGGGGTCGCGACCTGCTTGACGCGGATTACCAAGGCTATTTTGAACAACGAAAACGTGGTCTTACCCGTCGGTGCCCACTTGGACGGCGAATACGGCGTGCACGACTTGTACTTAGGGACCCCAGCGTTGATCAACGCGCAGGGTGTGGCTCAAGTCTTACCATTAGACCTGTCGGCTGATGAACAGGATCAAATGACGGCTTCGGCTCAAGCAATGGCGAAAGTCTTGAACGGTGCCATGGCCACGAACTAAGCAGTTGAATCAGGAATTTATGGAAGGACTCGAAAATTTTTCGGGTCTTTTTTGTACTGTGGGGGAGCCTCCCGGAGAAATCAGTGGGGCAACTACGGATAATATGATATAACGGTACTAGGGCGCAGCTGGTGTGGGGGTCATTGATGTTGGGTCCAATTCCAAAACAGAAGGATGATAGCCGGTGAATACCCGTGACTTGGCCTTTTTTCGGGCCATTGTACAATATAAAAATTATACTTACGTGGCGGAACGCTTCGAAGTGTCTCAACCCGCTGTGAGTCAGGCCATTAAGCGCTTGGAACGTGAATTTGGCGCAACGTTGGTCAAGCAGGATCGCATTCACCACCAGACCGTGATCACCCGGGCGGGAATGCTGCTGTATCAGAGCGCGCAGGCGATTCAAAACAGTATCTCGCTAGCGCACCGCGAGATTGAATTCTCCCAGCAACGGCAGATTCGCTTCGGCCTGCCGCCGGTCATCGGGGCCCTGTACTTTCCCCAGGTCGCCGCGGCGCTGTTGAAGCGCGGGTGGTTGAACCAGATCAAAATCGTGGAGAATGGCTCGGCGCAGATTCTGACCAACCTGGTCCGTGGTGACATCGACATTGCCTTGATTGGATCCCCGCGGCCCCTGCATCATCAGGGCATCGAGGCTATTTCGTTAGGGGCCCGGCCATTCAATGTCATCGTGAGTCCGGCCAACCCGCTGGCCAAACGGACCTCAATTGGGTTCAAGGAACTGGGCGACCAACCCTTTATCGGCCTGGATGGCAAGTTCGTTCATCCCGAAGCCTTTCGGGCCTACTGTAAGGCCGCGGGGATCACGCCGAACATTATCTACCGCACTCCGGACATTGCCTGGCTCAAGAGTATCGTGCGCGAGAACCTGGGCCTAGGCTTTCTGGTCCAAGATGCTGTGAGCACCATCGACGGGGTGGTCGGGTTGAAGATTACTGACCAGCTGATGGACCGCTTCAACGTGTCGATCGCCTACCGGAAGGGGTACGTGATGACGCCGGAGGAAACGGCCTTCATCAGATTATTGACGCGTATGCAGATTCCGGACCCCCAAGTGCCCATTTCCAATACAAATAATTAAAACTTATAAGCCCCTGGTGCGGTCACCGGGGGCTTTTTAGTGGGCTTGCTAGGCGGGAAAACGGCTACGAATGCCGAGAATTAAGCATTTATCACTGAACTACTAAGCTTGTTGACGGTCGGCATTTAATTATAAAAAAAGTGTTGAAAAAAATAAAAATTTTTTTGTAAGGGCAATCATGTTAAGGATTACACAGTTGTAACCGTTGTCACGGCAACCACATAAGTCCTACTTATGTGGCACACAAAGTTTGACTATAATCCTGAAAGCGCTTTAACATGTGTTTGTAATCAAGTGACAGCCGTTAGCTTTTCACCCCCGAACAAGACACCATCCAAAACTTGTAGCAGGCGGGTGTGGGTAACGGTGATAATAAGGAGAGATATGAAGATGCCAGAAAAAATTAGCGGTTCCGATGCTGTCTTAAAGGTTATTCAAGACTGGGGTGTCGATCACATTTACGGTTATCCTGGTGGGTCGTTCGATTCTACGATGAACGCTTTGCATAACCAAAAGGATACCTTGAAGTTTATCCAGGTTCGTCATGAAGAAGCTGGCGCCATTGCCGCCACTGCTGATTCCAAGTTGACGGGTAAAATCGGGGTTTGCTTCGGGTCTGCTGGTCCTGGTGCCGTTCACCTGTTAAACGGGTTGTACGATGCTAAGACTGACAACACACCAGTTTTGGCGATTGTTGCGCAAGTGCCAACGAACCGGATGAACATGGACTTCTTCCAAGCCATGAACGAAGAACCAATCTTCGACGACGTTTCGGTTTGGAACCGGACGGCCATGACTGCCGAAAGCTTACCACGGATGACTGATGAAGCCATCAAGCAAGCTTACCAAAAGAAGGGTGTTGCCGTTTTGACCATCCCGAAGGACTTCGGTTGGGCTGAAATTGACGACAACTACGTTTCCTCTGCGAATACGCACGTTGAACCCGTTTACCCAGATCCAGAACCAGCCAGTGTTAAGAAGGCTGCTCAAATGATCAAGGACGCTAAGTCCCCAATGATCTACTTCGGGATTGGGGCCAAGGACGCTGCCGATGAATTAAAGGAAGCTTCCGAAAAGTTCAAGATGCCACTGATTTCTTCCGTCTTAGCTAAGGGCATCCTCGACGAATCCTACCCAGCTTACTTAGGGTCAACTGGTCGGGTTGCACCAAAGCCAGGGGCTGAAATTGGCTTCTCCACCGACCTGATTGTTTGGGTTGGGAACGATGTCCCATTCAGTATCTTCCTCTTCAACCGTAAGGCGAAGGTCATTCAAATCGATATTGAAAGCGAAAAGTTAGGCAAGCGGCGTCATGCTGATTTGCCAATGCTGGCTGATTCGAAGAAGGCCTTACGGGCCATCATCGATGCCGGTGACGCTCGCGAAGCTTCAGCCTTCTACAACGCTTCATTAGCTGATAAGAAGAACTGGACTGACTGGCAAGATAGCTTCAAAGACAGCGATGAAATGCCAGTTCGCCCTGAACCAATCTTTGACGTTTTGAACAAGACTGCTAGTGACAAGGCCGTCTTCGGCGTCGATGTTGGGAACGTCAACATCAACTTTGAACGTCTGATTGACATGCACGGTGACCAGAAGTGGGTTACCTCTGGGAAGTACGCCACGATGGGCTTTGGTTTACCAGCTTCCATCGCAGCCAAGATTGCTTACCCCGACCGTGATGTTTACAGCTTGAGTGGTGATGGTGGTTTCGCCATGTTGATGGAAGAAATCTTAACCCAAGTTAAGTACAACTTGCACGTAATCAACGTGGTCTTCAGCAACGAAACCTTAGGCTTTATCGAAGCTGAACAGACCGATGACAGTCACCAACCATTATCCGGGGTTGATTTGCCAGCCACTGACTGGGCAACTGCCGCTAAAGGGATGGGTGCCGAAGCTTACACCGCAACGACTAAGGCTGAATTCCAAAAGGCTATCGATGCTGCGCAAAAGACCGACAAGCCAGTCTTGATCGATGTGAAGTTGACTCACGAGATGCCATTGACCACGGAACACATGTTTATCGACCCATCATGGCAAGACCAAGACAAGATCGACGAATTCGTCAAGAAGTACCAAGCACAAGACTTAAAGCCATTTAGTTACTTCTTAAAAGAAGCTCAAAAGTAACCCCAAATTGCAAGAACAAATTAGCCACACGACAAATCCTATTAAATCAGTATTTTCATTAATATTCATATTTTATGGACTTAACTTAACCGGCGGAAGCAGCGGAGAAAAGCTCTTTGGGTGTTTGATAGCCAGTTTGCCGGCGCGGTAAATTGTTTAGCTTTGACTCAACTGCTTGGATATCATGAGGACCCAAAATATCCATGGATAGACCCTTGGGTACATCGCGGCGGATCATTCGATTATGCGCTTCGTTAGTCCCACGCTCAGAGGAACGATATGGATGGGCATAATAAAGGTCAGCGACACCGGTAAGTACAGCGCCAACTTCCGAGAACTCAGCGCCATTATCGGCAGTAACTGACTTCATGATTGATCCGTATTCTTGACAGATCTTGGCCAGCTCATAGTTGACTGAATCGGCATCACGACCATCGATCAAACGTAGAATTTGGCAGCGGGATTGACGCTCGATCAGCGTTAAGATCACACTCTCTTGACCGTTGCGCTTGCCCACCACGGTGTCCAATTCGAAATGGCCGAACTCTTGGCGCTGGTCGATACTTTTAGGCCGTTCATCAATACTCCGTCCGGCCAGACGCTTGTGCTTGATCGAGTGATGATGTTTGGCACGGTGGCGCGTTTTTTCGAGTAGATCAAGATTGCGGACTTCAAGTAACTGGGCATCAATATAGTGGTATAGCGTCTTGGTCGAGACCATCTCCTCAGGCTGATATAAGCCTTCAAGTTTGGCCCGTCCTACTGCTGCATCAGGCGACCAACCATCTTGACGCAAATGAGTCGTAAAATAGTCGATAAAATCAGCGACACCGACGAGTTTCAAAGGTCGATGACAGTGGGCTCGATTAGCTTCGTACTTAGCTTGTGCTGTTTCTGGTGAGTATACAGCGTAATATTGGCGTTGACCATTCACTTTTTTTACTTGGTCGATCTCGCCGCGGCACAATTCATTATTGATTGTTTGATGACAAACATTAAGCGCTCTGGCAATTGCACGATTGGAATAGCCTTGGCTGTGCAGCGTAGCAATTCTGCCTCGTTCAAACGAAGTTAGGTGCTGACCTTTTTTTCTGACTGTGGTATTCTGTTCTTGCATCAAGACAATAACCTCTTTCATTGTTTGTGTAGGAACATCAATGATAACAGAGATTTGTCTTGGTGTTTTTTATTTTATCAATTAGCTAAAAGTATTTGGCTAACTTGATTATAAAACGCGCGGCTCAAAAGTAACGTAAATATGGTGAGATTGACGAAGGGAGATATTTCGATATCTCCCTTTGTTGTTAAACAGATTTAGGAGGGAGCGGCATGCAGGTCATTCGACTGAACACCAAAACAATTCGACAGGTGCATCCTAAGACGCCCGTGGTGATGGCGTTGGGGTTCTTTGACGGCGTCCATCGCGGTCATCAGGCGGTCTTGGCGCGTGCCCGGCAGATTGCTAACGACCGGCAAGTCCCATTAGCCGTGATGACCTTTAGCCGCCACGCCTCCCGGGTCTTTGAGACCCAACCCACAACGGACTTTCGGTATTTGAATACCATCAGTCAAAAAGTGGCGCTATTGCAAAAAAACCAGGTCGATCTGGTCTACTTGGTCGACTTTACCCGTGACTTTGCGGCGATTTCTCCACAGGACTTCGTGGACACCTATTTGTTAGGCCTCAACGTCTGTGGAGTGGTCGGGGGCTTCGACTACACCTTTGGGCGGGGCGGGCACACCCTGCTCTCCCAAATGGCGCAATACAGCCACAATCGCTTTACCACCACGGTGGTGGCCGAACACGATGCTGAACACCGGAAAATCGGGTCGACGGCCATTCGTCATCTGATTCGGGTGGGGCACGTGCAACGGGCCAACGCCCTGTTAGGTCACCCGTACGCCTTGGCTGGGCAACTGGTGCCCGTGAGTGGCAACCAGTTTTGCTTCAAACTCGCCAGTCGTCTCCAGCAACGGCCACCGGTCGGGACTTACCGGTGTCAGGTCAAGACGGCACAGGGAATTTACCCGGCAACGTTGATGTTGACGCCCACGGTCGTTCGGGTCACTGCCCCGCAATTGCGGGTGGCGACGCAGGCTGGTGAGGTGGCTATCTTGGGACAGTCGTTGCCGTGGCGTCCCTGGCGTCACGGTCAACGCCCAGTCATCGCCGCATGGGCCATATAAACCAAGGTTACAGTCATACTAGGATCTCGGGAACCAATCCCCGGGATCCTTTTTTGCTGTCCAGGTGATTGTCTTGGTTCGGATAGGGAAGCCGCGCAACGATTGGGGAGTGAGCTCGACTGATCCGACAAAGCCAGGCCGGCCTTAGACTGGGGCCTAGCGGGGGTGGTATGCGCCGTGAACGGGTTCTTTTGTGAGGCATTTTTGAACGGCAAAGCGTTAGATGATAATGCAAACGCTTACAAATAAAACTTTTTATTTTGCAAACGCAGGTTTTCGTTTTAGCGCTTTCTTGTGAATTTGTGAAACCTTGTACTATTGGGATTGTGAAGACCTATTCAGGCAACCATTAATCTTTTTTATACCCCCAATAGGGTTTGACTATAGCCAAAAATTCCAGCTATTCTAAGGTTGTTCGTAAAGTCACGGGGGAATTTTCATGATTTTCAGATATTCCCTCGTTAGTTTTTTAAGTTAAATGTTATTCATATCACAAAAAAGTTGGAGGAATTTACCATGGCAGATTATCGTATTGAAGCAGATACCTTAGGCGACGTTAAGATTCCTAGCACCGCACTTTGGGGTCCCCAAACGGAACGGAGCCGGAACAACTTCCCAACCGGTCAGTTCATGCCAATCGCAATTATTCGGGCATTACTACAGATTAAGAAAGCCGCTGCAGAATCAAACCAAGATTTAGGCGAGATTTCCGCCGAAAAGGGTGCCCTGATTCAAAAGGCGATTGATGAACTCTTGGCGTTGAGCGACGAAGACCTGCGCAAGGACTTCCCACTCCGTGTTTACCAAACGGGTTCCGGAACTCAAACCAACATGAACACCAACGAAGTTGTCGCTAACAAAGCGATGCAATTGAACCCAGATATCGAAGTTTTGCCCAACGATGATGTCAACCATGGTCAAAGCTCCAACGATATTTTCCCAACGGCCATGAACATCACGGCTAGTGTCGCAGTCCAAAAACTAGAAGCGGCTGCCCAACACTTAATCGATGAATTGACCGCTAAGCAAAAAGAATACTGGCGCGTGGTCAAGATTGGCCGGACCCACTTGCAAGATGCGACGCCATTGACCTTTGGCCAAGAAGTTAGCGGCTGGGCCAGTGCCATCCAACATGATTTGGACTACTTGAAGTCTTTAGATCCAACCTTACTCGAATTCGCGATGGGCGGAACCGCTGTCGGGACCGGCTTGAACGCCGCACCTGGTTTTGCCGAAGAAATCGCTAAGAAGATGAGCAAGGTCTACGGGCCAAAGTTCACGGCAAAGACCAATAAGTTCTATGGCTTAGCTCATCACTCTGGTTTGGACGTGGTTCACGGCGCGATGAAGACCTTAGCGGCTGATTTGATGAAGATTGCTAACGACGTGCGGTTCCTCGCTTCTGGTCCTCGGGCGGCTTACGATGAATTGAACATTCCGGCTAACGAACCAGGGTCATCCATCATGCCCGGCAAGGTCAACCCAACCCAAGCTGAAGCCATCACCATGGCAGCGGCTCGCGTGATGGGGAACGACGTCACGGTTACGGTCGCTTCATCTCAAGGGAACTTTGAAATGAACGTTTACAAGCCAGTCTTGATCGACGCCTTTTTGGAATCCGCCGAACTCTTACGCGGGACCATGATGGGCTTTGCCGACAAGATGATCCATGGCATGACGGTCAACCAGAAGCGGATGACGGAATTAGTCGACAACTCCTTGATGACGGTCACGGCCTTATCTCCGCACATCGGTTACCATGATAGTGCGAAGATTGCCCAAGCGGCTGATAAAGCCGGGTCAACGTTGAAGGAAGCTGCCGTTAAATCCGGTAAGGTCTCCGCTGAAGACTTTGACAAGTGGGTCGACCCGTTGAAGATGACCAACATCGACCGGTAAATTTTGAAGGGATTGACGCCTGATGACCCTGTTAGCAGTAACCTTACTGATCAGTGCTGCGGCTAGCCTCGGGGCAGCGGTAGCCAACCTGGATGAGTAATGCACGTAAATAAGTTTGGCGAAACGGCACGTGATGGTGCCGTTTCCCGTCATCACGATAAAAGCATGAAGTAACACGAAAGGAAACCACTCATGGCAGAAAAGTTTAAATTTGTTCCAAACGATTTAGCAGAATTACAAGACCGCTATGACCTGATTGTCATTGGTTCTGGTGGGACCGGCCTGGTTGCCGCCTTACAAGCTCACGAATTAGGCTTGCATCCGGTCGTCTTAGAAAAGATGCCAAAATTAGGGGGTAACACCAACCGGGCCTCTTCCGGAATGAACGCCGCTGAGACCAACGTCCAGTTGCACAACCACGTGGTCGACAGTTTCGACGAGTTCTACGCCGACACCTACAAGGGTGGCGGTAAGTTGAACGATCCTGACATGTTGAAGTACTTCACCAGCCACAGTGCCTTGGCTATCGACTGGTTGGCCGACCACGGGATCATCTTGGACGACTTGACCATCACCGGGGGGATGCAGAAGAAGCGGACCCACCGGCCAAGTTCGATGGCCCCAATTGGTGGCTTTCTGGTCACCGAGTTATTGAAGCAGGTCCAAGCCGAAAAGATTCCTGTCTTTACTAACGTCACGGTCACAAGTCTTAACGTCAACGACGACAAGGTGACTGGCGTTACGGTGAAGACCGAAAAAGCGGCTGGCGAAACCATCAACGCCAACGCCGTGGTCTTAGCCACCGGCGGTTTCGGGGCCAACCAGAAGTTGATTGGCAAGTACCGCAAGGATTTGGTCGGCTACAACACGACTAACCAACCTGGTGCAACCGGTGACGGGATTGAATTAGCCACGGCCGCTGGTGCTGATTTGGTCGACATGGACCAGATTCAAGTCCACCCAACCGTCCAACAAGATACCGATCATGCTTACCTGATTGGGGAAGCTGTGCGGGGCGAAGGTGCCATCTTAGTAGGCGCCGACGGCAAGCGGTTCGTGAACGAACTGGATACCCGGAAGAACGTGACGGGCGCCATTGATAAGTTACCCGCTAAGAGTGCTTACCTGATTTTTGACACGGGCATTCGTTCCCGGGTCAAGGCCGTTGAATTTTACGACCACATTGGCTTGGTCAAGCACGGTGACAGCATTGCCGACTTAGCCAAGGCGTTAGACATCGACGCCGATACCTTGACGCAGACCGTCGCTACCTGGAACCAAGACGTGGCCCAACAAAAGGACGCCGCCTTTAACCGGACCATGGGGATGGACCGCGACATCTCGGCTGGCCCGTTCTTCGCCATTCACATTGCCCCGGCCGTTCATTACACCATGGGTGGGATTAAGATTAACCCTAAGACCCAGGTCTTGAAGGCTGACGGCACGCCGGTTAACGGCTTGTTTGCGGCCGGTGAAGTTGCTGGTGGCTTACACGGGAACAACCGGATCGGTGGGAACTCCATCGCCGAAACGGTGGTCTTTGGCCGGCAAGCGGGTGAACAAGTCTACACCTACTTGCAAGCGTAATTAATCTTAAAACGAACAGGGCGGTTAGCAAACGGCCAGCTGCCCTTTCGTGTACATGGACCTTCTAATTTTAGGAGGGCCTTACCCCGCGGCACCTGCCCACGAGGTAAGGCAAGCACCAACGTTTGAAACAGGTCTCAGCACAATGGTTTCGATCCGTCGTTATTCATTTTGAGAGTCGTTTCAGCACATAGCACAACGGAGGCATTCGAATGTCATTGGAAAAAGTAAAGTATAAAAAATTTATTTGGCCCATTCTAATTGGGCTGATCATCTGGTTGGCCTCACCAATCAAGCCAGCTAGCGTCTCGATGGCCGCTTGGCACATGTTCGCCATTTTCGTGGCGACCATCATTGGGTGTATCACCCAGCCCCTGCCGATTGCCGGGGTGGCTTTGACCGGGTTCGTCTTCACCATTTTGGTGGGACTCGTCCCAATGGACAAGGCCGTGACCGGATTTGGGAACAAGACGGTTTGGCTGATTGTTATGGCCTACTGCCTGTCTCGGGGCTTTGTGAAGACCGGTTTAGGGCGGCGAATCGCATTGATCTTCGTGCGGCTCTTCGGGAAGCGGACCTTAGGGTTGGCTTACTCATTAGTCGGGGTCGATTTGATTCTGTCACCGGCGACGCCAAGTAACACGGCCCGGGCCGGAGGAATTGTTTATCCGATTCTGAAGTCATTGGCGCAAACTTTCGGGTCCGACCCGGAAGACGGTACCCAACGGAAGATGGGGTCCTTTCTGACCTACGTGGAATTCCACGGGAATATCATCACGTCCGCAATGTTCATGACCGCCATGGCGCCAAACTTGTTAGCCGTTTCTTTGGCGAAGACGCTCCACGTCACCATCACCTGGATGGGCTGGTTCGTAGCCGGTGTGGTTCCAGGTATCATTAGTTTGTTATTGGTTCCATACATTATTTACAAGATGTATCCACCAGAAGTTAAAGATTCCCCCCACGCCAAAAGTTGGGCCGAGGGTGAATTAGCCAAGATGGGGAAGATGACGTTTGCCGAAAAAGTCATGACCGGGGTCTTCGTTTTGGCCTTGGTTCTCTGGATTTTGTCCAGCGTCATCGGCATCGATGCGGCGACGGTTGCCTTCTTAGCCGTTGCCATCCTGATTCTTTGTGGGGTCTTATCCATTGATGACATCCTGCATGAAACCGGGGCTTGGAGCACGTTGATCTGGTTCTCCATTCTGATCTTCATGGCCAACGAATTAAACGACTTAGGTTTCATTCCGTGGTTATCGAAGGCTTTAGGGGGCGCTTTGAACGGCATGAACTGGGGCTTGGTCCTGGCCATCCTGTTGGTCTTCTACTTCTACTCTCACTACCTGTTCGCCAGTGGGACCGCCCACGTCAGTGCCATGTACGCGGCGCTGCTGGGGATTGCCATTGCGGCCGGCGTGCCACCGATGTTCGCCGGGATTACGTTGGCGATGTGTGGGGCGTTGTACAGTTCTACGTCACACTACGCCAGTGGTCCGGCTACGTTACTCTTCGAGACGGGCTACGTTGCCCAATCCGACTGGTGGCGCATGAACGCCATCTTAGGGCTCTTCTACCTTGTCGTTTGGTTCGGCATTGGGAGTCTCTGGATGAAAGTTCTGGGTCTTTGGTAAACATGAAAGCTATCTCGCTCAGCGAGATAGCTTTTTCTTTCACAAAATATTTTAAAAAATACAAAAATAACAGAAATATTTGAATTTTTTCAAAAGACGAGCTACAATTAAAGGGTAAAAGAAATCAATTCCGTCAGATAACTTCGTGATGATTTACATGACTAGTTAACACTCGTGAAAGGGATGGACTTAATGGAGATTAAGCAAACAGCATTAGCGGGTACCTTGGAGTCATCCGATATCCAAATTATGTTGAGCAAAGGCACCGACGGTATCCAGATTACCCTGGACTCCGCGGTGGAAAAGCAATTCGGCGACCAAATTCGGGCCGTCATCACCCAGACATTGCAAGCCTTGAAGATTACGGCAGCCAACGTCAAGGCCGTTGACAAGGGCGCGTTGGATTGTGTCGTCAAGGCACGGACCATTGCCGCTGCGCAACGGGCCTTAGGAACCACGGATCAACCAGCATGGGAGGTATTCTAACGATGGCAGAAAATTCAGAACGTTTACGCCGGACCATGATGTTCGTGCCGGGGAATAACCCCGCAATGGTCAAGGATGCCGGAATCTACGGTGCCGACTCCATTATGTTCGACCTCGAAGACTCCGTTTCCTTAGCTGAAAAGGACGCGGCGCGAGTCTTAGTTTACGAATCCCTGCAAACGCAGGATTACGAAGGTGCCGAATTAGTCGTGCGGGTCAACGGCATTGACACGCCGTACTACCACAACGATGTGCGGGCCATGGTCAAGGCCGGCATCGAAGTTGTGCGGTTACCAAAAGTCGAATCCGCCAAGATGATTCAAGACTTAGTCAAGGATGTCGAAGCTGCCGAAAAGGAATTTGGCCGCGAAGTTGGCTCCACCCACGTCATGGCGGCCATCGAAAGTGCCAAGGGTGTCTTGAACGCCCCCGCCATTGCCGCTTCCTCCGACCGGATGATCGGATTGGCCTTGTCCGCTGAAGACTATACCACTGACATGAAGACGCACCGCTACCCTGATGGCGCCGAACTGGAATTTGCCCGCAACATGGTACTCCACTCCGCCCGGGCCGCTGGCATCGCCGCCTTCGATACGGTCTTCACCAACATGGACGATACCGATGGTTTCTACCGCGAGACCCGGTACATTCACCAACTCGGGTTCGACGGGAAGTCACTGGTCAACCCACGGCAGATCAAGATGGTCAACTCGGTCTACGAACCGACGGCCAAGGAAATTGCGAATGCTCGTAACGTGATCAACGCCATCAAGGAAGCCAAGCTGAAGGGCTCTGGTGTCATTTCGATGAACGGTCAAATGGTTGACCGGCCAGTTGTAATGCGGGCCCAACGCGTGATGCGTTTAGCACAGGCGTCACACTTAGTTGACGAGGAGGGTAATGATATTGAAGAATAATGTAAACCGGACCTTGTCCGATGACTTGCTGAAGGAATTAGATTACAAGCCATATACTTCAACTGAAATTGGGAACCCCGACATCCAACGGGTCGCTCCTAAAGTTCACGTTTCCACGGGTGACAACAAGGTCGTCAAGTCCATCGAAGACGTGGTCAAGGCCACGGTCAAAGACGGCATGACGATTTCGTTTCACCACCACTTCCGAAACGGGGACTATGTCTTTAACAAGGTGATGCGGGTCATCATCGACGCTGGCATCAAGAACTTGACGTTAGCCCCATCTTCTCTGACTGGGGTCATGAACGACATGGTCATCGAAGCTATCAAAGCGGGGACCATCACCAACATCACCAGTTCCGGGATGCGGGGCTCACTCGGGGACTTCGTGTCTCACGGTGGTTTGAAGAACCCGGTCATCTTCCGCTCTCACGGTAACCGGGCCCGGGCCATCGAACACGGCGACATCAAGATCGACGTGGCCTTCCTCGGGGTACCAAACGCTGATAAGCTAGGGAACGCCAACGGGATGGCTGGGAAGGCCGTCTTTGGTTCCTTAGGTTACGCCTTGATGGACGCCCAATATGCGGACAACGTGGTCTTACTGACCGATAACTTGGTCGACTACCCGAACACGCCGGCTTCCATCAAGCAGACCCAAGTGGACTACGTGGTGCAAGTTGACGAAGTCGGGGATCCTGATAAAATTGGATCAGGGGCTACCCGGTTCACCAAGGACCCAAAGGAATTGAAGATTGCCGAAATGGTCAACAGTGTGATTACGCACTCCCCGTACTTTAAAGACGGGTTCTCCTTCCAGACGGGTTCTGGTGGTGCGGCCTTAGCGGTTACCCGGTACTTACGGGCAGCCATGTTAGCCAACAAGATTACGGCTTCCTTTGCTTTAGGTGGGATTACTAAACCAACCACGGACTTGCTCGAAGAGGGCCTGGTTCGGCGGGTCATGGACGTCCAAGACTTTGATAAGGGTGCGGCTTCTTCCATGCAGAAGAACCCGAACCAACAAGAAATCGACGCGTCCTGGTACGCTGATCCCGACAACAAGGGTGCCATGGTCGACCAACTTGACGTGGCCATCCTGAGTGCCTTGGAAATCGACACCAAGTTCAACGTCAACGTCATGACTGGTTCCGACGGTGTGATTCGGGGAGCCGTTGGGGGTCACCAAGATGCGGCCACTAGCAAATTGACCATCATTTCCGCACCCCTGGTTCGGGGTCGGATTGCCACGGTCGTGCCAGATGTCACCACGGTGGTGACGCCAGGTGATTCGATTGACGTCTTGGTCACCGAAGTAGGAATTGCCATTAACCCTAAGCGAAAAGACTTGGTTGCTAAGCTCAGCAATATTCCGGGAGTCCCAGTCTTCAAGATCGAAGACCTACAAAAATTAGCCGAAAAGCGGGTAGGCCAACCGAAGCCGCTTGAATTCACCGACCGGACCGTTGCCATGGTAGAATACCGTGACGGTAGTATCATCGACGAAATCAAGCAGGTTAAGGACTAGTCTTCCCCCGGTTAGATTGGGGCGACACATTGAACACACGGGACTTAGCCTATTTCGCGGCGCTGGTGGACTTAAAAAATTACACCGCGGTCGCTGCGCGCTTCTCGGTCAGTCAGCCCACCATTACGGTGGCGGTCAAACGCCTGGAAGCAGAATTTAACGCCACGCTGGTCCAACGCGACCATGCGCATAACACGCTCACGATTACCCGACCAGGACTCCTGTTGTATCAACGGGCCCAACTGGTCTTGAAGAACCTAGACTTGGCCCACAGTGAAGTTCGGCGGGCTGATCAATCTACGATTAGTTTCGGCATGCCACCCATCATCGGGACCCTGTGGTTTCCGCTGGTGGCGGGAGAGTTGTTCTCGCGCGGCCTGTTGAAGTATATGAAAACGCTCGAAGTCGGGTCGGGAGACCTGTTGAAGGAACTCCAGGCCGGTAAGATTGACGTAGCGCTCCTAGGGTCGGTGCGACCGTTACAGGAACCGGGCTTAGACGCGACGTTGCTCGCGGCGCACGAGTTTCGGGCCGTCGTCAGTCCCAAGCACCGGTTGGCCCAACGCGGGGAGATTGAATTTAGTGAACTTGCCAACGAGAACTTTATCTCGATGACTGGTAAATTCGTGCACCCGCAGGCATTGCGTGATTATAGTCACTTTGCGGGGTTTAGACCGCGGGTGGTCTACAGTACGCCGAACATGCCGCTGATCAAAGCCTTAGTCGCCGCAGACTTTGGCGTTAGCCTCTTAGTGGGGGACGCCATCACACCCAGCGACCAGGTTAGTTCATTAGCGTTAAGCGATCCGGTCGCGGACCGGTTCAATATGTCGCTAGTGGTTCGGAAGAAATTTTTACCCAACGAGATTCAGCGTGAATTTATCAGCGTGCTCTTTGGGTTACGGCACCACGGCCAATCAGCTCATTGATTGAAATGAAACTAAACGAAGGTCCCTCAAGCTTTTGTGGCTGGGGGGCCCTTTTGTGTTGTGCTAACTTAAAACGCCCAGTGCCGCGACTGATGAAAGTCGGAGCACTGGGCGTTTCAAATTTAAATTAAAGACTCTTTTCCATTAACCCTAAATAAATCGTGAGAATCAGGAGGTCAGCTGACCCGCCTAGACTCAAATTTTTAGCCTTGAAGGTGGTATTCATCGCCACTAAAAGTTGCCGTCCGGTCGGGGTCTGACTGCCCCCCGCATCCAGAATCTCCTGGGCAGTCTGTTGGGCCCAGGGGACGATATCTAAGGTACCCGCACGTTTGATCAGGTTGCTATCGGCGGTGTGGGCCACGATGGTCAATAACGTGTCGAGTAACCGCGTGGTCCGAGACCCCCGACTTCGCCGTAGGGCGGGCAAACTCAGGGTTGCCACCACCGGAAACCCGGCCTCGGCTTGGCCGCGGATGCCCGTGGTACCGTACTTGAGGTACTGGCGCTCGCCGGCCGTGAGTTGGTCGGCGGGCTTGTCGGCGATGCCGGCGAAGTCGTGGGCGGTCAGTCCGGCCAGCATGGCTTTGACTAAGTTCAAAGTCGCGCCGGTGTTGTAAGCAGCGTGGCGGGTCTGGGCCCCCACGGCCGCGACAATGACGCCTAAAGAAAAGACGGCGCCCTTGTGGGTATTGATGCCTTGAGTGGCACGAAACATGGCTTTTTCGGCGGCCACGCCGGCTGGGCGAATCTCGTGAAATAGATCAGGCAGGTGGGCCCCCACGAAGGTGTGGCCGAGTTGGTAACAAGTCGCCCAGTAATCTTCAAGCGCCGTAGCACTGTCGATAAAGGTGAAGACGTCCATGTCGGGGTGCGGCCCCACGTCGGCGGGGTCGACCAGCCCGGGCTTGGGGGTCACGGAAACCTCGTACAAGAGGGCGCGGTGGGCGTTTAAGATGGCGGGTGCAAGGGACATTATTGCTTCGACTCCTGTTCGGTAAAGTAGGTGGTGAGGGTCTGGTCGATGGCGGTCTGGAGCTCTAAGACACTATGGGCGCGCGACCGAGCACAGACCTTGGCTGGCCGGTTACAAATGAAGCAACGCCGTTGGGGCAGATTGTTGTCCTGGCGACTCAGCGGGCCTTCGTGGTGGCTAGTCAAGACGTCGATGTCGAATAACCGACCCAACGGGTGCTGGTCCTCAAAGGCCACCGCCAGTTGTTTCATGGTGGTCGCATCCGTGGCACTTAACAGGAAGGCTTCGGGGCCGGTGGGGTTGTCCCAGCGGTCGACCAAGGTCGTGGTCACTTGTTGGCGTGTCAGGTCGTGGGTAAAAGCGGCCAATCCAGCGTCAAAGGCCGCCGTTATCCGGGCGTTATTTTTGATGGGTCCCGGGGTGTTGAGTTTCAACGCTAAGACCGTTTGGTCGGGATGGGCCGTCATGAGTTGCCGTTGGTAAGCGGCGCGGTGGTCCTTATTGGCGAGCACGGCGGCGATATCTTGCGGGTCACCGGTCGCAAAGGTAGTGGGTGTCATACGAACAATCCTTTCTGAAAGCACTTGGTTTAGTTACCGGCAATCCGTTGACCGGCGGCGATGCGGGCCTGCAGGGTCTCTAAATGAGCCTGGATGAACGCCGCGGTAGTGGCCGGTAAGCTTGCTTTAACGGAAGCTAAATCGTTGTCGGCGATGGCTTGGCGGACGGCCGTGGCTGTAATCGGCTGGTCGTTTGCGGCCAGGCGGGGCACTTCTTTGACCGTAACTTCGGGAGGCAAGAGCTGTTCTAGGACCTGGTTATAAATGCCAGTGGTCTTAGAGAACGGCTCAGTCCCCACGTAACGGGTGGTCAGGTTCAGCGGTCGAGCAATCTGAGTCTTAAAGATCTCGGCGTCCAGTTCAGTCTGGAAATGGATTGCGGCTGCCGGTGTGGGTAAGAAGTAGGCCGGGAAGGTCGCGTAACTGACCATGTAGTCGCTCCCGTTGACCACGACAACGTTGGGTAAATCTTGCGTGCCCGCGGTAACCAGGTTCTGGCGTTCGGCCGTGGTGAAGAGCGACGCGTCGGTGTTGACCACGAAGACGTAGACCAGGTCGTTTTCCTTAGCGGCAGTTTCCACTAGGTAATGGTGGCCGACGGTGAACGGGTTGGCGTTCATCACGATGCCAGCGACCTTGGCGTCCGCCTTGAGTTCGGGGTGCGGCAAGCTTTGAATATAGGCGGTAACCCCGGTGTCGCCGGTCTCTAAGATGGCGCCACTCTCGGTCTGTGCCAGGGCATGGAAGCCCACGTATTCGAAGCTGGCCACGTATTTGGGCTTGGTGAAGACGAAGACGTGAAAAATCTGGTTTTGCGCCAAGTGCGTCAGTAACGCGGAGATGATGGCGTTGAAGTAGGCGCCAGCCTGGCTATTTTTATGGCAGGCCCCCACGTACTTGATGACGTTACCGGCCGTGGACCCGGTCGCGACCAATTTATCGCCCTCGTAAATGCCCACGGTATGGTCCAGCTGGGCCGTTTCGCTGGCGGCAAAGTTGGTGATGCCCAGGTCGGTCAAAAGGGCTTGCCACTGCTTACGGGTGGCGGAGTCGGTGAGGTATAAATCAATGATGTCGGCTTGCATGGACAATGCCCCTTTCTTTCTAGATTCGGGTTACTTTTCGGCGAAGGCTTTGACGGCCACGGTGACCGTGTCGACGACGCCGTCCGCAAAGACGCTCGGGATAATTTCGTCGGCCGTTGGGGTGGCAATCATGCCCGCTAAAGCGTGCGCCACGCTGGTCTCGAGGTCGGCGTTGACGGTCCGCAGTCCGGAGGCTAACAGACCGGCGAACAGGCCGGGGAAGACCAAAATGTTGTTGACTTGGTTCGGGTACTGGCTGGAGCCGGTCGCCATCACACCAACGTGGTGGTCGTGGGCGACTTGCGGGTCGATTTCGGGTTTGGGATTGGCCAGGGCAAAGATGATTGGGTCGCTGGCCATGTGGTCAACGTCAGTTCCGGTCAACACATCGGCGTCGGAAAGCCCAACAAAGGCGTCCTGGTCGGTCATGACCTGTGACAGCGGCGTCTTGGGAGCACGGGTCTCCCCCACTTGTTTGGCTAAGTCGCGTTGGTAACGGTTATAGTCGGTGTCGTCTGGGGTGACGAGCCCGTCTTTGTCGACTAAGGTTAACTGGTGAATCCCGGCGGCGTAAAGGAGCTTGGCCGTAGCGATACCAGAAGCGCCGACCCCGTTGACGACGACCTTTAAGTCGCTTAATGATTTGTGAGTGACTTTGGCCGCGTTGATCAAACCAGCCAGAACCACGATAGCGGTCCCTTCCTGGTCGTCGTGGTAGACGGGGATATCGAGAACTTGTTTGAGTTGGTCTTCGATTTCAAAGCAGCGGGGTGCCGCGATGTCTTCGAGGTGGATCCCCGCAAAACTCTGCGCGGTGTTTTTAATGGTGGCGACGACTTGGTCGACGGGCACTTGATCGACGGCTAACGGCAGCGCATCAACGCCCGCTAAGTACTTGTAAAGTAGAGCTTTACCTTCAACGACGGGTAATCCACCGGCGGGGCCGATGTTGCCCAACCCCAAAACGGCGGAGCCATCGGTGACGACGGCGACGAGTTTGCCACTTAACGTCAGTTTGCGTTTCATCTCGGGATGAGCCGCGATGAGCTTGGAGATGCCAGCCACCCCCGGCGTGTAGGCTTTACCTAAGTCGGCGGCGTTATTGACGGGTAGTTCGGAGCTGATATCCAGGACCCCCGTGGCGCGTTCGTGCAGTTTAATGATTTCATCTAAATCAGCCATGTGTTGCCAGCCTTCTTTCTCTTATTGTACTGTTTAAGCATACGCTGATTTTTTGCAAAATTCAAAAATATGAAGTTATTTTGCTATTTTTAAAAAGTGGTTTTGTGGTAAAATCAATTTGACTTACAAAAACGTAAAGGGGGAAAGTGACATGGATGACATTTCGCACCAAAAATTACTGGCGATGATTGCCCAGGATTACTACCTGGCGCAGCTGTCAATCGCCGATCTATCCACCAAGTATCACCTCAGTCGGTACCTGATTACGAAGCACTTGGACGAAGCTTTGAAGACGGGGGTCGTGACCATTACCGTCAACGATCCGATTGCGAGAAACGTGACGCTGGAGGCGGAATTTCGCCATCGTTATGGGCTGACTAACGCGTTCATTTTGTACAACGCCGAGAACCCAGCAGAGGATGCGACTAACATCGTCCAGTACGCGGCGATGCAGGTCCAGTCGTTGATCGACCAATCCCAGGTGGTCGGCGTAGCTTGGGGGAGCACGGTCTTTAGCATCATCGACCAACTGCGCGGTAAAATCAGAAACGACCTGACCTTCACCCAGTTTGTGGGCGACAATATGAAGTACAGTTCGGTGGCCGGCACGCGCCAAATGGTCGAAAAGGCGGCCGCTCGTTATGGAAGTCGCTACGTCACGTTGGCCAGCCCATTATACGTCATCAATGACCAGATTCGCGCGGCGCTGCCCCAAGAACCAGCGTTAGCCCCGGCTTTTCAGGCGGCGCAAAAGATGAACGCGTTGTTCTGTGGGTTTGGTACGTTGGCGTCGATTGAGTCGATTCCGGTCTGGCAGGACCACTACGGGGAGATTTTCCCAGGAGTGGCCGCCGATGATATCGCAGGCATCCTGTATGGCCGACCGTATGACCGCCAGGGCCACTTCTTGAATCAGGACGCCGATAAGACCGTGGGTTTGCCCATCAGCCAAATTTTGAAGACCCCGCGCCGGTTGGGGGTCATCCGCAATAAGTTCAAGACTGACGCGGCGTTAGGGGCCTTGCGCGGGCATTTAGTGACCGACATCGTCCTGAATGAGGCCATCGCTCAGCGTATCCTCGCGGCGGATGTTTAGAGCGTTTGGAGGAACTTCCCTAAAGCTTGGTTAAAGGCATGGGGCTGTTCGGCTAAAACGATGTGTCCGGCGTTCGAAATTACGGTACTTTGGCCGTGGGGCGCAAGTTGGGCGGTCACGGCCGCGAATTTAGGGTTAAAATAGGGAGATTTTTCTCCGGCAATCACGAAAAAAGGTACGTGGAGTTGGGCGACAATATCGCGCCAATCTTGAAACGCGTGGTCCAATAAGAAGGGCAGGTTGAGGTCCGCATCGTAAGGGTGCGCGGCTTCAACCTGTTTGACGTCGGCATAGGTTTGGTCGTTGATACGCGTGGCTGTGGCCGGTCCCAAGGGAAATTTAAGCAGGCTGGGGAACGTCTCCCAAGTTAAGTCGTTGAAACCGTACGCCCAGGTCTCATCGCTGATCATCTTGGGACTTTGGTCAACGTCCACGATGGCGGCTAAATCGGCGTCACCGAAGAGGGACACGTAGGCGAACAGGGTGGCGGCGCCCATCGAGTTACCGATTAGAATCGGTTGGGTCAATTCGAGTCCGGTCAAAAAGTCGTGCAAATCGATAGCGTGGCGCGATATCCGCCGGCCCTTGACGGTGTGCTGGGATGCCCCTTGATTCCGGGCGTCTAACGCCAGCACCCGGTAGCCCAGGTCTTGTAGCCAGGTCAGTTGGTCGCGCCAAATTTCCTTTGCGCCACCGATTCCGGTTAGTAACACCACCGGTTGGCCGTCACCACCGGTATCACTGTAATCCAGGCGGACGTGGTCATGAGTCATAAATTTCATAATAAAGTCGAACTCCTTCTGTCGAATGCTTGTCCTTAGTATAAGCCATTGGTGGGGGTGACGCACGTTTTGGTCGTGTTCAAAAAGGCGTCTCAGATTAGTCATCTGAGACGCCCTTTTGAAGTTAGTGGTTAGTGTGAGTTAGCTCGCGTTTAAAATCCAAAGGAACAGGATGAAGACCACGGCCAGACTGTACATCATCGGACCGACTTCCTTGCCACGCTTGGCGGCAATCATGGTCAGCGGGTAGGCGATGAAGCCCAGAGCAATCCCATCGGCGATACTGTAGGTCAACGGCATCCCTAAAACGGTCAGAAAGGCCGGCGCCGCAATCTCGAACTTTTCCCAGTGGATGTTCTTCAAGGATTGGGCCATCAGGACGCCGACGATGATCAACGCGGGTGCGGTGACTTGGTCGGTCACCACGGCCAGCAGCGGGGAGAAGAAAGCCCCGAAAATGAAGAGCACGCCGGTCGTGATGGCGGTGAACCCGGTCCGGCCCCCCACGGCGATGCCGGCGGAAGATTCGACGAAGGCCCCCATCGGGGAGGTCCCCAGAAGAGACCCCACGACCATGGTGCTGGAATCGGCCATTAGGGCTTTCCCAATCCGCGGGAGCTTGTTATTTTTAATCAAGCCAGCTTGTTCGGCTAACCCGACTAGGGTTCCGGTAGTGTCGAAGAAGGTGACTAGCAAGAAGGTCAACACGACGACTAGCAGTTGTAAAGTGTTGATGCTGCCGGCATGCGTCAGGCCCACCAGGAAGGTTGAATCGATACTAGGAACACCGGAGATGATGTGTTTCGGCATCGGAATCAAACCGGTGGCCAGACCCAAGATGGAGTTAGCAATCATCCCGATGAAGATGGCGCCGGGAATCCGGGCACTCATCAAAACCAACGTGACGATTAAACCAAAGATGGTCAACCAGGTACTGCCCACGTGCAAAGAGCCTAAGGTCAAGATCGTTGATTTGTCGGCTTGGACCAAGCCACCTTGACTCAGGCCGATAAAGGCGATGAACAGACCAATGCCGGCACTGATCGCCATTTTGAGGTCTCGTGGAATAGCGTCGACGACTTTTTCTCTGAGCTTGAAGGCGGTCAAAATCATGAAGAGAATCGAGGCGACGAATACGCCGGCCAGCGCAGTCTCCCACGGAACCTTCATCCCGATGACCACGGAATAGGCGAAAAACGCGTTGATTCCCAGGCTGGCAGAGATAGCGATGGGGTAGTTGGCTAAGATGCCCATCAAGAAACACCCGAAGGCGGACGCGAAGGCCGTCGCGGTGAACACGGCACCTTGGTTGATACCGGAAGCCCCTAAGACTTGGGGGTTGACGAACAAGATGTATGCCATGGAGACGAAAGTGGTTAGCCCTGCAAGCATCTCGGTTTTAAAGTTCGTTCCGTTTTCTTTAAATTGAAAGTATTCGGCAATTCGTTGCATTTACGGCACTCCTTAAGACCATAGTAAAATCCGAACGTTTTTAAAAATCGTTCGGATTTTTTCGTTTAATCAATCCTGAATTAGTGTAGCACAGCGATTAATTGATTGCAATTACGAATTAATGAATTTATACAGATTGAATTATTCGTAAAATTCGAACACCAAACTAGGCCGGTAAAAACAATTAAAAAGCCCCTCGCCGAACGGGGGCGGGAGGCCAGTTGTCAAAAGTTAAGGTTAATCGGGATCAGCCAAGGACTTACCGCTTGCGCTGTGCTTGAACGGGGTAAAGGCTTGGTCGATGGTATTGTATTCTTCAGTGGATAGGGTGACGTCGAGGGCCTTAGCATTAGCCGTGACCTGTTCGGCGCGCTTGGCACCGGGGATGACCACACTGATGAGTGGGTTTTGCATGTACCAAGCGAGGACCACTTGAGCAACGGTCGCATCGTGAGCGTCGGCAATGGGGCGTACTTTGGCTACGGCGTCTAAGGCTTGACCGTAACGTGGGGCTTGAAAGTCGCTCATCTGACTACGAATATCGTCATCCGGGAAGGTGACGTCGCGGTCGTACTTTCCGGTCAATAATCCCGAAGCCAGTGGGAAGTACGGTACGAAGCTGATTTGGTGGTCCTTTAAGTAGGGCAATAAGTCTGCTTCGTGGTCGCGATGCAATAGACTGTATTCGTCTTCCACCACGTCGACGTACCCGTCGGCGTTGGCTTCTTTGACTTGGTCGAGGCTAAAGTTGGAGACCCCAATGGCCCGAATCTTGCCCTGTTCGCGGAGCCGTTGTAACGCCCCAACGGCTTCGGCTTTGGGCGTTTGCTTGTCGGGGAAGTGAATGTAGAAGATGTCCAGATAGTCCGTGTTCAGCCGTTTGAGACTGGCATCGACCTGCTGGGTCAAAAAGTCCGGGTCGTTGTTGATGACCTGTTCGCCGCTAGAAAAGTCTTGGGCACCCTTGGTGGCTAAGGTGACCTGGTGCCGGTCGAAATCGGCCATGGCCTGCCCGACCAGTTCTTCGGAGTGGTCCAGACCGTAGACGAAGGCGGTATCCAAGAGTTGAATCCCATGGTTTAACCCGGCTTTGACCAGGGCGATGCCGTCCTCATCCCGTAAATTAGGGAAGAGATTGTAGCCGCCGACCGCGTTGGTCCCGAGGCCTAAAGGCGTGGTGTGCACGTCTGTTTTACCAATTGTTACCTGACGATTTGTCATGACAAAACCTCCTAATTAATCTGCGAAACCGGATACAAGATCCTGCACCCATTATACCCGAATTCTTGCTGGGCGAGCCAGCAATGCGTCGTGGGGGTCAACGATGTCGGGTTAGACATTTTCTGGTACACTGGGAAGCAAAGATTGGAGCGAAAAACTAATGACTACTTATTTAATTCTGGGCGCGACGCCAATTGGCACGGCCGTTGCCCAACAGTTGAGTGAAAAACCCGCCACCACGGTGCGGGTTTTACACGACCCCGCCACGGCGTTACCCGCCGAAATCCGCGACCAGGTCACGGATCTGACCGGTGACCTGCACAAAGCCGTCACCTATGGCCCGGCCTTACAGGACACGCCCATCGTCTTTTCGGCTTTGAGCGGGATGGATGTCGATTGGGCGTTAGAGGCCTTGTTCGACACCCAGTATCGCCAACAACTCCCTCTGACCCGAGTGGTGTTGTTGAGCACCGCGGGCGTGGACCAAGAAGTGGTTGGCGACCTGAATTATCCGGGTATCGACGACGTGACCGAGTATTTGAAACAACAGCGTTACGCCGCTAAGCTGGTGGACGAAGCGGAATTCCCGTACACAATCTTGCGGCCGGTCACGCTAAGTGCCGGGCCTGCGACCACGCCCAAAATCATTGCGGAAGGTCAACCGGTGCCGGCAGGTAATGTTTCACGTGAAACAGTCGTCCAAGTCGCCGTCGACCTTTTGCAACACGGGGGTCATGACTACCAATCCCTGGCAATTTGCTAGCAATTTAAGGGACATGAGGAAACTTTTTGGCATTTAGGAGGTAATTGCGGTTAATTCACCCGGTTCTTTGTTAGAATAAGAGTTATGGGGGTGAACGTAATGGCCTTAAACATAAATGACCAACAATTAGAAATCGTGCGGGAACGAATCGATGAAGCCAACCAAAAGGCCCATTTCGTGATTTTCCAATCCGTAGAGAAAGCTACGGGGAAAGTCTTACGGCTCATCACGGACATCGATAGCTTTCGGGCAATCCAAAAGCAACACAGTGATGATGCCGAGATGTCGATTATTCAAGACATCGTCCCCATCACGGATACATTAGCCCGGTGGGCCGTCGCTGAAAATCTTGCGGCGCAACAGCAGGACAACGCAACTATCTTGGCGGACCTGGAAACCTGCACCAATGACGTTTTAACCGAGAACTGTCATGCAGCGAACGCTC
Organism: Levilactobacillus suantsaii; assembly: GCF_014069315.1. NCBI lineage: Bacteria > Bacillati > Bacillota > Bacilli > Lactobacillales > Lactobacillaceae > Levilactobacillus > Levilactobacillus suantsaii. The sequence continues at coordinate 631,117 of NZ_CP059603.1, read as the reverse complement.
CCGATGAAGCGGATAACTAAGAGCCTGGCCACGGCGCCGGGCTTTTTTCGTGAGTTAGTGTGAAACCACAAAAATCCCCCGTTCAAGACGTTACTGGCGCTTTGAACGGGGGATTCGTGCTGGTTTAAGCTAAGAATTTTTCGACTAATTGTTGGTAAACGTGTTGGACGTGGGCATACTGGTCTAAGTCGACGGATTCGTTGAGGGAGTGGGCGGCACTCCATTCGCCGGCCCCGTAGACCATAACTGGAAAGTGGTTCTTAGACTTGGTGAATTCGGAGGCATCGGTAGCCCCATGAATCACAGCCAAATCGACCGGGTGGCCAAATTCGGCATCGGCAATCTGCTTGGTCGTCTGAATCAAGGCATCGTGTTGGTCACTGATGATCGGTTTGAAACTATAGTCCACGTGGAGTGTGAGTTGTGCGTCGGTCTGTTGGTTCACCTGGTCGACCAGTTCGTGGAGTCGTTGGATAACGGCAGCATTGTCGAATTCGGGAATCGGCCGAATGTTTCCTTGGAGTTCGGCGTAGGCGGGGATGGTGTTGACCTGCTCGCCGCCTTTGAAGACGGTCACGTTGTGGACCAGCGACCCAAGCTCGGGGCTGATTGGGGCATCGTCGAAACCGGTCGCTTCAGCCGTGACGAACTTGATTAGGTTGGTGACCGCGTTGATCCCTTTTTCGGGCATGGAGCTGTGCGCGCCCTTGCCCTGGCAGAAGACGTGGTAGTTGAGTGACCCGTTATGGGCGTAGACGATGTTGCCACCGGTCGGTTCGCCAATGACTAGGGCACTCAGGTCATCGGCGTAGCCTTGTTCGGTCAACATCCGAGAGCCCATCGCGCCGTTTTCTTCGCCGACCGTGCCGATGAAACGTAAGCGGCCGTTGAGCGGCGTTTGGTTGTCCGCCAAGTTAATGAAAGTAATGACCATGGCAGCCAACCCACTTTTCATGTCCGCAGCCCCGCGACCGTAAAGCCGATTGTTTTCGATGTGGGCGTCAAAGGGCGGAAATTGCCAGTTGGCCGGATCCCCGGTGGCAACGGTGTCCAGGTGACCGGAAAGAGCCAAGACCTGCTTACCCTGGCCGATTTCGGCGATGAGGTTGCTGCGACCGTGGGCGTAGGGGATGATCTGACTATCGATGCCGTGGGCGGCAAATAATTGTTTGATATAGGTGGCGACGGCTTCCTCGTAGCCGTTGACGGAATTTAGACTAACTAAGTGTTTTAGAATCTCAATTTGTTCGTTTTTTTGCATACCATTAAGCCGGCTTTCTCATCATTTTTTAATATTAACCCTAGTTTAGCACGCCAACTGGGGGTGGTGTGTAAAAATCAAGAAAAGTTTGTAAATGTCGTTGCTTTGGGACGAACGTGTGTTTGCCGGCGTAGAAAGTTGTGCTAAAATAGATGCAACGTTGTTAGTCGTCAAAAAAGGGAGGTCCTTATCTATGAGTTTACAGTTTATCCTGGGAAGTGCGGGGTATGACCACCGCACTCCCATGATTCAGGCCATGACTGAAACGCTTCGTGACCAGCCGCATGACCAATGTTATTACTTGGTGCCCAACCACATCAAGTTCGAGACCGAAGTGGGTGTCTTAGACGCGTTACACCAGCAACTGGCCCCTGACCAGCCGTTGTTTGCGCAGACTCACGTGCAAGTCTTTTCGTTTACCCGGTTAGCCTGGTTCTTCATGAAAAACGAGCCGGTCTACCAGTTACCGCGGATTTCAACGGCTGGATTGAATATGCTGATCTACCAGATTATTCAGGCCCACGCTGATGAATTGACCATCTTTCGCGGTGAGGTGACGCGACCGGGGTTCATCAGCCAACTGACCGCGCAACTGGCCGAGTTTCGGGTGGGACAGGTCACGGCGGCCGATTTGACGGCTGCCATCGACCGTTTAGCGCCAGGAAGTGCGGATTTACAGGCTAAACTGCACGACCTCTTGGTTATCTACAACGCGTTTGAAACTCAGATGACCGGGAAATACGTGGCCAATACTGATCTCCTTAACCAGTTGGCTGACTACCTGACCCAGCTTGATTTGAGTCATGCTCATTTCTACTTGGAAGGTTTTTCGCAAATGAGTGCGCAAGAAAGCCACTTAGTGACGGTCCTGATTCAACGGGCCGCCAGCGTGACCGTGGCGTTGAACTTAGATAAGGCCTATACCCAGGATTTACCCACCGTTACCGACCTATTCTTCCAGTCGGGGAAGCTGTATTACCAACTCCTGTCAAGCGCACGGGCGAACCACGTGCACGTGCTAGTTGATGATCACGCCAAAGAGCCCCGGGTCTCCGCAGATTTGTTAGCGCTTGATAAATACTGGCAAAACAGTCAAGTGGGGCGGCCGACGCCCCCGGAAGCTAAGACAGTGCCAACCAAGCTTCACCTGTTTTCGGCGCCAAGTCGTTACAGCGAGGTGGCCCACGTGGCGACCAAGATTCATCAGCTGGTGGCGACAGGGAAGTACCGTTACCGGGACTTCTTGATTATGACGCGACATTTGGATGCCTATCAGACCGTTATCGACCCGATTTTTAGTGCCGAAAACATTCCGTACTTTGACGATGCTGACGTCCAAATGGCCGACCACCCCTTCGTCGAATTAATCAACGCGTTATTCGACGTACAACGCCGAAATTACCGTTACAGCGATATTTTTCGGGTGTTGAAGTCGGAATTGTTGTTGCCGACCGATGACCACGATGAACCGATTGACGTGGCGGCGTACCGCCAAGCCGTCGCGTTGACCGAAAACTTTGTCTTGAAGACGGGCTTTGAAGGTCAGAAACGCTGGACCCAAGCCGATGATTGGCAATACACCCGGTTCACGCTAGGCAACGATGAGGTGGTCACTTCGAAAGACCAGGAAATCACCCGGCAGATCAATGTGATTCGCCATTTTGTCCAGCAAACTTTACCGCCACTTTTCCAACACTTACAACACGCTAAAACTTATACGGATGCCGCCACGGTACTGTATCAATTCTTAGTCAACCACGGCGTCGTCAAGCGCTTGATGGCGTGGCGGGACCAGGCCATTGCGGCCCAGGACCTGACTTTAGCCGGCCAACCGGAGCAGACCTGGAGCACGTTCTGTCAGATGCTTGATGAGTGCCACACGATTTTAGGCGACTTGCCGTATAGCCAGACTGACTTTCAGGCGTTACTCCAGACCGGATTTTCTGGCGCCAAATTCAGTCAGATTCCGTCAACCTTAGACCAGGTGATGTTCTCCGAAAGTGGCATCGTCCAGGCGAATAACCGAAAGGTGACCTTCTTGATGGGGGCCACGGCGACCACCATGCCGGATAATCAGGTGCCAACGACGTTGTTAGCAGATAGTGACCGCCAGGACCTCAGTGCGCAATTACAGGCAGGCGACGATGGCGCCTACCTTCGTGATGATGCCGCAACCCAACTGGCTGGCGAACCCTACTTAAATTACCTGGGCTTTCTCAGCGGGTGTGACCAATTAGTCTTTAGCTATCCAATCACTAGTGACGGAGAGGCTAACCAGGAGATTTCACCGTACGTGGCCCGGATTCGCGACCACTTTAAGTTGCCGGTGACCCAAGTGTCGACGACCCCGGCCGTGGATGGCCACGACGTGCAACAATTTGTGGGGACCCGGCGGACGACGTTGCGACACCTGGTGCAGGTCAGTCACGCCGGTCAATTAACGGGGCAACCCTTAGCCCCGGCTTGGCTTTATCTCTTACAAGTCTTGAAAAATGATGAGCAGTACGGCGCGTTGACCACTAAATTATTGGGGAGCTTGAAGTATCGCAACGAACCACACAAGCTTTTACCGGACATCGTGACCCAGCTTTACGGCACTACCATCAATACCTCGATTTCTAAGCTGGAAGAATACTACGATAACCCGTATGCTTACTTCTTAAAGTACGGCTTAAAACTCCAGGAACGGGATGTCTTCGAGTTGTCGCCGGCCAGCACCGGGGAATTCTTCCACGCCACACTGGACGCACTGGTCAAGATGATTCACGATCAAGACTTGGACTTGGCTAGTGTGGACGATCAGCAACTCAAAGAGATGACTGACGAGGCCATGGCGAAGTTGCTCGACACTACGGAGAATCCACAATTTGCCGTGTTGGAAAGTTCCAGCCGGATGGACTATATCCGTCACCAGTTGATGAAGACTATGCACCGCATGGCGTGGACCCTCAAGCAACAGAGTACCCGCACCAAGATGCGGCCTAAGGAGACCGAAGTTCAGTTCGGGATGGGCGACCAGCATGGTTGGGCGCCGTTGACTTTTGCCTTACCACATCAACACCAAGTTAGCGTGCGGGGACGGATTGACCGACTTGATATGGTCCAGGCTAACGGGAAAACTTACCTAGGCATCGTGGACTATAAGAGTTCGGCCCGGACGTTCAAGTTCGACGAGGCCTATTACGGACAAGCAATGCAGATGTTGACCTATTTGGACGCGGTCAAACGAAACTTTGCGGCGGCAATCGGGGCTTCCGAGCCGACGCCCGCGAACTTAGCGGGCGCCGTTTACCTCCACGTTCAGGACCCCATTTTGAAAGCGGAAACCGTCAAGGATCCGGCTAACCCCGTCATTGACCTCCTTAAAGCCGAACAGTACCAGGGATTGCTTTTGGAAGACGAAGACCTCCTTGAAAACATTGAATCCTTATTTGCCAAGGGAACGGGAAAATCGGTACTCTTTAGTGGACTGAGGAAGAATGGGGATGGTAATTTCAAATCGAGGTTACTCGTGACTCCGACAGAGTTAGACGAGTTGTTGGCTCACACGGAACGTTTAATCAAACAAGCCGCCGAACAAATTTTTGCTGGTCATGTTGATTTGGCCCCATTTCGGAATAGTGACACGACGGCCCTTAAATATTCACCGTATAAGTCGATTATGCAATTTGACCCGTTACTACCAGAAAATAATTATCACGATTTAGCGCCGTTAAGTCGCGCTAAAGTGATGAAGTTGATCGCCGACAAGATGGCTAACCGACAGGCAGGAGGAGTACAAGATGAGCGCTAAATTTGAGTTTACACCGAGTCAGGAACAAGCGATTCACCAGTCGGGCACGAACCTGTTGGTCTCCGCGTCGGCAGGGTCCGGAAAGACCCGGGTCCTGGTCCAACGGGTGATTGAACGGTTAAAGACCGGAGTTGGCATCGACCAATTTTTGATTGTGACGTTTACCAAGGCGGCGGCCGCCGAAATGCGTGACCGGATTCAGGCCGCGTTACGCCAAGAGTTGGCTGCGACCCAGGGCAATAGCAAGCAACAACAGTTTTACTTAACGCAATTGAATCGCTTGCCGATTGCGGACATTACCACGATGGATGCCTTCTGTATGCGTCTGCTTCAACGCTACTACTACGTCATTGATTACGACCCGGTCTTTCGCCTCCAAGACGAGACGGAAACGGCGTTATTGCGCGACGATGTCTGGAATGACTTGCGTGAAGAGCTTTACACCGCGGAACGCACAGACGATGACCAGTACCAAGAGGGGCCGTTTGCCCGCTTGACCGCCAACTTTTCGGGCGACCGACGCGATGATGGCTTGGCCGAATTGGTCCAAAATGTCTATAACGTGTCGGATGCTACCCCGGACCCCGACGAATGGGTGGCCCAGTTACCACAGACTTACCAGCTCGACAACGATAAGCTGACTGCCAGTCACTTCTATCAAACTCAGGTACGGCCGGTCATCGTTGAGCAATTGACGCAGGTTAAGGCGGATCTCACGAGTTTTCAACAAGAAGCGGAAACCAGTGGCTTCAATGATCAAGCCGACTATGTAGGTTACTTTCTGCCCGCTTTGACGAAATTAATTCAGGCGGCTGACGAGGCTGACTGGAACGACTTACGTGATCAGATTAGAGGCTTTCGGTGGCAGAATTTAGAAGCGAAGTCGAAAAATATGCCTAGCGTGTCCAAAAAAGATGAATCATATGATCAATTCGACGCTTTGAAGAAACGGTATTATGAGTCCGCGAAGGCCCGATTAGCTAAGCTAGGAAAGACCTATTTCTTGCAACCCGAAAGTGGTGTGCGGCAAACTATGCACGAAGCCGGCGAGTTGGTCAGTGAATTGGCCAAAGTCGTGACGGCCTTTCGGCACGCGTACTTACAAGAAAAGCTTCGCCGGCACGTGCTGGACTTTGCCGACGTCGAACACGCGGCTTTAGAAATTCTGACGCAGGACACAGCAGAATCCAAACGGGTCCGCACACAATTGCGGGACCAGTACGCCGAAGTCATGACCGACGAGTATCAGGATACCAATGGGTTACAGGAAGCTATTTTGGCAACTATCGCCCAACCGGCACCCCACGGTAACCGGTTCATTGTGGGCGACGTCAAGCAATCTATTTATCGTTTCCGCCAAGCGGACCCCACGTTGTTTGTGGCCAAATCTGATCAGTACGGGGCGGATGACAGTTCGGGGCAACTTATCACGTTAGCCGAAAACTTTCGCTCGATGGCCAACATCGACCATTTCACCAACTTGATTTTTAAGCAGTTGATGAACCGGCAGTTGGGGGAAATCGACTACACCGGGGATGCAGAATTGAAGTTTGGCGCGACCTATTATCCGGACGACGTCACCAGTCCAGCCGAATTGCTGGTCTACTTGTCTGATGAGCCGGACCAAGAAACTGACGATAACGAGGCCATGGACGAGACGTTCCAGGTCAATGATAAGGCCCAGGGACAAGTTTTGATGGTTGGCAAGAAGATTCAGGACTTGATTGCGGCCCAGACACCAATCTATGACCGCGATGCAAAGACTACACGGCCGATGCGCTACGGTGACATTACTCTGTTGACACCGACTAAGACCAACAACCTCATCATCACCGATGAGTTACGTCGGTTAGACATCCCTGTGGTGGTCAACGATGCGCAAAGCTACTTTAAGACCACGGAAATTCAAATCATGATGTCCCTGTTGAAAATCATTGATAACCCGTATCAGGATATTCCCCTGGCTGCCGTCTTACGGTCGCCTATCGTGGGGTTGAACGAAAACGAGTTGGCGTTGTTACGGATCAACCAGCGGACCGGGGACTACTTCCAGGCCGTCCAACATTTCCACGACACGGTCAATGCTGATCGGACGGGGGACATGCAGGCAGCGGTCTATCAAAAGATTGACCGATTCTTAAATCAGTTGGGCGAATTTCGCGACATCGCCCAGCAAAACCAACTGGTGACGTTGATCTGGCGAATCTACCAGGAGACTGGCTTCTTGGACTATGTCGGTGGGATGCCGGCCGGCGCGCAACGCCAGGCCAACCTCCACGCCTTGTACGAGCGGGCGCAAAGTTATGAACACAGTAGTTTCAAAGGCTTGTTCCAATTCGTGCGGTTCGTGGAACGGCTCCAGGACCGTGACAAGGATTTGGCCAACGCGAGCGTTGAAAGCAATACCAACGCCGTGTCGGTCATGACCATCCATAAAAGTAAGGGGCTTGAATTCCCGGTGGTCTTCTTGATGGATGCCGCGCATCATTATAACGACAAGGACCAGCAGGGGACGGCCGTGTTGAGTGGTAAAACGGGAATCGGGATTGATTACTTGGATCCCGCGACTCGTATCCGGACGCCCAGTCTGCCGAAGCTGTTAGGGGCCCAAGCCATCAAGCGGGCCAGCATCGCCGAAGAAATGCGGAAACTGTACGTCGCGCTAACCCGGGCAGAATCCCGTCTCTACATCGTCGGGACGGCGGCGAGCCGCGATAAAGCGCTGGCTGATTGGGGCCAGGCGTTTCAGAGTGACGACCTGGTGTTACCCGCGACCCTGCGCGAAAAAAAGAACTTAGCCACTTATATGGATTGGTTGGGGATGTGTCTGCTACGTACGCCACAGGCCCAACACCTCGACTTAGGCCTTGAGGACCACGAGGCGTTAGGTGCCTTAGCCGGGGACCCCACGCAGTTTGCGATTACCTTCGTGACGCCGGCGGACTTAGCGGCGACGGAACCGCAGACGGTGGCCCCAACTGACTGGTACGACCAGGCACAAGCGGCGGCCGACCAGGTCACGGCTGATCAAGTTGACGGCGCAGCGTTGACCAAGTTGATGACATTCCAGTACCCGCACCAAGCGGCGACGGTCACTACGGCTTACCAATCCGTGTCGGAAGCCAAGCGCCTCTTTGAAGAACCGGACACCGCCCGGATGAGTGCGGGCCAGGCGCCAACTAGTGGTGGCTTGCGATACGTCAGCCATGACTTTGCGCGGCCGAACTTCATGCAGACCGTTCGGGCCCCCCTCCCGACTGATATCGGGACGGCGACCCACTTGGTTTTACAACAACTCGACGTCACGGTCTTGCCGACCGCCGACCGGATTCAAACGCTGATCGACCGGTTGGTCCAAGGCAAGGTGTTGACGGCTGAAGTTGCCCAAAGATTGGACCCCCAAGCGATTCTCCAGTTTTATGATAGCGCGGTGGGCCAACAGATTTTGGCACATCCCGACCAATTGCACCGTGAAGTGCCGTTCTCACTGTTGATGCCGGCGAAGAGCCTCTTCCGCGATTTTCAGGAAAAGGAGTCGCAGGTCCTGGTCCACGGGATCGTCGACGGGTATTTGACCACGGCTGAGGGCATCGTGCTCTTCGACTACAAGACCGACCACGTGAACCTCGAGAATCAAGCGGCCAGCGTGGCTAAAATCGTCGATAAGTATAGTGGCCAAGTCAACCTCTACGCTGCGGCCTTGCACCAGATCACCGGTCAGCCTGTTGTGCACCAGTATCTCTACTTATTAGCGTTAGGCGAACTGGTTGCTGTCCCGGTCAAGATGATTCAGGGCGCGGACGATTAAAATTAAGTCAACTAAATAGATATCTCGTTATGGTCGGACCCTAGCAAAACAATTGCTGCGGGTCCGGCCTTTTTTTGAAGGGAAACCTGCCAAGCAGGGCCGTTTGTGACTGGGTCATTCCTGGCAGATTTTATATTAATGATTGAAGGCATTGGGGCTTTATCAAATATTAGGGAGAATGCCTAATATTCTTTCAGTAATATTCTGGACTACAATGATAGCAGGATTAATTCCAGACAAAAGGGCCAGCCATTGCGGGAATCCCAACGGGTGACGCAATTGTTTAATTTCACACAATATAACCGAACACCACCAAAACTTGGGGCTGACTTAATCCAGAGTTATATAAACAGATGCCGCATATTTTACGGGAGGTTAATACCATGTCAACACTTGAGGTTAAAGATCTACACGTTGAAGTTTCGGATGAAGAGAGTCAGGAGACCAAGGAAATCTTAAAGGGCGTCAACCTGACCATGAAGACTGGTGAAATTCACGCCATCATGGGGCCGAACGGGACCGGAAAGTCCACGCTATCGCAGACAATCATGGGGCAACCTGCCTACCACGTCACCCAGGGCGATATTTTGCTCGATGGGACCAGTCTCATTGATATGCCCGTTGATGAGCGGGCGCGGCGTGGCCTGTTCTTGGGGATGCAATACCCCGCTGAAATCCAGGGAGTTACGAATGCTGAATTCCTACGAGCCGCCATCAATGCTCGCCGCGCTAGCGATGACCAAATTTCAGTTATGGATTTTTTAAAAAAGCTGGATAAAAATCTGGCATTGCTCGATATGAGTGAATCCATGACTGAACGCTACTTAAATGAAGGCTTCTCCGGTGGGGAAAAGAAGCGTAACGAAATCTTACAGCTTTTGATGATCCAGCCGAAGTTCGCGTTACTCGACGAAATTGACTCTGGGTTGGATATCGATGCCTTGAAGGTCGTTTCTAAAGGCGTCAACTCCTTACGAGGAAAAGACTTTGGCTCTTTGATCATCACCCACTACCAACGTCTCTTGAACTACATTGTGCCTGACGTGGTTCATGTCATGATGGGTGGTCGTATTGTGAAGACCGGAGATGCCGATTTGGCTAAGACTTTGGAAAAAGAAGGCTACGCTGGGTTGCGTGACGATCTGGGCATCGATGTGGCTTTAGTTGACGAAGATTAGGAGGGACGAAAATGAATGCCGTTGAAAGTACTGAAACATTGACTGCGGCTCTCGTGGCCGGGGCAACCGAACACCGCGATCCGGATTGGTTGGTGGCCCAACGCAAGGCGGCGCTACCCCTGATCGACCAGCTACCAGTTCCCAAGTTTCATCGGTTCACCTATCCTGATTGGAATTTAATCGATCACCGGTTATTATGGCGGGAGTCAAATGCGGATCTGGCTTCTGATATTGAGCAACCCCAAGATCACGCCGATATCGTTCAAGTGGGGCAGACCACGGTTAGGGTTAATCTGCCAGAAGATTTGCGCCAACAAGGCGTCATTTTGACCGATCTCTTCACCGCACTAAATGAGTATCCAGACTTGGTTAGACCATACTTAAATCAAATTATTTCCGCCACCGAAGATAAGCTGGCAGCCTATCACGTGGCTTACTTAAATAGTGGAATCTTCCTCTACGTTCCTCAAAACGTGGTCGTTAGAGAACCCATTGATGCGCACCTGATCCAAGATAGCACTACGAATGCAACGCTGGTCTCCCACGTGTTGCTGGTGACGGCGCCCAATAGCCAGGTGGCGTTTACCCAACACTTGACCACCAGGGGCGACCATAAGAACCTCCTGAATAACGTTGTGGAGATTGCGGCCGAAGACGGGAGTCAGGTCAAATTTGCATCGGTTGATGAATTGGGGGTCAATACCTTGACCTACTTCAACCGGCGTGCACTGGTCAAGCACAACGCCGAGGTCGACTGGGCGGTTGGTTTGATGAACTTTGGTGATACTATTGGTCAATTCGACACTAATTTGGTGGGCGAAGGCGGTCATACCGATACCAAGGTCGTCGCCATTACCAGTGCAGACCAACGGGAAGGCATCAATACGCGGATCACAAACCGGGGCAAACATACCGTGGGCAACATCTTTCAACGGGGAGTCTTACTTGGTGATTCCGAACTGGTCTTTAACGGGATTGGGGATATCATCCACGGGGCTTCCGGTGCCAATGCCGAGCAGGAAAACCGGTTGTTGATGATGTCGCCGGGGACCCATGGCGACGCCAACCCAATCTTATTAATCGACGAAAACGACGTTATGGCGGGCCATGCGGCCAGTGTGGGTCAGGTTGACCAACATCAACTCTATTACTTGATGAGTCGCGGCATCGACCGCAAGACTGCGGAACGCTTGGTTATCCGGGGATTCTTGAGTGCGGTTTTGACCGCGATTCCGTCGAAGAACGTGCAACAGCAATTGGTTAAAACGATTGAAAGGAATCTTAAAAATGGCTAGTAACGTTACAGATTTTACCCATGATTTTGCCATCCTCAATCAATGGGTCAACGATGAATCGTTAACTTACCTCGATAATGCGGCGACGGCCCAAAAGCCGCAACAGGTGATTGATGCGCTGACTCACTTCTACCAACACGATAACGCGAACGTTCACCGTGGGGTGCACACTCTAGCAGAGCGGGCGACGGAACAGTACGAAGCCGCACGAGGGAAACTCCAGCACTTTATCAACGCCGCCGAACCAGCTGAGGTCATCTTCACCAAGGGGGCCACGGACGGGTTGAACCTGGTGGCCAGCACTTATGGTGAAGCACACGTACAGGCGGGCGATGAAATCGTGATCTCCATTATGGAGCACCACAGCAACTTGATTCCGTGGCAACAATTGGCAATCAAGAAGCACGCGACACTGAAATATATCGGGTTAACGGCTGACGGTGAACTGGACTTAGCCGACGCCGCCCGTAAAATCACTGATAAGACCAAGATCGTTGCGTTGACTCACGCCAGCAACGTATTGGGCACCATCACTCCCCTCAAGGAAGTGGCGAAGATTGCGCACCAACACGGGGCGGTGATCGTGGGGGATGGGGCCCAAGCGGCTCCGCACATTCCGGTCGACGTTCAGGATCTAAACGTTGATTTTTACGCTTTCTCTGGTCATAAGATGATGGGACCGACCGGGATCGGCGTGTTGTACGGCAAGCGAGACTTGCTGGAGCACACGGAACCCTACCAATATGGTGGGGAAATGATTGATTTTGTGACCCGCGACAAGAGTACCTGGACGCAACTGCCATGGAAGTTTGAAGCGGGGACTCAGAATATTGCCGGGGCAATCGGCTTAGGGGCCGCGGTAGATTACCTGGAAAGTATTGGGATGGCCCAAGTTGCCGCCCATGAACAGCACTTGGTCAACTACCTCTTACCGAAGTTGCTGGATCTGGATTACCTGGAAGTCTACGGGCCCCATGATCCAGCCAAGCATACCGGGGTAATCGCCTTTAATCTCAAGGGCATCCATCCTCACGATGTGGCGACCGCTCTTGATATGGATGGCGTGGCCGTCCGGGCTGGCCACCATTGTGCCCAACCCTTAATGAAAGAATTACACCAAGCGGCGACGGCTCGGGCCAGCTTTTATCTGTACAACACGCAAGCTGACGCCGACCGGTTACTCAAAGCCATTCAAGAAGCAAAGGAGTTCTTTAGTCATGGGTCTGTCGAAACTAAATAGTTTGTATCGAGAAGTTATTCTGGATCATTCGGATCATCCCCACCACAAGCACCCCTTAGCGGATTCTACTAGTAACATTACGTTGAAGAACCCGACCTGCGGGGACGTGATTAACTTGGACATCAAGCTGGACGACCATGATCGTATCGCAGACATTGGTTTTACTGGTGATGGCTGCACGATTAGTCAGTCGTCAGCCAGCATGATGACCGATGCCGTGATGGGCAAGAGTAAGGAACAAGCCCTCCACATGGCCAAGACCTTTTCTGATATGGTCATGGGCAAGCAACACCCGCAAAAGGACTTGGACGAGTTAGAGGATGCCGCTATTCTGTCGAGCGTCATGCAATTTCCAGCTCGTATCAAGTGTGCCACCCTATCCTGGTGGGCATTACAGCGAGCGTTGATGCGGGAAGAAGATCAAGATCAGAAGACGGGACCAAAGGAGGACTAAGCCATGGTAGAAGTACCAGATGTGGTCAAACAAGATCAAGATTATGAATACGGGTTCCACGATGACGTGACGCCAGCCTATTCCACGGGCCGGGGCCTCACTGAAGAAACGGTTCGCCAAATTTCGGCGGCCAAGCACGAACCCAAGTGGATGCTGGACTACCGGCTTCACGCTTACGAAATTTACAAGAAATTGCCGATGCCGAACTACGGGCCGGACCTGTCTAAGCTCGACTTGAAGGATATGCTGTACTATCAAAAAATGACCGATAAGAAGTACCGAGATTGGAAGGACGTGCCGGAAGATCTCAAGAAGACCTTTGATCGGTTGGGGGTTCCCGAAGCCGAACGGAAATACTTAGCTGGGTCGTCGGCCCAATATGAATCCGAAGTGGTCTACCATAATATGCGAAAAGACTTTGCTAAGCTGGGCATTATCTTTACGGATACTGATACGGCTTTGCGGGAATACCCAGAACTCTTCAAGAAGTGGTTTGGGAAGCTGGTTCACCCCGCAGATAATAAGTTCGCTGCTTTGAACGCCGCGGTCTGGTCCGGCGGGTCGTTTATCTACGTGCCCAAGGGCGTCCAGACCAAGACGCCGATTCAGGCTTATTTTCGGTTGAACGCGGAAAATTCGGGCCAGTTTGAACGGACCTTGATTATAGTCGACGAGGGCGCCCGCATTGATTACGTCGAGGGGTGTACCGCCCCGAACTATTCGTCGGATAGCCTGCACGCCGCGGTGGTCGAAGTCAACGTCGAAAAGGACGCGTATTGCCGCTACACCACGATTCAAAACTGGTCGGATAACGTCTACAGTTTAGAGACTAAGCGGGCGGCCGCCGCCGAGAACGCCACCATGGAGTGGGTCGACGGGAACCTAGGGTCCAAGGTCACGATGAAGTACCCCAGCGTCTACTTGAACGGTGAAGGTGCCCGCGGGACCATGTTATCGATTGCCGTGGCCAGCAACGGGATTCACCAGGATTCCGGGGCCCGGATGATCCATAACGCCAAGAACACGTCGAGTTCGATTGTCTCCAAGTCGATTTCTAAGACTGGGGGCTCGACCGATTACCGCGGGACCGTCCGCTTTGGTGAACATTCCGATGGCTCGAAAGCCCACGTGGAGTGTGACACCATCATCATGGATGACCAGTCGTCCTCGGATACAATTCCATATAATGAAATTTATAACTCGAACGTGGCCATGGAACACGAGGCCAAGGTGTCGAAGATTTCGGAGACCCAGCTCTACTACTTGATGAGCCGGGGAATTTCCGAAGCCAAGGCCACGGAAATGATCATTATGGGCTTCGTGGAGCCGTTTACCAAGCAGCTCCCGATGGAATACGCGGTCGAATTGAACCGCTTGATCAGTTTTGAGATGGAAGGGTCCATTGGGTAAAAAGATGACGTTGATGTCGCTGAAAAGCCTCACTGGGTGTGGCGATTGCTTGTCAGCGGCGGGCAAACCAATTACAATTAAACTAACAACGTTTGTGATTGGTTTAGCAGACCTCAAAAGGTGGGAAAAACTATGGCACAACCAGTTGTGAAGACTAAGTCACCGGTGGAAGAGGCGGTTTTGAAACAGCTTGAAACCGTCATCGACCCCGAACTTGGTGTGGATATTGTGAACCTCGGCTTAATTTACGGGGTAGACGTGACGGACGACGGTAACTGTACTTTAACGATGACCCTGACGACTATGGGGTGTCCGATTGGGAACCTCTTGGCCGATAGCATTCGGCAGGCGGTCACTCAGGTGCCGGCAGTTCATACTTGTGCGATCAACTTGGTGTGGGAACCTGCGTGGGACCTCTCCAACATGAGTCGTTACGCCAAGGTCGCGTTAGAACTACACGAATAATGAGGTGAGCACGTGGACATCGACGTTTTTATCGATCGCCGAAAAGCACTCAAGTTATCGCAGGTGAAGCTCTGCGAGGGCATTTGTACGCAGGCGACTCTTAGTAAATTTGAGAATAATAACCGGATTCCGTCCCTGACGATTCTGAGTCGGTTGTGTGCGCGGTTAGGCCTGACGGTCGACGAACTCTATCAGGACCAAGAGGAGACGGCGTCGCGGTTAGCGCAGGCGCTCGACACGGTCGAGGAAGAGTTGATGACCGAAGACTACCGGCGCGTTTTACGGGGGTTGGCTAAAATCAACGTGACGCAACTGGATGCGATTCCGTTGAAGATGCAATTCTATTACCTACGGGGGATCGTGAATACGCTGGTGAACCGTCAACCGGATAAGGTGTTGTTCGACTTCTCGCGGATTTTAAACGACCTCGATGAACGCCACCAGACGATTATGACCCAGCTGGCCTTTCTGGGGTCGGGGATTCTGTATGCCCGGCGCCAAGAACACGACCAAGCCGTCTTTTACTTTGAAAAGGTCCGGCACTACTTGCGGCACTTGGAGCCCACGGTTGCGGCCACCCGGGAAAATAATTATCATCTACGGGTGTTGACGCTAATTTACTACACCGCGGAATTTTACGCGGGCGACACGAATTACAAGTTGAGTAATCAGCTTATCAACTCGGGGTTGAACATGTGCTCGGACCACCACGTGACCTACTACTTACCGCGGCTGAAGTTCTTAGCCGCGCAAAATGCGCTTGCGGAGCACCGGTCCCAAACGGTGGTTTCCCAGTTGTTGGATGAAGCCTTGGCGTTCGCGCGGCTCAACCGCAATGAAGTGATCGAAGTCAAGGTGGCAGCGATGCGCAATCAGGTGCGGCAAACCAGCACTGGTAAGGCCACTAAGCCGTTACTGACGCCGGGCCAAGAGCCCCAAATGAAGGCGCAGCCCGAAAAGTGACATTGGTTAATAAAAAACGCGTTTCTCAAGTCTCGCTTGAGAAACGCGTTTTAAGTTTGGAGACCTCATAAATTGACCAGGTGGTGGTGTAGCGCGTAGTGAACTAAATCAACGTGGCCGTTAAGCGATAGCTTACGCATGATGTTGGCCTTGTGGGCTTCCACGGTCTTGGTCGAGATACACAGGCGCTCAGCGACTTCCTTGTTGCCGTACCCCAATGTGATGAGCGGAAACACCTCCCGTTCACGCTTGGAGAGAGCGTCGTAACCGGTCACCTGGGCGTGGAAATGCTGGTGGTTCAGTTGAGTGATGCTCTCGGGTTGCAGCACGATGTTTGGGTCGAGACACTTTTCGTGACGAGCCAGTGCCCGCAAGGCCGTCACGATTTGGTAGTTGGGCGAGCGCTTGAGAATGTAGGCGCTGGCCCCATTCTGGAGGGCCTGGACGATATAGTCCTGCTCCTCGTGGACGGTTAAAATCAAAATGGCGACCCGTGGCGAAAGGTCATGGAGCCGTCGAATGGTCAACAACGCGTTTTCACCAGGCATGTTCAGACCCATGATGACGATGTCCACGTCGCCCTGCTCGACGCGCATAAAGGTATCCGTCCCGTTATGCGTTTGGGCGACGACTTGGAACTGGGGTTGTTGATCGACTAAGTAGGTGAGACCAGTCCGAACGATTTCGAGACTGTCGGCAACAAGTATTCTATGCATAATAACGACTTCCTTTTAGGTTGCAGTGACCAGGTCACTGGAATGGCAGTGGTGGCGTTTCCGCCCACAGGTCGTCCTGTGCGGGGCTGCGAACTCATCTGAGCGAAAATCGTTAAAGCCAACCTCAAAATTCAATGGTGCACAAGTCAACGGTGAACAAGTTATAGACAGCGCTTACATCGTTGGGTGGACTATAACGACTAGCCTTGCGCCCAGTGGGGGGCGCCGAAACGTCAACCGCCATGCTGAACTGAAAGACTAGAGGAATGCAAAGTAAGTATATCATAGATATATAGAATAATGCAGATTAAATTTAGCGAAAACGACGAGATATATGGGGATTGAATATCTATGTGATTGTATTCACTAGACGGGGCGAAAAGCAGGCGTGCCAGTTTAGGACAGGACATGCTGGGTCACCAAATTCAAGATGTGGCACCCCACGTTAGCCATGAAGAGGTTCTCTGCATCCGTAAAATCGAGAGTCGTGAGCCGTTTGATCTTATTTAGTCGATAGCTCATGGTCTTGGGATGGATATAGAGGGCCGCCGCACTGTCCTTAATGCTGTGGTTATGGGCGAAATAGGTCGTTAAAGTCCGGTAAAGTTCGGGGTGCTGGGTATTCAAGTCCAGGAGTTCTTCGGGCACCAAGGCACGGAGGTCCGCCGGATTAGTGAGGGGTAATAAGCACCGGTAGAACCCCAGGTCGTTTAGAGTCACTACCCGGGCTTTGGGCAACAGGGCGTCGGCAAGTTGGACGGTTTTAACGGTCTGAGCGACGGCTGTTCCGAAGTTTCTTGGAAGACTCGGGGTGCTGATGCCGACTTGGTAATCACTGGCTGTAGCGGTTTGTAGCCACCGTTGTAAGGGACGTTTCAAGTCGGCTAGAGCAGTAGTTACGGGTAACGCCACGAGGATGCGATCGGGCCGGATTCGAGTCAAAACGGGGACCCAGTGTTGGCGAATAAACGTCAGAATGCGGTGGGCTACGGTGGGCTGTTGACTGAAGGCGTCCGCTGTTTGGGCCGCAGCGGTGCGACACTGGACCAACACTAGGCGATAATGCTGGTCAGCATCCAGATGGAAGTGGGTTAATGCTTGGTTGAGAGTCCCCGGTTGAGTCAGGTTTCCGGCGAACAGGTCGTCGATCAGATCGTTGTCGTAGCTCTGCTGGGCCTGGGTCCAGGTGGTCTGTTGCAAACTAGCCAGTTGTAGGAAGTTAAGGGCGTTTTCGATTGCCATGAAGTCCACGTCGGTAATGGCTTGGTTTTGGGCGAAAACTCCCAAGTAGTGCGGGGGCAACGTTTGATGAGGCAATTTCACCAGAAGTTGTTGGCTAGTCGTTTGGGCCACGGGCGCTCGAAAGTACGTGTGGCTGACCTCGGCGGGAACGGTCGCTAGCTGACGGTCGTTGATCTGAACACGGTCCAGCGGGATGGTGACATCGGTACTTTTCACGAGCGGTTCTTCCCGACCAGCGTGCAAGCGAAAGAGAACCACCGGATTATGAATTAGGCTGGCCAAGGTCTCAAGGACGGCTTGTTGCGAGCCGTCCTGAGCGGCTTGGGTGACGAAGTGTTGGTTGAGCTTCTTGTATTGGTCCAACAATCGTTGCTTATCGGCGAAGAGTCGTTGGGTGACCGCTAGGAAGAGGTCGTTGTAGTCACTCTCGCGGGGGAGTGTGAATAAGGGGAGGTCGTGTTGCTGGCAAGTGGTGATGAGTGCGTGGGGAATGGCAGATGTAAAGTTAAAGTCGGTCAAACGAACAATTATTGCGCTACACTGGCTTTGTGTTAATGCCGTCAAAAAGAGGTTGAGTCTCTGAGGTGAGGTCTGGTAAAATTCCTGTAGCGATGTCACCAGTATTTCGTGGGGCGCCATGTCGTTGGGCGTTTGTTGGTCCCCTAATAAGGCGATGTTGGCGACCGGATTCTGGCGGCCCCGTTTTCCCGCAATCAAGTGGGTGGGACGAAAAGCTGGTAATAATTGTAGATCTGCGACAGTGGTGGTCATCGAATTCCTCCTAGTTCTCTAAATGTAACCCCTTACTTTTTATTTTACACGTTTGTGGATAAAAATGGCGGGCTTTTGGGCGTTCTTTTGGGGCTAAACGCCAACGAACTAGATAAATTTAGCCGCAAAGGATAACGGGGAGAACTAAAGATAGCTCTTAGGGGTAATAGTAAGCGCTTACATTTGTGTTATACTAAGAGTAATAAGTTTGGTGACAAGTTAATGGGGGTGGCTGCTGGCGCAATCTGCTAAAGGAGTGCGCCCCATGAAACGCCGTCTGACCAAAGAGTGATGGGATTCCGCAGTTGGTGTCGACTTTTTACCCTGTTTTGCAGTTTGAGGATGTCGTCGGTTCAGCTTTGGATGGGCATCTTCTTCATCGCGTACGGGTCGAACCTCTTTAGCAAGGTGATGTTCAAAATTTTTTCTGACACAACGTCAACAGCGGCCCCAGCCACTAAGGAAGACCCAGCTTCGAAGCCGGTGCACCCCGGTGACGAATGGGAGAGTGGCAATTAGGGGCCTAAAGCCTCCTTGAACAACCAGGAAGCGGATCTGAGTAATCCTCAGACCCGCTTCCTGGTTGTTTTTGGTTACTGGTGAATCAGCAGTAGTGATCCTAAGATGAAGCACAGGACCACGATGACCGCTAGCACGCCGCTAAAGTAGCGGGTGAAGTGGCCCGCCTTGATCCATAGTCGGCCGACGATGAGGGCCAGGACCACGATAGCGATACTGGTTAAAATGATAAGTTTTATTTTGACGTCAAAATCCGCAGTCAGCATGGCTGAACTTCCTTCCCGAGAGGTACTTTAAAGCCATTATACCAGAAGCCTAGGGGCGTTCAATCAAAAGGGCGATGCCCATGCCACCGCCAACGCAGAGTGCGGCGAGACCCCGGTGGAGGTCGTTACGCATCAGGTCATGCAAGAGGGTGACCACGATGCGGGTCCCCGAAGCGCCTAATGGGTGGCCTAAAGCGATGCCGCCCCCGTTGACGTTCAATTTGTCGCTAGGGAGTTTTAAGTCGCGCGCAATCGCAACGGACTGGGCGGCAAAGGCCTCGTTGAGTTCGATGCGGTCAAGGTCGGCGACCGTCCAGTGTTGTTGGTCCAAGGCCGCTTGAATCGCGTAAGTTGGTGCGTAGCCCATCAAGGCTGGGTCGATGCCGCTTTCGTGGTAGGCTTTGAGCACGGCCAAGTAGGGCAACCCGGCGGCTTCGGCGGTGGAGCGGCGCATTAGGACCATGGCGGCGGCCCCGTCGTTGAGCCCGGCGGCGTTCCCGGCCGTGACGGTCCCATCCGGTTTGAAGGCGGGCTTTAATGCCGCCAGTTTGGCTGCCGAGGTGTCGGTCCGGACGGCTTCGTCGGTGGTCACCTGGTGGTCGCCCACGGTAACGGGGACGATTTCGGCGTCGAAACGGTGGTCGGCTTGGGCCTGGGCGGCGCGTTGTTGCGAACGCAACGCAAAGGCGTCTTGTTCGGCCCGGCTGACGTGGAATTCTGTCGCGACGTTTTCGGCCGTGATGCCCATCGGCGTTTGGTTGAAGGCGTCCATCAATCCGTCACTGAGCAAACCATCGATCAGGGTCTCGTCGCCCATCTTATGACCCCAGCGGTTCTCCGTGTCCAGGTAGGGGACCTGACTCATGTTCTCGGCACCCCCGACCAGAACGGTGTCGGCATCCCCCATCATAATGGCAGTTTGGCCCAGGCGAATCGCCTTGAGACTTGAGCCGCAGACCTGGTTGACGGTCATGGCGGTACTGCGGACGTCCAGTCCGGCGTTTAAACTGACCTGGCGAGCTAGGTTCTGCCCCAAACCAGCTTGCAAGACCGTGCCAAAGATGCCCTGTTGAATCGTAGTGGGGTCGACGCCACTGGCCTCAACGGCGGCGCGAGCGGCGATGGTCCCGAGTTCGACGGCCGACACGTGTTTAAAGTTGCGGCCGAACTTGCCGATAGGCGTCCGCACGGCGCTTAGAATCACAACATCATCCATTAGTATTAGTCTTCCTTTCCGATAAGTTTCCGAAACTCTAATATAACTGACTTGGCCGCGTTTGTCTTGAAAAATCCTCGGAAAGGCCCCCGATTTAGGGCTTTCTTTACCAGCCGAAGCGGAGTAGATTGGGCAAAAGTGAGGCGACCGCGTATAATGGGGACCAGGAAACACGACCACGTTGGGTGTTGAGATATCACCGGACCTGCGTGGTGGCGAGTCTATTTAGATAAGGGGAATTGTAGTCATGACAGAAACTGATCCGACAACGACACCCTTAACCCCGGCCGAATTTTTGACGCCGGAACGGTTAGCACGGTTGTCTAAGAACCAACAAACTTATGCGGCCCAAATTTTGACCGACTTTTTACACGTTTACCAACAAACGACGGGTAGCACCCGGGCGTGGACACCCACGGGGCTCACGGCGGCGTTGACCGCTTTACCCCTGAGCGTCGAGCAACCGCATAACTACTTTGTGGCGGTGGTCCCGGTACTTAGTGCCTACCTCAAACCCCAAGTCGGTCGTGATTGGCCGGCTTTGAAACAAGCTTTGACGGCAGCCCGGCCCCAATTGGTCGAAAAACACGCGGCCACTGAGGTCAACCAGGAGCAGCACGCCTACGAAAACGTGGTCGCCGAAGTGGAGGGCTGGGTCCAGGACATGCAACGAATGCCGCAGGTGGCTAACCTGAGTACCACTGACCAACGTTACTTTGGTGATATCGTCCACGCGGTGGCTGAACTTCTCTTGACAGGTAAACATCTATCGGTGACGGAGTGGCAAACCGATGCTTTATCCGCCGTGATGTTTGGGCCATTTACCCACTTACTAGCTAAAGAACAACGTGTGGCGGGGCTGTATCAGCTGATTCCGTTTGCGTTGACCGAACTCTTTAGTTACTTGGCGGCTAGTGATGACGGATTGCCGCATGCTCAGGATTTGATTGAGTGGGTGCGGACTCATCACACGGCGCTAGTCACCATGTATGATCCTAAGATGGAAGCCTTCTTCGACCAGGTCACGACGGCCATGCAACGCGAAGGTATCGACATCCAAGATAAAGCGGCCGTGGACCAATTCACCCAGTCGTATCTGCGGACCCACCCAACGTTAGGTCGAGAACTCTTTGCGACCGATCAACAGTTGAAGACCGTCAAGCACCGCGGTAAGCGGCCGGCCTTTAGTCGCAAACGGCGTCGACGGTAGGGTAAAATTATGAACAAACGTTCCCGTGGTTGCCGGTGGTTGTGGTACACTTAAAGTCTAATCTAAAGCAATGAAGGGAAGTTTCGTCTGATGGATCTGACACTGTTCAAAGAGGTCAAGGCCACGACCAATAAGTTGGCGCTCGGCACGTCATTGGCGGGCCAAGCCGACGTTAAAATCGTTAATTTTGTCTGGGATGAGTCCCAACCCGACACCTTGTACTTTTCATCGGTCAAAACTAGTGAGGCCGTGACCATCTATGATCAGGATCCTGACGTGGCCATCATCACGGTGCCCGACAACGGGACGCCCGGCAACCCGTACTTGCGGGCTCGTCACGTGCAACTTCACCGGTCGACCAAAACCATGGTGGACTTGTTACCGTTGTACTTGCAGAGCGTCCCGCACTACCAACAAGTTTGGGATAAGATTGGCTCGACACTGGTGGTATACGCTTTGCAATTGGGGGACGTGAAGGTCGATCCGGGGATCGGTCGCTCCAAGCAGATTCTTCAGTTCGAATCGTAAACTTAAACGAAATTGAAAAAGACGCATCTACAGGCAGTGAAGCTTGCAGATGCGTCTTTTAGTCTCGTGATGCTGGCGCTTAAACGTTGATGACTTTTTGTAGGAAATCCTGGAGTCGTGGGTTTTGCGGGTGTTCAAAGATGTGTGCTGGCGTGCCACTTTCCTGAATCAAGCCATCAGCCATAAAGACGACCCGGTCGGCGACTTCCTTGGCAAAGCCCATTTCGTGAGTCACCACGATCATGGTCATCCCATCCTGGGCCAATTGCTTCATGACTCCCAACACGTCACCGACCATTTCGGGATCCAAAGCGGACGTGGGTTCGTCGAATAACATGATCTTGGGGTGCATCGCAAGTGCCCGGGCGATAGCCACCCGTTGTTGTTGGCCGCCGGACAGGGAGTTGGGTTTCACATCCGCCTTGTCGGCTAATCCCACCTGGGCCAAGAGTTCTCGGGCGCTAGCCTCCGCTTCACTCGGAGTCATTTTCTTCAGTTGAATCGGAGCCAACGTGATGTTTTGCAACACGGTGAGGTGAGGGAAAAGGTTGAAGTGTTGAAAGACCATGCCGATATTTTCCCGCACCAGATTGAGATTGGTCTTGGCATCGGAAAGGTCGTGGTCGTTGATAATGACCTGGCCCTTAGTCGGCATTTCCAGGTCAGTCAAACACCGCAAGAAGGTACTTTTTCCAGACCCGGACGGGCCAATCATGCAGACGACCTCGTTATCTTGGACTTCGAGGTTGAGGCCCTTTAAGACCTCGGTGTCGCCGTAGCTTTTGTGTAGATCGGTCACGCGAACCTTTACTGTATGATCACTCATGATTAGTTAATCCTCCTTTGAACCCAATTCGACAGCCACGTCAGCAGGGTGATGATGATCAGGTAGATGATGGCGATCATCAGCCAAATTTTGAACCCTTCGAAGTTACGGGCGATAATCAATGTCCCGGTCTGGGTCAGTTCGACAATCCCGATGACTGACAGAATCGACGTATCCTTTAACGTAATAATGAACTGATTGATAAACGATGGAATCATGATGCGAATCCCCTGGGGCATGACGACCTTGCGCATAGCCTTCCAGTAGGGTAATCCGAGTGAACGGGCCGCTTCCATTTGTCCCGCATCAACGGCTTGAAATCCCCCTTTGACGAAGGCTCCGGTATAGGCCCCTTCGTTCAACATCAGGGTAATCATCCCGGCAATGAAGGCCGGGATTTTGAACCCATGGCCGATCAGGTCGGGAATCCCGATGTAAATGAAGAATGCCAGGACCATCAACGGCATCCCCCGGAAAATATAGATGAGGGTACTGGAGATGGCCGGACCGAGTTTCCCCGGCATGACGCCTAAGACTCCGAGAATCAAGCCGAGAATCGTGGCCAGAATGATGGAGATGATGGTCAGTTCCATGGTCATCCATAGCCCCTTGCCCAGGGTGTTGAGGTTTTGACTGAACAAGCCGAAGAAGGTCCGGCTGCTGGCGGTCTCGCCGGTGATGGACGATTCCTTGGCGTGCAGGTAACGGTTCAAAATCTTTTGATAGGTCCCGTCGGCTTTAATAGCGGCTAACCCAGCGTTGAATTTTTTAAGTAACGCGGCGTTTTTACCCTTTTTCACGGCAAACCCGTAGTCACCAGCCTCGTGTTGCTTGGAAACGATCTTTAACGGGATGCCGTTTTTGATGCCGTATGACATGACCGGGTAATCTTCGAAGCAGGCAACTGAATTACCGACTTTAACGTCGTTGTACATGGTATTCGAGTCGTTGAAGTATTTGATCTTAAAGCCGTACTTGGCCTGAATCGATTTTCCGAACGTGGCGCCGGCGGTCCCAGTCTTTAAGGCGACGGTTTTTCCTTTGAGCTGCTTAAAGTTCTTGACGGAACTGTCCTTGGTGACCGCCATCACGACCCCGGATGAATAGTAGGGCTTGGAGAAGTCGAAAGTCGCCTTGCGGGCGGACGTGATGTTCATCCCGGCGATGACCCCATCGACCTGATTGGCACTAAGCTGCTGGACGGCGGCGTTGAAACTGAGCGCCTTCAGCTGGTATGTAAAGTGTTCCTTTTTGGCGATGGCCTGCAACAGGTCGATATCGATTCCCTTGTACTTACCGCCCTTGACTTGAAATTCAAACGGGGCGAACGTCGTATCCGTGGCGATGGTGTATTTCGCGGCGTGGGCTTGGGTGGCTAAACCGACCCAACTACCCAACGTGGCGAGCAACACAATCACGGCAACTTGCCATTTCTTCATGGTGAATAACCTCCTACTTAGCACCTTATGTCATAAAATATAACATCATTTCTGATAAACTACAAGCTGAATTCTCAGATTCAACTCATTTAAGGAGCTTTAGACGTAACTTGGCCCCTAAAAGCGGGACTGAACCCCGAAAAAGTTCAGCAACGAGGTCATCAAAAACAAGATATGCCGTAATCCATGATATTTTTTATAACATCAGGTAACTTAAAACCGAAAAAAGTCCAAAAAAGAGCCCGAGACTAAGCTCGGGCTCTGGTTAAACGTCAATTCGGTTAGTTAAGCGTGTTCGTCAGGCAGACTGGCGATGACCCGGTGGGCCACCACGGGATCAGAATCATACGGGGTGTCGACGCCGTTGATCTTTTGGTAGGCGTCTTGACCCTTTCCCGCGAGGACCACTAAATCGTCGTTGGTCGCGTGGGTGATGGCGTGACGAATCGCGGCTTCACGATCAGCGATGTAGGTCGTATGCACGGCCTGGTGGTCGATGCGCTGATCGATTTGTTCGGCGATCGCTTGCGGGTCTTCGTGACCCGGATCGTCAGTGGTCAACACCGCGGCGGTGGCGTAAGCGTTGAGGGCCTTGGCAAAGCCTTCGCGCCGGTCTTCACCCTTGTCACCGGTACTGCCCAAGACCACCACGATGCGGTGGTCGGTGAATTGAGTGTGCAAGAAGTGCAACAGGGCGTTCATGCTCCCCCAATCGTGAGCGTAGTCGATGTAGACCGTGCCATGGTGTCTGGTCGTGATGGATTCCATGCGACCGGGGACCCGCGTGTGGGCCAGCCCCGTTTGCATCTGCGGTACGGTCGCCCCGGCAAGCAAGCTTGCCAGGATGGCCGCCGTAGCGTTGCCCTGATTGAAATCCCCCGGCATGGACACGTGGTAGTCGGCCGCTAATGAAGCCAACTCGCTCACTGCCGGGTTGACCGTGAGGGTGAACTCACTAGCGGTCAGGGTATTTTGCTGCGGGTGAATCGAGACGGTCGCCTGGTCCTGGTCGACCCCGTAAGTCCAGATACGACTGGGGTCGGTAGAGACTTTGGCGGCGGCATAGACCTCGTCGAAGTGAGCCGTGTCGGCGTTGATGATGCAAGCCTTCGAATTCAACAACAACTGTTGCTTACATAAGAGGTAGTTGGCGAAATTCGGGTGTTCGTTGACGCCGATGTGATCGGGCGAGATGTTCAAGAAAATGCCCACATCGAAGGTTAACCCGTAGACCCGGTGCAACAGGTAAGCCTGTGAAGCCACTTCCATGACCAGAATCGTTTGCCCGTTGTCGACGGCCTGCCGCATTTCGTGGAACAGGTCGAAGGATTCCGCCGTGGTCAGGTGGGCCTTGAACTGGTCCTCCGGTCGGTTACCGATGATGTGGTTGATCGTCGAAAACATGGCGACTTTGCCCGGTGCCGTTTGGCTGAGAATTTGGTGGGTCAAGTAAGTCGACGTGGTTTTACCTTTGGTGCCGGTGTACCCAATCACGAACAAGTCGTTTTGGGGGAACCCAAAGTATAATTGGGCTGCTAACGACAGGGCTTTGCGCACGTCACTGACCAAAATGCCGGGGACCGTCACTTGGTCATGGTAATCTTGTTCGGCCAAATAGGCGCTGGCCCCGTTGGCGACGGCTTGTTGCAGGTACTGGGACGAAAAATTCAACCCTTTGCAAACGAACAAGCCGTCAGCCCCAATTTTACGGGAATCGTAACCCAGGTCAGCGAACGTGGTCTCAGCGGCCAGTGGGGCGGTCGTGCCCCGGTACAAATCATGCTCACGCAGCAACGTGATCAATTGGGATGCTCTCAATACAGTTGCCTCTTTTCGTGCTTAGTCGTTCGGACGCATGGTTGGGAAGAGCATCACGTCACGGATGGATGTCGAGTCGGTCAATAACATGGTCATCCGGTCGATTCCGATTCCTAAACCACCAGTAGGCGGCATGCCGTATTCCATGGCTTCCAGGTAATCGTCATCGATGCCGTGGGCTTCTTCGTTTCCGGCACTGCGTTCAGCGTCTTGAGCTTCGAACCGTTGCCGTTGGTCGATAGGGTCGTTCAATTCGGTAAAGGCGTTACCGTATTCGTTGCCGACAATGTACAATTCGAACCGATCAGTGAATCGAGGATCCTTGGCGTTCTTCTTGGCTAGCGGTGAGATTTCAACCGGGTGACCGTAGATGAACGTCGGTTGAGTCAAGGTGTCTTGGACCTTTTCTTCGAAGAAGGCGTTGATGATGTGGCCGACCGTCCAGTAGTCTTCGTAATGGATGTTGTTGTCGTCAGCCAGCTTTTTAGCCTGGTCAACGGACATTGGTTGCCAGAAATCGATGCCGGTGACTTCCTTGATGGCGTCGACCATGTGTTGGCGCTTGAAGGGTTGGTCTAAGTCGAGGTCTTGGCCCTGGAACGTTAATTTACCGGAACCGTTGACCTTGTTAGCGGTGTAACGGAAGATGTTTTCAGTTAAGTCCATGACATCGGTGTAGTCGGTATAAGCGGTATACACTTCGACCATGTTGAATTCGGGGTTGTGACGAACATCAGTCCCCTCGTTCCGGAAGTCTTTGCCCAATTCGTAGACCTTTTCGTAACCGCCGACAATCAGGCGCTTCAAGTACAGCTCCGTAGCAATTCGCAGGTACAACGGAATATCAAAAGCGTTGGACTTGGTGATGAATGGCCGGGCTTCGGCCCCACCAGCTGCCGTTTGTAAGACAGGGGTGTCGACTTCGAGGTAGCCGTTGTTGTCCAAGTATTCACGAATAGCCTTCTTGATTTGAGCGACCTTGATGAACCGGTCGAAACTGTCCCGGTTAGAAATCAGATCCAAGTACCGCTTCCGGTAAATGGTTTCCTTATCAGTCAAGCCATGCCACTTGTCGGGTAATGGCCGGAGGGCTTTGGACAGGAAGGTTAATTCCGTGATCCGCAGCGTTAAGGCGCCGGTGTTAGTCTTGATGACGTAAGCTTTGACCCCGATGAAGTCCCCTAAGTCGAGTGACTTGAAGAGGTCGTAGGTGTCTTCGCCAAGTTCGTCCTGGCGTGCGTACCCCTGGATAACGCCCGTCCGGTCAAGCAAGTCGATGAAGCCAGCCTTACCACTGCCGCGTTTACCGGTGATCCGGCCCGCGAGTGTGACGTAGTGCTTATCATCCATCAAGTCTTCCTTAGTGAACTGGTCGAACTTTTCGTTGACGGACTTAGCATTGTCGCTCCGGTCGAAACGGTGACCGAAGGGGGCAATGCCTTCCTCACGAAGATGATCCATTTTATCGCGACGAACCTGCATTTGGTCGTTCAAATCGGGTTGTGCGGTATTCTTCTTTTGGTTGTTACCCATTTTGTATCCTCCTATATAAGTAGTGGCTCAATTGAAAAAACGATTGAACCCAGACCTCCCTTAAATTTAGTCGATTTTCGTCGAATAAGCAACCCCTGGCGGTCGGGACAGACGATTGGGGACGTTAGACAGACGGAAAAGAACATGTTAGGCTAATGGCTAACGTTAGGAGGGGATTGGGATGTTGAAGCTCGGACGCCAAGTTTGGCCGTTACTCGTTTTAGGGCTATTGATCAATACGGCCTATAGCGTGATGTGGCCACTGACGACCATTTATCTGCATAATGATCTGCAATTGTCGCTGGTGACCAGCGGCTGGATCCTGGCGGCGTATTCGGGTTGCAACGTGCTGGGCGGCTATTTAGGCGGTCTGTTGGGGGACCGATACGCCGTCAAACGAGTCGGTCTGGCGTTACTGGTGGCATTGATTGCCGATGCACTGGTTGGGCTATGGTGGAACAACGTGTGGGGCTACCCGGTCGTTTTGATTGTGTTTGGCCTATTGACCGGGGGGATGCTCACCTTGATCACGACGCTGACGGCCCAACTCAGCCGGGCTAACGGACGACTCTTTAATTTGCTGTATATTTTCATTAATCTGGGACTCGTTGTGGGGACAGCCAGTATTGGGGTATTGTTTCATCGAAGCTTACGGCCCATTTTCAGCCTATTACTGGTTTGCTACGGGTTAGCGACAATTTTATGGGAGCGTTATGCTGACCGGTTAACGGTGAGTGGCCAACCGGTAGCAGACCCTTCTGCCGAGCAAGCTAACCGACCGACTAACCGCCGACGCTTAGGCCGTTTGACCCTAGGCGTCCTGTTGATTAGTCTGGTGCTGATGTGGGGGACTTATGCACAATGGATGAGCAACGTTTCTATCTATATCCAAAATTTAGGCTTAAGCGTGAGTGTTTACAGCCATTTGTGGGTCTATAACGGGTTGTTGTTGATTCTTGTTCAAGGTGCGATGGCGCGGGTCAGTCGCTTACGCTCACTCCCTTGGCAAATCATCGGCGGCTTGGTGGCCATTAGTGGGTCGTTTCTACTATTAAGTACGGCACACCAAATTGGTGGACTGTTTGCGGCGATGACCCTGCTGACCATCGGGGAAGCCGTCTACGTTCCGGGGGTGCCGGCGTTAATCAATGCGTACACGATCGGTAATGAAGGTAAATACCAGGGATTAGTCAACGCGTTCTCATCGTTGGGTAAGGCCTTGGGTCCCGTTGCTGGTGGCTGGCTCATCGGTCAGGAAGCTGGATATAGTGGCTTGCTTCTGGTGTGCATGGCAGTCAATGCCGGCGTCGTGGTCCTAGTAATTCTGGGGAGCAGCCGATTTTTACGGCGGTCTTAAAAATGATAACGAACCATCATGGGATAAATAATCGATAATTCTCCGAACGCCCCGGCTGAAGAAACTTGTTTTCAGCCGGGGCGTTCGTGTTTGAAAATAATTTCAATTTGTTGCAAATTATGGT
The DNA here is from genome assembly GCF_014069315.1 of Levilactobacillus suantsaii. NCBI lineage: Bacteria > Bacillati > Bacillota > Bacilli > Lactobacillales > Lactobacillaceae > Levilactobacillus > Levilactobacillus suantsaii. Next base: position 601,685 of record NZ_CP059603.1, on the reverse strand, counting down.
TGACGTGGTGGACTAGGCTTGGTATAGTTATACACGTTGTCACGACGAGTCACTAACTAGACCAATTTGAATGATTGAAATTAGTTGTTGACGAAATGATAACGAAATGTTATTCTAATTAAGTTGTCGCTTGGCGATGACGAATCAGCGAGAAACGTTGTCAAATCAAACTTCTTGTTGACAAGCATATCAGCTAAATGGTATGATGATTAAGTTGTTTGCTTCGGCGGATAACGAGTAGACCTTTGAAAACTGAACATTGTTTCGACAAACCAAATATGTGTAGGGCGGTTTGAATTTATTCAAACCCAAACAATATTTGCGAAGTCAATTCGCTTTTAAAATGTAACAACAATCGATGAGCTATTCGAGCTTATCATCTTTAAGATGAGAGTTTGATCCTGGCTCAGGACGAACGCTGGCGGCATGCCTAATACATGCAAGTCGAACGAGCTTTGGTTGATTGACGTGCTTGCACTGATTTCTTCTTAAAGCGAGTGGCGAACTGGTGAGTAACACGTGGAAAACCTGCCCAGAAGCAGGGGATAACACTTGGAAACAGGTGCTAATACCGTATAACAACAAAAACCGCATGGTTTTTGTTTGAAAGATGGTTTCGGCTATCACTTCTGGATGGTTCCGCGGCGCATTAGCTTGTTGGTGAGGTAACGGCCCACCAAGGCGATGATGCGTAGCCGACCTGAGAGGGTAATCGGCCACATTGGGACTGAGACACGGCCCAGACTCCTACGGGAGGCAGCAGTAGGGAATCTTCCACAATGGACGCAAGTCTGATGGAGCAATGCCGCGTGAGTGAAGAAGGGTTTCGGCTCGTAAAACTCTGTTGTTGAAGAAGAACGGGTGTCAGAGTAACTGTTGACATCGTGACGGTATTCAACCAGAAAGCCACGGCTAACTACGTGCCAGCAGCCGCGGTAATACGTAGGTGGCAAGCGTTGTCCGGATTTATTGGGCGTAAAGCGAGCGCAGGCGGTTATTTAAGTCTGATGTGAAAGCCTTCGGCTTAACCGAAGAAGTGCATCGGAAACTGGATGACTTGAGTGCAGAAGAGGACAGTGGAACTCCATGTGTAGCGGTGGAATGCGTAGATATATGGAAGAACACCAGTGGCGAAGGCGGCTGTCTAGTCTGTAACTGACGCTGAGGCTCGAAAGCATGGGTAGCAAACAGGATTAGATACCCTGGTAGTCCATGCCGTAAACGATGAGTGCTAGGTGTTGAAGGGTTTCCGCCCTTCAGTGCCGCAGCTAACGCATTAAGCACTCCGCCTGGGGAGTACGACCGCAAGGTTGAAACTCAAAGGAATTGACGGGGGCCCGCACAAGCGGTGGAGCATGTGGTTTAATTCGAAGCTACGCGAAGAACCTTACCAGGTCTTGACATCTTCTGCCAATCTTAGAGATAGGACGTTCCCTTCGGGGACAGAATGACAGGTGGTGCATGGTTGTCGTCAGCTCGTGTCGTGAGATGTTGGGTTAAGTCCCGCAACGAGCGCAACCCTTATTATCAGTTGCCAGCATTCAGTTGGGCACTCTGGTGAGACTGCCGGTGACAAACCGGAGGAAGGTGGGGATGACGTCAAATCATCATGCCCCTTATGACCTGGGCTACACACGTGCTACAATGGACGGTACAACGAGTCGCGAAGTCGTGAGGCCAAGCTAATCTCTTAAAGCCGTTCTCAGTTCGGATTGTAGGCTGCAACTCGCCTACATGAAGTTGGAATCGCTAGTAATCGCGGATCAGCATGCCGCGGTGAATACGTTCCCGGGCCTTGTACACACCGCCCGTCACACCATGAGAGTTTGTAACACCCAAAGTCGGTGAGGTAACCTTTTGGAGCCAACCGCCTAAGGTGGGACAGATGATTAGGGTGAAGTCGTAACAAGGTAGCCGTAGGAGAACCTGCGGCTGGATCACCTCCTTTCTAAGGAATAATACGGAGGCCTGCACATACTTTGTTGAAACAATGGTCAGTTTTGAGGGGTCTACCCTCAAGCTTGTTCTTTGAAAACTAGATATTATCAATTATTTTCCTTTAATTATTAAAGATAATTAAACCGAGAACACCGCGTTTATTTTGAGTTTTTTAATTAGTTTATTCGCTAATACTCAATTAATCAGCGGTCACGAAGTGACCGTTAGGTTAAGTTATGAAGGGCGCATGGTGAATGCCTTGGTACTAGGAGCCGATGAAGGACGGGACTAACACCGATATGCTTCGGGGAGCTGTACGTAAGCTTTGATCCGGAGATTTCCGAATGGGGAAACCCAATCATCTTTACCGATGATTACAACTCAGGGAATACATACTTGAGTTGAGGCAGACGTGGGGAACTGAAACATCTAAGTACCCACAGGAAGAGAAAGAAAATTCGATTCCCTAAGTAGCGGCGAGCGAACGGGGAACAGCCCAAACCAACAAGCTTGCTTGTTGGGGTTGTAGGACTGAACATTTGAGTTACCAAAGTCAGTGATAGCCGAAACATCTGGGAAGGTGTGGCAGAGCGGGTGATACCCCCGTAGGCGAAATCGTTGACCCTCAGTTCAGGATCCTGAGTACGGTCAGACACGTGAAACCTGGTCGGAATCCGGGAGGACCATCTCCCAAGGCTAAATACTCCCTAGTGACCGATAGTGAACCAGTACCGTGAGGGAAAGGTGAAAAGCACCCCGGAAGGGGAGTGAAATAGTTCCTGAAACCATGTGCCTACAATTAGTTAGAGCCCGTTAATGGGTGATAGCGTGCCTTTTGTAGAATGAACCGGCGAGTTACGTTAATTTGCAAGGTTAAGGTGTAAAGACCGGAGCCGTAGCGAAAGCGAGTCTGAAACGGGCGTTTCAGTAAGTTGACGTAGACCCGAAACCAGGTGACCTATCCATGTCCAGGCTGAAGGTGCGGTAAAACGCACTGGAGGGCCGAACCCGTGTATGTTGAAAAATGCTGGGATGAGGTGTGGATAGCGGTGAAATTCCAAACGAACTTGGAGATAGCTGGTTCTCTCCGAAATAGCTTTAGGGTTAGCCTCGGATGAAGAATCGTGGAGGTAGAGCCACTGTTTGGACTAGGGGCCCGTCATGGGTTACTGAATTCAGATAAACTCCGAATGCCACTGATTTATATCCGGGAGTCAGACGATGAGTGATAAGATCCACCGTCGAAAGGGGAACAGCCCAGACCACCAATTAAGGTCCCTAAATATGTGCTGAGTGGAAAAGGATGTGGAATTGCATAGACAGCTAGGATGTTGGCTCAGAAGCAGCCATCATTTAAAGAGTGCGTAATAGCTCACTAGCCGAGTGACTCTGCGCCGAAAATATACCGGGGCTAAGCACATTACCGAAATTGTGGACGCAACTATGTTGCGTGATAGGAGAGCGTTCTAAGGGCAACGAAGCTAGACCGCAAGGACTAGTGGAGCGCTTAGAAGTGAGAATGCCGGTATGAGTAGCGAAAGATCAGTGAGAATCTGATCCACCGAATGACTAAGGTTTCCTGGGGAAGGCTCGTCCTCCCAGGGTCAGTCGGGACCTAAGCCGAGGCCGCAAGGCGTAGGCGATGGATAACAGGTTGATATTCCTGTACTAGTTAAGATTGTTTGAACGATGGAGGGACGCAGGAGGCTAAAGCATGCGCACGATTGGAAATGTGCGTCCAAACGCTGAGTCTGGTGATGAGTCAAATGCTTATCGCTAAGGACAAGGCGCGACGGGGACCGAATTTTAGTAGGGAAGTGCTCCACGTCACACTGCCGAGAAAAGCTTCTAGTGAGATCTTAATTACCCGTACCGCAAACCGACACAGGTAGTCGAGGAGAGTATCCTAAGGTGAGCGAGTGAACTCTCGTTAAGGAACTCGGCAAAATGACCCCGTAACTTCGGGAGAAGGGGTGCTACACGCAAGTGTAGCCGCAGTGAAAAGGCCCAGGCGACTGTTTATCAAAAACACAGGTTTCTGCAAAATCGTAAGATGAAGTATAGGGGCTGACGCCTGCCCGGTGCTGGAAGGTTAAGTGGATGAGTTAGCTTCGGCGAAGCCCAGAAATGAAGCCCCAGTAAACGGCGGCCGTAACTATAACGGTCCTAAGGTAGCGAAATTCCTTGTCGGGTAAGTTCCGACCCGCACGAAAGGCGTAACGATCTGGGCACTGTCTCAACGAGAGACTCGGTGAAATTATATTACCTGTGAAGATGCAGGTTACCCGCGACAGGACGGAAAGACCCCATGGAGCTTTACTGTAGCTTGATATTGGGTGTTGACACAGCTTGTACAGGATAGGTCGGAGCCGTAGATATCGGAACGCTAGTTTCGATGGAGGCGCTGGTGGGATACGACCCTCGCTGTGTGAACACTCTAACCCGCGCCACTCATCGTGGCGGGAGACAGTGTCAGGTAGGCAGTTTGACTGGGGCGGTCGCCTCCCAAAAAGTAACGGAGGCGCCCAAAGGTTCCCTCAGAATGGTTGGAAATCATTCGACGAGTGTAAAGGCAGAAGGGAGCTTGACTGCGAGACAGACAGGTCGAGCAGGGACGAAAGTCGGGCTTAGTGATCCGGTGGTACCGTATGGAAGGGCCATCGCTCAACGGATAAAAGCTACCCTGGGGATAACAGGCTTATCTCCCCCAAGAGTCCACATCGACGGGGAGGTTTGGCACCTCGATGTCGGCTCATCGCATCCTGGGGCTGTAGTCGGTCCCAAGGGTTGGGCTGTTCGCCCATTAAAGCGGTACGCGAGCTGGGTTCAGAACGTCGTGAGACAGTTCGGTCCCTATCCGTCGCGGGCGTAGGAAATTTGAGAGGAGCTGTCCTTAGTACGAGAGGACCGGGATGGACATACCTCTGGTGTACCAGTTGTGCCGCCAGGCGCATCGCTGGGTAGCTATGTATGGATGAGATAAACGCTGAAAGCATCTAAGTGTGAAACTCGCCTCAAGATGAGATTTCCCATTCCTTTATGGAAGTAAGACCCCTGAGAGATGATCAGGTAGATAGGCTGGAAGTAGCAGCGCCGTGAGGCGTGGAGCGGACCAGTACTAATCGGTCGAGGACTTAACCAAGTGATTGGTGTTCTCAGAAGATAATTGGTAATACCTAGTTTTGAGGGAATAAGCTCTCAATAGTGTGGTGGCGATAGCCTGAAGGATACACCCGTTCCCATGCCGAACACGGAAGTTAAGCTTCAGCACGCCAATAGTAGTTGGGGGATCGCCCCCTGCGAGAATAGGACGTTGCCACGCAATGTTAGGAACCCAATCGGGTTCCTTTTTTTATATCATTTATTGGTATAGGAAGAAAAGGTCCAGAAAATTAAGTGAGGAAATAACCGGTAAAATGATGATTGCGTCATGTTATCACCGCTGTGCTGATTTATGCTATTTTAGGCCTACCTATTGTCAGCATAGAGATTTTCAGTAATAATAGAAAGAAATGCCGCTTTAGCTCAGAAGGTAGAGCGTTTCCATGGTAAGGAAGAGGTCGTTGGTTCAAATCCAATAAGCGGCTTATCAGCTGAAACTAGGCGTTTTTAGCTAAATGTAAAAGCCTGTCAGGTCAACATCTGACAGGCTTTTTGTTTTTGAATTGGTACTAGAAAGAACTAGAAGATAAAAAAACTTTGCGCAATCTTTGCACATTCAGTTTAAAGTTCCTATTGACAACTTTGAATTCATAGGAAGGCTTGTATAGTGTATCTAGCGAATCAATGATCTTTTGATCCGTACGTGACTTATACTCATCGATCATGTAAGCATATCGGTTGGCCGTTATAACAATGCTGCTGTGTCCAAGTCTTTTCGAGATAGCGTAAAGGTCAACGCCTTGCCCCAACAAATAAGCAACGTGGGTGTGACGGCATGAATGAAAGTGAAAGCCTTTAAGCGGGGAACCAATTTCCTTGAGTGCGTTCCTAAGCACCTTATTAATACCGGCTGATGTTGGAATTGTATCATTCTCAGCAAACACTAGTCCTCGAGGATTATCCTGTGGAAGTTCTTTAAGCACATCTAAGAGCCAATGGTTGGCTCGAATGGTGCGAAACGACCATTCATTCTTAACGTCTTCAAAATCCTGTGTCGACTCATTCCAAGAGTTTTTAACATCAATCATTCCAGTGTCAAAGTGAATGCTACTCCACTTGAGCCCTTCGACTTCCCCTGGACGCATTCCTGTATCTAGGGCAGTTAATATCATGTATTTACCTGTGAACTTAGGACGACGTGTTTTAAGCAAGTAAGCGCTTAGCTGCTTTAACTGCTTTTCGTTAAGGTATTGGATTTTACGTGTTCGATTTTTGTCGTAAACCATCGTCACGTTGTATGCGAAATCTTTCCCAAATTGCAAGAACAAATTAGCCACACGACAAATCCTATTAAATCAGTATTTTCATTAATATTCATATTTTATGGACTTAACTTAACCGGCGGAAGCAGCGGAGAAAAGCTCTTTGGGTGTTTGATAGCCAGTTTGCCGGCGCGGTAAATTGTTTAGCTTTGACTCAACTGCTTGGATATCATGAGGACCCAAAATATCCATGGATAGACCCTTGGGTACATCGCGGCGGATCATTCGATTATGCGCTTCGTTAGTCCCACGCTCAGAGGAACGATATGGATGGGCATAATAAAGGTCAGCGACACCGGTAAGTACAGCGCCAACTTCCGAGAACTCAGCGCCATTATCGGCAGTAACTGACTTCATGATTGATCCGTATTCTTGACAGATCTTGGCCAGCTCATAGTTGACTGAATCGGCATCACGACCATCGATCAAACGTAGAATTTGGCAGCGGGATTGACGCTCGATCAGCGTTAAGATCACACTCTCTTGACCGTTGCGCTTGCCCACCACGGTGTCCAATTCGAAATGGCCGAACTCTTGGCGCTGGTCGATACTTTTAGGCCGTTCATCAATACTCCGTCCGGCCAGACGCTTGTGCTTGATCGAGTGATGATGTTTGGCACGGTGGCGCGTTTTTTCGAGTAGATCAAGATTGCGGACTTCAAGTAACTGGGCATCAATATAGTGGTATAGCGTCTTGGTCGAGACCATCTCCTCAGGTTGATATAAGCCTTCAAGTTTGGCCCGTCCTACTGCTGCATCAGGCGACCAACCATCTTGACGCAAATGAGTCGTAAAATAGTCGATAAAATCAGCGACACCGACGAGTTTCAAAGGTCGATGACAGTGGGCTCGATTAGCTTCGTACTTAGCTTGTGCTGTTTCTGGTGAGTATACAGCGTAATATTGGCGTTGACCATTCACTTTTTTTACTTGGTCGATCTCGCCGCGGCACAATTCATTATTGATTGTTTGATGACAAACATTAAGCGCTCTGGCAATTGCACGATTGGAATAGCCTTGGCTGTGCAGCGTAGCAATTCTGCCTCGTTCAAACGAAGTTAGGTGCTGACCTTTTTTTCTGACTGTGGTATTCTGTTCTTGCATCAAGACAATAACCTCTTTCATTGTTTGTGTAGGAACATCAATGATAACAGAGATTTGTCTTGGTGTTTTTTATTTTATCAATTAGCTAAAAGTATTTGGCTAACTTGATTATAAAACGCGCGATGCGAAATCTTTTGTGATGATGCCATCATAAATTGCGTTCTTTATACAGGCGTGATACTGGGAACTTAGTTTGGCCATAGTTTCTTTAGACCGAGTTTGACCAATATTCCGGATGAAATTTTGGTAATCATATCGAGTGATATTATCCAACCTTGCAAAGGGCAGCCCCTCCGACAGAATCTTATGGCTTAACTCATAAGTGAGTCGGGTGCGTTCTTTGACCCCCGGTTCTTTATAGGTTTTATACCAATACCAAAAATAATCTTTGAAGTAAGGCACCTCGGCCATAACCAGCTTTCCACTATTTCGATCAACGGAAAATTGGTTGGCCCATGCAGTTGCTTCGCCTTTAGTTCTGAAACCACCATGTGTTTTTATTTTCGCTTTTCCGTCAGTATCTTTATAGCTGATCCTGGCCTGCCAGCTCTTGCCTCGCTTGGTAATACTTGCCATGGTTAATTCTCCTTTCAATGGCAAGGTCAACACTCGACTTTGCCAAACGTAAGTTCTTTAAGCCTGTTAAAGAAAAGCCCAGTTGAGGGCCTATTCATTAGCTGTTGTTTTCTAGTGCTAAAGTCTCCCGATATTCGTCGGCTTCTGGACGTTCCTTAAAATCAACGGTAACATTTTTATACTTCTTTAATTCATTTTCGACATCTTCAATTGATATGCTGAAATATTCCTTTCGATTATTTACTTTATTAATTCTGCGATTTGTGAACCTATTATGTAACTCTGCTTCTAATTTGTAGGCATCTTCGCTAAAAATAAGTGCATGTACATCAAATTTAAAGGGGACGGACGCACTACTTAATTCGTTGATTCGGTCCATTGGTTCAAGTCGACGGGTAACTCCTATTTTGAATACATTTTTTCCAAAGGATCCTATATTAGAAATGATGTAAACATATCCTGCCGTTGCGTGTTGCTCACGGTAATCTACCTCGTCCTCTTGTTCGTGATACTTGGAAAGTTCTTCTTGTAATTTTGCGATTTCATCTTTCAAACTTTCATCTTGAGGATTGGCGGAATATTTCTCTTTCAGTTCAGAAATTGCCTGCGAATAATGTTTTATCTCTTTAGTTACTTGTTTTCGTTTTGCAGCAATTTCTCGCTGTAACGCCTTTTCTTCACGTTCTTTTTCACGTTCCTCACGAAGAGTTTCTTTTTCATCTTCAACTTTTTGTCGATATTCAAAGGCAACATTTAATTCCTTTATTTTTAAATCTAGGTAGGCATAATTTAGCTGAATATCTACTACCCTATACATTTTATTATGCTGGTCGAAGGAACGTTTTATGCGCTTGACGATTCGATCATAATTGGAATAAGTCGTTTTTCCAATAGCTTCAGTACATTCATTATTGAAACTACGCAAGATGGCCTTAATGTTATTTCTATTCATTTTTCGGCCTTCGGTTTTACTGTTATTGACTAACCAGTTCGGATTGAATGATACAGCGGTTTTATTTTTGATCATTGATTTTTGATCATCTCTTATCATCTTGAGCATGTCTTTATATCCTAATGAAGTTGAAAAATCATATTGTGGTCTATAAAGTCCGTATGAGCTCATTTCCAAGTCGGGTGTTAAATCATTTATATCGGCTCGAATATTATTTAAAGAGTCGGTTGATTCGGCAATTTTTTTAGAAATTTCTTCAAGCGATTTGTTCTTTTCTGCTATCTTAGCATCTACTTCTAAGGCAGTGTTTTTCTTTTGTTTAATTAATTCGTCTAGCTTGAGGGGTTCCATTTCATGTATAGACAGTTTTAAGTTAGCTTTGTTTTTTAAGTCATTGTTCTCCTGCGTTAGAGAGGATATGTTCTCTTTAAGACTAGCAATGTCTTTTTTAAATTCAGAAGTTTTAAAAATATCACCAAACGCCATATATAGTCCTCCGCATTCTGTCATTTTCCAGATGCACTCATCCTGCAAAAATTAATAAGTGGGTGCTAAAAGCCGATTAAGAGATTTGGGTCATTAGCCGAAGTACATAACGGCTACAATGACAGATATGACTAGTGTGATAATCCAGAGAGCCATACCCGCATATTTATGGTCACGGTATTTTACTTGGATAATAATTCCGATAACCACGGCAACTAGCTGGCAAATCGTTCCGTAGTTGGTCAAGATGAAGCTAGCTGCAAAAAATATCCAGCCGACAGCCAGCCATATTCCCCAAGCCGAAGACTGTTTTGCTTTTTCTTGCATAGTAAATTCCTCCCATGATATGTACAGCTTTTAACGTCATCAGTTTTGGACACGTTATATTTTTTCCAGAATGGTAAGTATATCAGGCAGGCTTACCTAATCAAAATCGTAGGGCAGGCCATATTGGCGTGCTAAGTCTTTGTACGAAGTCGGCATATGATCGTTATCTTCGATAAACAGTAAACCCATCAGAGCGACTGAGAATTCATTAAAATTTTGGCGGGAAACCCATGATTTCAATCATGGGAGGAACGCCCATGTTTCGCAACGTTAGTTGCGTTTTAGCAGAGGCCTTCCCGCCTTCCCCCTTTCTGTTCGTTGGTTCTCAATGTAGTGTTCGACTGTTTCTTTTGACATATCCCCTAAAGTGCCCATGTAATAGCTTGGCGACCAAAGGTGACCGCCCCAAACTATTTGTTGTGTTTCTGGGTGAATTTTGAACCATTCGCGTGCTGAGACCCCCTTTAATACCTTGACAATATTGGCCGGCGCGTACTTTGGTTTAAAGCTGATTAGTAGATGGATATGATCAAGCATGACTTCACCTTTCTCAATTTCAATTTCGTTTTGATTCGCAATGTTTTGCAAGATTGTCAACATCTCCTTTGCTAATCTTGGTGTGTTAAATATTTGTTTCCGATACTTCGTTACCCAGACTAAATGGAAGTGAAAGTTATAAACATATCCGCGTTCGTGTTTCACATTTTCTTTTGACATACGATTTACTCCTAACGTTTATAGATAAACGACTTTGTTGTTTAAATGTGGTGACAGTCGTATAATAATTATAGTCTAAGGAGGTGATATATGTGACTAAGAAAATGTCTGAGTTCAAATACCATTACGGAATTAAAATGCGAATATTCCCATCTCGTGAGCAGAAACATCAGCTTGACAACAATATCAACGCAAGCCGTTTTGCTTACAACGAGATGGTGGCCATCGACAAAGAACTATTTCAATTGCGTAAAGTAAAGTGTTACATTGCTTCGGTTGTTAATCGCATTGCCTACCTGCAGAAACGTAAAAACAACACACAAATGTTGTTTGCACTACATCCTTGGTTATCAGGTACCAATGTAGGTACCGACGTTGTAGATCAAGCACGACGAGCTTATCAGAGCGCGTGGCGTTTATTTCGACAAGTACACAGATCTGGCACACCAAAGTTCCATAAAAAGCAGATGAGTGGCAGCTTTCAGCTCCCAAATCGCTATGCTAAGGTTAAGCCGAATTTGTTCAATGGCAGTTGCCGTTTTCTCGATTCTAAGCATGTGAAAATTAGCTTGATTGGCCGATTGCGTGTGTCTGGGTCACATAGACGCTTGTTTAGTTGTGGCAATGATGTTCGTATTGGAACAATCACTGTCTCGCGCGATGTCACTGGGCGTTACTACTTATCTATGCAACTAGGATCGGACACCCCGTTTGTTGCGGGTGGCAAGCAACAGATCTCTCCAGTAGGCATTGACCTAAATACTGACAATTTCCTAACTGATTCAAACGGCAACATCGTTGCCAACCCACGTTACTATCGCTCTATCAAGGGCAAGCTAGCCAAAGCCCAACGTAAACTTTCTCGTCGTGCGCTACGGGCTAAAAAAGAAAATCGGCCGCTTCGTGAAGCTAAGAATTATCAGAAACAACGTGTATTGGTGGCCACCCTCCAGCGAAAAGTTGCTAATCAACGTAACAACTTTCTACATCTTGTCTCAACAACACTTATCAAGAACCACGATTTAGTTGTTGCAGAGGAGTTGCGGAGTAAGAATATGTTACGAAACCATGCATTGGCAATGAGCATTGCTGATGTTGGCTGGCGAACTTTTTTAGGCATGCTGGCCTATAAAGCCGACCTATACGGCCATAAATTTGTCACCGTTAATCCGCGTAACACGACACAAACCTGTAGTGAGTGTGGATATTTGATGTGCGGTGATAAAAAATTGACCTTAAAAGATCGTGAATGGACTTGCCCGCAGTGCGGTAATCACCACATTCGCGATTGGAATGCTGCTAAAAACATTCTCAAAAAAGGCTTGGCAAGTGCTTAACTTGTTTGTCCGTCTGGCAACCTGCGGGCATAAAAGGCTTTGGTAATTAGCACGTAAGACCTGCATGCAGGCAATTGCTGTATCTAAGCAAATTGTGGTCGTTGCACCGTTAGGTGCAGTTCTCACAAGCTTCCGACTTTAGTCGGGAGTGGTTGACCTGCTTCGGTTTCGAGCTGACCGTGTGCGCGGATACTACTTGTATAGTAGCCTACTAGACCCTCTTGTAGAATGGTGTGGCCTAGTTCGTGACCCATAACAAAATATTGGTCTGGCGTATGCCTAATTGCCTCATCGAGCATGATAATAGGTTGTCCATCATCATAAATCGTTTTTCCTAATGGTAAACGATCAAAATAGCACCATTCTACCTGAATATTAAGTTTTTCAGCAATAGTGAAAGGGTTGGCAGTGTGATACCGATTCGTCACTGTTTTAACAACGTTACTAATCTTTTCCAAACAATCAGCCCCTAGTCATGCTTGTGGCGCTTCCAGAATATTGCTGTCATAGCCACACGCACTTGTTCTTTTTGCTCTTCTGTCAGGTCTTCACCGCCATAAGTCATAGACCCTTCATTATCATTGAGAAACTTTTCTAGATCATTAGTATCCTTTGAGTTGGCCCATTGGGGAGTTTGATTTTCTCCAAGAAGGTAGTCTGTGGTGACCTCGAATCTTTTTGCGATTGCTGAGAGCACTTCAAAGTCCGGCTGCCTTTTTCCTTGTTCATAAGATGCTAGGGTGGTTTTCGCGATTCCTAATTGCTTGGCCAATTTTGCTTGTGTGAGGCCAGGTTCTTGTTTTCTAAGTTCTTTAAGCCGAGCTGCAAACATGGATAGCTCCCCCTTTTATGGTAAATATTACTACGCAAAACGCGTATGTTGAAGCTGTTTCAGAAATATACTCAAAAAGAGTACTTTTCTATTGACTAGGTACGCGCTATGTATTACACTTATTTATGTTGAGAGTACGCGAAACGCGTTCATAAGGAGATGATAATTTATGAGAATGTGGTTGAAACGCTGGAGAGACGTGAATGGTCTTACGCAAAAGCAAGCAGCACGAGCCGTTGAAATCCCTGAAACTACCTTCGCATCATACGAGCAAGGGCATCGAAGCCCAAGCGTGGATCGCGCTAAAACTATTGCGGAAAAGATGAATGACATCTCTCGCGGCGAAGACGTAAAGTGGACATATTTTTTTGATGACGTGGTACTCATATCGAGTACCAAACGCTCTGAGGAGGTGAGCTGATGAATGAAACGGTAAAAGCAATTCAGGAGGAGCTACAGAAGCAAGGACTTGAATCTCAACCAGGATCAATTAATTACTCGCTCGTATTGGCGATTGTTTTAGGACTAAAGAAAAAGCCGATTAAGTAATAATCGACTTTCTCAGAAACCTAGAAATGAAATTTGATGGTTGCAAGACCGTCGCTCCCATCCGCAGTTAATTCAACTTCATAGACTTCTCCGTCAAAGCTAAGTCTAGTCAGAGAATTAATGGTGTTGCCTATCTTGGGGTCTGATACAAGATAGTTGGCCAGCTCTTCACAGTTAAAATCGAATTCTTCTTGATCATCTGTGGTAGTTGGTAGGTATTCTTTCAGTCCCCAGTCGTATTCAAGGTTCGAGACCATTAGATGGGTCTTCACCGTCTGTAGAAAATTTTCTGCACCGGAAACGATAGCAAGGTCACCGTTCTCAAAGACAGTGTCGTTATCGAATCCAACCTTTAGGTCTTTGCCATACGTGTTGGCATCTACGCGGGGCTGGATGTCTGAAAGAATTGGTTTCTTAGAAATCCATTGCATATAATCACCTCTTTTCCGGTACTAATTGTACCAGAGAAGGCGATGAGTATTAATTTTTCAAAGAACAAGGAGGTGAGCTAATGCTTAAAATTCCAGGCTTACTTTTAGTAGTAACTGTGTTAGCAAAGTCCTCTATTTAATTTAAGTTTAGAGCGGATGCTAGACAACTCGATTTTCTTAAATTGCCAATTTCAAAGGAAGTGACAGCATGCAAAACGAAAGTAAATTTGCCAAACAGCTCACGCTTGCACTTGATGGCGTACAGCAAGCGATGACCCACAAGGATGTGGCTGCTAAGGTCCACGTCTCAAACGGCCAGCTTACTCGCTTAGCCAATGGCCAACGAAAGGGCGACAAGAACACCCGGGTATCACTTGCAAAGACTCTGCAGAGCGTCTGGCTTAACTTCTCCGGTGCCCGTAAGGACTATGGGACACCTTCCTTCATGAAAGACCGTACCAAGCACGATGACGTGATGGCGGCACTCTTCCAGCAACGCAAAGAGGAGAACGACCGCCGAAGTCTTGAAGAGTCGTTCGATGAAGCGATGACCACTAAGCCAGAGCTTAGATCGCCACAGCAAACGCTTCTCATCCGGGACTACTTCCGAGAATACGTCGAAGAAATCGGCGCGGAAGAGACTGATATCGCGATGAAAGCCAAGTACGCGGGTGAGGATATCCAAAGCGTCTTCGATGCTTATAACAAGCGAATAGGGGGGTGAAAACATGATTCAAGCACCGCAAAGTATCAAAGCAAATATCGAAATTGCCATTCCGGATAACTTCGAGTTAGTCCAGCGTGACGAAATCGAGAGCCTTCGTGGTCAAGCACTGACCGGTCGAACGTGGACCATGCAAGATTTACGTGAGTGGGTCGGCAAGAAGTCAACGACTTGGATCAAAGCCAGCATCCTGGAGAATCCGCGGTACAGCCGAGAGATTCAACAAATGGTTGACCATCATGAAATCAAAGAGGCTGCGGGGCCCGGGACACGTTGGCTTTTCAAAGCTGGCCCCATGGCGGAGTTCTTAGACCGTCACTGGGAAGAATTACCTTGGTAAGGAGGTGACAAGAATGGATTTGCTCTACTACATTGTCGGAGAATTCATGGTCTGGACCGCAATCCTGGCGTCGTTTATCGGCTTCGGATACTGGCTATCTGAATCGGTACATGAGATGGGCGGCTGGAAGCCCTGGGCAGACGATTTCTTCGGACTGACCTACAACGAAAAGGAGGATCACAAATGATGCTTTGGCATAAAAAAAGAGCCCTGACCTGGACGTCAGAACTCGAAGATAAATTGCATGTATCACATTTCTTTGACTTCAATTCTACTCTGAAAGGGTGGTGGATTCAATGACTTTAGGTGGATTTGCACCACACTATGATGAGTTAATGGCCGGCGACACTACCCCGCAAGACATCACCGGGTTACGACTGGTCGACGGAGAAGAATACCTGAAACTCGACGGTGGGGATATCTACGTGCCCCGCAACGCCGAAGCAATTCGGAGCTTCCTGTACGACTACAGCGACCGGGACACCGACGGCCTTCCGGACAACCGATCGGAACTAACTGATTTAGTTGGCGAAGAGTTTGGCGACATGGAGGTGATCACATGGATCAAGTATTAGGCAAGCAAACTGCAAGCGGCCCCGTGATTCTTGTGGCCCAGGTTACTAGCGAAAGTCGTAATCGGTTGGCCGATATTCGCGGCGAACTATTTAATCTTATCGAAGCGATCGACGAACCGGGACACCCAATCACCAACGAAGAACTCGATCATTTGTATCGAATTAACGATCAGCTGGCAGAATGGCAACCCGAAGTGGAGGTTAAGTAATGAATCTTTATCAATTGGAAGACAATCTATACCAAGTCGTTCGATTAGCCGAAAGTGCCGATTCGAAAGATCAACAGGCGTTTGATGACACGATTCTCAGCCTGAAAGATGGCATTGCAGATAAGGCAATCGGCTATGGCAAGGTAATCAAGCAGCTAACGTCCGATGAAAAGCAACTTGCCGAGAAAATGAAGGTCGATGCTGACCGAAAGGCTTCACTCGCTAGCAACATTAGACGATTAAAGGACGCCTTACAGCAAGGACTAGAGGCGGCCGGTTTAGACCACGTTAAAGACGTTGACCTAGCAATCTGGATTCAGAATAACCCGGCCAGTGTCAATTTAACGGACGAGGAGAAAGTACCTGGTGACTTTGTTAGGACGACAACTAGTCTCGATAAGAAGTCCATTCTAGCCGCCCTGAAGGCCGGAGAAGAAGTTCCGGGGGCCGAACTCCAACAGAAGCGGTCCATCCGGATTCGATAGGAGGGAAACATCGTGACCGAGGAAAAAGAACTGAATTTAATTCAAAAACTGAATGAGGCCTCAAAACACATTGGCCCAATTGGTAAGGACGGAAACAATTCATTTCAAAAATACCGTTTTCAAAGTGAAACGGCCATCAAGTATGCAGTTGAGTCTGCAATCCGTGAAGTTGGCATTCGAATCATTCCCCAGTATGAAGTCATTAACCAGTACGACAAGGCTTCAAAACGAGGCGGCGAGAATCATTTCGTCGACGTGATGGGGACCTTCACTATCACGGATGGAGAAAACACGGTTGTTGGAACCATGCCCGGTAGTGGTCAAGATTCCGGTGAAAAAGCAATGGCCAAGGCCTGCACGAGTGCTCAGAAATACTTCTACAAGCAGCTCTTTAACATTACCGACAAGGACGAAGATCCGGACGCTGATGATAGTCACCCGGGTGGAGGATTTGGTGGGACGACTAGTACACAGGAATCACAAACTCCTGGTCCGGAACCGATAACTCCGCAACAGAAAGATACATTGAGCAAGTTGTTTAATGCCATTGCCGGTAAGGCGAAGGTTGATTTAAACGTTGTTGCCACTTCCTTCTTGAAGCAGGTTAATGGGGCAACGAGTATGGATCAATTAAATCATAAACAGGCACAGGAGATAGTCTCTGTGGCTACTAATAAGCTAAATAAACTTGTTACTGAAGGGAAGGAAACAGCATGAGAGTAATTACAATTTCTGGAAACGTAGGTAAGGACCCCGAGGTTCGGTCAACACAGAATGGACTGATGGTTGCTAACTTCAGCGTTGCAGTTCGTCAAAACCGCCAAGGCGACGATGGCCGGTATGGGACCGACTGGTTCCGCTGTACTGTCTGGGGGAACCGGGCCAAAGTAATCCAGCAATACTTCCAAAAGGGGAGCCACGTTGTTGTATCTGGCGACCTAGAGGTTAGCGAGTACAACGGTCAAACGCAATTAGGCGTTAACGTTAGTGACTTTGATCTACCTGATCGTAATGGCGCAACGGCCCCGGACAATGCGTCAGCTCCATCTGTGAATAACAACGATTCAGTTACGATCAACGATGACGACCTGCCGTTTTAAATAATCAAGTGGTGGGTGGGAGGCATAAGAGGTGTACCTATGGCACGTCCGGTTAAGAAAGGACTGGAGTACTTCTCGATAGACGTTGACATGCTTCACCGAATGAAAGTTAGAAAAATAATGTTGAGCTGTGGCCCACAGTCAATCGCTGTACTAGTCGACCTGCTCGGTAATATCTACGGAGACGAGGGGTATTACATGCAGTGGGACGATGATGCCCGTTTCTTAATTTTTGACGATGTTGGGGTTAAGGAAGCGGCTGTACAGGAGATTGTGACTAAGGCGGCCCAAGTTGGATTCTTCGACCAGGGCATGCTTGATAAGTATTCAATTTTGACTTCATCCGGGATTCAAAAGAGGTATCAAATGGCGGCTAGAAAGAAGAAAGATTCCACCATTAATCCCGAATATGACTTGCTTGACGGAGTTATCGACACCGATAACGAGGTTTCTGACGCGGAAACCCCAGTTTCGGGCGCCGACAATCCCCAAAGTAAAGCAAAAGAAAGTAAAGTAAATAAAAGTAAAAAAGAACCTAAGCGTCCGCATTCGGGCAAGCCGAAGTACGGACCCGATGATCCACCGTATCAAATTGCTCAGCACCTGCTCAAGGCCATTCGGGATAATGACCCTGAGTTCTCGCCTAAAAACGACGAGCATAAGCTGCAGACATGGGCCAACGACATCCGCCTGGCTCATACCCAAGATGGTCATACCTACGACAAGCTGGACGGCATGGTCGAGTGGTGTCAGCACGACGATTTCTGGAAGTCGAACGTGCTTTCCGGGTCCAAGCTCCGGAAGCAGTTCGACCAGATGAAGATGCAGGCGGCATCACGCGGCCGTGGGAGCTCTAAGCCAACAAGGGCCAAGGAGACACTGCCAACGTGGGCTCAGAAGACGCCTGATAAACCTGCTTCGGACGGCAAGCTAAGCCCCGAACAGCAGGCAGCACTGGACGCGCGAATCAAAAAGTTCAAGGCACGGCGGCCGGAGAAAGAAGAGGCGACATCATGAAGAACGCAATCAGCTATGCTTTAGATAAATACGATTTGTACGTTTTACAGAGAGGCATCCGATTTCCGGAAGAGGCAGAGGATTTTGAGGAACTGGCACAGGGCAACGTTGAATCTGATCTATGCCAGGATATCTGGGACGCGATTTACGAGAAGCTTGAGGACAAGCTCAGTGAGCTAGACGAGGAGGAACAAGCATGAACGAATTAATCAAGACTTTCAAGCAAAATGACGGCACGGTGGCCGTCGATGCACGAGACCTGCACGACTTTCTGGAGGTCGGCAAGGACTTCACGTCGTGGCTCAAGGACATGATTGACTACGGCTTTGAAGAGGGTAAGGACTTTACCCCGTTTTCGGTGAAAAGTACTGGTGGCCGGCCCCGCGCCGGTTATGCGCTCACCCTGGATATGGCCAAGGAGTTGTCAATGATTCAACGGACCGATAAGGGCAAGCAGGCCCGTGAGTACTTCATCACGATGGAGAAACGGGCTAAGCAAGTCACCTTGCCGATGGCCCCCGAGGAAAAGTTGATGCTGGTCATGGAGAACGCCAATCGGGCCAACAAACGACTAACTGGGGTTGAGGAGCGTATGGACGAATTCGAGGCCAATCAAAAAATGGACCCAACAGAGTACAGTACCGTCAGTCATGGCGTTACCCGCGCAGTTAATCGATATGTCGGTGAGCATCATCTTCAACTGACGCGTGATCAACGCGCGGAACTCTACAAGGATATCAGCACTGGGCTCAACAAGGTGTGTGGCGTTCACACGCGAACTCAAATTCGTGCTAAGGACTTCAACAGGGCCATGAAGTATATCTACGACTGGGAACCCAACACCGCAACCAAGATGATGATGCAGCAGGCCGGTGAGCAGACTGCCATGGAGGTGTAGGAGATGAGAGTTAAGGCGCTTAACCGGGACCCAGACGGTAGCCTGATTCATCAGCACATTAACCATCCGGCAGGAGACGACGAAGAAGAGATTTTCTGGCCATCTGATACCGATAGAATCCGACGCGAGATGGAAGCGTACGCTGCGTTCGGAATTCGTGGGAATGCTTTGGCCCGCCTAGTGATTCACGGTGAACCAGTCCCAGCCGGGCGCCCGCGATTCTCAAACGGCCACGCGTTCGACCCTAAGCGGTCCCGGGACTACAAGCGCTTCGTCGGTCAAGAGGCCAAGATGAAATATCACGGGCCACTACTACGAAATGATCCGCTCAAGGTCGATGTCAAAGTGTACCGGCACGTGCAGCGGTCAGTCAGCAAGGTAGAGCGGACACGGCGCATCAGTGGTGAGCATCGGCCCATCGTTAAGCCGGACGCATCAAACTACTTGAAGCTGATTGAGGACGCACTGACTGGCATTGTGTGGGAAGACGACAATCTTATCACGGATGTCTCCTGCAGCAAGTACTATTCGGACGAGCCGAGGATTGAAGTCACAGTTACAGAAGCTTAGGAGGAAGAACAATGAACATCGTAGAACAGTTGGAGGTGACTGACGATGATTAAGTTTAAGGATTCAGATTGTTATCCAATAATGTTTGACCTGTTTGGACTGATTGCAATGTCTGACAAATTAACTTTTCCGATGGTTTGGCATGAAAAATATTACTTGAAGAAAGTTATTCAGATTGACAAAGACAGCATATTCATACTTGGGCGAAGCTTAGCGGAGGCAGATAATGAAGCACGGCGATAAGGTATATTACCACCCACGCCATCACGTAAAGCAGCCTGCCACATGGCTATGCTGGATCAATCGTGGTGATAGACGGATAGCGATGGTAAAAGTTAAAGGCAGCCATAGGCATATTGAGGTGGCACCGAGTGATGTTGAGATTGGGAGGGCAAATGATGTTTAGAGCATACATTGAAGATACTGATGATCTGGATTACAACGATGTTCCTCACAAGGGACACTTTGTTTATGGCAATCTTATTGAAGGAGGAAATAAGAGTAATACTGATGCAATTGTTGGGGATTTAATCGAAATAAATGACGAATATGTGAATGTTGAATGGTGGTGCTCCATTGAAAAAGGTTCGGCTGAACAGTATACCGGCTTAAAAGATGCTAATGGCAATTCCACTGAAAAGTTTAGACACACAGAAAAAGGGGTTATAACTAATCTTTATCAAAAATTGAAGAAAAGAAATAAAAATAATGGATTTGGCAGCGTTCCGTTTAGTCTAAAAGATTTTTATGATTGGTCTATGAAAGATAAAAATTTTCACCGGCTATTTAGAATGTGGGTTTTTGACAATTATAGCAAAATCTCAAAACCATCTGTTGACAGAATAGACCCGACAGTCGGTTATGAATTTGACAATATGCAATGGCTTTCTTGGAATGAAAACTATTATAAAGGTATTCACGAGGTCGCCGAGAAAAAAGAAAAACCTGTCGATATGTACAAGGATGGAATTTATATCGGAAAGTTTAAATTTTTTGAATATGCTGACCAGTAATTACTATTGGAAGATGGAGTTAACAAACGCGATTGGGATTTTGGGAAAATATTAAATAACCCAGAACTATTGGAGGAACAACATGAAGATTAAAACATTTTGGACTGAATATTTTAAGGATGACGAATTTGAAACTTCCGTCAACGATTTCATTAAAGACAAAAGAGTTATACAGATTTCAACTGGAGACTCATTGCCTACCAATGATGATTATGTCCATACACTAACGGTACTTTATGAGGAGGCACAGCATGATTAAGATATACCGTAAAACAGTAACTATTAAGGCTGAACAATTTGACGGGTCACAGAAGATGATTAAAAAATATGGAATAGAAGATAGCGCAGAGAGTGGTTATAACGATTCAGATTGGGAAGATGAAGGATTATGTATTCCGACTAAAGAAGGGTGTCTAAGAATTAATAACGGTGACTGGGTTGCCACCGGCATTGAAGGTGAACACTGGCCGATCGCTGATGACGTTTTCCGTAAGACATATGCTGAGTTGCCAGTTATTCCTAAGGCCGTTGCTGACTGGATCGAGGAATGCAAAGATAAAAGCATTTCAATTGGGGATATGCTGTGCTCAGAGAGACGACCAGAAAAAATGCGTGATTGGATGGCACTTACACCGGGAACCTATCAATTTGATTATGCTCGCTATCAGAAGCATCAGGAACTAATTGCCCGCGCGTGGCTAGATGGGTATCAAGTGGAGGCACAGCATGACACACGAACAGATTGAGTATCGAAAATACGTGATGCAAGGCATGGCAAGCTATGGTGGCGATGTGGCACAGGCATTAGTGTGGTGTGGCAATCACTTTATCAAGTTGAGCAATAGCCAACGCAACGCGATTAACAAGCTGTCAGCGAAGGAACGCAACCAAGTTATTCATGAACTGACGATGGGATAAAATTATTATTTTACGTAGGAGATAAGCATGGATAAAACACGCGACGAAATGAACGGTAACCAACGTATGCTGCTTAGATATCTGGAGGCGCTGGTGCCGAAAGACGATGTATTGATGGGGCTAGCCGAGTTTCAATCCAGATTAAGCGATCACAGCGTGCCTAAGGAAGTTTACATTGCTTTGGGTATGCTGAGCAATGCGGAGATTACTAACGTGCTACACGAGCTTACGCGGCCATTTTAGACAGCAAAAAAGGGCTGACACAACAGCCCTCACCCAAATTATGCTTACTCAATGGTCAACAACTAATTATAGCATAACCAAGGGGTGGCAAGCGCTATGGAAAGCATCTTTAAGAATGTGGATGAGGATAAGACGATTGAAAAAGCTGAGTCAGTGCTAAAAGATTATTGGAAGTGGGAATTGCGGGCACGGCGTGCGCGTTTCAACTTGCAGAGTCCTGCAATGGACGGCATGCCACAAAGTCCCAGCTTCGAAAACCGCGTTGATGAGAAGCATGTAAACAAGCTTAACGCCGAATTTATGGCTAATCTGGTAGTCAACGTTATTAAGGCGATTGGCATTGACGAGCAGACTGACCGCTATTCACAGGCCCTGTATTTCTTGTACATTAAGCGATATTCAAAGGTAAAGTGCATGGCCTGTATGGATCATATCTCAGATAAGACATTCGACAAGTATCTACATGAGGGCCAGCTTGCTTTTGCCGAAGTCTATCCTGACGCCGTTGAGAACTTAATCGTTAAAAAGCCACATAAGTATGATCCAGAGAAACGTGCAGAATTTAGCTTTGATTAATTACTCCGTGTTTTTTTCCGATAAAATTCCGGGAAAGTTCCGGGTTCACTCCGGATTATACATGGATTCGGGGTGTAAATTAGTAGTATCGAAAGATGTAGGGAGGCCACCCCGCCTCATCTAACACGCATAGCTTAGCCGGAAAAGCAGTGGTCTCCTAAACCACCGACGCGGGTTCGAATCCCGCTGCGTGCATTGTGGTGGAATGATGAACCGGCCACAAGATTACCTCCGATCAGGAACGTGCATAGCTCAATGGCAGAGCAAAGAAGATACGGGTTCGACTCCCGTTGCACGTATTGGCGAGTATTACAAAATGGGAGGCGACTCCCCTTCATTTAAACGCATGTTCAGCTCGCCAAACTCCTTCATAAAATTGACCGGCCTGCATAACCGGTCAGTAGGGACCTTTAACTCAGTCGGCTAGAGTAGACGGCTCATAACCGTTCGGTCGTAGGTTCGAGTCCTACAAGGTCCATCGGGCGCAAATAAACCTTAGGAGATGGACCCTCCCGTTCATTGATTGAGTGTCCAAGTGTGATCGTAACTGGCGTTGGCCTGCCAGAAGAGGGCGGTTTGAATTTGAATCCGTGCGCGGTTCGATTCCACACCAATCACATTGACCTAAGCAAGTCGCTAAACTACTCAAGCACATAAAACGTTCGCCTAGCTCATCTGGATAGAGCAACAGACTTCTAATCTGTAGGTGGTGGGTTCGATCCCCACGGCGAACATAACGGACTTTTAGCTCAGTTGGTTAGAGCCTCCAGCTCATAACTGGATGGTCGTAGGTTCGAGTCCTACATGGTCCATTGGTCAGCAACCACGGTATGGCGCAATACCAAAATGCGAGTTCTATACGCTAAGCTTAAAAGCGTAAGTCGACGGGTGGTTGAAACGTGGCTAAAATAGAAAAAGTCCACGTCAGGAGGCTCATTACCGCGTGTGGTTCGATTCCACACCAATCACATTGCCCCGCGGGTGGCCTTGTAACCTCGCGTTAGTCCTGATGAAGACCGAAAATTCATCGTGTGCTTGTGGCGGAATAGGTAGACGCACTGGAATGAAGTAGGCTATGGCGGAGTCGCCTTATCGACTCACCCGCGCCACCACGGAACTTCATTTTGGATAAGGCATGTGGAGGTGCAAATCCTCACCAGGTCATAGCAGTGGGCCCGGTAACCCCACTGTGAAACCTTCCTTCATTAGTATTCTCTTTCTTCCCCAGTCTTGCAGGGCCGGGGTCTTGAATCCTTAGCTCAGCTGGTAGAGCACCGGTCTTTTAAACCGGGGGTCGTGGGATTGAAGCCCACAGGGTTCATTGGAGTCTTAGCTCAGTGGCAGAGCGTCTGGTTGTTAACCAGAGGGTCGCAGGTTCGAATCCTGCAGGCTTCGTTGGACACCATAATAATAAAAATAACTCAAATGGACTACAGACTTTGTGGTGTCCAAAATCTAACTAAAGTTTGGAGGCAAAACTCCTCTCTTTAGAAGTTAAAGTTAGGCCTCGGTGGCAGTCGCCGGGGCTTTTTAGATACATAAATTGAGGTGATTAAGATGGGCAAGCTAGTCCGGGAAGAGTTCTACAAAATCGCTGGCGTTAAGCAACACGCCGAGTTTGAGCAGTATCTAAAGGACATCCTTTTCAAGCCAGACGAGCGCCAAGAGTTTTACAAGGCCATGCTGCGGATTAGCACAGACGTCTACGTCGACAGCTTCCGGGCCTACTTTGAAGAGTACGCCGCAGAGCGCAAGGCCAATCAGCAGGACTATACGCCGGACACCGTGGCCCACATCTTGGCGGCCATCACGCGCAACAACCTCCAGGATTCCAATGGATGGTCGGGATATGATCCAACGGCCGGGACAGGTTCATTACTGATTCAGAAGTTGAAGGACGACCAGCTAGCCGAGAATCCGCTCACGACCTACGCGCCTCACAATTACTTGTACATGGCTCAAGAGATGGCTGACAACGCCATTCCGTATTTGCTACACAACCTAGCACTGCGGGGAATGAATTGCGTTGTGATACACGGAGACACGTTGGAACGGACGGCCAAACAAGTCTATTTCGTTCAGAACGACAATGACGATTTCTTAGGATTTTCGTCAATCAACGTGATGCCCCACACCGATGAAATTAAGGAACAATTTGAAATCAGTGGGTGGGAAGAAGAGACCATTGACCACATTGAAAGTGGCTTGGTTAAGTTCTGGCCTACTTTGGCACCGATGCAGAAGAAAGCTTTAGAGATTAATCCGGACCCAATCGCTGGGACGTATGAGAAACCCAGTGACCACTTGCAACTGAAAGATATTGCCGCAGTCGAACGCGCGAAAGCAAAAAAAGTGTACCCCGCCGGGACGATAGTGATTCAGATGTCGGCGACGCGGGGGCAAATCGGTTTGCTAGAATCCAGTGGTAGGGTCGGTACCCAGTACGCTTGTATCCAAACACCGTTCACACCGGGCTTCGTCTTCTACATGCTAAAAGTGCGGGCACCGCGCTGGTTCCATCGGGTTCAGGATGGTCTAAACCTCAAGTTGAAGGACATCGAAGATATTCCGGTGGCCATCACATTAGCAACACGGGAAGAAGAGTACGAGCAGTTATCATTATTTTAGGAGGTGGCCGGCATGGCCAGAATGCTGAAAACTAAATTCGGCCTGGTCAGCCCGGTCGAGGCGCGATGCTTGGGTGACTTGGAACGTCAGCTTAAAGATGGACGGTGGCAACGTAAAAAGCCACAGCGACCACATAAGCCGCGTATTACGGTGTGGAGAAAAAACAGGGTAACAAGCGTGAAAAAATAAAAGAAGACCAGATTTTGGTCTTCTTAAAAATGATAATTTATTTATCGTCTTTATCTAACTTTTCCTTTACGTCATCAACCGTATCTTTAACAGCATCTTTGGCATCTGACAGTTTATCTTTAGCCTTACCTAGAATACCTTGACCCTTACCTTCAGCTTCACGGGCCTTGTCGTTCGTAACCTTGCCTTCAACTTCTTTAGCTTTTCCACTTACCTTATCTTTGGTGCTATCAATCTTGTCATCTAGACTCATAATATAACCTCCCATAATGTAATTTGTTACAACAGTATTATTCCACATTTTAATTTGCTTGTCTAATAAGGAGATCCTGCAAGAGATAGTGTAAATGACACTTATAAATTTAAATTTTCAGATTTTGAATCAAGCATCACTCGCAAAAGAGTGGTGCTTTTTCTGTTGAAGAAAGATTGGGAAAGGATGTTAGGAATGAAAAATCAATTAAGTGATAAAGAAAAAGCTAAACTGTGGGACGATCTACCGAACTACGTCACAGTCACTCGACCTAACGGGGAGCTGATTAGTTATATCCCGCTTAAGCCCGAAGCTGGTTCCAGTGATGGCATGATTGTCAACAAGGACTATATCTTCACTGAGAGCTATAACAAAGAAGAAGCTCATTTTGCTGATATCGATGGCAAGGTTTACTACGAAGGTGCCATGACATGGGGAAACCACAAGCAGGCACAGGAGGTTGTTGATCGTGACTGATAAAGAAAATAAGCACTCAATCCGGGTTAGCGACGGTGCATTCATTAGCCTTTTTGACCCAAAGTATTTCCATGTCTTGATCAATGATGAAGAACTAAACAGTCTTAGTAGTGACGTGGCAGTTAGAGTCGTTGACTCTGGATCAAACTACGTAGACAAGCTGGTTCAGATTATGGTCCCACTGGGCAAGCCTTCGGATGAGCTGCTAAAGAGCTTAGTCCGGCAAGAGAAGCCAATTCACTTGGCTATCAAGGATGACAACACTGGCAACTTGTACGAGAGCCATTCGGGATATATCAAGTACGGTCCGAACGTTGTGTACGGTAAGGGATTTCCGATGGGTCAGTTTACGATGGCCTGTGTATTTATGAATTAGGAGGCGCCCCCATGGGTAAAGGCAAGTATCAAGATTGGTTGACCCACGAGGGCTTGACCAAACTAGAAGGGTGGGCCCGAGATGGCCTAACCGATGAACAAATTGCTAATAATATTGGCATTGGTACAACGACTCTTTACAATTGGAAAAAGCGTTATGTGGAGATTGTGGAGGCCCTAAAAAAGGGAAAAGAAGTCGTTGATCGTGAAGTTGAAGGTTCACTTTTGCGGCGTGCCAAGGGATATACGACAGTTGACCATCAGTACAAAGTAGTTGATGTTGATCCGGATGTGCTGCATGCACGACGTCGTAAGGTGGCCAATACTTACAAGCTAGACCATCCGGAAGCAAACAAGCAGGAAATTGATGACTATGCTGCCGAAAAGGTCCCAACGCGAGAAAGCATTGAGCTATTTCAGAATCAGCATGAGGTACCACCAGACACTACAGCAGCTATCTTCTGGTTAAAGAATCGTAAGCCAGATGAATGGCGTGACCGTAAGGAGACCGAGTTATCTGGTGGCGTAGGCGTACAGGTCAGTGACCCCTACAAGAATTTATCTGAGGAGCAGTTAGCCAAGCTAGCTGATGATGACGATGGCTGACATGCAGCTTATCAGACAAGGCGCGCGGGTTGAACTGGCTCGGCGCCATTTCTTTTCCTATGCTCGGTTAATGGCCCCAGACTTTTACAAGCGGAGCCGGGGCTATTTAGTAGAGATGTGTGATTCCCTGCAAGACTTCGTTAAATCCGACGATGATATCCTAGTCATCAATGAGCCACCCCGACACGGAAAATCGCGCACAGCAGGGCTTTTCGTTCAGTGGTTGTTGGGTAAAGACCCATCGATAAAGGTCATGACTGGTTCTTATAATGAGACGCTTTCAACGACTTTCTCGAAGGGGGTACGGAACGCTATTCAAGAGGTTAAGGCGGACCCGGATATCCCGGTGTTTTCGGATGTTTTCCCAGGCGTCGGCATCAAGCAAGGTGACGGAGCCATGAACTTGTGGTCACTGCAAGGCGGATACAATAATTATTTGGCCACGTCACCAACTGGTACCGCGACAGGGTTCGGGGCTGACGTCATGATCATCGATGACCT
Organism: Levilactobacillus suantsaii; assembly: GCF_014069315.1. NCBI lineage: Bacteria > Bacillati > Bacillota > Bacilli > Lactobacillales > Lactobacillaceae > Levilactobacillus > Levilactobacillus suantsaii. The sequence continues at coordinate 574,315 of NZ_CP059603.1, read as the reverse complement.
TATCAAGAACGCCCAAGAAGCTTTCAACGAAGTAGCCCTAGACGCGCAGTGGTCATGGTTCGTCAACACGATGCTCTCCCGGCTCGAATCTGGTGGAAAAATCATTATCATCATGACTTGGTGGTCATCACAGGACCTCGCAGGACGTGCTCTGGACGAATTGCCCGTATTAGGGTATAAGGTCAAGCACATCAGTATGAAAGCTCGCCAGGACGACGGGACGATGCTTTGCGAGGACATCTTGTCACGAGCACAGTACGAACGGACCTTTAAGACCCAGTCGCCTGAGATTGCGGCGGCCAACTACCAGCAAAAACCAATTGACCAAGAAGGACGATTGTACAAGCACTTCAAAACTTACGACGAAATCCCACGAGATGAGCAGGGCAATCCGCTCTTTCGGGGGATTTTTTCATACACCGATACTGCCGACGAAGGCTCTGACTGGTTGGCTCATTACGTCTATGGGGTATACAACGACGAGGCCTATATCTTGGACGTAGTCTTCTCGCAAGACCCAATGGAGATGACAGAACCAGCTGTGGCCCAATCGCTATTCGAGAATAAGGTCAACGCGGCCACAATCGAATCTAACAACGGTGGGCGTGGGTTTGCCCGGCAGGTTGAGCGGAGATTGCATGAGGAGTATCACAGCAACGTCACTAAAGTTCAATGGTTCCATAACGGGCAGAACAAGATTGCTCGGATTCTGTCGAACTCAACTTGGGTCATGGAACACATCTACTTCCCAGGAAATTGGCGTAATCGTTGGCCAGACTTGTTTGATTTTCTGACGCGATACCAGCGTGAGGGGAAGAATGAGCATGATGACGCCCCTGATGCTCTCACTGGTGTGGCTGAATCGGTTCAAAACAAGGTAAACATCAGCAAGCGTCCTAGCCGTCGTAAGCAAGCCAAAACATTAAGAAGGATGGGATTAGTATGACGAAGAAAATGGGCCACGTTAGCGCGATGGTTGCCAATGCACTGGACCGATACGCGTTAGGTCGCGATGGTGGTCAGATTACTATTGTTGACCGTGAAATTGGTGAAGCGTTTGTGCTAAAGCTATCTGGTAAGAAGGCCGACATAGTGTGGCAGGTGCTGATTAGCACACACCCCAATCGCGATATCGGTAAGATTGAATTCGGTACAAAGAAAGGGCCACGCACCATTGATGAGTTAATCAAGACGGGGCCAGACGGAACACTTAAATCGAAACTGGGGCTGATCTAATGGCTGATGTACCTGTATTTGAGTGGAAGGGCGTTAGCATTGCTTCAATGAGTAAGCACGAGCTACTGGTGGCCATTAAAGATAACGAGCAAGGACGCAACTATCCAGATAGTGCCACAACAATCCTGTTGGGTGAAGCAATGAAGCGATTTCTTAATGAAGATGTTGATTTAGAAGATAAACGAGCTGAGGAACGAGAACGAGTGGTTAACGAAATGCTAGCCGGAACTGATGAGAAAGGGGATGAACTAGATGGCGGAAACGAATGATCTACAAGCCCATGGCATGTCTTTGCCGTGGCCTGATCGTAAGAGTATCTACATGCTTCGTGGTGGTTCACGTTTTGGATTCGATGCCAACCAAGATTATCAAATGCCAGCTGATGAATGGAATGCCATCAAAGCTAACCCAGACGCTATCAAACCGATTCTTTCCTGGTTCGTTAACGACCATTACACCAACCAGCTTCCACGCTTGCTGACCCTCGAACGCTATTATCAGGCTGAAAATGACATTCACTTCTGGCGATCAGACAAGGCTCCTGACCGGGCTGACAACCGCATCACATCTGGTTTGCCACGGTACATTACGGACCAAAAGGTAGGCTATCAGTTTGGAAACCCACTAAAGTTTGCGTACAGTGACCCCGATAATCCTGACGACAGCGGAGAAGACATTGTGAACGCCATTGCGGCATTCAATGACGCGGTAGATGAGCCTTATCACGAGAAGGTGATGAGTAAGAACCTCAACAACACGGGCCGAGCGTACGAGTTGACCTACGTCAAACAGGGAACCAATGACTTAGCCTTACGTGCTATTGATCCGGCCCATTGTTTTGTGGTATATGACACCACTATTGACCTAAACTCGCTATTTGCGGTGCGGTACTACATGGTCAAATTTATGGAAACTACCACTTATTACGTTGAAGTCTATACTAACTCCAACGTTTTTTATTACACCAGCACAGATAGCCCAAACGGTGAGTATACATTGACCGAACAGTCGCCACATTTCTTCGGCACGGTTCCGATCACCGAGTACAAGCTCAACGACGAGCGACTAGGTGCATGGGAGCCAAAGCTGGACGAAATTGACGCTTACGACAAGTCTATTTCCGAAATGTCAAACAGTCAGGAAGATTTCAACAATGCCATTCTAGTGATTAGCGGGGATGTTGACGATGAAGATGATCTCGACAATGCAATTCCACTGACAGACGTTGCCGGTGAGCAGGTCACTGATAGTGAAGGAAATCCGATCTACAAAGTCGATAGCATCAATCCGGAGAACCGCATCTTATTTATCAAGCCATCTATTATTGATAATCTGAATGGGGGCCCAACCATCGTACCTACCACGGCCGAGTATCTGACCAAAGAGCTTAACGCTCAAGGTTGGCAGACGTACAACGACCGCTTGCTGGCTGATATCCATAAGGACACCAACACCCCGGACGTCACGGACCAAAACTTTGCGGCTAACGCCAGTGGTGTGGCCATGTCCTACAAGCTGTGGGGTTCTGACCAAGAACGGGCGACACAACAATCCTTATATACACGGGGAATTAAGCGTCGAATTCGTTTGCTGGCCACTTACTGGGCAAAGACGTCACTTATCAAGTCCGCAGACGAGGCTGAGCACGTCAACCCCAGCTATACACCTAATCTACCGAAGAACGATAACGAAGTCATCACGAACGCAGCCGTATTGCTTAAGACCGGTGCCATCTCTAATCAGACGTTCTGGGAAGCGGTTGAATCAGCTACCGGGGTCAAGCCTGATGGCGAAGAGAAGCGCATGAAAGACCAGAAAGCTCAGGATAAACAGGATGGATTAGATTACATGGATAAGATAGATGGCTCCGACCAAGATAAAGCTCAAGGTGGTGTAAGTGATGGCGAAGACGATAGTGACCGACCAACAGGAGGGACAGCGAATAAGCCAGCTCCTAAGCTCGGACAAACGGTTTAAAGGCCAGACTGATAACCTATACTACCAAGCACTAAAACTCATCAGTGACAATATCAGGGCTTTCTACGCTCGATATGCCAGTAGTAAAGGATTGACCGCTGATGTGGTTCGCGAACGGGTCACTCACTGGGACTTAGACCAGTTCATGCACGCTATTGACCTGTTGATGAACGGTGATCAGTCCAGTGCTGACTTAAAGAAGCGGCTTAAGCTGACAAAGTATCAAGCGGCTGGCGGTGACCATGCTGACGCAGTTGCGGCCCTTATCGGTGCAACCATTGCCGTCACAACTGAGAAAGTCCACAAGACTAGTCGCCAGCACCTCGCTAACGACTATGTGTCTGAGCAAAAGTATCAGCAAGCCATTGCATCGAAGCACCTCACTTGGACGCTTCCACGTACCCAAAACGCTCAAATCACACCAGCCATTGGCCATGCGGTCGATGGCTCGGACTGGTCAGACCGTTTGTGGGTGCGCTCAGATGACATGGTCGCCGACATCCAGAAAGTGGTACGCGATTCACTTAGTGGTGGATTAGATCAAGACCAGCTCGAAAAGCTCCACATTTTGGCGCTACAGGTATGGTACCAAAGGGCATTCAAGCAGCTGGTGAGACTGAAATGTGGATGGTCGACCGCCTTATTCGAACTGAATCGGCACGATTAGTTGACAAGGCTACCATGGATTCGTTAAAAAACAGACGCGTAAAACGCATTGATATTGTGACAGAGCCGGACGCCTGCGAAAAATGCCGCAAGCTGGCAGCTCAAGGACCATTTTCGCTTAGTGAGTGTCCAGATTTACCATGGCATCCTAATTGCCGATGTAAGAAACGAGAACATCAGGAGGAAAACGATGAAACACATTAAACGTTACTTATAGTTTATCTGGAAGTCGCAAGACTTCATGGAAGGATACAATTCCGTGTGGGTATTTTTCCGGTCCCGTAATCTGGGAATTGGATTCTGTAAGCGTATGAGTCAAGACGACAAAATGTACAAGCACTCTTAGCGAGTGCTTTTTTATGCCCTTTTTTCGGCAGTGGGCGTTAAAGAAAGCTGATGAGATATGCAATCTCTAAAAGGCATTTAAGGAGGATTTTTATGTTAAAACGCGATTTATTCAACTCAAAGATGTTTGAAGCTCCAGATGACAATACCGGTGCCCCAGCCGATGGTCAAAAGCCAACGGAGCCAACACCATCATCAGATCCCAACCCGGATGATGGTCACAAAGATGGTGAACCTAATAAGGTTCCCATCAAGGACCAACGGCGAATCCGCCAGGACGCTGTTGATCAGTTTATGAACTCTGATAAGTTCAAAGGATTCATTGATGAAGCTATTGCTAAGGGGGAAGCCCGAGCCAAGATGTCTGCTGAGGAAAAAGCAGAAGCCGATCGTAAGGCGCAAGAACAACGGGATCAGCAAGAACGGGATAACTTCCACAAAGAACAAGCCCATTTTTATGCACAACAGGAACTTGCTAATCGGAAGCTGCCTGCTACCTTTGCTGACTATGTTGCCGATCAAGATCACGACACTATGATTGCAAACGTTGATTCTTTTGAAAAGTCTTTTAACGAAGCCGTTCATGATGAAACGTTGAAGCGCATGCAAGGGGACCAAACGCCAGCGGCTGGTACTCAAACACCCGGTGCAACAGTCACACAAAAGGACTGGGACGCTATGAGTTTTACGGATCAATACACGTTGATGCAAAAGAATCCTGAGTTGGCAAAAAAGTTTACGAAATAGAAAAGGAGTGATTCACATTGGCAGATAATTTCACACAACTGGCCGGCATGCTTCAATCGCCATTGTTTGGTCAGAACGTCATTAACAAGTCCACCAAGACTAACCGATTCTTAGCGTCTGGTATTTTGACACCAGATGCACAGTTTGGTGCTCATTTACTGGATTCCACAGAGGATTACATGACTTTGCCATTCACCAATGATTTAGCCGGCGATCCTGATCCATGGACCGATTTGACTGATATCGAGGTAAGCAACGTCACGACTGGCAAGCAACGTGCTATGCGAATGCGGCTAGTTAAGGCATTTGGCTACACCGATATTGCACAAGAATTTTCAGTATCTAACCCTGCAAATGTTATTGCAGCAAACTTTAGTGACTTCTGGGCTCGTGCAGAACAAAAAATGTTAGTGCAAATGTTGGCCGGTGTTTTTTCAAATACAGATATTGCCACAGCCAAGTTATTTGACGATTCAGCCAAGCAATTCGGTCCTCGTGGTTTCTTGGCAACCATCGGTCTATTAGGTGACTTGCAAGATCAAACGTTTAGCAAGATTGCCGTTAATTCCAGTGCTTATTCGGAAATGAAGGCACAACAGATGATTGATACAGCTAAGCCAAATGAAGCTGTTGGTCCTTTCGGAAACTATAATGGTATGCAGATCGTTGTCGATGACGACTTGCCACTGGATGAAAACGGAGTGGCCACTAGTTACATTTTTGGTAATGGATCAGTTGGCTATTCTGTGGCTAACCCAGCTAGTTCTACCGAAGTTGAACGAGAAGCCCGCAAGAATGGTGGTCGTACCAATGTCATTAACCGGCGTGTTGAAACCATGCACGTTATGGGAACATCGGTGGCTCCTAGCTTTCATTCAGCAGGTCAAACAGTCACCATGGCCGAACTGGCGTCACCAGATACTTGGGAATTCGTCAAGGATGTCGACCCACGGAACATCAAGGTTGTGGCATATAAGGCTAAGGTATCAACCGAATTCTTACCTAAGAAGAAGGCATCTAGTGGTTCTGGGTCAGGTTCTGGAACAACTACAGGTAAATAAGAGGTGAACCGCAATGGCCGATAACAAGACGACACTCGATAAGCTAAAAAAATACCCGCTGGCGTCTGATTTGGACGATGACGAGTATCTGCAGCAGCTTATCAATGATTCATGGGTAACTGTGCAAGATGACCACATCAAACCTATTAAGCAAGAAGAGGCCAACCGCCTGCTGGTGCTTAGTGAGCTGTATGTGGATACCTTGGTGGCTAACGGCGGCGTTCAGTCTGCCAGCCATTTAGGTGAATCTCAGACCATGTTTGACTGGTCTAAGGGCAACGATCCGTACATGTTGCGGTACCAAGCCTTGGTTGATCAATTCGGACGTAGTTATCACCGTGGCCGGGCATTCAGTCGGGATTGAGGTGGTTAGGTGGCAAGCTTTAATCACATTTCAGAGTGGGTTGAGCGATCTAAACGGCTTAATCAAATGGATTTGATTGTTGGCGTCCCCATCGATAATTCGTTCTTACAGATGGTTGCCCGGGTCAATGAACATGGCATGGTGATTCATGCTAAAAAGTCATTTTTGACCATTCCCACGGCTGCAGCCAAGGGACGAAAGCCAAGTGAGATACCTGGCCTGTTCCAACCTAAGGGTGCTCACAATCACGTCCTAGTGGTCGCCGACAAGTCGGTCCCATACGGCATGACTATCATGTTCGTACTCAAAGAGAGTGTTCGGATTCCACCAAGACGGTTTCTGAATATTGCCTTTGAACGCAATCATGATGAGTGGGGGCAACTTGTGGCCGATGGCTTTCTTCGAGTTATGGACGGCAAGCTATCCCCAGAAAGTCTTGAAAATCAGCTAGGGCGAAGAATATCAAATGATATCAAGAAAACTATCCGTGACCTGCACACGCCGCATAACGCGTCGCTCACTGTTGACCGTAAGGGATTCGATGATCCGCTACAGGACACAGGAAAATTAATTGGGTCAATCACATGGACCCGTGAAAGGAAGCTATAAAAAATGGCTCAAAAATTAGCGATTTACAAGAAGGGTGAAACGACACCCTTAGCAACTGGTGATCCATCTGAAAAGGTATCCGTAACTGGATTAGCAGCAGGCACGGTCGTTGCCAATGGTGATTATCAAGCCGCCGTTATTGATGATACTAATGCCGAAAATCCATCAGGTAAGGTTGATGTACCAGGATGGACGGTGCTAAAAAAAACTGAACCAGAGCTAACTAACGTAAAGGCTACGGCAACGGAAGATGGAGCAGATGTCACCGCTGACGTAACTAATGCCTAATTTTCAAAACCTGAATACTTTTCACTATATGTTTGACCGCAACAAAGAACCGCTGACAATCACACCATATCTTGGTAATGATGGTAGCGACCCGTTAGGAATAGGTGGTCAGTCGTGGGGAACACCGCGTGATGTGGTTGAACCCCTCACAACAACATCTAATCCAGCTATTACATACCAGCAAGGCTCTGGTGGTGAGATGGAAGTTAGCATTTTGGTCTGGTCTTCACGTACATCGGGGTACAAGAAGGGCACCAAGGTTTTTCGGAAAAACACGGGTGAAACGTATGAGGTAACTGGTGTAGCGCCATTGACGCATAGCCAGCTGACTTATTACACGCTTCAACGGAATGGAGATGGTAATGATGAACAACCGACAAACGGTGACAGCTCTGGTAACGGAGCTGAACAAGTATCCAATGAACCAGGGGGAGAAGATCCCTTGGGTCTATGAGAAGGTGATTGACGAAAAACGTCAGTTGCCTTTTTTTAGTTGGACGATTGCCAATGTTCATCAACGAAGCACCTTTAAGCACGTAGGTGAACCATTTCTTAAGGTTATTCAGTTAAAGGTCCACTGTGATGACCCACTGGAAGCTAGCGATCGCATCGAATGGTTGCAAAACGTCTTAGGTTCCATGCAACCACAGGTCGACTTGGCCCAGCAGGGCATTTCAATTGTGGAAGTGAGTGACCCTGAGCCACTTGACGAAGATTGGACGATCGCTGTTGAAAATCAGGTTGGTGTCACAGTCACGCTGATGATCAACCCTGACTATCGTGATCAGACACAAGTGGGCGAGCTCGATTCCGTTGAACCGAATATCAAGATTACAAAGGAGGAATCATAAACAATGCCTATTGCAAAGATTATTAAGCAGCCCTCGGATTTAATCACAACTACGACGGTTGCCCCACTTAATACGGGATCGGATACTGCAGCCGTTGCTTTGCTACGCCGGGGAACTGACGCAACCGAAAGCGTGCTGCTAGTTCATGATCCAGAAGAAATGCCAGATGCGGGTTTTGATGAAACAACTGAGGAATATGCGCTTGTCGAAGCAATGTTTGATGTTAAGAATTTCGAAGGTCCAGTTATGATTGGCACTTATCCAAACACCGATGTCATTAGTCTAAATGACGTCAGCGTGACGCCAACTTCTGATGGTGCGACAGTATCTGCTACTATCTCTGGTGTGCAAAAGTGGTTGGAAGACCATTTAAACGATGGCCCTCGGTGGTTTATTCCGGTTGGGATGACGGATGACGACATCAAAACAGCTGCTGATATTATGTACGTCAATGCACACAGTGAGTTGGTATTGCAGGTCGACAACATTGCTGATTTACAGAAATGGCATGATTACGCGGTTGCAACGCAAACCGATAAGGACAAGCTTGGACACCTGCGGGCAATTGTCGAAAAGAGTGCTGAAAATAAGCCGGCCGCACAAGCAGTGGCTTACGCTTCAACTCTGACATTGCTTGACTGGATGCGGATTGGCAATCTTAGCCAGTTCGTACCAAACGACTGGACCCAAGTTGAACTCGATATGATCGAAAACCTAAATAGTTTGACTGTCGTGAATAAGGCGGATGACCTCATGTTGAGCGCTGACAAAGAGTTAAATGGCAACTACATTGACAACTCTTTCAATGCGCAATTCAACACTGATTTTCTGCGATACCGGATTCAAAAGTGGATGAACAGTAAAAACTTTACCGAGATTACTGATGACAATATCAGTGAACTAGTTACGACCGCACAAGCAGCCGGCGATGACTTGTTCAAACTGGGAACCATCGCTACCGGGGACGATGGCAAGGCCGATTTCCATGTAACGGCCAAGTTACGTTCACAGTTATCTTCTTATGAAATCTCGCACCGTAAGTACAAGTCATTAGATGTTCAGATGGGATTGCCTAACCCATTTGAAAAGGTCTACTTGAACAATGCCATTACACTCTAGGAGGTGGAGCTAAATGATTCAACGCGTTCAACTCGATGACGGGAGTTACTTTGTCCTAAAGGATTCTCGCTTTATTCACGTTTACGTGATTGTTGATGGCACTCCAACGGAACTCAGCGGGTTCCAGTCTGGTGAAGCCGTTAACTGGTCTAAGACTGATAACGATGTCGATGTGGCATCTGACTTTAAGGGCGTTCCACTGGGCCTGATTAATCACTCGAAGTTAGGGCAATTTGTTGCTCACCTTAACGACGGCGCCCCAGCCCATGACATCATCTACAGCTGCTACTACCGGCAGATGAACCACTCTTCCGATGTCGTCCCAACCTTTGGATTTAAGGTCCAGAACGACAATAACGGTGAAGTAGTCAAGTCTTCAGTTTGCTTGATCCAGAAGATGCCGAATGGTTCCGTCTCTAACGGGATCACCACGCGCGACTGGACCTTGCTGGCTTGCCAGTACGAAGATACGTTCGGCAATAACGCGGCTTAATCGGCACTATAGAAGAACTCTGCGGGTCTGCTACGGGCCCGCTTTTTACATACCCATTTTGAAAGGATGGAGATTAATTATGACTGAACAAATGCCAGCACCAAAAGTAGACGTAACCAAGTTAGCGGAGAAGGACGAACACGCAACCATCAAGTATGGGCCGCTCGATGATAAGGGTAACCCCACCAAGTCCAAGGAAGTAACCTTCCGGGACCCTGGCTATGGGGTTCTTATGCAAATTCGGTCTAAGCAAAATGTTGGTGACAACGAACGCGACTTCGGTGAAATGGCCAATCTGATCAACGAAAACGTGATCGTCCACCCACGCTACGCCTTCGCTGACCTTAACAAGTCCGTTTCCAAGAAGGATGAATCCAAGGTGGTCACGCTGGACGGACGTAAGGGCAAGAAAGTTCAAATTCTGATGAAATTTCCGGGGTATCGGGAAGCCATTAACCTTGTTACTGATATCCGTGGTGCTAATGGCGCCGACATGTCACTAGGCGTACTAAACGCACTTGACCAAGATGTTTTTCGTCATGCAGACAAGCCGGACAATCCCTTAGACATTCAGTTCTGGGGCGATAACGGGGGCGGTGTGCAGGCCATCAGCGAGGCGCTTACTTACTTTACCGAAGTCATGGACCGCGAAGGGTACTTGACCATCTTCGGTAAGGCTGTGACGTTTCTGCAACCGCTCTACTAATCACTCGATTTACTACAACTCCGAAGGTGAGTTTGACCAGAAGCGACTAAACGCTGATGTGGATCACCTTTACGAGCTGTATGAGCCGGTGCTTGCTGGCTTGGCTAAGTCAATCGATGAGGTCATGAGCTGGACGCTCGACCAACGAATCTTGATGGGGAATCTGGCTCAACGAATCATCGACGAGCGGACTCAGCAACAAAGTATGGCGGTTCAAATGGGGGCTACGGAGTTCTGGAATGCCCTGCAGAAAGCCAATAGCAGATAGGAGGTGTGCCAATGGCTGGAGAAATTAGACGTGAGGACGTCGCAATCGGCTTTAATATCGACTACCAGAAGTTGGAAAAAGTCGATGCGGGAATCGACAAGATCGTGGATAAACTTGGATCTTTGGGCCATAAGTTTGAACCGGTCAATCAGCAGGTTAAGACTTTTGGCACTACCTTCGTCGATACCATCGATAAGGCTTTGGGCGCCAACAAGAAGCTTGACGCTTCTAATTCCGAGGTCAGCAAGGGAATCCAGAATAATTCTCGTGTGGCCACCACTTTTCGTGACAAGATGGCGAACATCAACTCGGTTACTGACAGCTACACTGCGTCACAAGAGCGGCACTATCATCAAGTCGGCACCGCCATGGATCAGGTCACTAAGCACGCCAGCATCTTAGGCAAGAAGCTACACGACTTGCCGAAGGAAACGACGGCTAAGGTCAGCTTCGACACTAACGGCGTTCAAGCTACTGACCTAACCGGCCAGCTTCACAAGGTCGATAAGTCTATGGACAAGACGGCTAAGAAGAGCCGCCGGCTGCACGACATCATCATGGGGACCTTTGTCGGTACTGCAATTTCTAACGGAATTGCGGGTATCACCAACGGCTTACACGAGGCCGCTCAGGCTGGTATGGAGTACAACAAAGAGCAAGACACGATGAAGACTGTGTGGACGTCCCTGACTACTGAGGCACCTAAGGATGGGAAAAATTTAGTCAAGTACATCAACTCCATGTCTCAGCATTCCATTTATGCCGCTGATGCTCTGAATGAGATGGCTCAGTCCTTCTACCACGTTCATTCAAACGAAAAGGAAACCAAGAACTGGACCAATGATTTCATCGCTTTAGGTTCCACGCTGCACATGTCTAATGACGCACTAGCCGAATCTGGTGAGCAATTTGCAAAGATTGTTGCTGGTGGTAAGGCGTCATCCGAAGATATGGCGGTCATGATCAACCGATTCCCAATGTTCGGTGAAGCCTTGCAGAAGGCGACGGGCAAGTCAATGAAACAGTTGTATGCCATGTCCGCAGCTGGGAAGCTATCGGCTAAACAATTTACTGATACGCTGACCTATCTTGGCAAAAAGTACGAAGGTGGGACTAAAGAGGCCATGACTTCATTCCTAGGGATGAGCATGTACTTGAAGTCTCGTTTTAGCACTCTAGCCGGGGACGTCATGAAGACCAGCTTCGAAATGGATAAGAAGACGGCCAGCTCCATGCAAGACCTTCTATCTGACAAGATGATGAAAAAGTACGCTAAGGGGATTAGTTCCGCCTTGGGCGTGGTCACAGGCGCCGCGGTTCATATGATTGGGTACCTTGATAAGCACAAAGACACCGTCATTGACGTGTTGGGGACCACGGGGGATATTGCTGGCGTTTTCGGTAAGGAAGTTTGGTCTGACACAGTCGATATCTTAGATGATATCGGCTCTGCATTCGGATTAGTCGATAAAAACGGGCAAGCCGCTAAGGACCCACTGGAGCAAATCGATGACCTGCTAAAGGGTATCGACAAGCATAAAGAGGGCATTCGAATCGCCGCTAAGCTGATGGTCGGATTCTTTGCCATCAAGAAGGCGACCGAGTTCGTCAAACTGCTCAAGGAAGTCAACACCCAGCTTAAAATTTCAGCGGCTCTAAACGCTATTGGTTCGTTCGGTGGTTCAAAGACGCCTAAGGGGACGCCTGAAATTCCTGCCGAAATTCCTACCGGGTCAGCGCCTAAAGCCGAGGCATCGGCTGGTGGTGGATTGCTGACCAAAGGAAAAGGGCTGCTAAGCGGTGCGGCTGGATTGGTTAAAGGCAGTTTGATTGCCGCAGGAGTTACCACAATCATCGACCGGCTTCCATCAGCGATTGCTGGGCAGGCCAAGGGGGTTAAAGAAGCTTCACAGGGTAAAGATGTCAGCAAGTCGACGAAGAAACAGTTTCTAGGCGGCGTCGGTTCTGACGAGTGGATTGGGAACAAACTTGGGTCTCTCTGGAAATGGGCCACCACGACCCGATACCCAGAAGGCCAAGGCCCTAAGAAGGCCACCCCAAAGAAAGAAACCACGAAGTCGAACCCCTACAGCGGTGTATCCAAGGACACTAAATCTTTCCTGAAATCTACACGCTCACAGATCAAGACGGCCACCAACGGGTACCTAGACATCATGGCGACGGGGTCGAAGAAAGCTATCTCCAAGAATAAAACCACTTACTCCCAGCTGCTTGCCAACGTGGACAAGTATGCCGGATCACAGAAAAAGTCGGCTGATGGCAGTGTGAACTATCTTCGTAAAATCGGGGCCATTACGGCTACAGAGCAAACTAAAGCCCTGCAGAAAGAAGACTCCGGGTCTGCCAAACGGGTCGCCAGTGTCAAGAAAACCATTGCTCAAATCGAACGTGATGAGAAGAATGGCGGAGGCAAGCGAAGTCAGCTGGTTGCTAAACTTGACGGCCAACTCCTTCGACTGACTGACACCGGTGCGAAGAATCAGCGCAAAATTTACAAGCAATTGCACGATGGCGTGACGTCACTGACTTCTAAGCAGTACTCAGCGGTTATGAAGAAGAGCCGCCAGGCACGGACTAGCACTGTCACGGACGCTCGTAAGCAGTACGACGCTCAGATATCGAGCGCTAGCAAGACTTACAGCAAAACACTGAAGTCCGCCAAGGCTACTTACGGTGTCCATTCCGACATGTACAAGAAGATTAAGAAGTACGCCGACCAGCAGTACACCGATACGACTAGCGCTGCTCATCAGCAGTACAAGGACACGGTCAAGTGGGCGAATAAATCCGAAAAGGCCGTCGAACTAGCCGCTGCTAATGCAGCTGGCGGCGTCTACGGAATTATGGGCGTCATGTCCGACAACATCACGATTCTTGGCAAACAGCTTGCCACGGCGGTTGGTGGGACTTGGCACAAGCCTAAGACCAATGATCAAGCGATTCATGATAACACCGACCCTGCTGGGAACTTAGCCAAGGGTGCTAGGAAGCTCCAAGGCAAGACGACCGTGCTCAAGAGTGGGCAGGCAGGAATTCAAATGCCTGACCCACTTACTGGTCACGCGTCTGGTGGTTCAATCGCAAAGCCGGGTATGGCCATGGTGGCCGAGGCCGGTACTGAAATCGGGTACGATTCTCGCTCTGGGAAGTATCAGATTTTCGACCACGGACCGCAGCTGGTGCACCTCACGGCTGGTATGCACATCATGAATCATCGTGACAGCATGAAAGCTATGCGTGGTGGCCTCGGACGAGGCCGGATTCTACCGGGCTATGCCAAGGGGACTGGGTCTGTTGGCGCTGCTTCTGTAGCTACGACAGTCAAGGTGAAGTGCGTCAATGACGCTACCATGAAGAATACTGAATACAAGACCAAGCGGTCGGCTGATCAGATTGGTACTGATATTGTATCTGGGTATGGTAAGGGTACCAAGGGCGCTCAAAAGAAACTGACTAGTCTTAACAAGAAGTCGAGTCAGATCCTGAAGGACACGAAGAATGGAACCAATAAGCAAACAGATCTGATTCGCAAGCAAATGATTGCTGATTTTGACGCCGCTCAAAAGGGTGCCGACAAGCAGCTAGCCCAGCTCAAAAATGGTGGGCTCAAAACCATGGGCAAATTGCAGGATGGCATGGCTAAGGCAGACCAGACCATCGTTTCAGACTTCGGCAATAACTTCGGCAAGTTACCAGGGCTAGCTAAGTCTGCTATGAAGGGCGCTATTACGTCCTTGAATGGTGGTTTTACGGGAATCGACTCGGCCCTGTCCCAATTTGGTGGGAACAAGCAGGTTCTGCGACCAATCCACTACGCAACCGGGTCTAATGGCCCGATTGACAGTGACCAGCTTGCCGTCCTCAACGATGCGTCGGTTGGGCCGCGGCAAGAGCTTGTCGGTCGTGGCAGTCAACTGCTACGGCCTGTCGGTGATAACGTCGCCGTTCACTTAAAGAAGGGTGACGAGGTCTTCAACGGAACACAAGTAGAGCGCGCCAAGTCTTACCTGCCGCACTTTAAGAAAGGAACCGGTGCTAGTGATAGCAAACTGCGTTCACTGGCCTCTAGCAACGCCTCAGCCCCATCTAAAGCGTTTAGCCAAGAGTTCACTGTCAACGTCAAAGCGAATGGCGCTAACTTGCAGAAAGGTTTGACCTCTACAGCTAGTGCTGGTGCTAAGACGATCGGCGTTCCTTGGGAGAATGCGATGTGGGGCTACATCGAGTCACTGATCAATTCTGGTGGTGGCGTCGGTGGCGGCCCTGTGCTTCATTCTCCCGGTTCCGGTTGGATGAAAACGTCCGGATTCGGGAATCGTGGTGCTGTCGGTGGTGGGTTCAGCAGCCATGACGGGAACGACTTTTCGGGTGCTAAGGTGGTCCATGCCATGCAAGACGCTGTCGTCACCCGAGTTGGTGGCGCACCTAGCGGCTGGGGTGGTAGTGACGGGATTGGTGAGTCTGTCGCGACTAAAGGCGGCAACCTCAGTCTTATCTACCAAGAGCTTAACGGCAAGAGCAATTCCGGCGCGACTATTCTTGTCCACAAGGGTGAGCACGTCAAGCAAGGCCAAGCAATCGCCAAACTAGGGCCTAGTGGCACTCACGTCCACGTCGGGGCTTCCACTGAGGGGCTTTGGTCTCACGGTGGGGATTCAACACGTGGTTGGTTGGATGTCACCAAGCTACACAGCAGCTTTGGCAATTCGGAAAGTAAGAAATCTAAGGATAAGCCGAAGGTAAGCAAGGCCATGACTTCGCTGGTCAAGTCCCAACTGGGGCCAACAGCAGTCAAGTGGATCAAGAAGAACCTTCAAGATTCCATCGGCGATGCTGACATCGGTAACCTGTCTGGAAGCATGATGCATCGGGCTAAAGCTTTAGCAGCTGCCATCAAGAAGATGTACGGTTCTGCAACTAACGCCGGAATCGCCGCTGTGCTGGGAAGCTGGGAGTTTGAGTCCGGCTTGAACCCATCAGCGGTTAATCCCAGTGGTGGTGCGTCTGGCCTGGGCCAATGGCTCGGTGGACGTAAGACGGCCTTAATCAACTACTCGAAACGCCATGGCAAAAACTGGAAGTCTGCGGAAGCTCAGCTGGAATTCGCCCTTAAAGGCGATGGCTCTGATAGCTCTGTCTTGAAGAGCGTTTTACGCGGTTCTGGGTCCGTAGCGTCCTTAGCTAACAAGTTCTCATCACAGTGGGAACGTGGGGGCTACAACGCACAACACGTCGCAGGAGCCCGCAAGATTGAGGCCGCTTTGCATGATGAAGGTGGCTGGTCTAAGAAGGGGAAGCTCAACATCTTCGGTGAAAAATCCAAAGAGGTTACCATTAACCCTCGTAAGGCTAGCGCTGATGGACTTATCGACAGTGCCATTAAGGCCCGTTCAAAGGTCGATGGTAGCGGCTTGGCTGGAACCCTTAACCAGGTTTTAAGCTCTAAGCCTGCCAGTCGAGTTCAGCCAGCTAAGGTGGCCGGTTCCGCCGGCGGCCGAAATGTCACTATCAAGATGACCAATCACATCAAAATTGAAGGGGCTGGCGATGACTCGGCCATTAAGAAGTCAGTTGAAGCTGGCTTGCAAAGCGGTAGTGAAAAAATGATTGACATGGTTCGTCGAGTAATCGGCACTGACCAGGGCCGGGAAGGATTCGTGATCTAATGGTGAACATCACTTTAAAAAAGAACGTTTCCAGCTCGGTTGATAACGCAATTCGACGTTATCTTAATGTCCCGGGCCACAAGTTGGTTCGCTTTAAAACGGACCAAATTGCACCGGACCAGCTTACAGATAAGCAGCTTACTAGCGAGTACAACAAGAATAAAAAGAAGGTGAAGACTGATGCGACAGGCATTAAGAATACCCAAACCACGATTACCAAGCAGCAAGCGGTAATCGATAAGGCTGATGATTTTCTGTCTAAGCAAAATGGCTATAAGACCCGTAAGGCAGCGTATGACCATGCTGATAAGACGGTGGCCGACCTTCAAAAACAGTTGGCCAAGGCCAAAACTGCTAAGGATAAAAAATCTATCACCGCTAAGATTAAGGATGCCAAGAAAGACCAGACGGCGGCCTACAAGGATTTGAAAAAGGTAACGAGTTCAAAATCCTATCAGGCCAAACTTAGCGAGCAGAGTAAGGCTCGGAGAGCCTTGAAAAACGCCAAGAAAAAACTGGCCAATCTTAAATCCAAGAAGAAAAAGGATAAGGCCGCATACAACGTCTACAAGAAAGAGAAGGCCAAGCGTGCCGCGGCGGCCAAACGCAAGAAACAGAAGGCCAATCTTTCTAAAATTAAGTCAAAAATCAAAGCACACAAAAAACAACCGCTCGTCGGGCAAACTGCGCTGTATCGCGCAGACCTGATGAGTTCGGTTGTTTATTTTTTGGGTGAAGTTCAACCGACGGAAACAGATACCAACGAAGTGACTTCGATCGGTGTCGACAATTCGGACCCACGGGCCGGTAAGTCAACACGGACAAGCAAAGAGCTATCCGGGACTTACTGGCTTTTTGGCAAGAGCTATGCGGCGGCCTGCAAGCAATTTAATGCGATCCAGAAGTTACAACGACTGGACACTGAGTTTGTGATCAAGGGTTTCTCCAACTGGAATCACGTCAAAATTTCCTCAATCAGTAAGACAGTCTCAGGACTCGCCCGTTCCAATGCCTTAGAGCTTAGTATCACTTTTGAGTACGTCAAACAGGGGAGAATCCTGTATGGCAAGGCTAAGAAGAAGACTAAGAAAAAGGGCGCCGTCAAGAGCACTAAGAAGAAGGGCTCCGACAAAGGGAAGTATAAGTCTTATACGGTCAAGTCCGGTGACACGTACTGGGGGCTTGCTCAGAAGAACCACACGACCGTGGCCACCTTGACTAAGCTCAATGGGTCACGGTTTAAGACAATGTTCCCTGGTCACAAGCTAAAAATCCCAAAGTAGGAGGCGATTAGATGCCAAAGCATGAAACGATCGAATTTGACCTAAGCAGCTTGCCAAGTCGAATCCAAGTGGACTTTGAAAATGTCAGCGCGGAGCTCACTCTGCAGTATAGCGAGCTCTCACAGACCTTCACGGTCGATTATGAGGACCTTGACGACGATACCCATAAGATCATGGGCGAGCCGCTCACTTACGGCGTCCCGCTTTGGTACTGGGCCTCTTACGATTGGCTGCCGGTCGAACGGCTAGTCCCGATGGACGAATCCGGCTTGGAGTCCTCAGTGACTAAGGGCAACCTCCAAAAGACGGTTTTCGTCATGGACCAGGATAGTGTTTATGAGAGCGGTGATGGTAATGGGTCTTAAAGTCACCAATCCCAAGGGGAAGACCTGGTACGGGGCGAAGGTGGAAGTTGATCTGGTACTTAAATCCGGTACCTATCGATTCACTAATTTCCACCCCAAAGGGTACGGCGTCCAGATCACCGGTGAAATCAGCGGCGGCGATGGGGGAACTCCAGCCACCAACACGTTCAACATTTATAACCTATCGAAGGCTCACCAGAACCTCTTCAAGTCTAAGGAGCACGTGATCGTGAAAGCTGGTGGGTATGACCTCTTCGGCATCATTGGCGCTGGAAATATTACCAAGGTTGCTCCTGCGGTCCGCGATGGTGAGGACACTTACATTGCCATCACGTTCGTAGCTGGAAAGGATTACGCCAAAAACAAGAAAATTTACAATCCCTATTCTGGCAGTAAGAAAGTCAAGCACTCTTACAAGACCAAGAGTGGGCGAACTATTACATGGACCACCACGAAAAAGAAGAACATCAATTTACGCTTTAAAAATGGGGTTAAAGCCAAGACGATTATCCAGCGAATCTCGCGTGAGGCGGGCATTCCTATCGCCGCCCTGCACCTCAAAAAGAACAAAGTGTACAAGAAGGGGTATCGGCTGTCCAGCAAGCCAGAGACGGCCATCAAGGCCATTGTCAAGGACTGCGGCAGCCGTTTCCAGTATCGGATGGACGACATCGTAATTGACTACGACGAGAAGCCGAAACTGTGGCAAACGCACCTGTATCTGACTCTTAAAGATGGTCTGGTCAACATGCCGACTATTTCTGACGAGGACGGGAAGAAAGCAACCTGGACGGTGGTGACCTACCTTAATCCGCTGGTGGCTAACGGGTCCGTTTTCTATGTGGCCGAAAACATCAAGAGCTTGGTGCGGGTCAAGAACTACACGCACAGCTTGGATGATATGCAAACGACTTGTGAAGTGGAGGCGGTTTAGATGAGTAAAGATAGAAACGACGCTTTAAAGCTGCTAGTCGATGAACTGCTTCCATACTTTCAAGCCGACGTTCATAGTCATATGAAAGGAAAAGTGGTCTCCATCAAAAGTGGGAGTCCCATGTATGCAGACGTCCAGCCATTGCCGGAACAGTCTGACGGTGAGATCCGTGCTATCTATGGTAACTGCCTAGTCTTGGCCAGTGCAGCCGAATATCTCAAAGATGGCAAACCCACAAAGCTAAAGCGTGGGGACATCGTCGAGGTAGCGTTTGATGACCGGGACCAAGATAATTTTGACGGCGGTTCTGGTAGCTACAGCCTAGCCAGCCGTCGAATGCACAGCGAAAACGACGGAATAATCATGGGGGTGATCCGATGAGTATGGATATAGCGACTGACGAAACCGGTGATGTGATCATTGACCCAGAAACCGGCGACTTTGTCATGGTTGATGATGCAGACCAAGCTGTGGCCACCAACATTGCTTTAGGCACCAACGAGGGCGAACTATCTTGGAACCCCGATTTTGGTCTTAATCATCTCCACGTCATTGAAAACTTGGATGACATACCGAGCTTAGAAGCTGAGATTGAAGACTATCTCGAATCTCAATTTGATAATTTTGTTAGTGCTGAGATCAAAGACATTAAGCGTAATGGGCGTACGGCAACGGTCGACTTAGCCGTTACTTATTTGGATGATTCTGGCGAAGAAACAACGGTAACCGCAGGAACGGAGGTGGATAACATTGGGACTGACTGATAAAGGATTTGACCGGGAAGAGCTGGACGACATCCGCGAGGGCGTTAACCAGCGTTTTAAAGAATCCCTAGGCGATAGTCTGGCCACCGATGATGCTCACCGATTTGGCCAGTTTGCTGGGGCTATTTCGGTAGGCAAGAACCTCGTCGAACAGTTGGCTGAGCTAACTTACAACTCACCTTACACGCTACGCGGACGGGACCAAGACTTAGATATCAGTGGATCAGACATCGGAGTTTCTCGGACGCCCGCGACGGCTGCTACCGTTTACCTGCAGATTGATGCTGATCCAGATACCGTAATTCCCGAAGGAACTCAGTACAGCACGGCTGATGGGGTCGTCTTCAATACACTCGATGAAGCAAAGGTCCCTGGGGTAGCTACCGTAAAGGACGACACTGGGGCTGACGTTCCACTGACGGATGACGACGGCAACGAGATTGGTCGGGTGACCGTACAGGCCCAGGCAAATGAACCGGGAGTGAGTGGCAACGTTAGCGCCGGAACCATCACGGATGAAGGCGGTAGTGATGGTACCGAGGGAATTGCGGGAGTTGTTCGGGTGACTAACCCAGAGGCCGCAACTGGCGGTGAGGAGATTGAGTCAGAGGTTAATTATCGGGCTCGCATCTTTGAGAATAAGCTGTCTAAGTCCGACTCTACCGAGGACGGTATCAAGACCAAGGTTGAAAACGTCACCGGGGTTATCCAGTGTAAGGTCACGGCTAACGACGAGCTGACGACCGATGCTGATGGAAACCCGCCTAAGACCACTCATGTCTATGTGATTGGTGGCTCTGACCAAGATGTGGCTGAGGCCATTTTTCACGCGGTCGGGCTGCCCGGACATACCTACGGAGAAGTGTCGAAGACTGTCTTAAACGCCTCCGGACAGGAGCGCACGGTTAACTTCTCTCGGGCCAAACAGCAGACGTTATACGTGCAGATCCGTATCAAGACGACTGATGGCTTTGACACGGACAACGGGATCACGGATCTAAAAAATAAGGTCGTCGAATACGACCGGACACTTAACATGGGCGACCCCTTGCTGTACTCAAAGCTCTTTGAGTACCTGTGGCAGGTCTCAGGATTATCTAGTATCGATATAACCGTCGGAACGGATAAGGGCCGCCTTAGCGCTTGGAAACGTCACTGTCGACGCCTACACGCTAGCTTATATCACAACCAACGACATCGAGGTGATTGTTGATGACGGATAAGCAATGGCTGCAGTTCTGGGTTGACCAGGGATTAGATGACGACACAATTCGTCAGCTGATTATCACGGCTCTTCCCGGAATGGCTAATCAAAGCCCCGACAGTAATAACCAGGCAATTTTGGGCGTTATTGCCGACTTGATCATTGACGAGGTCGATGAGTTCAGGAAGATCTACGAGTCTCGAAGTCTTGATCGGGCCAAGGGCGGTATCTTAGATGATATCGCTGCTGACTGGGGTGTAAGTCGCATCGATAATGATGATGATTTTCTCCGCTTCCAAATTCGATTAGCTAAGATGCTCAGTCGCATCGGAGTTACTGAGGACGACATCATCAGTCTGATCGCCTTTATCCTACAGGCTGACCCGACTGAGTTTGATGTAATCACTGACCCAGATCAACTAGGTGGTGATCCGGAAGCAGTGAGATTTACTAATATTCCAAACCGTTATAGTAAGTCTGCTCGCAAAAAGAACCTTCTGGTTAAAGCACTAGAGTCAGCCGTTATGCCAGAAGTAAAAATTGTTAGCGTTGACTTTCAAGCTGTCGCTAGCCAGATGCTATACGTGGCCACAGCCACTAAAAAGGAGCGGTCTCACTTCGCTGTCATGGATAGCATGAGAGACCGCACGCACACTACGGATGATAATACGACCGTGGCCACAGTCACTCAGCGACAGCGGCTTCACCAAGTCTCTAAGGAGGGATAAAAGTGCAATTTGATACTACCTATTTGACCGAAGCTGGTCGATCACTAGCAACGGGCACACTTGGGGGCTTGGATAAAATCCAGTTCCCCCGAGCAGTGGCCTCAAGCCATGATTACTCAGCTACTCCGGTCAACGATTTAAAAAAGCTCACATCAATTGAAGATGTGCAGCAGACAGTCGAATACTCACGAATTATTAAGAAGGATGACACTACCTTGACTATGCGGGTAGACTTTCCGTCTAAAGATGTGACGACGGCATACAGTCTCTATACAGTCGGCTTTTATGCACGACCAGAAAACGGGGATGAAATTCTGTATGGAGTACTGCCAAGCTCTCTACCAGACTACATCGCTGCATATGACGGTAAGTCCAACTTAAATGATTCATTCCAGACTGATACAACGGTGAGCGATGCCGATAATGTTTTGATTACTGTCAGTCAGGCTGGTTCACTTAATGAAGCCGACCTTGATGCAATCTTTGCATCAAAACACATTGCAACTATTGATGATATCAAGGCTAACATTCCTGCCACCGTCATTGATGGCAGTAAGCCAGCGGATTTCAAGGAATCCGTCACGCTGGAAAAGGGTGCGGTGGACGGTGAAGGCAATGCCATTGCGACCAGCAAGGATGTCTCCGATGGCGACGCCACGACACTCACGTCGGCGAAGGACTACGCAGACACGAAGATTAGTGGCAAAGCTGACGATAGTACGGTTGTGCACACGGCGGATATGCGCAAACCAGCCAATCAAGTTGCCAGCATTGATGAGGTTAACGTTAAAGCTGACGATAGTAAAGTAGTTCATGATAACCATGACAACACAATTACAGTGAACGGAACTTCTTACGACTTACCAAAATCAGGTCTTACTTCTTTACAACTTGTTGATGGGGGGTCATTTAATGATTTACCTTTGGGAACTATTCTTGCAAATGGCCATTTAATGACGGATGGCCCAGATAACACTCACAGTTTTACTACAACGACTTTTTATTTCTCACAATGGAACGGCCGTAAAGCACAAATTGCCATTGCTGATAATGCAAGCTCAATGTTTCTTAGAATATTTAATGCCGGCGCATGGACAAGTTGGGCTAAACTTGCTGACGATTCCAAAGTTGTCCATACCGCCGATATGCGTAAACCAGCCAGTGATGTAGCGGGTATAGAAGAAGTTAATGCTAAGCAAGATAAGTTGGATTACACACCCGCTAACGCCGCTAACGTGGTTGACCGCAATCCGGATACTGGCGTTGTTTCTACACCTACTGACTTCACCAAGCTCACTGTGAATGGAGGTAAATCAGTCGCTACCCGCGACGATTTGAAAAGCCTTGAAGCAAGCGCTTGGCATACAATAACTGGTAAAAGTGATTCGCTATCTGCATATACTTGCATGTACAGAAAAAATAACGAGCAAAAATATGTTGATTTGGTGTTATATGGAATAATGGGAATTGCAAAAAATGTTTATTTAAATAAACCAGACACCCAGACAGAATTATTAGATTTAAAAAATATTGTTAGCACCCCCAAAAATGTTAGAGGAATGATAGCATGTGCTTCACCTAATTCATCTGGTGGTGGTGCCACTTATGATTTAGAAATATCAGGCACAAAGTTAAAATTTGCTTGGAGTGACCACAACGTGTTATCAACAGGTAAAACAGTGGTAAGTGCAAATGATGATGGCGACCTATTTATGAGAATAACGTTTGACTAACTATTTTATTAATATGTAAAGGAGAAGTTATAATGCCAATTTATTACGTAAAACCAGATTCAGATAACCAATTTCCAGACAAGGACACTGCGCCCGTACTTGAGCCAGCAGATGGCTTACGAGCGGTGAATATCCCGACCACCTCGATTCAATATTTCACTCGCTACTGGTGGATGTACGCATTCAAGAGTGATGATTCGCAAGAAGTCACAGCTCCGGGGAACTTACCCAATTTGGATATTGACTACCTGCAAGGATTGATTGACCAAGAAGGTGAAACTATTCAAGGCTTGCAAACAGCGCTGGGGAGTGCCACAAAGGCTCAAGTAGAAGCCCAGCAGCAATTCGTTACTACGCAAGAGCAATTTCAAAAGCAATTTGTCAGCCTGTCACAGCAAATTGTGGCAGTGCAAAAGCAAATCGCAGCCAAGGCAGAATAGGAGGAATCATTATGGGAAATAATCCATTTTCAGCACCAAGCATTGAAGATGCTAAGTTGTATGCTTCATGGGGCCTAGACATTAGCTACATGGTCAACTGGTGCATCACACCAGAACAGTACAAGGAGCTGACAGGTAAGGATTACACGGCACCGACGACGGATACCACAACCGCCTAGGTGCTTTTTTGATGGAAGAAGGAATTTATATGTATCATCCAATTCGAGATAATCCGCTGCATACCGTGATTGCTTTTACTATGATTGGTATTGGCCTATTTTTGATGGTTAGTGATCATTATTTTACTTGGCCACCAGTAGTCGCTGAAATTGCGAATGATGATGCCGTAGGCATGATGTATGTGGTGATTGGTGTGGTTATGGCAATCTGGGTCTTGGACCCTAAGCGGTCGGTTAGGATGGATCACATCATTTTAACTGTGGCCACGTTTGCCATGGCGACCTTGTCATTTTATCAGTTCTTGCATTCAATGGTTATGGGGAGCGGAATGCCGTGGATCAGTAATGCCGCACTGACCATTGTCATTATGATTATTGCCCGCCGCTCGGATTCAGTTTGACTGAGAGCTATTTGCATCAGATATATCTAATCATGTCAGTTGTAGCCGGTATGATTGCGGCATGGTACACCAATCGAATATCACGGAAGAAGTCTAATCGTGAAGAATGGCAAGGACTGTACATGGAGATGAAGACGCGAACTGATGAAGCCGAAAAAAGAAATCATGAACTCATTATGGAAAACGAACAGCTACGAATTGAAAATGCAGAGCTCAAGAGTCAGTTAAAATCCTAGGAGGAAAAAGCATGAATGAATTTACGAAGATTATTAAATTACTCAACGACACCGGTATCTTAGGTGTCTTAATTTTTGCCCTGGTTGGCTGGTTTACCCGGATCAATCCGGCATTGAAGACCAAGATTGCGGCGAATAAGTCAGCCAATCAGCGAGAGGCATTGACGTTGTTGGACAAGTTGGCCGATAACGCTGTTCATCTTTTATCCACGTATTACGAAATTCCGGGAGACGAAAAACGGCAAAAGGCAATTTCCGATGTTACCGGTCAATTAAAAGGATTAGGTCACAACATTGATCCTGCAATTATTTCTGCGGCCATCGAAAAGGCCTATCAAGCGATGAGCACCCAAAGTACCGTTGCACAGAAGAAGCAGGCTAAATTTGACGTTGCGCAGGCGTCCACAGAGCAAGTGTTCGCGGATAAAGAGGAACAATTACTCAAGCGGAACGTTAAAGACAATGAAAATGAGCCGCTTGATGTCCCTGCAACTAGCCAAGTGGAGGGAGGTACTAAGTAATGCCTCGATGTGACATGGTGGACGTTTCCAATAACAACGGAACAATGACAGTTTCTAATTGGAAGTCAATGAAAAAGTATGGTGTTCGTGCGATGGTTGCTAAGCTGTCGGAGGGCACTTTTTTTACTGATCGAACTGCTAAAACTAGTATTCACAATGCAGTAAAAGCCGGACTGCATGTCAACGGCTACCACTTTGCCCGGTTTACAACCGTAGCAGGTGCTAAGGCAGAGGCCCGAATAGCAGCTCGTTGCGCATTAAATGCCGGGCTTGGTAAAGATGCAGTAATTGTGCTGGACTTTGAAGCGAACAATCTTGGCTGGACCCGTAATGCGGCGAATATTAAAGCATGGGTCGCAGAAGTTAAACGTATGGGATATCCTAAGACGGATGTGTACACCATGGGTTCTTGGACTAACTCAATGCCTCTTAACAATCATGGACGCGGTGGTTGGATTGCCAACTATCCATCTAACCCGGTGGGCCTGAAGTTTTATGCTAGTTATCGCGGTTGGCAGTGGACTAGTACAAAACACTTTCCTGGCTGTTATGGGGGCTTCGATGTGAGCCAAATGTATTCTAACTATTACTACGGCACCGCAACCAAGGCGGTTAAACCGAAGAAGGCCATCTATTACCGATACAATCCCAAGATGGTCTATGCCCGGACGCCAATTAATCGCTACAAGGATGTTGCCTTCAAACACAAAGTAGACAAATTCCCAGCCGGCACCGTATTTGCGATCGCTAAAGTGATTAAGTACGGTAAGATTACCCGATTCCAGTTGGCAAACGGCTATTACATCACGTCTAATAAGGCCAATGTCAATCGCTTATACTATTCCGTTAATGGTGGCGTCAAACGAGTGAAGTCTGTACGCGGTACTCATCGGTACAAAGATAAGACCCTCAAACATGTTGTGGACTGGCAGCCAGCCGGCACTGAATTTGATGTCGCTAAGATCGTCAAGTATGGATATACAACTCGGATTCAATTGGCTAATGGATACTATATCAGTGGAAACAAGAAGATTAACAAATTTGTCAAGTAACACCCCAAAAGCGCTCACTCCTGACGGGGTGGGCGCTTTTTTGCGTACAATTTTTAATTTATCTAAATAAAAGCAAAAAAATATTTTTTATTGCGCGTTTTTTGCGCAACATCGCTATTAACATTGATATTACAGCATCACTAAATCCAATAAGCGGCTTAAGAGATTTCAAAGGGGTAACAGGTCTGGATTTTTCAGGCCTGTTTTTGTTTAAGTGGAAAATACACAGCCTAAAATGAGATCAATTGGCAGGCCAGTTGGATAATTAGTCGGGAATTCGTAAAAAAATCGCTTGATCAGTGTGAATTGATCGAGCACTGTTACTAAATTGAACCGGGATTTAATCTATTTTGATAAATTATGGCTGAATAATAGAGCGTATACGTGAGGGCAAGTGGCGGATATGCTAATTTTTTATTGATTAATGGTGGATCTAGAGAGGAAATGAGATTTTGTCTTTAAGCGTAAGAGCCGCTAAAAGGGGCCACATAGGGGATTAAAAAAACAAAATCAGAAAAAGTTTAAAAATGATTTTACCGGATAATGATAAAACCATTCTCGTTTAAAGTTAGGAATTACTTCCTTATCGAGCCTAAACAAAACTAGTGTGGCAATTGATAAGTGACAAACCCGGATAATGGGGCGAGAAAGTCGCTTGATTGGTTAGACCACTAACGGGAAAGTCTTCATTTTAGTGTTGACGTTTAGCGGGGGAATTGGTATTCTTATATACGTTGTCAAAAATAGATGGCCAAGACCAATTCACTGATATGAATTTAGGGATTGACATCGTTGATAACAACATGATATATTGTATAAGCTGTCATTTAGTGACAGAGGTTAACGATAAAAAGAGAAATTAAATTTATCGTTGACAAGCATATCAGCTAAATGATATGATGATTAAGTTGTCTGCTTCGGCGGATAACGAGTAGACCTTTGAAAACTGAACATTGTTTCGACAAACCAAATATGTGTAGGGCGGTTTGAATTTATTCAAACCCAAACAATATTTGCAAAGTCAATTCGCTTTTAAAATGTAACAACAATCGATGAGTTATTCGAGCTTATCATCTTTAAGATGAGAGTTTGATCCTGGCTCAGGACGAACGCTGGCGGCATGCCTAATACATGCAAGTCGAACGAGCTTTGGTTGATTGATGTGCTTGCACTGATTTCTTCCTAAAGCGAGTGGCGAACTGGTGAGTAACACGTGGAAAACCTGCCCAGAAGCAGGGGATAACACTTGGAAACAGGTGCTAATACCGTATAACAACAAAAACCGCATGGTTTTTGTTTGAAAGATGGTTTCGGCTATCACTTCTGGATGGTTCCGCGGCGCATTAGCTTGTTGGTGAGGTAACGGCCCACCAAGGCGATGATGCGTAGCCGACCTGAGAGGGTAATCGGCCACATTGGGACTGAGACACGGCCCAGACTCCTACGGGAGGCAGCAGTAGGGAATCTTCCACAATGGACGCAAGTCTGATGGAGCAATGCCGCGTGAGTGAAGAAGGGTTTCGGCTCGTAAAACTCTGTTGTTGAAGAAGAACGGGTGTCAGAGTAACTGTTGACATCGTGACGGTATTCAACCAGAAAGCCACGGCTAACTACGTGCCAGCAGCCGCGGTAATACGTAGGTGGCAAGTGTTGTCCGGATTTATTGGGCGTAAAGCGAGCGCAGGCGGTTATTTAAGTCTGATGTGAAAGCCTTCGGCTTAACCGAAGAAGTGCATCGGAAACTGAATGACTTGAGTGCAGAAGAGGACAGTGGAACTCCATGTGTAGCGGTGGAATGCGTAGATATATGGAAGAACACCAGTGGCGAAGGCGGCTGTCTAGTCTGTAACTGACGCTGAGGCTCGAAAGCATGGGTAGCAAACAGGATTAGATACCCTGGTAGTCCATGCCGTAAACGATGAGTGCTAGGTGTTGAAGGGTTTCCGCCCTTCAGTGCCGCAGCTAACGCATTAAGCACTCCGCCTGGGGAGTACGACCGCAAGGTTGAAACTCAAAGGAATTGACGGGGGCCCGCACAAGCGGTGGAGCATGTGGTTTAATTCGAAGCTACGCGAAGAACCTTACCAGGTCTTGACATCTTCTGCCAATCTTAGAGATAGGACGTTCCCTTCGGGGACAGAATGACAGGTGGTGCATGGTTGTCGTCAGCTCGTGTCGTGAGATGTTGGGTTAAGTCCCGCAACGAGCGCAACCCTTATTATCAGTTGCCAGCATTCAGTTGGGCACTCTGGTGAGACTGCCGGTGACAAACCGGAGGAAGGTGGGGATGACGTCAAATCATCATGCCCCTTATGACCTGGGCTACACACGTGCTACAATGGACGGTACAACGAGTCGCGAAGTCGTGAGGCCAAGCTAATCTCTTAAAGCCGTTCTCAGTTCGGATTGTAGGCTGCAACTCGCCTACATGAAGTTGGAATCGCTAGTAATCGCGGATCAGCATGCCGCGGTGAATACGTTCCCGGGCCTTGTACACACCGCCCGTCACACCATGAGAGTTTGTAACACCCCAAGTCGGTGAGGTAACCTTTTGGAGCCAACCGCCTAAGGTGGGACAGATGATTAGGGTGAAGTCGTAACAAGGTAGCCGTAGGAGAACCTGCGGCTGGATCACCTCCTTTCTAAGGAATAATACGGAGGCCTGCACATACTTTGTTGAAACAATGGTCAGTTTTGAGGGGTCTACCCTCAAGCTTGTTCTTTGAAAACTAGATATTATCAATTATTTTCCTTTAATTATTAAAGATAATTAAACCGAGAACACCGCGTTTATTTTGAGTTTTTTAATTAGTTTATTCGCTAATACTCAATTAATCAGCGGTCACGAAGTGACCGTTAGGTTAAGTTATGAAGGGCGCATGGTGAATGCCTTGGTACTAGGAGCCGATGAAGGACGGGACTAACACCGATATGCTTCGGGGAGCTGTACGTAAGCTTTGATCCGGAGATTTCCGAATGGGGAAACCCAATCATCTTTACCGATGATTACAACTCAGGGAATACATACTTGAGTTGAGGCAGACGTGGGGAACTGAAACATCTAAGTACCCACAGGAAGAGAAAGAAAATTCGATTCCCTAAGTAGCGGCGAGCGAACGGGGAACAGCCCAAACCAACAAGCTTGCTTGTTGGGGTTGTAGGACTGAACATTTGAGTTACCAAAGTCAGTGATAGCCGAAACATCTGGGAAGGTGTGGCAGAGCGGGTGATACCCCCGTAGGCGAAATCGTTGACCCTCAGTTCAGGATCCTGAGTACGGTCAGACACGTGAAACCTGGTCGGAATCCGGGAGGACTATCTCCCAAGGCTAAATACTCCCTAGTGACCGATAGTGAACCAGTACCGTGAGGGAAAGGTGAAAAGCACCCCGGAAGGGGAGTGAAATAGTTCCTGAAACCATGTGCCTACAATTAGTTAGAGCCCGTTAATGGGTGGTAGCGTGCCTTTTGTAGAATGAACCGGCGAGTTACGTTAATTTGCAAGGTTAAGGTGTAAAGACCGGAGCCGTAGCGAAAGCGAGTCTGAAACGGGCGTTTCAGTAAGTTGACGTAGACCCGAAACCAGGTGACCTATCCATGTCCAGGCTGAAGGTGCGGTAAAACGCACTGGAGGGCCGAACCCGTGTATGTTGAAAAATGCTGGGATGAGGTGTGGATAGCGGTGAAATTCCAAACGAACTTGGAGATAGCTGGTTCTCTCCGAAATAGCTTTAGGGTTAGCCTCGGATGAAGAATCGTGGAGGTAGAGCCACTGTTTGGACTAGGGGCCCGTCATGGGTTACTGAATTCAGATAAACTCCGAATGCCACTGATTTATATCCGGGAGTCAGACGATGAGTGATAAGATCCACCGTCGAAAGGGGAACAGCCCAGACCACCAATTAAGGTCCCTAAATATGTGCTGAGTGGAAAAGGATGTGGAATTGCATAGACAGCTAGGATGTTGGCTCAGAAGCAGCCATCATTTAAAGAGTGCGTAATAGCTCACTAGCCGAGTGACTCTGCGCCGAAAATATACTGGGGCTAAGCACATTACCGAAATTGTGGATGCAACTATGTTGCGTGATAGGAGAGCGTTCTAAGGGCAACGAAGCTAGACCGCAAGGACTAGTGGAGCGCTTAGAAGTGAGAATGCCGGTATGAGTAGCGAAAGATCAGTGAGAATCTGATCCACCGAATGACTAAGGTTTCCTGGGGAAGGCTCGTCCTCCCAGGGTCAGTCGGGACCTAAGCCGAGGCCGCAAGGCGTAGGCGATGGATAACAGGTTGATATTCCTGTACTAGTTAAGATTGTTTGAACGATGGAGGGACGCAGGAGGCTAAAGCATGCGCACGATTGGAAATGTGCGTCCAAACGCTGAGTCTGGTGATGAGTCAAATGCTTATCGCTAAGGACAAGGCGCGACGGGGACCGAATTTTAGTAGGGAAGTGCTCCACGTCACACTGCCGAGAAAAGCTTCTAGTGAGATCTTAATTACCCGTACCGCAAACCGACACAGGTAGTCGAGGAGAGTATCCTAAGGTGAGCGAGTGAACTCTCGTTAAGGAACTCGGCAAAATGACCCCGTAACTTCGGGAGAAGGGGTGCTACACGCAAGTGTAGCCGCAGTGAAAAGGCCCAGGCGACTGTTTATCAAAAACACAGGTTTCTGCAAAATCGTAAGATGAAGTATAGGGGCTGACGCCTGCCCGGTGCTGGAAGGTTAAGTGGATGAGTTAGCTTCGGCGAAGCCCAGAAATGAAGCCCCAGTAAACGGCGGCCGTAACTATAACGGTCCTAAGGTAGCGAAATTCCTTGTCGGGTAAGTTCCGACCCGCACGAAAGGCGTAACGATCTGGGCACTGTCTCAACGAGAGACTCGGTGAAATTATATTACCTGTGAAGATGCAGGTTACCCGCGACAGGACGGAAAGACCCCATGGAGCTTTACTGTAGCTTGATATTGGGTGTTGACACAGCTTGTACAGGATAGGTCGGAGCCGTAGATATCGGAACGCTAGTTTCGATGGAGGCGCTGGTGGGATACGACCCTCGCTGTGTGAACACTCTAACCCGCGCCACTCATCGTGGCGGGAGACAGTGTCAGGTAGGCAGTTTGACTGGGGCGGTCGCCTCCCAAAAAGTAACGGAGGCGCCCAAAGGTTCCCTCAGAATGGTTGGAAATCATTCGACGAGTGTAAAGGCAGAAGGGAGCTTGACTGCGAGACAGACAGGTCGAGCAGGGACGAAAGTCGGGCTTAGTGATCCGGTGGTACCGTATGGAAGGGCCATCGCTCAACGGATAAAAGCTACCCTGGGGATAACAGGCTTATCTCCCCCAAGAGTCCACATCGACGGGGAGGTTTGGCACCTCGATGTCGGCTCATCGCATCCTGGGGCTGTAGTCGGTCCCAAGGGTTGGGCTGTTCGCCCATTAAAGCGGTACGCGAGCTGGGTTCAGAACGTCGTGAGACAGTTCGGTCCCTATCCGTCGCGGGCGTAGGAAATTTGAGAGGAGCTGTCCTTAGTACGAGAGGACCGGGATGGACATACCTCTGGTGTACCAGTTGTGCCGCCAGGCGCATCGCTGGGTAGCTATGTATGGATGAGATAAACGCTGAAAGCATCTAAGTGTGAAACTCGCCTCAAGATGAGATTTCCCATTCCTTTATGGAAGTAAGACCCCTGAGAGATGATCAGGTAGATAGGCTGGAAGTAGCAGCGCCGTGAGGCGTGGAGCGGACCAGTACTAATCGGTCGAGGACTTAACCAAGTGATTGGTGTTCTCAGAAGATAATTGGTAATACCTAGTTTTGAGGGAATAAGCTCTCAATAGTGTGGTGGCGATAGCCTGAAGGATACACCCGTTCCCATGCCGAACACGGAAGTTAAGCTTCAGCACGCCAATAGTAGTTGGGGGATCGCCCCCTGCGAGAATAGGACGTTGCCACGCAATGTTATAGGAACCCAGCAGGGTTCCTTTTTTTGTATAACTTTGAATTTTAACCTGAGCAGAACTGGTGGTGAGGCCCAATTTCAGATAAAATCGCTGGCCATAGCAGACAGTAGGACACGTGAATAACGAAATATAATGAAGAAATTCAAGTTTTACCTTCGTGTAGTGCGTCGTGAAGCCTAGCTTGTGCTATGATTATGGGGTGCTATGAAATCTAAAAAAACAATTAGACTATGAGAGAATGGGTGAAGATAATGAAAAGGTACCGCAGTTACCGGCTTAGTTTAGGCTGGCAAATTTTAATTGGGTTAGTCTTAGGAATTATTTTAGGGGTCATTTTCTACGAGAATAAAATGGCCATTACCGCCATGCAGAACATCGGGAACATGTTCATCGGCTTGATTCAAATGATTGTGCTACCAATCGTGGTGTCCTGTTTGACGGTCGGAATCGCGAACATGGGTGACATCAAACAATTAGGTCGGGTCGGCGGGAAGACCCTCCTGTACTTCGAAATCATGACCACGATTGCCATCGCCTTAGGGCTCCTGATTGGGAATGTCTTCCATCCGGGGACCTTCATCGATATTCATCAATTACATAGTACTGACATCAGCCAGTACGTGTCCACGGCCAAGTCAGCCAAGAGCACGGGCATCTGGTCGACGTTGATGGGCATCATTCCCACGAACTTCTTCAAGTCGTTATCTGATGGTGACATGATGCCGGTTATCTTCTTTTCCGTCTTCTTCGGACTAGGGACGGCTGCCATTGGTAAGCAAGGAAAAGTGATCGTTGATTTCTTGGATGCCGTTTCCCAAGTGATGTTCCGGGTCACTAACTGGGTCATGCACACTGCTCCAATCGGGGTTTGTGCATTGATTGGGGTCACGGTTGCGCAAATGGGACTGTCGGCCTTGGCGCCGTTAGGTTACTTTATCTTGCTGGCTTACGCGACGATGGTCATCTTCATTTTAGTTTTCATGGGCCTGGTCGCCAAGCTCTTCAAGTTCCGGTTATGGGATTTACTGTCGGTCATTAAAGATGAAGCCATCTTGGCCTTTTCGACGGCGAGTTCTGAAGCCACGTTACCACGGTTGATTGATAAGATGGACAAGTTCGGGGTCAGTCAGGGGATTGTCTCCTTTGTGATTCCCACCGGGTATACCTTTAACCTGGATGGCTCGGCTATTTATCAATCCTTAGCAGCCTTGTTCTTAGCTCAGGCCTACCATATTGATTTGAGTCTGGGACAACAGATTACCTTATTAGTGGTCTTGATGATTACCAGTAAAGGGATGGCCGGGGTTCCCGGGGCGTCCTTTGTGGTCCTGTTGGCCACTATCTCCACGATTGGAGTCCCAATGAGTGGGTTGACCTTCATTGCCGGAATCGACCGGTTAGTTGACATGGGGCGGACCGCTGTCAACGTGGTAGGGAACTCCTTAGCCACGGTGGTCATTGCCAAGTCGGAACACGAATTTAGTGAAGAAAAGAGTCAAAATTATCTGGCCGATATTCGGGCCAATAAGAAGACAGCCTAAGCCGTTGTCTGCCGACAGGATCTGCCATTGCGGGTCCTGTTTTATTTTGGGCGACGAATTGTCAAACCAAGAGCAACACTTTATCGAATAAAATCTCCGCTGGCGTATGATACCCAGGAACTCTTTTAGGGCGATGGTTTATTTTCTACTGACAGCGTTTTACTTCTTCCACAGTCTGTAAAATTAAGCTTTGATTTTTAGGGAAGTACTCTCGAATTAGGCCATTAGTATTTTCGTTAGTTCCTCGCTGTTTTGGTGAATAAGGATCTGGCCAGTAGATTGAGATTATGGTGTTCAATGTGTCGGTAAATGGTGTTTAACTAATGTGTCCGTAATTTTCTAGTACCATTCGTTTTGCGATTTGCTCAGGAGACCATTGATGTTCCTCGATTAACTCGATGACTTTTTGACATAAGATTGATTTTTGATCAAGTATTCGTGGTTTATAACTATGACACCTTTTAGCACGATAATTCTTTTGGGATTTGGACGAAGAGCAACGTCCTGGTAACCAATTCATCTCACGTGAAACAGATCTAGGTGAACGTTTTAGCCATAAGGCTATTGCTCGAATTGTCATACCTTTTGCAGAAAATTCTAGAATACTTTCTCGTTCAGATATAATAAAATGATGATAGCTCATAGCGCGTACTTCTTTGCTTTTCGTGGTTGTTAAGTGATTGTACCCGCTATGGGTCTTTTTATTCAATTACGTGTTGCACTTCAATTGTAAATTCGTCGTTGGAATTTAAAGACTTGTGCCCAAAACTCGCATTGGTGTTGGCCTTGATAAAACTAATAAATAGACATTCTGAATTTGCAGTCTATCCAATAACAATGTTTTTTCGGACACTAAAGGAACCGTGATAGAGGAACCTCAATGATTCAAGAAGATATTTGTTTTTCGCGAAATTGAAATTAGGTTATTTATTGATTTGAATTTGGTTAGTGATACACTCGCTCCAACGATAGCACATCACCTAAAAAAGAGATAGATTCTTATGAAAACAGCTATTAGTCTAGATGACTTGCAAAAAAAACGCGGGTGCAATTGGTTCCTTTATCACAGCATGGCTGCCGCTGTAAGTGTTGGAACTATCAGAATGATTGATGGGGATATTGTAGAAGCAAGCAATATTACAAGACAGATTTTCTACAAAGAGGCTGATGTAGATCACACAAAAAAGTAGATTCCAAGGAGGGGTACCATGATCGGCATTAGTGGAAACAGATTAATAAAATGGCGCGAAGTTAGTGGGCTGATTTTGGGGAAACTACTCTTAAACAACTTTAATCTATTTGTTTCATTAATGCTGCAAGTTGGCATAGGCTATGCTCTTAACAGAAATTCTAAGAGGTTGTGGGGAATATTAGTTGTTTTAATTTCTGGATCAATTGCATATGCAGTTATCTATTATGGAACTTCAATAATATTTACTAGAGTGCATCAACGAACTAGTCAGGAAATTTCAGAAAGACTGATCCATAAAGAATTGAATGATAGAAAATCAAATTCTAGTTTTGGAAAGTTCATTAATTTGGTTAGTTTGGATGTTCAAAACGTATCTGACTTCTTAGAAAGTGGGATTGTACCACTTATAGACTTTTGTACGACTTTGTTGTTTGGCTTGTGTTATATCTTTATCGTATCAAGAATACTTGGGAGCTTTTACCTACTTATGGGAGTCGTGCTGTTTTGCAGTGCGTATTATTTTTATAATCAGAGTCTCATAAATAGGAAAGAGTATCAAACAGCTGATGATAAACAAAAAGGGTTTCTTACTGAAATATTTAAAAATCTTCCGATTCTAAAAATCTTTCAATTAGATGACTGGACTAATTCGCGAAACTACACATTATTTTCTAAAAAACAGCTGTGGTTTGTTAAGTATAGCAAAGCTGGAGCATCTAATATTGGAATAATGAGTGGTGGTATATATGT
Organism: Levilactobacillus suantsaii; assembly: GCF_014069315.1. Classification (NCBI taxonomy): domain Bacteria; kingdom Bacillati; phylum Bacillota; class Bacilli; order Lactobacillales; family Lactobacillaceae; genus Levilactobacillus; species Levilactobacillus suantsaii. The sequence continues at coordinate 538,615 of NZ_CP059603.1, read as the reverse complement.
GATAGAAATAGTTTCATTAGGATTAGGCCTTTGGCTAGTTAAGGTTGGTGAAATAAATTATGGGAGTATGGTTGGCGTTTGGAATGCTGGCATTGGATCCGTTTTTGATTCATTTTTAGCTTTGCCAATTACGTTGTCCTTCCTTGTTAATCAAAAATCATCAATTTAGAGGATTAGTGGGTCAATTAGCAAGACTCAAAATACTAGTCCTAATGATGGCTGGAAAAATGAGATAGTTGAACGTATTGAAATTTCCAGAATAAAGTTTAAGTATGAAGATAAAGATAGATTGGTTTTAGATAATCTGTCGGGATCAATTGATCCGCAAAGAATAACGTTTGTTGTTGGAGAAAATGGTGCGGGAAAGTCTACACTGTTTAAGCTAATGTTTGGAGAAATAAAGCCTCAAAGTGGAGAAATTAGTATAACCACTGCCAAAGGAAAATACGATTCACTCCAGGGATTAGCTGCCTTTGTTCCCCAAAATGTTGATCTCTATAGTGACACACTTAGAAATAATTTAACTTTCAGTGAACCAATGTCTGATGAAATAGTGTATCGGGCATTGGAAGAATCAGGGGCAGCAGAAATTGTCTCAAATTTGGATAATGGACTGGATACTTTTATATCAGACCCAAGTATATTCTCACCAGGTGAGCTAAGGAGAATAGCAATTGCACGAGCCTTATTAACCAGTCAAAATCTAATACTGATGGATGAGCCTTTTTCAGATATTGATGAAAGTAATCAAGTAAAGCTCATGAATACTCTTAGAAAACTAAATAAAGATATTGGATTTATCATCATAACGCATACATTCAATTTAGTTAAAAAAGAGGATTGTTTCTTTGCATTAGGAGGGAAAGCGTATGGAGAAAAGAAACTTTTATAGAACCGTGCTTTCCCCGATTAATTTTTTATTACTGGGGATTGCTGGAGTTATTGTTGCAATCGCAGAGTTTTTTCTTGCGTACAAATTGAATAACTTAGTTATCAGTGCACAAAAAGGAAATAGTGACTTCTTAAAAATTGCTATATTTTTGTTGGTTTTAAGTATACTAATTGGTGTTTTAAAAAAATACATTGCGTACAAAGAGAAAATGTTAACACTCATTGCTGAACAGAATATTATTTTTACAACAATTAGATCAACTATTAAATTTCCGAGATACTCGGATGAAGAATTATTGGAAGGCCAGTGGCTATCTTTAAATAATTCAGATGCTGGAGCTGTTGGAAAAATGATGGGAGAAACAATTGTGGAATTGTTTGTGGGATTGATATCCTTTTTGGCTGCTGTATTATTCGGAATTTTTACATCGCCATTGCTAACTGGTATCATTTTGGCTTTGGGAACAAGCTCCATACTAATTCCGAAGTTGGCAGAAGGTGTTGTACGAACAACCCAAGAGCATAGACAAGGAGATCAGGATCGAATTCAAACATTAATGTTGCAGATTTTAAAAACGAAGATGGTAATTCGCATTTTCCAAGCCCAAGAACCAATATTACGAATGTTTAACAAGACTTATCATAAGTTCTCCGAAAGTGTACTAGATAATTATCGGAGGAGATCCCAAATGGCGAGTCTCAGCCTGGGTATAGGGTTCATTTTTGACGTTACGATTATGGTTGTTAGCCTGGTCTTTGTAGCGTATGGAAAGCTTAGCTTGGGGCAATTTATGGGCTTTTCTATCCTAAATGGTAGCTTAATGTGGATTTTCTACTCAATGCCTATATATTACGGACAAGTAATAAATGGTCGTGTTTCTGTGGATAGAATATCAAAGTATTGGCGTCAGGAAAGAGTCTACATTGATGATAAACGAGATAGGGCACAGATGAAGATGCTAAGTTTAGAAAACGTCTCTTTTACCTATCAGGGGAGTTCAAGACCAATTCTGCAGAACATTAACTTTAGGATGAACTTGGAAAATCCTGATAAGATTGTTTTGACTGGACCAAGTGGGGCTGGGAAAAGCACTTTTATTAACTTACTTATTGGACTACTACGGCCAACACAGGGGAAAATTATTTTAAGTGATGGCAGTGGATTAACGAGTGGAGTTAGTGGGAAAATTACTTTGGTTCCACAAAAGGTACAATTATTCAGTACCTCATTAAAAGAAAACATTCTGCTAGGAAGAAAGATAAACACAAGTGATTTTAATCGTATTTTAAGTGAGGTTGGTTTGAAGAAATTTGTTGAGACTTTAATTGATCATGAAAATACTTTTATCTCGCAAACTGAGGAAGATGGAGCAGTAGATGTATCGGCAGGACAATTGCAGAAGATAGGGCTGGCCAGAGCATTAGTGGCCAATAGCTCGCTATTGATCCTAGATGAGCCAACAGCGAACCTTGACAGTGATTCTACAAAAGAGCTTTTAGATGAATTGGCAAAGCTTGATGTTTCAATGATTATAATTACACATCGTTTGGAAGATGTTAGAGACTACATGGTTCATTACAGAATCGAGAATGGAACGTTAACAAAAGAATAGGAAGTTATGTGATATAAACTATTATTTGATAGCTTATATCACATCTGTGCATGGCGGTTATAAAATGTAGGAAAATGACGGCGTAAAAATGTCGGTTTTCCTACATTTTTTGATATTATGAATCACATTGACTTTAGGAGGTTTTCAATGTGAGACATGATGTCCGCGAAGGAGTGAAACAGTACGTGAATAATGATATCAAGCCTAATTTTACGGCTCTTGGAAGACAGTTTGGGGTAGATTATCGTACAGCTAAGAGAGCATATGAGGAGGCCCAAGGGAGTATGACCCTGCCCTTGATCAAACATAAACGGCCTAGCTTACTGGATGGCTATAGAAGCATTATCGAGGAAAAACTAGAGCTACATTGTTCTGCCAAGGCCATTTACAAATTCATTCAGAAACGGGGCTTTCAGGGAAAGTACACTATCGTTCGAGAATACTGTGCCAGTATTCGTAAGGAACGAACTCATAAAGCAACTATTCGTGTTGAACATACGCCGGGCCTATCGGCCCAAGTCGATTGGAAAGAAGAAATGACTTTATACGACAGGAATGGGCAGCCGCACCGTTTCAACATTTTTCTTTACGTCTTACCCTTTTCTAAATTGAAATATGTCACTTTGGTCTTTGAACGCAGTCAAGATACGTTGTTTCAATGCTTAAATGACGCGTTTGAGGCAACTGGTGGTGTTCCTTCCGAAATTTGGTTTGACAACATGAAGCAAGTTGTTGATCATACCAAATCAAGCTTTGGCAAAGCGATATTTAACGAGCGTTTTCGCCAATTTAGCCACGATGCTGGCTATAATCCAATTGCTTGTCGAGTATTTCGTCCACAGACTAAGGGTGTCGTCGAAGCATTAGCAAGAACAATGGAGCGACTTCGCCCGTACAATTATGAGTTTGAAGACGGTGTAGAACTCATTGGTCTGGTCAATGATCTCTGTGAAGATTTAAATTATGAGGTTTCGCAAGCCACCAACCAGGTTCCAATGGATAAGTGGCAGAACGAAGAAAAAGAGTACCTACATGAACAGCCAGCCAACCTGTTAAATCCATTCTTTGAGGAAGATATTACCCGTATCGTCTCTAAAGAATCGATGGTTAACTTTCGTAAATGTAAGTACTCCGTTGATCCACGCTACATTGGTCGCACAGTCGATATCGAGCTGACCGATAATGAGCAGCGTATCCAAATTTATTATAACGGAGAAATGATCCGTTCGCACAATATAACGACCAATCAATTTAATTACGATAAGCAAGACCGTGTCCGCATATTGGGGTCCGACCTCTTAAAGGGACAAAGTGAGCAGGATATACAGGCATACATCGCAGAGCATCTTAGCGAATATGACCAGGTTTAGGTGATGATAATGACTAGTAAATTTCAGGAGCTACTAACTAACTTAGAGTCCCTAGGACTCACCAAAATGGTTGCGTATCTACCAGAATATGTTGACCAAATTAATCAACAACAACTATCGTTTACTGAGGCAATGCTTACACTGACGAGCACTGAGCTTGAATGGAATCAAGAACAATCGATAGAACGAATCGTAAAGCGGGCACACTTTCCGCAGAAAAAGACACTAAAGGGATTTGATTTTAACTTTCAACCCAGCATTAACCAGCAGGAAGTAGTTGGGTTTCAAGATTTGGCGTTTTTAGAAAAGAACGAGAACTTGATTTTTATTGGTAGTCCAGGGGTCGGTAAGACCCATTTAGCCATTAGTATTGGAATTGAAGCCTGTCGCCAAGGAAAAAGAACGCTCTTCATCAACTGTCATGAGCTTCTCCTTAGGTTGCGAACAGCTAACGAGAAGGGCACCTTAGAGCGCTGCATTAACCGTTATGCTCGTTATGACCTTTTGGTCATTGATGAGATTGGTTACCTACCCATTGATCACGATGAAGCTAACCTATTCTTCCAGCTTATCAACGCACGATATGAGCGTCATTCGACCATTATTACTAGTAATAGTGATTTATCTGGCTGGGTAGAAATCTTTCAAAATCCGACCGTAACGGCGGCGATTCTTGACCGCCTAGTTCATCATGTCCATGTCGTCAAGATTACCGGAAAGTCTTATCGACTAAAAGGCGTCGGTTGACCGCCCAAAACCTACATTTTTAAACCGCCATAAACCTGCATTTTATCACCGCCCTTGACACATCCGCAAAATTAAGTCTTGGGGTGCAGTTAAATAAGCCTTTTTATTCAATTATGTGTTGCACTTCAATTGTAAATTCGTCGCAAATTAAAAGACCTCGTTCACACCTTATAAAGGGTGATGACGAGGTCTTTTTGATTAGCGTGCGTCAGTCTTGACCAGTTCATTCATGTTGCGGCGAGTTAACTTGCGGGGTGATTCCCATCAGCCCATGGGTCGCTCGCGTTCACATCAATAACCGCGAAAAACGGTTTGGCCAAGGAATAGTCGACAGTAGAGTTTAGGTTAGCCATCATAGCGGAAACGGCGTCAATTACTTAGCGTTTTTCCCCCGCTGAGTTCCCCCAGCGGTGAAGCACGATTTGAACTAGCACGTCAATGCCTCAAGGTTAAAGTCGGGCCGGAAAAACAACGTAATTCTAGCTTGCGTTATCAGTTAAATGGTTTCGGTTCAACAGTCCCCAAACGAATTCGAGAAGGTCAGATGACAAGCGTGCTGGCTACAACGCCAACGGTATCTGAGTTAAAGGCGGACTGTAAATCGAAGGTAAAGTCTAGGGTCGAGTGACACCGCATCAAGCTACGGCGTCTGGCCCGGGAAAGCTAACGTAAGTGGCCCTTCCTCAAAGCGTCAACCAAGAGGGATGAACCGACGTCACCTTTCCCACAAGAGAGTGACACGCTCCGGGATCATCTTTCAATTGCGTCATGTTCATCACCTCCTAGCTAAGTTCAAATTGACATTAAAAGCGCTCGGCTAACAATTCATAGCCGAGCGCACTAAAATAACATGCGAATTAAAGTCGGCTAATCGTTGAGTTTTAGCACTATACGGCGTAGTCTTTCAACAGCTACATTAGATCAAGCCTTATGTTGACTTGAACAGCTGACTCATTGGCGTTTCTCGACGTTTCTGAGCAGTAGCATTTTCCGTATAGGAGCCTCACCTAACAGCTTCTAAATATCTTACAAAGTCAGTTTAACGTACTTTCTCAAAATGTGCAAGCAGAACGCAAATTTTCTACCAGATAATCATTATTATTTTTATAACTAGGGGTTAGTTCCCTGGGAATAAAGAATTTTACAGTCTAATTTAGAATCATTATTGATTAATTTTAAAAAAGCGTGTATGCTTTAGGCGAATCAAAAATCGAATTGAGGGAAGCCATAAGTTATGAACTTTATTGGAACTGAATTACCCGATTTTCAAGTCACCGCTTATCAAGACGGTGAAGACAAAACTTTGACGCGAGCCGACCTATTGGGCCACTGGTCCGTCATCTTCTTTTACCCAGCCGACTTTTCGTTTGTTTGTCCGACGGAGTTAGGCGACTTGGCCGACCACTACAGTGATTTTCAAGCCCAAAACGCGGAAATCTACAGTGTGTCCGAAGATACCGAGTTCGTGCACCAGGCTTGGCACGCCCAAAGCCCGGAAGTGGGCAAAGTCGCTTACCCGATGATTGCCGATCCCGCGGGCACGTTAGCCCGGCACTTCCAGGTGTTGAACCAGGACCTGGGGCAGGCTTATCGCGGCGTCTTCATCTTGGATCCTGACGGCAAAGTCCGCTCTTACACGATTAATGATATGGGCATCGGCCGCAACGCCGAAGAAATCCTCCGGACGTTGACTGCCGCCCAATTCGTCGCGGAACACGGCGACCGGGTTTGCCCCGCCAACTGGCATCCGGGTGACAAGACGTTGAAGCCTGGTACCGATTTAGTTGGCAAGCTTTAACTCCAGTTAAACTAAAACGGACCCGGAAAAATTCCGGATCCGTTTTTTAATAGGGTTAGAAACGTCACTAGATACCTTGTTGAATCTTGGCGAAACTTTGGCGGTACCAGCCGTCCCAGGTGTTATCCTTCAACGCGCCGTTAGCGTTGTAGGGGAGTTTGAGGTTTTTTAAAATCGTCAAAAATAGCTCACGTTTAGTCTTTAAAACGGCCTCGACCAGTTGTTCCGGCGCAAAGTAGCGGTTTTCGAACAAGTACTGGTTGATGTCGTTCATGGCATAGTCGACCTTGTACTGGGATAAGATTTCCAAATTGTTCTGCTTGTAGTGTTGCACGTAAAATTTGACAAAGTCCATCAAAGCAGTTTCTTGGGCGCTTTCGTCCAAATCGGTAATTGTTAATTCTGAGTCTGACAAAACTCGGGACCTCCTTATAAATTGTCTCGGTAGTTGGCTGTCACCCACACCCAACTTCCATTATGGCACTTTTTAATGATGGGGTAAAAATTTACTCTCCAGATTGCGGCGATTTGGGTGGTTGCCGGATTAAATCTGCCGCCAAGGCCGCGATTTTTGCCCGTTTTAGCGGCTTTTTCCCACCTAGTGTATACTTATAGGGACAGAAGTTGAGAAGGGAGTTAAACGCAATGCGAGTGTTTGTGGTGGGGGCCAATGGTCAGGTCGGTCGGTTAGTGGTCGCCCGGTTATTGGCCCAAGGGGATACCCCGGTGGCCGGGTTACGGCCGGGAGAAGACAGTGAGGACTGGGAGGACTTGGGCGTTTCGGTCAGCCGTTTCGACCTGTTTAGCCAGCCTGAGCAGTTGGCTAGTCAGTTACTGGGGCAAGACGCACTAATTTTTGCAGCCGGTTCCGGGAGTCGGACCAAGGACGACATGACCTTACTGGTAGACCTCGATGGGGCAGTCAAAACCATGCAGGCGGCGGAGATTGCTGGTGTTCAACGGTTTTTGTTGATCAGCATGTTGTTTGCCGAGGACCGTAATCGCTGGGCTGACCCGTTACGGCCCCTGTATGCGGCCAAATTTTATGCCGACCACTGGTTGACGCACCAAACGAAACTCGATTACACCATCGTGGAGCCCGGGGCGTTGTCGTTTCACCGGCCGACTGGTCTGCTTAAAAGTGACCCGTTAGCTGTTGGCAGCGTGTCACGGGGCGATCTGGCCGCCTTTTTAGTTGCCGCCGTTCACGACGATCGGACCATCAGGCGAACGATTCCGCTTTTGCAAGGTGACCAAACGATTGCCCAATTATTGGCTCAACTTTAACCGGTAAAATCAGGTGGCTTGGTATCATGGCGCTAAAGTGTCCATGAGACACATTAGGGAGGCCAAATATGACACACGACATCGTTTTACCGCCAGCCACGGCGCAATTACTGGTGCAGCACCTCAGTGCATGGGCCCAGTGGCAACGGACCCGTGATCCATTAACGGCAGCCGCGAGTTGGGACCAATTTATTGCGAAGAGCCGCGATAAGGCCCAGTGGGAAGGGGGCATGACCACGGAAATCGACCAGTGGGAAGCCTTGCACGACCTGTTAGTGACCTTAGAGACCGATTTGGCAGCAGACTAAAAAAGAAGCACGACGAGAAAAACTCGTCGTGCTTCTTTGTGCCATGAACCAGGTCACCCTGGTTGTTTTTAGTGGCTTTAATTTATTGTTCTTCGTACCATGAGTAGTGGAAGTCACCCTTACGGTCCCGACGTTCGTAGGTATGTGCCCCGAAGTAGTCCCGTTGTGCTTGTAACAAGTTAGCAGGCAAAACTTCGGCCCGGAAACTGTCGTAGTAGGTGATGGCAGCGGAGAAGCTTGGTACCGGAATACCAGCTTGAACGGCCAAGGCAACCACGTCACGGACGGATTGTTGATACTTCTTGGAGATGTCCTTGAAGTAGTCGTCAAACAACAAGTTGGTCAACTGAGGATCCTTGTCGAAGGCGTCGGTGATGTTTTGCAGGAATTGGGCCCGGATAATGCAACCGCCACGCCAAATCTGTGCTAATTCACCAAACTTCAGGTCCCACTTGTAGGTTTCAGAAGCGACCCGGAGTTGTTCGAACCCTTGGGCGTAACTCATCAACTTACTGAAGAAGAGGGCTTGACGAACCTTTTCGACGAATTCGTCTTTATCGCCAACGTCGACCTTACCTTGCTTTTCAGCAGCTGGTAAGACCTTGGAAGCCTTGACCCGTTCGTCCTTCATCATGGAGATGTAACGCGCGTAGACGGATTCAGTGATAACTGATTGTGGGACTTGAATGTTCAATGCATCTTCAGAGCTCCACTTACCAGTTCCCTTGTTGTTCCCACGGTCAAGAATGGCATCAACGATTGGCAAGTTCTTGTCGTCGCCTAAGTCATCCTTGCGCGTCAGAATATCAGCGGTGATTTCAACTAAGTAGCTGTCCAATTCACCCTTGTTCCATTCCTTGAAGATGTCAGCCATCTCGTCAACGGAAATACCGGCAACGTTACGCATGATGTTGTAGCTTTCATCGATCAGCTCTTCATCACCGTATTCAATCCCGTTGTGGACCATCTTAACGTAGTGGCCAGCACCGTTAGGGCCGATGTAAGTGACACAAGGCTTGCCATCTTGGGGCGCCTTAGCGGAGATTTGTTCTAAGATAGGCGCAACTAAATCGTAAGCTTCCTTTTGGCCACCAGGCATCAAGGATGGGCCTTGTAAGGCACCCAGTTCACCACCGGATACCCCCATGCCGATAAAGTTGATTCCGGACTTGTCGAGTTCGGCGTTACGCGCCATCGTGTCGTGGAAGTTGGTGTTCCCACCATCGATCAAGACGTCACCCTTATCCAATAATGGTAAGAGTTCTTGAATAACAGCATCGGTTGGCTTTCCAGCCTTAACCATTAACAAAATCCGCCGTGGTGTTTCCAGTGACTTCACGAAGTCAGCGACGTTGTAACTCGGGATCAGCTTCTTATCGCTGTGGTCCTTCATGACGTCCTTCGTCCGGAAATCAGAACGGTTGTAAATGCCAACCGTGTAACCGCGGCTTTCAATGTTGAGGGCTAAGTTCTTGCCCATGACTGCCATCCCAACAACACCAATGTTTGCTTTTTGATCTGCCATTAGTAACCTTCCTTTATGTTCAGAATTAAATCAGGCCTTACAAAGATAAGTGTATCATCTCACAATCTGAAAGTGAACTATTTTACCCCTGATTGTTTGAAAATTATGCTTGGTTTTCAATCAGAAGGTGGCAATGACTAGTTTCAGTTTTGGGGATGCCAAGACTGTCAGCCCTTTGAGACGGTAATCGCTATCATAAGAATAATTGTCCTGAGACCACAAACGCGGTATGTTAGATAATAATCGAAACTTACGGGAGCGTGGTTGATATGGTCACTTGGGAAGCTAAGACTTTTGCGGAACTAACCGCTAAGGAATTTTATGACGTTTTTTATGAACGCATTCGCACTTTCGTGGTAGCCCAGCAACGAATTTATCAGGAGTTAGATGCCGTGGATAAAACGGCCCGCCATTTGTTAGGGTATCAAGGTGGCAAATTAGTGGCTTACGCCCGCGTCTTTCGAACGGACGATCACGCTACTTTTGGCCGCGTCTTGACCGTGCCGGAAGTTCGTGGGCAAGGCCTGGGGCGGCAGTTGATGCAACAAATCACCACCGAATTGGCCCGTCACTTTGCGGACCAACCGGTGGTGATCGAGGCCCAGGTCGATAAACAGGGCTTTTATGAAAAATTCAATTATATGCCGGTGGGACAGCCCTTTTTGTTTCAACACACGCCCCATATTAAGATGCAACGGCGTGATTAACGCAACAGGTAACCACCATCGACCGGGATCGTGGTCCCCGTCACGTAGTTAGCTGCGGGACTGGCCAGAAAGACCAGTGTCCCCATGAGTTCCTGAGGTTGGGCCCAGTGACCGGCGGGAATGTGAGCCAGAATCTCTTGGTTACGTTGTGGGTCGGCTTGCAGTGATTTGGTCATTGGTGTGTCGATGTAGCCCGGCGCAATGGCGTTGACCTGGATATTATCAGCGGCTAACGCATCGGCGTAGGCCTTGGTCAAGCCCACGACGCCGTGCTTACTGGCGGCGTACGGGAAAATATTTTTCCCAGCACGGAAGGACTGCATAGAACCCACGTTGATGATCTTACCGTGTCCTTGTTGGGCCATGACCTTGGCGACAGCGTGAGAAAGGTAGTACAGGGCATTCAAATTCAACTCAATCACTTTACGCCAGTCTTCGTCTTGATAGTCACGCCAGTTCTGGCGAATCGTCCGGCCGGCGTTGTTAACCAGAATATCAATGTGGTCGAACTCTTCTTGGGCGATTTTAACGATTTTGGCGGGCGCTTCGGGTGCAGTGAGGTCACACTTCAAAAAGGCCACTTGACCGGAGAAAACATCGGGCAAGGAACGTAAATCTTCCCAGCCTTTATCGGTTCGGCTGACGACCAGGACGTGTGCCCCGGAACGCAAGAGTGCCTTGGTGTAATAGAAGCCTAGACCCGAAGCACCACCGGTGACGATGGCCACTTGGTCGTCCAGGCGAAAGAACTCAGTTGAAAAATCAGGTGAATTGGACATAAGCAAAACTCCCTTGCAATTAGTTGGCGGGTGACCAGGCGCGGAATATGTATTTTTAATCAAGTTGCGCCGCGTTGGGACCCGGTTAAACGATTAAACCGCTTTCATCATAAATCTTTTTTTGAAAAGTTGTCAATTCGAGGTGGGCCGGTTCAAGTCATTTGGGGACCGGTGGCCGTGAGAAAATGCGTGGGCCACACGGTGTGGGACCAGGATGGTGCATGGGCAAGATATTTACACAAAATCTACCATTCTTAGACCAGTTCTTTACATGCAGTTGGTAAGCTTGTTTCTGCATTAGAGAAAGGGGAACGAAAAAAGATGATTTTGCGACGGGTTTTATTGAGTGTGAGCTGCGCCCTGGCTTTGTTTGGAGCGACGGGGAGTCCGGCACTAGCTGCTGCCACCACTGCGACTGATACGGCATTACAGCCAACTGTTTCACAGACGAAAACGCCGGCCATCAACCTCACGGGGGCACCTAATGCCCGGGACATGGGCGGTTACCGGACTAAGAGTGGCCAAAAGGTCAGACTAGGCCGGCTCTTACGGAGTGATTCTTTGGACAAGTTGACCGCTGGCGACATGGTGCAGTTACAATCCAGCTTGCACTTGAAACAGGTCGTTGACTTACGGACGACGGACCAGATCAAAAAGAGCCCTGACCAACTGATCGAAGGCGTCAACTATCTGCAAGCGTCCGTATTGGGGACACGGTCGAACTACGATGACGACGATACGGGGATGTACCACGACATGGCCTTCAAACCAGCTGCCAAACGTAGCTACCACACGTTGTTGACGTTGATGGCCGCCCAGAAGAAAGGTAGTCTACTGTTCCACTGTTCTCACGGGATGGACCGGACCGGGACGGCTGCGGCCATCATCTACACGATTTTAGGCGTCAGTCGTCGTGATATCCAACGCGACTACCTCTTATCCAATACGCAACTGAACGTGACCTGGGCTAAACCGGCGTTACTGAACCAGTTTTTCCAAGACGTGAAGGGCCAATACGGCTCGATGAGCGCTTATATCCACAAAGGCTTAAAGATCACGCCGGCCCAAGAAAAGGCCATTCGGCACCACTACTTAACGCCGGCTCACTTGACCCATTAAATTGATTTTAAAAATTAAAGCAGGTTATCCAGCTAATCATATGCTGGATAACCTGCTTTTGCGTGACGGAGGTCACAAAAAAAGAGCCTGGTAAGCAAGCTCTTGTTTCGATGTTTCGGTTTTTAATCATGCTTAGTGGTTGAGTCGGTAGATCCATTCCCGGTGGTCCCGTTGAATCAATTCTTCAGCGGAAGCCGGTCCCATGGAGTGGGGCGTGTAGTTCGGGAAGTTTGGTTCTTGCAGGTCCCAAACCCGGCGAATCTGGTCAACGAACTTCCAAGCATAAGCCACTTCTGGCCAGCTAGAGAAGTTGGTACCGTCGCCCTTTAAGACGTCGTGTAAGAGGCGTTCGTAAGGTTCTGGCGTCTTCTTGGACTTCTGAGCGTCCACCAGGTAGTCCAACTTGATGGGTTCCGTCTGGAAGCCGGTGTCGTTGGTCTTGGCGTTTAATTGCAGGGAGAAGCCAGCGTGTGGTTCCACGAAGATGGTCAAGACGTTAGCAGCGAGTGGCGTCGATTTGCTTTGTGGGAAGGCAAAGATATCGACGAGCGGCCGTTTGAAGACCACGTCAACCCGGGTGAACTTATCGGCTAACATCTTCCCGGTCCGGACGTAGAACGGCGTCCCTGACCAACGGTAGTTATCGAAGAGGAGCTTCCCGGCAACGAACGTTTCAGTCGTTGAGTCATTCGGGACGTTGTCTTCGTGGCGGTAGTCGGGTTGATCATCGATGGCGCCGTATTGGCCGCGGACGAAGTTGGTCGCAGCGGCAGCCACGTTATAGACCCGTAAGCTCCGCAGTGCCTTGACTTTTTCGGCCCGGATGTCGGTATCCGTGAAAGCGACAGGTTGTTCCATAGCCAGTAGACTGACGATTTGCATGATGTGGTTTTGGACCATATCCCGTAAGGCCCCGCTATTGTCGTAGTAGGAAGCCCGTTCTTCGACCCCGAGTTTTTCGGACAGGGTGACTTGGATATTATCGATGTACCGGTTATTCCACAAGGATTCGACCAGGGTGTTGCCAAAGCGGATGGCTTCGATGTTTTGAATCATTTCCTTCCCCAAGTAGTGGTCGATGCGGAAGATTTGGTTTTCATCGAACGATTCACTGAGGGCGTCGTTCAATTGCTTAGCGGAATCGTAATCGCGGCCAAACGGTTTTTCGATGACCAGCCGGTTAAAGGCCCCTTTATTAGTGGACATTAAACCTTGAGTCTTCAGGTCATGAGCGATGGTCCCGAAGAATTGCGGTGCCATCGACAAGTAGAAGATACGATTTCCTTGCAACTTGTACTTCTTATCGAGCTTGTCCAGAAGGTCCTTGACCACGGCATAGTGCGCAGTGTCGGTCACGTCATGGGCTTGATAGTAGAAGTGTGACGCAAAGTCGGTGACTTCCTTAGATTCGACCCGATTCCCGGTGTCGGCCAATGATTTCTTGACGGCCGTCCGGAACTTTTCGTGATCCATCGCCTGCCGGGACGTCCCGACTACGGCGAAGTGGGTCCGTAAATTGCCTTTGCGATATAAATTAAAGAGACTAGGGTAAAGTTTCCGGTATGCTAAGTCACCGGTCCCACCGAAGAATAAGAATAAAGCTGTACGTTCAGTTGCCACGAGATAGTCACTCCTTAAAATGAAAACAATTTAGTTAGATGTGTTCAACGAGTTACGCGGAAAAACGGACATTTTTCCTAAATGGTTGCGAGTGGGGCAAGTCAACCCGCAACGAGTGATCACAACAGCTTATCTAGACCACTTCGTCAATTATTATACGCTAATCGAGCGGAGAAAGCGACCCCTTTAAAGCAAGAAATTGAATTTTTGACAACCGGTTGCAATCCCTATTTAACAGCGTTTACAATCAGAAACGATTTTTCATGAAAACGGAAACAAATATCGCCATTTTTTCTGAAAATGAGTTCGCTTTGCCTGACAAGTGTAATCGCTATCGCGTTAAGAGTAGCAAAAATCAATGGGAGAGGGAAGAAATTGGCTTAGGGGCCGCCAGTTTGGAAAGTGGCAGAATTTTGAGTTCGTGGATCAGTCGGTTAATTTGGCGGAATATATTATAGAATGACAAGCCTAGCGAGAGGTGGAAACCACTAACAAAAAGTTACAAAGAGGTTAAAATTCATTAAACCTGCAATATTTTGTCATCAGAATGTAAAAAGTCTGTTATACTACGAAGCGAATTAATAAATCATGCCGGTTAAAAATGACCAGCACAGAGTGAAGGAGTCGGAGTAATGAAAAAGTTTATGGTAGCCTTGACTGGCTTGGTCACGTTAGCAACTGTCGGTGCGGCAATGCCTGCACCAACGCTGACGGCGAACGCCGCCAAGAAGACGTCCAGTTACGTAAGTCCGAGTTTAAGCGTTAACAAGATTTACAGTAACTCAAAGAAGATTACGGGGAAAGCAACTAAGGGCTCCAAGATTACGGTTAAGAAGACGAAGCACGCTAAGAAGAACCTGGCGACAGCTACGGCTTCTAAGAAGACCGGGAAGTACACGGCCAAGTTATCCAAGACGCTGAAGAAGAACAGCAACGTCTACGTTTACGCCCGCAACCCAAAGACTAAGGCTTACTTCTACCGAATCATTCGGGTCCAAGCAGCCAGCACCAAGGCAGCCACGAAAAAGACGACGAAAAAGACCACGACTAAAAAGTCCACGAAGAAGTCAACTAAGACGGCTAGCTTCTCTGTGAAGACGCCAACGGGCACTTGGAAGTCCAACACGGCCAACAAGTACTCGCAAGTCTTCGTCTTCAGCCAGAAGAAGGGCTTCAACCAGACACTGTACAAGAATGGTAAAAAAGTGAAGAAGTTAGTGTCCTACGCGACCTACAAGGTAACGCCAAAGACTAAGACCTTCTGGAAGATCACTTACACGCGCCACAACAAGAAGGGCAGTTTCTACATGCGCTTCACTTCGGCGAAGAAGTTCAAGATTGTGAACTCCAAGAACCATGTCATCAAGACTAAGGCCGGCGTTGCGCCAGCCGCTAAGTGGACGTTTACTAAGAAGTAAATGATACCCACAAAATAGTAATGAAAGACGACTTGTGACTATTCGCAAGTCGTTTTTTGTCGGCTTTTTCGGCAAGTTGATTCAGTCACTTAACGACAGTGAGGTGATGGAAATCAGGGGGCAGTTGGACGTGGAAAAGCCGATTGACGGGGAATTAAGCTGGGCGAGATAGGCCTTGAGTATTTCATTAATCGTCTGATAAATAAGTTAACAACAATGATAATATCGTAAATAAGCTATTCACAGCGAAGACATTTTAAACTTGTGGTAGACTAAAGGAGGTTTAATCAATTCGTCTATTCTAGAGGGGGTACATAATAACAGTAAAGTGGTTTGAAACCGACTTGCTTACACTGGTTGGACGCTTTGTGTGGCGTCTGTTGTAAGCGCAACCACTAAGGCTGAAGTCAACGCAGTTGTGAACGACAACATCCCATTCTGGCGATGATGGTGAACGTTGGTAGTAGGACGTCATCGGTGGTTCAATCCGGTGTCATCACGGTAGCCAGCACTGCCAAAGATGGGCAGTACTAGGTCCATAGTTTTAAGTAGTTGGAGGAATGTAAAATGGTTATGAGAATAAGAGAAAAGTGGATTCAAGTGGGCTTACTAGCGGTAGTGGTAACGCTCTTGGCACTGTTGGGAATCAATCCAGCGACCAAGGCGCAAGCCAGCAGTACGCTTGCTGACGGTGAATACACCGTCCCAGCAACCTTCGTGAAAAGCACAGATACCAGTTCGACATCAGCAGCTGCCCAGTATTTTGCGACTTCAGCAACCGTCACCGCTAAGAACGGGACGTATGATGTCACCTTACCCATCAAAGAATCGGGACAGCAGTATATTAAAACTGTCACGGTCAATGATCAAGATGATAATGTCGTTAGTGGGACTAATTTGGTCTTTTCCGTGACCAGCACGGCCACGCAGATTCCGATTACGTTCACCCTCGATTTGTCGTCGGTCGGCATGGGAACCATGACGGAACCAGCCATTTTAGAGTTAGATTGGTCATCGGCCGAGTCAGTCTCTAATGACGATAGTTCCTCCTCATCTAGTAGTTCGTCATCGTCAAGTAGTAGTAGCTCCTCTTCATCCAGTAGTTCGTCTTCGAGCAGTAGTAGTTCTTCCTCGTCTAGTAGTACACCTGCGACCGCTGGCTCAACTACCAGTGACACCGCGACTAGTGAGGCCAATGCTGTTAGCACTAAATCAACGGATCCTACCGCTGGCTGGACCTACCAAGTTTTAAAGGAGTATGGCAAGTCGGTTTCGGCGGCTAACCAGTTCTACACCCATACCGCCCAGGTGACTAAAGTTGGCGACCATTACCAGGTTAAGTTGACCGTGAAATACGCTAAGAATTCGGGGATGACCCAAAAGGGCTTTACGCCATTGACCGTCAACGGTGAAAAGGTCCAAAACGTAACGTACGGCACGAGCGGCAAATATTACACGAATACTTATACTTTCAACGTACCGTCATTGAAGACGTTGAAGCACTTACTTAAGGGGACCCTGCACGTCACGGTACCGACTGTAGGCATTGACGAAACCTTTACAGTTCAATTCAAGTTCAGTCACAATGGGTCAGCTGCAACGGGGACCAGCGCGGCGAATAAGACCGCAAGTGGTAGTCAAGCCGACCAAGCTAGTGCCAGTGACACCGATCCAACGGCCACTACGACCGGAAGTACCGCTGCTGATACGGGCACGTTACCACAAACTCGTGATCACGTGGCCTTTGGTGCCATCGCGTTTGGTATCGTTGGGTTGATTAGCAGTGTCATCTTTTGGAAGCGGGGGATTTAAGATGAAAGCAAAATGGCTCTTAGCGGCGGCGATTGTCGCTCTGAGTACCTTGGGCCTAGCCACGACCGCGCAAGCTAAGTCGGTGACCTATTCGGCATTGACTTACGGCACGAATAAGACCTCGATGGCCAGCAAGTACTTTGTTCGACCAGCGAAGGTCACGGTCAAAAACGGCAAGTACTATGTGACGATGCGGTTAAAGACGGCTAACGCATTAGGGAAGTACCCAGTTAAAGTCTTAAAAGCTAACGGGCAGACCCCACAGAACCTCAAAAAGGTGCATCAATCGGGGAGTTACAATTTATACTACTCGTTCACCGCAACGGCTAGCCAAATGAAAAATAAGATTACGGCAAAGCTGGCCATCAACGTTTTGCACGTATACAAAGCCAAGCACAACATTTCGTTTAAATTCAAGCAATCGCAATTACCCAGTTTGAAGAAGCAGAAGCATACCAGCCAAGCCGCTGTCGCAACTGCGACAACTAGTAGTAGCTCCGCAAAAAAAGCACAAGCACTGCTGCCCGCCATTCCCAACCCGCTTCTAGCAGCAGTGTAGCATCATCGAAAGCGCAAAAGACGCCGACCACTGCGGCGTCCCACAAAGCCGCAAGCTCGACTTCCAGTAAAAAGCCGGCATCGTCTTCTAGCTCAAAGCCGAGCCAAAGTTCGAGTTCGGCCGATCAGGTCGCGGCGGCCCAGTCTAGTAGTCCATCCAAGCATGTGACCCACAAGACACAGGACCTCAAGGCCCAATCGGCCGCACCTCAATCTGGGATGAAATGGCTCTTAAGCGGTGCCATTGTCCTGGTCTTGATCCTTATCGGTGGGGCGACTTGGATTGCCCGGCGGCACGCGCCGAAACATTAACTTAGCAACAATGATGATTAAAAAGAACGCATCCGGAAATTAATTCGGATGCGTTCTTTTTAATAACGGTGTTTAGTTGGTGGCCAATTGTTGGTGCGGAGTTGGTTCCAGCTTAGTGGTGTGGGGCTTGTAAACAATTAAGCGCATCGCGTTGAAGATAACGACGAGGATGGAAGCCTCGTGGACGAACATCCCACTGGCCATGTAGATGTAGCCGTAGACCAAGCCAATCAATAAGAAGACGACAGTCAAAATGGCAATCGTGATGTTTTGTTTGGTGTTGGCAGCCGTCTTACGGGCTAAGCCAATCGCGTGGGTCAACGCGGTGAAGCTGGACTGCATCAGGACCACGTCAGCCGTTTCGATGGCCACGTCGGTCCCACCACCCATGGCAATCCCGATGTTAGCGGTCGCCAGTGATGGGCTGTCGTTGATGCCGTCCCCAACGAAGGCAACGTTACGACCTTGGTCTTGGAACTGCTTGACGTAGTCGACTTTATCAGCCGGGAGTAAGTCGGCGTGGACTTCGTCGATGGCTAACAAGGCTGCCACGGCGTTGGCTGTCGCTTGGTTGTCCCCGGTCAACATGACTAGATGCTTGATGCCCTGGCGCTTTAAGGCGGTCAAAGCGGCGGGGACTTCGGGCCGGATTTGATCGGCAATTCCGAAGATGTAGGCCAATTGTCCCTGGTAACCCACTAAGACGGTGGATTGACCGGCGGCTTGTAGGGCGTCTAAATCAGCATTTTGGGCGGCGGTCAAGGCGATGTCATGATCAGCTAAAAGCTTGGTATTACCGACGTATAAGGGGGCATCTTGCCAGGTACCAATCATGCCTTGGCCCTTGATAGTGTCGGTCTGCATAGTGGTCGCGTTAGTTGGCAAACTAGCAGTTAAATGTTGCTTGATGGCTTGGGCCAATGGGTGGTCGGAAGCCTGTTCGATTTGGGCCACTCCACCGAGGAGATTGTCATCGGTAGTGTAGCGTTTGGTGGCGGCGACCGTCATTTTTCCGGTGGTCAAGGTTCCGGTCTTATCGAAGACCAGCGTGTCGACTTTGCTCAAGCTGTCGACCACGTCGCCGCCTTTGATCAAGATGCCGTTCTTGGCCCCGTTACCGATACCCGCCACGTTGGAGACCGGCGCCCCGATGACTAAGGCCCCCGGGCACCCTAAGACCAGCACCGTGATGGCCAGGCGAAAGTCTTGAGAAATCAGAAAAACGAGAATGGCGATGACCAGGACGGCGGGCGTGTAGTATTGGGCGAATTTATCGATGAACTTTTCGGCGGGAGACTTGGTGTCCTGCGCTTCTTCGACCAGGTCGATAATCTTAGCGAAAGTAGTTTCGTCGCCGACCTTGGTGGCCTTGATCTGGACTGTACCGCTTTCGACGATGGCGCCGGAATAAACAGCGTCACCGACTTGTTTACCGACGGGTCGGGATTCACCGGTGATGGAGGCTTCGTTCACGTACCCGGAGCCGTCAGTGACCGTGCCGTCAACGGGGACTTGGCCCCCGGCTTTGACTAAGACCACGTCACCTTCATCCAAATCGTCGACGTCGACTTCACTGGTGGCACCGGTGCTGTCGAGTAAGAGTGCGGTCGTCGGGGCCATTTCGGTCAGCGATTTGATGGCGCCGCGCGTCTTGGCCAGGGTCTTTTGTTCCAGGTAGGATCCGAACAGAAAGAGGAAGGTCACGATGGCTGACTCCTCAAACTGACCGATAGCAAACGCCCCAATGACGGCGATGCTGACCAGAAGTTCGATACTGAAGACGCGGGCCTTCAGGGCACCAATCGCCCGTAAGACGATGGGGGCGGCTGCGATGATCGATGCGATGATCCAGACCGTTGCCGTCAGGTAGCTGAGGTGGACGAACCAGGAGTTGAGAAATCCCAGAATGATCAATCCTGCCGACCAGAAGGTGATGGGCGTGGTGTGTTGAAAGATGTAACGTTGAAATGCCATGTAAGTCGTTCCTTTCTATTAAGTGGGGAAGTTGATTAAATATGCTTGCCTCAATTGCTGACTCTAGTATGCCCCCACCCGGGATTAGTTAACTTGACGTGAATCAAGTTGGCGGAAAAAGATTAAAAATTATGATGAGACTAGATTAAAGTAGCGGTCAAGCCTTGATATTAGGGCTTGACCGCTACTTTAGCACGATTGACTTGTTGGGAGAGATTAGCCGTGGTGTTCACTATTTCTATGCTGACTATCATGAACAATGATCATTTTAACGGGAAGACTGCCTAAATTTCCCCAATTATGTGGTAACTGGGAATTAAGGTGGGTTGCGTCGCCCGGGTAGAGTTTGTAAATTTGGTCGTTAATAATTAAGGTTAACGTCCCAGCGAGAATGTACAAAAATTCTTCGCCCTCATGAGTGTATGCCTTGGGTAGCTCCTTGGCTTCGGTTGGCAACAAAATTAATAACTCCGGTTGCATAGTTAGCGTAGTAGATTTAGAACTGAGTGGTTTATAAATGGCGTGATTGAGCTGTTTATCAATTTTTTGGTTGTAGCTTCGAATAATGATTTGATCGTCACTATCATCGTCGAAGAAGTATTGGATAGTGACGTTAAAGACGTCAGCTATTTTTTTAAGGTTAGCGACGTCAATCGTTGTCTTTCCTCTTTCAAATTGAGAAATAAATCCAATTGATAGGTCGACTTCAGCTGCAAGTTCCTTAAGCGTCTTCCCACTTTGGGTCCGTAGAGCTTTTAATTTTTCCCCAATGTTCATGGTTAGATAACCCCTTTAATTAGACTTGATGCTACCCTAATTATCGTCGAAGGGGCGATAAAAGACAATACAGCTGAAAATGAAAATGTTCGTTAATTATTATACTAAAATGAAATTATAAGCGTTTAAATGTTGATTATTTTATATTCGTGAATTATAATAATGCTCGATTAATCAAGTTAAAAAGTGAGCATGTTCGTAAAACGATGACAAAATGAGAATGATAGGTACTTTGAAAAATGTGATGTCTGCGACTACGGGAAATTTATTGATTAAGGTTAATGACCGTCATCAGGAATCCTAGAATGGTCCAGATTCATGAAGACTTAAGCACCCGATGCCGTAGTGATTACCTGAGCAAATGGTTGGATTTGAAATAGGGGGATTTCAAGATGGGATTACGGAAGCTGGCGAGTTTTAGACTGACGAAAAAAAAGACTCGAGGATACGCACAAAATCAAGCGCAGGCTCAGCCGGAACCAGAGATTGATCTACAAGATGATGGTGAGATGACGCTTGATGCCGCGCCAGACACGGCTCATTTTCGCCGTGAAATCAGTAAAGGAACGTTCATTAGTCTGGGGTTCTTATTGTTATTAGGCATTTATTTCTCAAGTGTGATGGGGTTTGGGACTATGTTCAGTGTCGTCATGAGTACGGCCCACGACCTCTTATTAAATACGATTTTTTACATCATGGGTGTGGCCGTCTTAGCTGGTGCGGTCTCAACGTTGTTTTCTGAATTTGGAGTTACGGCACTGTTAAATAAATTACTGGCTCCGTTAATGAAGCCGCTGTTTAACTTGCCCGGTGTGGCTTCTCTAGTGGCAATCACGACTTACTTTTCTGATAATACGGCGGTGGCTGTTGTGGCTCAGGATCCGTCGGTTGCGAAGTACTATAAGAAGTACCAGTGGGTCACCATGATTAATTTGGGGACCACCTTCGGGATGGGGATTATCCTTGCCGGAGGAATCTTGGGCATTCAGTCCGGGAAGTTTGTATCGTGTGTGGCGGTTGGGTCGTTATGCACAATCGTAGGTGGGGTAGTCAGTAATCGACTATTAATGTGGAAGACCAAGAAAATGTATGGTATGGACGCGGACGTTGACGAGAAGTGTCTGGCTAGTGACTTGGAACCAGCGCCGAAAGGTTACCGGAGAATTCGAGACGGTGGCCCCTTCCAGCGGGGACTGAGTGCCGCGTGTGATGGTGGTAAAGTTGGGGTTAACTTGGGGATGTCGATTATCCCTGGTGTCTTGATTTTCACCACGTTAGTTATGATGTTGACCAATGGTCCCAGCGTGGTTCACGGACATGAAGTGTATCAAGGCGTGACTTACGAAGGGACGGGCTTGTTACCAATGCTGGGCGATAAGCTGTCGTTCATTCTACAGCCCCTGTTTGGTCTGACAAATTCACAGACTCTGGGCCTACCTTTAACATCATTAGGGGCTGCCGGCGCCTCACTAGCTGGGGCTAAGCAAATGGCAGATGCCGGAACGATTGGGATGCATGATATGACAGTCTATTTTGCCATCGCGTGGTGTTGGTCAGGGTTCTTATCCGCTCACGCCTCGATTGCCGATACAATGAAGACACGTGAAATTACAACTTTTGCTATGTTCGCACAATTGATTGGTGGCTTAGTTGCGGGAGTGGTCGCAAATTATGCGGCACAGTTGATCTTTTAGATGTCATAAGAAAGAGGGATGATGATGAAAAAAACGATTGGATTTATTGGCGGCGGTAACATGGGACGAGCGATGATGGCCGGTTTGCTTAAGTCGGGGCAGTATCAGCCGACTGAGGTTTACGTGTTCGACCCTTCAGTTAAAGTGCGGAAGCATTTAGAGGATACTTTGGGTGTACAACCGACCACGACTGTTGAAGATTTGGTTGATAACGCAGGGATTATCGTCTTAGCCGTTAAACCTCAGGTATTGAACCAGGTCTTGGCGAAAATCAATGGTAGGGTTAATGAACAGCAACTCGTGATTTCAATTGCGGCGGGGGTCACTTTGGCCCAGTTAGCAGCGGGGTTAACCGGTCGTTTGAAACTGATTCGGGTGATGCCAAATACACCAGCATTGGTGGGAGCAGGAATGGCAGCCATTGCTACGAATGAGAACGTTGATGAGCAGGAAAAGCAATTGGCGGTTACGCTGTTTAGCAGTTTTGGCTTAGCCAAGGTAGTACCAGAACATCTTATTGATGCAGTTGTCGGTGTCTCTGGTTCTGGACCCGCCTACGTTTATTTATTCATCGAGGCGCTGGCCGATAGTGCAGTGCTTGAAGGGATGCCAAGAAAAGATGCCTATGAATTTGCGGCTCAAACTGTTCTGGGATCGGCCAAAATGGTATTGGAAACACGGGAACACCCGGGCAATCTAAAGGACATGGTTTGTTCCCCTGCTGGAACCACGATTACAGGTGTCCGGGTCTTAGAAACTGGGGGCTTCCGGGGATTAGTTATGGATACGGTTCACGCTGTGGCGGAAAAGAACCGCCAAATGGCTGAATGAAAGGCAGCGCTTAAGAGTCATAATTGACGAGTAACCTAAAAAGGGACCCAACAGAAAGTAATCTTCTGTTGGGTCCCTTTAGGTAACGCGGCTCGTAGTCCGCAGTCAACTTTAGTCATCATCATCGTCGTCTTCGTCTAAGCCGTCGCGGGCGTCGTTACCCAAGATGGCTTGGAGTTCGCGGATGATGTGGTTATTCGTGCCGCGCAGGGTGGTCAAAAAGGCGGCCAGGGCTGGACGATCTTCTTTTGCGGCCAGCTTGATGGCCCGGTCGATAAAGAGGTTGTGCGTGTCCGCATCGTGGACTAATTCATCAACTTGGTCGGTAGCGGACAAGTATTTCTTGGCACCACTTTCCTCTAACATGTTGTACTCCCCAAATTCTTGGGTGGTCGTCGAGACCAGTTCCCCTTCGTCGAGCAATAGTTCACCGAGCGCATCGAATTGCTTGCGGTAGGTGGCGATGTAATCCGCTAAGAGATCGCGGACGCTGGGAGCGAGTGGGCCTTTGACAGACCAACGGACTTGGTGGAACTTCACAATCGAGATGTGTAAGTTAGCCAGGATATGGTTGGTCATGGCCCCGGCCGTCGGGACGTGGTGGTCGTGGTCGGCTTGGGCTTGTTCAGCGGCGTAACGGTCTTCAATCGTGGTGGTCATAGGAAACTTCCTTTCTACTTGTCGAGGGTCTTAACTTTAGCGCTTTTTACGGTGTATCCCAGGTCGGTCACCACGTTAGCGAGGTCGTCGGCAGAAGTCTGACTGTCGTCAAATTCAGCTTTGATTTTGCTGGCGTTGAACAGAACTTTGACGTCATCGACACCGGCTTGGTGGGACAAAGCACCTTCAATCTTGGTCATGCAAGATGGGCAAGTCAGGTCGTCTAATTTCATGGTTACTTTAGTCATATTGAATTCCTCCTGTCTTGATTACAAGTCTTAGTATAGGGGGACCAGGGGTGAAAAAACTTGACTCAAATCAAGTTACACCAAAAAGTCTGTGGAATTCCCCCTTTTTCTAGGATTGCCGTGATGAGGGGCGGCGGTTGAGTTTTAGGCCAAATATGCGACAATGAGAGCAGAAAGTCGAATAAGCGAGGGAATTGAAATGTGGAAAACAAAACAGGAAGTCAGTTTGGTGGGCATCCTCGCGGCAACGCTACTGTTGAACGCCGCGGCAGCCTGTATGTGGCCATTAACGACGGTCTACATGCATAACCAGTTGCATCAAACCCTGGCGTTGGCCGGGGTGGCGCTTTTGGGGATGTCTCTGTGCATGATTCTCGGGAATTGGTTAGGCGGCTGGTTGTTCGACCACTGGTCACCGTTTAAATCAAGTTTGCTGGGGACCACCTGCTCGTTAGTACCGATGGTGCTCTTGATTTTCTTCCACGGCTGGCCAATTTTTGGCCTGCTCTTACTGCTGATTGGGTTGGGCGACGGCATCGTGATGACCGTCGTGAACTCGTTTGCGGCTAACGTGAAGAGTATCCCGAGTCGACGGGTTTTTAATTATTTATATATCGGCATGAACCTAGGGGTCGTAATCGGGACCTTGATGGTGGGTTACCTGATGAAGCACGGTGTGGTCTTAGTCTTCATGGTCGCCAGTGTCTTTTACTTGGTCTTACTCCTCATCTTGTTGGCGGACTTTAACGTGGTGCTGGTCACCGCGACTAAGGCTCGTGAACAGGGCCCGGCCAAGCCGGCACATTTGCGTTTGATTTGGTTGATTGCAACGATGGTCTTTTGCTTGTACTTAAGCTATACCTTGTGGGAAAGTGTGATTTCGGTCCACATGGTCAACCTGGGGATTTCGTTTGAGAAATACAGTCTGTTATGGACGCTCAATGGGTTGATGATCGTCTTCGGCCAACCGTTAGCGAACCGGATTGGAGCCAATTTTAAACTCAGTACCCAAATCTTTGCCGGGACGTTGATTTTTACGTTATCGTTCCTATTATTGGTGTTTGACCGAACTTACAGCATGTTCGTTTTGACCATGGTCATCCTCACGTTAGGAGAAATGACCGGATTTCCGGGGATACCTGCATGGATTGATAATCTAGCAGGTAACAATGACAAGGGGAAATTTCAGGGCCTCTATAATATGGCGATTTCCTTGGGCCGAGCGGTCGGGCCACTTTACGGTGGGCTGCTAATCGAGTATGGCAGTTACCAGGCGCTGTTCTGGTCGGTCACCATTTTGATGCTGGTCGCACTACTCGCCGTGATGGGGCATAATCGGCAGATCCGACACCGCCGGATAAAACAAGATTAAATTCAACAAAATTAAAGCAGGCGCGGAAAGATTTCCGCGCCTGCTTTTTATAACTATTGTGATTATTGCTTTTCTTGCAAGAACCCTTGTTGCCGCAACGCCGCCAAAATACCAGCCCGTTGTTGCGGGTCACGGCTGAATTCGGTGACGATGTGGTGCGTGAAGGTCTCTTCGCGTTGGTTGGTTGACCGTTGTTGGTAATATGTTTTGAGCAACGCATCGTAAGCCACCAAGTGTGGTTCTGTGGCCGTGATGGGCTGGTACTGGTTCTCGAAGTGGATCAACTCTTGGGGTAAGCGCGGTTTCTGTTCTGGTTGTTCTGCCGGGTGACCGATGGCCAAACCCAAAATAGGGAAGGTCAATTCGGGAAGGTCGAACAACTGGATGAGACGAGGGACGTCGTTCAAGATACTGCCCATGATGGTACTCCCCAGGCCCAGACTTTCGCCCGCCGTGACCACGGCTTCGGTCGCGATGGTCGCGTCAAAGATACCGGCCAAGAGTTTGTCGACACTGTGGAGGTTTTCCGCCGTGGTTGCCGACGTGGGAACTAGTTGTTGATTGCGGTATTGGTCGACCAGGAAAATGAAGTAGTGGCCGGCCTTTTCCAGCCAGTGATGGCCGGTGATGTCCCCCAAGACCGCTAGCTTGGCGGGGTTGGTCACGCTGAGAATGCTGTATTGTTGGGAAAAGGTACTAGTGGCTGAATGCTGGGCCGCATCAATCAAGGTGTGGACCTGGTCAGTCGTCAATTTTTCAGGTGTGAATTTGCGGACGCTTCGGTGTGCCAATAAAGTGTCTAAAGCAGTATTAGGCATGGGCAGTCACCTCCTGAATCCGGGTGACCATTGCCTGGTACACGCGCTTTTCGTCAGCTGGGACCCCGCGAAGTTCGTAGTTGGCGATGAACGGAGCGTTGAAGCGCTTGGCGTAGCGCTTAGCCGTCAAACAGTACTGTTCATTGAAGTTCCGGTTGCCACTACCGACAATGCCGATCAGGTGCGTGGCGTTGTCACCAAAGTCGATATATTCACCCATCACGTTGGTCATGAGTTCTTTGACCCCGTTGTCAATGCCGTTACCGCCATCTAAATAGGTAGGAACGAAACAGAAGTACGGCGTTGTTTCGGGCGTAAAGTCGCTAGCTTCGCTGATCTCGGTGGCATCAATCGTCGGTTGAGTCGCGTCAGCGTCGTGTTGGGTCTGGGCATAAGCCGTTAGGTGTTCAACGAAGTTACGGGTGTTGCCCTCGATTGAAATGAATAAAATCCGTAGTGGTTGCATATCGGTTCCTCCGGTCTTTGAGTTTAGTTCTAGTGTACACGGATTTAAGTAAAATTGCGCGTGAAGTTTGCGCGATTATGTGGTCAAATCGAGCGGACTGTTGATGGCAATGAAGGCGATACTGCGGGTTATCAGGGTGAGCTAGATTGAAAAAGGATAACCTGTCTAAAGCGCACCAAAATCGAGAATTTGCCTAATGAAAACGCTTAACTATAATTTTTCATTAAAAAACACTTACGCGAAAAATTTTTTTCTGGTAGAGTAATCCATTGTGTAAACATGAAAGAAGAGTGAAAACCAATGGACACAGTAGAAAATAACCAAGCAGCTGCGGCTAAAACAGCGCGAGTTCCCGTCGCTCATCCAATGTTAGCGATGATGGGGATGCTGATTGGAGGCTTCGTGGGGATGTTCAGTGAAACGTCATTGAACATTGCCTTGCCACAATTGATGGCGCAATTAGGCGTCTCCACGGCAACGGTGCAATGGCTTGTCACCGGCTACATGCTGATGATTGGGATTGTTTTACCGTTATCAAGTTTAATTACAAAATGGTTTACGACGCGGCAAGTGATTTTGTTTGCCTTAGCTGACTTTGCCGTTGGGGCAGCAATTTCTGCCCTGGCACCAGGCTTTGGCGTTTTGTTAGTTGGCCGGATGATTCAGGGGATTGCCACTGGATTGATTCTGCCGTTGATGTTTACGGTTGCGATGCAGATCTTCCCGCCGTACAAGTTAGGTGCGGCGATGGGCATCGTCGGACTGGTCATTATGTTCGCTCCCGCGGTGGGGCCAACGTTGGCTGGTTTAATCTTAGGGATTGCGTCATGGCGCTGGATTTTCTGGCTCTTTATTCCATTCTT
Source organism: Levilactobacillus suantsaii (assembly GCF_014069315.1). Lineage (NCBI taxonomy): Bacteria > Bacillati > Bacillota > Bacilli > Lactobacillales > Lactobacillaceae > Levilactobacillus > Levilactobacillus suantsaii. Next base: position 511,048 of record NZ_CP059603.1, on the reverse strand, counting down.
AGCGATTGCCTTTATCTTCGCCGTGACGTCCTTAAAGAACATTGCCCATGTTACCCGGCCAAAGGTCGACTTCATTTCCATCCTATTATCAATGGTTGGATTTGGGAGCCTGGTTGTCGGCGTTAGCTTAGCCAGTGACTATGGTTGGGCTTCTGCCGCCGTTATCGGCAGCATTGTCTTAGGGATCGTTGTCTTAGCATGGTACACTCATCGTCAATTGACCATGGAACACCCCATCTTGAACCTGCGGGCCTTCTCCATCCCGGGCTTCCGGGTCGGAACTGGCCTGGTCATGGTCAACTTCGGAATTATCTTATCCGCGATGTACCTCTTACCAATGTACATCCAAAAGGGGCTGTTAGTGCCAGTTGCGTTGACCGGGATCATCATGTTCCCCGGTGGGATTATGAACGCCATCGTTTCTGCTATTTCTGGCCGGATGTACGACCAAGTCGGCGCTCGGAAACCCGCTATCTTGGGCTTCATCATTTCGATGGTCGGTGCTTTGATGTTGGCCTTGACCAGTGCGCAGAGTACGATTGCGTATGTCATTGCCGCCCACGTCATCTTGATGATCGGGGCACCGATGGCGATGTCACCATCGCAGACCCACGGGTTGAACTCCTTGACCGGTCCGGTTGCGGCCGATGGGAGTGCCATCATGAACACCTTACAACAGGTCGTTGGGGCCATCTCAACGGCGATTGCCACTAGTCTGTTAGGGATTGGCCAAGCTGCTTACATGGCCAACGGGGCCACGAATAAGGCCGCTGACGCCTTCACGAACGGGGCGCACTACGGGTTCTACTTCACCTTCGTCTTGGCATTGGTTGGTTGCCTCTTAGCCTTCCGGTTACCGAAGAAGGAGAAGTACTCCACTAAAGAAAACTAAACCTGTTCAAACAGGATTTAAACGAGAGCCTGGACGTTATCTGTCCAGGCTCTTTTTTGTTTTCGTGGAGATTTAATGGTTAGAAAATAGTCCACGGATAGTGTAACCCGTGTAGTGTCTTGTTAGATGCGGCGACAAACTTATTAACTGGTTCACAACTGCTGGGCCTCACCGCCAACTGTGCTATGCTTCAGTCAAGCCTAACCGCGTACTGGCTTGGCTGGTGTTGGGCGGGATTCACATGGTAAATGGGAACCCGGCTAACGGTCATCGGAGCATTCAATTCGCGGGGGTAGGGTCTAAACGGATCGGTACTTTCGGGACCACACTCACGCCTCATTATGGCTACAGGACCGACGTTTGCCAGTCTTGCAGTGCCTGACTGATCTGATTGGGGGAACCGGGTTAGTGAGGAAACGGGTGACTAATTGGGGGATTGGTCATCTTAGAAACACAAAGGGCCCATTAGCCGGCGAACCGCCGGCTAATGGGCCTACTTTAGTGGTATTAAGTTGTGGTCTTGTGGTGTTTCGATGGGTCGGCCGTCGTCGTCAATTGCTTAGGCACGACCGGGTTCACGGTGACTTCGAACCAATTGATGAAGGAGTTTTCGTAATCCAACACCTTCAGGTCGAAGTTTTCTAGGTGAATCACATCGTTGGCCTGGACGTCGGGGTAATTGTCGATGATGAACCCTGCCAGAGTGACGATATCCGTGGATTCGAATTCCTTGATATCCACGTTGAAGTACCGTTCGAAGTCGTAAGTGGTCATCTTCCCACTAACCTGGAAGGTGCCCTTGGGTTGCTTGAAAATGTACTGGTCGTTGGCATCGTCGATTTCATCGCGGACGGTCCCGAAGAGCTCTTCGTAGATGTCCTTGTCGGTGATGATTCCGGAGGTGCCCCCGTACTCATCAACCACGACCACAATTGGCGTTTGGTGCTTGATCATTTGCTGTAAGACCTGCGTGATGGGCGTGGTCTCGGGTGTCGTGGTGATGTCTCGTAACAGCTTGTCGATGCGAATTGACGAATCGACTTGTTGTTGACGGACTAGGTCATAGTTATACACATAACCCAGAATTTTATCCTTATCATTATCCGCCACGACGGGCAAGCGGCTAAACCGTTCTTGCAGATACATCGTGACGGCTTTTTTAACCGTGGACGTAATGTCGATAACCGTCAATTGGGTCCGGTCAATCATGATGTCCTTGGCGACCTTATCGTTTAATTCAAAGGCCCGTTGCATGTAGACCAGGTCGTTTTTTTCCAACTCCCCACCTTCAACGGCGCTTCGAGAAAGGTTCAAGATTTCAGCTTGCGAGAAAACTTCGTCGCTTTCATTAGCGACCTTTAAGCCCATCATCTTGACGACTCCCGTGGCGCTGGTATTCAAAAGCCAAACGAACGGGTAGAACAAGACATGGCAGTAATGTAGCGGAGTGACAATCAGCATCAACACCCGCATGGGCATATCGATACTGATATTTTTCGGCACGATTTCGGTGAAAACCACTTCGAGGTAGGTCAAGACCAGGACCCCGATAATGGCACTTATCGTGTGCGCCGTTCCGCTATTAACGTGCATCGGGGCAATGCCCGCCAACAAGATGTCGACGAAGAACGTTTCCCCGATCCACCCGAGGATGATCCCCGCCAAGGAGACCCCCACTTGGGTGGTTGATAAATATTCATTTAAATTAGTGACCATTTTCATGGCCCGAGCTAACTTGGGGCTTGGCTTTTCCCGGGCGTCGATTTTTTCCTGCAACGCACTGGGACGCGTCTGCACCAAAGCAAACTCACAGGCAACAAAGAAAGCTGCAAAAAAGAAAGTAACTAAAATTATACCTAGATTTACAACTATCTGACCGCTATCCACACATCATTCCTCATTTCACTTTTCTATCCTTCTATTATAGCGCGACTGACCGCGTTTTTATAGGCATCAGATTGTAGCAAATTCTACGCTTCTGGCTATTTAAACGCAACTAAACTTTTTCGAAGTCCGGGAAAAAAAAGGTGATAAATTTACTTAACGTTTTTGAAACCGTTTCCTTTATTGTAAATTGCGAGTTAGTCGCGATAATGAAATAAATCATCTCCGTGCTTAACGTTTTCATCAAAAAGGACTAGACTAATCTTAGAAACGTCAAAGGAGATTTTGGATTATGGCAGATACACCAAAGAAAGACAAAGCAGAAGAACCGAAAATTGACATTCCCGCAGAGGATGTTAAGAAAGCGGCTGCACTGATCTTAAAACCGGGGTATGTGACGAAACACGATCTACTAAAAATGGTAGAGTTGCCTTGGGCAACCGCTTTAGCGGATGCAGTGACGCAGCACTTCTTAACTGACGACGACGATCACGACCCGTACGTTTACTTCGAGCAATTCGACTTTGCGGGTGGGGACATCGATTCAATCATCTTTAACATGGACCTCATCCCAACCCGGGAAAAAGCTCTGGAAACGTTAGGCCAGGAGATTAACCAGAAATTGGTTACGCCACCGGAACACTTCGATCTTTAATTTTAGTAATAATTATCATAGTAAACACAGTTTGACGACTGAGACAGTTGCCTGTCATCAAAAAGTGCCTGGCCAATGACCAGGCACTTTTTGTCGTGTCAATCCAAATGATGTTAGCTTATATTAATGTGCCGGTTAGTGTCTAACAAAAGTCGTTGGTAACTGCGTGTCGTGAGGTAGTGTCTAGGAAGTCACGTCAGACATGTGTGACTTTAGTGATGAGTCGTTTGCTGGCTATTTTTGCGTAAATTGAGCCACATGTTTAAGCAACTCAGCCCGGTCAGAATGGTTAAAATAATAAAGGCAACTCCAGTTCCTAATTGCGTCGTTGAGACATAGACTTTTGAGGTTGTTGGACCAGCTTGAAATAGGGCCACAATAGTTGAACAAACGGTCGTTCCCACGGCACCAGCAAATTGCTGTGTCACGTTAAACGTTGCGTTACCATCTGCCTGCTGGTTTGCGGGCAGGAGATTGATGCCGTTAGTCATAATGTTTGCGAGTCCCGTTCCGACACCTAACATAAAGATAGCGTAAAAGGTAATAATTGAGGTGTTGGTCAAATGGGTCGTATTAATGGTAAACAAGCATAGGGCAAAGAAAACAATCAGGGTTCCCGTTTTAATGGGTTTATTGGCGCCGAATTCATCTAAAATTCGGCCACTCAGTAGCGTAAAGATGGCCCCGATAATGGCGCCTAATAATAATTGCAGAGCGGCGATTAGGGCGGATTTACCAAGGACGATTTGGCTTAGATTAGGCAGCAAGAAGCCTAAGCCTAATAAGGTCATCTGAATCAGCAAAAATGACATGACGTGTGCCGAAAACTTGTTATTTTTGAAAATGGCAAGATTTAACAGGGGCCGAGCTTGCCGATTGTTGCGGCTAATAAAGCCAATTAGCCCAATGAGACCGACGATTAGGGCTAAAGCAAATTGCCAACTAATAATGCCGTGAATGCTAATTTGACTAAGGGCGAGAATGAAACCAGTAAACATTAATGGGATAAAAATAAAGGTTCGCAAATCGAATGGGTGCTTACTTAACGGTTTGGATTGAGGAATGGTAAAGACCCCCAAAATAAACGCAATCACTAAGAGGGGCAAAAGGAAAATAAAAATATAATGCCAGTTAAGGGCGCTACTGATGATCCCACCAAGGGTAGGGCCAAGAGCTGGCCCTACGGCCGTCACCAAAGTTCCGACGGCCATCATGATACCCATCTTTTCGCTCGGAACTTCATCAATAATAATATTGAACATCAGTGGAAGGGCTACCCCGGTCCCAATGCCTTGGATAATTCTTCCAACTAATAGGAAGGTAAAATCTGTCGCAAAGGAATCAATGCTGACACCAATAATGAAAAAAGTAATGGCAAATATAAACAGATGCTTGGTCTTAAATTGCTTTTTTAAGTAAGCGGAAATGGGGACAATAATCGAAACAATCAATAGATATGATGTGGTCATCCATTGTACGGTAGACGTCTTGATATGAAATTCTTTCATCAGCGTTGGAAAGACAATGTTCATAGAAGTTTCGATGACCATGCCACAGAAAATCATGATGCCGGTTGCTAAAACAGCTAGTAAAATTTGAGTTGTTGAATGTTTTTGAGATGAAGCCATACACATTTCCTTTCTTAATGGGTGTTAAATGAATGGAGATTTTTGATAGCTAACTCGAGTGACGCTAAAAAGGTTTGTTGTTGACTAGTGGGCATGCCGGTAAGCAATGCTTGTTCGAGGCGTTCCTTTGAAGCGTTGAGTTGTGTTTCTAATTGCATAGATTTATGGGTTAGTGAAAGTTGCTTACGTCGCTTATCGTTAGGATCGACGGTTTGTTGCAAGAGCTCTTTTTGAACCATAATGCGGATATTGGCGGTGGCGGTTGAACTACGGATATTAAATTCTCGTTCAATGTCAGTTTGATAGACAGTCGTTTGGTAGTTGTCAAAGAAAAAATTGAGAATAACGATTTCCATCCCACTAAGGTTTAGCTTGGCGCCAATTTGCGAAAAGTATTGGTTGATACCGCGGGCTAACACTTGAGCTAAGAAACCATAATCATGATTTTTCAAGTTAGGCACACACTCCTTAATAATAACTAGATATCTAGGCAACATAGTCTATATTAGGATGATAGTTATGAAAATGCAACTGGTTTACTGACACTAAAGTAAAAAGATGAAAGCAATTGAAACTTTAAACTCGCCAGGCAAAATCGTTTCGGTGGATTAGCAGGCAGAAAGGTGGGCCAGTTAACTATCCGAAAGGCGGGTGGTTAACTAGTTTAGGCGCTTTAGCAATCTTGGTTAAATTTTGTTGGGGATAATTAATTTTATGCAGCAAATGTTTATTTAAGGGTCATAAGGGTTACTGATGTAGGATAGTTAGTCGACAAAATTAATTTGTAAACGCTTAGAAATCAACGTTCGCCCGGATTGCGTTTTATCCTATATATGGTTTATTCATGGCTGGAATAATGGACAAAGTGAATAAACGCGACTATTTTTCGGCTGATTAGCAAATATGTGGGCAAAAATTGAAATATAAAAATTATCCACACCGGTAAAAACGTGGTACTATAAAGTAGATTATCGGGTAATAACTGTAACCTTTAAAAAGTTATGTGGATTGAATTGAGTGAGGGCGATTGAATGAAAGGATTGGATCCGAAACGTGCTTCGGAACTGTTTCGATCAAACAGCAAAACGCACTTTAAAATGTATAAGGCAGGTAGGAAGTGGCTAGTTGCCGGTATCTCAGCCTTAAGTGGTTTACTTGGTCTGGGGACCATTAACTCGTCACCCGCTAAAGCGGATACTAAGACGGGAGCGGCCAAGCAACTCGATACGGCTGACGTCGCGGCAACGCAAAAGTCGGGGACGATTCCGGCGACGTCGCAAACGGACGCGCAACAAGCAAGCACGAGTGAGACCACGACTTCGACCAGCGCGGCACCATCGAAAGTGGCCGCTTCCACGAGTGATGAGTCGACCACAACTGATAGTGAATCGTCGAGCAAGTCGGATGCGACCTCGACGTCCACTTCAACCTCGACCAGTACCAGTGATGCGACTTCCACGACAGAAGCTAGCACGTCCACAACGGAGTCGGAGTCTACCGCGACGAGCACGTCGCAACAAGATGAAAGCGCTTCTATTTCCACCACGGAAACGTCGACGGGACAACCCAGTGCTTCCGAAGATTCTCCGGTGGACAGCTTATCGACTAGTGATACCGATAATTCCGCTTCGACGGATGACAGTGTCAGTGAGTCCACGTCAACCAATGATAGTGCAAGTGATTCTGCATCAACGACTGACAGTACCAGTGAGACCAGCGAGACATCGGCTTCAGTAGACGCCTCGACATCAACGGAAAACAGTCTGTTGGTCGATGAACTCATGGACAAGCTGACCAATCTCAAAGATGCTTACGGGGCCCAAGCGGCAAATTCGCTGCTGGGGACGACGGCCATTATGCCGCTGGCTTTAGCACTGGATACGAATTCAGCGTCGACACCAGGCGTGTATACTGACGATGTTTCCTATAACCTTGGGGCTGCAGACGCTAAATCAGCAATTGATACCATCATTTCGAGTCTTAATCTGAGCGGTGGACTAAATATTCTGGGGGTACTTGACTCGTCAGCGATTACGAAGTCGATCCAAACGATTTCCTCATGGTTGGATGCCTATAATACTGATAGTTCTATGCAATCCAGTACGGATTATGCTCCGCCAATTTGGTCTGATAATAATTATAAAGCGCCTAGTGATGCAGATACGTTTACTACCGGCCTTCTTTTTAAAACGACGTACTATACGAAAGATTATAACCAAGGGTACGCAGATTGTTTGCGTGATTACACATCTGGCCTAAATGCTTGGTTAAAGGGGATTGAGACTAAGGCAACGGATATCGATGCGGGTAACGATTTAATTAATCAAACCTATGACGGTGATGACTTGGCGTCTGCGTCGTTTGGTGGGTCAACGTCAACGGCAATTAGTAGCCTGGTAACCATTGCTAAAAATTCAAAGGGAAATTATGCCTCTCAGCTATTAGGTTACACGTCTGATGCCAATAATACTGCGGATACTGAAATTAGTAATACGGTAAAGTATATTAATGGGTTTGTTGCGATTCTAGCGCCATCCATTACTAATGGGATTACCCACGAGGCTATTGGGGATATCCGTTCCATCGGGGGAACTCTGGATTCGACGAATGCGGATGGTGCGACCAACTATGCCCCAGAAACGCTGGCTGACGCGGTGGCCTTGAACGGTGATCTGCAGGCTGTCGTTAGCAGTTTAGGATTGACTTCGGTTTTAACGACCAACGTTTTAAACGAAATTTATACCGGTATCAAAGATTCTGCCGTAAATGCCATCATGAACGACTGGTCAATCGGGATGAATACGTCCATTGGCGAATTGATGCAGGGGTTTATTTACGGTTACGATAATAGTAACGGTGAAGGTTTTTTAGACCCTAACTCAACCTATGCGGATGTGGAGGGCTTTGGGATTGATGATCCTGCAAAGATTGCAGACGGGAGTGGCAGTCAGCTTAGCCTAACGGTCCAAGCCGCTGCCTATGCTTGGGGAAAGAAAATCCTGGGTAGCGTCATGACCTTAGCGAGTCATGATGCCTTGACGGAGAACCGGCCCGGGCTAGCTGACATCCTCAATGAATTGGAAGATATTGGTATCATTACCGCTGATGAAATTGATCAGTTGACGAACGACGCCGGGCATACCTATGTTGCTACAGCCAACGTAACTTATACGCGGGATGGCGCCGGAGCGTTAGCCATCATTCAAGCCCTTTACGATAATCAATACAATACGGTCAAGGCGGCAACGGATGACTATTTAAACAATCCATCCGGGTATAATTATAAAAATAGCCAAGAATTCGCTACGCAAGACGAAGCCCATGCGTATACTTATGCCGGCTCGTATCAAGGGACTTCCACGGCTACTATTCAGTCGTACAATAACCGGAGTTACTCGCTGGTGCGTAACGGACTGAACGAATTGGATGCGGCCTATCGGGCGATGAGTATCGCTGATGATCTGGTTCATACTGAGCTACGTGGGGACTTGACAACGGAGACGAATCCGTTAACTTATAGTCAAATTGGTCAAATCTCAATGGCTGGGTCGCCGTCCGTTCAATTGCCCGACTTCATGAACCTTGATAAAAGTGTTGATTCCACGCTTTTATCACGGGCCTTCTCCGATGATAATGTCAACGCGTTAACGGCGATTGGCCAAAAAGCGTTTATCAATAGTTACAAGACAGAATTGAAAAATGCCACTGACGCCTTTAAGGCCGGCGCTGCGTTAGCCGAACAAAATTATGAAAACTCTATTAATGGGGACATTCCAGCTGTGGAAGAAGCTGGGAGCTATAAAGGCCTTAATTACCAATCTGATGGTTCCGGGGTATTGTCCGGCAGATCAGGGATGCCATTATCCGATGGGACTGATACTGAAGCTCATCCAGGGCGAGCCTTTACCGATGGCTATAACGTTAACTTAGTCACGGTCAACGTCACGACTAGTGCAGCCAATACCGATGATGCAGCTGCCTTCGAGCAAACGTCGATGTTTGATGCTCAAGAAGCGTTGCATACCCTGCGAGGGAAGTCCATCACGGTCACGGCACCAACGCCCGATGCTGGGTGGAGTGTGGCTTCGGATAACCCGGTCGTCATTGAAAGCGCCGATGACACTTCTGCTATTGCTTTTATTTATAATCGAACGGCGGCCTATAACTACGCGAGTTTGAATGACCAAACGGGAACCTATGATGGTCAATTGGCCAGCACGTTATTGAATGACTCAGACTTTACGCCAGCTTGGAATGATGATGACTCCGGTCAGCAAATCGCGCTGGATAAAGGTTGGTTAGCCGTTGATAATGACGATATCAAAGTTGGAACTTATACGTATCATTTGACCCAAGCCGGTGCCGAGGCCTTAATCGCCCAATTGCAAGCGGATGAAGGCAGTGACTTCTTCGACACCCATGAATTGCCAACTATCACGAATTTGATGGCAATGAAAGGAAACCTGACGGTCGTTCAGACCACAGATGAAAGTCTTTTGCCAAAGATTAACGGGCATGATGTGACCTACGTGATTGGTACGGCAAAGCCAACGGCCCCGGACTACGTTTATAACGCTACGGGTGCTAATGGTGACCAAGTGTCATCCACGTTAGTCACGGCGGATGACACTGCGGTTGACTGGGATACGGATGGCACCTATGGGGTCACCTTGAGTTTGACGGATCCAATCAGTAATCAAACTGTCTCACAACTGGTTAACTTAATCGTGATGTCTGCCGAAGCCTCAACCTCAACATCTGAAGCCCAAAATTCGGCTTCGACTTCAGCTGAGGCCAGTGTTTCGCAACAGACGTCGAAGAGTACGGCTTCTGTCAATAACGCAGAAGATTCAGCGTCAGCTTCAGAAGCTAGCCTGAGTCAGCGGTCCACGTCTGATCAAAGTGATAACTCCGAGGCCTCAGTGAGTGACGCGAGTTTGAGTGACCGGTCGGTTTCCGACATGAGTTTAAACTCGGAATCTATCACCTCCACCCAAAGCGCCAGTGAATCACGGGCACAACAGTCGCAATCTAAAGCCAGTCAGCAATCGGCTTCAGAGGCCTCACAATCCGAGGCTTCCGTCAGTGATGCTAGTCGATCACAAGCTAGTGTCAGTGAGTCGATGGCTAGTGTTGTTTCGGTGTCCGAATCGCAATTTGAGTCACAACAGAGTGCTTGGTCCACGTCGAATGCGCGGGACTCGGCTTCGATGAGTGTGTCCGAAGCGAGTTTGAGTGACGCTTCAACTTCTGAAGCCAGTCAGCAATCAAATGCGTCGACTTCGGTGGCCAGTCTGAGTAACGACTCCGTGAGTGTCGATTCGATGATTAGTGCCAGTGACACGTCGCTGTTGAGTGAAACGTCCGTCTCGCTTTCGCAAGAATTATCGGCGGTCGTTTCCGCTGAACAAAGTAGCAGTCTGACTTCTATGAGCCAGACAAGTCAGAGCACGGATAGGAGTGCATCGCAGGTCAGCATGAGTGAAGCTTCGATGTCCCAACTCAGCGAACAATCTGAGTTGTCAGCGTCCCGAGCTTCACAGGCCCAGGATAGTGAACAGTCTATCATCTCAACTTCATTGGCCAGTCTGAGTGAACGGTCGTTGTCCGGCAAGAGTTTAGCCTCACAAACATCGGCCGCGGAAAGTCAGGCCAGCGAATGGGCCTCGGCGAAAGTCAGTGAGTTATCCGTGATGTCGCAAGCGGAAAAGAGTATTTCGGAGACAGTATCATTGAGTGAAGCATCGGCTAGTCTGTCGGTTTCTGACATGAGTTTGAGCCAGTGGTCGCAATCCATCGCGAGTGAAGCGTCCGTCTTGTCTGCGGATGAGGGGAGTTTGACGTCACAATCCGGATCTGATTTGAGTCAATTATCACTGGGGTCGGCTTCATTAGCCAGCTTATCGGCCACTAGTGTCAGCAACTATTCGGCTTCTGAAACCAGTCAAAATAGCGAAATTTCACAGTCGTTGGTCAGTTTGAGTTTAATCAACTCGACGGATCCGGATATTCAAGATTCCTTGACCAGTTTAAGTAATCAATCCGTTTCGGACCAATCCGCCCAATCACAATGGTCGGAAGCTAGTGACCAGGAAGCTTCAACCGCTTCGCAAGCTAGCGTGACCTCAACGTCCATTGCGGGATCGTTGAGTGCGGTGCAATCACAATCAGTGGTCTCGGCCAGTGAATCGGCAGACCAAACCAAGAGTTTGGCCAGTGCCAGCTTGTCACAAGCCAGTCAGCGGTCATCGTCCGAACATAGTTTGAGCCTACAATCGGTTCAAGAATCGACTGCCCAATCTGAATTGGATAGTGCCCTGACAAATTCAGCGAGTGAAAGTGCCAACGCCTCGGCCATCGCATCATTGAGTGTGGCCGGTTCCAACTTGGATGACCAGAGCCTGCAATCAGCAGAACAAAGTTTGTCTACAGTTCTCTCCAATATGAGCGTTTCGCAAGCTTCAGTCACCAGTGCCCAGGATAGTTTGAGTACGGCCTCGCAATCTGAAGCTAGTCTGAGTGCGCAGTCAACCAGTGAGTTCTCAGAATCCTTAGCCAGCTTAGAGGACGTCGTTGCATCAACTAATAGCGGCATTACCAGTGTCAAAGAATCTGAAACGAGTTTGGCCAGCCGGTCGGTCTCGGGTGAACAATCAATGTCGGTCGTTTCCGAAGCTGAAGCCAGCATGAGTGCCGCCTCGCAGAGCATGAGCTTGGCGGAAAAGTCTCTGAGTGATGCATCACAGAGTGAAGCCAGTGCGCATGAGTCGGCGAGTGAGTCGGCACGTGATTCCGCCGTAACTTCAGCTGAAAATTCTGCGAGTGTTTCGGCTAGTCAATCGGCCAGTGAATCCACGAGTGTCAGTGAGGATAACTCGTTGAGTGTCGCTTCCGCCAGTGTCTCGGCGAGTGAAAATAGTTTGAGTGCTCAGTCTATGAGTGACGCCTCGACGGCGTCCGAGTTATCGGCGAGTGAAGCCAGCGTTAGTCAACAAGTCAGCCAAGCTGATAGTGTTGAGTCGGCAGCTTCGACGTCGTTAGGTTCCATCTCGAACGCCAGTGTCAGTGAAGTTTCGGCTTCCGAAGCCAGTCAAAGTGCGGAAATTTCCAAGTCGTTGACTAGTATGGATTCCGCTGAGGTCAGTGATGATGATGTTTCCGAGTCATTGACGAGTTTGAGTAATCAATCGACCAGTGAAGCCAGTGCTCAATCGCAATGGTCCGAAGCCAGCCAGACGTTGGCTAGTGAAGGGTCAGCGCGGGAATCAGCCACGACGTCGGCTGAAGCCAGTGTGGCTTCGACGACGAGTGCGGCAGAGTCGGAATCCACAGCTTCGGCAAGTGCCTCGGCTAGTCAATCCGCCATTACGAGTAAATCGTTAGCATCCATTTCAATGGATCAATCAACGTTGACCAGTGTGGAAGATAGTTTGAGTGAAAGCAGTCAGAGTGCGGATAGTGCCCAATCCGAGTTCAACTCAATCAGTGCCAGCTTGAGTGCCGACGATGATAGTAGTCATGATAGTGAGTTGAGTACTTCCGCCGCAAGTTTGAGCGATGCGTCAACCAGCTTGAGTAGTGAGCTGTCGACGACGTCGACCAGTGCGGCTAGCCTGAGTGAAAACTCCATCTCCGAATTGTCGAAGTCCTTGAATAGCTTGAGTGATACGTCGGCTTCGATGGCGGATAGCTTAACTTCCGTCAGTGAATCCGAAGCCAGTCAAAGCGACCGATCAGATTCCGGTTCAGTCTCCGCATCAGTTGCTTCAGTTAGTGAGGCAAGTTTGAGTGATGCTAGTGCCAGCGCAAGTGCATCCATGGTTAGCTTGAGCGATCGGTTGACCAGTGAAGCGTCAGCTCATGAATCCGCCAGTGAATCGGCTTCGGCATCGGCGAGCGACGCCTCGATGAGCGACGCCTCGATGAGTGAAGCTAGTCAGAGTGACGCTTCGATGAGCGATGCTTCAATGAGTGAAGCGAGTCAAAGCGACGCTTCAATGAGCGATACCTCGATGAGTGAAGCCAGTCAAAGTGATGCTTCGATGAGCGATGCCTCGATGAGTGATGCGAGTCAAAGTGAAGCATCAATGAGCGACGCCTCGATGAGTGAAGCCAGTCAAAGCGACGCGTCGATGAGCAATGCCTCGATGAGTGACGCTAGTCAAAGTGACGCCTCGATGAGCGATGCTTCAATGAGTGAAGCCAGTCAAAGTGAAGCATCAATGAGCGACAGATCCATGAGTGAAGCCAGTCAAAGTGAAGCATCAATGAGCGATGCCTCGATGAGTGAAGCCAGTCAAAGCGACGCGTCGATGAGCAATGCCTCGATGAGTGACGCAAGTCAAAGCGACGCTTCAATGAGCGATACCTCGATGAGTGAAGCCAGTCAAAGCGACGCTTCAATGAGCGATGCCTCGATGAGTGATGCGAGTCAAAGTGAAGCATCAATGAGCGATGCCTCGATGAGCGACGCTTCAATGAGTGATGCGAGTCAAAGCGACGCCTCCATGAGCGATGCCTCGATGAGTAACGCTAGTCAAAGCGACGCTTCAATGAGCGACGCCTCCATGAGTGAAGCCAGTCAAAGCGACGCGTCGATGAGCGATGCTTCCATGAGTGAAGCCAGTCAAAGCGACGCTTCAATGAGCGATGCCTCGATGAGTGATGCCTCGATGAGTAACGCGAGTCAAAGTGACGCTTCAATGAGCGACGCCAGTCAGAGTATGGCAACTCCTCATGGTGGTGGTACTGCTGACACTGGTAATACCGGTGGTACCGGAACTACACCGGGCGGTAACACCATCTCGACTGGTACGGCTGCTGATACGGCAACCGACGATGACGAAGGTACCTTAATGACTGGTAGCAGTGCCGATACGGTCGCCAAAGCTTCTATGATTGGCCGCGCTGTTATGGCGGTTAAGAAGATCGGCTTGTACAAAAAACCGACGTTCTCTAAGAAGAACCGAATTGTTTGGTACAAGAAGATGCCGAGAAACCGTCGGCCAGAGTTCGTGATTATCGGGATTGCTCGTTCAAAGGGCGGTCGCCTGCGTTATAAGGTACGCGATGTTAACCACAAGTCCAAGACTTACGGTTTGATTTGTTACATCACGGCCCGCAAAGCGTACGTCAAGGAAACGTATTACCAGTCTATGACTAAGGCCAAGACCAAGAAGGTCGCGACTAAGACGGCGAAGGGTAAGACGAAGTACGTTTTGAAGAAGCAGACCTCTAAGACCAAGACGGTTACGATTATCAATCCAAAGGGGGGTCAACTCTTACAAGTCAGTCAACTTGACAGGAGAAGTTAAGCACTACCGTCAAGGACAGAAGCTCACCATCAAACGGGTGGTTCACTACCACGCGACGACACGGTTCGTCTTGAGTGATGGCACGTACATCACGGCCAACAAGCAATTAGTTCGGACCGGAGCCTTTACCCACGCGAAGTACGTCACGGTCAAGACCGGTGTCAACCTCTACAAAGATTACAACCTTCAGACCAAGGCAGGACATCACTACACTGCTAAGACGAAGATCAAGATCTTAGGTTGGGACTACTCCGATAACGGGACGCTACGTTACCGGGTTGCCGGTGGGTATATTACCGCCAATTCCCTGTACGTTTACAAACATTAGACAGTCATTGTAATCAACTAAAAGCGGTCGTTAGCCGCCCAATTAAGGGTGGTTAGCGACCGCTTTTAGTGTCCATGGGGAAATTACTGATAACGTCAAAAACGGGCCTGACAGCGCGTGTCAGGTCCGCTTGAAGTTGCGTTAAAGGTTAGATTTAGTCTTCGTCCGGAATCACAGTGGCCTTCTCGAGGTTAATGTTACGCAAAGCTAATGCATTGTAGGCGCTCTGGGTCATCTGGACTTCTTGGATGTATTGGATATCGTCGTTCAAAATTCCTAAGAGGTTCCCGCGGACTTCGTTTTGCTGGTCGAAGGGGTCTTCGGACAGGTGCAAGATGTTATGGGATTTGGTATAGCGCAAAGCCATCATTTCGACGCCCAGGTAGCAGACCGTCACCTGGTCTTGGACCGTCACCAACTTAGCCACCTGCTGGCAGATGAATTGGTTGAGATTGTCATAGTGTTCCAGGACCTTTTGGGTGGTCGGGTCTTCAATCGTGATGTAGTTTAAGACCTTATCGTAATAATAGTAGCGAATGACGGGTTGACCGGCCAGGTTCAAAAATTGAAACTCTTGGGGGTCGCCTTCGTTGTAAAACAACAGGGTGTATTGCCGGCCGTCCGTAGCATACTCTTCCACGATATCGTTACTACCATCGGGATTGAAGTAATCGATCTCCTTTACGGCCCGATTGGTATTAGGGTAGAGCTTAAGCTGACCAATCGGGGCGCCATCGTATTCGAGGGCACAGTAGCCGTCCGCGTTCATTAAGATGTTCGTCTCCGTCGGCACCGGTGCTCGGTTGAAAAAAAGGTAGTCATCAGTATTGTAAGTGGTCCGTTTGGTGATGGCATCGTAGAGATTCAAACTGTGCTTAATCCCTTCCTGTTTCATGGTTCCGGCAAAATTCGGGGCCGACCCAATGGAAAGCAAATGCAGGTTGTTAGCCTGTAAGACCTTCTTTTCCTGGTGCCAAACGTCAGTGGTGGTGAAAACACCGTTAACTAGTTCATAGTGCATCGATTAACTTCCTCCAATCTGCGGCGATAACGTGGTCCTGGTAGCGTTGGATGGATGCGAGGGTGTTTACCCGTAACTGCTGGTAGTCGGCTGCTAAGAGACGCTTAAGGGCCAAATAGAGCTGATTGACGCTATAGTCGGCATCAGTCCGGTTAAAGTCTGCCAAGAAACCATTTTTACCCTCGGTGACCAATTCCTGTGCGCCGAAGCGGGCGTTGAAAGTCACGATGGGCAAACCAGCGTTTAATGCTTCGATGTAAGTCAGACCAAAGCCTTCCGAGTAAGATCCGGATAAGTAGGCATCGTATTTGGGGTACTGGGTGTCAAGGTCGGCGGATTGGCCCTTGAGGGTGATGTAATCGCTGGCGTGACCGTCCTCAATTGCCTGTTTGATGCGTTTCTGTTCTTCACCAGCTCCGTAAATGTCAAAAACTAAGTTTACCCCGTCATCATCGTGGAGCTTAACCAACGCCTTGACGATGAAGGCGACATGTTTTTCAATCGCTAACCGTGACGCTGTGATAAAGCGAAGCGGGTCATGGGGTTGTTTGGTGGTGTCGAACTGGGGATCGTCACGGACGCCGCCAACGGGAATCGTGACGAATTGTTTATCGTGGCCCGGAAAGTCGATCAACATATCTTGACGCTGTTGCTCGGTGGCCGTGACCACGTTGTCGACCCCGTCGAGGTGGGTCAATAAGTATTCGTTATAGTTGTTGAATAAGGGGTAACGCGGGTCCTTACGGTTATTCAACTGGTCGGCGTGAATCACGTCGATAATTTTGACTTTATCGGAGTGCATCGGGAACAGGGCGACTTCTGGGTCGATGCCACGGTCGATCATGAAGATGTTTTTTTCGTTATAGGCCAAGTTGAGCCGTTCGAAGAAGTAGCGAATCAGTTGCATGCCGTTGCCGAAGAAGAGGTGCTCACCCCCGGCCTGATGGTAGAGGTGAATATTACGGATGATGACCTTGCGGTGCTGGTCGTCGTAGAACTGGAAATTAGCCATGCGTTGGCCGGTGTTGCGGTTGAAAATCTCCACGTGGTTGGACCCGACCAATAAAATTTTAGATTTTTTATGTTTATCGGGGTGCTTGATCATGTGGTCGACCACGTGCAGACCACTTTCCGTGTAAGTATCTCGTTTGCGGTGAGTGTTGGTGGAGTCGATGACCAGTTGGGTGCTGTGCTTGTAAAACTTCTGGGCGCCATGTTTGAGGTAGTCTTCGCCCAGAGCAAAGTATTCCCACATGTTGATGACCTGCTCGTTCGCTAGCCCCCAGCGACGCATCGGGGCCTGTAAGTCCCGGTTCAATCGGTAGAATAAGTAGCGGTATGGGAGCTGGGCCTGGTCCAAGACCTTTCCGCGGTAGAATTCGGCATGTTCCACCCCGGAGTTGCCCATCCCGATGGTTCCGTTTACAAAAAATATCATAGCTGATCCTCCTGGTTCTGAACTGATTGTGGCTGCCAATGTCGTTCCAAGGCCTGCCACGCATCGAGGCCGCTAGCTTGTGGCGACGTGTGGGGCTGCGCGGCGAGAAAGGCATCTCGTTTTTGATTGAGCTGGTGGACCCAATTGGGGTCCCGTAATTGCTGCGGGGTCACGAATCCGACCAGATTGTTTGCATTGGGCGCAATCCAGAGCGGTTTAGTGGCATTTTGCCGGACCACGAGATCAACGTGACTGGTTTGAGCGGCCTTAGTGGTAATCTGGACGGTTCCCAGCACCTGGTCGACGGTAAACGTATGGGTGGTAGCGGTGGTCTGCTCGGCTAACAGGAGGTAGCGAAACATGACCTGTTGGTGGTGGGTATTCACTAGTTCAATGCGGTAATTGACCGCCGTCGATGGAAAGGTGAAGCGACCACTGGTGCCATCGAGAATGATGGGATCCAACTCGGCGTTCGTAGCATCGAAGAACCGCAGACGCAAGTAAACACCCCCGGCAATCACGGTGATGTTGCCGTCTAAAGTATAGGCCCTTCCAGGGGTCAGAATAGGTAGCTCACAACTCAGGTGTTCTTGACCGGCATTGCGTTGCGATCGCCAGTCATGAATGACTTCGCCCGGCGGCATCAGCGGTGCACGGTAACTGACGACGTGTTCGGGAGACACGCTGACCTGACACCCGTATTCGTAGGTGCTACGTAAGTGGGCGGGCCACAATAATAAGTACGCCAAACTCATGGGGACACCTCCTTAGAGGCGATCGTCCGGTCGAACGCGGTGGCGAGGATCATCCGGTACTGCTTGATGAACCAGGCGTTGACGGCGGGCGTATCGTCGTTGTGGCGGCCTAAGATGCCTTTATGCAGGAATTGCACGTGGGGAAAGGCCGTCGTAATCCAGTCGAACAGCTCCGGAAACGTGGTGTTATCGAAGTCGTCCTGTTGCATGTGGGCCACGGCAAAGGTGGTGTGGCTGAAGTCGCCCTGTTTGACCTGGGCCCAGATGCGGTCGTTGAGGTCCTGGGCGGTCTTTGCCGTCACGTCGCCGGTGTGGTCTAACAATAAATCAAACGAGGGTTGGAAATCCTGGGTCCGTTTGATTCGCCCATTGGTGGCCGTGGTCCCCAGGTTCAACAAGGGTTTACCGGCGATGATGGCGCGAGGCTTTAACTTGGCACCGTAGTAGAACGCCGCGACGGTGCCCTCGGAGATGCCCGATAGAATCAAGTCGTCGGGAGCAAATCCCAAGCGGTCCAAGGTGTCTTGGATGACTTTTAAGAAGGCCGTTTCGTACGCCGGACTGCCCAAATAAAAGCCGCCCCCGTTGAGCCGGGGGTCACTGATCAATAAGAAGGGGGCACCCAAGCGTTCCATCATAAAGTTCCCTTCAAAGTGGTCGCTCAAGTTGAACCCACTGAAATACACGTTCAACGGTGGCTTAAGGTCACCGGCATCGAAGTAGGCGTAGAAGTTCTCGTTGAACGTTTGCGGAATATGGATGAACTGCCCACCGGGAAAGAGGCGGCCGTAAGTTTCGCGGGAACGGGAGATGTGGACTAAACCGATATCCACGGTTCCTTGGCCCCGGGCTAAAAGGCTCAGAGTGTAGTAATAATCGGTACTGCCGAGGTGTAAAGTCTTGCCCGTGGGATGGCGCGTCGGGTCGAACGTGACCGTGTGGATTGGCTGATCCGTGGTTTGATTGATCAAGGTGAGTTGGTAACGGACCGTCACGTTGGGGCCTACCTGGCACTCCGGCTGAAAGAGCAGGTCACGAAACCGGGGCGCATACCCCTGGGCCTCCCAGATAGCGACCGATTGTAGCGTCGCCCCAAAGTTGCCGGTGAGTGTCAGCCGGTAACGGCCATAGCGGGTGATTCCTCCCTCAAAACTAGGCAGGACACGTAATTGGCTGTGGTCTAATTTAAAGGCATCCTGACCGGGGAACCAGTCGCGGTTGATGGTGTCCGTTAAGCGCTGCGGGTCCGTCATGTCGACGGCAAAGGCCCCCTTTAATTTCAATAGTTGCTGGACGTCCTGGCGCGGCGTGACACGCTGGTCGTACAGGATGTGGTTGGCGGGCAACACTCGCAACACCGCGTCGTTCAACCAAGTGGCATCGCCACTTGGTAAGAGAAACAGGGCGTTACGCCACTGGGGCGTGAGTTGGCCGGCCAGCGTGAGGACGGACTGGGGCTCCTGGGGGTGTTGGGCGCGGTCCGGATAATAGACCCACTTGAAATCTGCTGTGAGCTTAGCGGGCTGGATGACCGGCTGGCCGCCCAGTTGGACGACTGGCATCTGTGTGTTCGCCATAATCGATCACTTCTCTCCAATAAGCTAAAAGTTTAGGTTCTGCTAAATTTTCCAAGGCAGTGATACTGCTGACCAGGCTCTGGTTCCAATTAACCAGCGTCTTTAAGTAAAAGTCGAGGGACTGTGTCAGGTCGCGGGGGTGCTGGATGATTAGACCATTTTGGTGGTCGGTGACATACCCGGTGGCTGTGGCGTTGATTTGCGGGATGCCCGCACTGATGGCGGCAATCTGTAGTTGCAGATCCGGCATGGGCCCGAGGTCAATCAATAGTCGCGCTTGTCCCAGCAACTGTTCGCGGGCATTGTCGGTCAGATGGACTTGTAGTGTCACCCGCTGGCGTTGGGTCAACACGTCTTGAATGGCTTGGGGGCAATCCGTGAGGCGAACGCCTTGCCCGCGTTGAATCTGGGTCCACAGCAAGTCGATAATCTGAGCTTGCGGGGATTCCAGGTCTACTTGGGCGTGGGCCAATAGCCGCGCGCGCAAGTCTTGTTCCAAGGCGTGTTGGCTACGCTGCGAAGTGGTGATGATGGCCAACTGATTTGTCTCAGCTTGGGTCAGCCAGGCGACCAATTGACTAGCCACGGTCTGTTGGGCGGTGGTGGTCAAATGATTGACGGTCCAGACGAGTGTGGTTGCCGGCAGTTCGGTACTGTGTCCCAGCGAAAGTGTTGTCGCGTAGGGTGAGATGACGTCGATGGGCGTCCCTACGTCGGCATTGACCAACGAAAACTTGGTCACCATCTGCTTGGTTGGGACGATGACGCGTTCCACGGCTCGCAACAGGTCATCCGGCAACGTCGGGGCCCGTTGTGTCGATAACAGATAGGCTACCCGGTGCTGGTGAGCCAACTGCGTCAGAATGGTAGCGGTGGCCGGGTTAGCGTCCGCAATCAAGAGGTCGTGACGCTGGGCCAAGTGTTGCTGGACCGTGGTCGTAATCAAGGTTTCGAGTGAAGCCACAGTTCGTGTTGGCTGCCCATCAGGTCCTAACACCTGAATTGTAGTGTCGTTTACTTGACGCATCTTGGGTTGCCGGGTCGGGGAGAACCAGAGTTTTTCTAACCGGTGATGGTGAGCATCGTAAGTGGTTTGGGTCGAACAGAATCCCCGGTCATCGTAGACCTTGACGATTTGTTGACCAGTCGTGGTGGTCAAATCAACTTCGCTCACGAAGCCAGCTGGATGGAAATGGACTTCACCGTAAATGCGGTCGTGACGGTACAGCAAAACGGTGTGGGCGAGGTAGGCAAATTGGGTATCTGCTGGTAAATCCAAGTCTTCCAGCCCTAAGGGTAACCCGGTGGCCCGAGTAACGCCCTGTAAGGCATCGAAGACGTTCCACCAAGGCAGTTGCGTCAGGTGGTTAGCTTGTAATTGATACCGGAGCCACGGCAACGGCTGGAGCAATAAGAGCTGGGTAGCCACCTGGTTATCCATGAATAGTTGGGCCAGCTTGACGACGGGCGTGTCGTTGAGCGCCGTCGCATCGCGGGACCACGCGGGAATAATCACAGTCATCTTGTCAGCTCCTTAGTCAAAAATCTGGTAACGGTTCTTATTGATCAAGCCCTTGATCTGGTCGGCCACGCCACCGACCATGCCGGCAAGAATCAAAACGGACCCCAAGTACAATGAGTAGTTGACGGCAGCCGGGTACCACAACCCAACGATTAACGGGCCGACGCCCACTAGCAAAATCAGAAAGTTCGAGATAAACGTTAGCAAGTTAAAGTGGTGCATGATGACCGCTTCGGTCGCGTCACCGGCCGGAACCCCGATCAAGTAGTCGTCACTTTCCCGTAAGGTCTTAGCCTGGCGGGAAGGCTGTAAGTTGATGTAGCCAAAGGCGTAGTTCAATAAAATCAACACCAGCGCATAGACCAGGATGCCCTGGGGCGTGCGGTAGGAGAACCAGGTCACGATGGCGTGTTGCAGTGGCGTGGTTGGTCCGACCGTTTGGTTGACGAAGTAGCGCGGCAACATGAACAGCGAACTGGAGAACATGAATGGCATCCCGGCTGAAGTCAGAACCTTGATTGGCAGGTAAGAATCCGAGTGTTCTTGGTCCAACATCGGTCGTTCGATGGGGAGGCGCAATTCAGCGGCGTTGGTGATGACACTCAGGACCAGGAAAATCGCCCCGATAATGATTGCGGCAGTCAGGGTCGTAGCCGTAATCTTGAGGGGCACGTCTTCTGTGTCGCCGAACCCGTTGATCAGGTTCCCGGGGATGCCCCGCACGATACCAGGGATGATCAACGCCACACTGCTTCCAATCCCGATGGCGGCGTTTAGGTTGGCCAGCCAAGCGACGAACATCGCGCCGGCGACCAGAATGATAATGGTGCTGATAAAGACAATGTTAATTTGGGTGCCTGGAAAGTAGAACGTGTCCAGTGACCCGCGCACCAGGTAAACTACCTGAAAGGATTGGGCGATGGCCAAGACCAACGTGATGCCGTATTTGCCCAGACTGACCTGGTGCGGGCTCAGGTGGCTAATGGCCTCGTCTCCCACGGCCTGAACTGCTTGCCAGATGATCATGGCACTCATGAACGGGCCCATGCCGACGGAGAACAGGGTCTGGTTGGAAAAATCACTCCCGGTCACGTTAGCGAATAAGCGTAAAAAGGTGACGTGACTGATAGCGTCCTGCGCCGTGCTCACATCGAGGTTGGGCAACGGGATGGTTTGGCCGGTGACAAAGACCGCCAAAATCAGGACAGTCCAGCCCAGGCTGGTTAAAAATTCACGATAGCGATGCACAGCAAGATCACCTTTCTAAGGATAGGTTACGTCAATCGTCCCGTCCGCTTTGAAGTTAAATTCCGATAAAAGAAGGTTCTGGACCGCCTGGTGAGCGAAGGCTCGCTTCATATTGGCGAAGGATCGCCGTCCGTCTTTTAAGTATTCCAAAAGCGGGTCATGTTGGGCAGTACTTCGGTTGGTCGCAATCTGGCGCAACTGTTGCAACATATCGACTTGGTCAATCCAGGCGTTGTCCAGCGATTTCAACAGGCACATGCGTTCAAAGTAGACTTGTTGGTCCTCATTAATATTCTTAAATTTTTTCTGCAATTGGTCAACCATTAACCGTCGTAAAAATTTAGCGGTTTGCTGTGATTGGGGAGTCCACTGCTGGTCAATGACGTCGGCGATTACCAGTTGGTTATCGATGGTATTGAGCACGTAATCAGCCAAGACGTTGCGAGTCGGTTCGGGGTGGTCGCGCAAGAAGGCGTTAGTGGCTATCTTAAAGACGCTGGTTAACAAGGGCGTCAAATCGGGTTGCGTCATGATGGTCTGCCGGGTGGCATAGATGGTATCACGTTGGACCCGCATGATCTCGGCGTATTGTAAGGTCTGGTTTCGGGACTGGCGGTCTTCCCGTTCGGCATTGTGTTGTGCCTGGGTAATCAGGTGCTTGAAGCGGTGCCGAGTTATCCAAGACGGGTGGGCCGGTGCTTCATTTTTAGCCAACTGACGACGGTATTTCCGCAGCCACTTAGGACCGTGCTCCAGCAAGATCGAATCTTCAATGGAGACCAAGAAAATGGTTTCGCCCGGAGCACCTTGGCGGCCAGACCGGCCACGCAATTGGTTATCGACCCGGGCACTGTTCATTCGCTCGGTCCCCACGACCAGGAGGCCCCCGAGTTCTTTGACGCCAGGGCCCAGGGAAATATCGGTCCCCCGGCCGGCCATAGAAGTGGCGACCGTGACGGCACCGAGTTGGCCGGCCTCCTTGACGATGAGGGCTTCCTTAGCGGCACTGCGCGCGTTTAAGAGGTTATGGGGAATCTCGTCGCGAAGTAGAATCCGGGAGAAAAGATTCGACAACGAGACGGAACCGGTTTCAATCAAGACCGGGCGACCCTTGTCGTGGGCCTGCTTGACTAGGGCCACGGCATGTTCGAGCTTAGTATCGGTGGTCATGAAGAGCTGGTCGGGCCGGTCGATGCGTTGCGAGGGTTTATTGGTCGGTACGGGGATGACCGAAAGGCGGTACGTCTCTTGGAGTTCCGCGGCGTCGGTCATCGCGGTGCCGGTCATGCCACTGAGATGGCTGAACATCCGAAAGAGGTTTTGAAAGGTGATGGACGCCATGGTCCGGGTCTGTGTGGAAACCGGGACTTGTTCCTTGGCTTCCAAGGCCTGGTGGAGGCCAGCTTCCAGTTTCATACCGGCTAGTTTTCGGCCATTCGACAGGTCCAAAAGTGAGATGCCGTCGTCATCGACCACGTAATCGCGGTCGCGCGTTAGCGTCTGGTGGGCCTTTAAGGCAAGGACGAGGTGCCGGTACAAGGTCCGGTGTTTTTCGGTCAAGAGCCCCGTGAGCCCCAGATATTCCGACATGTGGGTGATTCCCGCTGGGGTGAACCAGACCTTCTTATGGTCGCTACTGCGTTCAAAATCCACGTCTAGTTTGAGTAAGCGAATGACCTGATCGGCGATGCCAAAGAGGTTTGAGCGTACCCGTGGTGCCCCTGAGATGATCAATGGCATTTGTGCCGAATCCAACAACACCGCGTCAATCTCATCCAGCAACGCAAAATGGAACCCCTGTAAGAAGCGGTCCTGCGTGGTGCCGGCCAGATTGTCCATCAGATAATCGAACCCCAGGGTGGAGTTGGTGGTGTAAACGATGTCGGCTTTGTAGATGCGCTGGAGATCCCGGTCGTGGGGGTCGCCGCCAGTTGGTGGCACTCCCGCCACGGCGGTGAGTCCCAACCAACGGTAGACCTTGCCCATCTTTTTGGCGTCCCGGTAAGCTAAGTATTCGTTGGCCGTGACCAGAAAGTTGCCACTCCCGGTCAGACCGTTTAAGTACATGGGTAAAGTGGCGGTCAGTGTCTTGCCTTCCCCGGTCTTCATTTCGGCGACGTTGCCGTCCTGCATGACCAATGCCCCGATGACCTGCACGTCGAACGGGAAAAGGCCTAGGACACGACGGTCGGCTTCTCTCGCGACGGCGAAGGCAGGGATTTTAAGTGTATTTAACGATTGGCCCGCCGCTAGCTGCTGGCGAAAATGTGCCGTCTGAGCTTTGAGCTGGTCATCACTCATCGCACGGTATTTAGGTGCTAGGGCGGTGACCGCTTTCATTTGGCGAAAATAGCGTTGGGGCGTGTGTTCTGATTTGAGTGCCATATTGACCATTTCTTTCCATCAAAGTTGACCCGATTCATTGCTTTCCACACGTTAAGGTGGTTATAATTATAGCATGATGAGTAGTTCAAAAAAAGATATGTTAACACACGATATTTCTTCTCGAATGAAGCAGGAGAAGCGTTATGTGAAGGTACCAGCCCGGGAAAATGAAACCGGTGGCAAAGCACTCAACATAACGATTTCGGTCGCAATTGCCATTATTGTTTTGGCGGGGATCCTGTACCCGTTGGTAAGTCTATTTTAAGAGGGCGAATGGTTTCAAGGTGCGACTTATGGGGGACCCTGTGAACCATCGAGAAGAGAACGAATAAACTGTCAAAAGACTGGGTTGAATTGGGGCGTTTGTAAAATGAATAAATGGATAACGGATATTGTTCAGGGCCGAACTTTTGACGCGACTCGGCAGGCCAAAGAAGATATCGCGAAGATTGCGGCGCAAATGGGGTATCACATCGCCAACATCTTTCGCTACAATGATAGTGGCGAATCTGACGAGGCGGTGACCTCGAGAATCGATGGTATCACGGCTGCTGTGGCCCGCGGAGACATGCTGGTGTACCAATACCCTTCCTTGAATAGTGGTCGGTTTGATAACTTTTTTGTGGACCAGATGCACCGACGGGGGATTAAATTCGTCTGTTTGATTCACGACGTGGCCACACTCAGAGACCAACAGAAACCTACGTGGATCGACGAACTGGGGTACTTCAACCGTTGTGACGTGTTGATCGTCCACAACCGGCGCATGGCGGACCGGTTGAAGGAACTGGGTGTCACCACCCCGATGGTCATGCAGTATCTGCTGGATTATCTGGACGACAGCCACGATGACGACCGATACGTGTCCACCCCGGAGACCTTTAAGCGCGGCGTGGTCTTGGCTGGGAATCTGTTGAAGTCCCGCTATGTGGCACAATGGGCACAACAGACACCCATCACGGTCTTTGGCGTCAGTGATGACCAGTTGGACCAACAGTTAGCCGCCAATCCGAAGATCGACTTTCGGGGGCAACGCTGGCGCTGGGATTTGGCCCAGGAACTGCCACGTACCTTTGGTTTAGCCTGGGACAGTGACACCGAGACTTATAAATATAATGATTACACCCGTTACAATCACCCGCATAAGGTCGCGATGTATCTGGCCCACGGTTTACCAGTCATCATTTGGCGGCAAGCCGCCGTGGCTGATATTATCGTGCAAAACGGGCTGGGATTAGCTATTGATAGTTTGGACCAGATAGATAATGCTATAAATAGTATATCTGATGATAATTTAGCCCAGATGTTGGAGCGGGTCAACGCATTTGGTCAGCTGATTCGGGACGGGTGGTTCACGCGCCAAGGGCTCCAGGCGGCTGAAATGAAGTTGATTGCACCGGACTTTCAAATCCCAACTGACCTGCAATAGAATGGGTTGCCCTGCTACATTTATTATAGTCTGAAATACTTACAATGAAAGAACCGGCATGACTGCTGCATTGATAAAAAGGAGATTGGGCGGATGTCCAATCTCCTTTTTGGTACCACCGGTAAGGAAAACGGCAGTTGGGGAAGTGACCGAAGCAACGTCGCAAGGCGAAGCCATTTAGACAACTAAGAATTGTTTGATTTAATTTGACGTTTAAAAGCAAATTAATTGACGACATCGGCGCTAACCGCTTATACTGTTTTCTATAAAACGTAGTAGTATCAAGGGATTGAATGAAATAATTAGCACTCTAAAAATCAAGTGCTAATTATTTGCATTTCTGACCAATACTGACTATTATAGAAAATGTAAAGAGAAACAAAGCTAATTGAAAGGGGTTATTGATAATGACCAATGAAATGATGAACCGGAACGATGACTTATTCAATCCAATGAATTTCTTTAACGAAGTGGGTAACTTGGGCCGTGACTTATTCAGTGGTGAATCGACCCCAATGAAGACCGACGTTGTGGAACACGATAAGAATTACGTGGTCACGGCAGAATTGCCAGGCTTCAAGAAAGAGGATATCCACGTCGATTACCGTGACGATACGTTGCGGATCACGGGTAAGTCCGAAGTTAACGCCGATACGAAGGACAACGATGGCCGCATCTTACGGCAAGAACGCTCCCAGCAAAACGTTTCGCGTGCTTTCTACCTGCCAAACGTTGACTTAAAGCAAGTCGC
The DNA here is from genome assembly GCF_014069315.1 of Levilactobacillus suantsaii. Taxonomy (NCBI): domain Bacteria; kingdom Bacillati; phylum Bacillota; class Bacilli; order Lactobacillales; family Lactobacillaceae; genus Levilactobacillus; species Levilactobacillus suantsaii. Next base: position 484,221 of record NZ_CP059603.1, on the reverse strand, counting down.
TGCCAAGTATGATGATGGTATCTTGACGTTGACCTTACCAAAGGAAACCGAAAAGAATGACAGCCATAAGATCAGCATCGACTAAGCTGACTGACCTAAAAGCTGATTAAAAAGAGTGTGACGTCTTAGCCCGTGCAGGGTCGGGACGCCACACTCTTTTTTTACAATGGTGGAAATTTTTCGGACTTTAATATTGTTTACCGGTCTCGTAGACGATTTCAGGTTCGTTGCCGGTCCGCTGGTTCTGGTTGAGTAGGTCGATCATCGACATCTCATCGGCGGTCAACTCGAAATCGAAGACCGCTGCGTTTTCGGCGATACGGGCGGGGTGTTGCGATTTCGGGATTGGAAGTAACCCGTGTTGCAGTTCCCAGCGTAACGTCACCTGGGCCGGGGACTTCTGGTGGTGGGCCCCAATTTTCTGAAGCATCGGATTGGCCAGTACGGTATGATGCCCCAACGGACTCCAGGCTTCGGTCAGAATATGGTGGTCGGTATCGTAATCGAGCAAAGCCTGCTGGTTGAGATAAGGATGGTACTCGACTTGATTGACCACCGGCATCTCGTGGGCCTGCGTTGCCAGGAGTTCGAGGTGGGCGACAGTGTAGTTGGAAACCCCAATCGAGCGAACCTTCCCGTCAGCCTTCAACTTTTCGAGTGCCCGCCAGGTCTCAAAGAAGTGCACCCGGACCGGCCAGTGAATCAACAGCAGGTCAAGGTAGTCGGTCTGCAGGCGTTTTAGCGACCCCTCGACGGCTTTTAACGTCTGGTCGTAACCCTGCACGACCTCGGCGACCTTACTGGTGAGCTGAAGGTCTGTTCGCGGTAAGGCTAGTTGCTTGAGGGTGGTGCCCAGTAGGTCTTCGTTACGGTACAGCATGGCCGTATCGAAGAGGCGGTAGCCGGCGTCAAAGGCTGCTTGGATGGTGGTGTCCATTGCGGCTTGGTCCTTGATGAGGTAGGTGCCAAAACCCAGTATGGGTAAGGTATTGCCGTCGGCGAGCGTGTGCGTTGCGGTGATGCTAGATAATGTCATGGATACGTTTCCTCCTTGGCGGAAAATCCCGTCATGATTAGTCTGGCTCGGGCCGAACGAAGCAGCGAGCCCCTAGACCTATCTTAGGGGATAAGGCTAGAAATGACAACGCTTACTAGATTCAGTGCCGCCGAAATTGGTCGTACAGGTTGACGCTGGATTCGATCAGCATTCCAGCAGTCATTAACCACATGGCGACCATACTTTGTTTGGCGAACATGACCCCTAACAAGACCAAGTACAAGATGAACAGGAGCAGTGATGTTGATTTATGTCCCATGAAAAATTCCCCCTTATAATTAGATAACTCACTTCTCATTTAACCACTCTGCTGGCTGACTGTTAACAGCTAGCGATTCCATTAAGATGTCAGAAAAGTTGAACGGATGACGGGTGAGGGTTGCGATAATCTTGTACAATAAGGGTAAAAGCGGTACCAATTTAAGGAGGTCGGGCCATGACGCAAGAACAATCGACATCGCTAACACGGGGATTAACGGCCGCTGAGGTGACCACCCGAGTCCAACAAGGCCTAAAAAATGACCCGGTGCCGCCACTAACGCGTAGTGTGCGGCAAATCTTTCAAGACAACCTATTAACCTTATTCAATTTAATTAATCTCGTGCTGGCCGGCTTAGTTTTATTGACCGGTAGCTATAAAAACTTACTGTTCATCGGAGTCGTTGTGGTGAATACGGGGATTGGAATCTTTCAGGAAATTCGCTCCAAACACCAGATCGATCATCTAGCGTTACTTTCGGAAGGGCGCATTCGGGTCCGCCGGGACGGCAAAACCACACCACGCCGCCAGGAAGAGATCGTCCAAGATGACCTACTGGAACTGGGGCGGGGCGACCAACTCCCCGTTGATGGGGTGATTCGTGAAACCACGGGGCTGGAAGTCGACGAATCCCAAATCACGGGGGAGTCAACGCCCATCGTGAAGCAAACCGGTGACACCATGGCTTCAGGGAGCGTCCTGTTGGGCGGCCGGGCTGTGGTCCAGGCCACCAAGGTTGGCCAGGCTAGTTTCGTCAAGCAAATGACCCATTCCGTCCAGCAACAACCCCGGACGGCCAGCCTGTTGCTGAATAACATTAATCGTATTATTAAAGTGCTGACCATTACCATCATTCCGTTGGGCATCATTTTGTTTAGCGCTTCGCTCATCAAGGGCGAAGCAATCAACCGGGCTATCTTGGGGACGGTTGCGGCCGTTGGTGGCATGATTCCCCAGGGGCTGGTCCTGTTGACGTCGGTGGCACTGGCGGTAGGGGCCTTGACCCTGGGTCGGCGTAACGTCTTAGTCCGAGAACTGCCAGCTATCGAAGCGTTGGCCCGTGCCGACGTTTTGTGCTTGGATAAGACGGGGACAATCACGAGTGGCAAATTAAAGCTCGACCGGGTGGTGCCGCTGGGCACAACGTCCATGGTGACGGCACAGGCCCTGTTGGCTCAAATCGTGGCGGCGACCGGTGACGATAACGAGACGGCGCAGGCGATTCAAGAGGCCCTGGGCAACCCGGACGTGACGGCCAGTGACGTCCTGCCATTTTCGTCGGGGCGTAAGTGGAGTGGCGCTCGGCTGGCTACTGGACGGGCCTACGTCATGGGCGCTCCGGAGTTCATTTTTGAAACGGTCCCGGTGGCCGTACAAAGTCAAATCCAAACGGCGGCGCAACAGGGTTACCGGGTCTTAGTCCTGGCCCAAGTGGACCAATTGACCACGCCGCACCCGACAAGCCCCACCGCCTTAGCGTTGTTGTTGATTACCGATGAACTGCGCCCGCACGCGGCGGACACCTTTGACTTCTTTGCCACCCAGGACGTGGCCTTGAAGGTCATCTCGGGCGACAATCCCGTGACCGTGGCCAGCATCGCTGAACGTGCAGGCATCAAGGGCGCCCAGCAACTGGTCGATATGAGCCAGGTGGGCGAACAACCGGATTACGCCCAGCTAGTGGCTGACTATAACGTGTTCGGCCGAGTTACCCCCCAGCAAAAAGAAGGACTGATCAAAGCTTATCAAGCCGCCGGGCACACGGTGGCCATGACCGGTGACGGGGTCAACGACCTGTTGGCCCTACGTCAAGCCGATTGCAGTATCGCCATGGCTTCTGGAAGTGAGGCCACCAAGAGTCTGGCCGACTTCGTACTGGTCAACTCGAACTTCGATGCGATGATCAACGTTTTGAATGAAGGTCGGCGAGTCATCAATAACATCGAGCGAGTGGCGTCGCTATTTCTGATCAAGACCATGTATTCGGTGGTGCTGACCGTGATCTTCATTTTTATGACGCGCAGCTACCCCTTCGAACCGATTCAGTTGACCCCGATTTCATCGCTGATGGTGGGGATTCCGACCTTCTTTTTGGCCCTGCAACCCAACTATGCGCGGATTGCCGACCGGTTCATGAAACAAGTCATGGAGATTGCCGCACCGGCTGCGACCTGCGTCGTGGGCTACATCGTGGTCATCATGGTTTTAGGGACGCAATTTCACCTCGACTTTGCGACCACTTCGACTTTGAGTGTCCTGATGACGGGACTAGTCAGTCTGAACGCCTTACTGATGGTGGCTCGACCACTCAACCGTCTCAAAGTCGTACTGATTCTGGTCATGGCCACGTTATTTGCTTTCATTTTTCTGTTCTTGGGCAAATTATTCTCATTGGTCGATCTGTTCAATTGGGAACTGGCCCTGATTTACCTCCCGTTGGTCGTCAGCGTTCAACCCGTGTTCCTACTGGTTCAAGCCGTCCTGGGTAAACGGATTCTAAGTCGTATCAACTGGCGTTAGGTAAAAATAGCGGGGCTAAGCTTTATCTAGTCATCATGACTAGGTTATATGTTATAATTAAGACAAAATCCAGAAGGGCAGGGAACGACGATGGCAGATTTTAATCAATATACCCGGTGGGAAACGCAGATGCACGGGGTGCAACTTCCCCGATGGGATGACCTCCCCAAATTCGACCTGTACATGGACCAAGTCACAGCGCTGGTCAACGAGGTGCTGGGGCCGTTAGGCGTGGATACGGTGACGCCGGCCATGATTAACAATTACGTGAAACATAAGGTCATCTTGGCACCAGTGAAGAAGAAGTACCAGACCATGCAGCTGACGGATATTTTAATGATTAGTCTGCTCAAACCAATGTTCCAAACGGACACGGTTCGTTCGGGCATCGACCAGATTACGGCGGGCGACTACCCTAAGCAAGCCTATGATAACTTTATCGGCCAGTTGGAAGACCGGCTCCACCACTTAGGTGAAGACCAAGTCCAACCGGCGGCCAAGAACTTAAACGAAAAGCTGATGCAGGTCGCCGTAGATGCGGTGGTCTCCCGGCTACAATCTGCGAAGTTATTGACCATGATCAAACGGCCGATTCGTAAGGTGGAAAAAACCAAATAAATGTGACGTACGAAACGGTTTCCAGATGACGGGAACCGTTTTAATTTGGCGAGAAAAAGTTGCAGGAAGTGGCTCGCTAGGAAACGGGGAATAACGATAACGGCCGTTTAAATGTAACCGGTTTCGTGATAAGGTAAAGGTGTGACTAGAGACCAGGTGAGGCTGTCCTCATCGGCTGAGTAAAGGAGCTGTTTGTAATGGATGCAACTAAAGAAGTTAGTTATACCGATTTAATGTTGAAGCGCCAATCTGTCCGGAAATTCAAGCCGGACGTGGAAATCTCCCGGGACGAAATCATGACGATGCTGAAGGAAGCCACCACGGCACCATCGGCTTGCAACCTGCAATCTTGGCACTTCGTGGTCTGCAACGATAAGGCGGGCAAGCAAAAGGCCCACGACCTGGTTATGCCATTCAATTACCCGCAAACCGATACCTGCTCGGCCATTATCTTCGTCTTAGGTGACACCCAGTCTCACGAAAAGTATCGGGCAGTTTGGAACAAGATGTGTGACGAAGGCCGGATCACGCCGGAGAAACGTGACGAGATTTTCCAGACCTTCCTCCCGCTCTATGAACATGCGGACCGTGACTTCTTGGTCAAGGACAGCATGATCGACGCCAGCATGGTAGCCATGCAATTGTTACTGGCGGCTCGGGCACACGGTTATGGGGCGAATCCGTTAGCGGGTTACGCAGCGGACAAAGTCGTTTCGACCTTTGGCCTCGATAAAGACCGTTACGTCCCGGTCATGGCCATTGCCATCGGGGAACCCGACGAGACACCAATCAAGTCGATTCGCTACAATGTCGATGAATTGACGGATTTCGCTTAACCTAACCAAAATTGAAGAAAGCAAAAAACGGTGAACTTACGTTGCGACGTGAGGACACCGTTTTTAGTTTCTACTGAAATCTTTGATAGGATAAATGAGGTCGTAAGACGACCATGCCAGTGGTTGCGATGGGACTCGAAACTACTGCGTTTGGGTTTCCAAGTCAAGTTCGTTCATGAACGCCAGTAACAAATTGGCGTAGCTCGGATTATCCGAATTTCGCTTGATTTCGGCCTGCATCGTATGCAGATTGTCGGTGATGATGCCGTTGACGCCTAAGAACATCATCTGGTCGAGCTGGGTCACCCGGTCGATATCCCAGGCGTAAACCCGTTGGTGATGCTGGGCAGCTTGTTCGACGAAGTTGTCGTTGAGGGTCGTGGCTTCGACGGTATAACCACTCGCATCGGTATACGGGAACGTCAAATTATAGGGCAACACGTAACTGACGAAGAGCTTCGGTTGGTCGTGACGGAGCGCAGTCATGATGCGGTAGCTGAGGGTGTGGACCTGGTCGTGGTGGGCCAAAAGGTCGTTACCAAATTGGCGTAAAAAGCGCTGGGCAACGTCGGGCGTGGTGGCTGAGTTGGTCTTGATCTCGACTAATAATTTTTGGTGGTGGGCGTTAGCGGCCTTGAGGTAGGCGGCAAAGCTGGGGACCTTAGCCTGATAGCCGTTTTCGGTCACCGTGATTTTAGTTAACTGGTTGAGGGTCAAGCGGCCCACCTTTTTATTGAGTCCCGCGAGTTGTTTCAAGTTAGTGTCGTGTAGCACCACGAATTGGTGGTCCTTGGTTTCTTGAATGTCCATTTCGACGTAGTCGGGGTGTTCACGGCTGGTTTTGATCAACGCCGGAATCGTGTTTTGGACGCCGTTGCCGTTATCGACGCCCCGGTGAGAAATGGTGATGGGGCGGCTGGTAGCCAGACCGTTCAAATAGACCAGGTTGAAAGTCACTAGTGATGCGGCAATCACGACTAGTCCAGCCAGTAGGAATAAACGAGTGCGAAGTTTAGTGTGCGCTGGTTCGTGGAAGTTCAATAACATCGTGGGTGTCGGCTCGTGGTCGGCATGACTACTCAAGCTGACCATGACCAAGGCTAACAAGATCCGACTAAGGTAGTGCCAAAAGTCGTGGTGGGTAATGCGCCAACTTTCGCGGATGGCGGCGTGACTGTGGTAGTGGTCCAACATCATTAAGGGCAAGACCGCAATCAAGCGAATCCCTAGGTAGATGGCACCGGCATAAAAGAAGACCAAAACGATTGCCCACAGAGGGTTATCTAATAAGTAGCTGGTGATGAAAGCCGGAAGCTTGGCTTTGTTTAGCAGTGGGGTGGAAAAAAGGATACTGCCAAAGGGGAGAATCACGATGAAATACCCCATGAAGAACAAAAAAGTGCTCGGGGAGGCCCCCTTCAAGCTGGTGACCGTAGCCCGTAGTAACTGGCCCGTGGTGCGGGGCCGACCGCGGCGGATATTACGAATCCCCAACAGTAAAAAGGCAAACTGCCAATAGACCAGCAGCATGATAGCCAGTAAGATGGCCAGTAGCCCGATGACCGCTACTGGATGGTCGAGTACGATATTGCCGAGGTTGGTATACGACACGTAGGGGACTTGCTGCCAACGAAGCAACGCGGCCGTTAACCACCCGAAAATGGGGATGGCACAGTAGCTGATCGCAACATTAGTGAGAAACACCAGGGAGACGTAACTTCCCCAGTGGTGTCGAAAGTGGCGGGTGCTCCGCCGCCAAAACGTCCAGGCTTGACCCATAGTTCTTACCCCCTTAATAGTCTTAATGTACCACAATTTACCCAAACGGGTGGTCTAGCGACGCTTTCAGTCGGAAGTAGGCTGGTTTGGAAAACTTGAAAATTATCAATAATGTGATTCAATTCACACCGCTCAAACGGAAAAATAATTTGGCAGATCTAGCACTGCTTTTGTATCCGCTTCCAATGACGTGGTTATTGAATCCCATGAACTTGGGATTTCGCCGGCTTCAGTGAAAATTGTGATATTTTGAGCACAAAGCAGTTGACGTTTGAAAAAAGAATGATAAGATAGGACTCGTGAATAAGATAACAAGATGTTTTCAACCAAGATGGAGGCATAGAGATGTTAAAAGATATCAAAGTTAAAACCACCAAAACCAGCACGGATACTGAAACCGTCGACCAAATGATCGACCGGCTAGTCACCAAAGCACATAGTGCATTATGCGCGATGGACGATTTTACTCAGGAGAAAGTTGACCACATTGTGCATCAAATGGCAATTGCCGGACTAGACCACCACATGGAACTGGCCAAGGCCGCTTATGCGGAAACTGGCCGGGGGAACGTTGAAGATAAGGCCGTTAAAAACATGTTTGCGACCGAAGAGATTTGGCACTCTATCAAAAACGATAAGACGGTCGGCATCATTAAGGACGACCGTGAACGGCAACTGATTACCGTGGCCGAACCTTTGGGCATCATTGCCGGAGTTACCCCGGTGACTAACCCAACGTCGACGGCGCTGTTTAAATCTTTGATCGCCGTGAAGACGCGGAACCCCATCATCTTTGCCTTCCACCCGCAGGCGCAAAAATCGTCCGTGATGGCGGCGAAGGTGGTCCGGGACGCCGCGGTTGCGGCCGGTGCACCCGAAGGCGTTATTCAGTGGATTGATAAGCCCAGTTTGGATGCCACCACGGCGCTGATGAACCACCCGAAAGTGGCGAGTGTCCTGGCTACCGGGGGCCCTGGCATGGTCAAGGCCGCTTACTCCACCGGGAAGCCAGCCTTAGGGGTCGGTCCCGGCAACGGTCCAGCGTATATTGAAAAAACGGCCAATATCAAACGGGCCGTTTACGACATCGTGTTATCCAAGACCTTCGATAACGGGATGGTCTGCGCCTCAGAAAACAGTGCCATCATCGACACCGAGATTTACACCGACGTCAAAAAGGAAATGCAGGCTCGCGGCGTTTACTTCATTAAGAAGAGTGAACACGCTGCGTTAGCCACCGCGATGTTCCGACCAGAAGGCGGCATCAAGGGCCCCATCGCCGGCATGTCCGCGCAACAGATTGCTGACTTAGCCGGCATCAAGATTCCGAGCGACACCAAGGTCTTAGCCGCTGAAGTCACGGGCATTGGTCCCAAGGAACCTTTGTCAGCCGAGAAGCTATCACCGGTCCTGTCGATCTACAAGGCCACTAGCCACGCCGATGCCTTTAAGAAGGCCGACGCGCTCTTACACTTCGGGGGCTTAGGGCACACCGCCGCTATCCACACGCAAGACGATGATTTGGCCACCGACTTTGGCATTCAGATGAAGGCCAGTCGGGTGTTAGTCAACACGCCATCTGCAGTCGGGGGTATTGGGAACCTGTACAACGAAATGATTCCTTCCTTGACCTTAGGGACTGGCTCGTGGGGCAAGAACTCCGTTTCCCACAACGTGTCTTCCTTTGACCTCTTGAACATCAAAACAATTGCAAAGCGGCGAAATAACATGCAATGGATTAAATTACCTCGGGTTTACTTTGAAAAGACGTCTGTGCGTTATCTCGACGATATGCCGGGCATCAAGCGCGTCTTCCTGGTCACGTCCCCATCGATGGTTCAACTGGGTTACGTGGACACGGTCTTAAACGAATTGAAGCGCCGGCCAGACGGCATTGAATACTCGCTGTTCTCCGACGTGGAACCCGACCCGACCACGGACACGGTCAACCGGGGCGTGGCCCAGATGCGGACCTTCAAGCCGGATACCATCATCGCGTTAGGCGGGGGGTCGCCAATCGATGCTGCCAAGAACATGTGGCTCTTCTATGAAGATCCAGCAGCTAGCTTCTTCGGGGCGAAGCAGAAATTCATGGACATTCGGAAGCGGACTTACCAGTTCAAGAAGCCAAGCAAGGCCCAATTCGTGGCGATTCCAACCACGTCGGGGACGGGTTCCGAAGTGACGCCGTTCTCCGTCATCACGGATTCCAAGACCCACGTGAAGTACCCACTGGCCGACTACGCATTGACGCCAGACGTGGCCATCGTGGATTCACAATTTATCGAAACAGTGCCGAAGAAGACCGTGGCGTACTCCGGGTTGGACGTCTTAACCCACGCCATCGAATCGTACGTCTCCAACATGGCGTCGGATTACACCCGGCCATGGTCCTTGCAAGCCATCAAGCTGGTCATGAACAACTTGACCGCTTCCTATAACGGCGACGTGCACGCTCGCGCCGAGATGCACAATGCGTCGACCTTAGCAGGGATGGCCTTTGCCAACGCCTTCTTAGGGATTACCCACTCGGTCGCCCACAAACTTGGGGGAGAATTCGGTCTGACCCACGGGTTAGCCATCGCCATCACCTTGCCGCACGTTATCCGGTACAACTTCAAAGAACCAACCAAGTTGTCGATGTGGCCGAAGTACGAATACTTCCGGGCTGATGAAGACTACGCTGAAATTGCGCGCTTCTTAGGCCTGCCAGGAAAGACCAACGAAGAATTGAAGGAAGCCTTGGTCCACAAGATCATCGAACTGGCGCACTCTGTCAACGTAACGTTGAGCTTAAAAGCCAATGGTGTCGACAAAGCCCACTTTGACCAAGCCGTGGATCACTTATCGGAATTGGCCTTCGAAGATCAATGCACCATGGCCAACCCGAAGGAACCGTTAATTGCCGACCTGAAGCAAATCATGGTCGACGAATATGACGGTCAGGGGGTCGAAAAGTAATTCCCAGATGGTTCTAAAACCTTATCAAACCAAGAAAAGCACTGACGTTGAGTCGGTGCTTTTTTTGTGAGCCATCTAGGAACCTATATTTTATATAGGAAGAAACTTAAAATTGCAAGCGATGCTGTCATCAGGATGAATAACCAAGAAAAAACGGTGAAAAGGCGTAACTACGGGGCGGTTCGTCCCGATAAAAAAGTTAGGGCCCCGTAATCTATGGCGAAAATGGGCCTTTTTTCATTGTTTTTTCATCTAAAATGACAATTTTTACAAAAAAATTGACGACACAGTGGGGCGTATTTTACCCCAAATCGCACTAAATAGGCTAAAAAAGGGGAAAATAAAACGCTTTATATGACAGCGGCGTTACAAAGATGACAGGTTGTCATAGCCTTAGGGATTTCTTAACCTGGTCGTAATCAAACGTCAATTTACGTGTAACACCTATCAGTTATTCTAAGACCCGTTAAGCAATCAAAGGAGGATGTTTATTTTTATGAGGATTAAGAAAGCTTTAGTTATGACATTAGGGACAGTTGCAGTGATGAGCGCCGGGCTCCTCGCTACAAACGACACTGCTAATGCTGACACGCGGGTGACGGTCAAACAGGGGGATTCTGTTTGGTCCTTAGCCAACAGCTACAACTCATCTGTTAAGTCCATTGAATCAGCGAACAGCTTACAAAACAGCGCGTTGATCTACGTGGGCCAATCTCTGGTGATTCCAACCAGCACGACGACTACGTCCAGTGCGAGTGTGGCTCACCAAACTTACACGGCCCCAGCAACGACCACTACGACGCAAGCCAACACGCAAAGCGCAAAGACTTACAATAGTAACAATGCGCAACGCACGTCGACTTACACGGCCAACACGCAAAGCCAAGCTACGACTAGTCAGGCAACGACGACTTCTGCCGCAACCACGACCACGTCTAGCTCTGATGCCAGTGCTAAGGCCTGGATTGCCAACAAGGAATCTGGTGGTTCATACTCCGCAACCAATGGTCAATACATCGGGAAGTACCAATTAAGCGCCTCTTACTTAAACGGTGACTACTCCGCTGCTAACCAGGAAAAGGTCGCTAACCAATACGTTTCTTCACGGTACGGTTCTTGGAGCAAAGCCCAAGCCTTCTGGCAAGCTAACGGTTGGTACTAATATTTAAAAAACAACTCGTTTAAACTCAAGTAAGTCGTTCGGATGCAGGTCCGGACGGCTTTTTTGTTGGGACGAATTGTCAAATCAAGTGTAACTTTTTACCGAAGAAAACTTCAGATGGTGTCTTCCAGCCTAAGACCTTACGGGGGCGATTATTTAAATTCCTGACAAACTTCGCGATATCTTGATCGGTCAGTTCATCAAGGTCAGTTCCTTTGGGAAAATACTCTCGGATGAGACCATTGGTATTTTCGTTGGTCCCACGTTGTTGTGGTGCGTGCGGGTCTGGAAAATAGACTGAGATACCAAGCTCTTTACCGACTTCACGATAACCCGCAAACTCTGTACCTCGGTCTGGTGTAAGCGTACGAACGCGTTTAGGTGTGACTGTATGCAGGAGGTCGATCATCGCTTGGGTCACATTCTTGGCATTCACTTTGGGTACACGCTCAGACAGAAGGTATCGTGACTTACGGTCGACCAGTGACACTAAACCCGAACGCCCGACCTTGCCGCGAACGGTATCGCCTTCCCAATGGCCAAAACGAGTCCGATTCTCACATGAGACTGGTCGTTCATGGACTGATGGGACATTATTAAAACGGCCACGTCGTTCGTTGACAGTTCCTTTAACCTTACGAGTTTTCCCACGATGTCGTAACTTTCGAGCGAATCCTCGAGCCCCATGACTTTTACGTTTAACGCCTAAATTATTTCGTTCAATTCCGCGATAAATCGTGTTGTAGCTGATATGCCAATTACTGGTCTCTAAAGATAAACGACCGGCGATTTGCTCGGGTGACCATTGTCGTTGAAGAATGCAGTGAAGGACAAAGTCGCGTAGCTTTAAATTCTCCAGTACCCTGAGGCGGCGACTCTTTAATCGGCGCTGTTGATAGTTCTGCTGGGCTTTTACGGCGGAATAGGCGCCCCGACCGCCGTTGCGTTTAATTTCTCGTGACACAGTGGCTTTGGAACAACCGATTTGATTGGCAATAACCTGGTAAGTATGGTGTAAAGTTACACCTAACAGTATGCATTCGCGGTCTTTTAAGGTAAGATGTGTATATGGACTCATAGCCTAAGAACTCCTTTAGATGATTGTTATGGTGACTTCATTCTACAGGACTCAGGCTAGGAGTCTATTTTTATTTTCTTACTTGTTGCACTTCAATTGTAAATTCGTCGGCGTAATAATCAGTCACGACATCGTTCTAATCTTGAAAGCGATTTATCATCGAGCGGGAGAATGGTATATTTGAGGGGAAGTAGTGGTGAAAACGATACTTAATGGTAGAAACGGTGTCGTTAGACTGCCGATAGGAGGGCATAACGTGCGACAACGAAGCGAAATGACCCTGCGAACGTGGGTTAAAATCGGGGCTGGAATTTATGGTGGCTTGACGTGGTTGGTAATTTGGGGCTTAGGCGTCTTACTGCAACGGTGGCCGCGTTGGCTCGATACGATCTTTATGGTAATCATTATTCTGGCCAGCGATTGGGTCTTGCGGTGGGCTCCTTACCACAGTGTGGCGCACGATTTCTGGGCTGTAGGCTTCATTATCATGACCTTATCCTTTATTTTTCTGACTTGAACGGCAGCAATACCGCCTAAAAAGGCTATCCCTAAGAAGAGTTAATCAATAATTGATTAGCAACTAAGCTAAGTTATGCCAGAAATGTTTCGATGGCATTAATAAGATTGCGGATTGTCACATTTCTCCGATTTTCTTAATTAGGGTGTAACTTAACTTCAACTGCTGTGTAACCTCCAGCCGTTATGATAGGAATCGTTAAGTAATCACGACAACCACAAGGAGGACATTTCATTTATGACTATCAAGAAAGCCTTAGTTTCTACCCTCGGTATCGCTGCTGCATTAGGTGCAGGGGTCTTCGCTAGCACGACTTCCGCTAACGCCGATGTCCGGGTAACGGTTAAGTCAGGAGACACGGTCGCTAAGATCGCCAACCAATATAAATCAAGTGTTTCAGCTATTGAAAAAGCCAACAATCTTAAAAACGTTAATTTAATCTACGTGGGTGAATCCTTATCGATTCCAAGTTCGACGTCAACGACTACGGCTACGACCGCAAGCACGACGACGCCAACGACCACGACGCAATCTCAAAACACCACGCAAGCTAAAACAACGAGCCACAAGACGACCCAGCCAGCCAAGACTTACAACTATAGTAGTCAAAAGAAGGCTACGACTAGCAACACGGGTTACAAGAGCAACACGGCCAAGACTAGCAACAATAACACGACCTACAAGAGCAATAACACGGGCTACACGACGAACACTAGCTACAAGAGTAGCAATTCGGGCTACAACACTGGTAACACCAGCTACAAGTCCACGTCAACGGCTAACCAGTCCAGTGCGAACACGGGCTCAACGTCAACGACGAGTTCCAACACCAGCTCTAGCTCTAGCTCGACTTCTAGTTCAGAAGCCAGTGCGAAGGCTTGGATTGCCAACAAGGAATCTGGTGGTTCTTACTCCGCTAAGAACGGCCAATACGTTGGGAAGTACCAATTAAGCTCTTCTTACCTGAACGGGGACTACTCCTCTTCTAACCAGGAAAAGACTGCTGATGAATACGTTTCTTCCCGTTACGGATCTTGGTCTGCAGCTAAGTCTTTCTGGCAAGCTAACGGTTGGTACTAAAAAGAACGCCAACCTCATCAATTAACTTTGATTGATTAATCATTAAGACCCGAGCCTGGTGCTCGGGTCTTTTTTTATGGGCGATGACTTGTAGATAGGTTGGCGAATGAACGCATTGAACCGGTGAAAAGCCTAAGAATTATGCCGCAACCCTGAACTCAGTCTTGAAAGCGGATACATTTTTCTTTACACTGGGAAGTAAGCCATACCAAATTGGGAGGGGTCGCACGATGACCAAAGTATTAGCGATAAACGCTGGTAGTTCGACGTTGAAATGGAAATTATTTGCCATGCCAGAGGAAACGGTGATTGCATCGGGATTAGTGGATCGGTTGAATTTGCCTGGTTCTGTGTTCAAGGTAAAACTCGCCAACGGTAAGAAGTACACAGAAACGCAAGACAACATTACCAATAAACTTGCGGCGGCAATGGTTCTGACGCGGTTGAAAACCTATGGTATCTTGAGCCATTTGAGTGAAATTACTGGGGTCGGCCACCGTATCGTGGCTGGGGGAGAACTTTTCAAGGATTCAGCGGTAATCACACCCTTGGTCTTGAAACAGATTAAGGCATTGAAGGACTACGCGCCGCTCCACAACCCGGTGCAAGCTTACTATATTGAAGTCTTCGAGCAATTACTGCCGGAGGCCAAGCAGGTCGCTGTCTTCGATACGTCCTTGTACACGGAGATGCCTGCGGTCAACTACCTGTATGGGATCCCCTACGAGTACTACGAGAATTTTGGCGCCCGGAAGTACGGGGCTCACGGGACTAGCCATCGCTACGTGTCTAGTCGTGCGGCAGAAATTTTAGACCGGCCGTTAGCCGACCTTAAACTGATCACGTTACACCTGGGATCCGGGTCATCGGTGACCGCTTTTGACCACGGGCACGCACTGGATACTTCGATGGGGTTCACCCCGTTAGATGGTGTGATGATGGGCACGCGTTCCGGTGAGATCGACCCATCATTAGTGGCTTATCTAGCCCAGAAACTCGACATCACCATGCCCAAGATGATTGATATTTTGAATCACAAATCGGGTCTACTAGGTGTGTCGCAATTATCGCCGGACCAACGGGATTTGGAAAAAACGCAGGCGGACCGGCCTCAATCGAAGTTGGCCCTCGATATGTTCGTCAACCGGGTCGTACGATTCGTGGGGAGTTACGTGGCTGAACTGGGGGGACTGGACGCCCTGGTCTTTACGGCGGGTTCCGGGGAAAACGGCATCGCTATGCGCCAAGCAATCGCCGACCAGCTAGGCTATCTAGGCATCGCCATTGATCCCGCGAAGAACGATTTCCGCGGGAAAGAACGCGTGGTCAGCCCAGATGACGCGGCGGTCAAGGTCCTGGTGGTCCCGACCAATGAGGAACTGATGATCGTTCGCGACGTGGTTCGTTTAACCTAGCTTTAAGGTTCAGTGACAGAATATTTCATTACAGTAACTAATATAACAAAATGAAATTTAAAGCGATTTTCCTTAACCGAGCAGTAACTTAGTGTTAACTCGGCTGTGACGTTTCGGCGGTAAGCTGAAGTCAATCAATAAGGAGGTCGTTTTTTGATGACAATTCGCAAAACGTTACTGACAACAGTAGGCTTGGCAACGGTGGTGGCCGGACTTGGACTCACCAACGTGACCGCCAACGCGGACACAGTCGCCCCAAACGCCACGCCCAATCACGCCAAGCACGCGGCGCCAGCTTATCAGACGAACCCATATCAACGGCAGGTTCGCTTAGGCGCACCAGCTGCGCACCATCATAACCGGTCGATGACTAATCAGACTGGAAACAACACGACAAGCAAGAAGACTAATACGAGTTCTAATACCAGTAGTAGTAACAGCAGCACGAGCAGTACCAGTACCACGAGTTCTAGTAGCAGCAGTAGCAAAGCTTCCGGGGCAACGATTACCGAAAGTGAATTTGAAACTCAAGGGGTCGTTTACCTGAACGGTAACAAGTGGACTTACTACTCCGGTAGCGTGACCGCTGACGGGACTAAGATTAGTTCTGATGGCCTGGATTCCAACGGCTACCGGGTCGTTGCCGCACCATCGAGTGTGCCATTTGGCACGAAGATTATGACGCCACTGGGCATGGGCGTGGTCCATGACCGGGGAGCCGCAATCACTGGGAACCATTACGACGTGGTCATCCAGTAAGTTTAAATAGTGAAGATTAAATGAAACGCCTGACTGCCATGCGATTGGATGGCAGTCAGGCGTTTTTTAGCGCGATTGGAGATTTCGGCGCACGTAGCTCCCGAGACCAATGAGTCCGCAACTGATGGCTAAACCCAGTTCCCAGCTGACCGTCACCCAATTGATGGCGTGATCGGGAACGGTCGGTAGCCAGTCGAAGACCCCCAAGCTTTTCGCCCAATGAGGGAGCTGAAGGAGGTTACCCCGGTATTGACTGATGAAAGCGTAGGCCAAGTATCCCCAGACCACAAGGCGTCCTTGTGGCCAGGCTCCCACCACTAGTGCTCCCAGGCCTAACAAAAGGGCCATGACGGGCACACTGCCGGCAACACCCGTTAGAAATTCAGACCAAGTCAGCCCGTCTGCTGCGTGGGTCAGACTAAAATTGCCTACTAAAACCAGGCCGCTCCAGCCACCAAGAAAGACCAAGCAACTGGTCGTCACTGCACTGCCAGTGTAGCCGAGTAAGAGCCGCTGACGACTAACTGGCCGCGCGTAGAGGGCGTCTAACCACCCGGATAAATCGTCGTGGTAGAGTTTGAAAATCAGTTGTAAACCAGGAATACTCGCGACGGCGGTCAGGACTAGTGCAATCGTAGAACTATAGGTGAGAATCAACTGATGGTTGGCGGCATGAAGGGCATTGGTACCAAAGACTTGTTGCATGGTCGGGTTGGTCTTTAAGATGTCGCCGATGGTGTCGAAGACGGCACCATAAGCCGCGCCTAGAACGGTGATGCCGAGGACCCAACCCATAATGACGCGATACTCTTGGCGCCAAAGCAAGGTGATGGGTCCGCGTAAGGCCCGTGCGGCCGTGGCGCGACCGGCACGAATCGTTAAGATACCAGCCCCCAAGTCCCGGCATTGTGCCCAGACACTGGCACTGCCTAGGCAGAGTAGACCCAAGCCACCGAACAGGATCAAGGGGAGCAAGCGCGGCTGCTGATAGGGGGCTAATTTTTCGACCCAGCCCAAAGGAGATAACCAGGTGTAACGAGGAGCTTGCACATCGGTCAGCATTCGCACGAGATAGCTCAGACCAAAAAGCGCGTAAGCCAGACCCGTAGCGCTAGTGGCGTGGTCGGCTAGTTGGGCACTCAAGAGGGCCAACATGCCAAAGACCCAGCCACTGGCGGCTAACCCCAAGCCAATCACCCAATTTCCTAGCCAAGTCGCGCCGGGTAAACCCGCCAGACTCAACCCTAAGGCATCCAAAATGCCAATGCTGAGATTGATCAGTGTGAGTTCGATGACGGCGGCTTGTAGCGGCGCCAGGCTGCCGATAGCATGTGCCCGTAAGAGTTCAGTGATGCCGGTATCCTCTTCATGACGGGTGGCGTGAATTCCGAGTGAGATGCTCATGACGACCTGAATCAAGGCCATAAATAGTAACATCTCGTTAGCGAAGACTTGCGCCGTGGTGGCATGAGTGCCCAGGCGAAAGGGGCCGAACAACGCGACGATGGCGGGGGTCTTTAAAGCTTGGGTGATGCCGGCAATTTCAGCGGGTGTGCCGTAGATGGTCGCGAATTTAGCGGCGACGGCCATCATGAGACCAACTAAACTGACGCCCCATAGTAGGAGGCGCCACCAGTCACGCCGGAGCGCCAAGCGGGTCAATTGGCCGGTTTGGGTAAATGGCCCCATGCCAGTCACTCCTTTCCGTAGTAGTGCAAGAAGAGGTCTTCTAGGGTCGGCGGCGTACTGGTCAGCGCCACGATTTGGTGGCGAGCTAAAGCGGCTAAGACACCAGGCAACTGATCGGCTTCGACGGCAAATTGCCACTCATTGACTTGGTGCCCGACCCGGGCTTCGTGGATTCCGGGTAGGGCCGCGGGGTCCACCGGCGTTTGGGTCGTGACGGTGATTTGCGTGCGGGTCAAATGGCGCATGTCAGCTAACGTCCCGGTCTCAATGATGGTACCGTCGCGGATGATGGCGATGCGGTCACACATCCGCTCGACTTCTGACAAGATGTGACTGGATAACAACACGGCTTTCCCTTGTTGTTTCAGGGCTAAAACGGCCTCTTGAAAGTATTTTTCGTTGAGCGGGTCCAAGCCGGCAGTCGGTTCGTCGAAGATGTAGAAGTCTGCCGGCTGGGAAACGGCGGCAATCAAGGCGACCTTTTGGCGGTTACCCTTGGAGTAAGTCCGCGCCTTTTTGGTGGGGTCGAGGGCAAAGCGGGTGATCAGCCGGTCGGTACGGGCACTGTGAGCCACCCCGTTAAGCCGCAGTAACAAATCGATGATCTCGCCACCGGTCAGGTTAGGCCAGAGTGTCACGTCGCCGGGAACGTACGCCAGGCGTTGATGGATGGTGACCCGGTCGCGCCAAACGTCGTGACCAAAGATGGTGGCCGACCCGCCACTAGCGCGGATCACTCCCAGCAGGGTCCGAATCGTAGTCGATTTACCGGCGCCGTTGGGACCAATGAAACCGAAGACTTCGCCAGCATTGACGGTGAAGGTGATGTCGTGGAGCGCGGTGAACGTTCCGAAACGTTTTTGCAAGTGGTTGATTTGCAGAATGGGTTGGGTCATTAGTCATCCTCCTTCGTGACGATCGAATTGCCCCCAGCGTAAGCCCGGGCTAACGGGAAGTCAACGGAAGGTCCGCGGACGGTCGGGAATAGTTCGTTAAGCTGGTTAGAGGGTATGCTAGAATGAAAGAGAGAAGCAGGGGTAACCTACCGGAAAATGATGAAAGAAGGCAGTTGACATGACAACTGACACAACGCTTGCGGCGGTGCACGATTTCGCTCGAAGCAAGATGCGCGACGATGAGACCGGCCACGGGTTCGACCATATTCAACGGGTGGTCGGGTTGACCGAGCGCCTTTTACAGGCGTACCCGCAGGTCGACCGCTTGTTGACGCTGACGGCGGCTTATTTGCACGACGTCATTGATGAAAAATTGGTTGCGGATACCCGGGTAGCCAGCCAGGAAGTCCGCACTTTTTTAGCAGCCCAGGGCTTTAGCGGCGCGCAACAGGAGACGATTTTCTTGATTATGACCAACATGTCCTTCCATAAGACGCTGGACGGCACGGCTAAGCCCTTACCGTTGGCCGGCCAAATCGTCCAGGACGCCGACCGGCTCGATGCGATTGGCGCGATTGGGATTGCCCGGGCCGTGTACTTTGGCGGTCACTTTGGCGAAAAGATCTACGATCCCACGGTGACCCCACGAACACAGATGACCCACGCGCAGTATCGGGACCTGGGCCACGAGACCGTCATCAACCACTTCTACGAAAAATTATTGACGTTAAAGGACTTGATGAACACCACGGCCGCGAAGAAGTTAGCCGCCCACCGACAATGGGTCATGGAAGATTTTTTGACGGAATTTAAAGCCGAATGGCAAGCGCAGCGTTAGGTTGCATTGCCGGGAATGAAAACGCCCACCAAAGCTGATACTGGGGGCGTTTTCAATTCATGCGGGCGCACTTAACCCATGACATTCGGCTAAAAAGTGCGTATGATAGACGTCGTGTGCGCGACAATAACGAAAAGGTAAGCAGATGAGTTTGAAAGTGCGGGCCACGGCGTTAAGGTTCTCTTAGGTGGGAACAGTGGCCGCACAACCTAAACAGAGAAGGAGTGTTGATATGGCAGAACAAGCAGAGCCACAAAAATTAACGGGGCGGCGCATGGTCGCCATCGTGGCGGTTGCCTTGATGGCGTTCGTGGGTATCCTGGTCGAAACGTCGATGAACGTGACCTTTCCGACCTTGATGCGCAGTATGCACGTCTCGTTGGATACCGTCCAATGGGTTGCGACGGGGTATTTACTGACCGTGGCGTTACTGATGATTACCTCGGCGTACTTGAAACAGCGATTCACGAACCGACAATTGTTCGTGACGGGAGCGAGTTTGTTCATCGTTGGGGCGCTGATTTGTGCGCTAGCTCCTAATTTTCCAATCCTATTACTAGGACGCCTGGTCCAAGCCGGCTGTGCGGGGATTGCGATTCCGCTGATGATCAACGTCGTGGTGGAAAGCGTGCCGCGGGCCAAACTCGGCTTTTACCTGGGGATGACCGGACTGATCTTGATGATTGCACCAGCCAGTGAGCCGACCTTTGGTGGGATCATGGTCGCCATTGCCGATTGGCGGATGATCTTCTGGTCAACGTTGCCCGTCGAACTTCTGATTCTTATTTTTGGTTGGAAAGCTATCCAACAATACAGCCCGACACAAAAAGCTAAGTTCAATTGGAGCCAATTCGTGTTATTAGCCATTGCCTTTATTGCCATTACGTTGGGGTTCAACAGTCTGAATACAGCTGGCTGGTTGAGTTGGCAATTCTTGGGTGGCTTGATCGTGGGGGTACTTGCCATCTTGTGGTATATCCGGTTAAATAAGACCAGTGACCACCCCATCTTGCGACTGGAAATTTTCCGTAATCCAATTTTTACCTACAGTTTCTTCGCTTACGTGATTTTGCAATTTTGTAATATTGGGATTAATTTGGAACTGCCGAACTACGCGCAAATCGTGGTCGGCGCCGGATCGTTAGCCGGTGGGATGATGTTACTGCCCGGCAGTTTGATCACGGCCATCTTGCAGCCTTTATTCGGCCGGATGTTGGATGAGCACGGGGCGAAGTTACCCATCCTACTCGGAAGTAGCCTGTTTTTCGTGGCAGCCTTAGCCTTTACGGTGTTGGGGCAACACTTATCCATCCTAGTGATTTCGCTCCTGTACATTTTGTTCAGTATTGGGCGGTCAATGGCCTTTAGTAACACCATGACCAACGGCCTGAAGGAAGTTACGATTGCACAACGGGCCGATGCCAACGCGATTTACAACACCGGGCAACAGTTTGCCGGGTCGTTGGGGACCACCATCTTGGTAGCACTGATGTCATCGGTTCGCGGTGGCGGGTTATCGTACGCCCACGCCACGGCCGTCGGGAGCCAACTAGCCTTTGGATTGATTTTAACGTTGAGTATCAGCAACTTTGGCTTTTACTTTATCGTGTTCCGACACCAGAAGAACGATTAACGACTGTTTTTCTGTTAGTCTAATAACTAAAATGACCAGTCATAGTTGGGATTACGCCGACTAAGACGGGTCATTTTTGATGAGGATTGCGTTAGATTTGGACCATCACCACGGCACCAGCGATGAGGATGCCCAGACCCGCGGAGGTGGTCAGGGTCCGTTTGGGATCAGCTTCCTTTAGGATGACGATACCCAGTAAGGTGGCCACGACGACGTTCAATTGGGTCAATACGAACGCGTTGACCAGGTCGTTTAATTGCAGAGAAATTAAGTAAACGGATGACGAGACCGAGAAAATCAGCCCCGAGGTGATGTTTCGCAGGCCAGCTGGATCGTTGCCGGGAAGTCGATGCCGACCGACTAAGTAAAGAATCAACGAGGTACTGAGCATGCCCAGGGCCTGGGGCAAAAAGCCGTTGATGCCACTAGTCGAGTTGGCGTAGTGGGGGAAGCCGGAGTACCCCCAGTAGCCAAAGGTCGTGGCGAGTAATAACAGGTAGCCCCGCAAGTTTTTAACGGTTAAGCCGCCGACGCCGTTAGCGACGCCCACCACGATAATCATCAAGGCCCCCAGGCCCAAAGCGGTATCTTGGATCCCACGCCATTCACCGAACAACCAGCCGCCAATCAGTGAATTACCAATGATTTGAAAAGCGGTGGATAGTGGCATGGTCAAACTGACGCCGAGTTGACCGTACCCCCAGTACTGGCCACATTGACAGATACTCCAAAAGGCGCCGGAAATGAAATAAAGCCCAAAATCGTGCGCACTAATATTGAAACGAAAGATGACTTGGAGGGCCGTGGCGGTCATGACGATGCCCATACTGGTTCCCAATAATTGTTGCAAACAACTGCCACCGGTTAGTTTGCGCATCCAGATTGGTAAAATTCCCCAAAAAAGGGCGGGGATGAGCCCGATTAAAATGTTCATGGTCAAACTCCTGTTAAGCGAAAGGAACAGTCACGTAAAAGGGCGCGGGCCGTGACGCTGGTCATTGGTTAAGACAGTCTAAGGCCCGACACCCGCTCGGGAATTTTCGCCCGGCCACGCCAGGGCCTTAAAGCGGTGACCATGGGATAAGCTAACAGTTGACGGAGGTGGGGGGTGACGGTGGCAAGCACCACTTGGTCATTCAAGCCATCAGCTTTCGGACTGACGATAGTGTAAGGCATGAAACCAGGGGTAAAGATAATTCTACACCCAGCTTGTGCGTCATTATCGCTGGCGCGGTGGTCAACGAGGACGCTGACCGCCGGCATTTTTCGAGGAAATAAGAGAGCTGATAACATGAACGACACCTACTTTCCGTGAAGAATCACTCTTAGAGTAGCAGGCTAAGAAACCGTTTTCAATACCAATCGAAAAAAATTACCCTCTTTTTGATGAAACGGGTAATTTGGTTTAGCTGGTTAATCTGTGCTGTCGGGAACCAGGACGAAACGCTGGCCATGGTCCGTTCCCGCTTCTAATTGCGTGTGGCAGTCGGCCGCCGTACTGAAATGACGTTGGGTGAGGTGGTCTTCGAGAAGGGCGTGGTGGGCAAAAGCTTGGTTCAACCGGTGTGCCGCGCGGGCTAATTGGTTGCTGGTCGCGTGACTGATAACGAACCCGACAATGGATTGGTCTTGCATGTAGAAGCGGCGCCAATCGATTGGTACCGAGCTGGCTTTGGGGGCGGTGATCATGGTGAGCTGCCCGTGTGGGGCTAGATAGGCCAGATTGGTTGGTAAGCTGACCTGACCGGAAGTGTCGATGACGTGGTCGAAAGTCGCCCCATTTAAGGCGGCGAGGGTGTGGTAGTCAACGCACCGGGCACTCCCCATTTGGCGACAGATTGCGAAGTCTTGCGGCGCGGACGTGGTGGTCACGGTAAGGCCCATCTGAGTCGCTAATTGACAAAACTTGCGCCCAACGTTACCGGCACCGCCCGCAACTAAGAGGCTTTGGCCAGCTTGGGCTTGCATCATGTCGGTCAACACGATGGCTGCGGTCGCCGCCGAATGGACGGCCGCGACCAGGTGGAAGGGGTCGACGCCGGTAGGGACCGGATAAAGGCGGTCAGTGTCCACCAGGGTGTATTCAGCCGTGGCGCCGAGCCGCCCACCGTAGCCCGCCGAGTTGGTCCACACCAGATCCCCGATGTGCCAGGGACTGGCGGCATCAGCCACAGCGGTCACGGTTCCGACCAGGTCGCGGCCCACGATATGTGGGGTTGCCAAGGGGGTTTGAAACGCACCACTACGGACGAACGTATCGACGTGATCGACCGCCACACCTAAAACTTGAACTAAGACTTGGTGGGCGTGAGGAACGGGGCGCGGAATCTCAGTCACGGTGAGCACTTCTGGCCCACCAAATTGGGTAAAAGTAACGGCTTGCATGGTGAATTCCTCCTTAATACGGGTTATTGAATGCGCGTGAGGCGCTGGATGCCCAGTGCCCCGGCAATGGCGCCAATAATCAAGATGATGTAGACGATGTTTTGGGGGGTGCCGGTTGGGTCGAGGTGGTAGGCCCAGCCGTAAAGTGATGGCCCCAACGCAGCCATGAAGTACCCGCCGGCTTGGGCCATCCCGGAGAGCCGCGCGGTAATCAACGGTTTCGCGGTCTTGAGGCCGAACATGGTCGTGGTGTAAATGAAGAAGAAACTGACGGCGATACCGACCAGCAAGTTTTCCAGTAACCAAAAACTGAACGAAGCGGTGTTTTGAAAGAAGAGCATGCTACCGGCGACAATCCCGCAAATGCCGGCCCCGGCAATCAACCGGCGTAACCTGGTGGGGCCAAGTTGGGTCAAGAGATGCGGGGTCACCACGTACACGGGCACGCCCACTAGTGAATAGATGGCGATGATGAAACCTACGTGATCGGCGCTTAAGTGGTGGTAGCTCATCAAAACCGGGAACCAGGCGGCGATGGTGTAGTTTAAGACGGATTGGCAGCCAAACGTCAGTAAGAAAAGCCAGGCATGGGGATTGGTCCACAGGCTGGGGCCCTTGGGAGTCGGCTGAGTGTGGTCAGTCGGCGTGGCTTTCATTTTTTCGGGCAGGTGGCGACTGACGACCAGCCAAAAGGCGAAGACTAACAGCGCCACACCGGCTAGAATCGTGAGAATCGACGGCCAACCCCACAGATGGGTGGCGGGGGCCGTTAATAGGTTGAACCCGGCGCTTCCCAAGTTCATGGTGAAGGAGTACAGGGTGGTGTACAACGCGATTTTGAGCGGGAAATAAGCCTTAATGAAGGCGGGCATAAACACGTTGAGGTGGGCGATGCTGATACCAATCAGGATGGTGCCCAAAAAGAGGGTCGGTAGGGTGATGATCAACCGTAACCCTGACCCGACCAGGAGTAGGAGCAAAATCAGTCCCATGGCGGGTTTAACCCCCAGTTTAGCTAGCGGTATGGCGGCGAAGTTCGAAAAGAGTAAAAACATCACCAACGGGAGCGTGGTCAGTAACCCCAGACTTTCGGTCGAAACGCCCAATTGGTGGGCCAATTGGGTTACGATGAGTGGTGGGGTGGTGATTGGGGAGCGCATTAACAACCCGATGGCCAGTACCACCAGGAGGATTTCAATAGTATGTTCTGCTTTTTTAGCCATACGAGCGACCTTTCTGTGGAAGAATTTTTGGGGCACAATCATTAAAGTTTAAAACCTGAAAAGTTGTGTCTGGAGGAATCGAGATAAAAGATACTTTCATTCTATAACGAATTTACCTCGAAAGAAACTGGCTTTGAACGTCAAAAAAGCCTGGGGCACGGCCCCAGACTCTTTCGAGTTGTTGTCAAGTTATTAGGAATTCAGAAGTCTGAAAGGAGTTAGCCCTTAGTCTTCAAAGAAGCCAAAGTAGTTTTTGGCATTGTTGTACGAGATGTCTTGGACAATCTTACCCAAGTACTCGTAGTCGTCAGGAACCTGGCCCCGAACGACCCACTCACCGATTAGGTCACAGAGAACCCGCCGGAAGTACTCGTGCCGTGGATACGACAGGAAGCTCCGTGAATCAGTCAGCATGCCGACGAAG
Source organism: Levilactobacillus suantsaii (assembly GCF_014069315.1). Lineage (NCBI taxonomy): Bacteria > Bacillati > Bacillota > Bacilli > Lactobacillales > Lactobacillaceae > Levilactobacillus > Levilactobacillus suantsaii. The sequence continues at coordinate 459,092 of NZ_CP059603.1, read as the reverse complement.
TTTGGTAACAGGCTCTGTTGGGCCATGATTCGCAGTTGGTCGTGCATGCCTTCGCGGGTATCGTTGAACCACCAAGCACAGCCGAGTTGCATCTTTTGTTTGATGCCGCCCTGGAAGTTCTGCATGCCAGTTGCCAGTTCCATCCAATCGTTGGGGTTGGTGGAGAAGAAGATGGTCTTTGGAATCCCGTCTTCTTCGGCCATGTCGCTCATCAACGCCATGATTTCACCGGCGATGCCCGGTTCGGATCCCATGGAGTCAAAACCGGTGTCGGCGCCCAACTTCCGGAACATCGGGCCGTTAGCGTTGCGCAAAACGTTCATGTGGTATTGCATGGTGAAGTCGTATTGCTTGTTCAAACGCATCAGAATTTCCAACAAGAGGGTGGTGTAGCCATCCACTTCGGCAGCGGTCAACTTCGTGTTATCCTTAGTTGCCTTGGTTAGGATTTGGTTGAACTCGTCCTTAGAAATCTTGCGGAAGTGGTAGCTGTTCAACCCGTGGTCGGACAACCGGCCACCCATCTGGCTAAAGAACTGGAAACGGTTGTCGAGTGCCTTGACCAGGCTGTCGTAGTCGGTGATGGTAACGCCGGCCGCGGCGCCCAGTTGTTTAAGGTAGGCGCCAAAGTCGCCTTGGTTAATACGGACTAAATTATCAGGCCGCATCGCCGGCAGAACTTTGAACCCGTTTTCATTTTCATCAGCCTTAATCAGCTTGTGATAGTGCAGGTCGGACGACGGGTCGTCGGTGGTGCAGACCACCTTGACGTTCATGTTCTTAATCAGGTTGCGGGGCTTGAAGGCCTCACTTTGGACCATTTCATTGGCCTTTTTCCAGATAGCCGGGGCAGTCTTGGTGTTCAGTGGTTCATCGATACCGAAGAAGCGCTTGAGTTCCAGGTGGGTCCATTCGTACAACGGGTTACCGATGGACTTTTCGATGGTGCCAGCCCAGGCGAGGAACTTTTGATATTCGTCGCCGTCACCGGTGATGAGGTCTTCGGGAACCCCGTTGGCCCGTTCGAGCCGCCACTTGTAGTGGTCGCCTAGGCTCCCGTCGTTTAGCCACAGACGGGTGATGTTCGGGTAGTTCTTGTTTTCGTAGATGTCCTTTAGCTCCAAGTGGCAATGGTAGTCAATGATGGGCATGTTTTCAGCATAATCGTGATACAGCGTCTTGGCTGGATCATTGGTGAGCAGAAAATCTTCATTCAATAAGGTCATGAAAAAAGCTCCTTTGTAAAAATTAGATTGTAAATGGAACCCGGTAGAAAGGACGGTAAAAACAAAGCAGACTAGTTGTTAGTTTGTTCTTCCTTTTCTTCTTCGGCGTTTTCATTATGAATCTTAGCCAACTTAGCAGCGTTTTCGTTAACTCGCTTCTTGCTCAATGGGTAGAAGAAGAGTAACAACAAGGCAGCGACTAACAGGCAGACCGTCGGCACACCAGTAGCCAAGTTGTAGATTTGGTCGATAACGGCTTGCGATTGGGTAGCACCGCCACCAGTGGAGGACTTGTAACCGATGAAGGTCAACATGAACCCACCGAAACCACCGGCAATAGCTTGAGCGACTTTCCGGGCAAAGGAGTTGACCCCGTATACGATCCCGTCTTCCCGGACACCGGTCAAGACTTCGTGATTATCGATAACGTCGGTGATGAAGGCCCAAACCATCAGGTTGAAGACCCCGGCACCTAAGGAACCGAAGAACATCATGACCAGGTAGAAGTACATGTTGGACGTATGCACGACCATCAAGATTCCGTAAAGAGCGGCCCCGATGATAAGTGAGACGATAGAGCATTCCTTTCGGCCGAACGTCCGGGTCATCCAGTTACTGAATGGCGCCAATAAAATAACGGTCGCAAAGTTGAAAATAAGGGCAATCCCCATGAAGGACGTATTCTTGAAGTAGTCGTTGAACAGGTAGGAAATCAAGGTCCCGGAGAGGTTTTGGTTGATAACGACCATGATATCGACTAAGACCAAGACGATTAAGGCTTTGTTCTTAAACAAGCCTTCGACCACTTGGCCAAGGGGAACAGGCTTACTCTTTTCAGTCCGGACCCGTTCAGTTGTCAGGTGAGTCGTTAATTGGTAACTGATGTAGCCTAAGATAGCACAAGCCACAACGACCCAGAAGAACCGGTTCCCGGAAATCTTTTGGGAAGCGCCGCTGTAGATGAACATTGGGACGATGTAACTAGTAATCATGGAACCCACGGATGCCCCAATGGACCGGAACGTTGACAAGGACGTCTTGTCGTTCGGGTCGCTACTGATAGCAGAGGCCATGGAACCGTAAGGGATGTTAACGGCGGAGTAGAAGATCCCCCAAGCAATGTAAGTAATGAAGACCCAGGTCAACCGTAATGGTAAGGCCCAGTCCTTCACGATAGGGACAAACAGCAGAATCAAAGCGATCAGTAACGGGTAGCGCATCCGATTGATCCAAGGCTTGAACCGGCCAATCTTATGTAGTTTACTGTTATCGACCAACCGACCAACGGTAATATCGGCAAAGGCGTCGACGAATCGGGCAATCAAGAAGATTACCCCGACTTGCGACCCCGTTAACCCTAAGACGTTGGTGTAAAAAATCATCAAGAACGAGTTAACAATGTTAAACGAGAAATTATTTCCGATATCCCCGAACATATAACCAATTTTATCTTTGATATTGAACGGTGATGCGGAAATCGTAATGGTCTTTTGTGTCTCCAACGAAAGTCACTTCCTAAACTAAATTTTTAATAAAAGACGAATTACCGCAGTGGTAAACAAAAATTGCTGAAACAGATAAAAGCGCACTAACTGAAAGCATCACCTCCTAAAACTGGTATAGAAGTTACCTAGAGAATAGCACGTAAGGAAAACGCTTTTAACAAAAACTTTGTAAATTTTGCACTTGAATTGAAAGCAATTAAGGCGTTAAATTGCGAAATGACGGGGATTTGTTGGGAATTGTAAATTTTTGGAGTAAAGTTGACAGCGCTTCCAGTCTCGATTAAAGTATAGCTGTGTTGATATTCTGGTATATCACTTAAGCTAATCGGCAGATACCATTAATTGAATAACAACATCATTATATTTCGGAGGTGCTTTTGATGAAAGTTAGTTCTAAACTCCTGAACGTTAAAGACCACCACGACTACCTTGACGTGGCGACGGATGGCGCTCAGTTTCGGATTTATTTGCTAGATGAGAACATTATTCGGATTCGTGGAACGTTCGATCAAGAATTTGCTCCAGAAGACTCCTATGCGCTGGTGAAAACGGCGTGGGATGATGCCACGGACGACTTAATGGCCGACGAACGGCAAAAAGTTACCCCGATTCCCATTGATTTGAAGACTAGCCAAGATGGCTACACGGTTACCAATGGCAAGTACACGTTGCGGATTCACGCTGAGCCGTTTTATTTTGAAATCGTGGATGACCAGGGCCGCGTGGTTCACAAAGACTTGGCAAGACGGTCGTTCGTTCAGGACAACCTGGGCCGGCGCTTCCACTACAGCAGTATGGGCGACCACGATAAATTCTATGGTTTCGGAGAAAAGTCCGGTAAGTTGAACAAGTTCAAACGCCGGATGCGGATGCACAACACCGACTCTCTGGGCTGGAACGCCAAGCAATCGGATCCGCTATACAAGATGATTCCGTTTTACATCGACTTCAACACGGAAGACAATGTGGCCAGTGGTCTCTTTTACAACAATATGTACGATTCCGTCTTTGATATGGATTGTGAACACAGTAATTACTGGTTGCGTTACAGTTATTTCCAGACTGACGGTGGTGACTTGGACGTCTTCTTCATCGGGGGTCCGACCATTAAAAAGGTCGTGGAACACTATACCGACTTGACTGGGAAGACTGCCATGATGCCGTTACCGTCATTAGGGTACATGGGTTCAACTATGTTCTACACGGAACTGGAGTCCCATTCCGACGAGGCCATCTTGGACTTCGTCGATACCTGCAAGAAAAATGGCATTCCGTGTGACGGCTTCTTCCTGTCCTCAGGCTACACGACCGGTGAAGACGGTAAACGCTACGTCTTCAACTGGAACAAGGAGCGCTTCCCGGATCTGGCGAAGTTTGTGGCTGAACTGAAGAAGCGTGGCGTCTTGCTGGCACCAAACATCAAGCCAGGAATTCTGACCACCAATCCAATTACGCCTGAATTCAAACGTGATAACGCCTATGTTAAAACACCGGACGGTCAGGATGACCAAATTGATCAATACTGGGGTGGCCCGGCACACTTCGTTGACTTTACCAACCCGAAAGGACGTGACGCCTGGGGCCAAAAGATTATTGATTCACTGGCTTCACTAGGAATCACCACGTTGTGGAACGATAACAACGAATTTGAAATCAACGACGATGGGGCACAGGTCGATGCTGATGGTGTCCATCAAACGATTGGCGCCGTCAAACCGATCATGCCAACCATGATGGCCAAGGCCGGGATTCAAGCCCTCAAACGCTACAACCCAGACGTGCGGCCATACTCCATCAACCGGGCCGGCTTTGCCGGGATTCAACGGTACGCCCAGACCTGGGCGGGGGACAACTACACCAGTTGGACCAACGTCAAGTACAACATCCCAACGATTCTGGGAATGGGATTATCTGGGGTGGCTAACCAGGGTTGTGATATCGGTGGTTTCGACGGTCCGCTTCCAGAACCGGAACTCTTCGTCCGGTGGGTTCAAAACGGAGTCTTCCAACCACGATTCTCGATTCATTCCTGCAATAACGACAACACGGTCACCGAACCCTGGACGTATCCGGCTTACACCAAGTACATTCGGGCGGCCATCAAGTTGCGCTACACGTTAGTACCGTACTTCTACTCCTTGTTGTACGAAGCTTCGACCAAGGGGTCACCAATCATGCGGCCACTGGTCTACGAATTCCAAGACGACCCTAACGTGGCCGAAGAAAGTTTCGAGTTCATGTTAGGCTCCTCCCTGTTAGTGGCCAACGTGGTGGACAAGGGTCAGACCGAAAAGACCATTTACCTACCACAAGGTTACCGCTGGTTAGATTTGAAGACCGCGCAATACTACGACGGTGGTCAGACCATCACCATCCCCGTGGACCTGAGCAGTATCCCGATGTTCTTGCGGACTGGGAGTATCGTGCCGCGTAGCTTCGGGTTGATGAACCTACACAATGACGTGATCGACCACCTTAACGTCCTGGTAGAAGCTAGTCAGGATGCGACCTTCACTGCCTACGAAGATGACGGGGTCACCAATGACTATCGTCAAGGCAAATCCTTGAGGACCACGTTTAAGGCCCAGACCAGTGCTGACGGCGTGACGTTGGATGTCCACCGTGAAGGGGACTACCAGACCAAGGTCAAGACCATGGAATTTGAAGTGTGCTGCCCGACCATGGCGCCATTGAGCGTCAACTTAGCGGGGCAAGACTTGCCACGCTATTTAAACTCTGCGAAGTTTGAAACGGCCGAAGAAGGCTGGTACTTCGACGGCGAGAAGCGCCAGGTCATTATCCGCTATCACAATCTGACGGCCAAGGATTACCAAATTGGCGTGAACTTCAGCGTTAAAGATTTGATTTCGATTTAACGTTTAACGCCAACCGAAAAAAGAGTTTGGGCGGTCTGCTCAAACTCTTTTCTTTACCGTCGATGAAGACTAAAACCTGAACTAGAAAAGGATGATTGTGATGACCACTATTGATTTAACGCACGGGCGACCCTTGAAAAAGATTCTCCTGTTTGCATTGCCCCTAGTGGGCGGGTCCATCTTTCAACAACTTTATAATTTTATCGACACCTTAATTGTCGGGCGTCTGCTGGGTATCGATGCGGTGGCGGCCGTCGGGGTCTATTACCCCCTGAACTTCTTGATTTTAGGATTCATCCAGGGCAGTTGTTTGGGTTTTAGCATTCCGTTATCCCATAGCGTGGGGAAGGGGGACGACCAGGAAAGTCGGGAATTTTTGACCAACGGGACCTGGTTGAGTCTCGGTTTGGCCGTGATTTTGACGCCAGTGATGATGCTAGCGACCCGCTCCTTACTGGTGGCCTTGAACACTCCTGCTAGCATTCTCGATTTGGCGGTAACCTTTACGTTGATTTCGTTTGCCGGGATTCCCGCCAACGTCCTGTACAACTACTCCGCCGATGCCTTACGGGCGTTTGGAGATTCTATCCACCCGTTGTACTTTTTGATAGTGTCATTGGTCTTAAACATTGGTTTGGACCTTTTATTTGTAGTGGGGTTGCACGCGGGAATCGCTGGGATTGCCTGGGCCACGGTTATCAGTGAATTTATCGGGGGCCTGTTGAATTTGACCCTGTTTTGGGGTCGTCGGCGGCCGTTACAAATTCGCCGGCGAGACTGGTGCTTGCGCGGCACGCGAATCAAACGCATGAGTATCATCGGTCTGCCAATGGGGTTGGAGTATTCCGTATCCGCGATTGGAGCTATTATCATGCAAGATGCCATCAATCTACTGGGACCGACTATCGTGGCGGCCCAATCGGCAGCCGAGAAGATTCGCTAATTGTTTACCCTGCCGATGGAAAGCGTGGGGGCGGCCGTGGCTACCTATCAGGCCCAAAATGATGGCGCCCAGGATCGCTCACGGATGCGGTCTGGCATTTTCAATGGGATGGGGATTCAATTGGTCTATTCGGTAGTGGCGTTTATCGTCATCAACTTGTTTAAGACCACTTTTACCACCATGATTCTGGGTCATCACGCCGCGAGTGCTGTGGCGAGTGCTGACCAATACATCTGGATTATTAGTTTTTTCTTTCCAGTACACGGTTTTTTGATGATTTTTCGCAATACCCTGCAGGGTTGGGGGCACAGCCTCTATGCCATCATTTCTGGAGTAGGCGAGTTATTGGGGCGGTCAGTGGCTAGTGTGCTTGCCATCACGACTTGGGGGTTTCTAGGAATCTGTTATGCCAATCCGGTAGCCTGGGGCGTGTCATTGTTCTACTGTATCGTCATGGTCGTCTGGGTCTTTCACCGGAACCACCCCCTGAAATGAAACCGGGATAATCGGCTACTCTATAATGGAAGAAAAATGCAAACGTGTGAAACGGTAATGAGGCAGATAAAAGAAATGCTTAAAACGTCTTATATTATGGTAAGAAACTCATTTTATTTAAGTGATATATTAGATTCTGGGATTGAAGATTTGCGGGAGCATGCTATACTATGAGCATAGAAATGTTCACGATAACATTATTGAAATGAGCCGAAATAAAGGGGCCAAATTATCACTTGAGAAAACTGATGTATTAGATTGATCGTTTTATTAATTTTACTTTATTGGGATTAATTACTGATATGGCGGCGTTTATACTGATGACTAATGAAAGCGGTTTTAAAACTGCCCTTGACATTTGCCCTGTATATTGTAATATGAAATCGGTTACAACTCATTACTGGTATATAAGTTTTCTCAAACGATTCACTTATTAGGCTCGTGTCACGGATACGACAAAGGAAAGGATGTTTCTCAATGGTTAAATTAAACGACGATTATTTAAACAATCAGGCAGCTTTCGAAAAAGCTGGCATTCAGGTGCCAACTTATGATCAGACAACGATTAAGAAGGAAACTGCCGACCATCCCCGCTGGGTCCATTTTGGTGGGGGGAACCTCTTCCGGGCCTTCCACGCTGCCATTGCCAACAAATTAATTGAAAAGGGCGAACTGGATTCCGGCGTTGTCGTCGCTGAAACTTATGATGACGGTGTTGTGAAGGATATCTACAATGCTTACAACAACCGGATTTTACGGGTCGTTACGCGGGCCGATGGTAACTTCGACAAGGAATTATTAGCTTCCGTTGGAGAAGCGCACTTCTTTAGCCCAACTGACCAAGCGGATTGGGACCGAATGTTTGAAATTTTTAAGAACCCATCTTTGCAAGTGGTTACCTTCTCTATTACTGAAAAGGGTTACAATTTACGGACCGTCGATGGTGACTTGAACGACATTACCAAAGCTGATATTGCTAACGGTCCCGATAAGCCGAAGGGGAACATGGCGGGCTTGGTTTCCCTGTTATTAGCCCGTTACCAAAACGGCAAGACGCCATTGGCCTTATTGAGTACCGATAACTTCTCTCAAAATGGGGACCGCTTGAAGGACAGTGTTTTAACCATTGCTAAGGGCTGGAAAGAAAACGGTTTCGTAGACGATGCTTTCTTGGCTTACTTACAAGATCCTAAGCAGGTCAGTTTCCCAATCTCAATGATTGACCGGATTACGCCGAACCCTGCCAAAGTTGTCAGCGATAAATTAAAGGCTAGTGGCTTCGAAGATTACCAAATCGTGCACACAGCACGGCACACTAACATTGCCCCCTTCACCAATACCGAAGAAGTGCATTACTTAGTCGTTGAAGACAGCTTTCCAAACGGTCGGCCGAAGTTTGAAGATGCCGGCGTGATTTTAACTAATCGGGACACGGTCAACGATGCCGACCAAATGAAGGTTACGACTTGCTTGAACCCACTGCACACGGCGTTAGCCATTTTTGGAAGCGTTTTAGGATTCACTGCCATCTCCAAAGAATTGCAAGACAAGAACTTAGTGGCTTTGATTAAGCAAATTGGCTATGTCGAAGGTTTACCGGTTGTGACGGATCCTAAGGTTATCAATCCCAAGGACTTCATCGATCAACTGGTCAACAAGCGTTTACCGAACCCTTACACGCCTGATACGCCACAACGGATTGCTACGGATACATCGCAGAAGATTCCAGTTCGTTATGGTGTGACTATCAAACAATACAACGACCGTGATGGTTTCGACCCTTCGACCTTGGAATTCATTCCACTGACGATTGCCGCTTGGTTCCGTTACTTAATGGCCGTTAACGATAACGGTGGGGCCTTCGAACCGAGTCCGGACCCAATGATGGACGATTTGAAGAAGTACGTGGGCGACATCAAGTTAGGTGAAAACACCGATGTCCATGCTCACCTGAAGGATATCTTGACCAACACGTCAATCTTCGGTCAGGACCTTTACGCTGTTGGCTTGGGGACTAAGGTTGAAGACTACTTCAAACAAATGATTGCTGGCAAGGGCGCGATTGTCGCCACTTTGGAAAAGGCCTTAAAGGACCACGCCAAGACAGTTGCCTAAGGAACCGTCCCGTTTGAAGGAGTGACACAAAATTATGATTACGATTCAAAATGATAACTTTCAAGCCATTATTGACGAAGTTGGCGCTCAGTTGACCCATCTGGTCGACCGTAAAGCCCAACGAGATTTGATTTGGAACAATGACCTTTGGCCAAAGCACGCGCCCGTGCTGTTTCCTGCCATTGGCCGTTCAAATGAAGACGCTTACCTCATCGATGGTGTAAAGCATGAGATGCCTCAACACGGGTTCGTGAGTGACTTACGGTTCGACGTTACGGACCAAGCCGTTGACCACGTGACACTGAGTACTCAAGGAAACACTGAGACGCAAGCTTACTACCCATTCAAGTTTGAACTTGCCATTACATTTACGGTGGTGGATGACGGATTGCACCTGAACTTCCAAGTGACTAACCAAGATACCCAGAAGCTGTCATATTCATTAGGCTCCCATCCCGCATTTAACGTCCCATTTGTGGATGGTGAAACTTTCGATGATTACCAATTGGTCTTAGACCCTAAACCGGGCGAGTTAAACCAGTTCGAAATCGTAAAAACGCCGAACCCCTACCGTTCGGGGAAGAAGTTGCCCGTAACGCAAAAGGATGGCGTGATTGACTTGAACTACGCGATGTTTGACGCAGGTTTAATCATTCTAGACGATGGTGATTTGAATAGTATCACGTTACGGTCCAAGAAAAACGATCACACGATCAGTCTGGATCTTACAGACTTCGACTACGTGACGTTGTGGACTAAAGAAGGAGCCAAAGCGCCGTTCTTATGCCTTGAACCGTTCAACGGTCTACCAGACGTGTCTGGCGATTTGCGTGAACTGGCCACCAAGGAAGGTAATCATCACTTGGCTGCTGGGCAACAAGAAACCATGCAGTACACGATTCACGTCCACTGAATTTAAATTAATACCTTATGCATTACTAGAGAATATGGAGGTCAATGAGAAAGATGTCAGAATATAAAATTGCGGTTGTAAATTCAAGTAGTTTTGGTCAAGTGTTCACGGAACACTGGAAAGAGCTCGAAGAGATTGGCGAAGTGAAGCGTTTCATGTTACCAACCGATATCGATGGGAAGTCATTAGCCGTTAAATTAAAGGGCTACAACATCATTATTGCGTCGGTGACGCCAATGTTTAATCAGGAATTCTTCGACAACACGGAAGGCTTGAAACTGATCTCTCGGCATGGTATTGGGTTTAACAACGTGGATGTTAAGGCGGCTAAGGCCCATGGCGTCAAGGTGACCATCGTGCCACAACTCGTTGAACGGGACTCCGTGGCCGAAAACGAACTAGTTAACTTATTGACGTTGGTTCGTCGGACGGTTGCTGCGGCCGAACGCGAACGAGATGACCACTACGAAGATCGGGCCGAATTCATGGGCAATGAACTTAGTGGCAAAACTTTCGGGGTTATTGGCTGTGGGAACATCGGCAGCCGGGTCGCCGAACTCTTCAGTGTCTTTGGTGGCCAAGTTTTCATCACTGACCCCGATCCCAAAGCCCCAGCCGGCTGGATTAAGAGTCACAACGTGCAACAGGTCGATCTCGATACGCTATTGAAGAACTGTGATTACGTTTCGCTGAACGCATCGTTGAACGATGGCAACTACCACTTAATCAATGCCGAAAAGGTCGCCGAGATGAAGAAGGGTGCTTACCTGTGCAACAATGCCCGGGGCGCTTTGATCGACGAACAAGCCGTCTTGGACGGGATTAAGTCCGGTCAATTATCCGGTTACGCGGCCGACGCGGTCGAAGTTGAACCGGTTCGGGCAAGCCATCCGTTCTTGCACAACGACCGCATCTTGTTGACACCGCACACTTCTGCTTACACCTACGAATGCCTGCATGGTATGGGTGAAAAGTGTGTCAGTGATGTGAAGAACTTAATTGCAAATAAGCCATTGGTTCGGGAATTAACCAGCACCTTGGCCTAAGGAAACAACCGAATGGGACCATGTGCGCTCAGTGCGGCATGGTCCCGTTCTTTCTCAAGAGACGCTGTAATCGTGACGAAGTCGGGTTACCCGGCTTTCGTCTCACCTTAAAAATATAACCGATATCATTAAGAAGAAAGCCGGGAATAACATGGACTATTTAATTGGAATTGACGTTGGGACCACCAGTACCAAGGCGGTCATCTACGATACGGAAGGGAAGATTTTTGGTTACGCCAACAAACTTTACCCGTTGATTCAGGAAAATGCCGACATGGCCGAAGAAGATCCGGACGTCATCTTTGATGCGACCGTTGCGGCCTTAAAAGAAGTGGTCGGCAAGGTGGACGGCAAAATTTTGGGTGTGTCCTGGTCGACGCAGCAACATAGTTTGATTGCGCTCGATAAGGACCACAAGCCACTGACCAATGCCATCACCTGGGCAGATAACCGGTCCGAGAAGTACGCGTCGGCCATGAGAAAGGACGGGTCTGGTCTGGAACTGTATAAACGCACCGGGATGCCCAATCACCCGATGGGGCCGGTTTACAAGATTCTATGGTTGAAGGCTGAACATCCAGACATTTATAACCAAACGCGTTACTGGGTCGGCTTGAAGGAATACTTGATCTACCGGTACTTTGGCCAACTCAAAGAAGAATACGGTATGGCGTCTGCGACCGGTCTGTTCAACATCCACACCATGGACTGGGACGAAGACTCCTTGAAGTTGACCGGCGTCACCCGCGACCAGTTACCGGAATTAGTCTCCGCCACTTACCAGGTCAAGGGCCTCAAGCCGGAATACGCCAAGGAGATTGGGTTTGACCCCGACATGCCATTCATCATGGGTGGGACCGATGGGGCCTTGTCTGGCATTGGCTCTGGTGCCATCGATGATGGAGAAGTCTCCGTCACCATTGGAACGTCAGGTGTGGTACGGACGTTTATCGACCAGCCGCAAATCGACCCGAAAGGCCGAATCTACTGCTATCCCGTCATGGATGGCAAATGGATTATTGGCGGGCCGGTCAACAATGGGGGCATCGTCTTCCGTTGGGTCCGCGATAACCTCTTCGCCCCGGAAAAGGCCTTGGCCAAGGAACTGGGTGAAGACCCATACGACCTGTTGACTAAGATTGCCAGTCAGGTACCGGCTGGTTCCGACGGCCTGATTTTCCATCCCTTCTTGGGTGGCGAACGGGCCCCGATCTGGGACGGTAACGCGCGGGGGTCGTTCTTCGGTCTGACGCGACGGCATAACCGGGCGCACATGGTCAGAGCGGCGCTAGAAGGTATCGTCTACAACCTGTACACGGTTGAACTGGCCTTGAAGGAATCCGCCGGGGAACCTAAGAAGGTCATGGCTTCCGGTGGCTTTGCCCGCTCACCGCTTTGGCGGCAGATGTTGGCCGACATTTTCGAGGAACCAGTCACGATTGCGGAATCCTTTGAAGCTGGTTGTTTAGGGGCCATGGTGATTGGCCAAATCAGCTTAGGCTTAGCCGATGACTTGTCCGTGGCCAAGAAGTTCGTGGGCAAGACCAACACCTACCAGCCGAACCCCGACACCTTCGCCAACTACCGAGAAATCATGCCGATTTACATTCGCTTAGGTCGGAAACTCGAATCCGAATACAGTAGCATCGCGGAATACCAGCGGAAACGCGAACCGAAGAAATAACCATTAGTCATGACGCGCACACGGGTAGAAAATAACCAGGTAGTGGCCCTTTAGCGCGACGGCTTAACAAACCGAAAAGGGTTTAGGCATTGTCCTAGGCCCTTTTTCAGATTAACGGTGATTCTTGTAATACGACCGGTTGTCTCCACTCTAATTCACAAGGAGATTGTCCAAATATTAAGAGCCGGCTGTGCTACACTAAAAGAATCTGCTAGTGTGTCAATAGGAATAATGTGATTATTGATTTGTTGTCATAATTTGACTTTGGTTGTTAGGGACAACCAACTGCTAAAGTAAGGATGAAAACAGTATGGGAGAGAAGAGTGAAGTCTTGAAAAAGGATGGTCGAAACGTGATGCAACTTAAAAATATGCGGAGCGAGGCCTATAAAAAACTTCGTTACCGAATCATGCACAATAAATATACTCCCGGCCAAAAAATTTCCGAAAAGATGATTTCCGAGGAGTTAGGGATTGGTCGGACTCCGGTCCGTGAAGCTGTGATTCGGGTCGAACGGGATGGCTTGATCGAAGTTATTCCACAAAGTGGGACGTACGTGTCTCGTATCGACATGGCGATGGCCAACAGTGCCCGTTTTGTTCGGCAGGTGTTAGAAGTCGAAATCATGCTGGAGGCTACGAGCAAGATGACCAGTGAGTGGACAGCAAAGTTGCAACAAAACTTGGCCGATCAGGTTGCTGTGGCGCAAGAGGGTGATCCCGATGCATTCTTTGATTTGGACGAAGCCTTTCATAAAACTTTTTATCAGGTGGCGGGGCGTGAAGAAATTTGGAACTGGTTGCAGACCATTAACATGCAGTTGAATCGGTTCCGGTGGATGCGGTTGAAAGTCACAAATTTGGACTGGCAGACGTTGCTCGACCAGCATCAAGGAATTTTGGATGCTGTTTCCCGACGTGAACTAGATGACGTCCGGTACAGTATTACTAAGCACTTGCGTCTGATGTTAAGTGAACGGAAGTATCTACTGAATAAGTTTCCCGATTATTTTACGAATGTTCGTCCTGAGGACTTGAGTTCAGCTGATATCCCGTCACGCAAACCGGGAACGCTAGACGTTCGGGGAATTTTAGCCAAAACGCAAGCGAAACATCAATAAAGGAGGTCGTCAAAATGGAAATGGGCTTTCGATGGTATGGTCAAGCAGACGATGCCGTAACCCTGGCGAATATTCGCCAAATTCCGAATGTGACCCAGGTTGTGGGGGCACTCTTTGACATTCCGTTAGGAGAAGTTTGGCCGCTGGAACAGATTCAAGCTTTGAAGCAACAAATTGAAGCAGCCGGCTTACAGTTTACAACGGTGGAATCGGTCAATATCCATGATGACATTAAAATTGGTCGGCCGAGTCGGGACCGCTACATTGAAAATTACCAGCGAACGATTCGTAATCTGGCGCAGGCCGGAGTGCGGACCATCTGTTATAACTTCATGCCTATTTTTGATTGGGTGCGGACGAATCTCCACTACCCGTTGGCTAGTGGGGCCACAGCATTAGCCTTTGAAGAGCAATATACCCAAAAGTCGCCGCAGGAGATCATTCACGATGTACAGAGCCAGGCGAATGGCTACGTGCTCCCCGGCTGGGAACCTGATCGTTTGGCAGAAGTTCAACGGATATTCGATGCTTACGCTGATGTTGATGCTGATAAATTGAAGACAAATTTGAAGTATTTCTTAGACGCCATTATGCCGGTGTGTGAAAAATATCGTGTGCAAATGGCAATGCATCCGGATGACCCCCCGATGCCAGTCTTTGGCTTGCCCCGCATCTATAAGAACGCTGCTGATATGCGGGCCATTATGGCGTTGAATTCCTCAAAGATGAATGGATTTACCATTTGCACGGGGAGTTTGGGTGAGAACCCGAAGAACGACGTCCCTGCGATAATTCGCGAGTTTGTACCCACGGGACGAGTGCCTTTCGTCCACGCCCGCAACGTGAAGCATTTGGGACATCATCTAGACTTTCATGAATCGGGTCACCTGTCGCAAGACGGGTCACTCGATATGTACGCGATTATGCAAGCGCTATCTGATAGCGGTTTTGATGGCCTGATTCGGCCAGATCATGGACGTGATATTTGGGGCGAACAGGGACGGCCTGGGTATGGGTTATATGATCGGGCCCTGGGTATCGCCTATTTAAACGGCCTTTGGGAGGCCATTCAGAAGTCTAAGTAAGGAGGTATTTGGACATGGGCACGATTTTAACGATTGGTGAACCGATGGTGGTGTTCAAGGCCCAAGAACTCAACACAAGCTTAGCGGACGCTACCACTTTTCGAAAATTCACCGCTGGTGCGGAACTTAACGTGGCGTTGGGCTTGGCTCGCTTAGGTCATGCCACGGAATACGTCTCGGCGGTGGGACAAGATCCCTTTGGTGAGTACCTGAAGGCTCAATTGCGACAGCAACACGTTGGGGTGACGAACCTGGTCACCAAGGATGCGTATCCGACTGGCTTTTACCTAAAACAAAATGTAGCTCAAGGGGATCCAGCAGTGTATTACTTCCGGCGAGGATCCGCTGCCGCGCATTATGATTTAAACGATTTACGCCAGGTTGACTTGAGCCACGTGCAGTTAGCTCACCTCTCGGGAATTTTTGCGGCATTGTCTGCAGAGAGCTTAGCGGTTTACCGTCAATTGAATCGTGAACTCTTGCAACACAGCATTCCGGTAACTTTTGATCCTAATTTACGGCCTACTCTATGGTCGTCATCGGCTGAGATGATCCGAGTGACCAATCAATTAGCCCAAACGGCTACGGTGGTCTTACCTGGCCTGGGTGAGGGTCGGACATTGACTGGACAAACGAAGCCAGAGGATATTGCCGCCTTTTACCTGCGGCAAAGCAAAGTGACTCAAC
The DNA here is from genome assembly GCF_014069315.1 of Levilactobacillus suantsaii. Lineage (NCBI taxonomy): Bacteria > Bacillati > Bacillota > Bacilli > Lactobacillales > Lactobacillaceae > Levilactobacillus > Levilactobacillus suantsaii. The sequence continues at coordinate 443,397 of NZ_CP059603.1, read as the reverse complement.
TGGTTGTGGTTAAGTTAGGTGATCGGGGGGCTTTTGCCATGCGTGCGAACGGAGAACGCTTCACCGTGCCTGGTTTTGTTGTAGAGCCGGTAGTAGATACCGTGGGGGCTGGGGATGGCTTTGCGGTAGGAATGATTTCGGCCCTCCAAGAAAAGCTTCCACTGACCCAAGCTTTGAAACGAGCTTGTGCCATTGGCGCCATGGCGGTTCAAGTTATGGGTGATAACGACGGATACCCGACGCCAGCACAATTAGCGGCGTTTTACCAGGCTCATCCAAATTTTTAGGTAAATGAGTTGGAGTTCTGGGACATTAGGAAAGCTATGTGCCAAAAGGTTTAGTTTCTAAATCATTATTGGGACGATTTAAAAGGATGCCAGGCCTTAGAGCGCCAATCGGTCGGACAGCTTTTTTGCTTTTATGGAAAAGTTGTCCTATCCTGTTAGATAACGTCATCTAGCGTGTGATTAGTTGTGGCCGTAAAGGAGTTAATTGACGACCAAGTGGCAAGCGGGAGTGTTGGGGAACCCTTGGTCAGCTAATTGGTGCAACGACATGTCGCTAGTTGGATACCGACTTTGGGAGGGAATGAAAATGGAAGAAGTTACAATTCGGACAATTTCCCAACGGGCCAACGTGTCGCACACCACGGTGTCGCGGGCGCTCAACGATAGCCCATTGGTCAAAGAGGCGACCAAAAAGAAGATTCGTCAATTGGCTGATGAATTAGGATATGTCCCAAATCTTTATGCAAAAGGACTAGTTGAACGACGGTCATTTTTGATTGGGGTGTTCTTTTCGGATCTAGATACTGGGACTTCGCCTAGCTTTTTAGTAGATGTTATTAAGCAAGCGCGGGCTTTCTTACCAAAGGGCTATTCACTCTCATTGGACAGTGTCGAGTCGTTGAGTGCGAGTGGTAACGTATCACGCCACCAATATGATGGGGCAATTGTGGTCAGTCAGTCTAAAAAGGATGATCCATTCATCGAGACGTTAATCAAGTTACACTTACCTACTGTGGTCTTGAACCGGAAAATTGATCGCGATGACGTGTCGAATTTTTCGACCAATGATTATCTAGGGACTAAGAAGATTCTAGAATATGCCATTCGAATGGGTCATCGCAAATTTGGTTTGATTAGCGGAGCTGCTAGTTTTGTGTCAGCAGTTGACCGGCAACGAGCTTTTAACGATGTGATTGAGGAAAACGGTGCCGAGACTTGCTCAGATTGGCAACGTCAGGGGAATTACCTGCCGGAGAGTGGTTATAGAGCAATGCGGGCCATTTTAAGTGCGACGCAAACGCCAACTTGTATCTTTGCGGCTAATGATGATATGGCAACTGGAGCCGTGCGAGCTTGTCAAGACTTGGGTTATAAAGTCCCTGAAGATATTTCGATTATTGGTTACGATGATATGAATTATGCTAAATATTTAGTTCCTCGGTTGACGACGGTCCGTAAACCGACGGACGATATTGTGCAGGAAGGAGTTAGCGCCTTAACTGAGTTGTTAAATAATCCATCTATGATGCCAATAAAAAAGATTGCAGAGCCAACATTAATTGTGCGAGATTCTGTAAAGGATTTACGTAACTAAATCCTTTTTTTTTGAAATAAATGTTAACGTGTGCAGATATTTGTGATAAGATAAACATTGTTAGATAGAAAGCGCTTACGAAGCGGCGGAATAGCTTTTTAAGCGTTCTTCTAATAAATGTTTTATTGATAATCAATTGATATAAAACTGGTACATACCAAAGCTTGTGTTATCGTGTGTATTGGAGCGTAGATGTTGGTTATCCTTTTTCAGGTAGACAATTTAAGGAGGTGCTCACATGAGCGATACAGTAGCTAGTCCCGAGCCAGATACCGGAAAGGCTAAAGAAGAGATGATTAATGACTCATCTCGACACATTCCAATGCGTGAGAAAATCTCGTATGGGTTTGGGGACTTCGGTAACGGGTTCATGTTTGACTTAGGGCAAGCATACCTAACGAAGTTCTGGATTGATGCGTGTGGTATCGGTGCCGGTGCGGTTGCCGGAATCTTCGCCTTTACGAAGATCTTCGATGCGTTCATGGATCCAATTGCTGGTTCAGTGATTGATAACCGGAAGAAAATTGGGAAGGCTGGTAAATTCCGACCAGTCATGATGATTTCAGCTATTATTCTTGGGATTATGACCGTGGTCACGTTCACGATGCCTAGCGGGCTGAGCGGAACCCAAAAGATTGTTTATGCTTATGCTGCATATATGATCTGGGGGCTGGTTTATTCCTTTACCAATGACCCATACGGTTCATTGGCTTCTGTGATGTCCCGGAACTCGCAAGACCGGAGCTTTATGGCAACGTCACGGCAGGTTGGGTCCGTTGGGGCTCAGTTCATTGCCGGGGTTGCGTTTATTCCTTTGATGGGAATTATTGCAAACGGTAACACGGGTGTTAAGGAAGAACACGGTTACTTCTGGGCTGCCGCCGTCTTTGCGGTTATCGGGGTCTTGATGTTTGCCATCTGCTACTTAGGTACGAAGGAAAACGTTAAGGTTCACCGGAATACCGGGAGCGATGCTCACAAGGAAGGTTTCAAGGATTACATCCGCGTTATCTTCAAGAATGGGCCGTTAGGGGCTTTGATTCTGATGACGTTGTTCACGATTTCCGCCATGAACACTAACAACCAAATGATGGTGTTCTACGCGCAATACAACTTAGGTAACATTGGGCTACAGCCAATCATCAACGCGATTATGATGGGGTGCTCCATCGTTGGGGTCTTCATGATTCCGACGTTGACGAAGCACTTTGGTCAGAAGCGGACCGCAATGTGGAGCTTCGTTATCGGGGCCGTTGCGAACATCTTGAACTTCTTCTTACCAGAGAACGTTATTGTTTTCATCGTTCTGGTTACCATTGGTTACACGGCTTTGGCGATTCCAAACGGGATTACTTGGGCCATGGTTTCTAACGCCATTGACTATGGTGAATGGCACTCCGGTATCCGGAAAGAAGCCATTACTTACGCGGCGTTCAACTTCTCCCGGAAGATTGCGCAATCCTTAGCTGCTTTAGTTAGTGCCGGGGTATTGGCATTGACCGGTTACGTGGCGAACGCCCATCAGACGCCAGGTGCCCTTCGGGGGATCAAGGCTGCGATGACCTTATACCCAGGCTTCTGCCTGTTGGTTGCGGCCGTTGTTATCGGCTTCCTGTACAAGCTAGACGAAAAGAACTTCGCCAAGATTGCTGACGACTTGGATCACGGTCGTTGGGAACACGGGAAGATTAGCGGTAACTTGAAGTAATTTTACTTAATTAGGGTTTACGTTCCTTAAAAACTAGGTACTTATAACTATACTGGAGGCATTTTTGATGGATTTACAAAAATTAGTTTCAGACGTCCATGAGATTTTAGCCGCAAATGGCGACTATTCTAACTTGTCAGACAAAGAAGTTTATGTCAACTCGATCCAAGTCGACCGGAAGAACGTTTACTTCGACTTACACCAAACCGTTGACAAGCAAACGGTTAAGACCTTGGTGGTTTACGAAGACCGCGACGACGTCAAGGACTTCGATGCTCGCGAAAGCATTCAAGACTACGAAAAGACTTTAATCGTTGGTGACTTGAACGAACAAAACTGGCACGCATTAACGAAGCGTTTTGCATGGTTGAAGCCAACTTCTCGTCATGGCCACAAATATACCTTTGGTTTAGGTGACCGCTTAGGCTTGGCTTCTAACGCGCACTTACGTTTGTTCAAAGGCCGCGGCATTATGCCAGTCTTAGCACAACAATCCATTCGTGAACTTCTCTTAACGAACCGAACTGAAACCGACGTTCTGTTGGATGCCGGCTGGGCCGTCTTCGACGAAGGCTTCACCACTGGCTGGGCCGATGATGGGGACCACGTTAAGAATCCACATGAAGTTGATTACGCTATCAAGGCTGGTTGCACCATGATTACCTTGGACTCCACTGAAAAGATTCATAACGAAGTCGCCGACTTGACCGATGACCAATTGGATGCCAAGTTCAATGCGTTGGATGACGACTTAGTCAAGTACTTCAACGATACTTACTTAGACAAGACGTTCCAAATTAATGACAACGCTTCCGTTCACTTCAGCAAGAAAGATGTTGAACAATCCGTCTTGATCTTCTATGGTGCTGTTCGTTACGCTATCTTCATTTACAACAAGTTCATCAAGCCTTACAACTTAGACTTCGAAATCTCGATGGATGAAGCTATCGTGCCAACGACGCCAGCTAACCACTACTTCTTCGCTAATGAATTACACCGTAAGGGTATCACCCCAGAAACTATTGCACCACGGTTCTACGGTGAATTTCAGAAGGCCATCGACTACATCGGTGATGTTAAGCGCTTCGAACGTGAATTTGTCATTCATGAAGCCATTGCGGAACACTTCGGTTACAAGTTGAGTATTCACTCTGGTTCCGATAAGCTTTCCGTTTACGAAATCATCGGTCGGTTGTCCAATAAGCACGGCTGGCACGTTAAGACTGCCGGAACTAACTGGTTGGAAGCCTTACGGGTTATCGCCCATGCCGACAAGAAGTTAATGCGTGATATCTACAAGTTCGCTTACGACAATTTGGACGATGTTGCTTCCTTCTATGTCTTCAATGCTCAAACTGACGGTACGGCACCAAAGCCAGAAACCATCACTGACGACAATGTTATGGACTTGTTGAAGAATGATGACTCACGTCAAGTTCTCCACACGATGTATGGTTCTATCCTGAACTACCAGAAGAGCTACCGTTACGTCTTCCGTGACAAGTTCTTCAAGATTTTGAAGGAAAACCAAGCTCAATACGACAAGTACTTAATCGCCCACATTGCGGAACACATTGATTTGCTCCAAGGTAAGGCAAAGACTAAGGATGAAGTTAAGACAAAGTACGAACCAACTGACTAATCTGGAGTCGTTTTAAAGGAGGATAATATCCATGGATTTGCTTGATGACGATTTCTTACTCGGCAATGATATGGCGAAGAAGTTATTTAATGATTACGCTAAAGATATGCCGATCATTGACTTCCATTGCCACTTGAACCCAGAAGAAATTTATGAAAACAAAAATTATCCGAATATTACGCGGATTTGGTTAAACGAAGGCACTTACGGGGACCACTACAAGTGGCGCCTAATGCGGGCTAATGGGGTTCCTGAAGAACTCATCACCGGTGACGGCGACGAATATCAGAAATTCTTAGCCTGGGCTGGAACCATTGAAAAGTCTTTGGGGAACCCCTTATACGAATGGACCCACTTGGAACTCAAGCGGTTCTTCCATATCGATGAGGTCTTCAACCGCAAGACGGCCCCGGATATTTGGAAAAAGACCAATGCCTTACTACAGACCGAAGACTTCAAGCCACGGAATTTAATTAAGAATTCTAACGTGAAGGCCGTCTGCACCACGGACGACCCGGCCGATGACTTGCACTACCACAAACTGTTGAAGCAGGACGAAGCTGAAAACGGCTTCCGGACTTTACCAGCGATGCGGCCTGACAAGTTGATTCAAATCGATCGGGATGGTTACGCTGATTACTTGAAGAAGTTGGCTGACGTTTCTGGCGTCAAGATTAACTCCTTCAAGGACATCATCGCGGCCTTGAAACAACGTTTTGGCTTCTTTAACGACATGGGCGGTCGTTTATCCGACCACTCCTTGTTGACTTACCACTTTGTTGAGGCTTCGGACAGCGAGCTGAATGCCATCGTCAACAAAGGGATCAACAACCAAGACTTAACGCCTAAGGAATTAGACCAATACATCACCATGTTGTTGGAAAACCTGATGAAATTGAACAAGGAATTTGATTGGACCATGCAATTCCATATCAACTCCATCCGGGACATCAACCGGCCAATGTTCAAGAAGTTAGGTGCCGATACCGGGTACGATGCTGTTGGGACGCAACCTGATATTGCGGGTGAAATCCAAAAGCTTTACACCAAGATGCGCGACACTAACGACATTCCAAAGACGATTTTCTACTCCTTAAACGACAACGATTGGATGCAGTTAGCAACCATGATGGGGTCGTTCCAAGAGGGCGGCAAGCAACGGATGCAATTGGGTGCCGGCTGGTGGTTCAACGATACTGCCGAAGGGATGGACAATCAGTTACGGATTTTCGCCCAAGAAAGTCTGTTACCAAACTTCGTCGGAATGCTGACCGATTCACGGAGTTTCCTATCTTACCCACGTCACGAGTACTTCCGTCGGGTTCTTTGCAACTTCTACGGCAAGTTAGTTGAACAGGGTCGGGTACCAAACGACGAAGCGATGTTAGGGAAGATCGTTCAAGACATTTCCTACAACAACGCTTATAACTTCTTCGGTTTCTTCCCAGATAAGACGCCTGATGAGTTATTCAATACAAGTTATTCGACCAGTAAGTAATTACTGTTAACAACAACTTCTTAAAAGTCTCACACGACTGCTGTGACGGTCGTGTGAGACTTTTTGAGTTTCAAAAATTATTAGATGGCAATTTTTCAGTGGTTAAGGACGTTGATGATGGAAAACTGATAAGATAGTTATTGAAAAAAGCGCTTTCTTGTATCACTATAGACCTATACCCTATGGAAAATCGGGCTTTCAAGCCGTTGATCTTCCCAATGGAAGTTGTAGGAGGAATTTCAGATGAATCAGAATCCGTTGAATATTTTACATACGATTGGACTTCAGGAGTTATATCCCATTATTCGTTGCCAACTTAAGGTAACCGGGAAACTGGACGTTGATCGCTTTCGCCGAGCCATCACCTTAACGGCACGGGTCGTGCCTGAATTGTTTTGCCGTTATAATTTAGTTGATAACAGCTGGACACCTGTGGTCCACGATGCATCGACCATCGTGCGGGTGGTCGACCGGTTGACTCCTGACTTGGATGCGGCGCCGGATTGGTTCCATCAACCCCAACTGCGGGTCTTTATTGTGCCCGGGGCTACCACAACACTGGTCCTGACCATGAGCCATATCTTGACCGATGGGAGCGGCTTTAAACAGTACTTATACTTGTTGTGTGCTTGTTACAATCGGGGGAGCGAGGCCGTGACGGGTGTTCAAAATACGGTCAAGCTTGATTGGCTACAGGAGTTAATTAAAACCCACCCAGCGCCTGAAGAGGAGAGCAACGTTGATCACCCGGCGCACGCTTTGGCTTTACCGCGTTTGGCTGCCAAAACGGCTCCACGAACGGCCCACGTTGGTGGGGTGGTGTTGAATGGCGAGGTAATAAAGCGCTTAATTCAAGCTACTCACGACCAACATGTGACGGTCAATGCTGTTTTGCTGGCTCTTTTTGGAAAAACTGTGCAGGCTTATGATCCGGAGGTGACAGCGCTTGCGATTGCCTGCCCAACGGATATGCGACAAAACATCGAAAATGACCAGGCCACGTTGCGAATTGCCAACCATACGGCGCGCTATAACCCGGCTATTGAGTCGCCTGTAAGCGATTCTCTTCGAACAACGGTCCAAAAGATGCACGCAGGAATGGCCGCGTTAAAGGCCCAAGACCAGTTCTTGGATTCTGTACGGTCGTTGATGCAACAATACCAACACGAAAGTATCGCTGATCTCCAGCAGATTGTTGAGGCACATTATCATGTGCGGCCTATTGGCTACACTAACTTTGGCATCATTGATGATGAACGATTGATTCTGGCAGGACTGAGTGTTACGGACTGCCTGTTAACGGGGTCTTTCCGTATTGCACCAATGTATCAGATTGCTTGCAGCACGTTCAAGGGCCGGCTCACGTTAGGTTTCAACATGATCGGGACGCCGCAAGAAGTACAATTTGGTCAGGATTTAGCTGGTGCCATGGCGAGTCGGTTAGAAATGTTTATTGACCCGGTCACGGCGACTGCCCAATCAGTGGCCACGTCAATTGAATAAATTATATAAGATTTTGGGAGAAACTAATAAAGTGCTTTGCCCCAAGTGATAGAGTCATTGGAACGAGGCATTTTTGGTACTATGATGAACTAGTTGATTTTTCTTTGAGTAGATTGTAATTCAAAAAGCCCGAGCCATGAGGCCCGGGCTTTGTCTAATTAGAATTAGAGGTTATTTGAAAGGTTGTGCTTGCTTCTGCACCAACGCTGTGTAAGCTGATGAGAAGGAATGTGACGTTGTTCCGTGGTTCGCATTAGAAGCGGCAAAAGCTTGTGTGCTGACAAAAGCCCCAGAAACGACAACAGCAACAACGGCGATTAGAGCAACTACTTTTAAGAAACGCATAAATAAACATATCCTTTCAGCTGATGAGCTTAACTTTTTTTAGGTTTCGTACTTTCAACATTTGTTAACGTGAACATCGTAATTCTTTCAGAAAATTAAGTCAAGAATTAATTTGGCATGTAAAGGATTACATTGGAAAAAAACTTGTTGGAATCGATTCATTAGTAGGAAATAAGTGATAGTTTATACCCTGCTTTTAAATGAAAACGATTTTTTGCTTTTTCATATTTCGATTCGACCGACAGGAAATAATTTTTGGAAATCGTGAAAAATCTGGGGGCTTAAAATGTGATCGTTAAACTAAACAAAATGTTAAAAGCGGGCCCATTATTAACTGGGCCCGCTAGAGGTGTGTGGTAGCTAATCCGTTAAATTAAAAGCGATGTCGAGAGCTTGAACACTATTGGTCAGATAACCCAAAGAAATAAAGTCGATACCACTACCAGCATAGGCCGGGAGCTTGGTGGGGGTAATCCCACCGGAAACCTCAACTTTAATCGAAGTCGGAATAATTTTGCGCCAGGCTCGGGCCGTTGCCGGGGTCTGATTATCAATCATAATCATGTCGACCTGACTCGCAATCGCGGCTTGGAGTTGGTCACGGGTCGCGACTTCAACTTCGATGGTCTTGGTCGGACCACAGAGCTGACGCAATCGGCGAACCGTGGCTGGGAAATCGGTGATGAGGTGCCAGTGATTGTCTTTGAGCATCACCGCATCGTAAAGCCCCATGCGGTGATTGATTCCACCACCGCACTGGACCGCGTATTTATCGAACAGGCGGAGTCCGGGGGCCGTTTTGCGAGTATCCAAAATGCCGATCGAAGGGTCGTTCAAGGTCGTGACGGCCAAGTGGGTCGCTGTGGCAATGCCACTCATCCGCTGCATCAAGTTGAGAATCGTTCGCTCACCGGCTAAGAGGTCGGCGACGGGACCTGAGGCTTGGCCGATGACGGTACCTTGAGGCACCAGTGTCCCGTCCGGCACCGTGGGGGTGTAATGGCACTTGGGCCCCAACAACTGGTACACGGCATCGGGTAAGCATTGACCAACAATAACGCCGGCGTGCTTAACGACGAAGTCTCCGTGGACTAATTGCGGTGGTAAAGCGCTGGTGCTTAGGTCACCGGTGGCGAGGTCTTCTTCTAAAAAGCCTTTAAGGGCGTCAGTGAGTCGTTTCGGACTTAGCGTCATGGTGGTCAGCCTCCTTAGAGACAACCGTAGTATCGGTGATGCCGACGGCCAGTAACAGTGCCCCCACCACGAGTAACATGACGAAGAGACCGAGAACCGTGGCAATAGAGAAGTTCAACTGGATCAACAGTCCTACCATGTAAGGCCCAATCGTAGCTCCAATCCGACCGATGGCTTGGGCGGTGCCCATCCCGGTTCCCCGCACGGCTTGGGCAAATTGGCCAGGCGTCAACGCAATCAACGTTCCCCAGGCGCCCAGGTCAAAGAATGATAGCCAAGCCCCACTGACCAGGATAGCCAAGTTATTGCTGGCTAAACTAAAGGCCAAGACACTAACGATGGTGCCACATAAATAAATGAGCAAGACGCTTTTTTGCCGGAGCTTGCCCATCAAGTAAGCCGCTAAGAAGTAGCCGGGTAATTGCGCTAAACTCATCAAGAGAGTGTAGCTGAAACTATGCACGATGGGAAATCCGCGTAGGACCAGGATACTAGGTAACCACAGAAACATGCCATAGTAGGTCAGCATTACGATGAACCAGAGGGCGCTAAGCAATAAAGTTTGTTGCCGGTGTTGGGGTTGCCAGACTACCTTATAAGATGGCTTGACCATGGGCTGCACTGGTTGGTCGGGTAAATGGCGGCGAAGTGGTAGCGCGTAGAGGACGGTCAGTGCCGTGATCAACACGGTCCAGCGCCAACCAATCGCCGGCATGACCCCGAAGGCCAGCACAGAAGCCAAAATCCAACCGATAGCCCAGAAACTATCCGCCAAAACCAGCATCCGGGAGCGTTGGGTACCGCGGTACTGGTCTGCGACTAGGGTGGCCGCAACGGGTAATTCGCCACCGAGACCAATCCCAGTGATGAAACGAATCAGAATAAAAACGGTGACGTTAGGCGCGAGCGTCAGCGCTAAGTTTCCCAATGAAAAGAGCGCTAGGGTATAAATTAGAACGCGCTTGCGCCCAATTCGGTCAGCTAAATAGCCACAGCCCAGCGCCCCGAACACCATCCCCACGGAGGTGGCCGCCCCGACGGTCCCTAATTGGACGGGGGTCAGTTGCCATTCAGCTTTCAACAAGGGCATGATAAACGATAAGATAGCTACGTCCATGGCGTCAAAGAGCCAGGCGGTCCCCACCACGAGTAATAAACGATACTTGATCAACATTTAATTTTCCTCCCCAGAAAACAATAAAAGTAATTATTACTTTTATTATATTAAAATAAAAGTAATAATTACTTTTATTTAACTTGCTACTGAATATAAGCGGTTTCTAGCCGTTTGTCAAGCAAGAAGAATTCAAACGGTACAGAGTTGCCGGCCGTCCAGCATGGGCCGTGGCGGTGGTCCCTACGGCGGTAAAGTGATCACGGTGGGCCTTCTTGAAGTTGGAATTGTCCAGGGCACTCAGCGGTTGCCGCAAAAAAGTGGCTGCTACCGTGCGTGCCTCTTTCAACGTGAAGGTGGGACCCAACGTTAGGAAGACGGTCGGGTGGAAGGCTAATTCGTGACGAATCCGACGCGCAGCCACGGCAAGCAACCAGTCATGGTCGAAAGCCAGCTGACTTGGCGGCGCCGCGTGACGGGTCGTCAGATCGGCGTAATAGGTCGCAGTTTGGTTGGTCGTGGGCGTGGTGAAACGAGTATTCCCGTTTTGGACTTGGTAGGCAGTCTTAGTCGCAGTCACCTGAAACCAGCGGGCGTCCTGGGCGCCGTAGCCGGGCGTTAGCGGTGGCATTTTCGGTAAGAAGGTCATGTAAGCCAGGGCGACCCGCCGATGCGTGGGGGTCCGGTCGGGATGGGTGAACGTTGCCAATTGTTGGGTGTGCTGCCCGTCTAGGACCAGACCAATCTTTTCTCGAACCAACCGTAACGCCGCAGTATCAGCACTCTCGTCGGGCCGCATCAAGGTTTCAGGCAACGCCCAGAAACCGTTGAACGGGTCATGGTCGCGGTTGAGTAGGAGCAAGTTCACGTGGTGCGTGGTGCGATCGAAGCTCCAGATTAAATTTGTGATGGTAATGGTGGGGCTCACCAAGGCCACCGCCTCCTTTCACTTAATGGTGCCATTTGACATGCAGGCACAGACGAACCAGCAGGTTGGCTAGTCCCGAAATGAGCAGTGCACCACTCAGAATCACAGCGAGTAAGGCCATGACCGTGGCGACGCCGCGTAGCCACCCGGCCGCACCAGTCAGCAGGGTCCAAATTGCCGTCACTACCAGAATCAAGATGGTGAAGCCAATCAGTCCCATTTTAGAATTGCGAAAATCTGCCGCACTCAAATCAAAGCCGCCGATGCTGATGTTCATGGCCAGGATGAAGACAATGAGGCCGTGGCCCCAACTGTCGTTTGCGTCGGTGATGGCGTGGCGTAAGGCCGACCAGTCCAGGGCCAGGGGGTGACTGGCAAAGGCCACCAGCCCGGCAAATAAGCCCGGCAACAGCCACGCCGTAAGTCCAAGGAGTACCAGGCTACAGCCAAAAATCGGGGCGATACCGATAAAGAGGTTTCCCGTACTTTGGTACCAATTGCCTTGGTTCCAGGTGTGGTTAACATAGCCTAAAGCCAAATCGCTGTCGCCGTTACGGGTCCGCTGGTTGGGATGGGGCCGTTTCAACAACCGTACCCCGGTGATGCGGTGGCCAAAAAGCAAGGCTACCAGTAAGTGACTGAGTTCGTGGCAGAAGATGCCAATGAATCCGAGGTAGAGTTCACTGTTGATGCCAAAGCCGTTGGCCAGGTACTGTTTGGTGTTGCGGTTAACGCCAGTTAAAAGCGCAATAAAGGCTCCCGGCACGACCAGGAGCCAGAAGACGATCAAAGCGAGGTTTTGGAGCAACAGCATATAGTTGATGGTCATGCGCCCTTACTCCAGTAAATCGGTGAAGGTCCCGTGAACCAACGTCGCCAGTTCAGTGGCGTCGACTTCGACGGACCGACCGATTTGTCCGGAAGAGACCAGGATCTGGCCCTGTTGCTGAGCCGTTTGGTCGAGGTAGATGGGGAACTGCTTCTTTTCCCAGATGCCAACGGGCGTGTTGGCCCCGTGTTCGTACCCGGTGGTCTTGACCAGGTTCTTCAAGGGGATCATGTCGACTTTTTTGTTGCCCGAGGCCTTGGCGAGTTTCTTTTCATCGAGGTGTTCATCGATGGGGAGGACACCGACTAAGGGACCGGTGACATTACCACTTAAGACCAAAGTCTTGTAAATGTGGTGTTCGTCCACGGCGGCGTGGTCAACCTCCATTTGGGCCGTATCGCCCGCCATGTGGGTGGCGAAGGCGTATTGCTTATAAGCAATCTTATTTTTGTCGAGGATTTGCTCGACCAGAGTTTTGTGTAAACGTTTGGCTTTCTTTTTCTTAGCCATCAGGCATCACCTTTCTTCACAGTTATTTATAATTGGACCGCACTTTAAAGTCAACTGGAACGGTCAATTTTAAGGAAAAAGCAGACACCCGTTCGAAAACCTGCTATACTTTACTCCAAAGAAGCGTCTAGTTCACCAGTAATGAGGAGATATCATGGCAGATTTAGTTTATCGACAAGTCATGCGCGATTTGAAGCAGCGAATCCATCAGCACGAATTTCAAAATAAGCGGCTGCCCGATGAGCGGAGTCTAAGCGAAACCTACGGGGTCAGTCGTAGCTCGGTCAAACGCGCGCTGATCATTTTAGCCAACCAAGGCATTATTTTTAAAAAACGGGGTTCCGGGACCTTTATTAATCCATTATATATGAAAAACCAGACGATTTTTCAATATGAAGGGTCAAATTTAGGGATTACGGATAGTATGAAGTCCGCGGGCAACACGCCCGGCATCCGATTATTGGGGTTTAACGTGGTTCCCGCCAGCGAAGAAATTCAACAGGATCTTTTCTTGTCACCCGGCGATTTTGTGTACGAAATCAAACGACTACGGTTATTCAACGACCAACCGTTCATGATCGAAACGGGGTACATTCCCATCAAGATTGCGCCGAATTTGTCGCAACAGACCGTGTCGAGTTCGATTTTCAACTATTTGGAAAGCCAAGGCAAGGTCGTCACCAAATCATTCATGTCGATTCAAGCGGCACCGTCCACGGCCGATGATCAGGAGTTGCTACAATTGAAGCCGGTCGAACCAGTGGGCATTATGGAAGGAATCTTCTTCCTGGATGACGGGACACCGTTCGAAGTCTCGAATATGCGGCTACACTACCAATATTTGAACTATAACACCTTTGTGTCCCTAGATGAAGAGTAGGGACCACCGACCAAGATTATGAGCAGGTCGGTAGGGAGACAAGCCGGGCAGATGCCAGGCTTTTTTAATTGGTTAACAACTGGTAAACATCAAGCTGATAACCTTTACAGACAATTATTAGCTTTAACAGCTGACAATAGCGTAGTCGTTAAATTAGCACTTAACTGTTTCGTAAAATTCTTAACGCCAGTAATTTAACATTCTTACTCATAAAAAATAACCGTCTATAATTTTTGAAAACTAAAGCTAAACTACAATTACATCTTAAAATAGCTGGTAAAGGGGGCGAGTGTCGCCCCAAAAACAGCACGTTAAAGGGTGCATCCCTCAAACAAAAGGGGATGCACCTTTAATAGCTTAGGCTTTCTTTCGTTTCTAATATGGTTTTGACGTGGGATCACTATCAATCACATCAATTTTCCTCAATGGAATATTGATTAGATCTCCGATTCCTAACAAGTCCTTTGATTCTTTCATTCTTGATTAATTATAATATTAATCTTTAATTAAAAATAAGTAAATGATAATCCTTAATACGTTGATTACTGCCCAATATAATAAACACATTATTGCTAGAACACCGATCATAAGATTTGAATTTATTAATTGATAAATCAAGATAAGGAGTACGAATAGGCTAAGTGACAGCCATTCTAAAAAAACAACTGTTTTATGGTCAGATAAGTAACTTACATGTTCGTCTCGTTCATCGCTAAATTTTGTATTGGGATTGGTAGGCATATCTTTAAAGCTTAGAATGGCTAATATTGCGAGAATAATTGTAGTTAAAGCATCCTTAATGACTGATTGAGAAGCCAAGTAATCCTTAATAGTTAGGGAAAGGAAAAAGATAGCCATAAGGCTCAGTACCGTAATAATAAATTTATTTTTCATGAAGTCCTCCAAGGTATTCTTCGAGTTTAAACATTGTTTCAACATCAGTATCAAATACTTTTGCTAATTTGTAAGCTAAAATTAGAGAGGGCTTGTATGTACCCTTTTCAATTGAGATTATGGTCCGCGAAGTTACATTGACCATATTTGCAACTTGAAGTTGGGTAAGACCATTCTTTTTTCTGTAGTGTGCTACTAAATTATTCACACGGATAAGCCCCCTATTTCTAATAACGTGAAGCTGGCTTCATGCTATTAGAAAATTAGGGGGCTTGTCAAATAGAATTTAAGTCCCCACTAGGAGGACTTGGAGGACAAGGGGGATGCACAATATTTTAGGCAACCAAAAAAGGACTAATTTTGTGATCGGTCTATTTCTTAACTCAAATTTTCATGCGGTAAGCGTCAACGCTGGGGACCTTGGGAAAATTTTGAAGGGAGGGCGAAAATGTGGGCCTACATTTCGTTAAATTGGACCGTATCAATTTATAAAAAGGTTGACTTTTTCGCCAAACGCTGTATTATAGGGATTGTAAAAAGCATCCCGGTATCCACTACGAGATAAATTTTACGCCATTTTCTATCAACTAGATGATGCAGTTACGATTTCAAAGAAGGAGTGTTAATTACATGGCAGCAAATGCAAACTTCGACTCCAAGTCTTACTTGGAAGGCGTTGACAAGTACTGGCGCGCAGCCAATTACCTCTCTGTCGGGCAATTGTTCTTACGTGACAATCCGCTGTTAAAGCGCGACTTAACTTCTGACGATGTCAAAATTAAGCCAATTGGGCACTGGGGAACGATCGTTTCTCAGAACTTTATCTATGCTCACTTAAACCGGGTCATTAACAAGTATGATCTGAACATGTTCTATATTGAAGGTTCAGGTCATGGTGGCCAAGTGATGGTTTCTAACTCATATCTTGATGGTAGCTATAGTGAAATTTATCCAAATATCTCCCAAGATGAAGAAGGTATGAAGCGCTTATTCAAGCAATTCTCCTTCCCAGGTGGCGTGGCTTCCCATGCTGCCCCTGAAACCCCAGGTTCCATCCATGAAGGTGGGGAACTTGGTTACAGCTTGTCCCACGGGACGGGTGCCATCTTGGACAACCCCGACGTCATTGCCGCGGTTGAAATTGGTGACGGGGAATCTGAAACTGGTCCTTTGGCCGCTTCATGGTTCTCTGACAAGTTCATTAACCCAATCAAGGATGGGGCTGTTTTGCCTATCATCAACATGAACGGGTTCAAGATTTCCAACCCAACGATTCTTTCACGCATGAGCGACAAAGAATTGACCGAATACTTCACCGGGATGGGCTGGGAACCACACTTCGTTGAAATCGACGCCGATGACACCGACTACATGCGGGTCACGGAAGACATGGCGAAGACGATGGACACCGCTATCGAAAAAATCAAAGCTATTCAAAAGAACGCTCGGGACAACAACGATGATTCCTTGCCAAACTGGCCAATGATCATCTTCCGTTCCCCAAAGGGCTGGACTGGTCCTAAGCATGACCTGGACGGCAACCCAATCGAAGGGTCCTTCCGGGCGCACCAAGTGCCGATTCCGGTTGCTGCTGGCGACATGGAACACGCCGACATGTTAGTCGACTGGTTGAAGTCTTACAAGCCTGAGGAACTCTTCAACGAAGACGGTTCCGTCAAGCAAGAAGTTCGCGACATGGCACCGAAGGGTGACCAACGGATGGCCATGAACCCAATCACCAATGGTGGGATCAAGCCAGAACCATTGAAGCTCCCAGACTACAAGAAGTACGCGGTCGACACCACGAAGCGTGGCAAGACCATCGCACAAGATATGTTAGTTTGGTCCAAGTACTTGGCCGACGTCATGAAGTTGAACCCGAATAACTTCCGGGGCTTTGGTCCTGACGAAACCAAGTCCAACCGGCTCTACGCCGCCCTGGATTACGGGAAGCGTCAATGGATGGAAAACATCCACGAACCGAACGATGAAAATATGGCCCATGAAGGCCGGATCATCGATTCTCAACTTTCCGAACACCAAGCTGAAGGCTGGTTAGAAGGTTACGTTCTGACTGGTCGTCACGGGTTCTTTGCCACTTACGAATCCTTCGGTCGGGTCGTCGACTCCATGTTGACCCAACACATGAAGTGGTTACGTAAGGCCGGCGAACAATCCTGGCGTCATGATTACCCATCCTTGAACTTCGTGGATACCTCCACTGTGTTCCAACAAGACCACAACGGATACACCCACCAAGATCCGGGGATGTTGACCCACTTGGCCGAAAAGAAGCCTGAATTGATTCGTGAATACCTGCCAGCCGACGCCAACACCTTGTTAGCCGTTGGGAACGTGGCCTTCCAGAGTCGCAGCAAGATCAACTTGATTGTGACCTCCAAGCACCCCCGTCCACAATGGTTCTCCATCGACGAAGCCACGAACCTGGTCAACAACGGGTTAGGCTACATCGACTGGGCTTCGACCGACCAAGGTCAAGAACCTGACGTTGTCTTTGCCGCTGCCGGCACGGAACCAACTTGGGAATCCTTAGCTGCGATTTCCTTGTTGCATGACGAATTCCCAGAAATGAAGATTCGCTTCATCAACGTCGTGGACATCTTGAAACTCCGGTCACCGAAGTTGGATTCACGGGCGATCTCTGACGAAGAATTCGACCGTCTGTTTACGACGGACAAGCCAGTCATCTTTGCATGGCACGGCTTCGAAGACATGATCAAAGGTCTGTTCTTCGACCGTCACAACCACAACTTACACGTTCATGGTTACCGTGAAAACGGTGATATCACCACGCCATTTGACATGCGGGTTCTGAACCACCTTGACCGGTTCCACTTGGCCAAGGAAGCTGTCAACGACATCCCAGAATACGCCGTTAAGGGCGCTTACTTCGCACAACGGATGGACGACATGGTGGCTAAGCACACGGCCTACATTCGTGAGGTCGGGACTGACTTGCCAGAAGTTAACGACTGGCAATGGAAGCCCCTCAAGTAAGTCGTTTACGACTGACTTGGGTGTTAACCCATAATTAAAATGAAGACGCGTCGTCTAGGACTCACAAGAGTTCCGGACAACGCGTCTTTTTTGTTTTTGTCAATCGGTATTGATGAAGACTAATATGAGAATCCGATTTACTTTCGAATTGGATTCTTTTGCGGGTCTTCTATTGGGTCATTTAAGAGGCTTCCTGCGTCTATATTTTTAGGGTGACGGGGGTCATTCCGTTGCTAGCCTTGACGACAAATTAAATTCGTAATAATCTGTGGACGTCGGCGAATTAATGCCAGTTCAAAGGTGAAAACTATAAGGCATGGTCAGACCAATAAAAAGCATTTGTATATTTTTAGTTAGTCTATTATTGTCTCTAGGATCAACAATTTTTTTGGCTGCAAGCCTTCTGGTTAAAGCGATCCTCTTCCTAATATTTATGATTGTTAATATTATCGCGATAAGTGACTTTTCAAAACTAAAGAATCTTAAAGCGGCAATGGCCGACGATATTAAAAAAAGCTACATATTCGTGACGAAGTGTTAAGTGGTATTATCGGAGTGGTATGGTTTCTTCAAATGCCAGGAAACCTTTCTATAATAGAGAGTGCACTATGGATAGTCACTAACACAATCTGTTTATTAAGTACGCTTTATGTTGTCTATAAAATAACTAACATAGTTTTAAATCACGGTTGATGGCGACGAAACAACTGTAAGCATTGACGATGATGTTGTTCAAACTGCTATGGCTGAGCTTCGAAAAAACGTAAGACTGATCAATCAAAGTTAGAACAACAGCTAGGTGCTGGAGTCTACTAGCATTGAGACAGTTTCTCAACTAACTGCTGAAAAGAAACAGGAGTTCAATCAACTTGTTGCCGATGGTAATTTTAGCAAGAGTGAACAATTAGAAATTCTAAAAAGTAAAATTTCCAATGATAACTCTGATCGCTTACTTGGAATCAAATTAACTGTTGTTAAAAAAATTGCGTTGTATGTAGCCAAATATACTGGACGTAGTATTGCTTCTAAACCACTAAAATCTTTCGTTAATTACTTAACAGACTTTGAAGGTAAATCTGAAACAGGAATTCGTAATGGACTAATTAAATATTTACATTTCAACAAGACGGCGGCATATTGGACTGCTAGGACGATTGTTTTCATCTATCTTTAAAAAGGAGGATTTGAATGAGTACTAGCACAATAGTAATTATTATATTATGTTTAGCATTACCTATAATTATTCCTTCTCAACAATGGTTAATAGCACACAACTTAATCTATCTACCCTTAATTTTGGGTGGTGCATTTCTATTGTTCATGGTAGCT
The DNA here is from genome assembly GCF_014069315.1 of Levilactobacillus suantsaii. NCBI lineage: Bacteria > Bacillati > Bacillota > Bacilli > Lactobacillales > Lactobacillaceae > Levilactobacillus > Levilactobacillus suantsaii. Next base: position 424,403 of record NZ_CP059603.1, on the reverse strand, counting down.
CTCACACTAGTTAAATCAGGATCCATTTTTAATTGGTACGACTACTGTATTGTTATTTTATTCTGCTTATATGAAGGTTGGAAGCTAATAAAATAGCTTTGCAACTGTCATTTATACCTTAAGTCTCAGCGAGCAAAAATTTGTGGGCTCTTTATCAACCGGTGTTGATGAGGCGTTTTAGCAGAACTCAATTCACTTTTGAATTGGGTTCCTTTTCTTTATTCTGATTTTAAATGGTTCTTTATCGATCAGTATTGATGGGGAGCAATTCACTGTCGAATCGCGTTAGTTAGCTTGTCGGTGACGGCAAACGTATTTAATAGTCAGCTTAGCCTTTCGATTGAAGAAAGGTTTCCCGGCATCAGCTAAACGCCAAGTTAATCGGACAAAAGAAAGTGGTGTTTGATTGTCTTTTACCCGTGAGGTTCGTATACTCGGGGTGTTGGATTTAGAGTAGGGTTATCACCATATTGGAGGGATTTATATGTCGAAAAAAGTTGCCCTCGTGACCGGTGCCGGTCAGGGGATTGGCAAAGCGATTGCCACGCGCTTAGCCGCTGATGGATTTGCAGTTGCGTTAGCGGATTTGAAGCTAGACAGTGCTGAAAAAGCGGCCAACGAGATTAACCAAAACGGAGGTCAGGCCGTGGCCATCAAAGCGAACGTGGCCGACCGTGATGAGGTTTTTGCGGCGGTCAAGACGGCCGGCGAACAACTCGGGGACTTCAACGTGATCGTCAACAATGCTGGCTTAGGGCCAACCACGCCGATTGATACAATTACACCCGAAGATTTTCAGAAGGTCTACGCCGTCAACGTCGGCAGTGTCCTGTGGGGCACCCAGGCGGCGCACCAAGCTTTCAAGCAGTTCGGTCACGGGGGAAAATCATCAACGCCACGTCACAGGCCGGAGTCGTGGGGAACCCGAATTTGGCCCTGTACAGTGGGACGAAGTTTGCGGTTCGGGGCATCACCCAGACCACCGCGCGGGATTTAGCGGCGGAGGGCATCACAGCTAACGCCTATGCACCGGGTATCGTGAAGACCCCGATGATGTTCGACATTGCCCACCAGGTCGGCCAAAACGCTGGCAAGAGTGACGAATGGGGGATGGCGACCTTTTCCGATGGCATCGCGTTGAAGCGGTTGTCCGAACCAGAAGACGTAGCCAATACCGTGGCGTTCTTAGCGGGGAAGGATTCCGACTACATCACCGGTCAGACGATTATCGTAGATGGTGGGATGCAGTTCCAATAAAAATCAGGTTAAGTTAAGATTTTGGGACAAAACACTAAATTCTATGGGTGCGTCAAGTTCTTCGCAAGTTCGATCCTTTTAGCTTTAAGTCCCTTGGTTCGGTTTCTAATTTCATTAAAAATAGTCTCAAACATACTAAGATTAGCTCTGTAAAACCGTTTCGGTTTTACAGAGCTAATCTTAGTGCTTTTTTCGATTCCTCGTCAGGTGAAGTTGATAGATTTTGTCCATCAACACTAAGTATCATAGAGCCTATTCTTTTACATTGGGACTAGTAATATCTCAGCTTCAAATATCATATAATGTCAAGGGCGGTGATAAAATGCAGGTTTATGGCGGTTTAAAAATGTAGGTTTTGGGCGGTCAACCGACGCCTTTTAGTCGATAAGACTTTCCGGTAATCTTGACGACATGGACATGATGAACTAGGCGGTCAAGAATCGCCGCCGTTACGGTCGGATTTTGAAAGATTTCTACCCAGCCAGATAAATCACTATTACTAGTAATAATGGTCGAATGACGCTCATATCGTGCGTTGATAAGCTGGAAGAATAGGTTAGCTTCATCGTGATCAATGGGTAGGTAACCAATCTCATCAATGACCAAAAGGTCATAACGAGCATAACGGTTAATGCAGCGCTCTAAGGTGCCCTTCTCGTTAGCTGTTCGCAACCTAAGGAGAAGCTCATGACAGTTGATGAAGAGCGTTCTTTTTCCTTGGCGACAGGCTTCAATTCCAATACTAATGGCTAAATGGGTCTTACCGACCCCTGGACTACCAATAAAAATCAAGTTCTCGTTCTTTTCTAAAAACGCCAAATCTTGAAACCCAACTACTTCCTGCTGGTTAATGCTGGGTTGAAAGTTAAAATCAAATCCCTTTAGTGTCTTTTTCTGCGGAAAGTGTGCCCGCTTTACGATTCGTTCTATCGATTGTTCTTGATTCCATTCAAGCTCAGTGCTCGTCAGTGTAAGCATTGCCTCAGTAAACGATAGTTGTTGTTGATTAATTTGGTCAACATATTCTGGTAGATACGCAACCATTTTGGTGAGTCCTAGGGACTCTAAGTTAGTTAGTAGCTCCTGAAATTTACTAGTCATTATCATCACCTAAACCTGGTCATATTCGCTAAGATGCTCTGCGATGTATGCCTGTATATCCTGCTCACTTTGTCCCTTTAAGAGGTCGGACCCCAATATGCGGACACGGTCTTGCTTATCGTAATTAAATTGATTGGTCGTTATATTGTGCGAACGGATCATTTCTCCGTTATAATAAATTTGGATACGCTGCTCATTATCGGTCAGCTCGATATCGACTGTGCGACCAATGTAGCGTGGATCAACGGAGTACTTACATTTACGAAAGTTAACCATCGATTCTTTAGAGACGATACGGGTAATATCTTCCTCAAAGAATGGATTTAACAGGTTGGCTGGCTGTTCATGTAGGTACTCTTTTTCTTCGTTCTGCCACTTATCCATTGGAACCTGGTTGGTGGCTTGCGAAACCTCATAATTTAAATCTTCACAGAGATCATTGACCAGACCAATGAGTTCTACACCGTCTTCAAACTCATAATTGTACGGGCGAAGTCGCTCCATTGTTCTTGCTAATGCTTCGACGACACCCTTAGTCTGTGGACGAAATACTCGACAAGCAATTGGATTATAGCCAGCATCGTGGCTAAATTGGCGAAAACGCTCGTTAAATATCGCTTTGCCAAAGCTTGATTTGGTATGATCAACAACTTGCTTCATGTTGTCAAACCAAATTTCGGAAGGAACACCACCAGTTGCCTCAAACGCGTCATTTAAGCATTGAAACAACGTATCTTGACTGCGTTCAAAGACCAAAGTGACATATTTCAATTTAGAAAAGGGTAAGACGTAAAGAAAAATGTTGAAACGGTGCGGCTGCCCATTCCTGTCGTATAAAGTCATTTCTTCTTTCCAATCGACTTGGGCCGATAGGCCCGGCGTATGTTCAACACGAATAGTTGCTTTATGAGTTCGTTCCTTACGAATACTGGCACAGTATTCTCGAACGATAGTGTACTTTCCCTGAAAGCCCCGTTTCTGAATGAATTTGTAAATGGCCTTGGCAGAACAATGTAGCTCTAGTTTTTCCTCGATAATGCTTCTATAGCCATCCAGTAAGCTAGGCCGTTTATGTTTGATCAAGGGCAGGGTCATACTCCCTTGGGCCTCCTCATATGCTCTCTTAGCTGTACGATAATCTACCCCAAACTGTCTTCCAAGAGCCGTAAAATTAGGCTTGATATCATTATTCACGTACTGTTTCACTCCTTCGCGGACATCATGTCTCACATTGAAAACCTCCTAAAGTCAATGTGATTCATAATATCAAAAAATGTAGGAAAACCGACATTTTTACGCCGTCATTTTCCTACATTTTATAACCGCCATGCACACATATAACCAGAATTACGATTCTGATCTTGAAAAAACATTGGTAAGTTAAAATGGCATTTCAAAATAATAAATCAGGGTGACAAGAAAATAGTAAAATCCCCCTAAATTTAGTTTTACTCCAATTCAAAGGGGTCACTTCACTTCCAATTCATACATAGCGACAATACAGGGCACTAAATACGATGCTTTGTGAAACTAGTTGCCAATATTTTATAAAGAATACCACATACAATGGCCATTAAGCCATAAATTACGAGTAGATATTGACCATTCATTGTCTGAAAAAGTAGTGTGCCTAAAGGTGCCCCGATTGCGTTCCCAATCAAAAATCCCGATTGAGCTAAGCTTAAATAAAGAGTAATTTCTTCCTTGGGTAACATATCATATTCGACTAGTTCTTTAAGAATGAAGAAACCAGTACCCTCAATTGACATCACAAAGAAAGCTACTAGTATCCACAGATGTGGATTTGAATTTTCTAATCCGCAAAGAATAATTATGATACCAGCGATTAGTTCAGTTAATAAGAAGTACGAGTCCGGCTTTTTATTAAAGAGTGGGATTTGAAATATAAAGACAGACAACATAGATACTAATCCTAGAATTGTTACAACTACACTTGTAGAACCGACACTATAGCCCACTGATCTTAGAACTGCCGGTGCAATCGGATCAACAATAGATGTTGTGATTCCCATTAAAATGACCGTTAGAAGAAAACCAATCCCGATGCGCTTATTCTTTGGTAATGCAATGATGCTTTCTTTTTGCTCTAATTGGATGCTCTTATTTTCGGGTATTGATGTAGTAGGTAAAAAAAGGATTGCCAGTGCTGAAACGATTAGAATCGTGACATAAACTTCATTGCGGGCTGAGAATATAAAAAGAATCAAACCAGCAATCAACGTTGCAATTAAGGAAGTAATTTGCATTAAAGTATACCGTGATGAAATTAGGACTTGCTTGTCTGATGGATTTTCATCAGCTTCTGCATATATCCACTTACGTATCACTAATAGCAATATAGATGCACCAATTCCAGCTACTCCCCCTGAAATAATCGCAATAAAACTATTCTGATAGAATACTCGAAGAGCCATACCAGTTGCATACAGAATTCCTAAAATTCTCGCAACCCTTCTTAGCTCAATTCCTATCATTTTATTTGAGAGAAGGAATGACAATGACCCTGTAATAGCCATCACTGAATAAGACAAAGAAAAATTTATTAATTTTCCATTTTGCTGAAAATATAATGTCTGCGAATATTTTGATATTCCCATAGCAAGATAGAACATTGTTATATACAAAAATAATGATTAATATTTTTGTATTACGCCAAAGTACGCTCTCATTTTATTCATCTACTCACATTTTCTACCTATACTTGATTACGGCAATAATATTACTTATACGTGAGTCTACCAGATTTTATTTTATTTTTTTAATTATAAATTCATTTAGCAAATGTACTTGGCGAGTTTTAGACTCAAGTTAGCCACTTTAACAAAATAAAATACACCAAGACAGAAAAGTCCAGTATCATTGGAGTTCCTACAACAAACAATGAAAGAGGTCTTTTATCTTGGTGCAAGAACAGCTTACCATATCACGGTCCAAGGACCATCACTTAACTGCATTCGAACGTGGGGAAAATCTTCGCACTACACAATGTAGGGCCTTCCAACCAGGCGATTTCTTGGCAACTAGGCGTTTGTCACCAGACCATCAATAATGAGTTGAAACGTGGCCAAGTCCGCCAGATGAAGAAGTTCAACGGTAAGCATCAATTTTCAATTCAGTATGTGTCTGAGTTCGCACGATGCTAATAGGCCTTTCTAGCATGCTTTGCCCAGCACTTCAGAAATGACTAGTGGTCCAGCTAGTTGGCCCCGTCTTAGCCGGCGAGTTTACACCGGACGAGATGGTTCCAACGATGACTTTGTATATCTCCATTGACAATCAACGGTTAGATAGCTGTAATATCGTCCATAGTATTGATGAGTGTCCGGCTGTGATAAACACCAGAGGGGAAATACTATGGGGATAAGCGTAATGGATGTGAATGTGTTGTTTTGACGTTTGTCGAGTGTCCGGCTCAGATGTCTATCCTTCGTTTCATTGACAGTTGAGAAGAGGACGCCGTAGCAGAAAATCAAACAGCAGTCTGGTCACATCATCAAATCAATCACGACTGACGATGGCCTCAAGTTCACTACATTGGCCGTGGTCGATATGGCATCTCGGCCATACACGTCTAGCGAACGGGGAACTACGAGGCCCATAATCGGATGGGTTTGATGCGACTTACCTAAAGGGGTATCCTTGGATATCATTAGTTCTGCCCAGGTTGCCAAGACGTAGAACCGCTTGAACAATCTTTGGCTGCAAACACTAGATGAACGCTTTTATGCCGCAACTGCTGGCCATTAATTCCATTCAGTGATATCCATTTTTGACTAGTGGCTAACTCGGTTCTAAAATTCGCCACAGATATCATAGAATCATTTTTTCGTGAAGTTTTTTCAAAGACGGCGGTCATGACCTAGGGGCAGGGGCGTTGGTTGATCAAGCTGGTCCTGAACTCTATCGAATTATGGAAGCGGATTATAAAGTTGATTTGTTCACAATGGAACCGTTTCCGACTGTCAATAAATTTTAGTAAGCGTATTGGTCATGCCAGATACTCACAATAAAAAGTAACTTATAAAACCAGCTACCATAACATTTCATAAAGATTAAGACTGAAAAGAAATGTTCAAAATGGGGTTGCATTTTAGAGCGATGACCCGTATACTTTCGATATTCATTAAGTTATCGAATTCACAAAAAACTATGGAGGGCTCAGCATGTCGAAAAAAGTTGCACTAGTTACCGGAGCAGGTCAAGGAATCGGGGAAGCCATCGCCAAGCGGTTGGCGAATGATGGGTTTGCCGTGTCCTTAGTTGGTCGCCATTTGGACAAGGTCCAAGCGGTCGCCGACGACATCAACCAAAACGGGGGTCAAGCGATTGCTGTTAAGGCTGACGTGGCCAACCGGGACGAGGTGTTTGCCGCGGTGCAAACGACTAGCGACCAATTGGGGGACTTCAACGTCATCGTCAACAACGCCGGCTTAGGGCCGACCACGCCCATCGACACCATCACACCGGAAGACTTCCAATGGGTCTACTCCGTCAACGTCGGCGGGGTCCTCTGGGGCACCCAAGCTGCCCACCAGGCCTTCAAGCAATTCGGCCATGGGGGAAAGATCATCAACGCGACCTCCCAAGCTGGGGTCGTGGGGAACCCGAACTTGTCCCTGTACAGTGGGACTAAGTTTGCCATTCGGGGGATTACCCAGACCACGGCGCAAGACCTGGCCGAAGAGGGCATCACGGTCAACGCCTTTGCTCCCGGCATCGTCAAGACCCCAATGATGTACGACATCGCCCACGAAGTTGGCAAGAATGCCGGCAAGAGCGATGAATGGGGCATGTCCACCTTCTCCGACGGTATTGCCATGAAACGGTTATCCGAACCTGAAGACGTGGCCAATTCCGTGGCCTTCTTAGCGGGCGAAGATTCTAACTACGTCACCGGTCAAACGCTGATCGTCGATGGCGGGATGCAGTTCCAATAAACCTAACGTTAATTTTTTAAGGTCCTCCACATTGCCAGCTTTGGCAGGTGGGGGACTTTTTGGTGTGCTACGGCTGGGGAATCCTATGCTAAACTGAAAGAAACGGTAAAGGAAGCGGTTTAGAAATGCAAGCACTCGTAGTCCCCCAAGCTGGTGACCAGCAATTAACGCAATTGAAATGGATCGAACGGCCCGTTCCCACGCCCCAAGCTGGCGAAATCCTGATTCAGACCCGTGCGGTCGGCTTGAACCCGGTCGATTACAAGGTGATCGAATCTGGCGTTGACGCGTGGCAGTATCCGCACACGGTGGGCCTGGACGTGGCCGGCGTCGTGCGCGCCGTGGGGCCTAACGTCCAGGGATTTGCGGTCGGCCAACGGGTCTGCGGTCACGGTAACTTAGCCGTTGATGGCAGTTTTGCGGAGGCCGTGGTGGCCACGGCCAGTGCGGTCACGGTAATTCCCGATACCGTAAGTTTCACGCAAGCCGCGGGGAGTTTGTGCGCCGGGTTGACGGCCTACCAGGCAATCTTTCGCAAGGCCAACTTGAATAACGTCCACACCGTGTTGATTCACGCGGGCGCGGGCGGCGTCGGCAGTATGGCCATCCAACTGGCTAAGGTGGCCGGTAAACGGGTATTCACCACGGTTTCCGCCGCCAAACAGGACTTTGTGCGGCAATTATACCCGGACACCCTCATCGACTACCGTACGGAAAACGTCACCCAACGTATTCACGACTTGACGCAGGGTCAGGGCGTGGATTTGGTCGTGAATACGATTGGCCATCCGGACGCCGACTTGCCCCGGTTAGCCTACAACGGCCAACTGGTCTGCGTGCTGGACACACCGACTCAGGTGCCGGCTAGCCAAGCCCTGACCGTCAGCAATCTGGACCTGGGCGGGGCACACCGTAGCGGGAACGCCGCGCAAGTGGCTGACCTGGGGCAAATGGCGCACGACTTGTTGGCCCTGGAAGCTGGCGGACAGGTGTCACCGCTGATTACCCAGGTTTTGGACCGCCGTGACATCGTGGCCGGGCTCCAGGATTTAGCAGCCGACCAAGTCGTGGGGAAAGTGGTCGCTCGTTTTGACGCTTAATTAACTATCCAAATAGCGCGAGTTTTAGCCGTTGGTCGGCAATCACCGACCAACGGCTAAATTTTTTTGAATTTAATTTACCATAATGACAAATTATGACGGGCGAAGTTTGTATACTAATCGGGTTGTATTAATTAACGTTAACCGGATTGATTAATCCTTCGGTAACGTGGCAAGTGATTATTGATAGGAGGAAAATGTCATGAAATTAGGCAACATTGCGGGGGCTGTGCTAGCTATGACCACGTTAGGTGTGTCGTTGGCCGTCGCGACGCCGGATACTTCGGCTCAGGCCAAGGCAAAGGTCAACAGTATCAAGACGTTCCCGAAGGCAATGCGGGGGAATTGGTACCGGTACGGGGAACATAATGGGTTCTACTATAAGCGAATCAAGATTTCAGCGAAGAAGTTCGTTGCTCATAACGCCCTGGACCCAACCGGGACGTCCGATAAGCTCCAGACGTTCACACAATCCTTGCACGTTTTGAAGGCCAAGAAGTCACCGAAATATTCTAAGAAAGCGCAAAGTTGGTGCTACGCGTACACCAAGAAGAAAGTCACGACGATCCATCAGTGGGTCAACGTGGACCAATTTCAAGATCCAATCCGCTACAAGGTGACTCATAAGACCTATAACGGCAAGAAAGTGAAGGTCTTGACCGTGGTCAGCACGAGTTATAACAACCACACGGACCACTATTATCAAACAAAAGCGCAAGCCAAACACTTTAACCCAGCCGGTGCCTTACATAACTAAAGGTCACGACCAGTAAAAATTAGTTTAGGAGGAAATCGATGATGAAATTAGTCAAAATTCTAGGGACCTTACTGGCCGCCGTGACGTTAGGCGGCGCCATGGTCGTGATGGGGCCAACGGAACCCGCACAAGCCAAAGCCGCGAAGAGCCTGGCGACGGTCCCGCAAAAGTTTCAGTGCACCTGGTATTACTATGTGAAGTACGGGAAGAAAGGCCACTATAACCGGTTCACGATTTCGGCCAATAAAACGGCTTACCGCAATTACACCAAGAAGAATAAGGTGACGACGGGGTCGAGTGTCCTCAAATCGCGCAGTCTCAAGAAAGCCTACAAAGGGAATGATGGCAGTACCTGCATGTTCATGAGCAAGGGCTACTTGGTCGATATCGGCTGGACCTATTATTCACCGAAAGATTCGGCTTACGGAACGTTTGGCACGGAATCTTACAAGATCGTGCCCAAATACTACCACGGTCAAAAGGTGCAGTCGTTGTATTCTAAGAACGTGTGGTTAGCGGATACGGGTGGCTTCCACCTGTTGCACTACTACAAGACCAAGGCGCAAGCCAAGTACTTCAACCCCACGGGGGCGAACGAAGACTATCCGGACTAAGGAATTCAGTTCTAATTAGTCCTGGCAGTCAGTCAACGACGGTGGATACTTAAAGTCCACCAAATAAAAAGACTAGTCATCTGAAAATTGCAGATGACTAGTCTTTTTTGGTTAGAATAACGACACAATGAGTTCTAGGTTAAGCGCGGTGATAATGCCTGCCAAGGTGTAGCCGACCCACTGGGTGAGCCGGGAGTTGACGTGGGCGCCCATCAAGGCGTGATCGCTGGTCAAGCGGACTAACGGAAAGAGCGTCAAGGGCAACGCGATGCTGAGGGCGATTTGGGCGTAGACGATGAGTTCTTCAAACGCCGCGTCGCTGAAACCGACCAGAAAACCAATGATGAGAATCGGCACCAGGGTGACCGCCCGGGTCAACAGGCGCCGTTCCCAGAGCGGAAGCCGGATATGCAGGAAGCCTTCCATCACGATTTGCCCCGATAACGTGCTGGTGATCGACGAGATCAGCCCAGTGATCAGCAGGGCAAAGGCGAACAACCAGCCCATGATGGGACTGGCCAGCTTACCCACGGTCGCGGGATTTTGCAGTTCGTAGAAGACGGCCTGTAAGCTGGCGAGGTTCTGGGTGGTGTGCCAGAAAAGCGTGCCTCCGAGAATCAAAAGGAGGGCGTTAATGATGAGGGCTGCAATCAGGTGGACGTTGGAGTCCCAACGCGCAAACCGCAGGGCTTCGTTGACCTGTTTGGGGTCGTTGTGGTCGTAGCGGCGACTCTGTGCCAACGACGAATGCAGGTAAATGTTGTGGGGCATGATGGTCGCCCCCATAATACCTAGGCTCAAGACCAGTTCGGTATGGTTGGTCAATAGGTGTGACGTGGGGATGAGCCCGCGGGCAATGGCGCCCACGGCAGGGTGAGCGCGAAAGACTTCGAGGCCAAAGATGATGCCGACCGTTAAGATGGCCAACACGACGATGGCCTCGACGCGACGAATTCCGAAGCGCAAGAACAACAGGACTACCAAGACGTCGAAGATGGTCAGTAAGATGCCGTAAAGTAGTGGTAAGCCAAACAATAGCTTTAACGCAATGGCGGTCCCGATGACCCCAGTCATATCAGTGGCCATCATCGCCAGTTCGTTTAACAGCCACAGAGTGATCCGCCCACCCACGGGGATGCGACTGGCAACGGCTTGCGCCAAATCTTGTTGGGCGACGACGCCCAGCTTGATGGCCAGCGTTTGCATGAACATGGCGACCACGATGGACAACCACAGAACCGCCAGTAAGGTGTACCGAAACTGACTGCCCCCGGCCAAGGACGTCAGCCAGTTGCCGGGATCCATGTACCCCACGGCGACCAGGGCCCCGGGCCCACTATACGCTAAGAATTTCTGGAAGAAACTGGTCTCGTAGACGCTCGGGACCAGGACGCTTTGATTGATCTCATCGAGGCTAGGTCGTTGGTTGGGCGTTTGCGAGTTCTGTGGCATCGCCAAGACCTCCTTTATCCGCCTTGACGGCCAGGTCTGCTAAGAATTGACAGAAGGCCGGGGCGGCGTTCATTGGCGGGACCAGTTGAAAGACGTCGCCGCCACTGGCTTTGAAGGTCTGATAGTTTTGGACGTTATCTTCTTCGATGGTCTCCAAACAGTCCGACACGAACGACGGGGTGACCACTAAGACCCGCCGCTTACCCAGTTCGACCAGTTGCATTAGTTCGTTTTTAAAATAGGGCTTGAGCCACGGGGCCGGACCGAACTTCGATTGGTAGGCCATCGTGATCTTGTCGTGGGGAATCTCGGGCGTCCGGGACATCACGCCCGCGGTCGTGGCGTTGCACTGTTCCTGGTAGGGGTCGCCATGGTTGACCATCGCCTGGGGAATGCCGTGGTAGCTGAAAACCAAAGCGTCGTAATCGCCCGCCGCCCACGCCGCGCTGATTTTTTCAGCCAGGAGTTGCTGGTAGGTCGATTCCTGATAAAAGTGCTTGATAATGGTGATGGGCACCAGAGCGGCTTTAGCCCGGTCGATGATGGTCTGGTGCGTACTCTGGGTGAATTGTGGGAATAAGGGCAAAACCACGGTATGGTCACACCCGGCTTGGGTCATCTCCTGCAGTGTCTGGGTGATGCGCGGTTGGCCATAGTAGCGCACGTCCCAGTCCGGAAGCCGGTCCTGGACGCGTTTAGCCATCAATTGGGTGTAGGCCACTAGCGGCGAGCCACTGGTGGTCCAAGAATGCTGATAAAAGGTGGCCGACCGCCACGAGCGTAGGGGCAAGATCACGCCGCGCAACAGGGGTTGCCAGAACCATCTGGGCATCTCAATCACGTTTTGATCGCTGAGAAACTCCCGTAAGTAGGTCTTGACTGCCGGTGTTTCGGGGGACGCCGGGGACCCCAAGTTGACCAAAAGTAAACCTGTCTTCATAAACGCATTTCCTTCCTCAAAGAACCCATTAGTTAGGGGTGTCCGGGGCGGTCAAAGCCACCCGCAAGAGTTTAACCTGATAACTCGCCGCGGGAGCGACCACCGTGACGATATCGCCAGCCTGATGGTCCATTACCGCACGGCCCAGGGGTGAGACTTGGGTGGCCTTGCCGGCGGCCAGATCCGCTTCGGGCGCCCCCACGATTTGATAGGTGGCTGTGCTGTGATCATCAAGAAACTCGAGGGTCACCCACTTGCCGATTTCGACCGTATCTGTCGCACTGGGAGTGACGATACGGGCGTATTGCCGCTCTTTATTTAGAAAACGTAAGCGACTCTCCAGGTGGCGGAGGTCGCGCTTAGCGGCACTGTACTCCGCATTTTCGGAGAGGTCGCCGTGGGATCGCGCTTCCGCCAGGCTGGCGATTTTGTGGGGACGGTCCGCCTCCAAGGCGGCGATTTCCTGTTCGATTTGGCGGTACCCAGCCGCCGTGATGGGGTTAAAGTTCTGGTCGTTAGCCATGCCTAACACCTCATTTGTAGAATGAATTACCCACTGCTAATGCTGAAAACGGTTACTTTTTGGCGTAACACTTAGCAGTGATTAGGTTAAGTTTACCGCATAATTTGGGGATAAGAAATGGGAGATTGCGTGAACCGGTGGCCAGTTGCTCAACTGCAAACAACTTGATTGCTCTCAATTAAATTGCCTTAAGAATTTACACTTTAACGCGCAAAAAATGACGTTTTTGCCACTTATCGCTTGACCGGCTAATTAAATGGTATGGTTAACACAGTTGGAAGGGGTCAAAGACGTTGGTCGTTGAACCTGACCTAATGTGGGGAACATGCGGCCCCACGAAAGACTGTGATGACGGTGAATAAATTTGTTTGTCATGATGTGCTGAGGAGTAAGTTTTGTTAAATAACAGATTATTGCGGTTGCGTCAGTTATCGAAATTGAGAACTTGGGGGAGTGCTGAATTTTTATCATATGAGTTAACGGCATAATCTGGTTGAGCGGCATCGCCCGGTGGGGTGGTGCCCTTTTTCGTCGGTGATACTTGTGGGGCGTCATCACTAGTGGGCCTAACGATTTGGCTGATCAATCGTCAGGGGATTAGGGCCTGCTGGCAAGCTTAATAGTGAGAAGCGCGTACCAGTCGTGATTCCCGTCAATTCGGGCCAATTGAGCGGGAAAAGGATTGCAACCGGCGCCGATTCACGTTACATTAAAGGTGTTTAGAGAAGGGAGACGGTGTCGGTGTTATCGGTTTATTTTTGTGAAGATAACCGCAAGCAATTAGAACATTACCGCGATGTCGTCCAACGCTACATCATGATCAATGATTACGACATGCAGGTCAAGCTGGCCACGGCCAGCCCCAAGGAATTGCTGACGGCGTTGGATACAGATGCCCCGAAGTACGCCCTACTATTTTTAGATATTGAATTTCCTGCCGCAGACATGAACGGTCTAGAGACCGCGATTGCCATTCGCCAACAGCTGGGATTTGCTGAAATCGTTTTCGTCACTACCCATTCGGAGATGGCGTTAGTCACTTTCGAGCGCAAGGTGGAACCGATGGACTTTATCGTCAAGGACTTGGGACGCGACCAGATCGACCAAAAGATTCGCGAGAACGTCGACTATGGTTATCAGCGCTATACCAACTATTTGGAAAACACGGAGAATCTCTTTCAGTACACTATCGGCGGCCGGACCTTTAGTCTGCCGATGGGGGACATCTACTTTGTCTCGACCGCGGATACGCCGCATAAGGTCTCGGTCCATGCGGCCAATCAACTGGTCGAGTTCCCCGGGCTTTTTGAAGGACATTGCGGATCAGTATCCCGAATTGTACCGGACGGACAAAAGTTTTCTGGTCAATTTGGACAACGTTAGCGGGATCGATACCGCTAACCGGCGACTGATTTTTCCGAATGGCGATCAGACCGACGTGGCGACCCGACGTTTTCATGAGGTTAAAACATTAGCCCAAAAGCATTTAAACGACTAAGTGAGTGATAATATTGATATTTCATTTATTTGACCAAGACTTCTGGGTCAACTTGACGCTAGCCATGATCATGCAGTGGTTCTGGACGCTCTGGATTGGTGAGATTCGTCCACAGAACTGGACGCTGCCACTCAAGTGGTTGGGCTGGGCTCTGTTGCCGGCGGTGATTGGCCAGGGATGGAGTCCGGTGATTCCACCGTTAGCGGCCTTGGTCTACCTTCTTCGGCAGCGGCCGAATCTAGCTCTGGTTTTTACTAACGTGACCATCGTGATTTTTCTCATTGTCGTGTTGATCAACGACTTCTCGTGGGAACTGACCCGCTTATTGTGGGGGCCGACCGTGGCCACCAGTGTGTTGGGAGTCGGGGGACGGTTGGTCGTCCAGTTGGGCATCTATTCGTTAGTCTCGTTGGGCGTGCGAAAGACGCATATCCAACCGGGGAGCTTGAACCAACTAGCCCTGAGTTACAAGGAGCAGTGGACCGTCTTGGGGTTGCTCTTGAGTCTGTCGGCATTGGTTGCCTTGTCATCGAACATTATTTACCAGATGGTCCTCAGCCAAGAAATGTTGACGTTTGCGCTGGGCATTGAAGTCATCATGATGGCATTGATCGTGGTGAGTTTGTTCGTGTTCTTACGCAGTTTTATGACCCGGCAACGTGTTAAGGCCAACTACCAGTCGACGATGCTACAGAATCGCTACGACCGTCAAATCTCGAATCAGGTCCAAACCATCCGGGATTTCAAGCAGACCTACCAAAAGCAGATGCTCAAGTTGGGGGATTATCTCGATGCCGAAGATTATGCGGGGCTGACCCAGTACTACCAGACTTTAAATACGCGCTGGCAGACCACCAATCAATTGGCTGGTATCGAAATCGACGGCCTGCAACGCTTGAACGACCCGCCATTGAAGAATCTGCTGTTTCAAAAGATTCTGCTGGCCCAAAACCACAATTGGCACTTTCGCTTGGAGGTCCCCGACCCGATTCAGGCGATTCCCATGAACAACGTCCAACTCTTACGGGTGTTGGGAATTCTATTGGATAACGCCATCGAGGCACCTCGCATTGGGACGCTGCCCGAAATCTACTGTGCTATTTTGGATTATCCCAGCGCGGTTGAACTGGCGGTGGCCAACCCGGTCGATGCGAAGAATCCGCCGGCTATCAACCAATTTATGCGCGCGGGCTACACCACTAAGGGGGGGAGTCACGGCCTGGGGCTGAGTACGGTCCAGGAGATCATTGACCAGACGGCCAACGCTTCATTACAAATCATGATCAAACACGATTACCTGTACTTTACGGTGATTCTGACTAAGGCAGGGGGTGGGGCAGATGATAACCGTCACAGCGCCTAGCTTATGGCTGGCCGGTTTCGTGATGAGCTTTTGGGTCATCTACTTTCAGTATTACTGGTTTCCCCAGTTGCGGGGGCCTCGCTTCGTGGCGGTGGCGTTAGGCCTGGCGGGACTCTATGCGACGCTGGATTGCTGGTTGGCGTTGCATTTGCGCACCCCAGTCGCGACGTCGCTACCAGCCGTTTTGTTACTTGGCGGCGAGTGTTTGTGGTTGGGGCGGCGGCATAATTGGCGTTACCTGCCAGCTTTTATGAGCGTTTCGATTTTGGCGTACCTGTTAACGGAATTTATCGACGCTTTGGTCACGACCGTGTTGATTGCCGCTAGCAGCTTGTCCTTTGCCACCACGTTGGTGGGGACCGGCATCACGTTGGCGTTTGATTCCGGCCTGTTCATCCTGCTGGTCTGGGTGATCTGGTCAACACAAGCACCATTGGAGAATCTGATTCAATCTCTCTGGGGACGGGGACTCGAATTCCTGCTATTGGGTTTGATGTCGGCGTTGATGCTAGTTTTCATTTTATTCGAGTATTCGTTGCAAGCATTGAACCGCTCGGCCAGTTACATGGTGATGCTGACGGGGATCTCTGGGGTCTTCATCTTAGGGTTTACGCTGAGCCTTTACATTTTGGTCCAAAGTCACCTCCAAACGGAGCGTACTCGCGCCCAACTCCAGGACCAGCGGTTTCACGACCAGTATCGCGCAGAGTTGCACCGGCAATTAGCCAGTGTCCGTAAGTTTCAACATGATTATCAAAACATGTTACTGGGCTTGGGTGGTTATTTGGCTGATCAGGACTACACCGGGTTTCGCCAGTTCTATGGCGACATTCGGTCACGGTGGACCACCAGTAACGCGGCGGAATTGACCATGGGAGATTTGATTAACATTCCCCAAATGGCATTACGCTACGAAGTTTATCACCAATACTTAGTGGCCCGGCGGTTAGGCGTGGCGCTGTACGTCCGCACGCCGACGCCTTTGACCGTCACCATGGCCGGGTTGCACCAGGTGACCCATTTGATCACTCAAGTTTTGGCCCAAGTCCTACCAGCCGCAGCGACGTTGATACCGGCTGTGGTCACGCTGGAGTTGTTGGAGACCCAGCATGCGTTTCATTTCCGGTTGACCTTTCCGGTGGCCGCGGGGGCTCAAGTGGTGGCCCACCACCGCATCGTCAGTGCCCAGGGAAATTTGGATTTTAACCGGGTCATCCGGCAATTGACCGGTGAACGGCGCGTCACGTTGCGAGTCAAACTGCATTGGGGGCAGTTAGAGATCACCTTTCCGAAAAAGTAAGTCGTTGATGGGGGGAGACACAAAATGATGACGGTAAACGACAGCAGTTTTATTTGGAACAATCTGATCATGGGATTCTGGTTCATTTACTTTCAGTTCTACTGGTTCCCAAGTATTCGCCGCTGGTGGGTCAATTGGGCCTACGGGGGTCTCGCGGCAGTCTTTACCCTGCTGAATTGGGTCGCCATGCGGCTTGAATCAAGGGGATTGAGCCTGCTGGCAGTCGGCCTGGTTTTTCTAGTGGAATTATGGTGGTTGACTTACACCAAGCGGCGGCACTATCTGCCGGCCTTCTTGACCGTGGCGATCCTAGACTACCTGCTGAGTGCCTTCGTCAATAGCATTAGCGTGACGGGGACCATGTTGTTGACGTCGTTTCACTTCACCACGACCAGCTGGGGGATGCTCACCGTGCTGACCTTCAACACGGTCCTTTTTGCCATGGTCGCCGTGGGGCTACTGGGGACGCAAGCGCCGATGGAGAACTTCATCCAGTCGATCATGACTCGCAAAACGCAGTACTTATTGTTGGCGTTTATGGTGGTGATGATGACCGTCTTCGTCCTCTTCATTTATCTATTGCGCTGGCTCCATGGCTCGTCCAGTAGTCTCTTCTTCTTGATGGGGATGACTGGGGTCGTCATGATCAGTCTATCGGTCAGTCTGTACCTGTTGATTCAGACCCACTTGCAACAGGAGCACGCTCACATCCAGTCGCGACAACAGGATTATTACCAACAGTATACCGATGAACTCCAACGCCAAGCGGCGGTGTTTCGTAAATTTCGGCACGACTACCAAAATATGTTGTTGGGGTTAGGCGGTTACCTGCATGACCAGGACTACGCCGGTTTTCGTCAATACTATATTGATATTCGTTCGAAGTGGCAGACCAGTAACGCGGCAGATCTGACCATCAGTGATCTGGATAATATGCCACAAGGGGTGGTGCAGTACGGCTTATATCACGACTATTTGACGGCCCAACGCCTGGGCGTCAACTTGTTCATCGACATTCCTAAACCACTGACCGCCACGGTCGCCGTAGGACGTCAGGTTGGTCGAATCCTCACCCACGCCTTACCAACGGCGATTCACGCGGTGGCCGCACTGGAACCGGCCCTGGTCAACTTGAAGATCACGGAGTCCGTCAAGGTGTCGTGGGTGGAACTGACCTTTCCGGTGCCGACTGATGTGCGCCTGTTGCGGGGTAATCGGCTAGTGGGGGACCGGTTCGAAGCCGATTTTTCCGGGATCCTCCGGCAGTTGCCCCCCGCGATTACCGTTCAGTTGAAGACCAAACTCCACTGGGCCCACCTCTTAGTGACGTTACCCATGAGCTGAGCCAGTATAAATTAGCAATTTAAGTTAAAGCTTATAAAGTAACCAAGAAATGTATAATTGTAAAGAAAGCGCTTGCAATTAAAAGCGACTTTGTTATACTGAGAGTTGTAATACCAATGAATCCTTTGAAAGAGCTGATGAATTGAAGCGTTTGTCAGTGATTGGATTTTATGAATAAAATGTAATTGTGACGATTAGATTTTATTCATACCTCGGATGGCCGTGGTTATTCGGGGTTGGCACACCTCAATACGACCTATTGAGGATTTAGCTAAGTGGAGGCACGACGTTTCCTGACTACAACTGTGAAATGTTGAAACTCTAATGATGCTAGTGGGAGCCGGAGTGTGGTTACTCCGGTTTTTTTATTGGCCAAAATCAGGGAGAACCCTGATTGTTAAACACAAATGGCAGCGCTACCATATAACTAAACCGAGCGGTGTGCTTAAGGCCACGGCCGGGTTCAGTTCGGGCGGGATATAACCCGCCCATAAGAGGGGGCAACCAAGCATGAAAATCACGTTTAATGGCAAGTTTTATCGGAACTTCTTGTTCTGGCTCGGCCTGATTTTTCTCGCCGTAGTCGTCTTGGAAAACGTGTACCTCGACGTTGCGTATAACGTTGCCGGGGTTGGCGCCGGAATACTCCTGATGGTCATGGGGTTGTTCCGTTTCACCGGGATTACGACCCGAAATTAATCTATTATGGTTAACGGCCCCCACCGTTGATGGTTGGGGGCCGTTTTTTGTTGGCGTAAGGGACTAAAAAACCAGGCGGCCTTGTGGCCTGACCTGGTCTCAACTGATGTCAATTTACGGACTGAGTACGCTGAAAGAAACCGGAACATTAAGTCAACAGAAACAGGTAGTTCTTCACGGCGGTCGCATCAAGCGATTCACCGGCGGCAGCAGCCTGGTCGTCTAACTCGTGTAACCACCGACTGCGGGCGGCCTCGTCGATTTGCGGGTCGTCAAACTGGTCGGTGGTATCATCAACGGTGGCTTGGTACGCCAACAAGTTGGTGTACAGCAGGCGCTGCGAATTGGGAATGAGGAGCAGGGCCCCCGATTTCTGAGGGAGGGCGAAGCATTCGGACGTTGGTTGTGGATTAGCCATGTTGTCACTTCCTTACCCTTAGTTTACCAGTTGTTAGGGTGGAAACCTAGCGGATTGTTACCGCTTACCGAATCTGGTCGTTAACGCTTAGACTGTCGGGGTGAAGTCGGCGGGTACCGGTGCGGTCACCAAAGTTTTGGGACCCGTTAAGGTGAAGGGTTGCGGGAAGGCCAGTTGCCAACAGTGGAGTCGTAAACGGTGGTGATCGGCGATCCCGTAGAGCGGGTCGCCCACTAGGGGGTGGCCGCTAGCGGCTAAGTGGACGCGTAACTGGTGAGTCCGACCAGTCTCTAACCACAGGCGAACTAGCGTTAGGTCAGGCGCATGTTCGACCACCTGATAGTGGGTAATGGCCCGCTGAGCGTGAGTCCCGTTGACCAGCCGCTTGCGTTTATCCTGTGGGTCGCGGCCAATCGGTGCCGTGAAGGTCCCTTGACCCTGGAGCGTTCCGTGGACCCAGGCCAGGTAAGTCCGTTGTACACGCTTTTCGGCAATGTTGCGCACCATGATGGGGACCACGGCGGGGGTCTTGGTCATCAAGAGTGCCCCGGTGGTCTCCTGGTCCAACCGACTTAAAATGTGGGCCGGGTTGGTCCGACCCTAAGTAAGCCGCTACGTGGTTGAGCGTGGTGCCCCGTTCGCCGGGTTGGTTAGGGTGGGTCTTACTGCCGCGGGTCTTGTTGATGACTAACAGGTCAGCCGTTTCGTACAGCTCGTACAGCACGCTGACCGTTGCCGCGCTGTCGGGAGCGACGGCTGGAAAAGGGTGCACGAAATCGGTAGGGATGAAGGTCAAGGTGACTTGGTCGCCACCCGTGACCAGTTGGTTCATCGAGCGGTAGTGGTCGTTGATGAGGACGCGTTGGTCGACGCGTAAGCTATGAATCAGGTGACTAGGAATCAACCAGGCCCGCAGAAGGTCACGGACCGTGAGCGCAGGCAGAGTGGCTGGAAGTTGTCGGTGGTAGGTCCAGTGCATAGGGGTCACTTCTTTCACATGGGTTAAGGTCAAACTAAAGAAGGCCTGAGACCGCAGTCCCAGACCTTCTTGTCATTCGCGTCGAGATTAATTGGTGAGTTCTTCGGGCTTCACGATGAGCACATCGCAAATGGCGGAGCGGCTCACGTAGTTGGTGACGGACCCCACCATCAGGCGCTCTACGGCAGTTAACCCGGTAGAACCGATGATGATGAGTTCCGTGTCATGGTCAGCTGGAAATTCCCGGGCGATAACGGGCTTAGGATTCCCAAACCGAACGTGGATGCTGACGTCTTTGACGCCAGCATCGATTGCTTGTTGCTTCAAAGCGTTTAGACGATCTTGGACGTCTTGGGACAACTTGTAGATGACGTCCCCACTAACGGCACCACCATAGGTATCGCTGAATTGGTTGACTTCCAGCACATTTAAAATGTCCAGGTGGGTTTTGTTGCGCTTTGCGACTTCAATTGCTTTTTCGAGAACTGGTTGGGTTGCTTTCGAACCATCAACGGGAACCAGAATATTTTGATATTGTTGTAACATAATGGATGCCACCCCTTCACGATGCATATAGAAACCTTACCTATACTATATCATTTATCACTTATCATGTAAGCCCTTAATTTCGCCCGGACCGTTATGAAAATCATGAAAACAAGGCGGTTAGCGCCTGGGTAAGACTCCTTGATTGAGACAGTCTTTCACGCGACTATTCACGAAGCTATTATACCGCACTTGACTCCGAAATGGGGAATTTGAGTAACTGTTCGCTACTGAACGTAAAGCCCCATCATGATTCAGTAGTGACCCAAAGCTTAAAAACGGAATCTCCATGAAAAATTGTGGGGCCATTTAGTTTATTTTACGGGGTTGACGACTCTGCTTGTGCTGAGTGCGAGTAGCGCTAGGAAGCTACTGTGGGATTATCTTTGAGATGAGACTGACTTGCCCTTGTAATCTGGTAGTCATCTCCACGCAATTCACAACGGGTAAACTGGGTATCATAAGCGCATGGTTGGCGAGGCTGAGTCGGTAACGTCATTACCGGCTAACCGTTGGTAACCTTAGTGGAAGAATCGAGTGGGAGGTCTTGACGGTCAAGTCTAAAAACTTTAGGATAACGGAGTAGTTCATTAACCGGTCAAAACACCTTTGAATAGGTGAGTGATGGTGAGGTAGTGGGGTTACCTCACCGTTGGTTGATTGGGTAATGATGTAATTTCAGGGAGGAATCAGTTTAATTGATGAAAAGCAAGCGACAACCAAAATTGGCTTACGCTGCCTACACGGGGATCTTTATCGTGCTCGTAGCCGCCATGTATGGCATTTTTATTTTGACGGGGAAGTCCTTTATTTGGCAGGGTGATGGGTTGGCCCAGCATTATCCGATTCTGGTTCGATTCTATGACTGGCTGCATCAGGGGAAACTAGCTGGCTGGTCTTGGAACCTCGGTTTAGGGGCGGACCGGATTACGGCGTTTTCATACTACGTCTTGGGGGATCCCATTAGTTATTTGATTGGGTTGTTCCCTAAGCAACATATTGAGACCGGGTATAATCTTTTGGTCCTGGTCCGCTTGTATTTGAGCGGCCTGGCCTTCATGTTCTTTGCCCGGCAACGGATGTTCAAACCTAGTAGTCGGCTCATCGGGACGATTACTTACACGTTTACCGGGTTTTCGTTATACGTCAGCATTCGCCACCCCTTTTTCTTGTTACCGATGATTTTGTTTCCGTTATTGGCTTACGGGATCGATCACGTGTTAGCGGGGAAATCATGGTTGCCACTGGCGGCCTTTACGGGCTTGACCCTAATCGGCAACTTCTATTTTGCTTACATCCTAGCCATTGGGAGCTTGGTCTACGCCATCTTACGGTACTTCGCCGTAAGACACGACCATGTCTTTCACCTGGGGCGTCTGATTGGGCGCTTAATCGGGGCTGGCTTGGTCGGGGCTTTACTCGGCAGCATCCTCTTCATCCCATCCGCTTTGGGTGTGTTGAAGTCGACGCGGGCCGGCACCGACTTTGCGAACGGCTACTTACTTTATCCATTCAACTACTACTTAAAAATTCCCAACGCAGTGGTGACCACGGGAAACGCGATGAGCTTTTGGGTCAATCTGGGGCTCGCGGGGCTGACCTTTTTGGCGTTGGTCTACACGCTTAGTCATTTTAAACGCTACCTCTGGTTGAACCTAGGCGTGGTGTTACTGGGCGTCGGCCTACTTTTTCCCGAAATCGCTGCCATCATGAACGGGGGCACGACTCCTTCGCAACGCTGGTTACTCCTGGGGTGTTTAGCCTTCGGGTTGGCTGTGATGAGCTTCTGTGACCAGTTAGTGACGTTGACGCACTGTGATCTACTCGTGCTGGTATGGGCGACGTTAGGACTCTTACTGCTAGTATGGGCGGCCAACGGCTTTATCATGGACAACGACGCCCACGATTTCGTGTTGTATGGCTGGTTACTGCTGACCCTCGGCGCAATTGTGCTGGGAGTCATGGAACATTGGTCAGCCAAACGGCAGGTGACCGTGCTGATGGGACTGTTGTGCCTCAACGTTGTGGCCAACAGTTACGGCTACTTCAGCCCACTATCGGGTGGGGCCAGTCAACAGCTGACGCCCCGCGGCGTGGCCACCAAATTTCAGAAGGACTACTACGACGGTGCCGAAAAGTACGTCAAGCACCAGGCCGGGTTCTCCCGGAGTCGAATCAGCCGTCAATATTACTATAGTAATGATGCGAAGACCAACCTGGGAATGAACCTGGGGGCTCATGACATCATGTCGTACTTCTCCGTGGAAAACGGGGACGTTGGGGTCTTTAGCCAGGCATTGGGCAACGCGCAGTTCAAGATGAACAAGCCCATTAACCAGGGCGACAGCCGCACCACGTTGAACAACCTGTTGGGGGTCCGCTACGTTTTCGCCCGGGAGAACCAACCCGGGATGCAGGCGTTCCCGTACGGATACCACGTGGCGAAAAAGAACGGCAAGGCGGTCACTTACGCCGACAAACCGGTCCATGGTTTTGGGAACAGCTACGGCACGACTATCTTGACCTCGAAATACGCCTTGCCACTGGCTTACCTACAGACGCAAAAATTAAGCGCGAAGCAGTTTAAACACCTTAGTGATACCGACCGTGAACAAGCTTTGACCACCGGGGCCCTATATGAAGCGGCCGCGCCCAAGGTCAAGACGACGACTTACCATAGTCGCCAGCGTGAGCTGAGCTACAAGGTCCGGCCCTTGAAGGAAACGGTCATCAACAGCTTCAAGCAGTTGGTGAATTACCGACAACAGGGGAACCAACTGGACCCAGACCTGGTCAAGACCTCGCAACAGTCCCTGCGGAAGCATAATCAGGACCGGTCCGTCAGCATCAACGAAGACCGGACGCGGTTAGGGAAGTTGATCAAACAAAACCAAAAGATTTTGAAACAAGGGAAACAAAAGAATAAACACGGGTTGACGCGGATGACCAGTGATAATCAGAATCATCCCATCACGTATCAGTTGCGGATTAAACAGCCGCAACGCACACGGGGCACGGAATTGTACCTGGACCTGAGTGGTATCAAGGCGGAGCGATTCACCGTGCAAGACAAGTATCAAGGTAGGCGTAACACGGAAATCTTCCAAAACCGGGCTTACACCGGGCTTACACCGGGCTCAGTCGTCTGCAAACGTTGCGGAAGTCCATCTGGAACTTAAGCGACGGGGCCTACTCCGTGACGGCCACCAGCTTCCAGAACGTGAACAGCTTCAACCAGTTAGGCCAAACCAATCTTTCAGACTACGAACCGAAGTCCCACGTGCTCTTGAACCTGGGGTACTCGACATCGCCACGGCGGAAGATTAAGTTGACCTTCAAGGGCGTCAAGAGTTTGTCCTTCAAGTCGGCTAAATTGATTGCCGTCCCGTTCGGCAAACCCTACGCCAAGCAGATGCGGACCTTGCAACATCAAGGCCTGTCTAACTTGAACGTGACATCGGACCGGGTCACAGGGACTGCACAGGCCGACACTGCCAGCATCCTGACCACGTCGATTCCGTATTCGAGTGGCTGGCGGTTGACCGTCGATGGGAAGCCTCAGGCCACACACCGGGTCAACGTTGGCTTTATCGGTGCTAGCTTACCGGCCGGCCAGCATAAAATCGAACTGACGCACCGAACGCCAGGCTTACGACTGGGAACCGTTGCGACGGCACTGGGCTTACTCATTATGGTGCTAAGTGCCATTTGGACGGGGCTTAAGCGACGTAAACGGCCTTAAGTAAATAATATCAACTCCTATTTGGGTCGGAGCCTTCTAGCGTTGTGGGACCGGCCCATTTTGGTCGTCTTTTCGCGCTGGTTTACCCGGAAAAGTGGCACGCTCTAAGAGTTTCGTTCAGGCAGTGTGGTATCATAGATGAATAATGATAGAATTTTTGGAAAGCGATGGCTAAACCATGAGACTAGACTTTTCCGTTGCCGTTCATAGCTTGCTGTACCTCGACGAGAAACGTCCCCGCAAGATTGCAAGCCGGGAACTGGCGACGTCCTTACAATTGAATGCGGTGATGATCCGTAACATTTTGTCGGTGCTCCACAAGCAGGGGTACATCGAAGGGTCCGTCGGTAAAAATGGGGGGTACCAACTGATCCGGAGCTTAGACGATATCAACGTGGGCGAATTATACGACCTCACGATTCCGCCAACCATTAGTTACGCGCGCTTTATTACGGGGGATTCGAAGGGCGCCAAGGTCAGTGACAGCACGGATATCTCGGCGAACATCTCGCAAACGCTGACGGATCTGTTCACGCTAGCCGATGACGACTACCGGCGCTTCTACCACCAATTTACGATGACGGATTTAAAACGCAACCTGCACCAGCATGGCTTTTTCCGGCAATTAGTGGTCGATTCCGACCAGGACAAATAGTTGAGCGTTAACCACCCGGTGGGAGTGGTAAGTCGGTATAATAAAGTTAGAGATGGCTGGTGGTTACGGCCACCATTAAGCTTTACCAGTCTGGCAACGAACGCCGACCGCAAAACGGAGCATCCCTTTTCGGGGTGGTCCGTTTTGTGCGTCTTTGGGGGGAATGAACGAAATCAGCCCGACGATTAGAATTATAATAATGGCCCGGTGAGGGGGCCACCTTTCAGGGGCTGAATGGTGGTCGTTGGGGGTCATCTTGCACCGCAACTTTCACAATTTTTTTAATTCGTGAAAGTGTAATTGTAATCGTTTTCAATCAGTGCTATGATTTTAAGTGACCGTAGAGTCGGTTTGGTCGCCGATAAATCGGTTGGTTAATTTGAAAGGGGTTTTTGGGTTATGTATTGGTACGCAATGAAGTCACACGATATTCGGCATAATTTAGCCACCGAACAATA
This sequence comes from Levilactobacillus suantsaii, assembly GCF_014069315.1. Lineage (NCBI taxonomy): Bacteria > Bacillati > Bacillota > Bacilli > Lactobacillales > Lactobacillaceae > Levilactobacillus > Levilactobacillus suantsaii. The sequence continues at coordinate 398,699 of NZ_CP059603.1, read as the reverse complement.
CTTAATGAATAATAAGAAGTTCGATGAACCACTGGTCTTGTTCTACTACGAAGGCCCCTGCATCATCGTGGGTCGGAACCAAAACACGTTGGAAGAAATCAACCAGAAGTACGTGGACGAACACAATATCACCGTTACCCGGCGCTTATCCGGTGGGGGTGCGGTCTACCAAGACCTCGGCAACCTGTGCTTTAGCTTCGTGGTCGATAGTGACAGTGAAGAATTTGGGGACTTCAAGTCTTTCGTCCAACCGATTGTTGATGCCTTACACGCCATGGGCGCCAAGACCGCCGAAGTATCTGGCCGCAACGATATCTTAGTCGACGGCAAGAAGTTCTCCGGGAACGCGATGTATTCGCACAGCGGCAAGACCTTCTCTCACGGGACCTTGATGCTCGACGTGGACCAAGACGTGATTGCTCACGCCTTGAACGTTCCCGCCGACAAGATGAAGTCCAAGGGCATCAAGTCCGTGCGCTCCCGGGTCACGAACTTGAAACCGTACTTGGCACCGGAATACCAGAACTTGACCGTCCCAGAATTCCGTGACACCCTGTTGAAGGAACTCTTCCACGTGGACAACTTGGACGCCATTGCGGACAAGGAAGTCCAAATCAGTGACGACGAAAAGGGTGCCATCGATGAGATCTTCAACCAGTACTACAGTAACTGGGACTGGGTCTACGGCAACTCCCCCGAGTTCACGGTTAAGAAGCGCCAGCACTTTACGGCGGGGACCATCGATGCCCGGCTGTTGGTCGAAGGCGGTAAGATCAAGAACATCAAGTTCTACGGGGACTTCTTTGGCCCCAGCGACGTCACGGAACTCGCTGATAAGCTTCAGGGCGTTCGTTACGACCGCGAACACGTTGGCGCCGTCTTGAAGGCGGTCGACACCCAAAAGTACTTTAGCGGTATCGACGTGGACGACGTTTTGACGCTCTTAGTGGACTAGTTACCCCAGATTAGCGGATTTTACTGATTTTACCGAGAGAATACGTTAGAATAGAACCAAATTGACTGAAACGCGGTCGGTTGACCGCGTTTTTTATTTTGACAACGATTAAGGAGTTTTGGAAATGAGAGATCGAAACGTGATTTCGTGGGCCATTATTTCGCTGGTGGGTTTTATTCTGATTAATTTTTTGATGAATCAGCCTTTCGTGCAAATTGGTCACGTCACGAATGACTTTTGGCCATCGTCTTTGTTGGCCCTGGTGCTCTACGCAGTGCCGATTGCTTTGGCTATCCTGAACTGGAAGCCCTCGTTTTACTTGCTTGGACTCGTGATTGTATTGTATTCTTTGGGATTGTTAGGGATGTTATTTGTGATGTGGGGGTCCAGTCACGCTAGTTTGACGATTCGACTCCTCATGTCGCTGTTCAGCGTGGGCATGCTGGTAGCCAACGCGTATTGGTTGGTGCTGGCACTGCGGTTGCGTAAGGACCAGCAGGACGCCCGCGATCGTAAACGATTTGGCAAATAAGACGAGGTGAGTAGAAATGGAACGCAAGATTCAAGATTTTATTGACGCGGTGGCAAATGATGAGGTGGAACATTTCACCACTAAAACGCCCCAGAAAGCTTTTTACGCCGATCCAGACAAGGCCGTGGCGCCCTTAGTGGACTTCATGCGCCAACAGATCCAACAAGACCACTTGGCCCAAGCGGAAACGACGGTCAACGGCACGGACATCTCGGTCCGCTTGGAACTTAGTGTGATTAATTTACCTTTACAAGATACTAAAACCATCGCCAAGATTATGGCGGTCGACGAGACGGCCCCATTGAACGTCTACGCGGTCATCGAGACACCGGACATCAATGTTTCGGGATTGCGCATCGATGCGCTGGCCCCAGCCCAGACTTACGTGGATCAAGCGGCGACGGCGGATGCCAGCTTACACGACTGGTTAAAGCTGCAGATTGAAAAGTTGCAAGCGGCGGCGACGAACGCCGAAGAAACGGACACAGTCAAAAAGCCGACTAAGGCGAAGAGTACCAAGACGAAAGCCACCAAAGCTAAAACTAGTAAGACCAAGACTACTAAGGCCAAAGCAAGTAAATAGTGGCGGAGTGGTCAACCATATAAAAAGGACGGTACCGGAAATTGACCTGGTGCCGTCCTTTTTTGAGTTTTGAGACCGTGATGCTGAAACTGGCTAGGGGCTTACTGATTACTTGACCACGTTGGTCTTGATGCGGTCCTTAGCCACGTCTCTAGCTGTGAAACTTTCGTCGGTTTGGCCTAACGTCAAGGCAAAGACGCCGGTAAAGCCAGCTGGTAACACGTCTTTCGGCACGGAGCTGACGCCCGCCATGTTGTAGTTGGCGCCTACCCCCTGGTCTTCGGCGGCCAGTTCCATGTTATGGACGATGGCGCCCACCGAGATGTTTTCCATCGGGCCAGGATTCTTGGCGGAGACTACGATGACGGTCGGAGCGTCGTAGATGTTGGTCATTTGCTTAAGAACTTGGGGATCTTGGATGACCGTTAAACGGTAGTTGTCATATTGGCCCATGCCGACGGGACCTTCGTTCGCGGCGGTCAAGATGGCTTGTAGTTGGTCATCGGTCAACTGGCCGTTATATTGGCGAACGGCCTTACGTGCGTTAAGTAGTTTGAGTGCTTCCATATAAATACCTCCTTAGTGGGTGACCAGGTAAATGGTGGCCCACTACCTCCATTATACGGCGCGCTGTCAAAACAGTCAGAACGAAATCGAAGTGGTATCATGGCCGCAAGGAGGGACCAAAATATGACGACAACCATGATTTTAGGCGGCGCCAGTGGCGTCGGTTTCGAGGTCGCCCGGCAATTCGGGGCCCACGACCAGGGTATTATTGTAGTTGCGCGGGATGCCGCAAAGGTCAAAGCCGCGGTGCAAGCCTTACAGCAGGACGGCGTAACGGCCAGCGGCTACGCCTGTGACGTCGACGATTACCTGGCGGTCCAGGACTTGTTTCAAAAGGTGACTCGGAAGACGCCAGACTTGACCACTTTGATTTATAACGTGGGTAATAAACACCTGGATAATGCCCTGTCGAGTGATTTGGCGACCATTCAAGCGAGCTTTAAGACTAATGTCTTGAGTGGGATTTACGCCGCCCGGCTGTTTTTGACCCAGACCGCCACGCGCGGACCGCGGGCCATCTTGTTTACCGGTGGGGGCGCTTCGGTGCGGCCATCGAACAAGGCGTCGACCCTGTCGCTGACCAAAGCGGCGCAACGCAGTTACGTGGCGACGTTACACGAGGAGTTGGCTCCGAAAGACGTGTTCGTGGGGCTGGTCACGATTCAAGGCATCATCGACAGTTCCCCAGAGATGCAGGCGGCCAAAGTCGCCACCGCCTACTGGACACTCTACCAGCAACGTGACCAGGGTGAAATCTTTTACCCGGAACACGTGGGGGGCTCCGAATTTGACCGATCCAACGGGTAAAAATGACGTTAACCAAATTTAAATTAAAAAAATTGTAGATTTAGCTTGTCCTGGAGTCGACTCCAGGATATATGCTAGCCTCATCCTCAAATGAGAAGGGGGGGCAATGAAGTGAATTCAGTTGTTGGAAATGATACGGTCGGCCTAACGGATGTGCCGCTAGCGAACTTGGTGGCGAGCGGAAGAGACGTTTTGGTTCAAGTTAAGGCCATCTCAATCAATCCCGTCGATATTAAGACCACGGCCCATACCGCAGCCGCGCAGATTCGCGGGTACGATGCGGCGGGAATCGTCGTTGGTGTCGGACCGGACGTCACAAAGTTTAAGGTCAACGACCGAGTGTTTTACGCTGGGACCACGACGCGTAACGGCAGTTATGCGGATCAGCAATTGGTTGATGAACGTTTAGTGGCCCGTGCGCCGGCGTTAGACTTTGCGGATCTGGCGGCACTCCCGCTGACCTGGTTAACGGCGGCGGAAATCTTATTTGAAAAATTGTCGTATACGCCGGCACCGGGAGCCAACGTGGGACATACTATCTTGGTGATCAACGGCGCTGGCGGCGTGGGGTCTATTTTGACCCAGTTGGCCCATTACGTGGGGCTGACGGTGATTGCGACCAGTAGTCCGCGCAACTTTGCGTGGCTGAAGGCCCATGGCGTCGACCACGTGGTGGATTATCACCAATCATTAGTGTCCCAGGTGAAGCAATTCGGCCTCACTATCGACAGTAGTCTTAACCTAATCGACACGGGGCAGTATTTTGATGAGTTGGTTGAGCTGGTCCGGCCGTTTGGCCATCTGGTGAACATCACCAGCACCGCCCAACCGATCGATATCATGAAATTACAACCCAAGTCGTTGAGTTTTGACTGGGAGTTAATGTTTACCAAGAGTGGCTACCATGACCGAATGGCGAGCCAGGGGCAATCATTGGCTTGGCTGGCTGATCTGCTAGCAAGCGGGCACATCAAATCGACACGGACCCAGACGATTCAAGCACCAATCACGGCCGCAACCCTGAAACAAGCCCACGCTGACTTGCGTGACCACCATATGGTGGGGAAGTTAGTCGTCGAGAACACAGCACACAACTAAAAGGAGAACAAATTATGAATTCAATTAATTGGTCTACAGAATTTTTACCAGGTAAGACGGACAACTTTGTGTCCAACGAGGTCATCGCAACGGGCATCACTTTAGCGGATGTTTGGGCTAACTTAGTGGATACGTCCAAGTGGGAAACGTATTACGATAACGCGACTAACATCGAATTAAGTGATAAAAGTGATTCGAACCTGCACTTTGCGGAAACGTTCCACTTTGACACCTTTGGCTTCCCCATCGATGCGCAAGTCATGGAATTAGTTGCGCCATACGATGGTCAGGTCGCCCGGTTGGCTTGGCACGGTTGGCAAAATGGGGACGCCGACACCCAGTTCGACGTTTACCACGCCTTCTTGATTGAAAAATTGGCGGATGGCCGTATCCGGTTGTTGACCCAGGAATCACAAATCGGGAAGCCCGCGGCGGAGTTGGCGCAACAGGATCCGAACCCGATGCTGAATGGCCACCAAAAGTGGTTAGATGGCTTAGTTAAAGCAGCTCGTCAAAATTAAGGAGGGGTTTCAATGGCAAAAACTTGGTTAATTACGGGAACGTCCAGTGGCTTCGGCAAGGCCTTGGCCACGATCGTCGCGCAACAACCCGACACGAATTTAGTCGCGACCGCACGGAAGACCCAGGATTTGGATTATTTAGACCAATTTACGGCGGCTCACGTGGAAAAGGTGTTGGTGGACGTCACGCAGCCCGCTGACGTTGAACGCGCCGTTCAAGTGGCCCAGCAAAAGTTTGGTACGGTCGACGTGTTGGTGAACAACGCTGGGCTGGGCTATTTCGCAACGATTGAAGAAAGCGATATGCAACAAGTCCGGCACATGTTTGAGGTCAACGTCTTTGGCTTAGCTGCCATGACTAAGGCGGTCCTCCCCCTGATGCGGGCCCAAAAGGCGGGCGTCATCGTTAACCTGTCATCGGCGTTGGCGCTAACGACGTTACCAACGATGGGCTTCTACAGTGCCACGAAGTACGCGGTTGAAGGCTACACCGATACCTTACGTCAAGAAGTGGCCGACCTGGGGATTCAGGTCATGGCCGTTGAACCGAGCGGCGCTAGGACGGATTGGTCAGGACGCTCATCGGCCAAGGCAGTGCCAACCTTAGCGGACTATCAACAGTTTAGCGAGTCGGTCGAACACGTTGCGGATTCAGTCCACGATGCCCCGGGTGCCCCGCAAAAGATCGCCCAGGCCATTTATGACCAGGTCACCCAAGCTGACCCGCTTCCGCAACACCTGCCATTGGGCCAGTTCGCGTATGAGGGTGGCTTTAAGAATTTGACGCAACTGGTCACGGAAATCAAGAGTCGGCAGGATATTTCGTTAGCTACCGACGATTAGTGAAGGGGGCCAATCATGAGCTACAGTATTGGGGAGGTCTCCCGGAAGCTGGGGGTCACCATCGACACGATTCGCTATTACGATAAAGCGGGTTTACTCCCTTTTATTCAGCGAAACGCGAGTGGTCGTCGCGCTTTTACCGAAAATGATATCCATCTGATGCGGACCATCGTCTGCTTGAAGAATGCGGGGGTGTCGGTCGCCGACATTTCCAAATTCATCGCGTATCGCTTGGAAGGTGATAGTACCCTGACCAAACGGTACCGGTTATTGGAAGACCATCGGCAAGCCCTCCAGCAACAGATTGCGGATCTGGAGGATACCATGACCTATTTGAAATTCAAGGAATGGTATTACAAGACGGCCGTGGATGCCGGGACCGAAAGCATCCACTTCGTCCCTGGGACCAATGAGGTGGTTCCCGACTTAGCGCAGGAGTATAGTGACCATTTAACGGCGGAGAATCAATTAGCTGAACGTGAACACTTCGCAAATGTGAAAGATTATCGCAACCGGGGCACTCACTGAGGTGGTGCTTTCTCCCACGATACCTTGCATTTCATGGCGTGATATGGTAGGGTATTGCTATGCGATGAGTCGAGAAATCACGCGTTGTTGGCTTGCCAATCGCGTCCGCGCAAGCGGCTAGGTGAAATTTTGATCGGTAGGGCACAGATGTCACCGGATTGTGACGTGCAGATTCTGCGGGAATGTGGATTCCAAAATGAGTCCCGTTAGGCTTGCCTAACGGCTACCAAAAACGGTCAGTGAAGAGCAATCTTCACTGACCGTTTTTTATTTGCTGATAGTGTATTGGTTACGGTGGTGACCAGGCGCAACCGGTGGTTAAATGACTCACCCGCTTAATTGTTCCCTCATAATAGAAAGAAAACGGGGGATGAGCAAGATGTTAAGTCGGGGATTACCACTCTTGATGTTGGGAATCGAAGTTCTAGTGGCGCTCCACTTGGTCGGCCAACGAATCGGGGGCGTGCGCTCGCGGGGGAGTGGCGTGACCCAAGCCATTTATACGGTCGTCGTGGGCAACTTTATTTTGGGGATGGGCCTGTGCTTGGTCTTGGGGCATCCCAATTTGTTGCACTGACGGCTTTCCCTTTGCGTCGGGTCATTAATATCGGTACACTAGGCGTATGAGACTTGTGGTCCCAACCGTGGTGGGTCAGGTTAACTAGACTCACTGAGTTGTGGACGGAAGGGAATGTGACGATGCAATTACGACGTGTTGGTGGTCAATTGATTGGGTTAATCGTGCTCGCGCTGGCCTTGATCTGGGGGTTAGCCTGGGGTGGTCGTTGGGGTGGCCTGGCGCCTTTGGGCCGCTTGGTGGTCCAAGATGGAGGTTTATTGGTGGTTTTACTCGCGGTGAATCACTGGTGGCTGCGGGTCCCGGTATTCTTCCGGTCGCCGTTAACTTTAGCGAACCAGTTCCGGGTCAACACCTTACCGGTCATCTGGATGGTGATTTTAGCCTTGGGGGCCGCCGAAATCGGCGCCGCGGGGTTATGGGCCATGCCGGTGGGCGTGGCGCTCGGAATTGCCATTTTGGTGGGGTGCTGTGAAGAGTACCTTTTTCGCGGGTTGACTCTGGGCCTGTGTTTGCGGTTATTTCACCCCACCACGGGGCCTCAAATTTGGGGCGCCGTGGGACTGAGTAGTCTCTTGTTCGGGGCGTTACACCTGATCAATTTGACCCACCAGGATTTGGGGCTGCCCCTGATTCAAATGCTCAACGCCTTTGCGCTGGGCGCGCTGTTCGCCGCGGTCTATCTGCGGACCCGCAGTTTACTCTGGCCGATTCTGGCCCACGCGTTCAACGATTTCGTGGCTTTTTTGATCATGGGACTGACGCCAACGACCGTGGGACCGACCAACAAGGCCGCCGTGATTGCGGTAATGGCCGTGGTCTATCTGGCTGTGGCCGCCTGGTTATTACGACGGGCGCGCCTGACCCAAGTGCAGGCCAACTTTGTGGGTAAAGCTTAACTTTAATTTTGGCAGTCCGGTCGTCATTGGCCGGGCTTTTTTAGTGCCGTCTCAGCGTAGCTATTTCGCTCACTGGTCGAACGAACCGGGTAACCGCGGGACAATTGAACTCATAGACTCGGTATACTAGGGCCATAGCTAGGGGGCGTTAGCTGATGCAAGGTAAAGCTGTGTTGCATCTGAGCGGGGTCTGCGCCTTATCGGTGGTCGTGATGCTTGGGCTAGGTCTGCTGGGGCACCTCCGGCAGCTCGCAGATCCTACGGACGTCGTGTTACAGGACGGAATCTTGTTGGTCATGATGGTGGGACTCAACCTGGAGTGGTTGCAGGTCCCCGTCTTTTTCCGTTCGGAATTACCGCTGGGGCAACAGGTCCGCTTGAATGCCGTGCCCCTTTTGGTGATGGCGTTGACTTGGTTAGACCTGTTGGGCATGGCGCAAAACTGGTTTCACCCCTTTGCCATGCCGGTGAGGTTGGCGTTGATTGTGGCGGGATGCGTGGCCGTTTTTGAAGAGTACTTTTTCCGTGGGGTGGTATTGACGCTGTTGATGCGGGCCTTGCCGCACCATTTGCTGGCGGCCGTGGTTGGGAGTGGCTTGATTTTCGGGAGCTTTCACCTGATCAATTGGGTCCACCAACCCCTGGCACTGACCCTACTTCAAGGCGCCAATGCCTGGGCGATGGGGCTGTTACTCGCGGCCATTTACCTACGCACGCGGGCCTTACTCTGGCCGATTCTGTGGCACTTTACGCACGATTTAGGTGTGCTGTTGCTGACGGGCGTGGTGGTGGACACGCGACCCACCACGTCGGTAACCGTGGGCACGGGCTTAGCCATTATCTACGTGGTGACGGCGCTAGTGTTATTGCGGCCGGACAAACAGGCGACTTTGACCTGGCCGTTGACGGCAATCAGTCATCACGGTTAACCACCGGCTAAAGGGAGGGATGTCCATGCGCTGGGCGTATTTCTTCGTGATTTTGGGGGCGGCGGTCTTGACCGTGGCCCTGACGGTCAACGGGGTGGCGACCACGAGTCATCGTGGCGCAGCCCTCGCCAGTTCGCCCCGGCAACCGATCAATCTGAAGGTCGCGTTGGGGCTGTATTTGGTGATGATCATCATTTTAGTGGGTGGCGTGGGAGCCTTGTGCGTGCTAGCGGCCCGGTGAAATTGGGCCGGCGTTTCAACGCAGAAAATAAACGAAATCTGCACGTCACACTACGATTAAAGCGGGAAACCCAGAGAATTTTTTAGATGGGCCCGCGGACGATAAATTTTGTGCTAGACTGAGATTAGGGAGAGTAAAACACGGTGAATGAACGACGCGCAAATCGCGCCACGACTGAATGTTGGGATAAGGGGCCCACCATGTCAGCGAGTTAACGTAGAGGGGAATTAGAACCATGCATAAGTTTTTAAAGGCGGGGATGTTACTAGGATTAAGTTTATCGGGCGTCTACGCGGCCGTTGCCAGTGCGACCGGTAGACGCCGGCCACACGTGGCACCGGCAAGTTCGGCGCCAAGCGTTAATCGTCTCCGGATCCATTACGGTCAAGACGGGTCGGCGACGATGGTGGCTTATTATCCGGCGAGGCGTCACCAATTAGGGACGCCGGTCTACCGGTTACAGGGCGCACAACACAATACGGATGGCTGGATTTGGCGCGGTAAGTTGCCGCGGTCCAAAGCACCAGTCGCGTCATAACGCAATTAAATCAAGTTAAAATAAAAGTGGTTGCAGGCAGCGGTAACGGTGCTTGCGACCACTATTTTAGTTAGGCTTGTTTGGCGGGTGTCACGGTTGACGTGACGTTGCTGGGCGTGTCGGGTTGAAAGACTCGTTTGAAAATGTCCAACCCATAACTGGTCAAACGTGGTTGTCCGGGCACTAGTTTGAAAGTCCGGTCGCCGTCACTGAGCCGTTGCGCCCGCAAGAACAGTGGGGCGGGGGTCAGTGTCGTGAGGCGTTGCCCCAGTTCGTACTGGTGGGTCACCGCACAGATAGTCTGGTTTTGGCTCAAGAGTCCGCGAATGATTTGCTCGTTGAGGATGGCGCCCTCGTGTTCGTTAGTGGACGAGAACGATTCGTTCATCAAGAGAAGGCTCGGCGCACTCAAGGCCTTGACGATGCCCTGCATGCGGACCAGTTCTTCATCGAGCTTGCCGTGGTGGGTGGTCTGGTCTTCCTCACGTCGGAAGTGGGTGAAGACCGCGCGGTAGGCGGGGACGGCGAAACGCTCGGCCGGCACCGGGAACCCGGCTTGGCCCATGACCTGAGCTTGCCCCAAGGCCCGTAAGAAGGTGGTCTTGCCGCCCTGGTTCGCGCCGCTGATTAACATCAGTTGGTGGGGCGTGGCCCGCAAGTCGTTGGCCACGACGGGGTGGTCGAGGTCGGTCTTCAACAATAACTGACTATTTTTAAGGCCGATGATGGTGGTCGCCGGTTCAAAAATCAAGTTGGTCAGTAGCTGGTCGGCCCCGAGGAGATTTTTGTAAGTGGTGACGGCCACTAGAAAGCCACTCTGGTAACGAAGTTGTTTGAAAAAGGTGGTGAATTCGCGGGTCACGTTGGTCAGAATCGTGGCGGCCGATTGGGCGGCGACGTTCTCATCGTGACTGATGGCGCTGGCCGCGTTGTCGTCCCGGTCGGGGACCTCGAAGGTCTCGCGGTTGTGGTGATTGGCTAAGAGGTGCCGGCCCAACTGGGTCAGCTTATTGCCATTTGGGTGAAAGTCGAGGTCGGCTGGCGTACTGCCGAGGTCGGCACTCAACGCGACCGGATAGCTGTACCCGTCACTTTGGCGGCAGGCAGCGACCACCTGGTGCATGGCGGCTAACTTGTCCGGAGAAAAGAGACGTTTGAGCTGGCCGGTAAAGGTCTTGCCCGCTGGGGATTTCCCGTGAAAAGCCACCTGCGTCAGGCTGGCGATGCCGTTGAGATAGGTCTCTAGGGTGTTGGATTGACTATAGAGTTGGTAGGTGGCGGACCCGTCAGGAAAGCTCCAGTTGTCCCGTTGAATTTTGTCGAGCGTGGCACTGGCCAACTGGTAAAGCTGGGTGCTCCAGGTCGGGTCGGCTAAGGCGTCAGCCACCGCGGCTTGGCGGTAGGCTAGTTCGGATTCGTCGAGAAGCGGGTGGCACCACTCACTGATGAGGATCTGCGCTACACGGTCGTCACCTTGAGCCAGTAACTTGGATAATGGCCGCAGGTTGAGGTCGGCGAGCATCGCCTGTTGCTGAACTGTAGCGGGGGCTTGGTCCACCAGATGGTCGTAAGACGTAATGAGATTAACGCGCATGTTTAGTCCCCCCTTCAAGGTCGGATTGGGTCAATTGATAACGGGCTAACAAAACGGTCGCGTAGGCGTGGTCGTCGATGGCTTGGCGGACCACTTTATAGGTCCGGCGACTGTCAGAAGTGACCTGACTCATCATGCTGACGGTCCCCGGAAAGTCCGCCAAACTGCTGAGGAAGGTCACGTAGATGCCGATGGCTTGCTTAGCCGTTAAGCGTTGGAGTACTTGTGTGGCCAGGGCTTCGGCGTCTTGCGTCGCGGTCGAGGAAAACAATTCATTCATGATGACCAGTTCGCCCGGGACCGCGGCCTGGATGATCTGGTGGATCCGGTCGATATCATTAGCCAAAAGGCCGGTCAACGGCTGACTAGATTCTTGACGGTCAAAGTGGGTCGCCAATTTCGGCCGCACCTTGAAAGTCGCCTGGGTACCGGGGATGGGGATGCCCAACCGGCAGAGGTAGACCAGCTCGCCGACCATCCGGGCGTAAGTGGTCTTGCCACCTTGATTTGGTCCCGAAATAATCAGGAACTGTTCGGTCGGTGCCAAACGAAAGTCATTGGTCACCAGTTCGGCGTCCGAAGTGGTAAGTAGGTTGTGGGCCAGGTCGAAATCAAAACTGGCCGTGGCGCTTTCCGGGCCACTGGTGATTATGGTCGGCAAACAGAAGTTGACGTGTAACGCCTTTTGAATCCGATCTTCGAGTTGCCACCAGCCGAGGTAAAAGGTGGCTTCCTGGGCCACACGCTGAAATAGTGTCGGTTGATAGCTACCATAGGCGTGTTCGAACTTTTGCAGGACCGCAAACTCTGCCGGGTAGAGCTTGACCAGCTGGTTGACCACGCTGATCTGCAGGTTGTTCAAGCGGCCCACGGGTTCCGGCTCCTTGAGCTGGATGTCGCGTTTCAGGTCTTGGGGACTCTGCATCACGGCTTGAAAAGTTTGTGCGAGTTGGTCACTGAGGGTCGCTTGGGCCTTCGGCGGTGCGCTGACGGTAACTTTGCGACCGTGAAACTCGAGTCGGTAAGTCAGGTTGGTCACGGCCACCTTGGCCTGAGCGATGGCGGCTAATCGCGTCCGAGTACCCGGGTCCTGCGCGTAAGCCTGGAGAGCGGTACGCAGCCCCAGCAGTGCTTGTGAAGTGAGCGAGTGAGCTTGCAAGCTAGTGGTTAATTGGGTCAGCGCGTCTTCCGTATCGCCTAGGACCGCGACCAGATTGATCCAGCGCGATTCGGCGGAAAACAGGTGGGGCAGGTGAATCCGCTGAGCATCCAACCGGTGCATGGTCGTGGCAAACGTGGCTAGCGCCTCACGAATAGCCGGCTGGTGCAGGTCGGTGAAAACCTGCTGGCGATAGGCGATTTCAGCGCGATTACTTAGAGGTTGTAAGAGTGTTGCGGCGATGGGGGCGGCGAGCTGTTGCCGGACGGTGCCCAGTAGTTGGTCTAGGTGCAAGTCGTTTAAAAAGTCCGCGTCGGCGGCGATTTGGGGTGGTTGTTGCTGGTAATCTAAGAATAATAGGCTATTGAACATGCAAGTTCCTCCCTTGGAAAAACAAAAAACGCCTACTAAGAACCGGAGTTCTTAGTAGGCGTCATCAGTTATGGTTGAAGTGAACGCCATCACTTGACCTGAAATCAGTTCCCAGTGTAGGCGGTAAGGGGCTAAAAGTAAAGGTAACGGCTTGGTTTACGCCAGGCCAGTTAATCAACCGACTGACACTTAGTGGACTAGGTAAACGTGGTCCTTGATTAGATCGATAGCGGTGTAGTGTCGATTGAGGTGCCGGGACGCGGCGTTCTCGGTGAATTGAGCGTGGTCCCAGAATGTTTTAGACCCGGTGGCGCCATGGGGTTCGCCTAGGACCACGAAGTCCACGGTGGTATCGGCTTGGCGAATCGCCTGGAGAAGTTCCCAGTCGAGGGGAAGACCGTCAGGGGACCAAGACATCACCACGACGCCGACTTGGTCCTGGTATTTGTGGAAGGCGTCCAGAGCCGTCAAGGGTTCGATGGGCGTGACCGGGTGCTTGCCGGTCTCATTTTCTTTGGTCCAAGCCTGACTATCGGTGGCGTAGACCGTTTTATGGGCATCGCGCAGGCCTTTGGAGATGTAGCCATTGCCGGCCATGACTTCCAGAACGGCGCGGTCACCTACGAAGTCGGCTAAATCGGCGATAAACGGTCGGGAGGTGTAGGCCCACATGCCATAGTGGGTCTCTAAGTAGTCGCGAAAGGACCGTAAGTCGTGGTCCAGGTGGGGTAAGGCGTCTATTAATTGGTCCCAGATTTTATCGCCGGTGGGGTCGCCGGCCGGGTACTGCTGGTTCAAGTGCTGATAAATCTGGTCTTCACTGTCGTCTGGTAGTTGAAGTAAGGGCAATTGTTGCGGTAAATCGCCTGCGGCCAACATCCGGTCGGCTAAAAGGACGTTACTAATGAGGATTTTGATGGCCGGGTAGTCGTTGAATTGTTTGTAGTACCCCATCATCCGGTCCATATAGGCCGTTTTTTGTTGCGGTAACGGCTGATGGCGAAAGTTCTTTTTTAATTTTTTGAGTTTACGTGGGTTCACGAAAAAAGCCTCCTTCTAGAATTCGAGTCAAAATTTGGCCGTCACAAAAGGGCCTGGGTGGTCATACCCAGACTCTTAGGCCACGTTACGGTGTGTGGTAGAAAATTTAATGGTCATCGAGGTGGAGGTCCAACTCCTCCTGTTGATTTGACGCTGGTCGGTCAGGTCGTTGTTCCTTCCCGTGCAGGTAGCCGTCAATTAGTTGGTAGATTTCGTAACGGTCCTGGCCACTCAGAACTTCGCGGTTAAAGCTCAATTGCTTGCCGGATAGAAACAGCCGACTCAAGTCGTAGGCGTCCCGTTCGGTTTTACCGGCGAGGTAGTCCATGGTCACATCGAAGAATTCCGCCAATTTGCGGACCTCAACGAAGGAAGGCGTCCGTACGCCCCGTTCCCAATTGCCAATCTGTGAGGCGGTATTGAGATGCTCGGCGTGGTCCGTTGTGGTGTGTTGATTTAAAGCCGTTGCTAATTGTTCCAAGGTAATGTGTTGCCCACGGCGTAAGGCCCGAAGTCGTTCCGGAAACATATGCTCACCCACTTTTCTAAAATCCGGTTATCATTACTTCCATTATACCACGAAGCGTGGGCTTAAGCCGGGGTCGTTGGGTGCACCAGTGGGTCAGTCAGCCGCATGAATTCGGCAACGTCTTTTTTGATCAAGTCCACGCCAGCCAACCAGAAGTCGGGTTGGGTCAAGTCGACACCCAGGTGTTTTTGGGCCAAGTCTTCGGTTGACAGGTTGGCCGTGTCCCGTAACAGGGCGATGTATTGGTCCTCGAAGTTATCGCTTTGTTGGGCCCGCGCATAAATACCAAGACTGAATAAATAGCCGAAGACATAAGGAAAGTTATAGAAGGATAAATCATCAATGTAGAAGTGTAATTTGCTGGCCCAGAGGTGGGGTGAATAGGTCGACAGGTCGTGGCCAAAGGCTTCCTTTTGGGCATTGAGCATCAGTTCGTTGAGTTCCGCCGGCGTGACCAGTTTTTGTTGGCGTAGTTGGTAAAAGCGGGGTTCAAATAAGAAGCGGGCGCGAATGTTTAGGAACATGGCTACCGGATTGGTCAGTTTGGCGTTCAGCAAGGTGATTTTTTCTGCCGGACTGGTCGCGGCGCGCACGTTGGCATCGGCAACGATCAGTTCGCCAAAGGTGGAGGCCGTTTCAGCGACGTTCATAGCGTAGTTCTGACGAAAATAAGGGAGGTCGGCTAAGACGCTGGAATGAAAGGCGTGGCCCAGTTCGTGAGCCAAAGTGGCCACGTCGTTGGGGGAGCCGGTGAAGGTCATGAAGATACGGGATTCGTTGGTCTCCGGGGCACTTTCCATCCAGCCGCCGGGCGCTTTGCCCGGGCGGTCTTCGGCTTCGATCCACCGATTGGTGAAGGCCTTTTTGGCTAGGGCTGCCATCTTAGGTGAGAATTCCCCGTAATGTTGAATGATAAAGGCCGCGGCTTGGTCGAAACTAAATTGGCGTTGCTTGGCACCGGGAATCGTCAATGGCGCTTCGACGTCTTGCCACCCGGCATGGCGTTTACCCAACAGAGCTGCCTTGCGATCCAAGTAATTGAGCAGGACCTGCTTGTTGTCGGCCACGACCCGCCAGATAGACTTGAGTGTAGCGGCACTCATCCGGTTGTCCTTGAGCGGAGCACGCATGAAATCGCGGACACCGTGAGCTCGGTATTCTGTCAGCCGAAATCCAGCTAAATGGTTCAACGTGTCGGCAAAAAGCTGTTCTTTGTCGGTCCAGGCCTGTTCCCAAGCCGGCAATAGGTCCGCACGGTACTGTGCATCGGCGTGTCCCAGTAACGTGTTATCGGCTTGACCCGCCGATAAGGTCACGGGGGTGCCGTCTGGTCGGTGGAACGGCACGTTGACCGTGGCCACCAGTGAATCGTAATGGGCACTCCAAGCGGCTTTACCATCAAGGTTGAGTTGACCAATCAGGGCTTCGGTCTTGTCATCGAGCAGTTCCTTACCGGCGTCGCGCATCTCGGTGAGGGTAAAGGCAATCGGCTTGAGCTGGGGTTGGGCGCAAAGTTGCGTGAACTGATCGTCCGGCACCTGGACCAGGACCTTCTTGAGTTTGTCGCTTACGGCCTGGAGTTGCGTATCGAGGGTTTGCAGCTGGTTGGTTAACGGGGCCACGGCGGGATTAGCGATATCTGCTGACCCAATCGCGGTCACGAAGAGACTAGCCTGGTCGAGACCAGCCGCCACTTTTTGCAGCTGGGTGATCAGCTTCTTGAATTGCTGAAAGGCCGGGGCGTCACTGGTGACGTCCCAGCGGTCGAGGAGGTCGCCTGTCGTGGCGGTCGTCGTTTTGATCCAGGTGATTTTTGCCTGGAGTGCCGGTGAATGGATGCCGCCGGGAAAGAGGGTGTCTAAATCCCAAGTCAATGAATAGGTCATAACGACTGAATTCCTCCTTTATGGTGTGGATAGATGCAAATTTTTTTGCGCGGTGCGTGGCGCTAAAATCGCAAGGGGTTACATGCCCAGTCACTCACCGTTTGATCACCCGCTAAGTTAGCAAGCGAAGTTGGCTATATTATAGCAAAATTTCTAGAAAAATTGCGCTGAATTGCGAAACCCCGTATACTATCTCTAGGCAAAAAGGAGGAAAATGAGTTGAATAAGGTGTTAAAACGTTGGCTGATTGCCGGCGGAATTTTGGTCGCCCTGGTGCTGGTTGCACTAGTAGGGGCCAGTTTTTACTTTTATAACATGACCGTGGCGCGGGGCAAGAAGAGTTTCATTTCCAGCCCGACCGCACTGACCAAGAAGGATCCTTTGTACCAGCAGAAGCACTGGTACAAGACGGTCAAGAAGTACCACTGGACCGAAACGGCGGCGGACGCAAAGTTCAAGCTCGACGCCAATTATATTCCGGCGGCTAAGGCCACTAAGCGCACGGTCGTGTTAGTCCACGGCTTCGCTTCAAGCAAGGAACAAATGGGCGGCTATGCCGGCATGTTCCATAATTTGGGGTATAATGTGTTGGTTCCCGATGACCGGGCCCAGGGCCACAGTGGTGGAAAAGCCATGAGCTACGGGTACTACGAAAGTCGCGATTACTTAAAATGGATCAATCAAGTCATTGCCCGGCAAGGTAAAAAGTCCCAGATTGTATTATTCGGGGTCTCCATGGGTGGGGCCACGACCATGATCACTAGTGGACTGAAGACGCCGAGTCAGGTCAAGGCGTATATCGAAGACTGTGGCTACACCACGGCGGACGATGAAATTCGTTACCAGGCCAAGCAAATGTATAACCTGCCGTACTGGCCGCTGGTCCCGATGACCAATGAGGTGGTCAAGTTGCGGGCGCACTTTAGCTTTAAGGACGCCGATTCAGTCAGCGCCGTTAAGAAGAACCATAAACCAATGCTCTTTATCCACGGGGGCGCCGATACCTTCGTGCCGACCAAGATGGTCTACAAAGTGTACCGCGCTGATGCGGGACCGAAGCAATTGTTAGTGGTGCCGGGTGCCAAACACGCCGCATCATTGAGTCATAATCCGAAGTTGTATCAATCGACGGTCAAGAAGTTCCTCGAGGCGAAGATGCCTAAGTAAGGGAGTGGTGACATGTCGTCGAAGTCCCAATGGCGGCCATTAACGTTGACGATTCTGACCCTTGGGGCGACCCTGGTGATGGGGATGGTCGATGCCGAGACCTTTTTGAATCATGGTGCCGTGTTCGTGAGTGCGCAGACCGGTACCCTGGTGGTGCTGATGGTCAAATTCGTGTTGCACGGCTGGTCAGCGGCCTGGGTCAACGTTCCGGTCTTTATCGGGTACTTTCTGGGTTGCTTTGGCGCCCAGGGATTGAGTGAACGCCTGGGGCGGGGAGATTCCCGGCGCCAGTTACGTGCGCTGATGGCCATCGACGTGGTCGTGTATTTTGGGTTAGCCGGTTTACAAAAAATGCTCCCTACGCTGTGGTTGATCTTTGCGTTGGGCGTGGTCGCCGGCTACGAACTGACCGTTTTTCGCGAGGTTGGCGGCATCGCCATCAACAACGGCATCATGACGGGCAACACCAAAAACCTGGCCACGGCGACGTATCGTTCCTGGGTCGACCACGACCACACTGCGTTACAGCACCAAGGGCGCTTACTATTAGTGCTTGCCATTTTTTTGGTGGGCTGTGGCAGCGGCGCGTTATTGGCGCAAGTCGCGGATTTTACCGTCCTCTGGGTCGCTAGTGGGGTCAAAACGGCTTTGTTAGCCTGGTTGTTCCTACCACGTGCGCAGGCCGTATCCGGAAATTGAACAGTTGGGTTGTCCCTTAAAGTGGCGTATAATTAACGAGAAACCTGACCAACCCACCCGGTGACTACCGGGAGTCAAATTAAGGAGTAATTCAAATTGTTAGTAACCGGATTGATTATCGGTCTATTAGTGATTGGGCTGGTACTGGGTTACCTCGTTCGGCGGCATCAACACCGGCAGGAGTTACTGGCAGTCCAGGCGCAAGCCAGAGACGTCATTGCCCAAGCCACGGCTAAAACCAAGCAGCAGATTGAACAGTTGCAGGCGCAGAGTCGACGAGAGACCCTAGCTTATCAGCAATCCGTCAAAGACGAATTGACCGAACAACAAAATGACATTGCGGCGCGTGAACAGCGCCGTCAACAACGGGAACACCTTTTAGACGACATGGCCGTCCGTTTGGAGGACCAAACCACCATGCTCGACCAACGTAGTCAAGTCAACCAGCAACACCGTCACGCTATCCATGACCTCCGTGATCAGGCGGCCGCTTTGCGCGAACAGCGCACGACGACGCTGATTGATCGAGCTGGCATGGACGTGGAAACGGCCCAAGCGGAAGTCTTGAAACGAACGGAAGCGGCTTTAAAGCGCGACCGTGATATCGAAATCAAAGCCCAGGGAGACAACGCCGAAGCTAACGCCGAGCGCTGGGCCAAGGACGTGGTCTTACCGGCCACTCAGTCCGGGCCGCAAGACCTGCCTAAGGAACACTTGGAGCACACGGTCACGGTACCGAACGGTGAGGTGCGTAGTAAGATCATCGGCCGTGAGGGCCAGCATATTCGCTTGCTCGAAACACTGACCGGGACCGACCTGATTTTCGTGCCCGATGACAACACCACGTTGTTCATCAGTACGCATGATCCAATTCGCAGAGAAGTCGCCCGGACAGCCATCACCAACCTGGTAGCCAGTCGGCGCATCTCGGCCAACCAGATCGAAACACAGGTCGAAAACGCCCAACGTGACGTTAACCACAGCCTCTGGGAGACCGGAGAACAGGCGGTCAGTCGCTTGCACGTTGGCTGGATGCACCCGGATTTGATGAAATTATTAGGCCGGTTGAAGTACCGGACCAGTTACGGCCAGAACGTCTTGCAACACTCGATTGAGGTCGCTCAGTTGACCGGGGCCATGGCCGCACGATTGGGGTACAATACCCGTCTGGCGCGCCGAGCCGGTCTCCTGCATGATTTGGGGAAAGCTGTCGACCATGAAGTCGAGGGCACTCACGTGGAGATTGGGGTCGAATTCGCTGAGAAATATGGCGAGGATCCGGTCGTAATCAATGCGATTGCGGCGCACCACGGTGACGTGGAGAAGACGTCACCGATTTCCGCTTTAGTCGCAGCTTCTGATTCGGTTTCCGGGGCCCGGCCAGGGGCGCGGAGTGAGTCCGTTGAGGATTACATCAACCGTCTGCGAGCCTTAGAAAAGATTGCCACCGATGAAGACGGCGTAACGGAAAGCTATGCCATTCAAGCCGGTCGCGAGTTACGGATTATGGTGAACCCACAGACCTTGGACGATAATGCAGCCGCCAACCTGACTAAAGAAGTGGCGAAGAAGGTCGAAGCCCAATTGACCTATCCCGGCAAGATCAAGGTCACCACGATTCGCAAGTTGACCGCCGTCGAATACATTGGTGATGACCGAAAAAAGAAGAAGAAACGTAAACGCGCTGCCAACGCGTCGTAAGACGTGCTGGATAAGCGAAAAGGCCCTCCGAAACATCGTTATCAAGCGGTGTTTCGGGGGGCCTTTTATTAGCCTTTAAGTGTGATTCTCATCGTTGGTTGGATGGGGCTCGTTGACCACACTGAAGTTATCGTTTGTGGTTGCGTCGACCGTGGGGTGGGCCTGTAAGTAGTCAGCAATCAGTTCACTCATCGGGCTTTGACTCTCGGCCACGATTTTACTGGCTTCATACATACTATAGTGGCCGCCACCCACGGCACGGTACTGGTTCAACACGATGCGGAGTTGTTGGTCCGCACGTACGGGCTGGCCGTGATAGGTCAACTCTTCGACACGTTGGCCCACGGGTTGGGCGATGTTGAGTTTGTAGTGGACGCCTTCGTACATATCGTAATTGTACTGGCGGCGTTTAGGGTGAATAAACGCCGGGTTGACCGCTATTTGGCCGTTTAAAATGGTGAAGTAGCGCGCGGAGACTTCAAGGGCGCCTTTGAGGTCGGCCCCGGTAATGTTTAGGAGTGATAATCCGTTAGGGTAGACGTAATTGGTCATGATGTTACGCATGGTAATCGGGTTCTCAAAGCCCAATGCTTCATCGCTAAACAGCGCCGTTGCGGAGATATCGGCGCCCATGGTGGCCATTTGAACTTGTTGGATGAATTCGATGTAGGGTGTCTCCCGTAGTCGGGCCGCAAAGGGGTCGGTAAAGGTCATATCGCCGTTGATGTGGCCCAAGGGCTGATCGAGCCAGCGGCCGACGCGGGTGTTGAGGGTGGCGGCCGCGTTGATAACGTCGTGGTCTAACGGTGCCTTGGTGGCGGAAATCAATTCGGAATCATGATTGATGACGGTGACCTTGCCCGTTGCGTCCCGTTTTAAGTCCAGGGTGATTTTACCTACAGCCTGGCCGCGGAAACCGGGTTGGGTGGTCGGCACATCGAAGAGTTCCGTGGCGATTTGTCGGTGTTGATGACCGGTGATCATGGCGTCGATGCCGGGAATTTCTGCCATCATGTGGTAGGCTTCGTTCTCGCCAACGTGAATATCATTGGGTTTTCCGGTCGCAAGGTCGCGTTCGAAACCACCATGGTAACTAACAATCACGACGTCGGCTTTTTGTCGCAAGATAGGGACGTACTTCTTAGCTGCCAGGAAGGCGGACTCGAATTGCAGGCCCTTAATATTAGTGGCTTTCTCCCACTTATAGACGGCCTGGGTGGTCAGCCCTAAAATCCCGATTTTGAGACCAGCTTTCTCAAGAATCGTGTAGGGCTGCCCGTATTCGGGGTCTCCGTTATGGTCTAAAATATTGGCGCATAGAATTTGGCGCTTCGCATCACGAATCGCGGCCTGTAAGTAGTCCTGGCCGTAGTTGAATTCATGATTACCCAGAATGCCACAGTCGTAGTGAATCTGGTTATAAATGGCCATCAGGGGGGCGGGGTCATGTTGGGGTTGGACCCGGGCAACATAATAGGCCAGGGGTGACCCTTCTAGGAAATCACCATTTTCAATCGTCACGACCGGGCCATCCGCTGCGGCCTGTTCGCGCGCAACCACCGTGGCAGCACGGGCTAACCCGAACCCTTGGGTGCTCCCTTTTTTAACGTAGTTCGTTGGAAAAACGTACCCGTGTGTATCGCTGGTTGATAGAATTGTTAGCTTCATCATGTCACCCTCCAAATTACGTCTAACTGGCGTTTGTTCACCGCCAGTGCTGGCAAGAAAACGCTAAGTGTGGAACGTGTTAAAGAAATTATAAGCTAGTTTGGCAAAACTGTAAATTTTTGGTATCGATTTCTCAATAATATGAGAGCTTTCTCATGAAGCGGGGCAATTTTGGGAAACAAAAAGGCGGTGACCACTTCACGAGGGAGTTGATCAGCCGTCGGCTTGTTGAAGCATAGATTACATCACACCGAAGATCAGTGAAGCTGACCCTGTCCGGCGTACAATTACTTTGGAGGAGTAATTAACTTATTCATCTTCATCATAAGTTACATGTCCCAATATACCCGTAAATTGTGAAGAAAATGTGACGAATGATGAATTATGTGGCTCTGGCCGCGGGTTTTAGCGGTTGGCCGCTCGTGAAATCAAGGAACTTAGGGGCGCTAAAAGAGCGACAAATCAGTCGTTTAGCGGGTCTGGTTCGGCCCCTGATATCAGACTTTCGCAGGGGCAAGAAAATTTTAAGTGGGGGTACGGATGTACTAGTAGCTTAAGGGGAGGTAATGGGACCTACGACTCGCTAATAAACCTAGTAGGAATAATTTAAACCAAACTTTTGCACTCTACGGAGGTGGCTTAAGTGATGGTCCTCCCTGAACCAGTTTAGGGGTGTTGCGAATTTTTAGCCACATATTCAGTGATGTGTGGTGATTAAAAGCGCTTCATACCAGGGGGTTATCTATAATTATTCATTTATTATCGATAATTATTCAATGTCAGGGTTTTCATAATTATGCCAGTATCTACCCGCATCTAGTTCAAAAATGGTAAGCCAGAAAAATTAGTTGGAATTTTTGCAATATTCAAATAAACGGGGGATTGACGGCGATTATCTGGATAATTATTGTAGTTATCTCCAGACAAATGAATTGTTGTTTGGACCAACTAACTTGCTAAGTATGGGAACCCATAATTGATAAAATTCTCAGAAAGGGTTGATTATTCATTCAATTGTGGTAATATATAAGTTGGTTCTACTAGATAGTTCACTGAACTGTTGGACTGGAACTAAATGAGTCAATTGTTGTTTTCTATCGTTAACTCAATCCAACGATAAGGAAGTGCTGAGATTATGATCAATTTGTACATTGCACCAAGTAGTGCCTCCAGCCGTAAGGCCCGGGCATGGCTGAAAGAACACGATATCGCGTTCCAAGAACGCAACATCAAGTCCAAGCCATTGAATGCTACTGAAGTGAAGCAGATTTTGCGGCTCACGGAAAACGGTAGCGAAGACATTATCTCAACGCGGTCAAATATCTTTAAGAAACTCCACGTTGATCTTGATAGTCTGTCGGTCAGCCAATTAGTTGATTTAGTTGTGAAGTATCCCGACCTGATCAAGCGGCCAATCATCTTTGATGATAAGCGTTTGGAAGTCGGCTACAACGAAGAAGAAATTCGTCGCTTCTTACCCCGTGAGGTACGGACAGCCGAATTACACCACTTAGAATCGCAACTAAGCTCTTAATTTAAATCGATCAGTCCTCGGGGGAGTGCTGATCGATTTTGTGTTTCTAGGGATGGTCTTATAACTTGTAATGAAAGCCCGGCGGCGTCACAGCTCGTGACGCTAGCCGGGCTTTTTTGCGGCCAATTTAGTGATAACGCCCGTTGCCACAGGACCGGACTTTAGGAGAAATAAAAACTCATAGTGAGCAACTTATTACGGTTTACGTAACAAGCGGCGACACTATGAGTCCTGCGAGACGCAGTTAAAAATTAGTTAAGTAGTTGGTTCCAGCATCAGCGACTCACCTTACCGTTGGTATTGGCGCGCCATTTGGGGGTAGCCCAGCTGGGTAAGCGTCGAGATGACAGTGGCTTCAATGGTAGCCGTGGCAACCACGTCGAACCCAGCTAATTGGGCCACGATGAGGCTTTCCACGCGGTGAACTACGGTGGGGTCATTGGTCAGCGCCGTGAGGTCGTGATGAATCAAAGCGGCATCAAACGCTACGTGGGCTCCAGCGGGCGTTTCCACGGTCAGACTGTTGGGATACATGTTGGTTTGCGATCTTCGAATAACGTCCATTGGCAAGACCCTCCTGGGGTGCGGGCGGTTAGGGGCATCCGGATCTCCTAACGCCGACCCAAAATCAGTATAGGTCTATGGTACGATGAAACTGGCCAAAACACAACTAGATATAGATGTTTTTAAAATGTTTTTCTATATCTAGTGGTTAGGCCACGCTCCGTGGGGTTGATTTTCAGGCCGTGGGAATTCCCCGTAAGGCTTCTTGACTGTGGATCAATTGCGTCAAAAGGGCGTTGGTCGGTGCGGGCACGTGCAGGGCTTGACCTAAGCGGGCCACGTAACCGTTCAAAAAATCGATTTCGGTGGGCCGACGGTGGGCCATATCCTGGTGCATCGACGGGTAATGGTCCCCGTTGACGTCGGGGGCGAACTGCGCCGCAATCAACTCGGTATCCGCCTGGGCATCAAAGTGAACGTTGGCGGCACTGGCAACGGCTTGGAATTCGTTTAACACGGCGGCGGTCAATGCTCGCCAGTTTGGCAGTGCGCCGAACTGGGCGATATTGCAGTCGAATAGGGTGCAGTAGGTGTTCAAGACACTGTTCAAGCCGGCTTTTTTCCAGATAGCGGCCAGGACATCATCGGCCGGACTAGCGTGTAAGCCAGCGTCATTGAGCGTGGTGAGGAGTCGTTTGAAATCGGGGAATTGGTCGGGCACCATGGCTTGTAAGGCAATACTACCGGTTCCCGTGATGGTGATGTGGCCAGGACCGGTCAAGCTGGAAGACCAGACCGTGGTCCCAGCGACGATGTTTTCCTGGGGGACGTACCGTTCAATGGTCTCAACGTTGCCAATTCCGTTGGCTAAGACCAAAATCATCGGGTGCTGGCGCAATTGAGCGCTCAAGTCCTGTAGCATCTGGTCCATTTGCATGGCCTTGGTGAAGAGAATGATCAAGTCAAAATGAGTCGTCACGTCCTGCGGTGCGGCCGCGGTCATCGGGACCACGGTGTCGTGACCGTTTTGAGTGATGGTCAAGCCATTTTGCTGAATCGCCTGGACGTGGTCGGCCCAGTTGTCGATTAAAGTGACCTCGTTACCGGCGTTTTGAAGCTTAACGCCAAACCGACTGCCCATGGCGCCGGCGCCCGCAATTGCAATTTTCATGATGGAAAACCCTCCTTATATAGAACAAACGTGTTCATGTCTAGTGTAGCAGGTTCTGGCCCGAATTGAAGAAGTGATTGACAGGGTTCGGGGGAACAGCTAGGATAGGATTAATCACTTTTGTGAGAAAACGATGAGAAAAGGGAAGCGATGTGGATGACAGCAACAGGAGTTCAAGCACAGGATTTGTTCCGGTTAAAAGCGCTCTCGCAACCGGTGGCAGCTAACGACCGGTTCTATTTTGTTGAGAATCACATGGATCAAGCAAGCGATGGGTACCGAGCAGACCTCAACAGCGTCGACCGTGCCGGTCACCAGCAGGTAGTCGCCACGACGGGGCCCCTCAACGTCCAACCGGCCGTGACTGCTGACACGGTCTTTTATGCGGCGAAGGTTGACGATGCTGGCGCCCAACTTTATGCAGTCCCGGTTACGGGTGGTGACGCGGTGGCGATTGCCACGCCGGGTGAAGCTGTCGATACGGTTATCGCTGCGGCGGACGGTCAAAGTGTCTATTTCAAGACTACGGCGACTACCGAACGGCCGAAATTACCTAGTCCTGAAGCCTTTCCACAGCCACGGCACGTCGAACGCCTGATCAACAAGGCGGACGGCTACGGCTGGCTTCCCTTACATGTGACCTATCGTCTCCGCCGCTATGTCCCGGCTAGCGGCGTGGTGGAAGAAATCTTCCAACGGGCGAGTGACTTTACGTTGACCTCGGTCAGTGCCGATGGGGGGCTGGTGACTTACCTGCACGATGACGATCCGGCTGACGATCAAAACTTTGCACACGGCGCCTACTGCTATGACGTCACGCAGGGAACCGAGACGGACTTGACGGTCAGTTTGCAGCACGGCCTTTTCGCTGACGCGACGCTTTCTCCTGATGGCAACACGGTGGCGCTAGTGGGCAGTGATGGCCAGTTCGACTCCCAAACGGTGGCCAACCTGTATTTTGCCGATCGGGCCACGGGCAAACTTACCAATCTGACCGCCGACTTAGAAGCTGATTGCACGTCCGAATTTGCGGCCGACTGGACCCAACAACCCGGGGGCAAGCTGGTGCGTTGGTTGGATGACCAGCAGGTGGCTTTTACGGCGGCCTATCATGCTCACAGTCAACTTTACGTGGGCAGTGTGGCAGGGTACCAATTAGTGGACGACCAGGCGCACGAGATCGTGGACTTCGACGTTATCGACGCTGGCCACGTCTTGCTTGCAGTCTCTGCGCAAACCCGGCCCAGTGAACTCCAGGTCGTGGACGTGGCGCAAAAAGAAGCCCAGGCAATCTACAATCCCAATGCGGCTTACGAAGAGAGCCACCAGTATGCCCAACCGCAACATTTCGACTACCAAGCCGCCGATGGTCAAGCCTTAGAGGGTTGGTACTTACCAGCGCAAACGGCAGCTAAGAAGACACCGGTCCTACTGTACGTCCACGGGGGTCCGCACGCTAACTACGGTGAGACCTTCTTCTATGAATTCCAGGTCCACGCCAGCCTCGGTTACGGCGTGGTCTTCGTTAACCCGCGGGGGTCGACCAGCTACGGACAGGACTTCGAAAATGCGGTCAACGAACATTACGGCGAGGGGGACTATACCGATGTCATGAGTGGCCTCGATGCCGCTTTAGCGCAGTTCCCCGAATTAGACGCTGACCGCCAGTACATTGCCGGGGGCTCTTACGGGGGCTTTATGACCTTATGGACGATTGGGCATAATCACCGCTTCGCTGCCGCGGTGGCGCAACGGCCCGTGACCAACTGGATCAGCCTGTATGGGACCAGTGACATTGGCTTCTTCTTTAACCCGCGGGAACTGGGGCCCGACTTGTTCGATAAGGACGGGGTCGCCACGTTCTGGCAACGCTCACCGTTGGCTTACGCCCCGCAGGTCACCACACCGATTCGCTTGCTTCACGGGGAATGGGACATGCGCTGCCCCGTCACGCAATCCGAGGAATACTTTACGGCGGTCAAGAAGGCTGGCGTCGACGCCGACTTTATCCGCTACCCGCAAAGTTTCCACGGCGTTTCTCGAGCGGGGCTGCCCAGCTTAAAGATGCGCCGGATCCTTGATATGGATGAGTGGTTCACGGCCCACCCGACGCGGCAAGCTTAAATTGACTATGATGAATTAATATAAAACCGGCTCTCATCATCGTTTGGTGGTGGGGGCCGGTTTTTATGGGGCAAGGTTTATTCCGGATTAACTCAAAAAGAGACCTCAGTCGGGATACCGACGAGGTCTCTCAGGCGAGTTGCCAGCTAGAAATTAGGGCGATGGTGTGGTGAATGCGTAATAAATCAATAATCCAAAAACCCATAAAATAAAAACAATGATTGCTAGCCAAAATAAGAAATAAGAAAGGGTGACAATCCAAAAAACTCCCATAATAATTATTTTAACGATAAATGCCATGGGTTTATAAATCACGAGCCAGATACAATAAAAAAACTCTCCCAGACTAGAAAAAAACTCCTGCATGCCTTCACTCTCCAATGTAAATCTAAATATACCATTATTTTTATGCTGAGGATATGGGGGTAGTTAATTTATTTGAATGACAAACACCGCTAACCGGGGGATCAAGGTCATCGTGTTTACGGAGTATAAAGCGGTAACGCGCGAAAATTCAAGCCCCAGATCAGGCATTTGCCCGACGAATTTACAATTGAAGTGCAACAAGTAAGAAAATAAAAATAGACTCCTAGCCTGAGTCCTGTAGAATGAAGTCACCATAACAATCATCTAAAGGAGTTCTTAGGCTATGAGTCCATATACACATCTTACCTTAAAAGACCGCGAATGCATACTGTTAGGTGTAACTTTACACCATACTTACCAGGTTATTGCCAATCAAATCGGTTGTTCCAAAGCCACTGTGTCACGAGAAATTAAACGCAACGGCGGTCGGGGCGCCTATTCCGCCGTAAAAGCCCAGCAGAACTATCAACAGCGCCGATTAAAGAGTCGCCGCCTCAGGGTACTGGAGAATTTAAAGCTACGCGACTTTGTCCTTCACTGCATTCTTCAACGACAATGGTCACCCGAGCAAATCGCCGGTCGTTTATCTTTAGAGACCAGTAATTGGCATATCAGCTACAACACGATTTATCGCGGAATTGAACGAAATAATTTAGGCGTTAAACGTAAAAGTCATGGGGCTCGAGGATTCGCTCGAAAGTTACGACATCGTGGGAAAACTCGTAAGGTTAAAGGAACTGTCAACGAACGACGTGGCCGTTTTAATAATGTCCCATCAGTCCATGAACGACCAGTCTCATGTGAGAATCGGACTCGTTTTGGCCATTGGGAAGGCGATACCGTTCGCGGCAAGGTCGGGCGTTCGGGTTTAGTGTCACTGGTCGACCGTAAGTCACGATACCTTCTGTCTGAGCGTGTACCCAAAGTGAATGCCAAGAATGTGACCCAAGCGATGATCGACCTCCTGCATACAGTCACACCTAAACGCGTTCGTACGCTTACACCAGACCGAGGTACAGAGTTTGCGGGTTATCGTGAAGTCGGTAAAGAGCTTGGTATCTCAGTCTATTTTCCAGACCCGCACGCACCACAACAACGTGGGACCAACGAAAATACCAATGGTCTCATCCGAGAGTATTTTCCCAAAGGAACTGACCTTGATGAACTGACCGATCAAGATATCGCGAAGTTTGTCAGGAATTTAAATAATCGCCCCCGTAAGGTCTTAGGCTGGAAGACACCATCTGAAGTTTTCTTCGGTAAAAAGTTACACTTGATTTGACAATTCGTCCCACAAAAAAATCCTCCCGCGCCTAAGGCAGGAGAATTCGGGTCGTTTGTTTGCTGAAATCAGTTTTGCTAAAGTTGCTTACTTGATGACGTTACCGACGCGGGCGTAACCGACTGCGTGCCACCATGGGGCGTGAACGGCTTCTCTCACCACACCACGGTTTTGCGAATCGATCATCTTACCATTGCCAACGTATAAGCCGACATGGGAGATGGAATGCTTACTGCCACCGAAGAAGACCAAATCGCCCTTCTTGATGTGCTTGTAAGACACGTGCTTGTACTTGTTGTATTGCGCTTGGGCCGTCCGGGGGATGGTCTTCTTAGCGGCGTGCTTGTACACGTAGCTGGTGAAACCGGAGCAGTCGAACCGGGAAGGGCCAGTGGCGCCCCAGCCGTAAGGTTTGCCTAATTGGGCCTTGGCAACCTTGTAGATCTTACTGTAAGACACCTGGGAAGCGGCCTGCGCTTCAGTTGGTTGGCTCATTTGAGCACCAGTGAACGCAAAGGCAACCGTGGCAACGAGTGACAAAATAACTTTAGCAACTGTTTTCTTCATAGAACTAAACAAACCCCTCATTGATAAATATTTTTTTGGAAATTAATTAAAACTATGTAAACAACATCTTCAATACTATCAAGACGTTGTTACAGTATTGTTTCAACATAATATCAATCGGGTTAAAGTCTTGAAAGGGCTTGTAAAATACAAAATTAATCTGCCGAATAAGCGTGCGGGAAGCGCCGGGTCGGCACGGTGCTGGTGGGTAAATCGGGATGCTCCGTCAGATAGGTTTTAGCCGCGGCGATGGTCGCCGTGGTAAAGTGGTCGGCCGAGACGCCTAAAAAGTCGTTCAGGTTCTGTTCATGGGTTGCCAGTACCGGTGTGTTGGTCAACACCTCGCTGGGGTTGGCAACGGCGTGTAGGTCCAGACTAGTGGGCTCGATGACCAGCGTGTGTCCCTGCCGGTCGCTTAACAGCCAGTGGAAGGGATAGACATAACGGTCGTTACCCCAACGGCGGTTGATCAGTCGGACTTGAGCTAGATCGCGCTTTACGGCGGTAAGGCTGTTGTGTTCACCTAAGACCCAGTTGATGAAGTCTTGCGGGGTCAGGTTGATTTTATCGGCAACGGGGTCGTCGGCGTAGGTCACGGCGCCAGGCAGATAAAGCTCCGCACAGGTGATACCCGCTTCGTTGACCCCATCGGCCATTAGGTAGGCCGGCCGGTCCGCGGCGGGGCGTCCGCCACCCAATAACGCGTAACGGGTGGTGCGGGTCACCCCCAAAGCGGTGGTCCATTGGTAATCTCGGGGTAAAAAGACGGGCCGCCAGGGCGTGGTGGTCGGAAAATCCATGGTGCGGGCGAAAAAGTGGTGGCCGGCACCGTTCGTATAGGTTAGACTAGTACACACAGAGCAAGAACCTCCTTAAGGAAATAAACTGCCTTTAGTATAACGGAATTAATCTTAGAATGCGCTTGTATTCGGTAGGCGAATCTCGTAAGCTTAAGGGTAATTGAAATTTAGCATTTAATATTGGAGAAATTGCGGAAGGGAACGAATGTTGGAATGAAATCAAGTTGGAACTTAGTGGGGATGGGCTTGTGGTTACTGGTTCTGATCACCCTCGTCTGGATGACGCATGATATGCGAGTACGGCGGATTCATTTGATTGTGAAGGAGGGCCGGAGCTTCTCGTGGCGCAATTTCATCATTTCGACAGTTGAACTGGTCGTTTGGCTCCTGTTCTTCGGGGGGATGAGTGCCACCACCTTTTTCCAAAACGAGAGTCATTTGGGCAGTCGGGTCACACAGGAGACGCGTTACGAACCACTGGTCTTGACTACCGGTGATAGCAAGGGCTCGTCGTATTACGTCGAGGTCAATAACGGTGGTGGTGACAAGCCAATCCAACAGTACACCTACCTGACTGAAGGCGAGCGCTACCAGGTCGATAGTACCGTTGCGACCGTATCGACGGGGAAGAAGCCAATCAACTTACCAGCATCTGCGTATAAGTGGAATAAAAAGAAAGTTGCGAAATATGACCAGCGGCACCAAAAGGCTTGGGTCGGCGTGATTGAGACCACCTACAAGAAAAACTTCTTGAACGGGATTGGCTTGCATGCCGGACGCCTGGCGCACCGGTACACGTTGATCCGGATTCCGGACCATTCGTTTATGGTGGAGAAATAAACGGCATGATTTTAAAATGTAACTAAAGCAAAGCAGCGCTCGGACCTGTAAGGGACCGGGCGTTTTTTCATCTCGTTAAGTCAGTGGGCAAACTTTTCAGTTTGCAAGGTCATCGTTTGGTTGGCAAGTGGCCGTAACACGTTGGTCAATGCTAAGCCTCTTTTCAACGAGTTTTTCAATTAGTTAATGGTCGAAACCTTAAACGACTACAGGGAAGATAAATGCCCAACTGTCGCGGAATTGGGTTGACCGATTTACCCGCTGCGAGCGTAACGCTGGGGCGCTGATGGAATGTTCTGGAAAATGTGAACTGAACAACAAAGGGGCAACAAAAGCGTGGAAGTGGGGAGCGAAAAACTTGAAAAATCTTTCTGAAAGCCCTTTAATTTCAATCGAAAAAGTGGTATAACGAACTTGTAGAGCGGAATGAGTAATTCTTCACAATCTGACTTTTTTTGCAAGTGCCGCTACCACTTGTGTTCCCACTGTTGGTGGGAGAAAAAGACTATAATGTGTGAATTAATCACAACGATCAAGTTGCTGGATGTCAGAATTTTACAGATAGGGATGATTGTATGCGTATCAAAGCGGCAGTTGTTGATAAAAAAGGCGATTCCTTTGAAATGCGGGACGATGTTGAGTTAGCCCCAATGCAGGCGGATGATTTGCAAATCCATATGGTAGCGACTGGGATTTGCCACTCCGACGAAGCGTTACGGAAAGGTGACGCGGAAATCGGTTATCCAATCATCTTGGGTCATGAAGGATCCGGGATTGTTGAAAAGGTTGGCCCCGAAGTCAAGGACTTCAAGCCCGGCGATCACGTCGTTCTTTCCTTCTATGGTTGTGGCAATTGTACGAACTGCTTGAAGGGGATTCCAACACAATGCTTAAACTACGCGGCGAATAACTTGTCTGGGGTTCGGCCAGACGGCAGTGCTCACTTTACTGAAAATGGGCACCAGGTCGATGATATGTTCGACCAATCCTCCTTCACCACGACCACGGTGGTTCGGGAACGTAACGCGGTTAAGGTACCAAAGGACTTGGATTTGCGGAAATTAGGGCCACTGGGCTGTGGCTACGTCACCGGGTCCGGGACCGTGCTCAACACCTTACAACCAAAGCCGGGCGACACTATCGCTGTCTTTGGGACTGGGGCCGTTGGTCTGGCTGCGATGATGGCCGGCAAGATTGCGGGTTGCACCACGGTTATCGCCATTGATGTGGTTGATTCTCGCTTGGCCTTAGCCAAGGAATTAGGCGCGACGGACACCATCAACAGTAAGAGCGAAGATGCCGTTGAAGCCATCAAGAAGTTGACGGATGGCTACGGTGTCAACTGGGCTGTTGATACTACTGGGGTCAAGAAAGTCATGGAAGATTCCATTCAAGCCTTAGCCCAAGGTGGGACGACCGCCACAATCGCCGTTACGCCAAACCACATTGATTTGGATACTTGGAACGACCTCTGTGTCAACGACCGTAAGATCGTCGGCGTCAACATGGGGGATGCCATTCCACAAGTTGATATTCCACGGTTAATCAAGTTCTATCAAGCCGGCATGTTTGACTTCGACAAGACTGAAAAGTTCTACAAGTTCGATCAAATCAACGAAGCCAACGCCGACTCTGGCAGTGGGAAGACCATCAAGCCAGTCTTAGTTATCGACCCAGATTACGTTCCGGGTAAGTAATCGCAGAATCATTTAGTTGTCGTCATTAATTCAAAATTAAAGGAAGCCATAAACATGTCAACTACGACAGATTTAAAGCACTATCAAATGTACGTTAATGGTGAATTTAAGGACTCCGATTCAGGGAAATTATTGACGGTTCTCAACCCTTCGACCGGGGAAAAGATTTCCACGGTGCCAAGTGCGACCCGCGAGGAAACGAAAGCTGCCATCGACGATGCCTACGAAGCTGAAAAGACCTGGAAGTTCGTTCCAGCCGCAACTCGGGGCCAATACTTACACGACGTGGCTACGGAAGTTCGCAACCAAGCGGATCACCTAATCGATATGCTCCAAGAAGAACAGGGGAAGATTCGGTCCTTAGCCACCACGGAAATTATGTTCTCCGCGGACTACTTCGACTACATGGCATCGGCAGCGCGGACCTATGAAGGGGAAATTCTTCAATCCGACAACGCGAACGAAAACATCATGATTGCCAAGCAACCAATCGGGGTTGCCGCCGGGATCTTACCATGGAACTTCCCATTCTTCCTGATTGCCCGGAAGATGGGGCCAGCTTTGGTCACCGGGAACACGATTGTCATGAAGCCAAGTTCTGACACGCCAAACCTAGCGCTGGAATTTGCGAAGATTGTCGACAAGGTTGGCATTCCAAAGGGTGTTGTTAACTTTGTTACGGGTCCTGGTTCGGTTGTCGGGGACGAATTATCCCACAACAAGAAGATTGGCATTATTAGTTTGACCGGGTCCGTTGATTCCGGGAAGCGGGTCATGGCTGCAGCATCCACGCACATGGCCAAGGTTTCTCTGGAATTAGGTGGGAAGGCCCCAGCTATTGTCTGCAGCGATGCCGACATCGACTTGGCGGTTCAATCCATCATCGACTCACGGATCGACAACAACGGTCAACTTTGCAACAACTGTGAACGGATCTACGTCCAAGAAGACGTGGCTGACGAATTCACCAAGAAGTTGACGGACAAGATGGCCGCCGTTAAGGTTGCTAACCCAATCGCCGACAAAGACTCCGGCATGGGTCCATTGATCAACCAAGCCGCTTTGGACAAGGTCGACGGCATGGTTCAACGTGCCGTTGAAGCCGGCGGGACGGTCACTACTGGTGGTCACAAGATTGAAATCGAAAACGGGTTCTACTACGCCCCAACGGTTATCAAGGATGTTAAGCAGGATTCTGAAATCGTGCAAGACGAAATCTTCGGCCCAGTTCTGCCAATTGTCACCTTCAAGACCTTAGATGATGCCATCAACATGGCTAACGATAGCGACTTTGGGTTGACGTCTTCCATCTTCACTGAGAACTTGGACAACGCTGCTCGGGCAGCTAACGAACTGGAAGACGGGGAAACCTACATCAACCGGTTCAACTTCGAAGCCATGAACGGTTCTCACTCTGGCTGGAAGGAATCCGGTATCGGTGGTGACGATGGTCGTCACGGTATCGAAGAATACTTGAATACTCACGTGATTTACTTGCAAGGTCATCCAGAAAAGGCCGATGGCTAGTTCATTAATGGCTAAACCATAACTTTGCAAGCAACAGCAGCTTTGATCAGGGACTCATCACTGAGATGATGGGCCCCTTTTCATGTCTAAAAACCCGTCTAGTCACGGCAGGCACCAGACGGGGAAATTAGATTAAGCTAAATGAATCAAAGCGACCCCACCGACCATAATCAGTAGGCCCACGATTTGAACCAGCGTGACCGGGTTGCGCTGGCTTTCCAGCCAACCAAAGTTATCGATAAGTAAACTGCCGCCCATTAAGCCAACTAACACGATGACCACGGTCAGCCCGGTACCTAGAATTGGGACCAGGTAGACGTTGCCCAGGACGAATAAGGCGCCGATAACGCCGCCGACCCACATCCACCAGGGATTCGGCCGGTCAGTGGGCTGGGTAAGTTGCCGTGATGAGCGTAACAGGAGGTTGATCACTAGAAGTGTTAGGGCTCCCACGAAAAACGAGATGAAGGCTGCATCGAGCGATGAGCGGAGTACGAGACCCAAATGGCCGTTGATGGCCGATTGCGCGGCCCCTAACATACCGGCGCCAATGCCTAAAAGCCGCCAAAGCCACAGACTCGCGGATGCGGTGGTCGTGGGAGCCGCATCTAAGGCTGCTCGCCGTTTTAGGAGCCAATCACTGAGGGCGACCGTGACGATAACGCCTAGAAGAACCAGTAGCGCACCCCCACCACGAACCGTGGTGAAAGGGCTAACTTTGGCGTGGAACCAACCGAAGTTGTCGATGAGTAGGCCCATTAGGATTTGGCCAAACATTGGCAAAATCACGGTCTGGACACTCCCCAATTTAGGGAACAGGAGAATGTTACCGGTCAGGTAGACCACTCCAAATACCCCGCCGAGCCACAACCACGCGGGTTGCTGGCTGAAGAGGTGGGGTGTAAAAAAGAGACGATGGTCGATCAAAAGTGTAATCACGGCTAGAAAGCCACTCCCGACGGTAAAGGAAATCAGTGACGCCATAAATGGCGACCCCACGGATTGGCGCAAGCGAGAGTTGATACTGGTTTGAAGCGGTAAGATGAGGCCGATGACGACCCCCATGACGATGGCAAACACGGCAGTTCCTCCTTAAAATGAGTTATGTCTAGTAAACACCATTTTAAGGTGGGGAGCCAATCGAATTTGCATCGTGAAATCGGGGAAATGGGTCCAATCGGCCTAATCACGGGAGTTAGGCGCTCACCAGATGCGCCCGAATTCCTTGATAGATGGCGTCGTAGTCGATGGTCGGCCCGTCACTGGCCGCAATCTTCAAGGTCAGTGCCGCAATCTGTGGATTGGTGTAGGTCAAGTGGTAGTGGTTGAGTTGAGCCAAGATGGCCAGGGCTAAAACGGCGGTCCGCTTGTTGCCGTCTTCAAAGGGATGCAGGGTGATGACTTTGAGAAAGACGATGCCTAACTTTTGCTCGATGGTCGGGTAGGCTGCGGTGTCGAAGAAGACTTGCTGGGGCTGAGCGATGATGGAATCCACGGCGGCCTGGCTACGGATGGTAGTCGTTTCGGTGGTGTCCGCCAAAGCAGCTTGATTGAGTACAGTCAGCTCGCGGGGCGTGAGGTAAGTGGTGGTCATGTTACTGATCCCCTTTCTTGAGACTGAGCAGGGCCGCTTGGTAGTCGTGCAAAACGGTTGGCAGTGCCGCGCTAAAGGCCGGCGAAGGATCCAATGGCGTCACGGGCGTCACGGTCACGCCGGTGGTTGTAGCGGTGACCGTCACCGCCTGGCCCGCGGTAAGGCCGAGCTGAGTGGTTAACGGCAGAATTAAGGTGCCGTCGGGAAGTGTTTTGATTTGGGTTGTCAGTGTCAAAAAAATCGCCATCCTTTCTTATCCTCACCAGTGTAAAAAGAAAGGAGCGCAGTGCAATAAAAGCGACTGAAAACGGGACGCTAAGGCCGGTGACTTACCGGTGCTTAGCGTCCCGTTTTATTGGGGGGGAGTGCTTTAAGTTAACGCAAAATCATTGGGGTCGGCGGCCAGGGGACCGTACGTGTCTTGGTCGGCATCGCGATAGTCCCACCATTCGTTGACGTACCCCACGAATCCGGCGGCCAGCATGGCTTGATGGAGCAATTGGTAGTGCTTCTCTTGAATTGTGGTCCGGGCGAAGTCGCGGTGGGCCCGCTCGGAGAAATCGTCGAAGGCACTTTGCATCTCCAGTTCTTGACCGTTGGTATCACAGAGGGTCAAATCAAAGGTGACCCCTTTTTGGTGGGAGAAGTTCGGGTCGGGTTGCGCCACGAAGGCTGGGTCGGGATAGACTTCAAAGAGCCGTTCCTGGGCGCGCACCGGCCGGTAAG
Source organism: Levilactobacillus suantsaii (assembly GCF_014069315.1). Taxonomy (NCBI): domain Bacteria; kingdom Bacillati; phylum Bacillota; class Bacilli; order Lactobacillales; family Lactobacillaceae; genus Levilactobacillus; species Levilactobacillus suantsaii. The sequence goes on along the minus strand of NZ_CP059603.1, from coordinate 362,533 downwards.
CGTCGAAAACTTTTAGCCGGTAGCCTTGGTCCCGTAAACTGGCACTAGCCCGGGCTAATTTTTCGGCGGTTCCCGTGCGGGCGATGGCGGTTGTAAAGTCGTAAATCACTTGGCCCGTGAAGTTATTGGTCGTGGCGTAGCGTAAGTCGACCAGGATGGTTGGGTCGAGGGCCTGAATATTACTAAATCCGGTTGTCTGATCCATTGAAATCCTCCCTTATGCAACCGCTTACAATATAACAAGGAATGACAGATAAGACAACCGATATGCCCGAGAACGGCCGAATGTAGTGACTTGTCACCTGGTGGTTTACTTACTGGTCGCAAAAATTGGTAGCAAAAAGGTCCGGGGCATTGGCCCCGAACCTGGTGGTGTCACGGTTATTTTAAACTCTCCACGTTATCCTCCGCGTAAATGCCAATGTCAGCCACGTGCAAGATACCGGTGTGTTGCTTGCCGTTGACGGTCAGCATACCGATCTTTTTGTAAGCCATGGTGGTCGTGGAGTCGGCAAGGACCGCAACGCCTAGGGTCTCCCCGGTGTCCGCGTTGATGCCGGATGGCACGTCGATGGCCACGGTCGACGCGTCCGTCGCGTTGATGGCGTTGACGGCTTCGGCGAATTTGCCGGTAATCGGGCGGCTGAGGCCCACACCGAAGATGGCGTCGACAATCGTGGTGGCGTGAATCACGTCGTTTAGATCCGAGGTGAACGGAATGTGGTAGTAATTCGCAATTTTGAGTTGTTGGCTGGTCTGGGGCGTGGCCTTATCGGGGTTCCCCAAGAGATAAATGGCCACGTCGATCCCCCGAATCTTTAACAGTCGTGCGACGGCAATGCCATCGCCACCGTTGTTTCCGGTGGCGGCGACTACCACGACACGGGTGAGGTCGTAATCATCATTTAAGAGGTTGTTGAAGGTGGCTAGCGCCGCGCGTTCCATTAAGACCATGGACGGAATGCCGACCTGGTTAATGGTATGGGCGTCGTAACTTTGCGCTTGCGCAATCGTAATGGCTTTACTCATCGATAGTCCCTCCTTAAATAAAGGCAAATGCTATAGGTTTTCTAATGGATGGTCAAATTGTAACACACGGGTGGATAAGCGTTGCAACTGTTCCGTCATCGCTTGGAAGTTGACGGTGGTATCCGGCGGGGTGACGTTCTGCCACCAGTGGTGGAGGACCTGAATGGCGCGGCGGACGAGCTGGTCGCCGGCCGGGGTCAAGACCAGTTGTTTGTTGCGGCGGTCCGCAGGGTCATCAGTCTTTTGTAAAAGATCGATTGTGACCAGATGGCGGACCATGCGGGTCATCAGGCCTTCATCCACCGCAATCGTACGCGCCGCCATCCGTTGATTGATGGGACTAGACTCGGACACCAAGACCAGCAGGTAGAATTCCGTGATGTTGATGGGGACCTGGTCGGCCTCGAGAATCTGGTTCATGTCGCGCTGAAATTGCCGGTGGAGGATGGCCAGGTTCGTGGTGAAATCGAGAATATAATCTTCCGTGAGTTGGCGTCCTCCTTAGTCGGAACCATACGTCAGGTGAGGCGACCAACGCCCCACTGCGTATTACCTTTAGTTTACACCAGATGGCGGGGAAGGATAACGATTCGCCTCGTTCTTTTCTGCGGGTCTCGTGATAGAATGAATGTAAAACAAACTGGGGGCCACGAGAATGTTTATTCAAATTCTAAGTGATATGGACGAGGTGCAATTGCGTCAACTCCAACTGAAAAAGTTAGGCGATGACGTCAGTGAAGAAGACGTGATTCGCCAAGGGGTCCTAGACACCTTTCAGACCTTCTTAGATCAAATCGAAGACGGCCACTACGACACGGCCAAGTGGCAGAATGAAGACCTGATTGTGGTCGATATTTTAGGCCACCAAACGGCGACGGTCGCACCGGTCAGTGACTCATTCGTGACGGATTTTCGGCAAAACTCAGATGAGACCCAGCGCTATCTGGAACAACAGGCGGCCCGCGCCGCCGGAGGTCGGTAGTAGAACGCTAAAGGGGGCGTGCGTTGTGGAACAAGGCTCATTATTTGAACAGTCCCAACAAATGCCACTGGCTAACCGGGTTCGCCCGCAGTCACTCGACGAGTTCGTGGGCCAGCAACAGTTGTTGGGACCCGGGAAAATCTTGCGTGACCTGATTGAAAACGACCAGGTCTCGTCGATGATCTTCTGGGGGCCGCCGGGTGTGGGCAAGACCACGTTAGCTGAAATCATCGCCCACCAGACCCAGGCGAAGTTTATCCGCTTCAGTGCGGTCGATAGCAGTATCAGTAAAATCAAAAAGATCATGAAACTGGCCGAAGGCGACCGGGAAATCGGTGAGCGGACCCTGGTCTTCGTCGACGAAATCCACCGTTTCAACAAGGCCCAACAGGACGCCTTTTTGCCCTACGTCGAACGGGGCAGCATCATCTTGATTGGGGCGACCACCGAGAACCCGTCGTTCGAATTGAACTCGGCGTTGTTGTCGCGGTGCAAGGTCTTTGTGTTGAAGCAACTAGCCACCGCCGATATCCAACAATTGTTGACCAACGCGCTTCAGAATCCGGCCGGTTTTCCTGACCTTAAAGTCAATCTGGGCACCGACGAACTGCGGGCCATCGCTGAATTTGCCAATGGCGACGCCCGCACCGCACTTAATACGCTCGAGATGGCGGTCTTGAACGGGGACCGTCACGACAAACAGGTGACCATCACCATGGCCGACCTGAAGCAACTGATCACCCAAAAGTTCGTGCTCTACGACAAGACTGGTGAGGAGCACTATAACATCATCTCGGCGTTGCACAAGTCGATGCGCAATAGCGATGCCGACGCGGCGATTTACTGGTTGTCGCGGATGCTTGAAGGTGGGGAAGACCCGTTGTACATTGCCCGTCGGCTGGTGCGCTTCGCCAGTGAGGATGTCGGCCTGGCCGACACCAACGCCTTGAACGTGGCGGTGAACGTCTTTCAGGCTTGTCAGTTCTTGGGGATGCCCGAATGCGACGTTCATCTGACTGAGGCCGTGACCTACTTGGCACTAGCGCCTAAGTCCAACGCGATTTATAAGGCGCGTTTAGCCGCGAAGAAGGACGTCAAGGAGACCCGCGACGAACCGGTGCCGCTCCAGTTACGGAACGCACCGACCAAGTTGATGGCCGACCTGGATTACGGCAAGGACTACCAGTACGCCCACGATGCGCCGGATAAGCTAACCACGCTGCAGAGTTTGCCAGATGCCTTAGTTGGGCGCGAGTACTACCAGCCGACCGACCAGGGGCGCGAGAATTTGTTCAAGAAACGCCTGGATTACGTTAAGCGTTGGCGAAAAGACCATCAAAAGCCAAATGATTAAAAAATAATTAGAATTGCCATTGATTTTTCGTTTGAGCCTGGTTATAATGGGTACCAATATTTGAAAAACGTTGAGGAAAAAAGTAGCGTTTGAGTTGCTGTCCAGTGAGTCCCGTAAAATGTGAAGGGATCAGCGGTCAAACGTGAACATCATTTCTGAGTTCGGTGCTGAAGAGGCGACTCGTAGGTTACCGTGGTGGCCACCATTATTGGGCTAGCGGATGTTGGTCCGTGATGAGTGTGGCGTGTGTCAAACGCCACAAAAAGGTGGTACCGTTCTACTTAAAAACTAGAGCCCTTTTCCCGTTTCGGCGGGAGAAGGGCTTTTTTCGCGTTTGGATAATGGATTACCAGCAAAGATCGGAGGAATCAAGATGGAACAAGTAACTAGGCGACATCATTTTTGGCAATTATTAGTGGTGAGTTCGTTGATTTTCGGCATGTTTTTCGGGTCCGGCAACTTGATTTTCCCCGTTCATTTGGGCCAGATGGCTGGGCAAAATTGGATTACGGCGGCACTCGGGTTTGCTGTGTCCGGCTCACTGTTCCCGTTACTGGCCATCTTGGCGGTGGTGGTCACCAAGAGTGACGGCCTCTATGATTTGGCCAAGCCGGTCGGCGCCAAGTACGCGGCGGTCTTCTTGGTCTTAGTCCATTTGACCATCGGCCCGTTCTTCGGGACGCCCCGGACCGCGGCCACGGCCTACGAAATGGCGGCCGAACCCTTCCTACCGAAGAGTTGGTTGACCGTGGGACAAGTCATCTTTACTGCCGTCTTCTTCGCATTAGCTTACGTACTAGCGACCCACCAAAATATTCTGGTCAAGATCGTTGGCAAGTATTTAAATACAGCGTTTCTGGCGCTCCTGGCGGTAGTCTTTGTGGTCGCGTTCTTGAACCCAATGGGCGGCACCACCCATACGCCGACCACGGCTTACCAGTCCGGCGCCACCGTCAGTGGGTTGCTGGAAGGGTACAACACCATCGACGCCGTGGCGTTACTGGCGCTGAGCGTCACCTTCGTCCACGCGGTGCGGGGTCTGGGGTATCACGATAAGGAACTGACTCGCTTGACCGCCAAAGCCGGGACCTTGAGTATCTTATTAGAAATCTTGGTTTACTTTGGCCTGGTCCTGTTAGGGACGTTGAGCTTAGGTCAAGTTAAATTGTCGGCCAATGGCGGGGTGGCCCTGTCACAAATCGTGGGTCACTACTTCAGCAACTTCGGGACGGCCTTTTTGGGAGTGATGGTCACCTTAGGGGTCTTCACCACGGCGTTAGGGTTAGTGACGTCGTTTGCCCAGGACTTCCATAAATTGTTCCCGAAGGTCAGTTACCTGGCTTGGCTGCGGGTCACCACGGTGGCGTCGTTTCTGGTCGCCAACGCCGGCTTGGACAACATCATCGCGTGGTCGTTACCAGTCTTGATGTTGCTCTACCCGCTATCGTTAGCGTTGATCTTGGTGTCGTTGACGGTTTCGAAGCGGCCATACGCCGGGCTGGTCTACAGGACCACGATTGCGGTCACGGCGGTGCCAGCGGTCTTGGATATGCTGGCTAACGCGCCGGCCGTGGTTGCCGGTTTCGGTCCGGTCGCCGCGGTCTTACACGCCTATCACACCTATGTGCCGTTCGCGAGCCTAGGCTTAGGCTGGTTAGTGCCGACCGGTTTGGCCTTCGTCTTGAGCTTGGCCTGGGGGCACTTCCACTTGGCCGCTCAGCGGACCACGGAAGGTGTGCAACAATAAGGGGGCAAAAAAAACGTTCCGGTCGTGTGGGCCCGAAACGTTTTTTTTGACATCATGTTTAGCCGAACCCTTGGAGGCGCCGGGAGTGCCGGTCAGTGGCCTTCATGGCGGCGAAAACGGCGCGCGCCGTGACGGGGAAACCCATGTTGTGGATGGTCTCACCGTCTTGGACGGTCAATTTGGCGACTTTCAAGAGATCGTCGTCACTGACGGAATCGAGGTGTAACGCACTCAGTGTGGTCGGTAGACCCAGCCGATTTTCAAAGTCTAGGTAACGGGCGAATTCGGCGTCACTGGCGCCGGTCAACGTCAGGTTCAGTAGGGTGCCAAACGCCACCTTTTGACCATGAGAGAGTTTGTGGACGTCGCCGGAAAGGGCGGTCAGGCCGTTTTGAAAACTATGCGCGGCAGCTAGACCAGAGCTTTCGGCCCCCACGCCACTCAATAAGATGTTGGCTTCGATGATGTGGGAGAGCGCCGGGGTGACCACGTGCTGGTTGGCCGCGGCGACCGCCTGTTCACCATAAGTAAAGAGCAGCTCCTCACACTTTTCGGCCAGGGCTAAGCCGGCCGCGGTTTGGTGCGTGTGCAAGGGTAACAGGGTGGTCGTTCGCGCGCGAGCGATGGTCTGGGCTTCGACGTTGGTGGACAGGGCGTCGGCAATCCCGTCGACTAAGAAGCGGACCGGGGCCCCGGCAATTACCGCGTCGTCGACCAGGACCAAATCAGGGTTCTTGTCGTAGAAGCGGTAGGTCATGAATTCACCAGCCGGGGAGTAGATGACGCTGAGCCGGGTGCAGGGCGAGTCGTTCGAGGCCAGCGTGGGCACGATGACCACGGGAATCCCGAGGGCGTCCCCGACCGCCTTGGTGGTGTCGTTGGTCTTGCCACCGCCTAAGGCCATTACGAATTTAGCGGCGGTCCGTTCGCCGATGGCTTTGATGCGGTCGATTTCTTCGGGAGAACTTTCCCCGTTAAAGGTCACGTGGGCGATAGTTAGCCCGGCATCGGTCAGGTTCTGGTAAAAGGTCGCGCCGACCAGTTGCCAGACGTTGTCGTCGGTCAGTAGCATGCCGTGGTCGCCGAAGGGGGCGATGTACGGCGCGGCGTGGGTCAAAAGTTGGTCGTCCTGAACGTAGGTTGAAGGACTTGCGAAAGCGGTAATCATAATGTTCCCTCCTAGTTATGAAATTACCGTTATTATAGAAAGGGTCGTCACCGGCAAGTTGCGGTAGGTCTTAAGGTAGCTGATTTAGGAAACTGATGCGCCACAACTGATAGTCCCGACTGGACACCCGAAAAATCAGACTGCGTTTGCCGAAAAATTCGTCACCGGAATTGATTTGTATTAGAATGGAAGTGTTCAGCGCCCTTAGTGTAATGGATAGCACATGAGATTTCGGTCCTCATGATCCGAGTTCGACTCTCGGGGGGCGCATAAAACTGAAGGTGAAACGATGAGGGGACGCTGGGGTGAACTAGCGCCCTTTTTGTAAAATCAGAATTTTTGGTTGGGTCTTTGGCCTCCTACGGTGGAGGGGCACTCTAATTTAGATTGCGGCTAATGAGCCAGGCTTTACAAGTTGAAACCAGTCGTGATAATTCAAGTTATATACGTCGAACAGATTGAAATATTATTTGAATTTTGCGGTTTTATGACGCCCTATTTTGTATTCCAAAGTGTAAATGCGATTTAATTAAGGAATAATGAACGTTAAATTTTGCCGTCCAGCTCGTGATGAACTCATCAAACTGGTATGCTTAATTTAAGGGGATGAAGATGTGATCAAACAATTAACAATCGGAGCAACTTACAGTAACGCAGAGGTTGCCGAAGCATTCGGAGTTTCAACACAGGGGGGTATGCGAAAGTCCAATGCCAATAATTGCCTAGTCCTGATTTCTAAAGAGTCGGCTAATCTGTATCCGGATAAATGGGACGGGGAGGTTTTAAACTACTCGGGGATGGGGCAGCAGGGTGATCAGCGCCTCGATTACAGCCAAAATAGAGCCTTGGCACAGTCACGAGATACTGATCTTACGGTTTATCTCATGATTAATAAAGAACCTAATCGCTACGTTAATTATGGTGAGGTTGAATTAGTTCAGGATCCTTACATGATGTTTGATGGGCACCGAAACGTTGCCATTTTCCCGATTCAGCCACTGGTGAAAAAAGCCAAAGATTAATCAAGTAGATGCTAGTAGGAGATACGCCTGGATAAGTGTTGAAAAGGAGAGCTGAGCGATGAAGCTGACACAACAAGACTTAATTCAATTGATCAGTGCAAATAGAGCGGTCACGGTTAATCAGCCGTTCAATCAGCCGGGGCGACACAACCGCATTATTTTGACGCAATGCGCCATGCGAAAACTGGGCGCATCTTTGCGCTAGTTTATGCGCAAGACGAGCATTTGTATGTCGATTTGAAACAAAATTTAGCGGATATTGAAGAATTAGTTGCGCTGTCCCCTGCGATTACCATGGGGCGGCACTTTGACAAACAGCATTGGATTACCGTTGATGTGACAACCCTAAGCTCTAAGGCTGAACTGGTTAGATTAGTGGCGGTGAGCTATCGATTAACCGATGATTAATTAGAGTGAACGTAGTTTGGCATTTGGGAAAGCGTGCAGGGTAACCCGTACGGAATAAGCCAAGTTGGCCTTTAAAATATAAAAAGATAACGACCGTTGGTTCTTTGATCTCAAGCAGCATTGAAGAACCAGCGGTCGTTATTTTGTCGGTACTTTGCATTTTAGATTTTATGAAATTTGGTGTTGATTAAAGCGAGTTTCTAAGATTGGATGTTAAATCTAAACTTTAGAAGTTCGCTTTACTTAATGCCTTTTATTTTGACCAATTTTAATAGTTTGGGGTCAAAACGCGGTGAATCAGGGACTGATTTTTTAGTTTTCCCGGATAACGAATTATAATGGTAAGAGATGATAGCATTAACTATCTAATGTTAAATTGAATTCATAAGCATAATCAGTTGGGGTGAGCGGCTAATGAAAAAACAAAGTATCATGAAGTGGTTATTGATGGGATTATTGGTAGTTTGTGGCGTCCTAATTGGTGGGCAGGTGGCCCGGGCAGAGTCGTCTCTCCCGGAATTTACGGGCCCCCGATTAAATATTTATGTCCCGCGACACAGTGAGTTGGGGGTGGATAATACCCCTTTTGGTGACACAATGTCTGGCGTACCTGACACCACTAGCGATATGTTTGGTTCTTATAATTTGGATCCTGACAAAATTACGAAAGACTCGACGTTGGGAGAAATTCTGCAGGACAACGCGATAGAATGGAATTTGGGGATTAATCTAATATCGGGGGGGGATTTATCAGCTTCTGCTGTTGACTTAGCGATTGATTCCTCGGATGTAGCCAATCAGCTCATGCCCCGTAATATTTATAAGAATGACGTGGATAAATTTTTTACAATATACAAGGGTTATTCGGCAAGCCTAACTGAGTTTAGACAGATGTTAAATCAGCCCCTGAAGGCGTATAAATATTATCAGTATGATGAGGATGGCGTGACCAAAACGGCTTCTGCCGCGAATGCGTTTACAGATAAAAATGGAAATAAAAATCTCGCCAAAGGGTATTATCTTGTGCTTCCACAGGGGCACAAAATCCAGTATCAAAATAATATTGTCATCAGTGAACGTGGAAAACCTATCATCACGCAAACGATAACTTCAGCTTATCAAAACGATGATTTTCTATTGATTGATGCCCCTGACTCCCTCACGGATCCGAGTACCTATGCACCCGGTACCGATAAATTGATGAAGGGGTTAGGAGAGGATACCTCACAGGTAATTGATACCGATACAGGGACAGTCGTTAAAACGACTGAAAAAAAGCTAGGCGGAGTATCTGTTTACTTAATGCCGGTTAAGCTACCGTTCGATCTTCAAACGACTCCCGATAAAACAGACCATTATGCCATCGTGGCTAAAGATCAGGTGGCTAAAGCCAAAATTGAGTATAGGTTGCCGGATGGTTCTGAAGCTGCGCCGACAAGAGAGCTCCAAGGGAGTTCCGATCAGGCGATGGCCATTACGTCGCCAACTGTTGCGGATTACACGCCGGACCAAAAGCAAGTCAAAGTTGATTTTACGGCTAAAGACAAGACGTATACCGTCACGTATCACCCGACAGCAACGGGTTCCACGACAACGGGGACCAACACAACTAGTACAAGCGATTCCAGCTCCAGCGTCGCGGATGAGCTCAGTCCAATAACGCCGTTTAAGGTATATGGTAAGCAAGCCCTTTACAGATACAACACGCCGACCTTTAAGAAGTCCCAACGAATCAAACGTTATGCCAAGAAGGCCAAGGCTTACGCACCCGTCTTTAAAGTTGTCGACACAGCCAAGTCAGCCAATGGCGTCTTGCGTTACAAGTTAGCTGATGGCACCTACATTACGGCTAACCCGGATTACGTTGCCAAGCTTTACTGGCAAGGTAATTATCAAAAACTCTACGTGACTAACGCGCGGGGAATCCGGGCGCACAGCAAGGCCGTCTTTGCCAAAGCGACTGACGAAAAGCACTTCAAACAAGGCACCGCAATCAACGTGGTTAAACGCGTCAAGGCCGGGCAAACGACCCGTTACGAACTGACCGATGGGACGTACATCACTGGCAATAAGCAGTGGGTCTCCCCAACTAAGCCGCGCCTAGTGCGTCAAATTAAGGCCAAGAAGACGATCAAGTTGTACCGCAATGTCAATTTGACGCATAAGGTTAAAGCCATTAAGCAAGGTAAAACCGTGAAAGTTGTTGGCTGGGATTACTCCCGGCAAAACAGCCAAACAGTCAGTGGCACGTTGCGCTACCATGTCGCTGGTGGCGGCTATATTACGGCTAATCCTAAATTGGTGATGGTTGAGAAATAAGGACATAAGAAGTCTATGCAAGAGGACTCGTTTTTCGAGTCCTTTTCGTTTGCCCGGAGAAACGGTAAAAAGGCGACTGGCGGCTAGATGCTATAATTGTGAGAGAGTTTACCCAACTAGCAACGAAAGAAGGCTCCAAAATGTACTTAAATGTCACCCAAAAGAGTCGTGACCTATTTCGCGATTACCCGGTGGTACGGTCGACCGACCGGGCGCAAGCAGCCGCCTTAGCGAACCCGTTGTTTTCCTGGCACGCCACCACTGTGATGGCGCACCACCAGCGCTTATTGCTTTTTGGCCACGATGCCAGTGCGTTATGTGTCGTGGTGGATGCGGCGAACGTGACGGCGACCCAGCGCTTAGCCGACCAGTTCTGGGATCAGTTAGCCCAACAATGGCCCCAGTACGGGTTGCAATCAGCTAACTTGAAAGCGTACCGGCAAACGGCGGGAAGCTGGCAGATCAACGCGCCCATCGTCCATCAACACGTCCGACGGCTTAATGAACAGGGGATGTACGCCAGTTTTCTGCTTGACCAAGGGATCACGATACCGTTGGAGTTGGACCTTTTAGTGGCCAAAACACCGCCGTTGGGTCGCCAACAACCGCCTCACGTGGTGGCTAATATTGCCGCAGACCTGGCGGTGCAAGGCAATCACTGGCGCGACCCGAAAGGCTAAGGCGTGTGCTATAATGGAAATCACCCTTGGCAGGAGTGACCGAAACGAGTCACTGACAGACGGTCGTGTTGACCGTCTTTTTTGATGCGTTGATGATGAGCTTATTAGATCTAACGCCAGGAGTGACGATGATTTGGAAAGCATATCACCTGTGACTTACTAGGAATTCCCCCGATGAGGTTAGCCCTGGGGGAGGCGGACCCAATCGCCGCTGAGGATACGCCGGTTACCGTGGGGAATTAGGTCTACAAGTCGGAAAGAGAAGCACCTGGGAGGCGAAAATTCCAAAGCTAAAGACATCTTTGGCCAATGCCAGCATATCGACGATAGTCTGCAGGACGGCACCTTGTCAGATAGCTTAGTCCGCTATAACTTGACGTGGTCACAGCGTTACTGACCCAGACGGAAAGGGAGATGCTCAATGACGCGTTCGACTGATGCCGCAATAATGACGCTTGCAGGTTGGTTGGTGGGATTTTTAGACGGACGAATTTACAATTGAAGTGCAACAAGTAAGAAAATAAAAATAGACTCCTAGCCTGAGTCCTGTAGAATGAAGTCACCATAACAATCATCTAAAGGAGTTCTTAGGCTATGAGTCCATATACACATCTTACCTTAAAAGACCGCGAATGCATACTGTTAGGTGTAACTTTACACCATACTTACCAGGTTATTGCCAATCAAATCGGTTGTTCCAAAGCCACTGTGTCACGAGAAATTAAACGCAACGGCGGTCGGGGCGCCTATTCCGCCGTAAAAGCCCAGCAGAACTATCAACAGCGCCGATTAAAGAGTCGCCGCCTCAGGGTACTGGAGAATTTAAAGCTACGCGACTTTGTCCTTCACTGCATTCTTCAACGACAATGGTCACCCGAGCAAATCGCCGGTCGTTTATCTTTAGAGACCAGTAATTGGCATATCAGCTACAACACGATTTATCGCGGAATTGAACGAAATAATTTAGGCGTTAAACGTAAAAGTCATGGGGCTCGAGGATTCGCTCGAAAGTTACGACATCGTGGGAAAACTCGTAAGGTTAAAGGAACTGTCAACGAACGACGTGGCCGTTTTAATAATGTCCCATCAGTCCATGAACGACCAGTCTCATGTGAGAATCGGACTCGTTTTGGCCATTGGGAAGGCGATACCGTTCGCGGCAAGGTCGGGCGTTCGGGTTTAGTGTCACTGGTCGACCGTAAGTCACGATACCTTCTGTCTGAGCGTGTACCCAAAGTGAATGCCAAGAATGTGACCCAAGCGATGATCGACCTCCTGCATACAGTCACACCTAAACGCGTTCGTACGCTTACACCAGACCGAGGTACAGAGTTTGCGGGTTATCGTGAAGTCGGTAAAGAGCTTGGTATCTCAGTCTATTTTCCAGACCCGCACGCACCACAACAACGTGGGACCAACGAAAATACCAATGGTCTCATCCGAGAGTATTTTCCCAAAGGAACTGACCTTGATGAACTGACCGATCAAGATATCGCGAAGTTTGTCAGGAATTTAAATAATCGCCCCCGTAAGGTCTTAGGCTGGAAGACACCATCTGAAGTTTTCTTCGGTAAAAAGTTACACTTGATTTGACAATTCGTCTAACAAAAAAAGGCATCTAAGCCTCCCTAGTGCTATGCTTTAAGCGACGAAACTCAAGATAAGCGGGGTAGGAATAGATGTCTCAACTGGATAATACACTTAAATTACTGGGAATTACAGACACAAACATTCAGGTGTTCGGTACTCGTGAGGAATTTCATGGTCGGGGCTCGGGTCGCAAAAAGTATTTGGTCATCCAGGCAGAGCTTACCTACACACTCAGGCGCTGTCCCAGCTGTGGATACAATACGTTGCACCCTAACGGACACAAGCTCACTCATGTCCACATTGCAGGACCCATGGACCGGCCCGTAATTCTAGAGCTAAACAAGCAACGCTGGCGTTGTAGTAACTGCCATAGCACTTGTACGGCCACCACTCCAGTGGTATCAACCAACCACGCCATCGGTCACGGACTAGCGACTCATGTGCTGAAGCTAGCCAGTAAATCACTCCCGGCTAAGACTATCGCCAGTCTCACCGGTATTTCGACAAACTCAGTTCAGCGTATTTTGACGGCTAATATTCATCCACACGCGAGCCGCCGGTTACCGATTAATCTATGCTTTGATGAATTCCGTTCCACGCACGGCTCCATGTCGTTTATTTGCATTGACGCCGACACTCACAAATCAGTTAAAGTACTTAGCGACCGCCTTAATAGAACCATCAAACAGTTCTTTCTTAGTCAGTACAGCACCGCAGAACGGACCGCGGTTCAACGCGTCATCATGGACATGAACGCCTCCTATCAGGCATTCGTGCACGAACTATTCCCTAACGCCGAACTCATTATTGATCGGTTCCACATTATTCAATTAATGGGCCGGACGATGGATACCATTCGCACTCAATGTTTAAAGCAACTCGACAAGCATTCGCGGGAATATAAAGTACTGAAATCACTATGGCGCCTATTCCACAAGGACAACCCTGACGCACAAAAGAGCCGCTACCTCTTCGGCCTGAATGAGTACTCGACCGAACAGAACGCTATTGATATTGGAACCGATGCGTTTCCGGCCTTCAAAACAGCTTATGAAACCTACATCGATCTCCACGATGCTTTGATGGGGCGTCACGCTGATGAACTCAAGAATATCATCACTAACTATCAGCCTAACGGCACGCACCTAGATACGGCCATGCATACCCTACGAAAGAATCTTAATGGAGTAATTAACGCCGCCAAATCGTCCTACTCTAACGGACCGATAGAGGGCATCAACCGTAAGATCAAGGAGCTCAAACGTGCTTGTTATGGCTTATCCAATCAGGCCAATATGTTCACACGCGTCTACCAGCTGATTGCCTAGATTATCTACCACAATAACGTCACGATGGTAGGCTTATTTGTTATGCCTTCAAGTACGATATTCAGACAACACACCAGATTAAACGCCGCAACTAATAAAACAACAAAAAAGATCTCCCACACGAGGAGATCTCCAAAGGATAGAAACTATCCTTCAACACCATTTGACAAACTTCCTTAAAAAATGGCTGTGATTGCTCGCCGGCAACCACAACCATTTTAAATGTTTAGCTTACTTGATGAACGCCCTTGTCATACCAACCATGGTAGCAAAGTCTTCCATTTGTTCTTCCGTTAAGGAGAAGGAAAGCATGGTGTGGTGACCACCGCCGGCCTTCATCCATTCCAAGGCACCAGTCTTCAAACCAACCTTAGGTGTCCAAAGTTGCTTAGCAACTGGCAAATTAGGTGTTTCGCCTTCAGGCTTGTTCGCATCAACAGCATAGCCAATCATCTTGAAGCCATCACGGAAGTCCGCAACAGTGACGTCAATGGCGTCGCCTTCAGAACCAGTGAAGACCAAACGAGCTGGGTCAGCTTTACCACCAATATCCAATGGGTGAACTTCAACCCGTGGCTTGTCGGAAGCAATCGTTGGGTCGACTTCCAACATGTGAGAACCAAGAATAGCTTCGTGGCCCTTACGTAGATCCAAGGTGTAGTCTTCCATGAAGGCCGTCCGGTCATTGTGAGACATGATCTTCATCACACGACCCAAGGCAGCGGTCTTCCAATCACCTTCGGCACCGAAGCCATAACCGTCACGAATTAATAATTGAGCGGCTAAACCAGGTAATTGTTCCATTCCCCAGAGGTCTTCGAAGTTCGTGGTGAAGGCAGTGTAACCACCCTTTTCCAAGAAACGCTTGATCCCAAGGTATTGTTGTAATTGAACGCGAACGGAGTGCTTATAAGTTTCAGCATCGTTGTCCCCTTGAACCATGGTGTACTTGGATTCAAGATCAGCGTATTCTTTGTCAATGTCAGCGTCAGAAACCTTGTTGATTTCTTCAACTAAATCACCGATACCATAGTAGTCAACCGTCCAGCCCATCTTGATTTGTGCTTCAACTTTGTCACCTTCAGTAACGGCAACGTTACGCATAGTATCACCAAAACGAGCAACTTTAACTTTAAAGCTTTCGTTGTAAGCAACCGCAACGTCTTCCCAACGTGCGATTTGGTCTTGAACGTCTTCATCACCCCAGTAGCCGTAAACAATCTTGTTGTTGACGTTTAGACGGGCATTGATGTAAGCATATTCGCGGTCACCATGAGCACTTTGGTTCAAGTTCATGTAATCAAAGTCAATGTCAGCATAAGGAATGTTGTTCAAGTATTGCGTTGCCAAGTGCAGCAATGGCTTTTGCAATAATTCTGTCCCACGAATCCAATTCTTGGCTGGGGAGAACGTGTGCATCCACGTAATCACACCGGCAACTTTGTCGTTGTAGTTAACTTCTTTCATGAAGTTAGTGATGCTTTCGGCCGTTGTCATAACATCCTTGAAGACAACCTTGTAAGGCAACTTGCCGCTGGCGTTTAACTTGTCAGCAATATCTTGGGCATCCTTAGCAACGGACTTTAATTGTTCTTCACCATAAAGGTGTTGTGAACCGGTAACAAACCAAAATTCATAATCTGGAACTGATAACATAATTGAGCACTCCTTTTAGTATAATTTGGTTTTAAAATTGGATAACAAATTTATTGACGGGCCGCGTGATCTTTGGAATGAGCATTATTTTGGCCGTAGTAAGCGTTGGCCCCATGCTTACGCAGGTAATGCTTGTCCAACAGATACTGTGGCAATTCCCGATTAGCACGCGTCATTTGAGCGGTGTGATAGTCTTCTTCGGCAACCACTTCCAAAACCTTGGCGTTGTAAACTGCTTTGGCTGGCGTTGGCCCCCAAGCGAAGGGACCGTGTTGACTAACCAAAGAAGCGGGAACGGCTTCGTAATCAATGCCGCGTTCCTTGAAGGTCTTCACGATGGTCTTACCCGTGTTGCCTTCGTAGTCTTCTTCAATTTCTTCCTTAGTCAAGGCATCAGCAGCTGGTACATCGCCATAGAACGTGTCCGCATGCGTCGTGTTCATTGCAGGAATATCCATCTTAGCAGCGGCAAATGACACTGCCCAAGGTGAATGCGTATGAACAATTCCCCCAATATTAGGGAATTCATTGTAAAGTACTGTATGCGTTGGGGTGTCACTGGAAGGATTCATATCTCCTTCAACAACTTCACCCTTTAAGTTAACAACAACCATGTCGCTGGGCTTCAAGTCATTGTAATCAACCCCAGAAGGTTTGATGACAAACAGGCCTTTGTCCCGATCAATACCGGAAACGTTACCCCAAGTAAAGGTAACCAATCCCAATTCAGGCAACTGCATGTTGGCGTCGTAGACTTCTTGCTTTAAATCTTCTAACATTCAATTAACCTCTCTTCTCTTAGTCGCTAATAGCTTCGCCAGCGGCAGCTTCCACTGGCAATCCAGCTTGATAATTCTTGATGAACTCTTGGTAACCAGCAACTCCTGCAGGCTCAGGACTCAACGTCATACTTTCAGGATTCTTGAAGACCTCTTGATCCAAGAAGTCTTCAAGGTTCTCACTCGTTTGACGTTGGGCATAAGCCGCCAAGACAGCCATTCCCCAAGGGCCACCCTCACCAGCCGTACTCATAACCGTGATGGGGATATTTAAAGCGTTAGCCAGTACTTGTTGACCAATTACTGGTGTCCGGAATAAACCACCCTGCGCAATCATCACGTCAGTTTGTACGTGTTCCTCGTTGACCAAGATATCCATTCCAATCTGCAATGGTGCAAATGCTGCATAAAGCTGAGTCAGCATAAAGTTTGGCAGAGAGAACTTGCTGTTAGGCGTTCGAACAAACAGTGGTCGACCGGCTTGAATCTTAGTGATATTTTCACCAGATTGATAACTATAGTTAACCAGCCCGCCGGCGTTAGCGTCTGCCTTAGTTGATTCCAAGAAAAGTGTCTCGTAAAGTCGATCCGGTTTTAGATCAACACCTAACCGTGCAGCAAAGTCACTGAAAATGCTTGCCCAAGCGTTAATATCAGATGAGCAGTTGTTAACGTGGACCATGGCAACTGGTGAACCATCTGGGGTCATCACGATATCAATATCGCGGTAAACCTTCGACAATGTTTTATCCAAAACATTCATGGAGAAAGCTGATGTCCCAACGGAGATGTTACCAGTCCGCTTACGAACACTATTTGTTCCAACCATCCCAGTACCAGCGTCGCCTTCAGGCGGTGCCATAACACTACCGGCTTCAAGGTTGCCACTGGCATCCAATAAGTTAGCCCCTTCAGCGGTTAACTTACCGGCAATCTTACCAGCCGGTAAAATGCTAGGTAGAATGTTCTCAATCTGCCATGGATAACGTTTAACATTATCTAGACTGCTAAACTTATCTAGCATTGCTTGGTCATAACTACCAGTTTTTTCATCAATTGGGAAGACACCTGAAGCATCTCCAACACCCAAGACTTTCTCGCCAGACAATTTCCAAGTGACATAACCGGCTAACGTCGTGATGAAATCAACATTGGCAACGTGGTCCTCATCATTTAAGACCGCTTGGTATAAGTGGGCAATGCTCCACCGTTGTGGAATATTGAAATCAAAGAGCTTGGTTAATTCATCAGCTGATTGGCCCGTAATATTGTTCCGCCAAGTTCGGAAAGGCACTAACAACTCATTGTTCTTATCAAACGCCAAGTAGCCGTGCATCATTGCACTAACACCAATCGCATTAATATGCTTCAAGCTAGCATGATATTTACTTTGAACATCCGCCGCCATTTGCGTATAGCTCTGCTGGATACCGGACCAAACCTCTTCAAGTGAATAGGTCCAAACACCATCCTCAAACTGATTTTCCCAAACGTAACTACCGGAAGCAATCGTATTGAAGTCATCGGTGACTAACACCGCTTTAATTCGAGTTGAGCCTAATTCAATCCCTAAGGAAACCTGCCCCGCCTCAATGGCTTGCGCCGTTTCGACTAAGTTCATTTCGTTATGCCTCCTAAATCATTCAAAAATACTAGTTGTTTTGCGCCGTTTCAGTTTTCTTACCACGGTTAGTACCAGCAGCTTCGATTTCTTCGAGTGAGCGACCACGGGTTTCTGGAACACAGAAACGAACGAAGAGCACTCCCAAGACACAGATAACACCGAAGACAGCAAACACCGCTTCTTGTGACATTGAAGCCGTCATAATTGGGAAGAGTAACCCAACGGCCCATGAACCAATCCAGTTAAAGGATGATGATAAACCAGATGCCCGGCCCCGAACGGCCAGCGGGAAGATTTCACCAACCAGCACCCAAGTTAATGGCGCCCAAGTGAAGGAGTAAAAGGCCACATAAATTGATAAGAAGACCACAATCATCATTGGACTTGCATTTGGTACTAGACTGTTAATCACGGCTGGTAACAGGAAGGACAAAGCCATCACCGTACCACCTAGAGTTAACAACGTCCGCCGATTGAATTTATCAGCAATCCAGATGTACAAGAGTGAACCAAGAACTAACAGAACCCCCTGAACAATTGGCCACATCAATGCAGAACTTGCTGCACTACCAGTTGCCTTTTCAACAATCAATGGAATGTAGTAGAAGATTGCGTTGGCACCTTGGAATTGCTGGAAAGCAGCCACACCAACCCCGGCAATAACCAAGTAACGATACTTGCCGTTAAACAGTGTTGCCCATGAGGTCTTTGCCATGTTACTTGATTCGTTTTGTGCGGTTGCTTGAATTGACTTAACTTCAGGTTCAACTTCTTCTGGTTTACGAACAAATGATAAAACCTGCCGTGCTTCATCTAAACGGTTAGCCTTGATTAAGAAGCGAGGTGATTCAGGCAGCTTAAGAACCCCAGCAAATAAGATAATTGCAGGAACAGCAGCTAGCCCTAACATCAAACGCCAAGAAATGCTTTCTGGTAAATCCTTTAAAACAAAGTCAACAATGTATGAGATCAACATCCCAGAGACAATCATCGTTTGATTAATCCCAGACAAACTCCCACGTAATCGTGCCGGTGCCATTTCTGACATATAGGCTGGTACCAAAGCAGAGGCCGCACCAACAGCCAGTCCTAAAAATATTCTCATGCCAATCAGGTAAAACGTCCCGTTGTTAGGTGAAAATCCACATAGAATTGAACCAATAGCGAAAACCAAAGACGACATTAGAATCATTCGTCGCCGACCAAGTCGGTCAGCTAGCTGCCCAGCAATTGCAGCACCAAAGATGGCACCGAACATCACAGCAGAAGTAACCCAACCAACTAATGATGCATTTGTTAAATTCCAGTCAGTCTTCAGAAAAGGTAGTGCTCCGGTCATAACACCAATGTCATAACCGAACAAGATACCACCAAATGAACCGAAGAAGAAAATAAACTTACTGGAAACATTCTTTTTCTTATCCAATTTTATTCCTCCTAAATTAAGGGGTTTGTCAAAAATAATTGCTTACCCAAGTATTCATCATCTATCGAAAGCCCTTTCAATAATTCGTGACTCCCTGCGCCGGCATGCTTTAGGAATCACAATCTTATGAACCACTTTCATTTATTGAACAAATACAGTTTATAATATTTGTACGCATAAATCAACTTGTTTTTTTTGGGTCTAGAATTTTTGGTGTTGGAAAGTATTTCCATTCCAAAAGTACTAGGCCCTTTTTGATAGACGAATTTACAATTGAAGTGCAACAAGTAAGAAAATAAAAATAGACTCCTAGCCTGAGTCCTGTAGAATGAAGTCACCATAACAATCATCTAAAGGAGTTCTTAGGCTATGAGTCCATATACACATCTTACCTTAAAAGACCGCGAATGCATACTGTTAGGTGTAACTTTACACCATACTTACCAGGTTATTGCCAATCAAATCGGTTGTTCCAAAGCCACTGTGTCACGAGAAATTAAACGCAACGGCGGTCGGGGCGCCTATTCCGCCGTAAAAGCCCAGCAGAACTATCAACAGCGCCGATTAAAGAGTCGCCGCCTCAGGGTACTGGAGAATTTAAAGCTACGCGACTTTGTCCTTCACTGCATTCTTCAACGACAATGGTCACCCGAGCAAATCGCCGGTCGTTTATCTTTAGAGACCAGTAATTGGCATATCAGCTACAACACGATTTATCGCGGAATTGAACGAAATAATTTAGGCGTTAAACGTAAAAGTCATGGGGCTCGAGGATTCGCTCGAAAGTTACGACATCGTGGGAAAACTCGTAAGGTTAAAGGAACTGTCAACGAACGACGTGGCCGTTTTAATAATGTCCCATCAGTCCATGAACGACCAGTCTCATGTGAGAATCGGACTCGTTTTGGCCATTGGGAAGGCGATACCGTTCGCGGCAAGGTCGGGCGTTCGGGTTTAGTGTCACTGGTCGACCGTAAGTCACGATACCTTCTGTCTGAGCGTGTACCCAAAGTGAATGCCAAGAATGTGACCCAAGCGATGATCGACCTCCTGCATACAGTCACACCTAAACGCGTTCGTACGCTTACACCAGACCGAGGTACAGAGTTTGCGGGTTATCGTGAAGTCGGTAAAGAGCTTGGTATCTCAGTCTATTTTCCAGACCCGCACGCACCACAACAACGTGGGACCAACGAAAATACCAATGGTCTCATCCGAGAGTATTTTCCCAAAGGAACTGACCTTGATGAACTGACCGATCAAGATATCGCGAAGTTTGTCAGGAATTTAAATAATCGCCCCCGTAAGGTCTTAGGCTGGAAGACACCATCTGAAGTTTTCTTCGGTAAAAAGTTACACTTGATTTGACAATTCGTCCGGGAAAATACCGCCAGGCCATCTTATCGTTGGTCAAACGTGCATTACCCAATCGAATCAGCTACACTACAGTAAAGATGACCAAACTAATGAGGTGGACAAGCATGTTGATTAATGTGGTTCAAAAGGCCCAGGGACTGTTTCAGGACTTTCCGGCAGTGGCAGATTCCGCGACGGCCAAGCAACTGGCCCTGGCGAACCCGCTGTTTTCATGGCACGCGACTTACACGACCCGGCAGCATAAGAAGATAGTGTTGCTGGTGAACGATGCATGTATGTTGACGGTGGTGTTAACGGACGTGAACGCCAAGAACCGGCAACAGCTTGCAACTCGTTTTTGGGCGCAATTGGAAGAAATCTGGCAATATAATAACTTGCCACCTGCGGACTTTGACTTATATCGGCGAGTCGCTAAGCCGTGGGAGACTAATCGGACCGTGACCCGCAGCCGGGTGGGGCGGATGAACGATACCGGCGCGATGCTGACCAGTTTGTTGGAAGATGGACCGGCGAGGGACGAAGCCGAACTAGCCATTCGCCTGACACAGGGGATGCGCAAGGATGATGCGGGTCACTACCACACCGGTCGTGATTTGGCGGCGGATTTGGCCGCCGCTAACATGCAGTGGCACCCCGTCGTAGCCGTACCAGCTCCACCCAAAGAATCAGTGGAATTTGGTCCGGCCGTAGCCCAGCTACAAGCACTGCAAAAGACCTGTGATGACCTCAGTGTGACGGCAGATTTAGAAGAATTGGATAAATTGACGGCGCAAATTCAAGCCGCTAACACCACGTTGCTGGAAAATTTCGACCAGGCCTTGACGGGGGAAGTTTCAGCTAAAACGAAAACGTCTTATTTGCGGGAATTGACCTTCTATCTCAATGAGTTTCTGGCTTACCGGTATGTCACGATCCTTGACGACGATGCAGCGGGGGTGGATGAGCTCTTGTTGCACGGTGTGAGCGTGACGGAAGCCAAGCGGATTCAGACGGCGCTGCGCCGGCTGTACCGCTTATTAGCCCAGCAAAACTTAGTTACCGAAGACTTTGCCTCGACTGCCCGTGAAATCATGAGTAACACGTTGGATGAGGACTGGTTCCAGTTTTAAGCAGCTGCACCAAGTGGTGTGGCTGACTGGCGACCACTAAAACAGGTCAGAAAAAACGTCCCGTCGTGATTATTCCCCACGACGGGACGTTTTAGATTAAGCCAATTTAGATTGAGTGTTAGCTCCTTGTTGCAAGATGGCCATAATTTGTTGGTGGGCTGCATCTGCGTCCCAACTACCGTTGACTCCCGCATAATGGTGCAGGGAGGCAACCGGACGGTGGGCGTAGTGGGCGAGCGGGTGCTGCGCCGTGGGCCCTAGGGCAATCAGGGTGCTGGTTGCAGGAATCCCCAACTGATCTAAGTGTTGTTCGAAAGCGGCCACGTCTTGAGCGGTGAAGCGGACCCGCCGACTTACTGGTGGGGTGATACTGGAAAGGTCGGTCATGAAGGTCCCCCAGAGCGGCTTACCGTAGACCGCCGCCGCTAAGCGGTAGTCTAAACGGCCCTTGCGCCCGTGAAAGTTAAGGAACCGCCGTTCCCGTAGGTGTTCGCGCGTCACGTAATTGGGGTTGATCCCCACTAACACGTAGTGCGTTTCCCGTAAGCGCTGTTCAAGATTGCCGTTGAGCAGGTCTTTGGGGAAATGTTCAGCCTGATAGGCAGTGCCGAAGAGACGCTGGCGTTCCTGATTTGAGCGGGTGCTCAAGTCGGCAGCGGGAACGTCCCACAACGCCCAACTGTCGGCGGAAGTAAAGGGTAAGTCTTGCATGGATATCCAACCTTTCTGTACAACATAAAATGAAATGGTGGTACACAACCACTTCTTAAAATATAGGATACCAAATCAAGGTGACATAATATGACATTTGCCGCACGGAAGCGGAAAAAAGTTGGGTGAAGTCTGTCCAAATTTGAAATTAAGGCTAAACTAAGGGGGAAGGCTCCTGGTCATGATTACTGTAAACGAAAGTTGGTGACCACCGTGGCCCAGTTAACCTGGTGATAGGAGGAATTTAAGATGGCAGAACAAGCAGAACACGTCGCTAATATCCCGAGTACGATGCGGGCTTGGCAAGTGACCACACCGGGACCCATCGACGGCCCGACGGCGCCAATCGAAATGGTGACCAAACCCGTGCCGCAACCTGGTGTGGGCGAAACCTTAGTCCGGGTCTTGACCTGTGGTGTATGCCACACCGATTTACACGTGAGTGAGGGCGATTTGCCGGTCCACCAAGCCCACGTGACCCCCGGCCACGAAATCGTGGGGGAAGTCGTGGCGAATGGCCCGGCGACCACACGTTTCAAATTGGGAGAACGCATCGGCATTCCGTGGTTACGGTGGACCTGTGGCGTTTGTCGGTACTGCCGGTCCGGGCGGGAAAATCTTTGCCCGTACTCCAAATACACCGGCTGGGATCATGACGGTGGCTATGCCGAATACGTGACGGTTCCTGAGGGCTTTGCCTACCGGATTCCCGAGCGCTTGGATTCTGTAACGGCGGCCCCGTTGTTGTGTGCTGGGATCATTGGTTACCGGGCATTCGAACGGGCCAACGTGCCAGCTGGTGGTCGGTTGGGCCTCTACGGTTTTGGCGGGTCGGCCCACATCACCGCCCACATCGCCATCGCCCAGGGCATTGAAGTCCACGTCTTCACTCGAGGCAAGGACGCCCAAAAGTTTGGTCTAAAATTGGGGGCGGCTTCGGCGCAGGGCGCTTACGATAAGTCGCCGGTCAAGCTCGATTCGGCGATCATGTTCGCGCCGGTGGGCGACATGGTGCCCAATGAACTGGCTAACTTGGCAAAGGGCGGTACCCTGGCATTAGCGGGCATTCATTTGAGTGACATCCCGGCGTTGAACTACCAGTACCACATCTTCCACGAAAAGAACCTGACCAGCGTGGAAAGTAATACCCGGCGCGACGGCGAGACCTTTTTGACGCTGGCGGACCGGTTGAATATTCACCCGGCCACCACGCCGTACGCCTTGGACCACGCCGATGAAGCCTTACGAGTGGTCAAGCACGGAGACATCAAAGGCGCTTGTGTCTTACGCGTCGGTAACGATTAACCTAAATTAACTTCCAAAATCCCCGGAACACACTGAATTGGCAGATGTTTCGGGGATTTTGTATCTGCTAGTCGTGGCTAACGGTCACGGTTGTGCCAGCGTAGACCGACTAAACTGCCAAAGCCTAAGACGGTTAGGAGAAGCCCCAAACTGACAAAAACGTTTTGGGACTCGGCCACGTCGTTTTCAACTTGGGGTAAATCGAAGTCGGCTTCGGTAGTTTTGGGTGCTGTACGCAGGGCCGCTTTTGATTTAGAGGGCGTTGACGGGTTAGCCGTTGGTGTGGTGGGCGTTACGGCTTGCGACGTGTTGGCAACCCTGGTGGGGGCGCTGTGTGGCTGGGTGGTGGTCGGTGTCGGTGCGGGGGATGCTTGGTTGGTGGTACTGTCAGTTGCGCTGGAGGTGGTCGTCGTAAACTTAGTTAGTATGGTTGACTTACTAGTGGTTGGGTTTGAAGCGGGAACGACTTGGTCTTGGTCGGTGTTACTGACGGTCTGGTCGTCAGCGCTGTCAGCGATGTTTTGGTTATCATCGGCAGTACTGGTCAAGACAGGGCGGTAAGTAAAGATGATGGTCTGGGGCGTTTCGGTGTAGGTGCCGCTTTGGCTGGCGGAGCCAACGACCTGGTAACCAGCTAAAGTCGCCGCTGAGGCCTGGTAAATTGCCCCCACTTCACCGGTCATCACTTGCTGATTCAATAAGCTCCCCGTT
The DNA here is from genome assembly GCF_014069315.1 of Levilactobacillus suantsaii. NCBI lineage: Bacteria > Bacillati > Bacillota > Bacilli > Lactobacillales > Lactobacillaceae > Levilactobacillus > Levilactobacillus suantsaii. Next base: position 338,208 of record NZ_CP059603.1, on the reverse strand, counting down.
TGGTTGACACCGTTGACGGTGACCATTCCGGTCGTGTTTGGCGTGACGGGAACACTGGAGTCAGAATCCTCATCGGTTCCACCGGGCGTGGTGGTCGTAACCTGATCGGGTGTCGTGACTGTCGTAGTGGGTGCCGTTGAAGCTGGAGCTGCTGTGGTGGGGGCTTGAGAGGCAGGAACTTTAATTGTTGGTTTAGCAGGCTTGGCTGCTAAATCGGCGGAACTAGATGGCGTTGCGGTCGGTGTGGTTTTTAAGGGCACACTGGATTTGGCAGGGGCGGTCGTCGTGGTGACGGCAGAAGACGTTGGTTGAGTGGTGGCCGGTGTGTCGGCACGGGCGACCATGGTGGTGCCGAAGACCCCGAGAGTGAGCGAGGTCACGGTTAAGCTAGTGGCCAGCCAGTGGTGTCGTGACGAAAGAATATGGGGTGGCATGGTAGTCACTTTTAATTTTTGGGGCACAGTGAACTCCTCCTCTCGATTGATAGATTAGATGACAATTGATGCCATTTAAGAAGTGCATTAAATTTACGGTTGTAACACATTGGAACAAGTGGACAACTTTTAATAATTTTATTGTAACTGGTTTAGGGATAAACAGCAACGATATGCCTCATTAACGGCCAATAACATCTGCTGGTGAAACCGTTTCGGGGATTCCAACTGCTAGCTGAGAAAAGAGAGCAATTGAAAGCAATTAAACAGTTACATTGCTGAGTTAAATGAACCAGTAAAATGGCTGACTCGCTAGTCAATCCGTGAAACTAATGGAAGTGAAACGACAGAGTCCTGATTAAAGTTTGTACTGTAAATGATAAAGTAGTGCTGGCAACGAGCTGGTCGGTGAAAAGGGGACCACTTCATGCCTTTATCAGGAATGGTAGTGTCGCGGCTGGGGACAGTCTGAAGGTCGACCAGGACTTCGTCGAAGGCTATTTAGGAGTCGATGACTAAACGCCTGAAGGCCACTCGGGAACAGGATGTGCGCCGAAGGACCCTAGAAATGAGGTCACTAATACCACACAAAATTCGACGCTGGCCAACTTTGTGATCGCCACCCCCAGGCTATCCACCCCGACATGGTGATCGACAGTCTAGGCAATATCCTGGCGTTGGACCAATCTCCATGGCAACTCAAGCGCAATTGAAAACTGAACTGGAAATGTTTCTTTTCCGGTAACGGGTGGGAGTTGTTTTTCGTTCAAGCGACGCGAACAAACGTTTGCTTTTTACAAAAATTATGGTAGGCTAAAGGCAAACAATTGAAAGGGAGCAGGACAAACATGGCAGATCAATTGGCGGTGTTGGAGAAAAAGGGACCGGACCAATCGCGGAACCTCTACGTAGTGGGTGCGCCGGCTTATCGGGTAGAGTCAGCGGAAGTCATCATTCGGGCGCCGGAACACGTGCGAATGGGGAAGGTGACCCAGATTTCGCGCAATGATCAGCATTATGTGGTCGGCTTCGCCAATGGTCACCAACTGGTCTTGAACCCCAATAAGGTCGTGGTCTACCAGACTTTTACCACGTCGCAAGCCCAGTGGACTTACCTGTCGGAACAGGGTTACGACTTCTCCCGGTCAAAGGGCGCCCAACCAGCCACACCGTTGGGCAACATTCGCCTCCTTAAAACGATCCCTCAACGCTATATTGCCGTGGACTGTGAGTTTGGCTCGTTTTACGCCGTTCAGCACCAGGGCAAGCAAATCGAGTGGCAACTGACGACGATCGATGGGGTGAATTTTGGGTTGTTTCAGCTCAGCGCCATTGGCTACGCGGGGACACGGCAGTTACCCATTTACTTCAACCGGTACGTCGACCAACCCGAATTCAGTCCGGAACAAAAACTTCAAGGTCTGGCCGCTACCGGCTTGACCCTGGCGGCCTACCAGCAACAGGCCCAGCCGCTAGCCGTGGTGCGGGCCTTCATTGCCCAGGTCCTAGCCCCCGGCTTACCGTTGATGGCCTGGGATTATCACAACGACTATAAAGTCTTACGTAGTTTAGTAAAGCGTTGTGAACCCCAATTGACGAAAGACGAACTCGCACTCTTGAGGCAGCCGATTCGCCTATTTGACGGGGAAGCGTATGTGAACCAGGTGATTAACCACGCCAACAAGGGGCGTGGAAAGGCGAGTTATACGTTACCGCTCAGCGGGATAGCAGGACTCTTGAACATCGCCACGCCCAACGCCCATAACGCCCTGTGGGATGCCCAAACGGTCCACACCGTGATGCAGACGGTCCAACGGTTGCAGAATCATCCGGTAACCGTCACGGCGCCGCACCGCCCCCCAATGGCGCCGGCCACACCTGTCGCCACTCCAGTCGCGTCTACTCAAGCCAAGCCACAGCATCACGCACTGGCGCGCTGGTTTGGTCCCCGACATTGGCGCCGGGGCAAACGGGCCCCGCTACGGGTCAAACATCAAAGGTGAGGCTCGATAATCAGCTGCTCGTACCTGGGCAACAAAATTGATAAAAAAGTAATGATAATTAAAGCACTTTCTTATGTAACCGAACATACCAAAAATAGGTCGTTGCAGGCCGAAATCCCTTCACTTACATTTTTTTAGTCAAGTTGAGGTAAAGCAGTTGATTTATCCACGGTCTTGCCACATACTGAGGTTAGTTGGTTCGCCAAACTAGAACCGCTGCTTAGTTTAACGGGGGTTCTGTTGGAGGACTAAAGTAGACAGTTGGCGTGGTTAGTTGGGGGACTAAATCATTATAATTGGGTCTAACCACTAATCTTGAAGGTATGGGGGGACGTAAAATGGTCCAGCGAAGTATGACACGTAATCAGCTACACGATCAAAATCTGAAGTTTGTCTTGCAACAAGTTTTTAACAATCACCCAACGTCGCGGATTGAAATCTCCCACCGACTGCACTTGAACAAATCGACCGTTTCTTCCTTATATAACACCTTGATGGCGAAAGGCTACTTAAAGGAGCTGGGTTACGGCGATGCGTCGACGGCCGGCGGGTGCAAACCGACGCTAGTGGCCATCAACCAAGATTACGGGTACACGCTGACCTTTGATTTGGGCTATCGACACCTGCATGCGCTGGCCACGACGTTGAATGGCAAGGTCTGGAAGTACGACCGCGTTCAAACGCGGGACCAATCGATTCATGAGATGGTCACCCAGATCAAGAAGTATATCGGTAACGTGCAGGCCGAAGACGAATCGGCCCACGGCTTACTAGGCATCTGCTTCTCCATTCACGGCATCATCTGCGATAATCAGATTCAGACGTCACCGTTTATTAACATGGAGGACGTTGATTTAGTCAAAATCTTTTCCACGGCGTATCATGTACCGGTGGTGTTGGAGAATGAAGCCAACCTATCTGCCATTTACGAACGAGACTTCAACGGCGCCCGCGAGTTGAACAGTACGGTGACCATCAGTATCCACCGGGGGATTGGGGCCGGCATTATTTTGCACCGCAGTCTGTTCCGTGGTGAACACGGGGATGCCGGTGAAATCGGTCAAACGGTGACCCGCCTAGAAATCGATGGCGAAGGTCAGGCCACGCCGGTCCGTGCTGAGGACATCAGTTCCGAAGATGCCATCATCCACCAGGTTGAGGAACAAAAGGGCCTGCATGATTTGGGTCGCGAGGACATTGTGCGGTTGTATCGCCAGCACGATACGGACCTCGCGGTGATCCTCCAGCGTTTCACGATTGCCATCAGTAGTTTGTTGTACAACACGATGCGCACGCTGGACCCGGACGCCTTCTTCATCAACTCGCCGTTGATCGAAGAGTTGCCGGAACTGCTCGAACAGATTCGGGCGGGGTACCGCCGGTTGGCGCACCAGGACTTCCCAATTGAACTGACTACCAATGCGCGGTTAGCCACGGTTTTGGGCGGCTGTTCGGTCATCACCCATCAAGTCTTGGGGTTGAACGGGTACGCTTTGAAATTTGAACGCATTCCAGAAAAATTTTAATTAACACGACGGGTCTGCCAGGACTAACCTTGGTGGACCCGTTTTTTTAGTTAGCCAGCTAAAATCACGACAGACTAACGGCGCGTATGGCTATTGGCAAACAAACATTGGAAGCGGTGGCAAAAATCCAGATTAATTTTCTGAAAACGCTTGCATTAACCCCAAACCACTGTATAATAAGACTTGTAAGTTGGTTGTCGCAACGAACTAACTAGGAGGGTTTTATTAATTATGGCAGAAGAATACTGGAAAGGCGTCGACAAGATTCAATATGTCGGCCATCAAGATAAAAAATCAGGTTTAGGCTTTCAATACTACAATCCGGACGAAGTCATTGGTGGAAAGAAGATGCGCGATTGGTTACGGTTCGCCGTGGCTTACTGGCACACCTTTGACCAACGCCTAGTGGACCCATTTGGTGATGGGACCGCCCAACGGCCATATGACAAGTACTCCGATCCAATGGATTTGGCATTAGCCAAGGTAGACGCCGCATTTGAATTTTATGACAAATTAGGTGTGGACTACCTTTGCTTCCACGACCGGGACTTAGCGCCAGAAGGGGACACGTTACGTGAAACCAACAAGAACCTGGACAAAGTCGTTGATAAGATTGTGGAATACCAAAAGACCAGTGGCATGAAGGTTTTGTGGAACACCTCGAACATGTTCACTAACCCCCGGTTCGTTGAAGGGGCTTCAACCTCGCCATACGCGGACATCTTCGCATACTGTGCCGCTCAATTGAAGCACAGTCTGGAAATCGGGAAGCGCGTTGGTTCTGAGAACTACGTCTTCTGGGGTGGCCGTGAAGGGTATGAATCCTTATGGAACACCAACATGAAGGAAGAACAAGAACACGCTGCGAAGTTCTTCCACATGGCGAAGGATTACGCTAACGAAATTGGCTTCGACGCCCAAATGCTGTTGGAACCAAAGCCAAAGGAACCAACGACGCACCAATACGACTTCGACGCCGCAACCACGATCGCCTTCATGAAGGAATACGATTTGGACAAAGACTTCAAGTTGAACTTGGAAGGCAACCACGCCAACTTAGCGGGTCACACTTACCAACACGAAATTCGCGTTGCGCGTGACGCGGGTCTGTTAGGCTCCCTGGATGCAAACCAAGGGGACAAGTTGATCGGCTGGGATATCGATGAATACCCATCCAACTTGTACGAAACGGTTGCTGCCATGACCGAAGTCGTTGAAAACGGCTCCATCGGCCCTCGCGGTGGCTTGAACTTCGATGCCAAGCCTCGGCGTTCATCCTTCGAACCAAATGACCTGTTCTACGGCCATATCGTCGGCATGGACAGCTTTGCGGCTGGTCTGCGGGTTGCCTTGGCGATGAAGAAGGACGGCTTCTTGGATAACATCGTCAAGAACCGTTACAGCTCTTACGATTCCGGTATCGGTGCAGATATCGAAAGTGGTAAGGCTGACTTCAAGTCCTTGGAAAAGTACGTCATTGACAAGCCACAATCTGAATTGATTGCCGCAACGCACTCCGACCACTTGGAAGAAATCAAAGACACAATCAACCACTACATCATCGACACGTTAAGCAAATAAGCCTTAATGCGCGCGACAGTAGCACTTAAAATGGTGGACGGACGGGAGTCCGTCCACCATTTTTGAGCCCCACCCCTCAGGGCGTTGACCCGTACGAGGGGCCGGTGGGGTACACTGAACGTAATGACAGCGACAAAGACTGATTGGAGGAGCAATTATGGGAAAGTATGTACTTGGGGTGGACCTCGGCACTAGCGCCGTCAAGGTCTCCGCACTGGACCACAGTGGTCAAATCGTCGCCCAAGAAAGCTTCGGTTACGACCTGATTCAGAAGCGCCCCGGCTATAACGAACAGAACCCCGAAGACTGGGTCTCCGGGACGACCGTGGCCATCGTCCGGTTGATTTTAACGGATCACCTGGCCGCCGAAGACATCGAAGGGGTCAGTTTCTCGGGCCAAATGCACGGGCTGGTCTTACTGGATGAGGACAAGAAGATCTTGCGCCCGGCGATTCTCTGGAACGATACCCGGACCACGCCGCAACGCCAAGAAATCATGGACAAAATGGGTGACGAATTTATCGACATCACCCGCAACCAACCGTTGGAAGGGTTCACCCTGACCAAGCTCTTGTGGGTTAAGGAAAATGAACCCGACATCTGGAAAAAGGCGAAGTACTTCGTCTTACCCAAGGATTACGTCCGTTACCGGATGACCGGCAACCTTGCGATGGATTACTCCGATGCGACCGGGACGGTGCTGTTGGACGTGGCCAAGGGCCAGTGGAGTCAACGCATCTGTGACGTCTTTGACATTCCGATGAGCATGTGCCCACCGTTGATTAAGTCAATCGACTTTGCGGGGACGGTCACGCCGGCCTACGCCGAATTTTCCGGTTTGACCACGGCCACCAAAGTCTTTGGCGGTGCTGCCGACAACGCGGCCGGTGCCGTAGGGGCGGGCATTTTACAGCCCAACATGGTCATGTCTAGTATCGGCACGTCGGGCGTGGTCTTGAAGTATGAAGACAATGCTGACGTCAACTACCACGGGGTCCTGCAGTTCGAAGACCACGCCATTCCGGATAAGTTCTATTCGATGGGCGTGACCTTGGCTGCGGGGTACTCGCTGAGCTGGTTCAAGAAGACTTTCGCGCCGGCGGAGGACTTCAACGACGTGGTTGCCAGCGCCGAAAAATCGACGGTCGGGGCCAACGGCTTGCTCTATACCCCGTATATCGTGGGTGAACGGGCACCGTACGCCGATGCGAATATCCGCGGGAGCTTTACCGGGATCGACGGGATCCATCAGCGCCATGACTTTGTGCGGGCGGTACTGGAAGGCATCATCTTCTCGTTTCGGGACCTCTTTGACATTTATGAGGAAAACGGGGGCGACTTCGACACGGTGGTTTCCATCGGTGGTGGGGCCAAAAGCCCGTTGTGGCTCCAGATTCAAGCCGATATCTTTAACCGAAAGGTCGTCAGTCTGAAGAATGAACAGGGCCCCGGCATGGGAGCGGCCATGATGGCGGCCACTGGCCTGGGATGGTTCGATTCTCTGCAGGACTGTGCGAAGACCTTTGTGCACTTCGGTAAGGAGTACCGGCCGATTCCGGAAAACGTCAAGAAGTACAAGAAACTCCACGATATTTACAAGCAAGTCTACGGTCAGACTAAGCAGATTAGTGCGGAGTTGCTGGACTTCCGACGTGAAAATATGAAATAAGCATTGTTTTGAAAATAGGTTGGCAAATCGGTGGAGAAATTTGGGCCGTTTTGACGATTTATAAGCCAGGCACAACTGGTTAAATTAGCGTCCACGATTGATTGCTCATCAATTGCGGACGTTGATTTTTTCCAACTGTTTGCCCGTATTGGTGGTAAATATCTTAAGTTTATCTTGTTTTGAGTAATTCGAATTTAATTGGATAATCCTGATAATCACGAGTAGTGAACGATTATTCATAATTAATTTTAGAAAACTCTTTCAAAGAAGTGAAGGGTGTGGTATATTATCTCTAAGGTTGGTCGCGTGAGCCAACCAACACTAAATGCGACAGTCACCAACTTACATTTGACTGGGAAATCACGGGCACAACTTACTAAGGAGCTAAAACTATGCGACAGGTTTCGACAGGGTTTGTCTACTTCTTTGGCGCACTTGGCGGCCTCCTCTTCGGATATGATACCGGAGTTATTTCTGGGGCCATTTTGTTTATTCAACGGCAAATGAATTTGGGGTCTTGGCAACAAGGTTGGGTCGTTAGTGCGGTCCTGCTGGGAGCCATTTTAGGGGCTGCTATCATTGGCCCATCATCTGATCGTTATGGACGACGTAAGCTACTACTGTTTTCTGCGATTATTTTCTTTGTTGGGGCGATTGGCTCAGCCTTTTCGCCAGAATTTTGGACGCTGATTATTTCTCGAATCATCTTGGGGATGGCCGTTGGGGCCGCCTCAGCGTTGATTCCAACGTACTTAGCTGAATTGGCTCCTGCCAGCAAGCGGGGGACTGTATCAAGTTTATTTCAACTGATGGTGATGACCGGGATCTTTCTGGCCTATGTCATCAATTACACGTTCTCGGGTATGTATACCGGCTGGCGCTGGATGTTAGGATTGGCCGCGGTACCCGCGGCGTTGTTGTTCTTGGGCGGGCTGGTTCTGCCTGAAAGTCCACGGTACTTGGTAAAAACGGGTCGGGGCGAACAGGCACGAGACGTGTTGGATACCATGAACCAACACGATACGGCGGCCGTGAACCAGGAGCTAGAACAGATTCATGAACAGGCCAAGATTAAGAGTGGCGGTTGGTCCGAACTCTTTGGGCCGATGGTGCGACCATCCTTGATTATTGGCTTGGGATTGGCCATTTTCCAACAAGTCATGGGGTGTAATACGGTGCTGTACTACGCGCCGACTATTTTTACCGATGTGGGGTTTGGGGTCTCCGCGGCGCTGATTGCTCATATCGGAATTGGAATCTTTAACGTGATCGTCACGGCGGTGGCCGTGGCCATCATGGATAAGATCGACCGGAAAAAGATGCTGAATATTGGTGCGATTGGTATGGGAATTTCCTTGTTCATTATGAGTTTCGCGATGAAATTCTCTGGGGATTCCTTTGCTGCCGCCGTTATTTGTGTGATTGCCCTGACTATCTACATTGCGTTCTTCTCCGCGACTTGGGGACCTGTGATGTGGGTTATGATTGGGGAAGTCTTCCCGCTGAATATTCGGGGGTTAGGGAATTCCTTTGCTAGTGTAATCAATTGGTCGGCAAACATGGTCGTTTCTTTGACCTTCCCCTCGCTATTGGACTTCTTCGGAACTGGAAGTCTGTTTATTGGTTACGGTGTTTTGTGCTTCTTGTCCATCTGGTTCGTCCACAAAATGGTCTTCGAAACCCGGAATCGTTCTCTGGAAGAGATCGAAGCCACTTTACGGCGGAAGCACGATGCCAAGACTGCTCATGTCACCACGCAAAATTAAGTTAAAATTATTGATTGACGAGGATTCTTGTGGGGATTTTCAGTCAGAACCCCAATAACTTTCTTGGTGCTCAGGCGGTACTTATAGGCATGCCGAGTTATCATGAGTATAAATATGAAAATGGCGTCCCCAGTGCGGGGACGCCATTTTTGCGTAGAGCGTTAAATGAAGTGGTTAGTCGTCGCCCCAGGCGAGATCGACAGCCGTTTCCCGGTTGCGGCGCGTCCAGCGCTTGGCCAGTTCGAGCACCAGCGTGGGGATGAGCATCGCGGGGATGACCAGGGCCCAAGCGCTCAGTGGCAAGTTAACTAGGCCAAAGAGGTGTTGGAGTCCGGGAACCGTAGCCACCACGAGGACCACGCCCACGGCTAGCAGCATCGCCCAATTCAGGACCGGGTTGCGTTTGAGACTGGCCAGCGACAGCGGTTGGCGGTCCTTGATGGCGTAGATGTCGACCATCGACCCGACGGCCAGCACCAGGAAGACCATGGTCGTGCCGATGGTGGCTTGCCCGTTGCTGAGGCCGAAACGACCAATCGCGTAGATGCCGAGCGTCAAGACGGTAAACGTGGCCGCCCGTAAGGCTAACCGACCACCCAAACCGCGGGCGAAGAGGCTTTCGTCGTTTTCCACCGGTGGCTGGGCCATAGCGGCTTTCTCGCCAGGTTCACGGCTAATGTAGAAGCCAGGAATCCCGTCGGCGAGCACGTTGATCAACAGGAGCTGTTCCGCCAGCAGCGGGGCGCCCCAGCCCATCAAGACGGCACCGACCATCAGGAAGATTTGGGCGAAGTTGACCCCGACCAAGAACTCGACGGCCTTCAAAATGTTTTGGTAGACCGTCCGGCCTTCACGGACCGCCGCGATAATCGTGGCAAAGTTGTCGTCAGTCAAAATCATGTCCGCGGCGCCCTTGGAAACCTCGGTCCCGGTAATCCCCATGGCAATCCCGACGTCGGCGGCCTTTAGGGCCGGGGCGTCGTTGACCCCATCACCGGTCATGGCCACGGTCTTGCCGGCCGCCTGCCAAGCCTGGACGATGCGAATCTTGTCACTCGGGGAGACCGGAGCGTAGACCGCGATGTCGTGAATCTGGTCGGCTAAGTCGGTGTCACTCATGGTCTGGAGTTCCGTTCCCGAGAGGACTCGTTGGCCGGGCGTCAGGATGCCGATTTCTTCGGCGATGGCCGCGGCGGTCACCATGTGGTCTCCGGTGATCATCACCGGCTTGATGCCGGCCCGTTTGGCCTCTTGGATGGCGGGGATGACTTCCGGCCGCGGTGGGTCGATGATGCCGACCAGTCCGGCAAAGGTCAGATCCTGCGTCAGTTCTGCCCAGTCAACACTGGTGGTTTGCGGCATCAGCTTGTAGCCGACCGACAGGACCCGTAAGGCTTGCTGGCCGAACTCATCGTGGACTTGCGTGGCCGCGGCCCGTTGAGCGGGCGTCCAGTTAATCGGCAGGCGGTCAAAGGCCCCTTTAACGATGACCAGTTGTTGCCCGTCGGCTAGGTGGTGGACCGTGGCCATGGTATTCTTAGTGGAGTCGAAGGGGTCTTCGGCTACCCGCGGCGCCAGGCGCTCAAACTTGGCCCGGCTGCGGTCGTGGCTGGCTAGCCAGCGCACGATGGCCAATTCCGTAGGGTCACCGTGGGTCTCTTCTTGGCCGGCCACCGTCTTGATTTCGGCGTTGGTCGCTAGCCCCAGGTAGCGCATCAGGTCTTTACCCGCCGGTGTCAGGTCATCGGCGGCAAAACTGGTTTTGGACTTGGGCGTCCAGTAGCGGGTGATGGTCATCTTGTTTTGTGTCAACGTCCCGGTCTTGTCCGAGGCGATAACGTCGACGCCGCCGATGGTTTCGACCGCGTTGACCCGGCGCATGATAGCGTTACGGTGAGCCATCCGCTTGACCCCGTGGGCCAGACTGATGGTTACGATAATTGGCAGAGTTTCGGGCACGGCCGCCACGGCCAGGGAGATCCCGATCATTAGGCTGTCGGCGATGCCTTGATTTTGCATCCAGATACTCAGGGCAAAGATCACCAGGCCGCCTAAAACGGCGAAACTGGTCAGCCAACCGGACAGGCGGTTCAAGCGGCCTTGTAAGGGCGTCGCGCGTTTCTTAGTCTTATTCAACAGGCCCGCGATTTGGCCGAGTTCCGTGGCCATTCCGGTAGTCACGATTTGCACGATGGCGGTTCCGGCGGTCACGGCCGTGCCGGAGTAGACGTGTTGCTCGTCGACGATAGCGGTTAGGGTGGTCAGGGAGTGTTTGGCGACGGGGACGCTTTCCCCGGTTAGAACGGCTTCGTCGACGGTCAAGTTCGTGCTTTCGAGCACCACCCCGTCGGCGGGAATCTGGTCACCGGCCTTCAGCAATACCAGGTCACCCGGGACCACGTCTTTAGCCGCGATACTTTGGGCCACGCCGTCCCGGCGAACCGTGGTGGTTGGTAGGCTCATGGACTGTAGCGCTGCTAGGGCTTTTTCGGCCGAGGCTTTCTGGTAGAGACCAATGGCCACGTTGATCACCAGGATGGCCCCAATCACGATGGACTTGGTCCAGCCACCACCTTGGAATAGGGCCATGTAGCTGGCCAGTCCGACCGCAAACAGCAGGACCAGCGAGGACACGTCGTTTAAATGGTGGGCAATTTGCCGCCATAAAGCGGGCTTCTTCGCCGCCACCAGTTCGTTTGTCCCGGCGGTTTGCCGGCTGGCTTGGACTTCTTGTGCGGTCAAGCCGTGTTCAGTTGTCAGGTTAAAGTGCGTCATCTCTTTTCTCGTCATGATTAGGATCCTCCGTTACTCTATAAAAAGATTAGATTGTTTATTAACATAGTCTTATTATGACGAAAAGTTTAGTGTAAACTATGCGGGATTTGTGAAGATTTTTAGGAGATGGAAAAAGTTGAAATTAGTGTTTTTCTTTGGCTTCTCGTTCTAGCCGTAGCAGAGCTTTTTTGGGGACTGGTAACTCAGGGTCAACATAAGGATTATTAGTATGAATGGGCCCGTGAATTTGGCGGTAGTGGAGTGGTGTGGTGCCAGTTAATTTACGAAACTGTAGAAAAAATTGTTTTTCATTTTTGAAGTAGGCGAAGTTCGAAATTTGTTTCACGGAAAGAGTTGTTCGCAAAAGGAGTTCGCAGGCAACTTTTATTTTTTGCTGGTTAATATATTCGATTAATGTTTGTCCTTGATTTTGCTTGAAAAAACGCGAGAGATACTGCGGAGTGAGACCGAAGTTATGGGCAATGTCGGTAACGGTTAGACGGACAGACATGTGAGATCGAACCCAACTTTTAATGTGCATCATGCGAGTGTAATAGATATTGGATGTATGTTGCGTTCGAATTCCCTGGAGAAATTGACTACTGATTTTTAAAAGTAAGTAGGTCATCAAATAGTTGCTTTCTTCAAAGTAAAAGGTGTCATGGGTATGACTATCTAAGAGTTGATAAACCAGGACGGAAATTTCCTGGGTGTCCAGTAATTTAAACTTATCGGGAAGAATGAAGTAGTCGGATAAGCCATTCTGGGCAATTTCGCTGAGCTGAGTGTCAGAATAGCGTTTGGTTAGGAAAGTGTGTCTGTCGTTAGCTGCAAAATGCAACCAAAAGAAAATCACACTATCACTTTTTTGATAGCCCTGGACTTCAGATGGGTAGGGAACTAATAAGACTTCGTCCGGAAGCACAGTATACTTTTGATGATTGATTTGAAGATAGACCGCTCCCTTAAGGCAAATAATGAGTTCGTAATCGCTGAAGCGTTTTTTCTCGTGGGCCCACGAAGAAGAACTGATGAATTTACCGCCAATCGTAAAAATAACAGGTTTTTGGTGTGACGAATTGTCAAATCAAGTGTAACTTTTTACCGAAGAAAACTTCAGATGGTGTCTTCCAGCCTAAGACCTTACGGGGGCGATTATTTAAATTCCTGACAAACTTCGCGATATCTTGATCGGTCAGTTCATCAAGGTCAGTTCCTTTGGGAAAATACTCTCGGATGAGACCATTGGTATTTTCGTTGGTCCCACGTTGTTGTGGTGCGTGCGGGTCTGGAAAATAGACTGAGATACCAAGCTCTTTACCGACTTCACGATAACCCGCAAACTCTGTACCTCGGTCTGGTGTAAGCGTACGAACGCGTTTAGGTGTGACTGTATGCAGGAGGTCGATCATCGCTTGGGTCACATTCTTGGCATTCACTTTGGGTACACGCTCAGACAGAAGGTATCGTGACTTACGGTCGACCAGTGACACTAAACCCGAACGCCCGACCTTGTCGCGAACGGTATCGCCTTCCCAATGGCCAAAACGAGTCCGATTCTCACATGAGACTGGTCGTTCATGGACTGATGGGACATTATTAAAACGGCCACGTCGTTCGTTGACAGTTCCTTTAACCTTACGAGTTTTCCCACGATGTCGTAACTTTCGAGCGAATCCTCGAGCCCCATGACTTTTACGTTTAACGCCTAAATTATTTCGTTCAATTCCGCGATAAATCGTGTTGTAGCTGATATGCCAATTACTGGTCTCTAAAGATAAACGACCGGCGATTTGCTCGGGTGACCATTGTCGTTGAAGAATGCAGTGAAGGACAAAGTCGCGTAGCTTTAAATTCTCCAGTACCCTGAGGCGGCGACTCTTTAATCGGCGCTGTTGATAGTTCTGCTGGGCTTTTACGGCGGAATAGGCGCCCCGACCGCCGTTGCGTTTAATTTCTCGTGACACAGTGGCTTTGGAACAACCGATTTGATTGGCAATAACCTGGTAAGTATGGTGTAAAGTTACACCTAACAGTATGCATTCGCGGTCTTTTAAGGTAAGATGTGTATATGGACTCATAGCCTAAGAACTCCTTTAGATGATTGTTATGGTGACTTCATTCTACAGGACTCAGGCTAGGAGTCTATTTTTATTTTCTTACTTGTTGCACTTCAATTGTAAATTCGTCGAGTACATCTGCGATGCCTCTTTTCTGGGTAAGATAAAAAAGGTTATTAATTGACCGTTTATGGACATTATAATCATTTGTGAAAGGGGTTACAATTCAATTGATAGTTAATTATCACAGCTTCAGAAATAAAAGGTCGCTAGCGAAATGGCGTTAACATCAGGTTTTTACACATTTATATAAGTAAATTCTTATTAGACAAATAAGGTGATACATTTGGAGATAAAAAATACGGAAATAACGGGCCAATCGGTAACTTTCCAGGTTAAGACGGATGCGCAAAATCAGGTGGTTGGGCTTCTCAACCGCCAGGATCAATACCACATGAATTGGGTAAAAGCCCACGAAATTTGGGGAAAGGTGCACACAACAGTGGACCTCAACGTAACTGTTAGCCGTCAATTGACTGACGAAAGTTTGACAGAAACCTATGTTTTTACGAATTCAACTAAAGATGGACACTCTCGACACGGATGTGGGCATCGATGTCCCGTTACCGGATTACTACACTAAAGCCAGTGTTGGCTTAACGCAATGTAGCAATACTCATATCTGGTGCGGGGAAACCTGCAGTTACCTCATGGCATTACGTCAAGGAGGCCAAGCCCCGCACTTAGGACTGCTTCTGCAACAAGGGAGTTTGAAAGGCTACAGCATTCAACGTAGTTATGACTTTTCGGGTCGGGAAGAAGAAGTTAGCAATACCCGTGGTGTGATTAGACTGCACCCCGAAAACTTTAAATTACAACCAGGAGAATCCTATACGCTAAGTTGGAAACTCTTCTGGTTTAACGGAAAAAAACAGTTCAAGGAGGTTTTGCAACGAACACCAGATTACATCGATGTGACAGCCGATGATTTTGTAGTGACGGGCAACCAACCACTAACGTTCAGAATTCACGTGGGTGGGGGAACGACGTCAACGGTAGGACCACAAGTTTGGTGGCAACATCATTTGGTCGCCACTGATTGGGACCAAGCAACGGCTACGGCCGTGGTAACTCTCCCGGCGGGGGTTAATGGTGAAAATCTCGTGGTCATTGATTGGCACGAGCAGCATACCCATGCACTGTTCTTCCGGACGTTACCGTTAGTTGAACTGGCCAGTCGGCGGGTACATTTCATTGCTGAAAAACAACAATGTTTGAATCCCGAAAGCGTACTTAACGGTGCTTACTTGATTTACGACAATGATGAGCACCAACAGTATTACATCCACGTGAATGATCATAATGGCGGCCGTGAACGGGTCGGCATGGGGGTTTTGATGGCGTATTATCTCCGGCATATCCCCGATAAAAAATTATATAAAAGTTTGTTGGCCTATATTAACTACGTCACGACTAATTTAGTTGATGTTGAGACGGGCACAGTCTATAACGATGCGCCGCGAAATAATGATGACCCCCGGTTGTACAACTATCCATGGGTCGCACAATTATTTCTGGAAATGTTCCAATTGGAAAATGACCAAAAGTATCTGGAGTGGTGCTACCGCGTGATGATGCACTTCTACCAGATTGGGGGAGTTGAGTTTTATGCTATTGGCATTCCAATGGCAGAATCGATGCGGCTTTTTCGCCAAGCAGGGCGCAAAGAGCAAGCTGATCAGCTACTCGACTGTTATCGACAAAACGTTGATTACATTGTAAAAAATGGCGTTAACTATCCAGAATCAGAAGTGTCCTATGAGCAAGCAATTGTTGGCCCGGCGGCGTTGTACGTTGTCGATATGTATCACTTGACGGGGGAAGAAAAGTACCTAGCGGCCGCTAAGGTTCAGTTACAATCGTTGGCCCAGTTTGAAGGGTTGCAACCCGATTATCACTTGAACGAAGTAGCTTTGCGCCATTGGGATGGCTATTGGTTTGGTAAGAATCGGATGTTAGGCGACACGTTCCCGCATTATTGGACCGCGTTATCCGGATTGGCATTTGCTCACGCTCAACAAGTGGTTGAGGCCAGTTATGAGCCTTTAGCGCACAAGTCTTTACGAGCCCCGTTGTCACTCTTTGGGGAAGATGGGAGTGCCTCGTGTGCCATGATCTACCCACTAAAAGTAAACGGTCAAGCCGCTCATCAACTCGATCCCTGGGCAAACGATCAGGATTGGGGCCTGTACTTTGCCTTGAAATATTGTGAATTTAAATAAAGCGATAGGAGGTCAGAAACATGACGGATCAGAAAGTGCTCCACGATGGTTGGGACGAGTACCGTTCCAAGCGTATCTATCGAGCAAAAAAGAAAATTGGATTTTGGCGGTCGATTGGCTTTGGTGTTTTTTCATCGTATAGTCAAGCGATGCAAGGTATGGTTGTGACGTGGCTGCTGTTCTTCTACACGACATTTTGTGGGTTGAGTGCGGTCGAAGGGGCTTCAATCTTTGCGATTGGCCGGGTCGTCGATGCCTTCACCACTTTACTTGCCGGAAATATTTCAGATAAATTCTATAAATTAAAGTTCGGTCGACGATTTGGTCGGCGGCACTTCTTCCTCTTGTTGGCAGCCCCAGCGGCGTTAATTGCTATTATTCAATGGGTTCCCAACATGAATTATATCTACTATCTAGCAACGTACTTGATCACGAATATGATGCTGTCATTCTTGGAAATTCCGTACGATACGCTGTCGAACGAAATGACCAAAGATTACAACGAACGGACCAAGTTGTCCACGTCCCGGATGGTCTTCGCCGGTGCGTTTGCGCCCCTTATTCAGTGGGTGATTGCACAGATGTTCAAGATGTGGCCTAAAACCAGTCCAGTCCCATACATGACTGCGCAAGCCATCTTCTCCGTTGGCGCTTTCGTCTTGATTTTAGTCACTTACTTTAGTACTTGGGAACACTTTGTGACCAAGGAAGAAGCAGCGGTCGAAGAATCACACAGCAATGGTCAAAAGCGGAGCGTCTGGGTTCTTTTGAAGTCAGCGGTTAAAAGCTATGTCTCAACGTTCAAAATTAAAGCTTACCGGATTCACCTGTTGATTTTTGGGGCTTCTTATCTGGCCGCTTCTGTTTGGGGCACGGTCTTTGCCTATTACATTGTTGATGTCATTGGCTTATCTTCCGCTACGGCGGCTTACCTGAGTATGTTTAGTTTAGTCTCAATTCCAATCACGATTATTGCCGGTTGGGCAATTACCAAAATTACGCCTCGAGCCCTTTACATGTACGCTTACGTGCCGATTATTGGCGCGTGTGCTGCGACGGCCTTTGTTGCCTTTAACCGGCCAGCGCACATTATCGTTTGGTTGAGTGTGATTTGCTTCTTCTACAATATTGGGCAATACATTCTCTGGTTTATTCCATGGAACGTCTTTCCGTTTATTCCCGATATTGATACGGTTGTGACTGGTGAAAATCGGTCAGGGGTCTTTGCTTCTGTCATGATGTTCATCATGCAGACGTCCATTGCTTTGGGAACGATTGTCGTTGGATTGATGCTGGATGCTTCTGGTTTTGTGAAGTCAAGCTCTGGGTCGGTCGGCGAACCTGAAAGTGCCAAGTTAATGATTGTTGGCATTATCAGTATCGTTGTCGGACTCTTGATTGTGATTGCGTTGATCGGGGCCATGAAGTTTAAGGTCACTCGGAAGACGTCCAAGGTGGTTAATGCCGAAATTAAGCGGTTACGTGATGGCGGTAAGATGGCTGACGTTGATCCACAGACGGAAGCTACGCTGAATGACTTAACTGAGATTAATTATCACGATATCAAGGTTTGGCAAAATAATTAAATATTAGTTGTCTGACTATAGAAACGGACTGCCACATTCTCGCTTTGACGAGTGTGACAGTCCGTTTTGAATTACTAGACCAATAATTCAGGTCTTTAAAATTTCGGTTGTTGCTGATTCTTCTCACTGACCGCCGGGATATCGATGGGGCGGCGGTCCAGGTCGGTCCGCACCACGAAGACGTCAATCGAAGCCGTCCGACTAACGTAGGCCGTGACCGAGCCTTCGACCATCCGGGCCACGGCGCTGAGGCCGGTGGCACCCATCATGATGAGGTCGTTATGGTGGTCCTTGACGAACTCGTGGGCGATAACGGTCTTGGGGTTACCGAAGCGCACGTGCGGTGAAATCGCGTGAAAGCCGGTGGCCGCCGCGGTGGTGTCGACTAGTGACTGTAAATACGCCGTGGCGTCTTGGGCCAACTCGTGGATGACGCTCCCTGGCATGGATTCCCGTGAGGATAAGCCGTGGGTGATGCGCAACACGTTGAGCAAGTCGATGTGGGCGTTGTCGTTACGTTGGGCCACCAGCACCGCCTTTTTCAACGCCAGTTCGGCTTGCACGGACCCGTCGACCGGGACCAGAATGTTTTGGTAATTTGCTGACATGACAGCCTCCGCTTAGACCCGACCGCGCAACGTGATCGTTGCGGTGTCGAGCACGTGACCGTTGATCTGGTGCAACAAGTCGTTCAACCAGAAGCCGTCTTCCAGGTCCAACTTAGTGTCCAGCGCGTAGACCGTCAGACTGTAGTCGTGGTCCTTGTCCGGTGGCACCGGGCCGGTGTAGTTTTGGTAAATGGCCGGGTCGGTGTTGCCGATTAATGAGCCGGCGTTACTGTTGCGACCGTGAACGTGAGGAATCGCGTTGGTCCGGGACACGTCGGCCGTGATCTCCCGGGTGGTACCAGGGAAGTTGGCAGCGACCCAGTGAATCCACGGGAAGCCGGAGACCGGGACAGCGTCGAAGTCGATGAGGTTCAACGCCAAGGTCTGGGTCTTCTTGGGGAGTTTACTCAGACTAATGGGAAATGACTTAACGGGGTTGTGCCCGTTCATGTCCTCCTTGGTGGCATGCTTACTATAGTCGTCGGCCAGGTAGCCGTTGTCAGTTGGTACAAAAATACGCATGAAATCCCTCCTAAAATGAGTCCTAAACTGCTTTCATTATACCGCAGGATCCCAGGAACCTCGACTAAGAACATTATGCAAATCAATGTATAAAAATCCATATATAAAAATAAATCCGTATAATTTATTAAAATAGGCTTGATTCTTGATTAAAAGAGCGTAAGCTAGGGTTAATCATTTTTTAATTGAAAGGACTTGATGTGCCATGACCCCAGCGCAAAAAATTGAAATTCTGCAACAATTGATTCAGATTCCGTCCGTTAACGCCCACGAAGCAGAAGTGGCGGATTACCTGGCCAGTCTCTTTGCCCCGTACCCGCAGGCCAAGGTCGAACGTTTGACCTATGCACCTGGCCGGGACAATCTGGTGGTGACCATCGGCGACCCCACTGGTCCGCTGCTGGGGTTAGCCGGGCACATGGACGTGGTGGCGCCGGGCGATGAAACCGCCTGGCACCACGCGCCGTTTGGCGGTGAAATTGTGGGGGACCAGCTCTTTGGCCGGGGAGCTTCGGACATGAAGAGTGGCTTAGCCGCCATCACCATCGCCATGCTCGAAGCCTTAGAACAGCACCAACCACTGGCCGGGGGCGTGCGTTTGTTGGCTACGGTGGGTGAAGAGACCGGTGAATATGGTGCCGCGCAACTGACCGATGCCGGATACGCTGATCACCTCGCAGGGCTGGTCATTGCCGAACCCAGTGGGCTGGACCAGGTAGTCTACACCGCGCGGGGCGTTATCGACTACAAGGTGGTCTCCACCGGCAAGGGCGTCCACAGCGCCAGTCCGGAGCTCGGTGTCAACGCGATTACCAATCTCATGAAGTTTTACAACGCTGTGGGGCCCATGATGGCCCAACATACCCAGGTTGACCCGGTCTTGGGCGGGTTGTTGCACAACGTTGATTTGATTTCCGGCGGTGAGCAGGTCAATTCTATTCCGGCCCACGCCGAATTGATGGCTAACATGCGGACGATTCCGGCGTATCCCAACCAAATGTTATATGATGAACTCGAAGGACTAGTGGCCAAGCTCAACCAGGAACCGGGCGTCGACCTTGAGCTGACCTACAGTTTTCCCGAGGAGGCCATCCCCGGTGATCCGCAGGCCCCGCTGGTCCAATTGGCCAAGCAGATCAGTGACCAGGTCTGCGGCCACGACACGCAAATCGTGGGCTCCGGGGGCGCTAACGACGGCGCGGAATTCTTGCGGGGCAAGGGCGACTTCACCAGCATCGAAATTGGCCCGGGTAGCAACACCTCCCACCAACCGGACGAGTACATCAGTTTGGCCGCGTACTTGCAGGCCATCGACTTCTACGAAGCGTTCGTCCCAGCGTTTTTCCAGTCGACCGTTGTGACGCACTAACCAGTCCTAAATCGATAACAAAAACAGGCTGACCAGGAAGATGAATTCCCGGTCAGCCTGTTTTTGTTGCGCGCACCCCTAGTACTGGGGTGCACACTCAAATCAGCGAACAAATTGTAAATTATAATTGCCTTGCCCATCGGACGTGATGGTGTAGGTCGAGTAGCCGGCCTGTAACCACTGACTCTTGGACGCCTGGGCCCAGTTTTGGGCGTCGGCGACCGACGAGAAGGTGTGGGGCGTGTCGAACGAACTGGCATTTTGGCTCTGTTGGGCCTTTTGCGTCGAGTTGGCGCTCGACTTTGCCGCATTGCTCGAACTCGACGAGCGTTTGACCTCGGCCTGGTTCAGGAGCTTTTGTTCCCGACTTTGGACCGCGCTGTTATCTTCGTTGTTGATGCTCTCCTGGAGCTTCTGCTTCTGAGTCAAGGTCAACGTGCCGTTTGATAGGTAGCGTTTGTACTTGGTCTCAAATTGGTCGTAGGCCGACTGTTGCGAGGTCGAGGACGATTTGGCCGCTAAGGACGCGTCGGCACTCGAAGCCGTTGCGGTCCGCGACGATGAGGACTGGTGTGTGTTGATGGCCAGGACTAACAACACCGCGATGGCCAGCGTGAGCAAAGTCATCAACCAGGGCCACCAGCGCCGTTGTTGGCGGTGCCGCCGCGGCGGCTGGTGGACGTCGTTAAAATTATACCGTTGTACGCGTGATTTTGGTTCTTGGTTGTTCAACTGAAAAACCTCCATGTCCAGTAAACGGTGGTTCCGTTAACGTCCGGGTAACGCGATGAGTAACAACACGGTGGGGCAGACCCCCACCCAATAAAGCTAAGTGGACGTTAAGGGACACAACGCCGCCCGACGAAAAATTCCCCCGGGAGGCGACCGTTTATTTGCTGTAAATCCAAAAACGAGTTTGCCGTTACCCACGACAAACTACCACACCTTTCATCTTAACGCAAAATCTTAATTGTTAGAAACTAAAACCTCTAAATTTTGAGGATTACGTCACCAGATGTGCGAAAGTGGGTGGGGTATTGTAAAATGGATGTATTGAAATGGCAAATTCTATAATTAATCCGAACAGAAATTAAAAAGCCCAAAGCAATCACTTACAATGGTAGTAGCTAATTCCAACCAATATAGGGAGTGATTACTTTGAGTACATCTACTTTATCACGTTTTCAACGTGGCGCACTAGCACAACTGGTCAATGAGGGGAATAAATCTTACCAAGTAATGGCTGACGCCTTAGGCGTCGCCAAAGCTACGATTAGCTATGAGTTGGACCGGGTTAAACCTTATGATCCAGAATTAGCTCAGCAAGATGCAGATCGCAAAAGGCGGAATTGCGGTCGTCGTTCGATGCTGACGGCAGCATTAGCGACTTTAATTACCAATCACTTACGATTAACCTGGTCACCAGAAACCATTGCGGCCGCTTATAACTTGAGCACTGCGTCAATTTATAATTGGCTTAATCGTGGCTGGCTCCCCTTCAAATTGACTGATCTACCCAATCGGAATGTCCGCCAGCACCGAGTGAGCGAAAATCGTGGGAAATTTACAAGTGGGACTTCCATCGAACAACGGCCAACAACTGTTGATCAACGGTTAGCTTTTGGTCATTGGGAAGTAGATACGGTGCTTTCTAGTCGAAGTGAGTCACGGATCATGTCTGGTTACATTCGTAGAACGTAAGACCCGACTTCTATGGGCCATCAAAGCCCCTAATAGAACGGCTAAGGCTCTAAACACCGCCTTTGGCAAGTTTATGGGGGCCTTCGGTCCCCAAGTAAAATCCATTACTGTTGATCATGGTAAAGAGTTTGCCAATTATCAGGCCTTAGAACAGGATTATCAGATCAAAGTTTATTTTTGCCATCCATATTCACCATGGGAGCGAGGTTCCAATGAATATTTTAATAGACGGTTACGCTGGTTCTTCCCGAAAAAGACCAATTTTAGCCAAGTAACGACTGATGAGATCCTAGCAGCACTTGAACTAATTAATCAACGACCATTAAAAATACATCATCAACAGACTGCCATTGAAAGATTCCGGGCTTGTTCGGATTAAACTTGTAATTTGCCAAATTAAAAAAGGTGGTTATGAAACATGCATAATGAGATTCCGGCCTTACCGTTAAACAACGGCAATACGATTCCCCAATTGGGGCTCGGGGTGTTTCGCGTCGACAATGCAGCCGACACGAAAAACGCCGTGAAATGGGCACTTGAAGCGGGTTACCGCCACATCGACACGGCCGCTTACTACGGCAACGAGCAGTGGGTGGGCGCCGCCATTCGCGAAAGCAACGTGCCCCGCGACGAGATCTTTGTGACCTCCAAACTCTGGAACAGCGTGCGCGGGTACGACCAGACCAAGCAGGCCTTCCAAACGACTTTGGATAAGTTGGGGCTGGACTACCTCGACATGTATCTGATCCACTGGCCAGCGCCCGGTTACGAAGAGAGCTGGCGGGCCTTAGAAGACCTGTACCAGGCAGGTAAGATCAAGAATATCGGTGTCTCGAACTTCCAGCAGCACCATTTGGAACACCTGATGGAAAAGGCCACGGTCAAGCCGGTGGTCGACCAGGTCGAAACGCACCCATACTTCCAACAAACGGACCTCCACGCTTATTTGGAGAGCCAAGGTATCCTGCACGAAGCTTGGA
Organism: Levilactobacillus suantsaii; assembly: GCF_014069315.1. NCBI lineage: Bacteria > Bacillati > Bacillota > Bacilli > Lactobacillales > Lactobacillaceae > Levilactobacillus > Levilactobacillus suantsaii. Next base: position 315,346 of record NZ_CP059603.1, on the reverse strand, counting down.
GTCCGCTGGGTGGTGGCCAGAATAACGCCATCAACGATGCGGTGATCAACGAGATTGCGGCGGCCCACGGCGTTAGTGCGGCCCAGGTCATCTTGCGCTGGCACGTCCAACGTGAAGAAGTGGTCATCCCGAAGTCCACGCACCAGGACCGCATCGAACAGAACCGGGACATCTTTGCCTTTGGCTTAGATGAAGACGAGATGCACCAGATTGAAGACCTCGACACCGGCCACCGCGTTGGCGCCGACCCCGACGACGAGGAATGGTTGAAGCAGTCGCAGACCTACGACGGTCCGAAAAAATAAGTTCCCATTGAAATTTACCGGGGACTCAAAGCAGGAAGCAAGCCCCACTGAAAGGAGCATGCTTCCTGTTTTAGGTTTTCGCCGGTATCGCCCAATGACTAGCGGTAGAGCGGAATGTGTTTTTCTTTGGCTTCGGCCAGCAACTTGTCACCAATGATGTTGGTGGCGGTGATAGGGACCTTGGCGAAGGGACTGAACCAGCGGGGCTTGTCCGGATTGGGCACGTCCTGGTTCTCGCGCAAGTTTGGGACCCAGGCCTTTAAGTCGGCGTAGTGGTAGTCCAACTGGTGCGCGTAGTAGATGATCGCACGGTAGGTGACGTTTTTAAAGTAGAAGTAGTACGCCCCGCCGGCGGCCACGAAATACCACAAGATGGTCCATTCGAGACCGATTTTGCTGGGATCTAGAAAGCCCCAGTAGATGGCCGCCAAGACGAAGAGCACGAACAAAATCACCGCGGCGATGGCCCAACGCAGTTTGTGCGTCAAGAAAATCATCTCAATTCTAATAAAGTTGTGCTTAGTTTACGGGGATACCCGTTCAAATTCAAGTGATTTGGCTAAATTTCGGGGAGATTCCTCGAATTCTAGGTTCAGTCGTGTATAATAACACAGTATTGTCCCGGCTGGGGAGCAGATTCCCCATACCGACTTGTTGTAAGCTACGGAGAAATGAGAGGTAGACAACTTGAAGTTAAGCTTTGAAACGATTCAACCGACCGATTTTGACCAAGTTGACCAACTAGTGGCGGATGCGTTCGCCCCGGTCCCGCAGAGTCAGGGCCAAGAGGTCGGCTTCTTACACCAGTTACGGACCACGTTTGATTACCAACCCACCTTTGAAATGGTGGCCAAGCCCTCAATCGACCAGGTCGTGGGCCACGGCATCCTGACGCCGGTCACGGTGCGCGGGACCCAACACACCACCACCATCTTGGCTCTGTCTGGCCCCGTTGGCTGTGAAACCAACTTGGCAAGGCAATGGTGTGGGGAGTCAACTCTTAAGTGAGTTAGAAGTACGTGCTCGCTTAGCCGGCTATCCGGCCGTGAGTGTCGTGGGTGACCCCAACTACTACGGGCAGCGCGGGTACGTGATGGCCGAAGAATTTTCGATTCATAATCCCCGCTTAGTGCCGATGGGCAATCACCTCATCAAACCCTTGAACGCCGGGGCATTGGCTCACGTGGGCGGTATGTTGGAATATCCAGCCCCCTTTGCTAAAATCTAAAATGACTGGTTGACGTGGTTTTCTCATCGTGCTATCATTCTAGTCAATCAAATATTGAACGCTAACTTCCATTACAAGTAGCGAGTCATCTGGGTGTCAGAAAGTCGGTGGGTGCTGCGAACCGATCAGGGTGATGTCGACGAAATACGGTGGAACGTCCTGATTCGTCAGGCGGAAAGACTAGAGCCGTTACCATCTAGAGAGTGGACTAACTGGCCCCCTAAGGCGGGACTGGCTAGTCAAGCTGGGTGGTACCACGGTAGTCGATCAATCGTCCCTGTTGCAAGGAAACTTGCGGCAGGGGCGATTTTTTTAATGAGAGAAATTGAGGAGTGTGAGTGATATGAAGCAAGCAAAACAATGGCAACCCGTTCGGTTGGGGGAAGCCTTAGCCGTGTTAGTCATCATGTTGGCGATTATGGGGGTCGGGGTCATCAAGTTTGGTCTCTCCCCGCAAACACCGGTGATGTTAGTCATCGCGCTGGTCATCTTGTGGGCCAAGGTCCGCGGGGCCGACTGGGAAAAGATTCACGGCGGCATCATTGACGGCATCAAGACCGGCATCATCCCCATCGTCATCTTCATCTTGATTGGGGCCTTGATCAGTGTCTGGATCCAAGCCGGCATCATCCCATCGATGATGGTCTTCGGGTTTCACCTGATTTCAGCCAAGTGGTTCGTGCCGTCGGTCTTTCTGGTCTGTGCCATCATCGGTTCGTCTATCGGGAGTTCCTTCACCATCATTTCGACGGTCGGTATCGCCTTGTTCGGAATGGGCGCGACCATGGGGATGAACCCCGCCTTAGTCGCTGGGGCCATCATCTCCGGGTCGATTTTCGGCGACAAAACTTCGCCATTGTCCGACTCGACCAACCTGGCGTCGGCCGTGGCCGAAGCCGACCTGTTCAGCCACATTAAAAACCTGATGTGGTCGACGATTCCGGCCTTTCTGGTGTCGCTAGTGCTCTACGCCATCATCGGTAGTGGGGCGGCCAGTGACGCCGGGCTGGGCAAGATTCAAACCACGCTCAACACCTTACAGACCCACTACACCATTACCTGGTGGGCGGTCGTGCCGTTGATCATCATGGTTATCTGCGCCGTCAAAAAGGTGCCGGCGATTGCGACCTTGTTCTTAAACATCGGGTTTGCCATCGTGATGATCTTCATCGAACGGCCCCAGACTTCCTTGGCCAGTTTAGCCACGACCATTGAATCCGGCTTCGTGTCGAAGACCGGGAATACCAGCGTCGACGACTTGCTGTCACGGGGGGGCATCAGTTCCATGATGGGGACGGTCTCCTTGATTATCCTCACGCTATCGCTCGGGGGCCTTTTGATGAAGTTTGGTCTGATTCAAACGGCCATGATGCCGCTGGTCAAGCGCTTGACCGGGTCGGGCTCACTGGTCACCGCGGCCATCTTTGCCGGTATTGGCGTCAACGTCTTCGTCGGTGAACAGTACCTGTCCGTCATCTTACCCGGTAAGGCCTTCAAACCGGCCTTCAACCAACGCGGCTTGGCCAACTTGGCCTTGAGCCGGGTATTAGAAGACGGCGGGACCGTCATCAACTACCTGGTCCCATGGGGCGTTGCCGCGGCCTTTGCCGCTAACACTCTGGGTGTCTCCACCTTAGCCTACCTGCCATTTTGTTTCTTCAGCCTGTTGTCACCGGTCTTCTCGATCATCAGTGGCTTTACGGGCTGGGGCTTGAAACGCCAGGCACCAACCAACGGGACCGCCACCGATGCCACGCAAGCCGTGACCCCCGAAGCCAGCGGGCGGTAACATGCGCCTAATTAGGATTAATTTAAGATTAAAATTAAATTAGCCATTGACAAGATAAAATGATAATGCTTTAATGCAACTAATCACTTAACCGGAAAGGAACGATGACAATGCTGAGATTAACCTTACCAACCACTGCGTATTATCTGGGCTTAGTTTACTTTAGATAGCGTCCGTATCGGGTTCTAGATGCGGGCGGCACACACGTCCGTGTCTAAGGTTAGCGAAGTCAGTCATTGTCTTGGCCAGCTAGACACGCGAGTCTAGCGAGGCTAAGTTCCACATTTCTCTCTCACGGTCCTTCCTGCGTGATGAGACGATCAGGCCAGCTAGATGCAAAATCTAGCTGGCCTTTTTCTTTTACCCGGGAGTCGATAAAGGAGGAAATCTATGATGTCCAAACGGTCATTATCCTGGAGTTTATACCTGAATTACTTGGTCCACGGCATCGGGTTGATCATCCTGACCCAAAACATGCAGGCGTTGAGTCAACAATGGCACTCGCCTTTGGCCACGGTGTCCTACGTCTTTTCGGGCGTGGGTATCGGCCGCATCCTGGCCTACTTTCTCTTCGGCCGACTTTCCGACAAGTTCGGCCGCAAAGTGTTCGTTAACGTTGGCATGGTCAGTTACCTCATCTTTTTCCTGGGGATGGCGGTGGTCACTAATTTACAAGTGGCCTATGGATTAGCCATCCTGGCGGGGGTCGCCAACTCGGCGTTAGATTCCGGGACCTACGCGACGTTCATCGAGATGGGGGGGCGCCAGGGAGCGGCCAACATCTTGGTCAAGGCCTTCGTGTCGGTGGGGGAGTTTCTTTTACCCCTGTTAGTTGCCGGCATCGAAGCCACCAACGCCTGGTACGGCTGGTCGTTTCTGCTCGCCAGTGTGATTCTGGTCGGCAATCTCATCTGCTTGAACCGGCAGACCTTCCCGCCACGTAACCGAGTCGATACCACTACGGCGACGACCGCGCAACGGTTGCCGAAACGCCGGCGGGTGCTCGCATCAGTGGGGTTAGCCGGGTACGGGTACACCTCGATGGCCTTGATGATTCTTTACACCCAATGGATCAGCCTGTTCGTGACTCGGACTTATGGCTTTGGCGGTGTGTTGGCCCACTTGTTGTTATCGCTGTACAGCATCGGGTCGATCACCGGGGTGTTGGTGGTCTTCGTCCTGTTACGCGCCGGGGTGGCCGAACGTAAACTCTTACTGGCAATGACCAGCGGGTCGTTCATCGCTTTGGCCGCCATCTGTTACGTGGGTATCCCAGCGGTGGCTATCGTGGCCGCGTTTGCCTTTGGTTTTCTGGCCGCCGGTGGGGCGATGCAATTAGGGTTGAATCTGTTCTTGCGGCTCTACCCGCGGATTAAGGGCACCATTACCGGACTCTTCTTCACCTTCAGTAGTGTCGCGACCTTCACGGTACCGCTGTTCACCGGTTGGCTGTCGACCATCAGCGTGGCCGCGGCCATGCGTTCCGATTTGGTGGTCGCTTTGGCCGGGGTCCTGTGCGTGAGTCTCACCGCCTGGGCGTTACGACCTAGCGACCCGTTGACCCGCGACCGGCGAGCCATCAATCAGATTGATAAAAAGGTGGTCCGTTTACTCAATCGGCGGTTTGCGACCGTCACTGATATCAGCGACGTTAAGCGCACGCAACACTTGCCGGTGCTGGACCAAAGCCGTGAGGAGCGGGTCTTAGACCAAGTGGCCCACCGCAGTACGGACACCACGCACACCCCATATTTACAAACTATTTACCAAACCATCATGCAACAGTCGCGGGCCTACCAACAGGCCCGCCGCACGGATGCCACCACCGTTTCTCGTCAAACGCGACCGGTCCCTACGGCACCCACTAAGGAGGATGAACATGCTTAATTTTGTCACTGCAGGAGAATCACACGGGCCCCAACTGACCGGCATCTTGACCGGATTACCAGCGGGGCTGACCTTGGACCTCGACGCCGTGAACGCCGGCTTAGCCGCACGCCAGGGGGGCTTTGGTCGCGGCAACCGCCAACAGATCGAACACGACCAGGTCACCGTGGTCGGCGGTCTGCGTCACGGGGTCACGCTGGGCTCGCCGTTAGCTTTGACCATCCAAAACCGCGACCACGCCCACTGGTCCAAAATCATGGATCCGACTAGTCCGGCCACGGCCGAAAATACCTTGCGCCAGGTCACCCGGCCGCGGCCCGGCCACGCCGATCTGGTTGGGGGCATGAAATACGGTCACCGCGATCTGCGCAACGTCTTGGAACGTTCATCGACGCGGGAGACCGCCATGCGGGTGGCAATTGGGCAGATTTGCGAACAGTTTCTGGCCCAACTGGACATTCACGTCTTGGGGTACGTTCAACAGATTGGGGCCGTCACCGTTGACCCCCACGCGGAACTGCCGCTGCGCGAGTTGGCCCAGCGGGTGACCCAAAACGATTTGCGCTTGGCGGCTGATGACCGGGTCGCCGAACTCCACGACCTGATCACCGCGACCCGCAAGGCGGGGGACACCTTAGGCGGCGTGATTCGGGTGGTCGCTGAAAACGTACCGGCTGGCCTGGGGAGCTACACCGGTTGGGACACCAAGCTCGATGGCCAACTGGCCGCGGCCGTGATGGGGGTCAATGCCATGAAGGGCGTCGAAATCGGCGACGGTTTCACGGCGGCCGGCCACTACGGCAGTCAGGTGATGGATGAGATCGATTGGCACCAAGGTCAAGGCTGGTCGCGGTTGAGCAACCACTTAGGCGGCTTCGAGGGCGGGATGAGCAACGGCATGCCCATCGTTATCAAGGCCGCGATGAAGCCGATTCCCACCCTGTACAAGCCGCTACAAAGCGTTGACATCCAGACCAAGGTGGTCAAAAAGGCCAACGTCGAACGTTCTGACACCACGGCCATCGTACCAGCGTCGTTAGTGGTCGAAAGCGTGGTTGCCATCGAACTGGCCAAGGCCTTGACCGCGACGTTTGACGGCAGTAACCTGACGCGTTTGCAACGCCAAGTGGCAGCTTACCGGACCGAACTGGCCGACTACTAAGGGTGGTGAGGGCGTGAACATTCATACCTTAGGGCCAGAAGCGACCGACAGCTACGCGGCTGCCAGCGTGTATAACCAGCGCTACTGCCAGGGGCAAGCAACCATCATGGGCCACGCGAGTTTTGAGGACCTCTTGACCACGTTAGCGCGATACCCCGGTGATCTGGTGGTAATTCCGGCGGCGTTCAAGTCACCAACGCTGCATGCCAGTTGGGGCGACGTGCACTACGCGTTGCTCGACCAGTGGACGCTTGTGACCAGTTTTATCACGGCGTTGGACCCGCTGGTGGTGATTGAGCGCCGGCACGCTGACAACCGCATCGGCTACACCCACGCGGCCACGGCACAACTGCTGGCCCGTATCGTGAGTAGCGTCGACGTTCAGACCGCCGCCAGTAAATTCCTGGCGTACCGCGCTTATTGTGCGAACCGTGGTGCCTACGTCCTGACTAACGAAAAAAACGTCACGCTGAGGCCTTACGAACGACAACTGAAACGCCTCACGCCCAAGATGGTGTGGTGCGTGTATCAAATTAAATAAGGGGTGCGAGCAAATGAAGCAACGACGATTACAGAACCGACCAACCACTGGCCTTCACGGCACACTGACCGTGCCGGGCGATAAGAGCATTTCTCACCGGGGCCTGATCCTCGGTGCTATCAGTACCGGGACCACCCGGTTGACCCACTTTCTCCCGGCCGCCGATTGCCTATCGACGCTCAATGCGTTGCGGGCCTTGGGGGTGCCAATCAAGCGACAAGGGACCACGGTGACCATTACCGGACGGGGACTGACTGGGTTACGACCGCCTCACCAGGCGCTTGACCTGGGCAACGCCGGGACCGCCACGCGCTTACTGGCGGGGTTATTGGCCGGACAACCCTTCGACACCCAACTGGTGGGGGATGGTTCGTTGAGTCGCCGGCCGATGGACCGGGTGCGTACGCCGCTGGCTACCATGGGCGCGACCTTAGAGTTGACCGGTAACCACCTGCCACTCTGGGTTCGCGGCCGCCGGTTGACTGGCACCACGGTGCATTTGAAAGTCGCCAGTGCCCAGGTCAAAAGCGCCGTGATCTTGGCGGCGCTTCAAGCGACGGGCCCCAGTACCATCGTGGAAAAGCTACCCACGCGTGACCACACCGAACGACTGGTGAACGCCTTTGGGGGCCAGGTGGTGATGGCGCTTGACCGGCGGACCATCACGGTGGCCCTGCACCCGACGTTACGCGGGCAGAACCTGACGATTCCGGGCGATCTGTCGTCGGCGGCGTTCTTCATCACCGCGGCGAGTATCGTGCCGGGGTCACGGGTCACGCTCAAAAACGTCGGCTTGAACCCGACGCGGACTGGAATCTTGTCTGTTTTGCGGCGGATGGGCGGTAAAATCAGCGTTCACCATCACGGCCAAGTAGGCGAACCGTTGGGTGACGTGACCGTGACGGCCGCGCCGTTGCGACCGCTGACCCTCACGGCTAACGACATTCCAGCGGTCATCGACGAGTTGCCACTGGTGGCCTTATTAGCCGCCACGGCCAACGGAATCAGTGAGATCAGCGGCGCCCAAGAGTTACGGGTTAAGGAGACCGACCGCATCGCCACCATCGTGACCGAACTTAAAAAACTGGGTGTGGCCATCACCGAAAAACCGGACGGCTTCATCATCGACGGTCGCCAATCCTGGCGGGTCCGCGCCACCCAGTTGGACAGTCACGGCGACCACCGCATCGGCATGATGCTGGCGGTGGCGGCGCTGCGACTTAGCACCCCGGTGACGTTGACCGGGGCGGACGCGATTGGCATTTCGTACCCCACGTTCTTCGATGATTTGGCCCGGTTGGTGCCGGTAAAGGAGGCATTGTATGTCGCAAGTGTTAATTAAGGGACTGGGCTTGATTGGCAGCTCACTGGCGTTGGCCATCCGCCAAGCCCACCCAGAAGTTCGACTGGTGGGGTGTGACGTCAACGCCGAAAGCTTAGCCTATGCCCAACAAACCGGAATGATCGATGCTGTGGCGTCAGACTTCTTGGCCGCCGCGCCACAAGCCGACGTCATCATCTTAGCCGGACCGGTCAGCGTCATCTGTGACGACCTGACGTTATTGGCGTCGTTGACCTTGAAACCGGACGTCTTGGTGACCGACGTCGGCAGCACCAAGCAAACGGTGCTCACCGCCGCCAAGCCGCTCCAACGCCGGGGCGTCGCGGTCGTGGGCGGCCACCCGATGGCTGGGTCGCATAAATCCGGGGCCACCGCCGGGCGAGCTGATTTATTCGAAAACGCCTTTTATTTTTTGGTGCCGGGCCACGCGCCACAGGCCGCAGTGACGCGGTTACAGGACTTACTTAAGGGTACGCACGTCAAGTGGTTGACGGTCACGCCGACCCAGCACGACCGGTTGGTGGGGCAGTTGAGTCACTTGCCCCACGTGGTGGCCGCGGCGTTGGTCAATCAGACCCAACGGGCGTTAGCTGACTCGCCGTTAGGGTTACGGTTAGCCGCGGGCGGCTTCAAGAGCATCACCCGCATCGCGTCGTCGGATCCGACCATGTGGACCGCGATTTTACTGGCGAACGGGCCCATCGTGACCGAACAGTTGGCGGCCTACCAGGCGGAATTGACCCGTATCGCCACGGCCGTCAAGCAACGCGACGTCACCCAACTGACCGCGTTCTTCGCCACGGCCAAGACCACGCGCGACCACCTGGGCCCCGAGCGGCTGGGGAGTTTACCGAACTTCTTTGATTTGTTTTTGAACGTTCCTGATCAGGTGGGGGCCATCGCCGACGTGACCGCGCGGTTGGTGCAAGCTAAGTTGAGTCTGGTCAACGTCCATATTTTAGAGATTCGCGAGGAAGTCGACGGGGTCTTACAACTGACTTTCGGTGACGCGGCCACCCGCGACCAAGCGGCGGAAGTTTTACAGTCAGCAGACTACCAGATTGTGAGGAGGGCTTAACATGCAAGCAATTTTAATTGGGTTCATGGGAAGTGGAAAAACGACGGTTGGTCAGTTATTGGCCAGAGAACTGGGCGTGCATCACGCCGACTTGGATGACTTGATCGTCCAAAGGGCGGGGTGTTCCATCAACACGATTTTTAACACGCAAGGTGAGGCCTACTTCCGCCAGCTAGAACAGCGGACCTTGCGTGGCGCCTTAGACCAACCGGGCATTCTGTCTAACGGCGAGTGACCGCACGATTCTGCAACGGGTCGGACAAGACACTGGCCGGCCGTTGGTGGACCAGTTGGGCCCCCAGGGACTACTCGCGTTAAAGGCCAAACGGGCGGCACTGTACCGCGCGGCGGCCGACCGGTTAGTGGTCACCGATGAGTTGACCCCGGTACAAATTGTGGCCGAAATTCGCCGACAATTGGCAGTGACCACCCGGGCCATTCAGGCGTAAATTTTACCGTTTCTTCCATATAGTAATCCGCAAGTTAAGAGACGCGGAAGAAGGGACTATAATAAAAAAGATCAAAGGGACACAGGGACTCTTTTGACTGATGAGAAGAATTGCCACATACCATAACATTACAGGTTGTGTGGGGTGGATTTTTTATTTGTTACGTAAGCTGTTAGACACAAAAATCGCCAGGTCATGGCGATTTTTGTCTGTCTTCTGAAATTAGTGGGCCAAGTCTTTGACTAAATCGTACCAGGTCTCCCCGGCGTGAGCCGATTGGGACACGCCCAGTGACCGGAAACCGTTTTTTTGGTAAAAGGGGATGCGGTCGGCCAAACAGGTCAAGGCCATGCTGGTGCACCCCCGGGTGGCGGCGACTTGTGCCAAAGCGGACAAAAGCTGACTACCGATGCCTTGGCCCTGGGCCGCGGGGGCGACCGCGACGGTCAGGACCATCTGGTGGCCGCCGTGCGGCAGATTCTGTGGCGCGTCGGCGTACATCCAGTCGGCGACTAATGACTCAGTGACGATGGGACCGCAGATGAAACCGACGATGGTCCCGTGGTCGTGGGCGACCAGAAAGGTTGTGGGAAAGGCGGCCAGGCGAGCCTCATAAGCTGCCGGCGACCCGGCCTCTTCAGGGGTGAAACCGGCGTTTTCGATGCGTAAAATGGCGGGCAGATCGGCGCGCGTGGCGGGAATGATTTGCAAAATGTATCCGCTTCCTTCTATTGTATAATGGGTTTGTTGTCTAGTGTACCAGAAGTTGGGGCGGGTGCGGTGAGAATCTGGGGCCGGTTAGGTGAAACAAAGGCCCCCACCTGTGGGTAATTGTCCCACCTAACGCCGTTTTAGTGGTAGTTAGTTCGTTAAGTGGTCAGCGCAAATACTGGCTTTTTTCGCGTTTTTATCGCCGAAGGGCTCGATTCTTTGCTAAACTGCGAGTGATTGGGAAAGGAGCGAAGTTATCATCGGATAAGCTATTCGTTTTGGGGACTAAGCTGTTTGTAGGGGATATTATTTCCTGGATAGTTTGGGTACCGAAACGCGCAAGAAAGGAAGTTTTAGAGATGCCGCAAACCACGCCGAAGAAGCGTAAGTTGATTCAATACGCCAACGGGCGGTCGTTGGAAGAAATCAACGGGACCGTTGAAGTGCCCCATGATATTAATTTTTGGAAAGCGTTGTTCATGTACTCGGGCCCCGGTGCACTAGTTGCCGTGGGGTACATGGATCCTGGGAACTGGTCAACGTCGATTACCGGGGGGCAAAATTTCCAGTACCTGCTGATGTCTGTTATCTTGATCTCAAGTTTAGTGGCGATGTTACTCCAATACATGGCCGCTAAACTTGGAATCGTGAGTCAGATGGACCTGGCCCAAGCGATTCGGGCCCGGACTAGTAAGTCGCTGGGAATCGTGTTGTGGCTCATGACCGAACTTGCCATCATGGCCACCGATATCGCCGAAGTTATCGGGACGGCGATTGCGCTGTACCTGTTATTCCACATCCCACTGGTCATCGCGGTGTTCATCACGGTCTTTGACGTGTTGTTGCTGTTACTGCTGACTAAGATTGGGTTTCGGAAAATCGAAGCCATCGTGGTCTGCCTGATCATGGTCATCCTGGTGGTCTTCGCCTACCAGGTCGCCTTATCCGACCCGAACTGGGGCGGCGTCTTCGCCGGCTTGATTCCGACGGGCAAGACCTTTGCCCAATCGCCAACCATTGGCGGGACCAACCCGCTGCAGGGGGCCTTGGGGATCATCGGGGCCACCGTCATGCCGCATAACCTGTATTTGCACTCGGCGATTTCACAAACGCGGAAGATCGACCACCATTCGGCCAAAGATATTGCGCGGACGGTCCGCTTTGCCAGTTGGGATTCCAACATCCAACTGACGCTGGCCTTCTTCGTCAACGCGTTACTGCTGATCATGGGGGTCGCGGTCTTCAAGTCTGGTGCCGTTAAGGACCCGTCATTCTTCGGGTTGTTCCAGGCCTTGTCCGACACCTCGACCATGAGTAATGGGGTGCTGGCTGCGGTTGCCAAGACCGGAATCTTGTCCACGTTGTTTGCCGTCGCGTTGTTAGCTTCCGGGCAAAACTCGACCATCACTGGGACCTTGACCGGGCAAGTCATCATGGAAGGCTTCGTTCACATGCGGATGCCGCTATGGTTACGGCGGCTGGTCACCCGGTTGATCTCCGTGATTCCGGTACTGGTCTGCGTGGCCATGACCAGTGGCAAGAGTGCCATCGACGAACACGTGGCGTTGAATGACTTGATGAACAACTCCCAAGTCTTTCTAGCGTTCGCGTTGCCGTTTTCAATGTTGCCGTTACTGATGATGACGGACAGTAAGTTGGAAATGGGCCAGTTTAAAAACGCTCTGTGGGTCAAGATCTTCGGCTGGATTTCCGTGATTGCCTTGACCGGTTTGAACATGCAGGGGATGGGCGACCAAGTCGTCGGCTTCCTGAGTGCCAACCCGACCGCCGCGCAAACGGCATTGGCTGGCCACATCGCGTTGGTCATCAACTTGATTATCGCCGCCTTATTGCTCTGGACCATCATCGAGTTGCACCGGGGCAACAAGCAGTTGGCCGCCCATTTGCAGGCGACCGGGAACGCCTCGGCCGTCGATGCCGCGATGAAGAGCGACGATGCCGACTAAAATTGACGCCAAAATCGAAAAAATGTGAGTAAACTGGTTGTCCCCGTTGTGGTGACAGCCAGTTTTTTTGGTTGCCCAAAGAAGGGATGATCAACGAAAAAATTATAGAAACATCAGTTAAAAGTTTAGGCCCCCTTAAGAATCTCTTAATCGCAGTTAGATAATTTGACAAATTTTTGAACTTTTTTGTGAAAGTTTAGGGTATGACGGGACTAGCCAAAAGTGGTCAAGCAAGATGACTTGACAGCAACGATGGCGGCGCTTTCAAGTTTGAGTAGGGTCCTGCCAATTGACTTCATGTGCCCGCGAATTAAATTTAGGTCAAGCTAAAAAAGTCTTTGCACTCGATTAGATTTAATGTACAATGGGTTCGTTGTTAAGTCATCAAGGGAAAGGAGTTTTTTTACGTGTCTGATAACTCTGTAAAAAAGCACAAGTTGATCCAATACGCCAACGGGCGGTCATTGGAAGAAATCAACGGTACCGTTAAAGTTCCACGCAACATTGGCTTCTGGAAAGCCCTCTTCATGTACTCCGGTCCTGGCGCCTTAGTCGCGGTCGGTTACATGGACCCAGGTAACTGGTCCACGTCAATTACCGGTGGGCAAAACTTCCAATACCTGCTGATGTCCGTCATCTTGATCTCAAGTTTAGTCGCGATGTTACTTCAATACATGGCCGCCAAACTTGGTATCGTGAGTCAAATGGACTTAGCTCAGGCGATTCGCGCCCGAACCAGTAAAGCGTTAGGCATTGTCTTATGGATTATGACCGAATTAGCCATCATGGCGACCGATATCGCCGAAGTTATTGGTGCGGCGATTGCGTTATATCTATTATTCAATATTCCATTAGTCATCGCCGTATTTATCACCGTCTTCGATGTTCTGCTCTTGCTCTTGTTGACCAAGATTGGGTTCCGGAAGATCGAAGCCATCGTGGTCTGCTTGATCATGGTGATCTTAGTCGTCTTCGCTTACGAAGTTGCACTGTCCAACCCGAACTGGGGCGGCGTCTTCGCCGGCTTAGTGCCAACGGGTAAGACGTTTGCTAGCTCACCGGTCATCGGGGGTAACAGCCCGCTGCAAGGAGCTTTGGGAATCATTGGGGCGACGGTTATGCCCCACAACTTGTATTTGCATTCAGCGATTTCGCAAACCCGGGAGATCGACCACACCGACAAGGCAGATATCGCCCGCACGGTCCGGTTCTCCAGCTGGGATTCCAACATTCAGTTGACGTTAGCGTTCTTCGTGAACTCCTTACTGTTGATCATGGGGGTTGCCGTCTTCAAGACGGGGGCCGTCAAGGATCCTTCCTTCTTCGGGTTGTTCCAAGCCTTATCTGATACGGCAACCATGAGTAACGGGGTCTTAGCCGGCGTGGCCAAGACCGGGATCTTATCCATCCTGTTTGCCGTGGCGCTGTTAGCTTCCGGGCAAAACTCCACGATTACCGGGACCTTAACTGGTCAGGTCATCATGGAAGGATTTGTCCACATGCGGATGCCGCTTTGGTTACGGCGCTTAGTAACCCGATTGATTTCTGTGATTCCAGTGTTGATTTGTGTCATGATGACCAGTGGTAAGAGCGCGATTGCTGAACATACAGCGCTGAATACCCTGATGAACAACTCACAAGTCTTCCTGGCGTTTGCGTTGCCATTCTCGATGCTACCGTTGTTGATGATGACGGATAGCAAGCTGGAAATGGGTGAGTTCCGCAACACGATGTGGGTGCGGGTCTTAGGTTGGATTTCCGTTGTTGGGTTGACCTTCTTGAACTTAAAGGGCCTGCCAGACCAAATCGTGGCCTTCTTCGGGGATAACCCATCCGGTGCTGAAACGGACCTGGCTAACGTGATTGCTTACGTTCTGATCTTTGCCATCTTGGCCTTATTAGTTTGGACCATCGTGGAACTTCATCAAGGGAACCAAAAGTTGGCTAACCACTTGAAGTCAGAAGGGAAGGAATCCGTCGTTGATGCCGCTATGGCCGGTAACGCGATCGAAAACCAAGAAGAAAACTAAGGGGCGATCTTTATGGCAACCAAGTTTAAACGGATTTTAGTCGGTGTTGATGATTCAGCGGATGCTTTGCTAGCGTTCAAGTATGCCCTGCATCAAGCCAAACGTGACGATGCGGAACTGCACATCGTGTCGGTTTGGGAGAACAACGAGATGAACGTCTACGAAGCCTTGAATAAGGATTTCATCCACGGGGAACGTCAAGCGCTGGAGGATCATATCCAGGACTATCTGAAGCAAGCGAAAGATGCCGGTCTCACCAAAGTTCACGCGTTGGTCGCGGACGGGGAACCTGGGGAAACCATCGTTAAAGATGTGATTCCGCACGTTAAACCAGATTTGTTAATCATCGGTTCCGAAGCCAAAAAGGGCGTGCGGCGCCACTTCGGGAGCCAAGCGGCCTATATGGCCAAGTATTCACCGATTTCGGTGTTGGTCATTCGGTAACGTGGTATAATCAAGGTAAATTGAATCAGTAACACTTGTGGCGGTCTAAGTCATGTCTGAGAGGACATGGCATAGGCCGCCATTTTTTTAAATGACCGGTAGCATCACCGGGTAAAAAGGGGATTATCAATATGCAAACAGCACCGAAAACCGCGTTTCAACGCGGGTTACATATCGAGTATTTTTCAACGGCTTGGATGACCTTCGAGTTTCTGGTGGGCTTCAGTTCCGGCGTCAAGGCGGGGTCCATCTTACTGATTGCCTTTGGGTTGGACAGCTTCTTAGAGATCATCTCGGGCAGCACGTTGATCTGGCGGTTACGTAAATCGGTCGCGGGCACGGCCAGTGACCAGGAGATTCAACGCGCCGAACAACGCTCGTCATTGATTGTGGGAACGGTGTTACTCCTGTTGGCGGTCTACGTGGTGGGCGTGTCGGTCTATAACCTCCTGACGCACCAGCAAGCGAACAGCAGTTGGTCGGGAATGGCGATTGCCGTGGCTTCGGTCATCTTGATGCCACTTTTGACCTGGGGCAAACGCAAAATCGGTCACCGGGTCCACTCGGCCGCGCTGATTGAAGACGGGATGTGTAACATCACCTGCGCCTACATGGCGGCCACGGTCCTAATCGGGGCCGTGCTCACGGCGGCCTTTGGCTGGTGGTGGGCCGATTCCGTGGCGGCCTTAGTCTTAGTCTACTTCATTGCCAGCGAGGGTTGGGAAGCCTTCCAGAACGGTCGGGGCAAGGGCGCCGATTGATTAACAGAACGCAAAAAAACTGCCGCTTCGCCCACACGGGAAGCGGCAGTTTTAGGCATGAGTTTAGTAATTGTCACCGTTCATGATCGAGTTCTTGACGACCACGTAGTCGACGGTGCGGATGTCGAGTAACGTCCGGCCACCGGCGTAGGAAATCGAGGACTGCAGGTCCTGACGAATCTCTTGGAGGGTGTCGGCGAGGTCCCCACGATACGGGACCAGCATCTGCTTGCCCTCGACGTTGCGATAGGCGCCCTTTTGCTTCTCGGACGCCGAGCCCCAGTACTGTTTGTAGACCCGACCGTCGATGGTCAGCTTATTACCGGGGGACTGTTCGTGCCCGGCAAGCATCGAGCCAATCATGACCATGCTGGCACCGAAGCGAATCGACTTGGCGATGTCGCCATTGTAGCGGATCCCCCCGTCGGCCACCAGTGGTTTGCGGGCGGCTTTGGCACACAACCGTAAGGCCGCAAGTTGCCAGCCGCCGGTCCCAAAACCGGTCTTGAGCTTGGTGATGCAGGCCTTGCCAGGGCCGATACCGACCTTGGTGGCATCGGCGCCCGCGTTTTCCAGTTCGCGGACGGCTTCGGGCGTGCCGACGTTACCGGCGATGACGAAGCTGTCGGGGAGGGTCGCCTTGATCTTTTTGATCATCTGAATCACCGAATCGGCGTGCCCGTGGGCGATGTCGATGGTGATGTATTCCGGCGTGAGGTTGGCCGCGGCGAGTTCGTCGATGAAGGCGTGCTCGTTGGGCTTGACGCCGACGCTGATGGAAGCGAACAGGTGCTTGGCGTGCATCCGTTCGATGAAACCCCGGCGGTTTTGGGGCTGGAACCGGTGCATCACGTAGAAGTAATCGTTTTGCGCCAGCCAGACGGCGAGGTCCTCGTTGATGACGGTCTCCATGTTGGCTGGAACCACGGGAATCTTGAATTTGCGGCCGCCGAAGGTAATACTTGGGTCGTCTTCGGACCGGCTATCGAGGATACATTTATTGGGAATCAATTGGATATCTTCGTAATCGAAGACTTCAGATGGGTGCATCGAGGTCAGCTCCTATTTCTTAAAATTAGTCCCAGATGGGTTCTAAAACGTTGGTTTGGTCACGGTCGGGTCCGACAGAGAAGGTCGCGACCGGCACACCGACCAAATCGGCCAGGTGTTGCACGTAGTTGCGGGCATTTTCCGGCAGGTCCGCTAAGGTCTTGCAGTGGGTGATGTCTTCGTCCCAGCCGGGCAGCTCGTCGTAAACGGGCTGGCAAGCCGAGAGGTCCTTCAAGCTGGCCGGGTTGTGGGTGATGGTTTCGCCGTTCAACTGGTAGGCCTTGCAGATTTTCACGGTCTTGAGGCCGGTCAAGACGTCGAGGCAGTTCAACGACAAATGCGTCAAGCCGGACACGCGGGCGGCGTGGCGAAGAACGACACTGTCGAACCAGCCGATGCGCCGCGGCCGCTTAGTGACCGTGCCGTATTCGTGGCCGGTCTCCCGGATGGTGTCACCGATTTCGTCGTGGAGTTCGGTCGGGAAGGGCCCGTCACCGACACGGGACGTGTAGGCTTTGCAGACCCCCACGACCTGGTCGATCTTGGTCGGGCCGACGCCGGAACCGATGGTCACGCCCCCGGCGACGGGGTTCGACGAAGTGACGAACGGGTAGGTCCCGTGGTCGATGTCGAGCATGACACCTTGCGCGCCTTCGAAGAGGACGGTTCTTGCCGGCGTCGATGGCGTCATTGATCAGCACCGACGTGTCGGTGACGTGGGCCTTTAATTGCTGGCCGTATTGGTAGTAGGTTTCGAAAATATCGTCAAAATTCAGGGGTTGTTCGTCGTAGAGTTTGACGAACAACTCATTTTTTTCGGCCAAGTTTTGCTTTAATTTAGCCGCGAAGGTGTCGCGTTCTAAGAGATCAGCCACGCGGATACCGACCCGTTCGGCTTTGTCCATGTAAGCCGGGCCGATACCCTTGTTGGTGGTCCCAATCTTGTTGGTTTTGGTTTTTTCTTGGCATTTATCCAAGAGAATATGGTACGGCAGGATGACGTGGGCCCGGTCGGAAATCCGCAGATTGTCCGTGGCCACGCCGTTATCTTTGAGGTACTGAAGTTCTTCCACTAATGACTTGGGATTCAAAACGACACCGTTTCCAATCACGCTGGTCTTATCTGCGTAGAAGATCCCCGAAGGAATCAAGCGTAGTTTGAACGTTTGGTCGTTGAAGACGATGGTATGGCCGGCGTTGTCGCCGCCTTGGTAGCGCGCGATAACTTCCGCTTTCTCACTTAAAAAATCAGTGATTTTCCCCTTACCTTCATCGCCCCATTGACTCCCAACTACTACTGTTGATGACATAACAACACCTCATCGATTTATTTTTTGCTAAGCCGAACGACCCAGCAAGAAATAATTTACCACGTTCGGAAATAAAAAGCAAGTTAAAAACGAACGATTGTTAAACTATGTGAGTTAATATTCTATTTATTAGGGGTAGAAACTGATTATGGGCGCACATAAGTCGCTAATATGACCCATTTTTAGGATAATCTATGATATAATAGGTCGCGGAGATTAACCGAAGATTTTAAACAATGTTCGTCCTTTACTACCAACAAGGGGGAAACACCATGTTATCACGTTACACGCGCCCGGAGATGGGGCGCATCTGGTCGTTACAGAACCAATACGCATCCTGGTTGGCCGTCGAAATCGCCATCGATGAGGCTTGGGCCAAGTTGGGCGAGGTCCCAGTGGAAGATGCAAAAAAGATTCGCGAACACGCTGCTTTTGATGTCGATAAAATTGCCGAGATCGAAGCGGTGACCCACCATGACGTGGTCGCCTTTACCCGCAACGTTTCGGCGTCCTTGGGCCCGGAACGTAAATGGATTCACTTTGGCGTCACCAGTACCGACGTGGTCGACACCGCCCAGGGCTACCGGCTGAAACAAGCCAATGCGCAGTTGCGCCAGGGCATCGTGACTTTGATTGGCACGCTCAAACAGATGGCTCTGACCTATAAGGACACGGTGATGATTGGCCGGACCCACGGGGTGCAGGCCGAACCGACCACCTTTGGGCTGAAAATTGCCCGCTGGTACGCGGAAATGCAACGGAATTTGGCCCGGTTCGACCGGGCAGCCAAGGGCGTCGAGACCGGGAAAATCAGTGGGGCCGTGGGCACCTTCGCGAACGTCCCGCCAGAGGTCGAAGCCTACGTGTGTGACCAACTAGGCATCACGGCTCAGCCGATTGCCAGTCAGGTCCTACCGCGGGACTTACATGCCGATTACATCGCCACGTTAGCGTTGATTGGGACCAGCATCGAAGAATTTGCCACGGAGATTCGTAGTCTCCAGCGTTCGGAGATTCACGAGGTGGAGGAACACTTCAATCCCGGACAAAAGGGGTCTTCGGCGATGCCACATAAGCGTAACCCGATTGGTTCGGAAAACGTGACGGGTCTGGCGCGGGTCCTACGGGGCAACGTCATCACGGCCTACGAAAACGTGAGTCTCTGGCACGAACGCGACATTTCTCACTCGTCAGCCGAACGGATCATCTTGCCGGAAAGCACCACGTTACTGGACTACATGCTGTACCGCTTCAACCGGATTTTGTCGTCGTTGGACGTTTTCCCGGAGACCATGAAGGCCAACATGGGCCGGACCTACGGCTTGATTTATAGTCAACGACTCTTATTGAAGTTAATTGAAGCGGGGATGAGCCGCGAAGACGCCTATGACTTGGTCCAGCCATTAACGGCCCAGGCTTGGGACGAACAGACCCAATTCCGACCACTGGTGGAAGCCAGCGCGGGAATTCGTGAACGCTTGACGCCGGATCAGATTGAGGATGCGTTTGATTATCACTATCACCTGAGACGGGGGGATGTGATTTTTAAGCGATTGGGGTTAAAATAGAAGATAATCGAGTTAACGTAAAACTGGTTTTTTGGAAAATCAAGATGCCGGTATGACGGGATTTGTTTAGTGTATTCCCCACGTAGGTGGGGGTGATTCCTGCTATCGTTAACCAGTTCTTGGATTTGCTTGGTATTCCCCACGTAGGTGGGGGTGATTCTTGATTAGTTTTGGTCATTTTTGGCACCATTAAGTGTTCCCTACATGTGTGGGGGTGGTTCTCATGAATAATTATATCGATTTGCCAACTAGTTGTATGCCCTTGGACGTTTTGAGTTGAATATAAAGTGTATTGCTCCTGTATTTTGGAATGTGCTATTGCGACACGTAATCAGTTGTTCTCTCCAAATTTTGTGATTCTAAACGTGTGAATTGATTTTCTAGTAAAGCCGGAATTTCCCGGCTTTTTTGATTTATCTTGTTGATTTGGCGTCGAGGATTGATTGAAAAGATTTCATCTAATATGTGTTTTAAACCATTAATGGTAGTGATATTATTGTAGCTGTACATAAACCGGAGGCGGAAATATGAAGAAGAATATCGTATTAATCGGCATGGCGATGGTTTCACTTGGGTTAGGATTATCTACGACATCCATTACAGCTAATGCCAAAGTTTATTCCACACTACCCAAAGCATTGCGGGGTCACTGGAAAAAACATGTTAAATGGGCGCGTGGTTCTAGGGGAGAACGCTACGAAGTTGCCTATACATATCAAGGATATAAACATTCGTTTTGGACTGGTATGACACAATCTGATACTGAACCTGAAAGTGTTCGATATGTTGTAAGCAAGGGGCATGGAATCTATAAAGTACATACTAAAACAACGATGGGTGGTACCAGATATCACATTGATACTTTTAAACGTACTAAGCACACCTTAAGAATTAAAGAGGGCCATGGCTGGTTGGTTTACAATAGTCGCCACAAAGCTGTTGAATAATTAGGATATTTATTCTCGTTTAGTTTTATAACGAGTTATCGAGGCGGGGATAATGGGGATGATTCTTAGATGAATTTATGTCCCTCATAGCGATGCTTGTGTTCCTTACACGTGTAGGAATAATTCTTAGATGAATCCATGTCCCTCATAATAATGATTTTTCCCTCAAAAAAGACTTGGCCCAATTACCAAGTCTTTTTCACGTTCCCAAACAAAAATCCCCCCAGCCTGAGGAAGGCCAGAGGGACATTTCATGAGGAGTGAGTTTCTTATGAGGGGAGAAACTCAAAATTGAGGAGTTCGCCAGACCTGAGGATGATCTGACGAGAAAGTCTAAATTCTCTTAGGGGGGAGAATTTAAAGGGAATTGGATATAGATTTTGACTAGTAATTGCTATTGGCTAATTACTATGATGTTTACTATACCCGCCAGTTGTGACCAGACCAGGAGAAAGTCGTGACGACTTCTTGACGATTTTATAAAGTAAGTCTAAAGACCTTACTATCCCCTTAAGACTGGTGCCTAGGGTTGTTTTGGCGTGAAGTACGTGTCCAGAAATTCGATCACGTGTTGACGGTAGCGAGCTGGATTGATCCAGAAACTCTCCGCGTGGGTCGCGTTCTTCACGATCCAGAGTTGCTTGGGTGCGTGGGTTGCCGCGTAGTTCTCGTAGGCCATCCCCACCGGGACGTAAGCGTCCTTTTCTCCGTAGATGAAGAGAATCGGCCGGGTATTTTTCTTCAGCTGACCGGTCGAGGTGACGTCGTTTAAGTAGTAGCCCAGCCGGCGCTTGGAAATGGTGCTGACCAGGGGTTCAATCGGGTACTTAGGCAGGTGGAACTGGCGCTTCAGTAGGTAAATCAGCTCGGCTTCGACGCTGGAATACCCACAGTCGGCGATGATGGCCTTGACCTGCGGCGGTAAAGTCTCGCCCGACAACATTTCCATAGTCGCGCCCCCCATCGATACGCCAAACAGTAAAATTTTAACGGGGGTGTCACTCCGGTCGATGATTTGCTGGATCCATTTGAGATAGTCTAAGCGGTCGAGCCAACCGAAACTGATGTACTTGCCGGCACTTTCACCATGGCCTCGGTCGTCGGGGAGTAGGACGTTGAAGCCCAGGTCGTGGTACATCTTGGCGAAGTTCGCCATGGTCTCGCCGTTGCCCTTGTAGCCGTGACCGATGATAACGGTCTGGTTGCTAGCCGGATTGGCCGGGATATATTCGGCGACCATCCGGTTTCTGGCGTCGTGTTCGTGGAGGTACCAGGCGTGCTTAGGCACGGCGTGGTACCAGTCGACATAAGCATAATAGTTGTCGGCATATTTTTGTTTTTCGGCCGACGTTTCGGGGACGTAGTTGACCCGTTTGAACGCAAAATTAAAAAGCTTTTCGCTAGCCAGTAAGGTGGTTGCGGCGGCTCCCAGCAAGGGGAGGCCCAGCGTGAATCTTTTCTTCAAGAGGGGTCATCCTTTCTATCATGAAGCATGTGGTTAGTATAAAAGTTTCGGCGCAACGGAACAAGTCTGGGGGTGAAAAAGACCGCCACTGAGCGGGCGCCCAGCGACGGTCGGTGCGTTAGTCCAAGTAGAGTTGCTTTAACGTGGCAATGTCTTTGTGCGAGAAGTCCAAAACGTCGTGTAAGAAGTCTTGAACGCCCCCGTACTGCGTATTGATGACCTTAGCGGCCGTGTCGAAGTAGTCGGGGTTGACGGTCGCGAGCGCCTTGATGTTGGCGATAAAGGCGTCGCTCTTACCAGTGGCTTGAGCGACCATCTTGTCGACCACGGGCGTGATCGTTTGGTTGGTCAAGAGGTAGTCGCGACGAATGACTTGGGGGTCGACGCCCAGCGCGTTTAAGGTCAAAAACGCCCCCATGCCGGTGCGGTCTTTGCCGGCCGTACAGTGAAAGAGGACCGCCTGGTCGGGCTTGGTGTTGGTCAGTAATGTGGCCAAAAAGTCGTGGTAGGCCTGTTGGGCGGACTCGAGCGTCACCATCTGGCGGTAAACGTCCAGCATGTGGCGGTACCCGGCTTGCGGGTCACTGGAAAATTGGCGCTCAAGGTCGGCCTGGCTGGCAGAAGCGTCGGTCCGGTCACCATCGGGGAAGACGGGCAGAAATTTATACGTTGCGCCCGTCGGGACCTTATCAGGCGCCTGGGATTGTTCGTCTTTTGACCGAAAGTCCACGTCGGTCACGACGCCATAGTTGGCGAGGTTGTTCTGGTCGGCCGCGGTGAGCTTATCCAGCCCCGAGGTCCGCACCAGCTTATGCCATTTGACGGTGTGACCGTCGACGGTGGGATACCCCCCTAATTCACGGAAGTTTAGGCCGCCCGTCACCTTTAAAATCCGATTAGTTGCCATTCGTTTTATCATCCTTTCGGTCAGTGTTAGTCTGGCTCTATTCTACCGGTTTTTATGAAAATTACCTAATAATTCATTTTGAGAAAATCTGCGAGCAAACACAAAACGCTGTATACTGTCTGTAAGAGTGTCAGAAATTGATGAAGGAAAAGATAGGGTGATAGTCGTGAGTTTGCGTGGGAAATGGTTACTCTTCAAGACCCAGCATAGTCAACTCAAGCAACAGCTTCAACAAGCTTTTTCGCAACCGAGTCGCCGTAATTTGGCGTTGGCCGCGGCCAAGTTTCCTGCCGATATCGTGACCAAGGACCGGCGACTCTTTGATGGGCGGCTTTTGACCGCTGATTCCGGTGCGCCGTTGCCCCAACACGTTATCTTATTGCATGGCGGGGCGTATACCATGCAGGGTATCGCGAGCCACCGGAAAATCATGGTCACTTTGATTCGCGAGGCCAATCTGCGAGTCACTTACGTGGATTATCCGCTGGTCCCCGAAGCCACGGTCGACCAGACATTGACCTTTGCCAGCCAGGCTTACGAGTACCTGCACGCCCAGTACCCCGACGACCAGTTTTTCTTGTTGGGGGACTCATCGGGCGGAGGTTTGGCCCTGGCGTTACTGCAGCAGTTACAAGAAAAGCAAGCCGAGTTGCCTGCCGGGACGATTCTAGTGTCGCCCTGGACGGACCTCAGCATGATGAACCCGGACTTGACGCGGGCGGCCAAACACGACCCGTATCTGTCGCTGACCACGCTCAAACGAGTGGGCTTCGCTTACGCCGGGGAACACCCGGTGACCGCTCCCGAAGTCAGCCCAATTTACGGGAATTTCGCTGACCTGGGCCCCATTTTACTGTACTACGGGACCAACGAGTTGCTGGTGGCCGATGACCGCCGGCTGGTTCAGAAGTTGCGCGACGCTGCGGGCACCGACTTAGCGGTCCGCGAGTTGCGTGCGATGCTCCACGATTACGTGCTGTGGTTGAAGTTGCCGGAATCTAAACGAACGTTAAAGGAAATCAAACAATTTATCTTGACCGGGAAACTGCCGCCAAGGCCGAAAGCCTAGAACGACAGCGTAGGCGGCGGGAACGTGGGGGTGACCCCGGTCCCGCCGCCTTTTGCGACCACCAAAAAGCGCCCAGCCAGTGGCTGGACGCAATGATTTTAAGGTTAACGATTAAACGTCGATGTGTTGCTTCAAGCGTGCGAAAACGTGGGTGTCCGCCCAAGCCATCACGATGCCCTGGGTGGCTAGCGCCCAGATGGTCCCAAAGCCGATGGCGTGGAGCTGACCCGTCGCCCAAAACGACAGAATGATGATGAGCACTGGCGGCAGGTAGCTGGCCCACTGGGCGACGACCGCCGAGCCGTGCAAGAAGCGAAAGCGGATGATGTAACACAAATCATCGTTGGGGGGCATGATGATGTTGCACCGCTGGTAGATGGACACCGCAAAGGCCACACCGGTCAAGCCGATGATGTCGATACCGATACGAGCTGGCAGTCCCAACTGGGGCACGCCCAGCCAGTTCCAGAAATAACCAATCCATTCAACCAGGTAACTAAAGGGCACGATATATAGTAGGTTCGACACGAAACGTCGCCGGTCGAAGTGTCCGAGAAAAAATTGGTTGAGCACCGTGATCACGATGCCGTACCCGAACAGTGTGGTCCCTAGGGGCACGTGAATCCAGTTGGCCAAATTGACCGAGGACCCGGTCCACACGGCACTGCCGAGGTTGGTGGAGATGGTCAACGCGTTGGCACCGGAGTTCAAGACGATCGAGAAACCCAAGAATCGCATGCGTTGTCCAAAATCCTTCATTTTTGCCACAAAAAGGGCCTCCTGTATAATTTAGTCAGTTTTTAGTCTAACTGAAATCAGGGGAGAAAAAAAGGGTTCTGCCGGCATTTTACCCGGTAATCTGATTACGCCCAAAAAGTGATTAACAAATCGGCCAATCAACCTTATAGTAGAGTGTGTAAGCATCACGAAATTATGATAAGCGAGGTAGACATGATGACTGAACGGCAAATGATTCAAGAAATTTTGAACTCTGAAGCGATGGAATACCACTTCGAAGATGTCGATGAAGATTCAAAGGAATACACGCTATTATTGAAACGCCTGGATAAGGACGTGCGCCCCGTTGAAGAACTCAACGACGAGATCAAGAAATACTTTAAGAGTGCGAACTTTGATTATAAAGAAGAGCTCCACCCCGATGACGTGGATGCCGACATTCGCTTAGTAATCAAGCGTTAATCAAGACTTAAGACCGTAATTGTTAGCGGTTACGCAAAAGAGTTTGGGGCGACCCAAGCTCTTTTGCGTCTTTTCAAGGAGGAAATTGTGACGATTACCGAGTTGTACCATGCTATGGCGCAAACGATGGGGCCTCAACCCTGGTTGCGCCCGGGGACGCCCTGGGCCGAGACGCCAATCGAAATCATGTTGGGCGCCATTTTGGTCCAAAACACCAATTGGCGCAACGTGGAACCGGCGCTAGTCAACCTCAAGCGCGTGACGGGTTTTGCCCCGGCTAAGTTGCGGGAACTGACGCCTGCGACCATCACGCCGCTGATTCGCAGTAGTGGCTTTTACCGCCGCAAGGGCCCGGCGATTCTGGCGTTAGCGGCCTGGTTGGGACAAGCCAACGACGATTTAGCGGCCCTGAAACGCCGCGACGCCGCCAGTTTACGGACCGAGCTACTGGCCATCACCGGCATCGGCAACGAGACGGCCGACTACATCTTGATGTACACGCTAGACCACGGCACCTTCATGGTCGACACCTACGCGCGGCGGTTGTTCGCCTGGTTAGGGGCGACCATGCCCAAGACCTACCCGGCGTTTCAACGTCAGGTCCTGGCCCAATTTAGCGGGGAATTACGCGACTACCAGGAGTTTCACGCGTTGATCGACGAGTTCGGCAAGCAGGTGAAAACGGCCGCGGATTTCGACCAGTCGTTTCTGGCCGGTCACCAGCTAAAAATCTAACTAGCAGAATGTTGGCTCACCGGTGTTGCGCCCACTGATTTGAACAAATCCTATCGACTCACGGGAAGTTCGTGATATGATAGGTGCAACGAAAATTGAAACCGTTTCCGCTACTTTTCGCACGGAGACCGGGAGGGAGTTTTTAGGATATGGCACTCAAAGAGCCGGAAAATTACGTCTTGGCGATTGACCAAGGGACCAGTAGCACGCGCGCGTTGATTTTTGACCATAACGGGCGCAAGGTAATCGAGGGGTACAAAGAAGTCCCCCAATATTACCCGCGACCGGACTGGGTCGAATCCGACGCCAACGAAATCTGGAACAGTGTCCTTTCGGTGATTGCCAGCGCCTTGATCGACGCATCGATTCACCCGGAAAATATCAAGGCCATCGGCATCAGTAGCCAACGGGAAACCACCATCGTCTGGGACCGGACTACCGGCGAACCGATTTACCGGGCCGTGGGCTGGCAAAGTCAACAGACCGCCGCTCTAGCCAAGGACTTGGCCGCGCAACACGGGGCGGCCATCCAGGACAAGACCGGCTTGGTGGTCGACGCTTACTTTAGCGCCACCAAGGTCCGCTGGATCTTAGACCACGTCGATGGTGCACAAGCACGGGCCGAAAAGGGCGAATTGGCCTTTGGGACTGTCGACAGTTGGCTGGCCTGGAAACTCTCCGGCGGGAAGATTCACGTGACCGACTACAGTAATGCCAGTCGGACCATGCTCTTTAATATTCACGACCTCAAGTGGGACACCGACATTTTGGACTGGTTGAATATCCCGGCGGCCATGTTGCCGACGGTCAAGTCCAGTTCCGAGGTCTACGGCGTGACCCAAAACTTCCAGTTCTACGGCATCGAGGTGCCGATTGCGGGGCTTATGGGGGACCAATCCGCCGCCCTGTTGGGGCAGTTGGCCTTGAAACCCGGCATGGTCAAAAATACTTATGGGGACGGGGCCTTTGCGATGATGAACACCGGTCATCACCCGCAACGGTCCAAACATAACTTGCTGACCACCATCGCGTATGAACTCGACGGCCAGGTGACCTACGCCCTTGAAGGGTCGATCCTGGTGGCTGGCACCGCGCTGGCTTGGTTACACGAAAGCTTAAAAATTATCGACAACGTGCCGGCGTCGCGTCAAGCGGCGATGGCCTCGACCGACGAAGATGAAGTCTACGTGGTGCCCGCCTTTAACGGGCTAGGGGCGCCGTACTGGGATCCGGATGCGCGCGGCGCGGTCTTCGGTCTGACGCGGGGCAGTAACCGTAACGACTTCGTCAAGGCGACCTTACAGTCAATCGCCTACCAGACGCGCGACGTCTTGACCACCATGACGCAAGACACCGGCATCACGATTTCGGAGCTGATGGTCGATGGGGGCGCCTCGCGGAATCGCTACTTGATGCAATTTCAGGCCGACATCTTGAACACGCCGGTCCAGCGCGCAGCCGATGAGGAGACCACCGCGATGGGGGCGGCGATTGCGGCCGGGCTGGCCGTGGGCTACTGGGACAGTCTCGATGAGATTGAGCAGATCCATGCCGACGGGCGCCTGTTCGTGCCCGATATGGCGGCCGACAAGCGCACCAAGCTCTACCAGGGCTGGCAACAGGCTGTCGCGGCCACGCGGGCCTTCAAGCCGAACACCACCGCATAAGTCATTCTAACTAAGGGGGAGTCGAAATGACGAAAGTTAAAGCCACAACCACGAAGAAATTGAAGAAACACTTTGCCCACTACGCCGATTGGGTCAACCAACACGACGGGGCGGTCATCGTCACCCGCGAGCATCACCGCAACGTGGTGATGATCTCTAAGGCGGAGTACGAGACCTGGCAGCGGACGCTAAACGCCTGGTCGACGTTGACACAAAATGAGGACCTGCAACAGAGTATGGACGAACTGACCAACGCCGATGAGTCCACGACGGCAGACACCACGCCACCAGCGGATGATGAAGCCTAAGAAGGTTAACCTAAAAGCCGCCCGAACCAGTCATGACCGGTTCGGGCGGCTTTTGATGGCCAAATTTTTGGCCATCAAAGTTATTTGTATCTCTCTTCCAGGCGACTCATCCACCAGCCTAACGCCGCCCCGACTACCGCGGCCCCTAAACTGGCAACGACTGTCCCCAGGGTCACTCCAGTGTAGGAGATGCCCTCGGCCGCCGCGGGGTTGGGAATCAGGATCAGCGCGGTGCTGGCGACCACCAGACCGATGATGAAGTGGTAGACCCGCGAATGGTAGTGGGTGATCAACGCCTCGATGCCGCGGGCTAACGCCACTAGCGTCACCAGCCCGCCGATAGCCATGGGCAAGAAGACGCCCAGCAAATCAAAGCGCTTGAACCCCTGGAGCATCGGCGTGAACAATCCAAGAATCAGTAATAAATTCGACGGGCTCAAGCCGGGAATCAGAATGCCTAGCGCAATCAAACCGCCGGCGACCATGAAGCCGCCGAAGTTGGCCGGTAGGGTCCCCAAAAAGCTCAGGTGGTAGAGGCCGATGCCGCCCACCAGCAAGGTGCCCACGAACCAGATCCAGTCGATGGTGTCACGAGGTGCCACTTTGGTTGCCGTCCGTAGTAAGTCGGGCAACGTGCCGACGATGGCCCCGGCAAAGCCCCACAACACGATGACTTGCGCGTGGGCCAAGAGGTAGGCGAGAGGCGCGGCCAGAAGCGCCACGCCCAACAAGCCGCCGATACCGACCGGCAAGAAGAAGGGCAGATCACGACGCCAGCGTTGCTTGGGGTGGGCCATAAAGCCCAGTAGGCGTTCGTACAGGCCTAAAATGGCGGCGAGTACGCCGCCCGAAACGCCGGGCAAGATGAAGCCTAACGCGATGATGACCCCCTTGCACAGGCGGGTCACGACGCTTAAAGTTCGGTGGGTCAACATAGGTGAATCCTCCTTAGAAAGTGGGGATGCCGGTGGAAAAGTAAGGGTTCCACCGGTCGAGTTCGTTGAGTGGGTCAGGGCAACAAGTTCTCAATAGGATACCAAGTGGGGCCACATTTCGCAACTCTAAATGGACACCGGTCGCAATCCAGGCGTACAAAAAGGGCCCCGCCACTGACAATGGTCAGTCGCCTGGGCCCCAGAAACGGGTTCAATTAGTCTTGCGGTTTCCAGTAGTGCGCGCGGGTCAAGAGATCGCGCGAGCGCTCATCGGCGGGCACGAAGCCCCGCGTGAAGAGATGCCGGTAGTACATCAGGTTGTAGATGGCGCCCCACAACACGGCGATGCCGAGTTCAACGACACTGCTGGCGGCCGCCCGGTCATTGAGCGGAACTAACAGGAAGAACAGCATCTGTAAGCCGAGTTCGACACCGATGATACACAACAAGTTGTACCAATCGGCCCGAAAGATGGAGGGAAACGGGTGGAACAGAAACATGGTCCACGAGAAACCAACCTTCGCAATCCGCATGTTCCCCGTTTTGGGGTTGACTACGGTCGCGTAGTTCGGCGGCAAGGGCAGTCCTTGAGGGCCGTTACCGTTATTGTTCCCATCATCATCGTTAAAGCCCTTAAAAGGATCTTGCATGTGATTAGCCAACTTTCTAACAAAATTCGTTATTAAAAGTCTAACACGAAATTAAATCGTTGCCTATTATTCTATTCTATCGCCGAGAAAGCTTGACGACCGCCTCGCAGCGGGCCGTCTGGGGCATCATGTCGACGGACTGGATGTAATCGACCCGGTAATCTTCGGTCAAGGTGACCAAATCTTTAGCCAACGTTGATGGGTTACAGGAGATGTAGACCAGCTTTTTTGGGTGAACGGCCAAGATGGTGTCCATCAGGGTGTCAGCTAAACCGGTGCGCGGCGGGTCGACCACGATAGCGTCCGGGCGAAAGCCGGCGACGGCCCATTGGGGCAACAGGTCTTCGGCGGTGCCCACACTGTAGTGGGCGTTGGTGATGCCGTTGGCCTGCGCGTTTGCTTCGGCATCGGCGACGGCTTCGGGGATGACGTCCATCCCGCGGACTTCAGCGGCGGTGTCGGCCAGTGTCAACCCGATAGTCCCGACCCCGGAGTAGGCATCGACCAGCGTTTGGCCCGGCTGTAAGTCCAGGGCATTTTTCGCTTGGTCGTAGAGGACTTCGGTCTGGGCCGGGTTCAACTGGAGAAAGGCTCGCGCGGAGAGCTTGAAAGCTAGGCCGCCGAGTTTTTCGGTGATGGTAGTCTCGCCGGCTAAGTGGCGGGTCTCGTCACCCCAGATGAGCGAGGTCTTGCCCGGGTTGATGTTTTGCATCACCGAGGTGACTTGTGGCAACTCGTCGGCGATCCGCAACAACAGTTGGTGCTTGTGTGGCAACTTTTGTGAGTTGGTGATGACCGTCAGTTGCACGTCGTCGGTGTTGGCGGCTGCGCGGACCACCAGCGTTTTGACGATCCCGGAGTTGTGGTCCTCGTCGTAGATTGGGACTTCGAGGTCCTGGAGCATCTGGACCACGGCGCGCATCACGGTCATGGTGACGGGCATCTGGACCGAACAGGTCGGCAGGTCCACTAAGTCGTGACTACGTTCGGCGTAGAGACCGGCCTGGACCGTGCCGTCAGCCGTTTGCCGGACTTGGAATTGAGCCTTGTTGCGGTACTCGTAGGGGTGATCCATCCCGAGTGTCGGCCGGACGTCGTAGTCCTTGAAGCCGCGGGGCTGGTAGCGTTCTAGCGACTGGATGACGATGTCGCGTTTGAATTGGAGTTGTTGCGGGTAAGCTAAGTGTTCCAGCTCGAAGCCCCCGACCGTGTCGGCGTAGCTATCGCGCGGGGTGACCCGGTGCGGACTGGCCTTACGGATGCGGTGGACCTTGGCGCGCAGGTAGCGGTGGGCCACGCTGGTGACCTCGACCACGGCCTCTTCACCAGTCAAGGCGCCGGGCACGAAGACCGCCATGCGCTTGTAGTAGCCGATGCCTTCGCCGTTGATGCCCATGCGCTTGATGGTCAACGGAAAGCGTTGGCCTTCTGTGACCTCGACCTGGGGCGTGTTGCGGTGGTCGGCCCGGTGCCGGTCGTTGCGCCGGCGATTTTGGTGCGGTTGATAATTTTTCATGTTTTCTCCTATATAGTTGTGTCTAAGAACCATTCAATCTGGACCATTATACCAAAGTTTGCCCCGCGGTGGGGTTTCCCGCTTGGTCCCGCGCAAAAAGTTCGCCCAAATGCGGCCGCTTTCATGGCGAAGCGCCGCGCTTTTCGGTACAATTGAAGTATCTCAAAAAGGGGGCTTGGCTTATGCATCATCGAAAAGTAGCGCTGGTCACCGGGGCGTCCTCGGGGATTGGCAACGCCATCGCGCGGGGCTTACACCGCAACGGGGTCACCGTTTACGCTGGCGCGCGGCGGGTAGACCGGATGAACGACCTTGACGACTTGGGCATCACCACGTTGTCACTCGACGTCACCGATACCGACAGCGTGGACCAGACGGTCAACCGCATCGTCGGGGAGACCGGGCGCATCGATATCCTGGTCAATAACGCCGGGTTTGGCTTACTGGGCGCGTTAGAAGACGTCCCACTAGAACAAGCTAAAGGGCAGTTTGACGTCAATTTATTCGGGGCGGCGCGGCTGATTCGCTCGGTCCTGCCGATGATGCGTCAACAGCACAGCGGCCGGATCATCAACATCACGTCCGTGGACGGCAAGGTCGCCCAACCCCTGGCCAGTTGGTACGTGGCCTCGAAGTTTGCCTTGGAGGGTCTCTCGGACACCTTACGTTTCGAACTGAGCCCCCACGGCATCCAGGTGGTGGTCGTCGAACCTGGCAGTATCCAGTCCGCTTGGGCCGACATCGCCGCGGGTCACTTGCACGAGCTGTCGGGCACTGGGCCTTACGCCCAATCGGCCAGCACCGGGGAAGCCATCTTGAGAGCCGCTAAACGCTTCGCCAGTGAACCCCAGGTGATTGCTCGGCTAGTCGACCGCGCGGCGTTGGCCCGGCGGCCGAAGACCCGTTATCACGCCGGGGCCGGCAGTCAGATCTTATGGGCGCGGCGCCTGTTGTCCGAAAAAGCCATGGATCAGATCTGGCGCTGGACTGGTGCAGCCGCTAAACGGATCATGCAATAATCTAAGAACCGTTGACGTCTCACGTCAACCTGTTATGCTTAAAGATAACTAACACTAGGAGTGCCCCTTGGGGCTGAGATGCGGGAATGCCCGCGATTCCTTTGAACCTGTCGAGACCATGCTTGCGGAGGGAACGTGTTTGATGGCGAAGCCACCCGTTCACTTGCTGTGAAGGGGGGGCTTTTGCGTTTGATTGGGACTGACGCGAAGCGTGGTCATGGCGGGGCACGTTAGCACTACTATTTTGGGGGTCCTTTACTCATGAAACTGAGCTTATTAAACGATTTACGGCAACAAAATCCCATCGTGTTCAACATCTCGAACTTCGTGACGGTCCAAGACGTCGCCAACGGCATCAACGCTATCGGTGCGTCACCGATCATGTCCGAAGAGGTGGCCGAGGCTGACGAGATGGTCCAACTGGCTCAAGCGGTCTGCTTGAACCTGGGGGCCTTCACCGAACCACAGATCAAGCACATCAAGGTCACCGGCCAACTGGCCAATAAGTACCACAAACCATTGGTCATCGACCCGGTCGCGGTGGGGGCCGTGGCTTATCGGGCCAAGGTGGCCGAAGACCTATTGACGGCCTTTCAACCAGACGTCATCCGGGGCAATGCCGGTGAGATTGCGGCCTTAGCCGGGGTCGACTGGCAGGCCAAGGGCATCGACGCCGGTAGCGGCAGTGGCAATCTGGTCAGCATCGCGCAGTCCTGTGCCATCAAGCGGCGCTGTACCGTCATCTTGTCCGGGCCGACCGACGTCATCACTGACGGCAAGCGGACCGTGCAGGTCTTGAACGGCACGCCGTTGTTCCAGACCCACGTGGGCTCCGGCGACATGCTGTCGAGTATCGTGGCGGCCTTTTGCGCCGTGGACCCCGACTACTTCGAAGCGGCCCAGACGGCGTGCCTGGTCTTTGCGGGCATCGGTCAACGCGTGGCCCAAAGTGACCCGCAGATGGGGTCCGGGACCTTTATTATTAAATTAATGGACGCCTTACAACAAACCACCGTCGCCCAGTTGGAAGAACTGGCGGCGTACGACTAAGGCGGAAAGAAGGACGAGTAATCATGGCAAACGAATTTCCCCAGACCTTGACGATCGCGGGGACCGATAGTGGTGGCGGGGCCGGCGTGATGGCCGACCTCAAGACCATGCAGGAACGGCAGGTGTTCGGCACGGCGGTGGTCGTGGCCGTCACCGCGCAAAACACGCTGGGCGTGCAAGACTTCATGGCACTGCCGCAGAAATTGATCGACGAACAGTTCGCCTCGTTAGCCGCGGACCTTAAAATCAGCGCCTGCAAGACGGGGATGCTGGCCGATGCGGCCCACGTGCACGGCGTGGTCGAGAACCTCAAGCGCTACGACTTTGGACCGCTCACGGTCGACCCGGTGATGATTGCCAAGGGCGGCGCGGCACTTTTGGCCGACGACGCGGTAGCCACGGTGCGTGACGATCTGGTGCCGTTAGCCGATGTCTTGACGCCCAACCTGCCAGAAGCCAAACGCTTGACGGGCTTGCCACTTGATGATAAAGAAGAGATGGAGGCCGCCGCGGTGGAGCTGCAGAACCTGGGCGCGAAGAACGTGGTCATCAAAGGGGGCCACGAAGCCACGCCCGACCAGGCCAGCGACTTCGTGTTGCTCGCCGACGGCCGGTCGTTTTGGCTGAGTGCGCCGCGAGTCGATACCGTGCGCACCCATGGTACCGGCGACACCTTGTCGTCGTGTATCACGGCCGAACTGGCCAAGGGTGCCGATTTCGAATCGGCCATCCGGTTGGCCAAGGACTACGTGACCGCCGCCATTGCCCACCCGATTGCGGTCGGGCACGGTCACGGACCGTTGAACCATTGGGCTTATAATCAAGGAGGGACGATCTAATGTCAGTAACGTTTGAGCCCGGCTTGCTCCGGGCGTACTTTGTAGCCGGCAGTCAAGACATACCGGGCCGCGACTTGCGGCAGGTGCTCGCAACCATGCTGGATGCCGGGATCACGGCTTTTCAGTTCCGCGATAAGGACGGCAGTACCTTGTCCACGGTGGAACGCTGTACCTTAGGTGGCGATTTGCGCGACCAGTGCCGGGAGGCCAACGTGCCGTTCATCGTCGACGATGACGTGGATTTAGCCTTGGCGTTGAACGCCGACGGGATTCACGTGGGCCAAAGCGACCAGCGGATTCAAGAAGTCTTGGAAGCCGTCAAGGACCGGCAGATTTTCGTGGGCCTGTCCTGCTCGACGGCCGAAGAGGTCGAGGCGGCTAACCAGATCGACGGGATCGCTTATCTGGGCAGCGGGCCTATCAACCCGACCGTTTCCAAGGCCGATGCCGACCCGGTCATCGGTACTTCGGGCCTGGCCCACCTGGTCGAACTCTCGCGGGTGCCCGTTGTCGCCATCGGCGGCGTCACCGTGGCATCACTGCCGGCGATTGCGGCAACTGGCGCGGCCGGTGCGGCGGTCATCACCATGCTGACCCGTCACGACCACCCGCAAGCAGCCGTCGACGCTATGCGCACGGCGTTTGCCGGCAATTAAATTAATTGCCTTTTGCCCTGAAATCGGTTATCGTTTGAACTAATACTGACCAAGAGGGGTTTACCAATGAGCTTTTTAGAGCTAAAAAATATTCATAAGGCGTACTACGTCAATAAGACGCCGTTCCCTGTCCTCAAGGGCATCAGCCTCAAGTTCGACCGCGGCGAGTTCGTGTCGATCTTGGGGGAGTCCGGGGGTGGGAAGACCACGTTGATGAACATCATCGGTGGGTTGGACGCCCAGTACGAAGGCGATGTGTTGTTGAACGGCGAGTCGTTGCGCCACGCGTCCGTCAAGCAACTGGACAGCTACCGGCGCCAGACCATCGGGTTCATTTTCCAAAACTTTAACCTGGTGAGTCACCTGAGTATCCTGGACAACGTGATGATCTCCTTACAGATGACCAAGCTGTCCAAGAAGGAACAGCGCGACCGGGCCACCGAGTTACTGGACCAGGTGGGGTTGAAAGAACACCGTCACAAGCACCCCAACCAGTTATCGGGGGGCCAAAAGCAACGGGTCGCTATCGCCCGGGCACTCGCGTCTGACCCGGACATCATCATTGCCGACGAACCCACCGGAGCATTGGATGCGCAGAACACCCAAGAGATTCTGGCCTTGATGGACCAGATTGCGGATAGCGGTAAGTTGGTCATCTGTGTGACCCACTCGCAGGCCGTCGCCGACCACGGGACGCGGATCGTGCACATGGCGGACGGGGTCATCGACCGCGACGAGCAGTTGAAGGACCCGTTTAAAGTCACCGACCACGCCGAGGTGCCCGCCAAGCACCTGAGCTTTGGCGCCACGGTGCGCATGGCCTTGCAGCACATGCGCTATAACCTGGGGCGCAACCTCTTGATTATCTTCGGGGCGTCGATCGGTATCTTCAGCGTCATCTTGATGCTGGGGTTGGGCCGCGGCGTCAAGGGTTATATCAATCACGAGATCTACTCGCAGATTAAACCAACGGCGGTCCAGGTCGCCCAAAAGACCAGCAGTGAAAATCCGCAGAAGTTGGAAATCAAGGCCAAAGACGTGCAGCGGTTGAAAAAGATCGACCACGTCAAGAAGGTCCAACTGGGTTACGCGACTCAGGGCGCTCAGATCCAGCAGGGCGGGAACACAGCCACGGCCCAACTGGTCCAAACGGTGACTGACCAGATGCTGGCCAAGAGCGTGAAGAAGGGGCATAAGCCGGGGCAAAATGAAGTCCTGTTGTCGAAGAGCTTCGCCCAGAAGTTCAATAAACAGCACCCCTACAAGCTGATTGGCAAGAAGGTCAAGGTGTCGTTGACTGCGATGGATAAGCACAATATTCCGACAGTCATGACCAAGCGCCTGACGGTCAGCGGCATCACCGATGGCAGTAGCGGGCAGTTCCAGACCACGTTGGGGACGATCAAGCAACTTTACCACAGTAAGAACCTGACGTTTAGAGCGAACTTCGCCACGGTCGATATCGACAGCTTCAGCCACGTCACCGGCGTGCAGGATAAGATTCGCGCGTTGACGACGGCTAACGGCAAGAAGCAGTACCAGTTGACCGGGGCGGGTGCCATCGTCTCGACGTTGAACACCTACATCCAGTTGGCGTTCTACGTCCTAGCGGCCATCGCCGGTATCTCGCTTCTGGTCTCGGCCATCATGATCATCGTGGTGCTGTACATCAGCGTCTCCGAACGGACCAAGGAAATCGGGATTCTGCGGGCTTTAGGGGTTCGCCGCCGCGACGTGAAGAACCTCTTCTTGTCGGAGGCCTTCTTCTTGGGACTGTTCTCCAGTCTCTTGGCGCTGGTCTTCACCGAGATCGTGGCGTTAGCGGCCAACCACGTGGCCACGACCTATATTGGGTACCACATCATCGGCATCACCGGTGGCTACCTGGTCTTCGGGGTGGCCGTGTCTATTATCATCAGCCTGCTAGCGGCCTTAGCGCCGTCCAGTCGGGCAGCTAAACTCGATCCAATCGAAGCCTTAGCTTACGAATAATACCAAAAAGCCGTTGGGACGAAAACGTCCTAACGGCTTTTTAAGGTCCACGGGTTGGCACACTAGTTGCAAAGTGTCACCCTAAGATAACCGTGAAAAAACAGCGCCGTCCGTTAGCGAAGCGAACTTCAATAACGAACGGTGCTGGTCATAAAATTGAGAAGTTAAGCTGACTAAGACTTAACTCTACGCGCATAGTCTACCATGGTGTGGGGGAGAAACCAACTAAAGGGGATCTTGAGGGCACTGACCAAACGAGAGAAAATTTCAGGTGAGTCGTTAAGGGCTTGAACGACTTTGCCTCCCGACAATTTCTGGTGAGGCGGACTAATTGCTGGGGCAAATTCGGTGGCGGGGCGCCTTGGTTAGGCTCACTGTCCAGCCCGGCACGTGATCTTTAGCGAGCAGCGGCAACACAAAAAGATAAAATTTATCCCCGGGGAGTTACCAGTCCCGCTAATCCCCCGGTCCCCATGGCTTTCCTCGCGGTCGCGGATTTGAATTTCGGCATCCCTCAACCGGGGGGAATTGACGAATGGGGCGCCAGGCGGTAAAGTGGGTTGCAAGAGGTGATACATACTGTGACCACGAGGCGACGTGACGCATCCTATCACGACTGACCCCACGTTGTGGTCCGTCATCTCGATGGCACGAGTTCACTACCGTGGGTCGCCCACGGATGGCCGGCAGTCAGCGGCAGGGATACCGCTGGCTACCGTCACGGTCACGGGATTGGCTGTGGCCCCGTCTGCGGCGATAAGCCCCCACCTTGATTTGGGGCCACGACCTGGTAACGGGTACCGTGGCCCCGATGGGAGCACCACGGATGGCCGCGCCTGTTGGTCGGTGACCTTTGACCCAAGGGTTACGACTAGCAGGGGCACGATTAGCGGGGCCCGTTAGCGGTGCGACCGCTAAAATCGGCCTTGCCATCTTGAACGTACGTTCGTATAATGGAACTGAACCGGGTGCAGCGGAGAAATTCTGCACGGTCAACTTTTGTCGTCTGATGAGCAATGAGGCCGTCATCACCGGGATGATGGCCGGGTGACCTTACCGGCGAGCGACGCTCAAGGGGTAGTCGCGTCTAGTTTAACTGAGGAGCCGTTCTGGCGTCGTGAGACGTGAGGGCGGCTTTTTAGTGTGTTTAAGGCCCCATAGCCGGCCAGAAGCTACCGGCCAGCTAAATCCCCGTTGCGATGCAAAAAGGCCGTCCCGCAGTGCGGAACGGCCTTTAAACGTGCGTTTAAGTTAGAAGTTCGCTTTGGTGGTCTTCATGACCTGAGCGGGCCGGTTAGTCAAGAGGTAACCGACGCCCTTATTGGTGAACTGCAAGCCTTCCAGTTCGCGCTTGCCGCTCAAGTTGGTGGCCTCGACGTCTTTAGCCTTGAGGTGGCCGAGCTTATTGACGGGGACGGACGAGATGCTGCCGTCACTCATGAAGTACAGCCGGTTACGCTTGGCGTTGTAGGCCAAGGACTGGCTCTTGGTGCCGGGGTTGTGCCGTAAGCCCTGCATGATCAAGTGGAACTTGACGGACTTGGCCTTGATCTTGCCCTTGTAGATCTTGACGGTGCCTTTCGGGGCCCAGCCGCCGCTGGAATAAGTATAGAAGTAGGCGTTGCCCTTCTTGTCGAAGGTCAGATTCTCGCCCATCGGCACGGTGCTCTTCAAGGTGAAGTTGATGCGCTTGATGGGCTTCAAGGTCTTGGTGCTGACCTGTTGGACGTTACTGTGGATGGCCCGGGCACCGACGAACCAGAGTTGACCGGTCTTGGGGTTGCGGGCCAGCGATTGGCCGTGGCCCGTGGCGAAGACGGGGCCGACTTTGACGTTCTTCAAGATGGCCTTGTCCTTTGCCGTCAGTTGGTTAGCTTCCTTGTCCTTGCCAGCTTGGGCGAGGGCGTCCTTGGCGCCACTGGTGACGCCCAACTTCTTCAGCCCGGCGACGTTGTACTTGACGATGAAGCCGCGGTTATTGTGCGCCGTACTGAGGACGTACATGGTGCTACCGGTCTTGTTCAGCACGATGCTTTGCGGGTTGGTCCAGGTCTTGCTATCGTAGTGGGATGGCAATAAGAAGTTGGTCTTGAACGTGACTTGCTTCCCCTTGGTGCTGGTCATCGAGCTGCCCGTTCCGGTGAATTGGTAGCGC
This sequence comes from Levilactobacillus suantsaii, assembly GCF_014069315.1. Lineage (NCBI taxonomy): Bacteria > Bacillati > Bacillota > Bacilli > Lactobacillales > Lactobacillaceae > Levilactobacillus > Levilactobacillus suantsaii. Next base: position 276,614 of record NZ_CP059603.1, on the reverse strand, counting down.
TTCACAAAGAAATTCTTGTTGTTGACCGTCTTGTAATGCTTGACGTTATACGCGGCCAAGGCGTTACCGTGTTGGGTGTACGTCTTGACCTTTGCGGTTGCGGTGGTTGACCCGCCGACAAGCAATCCGAGTGCGATTGCCGAAGCGGTCACCCAGGGTAGCCAGGCTAACTTATGCATTGAAAACCCTCTCCTTAGATTGAAAAACATTATCGACACTCCGTATTATTTATAGCACTGATTTTGAAAAAAATTAAATGGTCAGCAACCAGAAAAACGGGGTAATCCAGAAAAATCGGGGCAGGTCCGCCTTCGCTAGGGTTATCTGCAAGTAATCGTTTTTATAAATTATACATATAAGGCGCCCCCACGAAAAGGCGGCTAAAAGGGCGAAAATTGGGGTTGGACGGGGGCTTTTAAAGCCGTTATCCTACAGAAGTTCCCTCAAATGGGGAACCAAACTAAAGCGATATTGGAGGGTAATACACATGTATTCCGATAATCTAGATGAGGCTTACAAATTTCTTTTTTCTGGGGACCATGAGCTAGTGATCCATAGTGTTTTGAAAAAACTATATTTAACCCCGAGTCACAACGATTACCAGGATTACTTACAGGAGGGGCGGTTGTTGTTCCCCCAGATTTATGCGCGTTTCCCGGAGAATCCGCGAGAAAAGCCGCACCAGTTCTTAGCCTACGCCCAACAGAAGTTGTATTGGGAGTTGCTGGACCGTTTGCGGCGCGACCGGCGCTTGCTGACCCATCAGGCGGAGGGCGACCACGAACAGTTACTGTCCGCCGTGGCCGACGATCAGGTCGACCCCCACATCTTGGTGGCCCAACGGCTCTTGGAAGCGCGGCTTTTGAAGCTGATTCGCGAGACGGGATCCATCGGGGAGTGGCAGTATCTGATGGGGACGCTCAAGCAACAGTTGTCGATCGCGGAGATTGCGGCCCAGTGCCGGGTCAGCCGCCAGACCGTCTATGGCTGGCGCAAGCACCTGGCGAACCGGCTCAAACGGGTGAATTTTTGGGGAAAGTAAATTAGGGGGTGACAAACTCGCCGCAAATTTCGTTAGTAAGGGTGTAAGGGCTGGCCAGTCACTTACCAAAACTTAACTTCGAGAGGAGCAGGACACTATGACGAGCAAATGGACAAAGACTTCAATCACCTTCTTGATGGGGGACGACTTGGTACATCCCGTGCGGATCGCGCTGAACAACGGCGTGGCTGAACCAACGTCCGACCAGATCGAAGCGTTTGGCAGTTACCTGGCCGATTTGACCGGCTTAACGTTCCGCCATGCCAACGTGACCACCCAAAACGACGTCGCTTAACGCCACTTATAGAAAGGGATTGGACTCATGAAATCATTGGAATTAACCTTCAAAGGCGCCGACCACCGCATCAAGAACCTGCGCTTGAAGTACGTCAGTGCCGACTTGACCGCTGAAAACGCCCTGGCCATCATGGCCAAGATGGCCGACACCAAGCTGTTCGCCAAAGAAGACGTGGCCCTCTACGCCACGCCGGTGAGTGCCCAAGTGATTGAGACCACCAAGACGCCGTTACCGGCTGCGACCGCTTAACACGACATACTAGCTAACTTACCGCACTGAGCTCTCCCCTCTGTGTGTACCGCAACGCTAAAAGCCGCCGTCTACCTGTAAGTGAGGTAGCGGCGGCTTTTGGGCGTGGGTCATAGGGCCCCGGGGTGTTGCAGGACTTTGCCCGGGTACTTCTGGGTGACGTAGCTAGTGATGGCGGTGATCATCTTGGCGGTCGAGGGCGCCTTGGCCTGCTCGCTGTTGACCACCAGGCAGATGGTCCGGTAGAAGCGCTGGTCGAAACGGTAGACGTTGACATCGCCGCTGATGCGCTCCAAGGCCAGTTCCGGTAAGATGCCCATGCCCATGCCGGCTTCGACCATGGCGAGGATCGATTGGTCGTCGATGGAGAAGCGCAGGGCGTTGGGTTGAATCTGGTAGTGGTCCAAGGCGGCCTTGGTGTCCTTGTCGTAGTCGCCGCGTTGGAGGATGAAGTTCTGGTCGGCTAAGTCGCTGGCGGTGACCGTCGTGCGGTTAGCGGGAATGAAGTCGGCCGGGGTGATGCAATAGATTTCGTCCTTGATCAGTGGCAGGACCGTTAATTTCTCGTTGACCGGCAAAGCGGAAAAGCCCAAATCGAGGCGGCCCGTCTTGACGGCCGCGGCGATCTCGGTGAAGTCGGCCTGTTCGACGTTGATGGCGATGGCCGGGTAGTCTTGCTTGAAGTTTTGGATGATGGGTGGCAGCCAGTTGATGCAGACCGACGAGAAGGCACCGATGCGCACCGACCCGGCGTTTAGGCCCTTGATGTTAGCGGCGGCCTGTTCCAAGCGGTCCTCGGCGTTGACGATGGCCTGAATCAGGGGTTGGACGGCTTGGCCATCCGGGGTCAGCTCGACGCCGGCGCGGTTTCTGATGAACAGGCTAAAGCCCAGCTCCTTTTCCAGTTGGTTGACGGAGTGACTGATGGCGGACGGCGTGACGTTCAAGATCTGCGCCGCCCGGTAAAAGGTGTGCTCCTGGATGATGGCTTGAAAGACGCGGTAGGCAAACGGTAACATGGTCGGCCCCCTCCTTAGTTAAAATGAATAACTTTCACGTTACTTTTGAATGCATGAATTGTACTTTTCTTTACCGATATTCTATCATATCGATGTCTTAGGGGATAGTCCAGTTAAGTGGTTGGGTCAGTCGCTGACCTGGCCGTAGCGTTAAAGGGGGAAATACTCATGAAAAATCTATTAGCGACCCGTGCCAATCCCGACGTCACGTCTGCATTGTCCGGCTTGTTTCCAGTCGATGACAGTCCGTTAGCCATCTCACTAGCCGCCGGCAGTCCGAACCTCGATTACTTTCCGGTGGCTGCCGTGCGCCAGGCCTTTTTGACCGCCATCGACCAGCAGGGGGCGGGGCTCTTCCAGTACCAGACCGCCCAGGGCAACCTGGACTTGCGCCAAGCACTGACGGCCCGGATCCAGAAGTGGGGCCAGGTGGCCACCACCGCCGACAACGTGGTCCTCACGGTCGGCGGTCAGCAGGGCATCGAACTGGTGGCCAAGGCCTTGTTGAACCCGGGCGACGAGGTGGCCGTGGAAGTGCCGACCTATATCGGGGCACTGGCGGCGTTCGACCTGTACCAGCCGACCTACCACGCGGTGCCGCTGGAACCAGACGGCTTGGACTTAAACGCGTTGGAGGAGACGTTAAAGCGCCATCCTAAAATCAAGTTGCTTTACACGGTGCCAGACTACCATAACCCGACCGGCATCACCATGAGCGTGACCAAGCGCCAGCAACTCGTTGACCTGGCCAACCGTTACGACTTCGTCATCTTGGAAGATACACCGTACCGCGACCTGGGGTACGAGGCAGCACCATTACCGGCCATCAAGAGCTTCGACACCCAGGGCCGGGTAGTCTTTTTATCGAGCTTCTCCAAGATTTTGATGCCCGGCTTGCGGACCGGCTGGCTGGTGGCCGATGGGGACCTGCTCGCGGCCATCATGAAGGTGCGCCTCGCCAGTGACCTGGAGACTACTAACATCACCCACGCGGCGATTGCGGCCTACATGCAAGCAAACGACCTCGACGCCCATATCCAGACGTTGAAGACCCACTACCGCGCCCAACGCGATGCGATGGTGACCAGCCTGGAACAAGACTTCCCGGACGAGGTGAGCTTCACCAAGCCCGCCGGCGGTTTCTTCGATTGGGTCACCTTGCCTAAGGGGATGAACGCCGCGACTCTATTGACGGACACGATGATCCCGCGGGCCCACGTGACCTACGTGCCAGCGACCAACTTCTACCCGAACCGTGACGTGACCAACGCCATGCGCCTAAGCTTTAGTGGCCTGGAGCCGCAGGTCATCACCACGGGGATGCGCCGGTTGGCCGACCAGTTGAAGCTGGCCATCCACCGCCAGGCCCCCGTCCTGTAACTCGACTCGTCAATTGCCTCGCTTTGGTCAGTGACCCGGCGAGGCTTTTTGTGTGGTTACAGCGTTAAGTTAAGTAACCGGTTAGACGTAACTTATAATAGGAAAAACTTGAGTCACCACGACCGTCAAACTAACCAATCTAAAACCGGCATACCGTGACCCACTGGCAATAAAAAAGGGGGGCTAACCCCCACATAAAAAGGCGTTCCCGAGAAAATTCTCGGAAACGCCGATCGACCCGCTACCGCTGATGGGCTGATATCTCGGCATGTGTGCCGCGAGACAGGTGACAACATATCAAACAATCAACGAAATTCGATTCGGTAGCGCTGTTCGCCGTCGATACTGCGAACGGTCTCTTCCAAACCATCGGTCAAGCGCCCGTCGCACCAGAAGCTGGGGTGGGCGTGACCGGTAAAGGAGAAGGTGTAACGTGCCGTGTGCGCTGAACGGGATACAGTGAGGTAACCACGGTCTTGGTCAGACAACTGAACGACTTGATCTTGTTGCTTGGGATCAACGTAAATCGTGAGCATATCTCTCGCCTCCGACTTAATTATACGGGGTTCGACCGAAAGTTATAATCAATTAGAAAACTAAATTAGGACTACCTTAACTAGATGGGGCAACACTGCATTATCAGTAGAAAGAGAGACCGAAAATATATAAATGGACTAGGCACGAAAAAATGGGCGAGCGGTCGCGTCACCGACGAAAATGCCGAAATAAAAGACCGGCGATTACATTTCGCCGGTCCATTCCCTTAAAGAGATTAGTCGTTTCCGTTCTCCGCGGAAGCGATCACTTTAGGGTAACATTGTGTTGCCAAAAAGCATCACCCCCTTTCATTTGATACCTGCAGTTTAAACGCCTAAACGAAGAAAAGCAAGTAACTTATCCTACCTTAACGCCGCTTTAAAATTAACGGAATTTAAATCTCATAATTTTTCTAATAATGAAAACGGTACAAATAACAGATGTGTTACAAAAATCGTTATAATGTTTCATTCAGAAGACAAAAAGAGCGATTAGCTTGTTTATAAAGAATGTAATCGCTATAATTATAGTTGTAGTTGGGGGATAGGAGCATGAATTATTAGTGACTTAATAAAATTCTTAACAAAATCACTAATATCGTGATATACTATTCCTGCTTGATAGATTACATACAATATGTTTGGAGGAAAAAGAATATACAATCAAGTTTAAAGAAATCTCTTTACTTGGGTCTTGCTGCATTAAGCTTTGGTGCCGTTGCTACCGTCTCCACCACTGCTTCTGCTAAGTCCTATGCTAAGGCTGGTGCTTACTCAACGTTAAAGGCAGCTGCTACTGACCGGAACGTTGAAGCTACTGGTACTAACGCCCTTTACACGAAGCCAGGTACTGTTAAGGGTGCCAAGGTCGTTGCTTCGAAGGCCAAGATGGCTGAATTAGCAACTTCCAAGAAGTCTGCTAACTACTTCCGTGCTTACGGGACTAAGACTACTAACCGTGGTTCCGTTTACTACCGTGTTGTTACCATGGACCAAAAGTACCGTGGTTACGTTTACGGTGGTAAAGTTGCTGATACCTTTGGTGGTGGGATCAAGAAGGATGAAACTACGACCGCTAACACGACCGACACTAACATTGGCAAGACGGTTTACTTTGCTAACCCTGGTAAGACTAATGTTACGTGGACTGCACCTAAGTATACGCAATACAAGTCTGGCGCTTCCAAGAACGTTGTTAGCACCCAACCATTCTCTGGCGATACTTTGAAGATCACGAAGGCTGAAACTAAGACTCGTGAAGGCTCATTGTACTACTACGTTGAAGACCAAACTCATCCTTCTGTAAGTGGCTGGATTTACAATAAGGCCGTTACTGATGATGCTAGTGTTGCCTTTAACCAAGCAACTGATGTTAAGGTAAACTTTGTTAACGATGGTAAGACAGTTGCTAGTGGCATCTTACAGGACTTAAAGGCTGATGGCGGTGACAGTGCTGCTAATGCTGTTGGGACTTCTGTCGGTACTGATGCAACTAGCAAGGTCGTTACGACTTCTGGTTCTACCACCACTGGACTAATAAGGCCTTGAAAGGTAGTGGCTACACTTACGACTTCTCTAATGCTAATGCGGCTGCACTGTTAGCTGCTAAGACAGGTGATACAATCACTCTCAATGTTAAAGCAGGGAATCAAGTAACGACGCCACTTTACTTCTACAAGTCTTCTGGAGATGTTACTTCTTCTGCTACTCAGTTAACTGTATTCCAGGATGCTACGAAGACGCCTGCTAATGCAGAAACGATTGTCCTTCCTACGTTAACTACTGGGTTCAAGGGTGTTAGTGGTGCTGATTACACTTCTGCAGATTTGAATTCATTTGCTACTACTAATAAGTTGACGAACCTTTACACGCCAACCTATAAGACTTCTGATGGTAACAATGCTTACACTGAATACACGTTAGTTTCTGCACAAGCTGGTACTTACAGCGTTAGTGGTCAAGCTCAACTTGTATACACTGCTAAGGAATACACTAATGCAACGTCACCAGTTGGCGATGGTACTACTAACTCAACTCAAACTGATACTGGTCAAGTTGTAGGTGATAACCCAACTACTACTACGACGGTTACGCCAGGTGCTGATTCAGATTCTAGTAAATAAATTTTGAATTAACATCTGTTAAATAGACTGTTTAAAAGGTATCTGGATCTAATTAGGTCCAGGTACCTTTTATTTTTTCAGTTTTTATCAACTAATTTTGGTTTTTTGTCAACCGGTGTTGATGAGGAGTGTTACTGGAACCTAATTCACTTTCGAATTGGGTTCCTTTTCTTTATTCTGATTTTAAATTCAAATGGAATTAAGCATGCCTCATTGAGAAGTTAATTTTAATCGAATATAATTAACACAAAAATTACCTACTGTGGTTAATCATTTAGATAAAGAGTGACCCGTGTCATCCTTTTTACCAATTTGGCAGTCGATTTTAGAGTCGTATAGCATTTTTAATGAAAGCACTTATATATCTACGATTGGAGGCTTTTTTATTCGAATATTTATATCGAATTTGCGTCAGACCGTTGAAAAAAGTTTCCAAAGGTAGGGGAGCTTGGTATACTTACTTCGTAACAAAATTCAATTACTTAGGGGAGAATAAAATGCAATCTAGTTTGAAGAAAACGTTGTATTTAAGTTTAGCCGCAGTTAGTTTAGGTGCCGTTTCATTGGTATCCACAACTTCTGCTTCTGCAAAGTCATATGCAAAGGCATACGCCTACCACACTTTGAAGACGGATGCGACTAAGCGTAATGTTGAAGCTACTGGAACGAACGCGCTTTACACGAAGCCAGGAACGGTTAAAGGTGCTAAAATTGTTGCTTCCAAAGCAACTATGGGGAAATTAGCTACTTCCAAGAAATCGGGAGACTACCTCCGCGCTTACGGTGTTAAGACGACTAACCGTAACTCCGTTTACTACCGAGTAGTAACGATGAACGGTAAGTACCGTGGCTACATTTACGGTGGTAAGACAACTGATGCTTTCGCTGGCGGGATTAAGTCTGCTGAAACGATGACGAAGGCAGATATGCCTAAGGAAACCACGGTTTACTTTGCAAACCCTGGTAAGAAGAACGTTACTTGGGATGCACCATACCTGACTCAGTATAAGTCTGAAAAACAAGTGGCTAACACAATGCCATTTGCGGGTGACAAGCTGGTCATCACTGATGCTGCGAAGAAGACTCGTGAAGGCTCATTATACTACTATGTCAAAGATACTAACCATCCTTCCGTAAGCGGTTGGATCTACAGTGAAGTTGTTACGACTGATGCTAATGTTGCTTTCAACCGAGCTACTGATGTTAAAGTAAACTTCACTAATAATGGTAAGACCGTTGCTACAGGTGTCTTGAAGGACTTGCTTGCCGATGGTAGTACTACTGCTAAGGCCAAAGCTGTTGGAACTTCAGTTGGTACGAATGCCACTGGCAAGGTTATTAAAACTGACGCTGCCGGTAAGGCAAATGATATTACTGATTGGACTAAGGGTGTCTTAAAGGGTAGTGGATACATTTACGAATTTTCTAATGCGAATGCTTCTGCTTTATTAGCTGCTAAGACGGGTGACACTATTTCGCTTAGTGTAAAAGCGGGTAATCAGGTAACTACGCCACTTTACTTCTACAAGTCTTCTGGTAGTGTTATTGAAAAAGCTAGTCAATTAACTGTATTTAAAGACAAGACCAGTACGCCGGCCAATGCAAATACGATTGTTCTGCCTAAGCTGACTACTGAATTTAAGGGTGTTGATGGTGCTAACTACACTTCTACAGATTTGGATGCATTTGCTCAATCTAACAAGTTGGTAACCCTTTACACGCCAACCTACCAAGTTAATGGTAAGAATGCTTACACTAAGTACACGCTAGTTTCTGTACAAAGTGGTTCTTATGGTGTTGGCAACCAAGCTCAATTGGTATATATTGCCAAGGAATACACTGATGCAACGTCACCAGTTGGTGATGGTACTGCTAACTCGACTGAAACTGATACAGGTCATGTTGTTGGTGATAATCCTGCCGTTCACGGAAACAGTACTGCCGGGGGAAGCACTTCCGGAAACAGTAATGCCGGGGGAAGCACTTCCGGAAACAGTAATGCCGGGGGAAGTGCTTCCGGAAACGATAATGCCGGGGGAAGTACTTCCGGAAACGATAATGCCGGGGGAAGCACTTCCGGAAACAATAACGCCGGGGGAAGCACTTCCGCTGATAAAGCTTAGTCCTTTGTCGCTCGTTAATTAATTTTAAGTTAGTGGTTGTTTTAAAGGTACCTAGACTTTTTGTCGGGTACCTTTTTATTGTAAAAATTAATTATGGAGTTTGAGTAGAGTATAGTGGATGACAATTATTAACAGTTTATCGGTTTTATCATTAGTGAATATGATATAATTAAGCCCGTTACATAAACTTATTCATCGGAGGAGAAGATTACATTATGCAATCACGTTTAGCAAAAACCTTGTACCTTGGGTTAGCTGCATTGAGCTTAGGCGCCGTGGCGTCGGTCTCAACAACGGCTAGTGCCAAGAGTAAGGCTAAAGTTGTGTCCACTAAGCCCTTAAAGACGGCACCGGAAACGCGGAATGTTCAAGTTACAGGAACCAACGCTATTTACTCTAAACCGGGAACGGTTAAGGGCGCTAAGATCGTGGCTTCTAAGAAAACGGTCAAGAAGTTGGCGAACTCCAAGAAGTCTGCCGATTACTTCCGGGCTTACAGTATGCAGGTCACCAACAAGGGGTCCGTTTACTACAAAGTCGTGGCTATGAACGGGAAGCACCGCGGCTACATCTACGGGGGGAAGAAGGACACTGTCTTCGCTGGGGGCATTAAGTCTGCAACCACCACGCAAACGGCTAATCTGCCAGCGAACACGACCGTTTACTTTGCCAAGCCAGGCAAGACCAACGTGACGTGGAGTGCCCCGAAGTACACCCAATATAAGGCTTCTAAGCAGGCCGCCAACACGTTACCGTTCGCTAAGGACACCCTGACCGTCACCAAGGCCGAAACCAAGACCCGTGAAGGTTCCCTGTACTACTACGTGGAAGATGCGGCTCATCCATCCATCAATGGTTGGATCTACAGCGGCGCTTTGACTACCACGCAAAATACGTTTGATGCTAAGTCCGACGTGAAGGTCAACTTCCAGACGACTTCCGGCGCTATCGTGAAGTCGACAACGTTAGCTGGTTTAAAAGCAAATGATGGTGGTAAGGTAGCAACCAAAGTTGGTACTGCGGTTGGAACGGATGCTGCTAACCAAGCAACGGATGCTTGGGGTGCGGCTGCACTAGCTGGCACTGGCTACGCTTACAAGCGTTCGGATTCCATGAATAATGCGGCTTTAACAGCGGCTAAGTCCGGGGACACCATTACTTTGTATGTAACCCAAAATGTAGCCCAAAGCACCAAAATCAACTTTTACGCGGTCACTAATGACCTGTCCCAACAAGGAAAACAGTTGAAGGCTTACACTAAGAGTGCCTCGGCGACTACGGTTGCTTTCCCAGCATTAACGAACATGTTTGCTGGCGCTAAGGATTCAACTTACACAGCTAATGATGTGCAAGCTTATCTGACCGCCAATAACCTGACGACGCTTTACACGCCAAGTTATACAGTTGGTAACGACAAAGTCTACATGAAATACACTTTCAACAGCGCGCTTAATGGAATCTATGGTTCAACTAACGCCAAGGCTTTCTACACGGGAACCCAAGAAAATGGGGCTTCACCGGTTGATACCATAGCGACTACCACGTCTGCGAATCAAGATTACGTGGGCTAATCCCAATTAAATCGAGTCAAAAGAAATCCCTCGCCAACTATTTGGCGAGGGATTTTGCTGTTCTGGGGGAATCGAGTGACGGATCAAGAAACGGGAAAACTGACCAAACAAACTCGTTCCTTGGTCGGTCTAGCATAGCGAACCGTCCGCCCAGTTGAACCGGACTGGGGTTGAACGGCTTGGGGAGGCTATGACTTTTAGCCCCGGCGGGGAGAAGCGCGGGATAATCGCCGGGCGTCTACCCAATAATGCCAGAGGACCTGAGTCGTTGAGCAGGTAATAAGCGCCGATTCGTCGTGGATTGAGTCGAACCGGTGTGGTATCGCGGCAGTGATCATCGAAATCATCTCGATTTATTGGAATTGCGCTGAGTGTAGTCCCTTTCTGGAACGAAGCCCAAGGAAAACGCTTAAAAATGGTGCTCGTGGGGGCCGTTGCTAAGGTAAGTAACTTTTTTAAGTTGACTTTCATTTCTAAAATAGTTTACCCGGTAACCTACCCCATTTTTTGGGAGAGGTGCTACACTAGGGAAAAACGAAGATGGGCAGCATCTGCGAAAGGGAAGTGGGCAATTATGACCAAACAGATTGGAATAACCGTTAGTCTTTTATTGGGAATTGTCGGGGTCACGGCCCTGGGGGTTGCGGTCCCAACGTCGCCCCATGCACTGGGCGTGGTCAGCGCCACTAGTGCGGCTGTCATGGTGGCACAACGGCCGCGGCATTTCGTAAGCGCTACCGCGACTGGCCGGGCCCCGCTGGTCTGGCGGGCGCGGACGCCGGTCGTGACCAAGCTGGCAGTGGGGACCAGCAGTACGGCGACCGGGACGCAGGTGTCGAAGGCGGCCATCACGCTAGAACGGAATTCAAATACGCCATCAACGGGGACCGGTGGCGCGCCTAGTAATCCGTCGAATTCGTCGAGTTTAGGGTCAACGAGCAGTAGTTCTTCATCTACCAGTAGTAGCAATTCCGGCACCTCGAGTTCATCCGAAAAGCCGATCAATGGCGGAAACGGCGTGAATCAGAACGGTGGCGGGAGTAGTGGTGCGGGGAGCTCCTCGTCGAGCGGTACGCACGGTGGCACCGGCATCACGCCGACTAATGGCGGTGGTGGTGACCACCCGCAGAGTGGGGCGCCGACTTCCACGCAGTCGACGATTCCGGGAAGTCATTCCTGGGTCAGTGGCTGGTTACCGCAGACCAACGAGCAGGGGAAACTCCTCTTATTGAGTGCTGGGGGGCTGATCCTCTTGATTTCCGTGCTGACCGTGGCTTATGGCTGGTGGCGCGAACGTCGGTCAAAAGCGTAGTTGAACGAACGCAAAAAGGCCCGGCAGTTGTCGGGCCTGAAAAGGGGGACGGGATTTAGATGAGTGGTGCGGTCATGAAGCCACCGGCGTTGCGGTTCCGCACGGCCGTGGCTAAATCAGTGGCGTGGGTGTACGTCTTGAGATCATCGGTCCCAAGCATCGCCCCTAACCAATCGAGCTGGGCAGGCGCAAACGGCGACTGGCCAGTCTCTTTTTGCCAATAAATCAGCGGTGGTAAGTCCAGAAGTTGAGCCATCTCGACCACCGACCGTTCCAGACAAGCGGTGCGCAAGAAGCGCAGAAGGTCGGCGTAGCTGTACTTGGCTGCCGGGTCCGTGCTGTCGGGATGGCCGTGGAAGCGCCGGGCAACTTGGGCACTGTCGGGCCACTTGATCATCGCGAGGCGCAACTCGGCTTCGTGGCGCAGGACACTGTCCGTTAAGACTTGTTCCATCGCTAGAGACAAGTCGTCCGCCGTGCGTAAGCGCTCGAAGTCACTAGCTGGCAACCCGTAAAAGCCCATCAAGAGGCGTTCCGTTTCCGGTTTGAGGCGGTGAGCCTGACTGTGTTCCAGGTTGAGGTAGTACCAGTCGGGAAGGTCGAATAGGGTTAACTCGGCGCGGAAGGTATCCAGGTCATCCTGGTAGATCCACTGTCGCAGGGTCGTTAAAATTTCACCAACGGTTTGGCTCATCGTTGCTCATCTCCTTATTTGTACGGTGAGTATACCAAGTCCAAGTGGTGATTTGCTGTGATGGTGCTAAGAAATTAGATAGAAAACGAATATTAAGGCCATAAGTTTGTCTATAATTCATATTTTTATATTTAAACGAATGGGCCACAACATGGTTGAACACCGTCAATATTTATAACTGTTTGGTTTAACTTTCGTTTATGGGGTGAGCCGATTACTTGCTAATGTTCGTGGTTTATGGCATATTAACGCTGGCCTGAATAATCAATGAGGCCTTTCAATTAAGTGTTTATCATGAGGGGGCATTCTGATGGAACCACGGTGGAACAATACGACTCCGGCTTTGCGTGATAAAGTCACGCACCGTGAGATGTTGGTATTATCAGATTTACGCGTGCAAGATATCACTCAGCAAGTTGATGCGAGTGACGTTGCTTTGGATTGGGAACATACCATTTTATTGAAGAATCTGCCGTCCGACGGGAAGACACGTCGGGGACGGACGATCGTTTGGAATGATTTGAGTGGGTTCTTATTGGTCACGGCGTCCCCCAACAATCTGATCGACCGGTTGTCGCGGGATAATCTGGTGAGCCGGTTGGACATGCAAGCTTATTTACAGGTTTGCCAGGGGAAAAATCCCGTTCCGTACGTTGTGGGGGACTTTCGGTTGATTGCTGTGGGCACGCAACAAAAAGAGCAGTACGACTGGATCAATCTCAAGTACTTCCAGACGATGATCCCGTTTAAGCGCAAGCGTGAGCGTGACCAAGCGTTGGTCATGTTGACCAACGGCGAGCAGTTATTGATTGAGGATACCGCCAGTCGCATGACGAACCGGAAGACGACCGCCGATAAAATCTTCGCCCTGCAGCTGAACCAGGCCAAGCATGACTTTCAGTTGTATCGGCCGAACGAGGGCCTTAGTCAACGGAATTACACGACGTTGCAGGCGTTTCAACTCGAAAAGATTGGTCAAGTCATCGAGCACGTCGTTCCGCGCTTGCGGAAACTCTTGACCGCAAAGGAGTGGTCGGACCTGGTCACGGCAATCGAACGAAATCAGCGGATACCCGAGGATATGCGGGTTCAGCCACCGAAGCCGGATGACTCGGCGGCTAAAAAGCCGGTTAAGCATGACCCCAAGAAGTCGCCGAAACCGCACCAATGGGACCAACAAAAGGATCCAAAAAAACATGGTAATCAGGACGAAGCGGGGGATTGAGCGGAAGCGGACAGAGTCTTATAACGAATTAAATAAAAATATTTCAACGGGCGTGACCTGTTTACACTATATTCGTTTGTTCTATGTTACAATACGAAGAGTATCAACTTAACTCGTCAGTAGTTTGGCGGCTAGGTTGGTCCGCGATGACTATGTTGACGCTGGTGATAACCGGGCCAGTCACTCGGTTACGACCGGCACGAGGAGGAAGAGCACCATGACAGAAGTAGATGAAATGGCCGGTGACATCGAACGAATTCACCAATTGAATTCACTCCTACGGCCGTTTATCAAACGGCCGAGTAGCGGGGACGCGGTCACGTTTGAACAATACCGGATTCTACACGAACTGATTCGGGAGAAGACCAGTACCAGTGAACTGTCGCGGCGGTTACACGTCGGGCAATCCATGATCTCGATTCAGATCAGTCGGCTACTCAAGGGGGGCTACATCCGTGATGAGACCCTCCCGACCGACCGCCGGTACCATGTGTTTCAAATCACGCCCCGCGGGGAAGCGGTACATGAACACGTTAGTCTTGTGTTGACCCATGAGCTGCCCCAGTTGATGGCTAAGTTAGCCACCTACGTTAAAGTCTGATCCCACCAGTGGGCGGAATGATGACACGCAAAAAGGCCGAGACCAACGTCCCGACCTTTTTTGTACCGCTTATTCGGCGGCTTCTACTTTATCGTCTGCTGGTTCTGCGAGGGCAGTCCCATTCTCGTCGACTAATTGAAGTTCCGTTTGTCGAATCACCACGAGGTCCCCGAAAGAATCGATCTTGTCTGTTTCCTTCTTCTTCAACTGGTCTGGTTCAACTTGAACCAGCGCCGAATGTTCGTACAGCTTGGTAATCGTGCCGTAGAATGAGGTCGAAAACAGTTCGGTTTCTTTGCAGTAGACCCGGTCATTTACGTGTAAAGCCATGAATGATCGTCCCCCATAAAAGTAATTTATAACAGGGTAAGGGTTATGCCGAAAAATGTCAAGGAAAATCGAAACTTTTTTCAATTAAGGGCTATTATTAAGGGAATTACCTTATAAACCATTCAGCGTCTTTAATGATGGCGTAACTGGTCGATACGTTCCTGGACCGTGAAGCGTTGGAGTAATTCAGTTTGCCGGGCGGTGTGTTTGGCCAGGTCACTGAGAAAGTCGATCTCCAGGTCACTCAACGGCGCCTGGGCCCGCGCGGCCGTCAACAGGTCATCGACGGCGTGATCCAGTTGGGCGTTGGCGGTTTTTAAGGCGGTGAAAGTCGGTAGGGTACTGAGGCCCCCGGCCGAGGAGACGGTCGTCGTGGTCGGTTGCGCCGGTTGCTTCTGCGGCGCGTCAGCCACGAAGTAGTAATAGACTTCGCGCGGCTTGAGCGTGGCCTTTTGAATCCGATGGTCAATCGATGGGGCCGCCGAGACCGCGCCCATCACGGCGGTCTGCGGGTAGCCGAGCTTGCCGAGCATCTGCCGCAGCTGAACCGCCCGTAACCCCTTGATGCCGGGGAAGCGACTGTCTGAGACCACCTCGACCAACTTATCGTCTTGCAGCCAGGCGATGATCTGCTTGCGGATCTTAGCCGCCTGACTATTCTTGGTATTCGCCAATCTGTTCACCCTCCATTAGACACCAATTAGACTTAATTAATGTCGGAATTATTAATAACATTACACCATTTTTGCGGGGGCGAATGCAAGGCGGGCACGCATTTTTTTGCCGCTTTCGCGCGTCTTTTTGGGAGCCGTCGCTAATTTCGCGGGTAAATATGGTACAATCGAGCTACATGGTTGAAAAGGGTGCCGCGCGTCAACCACCGGCCAAACGCCGTTGCGCGCGGCTTTTTGTTTGACCACGAGTAGTGGGGTGTGAGTCCCAACTACTGCTCTGCTTCCACGTGATTGGCCACAGGACGAATGACGCTCGGAAGTCCGGCGATGAGTCCTTAGGATTCCCCGTCCGGTAGTCAATTGATTATATATAGGAGTGAACATTTTGCATATTTTTAAAGATGAAAACGGAATTCGCTTGGTCGTTTCCCACCAATTAGGCCACTTTGCCGTCCACTTCGCGGATTATGCCCCGGAGCAGGAATTCATCAACTACGGCTTGAGCCAAGACAAGCGGGGGCGTTATCATCTCACCATCGAGAAGACCAACTTAACGGCGCTGCAGGCGTCGGTCTTCGATAAGGACGTCATCTTTGGTGATTTGGGCGATGAAGTTACCCCTATCAACGGCGTTACCTTCATGTTACTCTAAGCTTGAACCAGGGGAGTGGCGCGATGCTAAGCGCAACACGGGTCCGGCAGTTGCCGGACCTTTTTCGCGTCATCTAATTGGGAGAGTCAAGGCCTGCGAAGCCATCGACCGCGATGCGCCCCTTAACCGGCCAGCCGGGTTAGCGGATGACGACGAGGTGATCTATGAGCTGACGCCAAGAAGGACGCCGAGGTCTTCCTGGAAAGTAGCATTGCGTGAGTCACCAAGCTAGACCAGCACGTGAACCAATCAGCGGGTGTCAATCCTCCGGGCACGACTGGCGCCCAACCAACTTAGTATTAAGTCGCTAAGAGTGGGCTAAACATGTGCATTCCGATTATATTCGCTGTATAACAAGGGTGTGCGTTCAATGACAACGCATAAAGTGATTTCTTTTGTTAACGGATAACTTATAATCAGAGCAATGTCGCATTTCGTAGAACCTTTCCTCCAAACAAGAACTATCGTTTTGTGACCGTTGGTTATGGGCTATGCGATCGGATACCGGTGCCTGCGGGTGCCGGTATTTTTATTGGTCGGTTTGACGCAGCAAAAGTGGTTCTGACGACGGAATTTGCGTGAGGGAACAACTAGCGTTTAGGCGGCATGGCCGGCGCACCGGGCCCTTTAGCTGGGGTTATAAAAAAGTTTGTCACTTTAGCGGCCTTTCGGTTGCAAACGTTTACAGTTAATGATATATTATAACCGTAGAAAGGACCAGGGGTGGCCAAGCAAAGCACCACTTGATCTAGTTGATAAAAGTTTCACGGTTCGTAAATCTGATTTCCGTTTTGACGTAAGTCTGATTTAAGAGTTTCAATCAGTACCACAGATTTTTGATAACACGGTTCAAGATTCACGGTTTAAGATTCAAGCGTCACGGTTTCGCACCAGGTAACACAGATAAACCTTCTAACGAACTCTAGAAGAATCACGCACCAGCATTAGGCACTTCACCACAATTGAATAAGCTTTATGTACCATTAAGCAACCTGTTCTGAGATGGATAAACAATGTCAAGCCTAGAGCTCGGATGTCGGCACTAACCAGCTTCACGCGAGGATTTCAAGAAGAATCGTTTGAGCGTTGACGGGGACGACCGATGGAGGAATTAAGGAACACTGAAAACGGTAGCCAGAAATTAAGTGAGTGATTTGGCGGCTGCGACAGTTCAGTTGGAAAATTTGATGTATGAGGCGATTAAGTATTACGAAGATGACAAGACGGAAATTCCGGGATCACGCCTGCCTTTCTACAACCGAGTAGACTTCAAGTTGATTCTCAGCTAACTTGAAGTCTATTTTTGACTCTTGGATTCGGTTTGGAGACCCATTGGTTTACGGCATTACATAAACAAACGCGTGGGTCAGTGAGTGGGCTAATCCAGGAACACGATTTTAGCTGACCTAGTGGCAAAGTGGAGTAGTCCGGCACGTAAATCCTTTTAACCCGGTGGTAAATGGCCACCAGTGAATTTTCAATCCGACAATCACGAACTAGTTTAGCGCCGAAATGTTCGGGAAATTCGAAAATTGACGCTTTTAGTCAATCGGGGATTTACAGTGCTTTAGTGAAACGGTATATTATTACTAAGGCCCGGGACGCCCAGTCAAATTTTACGGAAATCCCGGACGAAGGGAGTGAGTAAGTGTGGCCTTTCACCGCATTTTTGTCATTGATTTTGCCGGGTTAGGATTAGGCGAATCTTCCGACGCGAACCACTTTCAATCCGTCGGTGCCGATACCATTGGGCACGTGGCGGCTACTTGGCCGGGAAAGCTGCAGCTCCCAACATTACAGCGCTTAGGCCTAGGCAATATTCGGGTTGACCATCCCATCTTGGGGGTCGAACCCATCTACCAACCGTTGGGATTCTTTGGGCGCCTGCACATGACCGCCCAGGACAACTTACGGCCGACCGGGCTTAGGGAGATGTGGGACTACACCGGTGCGATTCGCACCGAGAACGTCTTTACCACGCTGATTGCCGCGGGTTATGCGGTGACGGTGGCCGGGCCCTTTCTGAGCTATCTGGCCACCCAGACACCGGCCAATCGCTACCAAGTTGGCAGTAATCAAGCCAGTTTCAAGATCTTATACGACCGGTTGAACGAACCGGTCTCGGGCTTGACCTACGTGTGCCTACCGGAGATGCGCTTTGCCGGGGAACATCAGGACCTGATGGGCTTCGGCACGGCGCTCATCGCCGCCGACCACTATTTAGAACAGGTGGTGCACGATTTGGGGGCTAACGACCTTCTGATCGTGACGGCCACCCACGCCGCGGACCCGACCTTTAGTCTGACGCCCACGCGTGAGTATCTTCCATTATTGGCGTACTCACCGTCCCGGGCGAAGGGCTTTGCGTTGGGTATCCGCCGCACCCTCGCGGACATCGGGGCGACCGTCTTAGAGAACTACGGGGTCGCCACCGAGCACGCAGGACATAGTCTGTTGAATGAAATCACGCAGATCTGACGCACAGGATTCCTTGAAGGGGGGTGAGGAATAGCACCAGACCGGAACATACTTAAAGTGCAAGGACTAGCGAGAGGTTACTTCACTTATTTATTTACCCATTACGCTAGACTTTAAGGTCGTTTTGGTATCGTTCGGAACAGAAATTATGCGTACATAGTTTCTGCAGCAGCATCGTGTCGAAACGGAGTCGGTGGGGCGCCACCACCCGTTAAACAATATCGGAAAGAGGTATTTTGACCAATGTTAGTCGCAATTAATATTCTCGGGGTAATCGTCTACCTCGCCATTGCTTTCCTGTTCTCCAAGGCGAAAAAGAAGATTCACTGGAAATCTGTCGGTGTCGTTTTGGTCTTGAACCTGATCTTAGCTTGGTTCTTCACCAGTTTTGGCATTGGCCAAAGCATTGTTAAGGGTGCGGCCGATGGTTTCAACTGGTTGGTCCAAGTGGCCTATCAAGGGATCGTCTTCGCCTTACCTAACTGGGTCACGCCACAATTTGGTGGGACCGCGAAGTCGATGAACTTCATTACCAGTTCATTGCTGCCAATCTTATTGGTTGTTCCAATGTTCGATATCCTGACTTATATCGGGGTCTTGCCTTGGATCATCAAGTGGGTTGGCCGGGGCTTGTCCTACATTACCGGACAACCGAAGTTCGAATCCTTCTTCTCCGTTGAAATGATGTTCTTAGGGAACACCGAAGCCTTAGCCGTTTCTCAATTACAATTGAAGAGTATGCGTAAGGAACGGAACCTGACGCTGGCCATGATGTCCATGTCCTGTATCACGGCGTCGATTCTGGGGTCATATACCCAAATGGTTCCGGGGCAGTTCGTCTTGACGGCCGTTCCGATTAACATCTTGAACGCCATCATCGTGACGAACATGCTGAACCCAGTGGATGTCGCACCGGAAGAAGATACGATTGCCAAAATCGGCGGCTCGAACAGTGCCGCTGCCGAAGAAGGCGCCGTTGATGACAACGGGAAAAAGGAACCTTTCTTCTCCTTCTTGGGTGACTCCATCTTAGGGGCCGGCCGCCTGATCTTGATCATCGCTGCCAACGTTATCGCCTTCGTGGCCTTAGCTGCCTTGATCGATAAGCTATTAGGCTTAATCTACCCGTGGCTCTCATTGGAACACATCTTAGGGATCATCATGTTCCCGTTTGCTTGGTTGATGGGACTGAACGTCTCCGATGCCTTCCAGTTCGCTCAATACATGGGGACGAAGTTAGTCACCAACGAATTCGTGGTCATGGGGAAGATTGCTTCCACCATCAACACGAATGCGTTCTCTGACCACTACCGGGCCATCTTGACGGTCTTCTTGACGTCCTTTGCGAACTTCTCGACGACCGGGATGATCATCGGTTGTTTCAAGGGAATCGTTGACCGGGAAAATAACGAATTGATTTCGAAGAACGTGGGCTACATGTTACTTTCTGGGATCCTGGTTTCGCTGCTTTCTGCCGGAATCGTGGGTATCTTTGTTTGGTAATTTTGCCAGTTCTGCTTTAAACTAATGATAGCCCAGAGGCCTGGCCTGCTGGGCTATCTGTGTCAGAAGCCCCGGGGAGACCGGGGCCGGGCTGATGCGCGTCATCGGCCGTACGGGTGCCGACCTTTCGTAGCGACGAAAGTGAAACCCAGCCGGGTGTTTGAGACCATCCGGTTGCAATGCCCGTGAAGTCTGTACGTCATGTCGTGGCGTATTGAAAGCTAGGGAAAATTATGGATAAGCAACAACCACAGGTCACGCGCGTCGAGACGGCCATTGACCGGGCCAATCACATGACGTTGCGTGAAGCCTTACGCGACAAGGAGGTCGTCCGCAATGAGTTGATTGCGGGCGTCACGGGCTTCTTTGCCATCTCCTACATTATTATTGTCAACCCGCTGATCCTAAAGGATGCGGGGATTCCGACCGACCTCAGTGTCTTTGCGACGATTTTCTCGTCCGTCGTGGGGTGTTTGATCATGGCCTTCTGGTCCAACGCGCCGATTATCTTGACGCCCGGCATGGGGGTCAACGCCTTCTTCACGTACACCATCGTGGTCAACATGGGGTTGAGTTGGCAAGAAGCGCTGGGAATCGCGGCCGTGGCCAGTTTTGCCTACATGGTCATCGCCTTTACCAAGATTTCAACGGTGCTTTCCGAAGCGATTCCCGAATCGCTGAAGAGCGGGATCACCGCGGGGATTGGGCTCTTTTTAGTCGAGATCGGACTGGAAAAGGCCGGACTCATCGTAGCCGGCAAGTCTTCGCTGATCGTGCTGGGGGACCTCCTCAGCCCAACGCCTTTGCTGGCGTTGTTCGGATTAGTGTTGAGCCTCATCCTTTACCTGCGGAAAGTAAAGGGCAACTTCTTCATCGCCATCATCGCCACTAGTTTATTGGCGTTCTTCTGTGGCGTGAAGGACAGCGACACGCCCAGTGTGGACCTCGCACGCTTGGGCCAGTACCACAAGATCGTCTTTCAAAACGACCTGTCGCACTGGGCCAGCACGCCGTTCATTCTGGCGGCCTTTTCTATGACCATGATTCTGGTCTTCGAGTCGATGGGCCTACTGCAGGGCCTGTTGCTCGACCAAAAGAAGTTCAAGAAGACCTTCGAGGGCAGCTCGGTCTCGACCTTTCTGTCCGGGTTCATGGGCACCAGTCCCACCGTGGCGGCTGCCGAAAGCGCCTCGGGGATTGAGAGTGGGGGCCGGACCGGCTTGATGGCGTTAGTCGCCGCGGCCCTCTTCGCCTTATCATTGATTTTTGTGCCGCTGTTGGCCTACGTGCCGTCCGCGGCGATTGCGCCCGTCATCATCATCACGGGAGCAATCATGATGGCCGCCATCGGGAATATCGACATGGCGGACTTCTCCGAATGGTTTCCCGCGTTTTTGATCATCGTGTTGATTCCATTCACGAACAGTATCTCGACCGGTCTGGCTTTTGGTTTCGTGGCCTACCCAGTGATGAAGCTGGCGTTGGGTCAGGGCAAACGCCTGACCTGGCCGGTGTACCTGCTCGGCGTCTTGTTCCTGCTCGACTTGGTCTTCAGTGCCCTGTTGTAGCGGGACTTGATTTGCCGGCAAAACGTAAGCGGTTACGCAAAACGATTTACAGAATTTTTGAGGAGGAAATAAACATGGCAATTAAAATTTTAATGGATACCGACCCCGGAATTGACGACGCAGCGGCGTTGACCATGGCGATCAACGACCCCAAGATTGACTTACAGTTGATCACCACGGTGGCCGGCAACGTGACTGTCGACAAGACCACCAAGAACGCCTTGAAGATCGTCCGGTTCTTCAACCAGGATATCCCAGTGGCTGCTGGTGCCCAGTTACCATTGTTCAAGGATTTTGAAGACGCCGCCCGGATTCACGGCGAATCGGGGATGCCGGGGTACGACTTCCCCCAAGACCTGCCGACGCCGCTACATAAGACGGCCGTCGAAGCCTTACACGACACCATCATGGCTAGTTCAGACCCCATCACGCTGGTGCCGACCGGCTCGTACACCAACATCGCCTTACTCTTATCCGAGTATCCCGAAGTGAAGAGCCACATCGACCGCATCGTGGCCATGGGGGGCGCTCTGGGCATGGGGAACATGACCAGTGCCGCTGAGTTCAACGTCTTCACCGACCCGGACGCGGCCGCCATCGTCTACAAGTCCGGTGTACCGATCGTGATGGTCGGCTTAGACGTCACCATGAAGGCGTTACTGACCAACGAAAACATTGAAAAGTTACAGTCGTTGAACGAAGCCGGGCAGATGCTGCACGACATCATCATCAATGACGGTGACCACAGCGACCAGGGCAGTGCGATGCACGACGTCAACACCATCTTCTACCTGTTGCACCCCGAAGCCTTCACCACCCGTGACATGTGGATCGACGTGGTCACGGACGGCCCCGCCATCGGGGAGACCGTCGGCGATATCCGTGGGGCTTACCACAACGGCAAGACCAACGCCAAGGTCTCCGTGGACATCGACGCCCAAGCCTTCAATGACTGGTTCATGGCCGAAGTTAGTGCGATTAAGATGTAGGGTTATTGATTTAACTGAAAAGTAACGCAACGCCGTCACCCGATATTTTGAAGGTGACGGCGTTTAGCGTCGGGATTCAGATAAAAAATGACAACCTTTACACAAACGAAAACTTATCGATACAAAAACTAGACAAAGGCTTGCTATGATAAGGGTAAATCAGGAGGAAGAAAGAAGATGTGGTGAATGTCTGTTACGGATACCGATACACTCATCTTACTCATTTTGACCTGGTTACCGATGTTATGGTTTAGGAAACCAGCCCATCATCGTCGATAAGTCTTTTCCGTTGGAGGAGTCCGGAGTTGTTCTGGGCTCTTTTTGAGTTGGGAGGATTGGGGTGAGCGACGAGCCGGGCCTTTCGTGAAAACTTTACACGATGTTGACCAAGACCATACCAATAATTTACATGAAACGGGTATCCTAGACGTAGTTTCGCCGGCGAATCGTCTCGCGGGTCCGTTCGGTGGGGTACCACAGGGCGCCACCGAATGCAGAACTCAGCCTTCGCCGTAAATCTTGGGCGCTAGCGACCGGTACGGGGAGCGCAATAACCGGTCACTAGGCGATAGGGGCAATGTGGGAAATGAACAAATATACGATTATTCACGTGTCCGATCCGCAACTCACACCACCACTACCGGAAGTTGGCGCCGTTGCCGTTGCCAAGTTACAGCTGATTTTTGACGACATCGTGGCGCACCATCTGTGTCCCGATTTGGTCGTCATCAGTGGGGACTTGATTCAGCGGGGCGCCACGGCCGATTATCGGTGGTTACGGACCTACTTGGCACAACAAGAGCAGCGGTTGGGGACTGCGATTCAAGTCATCTTAGGCGACTTGGACGACCGGCAAGCGTTCAACGCCGGTTATTTGGACCAGACACGACGCGCTTACTACGCGTACAAGCTGAACCAGAAGAACCTGGACTTTTATTTTTTAGACTCGAAATGGGAGAGTCGCCGCACGGCCGGTTGGCTGGACCGAGCGCAACTCGACTGGTTGAATAAGAACCTTCACCTGGTGCCCCGGCGCCGGGCGTTTCTCTTTTTACACCACCCCTTGGACGCCCCAGCGTTGCGGGACATGCGTTACACCTTGTTGCAGAATAATCGTGAATTGCTGGCGATCTTGCACGGGCATAACGTGGGGGGGATCTTCGCCGGGCACCTGCACTTTTCAGCCAACTACCTGGTGGACAACGCGGTACCGGTGACCGTAGCGGGGGCGGCGTCGACCTACATCGACTGCCAAGACCCCCACAAGCACGTGGTCCACGACGCGGTCAGCTATAACGTCATCACCATCGAACGGGGCATCGCCAGTGTGACCAGTCACCCCTTGCGCTTTGACACGGGCATCTTGGCCA
Source organism: Levilactobacillus suantsaii (assembly GCF_014069315.1). Taxonomy (NCBI): domain Bacteria; kingdom Bacillati; phylum Bacillota; class Bacilli; order Lactobacillales; family Lactobacillaceae; genus Levilactobacillus; species Levilactobacillus suantsaii. The sequence continues at coordinate 252,877 of NZ_CP059603.1, read as the reverse complement.
CGATTCCGGTGGGCAACACCGGCTTCACCAAGCATCGGCCGCGTTTGACGCGGATTCGGGATGTCAGTGGGGTCAATCTACGCGGTGGTGTAGGCGAGTAGCGGTCATTAAATTCAGAAAGCTTAGAATCGGGGGACCTGCTGGGGGTCCGCCGATTTTTTATCGCGCGGGGCGTTTCATGTGGCCCCAGTTTTCGGTATAATAGGAAACGATGTGGTGCGGGGACGCGGTTGCGTTTCCGCTATAAGTAAGGTAAAGTATAAGCAAACGTGAAACAATTGTTTCACAGAAGTGGACTGGGAGATTATAAATGAATCCAGAAGAATTTCGGGCCGCACTGGCCGCTCAGGGGATCACGTTGACCCCCAAACAAGAGCAGCAGTTTGCGACGTACTATCAATTTTTAGTGGCGACCAACGAGCACGTGAACCTCACGACGATCACGGCCGCCCCAGAAGTTTATTTGAAGCACTTCTACGACTCGTTAACGCCGGCATTTTATTTGCCAGCCCTGCAGACCGACCCGCTCACGTTATGTGATGTGGGGGCCGGCGCCGGGTTCCCGTCGTTGCCGTTGAAGATTGTCTTTCCCCAACTTCAGGTGACCATCGTGGATTCTTTGAACAAACGGATTACCTTCTTGACCGAGTTAGCGGCCAAGTTGGGCCTTACCGGAGTCAAGTTTTACCACGCGCGGGCCGAGGAATTCGGCGGCAAGCGCGCGCCGCACCGGGAGAGCTATGACCTGGTCATGGCCCGAGCCGTGGCGCGGTTATCCGTGCTGAGCGAACTGTGCTTACCGTTGGCCAAGGTCCACGGGCAGTTCGTGGCGTTGAAGGCGGCGAAGACAGCTGACGAGTTAGCGGTGAGTCAAACGGCCATCGCCACTTGCGGCGGGAAGCTCGTTGCCGACCATGCGTTTAACCTGCCGGTCTCAAACGACCCGCGGCATATCGTGGTGATCGACAAGGTCAAGCCCACGCCCAAGCGTTACCCGCGCAAGGCGGGCACGCCCAACCGGGAACCGTTAGAAGATTAATGAGATGGAGGTAAGATAAGTTGCCATTTTCATTATTTGGAAATAACCGGGACAAGGCGACGCCGCCGGTGAAGCAAAACGTGGTGCTGATCCCGTTGGCGAAGATCATCGCCAACCGCTTCCAGCCCCGGCAACGCTTCGAACCGACCGGCATCGACGAACTGGCCCACACGATTGCGGCGCACGGGTTATTGCAGCCCATCGTTTTACGTCAGTACGAGCCCGACCACTACGAGATCATTGCCGGTGAACGGCGGTTTCGGGCGGTCACCAAGCTCGACTGGACCGAGGTCCCGGCCATCGTCGAAGACCTCGATGATGACGAGACGGCCTCGATGGCGTTGATTGAGAACCTCCAACGCGAAGAATTGACCGCCATCGAAGAGGCCACGGCCTACCAGCAACTGATGACGCTCAATTCGATGACCCAGGCTCAACTGGCCCAGGGCATCGGTAAGAGTCAGGGCTTCGTGGCTAACAAGTTGCGGTTGCTCAAGCTCAGTGACCCGGTCCGTCAGGCGTTGTTGAACCGGCAGATCTCGGAGCGCCACGGCCGCGCGTTACTGGCGGTTAATCCGGCCCAACAGGCCACGGTGCTCCACCAGATCATCGACCGTAAGCTCACGGTCAAGGAGACCGAAGCCCTGATTGCGGCCTTGGCCCCACAGAAGACCAAGCACCGCCGCAAAGTCACCAAACAAGGTGTCAACGGCGACACCCGCGTGGCGGTCAATACCATTCGCCAATCGGTGAAGATGGTGACCGACGCGGGGATGTCGCTGACCACCAAGGAAGAGGAGACGGCGGACCATTACCGGATTATTATTGATATTCCAAAAGAAAGCTAGAGGTGGAACGAAGTATGGGTGAAATCATCGCATTAGCCAACCAGAAGGGCGGCGTCGGTAAAACGACCACCGGCGTGAACCTAGGAGCGGCACTGGCCACGGACGGCAAACGCGTCTTGTTGGTCGATACCGATGCACAGGGGAACGCGACCAGTGGTGTCGGCGTGCAGAAGTCGGCGATTCAACGCGAAATTTATAACGTTCTGGTCGATGAGATTCCGATACGTGACGCGATCGTGTCAACCGAGCACGCCGGGTTGGACCTCGTGCCGGCCACCATTCAGCTTTCGGGGGCCGAAATCGAACTGACCCCCATGATGGCCAGAGAGACCCGGTTGAAGGCGGCGCTCGACGAGGTTCGTGACGACTACGATTATATTTTGATCGATTGTCCGCCGTCGCTGGGATTGCTGACCATCAACGCGTTCACCGCGGCCGACTCCATTTTGATTCCGGTGCAAAGTGAGTACTATGCGCTGGAGGGGTTGACCCAACTATTGAACACGGTCAAACTGGTCCAGAAGCACTTCAACCGCGATCTACGGATCGAAGGGGTGCTGTTGACGCTGTACGATGCCCGGACCAATTTGGGCAAGCAGGTCAACGAAGAAGTCAAAAAATACTTTAAAAATAAGGTTTACGCCACGATTATTCCGCGGAATGTCCAATTAGCCGAGGCTCCGAGTCATGGGATGCCGATTATTGACTACGCCCCGAAATCTAAAGGGGCCCAGGTATACACCGAACTCGCAAAGGAAGTGCTAGCTGCCCATGGCAAGTAAGAAAGAGAAAAGTTTAGGACGCGGCATCGACGCGCTGTTTGCTGAAAACGGCGTCGATACCGGAGAAGAGACCGTTGTGGATCTCGATTTAGCGGCGATTCGCCCCAATCCGTACCAACCCCGGCAGAAATTCGACCAACAGGGGTTGCACGACTTGGCCGCGTCCATCGAAAAGACCGGCGTGTTTCAACCGATCATCGTGCGTCAGCCCGATAAACAGATTGACCGCTACGAGATTTTAGCGGGCGAGCGGCGTTTCCGGGCCTCCAAGATGGCCAACAAGGACACCATTCCGGGCATTATTCGTGACGTCACGGAGGAACAGATGATGGAAATTGCCGTCTTAGAGAACCTCCAGCGCGAAGACCTCACACCTTTGGAAGAGGCCGAGGCCTACGATACGTTGATGACCAAGTTGACGTTGACGCAGGCGCAAGTGTCCGAACGTCTGGGCAAGAGTCGGCCGTACATCGCCAACTACCTGCGTTTGCTGGGGTTACCCAAGAAGGTCAAGGACATGCTGCAACACAACCAGCTGTCGATGGGCCAGGCCCGGACCTTACTCTCATTGAAAGATAAGAGTCAATTGGTGGTGCTGGCGCAAAAAGCCGTTAAGCAGGGGATGACCGTGCGGGCGCTGGAGACGGAAGTCAATAAGTTGAACGGGGCCGCTAAAAAAATGGCCAAGAAACCGGCCAAGAAGAAGTCCCCGTTCCTGCGTTCCACGGAGAATCAACTTCAGGAACACTTTGGTACGCAAGTCTCAATCAACGAGAACAATCACCAGACCCATACGGGCCACATCGAGATTGAGTACCTGTCGAACGATGATTTGAACCGCATTTTGACGTTGCTGAACATTCAATCGAACTAACGGAGGGATACGATGTACGACTTAGGCGATTTGGTGGAAATGAAGAAGCCTCATCCATGCGGGGCCAACCGCTGGGAGATTACCCGGATGGGTGCGGATATCAAAATCAAGTGTACCAACTGCGGCCACGTGGTCATGTTGTCGCGGCGTGAATTTGAAAAGAAATTAAAGAAGGTACTGGTCAAGAAGGCCGATATCGAAAATTCAGAAAAGAGTGAATAAGTGTTATGTCATTAACTGCAGGAATCGTTGGCTTGCCAAACGTGGGGAAGTCAACTTTATTTAACGCGATTACCAACGCTGGTGCCGAAATGGCCAACTACCCGTTCGCCACGATCGACCCCAACGTCGGCATGGTCGAGGTACCAGATTCCCGCTTGGCCCGGATTCAGGAGTTGATTCCGGCCAAGAAGGTCGTGCCCACGACCTTTGAATTCACCGACATCGCCGGGATCGTCAAGGGTGCCAGCAAGGGTGAAGGCCTGGGGAACCAATTCCTGGAAAACATTCGCCAAGTCGACGCCATCGTCCACGTGGTACGGGCCTTCGATGACGACAACATCACCCACGTCTCCGGCAAGATCGACCCCATCGACGACATCGAGACCATCAACCTGGAACTCGGCTTGTCCGACTTGGACGCCGTCAACAAGCGCTTAGCTAAGGTCGAACGCGCCGCTAAGGGCAGTGACAAGGAAGCCAAGGCCGAACTGGCCGTGCTGGAGAAGATCAAGCCAGTCTTGGAAAATGGCGGTGCGGTCCGGACGCTGGACTTTGACGAAGAGGAACAAAAGATCGTTAAGGGTCTATTCCTGCTGACGTCTAAGCCGGTCCTTTACGTGGCCAACATCGCTGAAGACGACATGGCCGATCCCGAAAACTCCAAGTACTTCAAGACTATCAAGGATTACGCTGCCAAGGAAGGCGCCGGCGCCATTGCTGTGGCCGCCGAAGCCGAAGAAGAAATCGCCGAATTAGACGATGACGAAAAGGCTGACTTCCTGGAAGCGGAAGGCGTCGAGGAACCCGGTTTGAACCGGTTGATTCGCGCGTCCTACCATTTGCTGGGTCTAGAGACCTTCTTCACGGCGGGGGGCAAGGAAACTCGAGCGTGGACCTACAAGGCCGGCACCAAAGCCCCGCAAGCGGCCGGCATCATCCACTCCGACTTCGAACGCGGGTTCATCCGCGCCAAAGTCATGGCGTTCGATGACCTGGACAAGTACAAGACCGAAGCGGCCGTCAAGGAAGCGGGTAAGCTGCGGGTCGAAGGCAAGGATTACGTGATGACGGACGGCGACATCGTCGAGTTCCGCTTCAACGTTTAGAAGGGGTTTCAATATGAGTGAAAACAAGTCGCGTCCGCGTAATGCGGGCGTCCATCAAAACCGGAACGACGTGGCGACCAACGAACGAGCCGCCTTTGACAACTTAGGCTTGACCAAGCGTAACGCCGACTACATGTTCCGTTTCAACCGGGCGTTAGCCGACACCAATCTGTCCGCCGACAAGAAGGCCGAGGCCGTCCAACAGATGGTCGACGAATTAGTTGCGGGCCAAAAGCACGGTGCGACCGCCAAGAATCTGTACGGTGACGTGCCCACGCGGGTCAAGTTCGTGGTCGAAGGGCCTAAACGCGAGGCGGAAGGTCATCTGATCGGTGGCCCCGATTACTGGCCGAACATGTGGTACAACACGCTAACGTTCTTCATGATCTTCACCTTACTGTTCGGGATTACCTACCTGTTCTCCCCGAAGATGATGAAGCCGGGCGAAGCGGTCGGCATCACGGCCATCATCGTCAGTGCGTTGGTCGCAGGCTTCCTGCTGCCAATCATGCCGCGGTTGTTTGACCCGAAGATCAAGCACCGCTTCAACGGCTGGATTCGGTTCCTGTTCACGTTGCTGGGCTTTGCGGTCTGGATGATTCTGTTCTTCCTGGCTCAAGCCTTACCAACGGTCGTCAACCCAATCTTGCGACCATGGCCAAGTATTATCGTCGGCGTCTTAGCCATCGTTGGGATGGTTATCTTGCGGCGGCGGTACAATATCCGTGGTGGCTTCTTCGGTTAAAAATTGAAATAATGAGCCGTTCGGTACCCCTAAGGGTATCGGACGGCTTTTTGCGTGGTGTGGTGGTTTGATTTCAAGCGGATACGATGCTTTGAAAGCGAGTTGGGAATTTGTGAATGAACCTGATGATGGCTTTTATGCCGCGAATAACGGTTTCACAAAGAAATAATCGATTAAGCGCCAATTTGGAAGCGTCACCGGCCTTGACAGGGGCTGGCGGCCTGTCTAGACTATAGGTTGCATGAGAACTAGAGAGAAAATCAACGATTAGGAGATCATTTTCATGAAAAAAGTTTTTGGATGGTTTACCGTTGCCGTGGTCGTCTGCGGTCTGTTGGGCGTGGCCGTCACCGCAAAGGCTGATGCGTCACTGTTCCCGCTCTACCGCAGTTCTAACGTTAACCGCCAAGCCATTGACGGCACGCACCAGTCCCATTTGAACCTGACCTTACCGCGGTTGGGAGGCCTGCCCTTTGCCAGTGGTCACAACTATAGCGGCAATTAGTTAGCCTGACTTGACAACCGGTGGGGGTATTTCCTACACTAAGGGCGTACCAAGTCTTAGCAAGGAGCGATACGCATGAAGAAGTTTTGGAGTTTCTGTGCCGGCGCAATTGCGGTTCTGGGACTGGGTGGCGTTGCCATCAATGCCAGCGCTGACACCATGTGGATGCCATTTACCCACAGTTCTCAAATGACCCACCACACGGGTGGGAACATGATGGACGGCAATTGGTCGGGCTCATCGTGCGGGTCTCACACGGGAAGCACACAGTATGATCACAATATGATGGACCGTTAAGTAACTGATGACAGGACCGGGGGATTACTTCTCTGGTCTTTTTTTGCGTTGAGTTCGGTGCCTGATGATTGGGCATAGCGACTATTTGGCGGTTAAGGATGAAAAAAGGTGAAAAGTTAGCGGCCATAGTTAGGTGACCGTCGTTTGCTCGGTTGGGGACTGACTCCCGTGGCCCCTTTAAAATCAAAGCTTTCGGGGGATTTTCAAGCAATCAAAAGCTGACGAAAAAAGTTTGTTGGGCCCGCACTTGACTCCAGAAAACGACCTCCTAGAATGGGGTCCAGATAGCCGATGTTTGTGACTACCTGACTACAATTTGGAGTTGAGGGGGAGTTTTCATGAAACGTATTTTGGGGTACGCAGCGGCCTTATTGGCATCGCTATCGTTAGCTGGAGTCGCCGCCACGTCGGCACGTGCCGATGGGGATGCGGCGAATGCGGCTAGTGGGCAGAACACGAGGATCTTGAACGATAATCCAACAGGTGATGCGAATAGTTCAAGTCCCGCGAATGATAATGCTAATGCAAGTGCGCCTAGTTCTAGTTCGAGTTCCGCCGCTGAATCGAGTTCGGTGAACAAGCCGCAAAAGCCCGCTAAGAAACCGGGAAAGAAACCCGCCAAGAAGCCGGCCAAGAAGCCGGCCAAGAAAGTGACCTCCGCAAAGAAGATGCGGGGGCGCTTGCACTACCGCAAAGATTCTCGCAAGGTTCTCTTCCAGAAGGGGCGGAAGGGTGCAAAGGTCGTTTTGCGGAACGCCAAGGGTCAGTTCGTCAAGAAGTTTGACGTCAAGCACAACGGCAAGTTCATCCTTAAGTTGAGCAGGAAGGAAGCCCTTAAGCTGGGCAAGTACCGCAAACACTTTACATTTACAGTCGCCGAAAAGGGCTACAAGGCCTACACCGTAAGGTACCTGATCTACAAATAAAATACGATGACTCAATTATCGGGGCGGTTTCCTGGGGGAACGGCCCCGTTTTTGTATTCGGGGGAGTAAGGCGAAGAAGCCTTCGAATACAAATATGGCAACGATTTCCAGATAGTGTATTATACTGGCTACTGGATGATTCCGCAGGGCCATACTAGCTGCTGGTCAGACCGATGTGTTCTGTCGCGACTAGAAAATGGTTAATGGTGGGATTACCAAGGCTAAGAGTGTGCCCATTAATAATTAAGGAGTTTGATATAAATGGCAAATACAGATCCGGTAACGTTAGTCGCTCAGTTAACGCTTGCTGAAAAAGCGGCGTTAGTCAGTGGTAAGGACTTTTGGTACACGGAAGCGGTGAAACATGCCAACCTCCCCAAAATCATGATGACGGATGGTCCCTCGGGGCTCCGGAAGCAGGCTGAGGGTGCCGATGCCCTGGGATTGAACGACAGTGTGCAGGCCATCAATTTTCCCGCGTTAGCCCTGAGCGCGAGTTCATTCAACCGCGACTTGCTGCAAGAATTGGGACAACATTTGGGGCAGGCGGCCAAAGCCAACCAGGTCTCGGTCTTGTTAGGCCCCGGGGTGAATATCAAACGGAGCCCGTTAGCCGGACGGAACTTCGAATACTTTTCCGAAGATCCGCTAGTGGCCGGTGAACTTGGCGCGGCTTACGTGCAAGGGGTCCAGTCCCAAGGCGTTGGGGTGAGTGTGAAGCACTTTGCCGCCAACAACCGGGAAAATCAACGGTTTACGGCTTCATCGAATGTCGATGAGCGGACGTTACGGGAAATCTACTTGAGTACCTTTGAACGCATCGTGAAAAAGGCCCAACCGGCGTCGTTGATGTGCTCCTACAACGCCATCAATCACCGGTTGAACTCACAAAATAAGCGCTTATTGACGGATATTTTGCGCAATGAATGGAACTTCAAAGGCGTCATGCTTTCCGATTGGGGCGCGGTTGCGGACCAAGAAGCGGCGTTAAAGGCCGGTTTAGATTTGGAGATGCCTGGAAAGGGCCAGACATCGACCCAAAACATTTTAGACGCCGTTCAGGATGGTCGGTTAGCCGAAGCGCAACTCGACCGGGCCGTGGAACGCATCGTGGCCATGGTTCAGCACTACCCAGCCGACCAGTCAGCGGCGGATGGATACGACTTGAAGGAACAACACCAGTTTGCCCGTAAAGTGGCCGATGAAAGTATCGTCTTGCTCAAAAACGACCAGAACGTCTTGCCGGTGCAAGCCAGCGACCACTTAGGCGTAATCGGCAAGTTGGCCGCCAAGCCACGGTACCAGGCGGGCGGGAGTTCGCACGTCAACGCGTTTCACGTGACGACGCCCTTGGAGGCGATTCAAGCAGCCGACAACGCCAGTGATTACGCTGAAGGTTACGCGTTAACGGATGATCAAGAAGACGATAAGTTGACGGCTGAAGCGGTGGCCGTAGCGAAGAAGGCGGACAAGGTCATCTTCTTTGCGGGCGTGCCGGAAGCTGATGAATCAGAAGGGTTCGATAAAACCACCATCGATTTGCCCGCGAACCAAACGACCTTGCTGGCCAAAATCGCGGCCGTTAATCCGCACGTGATCGTGGTCTTGCAAAACGGTTCAGCTATCACGATGCCATGGCGCGACCAGGTTGCTGGTATCGTCGAAACATACCTCGCCGGTGAGGCCGTCGGGGAAGCCACCTGGGACGTGTTGAGCGGTGCCGTGAACCCGAGTGGCCATTTGGCGGAGACCTTCCCGTTGCGCTTGGCCGATACCCCGGCTGCCACCACGTTCAACGCGAGTCCGACCGATGAAAATTACCGTGAAGGGCTCTTTGTGGGGTACCGGTATTACGACTCCAAGCAGGTGCCCGTTCTGTATCCGTTCGGGTATGGTCTGAGCTACACCCAATTTGCGTACAGTGATTTAACTGTCCAGGAACAAGCGGACCATCACGTCGCGGTCAGCTTGACCGTGCGCAACACGGGTGAGCGAGCCGGACGGGCGACGCCACAACTTTACGTTGCCAACCGGACTAGTCACATCGAGAAGCCAGCCAAAGAATTGCGGGGCTTTACGACGGTCGACTTAAAGCCGGGAGAAAGCCAAACGGTCACCATCGACCTCTCGCAACGGGCCTTTAGCTGGTACAACCCGCAAACCCAAAGCTGGCAAAGTGATAGCGGTGACTACGACATTTTGGTCGGTCAATCTGTAGCCGACATCGAGTTACAACAGACCTTGCAACTGGATTGGGGCACGAATGACGCACCAACGGTCACCCAAAATACGTACTTCAGCGATATTCTCAAGCGCGATGATCTCGACCAGGCACTGGCAACGTCTGGCTTGGATAAAGTCTTGTCAGACTTAACGTCATCCGGTGATAACGCCAAACTACTGGAAAATATCCCGTTACGGTCAGCAGTGATGCTAGGAATCAGCGAGCAGCAAATTACCCAGTTCATCCAGTTGGCTAATCAGCCGGTGACGGATTAAGCGCTGAGCAATAAAAAGCACGACTAAAATTCTAACAAGCTCCCTGTCGTTTTTGATTGGCAGGGAGCTTTTTTGGTGCGTAGGGGATAAATGCCAGGCCGCCAACGCTGGTAACCCCTTACACAATGGGATTTATAGCAACTTGAGCCAAACGAAGGGCCCTGGCTTGTCTTGGCTAGGGTGGGCTCCGTATAATACAGCGTATGTTGACCAGTCAGTCGCTGTGAGTGAGGAGTACACAAATTGGGGGAAATTATAAAAATGACAACGCAAAGTTCTGAGGTCACTACTAGACCCGCTACCGATATGGAAACCATCGTCATCGTGCCGCAAAACAAATGGGCGGCCAAAGCACCAGCCACCGTGTTAGCACCCATGACCGCTAAATGACCGGTAAAGCCCAGTCTTGCACTGAAGACCGTGCGGCCTAAACAACGGCACCTACGCTTTAAGCATGGGGCCAAAGGGATGACCGTGGTCCTGCGTGATCAGGACCAGTGCGTCATCAAGGTTTGCCAATTAAGCCATAGTGGCAAATTCACGTTACCCCTGTCCAAAGGGCAGTTTAATGCGCTGACCACCGGGGCCTTTTACGTGACGACCTTAGTCGCGCACCAGCCGGCCACGACCGTAAAGTATACAGTGGCGGGCTAAGTCTCGTTACCCTTTGTAAGGCGATTGGTTAATCGCCTTTTTTTGATGGCCAAATTGTTGTTGCTCGTTCGACCACTCGCCATAATGGGATTATCCATAACGGTATAAACACTTCAAATGGAAAATGGTAAAATTGGTTGAATGGAGTGATGCGGGATGTTGGCAAGAATCAAGGCAAAATTGGGGAGTGCAGAGGCCCAGTATCTCGCCTTATTTGCAATCTTAGGCTTTTTCATCATGTTGTTTTGCTCGTACACGTCACCGGCGTTTTACTTTGATTACTCGCCGGACAATAACGCCTTTTTCACGACCGGGAAGGCTATGATGCACGGACAAGTTCTGTATAAAGATATTTTTGAACAAAAGGGGCCTTACGTGTACCTGCTACACGGGCTCGTGTATTTGGTTTCCCACCGGAGTTTCATCTTGATCTACGGGGTGGAAGCTCTGACGTTGATTGCGGCGATGTATCTAACATATCGGATTGCTCGACTGATTTTACCCACGCCGCAAGCCTTATTGATGGGTATCTTGTCGCCGGCACTGTTCTTGTACCATCCGTACTACGATTATGGGGATACGGTGGAGTTTTTTGCGGTGCCGTTGATTTTGTCGCTGATTTATCTGGTCTTGTTACTGGCCGAGGACCGGCAAGGGGTCCAGTCGTGGTGGTACTTTTTGCAAGGGTTGTTCGTGGGCATCATCTTTCTGTCGAAGTACACGTTACTGGGGGGCTGGATAGCCTTTTACCTGTTCATGTTAGTGGCGCTGATTCGCGACCGGGATTGGCCGCTTTTGAGGCGCCTAGTAGGGTGGAGTCTTTTGGGTTTCTTGGTGGCCACGGTGCCGTGGGCCATCTATTTTGCGGTGACCCACAGTTTCGGGGCCTTGATTAACGTTTACTTTCTCTTCAATATGCGGATCTACATGACCTCGTCCGTCTCGGCCTTTTCTAACCTGTTGCAATCTACCAGCTTACTCTCGCAGTTTTTCTTATCCGACGTGGTCTTCTTCGTCTTGGGACTGGTGGGAACCTTAGTCATTGCCTTTCGGACCGACATCTTGAAGAATAGCTTTGCCAAATCGTTGTACTTGGTAGTCTTCTTGAGTAGCGACGTTTTAGCACTGTACGGGTACAGTAGCGGCAACGTTTTCCAATATTATCAACTGGTCTACTTTCCGTTCTTTGTGTTGCCGTTCATCTATTTTTGCCGGTTCTTCTTCGACCGGCAAACAATCGTGCGGACCGACGACGCGGGGCCCATCTTGGTCACGATTCTAATCAGTCTCTTTTTGGTCTTGGGCGTCAATAATAACTTTACCAGTTCGCGGCTGTTTCCTAACAACGCGTCCGTGACCGACCGCCATACCACGGTGCCCCAAGAGCCGGCACAAATTCAGTTCGGCAACTTGATGCGGCGCAGTGGCCAGCCATTGACCCTGTTAAATTACGGATCCATCGACATGGGCTTTTACACGGCGTCGGGGGCGGTGCCCGACCAGTACTACTTCCAGAATTACAATATTCCGGCGCGTAGTGACCCGACCATTTTAGCGGACCAATTGCGCTCGATTCGCCGGGCCAAGACCGAATGGGTGGTCTTCAACACGCCAAAGGGCAAGTCGCCGCAAGCGTGGACGGGAATCTCGTACCGTCCCGGGCAGATCAGCGACGGGAACTTGAATCCGGGCACGGCTAAAATGAGTCGGGTGTTGTATCAACATTACCGCTACGTGACTAAACACACGCAGAGCTTTGAAAACGTTAACGTGACTTATTGGTTGTTTCAACGCAAATCCTAACGGGGGGAACGGAAACCGCATTTGCGGGTCGTAAGAATTGAAGGGGGTCCTGAAAGTGGGACAACGGAGTCGGAAATTTATTGAACGGTATTGGTGGCAATTAGAACTCGTGGGGTTTGTCATCCTGAGCTTGATTTGGGTATTGCCCGGGGGTGCTTTTGGGCAGCTTTACGTGGGCGATGATCTCATCTTTCATCTGAACCGGGTGCAGGGGTTGCTCTCGGCCATACAACAGGGCGGGCACTGGTGGCAGGTGCCTGCGGTGACCACCGGGGCGTTTAGTGCCTGGGGCTACCCCATCAATTTATTTTATCCGGCCGTGACGCTGTTGCCGCTAGCCTGGATTCAACTGGTCATTCCCGGGATTCCCGGGTACGTCTGCTTTCTATTTTTGCTCAACCTTGTCACGCTGGTGGTGGCCGCAGCAGTGGCTCATCGGCTATTGGGGAGTCGGACTCAGGCGTGTTTGGCCGCCGTACTATATGGGTTTGCCCAGTACCGCTTTTTAGACTTCTTCGTGCGTGGGGCGTTAGCTGAAGGCATTGTTTTTGCCTTTTTACCACTGGTCTTTTACGGCAGCTACTGCATCGTAACGGGTGATTACCACCGTTGGTACTGGCTGGCGATTGGGATGGCACTGATTGCGTTGACCCACGTGGCTTCACTGGTACTGGCAGCCATTGCGGTGGTCTTGATGCTGGGCCTGTGGGGCTTACGACGACAAGACCTGCAACCCCGACTGGGGCGGTTGGCGGCCGCGATTGGCTTGACCGTGGCCTTAGCTCTGAGCTTTTTGGGCCCGCTGCTCCAACAGTTGCACCACGTCGGGGCGCTGGGCTTGGCCAAGTACGACTTGAAGGATAGCGCGCTTCAACTAAGTACCTTCTTAGCCAATTCCTTGGGGGATGCCGTGGCGTCGGGGTCCATCAACATGGGGTTTTTGCTTCTAGCGACTAGCGTCATCGCCATCATCATGTGGCGGCAATTGACCGCCCTAGATCGTTACTGGCTGGTTCTCGGGGCCGTGTTCATTTACCTGAGTTCAACGCTCTTTCCCTGGGCCTTGTTCCAAAACATACTGGGTGTCATCCAATTTCCGTGGCGCTTCTTAGCGTTAGCGACCTTTCCGTTAGCGCTCGTGGGGGCTAAAGCGGTGGCCCGTTTGACCAAGGCCACCACTTTGCGGCGCTGGGCAATCGTGGCGCCGGTGACGTTGGCGTTGATTCTGGGGTTAACCGTCAGTTCGACCGCGGCCTTAACGGAAGCGATTGGGCCAACGAACCCGAAATTACTGACGACCGCGACGTATCCGGCGGCCGTCAAAAGTGCGGTTGGATCGGATGCGGATTACGTGCCCCAACAAGGGCAAGTCTCGATGGCCGCCGTGCGAACGCACTCGATTCCAGTCATGAACACGCAACTGAACGGCAAACAACCGGCGTCCTTACAGCAACTTAGTGAATCGCCGCAAGTCAATGGGATTGATTACACGTTGCACAGTACCGTGACCCGAGATATCAAACTCCCGCAACTCATGTACTTGGGTGAACACGTCTCCGTCAACGGCCATGAGCAGACGCCCCGCCTGGACAGTAATGATGTGGTCCACATCACCGTGCATCAGGGGACCAGCCATATCCGTTTCTTGTATCGACGTACAGGTTTTCAGCACTTTTGTGGCGCCATCAGTTGGTTGGCTTGGCTGGTATTGCTGGGCCTCGGTGGCTGGCGTTGGTGGCGTCAACGGCAATCAAGAGTGAAACTAACGTCCTCTGACGATTGATTGGATAGTTTTATCGACAAATAGGTGACAGTTCGAACAATGTGGTCTTGACACTAAAATCAGCGCGGCTTAGGATAACCAATGAATTAGCCTCATGATTAAAAAACCAGTTAACAATGTAGGGGGATTTAAGAATGAAAAAGGTTCTAGGTTATGTTTTAGGATTAGTGGCTGTTTTGACGCTGGGCGGCATGTTAGCGACAACGGCGAACGCCGCTGGCAACCAAGCCACCGCGGCGAGTGGCACGACAGCGAGTTCAGTGGCCTCATCGCACACGACCACGACGAGTCCGGTCGTCACGACACCAACACGTTCGAGTTCGTCTGCTGTCGCTGCTTCGTCGAGTTCGGTGACGGCCACGACCAAGCAAACGAAGAAGGTTAAGCAGGCCACCAAGAAAGTTACCAAGAAAGCCACCAAAAAAGTGGCCACTAAGAAGCGGGTCAAGACCACTAAAAAGTACCGCAAACATGCCCGTAAGATTGTCTTCAAGAAGGGCCGCAAGGGTGCCAAGGTCACGATTCGCAACGCCAAAAGCAAGTGGTCAAGACTTACAAGATCAAGAAGAACGGTAAGTTCACCATTAAGTTGACCAAGAAGCAGGCCAAGAAGTTGCTGCGCAAACACGCCAAGTCCTTTAAGGTCACCGTCGCCCAGAAGGGGTATCGGACTTACAGCTTCACCGTTAAAATCGCTAAATAATTAAGTTGTGAAATAAAACGCGATTCGCGTGGTCGGTAACGGCCACGTTTTTTGGTTCTTGGGAGCCCCAATTAAGGGAGCTGATGCAATAATTTGTGATAAACCATGAAAGTTCTATGAGAAAGCTTGACCGGACGCGGATGTGCTGGTAAATTAGAACACAATATCTTCGACCCGGTTTCGGCGGGTGGAAGCAAAATTTATAGAGGAGCGATCAACTATTATGTCTAATTGGGACACGAAGTTTGCTAAAGAAGGAATCACGTTTGATGATGTACTGTTAATTCCTGCGGAAAGTCATGTTTTGCCGGATGAAGTTGATTTAAGTGTCCAATTAGCGCCAAATTTAAAGTTGAACATCCCGTTTTTGAGTGCCTCGATGGATACGGTCACCGAGACTAAGATGGCCACCGCCATGGCTTATAACGGTGGCTTAGGGGTCATTCACAAGAACATGACCACCGCCAAGCAGGCGGAAATGGTGGCCGCGGTCAAAGCCATCGAAAAAGATGACCAGCACCCGCATGCTGCGGTCGATGCGAACAATCACTTGTTGGTCGCCGCGGCGGTCGGGGTGACTTCCGACACCTCCGAACGGGCCCACGCCTTACTGGATGCCGGCGCTGACGCCATCATCATTGACACGGCTCACGGACACTCCGCGGGGGTCTTACGCAAGGTCGCTCAAATTCGCCAAGAGTTACCCGACGCAACGTTGATTGCCGGGAACGTGGCCACGGGTGAAGGTACCCGGGCCCTCTTTGAAGCCGGCGTTGACGTGGTCAAAGTCGGTATCGGCCCAGGCTCTATCTGCACCACGCGGGTCGTTGCCGGGGTCGGGGTGCCGCAAATCACCGCCGTTTACGATGCGGCGAACGTCGCCCGTGAATTTGGCAAGCCAATCATCGCCGATGGGGGCATGAAGTTCTCCGGTGACATCGTCAAGGCTATCGCCGCGGGTGGTAACGCCGTGATGTTTGGCTCGATGTTTGCCGGCACGGCCGAAGCACCAGGTGAAGTCATCGAAGACCACGGCAAGGCCTACAAGGCTTACCGGGGGATGGGCAGTTTGGCCGCCATGGAAAAGGGATCCAAGGACCGTTACTTCCAGGGCAGTGTCAACGAAGCCAATAAGCTGGTGCCCGAAGGTATCGAAGCGCGCGTGGCTTACAAGGGCAGCGTCAACGACATCATCTTCCAGATGGTCGGTGGCTTGCGTTCCGGGATGGGCTACACGGGTAGTGCGACCATCTGGAACCTGATCGACAACGCGCAATTCGTGAAGATTTCCAACGCTGGATTGTTGGAGTCACACCCGCACGATGTTCAGATCACGAAAGCAGCACCTAACTACAACGAAATTTAAGCCGTTAACGGCTCACGACAATCCTAAATCGACGGGATTGTCGTTTTTTTTAATGAGGGTGGTTGTGCGAATGGTAGTGGTTGCGTTAAGCTTCGGTTAACGTGAAGAGTGGCCGTTCACGATGAATTAGTGTAAACTTAAGGAATGTTAAAGGGCCTTACGCCTCCGTAAAACTTAGGCGAGTGGGCGGTCATCAGGTGTAGTTTTTGGTAAAATAGGTCTAAACGACCAGCAGCAACTGCGCTTGCGGGAATTAGCTGCAAAGGAGAATTTCCAGAATGAAAATTTTAGTTGTCGATGATGATAAGGAAATTGCACAATTACTCGAGATTTACATTAAAAACGAAGGCTACGAACCCCTGACTGCGTACAACGGCAAGGAAGCGTTGACCAAGCTCCATACCACCCCAGATATCGCGTTGATGATTTTGGACGTGATGATGCCCGAAATGAGTGGTATCGAGGTCATCAAGGAAGTCCGCAAAGACTCCCAGATTCCGATTTTGATCCTGTCGGCCAAGACCGGCGATATGGATAAGATTCAGGGCTTGATTACGGGGGCCGACGATTACGTCACCAAGCCGTTCAACCCGTTAGAGGTCATGGCCCGGGTCAAGTCGCTGTTGCGGCGGAGCCAGGACAAGGTGACCGATGACAGCCCGTATGTTTTAGACATCGGGACACTGACCATCAACAAGGATTCTCACGAGGTCAAGACGATTGCCGGCAAACCGGTCTCGCTCACGGCGTTGGAATTTGGGATTTTATACCTATTGGCTAGTCACCCCAACCGGGTCTTCTCGGCTGATGAAATCTTCGAACGGGTCTGGCGGCAGGAAAGTATCGTGTCGGCCAAGACGGTCATGGTCCACGTGAGTCATTTGCGGGACAAGATCGAAGAGGCCACTAATGGCGAAAAAGTTATTCAAACGGTCTGGGGCGTAGGTTACAAGATTGAAGCCCACTGAGGTGACCGGCATGAAGCTGACGACCAGGGAAAAAAGCGCGCTGTTTATGGAAGGCGTCGTGACCGTGATCTTACTGCTCATGCTGAACCTCGCGTTACTGGTCCTGATTGTTCAGGCTATCGAGAGTAACCCCGGTCTCCGTGATGGGATCTTCATCATTAAACGCTCCGTGGTGTTTGGTCCCTATAATTATCAGTTGTGGAGTTGGGAGAACCTCTTCGTTGGTCTGATGATGATTGGCGACGCTTTGGTCGTCTGGTGGCGACTGGTGCGGCGCTACAAACAGATGCAACTGCATCACATTATTGAAGAGTTGCACTATATCGCTAACGGTCATTTTGATCATCGGATTCCGTTTCGGGTCAGTGGGGACGTCCAGCGGGTGGTCGATTCCGTCAACGCCTTAGTCGATTCCGTGATTCGCTCGATGAACGAAGAACGGGCTATCGAAAAGTCGAAGGATGAATTGATCACTAACGTCAGCCACGATATCCGGACGCCGTTGACTTCGATTATTGGCTACTTAGGCTTGATTGAAGACAAGCAGTACCATTCAGACCAGGACTTATTGAAATATACCCATACGGCCTTCTTGAAATCCAAACAAATGAAATCGTTAGTCGACGATTTGTTTGAATACACCAAGGTGCGGCAGACTGACACGCCGTTGAGTCTGAACCAGTTGGACTTAGGGGCGATGTTGGAACAACTTGCCGCGAGTTTCGAATTGGAAGCCCAAAAGAAGGGCATGACGATTGGCGCCGCTGTCGGTGACAAGCCACTGATGATGGAGGCCGATGCTGAGAAATTGGTCCGGGTCTTCAATAACTTAGTCAGCAATGCTTTGAAGTACGGCGACGGGGGGAAACACATTGACCTGGTAGCCAAGCACGTCTCCGACACCGAACTCGAGGTCCGCGTGACGAACGACGGGCCGAAGATTCCTAAAGAGTCGCTAGCGCTGATCTTCGAACGGTTCTACCGCGTCGAGGAGTCCCGCTCCAAAGAGACCGGCGGGACCGGTTTGGGACTGGCCATCGCTCAAAGTATCGTGGCACTGCACGGCGGGTACATTTACGTCGAGTCCACGGACGAACTGACCAGCTTCGTGATTCACTTACCAACGCAACACGCACACCCCTTAACGGTGCCCCAGCGATTAAAAACGGCGGGTGCCGACAATTAAATTAAACCGGGACGTTCTTAATGGCGTCGCGGTTACATAAGACAGGAGAGTTTTGCTTTGAAACGTTTACGTCAACTCATGGTCGGGGTTGTTGCGGCCGTTACCTTATTGACCGGGGGCCTTGGCACTGCTAATGTTGCCCCAACGGTCACGGCTCAAGCCGCCACGACTAACTCAGCGAGCACCACCGTTAACTTAAAGGCTAAGGCGGGGATTGCCGTCGACGCCAAGACCGGTCAGATTCTCTACGACAAGAATAGTTCGCAGAGTTTGCCGGTGGCTTCGATGTCTAAATTGTTGTCGATTTACCTGGTATTACAAGCCATTCATTCCGGTAAGCTGAAGTGGTCGCAAAAGGTCACCATCAGTAAGGCGGTGGCCAAAGTCGCCCAAGACACGGATTTATCTAACGTGCCGTTACGGGCGGGGCACAGCTACACGGTCAAGGCCCTTTACCAAGCGTCCCTGATTTACTCGGCTAACGGGGCCATTGAAGCCTTGGGCGCAGCCGTTGCGGGTTCTCCGCACGCCTTTGTCACCCAGATGCGGGCCCAAGCCAAGAAATTGGGCATGACCAACGCCAAGATTTACAACGCCTGTGGGTTGACTAACAAGCAAGTTGGTGACTTGGGTTACGATAACGTTGCGGGGAAGGCCGAAAACGCCTGGTCCGCTGCCGACCAAGCCAAGCTGGCCGTGGCCCTGTTGAACAAGTACCCAGAAGTTTTACAGACCACAAAGATTACCAAGATGTGGTTTGAAAGGGGCACCAAGGACGCTACGAAGATGGAAAACTGGAACTGGATGTTGAAGGGCTTATCTGCCTCGTACACCAAGTTGCACGTTGATGGCTTGAAGACCGGGACGTCGACGGCTGCCGGCGCCAACTTCACGGGGACCGCCCATAACGGCGGTAACCGGATCGTGACGGTCGTTTTACACGCCGCACACAAGTCCGAGACCGACCCATCACGGTTCCAACAAACCCAAAAGATGATGTCGTACGTTTATAACAACTTCAAGACGGTGACCTACGCTGCAGGCACCCGGGTCAAGGGCGCTAAGACCGTTGCGACCCAAAGCGCCAAAAAGCAGACCGCCAAAACGGCATTGGCTAAGAGCGTGAAGTTATGGATTCGTAACGACCAAGTCGCTAGCAACATCACGGCTAAGCCGCAATTAAAGACTAAGCTGACTAAGAATCAGGCGTTGGAAGCTCCAGTCGCCAAAAATACGACCATCGGGACTGCCAATCTATCCTTAAAGGGTGATCAACTCGGGTTCTTGGGGAACACGAAGACAGTTAAGGTTCCGTTGAAGGTCACGTCATCCGTAGAGAAGGCCAACGTCTTCGTCCGGATGTGGCGTTGGATTGTCGCTCTGTTTTAATTGAATGAGGCAATATTTAGAGGACTGGGGGTCCCCTTGTGACCCGTGGTCCTCTTTATGTTGCCGCTGATACATAGTTTATCCACTGAATTATTAGCACCACTTAGGCAAAGGAGGTGAGCCCCGGATAGGACCGGGAATACGCCTAATTGAACATTTGTCAAGGGCATGTTGCTTTTTGATGATCCAGTATTGTCAAGGGCATGTTACTTTTTTGATGGCCCAATACTGTCAAGGGCATGTTGTTTTTTGAACCAAGCCCAGGCATCAGACTGCGCCAGTAACCGGCATATTAGCGGTGCATGCACTTATTTATATTTATTATGAGACAAAGGGAGTTGGAACTTGTGAACATGGTTAAACGCGAATGGCATTACATTCTGCATAACCGGTTGATATTAGCAACGGTTTTAGCAGTTATCTTTATTCCATTCCTCTTCTGTATTTTTTTCCTGCGGTCCGTTTGGGATCCGTATGGACAAACAAGTAAGTTACCGGTCGCGGTCGTCAACCTCGACCAACCGGTTAAGTACCAAGGTAAGAAGCTGAACGTGGGGGCGCAGACGATTACCAATTTGAAGAAGAACCACCAGTTGGGGTGGCGGTTCGTGTCACAGCAAAAAGCGGCCCAGGGATTGAAAGACAACAAGTATTACACGGTTATCACGATCCCGAAGAACTTCTCGGCCCACGCGGCGACGGCGTTAGACGCACATCCCAAAAAGATGACGTTTAACTACAACACCAACGCGTCGGCCAGCTATATCGCCAAGATCATGAGTGATACGGCAGCGGACAAGCTCCAAAGCCAAATCAGTGCGAAGGTCACTAAGGCTTATGCGCAAGCAACTTTTGACCAGATCTATAAGGTCGGTAAAGGTATGGGCAAGGCCGCTAGATGAAGACGTCGGTCAAACCCCTGGCTACCGGGATTCAACAGTTGAATGACGGGGCCGCCACGTTGAAGGCCGGCCTAGGGACTTACACGTCCGGAGTTAAACAGTATTCAGCTGGCGTGAACAAGTACACGTCCGGTGTCGGACAGTACACGAGTGGCGTCAACAAATACACGAGCGGTGTGGGCCAATACACGAAAGGCGTGAACCAGTTCACCAGTGGCGTGAGTCAACTGGGAACGGGGATGCCGAAGCTCTTATCTGGAAGCAAGCAATTGAACACCGGGGCTAAGTCCTTAAAATCCGGGACTTACAAGTACGTTGATGGCGTCTACACCCTCAATACCGGGGTCAAGCAACTCGGAAGTGGAGTTGAGCCACTAGCTAGTGGCGTGTCTAAGTTGTCCTCTGGCAGTACAACATTGAGCAGCGGGTTGAAAAAGCTTGATAATAATTCCAGCCAATTGACCGCTGGGGCCCAACAACTCTCGGGTGGGTTGACGCAGATGCAAAGTCTGTTAACGGAACTGGCACCAGGTTTAAAGACCCTCTCGCAATTAACGAGTAACCCAACGAAGCTAACGGAACTGCAGACCGTCTTATCAGAGTTACAAGCCACCCAAGGGAGTTTGTCGGCCGAGAAAGTGAAAACCATCTCGACGGCGCTGAAAGAATTGGACAGCCTAAGTGCCGATGATTTGTCGACACTGACTAGCAGTACAAAAGATGTGGGCACAGACCTTGCTACAATTAAGGCGCAACAAAGTTCGGCGTCTAGCAGCAGTAGCAGTAGTAGCGATAGCAGCAGTGACGGTGCAGCGGCCGCCAGTTCAGCAGCTTCGGTTGCCGCTGAAAAAGCCGCGGCGTTGAGTTCGGCTGAAGTAGACGGGGATAGTAAAAAGATCAGTTCCGCGGCGGCCGATGTGGAAACGGCCGTTTCAGAAACTCAAACGAAGACAAAATCGTTACAAAACAGCACCCAGAATTCAGGCGCTCAAACCACTAAAGAAAGTGCGACCGCTAGCGATGCGGTTCAGGACTTAATCACGCATTCAACGGCTCTAGTTGAAGCAATGAGTGCGGTCTCTGACAAATTGCAAGCTCTTGCCACGTTACAACCGTATGTGGGGCAATTAGAAACGGCATTAACGCAGATGAGTTCAATTGACAGTGATGACTTAACCGCGATGCAGGGGGCGTTATCGACGCTCCAAGATGAAAGCTCGGCCATCCAAAGTTTGGGGAATTCGACACAGGATGTGGCGGCCTTGGTTTCTGGTGCGAGTCAATTGAGCACCGGCCTGGACACCTACACGGCTGGTGTTTCCAGTGCCTTGAGTGGGTCAAACCAGTTAACGTCTGGCTTGTCACAATTGAACGCGCAAGTGCCAACGCTGACGAACGGGGTCACCCAGATTATGAACGGAACGGCCAAGTTAGCCAAGAATGGCTCGGCCTTGAAGTCCGGCTCGAAGCAATTGGCATCGGGTACCTCGACCTTAAACAATGGGTTACAAACGGCCGCTGCTGGCGTGAACAAGTTGACGGCCAATACTGGCAAGTTGACCAGTGCGGGCAATAAACTCAACTCCAGCACGGGCCAACTCACCACGGCGGGTCACAAGCTCAATTCCAGCACCGGCCAACTGACCAGTGCCGGCAACAAGCTGAACCAGGCTGCCCCGCAACTGACTAGTGGGGCGAGTCAACTTGCCAGTGGGACCGCTGAATTGAACAGCAAGGTGCCAACGCTGACGAGTGGCGTGAACCAGTTAGCTAATGGGTCCGCTAAGCTGAACAATAATAGTGGCAAGTTGAACGATGGCACCAATCAACTGAAGAACGGAACCGGGAAACTGGCTAAGTCCTTACAGGATGGTGCCGACCAAGTCAACGCCCAACCGTTGACCAGCAAGACGGCCGACATGTTCGCTTCGCCGACGAAACTCAACCACAAGAACTACAGTTACGTCCCGAATTACGGGAACGCCTTAGCGCCGTACGTGCTTTCCGTGGCGCTGTACGTGGGGGCGTTGGTCTTCAACTTCGTCTTCCCAATCCGGAAAGTTTCATTAGCCGGGGGGACCGCCACCGGCTGGTTCTTGAGCAAATTGTCGATTGGGGCCTTTGAAGCCTTGGCGATGGCCGTAGTCGAACCACTCCTGATGATGCTCGGGGGCTTATCAGTCGACCATCCTGGCCAACTGATCCTGGTTTCCATCTTCTTTGCGGAGGCGTCGATGTTCATTGTCATGTTCCTGTCGATGCTTCTAGATAATCCGGGACGGTTTGTTGCGATGGTTCTGCTGATGCTCCAACTCGGGGGTTCCGGTGGGACCTTCCCGATGGAAGTCACCAACCACTTCTTTAACGTGGTGCACCCATTCTTACCGATGACCTACTCGATTCTGGGGTTCCGGCAAGCCATCACCAGCGGCATGGGGGGTGGCAGTATGATTGGTCAAGCCGTCTTGATTTTAGGCGCCTTTGCCGTCATCAGCATCATCTGCCTGTACCCAACCATGCAGTGGCTCCAAAAGAAGCACCTGATGGGCGTCTCGCAATTAGACGATAATCAAAAGCTCCAAGCCGTTGAAGATGCCCATACGAACCAACACTCGTAAGCCGTTTGGCAAGTCAGCTAACCGTTACGACTAATTGAAAATTAAATCATGAAATGGTCTCCATCTGCAGTCGTTGCGGGTGGAGGCCATTTTGGCGTGACGTGGGGCGATTCGGGGGTGGTGAAAGATTATTTTTCCGTGAAAAAACGCTAAGAATTTTCACAAACGGGATTCTAGGGGGCTTAAAAAGTGACGCTTGGGCGCGGATAATGTCGGACTCGTGGTATGAAAATCTTGTGAAACATGGTAAAATATCCACGTGTGGTTTTATAATGCATTTCATATCTTAGAGTATTCGACGGAGGCAAACATTCTTGAATAGACGAAGGCCAAACCCTAAGCAAGTGCCGGACCCCAACGAACCCTTATGGCGGTCGACACTGCGGGTCGCCATGCCCCTTAACTTGAGTTACATTCCAATCGGGCTGGCTTGTGGGATTTTACTACACGCGGCAGGGCTTAATACCTTATTGACCGGATTAGTTTCGATACTAGTCTTTTCTGGTGGGGCACAATTTTTAATTGCCACGATGTTGACCATTAATTCTCCATTACTTTCAATAGTCTTGATGCTGTTTTTCTTGGAACTACGGTATGCCCTGTTAAGTTCGAGTCTATCTCCATACTTAAAGGGTCAACCGAATCGATTCTTATTTATATTTGCGATATCCCTAAACGATGAAAACTACGCGATCAATTACCTGAAATTCGCGACCGATAAGAAGTGGACTGGCAAAGAAGCGCTCATGGTTGAGCACTATTCCTTGCTTTTTTGGGCGCTCAGCAACGTTATCGGGAGCTTGATTGGGAGCACCTTGAAGATTGATCTGGGGATTGTCAATTTTGCGTTAACGGCGCTCTTCTTATACATGATCGTGATGCAGATCAAGAACCGCTTAACGGTGGTGATCTGTCTGTTGTCCGGGGTCTTAGCGGCGGTCTGCATGATGCTGACCAAGTCGACCTTAGGCCTGGTTATCTCGACCATTATTGCGTCGTTGATTGGGTTTGCGCTGGAATCTACGCTGCGTAAACGGCTCCCAGATAGCCATTGGCTCTGGAAACTGCGCAGCCCAGGGGCCAAGCAGTCGGCGGTAGAAAGTACGGATGAAAAATAAGGATGCAGGGAGACGTTTATGAGTACAGTTAATACTTGGACCAGCACGCAACATTTTTGGTTGATTATTCTCGGCTTTTGCGTTGCCTTCGTGCCGCGTTTTTTACCCTTGATGTTGTTTACCAAGCGGGAGATTCCGGAATGGTTTAACGAATGGATGAAGTTCGTGCCAGTATCACTTTTTACCGCGCTGGTGGTCAAAGACGTGTTTATTGACAGTGAAAGCTACCAGTTGATTTTAACCAAGGTGCCGGAAATGTTAGCGGCCGTTATCGTGATTTTTATTGCATACCGGACACGGTCGATGGCGATTTCGGTGATCACCGGTTTAATTGCGGTCTTTTTCCTCTCAATGGTGATTTGAATTTAGTAAAGCGTTACAACAACGACTATCCCGGGGATGCGGGGGTCGTTTTTTTTAATGCCCACACCCAAAAAGGCTCACCGGTTAACGTTGATCACGCGTTAGCCGGTGAGCCTTTAAAAGTCGTTACGATCCGCGGTCGCAACTAATCATTCATTTAATTCGTCACCTTAGTTGAATCGGCGTACATGTAGTCCCGCGTCATCGGCAGCATCCGGGCGGACGGACCCTTAGAAATCAGATACTGAATGACGTCAATGTTACCAGACTTGAAGGACGCGGCGCAAGCCTGCAGGTATAAGTCCCACATGCGCACGAAGTTCTCGTCAAACATCTTGGCTACTTCGTCACGGTGTTGGTTGAAGTTCTTGTCCCAAGTCTCGACGGTCTTTTGGTAGTGGCGCCGCAGGGGTTCCATGTCATCGACTTGCAGCCCATTTTCGACGATGTGGGTCAAGTTTTCGACCAAGCCCGGGACATAGCCGCCTGGGAAGATCCATTTGTTCAACCAACCGTTGTTGGCGCCACCCTGTTGCCGGGTGATCCCGTGAATCAACGCCACGCCGTCATCGGCTAAGTATTGTTGAACACACTTGAAGTATTCGCCCAAGTTTTCTTGGCCGACGTGTTCGAACATCCCGACGGACGTGATGTAGTCCCATTGTTCATCGCCCAATTCCCGGTAGTCTTCCAGCCGAATCTCGGCGACGTCTTGGAGGCCTTCGTCGGTAATCTTTTGGGTCACGTAGTCGTATTGTTCCTGACTCAAGGTAATCCCGGTGACGTGTAAGCCGTATTCCTTGGCAGCCGTCAGCATCAACGTACCCCAACCACAACCAATGTCGAGTAACGTCTTGCCCGGCTTCGGGTTCAACTTCTTGATGATGTGGTGGACCTTGTTGACTTGTGCGGTGGTTAAGTCATCTTCCGGCGTTTCAAAGTAGGCACAGGAGTAAGTCATGGTGTCGTCGAGCCAGAGACGATAGAAGTTGTTCCCGATATCGTAGTGGTTCTGCACGTCGGTCTTACTTTCCTTTTCGGTGTGCTTCTGCTTCGGCAGGAAGTTGATGTACTTCTTATTATGGAAGAAACTATCCGCATTTTCGTAAGCCGAAGTGAGGAGATCCTCAATACTGCCATCAATTTCAATCGTGCCGTCCATGATGGCTTCGCCCAACGCAATCGAGGCGTTGCGGGAGATTTCCTTAATCGGAATGGCCTTATGGATGGTGATGGTGTTTTCTGGAGTGCCGTCCCCGTACACATCACTGGAGCCGTCCCAATAGTTCACACGGACGGGGATGTTAAAGGTATGGCTGAGAAACGTTTTGTAAAAAGTTTTTTCAAGCATGTTAGAGGGTCCTTTCTCGTTTCGTTGTCTTCCGACAAGGAAAACAGAATTACTACGCCATTATACGCCTATCCCCGCAAGAGAGTAAGGGGGACGTCTTAGGTGAAAACGGTTAACGTTGCGTCGATTTTACAAAAATGACAGTAATGTGAAATGGACATGGTATAATGAATTACACTTTTACCAGCGGAGGTCTTCACTTTGAAAAAATGGGTATGGGTCGTCGCAACACTCGTGGTGGCACTTTTAATTGGCGGTTACGCCTATTCGAACCACCACGCCACCGCGAAGGAATACCAAGCGGCGATGACCAATGGGCGCACAGCCCTAACGAATAAAGATTACACGCAAGCTGAAAGTTATTTTCAGAATGCGATGAAGCGGCGGTTGAATGATAAGACCGCGCAGACGTATTTGACGCAAACGCAGCATTTTGTATCCGGGGAAGATGCGTTGGATGCGCGTAAATTTAGTCGCGCACAAGGCCGCTATCAGACGGTTAAAGATACCAAAAATGGTGCCAAGGTCCTGATCCAACGGGCGACGAAACGCCTGAAACAACTCAAGGTCATTCAGGCTAACGTCAAGCAATTCAAGAAGCTTTTGAAGCAGGCGGCAAGTGAGAACCAGGCCTTGAACTACGGCACGTCCAACAACACGTTAGATGAACTTTTCAATAATAAGCAATTCCAGAAGGTCTACTATAAGGACCTGTACACCCAAGCCTTAGCCCTACGCAAGGCCAACAACGCGGGCCAGGCTAGCAGCAGTTCTAGTGCCTCCAGCCAAACAACGGCGTCATCTAGTGCTAGCAGCACGACGACGTCCAGCAGTAAGGCAGCGGCCACTAGCAACAGTAACAGTAATAGTAATAGTAGCAGTAGTAGCACCAAAAACACCGGGGCATCGTTGACCTCGTCAGAATCTCAAGCGGCTAAGAACTACAAGGGGTCTAACGAGTACACGGTCACTAAGAAGCAGAAGGAACTGAACGGCAAGACCATCACGGCTAGCCAAATCAGTTCAGCGCGCAAGACCATTAACGCTGCGGGCGGCCAAGCAGACGCCATGAGTGATCAGGACATCCGTGTCGCCTTACAGCAAGCTGACAAAAAGGGCATGTCCTTGACCAAGTACACGCAACAATATCTGAAATAATTACTGGGAGTGGCCACGATTGACAAGGGTCGAGCCGCCCCCCGATGGACGGGTCGAAGGCGTAACTAGTCTTCGGCCCGTTTTGTGGATTATGGTTGGGGCGGGGTAAACCGACCTTACCAACGCCCCGCTAGGACCCGAATTTGCGAGCAACCTATGGTACACTAAGCGCCGTTAAGTTGTAACGTGAATCGATTATGTGAGGGCAACCTCATGAATACTAATAATATATTCTAGGGTAATGTAGTTTGTAAGGCGACTTAACCAGACGTTAGAAAGTTTTGCGACCCCAGAACGGCTGATTTGACACACAAAAGGTCAAGGATACCAGTGGTTTGGGGACTTTGAGACCTGATAAAACCGTCGTAAACTGGCGAGTCGTTATTTACCCGTTATTGGTAAGTGAGGTTTACTATAGTAATAGGTCCACAAACCAATTACACTGTAAGGGGGGTAAGGGTGATGTGGCACCAGGTGGCCAGAGTCGTGATGATCTTGGGGGATTAAGCGATTCTACTAAGGCAAGCGTCTTAGCGTCATGGTTAATCGGGGGTTAACATCACCACCATATTATGATTATTAACAAACATATCATGCGGACGACGAACGAAAAGCAAGTGTTGCAACAGATTGTCAATGCAGGACCCATTTCGCGGAGTCAGATTTCCCGGAACCTGAGCTTGAACAAGGTGACGGTCTCGGATATCTACAGTGAGTTGCTCCACGAAGGCTTGATCCGTGAGGTTGGTCACGGGGTCAGCACCCGTAACGGTGGTCGGAAGCCAGTCATGGCGTTGTTGAATGTCGACTACGGTTACATCATCAGTATCAATATCCTCCGGCAACGCTTCACTATGTTGGCGTGCCGGTTAGACGGTAAGTCGGAAGACTACACCAGCGTTTCGACGCGCAACGTGGATTTGACCACGGCGCTCGATATGATTGAAGACGATATCCGCAAGATGATGGCGGAACGTGATACCCGGCTGTTGGGGTTGTCCTTTGGCTTAGATGGCATGATCGACAACAATCAAATCTTAGGGGCCACGCTCGCTGGGTTGAAGAACTTTGATTTAGCCAAGTACTTCGGCGACAAGTTCAACGTGCCGGTGGTCTTGGAAAACTTGGCCAACGAATCGGCCATCTTCGAACGGGACTTTTCCGGTGAGGGCGTCTACGAGAACTTGATTTCGGTCACCATTCGGGATCAAGTTAGCGCCGGCATCGTCGCGGCCGGGCATTTGTACCGGGGTCACGCGGGTGAAGCGGGCGTCATCGGCCGGTGCCCATTAGCCGACCGGTACCAGGAACAGACTCACGAAACGGTCAACCACTATGTTTCTGAGACTAGCGTGTTGAAGCGTATCATGGCTTACCAGCATCTGGACCACGTGGATGTGAACCGGATTCGGCGGGATTACTTGGGCCATCAGCCCGAATTACTCGCCATTCTGGATGAGTTCACTTACTACCTGGCCAAGGTCTTGGCAAACCTCTCCGGCAGTTTTGCCCCAGATGCCATCGTCTTGAACGCGCCGATTTTGGAACTCCTGCCTGAATTGATGGATGGGGTTCGCGGTTACGTTGACCAGATGGCGATTTCCCGCAAGGCCCCGCTCCTCTTGACCAAGAAGGCTAAGGAAGCGTCCTTGATGGGTGGGTCATCGGCCATCATTCACCGGGTCTTAGGTCTCGATGACTTACAGCTGACCTTCAAGAACGAACGGCAAGTCGTACTCGAGGAATTGGAATCTTAAGGCCCCTGACCATTTAAAATATAACGATAATGTGAGCAGTTTGATGAGGTCCCGCCGATGATGGCGGGGCGTTGTCAAACTGCTTTTTTAGGTGTTGGTGTGGGAAATTCCTTCGGCAATCGCGACGGGTAGGGTATAATTAAGCTGATTAAGAGTGGGGGAATGCGATTTGAATTTATGGGAACGGTTTGTCGCGAACATCCGGCTCCGCCGTTTCGTGGTGCTGGCAGCCATTATCCTCATCTTATGGCTGGTTCGCAGTGAAATGAACACGATTCTCTTGACGTTTATCTTTACCTTTCTGGTCCTCCAGTTAGTGAAATTTGTGCACCGTCACGTGCACTTGCCCTCCCAGCTGATCGTCATCGTGACCTACGTGGTCATCTTAGGCGGGCTGTATTGGGCGATTACGACCTATTTACCACAACTCGTGACCTCGTCGATGCGGGGCATCGAACAGCTCTATAAGTTCTACCAAAATCCCGACAACGACACCAACGAAGTGGCGCGATGGGTGATCAATTACCTGAGCACTTCGGACATTGTCAATCAGTTGCAAAACGGTGCCAAGTTGGTCTTGAACTACGTGTCGACCATCGGCTCCTTTGGCTTTACCGTCTTTATGTCGATGATTCTGAGTTTCTTCTTCACCATCGAAGACAAGCAGATGGCGGCCTTTTCCCAACGGTTCTTGACCAGCACTTATGGTTGGATCTTCCAAGACATCAAGTTTTTCGCCGAAAAGTTCATCAATACCTTCGGCGTGGTCTTAGAAGCCCAGTTCTTTATCGCGCTGTGCAACACCCTGATTACCACCGTTATCTTGGCCATCATGCAGATGCCACAGTTGCCGACGTTAGCCATTATGATCTTCGTGTTGAGCCTGATTCCGGTCGCCGGGGTCATCGTGTCGGTCTTTCCATTGGCCATTTTGGGTTACTCGGTGGGCGGCTATCGCTACATCATTTACATCTTAGTGATGATCGTGGTGGTCCACGCCCTTGAAGCCTACGTGTTGAACCCGAAGTTCATGTCCAGCCGGACAGAGCTCCCTATCTTTTACACCTTCGTGGTGTTACTGGCGGGAGAACAGCTCTTCGGCGTCTGGGGCTTGATCGTCGGGGTGCCCATCTTTACCTTCTTCTTAGATATCTTAGGTGTGCGGCCGGTCCACGGCCTACACCCGGGTGTCGACGTGGAGAAATTGCGGCAATATCGGCAAACGCACGGGCGACACCATCACCATCCGGAAGATACTGATTGTGATGATACCGATAACAACGTAGAGAAACACGACCAACCGTAACAGTCGGTTGGCAACCAGAAGTGAATTTTATGGAGGAAAGCAGGTCATCGCCGACTTGGTTTCCTCTTTTTGGGTTTTACTGGTGAAGGTGAGACTAAGGGAGGACCAGGCTTATAGTAGTGTCAGGGGACCTTTTGTGCTACATTGAAAAATAGGAAGTGATATGAAATGAGTATTCGGCAACACTTATTGCGCGGGGCAATCAGATTGGCCGATGCCAGTGATCGGTTGCAACGCAAGTCGATGGTCAGTCGTTTGATCGGTGGTAATTTACCACGCTACGCCCCAAGTCGCCAACCGCTACACCCGAGGTCACCGCTGGCAGGCAAGCGCATCGCCTTTTTGGGGTCGTCCATTACGGCCGGGGCGGGGTCGCTACAGGATTCATTCGTGGATTATTTAGTGGCTCAAGACGGCGTGATTGCTATCAAAGAAGCCGTCAGTGGAACCACCTTGGCCGGGGATGAAGCCGACAGTTACTTGCCCCGGATGCGGCACAACATTCCGGTCACAGCGCTACTGGACGCGTTCGTTTGTCAGTTGTCGACCAACGACGGGCGCCATCACAAAGCCTTGGGCCACGTCACGCCGCCGCAACAACGGCACGGTTTTGACACGACCACCACGCTAGGGGCCATTGAAACGGTGGCGGCTTACGTGCACCAGTACTGGGCGGTTCCGCTGATTTTTTACACCTGTGTGCGGCATCCGGATCCAGACTATGCCCAATTAGTCCATAAATTGTGGGCATTGCAGCAGAAATGGCACTTCACGATTCTGGATCTCTGGCAAAATCCCATCGTCAAGGCCGAAAACCAGGCGCAACCACTCGCTATGGTCGATGATGCCCACCCGACACGGCTGGGTTACCGCAACATTTGGACGCCACTCTTTCGCCAGCAACTGATTGAGACGCTTCAACTGGATCCGCCTGCAGTTGCTAAAAAACAGCATGCTTAAGCAACGTATTTTATGAGGCAATCAGGTTATTGACGACTTGGGCGCCTCTTTTTTGATGATGAAACCAGTAGCCAAGCACCGCGTTTGCCCCCGAAGCATTGCGACCCCGGTTAGATTTGCGGTGTAATAACCAGACCACCGCGTAAATCACCGAATATTGCTGAAATTTACGGGGAGATGGTGTAGAATAGCAAAGGTAAACTATGAAAGAAAGAGGTCTAAATAATGGCAAAATTAGTACTGATTCGCCACGGCCAAAGTGAATGGAACCTTTCAAACCAATTCACCGGCTGGGTTGACGTTGACTTGAGTGAAAAGGGTGTTGAAGAAGCAAAGGCAGCTGGCCAAAAGGTCAAGGAAGCCGGCTTACAATTCGATTACGCTTACACTTCAGTTTTAAAGCGGGCTATCAAGACGTTACACTACGTTTTGGAAGAATCCGACCAACTTTGGATTCCAGAAGCTAAGACGTGGCGCTTGAACGAACGGCACTATGGCGCATTACAAGGCTTAAACAAGAAGGAAACCGCGGAAAAGTATGGGGACGACCAAGTTCACATCTGGCGGCGTTCTTACGACGTTTTGCCACCCCTGTTGGACGCTAACGATGAAGGTTCTGCGGTTAACGATCGGCGTTACGCTGATCTGGACCCGAACATCATCCCTGGTGGGGAAAACTTGAAGGTTACCTTGGAACGGGTTATGCCTTTCTGGGAAGACCAAATCGCTCCGAAGTTACTTGACGGCAAGAACGTGGTGATTGCAGCGCACGGTAACTCATTACGGGCATTAAGCAAGTACATCGAACGGATTTCTGATGACGACATCATGAACCTCGAAATGGCAACTGGTGAACCAGTGGTCTACGACTTCGATGACAAGTTAAACATGACGAACAAGACGAAGTTGGGCAAGTAGTCCCAACTCGTAAAGCCGATCCGGCAATTGCAGGGTCGGCTTTTTCGTGGGGAAAAGCGTATCGTGCGCTACGGCAGGTGCACACTATAAGAGAAGAAAAGAGATTGAGAATTGACTAAACCAGTAACGCAAGTTGAAATGATGAAGATTATCGCCCTGTTTCGCAAAGAGGGCTACAAAGGCGAATACGAGGAGTTTCAACGGGTCAGCGGCACCGACCGCGAGTTCTTCGTGGTCATGGGCAACGACCAGGGCTTGAAGGCCTTGTTCCGGGCCAGCTTGATGCTGGACGCCGTCGAGTTCCAGTACGTACTGGACGATAAGCACGTGTTCGTGCAAGGGGATGCGGACGCGAGCTAAAAAGCCTGCTCAACTGGTGTTGGTGAAGCGGCTTAGGGGAACCCAATTCGTTTGCGAATTGGGTTCTTTTTTTTATGGAGATTGCCCCTAGAAGGGAGACTCGAGTGATTGCCTGCCGCTAATATGATAAAAAAGGCATGCCCCCGAAGTTCGGAAGCATGCCAGAAACAACAGCACTATTCAATTAAATCCAGTTAAACCAATCTCAGCACCCCATTACGGCTTCATCAGAGCCGCCATAGCAACGCGTTAAACTATGGTCGAGGCTCTAATTACAATCACATCTTGAAGGGTAAGATCTTCGTAAAAAATACAATAGCCTGATTAATATCGGGAACGACAAAACCGGTGTGGTCAAGGGTCCCTTGAAAAATTGATGATGGCATACCCCTTTAGATTACCGTAAGTGCGCTTAAGTGGGTGACCGGATTAGTGGCTGTTACGATCTTGCCGAATTGGTAAGATGACGGTAGCCAAAGTAGAACTGAACTAATGCCAGGATGACGTTCACCCAAATTAAGACTTGGAACCAAGTGCTTAATCCACTAACCGGAGTAGCACCGTAGAATGCCCAGAAGCCCCAAATAACGGCAACAACATTAATCCAAGCAAACGTTTTTTGCTTGCTTTGTTGGTCGAGAACGAACCACATCCAGATGACATTAATAATGAACCAAATTGCTAAAATCCAAAAACTCCAAGCAAACATTATCATGACCTCTATTCTCTCTATAAATTTGAAAGGAATTATGCCGGCTTTCCTAACCTCTAAAGCATACCCTGTTTCGTTTATAAATCCCACCATCAAAATAAGTTTAATTGTCAGATTTCGAACAAAAGCCTTGCTGACTGTTCGAAAGGCAACAATTAAGCTGCAATTAATTTGTGGTATGCTAGACCTATCTTAAATTGAGGAGTTCGTTAACGTATTCATTATGACAAAAGACGTGCGAAAAATAAAAACTGAACGTGATATTCAAACCGCTTTTTTAGAGTTGCTCACGACACGACCGTTTACTAAGGTTACCGTGAGTGATATTTGTCAAAAGTCACTCACCAGTCGTTCAACCTTTTACAGTCACTACCTTGATAAGTATGACTTATTGGACCGAATTGTGACTTACTATCAGACAATGTTGGTCCAGCAATTAGATCAGAATTTTAACCAGATGGTTGCCGGTGATTTAGAGTCTTTGATTCATAAGGTCATCATCGCAATGGCACCGCATCGCCGGGCGATTCAGATTCTTTTTACGGTTCATGAACCTCACGTTGATTTAAAGGAAAGCTTTCGCCAGCTACTACATACCGAATGGCGCCACTATATTCAAAAACAAGGTCCCATTCATGAGGTCCCAGTTGAGCTAATTGCCGATATGGGGACCAGTATGCATATGACGTTAATCGAATGGGTCATCACTCATGGCACCGATTCGCTACCAGCCGTGATTGAATCGATTAGTATCATTCGTAAAGCAATCTTATTACAAATCGACGAGTCGCAACCGTCCCCATAAGGCGACTCACGCCACCTAGTTTTGATCAGCTGGCTATGGTTAAGTGGCAGGGACCAGCGTGAAGGCCCGTTATAATCAGGTCACTGATTTCGCTGAGTGAATTGGTCGGGGCGTTGCCGAGAAAAAGACTATTTCGCTAAAAACGGCGTCGCCACTTGTTACTGCCTGACTACGTGTTAATCGTTCGGATGAGCGATGAATATGAAGCGGATTGGTGGTGAAATGTAGCGTAAAATTAGCAGTTGAAGGGGTATCTTATAATTTTTGAAATAAAAACAACCCGCTAAGATGACTGATTGAAGCCAATCTTACCGGGTTATTTTTTATGTCAGGGGTGCGCATCCAATTGTGCCCATCGCTCCTGCAACTGTTCAACTAGTGGCATCACCCGCTGCCGGTTACGGCTGAGAAAGCAGGCGTAGAATCGTTGGTGGGCGACTTTGTCGGTTAACGGTTTGAGCAAGCGGTCGTTAGGCAAGTGCTGGCCCCACTCATCGTTAAGATTAGTGAGGTTGGTGGTGAAGAAGGGGAGACGAGAATAATTTAAAATCTCACTGTATTCTTGGGATTGATCCTGATAAATCAGCTTGGCCGCCGGAATCTGGTCGTGATAAATCGTTTGCCAAAAGCCGATATTCTGCGGACTCAACAACGTTTGCCCCCTTAAGTCCTGAAAGGTCAACGTTGGCTGGTTCGCGAGCGGACTATCAGCGGGCAAATTGACCGCCATCTTTTCGGTCCCCAGGTACACGGATGTAATATCGAAGGCCTTCAAAGGATGATTGATCAACACGCATGTCACCTGTTCGTCGGTGAGGCTTTCGGCGACGTTTGCAACCAAAAAGTCGGCTTGAATCTGGACGTTAGTCGGGGCCAAGGACCGCAGGACAATCAACGGCCCGGGGGCGTTGGCCGCCACAGTTAGAGTGGCTTGATTTTGGCTGAAACGTTGGACGCGGGTGACGAAGTTGGCGTTGTTGTTCAGCACCTTTTTAGCTTCGCGCGCGGCGTATTTACCGGTCTCGGAGAGGTAGAGCTTATTCGGCTGACGAATAAAAAGCGCGACGCCTAAATCGGTTTCCAGTTTTTG
This sequence comes from Levilactobacillus suantsaii, assembly GCF_014069315.1. Classification (NCBI taxonomy): domain Bacteria; kingdom Bacillati; phylum Bacillota; class Bacilli; order Lactobacillales; family Lactobacillaceae; genus Levilactobacillus; species Levilactobacillus suantsaii. The sequence continues at coordinate 217,764 of NZ_CP059603.1, read as the reverse complement.
CATGGAATGAGAAATTGCCGGCTGGGTGAGCCCTAATTTTTGGGCCGTCTTGGCCAAGGTCCCCACTTGGGCGTAAGTCGCCAGAACCGCCAGCAAATGGTAATCAATCATGGCTGACACCTCCTACCTTAAATTGAATTTATACTAGCATGCCTAAACGTCAATTTTCAAGCAAGACGAGAGCGCCTATAATATAAAATGTTAAGAAAGGAAGGCGTGCAAGATGAAAATTGTTATGTTAACGGGGAGTCCCCACAATCCCGGGACTTCTAAGCAGTTGGCTGACGCCTTTGAAGCGGGCGCTAAGGAAGCTGGTCATTCAGTTTACCGGTATGATGCGGGTCTGCAAGGGACGGACCAACCGCACTTCTTACAACTTGAAAAGGCGTCGGGGATGGAAGTCGGGATTCCGGATAATGATCCGGTGGAAAACGACGTCCTGCCGCACCTATTGAAGGCCGATGTGGTGGTGTTGGTTTCGTCACTGTACTACTTCGGGATTAACGCTCAGCTCAAAGCGGTGATTGACCGCTTTTGCGATTATAATCATGAGTTGAAGGGAAAAAAGTCCGTCGTTTTAGTGACTGGCTACGGTAGTCAAGACGACCTCGGGGCCATCAAGCTCCAACTGCAAAAGCTTCAAAAATACATGCGCTGGCCAAGTCTTGGCGACATTTATGCCGACGATTCGTGGAACCAACGCAAACTGGCCGTGTATGTGCAACAAGCCCACGACCTGGGTCAGTCCATCAAATAACCCAATTAACAGCATTGAAGAGAGGAGCCCATTATGGCGAACACACTAGTCCTTTACTTTTCAGCAACGCAGACGACGAAACGCATCGCCGAACAGATTGCGCAACAATTAGGCGCTGATCTGCACGAGTTACACGCGCAACAACCCTACACGACAGCTGATTTGAATTGGCATGATCCAGACTCCCGGACATCGAAGGAACAACACGAACACGCTAGCCGGGTCGCCATTCAAGACGATCTACCAGACCTCGCGGGTTACCAGAACATTTTGCTGGGTCATCCCATCTGGTGGGGGATTCCACCGCGTTTGATTACGGACACCATCGATCACTTAGACTTAAATGGTAAGCAATTCGCCGGTTTTGCGACGTCGGGTGGGACCGGTTATGGCCGGTCACAACGTAATATCGAGCGGACCATCGCGGATAACCACTACACCGCCACGGTCCATCCAGGCGCGGTCCTGATGAACGATCGGCAAATCAAGCAGTGGCTGAAAGAATTAGATTTGGCCTAACCAAATAGAGTCAGTAGAATTGAAACGCATCATCTGACGGTCTCGTCTCAGGTCACTGGGACGGGGCCGTTTTTTGGCGTGTTGGCAAGCTGAGTGCTATGGAACGTTACTTTTCGCCACCAAAAGTCTCAGAGCGGGTTACTTTTAAACACCAATTATACTTTTGCCACCATTGTAATCGCTTTCTTAGATGCTAAGATAATAAGTAGGCATGAGAAACTGCGAGCAATGAGTGGGAACTGATTGGAAGACCACGAAAGGAGCAGTCAGCATGACTGATGAGTTTAGAAAGGTGGCGTTAGTACCGCCAAAAGGCTGGAACAGCTGGGATAGTTACGGGGCTTCCGTGCGTGAAGACGAAGTGAAACGCAACGCGGCGTACATGAGTCGTTATTTGCGTTCAGCCGGTTGGGAGTACGTAACGGTCGATATCCAGTGGTATGAACCCACGGCCAATTCGTCCAAGTATCACAATTTTGCTCCGCTGGTGATGGATCAGTATTCACGTCTATTACCCGACCCGAAGCGGTTCCCCTCGGCGGCGAATGGTCAAGGTTTTAAGCCGTTAGCGGATTACGTCCATGGATTGGGTTTGAAATTTGGCATTCATATCATGCGGGGGATTCCCCGCCAAGCGGTACATCAGGCCACGGCTTTGAAGGGTACGACTAAAACGGCTCGTGATATTGCCTTAAACAACATTTGTCCTTGGAACGCGGACATGTACGGAGTCAACGTAGCGTTGCCAGAAGGTCAGGGATACTACAATTCATTAATGGATCTTTATGCGTCGTGGGGAGTGGATTTCATCAAATGCGATGATATCGCCAACTCCGTGATTTACGGCGGGACCCATAAGGCGGAAGTTACAGCCTTACGCAAAGCCATTGACCAGTGTGGTCGGCCGATGGTGTTGTCGTTGTCACCCGGACCAGCGCCCGTGGTGAACGGGGCATTTTTTCAACACACGGCCAACATGTGGCGCATTACGGATGATTTCTGGGATGAGTGGTCGTTACTGTTGAACATGTTTGACCGGGCCGAAGAATGGCCAAGTCTGTCGCGTCCGGGAAACTGGCCTGATTGTGATATGTTGCCGCTGGGGCACATTGGGCTACGGTCAGTAGATGGCCCTGGGGGTGACCGTCAGACTCGCTTTACCAAGGCTGAACAGAAAACCATGATGACACTGTGGTGTTTGATGCAGTCACCATTGATCATGGGCGGTGAGTTGCCAGACTTGGATGAATGGACCACGAGTCTACTGACTAATCCCGACCTGTTGGCCATGGATGACCAACTTACCGAAAAGTACCAGGTGACCCGGACCGACCAAGTGATTGTTTGGCGGGGGATTAGTGCCATGCACCAGTATTTTGCCATTTTTAATATTTCAAATCAGGCATTGTCTTTGTCCTCGGCGGCAGTTAAACGGTGGGAGGTTCCAACCACTGGTTACGATATTTGGCAACAACGGCCCGTGACCTTAGAGAGCGGTAGTGTGCAGATTCCGCAGCACGATGTGTTCTTATTACGGATTGATTAAAGTTACTAAAAATCCTGGTAATGGCAAAACGGTAAGTTCAGCCAGTTATCAGGATTTTTGAGTCGCATTGATTAAACGATCAACTATGGTAGCGCCAGTAAAGTGACACCGCAAAACAACTTGTGGCCACCAGGATAATGCTAGTCAGCAAAACAGTGTCCCAAGGTGTTGGCAGAATGTAGGTGACGCCAATGGGAGACAAGGATGTAACGAGAATGGCAGCCACTCCTAGTAGGAAAATCAGCCCCATGAGAATGACTGGGAGATGCCGATGGAAAAATGAATGTGCGTTCTGGTAGGTCGTGCGATGGAGCAGTTTGAACGCTACGCCGATGACGATGAGTTCAACGATTGGCACCCCCACAAAGGCTAGCAGATTCAGCTGCAGGCCTTGGGGCGTTTTCTGGCTACTGAGGAGTAAGGAGAACCAACTAATGCCGATAATTAGGGCGACGAATCCAGCCAGGTCACGGAGCTTAGCGCGCCATTGTGGTTGCGGAAATTGGCGGAGAATTTCGTCGGCCATGCTTTGCGGGTCGTGGCCGAACCATTCCGCAGCGTTTAGGCCGTCTTGATTGGCGTTGAGTAGGTCCTGGAGCATGGCCAATAATTGGGCGTTGATTGGGGCGTTGCTATAAAAAACGGTTGCGGTATTGAGGTAGACTTGTAAGTCATCGATGTATTTGCGGTCCGCCGGTGACAGCTGGCGTTTAAGCTGATTAATGGTGGTTAAATCACGGTTGGGGTTCGTCATGGGTTAATGCCTCCGTTAGAATTTGATCAACGTTGCCTTTTAATTGCGTCCATTGCTGGCTGAATTCCGTTAACGTTTGGGTCCCCTGGGGCGTTAATCGATAGTATTTCCGATTAGGCCCAGCAGGGGAAGGCTTGGTGCGACTGGCGAGGTCACCGTTGCGTTCGAGCTTGACCAGCAGGGGGTACAGAGTCCCCCCAACGATGGTGGTGAACCCACGGTGTTTCAACGCTTGCATCAGGTCGTAGCCGTAAACTTCTTTTTGCGCAATAATGGCCAGAACGCAGCCTTCTAAGACGCCCTTGATGAGCTGGGTCTGTTTCATGTTGTCACCTCTTGCTAGGTTGTTTTACAACATAGCTAGTATAGAGGGCGGCTGCTAGGTTGTCAAACATTCTAGTTGCTAGGGACTAAATTAAGCTGACTTAACTCTTTTCAGTAGAATTTAAGCGTGAGGCAGAAAAAGATGACGTTTTTTCGGAAATATCCTTAGTCAAAACAACTGCCTGGTTGTATAATACGATATATCGTATTTATTGACGAGGTGAAGACATGAAGATTCCAGAGTTATTAATTGAACATAATACCTCGGCGAAGACCATTGCGGCGCACCAAGCAATTCCTTATACGACGTTACAATCCGCGTATAAGCGTCCCTTGGAAACTTGGTCGGTGGCGGTTTTAATTGCCACGGCTAAAGAAATTGGAGTAGGAGTGGAGCATTTGATTACACTTTTGGATATTTCCGATCCACTATCCCCATTTATTAAATGGGTAGGGGGTAAGCGCCAATTACTCCACAGCTTGAACTCGTTAATGCCAACGACGTTTAACCGTTACTACGAACCGTTTATTGGCGGGGGGGCCTTTTTCCTGAATTTAGCGCCTAAACGAGCGGTAATTAATGATTTCAATCCGGAATTGGTGAACACTTGGCAAGTTGTCCAAGAGTCGCCCAAAACGCTGTTGGAAATTTTACAGGTTCATCAGGCCAAAAATAGTAAAGACTACTACTTGGATTTACGAAGTGCCGACCGGGATGGCCGATTAGAAAAGATGTCTCCGGTAGAGCGAGCCGCTCGCTTTATTTATATGAATAAAACGGGTTTCAACGGTCTCTGGCGGGTCAACCAGCGAGGACAGAATAACGTGCCTTATGGCCGGTATAAGAACCCTAAAATCTGTGATGAACGCATTCTATTAGCAGCGGATTATTTAGCAAATAATGATGTTCAAATTCTGTGCGGCGATTATCGGCAGGCCATAGTCACAGCTAGTGAGGGTGATTTGGTTTATTTTGATCCACCGTATATTCCAGTGACGTTATCATCGTCGTTTACGTCGTATACGAAGGATGGCTTTGGCTTACAACAACAGACTGAATTACGAGATACGTTTGTGGACCTGACGAGTCGAGGCGTGAAAGTAATGCTGTCTAATTCAGATGTGCCATTAATTCAAGACTTGTACGGGACCATTCCGGGAGTGACCGTGCACCATGTCCAAGCACGCCGAGCTATCAATTCAGTTGGGTCTAAGCGGGGCAACGTTGTTGAGGTTATTATCACTAATTATTAACAATGCTTTTAAAGCAGACTTAAGTCGTGGCTGTTTAATTATGGCCAGTCTTAAGCCTTTTTTGTGCATCACGAGTTTGGCCAAATTAAACCTGTTTGTTGGGCAACGGACATGGTAATCTAATAGTAGAAAAAGTCGGTTTAACTTGAGGGGGCCATAGAGGTGGGGAAAAAGTTTAAATTACACTATGCATTGGAGTCGTATAACAAACGCAATAACAAGCCCAGTTATGCTTGGGAAATCTTGTTAAGAAATATGACATTGTTAATGAAATTGAAACGCACGGGTATTACGACATTAAGACGGATTAAATGATGCGCAATAATGAGGTTATTCAGCTTTGGCAACGGGACCATGCTGGGGTGTCGATTCCGGATAATCGAAATATTTTAAAGTTTGATTTTTCGGCCGATTTACCGAATATCTTTAAGGGTTATCGCCTGCAGATTATGCCGCTAGGAGGGAACACTTACCGAATTGCACCGTTTCAAATGTACCATCAATTGAAGAATGAAGATGTGCCGGTCATTCCCATGGCTAGTCCCTTTAAAATTGCGAGTTTGGATTTTAATCACGTCACCACGGAACCTAATGCTCAGACAGTTGCTGAAGTAACGGGGATGTTGGCTTACGTCTTTCATGATTTAAACCCGGCTAATCGGATGGTTGTGAGCACATTGAGTGGTAAAAATAACATTCGCAACATTAAATTTAACGTTCAGAATGTGCTGGATAAGCAACCTATCACATTTGATATCGAAACCTGGCAGGCGGAAATTGATGGTGTCTACGAGTCCGAAGAATCTATCTTAATTATTGAAAGCAAGATGAAATTTCCTAAAGACTTTAATATCCGGCAGTTATTTATTCCGCGGCTATTGATTGAACAGATTATGACCAAACTGCAGCAACGTAAGGACGTTTACGCGGGTTACTTCGTAAAGACGAAAGACATCTATATTTTCACGATTTATAAATTTACCGATTTGATGGATATGAATTCAATCAAGTTACAACGCCAGTATAAATTTAGCCTGCCAGATGATCCGACGCATGTGTTTACCATTGAAGGCCCCAAGCGACAAGCCACACCTTTGAAAAGTGTGGCGGATATTCAGGACTTTATCGAAGAGATTTCGGTCCAGCAAGATTATCCGCGTTATTCTAATGGCGCTATCATTAGTTTTCCGCAGGCCAATAATTTACAAATTGCGTTGGATTATTTGGAGCTGTTAGATGGACCGGCATCGTACACGACCATCAATGATGAGAGCGTACCGCGAGTAGGCGCGGAAGCTTTTGTGGACGCCTTTAAGTACGATCGCCGCCAGTACAATTATTATCTTAATTGGCTGGGATACTTAGGCTTTGTGGACCGAGAAGCGAAAACGGGGCGACCAGTGGTGACAACTGCCGGTCGTAATCTGAGAGAAGCAAACTTGAATCAGCGTAACCGCATACTCATTTACGCAATGGCACAACATTTAAGTTCACGGGAGACGTTACACCGTCTTTTGAACCAGCAGAAAGTGACTAACGATTACTTAATCCAAGTTATCCAGCAGGAGATGCAGAACGTTCCGGCTAGAAGCCGAATAACAAAGTCAACCTTGCCAAGGCGAATTTCTAGTGTGAAATCGATGTGCAAGCAGGTCTTGGCGCAGATGCAGGTTTTTGATAGGTCGTAGTTAAAAGGAGAGCGGCTAAAATTAGTTGTTCTCCTTTTAAGTTGTCGCGTTTAGGGTTAATTCCACCCGGAGTGACTCATCACCAGTTTCCCGGTCTTCAGATTCACAAAGGCAATTTTACTGTTGAACGCGGCCTCCACATATTCCGATAAGAACGCGGCATATGTCCCGTGTAGCTTTTTAAACATTGGCATCTTAATTTCACGGCGAATCGTGGGATTCTTCTGAATACCAAAGAATTGGTTCCAAACAATGTGATCCGTTTCCTTCTTGGAGATACGTAACTTCCTTTGTTTATACTTCAAATGGTATTTTTTACGCATCTGGCGAATGGAGTACTTCGAATGATATTTGTGGCCATGATACCTGATGGTCGCGGCCTGAGCAGTCGTTGTTGGCAGGAGATTAATGGCATTACTGTCATTCCATAGCGTACCGGTCAATAAAGAGGTAACGATGACGGCTACGGTAACTGACTTTTTCATGGTTTAGCTCGGCTCCTAATAAGAAGTTTTATGAAATACCAGCCTCAAATAAACAACTAAACGATAAGTAGATAGCTCAATATAAAAGAAACTCTGCTTGTCTGGCTACAGTCTAGCACGCCGGAATCGGGAAGCAAGTAAGAGGTGTTCAACGTTAACACCAGCATATGATTTATCTGGCTTGGATAGGTTTTAAGCGAGTAACAAAATAGACTCATGACTTTGACTTACCCACCCATTAATATGTGCTCCACCCATCCCCGCCAAGTCACCTTACCAATCGCATCCCCGTCCAAGCACGATTCCCGCCATCACTCCCCAAAGGCGGTACGATAGTCACCCAAAGCGAGATGAGAAGCATGTTAATTAACGGAGTGAGCCGCGGGGGACGCTTACTGATTTTGGTCCTCGACAGCCTGTTGTTGATGGGAATCTATTGGTCGCAGTTAGCATATCACCGGCTTTCGATCATCTGGGTGATTGCCGCGATGGTCGCGTATCTGGGGCTCTTGGCGTTGACCTTCTTGGGAGAACGGGTCTTGCTCACCCAACACGTCGCTCAATTGACGGTGGACTTGGGCCTCTTCTTTGGCCTGTACGCGTTACTTCTCCTAAGTTTTCCCCAGGCGTTTCGGACGGGGTTGGGTGGGGGACCGGCGCTGCTGTTCTCCGTCGTTGGTCTGCCGCTCCCTTACGTGCCGCGCAACGGTTGGGTCGGCGTCCGAGTTCCCTGGACCATGACGTCGCCGTTGATCTGGCACAAGACGAATTTGTTGGCGGCGCGCTTCATGGTGCCCTTCGGTGGTGTGCTGCTCCTAGCCAATCTGGTGGGAGCGTCCCTCCTGATGTTAGTGGTGGGTACCGGACTACTGGTCGTGACCGTGGGGGGCTACTCGTATTGGTTGACGCATTAACAGCAGGCCCCGGTCCTAGTTACCGGGGCTTTTTGCGACGATTGGGAGGATTATTTTCCCACCCATGACCACACATTGCCCAGCTTGACCCCACAAATCATTACCGGTTAATCAATCGGAAGTGTATTATAGAGTTGTGAACAATTAAATATTTTATACCAGAAAGGGATGCGACGTCATGGCAACTATCTATGATTTTCAAGAAACCGAAATGAGCGGGCAACCAATCAACTTTGCCGATTACAAGGGCAAGGTGCTCCTCATCGTCAACACGGCCAGCAAATGTGGGTTAGCGCCCCAGCTAACCGGGATTGAGGACCTGTACAAGCGGTATCATGACCAGGGGCTAGAGGTCTTGGGGTTACCGTCGAACCAGTTTCACCAAGAGCTCGACTCCGACGCAGCAACGAACGACTTTTGTCAGATGCACTATGGGGTGACCTTTCCCATGACGCGCAAGGTGCGGGTCAACGGTAACGACGAGGACCCACTCTTTACCTATCTGAAGGCCACTGCGGGGCACGGTCGAATTAAGTGGAATTTTACGAAATTTTTGATTGGGCGCGACGGGCAGTTGATTAGCCGTTATGCCCCAACCACCACGCCGGAGAAGTTCGAAGCGGCCATCGTGGCGGCGTTACGTGCTGAACCATCGACAGCAAAATCCGCACAATAACCGTAAAAAATGATATCATTGGGAACGTTACGTTTCTGATGGTATTTTTTTGTTTGGGGCCGTGCTGATTGGTGGGCCACCGCGCGATGCCGCTCGAAACGTGATGGAACACTTATATCGAAAAAAGAAAGTTGAGGATATATGGAAAATCAGCATCTGGAACGTAAACTAAAACGCCGCCATGTTCAGATGATTGCCCTGGGTGGGGCCATCGGAACGGGACTGTTTCTGGGGTCCGGGACGGCGATTCGCCAAGCGGGGCCTTCAATCTTACTAGCTTACGCTATCGGGGGATTCTTCTGTTACCTGATGATGCGGGCGCTTGGGGAACTTCTGTTATCGAACACGAACCTTCATTCATTTTTGGAATTTATTCAACAATACCTGGGTAAAAAATTTGAGTTTGCGATTGGGTGGACCTACTGGCTGTGCTGGATAAGTTTGGCCATGGCCGATTTGACCGCGAGTGGGATTTACATTCGTTATTGGTTACCGTGGTTGCCCCAGTGGGTGACGCCGTTGATCATCATCGTGTTGTTGCTGGCCTTCAACCTATTATCGGTCAGTGTCTTCGGGGAATTGGAATACTGGTTCTCGATGATCAAGGTGGTCGCCATCGTGGCCCTTATCCTAACCGGATTGGTTCTGCTAGGGTCATCGGCCAATGTCGGCGGCCACGCGGTCACCGTGACCAACCTGGTCAACTACGGTGGCTTCTTCCCCAAGGGGATTGGTGGCTTTCTGATGTCGTTTTCGTTGGTCATCTTTGCGTTTACCGGGATCGAAATGGTTGGCATCACGGCGGGTGAGGCGGAGAACCCCACCACGGAATTGCCGCGCGCCATTAACAGTTTACCGATTCGAATCTCGGTCTTCTACGTCGGCGCCTTGTTCGTTATCATGGCGATTTACCCCTGGAACCAACTGTCGGCGAGTCAGTCGCCGTTCGTGCAAGTCTTTAGCGACGTGGGCATCAAGGCGGCGGCCAGCATCATCAACTTCGTGGTCCTGACCGCGGCGTTATCGGCCTGCAACAGTGCCATCTTCAGTACCAGCCGGACGCTATTCACCTTGGCGCACAACCGCAACGCCCCCAAGTGGATGGGGCAGATCAACCGTTACAGCGTGCCGTCGAATTCACTGATTTTTTCGTCATTGATCTTGCTGATCATCGTGGTGTTGAACTACGTGATTCCCAGCACCGTGTTCACGTTGATTTCCAACGTGGCAACCACCAACTTCATCATCGTGTGGTGTTCGCTCTTGGTTTGCCATCTGATTTACCGGCGGACCACCGACAACCGGCTCAATCCGTTTAAGATGCCGTTGTTCCCGTGGTCGAGTTGGGCCACGTTGGCGTTCTTTTTGGCCGTGACTATCATTTTATGCTTCGACCCAGTTAACCGCTGGGCGGTCATTGGCTCCGTGATTTGGCTGGTTGGCCTGTTAATCGTTGAGTCGTTTATTCGCCGCGAACAGGCGGACTGAAAACATGTAAATCGTTAACCCCTGAAAGGGGGCACCAAGCCTTGTAAACTCGTTAGAGCTTACAAGGCTTTTGTGTTGGCTGGGACGGACCGCACGCGGGGGGAAGTGTTGCAAATGCCCAGGGGATAACATTCTCGGCATGCCGCCGTTTATCGGCCCTTTCAGCAATGGTTTAGATCGGTAAGTAAATTTGCGATTTTACCGAAACATTCGCAAAGAAAGGGCTTCCATAAATGAAAGATGATGCTATACTTACATTTGTAAGCGGTTACGTAAACTTGAACGTGGCCGTTACTTACATAAATTGGTTGTTTCTAACAACAAACCAACTAAGGAAGTGATCATCCCGTTCGTTAAATCATTCAGGTGTTTCTATTTTGAGAAAGAAGGCTAGTATTATGCGTGTTGATGCATCAGGTCCAGAAGACAACGCTAACGCGGAATCTTCGGCGCGACGGAAAAACATGGTTCCGTGGACGGAGCGTTTTAGCTATTCATTATCCGACTTTGCCTGCAACTTGTCCTTTTCGTTAATCAGTACGTACCTTATGTTCTTTTACACCGACGTCTTTGGCATTGGCGCCGCAGCTGTCGGAACGTTGTTTCTGGTCGCCCGAATTGTTGATGCGTTCGATGGTCCTTTCTGGGGGATCATGATTGACCATACCCACACGCGGTGGGGCAAGAGCCGGCCGTATTGGCTCTGGTTCTCCATCCCATTTGCCGTGTTCAGTGTCCTGTGCTTCAGTGCACCGGATATGAGCATGGGCATGAAGATTGTCTGGGCTTACGTCACTTATATTGGGGTCGACATCCTGTATTCAGCGGTGAATATCCCGATTACGTCGATTTTGCCAAGCTTGACCAGTAACCCGCAAGAACGGGTCACCTTGTCAACCATCCGGCAATTCATGGGGACCTTAGGGGCCACCATCATTTCCGCGATTGCGTTGCCGATGGTTGCGTTCTTTGGTAAGGGCAGCACCACCTCGGCTCATGGCTGGTTCATGGTCGCTTTGATCATGGCCGTCATCGCCATGATCATCTTCTTCGTTGTGTTTGCGAACACGAAAGAACGGGTCCAAACGGTGCAATCTAAAAAGAGTATTCCAATCTTAACGTCGCTGAAGGCTTTGAAGAAGAACTGGCCATGGGTGATCGTGATCTTCATCAACTTCATCTACTGGTTAGGGATGCAGACCCGGTCACAAGTAACGGTCTACTTCTTCAAGTACAACATGCATGACGCTACGTTAGCCTCATTCATTTTGAGTTTACAGTTGGTTGCCTTGGCTGCGGTTGTCGTTACGCCGTGGACTTCCAAGAAAATTGGGAAGCGGAACACGATGCTCCTCGGCATGATTTTGGCCATTTTAGGTCAATTAATCTTGTGGGGTGGGTCCAAAGCCTTAAACGTGCCAACCATCACGATTGGGACCATCGTCGGTTACTTAGGAACTGGATTTGTTTCCGGGTTAATCGCCGTGATGTTAGCCGATTCTGTGGACTATGGTGAATGGAAGAACGGTGTCCGGGCCGAAGGAATCGTCACCTCCTTCTCAAGCTTCTCCGCGAAGTTTGGGATGGGCATTGGTGGTGCCGTCACCGGGATCATTCTCTCCGCCGGTGGTTACGTGGCTAACCATGTTCAGACCGCTGAAGCCTTACGGGCCATTGAAATGAACTATGTTTGGGTTCCAATCATTGGTTTCGGGTTATCCGCGATTGCCTTGTTGTTCTACAAGGTCGACAAGATCGAACCAAAGATGTTGGCGGACTTGGACGCAAAGCATGCTCGTGAAAACGCAGCGGCTAAAGATGCTGGAAATAACTAATAGAAAGGATGTTACACAGTGAAGTTTACGAATGGCTATTGGTTAAATCGTGAAGAGTACGATATCAATTCTCCTCAGGAAACGTTTGATGCGCACCAAGACGGCAAGGTCCTCAAGGCTTTTGCCCCTTACAAGCGGATCCATTCTCGAGGCGATGAACTCAACATTGGGGCGACGACGTTAACGTTGACGTCTCCAGTTGAAAACGTTATCGGGGTTAAACTAGAACATTTTGACAGCAACGATCACGGACCAAAATTCAAGATCAACAATACTGACCCGGACGTCGACATCAACGTTGACGACAAAGTGGCCAGTCTCCAAAGCGGCGACTTGAAGGTCGAATTGCCATTACGGACGGCCTTTGACATGAAGTTCACCGCGAACGGCAAGGTCGTCACGGAATCCGAAACCAAGGCGCAAGCCACGATTTGGAACCACGACACCAAGGTCAACTACATGCGCGAACAACTCAACATGGACATTGACGAAAAGATCTATGGGTTAGGTGAACGGTTTGCCAACTTCGTCAAGAACGGCCAAACCATCTACACCTGGAACCAAGATGCCGGGACCGGGAGTGAACAGACCTACAAGAACATCCCATTCTACATGAGTAGTAATGGCTACGGGGTCTTCGTTGACGAACCACAACGGGTGTCCTTCGAAGTCGCTTCCGAAAACGTGGACCGGGTCCAATTCAGTACTGAAGGCCAATCCCTACAGTACTACGTCATCTACGGCCCAACGCCTAAGGAAGTCTTACACCGTTACACCGAGTTAACTGGGGCCATCAAGTTGCCACCAGAATGGTCATTCGGTCTCTGGTTGACCACGTCCTTCACCACTGATTACAGTGAAGAAACGGTGCTGAAGTTTATCGACGGTATGCAAGAACGTCATATTCCGCTAGACGTCTTCCACTTCGACTGCTTCTGGCAAAAGGGCTTCGAATGGTGCAACCTGGCTTGGGACAAGGATGAATTCCCAGATCCAGAGGGCTTGATCAAGAAGATCCACGACCGGGGCGTCAAAGTTTGTGTTTGGCTCAACCCTTACGTGGCGCAAAAGTCACCATTGTTCAAGGAAGCCAAGGATCAAGGCTACCTGGTCAAGCGCCAAAACGGCGACGTTTGGCAATGGGACCTCTGGCAGGCTGGCAACGGGTTCGTTGATTTCACGAACCCGGACGCTGTGAAGTGGTATCAATCTAAGCTGAAGGCCTTGTTAGACATGGGTGTCGATTGCTTCAAGACCGACTTCGGTGAACGGATTCCAGTTGACGACGTGAAGTTCTTTGACGGATCCAACCCACAACAAGAACATAACTACTACACGTTGCAATACAACCGGGCTGTCTTCGAAACCATCCAACAAGAAAAAGGCGAAGACGAAGCCGTTGTCTTTGCGCGTTCCGCTACGGCTGGTTCGCAATCCTACCCGGTTCACTGGGGCGGCGACAACTTATCCAACTACCGTTCCATGCGTGATACGTTGCGTGGTGGCTTGTCCTTCCTGCTCTCTGGCTTTGGGTTCTGGAGCCACGATATCGGTGGGTTCGAAGACGGACCAGATACGCCAACTGCTGACTTGTACAAGCGCTGGACCCAATTTGGGTTACTGTCCTCGCACAGTCGGTACCACGGCAGTGATGTCTACCGGGTTCCGTGGAACTTCGATGACGAAGCCGTTGAGAACACCCGTAAGTATGTCAACTTGAAGCTGTCCTTGATGCCATACCTGTACACAGAAGCGGCTCACGGCGCTGCTTACGGGAACCCATTGATGCGGGCCATGTTCCTTGAATTTGGTCAGGATCCTAATGTTTACGACATTGCGACCCAGTACATGTTTGGGCCGAACATCCTGGTTGCCCCAATCTTCAACGACAAGGGCGATGCACACTTCTACTTACCAGGTGGCAAGTGGACCAGCATCTTAGACGGTAAGGTCTACGATGCCCCTGAAACTGGGGAATGGGTCAACGAGAACTTTGACGAATTAGACTTACCAGTCTTAGTCCGTGAAAATTCCATCATTGTGCGGAACGAAAAGGCGGAACACGCCCAATACGACTACACCAAGGATGTTGACATTCACCTGTATCAAATCGACGAGGGTCAAGTTGAGACCAGCGTCGTTGATAACCGTGGGAAAGATGTCGCAAAGGTTCAAGCAAAACGCAAGGGCAATGAAGTGTCCGTGAAGACGACTGGCTTGAGCGGTGACATTACGGTTTACGTTCACGACGGCACCAACGTGGTCAAAGCCACTTTGGATAACGGCCAAGCGAAGGTTTCACTGTAAGACTTTCCGTTTAAAATAACATTATTGAGCTCCGGTAATCCCTTGTGGGGTTGCCGGGGCTTTTTTGTGGTTGGTCGATGAAACCGCTAAGCGTCTGGCCAGTGAAAACCAGTGAACTGCGGTATCATGGGGAGTGTTAATTGTGCTGGGGGATAGTACTCCTGGTAGCCATTTTGGCCGTAATGACTTTATTTTGGGAGGTTAGCTATGATTGAATTTAAACACATCACCAAGACCTACGGCGACACGGACGTCATCAAGGACCTGAATCTGACCATTAATTCGGGTGAACTGTTCGTGCTGGTCGGGCCTAGTGGGAGTGGTAAAACGACGTCGGTCAAGATGATCAACCAATTGATCCAACAGACTTCGGGAGACATCGAAATCGACGGTCAAAACGTGCAGACTACCGATCTGCGTCAATTGCGATTGGGGATGGGGTACGTGCTCCAAAACATCGCGCTATTTCCCAACCTCACGATTCAAGAAAACATCGGTATCCAGCTTGAGGAGCTCAAGGTGCCCAAGGAGAAACGGGTGGCCCGGGCGCGTGACTTATTGACCCAGGTGGGCCTCGACCCGGACAGTTACGCCGGGCGGATGCCCGACGAATTGTCGGGTGGGGAGCAACAACGTATCGGCATCATTCGGGCGCTAGCGACTAACCCCAACATCATTTTGATGGATGAGGCCTTTAGTGCGTTGGACCCGCTGTCCCGCAAGCAACTCCAAGACATCGTGTTAGATCTCCACGCCAAGGCGACGAATAACCTGACCATCGTCTTTGTGACTCACGATATGCGTGAGGCCCTCCGGTTAGGGTCACGCATCGCGGTTTTGCAGGACGGGGTCATCCAGCAGGTCGGCACCCAAGAGGAAATCTTGAACAATCCGGCCAATGCGTTTGTGGCCAACTTCTTTAAGAACGAGCAAGAGACCCAGACAGCGACCGTGGGCAAGGTCATCATTCAGGGCTACGGCCACCGAGTGACCACGACTGACACGCCTAAGATGGCCTTTGAGACGGAGCTGAGCGATGCTGTCCGCACGTTGCGGCAACAACCAGCAATTAGCGTGGCCTATCACGACGCGTGGTATCAGCTTAAGTTGGCAGATGTCCTAGACTTTATCGAGAATAAGGAGGAGGCTCTTGACTGATTTACTTCGCGTTTTACGCACCCAACATCAAGATATTTTAAGTGCTTTGGGCCAACACCTGAGTATTTCGCTGATTTCACTGCTGATTGCGGCGGTCATTGCGATTCCGTTGGCCATTTACTTACGGCGCTACCGGCGAGTGGCCGGGGTGGTCTTGCAGATCACCGGCGTCATGCAAACGATTCCGAGTCTGGCGTTATTGGGATTTTTGATTCCCTTCGTCGGTATCGGGACGTTACCAGCCATTATCGCGTTAGTGGTTTACGCGGTGATGCCGATTTTTCAAAATACTTATACCGGTTTTACCACCATTGACCCCAGCCTGGAGGAAGCGGCTAGCGCCTTTGGATTGTCACGCTTCCACCGGTTGACGCGCATTGAATTGCCGCTGGCGATGCCGTTGATTGTATCCGGATTGCGGATTGCCATGGTCATGATCATTGGGACCGCCACCTTGGCCGCCTTGATTGGGGCCGGGGGATTAGGAACCTACATCCTGTTAGGGATTCAAAATAATGACAATTCCCTGCTACTGATCGGGGCGATTCTTTCCGCCGTATTGGCTTTGATTTTCTCCGCGTTGATTCAGTGGTTGGGTAAGTTGTCGTTTCGTAAAATCATCTACATTTTCGCCGCGATTCTGGTGCTATTTGCCGGCTGGGGCGCGTACGCGGTGATTAGCCGTCCGGCGCCTACGATTACCATCGCTGGGAAACTGGGCAGTGAACCGGAAATCCTGATCAACATGTACAAGGACCTGATTCAACAGGATCATCCGCGACAAAAGGTCGTTTTGAAACGAAACTTCGGGACCACTACCTTCCTGTATAAGGCCCTCAAGGCTGGCCAGATCGATATTTATCCGGAATTCACGGGGACCGTGATGGAGTCTTTGGTCAAGGTCAAAAATTACGGCCATGACCCGCAAAAGATTTATCGGCAGGGCAAGACCCTGTTGAAGCAACAAGATAACCTGGATTACCTGTCCCCGATGCACTATCAAAACGGGTACGCGTTAGTGGTTTCTAAGGCCTTCGCTAAGAAGTACCACCTCAAGACCATCGATGATTTGAAGGCCGTCCAAAATAAGGTCAAGGCTGGCTTTGATTTGGACTTCTACCAGCAAAAGGATGGCTATCCGGGTGTTCGCAAGGCGTACAACCTGAAGTTCGGCAAGGTCAGCTCCATGCAGTCGAGCTTGCGCTATAAGGCGATTGCGTCTGGCGAAGTCAACTTGGTCGACGGCTATACTACCGATCCGCAGATTCAGAAGTACCATTTGGTCGCACTAAAGGATAACCGGAAGTTCTTCCCACCATATCAAGGTGCGCCGTTGGTCCGGAATAAAACCCTGAAGCAGCATCCCGGCCTAAAACGGTCGTTGAACAAGCTGAAGGGGAAAATCACGGACAAGGACATGCAGAAGATGAACTACCAGGTCACCTTCCAGCACCAGAAAGCAGCCACCGTTGCCCGGAATTACCTGATTAAGCACGGACTGTTAGTTAAGTAAGACTACAATCAAATCGATTAGTCTAAGTGGGCTTGCGGGTCTAGACAAATTGTCTAGACCCGTTTTTTTGCGGTTTGAGGCCAGTAAAACCCGCTAAATATTAGTTAGACTAAACCTTAAAGGTGTGGGAAAACTGCGGGGTTTAGGCATTTTTCTTAGCTGTTACTTATCGATAAATTAGGATAAAATGATTAATTCTAGTCAGGGCTTATCAACGATTTAATCCCCAGCATATTGGGATTTTGGTTGAGCATAGAACTTGATTTTATGCAGAATGTTTTTAAGCCAGTTTAGTAGACGGTAATAATTAATTTAGTTATAATGAATTTACGGATATTATAAATGATTAGTTCATATAATAGCTTAACTACTGGGGATAACAGTTTACTTAAGGATGATGCTAGGGGGGCATAAGAATTATGATGAAACCAATGACCACAAAAGAACACTACAAGATGTATAAGAAAGGTAAACTATGGGTCTTTGCAGGAATCTTCACGGTCACGTTGGGCTTGAATGTGGGCGAAAGTCAGACTGCTCACGCGGCAACGACCGATGCAACGACAACCGGGGAAGAGAAAACGACGACTAAAGCCGTCACAGCGTCTAAGACCGTCACGTTAAAGTCAGCTCAGGATAAGGTTACGACTGCCACGACGGCCGATGACCAGACAACCGAGGAAGATAAAACAGGAGAGGCAACACCTGATCAACCGGCTACTGACCAGGACACAACTAACCAACAGAATAGTGATCAAACGACACCCAAAACTGACCAGCAAAATGCTGATCAAGCTGATACCGGTCAGGCCAATAACCAATCAACTACGACGAGTCAGGAATCAAGTGGTCAAACCGAAACAACGTTGCAAGATAATGACCAAGCCACCACTGACCAGCAGACCGCTGGTCAAGCCGCTACCGATCAACCAGCAACGACTCAAACGACACCTGATCAAGTGGCAACTGATTCGACTGAATCCAATCAACAGAACAATCAGACAACCACGACCGACCAACCAGCAACTGACCAGACGACGGCTAGCCAACAGGGGACTGATCAGCCAACGCCGCCGCAATCTACAACGTCCCAACCAGAAAATGAAAGCGCTAACCAGGCTGTCATCGACAAAACGGATGAAGATTCGATGGCCACGACCCAGGAATCAACTCTGCGACAACCAGTCGCTGAGGTCATGTCACTCGGTGATGAGCCGGCAACCCCTACGGTAGCCAGCATTAAGGCGGCCGCGGCCACAGTTAATGCACCAGTCGCGGTGCCAACCGCAGACGAAAGTATCGATGAGTGGATGCCGAATAAAACTTTACAACAATGGGTCTTGTATGCACTTAATAACGCAGGTGTCGGTAAGACCTGGACCAGCGTTGACCAGATTACGAAGGAAGATATGCTGTATCTTACCGGTAAGTTGTCCAGCCAAAGTATGCATGGCACAACGTATATTGATGGAAAATCTTCCTTCTCCTTGGAAGGGTTACAGTACGCCACGAATTTAACGGAATTGGATTTGTTAAATAATGTGAATAGCAATCCATATATGATGCGAGGAGATATTACGGATATTTCACCATTGAGTGCCCTGACTAATTTAACCTGGCTACAATTAGGTGGCAACCGAATTTCTGATATTACTCCTATTGCAGGATTGAAGAAAGTCACTTATTTGGTTCTAGGGATGAATAGTATTGCGGATTTTTCATCGTTGAATCCGGCACAGTATACGGATGGGCTTAGCATTGGCCAACAATTTGTGGAATTAGAGACGGTTTACGTCCCTAAGGTCGATGCCAGTCAGGGTTACTATCCAGAGTACACGACGGTTAACCCGGTAAAAGCACCGCAAGGTATGACCATGAGCGCTAAATATCCAATGGCTGTTGCCTTACCTGTTGTTTCGTTAACTCAATCTGAAGTCGCATCCACTGTAAAAATATTTTGGACTGGAGGCGCGATGGCTCTAAGCCCTGATGGGACTGAAATTACTTATAAGGTTGCGTATAATCAGGAACCATGGTACGCAAAGGATACTGCAGAGTATGGCGTGCCTACTAATTTTGGGTATGACCAGCAGGTTCCAGGTGACTATCTGTATTCCATGGTAGCTAATTTCACAATGTCTGGTTACGGTGATAGCCTTGTTGTGTCATTAGTGACACCATACGTAACGGCCGATGCCGCGCAAAGTATCACGGTCAACTATGTCGATGAGGCGGGCAAGGCTCTACGAGACCCTGATGTCTTGAGCGACGGGTTAATCGGGGAACCTTACACCTTAACGGCCCCAGATATCGACGGCTACACCTTAACGGAAATGCCAGCCAACGCCACCGGGACTTACAGCGACCAACCACAAACGGTAACTTTCGTTTATAAAGAAGCTGTGGGAACCATTACGGTGACCTACCAAGATGACCAGGGCAATCAGCTACTTGAACCGGAGACTTTGACCGGGAAAGTCGGAGAGGCTTATACCGTTCCGGCGAAGACCATTGACGGGTACACACTGACCGAGACCCCAGCGAACGCCACGGGGACTTACACGCAGGATGCCCAAACAGTTGCCTTCGTTTACACCAAAGACACGACGCCGGTGACCCCACCAACGCCGCCGACCCAGACCGTAACGGTCACGGTTCATCACCAAACGGCTGATGGCACGACGGTGGCGCCGGACGTCACTTTGACCGGTGAACAGGGGGATGCTTACACCACTGAACCGGTTGAGATTCCTGGTTACACGCTAGTTACGACGCCGGACAATGATAGCGGGACCTTCGGCGCCAGTGACAGTACGGTGACCTACATTTATGCGAAGGATGTCGAGGAAGGCGAAGGTGGCGACCAAGTCACGCCAGAAACGCCAACACCGGATACCAAGCCAGATAAGACCAAGCCGGGCCCAAACCAGACTAAGCCAACCGGCAAACCAGGCATCGAGGCGGACCAAGCCGTTCGTGGCGGCAGTGCCAACCAGATTACGGGGACTACGCGTCGTGGCACCACCACGCCAACTCAGTTGGGGACCACGACCAATTCGGCAGCCGATAAAGTGAACTTGAAATCAATGCCAACGCAACAGCCAGCAACCCAGACACCGCAGGACCAGGCCAAAGCTGCGAAAGCTGCCACGACCTTACCACAAACGAATGACCAGACCATTTCTGGCTGGTGGGGCGCCGCGTTATTAGCTTTACTGGGCAGTGTTGTCGGTTTCAAACGTAAATTCAAAGAATAATGTCATTATGTCATTTAAAAACGGCCGTCCCCAATGAGGAGGACGGCCGTTTTTGTGTGTTGCGAGAATTAGTCGAGACAACCAATGCAAGGAGGATCGGTCGTCTCCACTTGAAAGCCCTAATCAGCCGGAGTCACGGCTAAGATGGGGTCGAAGTAGGTGAGATGCGTGTAGTCCACGTTACCGCCATCGGTAATGGCAAGGTCCGGGATAGCGGTGATCGGTAAGAAAGACAAGTAGAACAACGGGTCTGGCAGGGTACTCCCCAGGCTTTCCGCCGCAGTCTTCAGCTCGATTTCCTTTTGGGCTAACGCGTCTGGTGTGAGGTCGGTGGTGATGCCAGCGATGGGGAGCTCTAGTAAGGCGAGCACCTGACCGTCGGCGACTACGACCTGGCCGCCGCCACACGCAATCAGGGTGTTGGCGGCTAACGCCATATCGGTCGGGTCAACACCCGCGACCACCAGGTTATTGTCATCCGGAGCCGCCGAGGTGGCGATGGCCCCCCGTTTGAGCGACCACCCAGAAATGAAACCCCGGGCGTGATGGTCGGTCTTACCGTACCGGTCGATGACCGAAACGGCCGCCACATCTTGGTCGGAGTCGGGATGCACGTGGCCACCCTGGATTGGCAACTCAACGTCTAACGCTTTACGGACGAAAGGACCGACGCTGTGAATCGTGCGGACCGTGGCCGTACCGGTAGTCACAGTTACCGGGTAGGCGAAGTCCGCCGCATCTAAAGGCGCGTGGTTGAGCTGGCCCTTTAACGTGGTCGACCGTTTTGGCGGCGTAAAGGTCATCACCGGTTGGCCGGCTTTGGTGACCAGGTGACCTTTACTGATGACGGTCTCGACGTGAAAACTACCGGGGTTATCGACCAGTAAGACGTCGGCGTCCTTACCGGGAGCGATGGAGCCGACCGCGTCATCGACATGGTAAGCTTCCGCGCCGTTTAAACTTGCCATCTGAATGGCAGTCATGGGGGCGACACCGGCTTGAATCGCCAAGCGGACCATGTGATCGAGGTGGCCGTACGCCAGCACGTCGCGAGCATTAACGTCATCGGTACAGAAACTGACGTGGCGGGCAACACCGGACGGCCCCTCGGTCACGGCCCGGATGTTTTCCTTTAAGAATTTGGTGACAGAGGACTCACGAATCACCACCCGTAGGCCTTTGCGTGCTTTTTCCAAGAATTCCTCGTGACTGTAGCTTTCGTGGTCGATGTGGACGCCACTCAGCAAGAAGGCGTTCAAGTCGATGCCCCGAGCCATCGGGGAGCAGCCGAAGATGGGTTTGTGGTACCGTTTGGCCAGTTCCAAGGCCTTCAACGTGTCGGGATCTTGCATTGCAACGGCTTCACGGACGGTCTCCCACACGCCGTAACAGTTGGCTTGTGGCAGGTACTTTTCGTGGTCGGCGGCCGTGACATTATAGGCGATGGTCGACTCCGGAATCGTGTAGGGCGTCTTGTACGGCAACCCCCAGAAGACCTTGAGCGGTAACTTTTCAATTTCGGCAAAAATTTCGCTTAATCCGTCGACGCCCACGACGGAGATGTACTCGTCGAGACCGGACACGATACTGGTGGTGCCGTGGGGTACCGCCAGTTCCGCAAATCGGGTCATGGACAGCTTGCTACATTCAACGTGGATGTGGCCGTCGATCAGTCCGGGGACCAAGTATTTACCAGTTGCGTCCAAGTGTTGCGTTTGCGGACCAACATAGGCGCTGACGTCGTGGTCGACCGCCACGATTTTTTGATGATAAATGGCGACGTCGGCCGGATAAAATTCACCAGTATCGACGTTGGTGAGGGTGCCGTGTTCGATGACCAGGTCCGCGGGTAATTTGGCGGCCCCGGCATCGAGGTATTGCGTGAATTCGGTCATAGAGTTTAACTAACCTCCTAAGATTTCGGCAGAATGTTCAAAATGTAAAGCAGGATGATGAAGACGACCATGAGGCTCCACATCACACCGTTGACTTCGCGGCGCCGACCCGCGGCCGTCATCAGAATCGGGTAGGTCAAGAACCCAAAAGCAATCCCGTACGAGATGTTGTAGGTCAACGGCATGCCGACGACCGTCAGAAAGGCAGGCACGGCGATTTCGAATTTGTCCCATTGGATATTTCTTAGTGCCGAAGCCATCAGAACCCCGACGATGATCAAGGCCGGTGCAGTGACTTGCGTGGTCACGACCGTGAGCAATGGCGAGAACAGTAAACTCAGGATGAACAGGACGCCGGTAACCAGTGCGGTCAACCCGGTCCGACCACCGACTGCGATCCCCGCGGAAGATTCCACGTAAGCGGCGGTTGGGGTGGTCCCCATGACGGACCCGGCCAACATGGAAATGGAGTCAGACATCAAGGCGCGACCGATGCGGGGCATTTTGTTGTTTTTCATGATGCCGGCTTGTTGGGCTAAACCAATCAAGGTGCCGGCCGTATCGAAGAAGGCCACCAGCAGGAAGATGATGACTACCGCCCACATCTGCGGATCCAAAACGGATGGTAGGTGCTTCAGGCTCACGCCAAAGGTCGGGCCCATGCTTGGTGCCATAGAAATCAAGCTGCTAGGCGCTTTGATGAGACCAGTTACTAGCCCAGCCCTAAGACGGTGGAAGCAACCAGGCCGATGAAGATGGCGCCAGGAACGCGCATTGCCATCAAGATGGCAATCACGAACAACCCGAAAATGGTCAACCAAGTCGTGGGTACTGTGAAGGAACCGATTTCCACGAGTGACGTCTTGCTGGCGACGATGAGGCCCCCACCTTGTAAGCCGACGAAGGCGATGAAGATCCCGATGCCGGCGGCCATGGCGAGTTTTAAATCGCTCGGGATGGCGTCGATGACTAGCTCACGAACTTTAAAGAAAGATAATAGCTTGAAGAGAACTGCGGCGACGAAAACGCCGGCCATGGCCTTTTCCCAAGGGATGCCCATTCCCAGGACCACGGAATATGTAAAGAAGGCGTTGTCCCCGAGACCTGGTGCGACGGCGATGGGGTAGTTGGCGAGAAAGGCCATCAAGAAACAGCCCAGGATGGCGGATAATGCGGTGACCGTGAAGACGGCCCCCTTGTCCATACCAGCGGCCCCAAGAATACTGGGGTTAACGAAGAGAATGTAAGCCATCGAAACAAACGTGGTCAGGCCGGCCAAAACTTCTTGGCGAACTGTGGTGTGTTGTTCCGATAGGTGGAAAGTTTGTTCCAAAAAATTGGTAGTAGCAGTGTTACGACTAACTTTTAACACGGTGTGAAACTCCCTTCTCTCTCAAGATAAGTTTTATTGTGGCATATATTATTTAAATGCGCAAGCCTATAGTTCGTGTTTTATCCATTGACAATGAAATATTATCTGCTAAGCTCAAATAAACGGCGAAAAAGCCGGATGATAAAATTTGTAGGGGGTATTAACATATGTCTACAGAAATTACACCAGCGTTTACTCAGGGATTGCCCAAAGCAGAGCTCCATCTGCATATCGAAGGAACGCTAGAGCCGGCATTGAAATTGAAGTTAGCGCAGCGCAACCACGTTGATTTGGGGCAGACCACCATTGAAGAGGTGCAGAAGTCCTACCAATACAATGATTTGGCGTCGTTTTTAGCGGTGTATTACCCAGCGATGGCCGTGTTGCAACACGAACAAGACTTTTATGATTTAGCTTGGGATTATTTGAAACGGGCCGCGGCCAATCACGTGCGCCACGTGGAAATCTTCTTCGATCCCCAGGCCCATACCAGCCGGGGCATCGCCTTTGAAACCGTGATCAACGGGTTATACCGGGCTACGGTCGATGCTCGGGCACTCAACGTAGATGCCCAGTTAATTTTGTGTTTTCTGCGGGATTTTTCCAAGGAATCGGCGCGGCAAACATTAGCGGAAGCCTTGCCATACAAGGATAAATTTATTGGTATCGGCTTGGATTCCGACGAGCACAATAACCCACCAATGAAGTTTGCCCGCCAGTACGAGGACGCGGCCGCCGCGGGGTTGCACCTGACCGCCCATTGTGACATCGATCAGAAGGATTCCATCGAACATATCCGGCAAGCCTTAGAACAACTTGACGTGGAGCGCTTAGACCATGGCACCAACATTGTCGAGGACCCGGATTTGGTGGCGCTGGTGGCCAAGAAGGGCATTGGGCTGACGTCCTGCCCACTTTCTAATGGTTTTGTGTCTCCGGAAATGAAGGGGAAGGAAGTCCTCGAGTTATTGGCCCAGCACGTGAAAGTCTCTATCCACTCGGACGACCCGGCATATTTTGGTGGCTACATCGGCGATAACTACTACGCGCTTGCCGACCAGTTCAACTTGACTAAGGACCAGGTGGTTCAATTGGCCCGTAATTCATTTGAAACCTCCTGGATCAGTGACCAGCAAAAAGCGGTTTACTTACAGGAACTGGCGGACTACGCGGCTCAAAATTAAACTTAGACAGATAGGTAACGACCAGTGGTCTGCATGTATGACTATTGGTCGTTTTTATCTATAATCAATGGCTAACGGATGAGTAATTGTTTTAGTAAATATTTGAGAAACCAATTTTATTTTACTAAAATAGCTCTTTAACTTTTGGCTGGCACGAGCTATAATACAACTGTAAGCGGTTTCATAATAGCCATTATTTAGTTAAAGTTCTCCTCAGCTTGAGGTTGGACGCGGAAATGCATTAGTCATTTACATATGAACCCTCTTACAAATCTATATACTTAGGAGTGAGCCATGATGTCGAAAGAAGATAAAGGCAATCAGGCAGTGAACTCTAGTGTTGGTCTAGTGACGAACGCTAAAGTCAAAGACGAAGAACAGCCCAAGCTTCCTTGGATGGTTTCTTCGGCCATGTTTTTAGCCCCACTATGCTGGTATGGGCCGATTGGGTCCACGCGAAGCGTTTTGATTCCCCAATTGTTCTCACAATTGGATCCCGTTCATAAAGTTTGGGCGGTCGGAATCTTAGCCACGGTTGCGTCAATTACCGGTGCGGTCGCAAACCTGTTGTTTGGGGCGTTCTCTGATGTTACCCGGACACGTTTTGGGAAGCGGAAGCCATACATTGTTCTGGGGACCGTTGCGATCGCCCTTTCATTGATTGTGATCGCCAACGTCAAGTCGATTATGGCTATCATTTTTATTTGGATTATCGCGGCGGCAGCCGAAAACGCCATCGCGGCGGCAATTTATCCGCAAATCTCTGACCGGGTCGCGCCTAAGTGGCGGGGGACTGTTTCAACATTTTATGGAGTCGGGTTCACCATTGCTCAACAAGGATTTGCCTTGTTAGCGGCTCAATTTTTGGGGAACGTTAAAATGGGGATTTACTTCATGGCTGGTTGCACGGTGGTGTTAGCCGTTATCCATGAATTGCTGATCCAAGAAAAAGGTAACCTGGATGACCCGAAGGTTCCATTCAATAAGGATACTTTGAAGAAATACTTCTTCTTCCCAACCCACGATTCCCGCGACTTTTACTTAGCGTTGACCGGGAAATTCTTCATGGTTGTGGGGTCAACCATTGTTACCACGTTCCTGTTGTTCCTATTTACGGATTATATCGGTCAAGGCACCGCTGCCGCCGGGAAATCTATTTCGATTTTCTCAACCATTATGTTAATTATCGGGGTCATTTTCGCCCTGATTGGAGGACCGTTAGCCGATAAGTTAAAGCGGGTTAAGGCACCAGTTGTAATTGCGACGTTTGCTTTAGGCTTTGCTGCGTTGTTCCCATTATTCGTTCAAAAGCCATGGGCGATGTTTGTTTACGCCGTTATCGCTGCATTTGGGAATGGGCTGTATAACTCCGTCGATGGTGCCTTGAACATGGATGTTTTACCTTCTTCAGACACTGCCGGGAAAGACTTAGGACTGATTAATTTAGCCAATACTTTAGGCCAGATGTTAGGGGCCATGGTAGCGTCCGCTATCGTTGCATCCTTTGGTTATGGTGCAATCTTCATCTTTGCGATTGCTATGGAAGTCGTTGGTGGGATTGCCATCGCGATGATTAAGCGTATTCGATAATTTCCAAGTCCCCGTTAGCCAACTCAAAAATGATGATGGCACGCGGGGCTTTTTGGTCACGAGGACTAGGAGGAATCTATGTTGAAACAGAAACTGTTCAATGAACAAATAAAAGCGAACCCACTCCGGAGTAAAACTGATGTGAAATCAGCGTTACTCGATATTTTACGGCCGGCTATGGCAGTCTTAGCCCAACAAAAACAAAAGGGTCATTTCCGGATGAGTGACAGTGGGGCGGTCTACTTACAAGAAAAGACCGAAATCGAAGGCTTCATGCGGTTGTTGTGGGGCCTTGGTCCGTTCTTTAGCAACGCCGAGAACATTCAAGAATACCCCGATTGGTTTGAACTCGTTACTCAGGGTATCTTAGCCGGAGTTGCTCCCGATTCAGATAGCTACTGGGGAGGCGACCTGGGCGATTACGACCAACTCTTCGTTGAAATGGGTGCCCTGACGGCATTCTTGTACGAGACTAAGCCGAACTTCTGGGACAGCCTGTCTGTGACTCAGCAAAAGCAAATCATCGATTGGATGGATCAGGTCAATGGTAGAGTTGTGCCGAAGACTAACTGGCTTTTCTTCCGGGCAATGGTCAATAAGTTCATCACGGACACGGGTTACGCGGATCATTCGCAATTGGTGGCTGACGATTATGCCATTACCAACACTCACTACTTAGACCATGGTTGGTCGTACGATGGTTACAAGAACCAAATTGACAATTACATTCCGTTCGCGTACCAGTTCTTTACCCTGCTGACCGTAGGATTGACCGACTGGCAAGGCGATGAAGCCACGCTTCTGCGGCAACGAGCCAAGGCGTTCGTACCAAGTTATGCTAACTGGTTTGCGGCAGACGGGGCGGCGTTACCGTATGGACGGAGCCTAGATTATCGGTTTGCCCAAGCGGCTTTTTGGGCCGTAGCGGCGTATGCTCACATTGACTTACCTGAAGGTTATACATTGGGTGACGTCAAGCACCTATTACTTAATAATCTGCGTTGGTGGTTCCAACAGAACATCTTTACAACGGATGGCTTACTGCCAATTGGGTATGCTTACCCGAATATGGTCTTTGCCGAAGGCTATAACGGACCAGCTTCTGCTTACTGGGCCTTAAAGACTTTCATCTTCTACGCACTCCCTGATGATGATCCATTCTGGACCGTCAAGGAAAGTGAAGACTTCAAGTTTGTGCCGTTGAAGAAGCAACCCGAACCACGGATGCTAGTTGCCCACAGTAAACACGGCTTAGAAGTTCAGGCCTTTACCGCGGGGCAACACTCTCACGAACACGCTGAAGGCGCCGCAAAATACGAAAAGTACGTTTATTCCTCAACTTTTGGCTTCAGCACCCCTAAGGAATCAGTTTTGCTCAAACAATGTGCCTTTGACAATACATTAGGTATTTCCGAATCGGAGAATTTCTGGCGGACGGCTTTCAAGTATCAGGACTATCAGATTCATGACGACTACGTTTACTCGGATTGGCAACCATGGTCGGACGTGGAGATTAAAAATTACATTATTCCGGATATGCCATGGTACGTTCGGGTTCACCAAATCAAGACGTCGCGGAAATTACACGTTGCTGAAGGGAGCTTCTCGGCACCGGATAGCGGATCACCTGACGAACAAGTTGTACCGGTTCAAGCCAAGAACGCGGTCTTCTACCAGACGCGGGTCGGGATTACCGGTTTGGTCGGCTTATCAGATGATTTGAAGGTCGAATTGTCCGAACCGGAACCTAACACTAGCATCTACTTCCCGAAAACGAAGATTCCGTTACAAACAGGGATCTTGGAACCTGGAGACTACACGCTGGTATCCTTGTACTTAGGTGACCGGGAGCTCGAAAGCTTGGATGCACAGGGTCACATTCAGATTCCAACGGTGGCATTAGTCGGCAATCAAATTAAGATTACGGCCGCAGGAAAGACTAAGACGGTCACGTTAGCAGAATTTTAGGAGGTCGTGACGTATGGAAAAAGAACTTTTATATCCCGTCATGAATCAATACCGGTTTGATCAAAAACTGGATGGTTTATGGGATTTTCAATTTGATGAGGCGGCTCAAGGGGATGCCCAAGGGTGGCCCGAAAACGGGTTATCAGCGGCAATTCAAATGCCGGTGCCCGCTAGCTTCAACGATTTCTTTACAGATAAAGCATCTCGCGAGTATACCGGAGACTTCTGGTATGCCAAGCGCGTCTTTGTCCCGAGTACGTTGAAGGGCCGGACCATTGCATTACGGTTCGGTGCCGCCACGCACCGGGCAGTCGTGTACGTTAATGGTCAGGAAATTCGCCGGCACGAAGGTGGGTTTCTCCCGTTTACGGCGGATATCACAGCGGAAGTTAAGTTTGACCAGGAGAACCTAGTGGTCGTTAAACTGAACAACGAACTGCATCGGGATGCTTTACCGGCCGGGGATACGACGGTATTGAAAAACGGTAAAAAGATGGCGAAACCCTTCTTTGATTTTTACAATTATTCGGGGTTGAACCGTAGTGTGCACCTACTGGCGTTGCCGCAAGACCGGGTCACGGACTACACCGTAACGACCAGTTTAGTTGGACAAACGGCTCACGTGGCTTATCGAGTTACCACCAGCCAAGCCACGGCTCAAGTCACCGTGACATTGCAAGACGTCGACGGGACCGTTGTGGCCACGGGACATGGTCGCCAAGGTGACTTAGTGGTTGACCAGCCCCATCTGTGGAACGTGCGGGCGGCGTATCTTTATACGCTACATATTCAGTTGACGACGGCTGATCAAGTGGTCGATGAGTACCATGATCAAATTGGGTTGCGGACCGTTAAGATTGAGGGCCACCAGATTCTGGTTAATGGCAAGCCGGTCTACCTGAAGGGGTTTGGCCGTCACGAAGACAGCATTTATGCTGGACGGGCCTTTGACCTGAACGTTGAAAAGCGTGACTTCGAACTGATGAAGTGGATGGGGGCTAATTCTTTCCGGACCTCGCATTACCCATACGATGAAGAGGTCTATCGCTTTGCTGACCGAGAAGGGTTCTTGATCATTGATGAAGTGCCAGCGGTTGGCTTCAAGATGGCCGCAGCTAGCTTCCTGGGTGGCTTGGATCAATCCTTCTTCGATGGAGATTGGACGACAGCCCTTTACCAGAAGCACCTCGATCAAATTACCGATATGATTCACCGGGATAAGAACCATCCTAGTGTCTTGGCATGGAGTCTGTTGAATGAACCTGATACGTCGTCAAAGTCGGCAGTGCCGTACTTTGAAAAGTTGTTCCATGATACTAAAGATTTGGATCCCGACCAGCGGCCGCGGACCTTCACGTTGAACGAAGATGATACGTTTGAGACGTCGTATTGCAAGCAGTTCCCTGACTTCTACTTACTGAACCGGTACCCAGGCTGGTACCATAAGTGGGGTTATGAGATTTCGGACGGTGAAGCAGGCCTGCGCGCTGAACTGGACCAGTGGCAAGCTTCCGATATTGATAAACCCGTGGTCTTCTCCGAATTTGGGGCGGATACTGAACCTGGTTTACACAAATTACCATCGGTTATGTGGAGTGAAGAGTACCAGATTGAACTGTTACAAATGTTCGACCGGGTCTTTGATTCCTACGACTTTATCCGGGGGGAACAACCTTGGAACTTGGCCGATTTCCAAACGGTCGAAGGCAACATGCGGGTCAACGGCAACAAGAAGGGCCTGTTCACACGGGATCGGCAACCGAAAGCGGCGGCTTTCTACCTGCGGCAACGGTGGCATCAGATTCATAATGATTTTAAAAATTAGGATTGGGGCTTAGTTGGAGTTTGTGAAGACTGTGATACGTCCTGGTCATAACTGACTAAACAGGCCCCGTCCCATCAAATGCTGATGAGGCGGGGCCTGTTGTTGAAAGTTTCGGTGTTAGAGGCTACTATCTCGATGAATAATCTGGGTGCTAATGACGACAGATTCCGGAACCTTATGGGGATTTTTGAGTTGTTCGCGGAGTAATTCAAATGCGCGCTCACCCATGATTTCGGTGTGCACATGAGCAGTTGTCAACGCAGGATAAGCGTATTTTGCAATCGCGACATCGTTGAAGCTGACGATGCTGACCCGGTCAGGCACCGTAATCTCACATTCCTTTAAAGCGTTGAGCGCACCGATGGCCATAGAGTCACTTCCGATGATAAAAGCGTGGGGAAGCTGGTCTTGTAATTGGTCGATAGCTTGCAACATGAGCGAGTGACCAGAGTCGGGACCATACGTGCCGGCGTAAAGAAAGTCGGGATTGAAGAGCCCTTCGTGAGTCATTCGGGTACGGTAAGTCGTTGCCCGGGGATCGTAAATGGCTTGGTGTTCGGTCTGGGTTTTTTCCTGACCAGCCAGCAATCCAATATCTTGAATTCCTAATTCCAGAAAATGTGTGATCATCCAGTTGATAGGCGTTAAGAAGTCGCTTTGTACGCTATCGAAGCCGTACAGCAGATAATTTTGACCGATGAATACCAATGGTCGTTTTAAGGCGGCTAACTGGTCAATCTCGGAGGCGTCGTATTTACCTACGGCGATGATTCCGGTGTAACCACTTAGGTCAATGTTTTGCAGGTTGTTAAAGGAAATCGTATCGATAGAAACGCCACTAGTTTGGGCTTTTGTTTCGATACCGTACTGAATCTGGTAGTAGTAGAGGTCGTTGAGCTCTTCTTTATCGGAGTGCCATTGAATGATGGCGACCTTGTCCCCGGATTGTTTAACCTTTTTAGTGCGTTTCTTGTATTGAAGCTTCTCAGCGACCTCGAGGACTTTTCGCCGGGTTGGTTCACTGACGGCTAACGTTTGGTCATAGTTCAGAATTCGTGACACGGTAGACGCAGAAACGCCGGCGTGTTGGGCCACGTCTTTAATGGTTGTCATACAACGCCTCCCCCAATCTAAAAATGAATTAGCGTTCATTTACAGGACGCCTTGTCATCATTATAGCGTATATTTGCAAAAGTTTTAGTAAAATTGTCCGTAATAGTCATAAGATTTACTATGGGAGTGAAACTCAAATGGTCAAGACAACAGAAATTACTATCGATGGGCAGCTGTTGGATACGGCGGCTCAGGACGCCAATACGTTTAAAGGATTTGGCTACCTGAGTTGTAACAATTCGTCGCGGTTGTTGCTGGATTACAAGTGGGAGCATCCTGAGAGTTACCAACAAATCCTCCAAATCTTATTTGGGGGTCCGCACCCACTAATTACGATGATCAAGGTTGAATTGGGTGACGATGCCAATACCTCGTCAGGTACAGAACCCGCAACGAAACGTTCGGCCACGGAACCAGCCAACGTGTTGCGTGGTGCCGGTTATCAGTTAATTGCGGATGCCAAGAAGATAAATCCTAAGTTGAAGACCTGTTTGTTACGGTGGGGAGAACCAGGTTACTTGCGTCCCTTGTGGCAAGCAGTTAAGAGCGCCGACCCGGACCAAAAGGTACCCGTAACGGCCTATGAACCGATGTATCAACTTTATAAACAAACTGTCGTAGCAGCCTACCAACAGTTCGGATACCTCTTTGATTATATTGACCCCGACCGTAACGAGACCAAACATCCGATGTACCGGTGGATTAAATGGTTTAGTGACCGCGTGCAAGGCGACCAGGATTTTCCCCAGGATTTTCCGGTAACCCGCTATCAACGTCTCAAAATCATTGCGGCGGACCAAAATTACGAAACGGATTTTGGGGATGCTATGTTGGCGGATGCTGACCTCTTAGAGCGGGTCGCGGCCGTGGGTTATCACTACAATACAGATGATGGCCCCCAGCATCCGTACACCCAATTGGCAGATCATAAGCACCGTGAAGTGTGGTACAGCGAAGGAATTGCGCCGATGACCTTTGGCCAATATCGAGTTCGAGCTACGTCTGGTGACGGTATTGGCGGCAAGCAAAGTGGGTTGGATGTGGCGAACCGGTTAATTAAGAGCTACGTCAACTCACGACGGAGCCTGTATATCTTTCAACCGGCCGTTTCAGCGTATTATCCTGGCGTCAATTACAGCCATAAAGAATTGATTACGGCGAATCATCCGTGGTCCGGGTACTACGAGGTGGATAATGTGGGACTTCAGATTCTGCGTCATTTCACGGACTTTGCTCATGCCGGTTGGGCGAGTGACCAGGCTTGGCGTTATCTGACCAGTGCTTGTGGTAGTGGCGTTGGTGGTACGGAAAACTTGGACACGCACACGGAAGCCCCAAGTTATCTAACTCTGATGGCACCGAGTAAAAAAGATTATTCAATTATTATGGTCAATGACAGTTCAGTTTCCCGCCAGTATCAAGTTACCGTTAAACATTTACCGGGTGCGCCGCAAAGCTTGGGGGTGTGGCAATCCAGTGGACCAACTAGTCCTGCCGAAGCTTACGATACCAACTTAAAAGCCTGTCTGGGGCGCTTGACTATTCAGGACGGTCAAGTCACCATAACGATAGCGCCTCACGCAATTTTAACGGCGACAACGCTCGATTTAGCAACGGATTCTACCGTACAATACACGCGGCAAATGGCTACCCAACCTAATGAAGTGTTGATGGCTAATCACGAGAACTTTTACCAGGATGATTTTGCCTATGCGCAACGTTACCAGACAGAACGGGGAGGAACGCCACGGTACACCACGGACCAGGGTGGTGCCTTCGAAGTTCAAGTACAAGCTGGACACGGCGTTTTGCGACAAAAGATTAGTGAACAGGAGCGAGCGTTAGACTGGGAACAGTCGTACGCGCCGAATCTAACGCTGGGGGATGACCGGTGGCACGACTACATGGTCGTAGTCACGATGGCTTTTGACACACAGTTACAGCAAAATTCACCGGATGGCAATTACTTTGGTATCGGTCTTTACCAGCTTACCGATGTTAAGGGGCGGTTGGAAAGTGCGCCGTATGTCTTTAAACTGTCAGTTGATGGCAGTTGTCGGCTCATCATAGAAGATCAGGTTGTGGAGTTAGGTAACGTACCCGAATTTGACGCGACCACGGCCCATGTGGTCAGTTTTGGGGTGATTGGTAATCAGTTAACAGCTCAGGTTGACCATCAGGTGATCTTAACAACAGTCGTCACGGATAACCCACATTATAGCGGACGGGTCAAACTGGGGAGCGGCTATTATCACACCATCATCAGCCAAATCAGTGTACGGCGAACTAATTTAGTTGGCGGCGTTCAGTATCAACGGCTGGATGATCTAGATACCCAGATCAATTACCGGGGCAATTGGACCCATCGTTGCGGGTTAGGCAATACCATTTGGAACCGGACACTTTCGACTGGCTCGGCTGGCACGACAACGCAGGTCAGCTTTGATTTTACTGGTACGGGATTTGCCTTGTATGGTCGCCAAGAAACGCTTAGTCACCTTAGTCTGGAAGTTGACGGCCAGGTGCTTAGGCCCGATGTTATTCCCCAGACTGCAACGGATAAAAGTGAAAATATCACGTTGTTTGGACTGACACCCACTACTCATCACGTGGTGGTTACGGTGACGGCAGGCCACTATACATTAGACGCCGTTGGCTGCTATCGTTAATTAAATAGTGCAATCAAAAAACGACTCACGGCAAAGAAACTTTTGTCGTGAGTCGTTTCAGGATTTTAAGACGCCTTAACCGTCCGGGCCAAATCGGGTTGCCGGCGGAGTTGCCGCGCGACAACGAGGGAAGCGATCAACAACAGTAGGCAGACCAAGAAACCGGCCTCGATGCCGTAACGGCCGTCACCAGGCGTGCGGTCGTTGACCACGGCGACCACCGCGATGATAATCGCCGTCCCAAAGGAGGCTGCAACCTGGCGAATCGTGTTGAACGTTGCCACACCATCGGGCACCATATCATAGGGCAACAGGCCCAATGCGTGGGTCTGAATGGGGATCAGCATGGTGACTAACCCCAACTGGCGGACCGCCTGGAAGACGGCCAGGACCCAGGCCGAACTTTCGGTACCGACGAAGGCTTGCATCAGCGTGCCGACACAGTCGATACACAGGCCAGTAAAGACCAATTTCCGGACCGAGATGCGGTCATAAAGCCGGCCACTCAGTCGGGACAGGGTTCCAGTCAACAAGGCGCCAGGCAGGATGACCAGCCCGGAGACCAGGGCGCTACGGTGTTGAATCGTTTGGATCAATAACGGTAACAGAATGGTATTACCATACATGGTGGCGACAATCAGCATGTTGACCACTGTGGCCACCACGAACTGCTGGTGGTTAAAGACGTGCAGGTTGATCAGAGGATCAGTACTGTGTCGTTGGGTGAGGTAAAAAATACCCGTAAAGATAGCGCCGACCACGACCAGACCGCCAACCTGCCAGGACAGAAAGTTGGCCGTAGAGATGTTAGACAAGCCCATCAGGACCGCCCAGAGCCCCAGACTGATGATAATCAACCCGCGTAAGTCAAACTGCGGGGCTTCATTATGGGGAATCTTGGGCAGAATGATGATTGAAGCAATCAAGGTCGCCACGATGAACGGTAGAATGATGATGAACAGGTATCGCCAGGACAAGTAGTCCAGAATGACTCCGGACACGGTGGGCCCGATAATGGGGGAGAAATTGAAGGCTAGTCCAATAATCCCCATGATGGCGCCCTTCTTTTCGGGCTTAGCGTAACGAATCGCCAGCACGTTGACTAAGGGCATCATCATCCCGGCGCCCATAGCTTGAATCATCCGGGCGAAGATGACCAGGATGAACTGGTGGCAGAGTGCGCCGAGCAAGGTACCCAGCAAGAAGATGGTGGTCGCCAATATGTAGAGGTTTCGAAACATGAAGCGTTTGATCAGGTAGGCACTCACCGGAATCATCAAAGCGTTGACCAGCATATAACCGTTGGTCACCCATTGCACCCGGGCTTCCCCGACGTGAAACGCGGTCATTAACTGGGGCAGTCCCGTGTTAATCAAAGTGGAACACAGAATCCCAAAGAAGGTTCCAAAGACCATGACAATTAATGATCGGGAGATCCTTTTATTCGTCATTAAAAAATTATCCTTTCAAAATTATTGTTCGGCAAAAATCATTACAAGGTTCCATTATAGAGGTTTTTCCGTCAAGTGGAGCAGTGAATTTCTCGCGGGGGACTTCTAATTGCGTCGGTCGGACAAGTTCAGTATACTGTAACCTAACCCAGTAAATTTTTGGCTGACTAAAAAGCGGTCTTGTGGGTATGAGAGAAGAAAGAGATGGAGAAATTTGAAAGAGACAACGGTTGGGTTGAACCGATCGCTGGGGCTGTGGTCGGCTCTGGCGCTCGTGATTGGGACCGTCATCGGCTCCGGGATATTTTTCAAGCAGGCTTCGGTCCTGCAGATGACGGGTTCCACAAATTTAGCGTTACTGGCGTGGCTCTTAGGCGGGCTGATCACGCTCGCTGACGGGCTGACGCTGTCTGAAATCGGGGCTCAGATTCCCCATACCGGGGGGCTGTACCAATACATGGCCCACATCTACGGTGAGTTTTGGGGCTTCATGTCTGGTTGGATGCAAGTTATTGTCTATGCGCCATCAATTGTCGGCTCGATTGCCGGGTACTTAGGGCTACTCATGGTCAACTTTTTCGGCATCAGTTCGGTCTGGAAAGCGCCGATTGCAATTCTGACCATCGTGTTGATTGCCATCCTCAACATGTTAGAGAATCGTTACGGTGCGGCGTTTGCGATTGTGACCACGATTTGCAAACTCCTGCCGATTGCCGTGATCGTGTTGTTCGGCTTGTTTTTCGGCCACGAGAGCGCCTTTGGCGAAACGATTACCACGGTTCATCAGAGCATGGGTAACTTTGGGGTCGCCGTGCTGGGGACTATTTTCGCTTATGACGGCTGGATCCTCATCACCAATTTGGGTGGTGAGATCAAGCGGCCGGAAAAGTTGTTGCCGTTGGCGATTATTTTAGGCATTGCCATCATTATCGTCCTGTATCTGGGCGTCACCTACGGCATCTTCCGCTCAATGAGTGCCACGCGCATCAACGAGCTGGGTGAAAACGCCACGGCATACTTTGCCACCAGTGCCTTTGGGGTCTGGGGCGGTCGGCTGATTAATATTGGCATTATGATATCCATCATTGGGGCACTTAATGGAAAAATCATGACTTTTCCGCGGATCTACTACGCGATGGCGGCTAAGCACCAATTGCCGTTTGCCAAGCACCTCAGTCGATTGAGTCCGAAAACGCACACGCCAGTCGTAGCTATCGTGACGTTATTGGTCCTGACGGCGGCGATGATTCTGACCATCGATACGGACCGCTTATCGGAGCTGTGTATCTTCGTGATGTACAGCTTCTACATTGCGGCATTTATCGGTGTGTTCATCCTGCGGCGCCGACACGGGGGCAAGCCTAAAGGATTCCGCACGCCGGGTTATCCCGTGGTGCCCATCTTAGCGATTTTAGGTACGGGCTTCGTGGTCGTCAGCGAATTGTTCTCCGACTTTGCCGGGGCAGCGGTCTCGATGTTGGTGATTGCTTTAGGGATTCCGCTGTACTATTACTTACGCCACAAGTATGGCGATAGCGACGATACCGATGTGATTTAGAGACAATCAAAAAGGCGGTGCCCATTGCGGACACCGCCTTTTTTTGCGCTCAATTAGATTAGGTTTTTAGTACCAGTGGTGATGTTGCCAGAACTTCTTCGCCTTGGTCCAGGTGCCATAACGGCCAGACACGTACTTGTTAGCCGTCTTTTCCTGGTTAGCCGGAGAATAATTTCCGTGCAAGTAAGACTTCAAAAGTTGGTACCGACCGTAACATTTTCCGTTCTTAGCGGTGTAACTATAGCCGGATTCACGGTAGGCAATCCACTTCTTAGCGGCCTTTTGTTTCTTAGACAATGACGCGTTGATCTTCTTGATCTTTTTCTTTTGCTTAGCCGATAATTTAGACGCTTGGGCCGTCACCGTAGCGGGGACTCCCAGACTAGTTGAGACGTCTGAGACCATCCCAAAGGAAAAACTAAATAGTAAAAAGAATGTAGCCAGTTTAAGTTTGAATTTCGACATTTTCGATAACTCCTAATCTATGTGCGTTCCGATTTGTTGCTTAATTACTCGTAGCATAACCGATGAATGTTGCAGTTGTGTTAAGGAGTTATTACCAGGGCGTTAAACTGGTATCACAAACGAAAGCGCATCCGAGCCGTGAAACCAGTGTTTAGGAGGCTTTCCAAGAAAATTAAATCGCTTAATGAATTACCCTAACCGCAATGTACCGGGGGTTACCGTCTCCAGGCAATTAATCGTGAGAAATAGTACAAAGTCGCGGGGTTTCCAATAAAATCGAAGACTGTGGGCCCCATAAGTGGCACAACCTTAAGTCAGTGGCGTAACCAACCGGAGAAGGCGGATTGGAGAAAACTAGGGGGTTAACTGGTCACAAACCATAGCAGTTTCACTGAATCCAAACAAAAACCGGGTCCGACTTCTCAAAATTGAGAAATCGGACCCGGTTTAATTTAGAAGAGACCATCATGGTCTAATCCGTTAAAGGTTGAGGTTAGGCTTAGAGAGCCCAAGCACTCATCCCTTGTGCGTTGTACAGGCTAACGGCTGCATCAACTTGTTCGCTGACGGAACCACTAGAGATGTGCATGTTTTGGAACAAGCCGTAAGCACCACTAGAACTGTTCCGAACAGATGGTTGCCAGTTGGATTCACGTTGGATGATAGTGTTCCAAGTAGAAGCAGAAACACCGGTCCGTGAAGACATTTGGCTTAAGACGTAGCTCTTCAAGTTGCTACCAGTGTAGCTTGAGTTGCTGCTAGAGCTGTTGGAGCTAGAGCTGTTGGAACTGTTGGAAGAAGAAGCGTTGGACGTGGATTGCGTCGACGTCGTGTTTGCTTGGTTGCTGTAGTTGTTGTTGCTGCTGTAGTTGCTGGACGTGTTTGCTTGGCTACTGTTGTTAGACGAAGCTTGGTTGCTGTAAGTCGAGGATTGCGTTGACTTAGCAGGCGTCGTGTAAGTGGTTTGCGTCTTAGTCGTTGACGTGCCATCCGTAATCGTTAAGTGTTGACCTGGTAAGATCAAGTGGTTTTGGATGTGGTTAGCCGTTTCAATGGCGTTGATAGTCGTGTTGTACTTTTGGGAGATTGCCCAAACAGAGTCGCCAGACTTAACCGTGTAAGTCGTGGAAGCATCAGCGTTGACAGAGCCGGCGAAGAACAAACCAACGGCCGCTGCGGTTGTTGCGAAAAATGTTGTAACAAATTTATTCAAAATATACACTCCTATTTTTTTAATACTACGTGTGCGTGACATGACTTGATTAATTGTGTTGGCTAACTTAATCAATGACTCAGAGTTTACCGGCTCAGTGTTACCTGACAGTATCACTGACATTAAGAACAGACGGCAAGACGTTGCAGAAAAACACAATTTTGTAATATTTGTCATCTTAATGTTCCCGTTTAAAAAACAAATAAAACGGTTAATCAGATGGGCCAGTAGCTAAACAGGCGTTTTTGAAAATTGTAAAGATTATTAAACTTGTTACCGAAATTTGGGTGTTGGCAATAAAAATCGTGCGAATTTTTACGCCTAATCACGCCAAAAAAGAGAAAAAATAACCGCAAAATTCCCTTGACGCCGAAAAAATTCGCAAAATTCAACTGAAAAAAGCAACTTTTAAGACCGGTTGCCATTAGTTGTGGGTCCTCAGTACTCTAACCAGCGGGTAAAGGAAGCCGTTGGTAAGGGGCGGGTAACTGGAAACTACTATAGTGAAGGTGGTCAAGTTGGGGAGATGTCCCAGGTTAGTCCAGGATGTCATGACGAGACCGTGAGGGTTGCCGACGATAGGGGCACGTGATCCTGTCCGAGGGCGGCACGTCGTCATGAGAGGGGGACGACCAAGATGCGCAGATGGATTTATGCGGTGATTTTAGGACTCAGTGGCCTCTTATTAGGGGCTTTTTTAGCGGGGCCGTTATCAGCTCAAGCCGCGGTCGCAGTGGCAGGACTCCAACCCAGTGAAGCCAATATCACGACCTCGACGGGATAACCGGTGACCAATGGCACGGCCTTTAATAAGTGGGAAAATTACGAAGTGAGTTATCATTGGTCGCTTCCAGACGACGTTTCGATTGCTAACCAGACGACCAGCGTGACGCTTCCGACGGGGTTGGTCGCCGCGGATGACACCACGGTGCCCTTAACGAATCAGACGG
Source organism: Levilactobacillus suantsaii (assembly GCF_014069315.1). Lineage (NCBI taxonomy): Bacteria > Bacillati > Bacillota > Bacilli > Lactobacillales > Lactobacillaceae > Levilactobacillus > Levilactobacillus suantsaii. Next base: position 178,036 of record NZ_CP059603.1, on the reverse strand, counting down.
GGCAAATCATCGGTCAATTTACAATTAAGGTCGGGGCGACCACGGGAACCTTGAACTTTACGGCGGCCGCTGAAGATGCGGTGGACCGCAAGGGGACCTTGACGCTCTTCACCAAGGGGACCACGGACAACGAAACGACGGATAATAATTGGACTGTCAATAAGATCGGTTGGATCGCCAATAAAGATGATGCGGGCAACCCAACGACTCTCTTATGGAACGTGGCATTTAATGCGGGCAGTGAGAATCTGGGGAGAATCACGATTACGGACGCCTTGGGACCAAATCAGACTTACGTGCCGGGAAGTGTGACGGCAGCGACCGGTGCGTATGACGCTGCGGGGAGCTTCGTGGCCGACGGGGGACATTTGACGCCGACGGTCACGCAAAAAGGCCAAACGCTGACTTTTGCCTTTAGTGGGGTCACCACGGCGGTCGACATGACCTATCAAAGTGTGCCGCGGGTGAGTCCGGGGAGTCAGACCTGGACCAATACGGCGAGCGCCAATGGTCAGACCGTCACGGCCAGTATCCCGTTTGGAGGTAACGGTAGTGGCACGGGCACCTATGGCGGCGTGGTTTTGAACAAGACCGGGACTGACGGCGTAGCTTTGCCCGGAGCGGAGTTTGAAGTTTTGCAAAGTGATGGGGCCGTGGTGGAAGCCGGATTGACCACGGATGCTAACGGCCAGATCAGTCTCAAAAAGTTGCACGCTGGTGATTACGTTCTGGTCGAAACCAAGGCGCCCACTGGCTATAGCTTGAAGCCAATTGCCATTCCGTTTACGATCACGGCAGGGGCTACGGCCATCGAGCAGCTCTATGAAAATGATCAGGCCGCAGCCACCCCGCCGGCTGAAACACCCGTCGCGGCGGGGACCGTGGCCTTGACTAAGACAACGAGTACTGGACAAGTCCTGAGCGGAGCCGTTTATGAGTTGCAGAATGCCCTCACGGGGGCGGTCCTGCAAACGGGACTGACCACAGATGCCGCTGGGAAGCTAACGGTCACTGATTTAGCAGCGGGGGATTATACGTTAACGGAAGTCCAAGCACCGGTGGGTTACCACCGCAACCCCACGCCGGTGAGCTTCACCGTACCGGCCACGGCGTCCGGTAGTATTCAAGTCGCGCAACAAGACGTGGCTAACCCACCGGTAAACGGGGGTGCTGGCGTGACGCCGGCGCCAGCGACCCCACCAGAAAACGGTCTAGTAACCAATCCGCCCCTTCCTGGCACTAGTCCAGAAAGCACGCCGCCACAAGTTGAAACGTTGCCGCAACCCCCGGCAACGGGGATGCCGAGTTATCCCGGCATTAGTGATGGGACTGACCAGACCCCGGTGGTCACGGGACCACAAGCCAATCATCCCGGGGAGGCTGGACTTAGTTGGCATCCGGGCATGGGCGGTCTGCCAGGTCAACCTACGCCATCAGGTCATGGTGCCCCCGCTGGGCATTTAGATAATCCTCCGGTAACAGCGCCAGGGGCGACGAATGGGATCGGCGCCAGCCTGCCGGCAAACGGTGTCTCCGCCACGGGGCCCATTGGAAATGATATGGGCAATGAAATAGTCAATGGGTCGTCAACGCCGCCGACCACTAGTTCCACGCCCGTGGCGCTTAAGTTGCCCCAAACAGCTGACCAACCAGAGCGAGACTTAAGCCGCGTAGGCTTGAGCTTACTCTTGGGGAGCTTACTTAGTTGGTGGTGGCGTCGGCGATTTGTTTAAGTGGAAGCTGAGAGTTTGTTTGACGTCCGGGCACAACTACCGAACGCCTTTTTGGTCTGAAATAAAATGACACTATTATATAGAAGAAACGGGTTCAAAATGAAGGGAAAGTTCAGGGATTTTACCCGGGGATGAATGATGTTAGCCATTCACCAGGTGAATAAAAATCAGCTGAGTAAAAAATCGTGCATAGGCGGTTTGATTTGTCGTCCAGAGAGGTGGTTTTGCTTGTTCAGCATGTGAAAATAAGTTGGGGCAACGCGTTTTTCTCGGGAGCTACCGGGAACTTTTTCAGAAAACTTCGGGGTCACCCAAAGGCCGGCGAATGGGGCAAGTCAACCAACAAGACGGCGGGATTTTCGCCGTTAGCCATTGTTTTGCATGAAAAATTGCTTTATAGTGGAATTGTGAAGAATTTACTAAAAGGGAGATGTGTGGTATGGCAATTACCATTTCGGCTTTGAAAGAAGCGCCAGGTGAAAACCGAGTCGCTTTGTCACCGGACGTTGTCGGTAAGCTCGTCAAACAAGACTACCAAGTCTTCATTGAAAAGGGCGCTGGCGACCGTGCGTTCTATCAGGATACCGTGTATACGGATGCTGGGGCCCAGGTGGTTGACCGGAACACTGCAATTGAAAAGGCGTCGCTGATTGCGACGGTTGGTCAGCCCGGGGCAGACGTCGTGGATCACATGCAGGCAGGACAAGCGTTATTGGGACTTTTGGCACCGCTTACAGATTTGGAGTTCGTCAAGAAGCTGGCAGCTAAGAAGATCAACGCACTGGCGTTCGAACTCCTCCCGCGGACGGTTTCTCGAGCCCAAACGATGGATGTGTTGAGTTCGCAATCTAGTGTCGCTGGCTATAAGGCGGCGTTGCTGGCCGCGGATCGCTTCAGTCGGTACTTACCGATGATGATTACGGCTGCGGGGACTGCCAAGCCGGCTAAAGTCTTGGTCTTAGGGACCGGGGTTGCCGGACTCCAAGCCATCGGGACCGCCAATCGGTTAGGCGCGATGGTCTCTGGTTATGATATTCGGCCTGCGTCTCGGGGTGAAGTGGAATCCCTGGGGGCTAAGTTCTTGACCACGTCCGTTTCAGCCACCGGTGAAGGCGGTTACGCGCGGGTATTGACTAAGGAAGAAACGGCCAAGCAACAGGCGGAACTGGCTGGATTCATCGCGGAAAATGATGTCATCATCACTACCGCTCAAGTTCCGGGTCGCCGACCACCATTGTTGGTCACCCAAGAGTCCGTAGACCAGGCCAAGGCCGGGACTATCTTTATCGACCTGGCGGCTAGTGCCTTAGGGGGCAACGTCGCCGGGTCTAAGGAAGGCGAGACGGTGACCACCAAGAACGGCGCACAGATCATTGCTGCCGGTGACATGGCCAGTCAGTTACCCGCTTCGGCGTCGGACATGTTCGCCAAGAACGTGCAGGCCGTCATCACCGATATCACCAAAGATGGCGAGTTGACTTTCGACGTGGACGATGAAGTGGTGGGCGAATTATTAGCCACCTACCAAGGTGAATTCATCAGTAGTCGGGTTCGTTCCGCCATGAAGTTACCGGACCGCCACCCCGCTGAACCAGCAGCGGATGAGACGGCGGCGACCACGGATGCCACGGAAGCAACCAAGACTAAAGGAGCTGATTAGTCATGAGTGAAGAGTTATTTACGAATTTAGCTATCTTTGTATTGAGTCTCTTAGTGGGCTTTGAGGTCATGAGTAAGATTCCAGCTACCCTGCAAACGCCAATGATGTCCGGGGCCAACGCGATTCACGGGGTCGTTGTCGTTGGGGCCTTCGTGATTGCGGCGGAAGCTAACAGCGCCGTCTTTTACGTGTTAGCCTTCTTGGGCGCCTTCTTTGCGGCGGTCAACGTTGCCGGCGGTTACACCGTCACCGACCGGATGTTGGGCATGTTTGACCGTAAGCCGGCTGCCAAACCAAAAGAGGAGGCTGATCAGAAATGAGTGCGTTACAAACGGTATCATCATTAATTTACTTAGTTTCCGCGATTTGCTATGTTTTGGGTGTCCACATGATGCGGTCACCGAAGACGGCACGGCGCGGGAACGGGCTTTCCGCAATCGGGATGTTTTTAGCGGTTATTACGATTATTGTCACGATCATTGTGGAAGGCACCATCGATAGTGTTGGCTGGATCGTCTTGATCTTAGGCCTGGCACTAGGAATTCTTTACGGGGTCGTCAAGGCGCGTAAGGTGCCCATGACCGACGTCCCGCAATTAGTCAGTCTCTTTAACGCCGTTGGGGGCGGGGCTGCCGCGGTAATCGGGATTTTCGATTACCTCTTGAAGGGCGACGGGGCGAGCCTGAGTATCGCCTTCTCGTTACCAGTTCTGCTGGACGTGGTCATCGGGGGGATTACCTTCTCCGGATCACTGATTGCGACCGGGAAGTTGTCCGGTCACGTGCCGGGCAAGCCGATTACCTTCCCGGGGGCGCGACTTTTAAACGTTATCGTCGTTTTGGCCATCTTAGTCTCCGCTTGGCTGATGCTGGGCTACGCCACCAACGTTTGGTACGTGGTCTTAGCCTTAGTCATGAGTTTGTGCTTCGGGTTGTTGATGACCTTACCAATTGGTGGGGCCGATATGCCGGTCGTGGTTTCACTGTTGAATGCCTTCACTGGTTTGGCGGTCGCCTTTGCCGGGTTCGTTATCAACAACCAAGTCTTGATCATCGCCGGGGCCTTAGTTGGGGCCGCCGGGACCATCTTGACGCTGCAAATGGCCGATGCCATGAACCGGTCCGTGGCCAATATCTTGGCCGGGGGCTTCGGGACTGGTGATAGCGATTCTGGGAGCGCCGCCGATGCCGTACCGGTTGACGTCAAGGAAACGTCAGCCGATGACATTGGGTTACAATTGGCCTACGCCCAAAACGTCATGATTGTGCCTGGTTACGGGCTCGCTGCGGCGCAAGCCCAACACGAGGTGGCCGAATTGGCCAAGGTCTTGACCGATAAAGGCATCGGCGTGAACTACGCCATTCACCCGGTTGCCGGGCGGATGCCAGGGCACATGAACGTGTTGCTGGCCGACGTGAACGTGCCGTACGATCAAATGAAGCAACTGGATGACGCCAACCCGATGTTTGAAAACACCGACGTGGCGCTGGTCATTGGGGCCAACGATGTCACGAACCCGTTAGCGCGGGAGAGCGGCAACGCCATTTCCGGGATGCCGATTCTAGACGTCGACAAGTCGAAGTCTGTCGTTGTCATCAAGCGGTCGATGAGTACCGGGTATGCCGGGGTTCAAAACCCATTGTTCTCGATGGATAACACGCAGATGTTCTTCTCCGATGCGAAGAAGGGGCTGCAAGAGATTGTAGCGTCGACTAAGCAGTACCTGGAGTAAAACAGTAACTAGTGGATTTTAAAAAGGCGTCACGACTGAGCTTTCGGTCGTGACGCCTTTTAGTTTACCTGATCATCTTTAGTTAGCTTGTTGCTTGGCTAATTTAACCAGGCGTTTGAGTTGTTTTGGTTCCTGTTTGTTGAATTCACGGGTTACCGCTTGTTGTTTCACGATTTTAGTAACGGCCTTCTTTTTATTTTTCTGGTTAGATTTGGCCTGTTCTTTAGTCGCTGCATTGAGCCATTGGGCCTGCTGACTCGTCAACGTCACCCAGTTGTGGGGAAGAATGAAGGTGTTGGTCTGTTTGACCAGATTGGTGTGCTTACCGGTGTGGCTGAACAAGACCCGCCAGCGGTGATTACGGTAGTGCCAAGTGGTGGTCTTCGTCTCCAATTGGGCCGTAGTGGTCGCTTGGTGGGTGACTTTATTGTGGGTCGTCGAGCTGGCCGAAGTGCGCTGTTCCTGGTCGCTGTCCATGGTGCGGTAAACGTAGACCCGCTTCGTTTTAGAGTTTTGCAGGGGTTGATAGACTAAGACGCTGAGTTGCTTGGTGGGTGAAGTAGAGGTGATCGTCGTGCGATTGGTCGTGGTGACCTGTTTCATCCCCCAGTGTCGCTTACTATTGCCGACCAGGATGATGGTGGCGCCCAGGGCGATGAGGATTCCCACTAGCGTCACGCTGATTCGACTGATGCGATTAGGGAGTACCAAGGCTCCCACGAAAAGTAAAATAATGCCAATAGATAAGATAAGTATAATCATGCTGAAACCTCCCGGACGTAATCATGGCTGAAACAGGTAAAGCCAAGGTCTAAGATTGCCACCACTGTGACCACCAGAAAATGGCGTGCTGGATAAGGCACTTTTTCGACCACTAATCAGCTAGCGCTTAAACGCCAATCGTTGATAACCAATGGCTGTTTTAGTCAAAAGGAACTATTTTAAGAGTACCACTGGTTGACCAAAAATGAACGGTAAAACGATTACAACGGTGCCAGGAAGCAATAACGCCCGAAGGATTTTCGTTAAGTAACGCCAAACAGCCTGGGGACTACGGTGTCCTCAGGCTGTTTGGGGTCATGACTTAGATTTTTAAAATTAATTGTTACTATCCTGGCGTTCACTGGCGGGACCAGTGACGAAAACCGCGACACAGCCAAAACCGGTGTGACAGGCAATCGTGGGCCAATGTGGCAGTTGACCTGCGGAAAGTCAGCGTGAATCAAATCCTGGACGGTCTGAGCGGCTTCCCAATCACCACTGGTCGAAATCAGGACCGGTTGCGTTGCGTCGAGTTTCAACGCGGCTTTAGCGTGATCCGCTAATGCGGTCAAGGCGTGCTTCCGGGTCCGAATCTTGCTGACCATTTGCAATTTTCCCGTAGCGTTGACGTTTAACAAGGGCTTGATATGTAGCAAAGTGCCCAGGGTCGCCGTGGCTTTCGAGATCCGACCACCGTGGTAGAGAAAATCAAGACTGTCGACGGTAAACCAGTGTTGAACACGTAGTCGGTTGTCCATTATCCAGTCGATAACGTCTGCGAGGGGCGTCTGGTCGGCTTGAAGATGGATGGCCTCAAGGACTAGGCGACCTTCACCGGCGCAGGCCGCTAAGGTGTCGACGATGTGAATTTCGGCCTGGGGGTGGGATTCCAGAAGAATCTGGCGAGCCTGCACCGCGTTGGCGTAGGAACTGCTAAGAGCACTGGAGGTCCCTAAGAATAAGATTGGCGTTTGAGCCAGTACGTAAGGTTTAAAGAATTCGATGTATTCACCAACGTTGATGGCAGACGTCGTTGGTTGAATGCCCGCCTTGACTTTAGCGTAGAGATCTTCGAGTAGTTGATCATTCGCTAAGTCGCTAGCAACGGTTTGACCGTTGACTTCAAAATGAAACGGGATAACTTCCACGTGGTGCTCCTGGAGCGTTGCTGCCGGGAGACCGCACTCGGAGTCGGTCAAAATTTGATACATTCGGAGTCACTTCCAATTTTCAGAATAAATCCAAGTATATAGTTTTCGAGACGAGCTGTAAATATGGCACTGAAATAGGGATAATGTTGGCTTAAGCATGTTGATTTAATCTTTGACTCCACAAGTAGTTCACTAAAGATTTGGGTTAATTTGTATACTATTAGGAAACACTTTATTTACGAGCGGATAGGCGATTGGAGAGCGTCAAAATCCTGTGAAATGCTGGGCATAAAAACTAACTTAGTTGTGTATGTGAAAGTCTTTTTCAAAGAGTGGTCAATTAAAATTGCGTTTAGGCCCACGTAGGGCTCAGCCTACGCTATACTCAACGAGTAAATTTGTTTAGCGCTTCGAAATTAACCGAATCATGTGCACTAACGGGTAAAGGATTACTTCACTAGTGGACAGTAAAAGTTATTAGAAATAGGAATTACCGGTTTCAAAGTTACTGAAACGAGATGACGTATAAAACAGCTAAGAAAGCAATTAAAAGAATAGGTGGAAAAAAGATGAAGAAAATTTGGCAGACGACGATTGGTTTAGGTTTAGGATTAGCGGCTTTTGGGGCGGGAGACTCCGATTTGAAGGGATATGCGCGTGAATGGCAAGGCACCGGATTGGACGCAGCGAGTGCGGTGATTAAAGACACGGATGGAATGGTTCAATCCCATACCGCTGATCTATACACGAATCAAGAATTTACGGTTGAATACACTTGGACATTGCCGGAGTATGTCCCGATTTTAAATAGAGATACCATGAAATTTCAAATTCCCTCGAACGTTAAAGTTGCTAGAGATGAAAAGTTCGAAATGGTAGGAACTAAGGGTCCTAAAAAAACGATTGGAACGGGAGAAATTACAGTGGGTTCACAAACGGGGATTGTAACCTTTAATAATAGATTCTTAACCCAATATTTAAATCGAGAAGGCTACATCAAGTTATGGGTCACGGGAGCAACGCCGGCACCAGATCCAGAACCTGATAATGAAGAAACGCCAACGAAGCCAGATACTGACGAAAGTACGGAAACGCCAACGAAGCCGGATACGGATAACAACGACGATGAGGATGAACCATCAACCGGTACCACGCCAAATCCAACTCCAGATGAAGAAGTTCCGGCTGATGATGAAGATGAGACGCAACCAGAAACGCCAACTACACCAGACAACCCGGATACTGATGGGAGTACGGAAGTCCCAACAGAACCAGATACTGATGACAACGACGATGAGGATGAACCATCAACTGGTACCACGCCAAATCCAACTCCAGATGAAGAAGTTCCGGCCGATGATGAAGATGAGACGCAACCAGAAACGCCAATTACACCAGACAACCCGGATACTGATGGGAGTACGGAAGTCCCAACGGAACCAGATACTGATGACAACGATGATGAGGATGAACCATCAACTGATGCCACACCAGATGAAGAAGTTCCGACTGATGATGAGGATGAGACGCAACCGGAAACGCCGGATACTGGTGGCGACGGAAGTACACCAACGAAACCGGATACTGATGGCAACGGGAGTACGCCAACGGAACCGGATACTGATGGCAACGGGAGTACGCCAACGGAACCGGATACTGATGGCAACGGGAGTACGCCAACGAAGCCTGATACGGGTGGCAGCGGTAGCACGCCAACAAATCCGGGTACGAACGGCAATGGCGGTACAACGAACCCGGGAACAAACGGCAACGGTAACGGAGATACGCCAGGAAAGCCTAACACTGGAAGTGATAACGATGCACCGAACCCTGGGAATAATCCTCCGACATCGAACCCACAACCAACTAACGGTGGCATGCCCAGCGGCAGTCAAAACGATGGGGCGACCGGCACGTCCAGTTTCCATCTCACGCCGTTAACGTTTATCACGAGCCAAACGGCGGCTGACCAACCAGCCCCAACTACGGATCACATCAGTTTCCCAACGCCCGTGGTGGCAAGCCAGGGAAGTTCGGCCGATAAAGCCCTGCCCCAAACTGGTGACCGCCAAAACAAGCAACTGTCATTAGTTGGCTTAGGTCTCTTGTTAGGACTAAGCGTAGGCGGTTGGTGGTTACGCCGTCGGCGTCAATCCTAATTTAATTATCTTATAGCGTTTGAGAAAGGTCCCGGATTTTAATTGTCTGGGGCCTTTTTATGGTCTCAACCTACAAATCATTATGCGGAATCATCTCTGAGCGAATAAGTTCTGTTATCGCAAAATTAGCTAGCTGAACGAAAGGAACAGTCTCGTGACGGGTTGCCAGTTGGGCGTGCTAGATTGTAGGGATGAAACTCAAGATTGGAGGAACAGCCCATGCGAAAGTTGTGGCAGGGAGTATTACTATTAGTTGTCAGCGTCACAGTCATTTTAATTGGTCCACCGGTGACGGGCGAAGCTAAGACGTGGAAAGTGTCAACGTTGAACGCAGATAGCGCGAAGATTACCGATGTTGACGGTCACGTGATGTCGCATACGGCGGAATTACCCGCAAATCAAACGTATCACTTGAATTATATTTGGCGGCTTTACCCTCTTCTTAAAATTTCGGTGGGGGACACGATGCCAGTGACAATCCCCACTAACGTCCGGGCTTATCGAACCATGTCGTTTCCAATGACCAACACCGGCTATTTCGGTGGGAACGTTATTGGCTCGTTTTACATGCCAGCCGGAGCCTATGTCGGAACGGTCACGTTTAACCAGACGATGGCTGACACGAACTTTTTTCGAAAGGGCTATATTCACTTGATTGTCCGTGGCGCGACGCCCGTGGCGGGTGAAACTGAACCGGGAATCGACGAAGAAGATGAGCCGGAAACGACAACGCCAGAACAGTTCCCCGAAGTGACCGATCCGGAGATCCCTGATGCGACGGAACCAGAAGAACCTGGGACCACAGAACCGGAGAATCCAGGGACTACGGAACCAGAAAATCCGGGGACAACAGAGCCAGAGAACCCTGGCACCATAACACCGGAAAATCCCGGGACTACAGAACCAGAGAATCCTGGCACTACGACGCCAGAGAATCCCGGTATTACGGGCCCTGAAACGCCAGGAACTACCGAACCCGAAACGCCGGGCACAACGCCAACGGTTCCAGAAGGTCAGCACCCAACGACACCGCCTGCGTTAGGTGGGTCGAATGATAATCCGGTCGGCGGAACCACGCCTTCAGTGACGGTTCCTGAGATCACGCCGGTAACACCGGGGCAAATTCCAACGACGGGTGGCAGTAACGTGACGGTTCCGGGAACTACCCCGAGCAATCAACCAGGGCAAACGCCGGGAACGCAACCAGCAACATCACCAGCGGAACAGCCGGCACAACAACCAGCGGCGAATGCTGGTGGTGCGGCGGGCACAAGTTCTTCGACGACTGCAGGCACGCAAGCAGCTACGGCAAACTCGTCAACTGCGATGCAACCAGCAACTGGAGCCAAGACTGCACCCGTTTATACGGTTGGACGGCATGGCCAGCAAGTAAGTCGATTACCACAAACGAGTGACCACGCCTGGGTAGTAGCTATCGTGAGCGGGGCAGTCTTACTCGGACTGCTTGGCGGTCTGGACTTACGGCGGCATTTAGCTTAATCAACGGTATGTAAGGTGCTTTGGCAAGACTGCGTGTCTGGTCGGGGTGCCTTTTTTAGACCCAATTGAGATAACCGGAAAGGCAAAATGACGAGTCGTTAAACTATCGCTTTGAGATGTAGTGACTATAATGGGTCATAAAGTAAACCATATTTATTGCTGATGATTGTGACTATTGGTTAGAACATCACAATCATCAGCTAAGAGACTTACGTAAAATGGCAAGAAACGAGCCCGCAACTATTCTTGTTAACGTTAACTTATTAGGAGGCAAAACGATGCGGTGGCGGGTTTTAATTGGATTGGTTGAATTAGTCATGGGTTTAGGCGTCTTTGGCGGTTTGTCGGTAGGGCCTACACGGCCGGTAAAAGCGCAGGCTCAAGCACCAGCAACCGAGATTTTTCATGGCGTGATTGGCCAGGGGTGTCACTGGAAATTTGAAAACGGTAATTTGACGTTAAGCGGGGGGATGCTGCCTAATTATGCTGAACAGGATGGTCATCTGATGGGAAGCCAACTACCTATGGATCTTTATCATAGTGATCCAGCATTTGGATTTCGGAAAATTTACAATCTGACAATTGATTCCCAACACCCAGTTAAGACTAACCGGGATGCGTACCGCTTATTTTCTAATTTTTCCGAAATCACTACTATCCATAATTTATCCAGTTTAGATACTTCAGCAACGGTTGATATGGCCGGGATGTTTGAAAATGATGAGAGTAAAGTTTATGGATTTAGATCGCTTGACCTGTCACATTTGCAGACGAGTCAAGTCACAGACATGACGGATATGTTTCGCTTCAATACGCGGTTGACCAAATTGGACGTGAGTGCGTTGGATACACGACGGGTCCAAAATATGACTGGTATGTTTTCGTATTGTTTGGGATTGACTAGCATAGATCTAGCGCACCTGCAAACTGGACAAGTGACGAACATGAATCAAATGTTCGTGGATACCGGATTGACTAGTTTAGATTTGAGCCATTGGGATACCGGTCACGTTCAACAAATGGGAGCCATGTTCAGTGGGTCTGAATTTTTGAAATGGATTAACTTAAAGGGCTTTGACACGCGTCAGGTGGTCACAATGCATAATATGTTTGTAGATAATAAAGTCTTACAAGATGTCGATTTGTCAACGTTTGACACCACCCATACGACGGACATGGGCGACATGTTTGATGAGGATGCCAACTTGACCCACTTAGATCTCACCAATTTTAATATGAAAAATTGCCGATATACAGATAATATGCTCGCGGAGACCGGGTTACGACACCTTCGTCTGGGCCCCGGAGTCAAATTCAAACAGAACCCACAACTCCCTGAATTGCCAACAACGGCACCAAATACGGGGCGATGGATTCCAGTCGGAGAAACTGCCCAAAAATTACGACCTACCTATACAAGTCATGAATTGGTGGACTTGTATAGTGGTCACACTCCAGCATTTCCAGTAACTTTTGAGGGCCAAACGATTTCAACGCCGACCCCGACCCCAGCACCAGAACCAGCACCAACACCGAATCCAGCACCAACGCCCACACCAACACCGAATCCAGCTCCAGAACCAAGTCCGGAACCGAACCCAACCCCAATAACGCCGCTTCCCCAAGAACCCAACTTGCCGCAACCCACACCAGCGACGCCTACACCAACCTTTCCGATTCAACGGCCGCAGCTCAAAACGGGGAGCAGTGCCGATACCATCGTGAAAACGCGGATGAGTTTGACGGCGGTTCGCAAACTCGGATTATACCGCCACCCAACGTTGACTGCGGCCAATCGTCTCAACTGGTACCGGCGTCAGCCCCAGATGCACCAGCCCCAGTTCGTGGTCTTACGGCGAGCGTATTCGCGCGCGGGCCGGTTACGGTATCAAGTTCGCGATGTGAACCACCACACGGCTACAGCGGGGCGCGTCGGATACGTGACCGCCAGAGCGGCCTGGGTCCGGCCGACATACTATCAGCGGGCATCGAAACATCAAGTTTTGACCGTGATTAATCCTCAAGGGGTGAATGGGTATCGGCACCGGCAGTTGACCGGTCAGGTCCGGCACTACCGTCAAGGGGCTCGGATTACCATCAAACGCCTGGTTCATTACCATTTGACTACGCGTGCGCAACTGCCGAATGGACGTTACCTAACGGCCAACCGGCAATTGGTCCAAGCGGGTCGTATCCCGGTGGTGCACCGAATCCAAACCAAACACAAGATTGGTCGGTACCGTAACGTTCAGTTGACTCGTGGTCGCCGCTGGTTAGCCGCGCACCGGACCGTGCGAGTTGTCGGTTGGGATTACTCACCCGACGGCACGTTACGTTACCGCGTTGTCGGCGGTTACGTGACCGCTAACCGACACTTGATTCGAATCCTGGCCTAAATCAAAGCCACAAAACGCCCCGTCACACCAGCACCATCTCAACGATGATGGCGGTGTGACGGGGCGTTTTCAACTCACGATTAATTTTCTTCGCGCACATGTTTACGGGTCAGTTCAAAAATCTGCAAGACGTGCTGGTCGGTGACCTGGTAATGCATCTCACGACCAACCCGGACATTGGTGACTAAATTCAGTTGGCGCAGGGTCTGTAAGTGGTGCGACACGGCGGACTGGCTAATGCTGAGTTGCGCGGTGATGTCGCTGACGCTGAGCGCTTGGTGGGCAATGAGCAGGATAATCCGCATTTTGGAGGGATCACTGATTGCTTTAAAAATAGAAAGAACCGGGCGAAGTTCACTGTCACTGGGCAGTGAAGAGCCGGTGGTCGACGAATCGTTGGTCATGAGGCAACCCCCAGTGGTTTTAGAATTGGCTGACTATTTGAAAGCCAAGAGACGCAGACCGTTGAGAATCACCAACAAGGTACTTCCTTCGTGGACCACTACGCCCCAAGCAATATTAGTCAGGCTTAAAAAGTTCAGCACAATTAATAATACCACGATTGCTAACGCAAAGATAAGGTTTCCCCAGATGACCCGGTTGAGGCGCTTAGCCAAGCGGTGGGCGTAGATCAGTTTGGCCAGGTCGTTTTGCATCAGAACCGTGTCGGCGACGTCGATGGCCACGTCGGTCCCGTCTCCCATGGCAACGCCGATATCGGCCGTGGCAAGGGCAGGAGCGTCGTTGACCCCGTCACCGACCATGGCGACGGTGGTGTAACGCTGTTGTTGCTCGCCGATGATGGTGGCCTTGTTTTCCGGCAGGACGTCAGCGGTCACGGCATCGACGCCTAAGGCTTGCCCCACGGCTTGGCCCGTCAATTGGGCGTCACCGGTGAGCATGTGGGTGTGAATCTGTTGCGCTTTGAAGTAGGCGATGGCATCTTTAGCGGCTGGGTTCGGGACGTCCATTAAGGCCAGTAAGCCTTGGACCTGGTCGTCTTGGACCACGTAAATCACGGTCTTGCCTGCGGCGGCCAAGGCGTCCGTTTGGGCGGCTAAACTGGTGGGGACTTGGGTGAAACTGACCGGTTTACCGATGCGAATGGTATGACCGTCAATGATGCTTTCCAGGCCGCGGCCCAACTGGTTGGTCACGGTCACGTCGAGAGTGGCCGTGGGGGTGAAGTGGGCCACGATGGCGGTAGCTAGCGGGTGGTTGCTTTGGCGTTCCATGGCCACCAGCTGATTGATTAGGGCTGGTTGGTCGACGGTCGGCAGGAAACTGACGTCGGTGACCGTGGGTTTACCCGCGGTGAGTGTCCCCGTCTTGTCAAAGGCGATGGCCTGAAGTTCAGCCAATCGGGTCAAGTAGGCACCACCCTTGAAAAGGATCCCGTGACGAGCGAGATTGGAGAGTCCGGAAAGGGTGGCCGGGACGGCGGCCGCGGCCAGTGCGCACGGCGACGCCGAGACCAGAAAGACGATGGTCCGGTACAGGCTAGTGGTCAAGGACCAGTGGATACCGAAGTAGCCCAGTAAAAAAACGACGGGAAGCAGGGCTAAGACGGTCGTGACGTACAGGGGTTCGAAGCGTTTGATTTTCGTCGCCGTTTTCCCTAAAGATTGTTGCGAATCCTGGACCAACTGTAAAATCTTGGCGAAGACGGTGTCGGCACTGCTGGCCGTGACCACCATGGTAAAGGTCGAGTCGCCGTTGATGGTACTGCCGAAGACGGTGTCACCCACGACCTTTTCCTTGGGGAGACTTTCACCGGTGATGGCGGCTTCATCAAGGGTGGCGGTCCCCTTAGTGATGGTCCCATCGATGGGGACCTGACCGCCATTTAGGACCTGTAAGTGGTCACCCACGGCCAGTTGGTCGACGGTGACCACTTCCACGGCCCCGTCGGAAGTGAGCCGCCGGGCTTCAACGGGGTTCAAATCAAGTAACGCGGTGATTTCACGTTGACTCTTGCCCTCGGCGTACTCTTCAAGAAAGTGGGCGCCGGCAAAGATTAGAATCAGCAGGGCGGCTTCCTCAAAACTACCGATTGCGATGGCCCCCAGTGCCGCCAGGAACATCAGAAGATGAATGTTGGGGGCGAATTTATGCTGAGTGGCTGAATCCGTGATGGTTTCCGTGACGCCTTCGACGACAATGTGGTAACCGGCCAGACCGGTCGCCAGTAAGCAGCCAGCAGCACTCAGCCAACCGGGGAGCAAGTAGCTCACGATAAAGAGGGTGAGGCCCGTCAAATAAGCGGTGACGGCACGCGTTTGGGTCGACATGGAAAATCCTCCTTTTTAATATCTATGTATGCTCATATGTTAATTCATTTATATCACGAAAGCGCGTTCGATGCAATCCGCTTGACCGCTAAAGAAAATCGGAGGAACAACGGACGTTGATCTAACGGGATTTTGGTGGTTACGCGACACGCAAAAATGACCGGCCAGAAGGTTAATTCTGGTCGGCCAGGGGTGGTCGGGGACGTTAGAAAGTGACGGAGTTGGTCAACGCCAAGCTTAGACTGAAGACGATGAGGCTGACCAGCAGGGGCAGACTGTAGTCGCGAATGCTACTAAGTAGTGCCAGCCCCCAGTGCTTGAAGTAGCTGTCACCTTTCGCCCAGTCGTTACGGGTGATAGTCTCGCTAGTGGTCAGGATGGCCGTGAACAGCAAGCCTAGCATGGACGCCACGAAGGCCAGGTACACCAGGGCCAATAAGGCCGGGCCGCGAAACATCACGGGGATGAGTTGGTAGAGTGCGACGATGCCGATGGTCAAACTCAGAAAACTGAGCAGCGTGACGGGCCAGCGCATGGGGATGGTCGAAAAGACCAAGAACAGGACAACCAAGCGCAAGCCCATCAGTGCGCTGGCCAGAAAACCGTCCAGGGTGAGAGCGTGGAGCGTGATCAGGTGAGGTTGCATCGCGTGTAACGACCCGAGGACCACGAGAATCACGGCTAAGAGCAGACACCACCCCAACAGAATCCGGGTGGTAAAGCGGGAAAGATGTAGTTTTTCCATGATGAACTCCTTCAATAAAATAGTCCCTCAGGGGGACGTCTAAACCAATCGTTAAGTCTAAGATTAAGCTATCCGGTCAGGCCCGTCAACTTGGGGGCCCATCATGCTATACTTAGATTGTGAAAAAATTGTTATTTGTCCGAATCGGCTTTAATTTTAGGGTGAATTCAGGTACGATAACGAAGAAAGGAAGGTGGTTTGATATGCCGCAAGCAACCCGGGTGGTCCATATGATGGGGACTGTGATAACCCTCACCATTACTCACCCCAACCCCGACCCCATTTTGACCGAGGCCGTGCGGCGTCTCGCCGTGTATGAACATCGGTTTAGTGCCAACGACGATACCTCAGAACTGATGGAAATTGCGCATCAGGCTGGCAAACAGCCGGTACAAGTCGACCCGGAGCTCTTTGATCTGATCCGGATTGGCCAGGCACATAGTGCGAAAACGGCGGAACATTTGAACATCGCCATCGGGCCACTGGTCCAGACCTGGCGTATCGGGTTTGACGACGCTCGCAAACCCAGTGACGCCGAGATTCAGGCCGCGTTGAAGTTGACCGACCCGCAGGCTATCGTGTTAGACCCACGACACTTAACGGTCTATCTAAAGCAACCGGGGATGACCTTGGACCTCGGCGCCATCGCCAAAGGTTACATTGCTGATTTGTTGCACGATTACTTTGTTGATCTGGACGTCACGGCAGGGTTAATCAACCTGGGCGGGAACGTCGTGGTCTTTGGGCCGCAAGCCCGGCACGCCGATAACCAATGGCGCATCGGGATTCAGGACCCGCAAAAGCCCCGCGGTCAGAACCGGCTGGTCCTTAAGGTCCGCGACAAGTCCGTGGTGACTTCGGGGATTTACGAACGCCAGTTGAAAACGGCCGGTCACACGTATCATCACGTGTTGGATCCACAAACCGGCTACCCGATGCCGACCGACATTGCCAGTGTAACCGTTATCTCGGCGAAATCGATCACTGGTGAACTATGGACAACCAAATTATTCGGCCAGTCGGTTCAAGACGCATTAGCGTTACTGCAACGGACAGCGGGGATTGAAGGGGTCATTATTACCCACGAGGGACAACTTTATTCCTCATTTTTGTGAAAATATTGCTATAGTATATAAAACCGAATATAATAACGGGTGAGCGGTAGTTTACCGCGAATTCCCCCAAGCTTAAAGGAGCGGTCAATAATGGATAAATTTGTTGCAATGGTGGGGACCAATGCTAAGACCTCCACCAACCGAACGCTACTCCAGTACATGAAGCGGCATTTTGCCGACCAAGCCGAACTTCAGCTGATGGAAATCACTGATCTTCCCTTATTTAATAAACCTGAAAACAGCCCGATTCCACCGCAAGTCGTGACCATGGCTACGGCCATCGATGACGCTGATGGGGTGATCATCGCCACGCCGGAATACGACCATTCGGCCCCGGCAGCGCTGATGAACGCCCTTGAGTGGTTATCTCACCGGGTCCACCCGTTTGTCGACAAACCGGTCATGATTGTGGGTGCGTCGTACGGGTCATTGGGTTCGTCGCGGGCCCAAGCCCATCTCCGGCAGATTCTGGATTCCCCAGAACTGCGGGCTCGCATCATGCCAAGTTCCGAATACTTGTTAGGACATTCTCTGCAAGCCTTCGATGACAAGGGTAACCTGACGGATGCCAAAGATGCGAAGAAGTTGGACGGCTTATTCAAGGACTTCCTAACCTTCGTGAAGTTCTCCGGTGAGCTGAACAACGCCACGGGCCTCAATAAAAAAGAAGCCAAAGATTTCGATTGGAGTACCTTAGAATAACCCATAAAGGAGCGTATAAGTTATGAAGTTAGTTGGAATTGCCGGTTCAGTAGCCGATAAGTCGTATAACCGGATGTTGTTGAAGTATATGACGACCCACTTTAGTGACCTGGCGGACATTGAAATGCTCGATATCAAAGACGTCCCGCTGTTTAATGAAAGCGATGACCAGACCAATAGTGATGCGGTCCAGTACTTAAAGCACAAGATTGAAGCCGCTGACGGGGTCATCATCGCCACGCCAGAACATAACCACACCATTACGGCGAGTTTAAAGAGCGTCATCGAATGGTTGTCCTACAAGATTCACCCACTAGATGGTAAGCCCGTTATGATCGTCGGGGCTTCCTATTACAACCAAGGGTCGTCTCGCGCACAGTTGAACTTGCGCCAGATTTTGGAAGCGCCTGGCGTTAACGCGGTCGTCTTACCCGGCCACGAGTTCCTCTTAGGAAACGTCAAGGAAGCTTTTGATGCGGATGACAACCTGAAGGACGAGGGGACCATCAACTTCCTTCAATCCACCATGCAAAAATTTGTGAAGTTTGTCACTGTAATCAATTCAATGGAAAAGAGTGCCCCGAAAGACGATGATGGCGCCGATAGTGAAGACTTAGGCGCTACGGGCAAGATTTCAACGACCGTTGAAGGTATCGACATGAACGCCCCTGATTGGGTCGAACAAGCCGCCAAGAAGACTAACGCCGCTGAAGGTAACGACTACGTCAAGTTAGACCGCGGACTATTGACCGTTGACCAATTGAACGCCTTTCTGAACTCGATGCCGTTGGAATTGACTTACGCCGACAACAGCAACCAGTTCATCTACTACAACAAGATGGGACCGGCAGAAGACATGTTGGCCCGGCGGACGCCAGACCAAGCCGGTGATCCGTTGTCAACGGTCCACCCAATGAAGGCCCGGGTCATCAAGCATGTCAAGCAAGTTATCCACGCCTTACGGACCGGTGCTTCCCAGGAAGTCCGCATGCCCGTTCCAGGCAACACAGCCGACAAGTACGTGGTCCACAACTATCGGGCCATGCATGATCCGGATGGCAACTACATGGGGGTCAACGAAAACGTGGTCGATATCATGCCGATGATCAAATGGTATCTGAAGCAGACCGGTCAAAAGCTGGAAGGTAACCCAGATGCGACGACCAGTGCGTCCGTCAAGGCTGAGGAACCCGCACCAGTCGCTGATGCGTCTTCTAGCGCTTCCGTGGATGACGGCGCTGAAGAAAAGCCCGCAGCCAAGCCCGCACCAGCCGCTACACCGAGTGATGGGTACTCCAGTGCTTCAGTCAATGATTAAGCTGGATTAATCGAATAGCGCTAAAAAAGTCGACGTGTTTAGTCGACTTTTTTGATGACTCGGTGAGAAAGCATTTGAAAGTGGGGAAAAGTCCGCTGCCTAAAATATTTTTTGAAAAAAACATCACATTCTTTCAAGGGCAATGGCGTCGCAGTAACGAGGCGTTCAGCTTAGGGGCCCAAGCGTTAAGCAGCCCCTTTTAGCTAAAACAACCACGGTAACAAAATTGGCTGGTGACTATACTTCAGCTGGTCAGGTGATTGACACCTCTGACAAGAGGCGGTACATTAGATGTGTAAATTGAAAGCGCGAACATGGTCACTAGTAAATTTTAGTTGCTTGCATAGAGAGCCAACGGTTGCTGGAAATTGGCGAAGCAGCGGGATCGAATCCACGACCTAAGCGCCTGGTTCCGAATGAAGGAACCACGGTGAGACGTTATACTCGTTGAGTGCATCTTCATTTGGATGCAAAGTTGGGTGGTACCACGTTAACTCGTTAAGTAGACGTCCCATGACTTGTAGAATTGCAAGTCATGGGACGTTTTTAATTTCAGCAGTTAGAAAGGGAGTTCTTGTCTATGCTAGATCCGAAATATGTCCGCAACCATGCCGATATCGTGAAAACTAAATTGCAGACGCGGGGCGTCGATCCTAACGAAATCGACGAGTATTTGGCGTTGGACCAACAAAATCGGGATGCCATTACGAAAGCCGAAACGTTGAAGAACCAAAAAAACGAGTTGAGCCGGCAGATCAGTCAAGCTGACCCGAAGTCTGACGCGGGTCAAGCTCTGATTCAACAGGTCAAGACGTTCAATGGGGACATCAAGAGCACCGAAGCAGCCCAAGAAGAAGTTGCGGAACGGTTGCACTATTTAGCGGTCCGCTTCCCGAATCTGCCTGCTGATGGTCTTCCCGTGGGCCCCGATGAGAACAGTGATGTCGAAGACCGCAAGTGGGGGACCATCCCGACTTTTGACTTCGAACCCAAGGCCCACTGGGAACTTGGCGAAAACCTGGGTATTCTCGACTTTGAGCGGGCGGCGAAGGTCTCCGGGGCCCGGTTCGTCTACTACAAGGACGCCGGGGCCAAGTTGGAACGGGCGGTCTACTGCTTCATGCTAGATTTGCACACCCAAAAACAAGGATATCACGAGATTATTCCGCCATATTTAGTCAACGGCAAGACCATGTTTGGGACCGGCCAATTCCCGAAGTTCAAGGAAGATGTCTACACGGTGGAAACGACCGGCGAGACGCTGATTCCAACCGCCGAAGTCCCGTTGACCAACTACTACGCCAACGAAATCTTAGATGAGGATCAGTTACCAACTTACTTCACTGCCATGACGCCGTGCTTCCGGTCTGAAGCCGGTAGTGCCGGCCGGGACACTCGGGGCTTGATTCGGATGCACCAGTTCCACAAGGTCGAGATGGTGAAGTTCTGTAAGCCTGAGAATTCTTATGCGGAACTAGAGACGTTGACCGATAACGCCGAAGAGGTGTTGCGAGAATTGAAGCTCCCGTACCACGTCATCACGTTATCCACCGGCGACCTCGGCTTCTCCTCCGCCAAGACTTATGACGTGGAGGTCTGGATGCCGCAGCAAAATGTTTACCGCGAAATCAGTTCTTGCTCCAATTGCCTGGACTTCCAAGCCCGGCGAGCGATGATTCGCTACCGTAAAGCCGATGGTACCGTGGCGTACGTCCACACGTTGAACGGGTCCGGATTAGCCGTTGGGCGGACAGTCGCGGCCATCTTAGAGAATTATCAACAAGCCGATGGTACGGTCAAGGTGCCGGAGGTTCTCCAGCCCTACCTGGGTGGTCTGACGGTAATAAAATAGGAAATCAATCGAGACGTTAAATTAGTTACTGGGACGGACCATTGACCCGGTATGGCGGGACAGTTGCCCCTCCAATAAAACGCCAAAGAGTGGTAAAATGATTACTCATAATCATTTCGCCACTCTTTTTTAATGCCGTCATCATGAAACTTGCACCGGGAATCTCGCGGGGGAGGTTGAGGAGACGGGGGAAAAGACGACTTGACGACCTGATTCAAAAAGTCGGGCTCATCCAGCCGACGTTGTACATCCCATCTAGGAGGCATTATCATGAAAATTATATTCGGGGTGTTGGTCTTACTGGCCGTTATCGTTGTGATGCCCCTGTTTACATTTAGAGCACCTAAAGGCCAGCGAGCGATGAGTGCCTTATCGAACGCCGCTTGTGCCACGTTTCTGCCCCAAGCCTTTCTTAGCTACGCCATCGGGGGCGTTTTCCACATTGATTTTGTCAAACAAATTGGGGACACCATGGGATCGATGGGGGGCCTAGCCGTTGGGGCGTTGGTCCCGCTAGCGTTTGGTATCAGTCCGGTGTTTGCCGTTTTGCTGGGGGTGTCCCTCCTAAAATTTAAATTACTACCGGCCTTTGTGGCAGCCTACCTGGTCTCATTTCTGGTCAAGGAGATTCAAAAACGTTTCCCAGACGGGGTAAACCTGATCATCATCGTGCTGGTGGGGCCAATCTTGGTCAACCTGATTGCGGCGGTGACGTCGCCGGGGATCATGGCCGTCCTCCACTTGATTGGGAACACCATCGTCTCCGCTGAAACTGGCAACCCGCTAGTTATGGGAGCTGTGTTAGGCGCGATTATCCCGTTAGTGGGGATGACACCGTTGTCCTCCATGGTTTTGACCAGTTTGATCAGCTTGGTGGGGGTTCCCATGGCTGTCGGGGCGCTGGTTTGTACCGGCAGCTCGCTATTGAACTTCAGCTTCTTTCGTAAAATGAAGTTCGGGGACCGCGCCACGACTTTAGCCGTGACCATCGAACCCCTGACGCAGATTGATATTATTTCGACCAATCCCGTACCCATCTTTACCACTAACGCAATTGCCGGTGCCATCAACGGCATGGTCATCACAGCACTAGGATTAGTGGTGAACGTGACGGGGATGGCCACCCCGTGGGCAGGCTTGATCGTGGTCTTTGGGATGAACCCGTTAACGAAGGTCTTATTGGCCGTGGGCATCATTCTGATCAACAGTACCCTGTGGGCGTATATTGGCAGTTGGGCCTTCCGTAAGTTCAAGATTCACACGGTGGCCGAGATTCGCGCCAAGGACGCGTTAGCCCGAGATAAGACTGATAAAACGGTGAAAGTTTAAGTGAAAATTTAGTGGCAGTGATACCTATTTTGACGGGCGTCACTGCTTTTAGTTTCTCATCCTGGGTGACCGCCAACAAGACTGTAAAATTAAGCACCGGTTAGCGAAAACTGTCGTTAATCGGTGCTTTTAGGTGGTGATTAAATTATTTTGCAACGCGTAGCGCACCAGTTCGGGGCGCGAGTGCATTTTGAGTTTGTGCATGATGCTGGCCTTGTGCGCTTCGACGGTTTTGGGGGAAATAAAGAGCTTCGCCGCAATTTCCTTATTGGCGTACCCCAGGACCATCAGCGGAAAGACCTCAATCTCACGTTTCGACAGGCAGGTGTACCGATTGTTGGTCACCAGCTGTTTACGGGTCGGGCAAGGGTCAAGCTGTGCGTCCAGGTAGGCCTGGTCAGCGAGGACACTTCGAAGTGCCCAAACGATTTCGTGGTTCGGCGAATCGGTCAACAGGTACGCAGCCAATCCTTGGTGCAGAAAATTTTCGGCCAGGTGTTTCGAACAAAGCGGCCCAAAGGCAATAATCTTGGGGGTCGCAGTTGGTGGGGCCAAATAGGTGTGGGCCAGCGTTGGCAGGTCCTCGGGGTAGTCACTGGTCAGGACCAGCAACACGTCGAGGGTCGCCAAAGCGGGGCGTAATTCCGTCCACTCGGTGAGTTGGGTGGTGACGGTGCAATTGGCCTGTTGATTGACCAGAAACGCCACCCGGTCCTTTAACGCCGTCGTGTGGCCTAAAATTCCGATACGGTACATCGTCTCCCACCTCCTCGAAAAGCCCCAGTGAAATTTGGTCATCTGATTAAGTCATTACTGATAGTTTAGCATGAATTTTGGGGGTCAGTGACCGTTTTCGCTGGGTAATAATTATCCAATTTTCACTAAGCGTGGCGGTGTTTTCGGACGATAAAATAGCCTATAATAGAACCAGCAAGTGAACCATAATTGTGAGGAGGGGTTAGCGATGGAATGGCCCATTGCGCAAGATTACCTATTATTAACGGAGAAGATCACGGACCGACCGCAGCTCCGGACCCGGGTTACCACGCAGGCCTACCTAGTATTAGCTGCGTTTTTAGATCTCCGGGAGGCACAACTGATCACTTTAGACAGTGACCGCGTTACGATTCCAAGCGTACCGCGGTTAGAGGCGGCGCTACCGGATAGTCTTCAATCGATTTCCCAGCGTTTGCAAGCGGCGCTCAACCAGAGCCCCGCCACGGTGGACGTTTTCAAGCTTCTGGTCAGTTGGAATTTGGCCAACGCACTGTACGATACGATTGGCCCGCAACTGACGCAGCGTGACCAGGTCGAAGCCGTGACCTTTCAAAATAACTTGTTGCCGCATACGATTTACGTCCCGACTAAGGCGGGCAAACAAGCGTTACTGACGACCCTCACTCAGGAATTGCGGGCTCAAACGCTGACGGCAACGCACCGAGAACTCCTCACGATTTTTGAGCAGTTGGACGCCCTCAAGTGGATCTTGCCAGCAGACCTAAGCGCTACGGTCCCAGCCCAGTTGGTTCGGGGACCGGAATACGCGACGGTTCACGCGCTGACTGCCATGGCGGCCCATCGCATCACCATGCGAAAGTTTGAATTAGATTCGTGGCTAAGTTGAACCCGTAAAGAAAGGGGTTATCCATCATGCGTCGACGACAGTTACTCGGTCGCTTGATTGCGTTAGGTTTGACGATTGGGGTTATTTTGGGGTTGAGTGCGCTACGACCAACGCCCGCCCAGGCCAAGACCAGTCAAGCCGTGACCTGGTACCGGCAGTGGCAAAAAGCCTACGTCGGTGGGAAAACGCAGAAGTACGTGCGAATGAACGACGGTAACGGGGCCACCACGGTGGTCTCGGAGAGTCAGGGCTACGGCATGTTGGCCGCGGTGCTGGCTGCGAAGAAGGGCGTTAAGTCGCACACGACCTTCAACCAGTTTTACCGCTACTACCGAGCCCACCGCATCTCCAAGCAAAATCCGCTGATGTGTTGGCAACAGACTAAAAAGAACGGCAAGCTCACCAGCGTGGGGTCACAACGCAACAGCGCCACGGACGGCGATTTGGACATTGCCTACGCCTTGATTTTAGCCGACCGGCAGTGGGGGAGCAAAAAGACCAATTACAAAGCGGGGGCCCGGGCCATTTTGAAGGCCATCAAGAAGTCCGAAATCAATTCAACGACTAAGTTGCCGTTGATGGGGAACTGGGCCACCAACAGTTACGACCGCAGTAAGCTCCGGACGTCAGATTTGATGACCGGCTACTTCAAGACCTTCGCCAAATTTACGGGCGATAAGAGTTGGAATACCGTGGCTAAGCGCAGCCAAAAGCTGGTTAAGAAGCTCAGTGCGCGGCATAAGACGGGCTCGTTCCCCGATTTCATCCGGGTCACGGGCGCAAAATTAAAGTTGACCACGGTCCGCGCTTACCAGATTGAATCCGCCACCGATAACCAGTACGGTTATAACGCCTGCCGGGTCCCGTGGCGCTTGGCCCAGACTTATAAGCTGACCAAGGACGGGACCACCAAGAAAGCCCTCAAGAAACAGTTGAAGTTCTTCAACCGGAAGCAACGGCTGACCGCGGGGTATACGTTGGGCGGTAAAGCCGTCAACAATTACACCAATCCGGCGTTCACCGCACCGGCCAAGTACGGGGCCCAGGTCCTCAAACAGACTAGCCTCAAGCGTAAGTTGAGTCGCCAATTGCCCACCAAGATTCAAAAGAAGAGTTACTTCGGGGCGACGATTCAAGTCCTCACCGCTTTACAATAACTAAGTAACGCCGCCAACCGGAAAATCCCGGTGGGCGGCGCTTTTTGTGCGACCACAAAAAAAGGAGCCGGCCCGTAGCCGACTCCTCGAGATGCAATTTAATTAAGGTTTAGTAAGTTGACACGTAAGCCTTGTTGGCCGTGACGTACTGACCGTTCGTTAATTGGAAACGGTAGGCGTTCTTACTGTTCTTGGTGATGGCTTTGACGGCCAGCTTGGTGCCGACCTTGACCTTACTGTTCCGGTGTGCCTTGGTGAAACTGGTGCCGGAGTACTTGTAAACGGTCTTCTTGGTCTTGATGCCCGTCACGTTTTTGACCGACTTGTAGTAGCTAGGTGCGGCCTGATGGGTGGCGCTGCCGTTGAACCAACTCTTGACCACGGAACTGCGTAGGGCCTTGATCAAGTCAACGCTACCGCTAATGCCGGAGACCCGCCCTTTGCTGGTGTATTGCCAGAGATCAGCCTTGACACCAGGAACGTTAGGCTTCACGGAACTGTACTTGGCGATCCAGGCCCCGTCAAACTTCGAGAAGTTCAACTTGTGGGCCGTGGCGTAGTATTCCCCGGAGTACAGGATCAACGGTTTGTTGGTCAGTTTCCGCATGGTTTTTAACCAAGCGTTGACGTAGGTTTGTTCGGACTTCTTAGCTGAGCCCATCCGTTGTTCTTCGTCTAAAGCAAAGAACTTGGTGTGCTTGTTACTGCGCTTGTAGAAGTCTTTGGCTTCCTGCTGGGCGTCCTTAACGCTAGTGAACTCCGCAAACATATATTGGCCGAACGGTACGCCGGCCTTGTAGGCCCCATTAGCGTTGACGTTGCGCTTCGAATCGATCATGTAGCCGGTGTCGCCCTTGCTACCATGTTGGACCCGAATCAACGCGTACTTTAAATCCTTCGATGCTTTGTTCCAATTAATGTTCCCCTGGTATTGGGAAATATCAGCGATTTTCTTGCCAGCTGCGTTAGCGGTGGTCGTGTTTAAGCTAACCCCGATAGCCACTGCGGCCGCCATGGCAGCGAATCCAATACCCAAACGACGTAACTTATTTCGCATAAGATAATCCTCCTCATTCTTTAAGGCTATTGTACACGGTGATAAATTGCCATAGGTTACCAATTATTAACATTTATTTACAATTTTATTGCAGAAAAAAACCATTACCCGCAAAAACGGTTAATGGTTTTTCGGAATTAAAGTTACCGTGCGGCCACGTAGATCTTCAAGGCGAGCTTAGCGCGGGCCTTATCGGTGGCGGTCACGGGGTTGTATTTCTTCATGTTCTTGGTGACTTGCTTGTAGCTGTAGACCTTGTTAGTCCCACTTTGGTAGTACATCAAATCCTTGGTGCTCGGCGAGTGGTCCAGTCCCATAGTATGGCCGAATTCGTGGGCCACGGTGCTGGCGTACTCGTACATCCGGCCCTGCGCCGCAACGGATTTGTCGATGGCGGTCAGCTTTTGACTGACAGTCTTAAACGCACTCATATTGTGGGCCACCTTGGCCTCTTCTTGATCTAATTCGTCAGAGTAGGCGTTTGAGCTGGGACTGATGTTTTCCTTCGCCAGGTTCTTCTTGGCGGTATTGACGATGGTATCACTGTACTTCTTGTCGAAAGCCGTCTGTAAAGATGAACTCATTCGTTGCGCGATGTTTTGTTTGGCAGCCTTGTAATAGGACCAGCGAATCTGGACTTTCTTAGTTGCAGGGGTCCACCAAGCATCGCTGTTATCACTCTTTGAAGCCTTGGCGTGGGAGACGGAGAAGGTGAAGGTATGGTGCTTCTTGGAGCCTTTGGTGAACTCCTTCTTGCCTAACTTGTGGTTCCAGTAGTCCATGGCTAACTGGACGCTCTTCTTCAAGTTCTTGTCGGATGTCTTGACCCACACCGTGGCTTTCCCATTTTTCTTCAATCCCGTTTGGGCGTCGTAGACCAGCTTGTATTTCTTTCCCAACTTCTCAGCGTGTTTACGATAGTAGCTGTTACTCTTCTTGAGGACGCTAGCCGATGGCTTAACGCTGGCGGCCTGAGCCGTCACCGTACTAGTCGCAGTAATGGGCATCACCAGTAGGGCGGCCGCGGCCGCAACCAGCACGGGGTGGGCTTTCAATCGTTGTGCGTTACGCATGATATGGTACCTCCTTAAATCCCCCAAAACAGTTGTTGTTTCTAATAGCATAGGACTTTCACTTGAGTGGGTCAAGCAAAGCCGACACCAATTTCAACCGATCATAGTTCCTATTTAGCAGACTTGGCTGCGGCTTCAACTTCAGTTTACCACTCAAGCGGAATAACACGTCAACCAATCAGATTTGGTAAAATAGATATTATTATCGAAGGGGGAATCTTAGTATGGTTACTCGATGCTCCTGGGCGAACGGCTCGCCCAGCTTACAACACTATCATGATACTGAATGGGGGCGGCCGGTGCACGATAACCGCCAATTATTTGAATTGTTATGTATGGAAACTTATCAAGCGGGGCTCAGCTGGCAGACGGTCCTGAACAAGCGGGCGGCGTTTCACCGGGCCTTTGCCGATTATGATTTGGCCCAGGTCGCGGTGATGACGCCCACTGATTTAGAACGGTTGCGCCACGATGAAAGCATCATCCGTAACCGGCTGAAATTGGCGGCAACGGTGACCAACGCGCAAGTCATCTTGCACTGGCCAGCCGGAAGCGACTTTAGTACCTGGTTGTGGGCCTTCGCCGGTGGCCGACCGATTCGGCATCACTGGACGCAGACCGACCAGATTCCACCCACGACGGATCTGGCCCAGCACATTTCCCGGGAAATGAAGAAGCGTGGGTTCAAGTTTGTGGGCCCAACCACAGTCTACTCGTTTCTGCAGGCAGCCGGGTTGGTCAATGACCACCTGATCAGCTGTGATTGGGCGCCGGAAAATCAGCGGGCAAACTGACCGGTAAAGGCCTCGATTAGGGCGAAATGATTGCACTGCCCGTAAACCGTTAACGGGCGGTTTGACAGCATTTCAACGCCTTTTTGCGTTATTGTGCATCCTATTACCGATTATCCGTGCAAAACTTGTGGGGTGGGGTTAGAATGGGAAGGATAATGACTGCAGAAATGAGATGACCAGAATGTGTACCAGTTTAACTTATCAGAATAGTCGCGGGGACCACTTTTTGGCCCGGACCATGGACTTTGCCTTTGAATTGGATGGCCGACCACTGTTTATGCCCCGAAATTGGACCGTTGCGGGGGATGCGGGTGAGTTTACGACCAAGTATGGCTTCGTCGGTGCCGGCCGCAAGTTAGGCCACGAGATGGTAGTAGATGGCGTCAACGAAAAAGGCCTGGGGGTCGCCGCTTTGTACTTCCCGGGTAACGCGCACTACGAAGCCCACGCCACTGAAGGAAAATTAGGCCTCGCACCCCACGACTTTACGGCCTGGGCGTTAGGCAACGCCGGGAGCGTGGCGGAACTTGCTAAGTTAGTGCCCCACGTGCAACTCGTTGACGTGCCGGTGGCCTTACTTCAGTTGACACCGCCGTTGCACTTTATCATTAGCGATACCACGGGGAAAACGGCAATCTTAGAAGCCACCGGCCCCGAGTTACACCTGATTGATAACCCGGTCGGTGTCATGACCAATGCGCCTGAATTCGGGTGGCATTTGCAGAACCTCAGCACCTACGGGACTCTGACCGCCCAAGAGCGGCCATTGAACAATTATCTGGGCTACACGTCCAAGACCCAGGGTCCAGGGACCGGGGCGTTGGGCTTACCCGGAGACTACACGTCGCCATCGCGGTTCGTACGGACCGTTTTTGCCAAGCACTTCAGCCAGCCCATGGCCGACACGCCCAGCACCTTGAACCTTTTACAACACCTATTGGACAACGTCACGATTCCTAAGGGCGTGAAACTAAAGGCCGATGGTACCAGCGACTACACGCAATACCGCGGGTACATGAGCTTGGACGACCAGGCTTATTACATGGAACCCTACGATAACCAGGAACTTCAACGGGTCGTCTTAACGCCAGAACTCTTGGCCGAGACCACGCCCAAAGAATTTCCGTTGGATCACCAGGTCCATATTGCGAACATGAACTAACTTCGAGGAGGGGGCAAAATGAAGTTTCAGCTACGATCATTTGCACAATTGACGACCGCTGAACTATGGGCCATCTACCACTTGCGGACGGCGGTCTTCGTGGTGGAACAACACTGTGCTTATCAAGAAGTCGACACGGACGATCAGATTGCGGTACATCTCCTCGGACTGGATGCAACTGGTAAATTGGTTGCTTATGCCCGGTTGATTCCTGCCGCGTCCGACCACGTCCAGATTGGGCGGGTCGTAGTGGCACCGTCAGCGCGAAAGGGTGGTTTGGGCCGGCAATTAGTTCAAGAAGCGATTGCGGCTATTCGGAAAACTTGGCCGCAGACCCGTCAAATTGACATCGAAGCTCAGGCCTACCTCCAGGAATTTTACCGCTCATTGGGTTTTCAGGCTGTCAGTGACGAATATTTAGATACGGGGATTCCGCATCTGGATATGATTTTGCCGCTAAATTTAACGACTAATTGATTTTTATGACAAAAAGAAAAGCCGATTCGGGACTGCGGGACTGCTCCGAGTCAAGTAGACAGTTCAAATAATTAAAATAGCTATGCAGTTTTTTGAATGGCATGATTCCGAAATTCTTTCGGGGTCATGCCATTTAGTGTTTTTTGGCGGCGGTTATAGTTATACCAGTTGATGCATTTTTCGATAAGTTGAACCATTTCTTTTCGATTTAATGCATGGTAAAAATTGAAAAACTCTGTCTTCATATGACCCCAGAAACTTTCCAGAGGACTGTTATCTCCGGGAGTTCCTGGACGTGACATACTGTGCTTAACCCCATTGCTAGCCAAACGGTCGTTAAATACCCCAGATGTGTAGCTTGATCCTTGATTTGAGTGTAAAACCGTTGCTTATTGCTAATGCCTTATCAAACGATCCAGTTATGTTGTTTTTCGACCATTTTTCACTGGTTTCACGCTCCTAGTAATGAGTTGTTTACCACTAGTATACTGATGAACCCATTGATAGATGGTACTAACATTAGGAATATTATATTTATCGCACAATCGAGGATAAGAAGTGTTTCCTTCTAGGTACTTCAGAACTATTTTCAGTTTCAAATTGCTTGGATATTTTCCTATGGGTCGATACCGTAGGCCATCGATTCCTTCAAGGTTATATCGCTTTATCCATTGACGTATCTGATCATCCTTGACTCCGTAATCTCTCTGAACAGCATTAGGGCTGGTTCCTTGATTAACTAGACCAATATAGAACAACTTTTTATCAATGGTGTAGCGTGAGCTTTTTCTGCCCATGCAAAAACTCCTCCTTAGGTAGGCAAGCTTTGATTATTTGCTTGTCTACCCAAAGAGGAGTATATCCATATCCCTTCTTTTTTCATAGTTATCAAAGTAGATGAATCCCACGATTCCGAAAATCGAATACACTATTACAAAGAATTTTGGTATCCCAACAATGAAGCTTTCTTCATCTGGGTCAATTGCAATGATGCCTTGAACTGGTGCATGTACTTCAGTACGAGTGTGTCCCATGCTATCACCTCCTTTCAGTGTGATAATTAGTCTGCTGAAGCGTAATGACGTAATCCCTGGCGCCATTCTAAAATAGAAATGTATATAAGCAATACGTCTATGAAAAAAAGCCAAATTAGTGAAAATGTAGAGTATTTGCCACGAATAATATTAGCTGGTAGGTTAGTTACCGTAAGAGATGGGAAAATCCAAAGAAAGATATTCTGAATGATTCGCGGATAAATACTCGCCGGATACGCAGAGGCATCCATAATATACTCAGGTACACCCGCTAAGGCACTTAGACCATCAATCCAGAAGGAAATAGTCACGATAATTTGGTTGATGGCAAAGACGAAAATAACACCCGCCAATATAGCAAGAATATAGCTAATTAGTGACAGAATTGAAGTTCCAAGCTTAACTAGTAATAAAGCCTCGATAACGCCCGATACGAATACTGGAATTAGAGATGGGAAGTCAGCTCTAAATATCATGTGAAAGTAATAGCTATTAACTGGACGGACTAACGAGTAATCTAGGGTTCCATCAAGTATTTGCTCTGTTAGATGTTCATGGCCAGATACAAACAAGAACTGGTATAAATAACTAATAAGGTTTGCTGTAGTAATCAGGTTTAAATAGTTTAGAAAGTCCCAGCCAAAAATAGATTTTGAAAATGAGAAATATACCGTTCCAGTAACTAAAGCAATTAAGTAAAACATAATCCCAAAAATAGCTGTTAGAATAGATGTACCGCGATAGACTAAGGATTCCCCTAGACTCTGAGATAGTAAAATCCTATAAAGTTTGATCATTATCCACCGACCCCCTCATAAGACTTTAATCCTTTAGTCCATGTTAATTTCATCGTTATTATTAAAATGAAACTCCAAATGCAAGATAATGCAATATCGAGTAGTACATCCTTGTGAGTTAGCCTTTTTAGTACAAGTAAAGTTAGTTGATTCCCTGCAAGGGAGAACGGGTTATAAATTAACCATTGGAGACTGTATGGTAAAACTTGCAGGGGAAAGGACTGCCCACCGAGCAATAAAAAAGCGGCGGTTATAACTGGTCGTAATGGCCAAACTTGAATTAGCCAAAAACTGCACAGACTAATAGATGCTACTAGGAGGAAAAACATAATGTAAACACTGACAATTAAAACTAAACTTAGTATCAGGAAAAATAGGTCGTGTATGCCAATTGTAAAAGCAAAGAATAACATGTAAATTAAAACATATGGAAAAGTAGATCCAAGATATTCAAAAAATTCCTTAAGTGCAAAACTTATCGGTCTGGCAAATTACAAGTTTAATCCGAACAAGCCCGGAATCTTTCAATGGCAGTCTGTTGATGATGTATTTTTAATTGTCGTTGATTAATTAGTTCAAGTGCTGCTAGGATCTCATCAGTCGTTACTTGGCTAAAATTGGTCTTTTTCGGGAAGAACCAGCGTAACCGTCTATTAAAATATTCATTGGAACCTCGCTCCCATGGTGAATATGGATGGCAAAAATAAACTTTGATCTGATAATCCTGTTCTAAGGCCTGATAATTGGCAAACTCTTTACCATGATCAACAGTAATGGATTTTACTTGGGGACCGAAGGCCCCCATAAACTTGCCAAAGGCGGTGTTTAGAGCCTTAGCCGTTCTATTAGGGGCTTTGATGGCCCATAGAAGTCGGGTCTTACGTTCTACGAATGTAACCAGACATGATCGTGACTCACTTCGACTAGAAAGCACCGTATCTACTTCCCAATGACCAAAAGCTAACCGTTGATTAACAGTTGTTGGCCGTTGTTCGATGGAAGTCCCACTTGTAAATTTCCCACGATTTTCGCTCACTCGGTGCTGGCGGACATTCCGATTGGGTAGATCAGTCAATTTGAAGGGGAGCCAGCCACGATTAAGCCAATTATAAATTGACGCAGTGCTCAAGTTATAAGCGGCCGCAATGATTTCTGGTGACCAGGTTAATCGTAAGTGATTGGTAATTAAAGTCGCTAATGCTGCCGTCAGCATCGAACGACGACCGCAATTCCGCCTTTTGCGATCTGCATCTTGCTGAGCTAATTCTGGATCATAAGGTTTAACCCGGTCCAACTCATAGCTAATCGTAGCTTTGGCGACGCCTAAGGCGTCAGCCATTACTTGGTAAGATTTATTCCCCTCATTGACCAGTTGTGCTAGTGCGCCACGTTGAAAACGTGATAAAGTAGATGTACCCAAAGTAATCACTCCCTATATTGGTTGGAATTAGCTACTACCATTGTAAGTGATTGCTTGGGGCTTTTTAATTTCTGTTCGGATTAATTATAGAATTTGCCGTCTTAATAAGACTACTGAGAGATTTCCGCTTCTTACTAAGGCACTAAACTTAAAAATAAGAGATGTGGAAAACACTAGTGACAGTAAATTCACAACAACTAAGTAATTCAACATCTGTGAAGGTATAATTCCAGCAATATTATCGGAAGAACTAAATTTGTAGACCGCTAACCACATGAATACTGATACAGCAACGTCTAAAGCCGTAGTAATTAGTTTTAAGAGTAAGTTTCCTTTATAGATTAGGGTCGAAAACAAACCGTTTTG
This sequence comes from Levilactobacillus suantsaii, assembly GCF_014069315.1. Taxonomy (NCBI): domain Bacteria; kingdom Bacillati; phylum Bacillota; class Bacilli; order Lactobacillales; family Lactobacillaceae; genus Levilactobacillus; species Levilactobacillus suantsaii. Next base: position 144,630 of record NZ_CP059603.1, on the reverse strand, counting down.
AAAACAATACAAATATTTTTTCAAATTTCATCGCTCTCACTTCTGAATAGATTAATTAAAATCGTGTCCAAATCGCTGTTTTTCTGTTGCACCGAAATAATTTGCTTTGCGGGAACCGGAATGAGTGACGTGTTTTTATCGTTAATTTGGTATTTGGTATCACTTAATTGGGTCATATTATTAGGAAGTGGGATTATCGGTTCTTTAGTAGTAATTTCAAGAATGTCATTCGACGCGAACTTCGAAGTTAGCGATGGCGTTGTGCCTTCAAACAACTTCTTTCCATGGCTAATTACAATTACCCTTTGAGCAAGCGCTTCAATGTCTTTAGTGTTGTGACTGGTTAAAACAATAGTCATATTTGTTTCAGTATTTATTTTTTTTAAAAACTTATAAATGTTTTCTTGACTGGATACATCAATGCCAATTGTTGGTTCATCAAGAAATAGAATTTTGGGGTAATGAATGATGGCACAGATTAATTCAAATTTTGTTCGCTGTCCAAGGGAAAGTTTTCTAACGGGTACAAGTAATTGCTTTTTAACGGATAATAGCCCTGCTAGATATTGAATACGATTTTTAAAATCTTCTGGCGACACTTTGTATATTTCTCTTAGCATAAGGAGTGTATCCATTGGTGGAAGGTCCCAAATTAATTGGCTTTTTTGGCCCAACATCACCCCAATTTGATTAAGATATTTAACCTCCTTTTTGACTGGGTCGATGTTCTCAAGCAAAGAGATCTTTCCACTACTAACTGGAAGAATACCAGTTAGCATTTTGATTAGTGTTGTTTTCCCAGCTCCATTAGGCCCAAGCAATCCGATGACTTCTCCTGGGTTGATAGAGAAAGTGAGATTTTCAATAGCTGGGATTTTTTTCGTATTTCGTTTAAAGAAATCCTTGAGAGTTCCAGTTAGTCCAGTGCCCTTGGTATAACTGATATAATTGAAGCTAGCATCCTTTGCTTGAATTATGGGTTCCATCACATCCAGCTCCCTCAGTATCTTTGTTGGTAGCCACTATGCACAGTAAGTTTCTTAAAAAAACCGGTAATAATTTTATTAGTAATTTTATTTTTTAGAAAGAAAAATCTGTAAATGATAAGCGATAAGGACATCCATGGGGTGTCCTTTTTCGTGGATACTTGGTAACAGATCGACTAGCATAACGGGTATAGAATAGTCACCTGTCCGCTATTCATGAACGCATTCTATGTTCAAAGGCTTCAAAAATCAAATTGTTTTTTAACTATTTTGTAATTTTTAAATTGAAAAATCATTTAATTTTCAATCGATGAATTTACAATTGAAGTGCAACACATAAGTGAATAAAAAGGCCCATAGTGTGTCAAGGGCGGTGATAAAATGCAGGTTTATGGCGGTTTAAAAATGTAGGTTTTGGGCGGTCAACCGACGCCTTTTAGTCGATAAGACTTTCCGGTAATCTTGACGACATGGACATGATGAACTAGGCGGTCAAGAATCGCCGCCGTTACGGTCGGATTTTGAAAGATTTCTACCCAGCCAGATAAATCACTATTACTAGTAATAATGGTCGAATGACGCTCATATCGTGCGTTGATAAGCTGGAAGAATAGGTTAGCTTCATCGTGATCAATGGGTAGGTAACCAATCTCATCAATGACCAAAAGGTCATAACGAGCATAACGGTTAATGCAGCGCTCTAAGGTGCCCTTCTCGTTAGCTGTTCGCAACCTAAGGAGAAGCTCATGACAGTTGATGAAGAGCGTTCTTTTTCCTTGGCGACAGGCTTCAATTCCAATACTAATGGCTAAATGGGTCTTACCGACCCCTGGACTACCAATAAAAATCAAGTTCTCGTTCTTTTCTAAAAACGCCAAATCTTGAAACCCAACTACTTCCTGCTGGTTAATGCTGGGTTGAAAGTTAAAATCAAATCCCTTTAGTGTCTTTTTCTGCGGAAAGTGTGCCCGCTTTACGATTCGTTCTATCGATTGTTCTTGATTCCATTCAAGCTCAGTGCTCGTCAGTGTAAGCATTGCCTCAGTAAACGATAGTTGTTGTTGATTAATTTGGTCAACATATTCTGGTAGATACGCAACCATTTTGGTGAGTCCTAGGGACTCTAAGTTAGTTAGTAGCTCCTGAAATTTACTAGTCATTATCATCACCTAAACCTGGTCATATTCGCTAAGATGCTCTGCGATGTATGCCTGTATATCCTGCTCACTTTGTCCCTTTAAGAGGTCGGACCCCAATATGCGGACACGGTCTTGCTTATCGTAATTAAATTGATTGGTCGTTATATTGTGCGAACGGATCATTTCTCCGTTATAATAAATTTGGATACGCTGCTCATTATCGGTCAGCTCGATATCGACTGTGCGACCAATGTAGCGTGGATCAACGGAGTACTTACATTTACGAAAGTTAACCATCGATTCTTTAGAGACGATACGGGTAATATCTTCCTCAAAGAATGGATTTAACAGGTTGGCTGGCTGTTCATGTAGGTACTCTTTTTCTTCGTTCTGCCACTTATCCATTGGAACCTGGTTGGTGGCTTGCGAAACCTCATAATTTAAATCTTCACAGAGATCATTGACCAGACCAATGAGTTCTACACCGTCTTCAAACTCATAATTGTACGGGCGAAGTCGCTCCATTGTTCTTGCTAATGCTTCGACGACACCCTTAGTCTGTGGACGAAATACTCGACAAGCAATTGGATTATAGCCAGCATCGTGGCTAAATTGGCGAAAACGCTCGTTAAATATCGCTTTGCCAAAGCTTGATTTGGTATGATCAACAACTTGCTTCATGTTGTCAAACCAAATTTCGGAAGGAACACCACCAGTTGCCTCAAACGCGTCATTTAAGCATTGAAACAACGTATCTTGACTGCGTTCAAAGACCAAAGTGACATATTTCAATTTAGAAAAGGGTAAGACGTAAAGAAAAATGTTGAAACGGTGCGGCTGCCCATTCCTGTCGTATAAAGTCATTTCTTCTTTCCAATCGACTTGGGCCGATAGGCCCGGCGTATGTTCAACACGAATAGTTGCTTTATGAGTTCGTTCCTTACGAATACTGGCACAGTATTCTCGAACGATAGTGTACTTTCCCTGAAAGCCCCGTTTCTGAATGAATTTGTAAATGGCCTTGGCAGAACAATGTAGCTCTAGTTTTTCCTCGATAATGCTTCTATAGCCATCCAGTAAGCTAGGCCGTTTATGTTTGATCAAGGGCAGGGTCATACTCCCTTGGGCCTCCTCATATGCTCTCTTAGCTGTACGATAATCTACCCCAAACTGTCTTCCAAGAGCCGTAAAATTAGGCTTGATATCATTATTCACGTACTGTTTCACTCCTTCGCGGACATCATGTCTCACATTGAAAACCTCCTAAAGTCAATGTGATTCATAATATCAAAAAATGTAGGAAAACCGACATTTTTACGCCGTCATTTTCCTACATTTTATAACCGCCATGCACACATAGTGGGTACAATTACTTAACAACCACGAAAAGCAAAGGAGTACGCGCTAAAAGATGTCATAGTCATAAACCACGAATACTTGATCAAAAATCGATCTTGTGTCAAAAGATTGTTGAATTAATTGAAGAGCATCAGTGGTCTTCTGAGCAAATCGTAAAACGAATGGTACTAGAAAATTATGGGCACATTAGCTACAACACCATTTACCGACACATTGAACACCATAATCTTAATCAGAAATTTAAATCAAGCAGAGATACGGGGATAAGGCGAAAGCTACGTCACCGTGGGCGTCAACGTCACCGCGCAATCACCGCGCAGGCGACCGAAAGCATTGGGAACCCAAGGTCGATTATATATCGATTCATGAGCGGCCCACTTTTATCAATAAACGTAAACGCATTGGGGACTGGGAGCTGGACACTGTTCAAGGTAAAGTGGGTGGTGAAGTGTTGGTAACCGCAGTAGACAGATTGACACGATACGTTCTCATAACAAAAGCTGCACGAAAAGATTCTGAGTCAGTAAACAACGCTTTATTAAAAATGTTCCTTCAAATTCCTAAGGAATTTGTTCATTCCATTACACCCAATCATGGAACTGAGTTCTTGAAATTAGGTAGTATACGCGATGATTTAGACGTTACAATCTACTGGCCAGATCCTTATTCACCAGAACAACTAGGAACTAACGAAAATACTAATAGCTTAATTCGAGGGTATTTCCCTAAAAATCAAAGCTTAAGTTTACAGACTGTGGAAGAAGTAAAACGCTGTCAGTGGAAACTAAAACATCGCCCTAAAAGGGCTCCTGGGTATCGTACGCCAGCAAAGATTTTATTCGATAAAGTGTTGCACTTGGTTTGACAATTTGTCCCATACAAAAACTCCCCCTTAGGTAGGCAAGCTTTGATTATTTGCTTGTCTACCCAAAGAGGAGTATATCCTTCGAGGAACGACCTCGAGTCGGCTTTTTTAGTGTCAAATTAAGACTTAACGACTTTGGTTGGCCGCTTGGATAAAGTCATTTAGCGGTTTGGCCGGGGTACCCAGCGCGACTAATGCCCGCAACGGCATGTTCAAGTACATGCGGCTTTGGAAGAGTAACGGTTGGTGATCGGCATCCGTTTCGCTAAAGAGGTTTTGCGGGACGTCGGGTTGCAACAGGGGAGCCACAACGGTCCGCTGGAAGAGTCCGCGCAACCGGGGATCCGTGACGACCTTGGCCAGGTAGGTTTCGAGCGTGACCGGTGCCGGCGCGTTCTCGAAGTCCATGGTCAGTTTAGATTGGACCCGAATGTCGTGAGAGGATTCTCCAATCATGACTTCGTAGTCCCCGGTATCTGCTTGCCAACGGTGAACGCGTTCGCGCCACCAGCTGAAGTCCCGCCGGTTCAAGTGGAAGGTCACTGATTTAGTCTCGCCAGGGTCGATACTGAGTTTGGTGAACCCACGCAGTTCCTTGGTCGGCATCGGGGCGTGCGACGCGTGGTTGGCCACGTAGAGTTGGGGCACGGCCTTACCGGCTTGATCCCCGGTGTTGGTGACATCGAAGGTGATCGTGGCGCCGTGGGCATCGGACTTGGTAACCAGGTTGCCGTATTCAAAGGTGGTGTAGCTGAGGCCGTGACCAAACGGGAAGAGCACGCGCATCTCGTGAGTGTCGTAGTAGCGGTAGCCCATGAAGATGCCTTCGGAGTAGTTTTCGTGGTGTGGGTCTTGGCCAAAGGTGGGTGCCATTGGCGTATCCGCTAACTTCAACGGGAAGGTTTCCGCTAAGTGTCCGGATGGGTTGACCTTGCCGGTGATGATGTCCCAGGTGGCTTCACCCACGGCTTCACCAGCCAGGTAAGTTTCGACGATGGCGGCCACGTTCTTGACCCACGGCATCTCGACCACGGAGCCGTTTTGGAGGACGACCGTGATGTGGGTGTTGACCTTGGTCAATTGACCGATCAGTTCCGTTTGGTTTTCGGGCAGGAGGATTGCGGACTTATCGAAGCCTTCAGATTCTTCCTTTTCGGGGTAACCGGCGAAAACGATGACGTGGTCGGCCTGCTTAGCGGCGGCGATGGCGTCGCTAGCTAACTGGTCGTCGGTCTCGCTGTCATCTAACGTGTAACCCTGCTGGTAGTCGGCACTTAAGCCACTGTCGGCCAAGGCGTCGAGTGGGGTGACTAGCTTAGTCGGGTTGACGTGGGAACTCCCGGAGCCTTGGAAACGGGGATGCTTAGCCAATTCGCCCACAATGACCAACTTGCCCTGATTCTTAGGAGTCAGTGGCAGTTCGTTTTGGTGGTTCTTTAGTAGCACGATACTGTCGTCGGCCATCTTACGGGCAAAGGCGTGGTGGGCCTCGTGATCGTAAGCCTTAGGATGCGGGTTGGTCGGGCAATTTTGAATTAGGTGCAGGAGGTGCCGCACAGATTTGTTCAAGGTCCCTTCGTCTAGTTCACCGGTCTCGATAGCTTTGACGATTTCATCGACGGAAGGTTGACCCTTACCGGGCATTTCAAGGTCTAGCCCGGCACTCAACGCCGCGGCGTGGTTGGCGACCGCGCCCCAGTCGGACATCACGGCGCCGTGGAAGCCCCACTCGTCACGCAAAATATCGCGCAACAGGTAGTGGTTTTGGGAGTTCAAGACGCCATTGATCCGGTTATAAGAGACCATGAGGGTTTCCGGTAAGGCATTTTTAACGATGATTTCAAACGCTTTTAAGTAGAGTTCACGCAACGTTCGTTGGGACATGTCACTAGAAGACGTGAACCGTTGGTTTTCCCGGTTGTTGGCGGCAAAGTGCTTGACCGAGACACCGACGCCCTTGGATTGGACACCTTGAACGTAAGCGGTTCCTAATTTACCAGCTACCAGGGGATCTTCGGAGAGGTATTCGAAATTCCGCCCACCCAGTGGGGAGCGTTTCATGTTGACGCCGGGACCTAAGAGGATGTTGACCTGTTCGGCGCGGGCTTCGACCCCCAGGTGTTCACCTAATTGGTGAAAGAGGTCGGTGTTCCAAGAACTGGCGCTCAAGGCAGCGGCGGGGTAGGTGATGGCCTTCACGGAGTTGTTAATGTCGTTCGTGGTCGACGTCTGTTTCCGTAATCCCGAGGGACCGTCCGTCATCATCAAAGCGGGAATGTTCAACCGGTCGATTTTGGCGGTATACCAGTTGTCTTTCCCAGAAACCAACGCGGCCTTTTCCGGTAGCGTCAGTGCTGCCAGTGTCTTTTCAATGTCCATACGTTCAAATCCTTTCTGTCTGTAGATCAGCCGATGGCGGGAGCGGTTACATACCAGTGCTACTCGCAAATCAGCTCTGTTTCTAGTATACCGTTTTCGGGGGTCAGATGTTACCGTGGCTGAAATTTTCTAGGGGGAAAACTACCCGTTGACAAGTTTTTTAAAGTGGGGTACTTTTAAGTTGTGCAATTTCTAGATGACGAATTTTAAAAAGGAGGGGAACCACAAATGTTAACTAACGCTAACCAACTTAACCAAGTTATGATCGCATGTTGTGTATGTAACGTGTGCTTTTTTGCGTTGCGTTCACATGTGGTTCCCGATTTCTCGTAGCAACTTAAACAGGCGACGAGAGTTTCTGACAACGGGTGATACCATCACGGTGAGCGTGATGGTATCACCCGTTTTTTATCGTCAAGGAGGTTGCACACCAATTTGAGGAATGGAAAGGGAGTTAGTCAGTGATGAAAAGATGGACGAGTTTTGGATTAGTCGCCGCAGTGGTTGCGTTAGGATTGGGGCTGGCCGCTTGTGGGCAATCAACGACTAGCGCCAAACCCAAACAAGTATTGCGATTACCGGCCACCGCGCAATTGGATACGATCGACCTGGCCAAGGCCACCGGTTATGGCCAAACGGGGAATGTGTTTGAAAGCTTTTACCGTCTGGGGAAGAACGGGAAGGCCGTTCCGGGGTTAGCGGATAAAGTGACGGAATCCAAGGATCAAAAGACCTGGACCTTCCATATCCGGAAAAACGCGAAGTGGAGTAATGGTGATAAGATTACCGCCCACGATTTTGTTTATTCCTGGCGGCGGACGTTAACGCCGTCCACGAAGTCGTCCTACACCAACATGTTCTCCGGCATTAAGAATGGGGATCAAATCATTGCGGGAAAGATGAGCCCGAAGAAGATTGGGATTCACGCTAAAAATAAGCAGACCGTCGTGGTGCAACTTGAAAAGCCAATGGCCTATTTCAAGATTCTGATGGCCTACCCGCTGTTCGCACCACAAAACGAAAAAGTCATCAACAAGTACGGCAAGAAGTACGCCACCAAGTCTAAATACATGGTCTACAGTGGACCGTTCAAGATTGAGGATTGGAAGGGGACCAGCAACACCTGGTCTTTCGTCAAGAACGACCAGTACTGGGATCACAAGGTGGTCAAGCTCCATAAGATTCATTACCAAGTGGTCTCCAACACCCAAACGGGTCTGAGCCTCTATCAAAACAAGAAGCTTGACCTGGCGCAACTGACCAACGAACAGGTGAAGAACTACAAGAACAACGCCGCGTTCAAAGAGTACCCATACTCCATCATGATTCATTTGAAGTACAACTTTAAGGACACCGATTCGACTAAGCTGGCCGCAATCAAGAACCAGAACTTCCGGCAGGCAATCGGCTTATCCATCAATCGCAAGCAACTGACCAAAAAGGTCTTAGGAGATGGCTCCGTGACGCCGACCGGGTTCGTCACCAGCGGCTTGGCCAACGACCCCAAGACCGGCACGGACTTCGCGACGCAACAGGCCGTCAAGAATACCACGACTTATAACCCGAAGTTAGCTAAGCAGAAGTGGCAAAAGGCCTTGAAGCAACTGGGAACCAAGGAAATCAAGCTGAACATTCTGGCCGGAAACGACGACCCGATGGCCAGCACCGTCACCCAGTACCTGAAGGGCAAGTTGGAAAAGATGTTACCAGGGCTTAAGCTCGACATCCAAAACGTGCCGGCGCAAGTCGCCCAACAACGGTCACAATCCGGCGACTTTGACCTCTACCTCTCCCACTGGGGTGCGGATTTCAACGACCCGATTTCCTTCATGCAGATTCCGTTGAGCACCAACTCGTTAAACTACGGTAAGTGGTCCAACAAGACCTACGATAAGCTGATTGCTAAGGCGCAAAATCAGGATGCCGGAACGCCTGAGAAGCGCTGGCAGGATATGGTCAAAGCGGCTAAGCTCTTGAACAAGGAGCAAAGCTTCACGCCGTTGTACCAAGCCAACTACGCTTATCTGCAACGGCCAACGGTCAGGGGTGTGATTCACAACACGGCCGGCACGCAGTGGAGTTACAAGTACGCCTATATCAAATAATTGTTATCTTAGTGAAGTTCAAAGGAGACGATGACCCATGACCCTGGCAGCAGACGATGGCCAACAATGGACGACAAATGGTGTTCAAGAGTATCACGCCTATTTTGGGACTCCCACCCACGATGATCATATCTTGTTCGAGTTGATGACTGTAGGCGTGTTCCAGGTGGGCCTAAGTTGGCAGGCCGCGGACAGTAAGTTGCCGGTGTTTCGCCGGGTCTTTGCGGGCATGGCGCTTTCCGCCGTGGCGGGGTTCGACCTCGAACACGATGGGGAGCGCATCGCCCGCGACCCCCAGATGATTCAAAACGGGCGTAAGATTCGCGCCACGATTCAAAATGCCCGGGCCATTCTACAGATTCAACGCAAATTTGGTAGTTTTGCCGATTATTTATGGGCCTTCGTGAACGGCACGCCGTTGCTGTTACCCGTAGCGACGCGTGACGAAATCGTAAACCAGTCGACCATCGGTTCTGCGGTCGCCAAAGACTTGAAGCGCCGCGAATGCAAGTTTGTGGGCCCGGTGGTCACCCATATGTTTTTGAAGGCTGCTGGGATTTTACAAGACCAAGTCTTGGCCGAGAATTAACGGGGCACGTCACTTCCTTGAGAACGATTTCTTTCAGCTAGGGCGGCGATTATCGATTTTATGGTAATCGTCGCCCTCAGTTGTTGGCGGAAATTTTTAATCGCTTCAGCTTGACACTGCATTAAAGTTGCATTAGACTTACTGATAAATTAAGTGATTGAAAACAATGTGATCAGGAGAGTAACTATTGGTAAGTCGTTTCAGAGAGCTCGTGTTTTGCTGTAAGCGAGTAACGATTGCCGCGGTGAAGATGGCCTGAAATGAATTGGTGCCGCTAAGTTCGCAAGAATGAAGTGGTGATGACTGGCACTCATTATCGTGCACACACCGGGGCGGGCTTTTTGCGCCACGATGTTAATGAGGGGCCGGCCGTAAAAGCTGACTTAAACTAGAATGGTACCACGACAAGTTCGTTTCTATTAACTTAGAAGCGGACTTTTTCTTTTGGTCCAAATTTTCAATCACAACTTAACTTAGGTAAAACCATGACTTGAGGAAAAAGGGGATATTAACATGAAGCAATTTAAACGATTCGCTTGGCTATTTCTATTATTGATTCCATTATTGATCGTTGCCGGCTGTGGGAAATCCAGCTCATCAGACAAGACCGTTAAAATTGGAATCATGGGTTCCGACGAAAAGATTTGGAAGCCCATCAAGAAAAAATTGGCTAAGCAAGGCATTAATCTGAAGTTAGTGACCTTTACGGACTATAATCAACCTAACGCGGCGTTGACTAACCACGAAATTGATTTGAACGCGTTCCAACACACCTACTTCATGAACACTTGGAACAAGGCGCATAAGACTAACATTGTTTCCATTGGTAAGACGGTCCGCGCACCACTACGGTTGTACTCCAAGAAGGTCAAGTCCGTGGCCGACATCAAGAAGGGCGACCAAATCACGATTCCAAACGATTCGACCAACGAAGGCCGGGCCTTACACCTGTTACAATCGGCCGGGTTAATCAAGGTTAACAACAAGGTCAAGTTGCCAACGCCGAAGAATATCACGCAAAACAAGCTGAACTTGAAGATTACGGCGGTTGACGCGGCCCAGACGCCACGGTCCCTGTCGGATGCCACGGCGGCCATCGTCAACAACGAATTTGCGGCTGAAGCTAAGTTACCGAACAAGGAATGCATTTACAAGGAAAAGCTGAACAAGGCGTCGATTCCATATATCAACGTGATTGCGACGAACAAGGCCGATAAGAATAACAAGACGTACAAGAAGATCGTCAAGGCTTACCAGAGTGAAGCCACGAAGAAATTGATTAAGAAGTACTACCACGGCTTATCCGTTCCAGCATGGTAAGCCAATTAGCTTAAGTTGAGAATTGCCGGCATGGCGAGTAAGGAGAATTGACTGTGAGCAAAGATGCGATTATTCAGTTAAAAGACGTTGACGTGACCTTCCATAATAAAGGTCAGACGGTCGAAGCCGTCAAAGACGTCTCGTTAGATGTTGAACGCGGGGATATCTACGGTGTTGTGGGGTATTCCGGTGCCGGAAAGAGTACCTTAGTCCGGGTGATTAACCGGCTCCAGCAGCCCACCGCGGGTCAAGTCACGGTTAATGGTCAGAATATTCTGACACTAAATGGTAAGAAGTTGCGGCAAGCGCGGACGAAAATCGGGATGATTTTTCAACACTTCAACCTGATGAACGCCCGGACGATTGCGGATAACGTGGACTACCCTTTGAAGGGGAGTAAGTTATCTCGGACCGAACGCAAGGAAAAGGTGGCCCGGTTACTCGACCTAGTTGGGTTGAGCGAAAAGGCCAACGATTACCCGGCCCAACTATCTGGGGGGCAGAAACAACGGGTGGCGATTGCCCGCGCGCTGGCCAACGACCCCGAAATCCTGATTAGTGACGAAGCGACTAGTGCGCTGGACCCGAAAACCACGTCGGCCATTCTGGAACTGCTCAAGCAATTGAACAAAGACTTGGGCCTGACCGTGGTCTTGATCACCCACGAAATGGACGCTGTCAAGGAAATCTGTAATAAGGTGGCCGTGATGGAAAACGGTAAGATTATCGAACGTGGTGACTTACTGACCATTTTCAGTCAACCGAAGGAAAAGCTGACCCGGGACTTCATCAATACGGCCACGCAGATTGACCAAGCCTTAGAAAAGATTTACAAGCAGGTCGGCGACTTAGGGTTGGATGACCACCACCGCTTGATTCAACTCAAGTATGTGGGCGCCAGTACCGATGCACCGCTAATTACGGAGTTGTTCAAACGGTATCAGGTTGTTTCTAACATCCTGTACGGAAACGTGGAGATCTTACAAGATACGCCACTGGGGAACTTGGTCGTCGTTATGGCCGGGGAACCCGACCAGTTGGACCGCGCTTGGCAGTACTGCCGCGACGCCGGGATTCAAGTAGCGCAACTCGACCCACATGATTCGGAGGTGGCCTAGTTGAAAATTTTTGCCCATTACTTTCCTAATGCCGTGACCATGAAGAGTGAGTTCATGCAGGCCACCGGCGAAACGCTTTACATGACCTTGATTACCGCGATTATCGCGGGGATTATCGGGATGGCCCTCGGGATTGGGTTAATCGTGACCCAACCAGGTGGGATTCTCGAGAACCGGGTCGTGTACAACATCATCGATAAGATCGTTAACCTGTTCCGGTCGATTCCCTTCGTTATTTTACTAGCGGTGATTGCACCGGTCACCCGGCTAATCGTCGGGACTGCTATCGGGACCACCGCGGCTATCGTGCCGTTGATTATCGGGTCCGCGCCGTTCTACGCGCGGCAGATTCAAAACGCCTTGGCCGAAGTCAATCGTGGGGTGGTCGAAGCCGCCGAAGCAGTCGGTTCTGGACCGATTGCGATTATCTTCCGGGTCTACCTGAAGGAAGGCCTGGCGGACATTATCCGGTCATCCGTTCTAACGATCATTAGTCTGATCGACCTGACCGCGATGGCTGGTGCCATCGGGGGTGGGGGCTTAGGTAACCTCGCGATTAACGTGGGGTACAGCCGGTTTGAAAACGACGTCACTTTCTTAGCGATGTTGATCATTCTGGTGATTGTCTTTGCCATCCAACTCTGCGGGGACCTCTTAGCGCGGCACGTGGATCACAGTGCTTAATTTTGAATAAACGACTCTCGTTGCGAGTGTAACGGGAGTAAGCGAGTCTGGCGGAATGGTCAGACTCGTTTTTGGGTTTCTGCGGCTTAAGGTAAATTATTTAATAAATCTGCTGGGTTGTTAGCAAATTTTAATCCTAACTGGTTAGAATTGAAGTTTAAACTGGTGAGTGAAAGTGAGGATTTTGGACGTTTAGAAAAGTAGGTGTACCAACTGGAAGTGTCATGAAGGGTATTTTTTGGGCCACGATAGCTTCGGTCATGTTTGGGGTCTCCGGGACCGTGTTACAGTTTATTTCGCAGGGCCAGGATATTCCGGCAAGTTGGTTTTTGTCGGCGCGAACCTTAGGGGCGGGCGTCGTCTTATTAGTGATTAGCCTGATTCTGTACGGTAAAGAGACCTTTACGATCTTCCGCCATCCCCGTGAGATTGGGTGGTTACTGGCGTACGCCATCATCGGCCTGGGGGCCAACTTGTTGACCTTTTACATGTCGGTTCAGACCGGGACCTCGGCGGCGGCCACGATTTTGCAATACTTAAGCCCCTTGTTTATTGTCCTGGGGAGTTTTTTATTCAAGCATGAACACCCGTTGCGCAGTGATATGATTGCCTTTGCAATCGCGCTGGTAGGGGTCTTTCTGGCCATCACCCGCGGTAATTTAGCTCAATTATCGATTCCTTTGGGCTCGTTACTCTGGGGCATCGGTTCCGGTATAACGGCGGCCTTTTACGTGGTCTTACCGCGACCGTTGATTCGTGAGGGTGGCCACGCCCCGATTACCGTGTTAGGCTGGGGGACGTTGATTGCGGGAATTATTTTCAACCTCAATCATCCGGTCTGGCTCAGTACGCCGCCATTGACCATGGGGTTATTGGCGTCGATGAGTACTGTGATTTTACTGGGGACCATTATTCCGTTCTCACTACTGTTGTATAGTAGTCACTTTGCGCCGTCCGACGTCATCAGTATCGTCGATGCGGCCCAACCCGTGATGACCTTTGTGCTCTCGATTCTTTTCTTGAGGACGAATTGTCAAATCAAGTGTAACTTTTTACCGAAGAAAACTTCAGATGGTGTCTTCCAGCCTAAGACCTTACGGGGGCGATTATTTAAATTCCTGACAAACTTCGCGATATCTTGATCGGTCAGTTCATCAAGGTCAGTTCCTTTGGGAAAATACTCTCGGATGAGACCATTGGTATTTTCGTTGGTCCCACGTTGTTGTGGTGCGTGCGGGTCTGGAAAATAGACTGAGATACCAAGCTCTTTACCGACTTCACGATAACCCGCAAACTCTGTACCTCGGTCTGGTGTAAGCGTACGAACGCGTTTAGGTGTGACTGTATGCAGGAGGTCGATCATCGCTTGGGTCACATTCTTGGCATTCACTTTGGGTACACGCTCAGACAGAAGGTATCGTGACTTACGGTCGACCAGTGACACTAAACCCGAACGCCCGACCTTGCCGCGAACGGTATCGCCTTCCCAATGGCCAAAACGAGTCCGATTCTCACATGAGACTGGTCGTTCATGGACTGATGGGACATTATTAAAACGGCCACGTCGTTCGTTGACAGTTCCTTTAACCTTACGAGTTTTCCCACGATGTCGTAACTTTCGAGCGAATCCTCGAGCCCCATGACTTTTACGTTTAACGCCTAAATTATTTCGTTCAATTCCGCGATAAATCGTGTTGTAGCTGATATGCCAATTACTGGTCTCTAAAGATAAACGACCGGCGATTTGCTCGGGTGACCATTGTCGTTGAAGAATGCAGTGAAGGACAAAGTCGCGTAGCTTTAAATTCTCCAGTACCCTGAGGCGGCGACTCTTTAATCGGCGCTGTTGATAGTTCTGCTGGGCTTTTACGGCGGAATAGGCGCCCCGACCGCCGTTGCGTTTAATTTCTCGTGACACAGTGGCTTTGGAACAACCGATTTGATTGGCAATAACCTGGTAAGTATGGTGTAAAGTTACACCTAACAGTATGCATTCGCGGTCTTTTAAGGTAAGATGTGTATATGGACTCATAGCCTAAGAACTCCTTTAGATGATTGTTATGGTGACTTCATTCTACAGGACTCAGGCTAGGAGTCTATTTTTATTTTCTTACTTGTTGCACTTCAATTGTAAATTCGTCAGCCTAAAAATCACCGTGGCCGAAGTCATTGGCTCCGTGTTGGTCATCGTGGCAATTTACCTGTTGCAACGGGGCCGGCGCAAGGTCGAAACCGTGTTTGAGCGTCAAGAAAACTAGCGAACAGAAAGGGTGGTTTTGATGACCACGATTGATTGGGTGCGTCACGGCCAAACGATCACGAACGCCAAACGTCTGATTCAAGGTCAATTGGATACGGACGTGACACGCTTAACGTCCACCGGGACAGCCCAGGTCCAAGCCTTATTGGCTGGGGGCCTCGATGTTGCCCATTACGACCGCTTGATTGTCAGTCCGTTACAGCGAGCCCGCCAGACCGCCGCCTTGATTACCGCGGCGACGAAGGGCCACCGGCCACTGACAATTGAGCCACGGGTGATTGAAGGCGACTACGGCGATTGGGCCGGTCGGTCGATTGCGGATCTGCAACGCGCTCATCCGGACGCCGTCGACCCGTTGACCCACGAGGTCACGCCAACCTGGCTGCCCCGGATTGGGGGCGAAAGTTACGCGCAGATTCAGGATCGGTTAGGGTAACTGTTGGCGGAGTTGGTCGTTGACCACCCCTCTGAGCATGTTTTAGTGATCAGTCACGGTTTGACCATTAAGGTGGCCGCGCTGTTGATGTTGGGGTTACCCGCCTCGACCGCGTTACCGGAGCCGCCGAACGCTAGTTTAACCAAGACGGCCATCGACCCGGCTACGGGGCGCCGGTACCTGTTGGGGTACGGCATCTTGCCGGGAGGGCCGGAATAAAACGGGCCAATTAAACTTTAAATGAATGAAGGACCGGGGATAACCATCTCCGGTCTTTTTTACGGCTGTTTTTAGTAGTTCTTTGTCAATCGGCGTTGATGAGAAGTTTGACGAGAAAAGCAATTCAGTTTCGATTTTAGTAAAGCCGATGTGAGGACGCCGTAACATCTCAAAAGTTGCCTTGTTGGGCTATAATTTGAATAATGAGAAGCAAACATGGAAGGCAGGCTGAAGGATGAAGAACAATTCTGTGGTCATTGAAAACCATTATCAACAACTCAATCCATTTCAAGGACTCGTGATTTACCGTCCGGTTGACCCGACGAATCGAAAACCGGTCGGAATCGTTTTGATGCATTCGGACGAGGCTTATTACGGCTTTATTCCGGCGCCCGAATTGGCTCAGCGCGGCTATACGGTATTTACCGCTGCCGTCAAGCGTTCGGAAGAAACGCTGGATCAAAAAATATTGGACGTGAAAGCCGTTGTCGATTATGTGAAGCAGGATGACGCCATCAAAAAATTCCTGCTGCTGGGGCACAGTGGTGGGGCGACACTGCTAAGTGCTTATCAAGCCATCGCCGAGAACGGTGCCCATATTTTTCAAACGGAACGGCAGGTCGTTAAATTAACGGATGTTGGTGACTTAACGCCGGCGGACGGGGTCATGTTCCTAGATTCTAATTTTGGCAACGGCGTGATGGAATTGTTGAGCTTGGACCCCGGTCTGACGGAAGGCGACAGTGCGCGTTACTTGAATCCCAAATTTGACCTCACGTCGCCTGAAAATGGCTGGTGCGGGGACCATGGTGAGTATAGTTCGGCATTCATCCGGGCCTACCAACAAGCGCAAGCTGAGCGTCAGCAAAAGCTAGTTGATGATGCGTTGGCACGATTGAACGCAATCGAAGCGGGGCAAGGCAAGTTTAAAGATGATGAACCGTTAACCATTGTGGGTGGCCAGCAGTTTGCGCCGTGCAATAAATTATTTCCGCAGGATCCGACCCTGCTTCAGCATACGGCCAAGCCATGGGATTTGATTCATGCCGATGGGTCGATCTCAAACGAGGTCATCTATTCGCGGCGCCTGCCACGCGCCGCCCAACAATTTGTGCAACTGAATAATTTGTCGACCAAGCAAACGACCGTTAAGAATTTTCTAACTAATTTTGGCCTGCGAACGAAGGGGTTTGGTTACGATGCGACCCACGTTTACGGCATTGATTGGGATAGTGCGTATTGCAATACCCCGGCAATGTCCGACATATTCAAGTGCCAACGCTGATTATGGGGATGACGGGCAGCTACGAATTTATGGCCGCCGAAGCCATCTACCAAAATAGTTCGAGCCCTGATAAGCAAATGGCATTTGTGGACGGGGCTTCGCATAACATTGTGCCTGAAAAAGCTGCCGAACGGTTTGCTGGGGAGTTTGGCGATACTGTTAGAAATTGTTTTGAGCATGTCAATAGTTGGTTAGAGGAGCGATTCTAGGATGAAAAGTGAACCCAAAAATAAGAATGCGGTATTATCTGGTGCGACCCGGGGAATGGGCCGCGAGGTCTCGTTGCAACTGGCAAAGGCGGGGTATAATATTTGTCTGTTAACGCATAATTTGCCGGATGCCCAAGCCTTAAAGGCGGCAATCGAACAGATTGGGCCGGACTGCTACATTTATCCGTGTAAAGTTGAAGATGATGATGAAGCCTTAGCAACATTTCAGACGATTGAAGACCGCTTAGGCAGTATCGACCTGGTCTTTACGAATATGGGGTTGATGCCGGATTCGGCGGGCTACTCTAATAAGAGCGTTGCCGAGTTAAGCGGTCGGGAGTGGCGTGATTACCTGGCAACGGCGCTGATGGGGGTCGTTAATAGTACTCGGCTGGCGGTGCGATTCATGCAGAAAAATGAATGGGGTGGTTACATCTTGGATGTGGCGCCTTGGGGGGAAACGGCTCAGGCAAAGTTAGGGCTGTATACCACTAGCCGGGGTGCGATTCGGGCCCTCGTTGAAACGGTGAATGTTGAAAATTCTAAAATCAAGGCGTATTTGTTACAGCCACAGGCGGGGCGAACCACTATCGCCGCAAAGGTTGCGCAAATCGTTCAGTAGCTCGTGGGGGAATCCTCATTGATTTTCCGGTTAACGCGGCCCATTTGACTAGCTGAGGGTTATTATATTAAGTGTTTATGGATGATAAAACTGCCCCAAGGAAGGCCTTAGCCCTTCTTGGAGCAGTTTTTGAGTTGCGGATTGAAACAAAAAAATAACGCCACCAGACGATCGCGTTATTTTTGAGTGAGCCGGTTACTTCTTCAGATTCTCTTCAACGAACGCCTTGACGTCATCGTCAGACTTCGCATCGATCTTCTTCATCGAAGCTTCAGTTTCATCGGTGTTGTGACCATTAGCTTCCATGTAGTGATCCCAGATGGCGTCACGTACAGGAGTAGAGTCCTTGGACCAGTCAAACACTTCGGACATCTTCTCATCTAATAATGCGGTCTTTTCTACAACAGCCATAACCATTACCTCCAATTTTAAATTGGGTCAGTGTATCGTGTTGTTGGCATGGGTACCACCGGCTTCATTTTCTATGTTAGTTCATTTTGGCAGAAATGGGAATTATTTTATTGAAAATTTTACCCGCTAGGTTAGTCGACTTTGAGCACCAAAATCCAGTTGGCGGCTTGGTTTTTAGGCGTGATCGCACTGGGATCTGCGACCAAGGCATCGTTGGTTTTAACGACGGTGCCAGCGTAGGGCGTCTTGAAGTTTTCGACAGCTTTATCACTCTCGACTTCGAGGATGTCGTCTTGGGCGACAAGCTCATCGTCGACTAAAATCGGGAGGTCGGCAAAGCTGATGTCACCGATCTGTTCCAGTGCGTCACTGGCTAAGCCCAACCGGTAATGGTGGGCGTCTTGCTGTTCGATCCAGACACCGTCCTTTTCGGTAATGGTCGGTGCGCTGGGAGCACTAAAACGGGCGTGCCACCAGTGTTTTAAACGTTGCCAAAATGATGGGGTAGAATTTATCATGGTCATCTTCCTCTCGGATAACTTAAGGTCACCTCTAGTATACGAAGTTATGTAACCGCTGACAACCACTTCTATTGAGCGGTTGTAAAGTTGTTGGGGGCGGGGCCGTATGCTAAACTGAGAGTAATTTAGACCCGCGGGGGAAGGAGCTTTTCGCAATGTTTCTCATCGATACGACGCGTCGAGGCCAAGTGGTCACCGATGCGTTGGTGAATCAATCCATTGACAATTACTTGGTCAACGATTTAAAGCTACCAGGCCACGGCCTCATGATGTACGTGAACCAGCCGGCGGTCATCATCGGTGTGAACCAGACCGTGACCGCAGAAGTGGACTTTAATTACTTGCAGGCGCACCACGTCCAACTGGTTCGACGCACGTCAGGGGGCGGCGCCGTCTATCACGATGAACGCAACTTGATCTTTGAGCACATCGTGAACGGCGAGGTGGATGATGGGGCGCGATTTGGGGACTATGCGGTCTTCGCGGCTCCCATTTTGAAGGCTTTGACGGCAATGGGCGTGACCGACTTGGCCATCAGCCAGAAGAGTGCGCTGACGGTGGCGGGCAAGAAGTTTTCGGGGATGACCATGTTCAAAAACGGGGCTGGTTACGCGGCTGGCGGGACCATCATGTATGATCTGAACGTGGCGGCGGCTCATCAGGCGTTACGCCCCGCGGCGCAGACGGCAACCACTCGCGGCGTGGCCTCGAACCGAGTGCCCATCACTAATTTGCGGCAGTACTTGGCCCCGCAATATCAAAATTTGGATATTCAAGCGTTCAGGGAGGCCTTGCTTTGTCACGTGTTCGGGGTGGCCCGACTAGACCAAATCGAGACCTACCACTTAACGGACCACGATTGGGCCGTGATTGACCAGCGTCTGACCGAAAAATACCGCACGGACGCATGGAACTACGGCGCCAATCCCGGTTTCCGACAGTACCAACGGTTGCAGCTAGCCGATGGCGACTTGCACGTCAACTTTACTGCGCAACGAGGACAATTACGGCGGGTGGCGTTGTTTGGCACGCTGGCGTCAAGTGACCAATTAGCCCCGATTGCGGCTCAGTTGGTCGGGCAACCCGCCACAACAGCGGTGTTACAACCCATTTTGACTCAACCGAAAATTACGGCCGTTTTAGGGGCGGCGACCATTGACCCCCTGATTACGGCGTTGACTAAGGAGAATTCGTAAAAGAGATGGCAAAAGCAAAGTATGAGGTGAACCAATATCTGGGCGTGCCCGTCGTGGCGGATGCATCGGGCAACTACCAGATCAAGCGGGAAGCAAACGGTGAGTTCAAGCTACATTCCTGGCGAACTGGCCGGCACAGCAAGGGTAAGTACCGCGGGGTTGGTCAAATTTTCTTGACCGAAAACCAGTTGAAGGTCGCGGTCGTCGCGGCCTATCCGGTGGCCTATAAGGACCGGCACGCTTACACCCCGATGCAACGGCTGACCAGTGAGTTCGCCGGAGATGCGGTGGTCCAAGAAGCGCAACAACAACTTAACGATTGACCCTAAAATCAGAGTCTGGGACAAAACAGTAAAGTGCATCGCTTTTAAATGAAAATCCATTTAAAAGCGGTGCACTTTTTAAGTTACTCGGATCCATAAGGGTGCCGAAGCATGCGCCAAAAGTCAGTTTGTTGCACTCTTGTGATTGGTTGTCCGGGTGGGCTTGATTTTATCTGGCGAAGTAGGCTTCCTTGAAGTTCGACAACGTTCCTACGGTGTTGAAGCGAACGCCGTTTAAGTGTGGGTTCATCAGGTACGTGCTAGCTGGTTGGAAAAGTGGCGTGACGCCTTGTTCGCGCATCAAGATTCCGTCGGCTTTTAATAGGGTTCGCCACCGCTGGGTGTTGAAGGCCGTGGCGTTGCTGGCTTGAGCAACCAAACGGTCGTAATCGCGATTGTGCCAGCGTGTGGTGTTCGCGGAGTTGGTCGTTGTAAACAGTGCCAACATCGCCAGGGGGTCGGCGTATTGCGCCTGCTGGGTGTTCAAGTTCAAATCACCGTTTAACGGGCTGGAATGACCGTTGAGGTGTTGTGCCCGCTGTTTTAAGCGGACCGTGAGCCCCGGCAAAGTCGTCATGAGTTGTTTTTGAAGCTGTGTCGCGACCAGGCGACCGTGGGTGGTATCCAAGTAACTCAAAGTCAAGGTGATGCGGTGCCGGTGGACTTTCTTTAAGGCTTGGCGCCACTGTTGCCGAGCTACTTTAGGTTGGTATGTCAAGGCGGTTTGGTCCGGTTGACTAGCGGCAAAGTCGGTGGTGCCCCGGAGACCCCGGCTGAGCCCAGCCGGGACGATACCTTGAGCGGGAAGCGATGATTTTCCGTAGGTATTGCGGCCCAAAGCTTGACGGTTAACGGCGTGGGAAATGGCTAACCGGGTCGTAGTTTGGCGTAAAAGTTGGCTGGGTATGCTCGTTGAGGAGTGGTGTCGATATGTAATCAGAATCATTTTGGAGTAAGGCCGAGCCGTGTAGGTGGTCTGTGTTTCCGCCGATTTAACGTCAGTTTTCGACTGGAGTCGAACTTCATCCAGCCGGCCTTGTTGATAATCTTGCCATTCTTGGGCCTGATTATGGTAAACGTTGACGTTGATGCGGGTCAAATAAACGTGCTTGCGGTCCCAGTAATAGGGGTTGGGAATTAGGTGCCAGTGCTTGGCCGTGTTACCGTGAGAACTGACCATGAAGGGTCCCGCGTACACCTGATACTTGGGTTGGGTAGCGTACTTGGCTCCCCATTTTGTCGCTACCCGCTGGTTCTGGGGGCCGAAGATGGGGTAAGCCAGTCGTTGGGGGAGTTCCACCATGGGATGATCGAGGGTGACCACCAGGGTGAACCGTCCCTTGGCGTGGACTCCCAACTGGGTGGCGGGTAGATCACCGGCCAGAATCTGGCGGGCATTTTTGATGCCTAAAAACAGGTCGGCTTCCGGCGCCTTAGTTTGTGGGGCCAAAGCGCGGCGCCAGGCGTAGACGAAATCTTGTGCGGTGATAGTGTCCCCGTTGCTCCACCGGGAATCCTGCCATAATTTGAAGGTGTAAGTCGTCTTGGTGGCGTTCAGTTGGACGCGCTTGGCCAGAGCCAGTTGGGTTTGACCGTCGCGATTGGTCTGATATAGACCTTCAATGGTGTTGTTCAACCGTCCAAATTTGGTCATCTTATCGGCATCTAAAGTGGTCAAAGGAGTGCTGGTGGCTAGCGTCAAAACTTGGCGTTGGGTCATGACCCCTTGACTATCGCTCGTTGAATGAACCGTTGTGTCTTTCGTACACCCAGCGAGGCTCCCTAGCAGTAGGAGCATCGCGGGTAAAATCCAGTGTTTCATGTGTTTTCCTCCGATGAGTTTCTCCAATTGTTCACCCCGTTCACGCGCTGACTTAACCATCTGATCGTGGCCGGCCCAGGTGGCATCGACTCGTGGACTAAGCCGGGTGATGCCTTCAATGACAGGCGTTAGGGATTGGAGACTTCCCGTTTGATGATAGGGGAGGATGAGGACCACGTCAAGGGCTAGTTAAGGGGCCCCACTTGTGATACCGGTGGGAATTCGCTAAAATTAAGAAAATGGTAAACGGAGGGATGGTCATGGAAAAATGGTCGCCGGCGACGATTCGCGAGTTCCGTCGCACCCTATTAGCCTGGTACGACCAGGAGGGGCGGGACTTGCCCTGGCGCCACGATCACGACCCGTATCACGTGTGGGTCAGTGAGATTATGTTGCAACAAACGCAAGTCCAAACGGTCATTCCGTATTATCAGTGTTTTATGGCCGCTTTTCCAACGGTCACGGCGCTGGCTAACGCGGCGGAGGCCGACTTGTTGAAGGCTTGGCAGGGATTGGGCTACTATTCGCGGGCCCGCAACTTGCAACGAGCGGCGCGCCAATTAGTGACCGATTATCACGGCCAGTGGCCCACGACCGCCGCGACGCTCCAGGATTTGGTGGGGGTTGGCCCGTACACGGCTTGTGCTATCGCTAGCATCGCTTTTAATGAAGTCGTGCCGGCCATCGACGGCAACGCGTTTCGGGTCTTTGCTCGCTTGTTGTTGATTGATGCGGACGTGGCTCAACCCAAGACGCGCCAGGTGTTCTTTGATATCTTACAACCCATTGTGGATTCGCAGCGGCCCGGAGACTTCAACCAGGCTGTCATGGACTTGGGGTCGAGCTACATGACAGCCAAGACGCCCGACCCAGCACACTCCCCGGTTCGCGCGTTCGACGCGTCGTACCGGACGGACCAGGTGCTCGCTTACCCGGTCAAGACTAAGAAACCTCGGCCTAAATTGGTGCCATACTACGGTCTGCTGGTCACCTCACCGGCGGGGGACTTACTGGTCCAGCGCTCAGCACAACAGATGTTAGCGGGATACTGGACTTACCCATTGATTCCCAAGGCCGATTTACTGCCGGCCGAGGCCACGACGACACCAACTTTAGCGGCTGATATTGCCGCCTTGGAAGCCCGCTGGCAACGCGATTACCAGTTGTCGGTAAGGTTTACGCCACTGGGCGGAAGAACCGTGAGTCAGACGTATACACACCAACGCTGGCAAGTGAGCTTACTGCAAGCGAAACTCCCCACGGCGACGCCTTTGACTTACTTTCCGGGGCAGTGGGTCGCGACGACACAAGTGGCTGATTTACCCGTTCCAAAGGTGCAAGAAAAGATGATGCGGCGCTGGGCTCAGGCTCGCGCGGCGGTTCAATAACAGGGGGGAAATATCTTATGCCAACTATTTTTACCATTTTAAAGTTTGTTTCCGTCAATCATCGGCCGTTGGCAAGCGCCCAAGTCGTGGTGACCGACGTGCAGGGCAAACCCAACGGCCTGTTGAGCGACTTGGTCCATGACTTGATCAACGACGCGCTATTGTTCGTTGATTTGGGCCAGATTGAAACGGCCGACGAGTTGATCAAGCAATTACACGACCACACGCCCCTTCCCGACGATGTGCTGGACGAGTACGGTAAGATTTTGACGGAGCCGTGCTTTGGGTTGAACGTGGCGCCACAAAAAGATACCATTGAAATCATTGTGCACCGCTAGGAGAAAACGAGAATGGATGATTTGATTGAAACCATGCCGGGAGCTAATACCGCGCCCCCGGTGTTATTGTTGCAGGGTACAGGGGGCACTAACCGTGAGATTTTAGACTTTGGCCGGCGCTTGGCCCCCACAAGCCCTTTGATGACGATTGCGGGCCGTCAGGGGAGTGGTGCTCAGCGCCAGTATTACACGCAAACGGCCAGTTCCCCGGCGAATCCGGCCCAAATTAAAGCCGCTGCCCAGTGGGTGGCTGACCAGGCACAGAGACTATGCCAAGAACACCACTGGGACAGTTCTCAGTTGATCACGGTTGGCTATTCGAACGGTGCCGCACTGGGGGCTTACGGCGTCCAGATGGGGCTGTTTCCTGGCCGTTATGCCGTTTTATTTCACCCCTTACAGTTGCCGGTCCCCACTCCCCAGGTTCAACCGGACCGAGAAGTCTGGTTATCCGTGGGGCAGCGCGACCAATTAGTAAGTGTGGCGACCGTTCGAAAATTAGCGGCAGCCTGTGAAGATTTACAGATGACGACGACCGTTAACGTGACTGGTGGAACGCATAACATCACGCCCCAAGAGGTGTTGGCGGCATATAATTGGTTGGCCGCGAGGCGCTAGGGCTTAATCATAGTTTCGCCAAATATTTGAAACTTCCCATTTGCTATTCTGGGGAATACCTGTTATCCTATGGTTAATGTATTTATGGTTCGGAAGTTTTAAAGGCTCGACGTTCTTTAAGAATGGCTCCTTTTTACCCCAGCTTTCAAATGCAAATATTATTGCGCTATGCGCACGGAGGTTTCATTCTTATGGAACAAGGTACTGTTAAATGGTTCAACGCTGATAAAGGTTACGGCTTCATCACTTTGGAAAACGGCTCTGACGTTTTCGTTCACTTCTCTGCTATCAACAGTGAAGGCTTCAAGACTCTTGAAGAAGGCCAACACGTATCCCTTGACGTAGAACAAGGCGATCGTGGCCCACAAGCTGCTAACGTTACGGTTGTTGACTAATTTACATTAGCCTCTAGCCTAAAAGCCACCGTCTTCGGACGGTGGCTTTTTTAATGCCCTGATCCTGATGATGAAAAAGTAATTAGACATGGGGCACTAGCTGAAAAATGGGCTGTAGCCGGCATTCAGTCAGGGCCATTGAGTAATGCCTCCTAAAGGTGATTGACAAAGATGAGAAACTCTCTTAGAATTTGGCTAATTCTTCACGACGGCCAGGTCCGGGTCCAGTGAGGCCCGTTAAAGCGTACCGTCGATTCTAATTAAGGGAGTTTTTGCTGATGACTCAAACGTTTGTACATTGCCAACTCTTTGATGGGGTGACCGACCACTACTTACTCGATGCGTATTTTACGGTCAACGCTGCCGGTGAGATCAGCGACCTCGGGACGGGGACGCCGACCACCACCGAAAAAACGTTGGACTTACACGGCAAGTATGTGATTCCGGGATTGATGAACGTTCACACTCATCTTATGATGAGTGGCACGAGTGGCCGGCCCAACGACCATTTATCCGAGACCGAGGTGGCTTACCGGGCTCTGCGAAACTTAAAGGCACTCGCCCGCGATGGCGTGACCTACATCCGGGACTGCGGGTGTGCCTTTGACGTTGATCTCAAGCTGGCGCGTTTGCAACGGGCAGGGGACCTGGGAGGCACTGAAATCGATGGTTCCGGTCGACCCATTTCCATCATTGGCGGCCACGGGGATGAACCCCAGGGGTTGAACGGTGAAAGCAACTTTGGCCATCTGGTCAACTCGGCGACCGACGTGCGGCGGGCCGTCCGAGAAAACTTTAAGCTGGGGGCCGGCAACATTAAGGTGATGGCCACTGGCGGGGTGATGTCTGCCGCTGACGAGGTCGATGATACGGAACTGACCGAAGAAGAGATTCAGGTGGCCGTATCGGAGGCCCACAGCAAGCACATGACCGTGGCATCACACGCGCAGGGTAATCGAGGCATTCAACTGTCACTTGAAGCCGGGGTGGATTCCATTGAACACGGCATTTACCTGGATGCCGATCAATTGGCCCTGATGAAGGCCCAGGGGACTTATTTGGTGCCCACGTTGAGTCCCTGTGACAAGATTGACCGGTATGGTAAGGGCATCGTGCCAGACAACGTCTATCGTAAGAACGCGGGAGTCAAAGATTTCTTCTATCAAAACATGCGCACTGCGTTGACGTCTGGGGTCAACTACGCCGTGGGCACCGATGCGGGGACGCCGTTCAACGGCTTTGCCACCGGGACCACGGATGAATTGGTGTTGATGACTCAGATGGGATTGACGCCGTTTGAAGCCCTCTTAGGGGCGACGAAAAACGCGGCTAAGCTATTACAGATCGATAAGCGTTATGGCACCCTGGCCCCCGGGAAGATGGCAGATTTCGTGGTCCTCGACGCTGATCCACTCGCGGCGATTCAAGCGGTCCAACAACCGGATAAGCAAGTCTATAAAAAGGGGGTCCGCCTCGCCTAAGGGGTAATCACCGGCCCCCGCTGATTATGGCTCGGTTTCCCCAAAAATTGGGGCTACATTTTAACGGGCAAAATGGCGTATACTAATAGGTATTCTGCCCCACAATTATCGGGGGTACATATCGAGGGATGAGTTTTGGAAGATCTATTTGAAAAGGCACCGGTACATCGCGCTTACTTTACCTTGGCGATGCCGGTCGTCTTGAGCATGCTCGCGAGCATGATTTATAACTTGGCGGACACCTTCTTTGTGTCCATGACTCAGAATACGGCGTTGGTGGCGGGGGTCTCACTCTGTACACCGCTGTTTAACCTGATGATTGCCTTAGGGGATATCTTTGGTTTAGGTGGCAGTGCGTATGTGTCCCGGCTATTGGGTCAGCACAATTACGAGTTGGCACGCCGGGTCAGCAGTTTCTGCTTCTACGGCGTCCTGTTTGCCGGGATTGCCGTAGCAGTTTTGATGTTGGTCTTCGAACGGCCGGTTCTGACTTTGATGGGCGCAACGGCCACAACTTACCCGTACGCCGCCCAGTTCTACCGCATCTTTAACGTTGGGGCGGCGCTGGTGGCACTGTCCATCGTTCCCGGGAACTTGATGCGAACGGAAGGCCGGGCCAAAGAAAACATGATTGGCAGCGTTGGCGGCATCATCGTCAGCATTGCCCTGGACCCCATCTTGATTTTAAGTTTAAAGTTGGGGGCGGCCGGGGCCGCGTTGGCTAACGTGATCGGTTTCGTGTTGACCGACTTGATTCTGGTCTACTTCGTGCGGCGGCGGTGTCAAATCGTGAACGTCAACTGGCACGAATCGCGGTTACATAAGGCTGACATCTGGCAGATCCTGGTGATTGGGGTGCCGGCTTCCGTGACCAACCTCATGGTTAGTTACCAAACGGCGCTCTTCAACAACTACTTAGCCCGTTACGGGGCCGATCGAGTGGCCGCGTTGGGGATTGCCCTCAAGGTTTACCAGGTGGTCAATGCCATCATGATTGGTTTTGCTTTCGGCGCCCAACCATTGATCGGGTATAGTTATGGGGCCAATGATAAGCCCCGCCTGCAAAAAGTCATTCGCTTTGATTTGATGGTCGAAGTGGTCTGGTCGCTAGTCATGGCGTCCTTGATGATTATTGTGTCGCCGTGGTTGGTTTCGTTGTTCTTGAAGAACCCTGCGGTCATTCACTACGGCGGGCAACTGTTGCGTATCTTGCTGGTGATCACACCGTTTGTGGGGGCCATTCTGGTTTACACGACGGTCTTCCAGTCAACGGCTAAGGCTTTGAACGCCTTCATCATGTCGATTTCACGGCAAGGCATTATTTTTACCGTGGCCATCGTCGTGGGGAACTTGTTATTTGGATACACCGGAACGATTTGGTCTCAAGCCATTGCGGACGTCTTGACGGCGCTTTTGGGCTGGGGCTTGTACCGGCACCAGGTTGCCCGAGCAAATCGAGCAGTAACCGAATCTTAACTGAATCCAATGAAAAAAGTCGCGATAAATTATCGCGACTTTTTGTGTTTACCGGCCAAAGGACAATTTCTTCGGGCGTCTGGGACTGGATTAGACCCGGAACCATGGTACAATTTAACGATAGAAGGGGGTTGATGGCATGGGGACGAAACAAGAAACGGACCAACGAATCTTGTTAGCGTTTTCTGAACTACTGCTGAAATATGGTTACCGGGGGACCACGACCCGGAAACTCGCCACCCGCGCTGGAGTCAATGAAAGCACCATCTTTCGCCATTTTCAGGATAAACGGCATCTGTTGGAGCAGTTGATTACGGGTTATCTTGCCGATATTGATCGCATTGGGGAAGTGTTCCAGATGAGTGGCGACGTCGTGTTTGACCTGCAGCGGATTGCCGAACTTTACATTGATTTTGTTCGGCAACACCAATCTATCTTTCTGTTGGACTTACGGGAATCCTATCAGTTTGCCGAGGTTCGGCGGATTGCCGAAAAGTTACCCCTTCGGTTGCGGGAATCACTGACGGGGACCTTCCATAAAATGGTTGCCAGTGGCGAAATGGCGGCTGACGTGAACGTTTCCCAGGAAGTTGATAACTTTATCTTGATCAATTTTGGCAACGCTGTTTTTCGTAGTCTGTACCCGCACGGCGGCATCGGGATCGTCCGGCGGCAGTTCTTACGGGAAAACGTCCGGACCTTTGCCCAGCACCTCCGACCACGGGAAATCTAGCCACGTGACCACAACCATAATAAAAAACGCCAAGTCCACTCGACCTGGGGTCTTTCCTTATCAATTATAATGGGTCTTTGACCCTTAGGAATGTCGCAAGAGAGGTTCGAACCCTCGACCTACGGTTTAGAAGACCGTTGCTCTATCCAGCTGAGCTATTGCGACAAAAGTATTCACAATTATTTATTATAGAGAAGCCGTCGGTCCGTGTCAATCGCGGGTCTGCGAAACGCAGACGCAACTGAGATGTGTCATTCGGCAACCAACCAGGAGGGAATCGCATGGTCATTATTCACGTGGTCGCGGAGATCATTGTTTTCTTTGCGGCCATTAGCTTAATCTACTATTTCTTTCAAATCACCCAGGCTCACGGCGAGCGGAAACAGAACCTGATTTATCTCGCCATCGCCTTGGGTGTCCTCATCGTGGCGTACCCTATCTCGAATTTGGCGGGGAAGTCGGATGTCAGTCCGACAAACCAGGTCTCCCACCAAGTCGACAAAGCTAAAAAACGCCACCAGTCCGTTAAAAAGTCATCGACCGACCAGTCAAAGCCCGCCACGTCAAGTAGTGAGTCGAGCCACCGGTAGCGAAAAATTGGTCTGAATCGGTGGGCGTTAGGGTGAGAAATTATTAAAATTATTATTTTTGATGTTTTTTACTTGCAATCTTTCTGTAACGTTAGGATAATATAACTGTAACCTGATATTAACAGGGGGGATTCTGATGACGGCTGTACTTATTATTTTGTTGATTATCTTGTTCGCTGCAGGAGGGCAATTATACCTCAATAATCTCGCGGCCTTTCGGAAGAAGAGCAAACACCTTGCTGAACGAGACCGTTTCTCCAGTAAGTCGAATCAACGTCTAAGTTAAGCTTAAGCCCGTAAACTTCAGTTAGCGGGCTTTTTTGCTGGGGAAAAATCATTTCTATGCTACAGTGGATTCAGAAAGGAATGGTAACCGATGGCAACCTTAGTGCTGGTAGCCCATCCGCAAGTTGCGGATTCGACCACCCAACAATTTTTACACGCCAGTTTACCGGCCTCACAGGTGACTTGGCATGAACTGGGCGACCTGGGACCAATCGATGTGGCGGCCGAGCAGGCGCTGTTACGTCAAGCCGACCGCATCATCCTACAATTTCCCTTGTACTGGTACGCGGCGCCGGCGAGTTTCAAACGCTGGGAGGATACGGTCTTGACGCGTAACTTCGTGTACGGCGATCACCGCTACCCCCTAGCGGGGAAAGAACTGGGGGTCGTGGTCAGTACGGGGATGCCGCAAACGGCCTTTCGCCGGGGCGGCACGGAAAACTTGACCCTTGACGCGGCTTTGGCGCCGTTAGCTGCGGTAGCCCACCGAGCCAAATTGACGTGGTTACCGCTATTCCCCGTTTATCAGTTCGGTTATATGACTGAGCCGCAAAAATTGCAACTGGTCATTGATTACCAGCGTTATTTGACGCAGACCCAACCGGATACGTTAGCTAACCGGCAGGCTTGGTTTGCAGCCCGCTTACCGGCCATGATTGCCCGTTTAAGCGCCAATCAGCGGCAAACAGGCCAATTGGTGGCCGCAACCTTCGATCAGCAATGCGATGACTTAGAGGGCCTGACAGACACGTTAGCGATGATTAAGGAGGCCGACGATGACGAGTAAGCAGGATTGGCTTCATCAGCAAATACAAGCGTTAGCGGCCCAGCAGCCCCAATTCACGGACCGGGCCTTTTGGGTAGCGTTGGACCGGGTAGTCACCGAACAGGCGCAACGCCACGACCAGTTACAAGGGGAAATCGATGGCCGGACTTGGCGGCCAGACAAGTGGTGACCCGGAGTGACAAGACCAAAAAAGAGTCCGGCCGCAGGGCGCGAACTCTAATGAAACTCGTGAGAGATTAAGGTTACAGTTGGTCGTAAGACGCACGTTGGGCCGCCCAGTGATTGATGGGACCGAACTTATGGCCGACTTCAATCGGGTTACCGATTGCGGTGTTCACGAACGCTTTAGCCAAGGCGATAGCTTGTTTCATTGGCGTGCCCTTGGCTAATTCGGCGGTGATGCAGGCCGACAAAGAATCACCGGTCCCGTTGACCCGGTCGGTATCGTGGTAAGGTTGGCTCAACCAGAAGCTTTCGCCAGACTCTAAGAGGACGAAGTCACGGACCACCGTCTGGTTGGCGATGGCGTGACTGCCCTTAGCGATGATGTTCTTGGCACCCATGGTTTGCATTTTCTGGGTGGCCGCGACCATGTCGGCATCGCTGTGAATTGTGATTTCTGCGATCTTTTCGACCTCGTAGAAGTTGGGGGTCAAAACCGTAGCCAATGGCAACAGCTTCGTCCGGAGCGTTTCAAAGGCGCTCTCTTCGAGCAGCTGGTTGCCGTGCTTGGTCATGATGACGGGATCGACGACCAACGGGCCAAAATCAGCTTGCTGGTAGTTACGCACGACATCGTTGATCAGTTCCGAATCGGCGAGCATCCCGGTCTTAGCAGCACGAATATGGTAATCGTCTGCTAAATCCTGGAATTCCTGATCGATAAAATCCGTAGGCATGGGGATGCTGGCGTGGATACCATAGGAGTTTCCCGCCACGCACGCGGTAATGACGGACGCGCCGTAAACGTTGCGGGCAAAGAAAGTATGTAGGTCAGCCTGCATGCCAGCACTGCCGTCGCTATCGGACCCGGCGATGGTCAGCGCTTGTGGATAAGTATTTGTCATATAAACCCTCCTAAGAAATGTCATTAAGCCTAGGATAGCATGAATTGCCACGGGGAACGATTAAATCGATTAAAAATTAGTGCGAGGGGGTAAACGGATTATGGGGAAACGTTGGCGGGGGCCACTCTGGGGCCTTATCGGACTGCTCATGGGGAGCTATGCGCTTACGGGGGCCCTCGGCTGGGCGTATCGCCTAACGGGTAACGAACCACTGACCTTAACGTTCGGATTGCTGGGATGTGTGCTAAGCTTAATAGGCCTAGGGAAAACGTTCGCTCACCAATCGGTCTGGTGGCTGGTCTGGACCGTGGTGGCTATGTGGGTCGCCGTTATCGGCGCTTTTGCCGACGGGTTGTTGCTCTGGTTCGGCCGGACCATCACTGGTTTTTATTAACGTTGCACCGAGGCAACGGTCAAACTTACAGGATAGAAGGGAACTGAAACGTCATGTTAATTCAACAGGGTTTCATTGAAAATGCCACGGAACCACAGGATATTCGAATCGAAAAGGGTCGCTTTACGGCCATTGCCCCGCACTTGACGCCGCTAGACCATGAAGATGTCCTGGACGCCAAGGGAAAGCTGATTTTACCACCATTCGTGGATCCACACGTTCATTTGGACAGCACCATGACGGCAGGGGACCCCGAATGGAACCAATCCGGGACGCTTTTTGATGGCATTCGTATCTGGGGAGAACGCAAGAAGACACTGACTCACGATGACGTCAAACAGCGGGCCCGACAGGCACTGGAGTTGCAAGCGTCACATGGGATTCAGTTCGTCCGTTCCCACGTGGATGTGACCGACCCGCATTTGACGGCATTGAAGGCTTTGATCGAAGTTCGTGACGAGGTCAAAGACTTTATCGAGTTGCAGTTGGTCGCTTTTCCACAAGACGGCATCTTGTCATTTCCACACGGGAAGGAACTCGTAGAACGCGCGGCCCAATTAGGAGTCGACGCGATTGGGGCGATTCCGCACTTCGAATTTACCCGGGAAT
This sequence comes from Levilactobacillus suantsaii, assembly GCF_014069315.1. Taxonomy (NCBI): domain Bacteria; kingdom Bacillati; phylum Bacillota; class Bacilli; order Lactobacillales; family Lactobacillaceae; genus Levilactobacillus; species Levilactobacillus suantsaii. The sequence continues at coordinate 112,621 of NZ_CP059603.1, read as the reverse complement.
ACAGCGTGGAATCCTTACACTTTGCGGTGGGTATCGCCCAAAAGTACGGGAAATTAGTCGATGCGCACTGTGACGAGATCGATGATCCGGCATCGCGTGGCTTGGAGACGCTGGCGACGTTGGCCTACGAAACGGGGTTACGCGACAAAGTCACGGCCAGCCACACCACGGCGATGGGCTCGTACAACAACGCCTACGCTTACAAGTTGATGCGCTTGCTGAAGCTCTCGGGCATCAACATGATTTCGAACCCGCTGATCAACACTCACTTGGGTGGTCGCTTTGACACCTATCCAAAGCGTCGGGGCCCGGGTCAAGGAACTCAACGAAGCAGGCATCAACGTGGCTTTCGGTGAAGATGACATCAAGGACCCGTGGTACCCGATGGGCGATGGCAACATGTTGGATGCGTTACATACCGGGATTCACGTGACCCAAATGATGGGCTACGACGATATTTTGAACTCCTATCAATTTATAACCACCCACGGGGCTAAAGCCATGCACGTGGCCGACCACTACGGTATCGAAGTCGGTAAACCGGCGAACCTGGTCGTGATGAACAGCGATAACTTCTACAACGCGTTGAACACCCGTGCAGAAGTGTTGTATTCGATTCATCACGGCAAGGTGATTGTCCGGACCGAACCGAAACACGTCCACCTTCATTTGACACAAGACGAATTGAAATGATGCTTAAAAAGTCGCGCATTAATGACTCCGGTGAGACGCCTGCTTGGGGGTAGGCTCACCGAATTCGGGCTCAGCGCAACGACCTGACTTTTGGCGCCCGTTGCGGTATCGTTCTATTGGGTCACTTAAAAAGTGCACCGCCTTTAAATGGCTTTCCCATTTAAAGGCGGTGCACTTTAGTGTTTTGTCCCCGGCCCGTTTACCGATTAATGGGGACACAAAAAGCGTTCCCGAAAACGCGGAACGCCTATTTCTTCGCGTGTTTACTTTTCTTAACCACGGCAATCGTCGGTTTTTTCGCTACAGTGCTGGGTTTCTTTTTCTCGTGATGCTGGGTCCGTAGTTGTTTCTTCAGGACTTCAATTTCGTCAACGTGTAAGGATTTCCATTCTTGGTAGGAACTAGCGGAGTCAGTGTCGGTTGGTTTCAGACCGGTGTTTAACCAAAAGCAGGCCTCAGACAAACTAGGAAAATTATGAATCCACAACGTTTGGCCGTTGTCGGAATCAAACGCCACGTAAGACCGGAAGTGCCGTTTCAAGAAGGTGTGTCGGCGAATTTTAAACGCTTCACGTTTGCGGGTTAACCGATAATCTGGCAAGATATACTGACCGGAAAGTGCAAGGTGGGGAAAACGTTCGCCCCGTTGGTCGTGCTGATCTTTCAGCATGGCCCGGGCTTGGTCAACGGTAATGAGTGTTGCACGGATAGGACTTTCCATAAAGACCCCCCTTAGAAGTTTTAGACAAGGTAACAGATAAAGTCACTTTCCGGTCGGTAAAATCCCCTTATATACTAGGTTAGCATAATCTGTGCATAATGAAAACAAATATCCCCTGCAAAGGGCAGAATCCCGAATGAAAGCGGGAGCTAAGTCATTAGTCAGTTGATTTAACTTGTGAAATCGGCAAAGGTAACGGCTTCACAATTTTGGTAATACCCATTTTCAAAAATCTGATGAAAAAGTATGGTAAACTAACAAGGATTAGTGTGAAAGTGGGGATGACGATGGGACAGAAGTTTTATGCGGTCCGCCGCGGTCGTAAGCCCGGCATCTACCGGACTTGGCCGGAAGCTCAACGACAAGTCCAAGGGTTTCCGGGCGCCCGTTACAAGAGCTTTGCCACGCGCGGCGAAGCGCAGGCTTTTCTGACGGGGGAGCCCCCAAAAACGACGGCTAAAGTAGCGTCAAGCTCTCTGGCAACTCAATCGGGTGCCCAGACAACAGCGACGTCAACTAGTGAAATTACCGTTTATACGGACGGTGGCTCACGCAATACTGGTAACGTGGCGGGGGGCCACGTGCGGCAGGGTGATAAGGCCGCTTGGGCCTACCGCATCGAGTTGCCTGAGCAAGTCGTGACCGATTCTGCCGGTGAATGGGGCGCCAGTAATAACCGGATGGAGATCATGGCGTTTTTGCAAGCCCTCCAACGGTTAGTGGCACTCGACCAGACGGCGCGCCAAATTCAATTCGTGCTGGATTCCCAGTACGTTTTGAATGCCGTGACCAAGGGTTGGCTTTCTGGTTGGAAACGGCGTGGATGGAAGCGCAGCGCGGGGCCGTTAGCCAACACTGAGCTTTGGCAGCAAGTCGACCCCCTGTTAGGGCAGTTCCAGCACCTGAGTTTTCACTGGACGAAGGGGCACGCCACGAATCAAGGCAACGTGTTTGTCGACCACCTGTTAAACACGACGATGGATCAGATGGGGTCAACGGCCACTAACTCGCGGGTAAAACCGACGGGGACCCCGGCTAAGCAACCAACAGCCCAACCGGCGAATCAACAAACTGTTGACCAGTCGGTCGCGGCTATTCGGCGCATCCTCCAGATGCCGCCGGATGAGGAGTAATCAGACTAAGAATAATGAGGTAACGATCATGGAAGCAAAAATGATTCCCTATTTGGAATTCGAGAATGCTAAGGAAGCCTTAGCTTACTATCAACAAGTCTTTGGGGCCACGAACGTTTATCGGGTCAGTCCGACCGCGGACGAAGCGGAACAGTATGGGCTGAACGCTGACGTGGAATTGAGCCAATTGACCATGCGCGGGGGCTTTCAATTATTAGGGTTAGACGTGCAATGTGCCGACGCCTTCATGGGTCAACCCACGTCCTCGACGTTGATTTCACTGATGTTGCTGGTTGATGAGGACGACAGCGACAGCGTGAAGGCCTTAACGGCACTCTATCAACGCTTGGTGAAGGCCGACGTCAAGATTATCAGTCCGTTTACGGATCAACAACAGGGTGGTAAGATGGGCCAAATTGTTGATGCGTATGGCATCACCTGGATCCTCCGGGAAGCCCCGACACAACCCGTTGTGCCGACCCCGGCGGACTAAAGTGCCACTAAATCGATCATAAACCGGGGTCCGGGCAGGTTTTGCCGGGCTTTTTTGGCGTCCCCAGGTGGTGGGCTTTAGAGACCGTGCCTAGGGACTTCTGGGGGAAAGTGGTATCATTAACGGATATAGAGGAGTGATTCATGTTATGGCAACAGAACGGGAAAAGATGACCGCGGGCCAGCCCTACAAACAGTTCGATCACGAGTTGATTGCGCGGCGGACCGCAGCCCGGAAACAATTACGGGCGGTCAACCAGTTAGACGACAACGATGAACGGAACGCCGGCTACCGCAAGCTTATCACCGATACGGGTGACGACTTCTTCGTGGAAGCAGGGTTCAAATTTGATTACGGGTGGAATATCCACATCGGTGATCACTTTTATGGCAATTACGATATGACTTTCCTGGATACTTGTCCCATCACGATTGGTGAACACTGCTACTTTGGACCGAACATTGGTCTTTACACGCCGGTCCATCCCTTGAATGCGCTGGCCCGGTCGGCCGACGTGGAAATGGGCGCCCCCATCACCATTGGCGATAACGCCTGGTTGGGGGGCCGAGTCACTATTTTACCCGGGGTCACGTTGGGGAATAATGTGGTCGTAGGGGCCGGTTCCGTGGTGACGAAGTCCTTTGGCGACAACGTGGTCATTGCCGGTAACCCCGCGCGGGTCATCAAGGAAATCGATAATGGCGCGACGGGCAACGCCGCTGTTAAGGCGAAATGGCCCTGGGCTTTTTAGTTGCCGGCCAACCAATTGTCGACAATCAAAATTCTCATCAAATTCTTAGATTAAAGCCATGATGGGGACCGCAACCGTTTACAAAAGTAGGCTAATGTCTGATTTAAGGTTAGGGTTTTACTAATGACAGCGACCGCGTATAATAAGCTTTGGATATTGCTTCACAGGAATGCAGTCGTAGCGGCTGTTTAGGCGCGTAGCGTCGGACTCGTGGGACGACCCGGTTCGGCGCTTTTTGTGTATCCTGGGAGCGTGACACCCCGAGCGAAAGTCGTTCGGGTAGACTAATGAGGAGGTAATTGATGATTTCTAATTTCACCTAAAACATCTGTTGGCCTAATACAGCCAACAACGTTTCGAATGCGGTTATCATTTTCGATTACCGAAGATTGGCGGAACCTTAAGCCAACCCGACACGCAGTCTTTGTTCTCTAATGAGTCAGTCATTGATGTTTTGCCAATCGTGAGGCCTCAACTTGCGACGTCGCGACTGATGGGGGGCAAAGTGTTGAGCCAGTTGAAGGTTTGTCGGCACTGAGTTTTATTTGCGAGGCTTCGATCAGTATCTTGCACCGCAGGCCAGACCGAAGAAGGAAGGAAAATCTGCTACTGATTTTATACCTAGCAAAACTAGGCCGAACGTGCAAAAACTCTATCAGGAACGGAGTGTTCCCGTTCCTGCGCCCAACGAGGTTTTGTCAAAGCCCCGTTAAAAATCTGGAGATACTGAAAATCTTTGTGCGGTCGTTGACCGTTAGCAAAGGGCTGTACCGGTAGCTAGCCGGGAATTAACGCTTGTGGACTAGGCACTAAATTGTGTGTGATACAATTTGACGAGTGCGAATAGGACGAAGCAAGAACTTCTGAAACTTTTAACCAAGTTATCAGTGGCAGGATTTTTATTTTAGCGCGAAAAAATATTGATAAGTTAGTGTTCGTGCCAACCTTTGTCTTGTTTATTATCGCGTCCATCTTCTTTATTATGGGCGGTGATCGATTACAGGCAACGTTAAGTACCGTGCTGAGTTGGATTGATACCAACATGGCGTGGGCTTATCTGCTGGTTTACGTGATCAACTTTTTATTCTTTATGTATCTCGCTTTTGGTAAGTTTGGGAAAATTAAATTAGGGGATCCCGATGACAAGCCGCGTTACAGCAGCTTCCAGTGGGGGAGTATGGTCTTTGCGACGGCGATTGATGCCAGTATCTTAATGCTCTCCATCGTTGACCCCCTGCGGTACTTGCAGCACCCGGCCTTCGGGTTAAAGCCGTTTTCCAAAGCGGCTTACGGGGCAGCACACATGTACGGTCAGTTCAACTGGGGGCCGATGGCGTGGATGATGTTCGCGCCGGCTACCATTGCGATTGCCTACGTGTTGTTCGTGAAGCACGGAAAAGTGCAACGGGTAAGTGCCGCCATTACCAGCCTCCAAGGTGATAGTCGCGGTAAGAAGATTGCCCGTCAGGTGATTGACTTCCTCGTGGTCTTCGGGATCATGGGCGGAATCGGATCATCGGTCGGCATGGAAATTCCGATTATTTCGAAAGTCTTAAGTCGCTTGACCGGGGTTCAAGATAACTTGACCCTGAAGATTGAGCTCTTTATTATTTTATTCGTTTTGTTTGCCGTCACGGTCTTCCACGGGTTAAACGGGGGGATTGACCGGTTGAGTGCGGCACATATTTGGACCGCCTTAGGACTGTTGGCCTTGATTTTGATTATCGGACCAACCATGTATATTTTGAATTCCGAAACCAACAGTTTGGGCTTGATGGCCCAGAAGTTTGTCTCGATGGCCACGAATACCCTGCCGAACGGTGGGGACACCACGGCCCAGCAGGAAACCATTTTCTACTGGGGTTGGTGGTTGTCCTACATGCCCGTCATGGGACTGTTTATCGCCCGGATCTCTAAAGGCCGGACTATCAAGCAGGTCTTGATTGGAATGCTGACTTATGGGGCTTTGGGTTGCATGAGCTTCTACGCCATCTTCGGGGGTTACTCCCTGTGGCTCCAGCAGACGGGGGCTGTGAACTTGGTCCACATCTTAAACACGCAGGGGCAGGCCGCCGTGGTCGCCACGGTGATCTCTACCTTACCGTTTAAGATGATTGTGTTGGCCTTGTACTGCATCTCGTGTTTCATCTTCTTGGCCACCACGATTTCGTCATCGGCGTTCATCGTGTCGTCGTTCACCAGTCTGAACTTAGACGATGGGCAACAACCAAGTCGTTGGAACCGGATGGTCTGGGTCGTCGTCTTCATTTTCTTCTCCTTCGGGATTGTGATGGTCGGGGGCTTCAAGACTGTTCAGACGGTCTCAACGATTGCTGGATTCCCGTTGATGGCAGTTTGCCTGTTGTTGCTTCATTCCATCTGGCACATGTTAACGGCGAAGACCAAGCCAGCCACGGCACCCGTGGTTGTGCCTAAGCCAGTGGTGATGCGCCGAATTACGGTTGAATTACCACACGCGGTTCGCGGACCGATGATTCTGTCACCGGACCACGCCCGTTAAGGTCAGGCATCATTAACTTAAATCGAATTAGAAAAAGGGTCCTGCCGACTGATTGTCGGTGGGGTCCTTTTTAGTTAAGGCCGTCGCTTAGCGGTTCGGTTGCGTTTTCATAACTGGTTGTTATAATGAAATCAGGAAAAAGAGAACACCAGGAGGGGTTTTATGCCAGAAGAAGAGTACCGCCCGTTATTTTTTGACCGGATTTTGATTACGATTGATGAAGATGATCGCCCATCGACCAGTCGCGCCTTTCGCTTTGCGCTGACCATGGCGCGGGATTACGATGCCGAACTGGGAATCGTGTCGGTCCTAGAAAATAACGATATTAGCGTCTACGACTCGTTAATGCCGGATAAGCTACACCAGAAGCGTACGGAACTCCAAACGGTCGTTAAAGATTACGCCGCTAAGGCCGAAAGCTTTGGCGTCAAGCACGTTCAACCGCTGGTTGCTGAAGGCGGTGACGTGGACGACGTCATCTTACAGCAGGTCATTCCGAGCTTTGAGCCCGATTTGGTCGTCTGTGGGGCCGACGTTGACTTCGCGTCACACGGCCGACCAGGAGCTATTGGTCTGCGCTTGGCCCGCAAGGCCGACGTGTCCGTCATTGTGATTCGTTAAGACGGTTGATTGAAGTCACTTTAAAAGCGCCAGCGGATGAAATACCGTTGACGCTTTTAATGCTAATTGGGGTGTATAATTGCGCCTAATGAGTACGCGATAGGGGGGAGTCTCGTGACTAAAACACAGATTAAAGGCTTTTTATTTGATCTCCACGGCGTGATCGCTGATTCCTGGCAGTATCACTTGCAATCCTGGCAGGCCGTAGCTCGTGAGCTCCAGATTCCGTGGACCGCCGATTTGACGCGCCGGTTACCAGGGATGAGTCGGCGTCAATCACTGGTGACGATTCTAGACTCGGTGGGGCAACCCGACCGATTAGACGCCCAACAGTTCCAACAGATGACCGATCATGAAAATGAGCTGTACCGCCAATTTGTGGCTCAGATGACGCCGGCCAACCGGTTACCGGGGATTACGGCCTTTTTGACCGAAGTGACGCAGCAGGGCTACCCAGTGGCCTTAGCGTCGGCCTCAACCAATGCCCCGGCGGAAATCGCCCACCTCGGCTTAACGGCGATTTTTGATAAAATTGTCCCGGCGGCGAGTCTGCCAGCCAGTAAACCGGCCCCCGATGTCTATCTTGCCGCGGCCAAGTTAATCCACCAGGCTCCGGCGCAGTGCGTGGCGTTTGAAGACACGACCACCGGGGTGCAAGCGGCCATGGCGGCAGGGTGTTTGACCATCGGCATCAACGCTCAGCCGTTAACGCCGGTTACCGCGATGCTCGCCAGTACTGAAGAGCTTAGTCTGCCAACCGTTCAGCGGATACTTGCCCCGCAAGCTGAGCTTGTAGCCAAGCCTTGAGGACTACGGCCTGATTGTGGGTCTGGTCCTTGGCGCCGTAAAGTAAGATGACGTCTTGTTGGGGCAATTGCTCCGCCAGGAGTTGCAAAAAGGCGTCCTTGTCCGGGTTAGCGGCCAGCTCCGCTAAGTAGCGGGCCCGAAATTCGGGAAATTTTTCGGGATCGTGGTTGAACCATTTACGTAGGTCGGTCGATGGCCCAATCGACTTTTCCCAGCGATCCAACTTAGCGTTGACTTTAGAAATGCCGCGGGGCCATAACCGGTCGACGAGGACCCGGTAACCGCTAAGGTCGGCGGGCTTGGTATAGATGCGTTCTAATTTTAATGCCATCAGTCATATCATCTCCTATGCCCCATTTTACCGTTTCGTAAGCTGGGTGCAAGCGTACTTCTTTTAGATTGTCTCTCGCAGAAAACGGAAACCGGGTGTACAATTAAAGGGGAAGTAGAAATTTTTGGAAGGGAGCGTAGCGGATGACGAACCCAATTGGCGATTTTTATACGGGTCGGCCAACCGAGCAGATTGCCCAAGACCTGTTAGGGCATGAGTTGATTTACGAGACCCGGGCTGGTGTGATGAGTGGTTGGATCGTGGAGACCGAAGCTTATCTGGGCGAGCAGGATACTGCTGCGCATGCCTTTGGCGGCCGGAAGACGGCGGCTAACGCGGCGTTGTATGATGACCCGGGTACCATCTACATTTACGTGTTACGGGGTTATTACATGTTTGATGTCGCGACCCAAGCCAACGGGGTGCCTCAAGGAATCTTGATTCGCGGGTTAGAACCGCACCGGGGGCGTGAACTCATGCAGATTCACCGCGACCAACCGGTGTTGAACCTGACCAATGGACCGGGAAAGTTGATGGCGGCTTTAGGAATTCACACGAAGGACCTTAATCGGACTATGTTGGGAACCCACAACTTGACGATTACGGCGGAAGCCACGCGAGTGCCCCAAAGAATTCAGGCTTCAGCACGGGTCGGCGTCAGCGCCGGTAGCTGGCAAGACCAACCGTTACGCTTCACGGTCGCTGGTAACCCGTTCGTCTCAGCCAGCCGTAAACGTGACTGGGACCGTACCCACCACGGGTGGCAATTTTAACAGTCGTGGTGTACTCTGAAAGTGTAACCCCGAAACCATTTAAGGAATGAGAATCCAATATTATGAACGTAGAAATTTTCATTGAGACTCGAAAACAGATGCACCTCTCGCAAGATCAGCTGGCTCAGGGAATTTGTACGCAGGCCACCCTTAGTAAATTCGAACGAAAGGGGAAGGTCCCATCGTTAAAAATTCTGTTACAGCTGTGCGACCGCTTAGAATTGACCCTTGATGACCTTTTTCCGGTCAATCAGGGGGGCGATTCCAAACGTGCCGCTATTTTAGAAGCGGCCGAAACGCACCTCCAACGGGAGATGTATCCAGCTGTGCGTGCGGATTTGGTCCAACTAGGCGACCCACATGAGGATTCAACGACCTTTCAGTTGCGTTATTACTTCTTGCGTGGTTACGCGACGGCGTTGGGTCATGGGAGTATCAGCGATGCGTTGTTTGATTTCTCCCAGATTTTAAATCGCTTGGACGAAAGCCATCACTCGATGTACGCCTTATTGGCCTACACGGGGACGGGGATTGCGTACAACCTGGCTGGGGATGCGACCCGAGCTGAATTTTATTTTAATAAGGTTTTTGACGAAATCTATAAATTGTCGTTTAAGACGCATCACAGTATTTGGCGGGCGCTGAACATCGTCAATTACACCGCTGAATTTTACAGTCAGCAACACGATTATGAGACCAGCGACGACTTGTTAGCATACGGCGTGAAGATTTGCGCCCAGTACCACGTGACCTTTTATTTGGCCCGAATCACCTTGCGGCGGGCATTGAACCAGCAACAAGAGCACGGGGATCCTGCGGCCATCCAGCAAGACTTAGACGACGCCGCGGCCTTTGCGCGGTTGAACAATAATCAGCATGTCTTAGCGCTGATCGAACAAGCCCAGTAAGCGACTATTACATAGTAGTCTGGCAATCTAAGACGAGAGCGCAAGGAACTGATGTTGGCGCACGTTTGGCACTATCATGGCCACCAAACAGCTAAAAAGTGCACCGTTTTTAAGTGGATTTTCCATTTAAAAACGGTGCACTTTAGTGTTTTGTAAAGTAATGAGTAGTGGGGTTAACGCCACGGTTTGCGGCCGTAGTGGGCCGCTGCGGCTCCCAGATTGAAACGGGTATAGTGGACCGCCGTTAACCCGGCCGCTTGAAACATCCGGACCAAAGTCGTGGCGGAGACGAACTCATGGGTGGTCCGTTGCAGATACTGGTAAGCACGATAGTGGTGCGCTACCACCCGGCCCATCAAGGGAACCAGGTGACCGAAATACAATTGCCAGCCTGCGTGGATCACCGGGTTGGTCGGTTGGGAGGTTTCTAGACACACCACCTGGCCGCCAGGCTTGACCACCCGGGTCATCTCGGTGAGCACTTGCGCGGCATCGGGGACGTTGCGTAACCCAAAGCCAATCGTGACCACGTCAAAAGTGTCGTCCGGGTAGGGGAGGTGCATGGCGTCGGCCGTTTTGAGGGTGAGTTGACCCTGTAAGTGCTGGGCTCGCGCTTTTTTCTCGGCGATAGTCAGCATCTCGGCACTGAGGTCCAACCCAACCACGTGACCACTGGGGCCGACCGCTTGGGCTAACGCCAGCGTCCAGTCGCCGGTGCCACAGCACAAGTCCAGGGCAAAGTCCCCGGGCGTCACGGCCATGGCCGCCATCACTTTATGGCGCCACACCTGGTGGGTTCCCAGACTGATCAGACGGTTCATCTGGTCATACTGGGGCGCAATTTGGTTGAACAGTGTGGTGACCGTGGCTTCTGGTGTATGATTGGTTAACGACATGCTGACTCCCCCTTAAGGATTAAAGATACTTGGCATCAAATTCGGGGTCCTGCGAGGTTAAAATCTTGGGTCCGTCCTTAGTGATGACCAGGGTATGTTCGTATTGGCACGACAAAGAACCGTCGGCGGTGACGTAGTATTCCCAGGTCTTATCGGCCGTGGGCTTCGAGGCGATTTCCCAAGTCCCTAAGTTGACCATCGGTTCGATGGTGATGGTCATGCCTTCGCGGAGCCGTAAGCCGTGGCCCGCTTCACCGTAGTGGGGCACGTTAGGCTGTTCGTGCATGGTCGGCCCAATGCCATGGCCGATGAGTTCGCGGACGTCACCCATATGGTTCTGCGTTTCCACGTAGTCTTGGATGGCGTGGCCAATGTCACCAATCCGGTTGCCGACGACGGCTTGGTCGATGCCCAAGTAGAGCGCCTTCTTGGTGACGGCCATGAGACGCTTGGCATCGTCACTGATGGTGCCGACTGCGTAGGCCCAGCAGGAATCGCTTTCGAACCCATCTAAGTTGACGGTCATGTCAACTTTGACGATGTCCCCGTTCTTTAAAATTAAGTTCTTGCGGGGGATGGCGTGGGCCACTTCATCGTTGACACTGACGCAGGTGGCGTACTTGTACCCCTCAAAGCCCTTTTCGGAAGGTCGAGCGCCGTGCTCTTCGATGTACTTGTTGGCAAATTCTTCGATTTCCCAACTGGAGATACCGGGCTTGATGATCTTGCGTAGGCCCAAATGAACCCCCGCCAAGACAGCGCCAGATTCACGCATTTTTTCGATTTCACGAGCTGATTTAATAGTTATCAACGTGTTGCCTCCCTCTAAATTTATGTCCGTCTCTAATTTACACCTATTTCGCGTTTCCGGCGAGTTTTCAAGTCAGGATTAGGCGGAACCAAAAAGCCCCACGCCAGACCGTTTATCAGCGGGACCAGTGTGGGGCTGGTCATAGTGGCCTAACCCTTGGTGAGTTGGTCGATGTCGCCAGCGTCGATCTTGTTTAAAATATGCTTAGCTTCTTCAATTCGGGCGTCGCAGAGAAAGCGCATCGAACTGTTCTGCTCCTTTTCGGCGGCCGTCATTTGTTCGGTCAGAAAGTTGATTTCATCGTGTAAATAGCTTACTAAGTCCATAGCGTGCCCTCAATTCCTTTAGTCTAGTCATTCATAACCTCTATTGTACCAAAAAAAGGCGGGGAAGTAACGGCTGGTTCGGGGATGGACAGTTGGTAAAATCACCAGCGCTAGCCGGTTAACTTCGGCTGGGCTGAGCGGTGTGAGTTTACAGACCTGCTAAAAAGCGCTAGGATGGAACAGTTAAGAACAATTCTAAACTAGAGGAGTGGGTTAGATGGCAGAAGCACAATCGATTGATTTGAAGGGGAAACCCTATAATCACCTGGCGTTCATCTGGACGCTACTAGCCGGGACCTTCACCATGTCCATCAGTCAGTCGTCCTTGTCGACGGCGTACCCGACGTTGATGCGTTACTTTGGCGTGTCGGCATCGACCGTACAATGGCTGACGACCGGATTCATGTTGGTCATGGTGGTGATGATGCCGGTCAGTCCGTGGTTACTGAATAATTTGCGCTTCCCGATTTTATTTATGAGCATGTTGGCCTTATTCGACGTGGGGACGTTCATTATTTATCTGGCCACCAGCTTTCCGCTGATGTTACTGGGCCGGGTCATGGAGGCCATGGCCGTAGGAATCATGTTTCCATCGTATCAAACTGTGATGTTGCGCATCACGCCCGAGGATAAACGGGGCGGTGTCATGGGCTTCGCCGGGTTAGTCATGGGGTCTGCCTTAGCGGTCGGCCCGATTATCTCTGGCATCGTGTTGAAGTACACCACGTGGCAGGGACTCTTCGTAGTCTTTATGCTGATCATCACGGTAGTCTTTTTGGTGGCGTTCAAGACGATCAAGGACGTTATGCCCCAAAAAACGTCGCGGTTGGATTACATTTCCGTGATTGGCAGTCTTGGGTTCATCGGGATTTTATACGTAGTCAATCAAATTGGTAGCACCGGCGTCAACTGGGGCGCGCAAAGTGTGTTACTGATCGTTAGCTTACTATTGGTTGCCTTCTTCGTTTGGCGGCAATTTCACGTCACCTCACCGTTGCTGGATTTACGGGTCTTAAAGACTTTCAACTTTGACTTGGCCGTGTTGCTGACCGGAACTTCGTACATCGCGTTGATCGTCGTGACGATTATCTTCCCGTTGTACTACCAAAACGTCTTGGGGCTGTCGCCGTTTGCTTCCGGGATGTCGCTGGTTCCTGGGGCCGTTTTGTTAAGCCTCTTGAACCCGTTGACCGGACGCTTAGCCGATAAGATTGGCTTTAAAGGCACCATGTTGACCGGGATGGGCATGATTGTCGTCGGTTGGGCCTTACTGGCTATCATCTCCGGCAAGCAACCGCTGATTGTCATGATTTTGATTGCGGCCCTGATTGAAGGGGGCAATGCCTTCGTCATGATGCCCGCCGTCACGTTGGGGGCTAATTCGCTGCCCGACCAGTTGATTTCACACGGGACCGCGGTTATCACGACGGTGCGGCAAATCCTGGGGTCGACCGGGGTTGCCGTGGCGACCTTGATTCTAGCGGTCGTGACGGCCAGCCACAAGGCTACGATGTCGGCTTCTGCCGCGACCCTCGTGGGGTACCGGCGGGTTTTCATCACCTTCTTGGTGGTCTCGGTACTGGGCTTCATCTTTGCCGCAATGCTGCGCGATGGGCGGAAACAAAAGGCCCAAGCAGCTCAGGATTGATGCCTGACCTTAAATAGAAATGACTAAAAAAGGACGCCACACGGCATGCCCCTAATGGGCATCACGTGCGGCGTCCTTTCGTTTAGTCGGAGGTTAGTGGGTCTCGGCGAACCCGCGCCGGCCACCAGGCTTAGGAATCTGGTTTTGCATCATCACGCTAAAGCCACCGTCAATCGGTAAAGCCGCCGCGTTGATGTAGCTGGAACGGTCGCTGGCCAAGAACAAGATGGCGTTAGCGATGTCTTGAGTGGTGCCGATACGCTTGCTAGCGGTCAGTGCCTTGCGGCCATTTTCCACCTTGGGGTCGGCGTAAAAGTCGGCCGACATCGGCGTCTTGACCAGACAAGGTTCCAAGACATTACTGCGGATGCCAAACATGCCCCATTCGGCCGCCACCTGCTTTGAGAGCATGTTGACCCCAGCCTTACTGGTGCTGTAGGCGCCACTGTAAGTTTCGGGAATGTCACTGGCCACCGTTGAGATGTGAACGAAGGTCCCGTGTTTCTGGGCGATCATCAGTTTGCCAAATTCGTGCGTAATTAGGTAATAGCCGTTCAAGTTGACGTCTAAGACCTGTTTCCAGGTTGCGTAGTCGAGGTCTTCTAACGGGTCGAATTTTAAGATACCCGCCGTGTTGATGACCACGTCGACGTGGTCCAAAGCATCTTTGACCTGGGTAACGGCGTGTTGCACGCTGGTTTCGTCGGTGACGTTGCAGGCCACGGCTAAGGCGTTGGTCTGGTAAGTCGTCTTGAGCTCTTTGACGAATTTTTCGAGGGGGTCACGTTTCATATCTAACGCCACGACGGTCGCTTCTTGGGCGGCTAGTTCGTGACAGATTTTGGTGCCCATACCACCGATAGCACCGGTGACCACGCACACTTTATCTTTGAGTCCGAGCCAATCAGTTGCCATATTCATCATCCTCCTTTAAATTATGTAACCGTTCACTTTCTATGCTAGTCGCTCTTTTGGCAAATACCAATACGATTTTGGGGGCGAATTGATAGGCGGTGTCTATCAAACGGCTGCAAGGGGAGTTTAGTTCGGTTGACAACAAAACCAAAGACCGGGTCAAGAAAGGCTTTCATCTGGGCGGAAAATACGCTAAACTGAGGGCTAATCTAATAATGAGAGCACCATGAGAGGAGCCTTTTTATGCCAGTACCCGCACCGATTGATTTACGCACCTTTTATGCGACCCCCGACCGCAAAGTTGCCGTGTTGAACTACAGTGCCCGCTTTTTGTCGAGCACCTTCGAACTAATCAACAGCGCCGAATTTGCCGCGTTCGTCGCGTTGTTTTTGACCGAACAACAGGATCACCTGCCGACCGTTGCCGATGCCGAGACCACCTTTGCCTGCACGGATGCCGCGACCTATATCGACACGTTAAAGGACGTGTTGACCGACCAGCCCCGGGCCTTTGACCACTTTTCCCGCAAAGAGATCTTGGACAGCATTGAGGCCCTCTACTCGTATTATCGGTCCTATCTGCGCGTGGCCACGATGACCACTCAGCAAAATCACGTGGTCGCCAGTGAATTCATCACCATCGACCAACGGTTCAACGACGTGGTCTTGCGCTTGTACCGAACGATTGAAGAAAAGCTTCAGGGTCATGCCAACCACGTTTACCGGCAAACGGCCGCCGCGACCAGTGCCTGCATGTTACTGCAACGGGTGCAGTGGCCCATTCCGGCTGGGTACGAGGCCCTGCGTGACGTGCGCTTCATCAACCGTTTGATGTTACGGCCACCGATGATGTTGCATACCAAGAGCAACAAGCGCAAAGGCCGCTTCACGGCTAGTCAGGAGAACCCCCTGAAAAACTTCACGGGGGGCTATACCGATTGGCTGTGTTACCCGGCGAAGATTGGGACTAGCCTGGCTTATATTTACTTCCACCGCGACTACTTAGCGTCTGGACTAGCACTGGCGAACCTCTTTCAACTGGCCGACCGTCAGGAAGTCTTGAATCATAAGCCGGACCTGATCTTGCTGTTTGGGTCGCCCAGTGCGGCGGGGGATGCCGACCCAGAAAACGGGCACTATTTCTACGACGCGGCCAACGACCTCTACGTGGGCCAAGTCCCGTATAACGACCAGACCACTTACTTCGGCTACATGAAGAAGATGTGTTTGACGCTGCACAACCTCCACCAGATTGTCCGGCAACGGCTGCCGATTCACGGTGCGATGGTCAAAATTACCTTTGCCAGTGGCCAGGCTAAGACTGTGGTCTTCTTCGGTGACTCCGGGGCTGGTAAGTCCGAATCAATCGAAGCCTTACAGACCGTGGCGGATGACCAAATCGTTAACATCGAGACCATCTTCGATGACATGGGCAGTTTCACCCTGGATAGCCAGGAAGGCTTGTACGCACAGGGGACCGAGACCGGGGCCTTTGTCCGGCTCGACGACCTGAGCAGTGAGGTGGCCTTCACCAACATGGACCGAGGCATTTACATGAATCCCGAACAGGCCAACGCCCGAGTAATCATCCCTGCCAACACCTGGGGCCGGGTGGTGGCGCACCACCACGTCGACATGTGGGTCTACGCCAACAACTACGATGATGCCGTCGGGGTGCACCGCTTCACGGACCAGGAGACTGCCAAGGCGACCTTTGTGGCCGGGAAACGCCGCGCACTCGGGACTACCGACGAAGTGGGGATGAGCACGACCTTCTTCGCCAATCCGTTTGGTCCGGTCCAAGAACCTGCCGCGACGCAACCCATCATCGATGCGGTCTTCGCCCAGTTCTTTAAGGACCAGACCTACGTGGGGGAAATCTACACTCATCTGGGCAACGACAAGTCGCAAGATAAGTTGAACGAGTCCGCTAAGGCATTGTTGGCGGTCCTCATGACAGATTAAAAAATTGATTGAACCGCTTAAAATGACGTTAATCGTGATTTTAAGCGGTTTTTTAAGGGCTGAAGTAGCCGTCGTGGGGTGGTAAAATTTTACTAAATCTCGGAAAACGATGGTACTTAAAGGCTGATTATTATACAATGAAACCGGATTCTTAATCTTTTGGAGGTGCCTGTTTTATGCAAATTACGCAAGAAGTTGCTGGCGAACTTCACCAACAAAAAGTCACGAAGTATATTTTGACCAACCAACACGGGACGAGAGCCGCGATTCTCACCTGGGCGGCAACGCTTCAAGAATTTAGTGCCCTGGAAGACGGTCGGCGGCAACAGCTAGCCGTTCACCAGGATGACCTGGCGGCTTACGACGACAATACGTATTGCCTCTGCCAGGCCCTGGGCCGAGTGGCTGGGCGAATCAAGAACGCTGAGTTTGAACTGAACGGGGTGACGTCCCACATTGACGCCAACGAGGCGCCGAACGCAATTCACGGTGGCCCGCATGGGTTTCTGTTCATCAATTGGGATGCCACGACGACCCAAACCGACAACGCGGCCAGCGTGGTTTTGACGCATACGTCCAAGACGACCGACGACCGTTACCCCGGCAATCTGACCACGACGATTACCTATACATTAGATGAAAATGATCGGTTGACCGTGACCTTCACCGGGAAGAGTGACGCGACGACTTTGTTTAACCCGACGATTCACGCCTACTTCAACGTGACGGACGACCAGCACGATTTAGACCATCAGTGGTTGAAATTGAACGCCGACAAGCACTTGATCTTAGACGACCAGAAGATTCCGACCGGCGAAAAAGCGGCCGTGGCCGGCACTGGATACGATTTTCGAGAAGCACGAACCATCAAGGATGGTTTGGCCCAATTGGCAAAGAACGGGGGCGTCGAATACGATGATGCCTTTGAAGTCAAGCCCGGAGACAATCCTATTGCCACGGTCGGTGATACCACGGGGCACCGGGAAGTTCGCATTTATTCGGACCGAAACGGCGTCGTGGTCTTCACGGCGAACGCCACAGATCCCGACCGAGCCGCTAAGCGCGATTACAACGCCTTAGCGTTGGAAGCCCAGAACTTACCTGATGCCATTCACCACGAGGATTTCGGGGACATCATTTTGCCGGCTAATCAGTCAATCACCCATACGATTGCCTACCAGTATGTTCGCAAGTAAGGGCGTTTGTTCGCGGGTCTTGAAACGAGTACGATAATATTGGGTTAAAAAGTTACCAGCAGAAGGAGAGATTTGAATTGAGTTGGCAAGAAAACTATGCCGTTTGGCAAAAACAACCGACGATGTTGCCTACCGTGCGCCAAGAACTGGACGCCATGGCGGGAGACAATCAGGCCTTAGAGGCCGCATTCAGTGGCCCGATGAGTTTTGGGACCGCCGGGATGCGGGGCGTCATGGGCCCCGGTATCGGGCAAATGAACGTCTACACGGTGCGGCAAGCCACCGAGGGGGTCGCCCGCTACTTAGATACCCTCGATACGGCGACGAAACGCCGGGGAGTCGCCATCAGCTTTGATTCACGGTACCACTCGACGGAGTTTGCTCACGAAGCGGCGAAGGTCTTAGGCGCCCATCAGATTCCGAGTTTCGTGTTTGATGACTTACGACCGACGCCGGAACTGTCCTTTGCCGTGCGCTACCTGCATACCGCCATGGGCATCATGATTACGGCCAGTCACAACCCGAAGCAATACAATGGGTATAAGATCTATGGTCCCGATGGTGGGCAGATGCCCCCGAAGGCCTCAGATATGATTACCAAGTTCGTCCGGTCGGCCAGTGATGTCTTCGCGATTCAGACTGCCGATGAACAGGCGTTGCGCCAAGCCAACGTGATGCACATGATTGGCGAAGACGTCGACCAACCTTACTTACAAAACGTGGCCAGCGTGTCGATCAACCATCAGTTGATTGACCAAGTTGGTAAGACCATGAAGTTGATTTATACGCCACTTCACGGGACGGGGAAGGTCATTGGTGAACGGGCCCTGCGCAAGGCGGGGTTTGAAAACTTCACTATGGTCCCGCAACAGGCGATTGCCGACCCCGAATTTCCAACGGTTGACTTCCCGAACCCTGAATTCCCGGAAGCCTTTGACATGGCGATTGCTTTAGGCAAGAAACAGGGGGCCGATTTGTTAGTGGCCACCGATCCTGACGCCGACCGGTTAGGGGCTGCGGTACGCCAACCTGACGGCGAGTACCAATTATTAAGCGGGAACCAGATTGCGTCGATTCTGTTGGCTTACATTCTGAAAGCCCGGAAAGCGGCAGGGAACCTGCCCGCTAACGGCCGAGTGGTCAAATCAATCGTGTCGACCGAGCTCGCCACCAAGATTGCGGCGGCTTACGGGGTGGAAACGACCAACGTTTTGACCGGCTTCAAGTTTATCGCCGAACAGATTCACCAGTACGAAACGACGCATGACCACACCTTCCTGTTTGGGTTTGAAGAGAGCTACGGTTACTTGATCAAACCGTTCGTCAGGGATAAGGATGCCATTCAATCGACGGTCTTATTGGCCGAAGTGGCGGCGGATTATAAACAACGGGGGATGACCCTCTACGACGGTATCGAAGAGCTTTACGCAACCTACGGCTACTACGCCGAAAAAACCACCTTTGAAGAGTTCCAGGGTGTCGATGGTGCCGCGCAACGGGCCAAGTTGATGAATGAATTCCGGGAAAATACACCGCATGATTTTGCGGGAGAAACAATCACAGCCGTTGAAGACTTCCAGACGAGCACGAAGACGACCGCCACTGGCCAGACCACTGCCATCGACTTACCACAGTCCAACGTTTTGAAGTACTGGTTGACCGATGGGACCTGGATTTGCATCCGGCCATCCGGGACCGAGCCAAAGGTCAAGTTCTATATCGGGACCAGTGACCAGACGGCCGCTGCGGCGCAAAAGCGGTTGGCAAGCTACGAACAAGCGCTGAAGACTTACGTGGCTTCGATCAGCTAAAAGGCTCTCAGTTGAATGTTGTGTCGGTACTGTGTTAGCGGCCGGGGATGGTCGCTGACTAGATGGGAAGGAGTTTTGACCATGGCAAGAGACAAAATGACTTTAGATCCAGAAACGTTTGCGGCGGCGGTTTTAGGTGGCAACGCCCAAAAACCCGGAGAAGAAAATAAACGGTATATTAAGCGCCAACTGACGCTGTATCTAGAGGCGACCTTGCTAGCCCAAGACTTTAATCATTTGGAAGTGAGTCGCTTTAGCGCGGCGAAGGCCCAACAACGTGAAGATATCCTTAAAAAACTGATGGAACATCGTTATAATTAGCGCCGTTAGCCACGGGTTCTCAGGCTGAGCGTAACTAATGGTCCTTGTTGTAATCATCGTAATGAATTAAAGAAGCGCATGCCTTGAAATGAAGCATTTATTTTAGGGGATGCGCTTTACTATTTCGGCTACGCCCAGTTTACTGGCTGGCGGCGGTCGTTAGGTACGAGATTTACTAAATTTTTACTTTGAAAAGACAACCGGTTGCAATTACGTAAGACCGTTGATACACCTGGATTTAAGTATAATTGTGCACAAGGATTAGGGTTGTAATTTTTAACTAAAACCCCTAAACTAAAACCGTAAAGCGCTTACATCTAAGTTGACTTTGGTCACGAGTTTATCTGCAGAAAAGAGGGATCTAGAAATGGCAAACAGCGATAAGATTAAGCTCAATCCAGAGACGTTTGCGGCGGCTGTTTTGGGTGGTAACGCGCAACGGCCTGATGAAGAAAACAAGATCTATATCAAGCGTCAATTGACGTTATACTTAGAGGCCACGTTATTGGCCCAGGATTTCAATAGTTTGGAGGAAAGCCGGTTTACCATGGCTAAAGCGCAACAGCGCGAGGCTATCTTAAGCAAGTTAGTTGAGCACCGTTATCATGGTTAGCCTTAACATAGCAAGAAGAAAGGTGTTGTAGAACCGTGAATTTATTTAAACAGTACGCGTCATACGCGTTTGGGGCGTTCGGGCACGATGCGTTTTATGCCACGCTGAGTACCTACTTCCCTATTTTCGTTACCAGTGTCTTATTCACTGGCCACGCCAATTCCGCTAAAATGATTGGGACGGTCAGTGCGATGCTGGTCATCATTCGGTTGATTGAAATTGCCTTTGACCCCATGATTGGTGGGGTCGTGGATAATACCCGGACCCGTTGGGGGAAATTCAAGCCCTGGTTATTCTGTGGTGGGTTGATTAGTGCCGTTGCGTTGATGCTGATCTTTACCAGCCTGGGTGGCTTGGCCGACAGCAACGATTTGGCTTACCTGATTGTCTTTGGCATCGTGTTTGTTATCTTGGATATTTTCTATTCGTTCAAAGATATTTCACTCTGGTCAATGTTGCCAGCGCTGAGTGTTGATTCTGCGACCCGGACGAAATTCGGGACCGTTGGCCGGTTTGGGTCCACTTTAGGGGCCCAAGGGGTCATCATCGTGGTCATGCCGTTAGTTTACTTCTTCAGTCAGAAGTTCTCCGGCGCCACGGGTCAAACGCAGACTCGAGCCGGTTGGTTCGGCTTTGCCACGGTCATCGCCATCGTGTCCTTCTTAGGGGCGTTAGCGATTACCTTAGGGACTAAGGAACAAAAGAACCTGTTACGGGAAAACACCAAGAAGACCCGGTTACGGGACGTCTTCAAGGCGATTGGGGAAAACGACCAGTTGATGTGGTTAGGTCTCTCCTACTTCATGTTTGCCTTTGGTTACGTTGTCACCAATTCCCTCTTGCTTTACTATTTCCGTTACGTTATTGGGAATGCGGGGGCCTACAGTATCGTTGGGGTCATCACCGCGATCTTAGGGGTCATTTCCGTTGTCCTCTTCCCATTCATGGTCAAGTTGCTCACTCGACAAGGGGTCTACATTGGCGGTATTGCCGTGATGGTGATTGGTTACATTATCTTCCTGTTCTCAGGAACTAACGTGACTTCCGTCCTTGTCGGGGTTGCCTTTTACTTCTTCCCGTACCCAATGGTCTTCTTGGCTGCGTTGATGACCATTACGGACAGTGTTGAGTATGGTCAATGGAAGAACGGCACGCGGAACGAATCCGTCACCTTGTCCGTTCGGCCATTGATTGATAAATTGGCCGGTGCGTTCGCCAACGGGGTCGTCATGTTAGCGGCTTTGCAATCCGGCATGACCGGGAACGCTAAGCCAAGTGATATTTCGGCTAGTGGCCTCTTACAATTTAAGATGTTCATCTTCTACATCCCAGTGATTTTGATTATCTTGGCCGCAATCATTTACTTCACGAAGATCAAGTTAACCGAGAAGGAACACGCTAAGATTGTTAAGGAACTCGAAACGAAGTTGAAAGCTGAAAAGGCCGCCGGTAAAAAGATCGGAGACTAATCAGTGAGCAGGGGGTCTCTGGTCAATGACCGAGACCTCTTTCTTGAAACATCTTTGAAAACGCTTTATTTTTGTTTGACACACGAACTTTTACTGGGTATAGTTAAACTATAGTAAAAGTTTACTAAAATTCTAAAGGAGTTAATCGTCATGGATTATGCCAGCCTTGCATCTGAATATAAAGAAACTTTTAATGCCACACCACAACGGGTCTTTTTCTCCCCGGGACGGATCAATTTGATCGGTGAATACACCGACTTCAACGGGGGGCACGTCTTCCCAGCCGCCATCAGTCTCGGAACTTACGGGGCCTTTAGTAAGCGCGATGACCGGACGGTGCGGATGTATTCTGACAACCTGCCCAAGGCTGGCACCATCGAGTTTTCACTCGACGATTTGACCTACGACCCGGCCGATAACTGGACTAAGTATTTCAAAGGTCTACTCTTTGAACTTGCCAAGCAGGGCAAGACCATCGACCAAGGGTTTGACCTTTACGTTCACGGGAACTTGCCCGATAGTTCTGGTTTATCCTCTTCCGCTTCGGTGGAAATGTTGATGGCCCAGATTCTACTGGACGCTTACGACCAGCAGATCTCCCGGGTAGATTTGGTCAAGGCCGGGCAACAAGTCGAAAATGACTACTTGGGCTTGAACACCGGGATCATGGATCAATTCGCCATCTTCATGGGGAAAAAGGACCAAGCCATCCTACTGGACACCAACACGTTGAAGTACCAATACGCTCCGGTCAAGATGGACGGGTACGTGGTGGTTATCATGAACACCAAGAAGCGCCGGGAACTGACCGATTCGAAGTACAACGAACGGCGGTCTCAATGTGAAGAAGCCTTGAAGCGCCTGCAAACGAAGCTCGATATTCAAACTTTAGGTGATTTAAACAATGACCAATTTGACGAAAACAGTTATCTGATTAACGAT
The DNA here is from genome assembly GCF_014069315.1 of Levilactobacillus suantsaii. NCBI lineage: Bacteria > Bacillati > Bacillota > Bacilli > Lactobacillales > Lactobacillaceae > Levilactobacillus > Levilactobacillus suantsaii. The sequence goes on along the minus strand of NZ_CP059603.1, from coordinate 89,956 downwards.
GACGTGTTAATCAAGCGGGCGCGGCACGCGGTCGTCGAGAACCAACGGACGTTACGGGCCTTCGATGCGTTGCAAAAAAATGAGTTGACCACGTTTGGAAAGTTAGTCAACGCGTCCCACGTGTCATTACATTACGACTTTGCCGTGACCGGGAAAGAACTTGACACGTTAGTCGAAACGGCTTGGGCCCAACCAGGCGTCTTAGGTGCCCGGATGACCGGGGCCGGTTTCGGTGGCTGTGCGATTGCCATTGTGAAGGAAAGCAACGTGCAGGATTTCGAACAGGCTGTAGGGGACACTTACAACCAAAAGATTGGTCACCCGGCCGAATTCTACATCGCGCACTTAGCCGACGGGACTCACGAATTGACTAAATAAGGTTTAACGAGTTGAACGCACAAGATAGATTGAGGAGGAATTACGCAATGACAGTTTTAGTTTTAGGTGGTGCCGGTTATATCGGCTCCCACGCGGTTGATCGGTTGATTGAAAAGGGGTATGACGTGGCCGTCGTGGATAACTTGATCACGGGGCACCGCGCCGCCGTGAATCCCAAGGCCCGCTTTTATCAGGGCGATGTTCGCGACCAGGACTTTTTGAACAACGTTTTCGACCAGGAAGATATCGAAGGGGTCATGCACTTCGCGGCCTTTTCTATCGTACCTGAGTCGATGGAAAAGCCGTTGAAGTACTTTGACAACAATACGGCTGGCATGGTCTCACTGTTGGAAGTCATGAACAAGCATCACGTCAAGCGCATCGTCTTCTCCTCAACGGCCGCCACGTATGGTGAACCCAAGCAAATTCCGATTAAGGAAACCGACCCCCAGATTCCCACCAATCCTTACGGAGAAAGTAAGCTGATGATGGAAAAGATCATGCGGTGGTCCGACAAAGCGTACGGCATCAAGTTCGTGGCCTTACGGTACTTCAACGTCGCGGGCGCGAAGCCCGATGGTAGTATCGGGGAAGATCACCATCCGGAAACTCACTTAGTCCCCATCATTCTCCAAGTTGCGGCCGGCGAACGCAAAGAGCTGTCGATTTTCGGGGATGATTACCCGACTAAGGATGGCACCAACGTACGCGACTACGTGCAGGTGGTCGACTTGGCCGACGCCCACATCTTAGCGCTCGAATACCTAAAGGCGGGACACGACAGCGATGCCTTTAACCTGGGGTCTTCGACCGGCTTTTCCAACAAAGAGATGTTGGAAGCGGCCCGGAAGGTCACCGGCAAGGAGATTCCCGCCAAGATGGCACCGCGGCGGGCAGGCGACCCTAGCACCTTGATTGCGGCCAGCGATAAGGCTCGCAAAGTCTTGAACTGGCAACCGCAATACGACAACGTCGAAGACATTATCCGGACTGCTTGGAACTGGAAACAATCCCATCCCGAAGGTTACGCTGACCGGGGGGCGAACGCGTAATGGCTCAAACCACCTTACAACTATTCTTAGACGCTATCGTGGCGTCACCATCACCGTACACGGCCTTAGACCGCCAATACGTTGAAAACCGGATCTACGCGTTGATTGGCGACGGTGAGACGCAGGCTGCGGTGGCGGCCAATCCCATTGATTTGGTCACGGCTCTAATCAACACGGCCGTTGAGCATGGTAAGATTAACGACACGCCAAGTGAGCGTGAAATCTTAGAGGCCCAGTTGATGGATTTGATGACACCATTGCCATCCGCATTGAATCGCGGTTTCTGGGACCGGTATCAGGAAAGTCCGACTAAGGCGACCGACTGGTTCTACCAGTTGAGCAAGGCTAACGACTATATCAAGACGCGCAACATTGCGCGCAACGTGGTCTTCGATGCCGACACGGCGGCGGGCCCGTTGGAAATCACCATTAACCTGTCGAAGCCCGAAAAGGACCCGAAGGCCATTGCGGCCGCCCGGAACCAACCGAAAACGGGTTATCCGCTCGATCAATTGTGCATGACCAACGAAGGGTACCTGGGCCGCTTGGGTTATCCCGCCCGCAGCAATCACCGCATTGTGCGGTTGATGCTCGGTGGTGAAATCTGGGGCTTCCAGTATTCGCCGTACGCCTACTTCTCCGAACACGCCATCTTCTTGTCCCAGATTCACCGGCCGATGAAGGTCGACCAGCACGCCATCACGAACCTATTGGAGATTGTGCGGCAGTTCCCGACTTACTTTGTCGGTAGTAATGCTGATTTGCCCATCGTAGGCGGTTCGATGCTCAGTCACGACCATTATCAGGGGGGCAAACACACCTTCCCGATGATGAAGGCGCCGTTAGACCGTGAATTTGATTTGGACGTTCCCGGCGTTACGGCCGGCGTTGTTCAGTGGCCAATGACCGATTTACGATTACGCGGGGCCCATCCTGAAGAGCTAGTGACGGCGGCGGTCAAAATCATGGCGAGTTGGAAAATCTATTCCGATGAAAGCGTGGATGTGCGGGCCTACACCGATGACACGCGGCATCACACGGTCACGCCAATTGCGTACCGGGATGGTGACGACTACGTGTTGGACCTGGTCTTACGGGACAACCAAACGTCCGCGAAGTATCCGGATGGCATCTTCCACCCGCATCAGGACGTACAACATATCAAGAAAGAAAACATTGGTCTGATCGAGGTCATGGGCCGAGCTATTTTACCGGCCCGGTTGAAGACCGAGATGGCTGAAGTGCAGAAGTACTTGGTTGGGCAACCAAACCAGATTGCCGACATGCATCGGGCTTGGGCCGACACGATTAAGCAAGATAACGACGTAACGACCGCCAACGTGCAACAAATCGTCCACCAAGAAATTGGTAAGACGTTCGCGCGGGTCCTGGCTGATGCCGGGGTCTTCAAACGAAACGCGACCGGCCAAGCGGCGTTGGACCGATTCTTGGCCCAACTATAAGCTATTAATCCGGCATAAGGGAGGCGAGAACGATGGCAGCAACGTTAAAGGATATTGCCCAGACGGTCGGGGTCTCACTGGCGACGGTTTCGCGGGTCTTAAATTACGACCGGACGTTATCCGTCAGTGACCAGACCAGAAAGCAAATTTTCGAAGTCGCGGAGAACCTCAATTACGCGAAGTTGAAGCGGCGAACGGCCGTAACGGGTAAGCCACTAAAAATTGCCGTCGTTCAATGGTACTCTAAGGCTAAGGAACTTGATGACCTGTATTATATGTCGATTCGTCTCGGGTTAGAAAAGCGTAGTGAACAGCGGCATTTGCTCACGATGCGGACGTTCAAAAATGATTTGACCAAGATTGATACGGACGTCGATGGCATCATCGCAATCGGGAAGTTTAGTCCGCAACAGGTCACCGCGCTCGCCAGCTTGACGCCCAACCTGGTCTTCGTGGACCAGGATCAGCTAGAGCGGGGGTACGACAGCGTAGTCACTGATTTTGATATTGCTGTCCAACAGGTGGTCGACCACTTTACCCAGCACGGGCAGACCCGAATCGGCTTGCTGCACGGCACGGAATGGTCAACTGACCATCAATGTCGATTAATCGACCCACGATATCAGGTCTTTAAACGCTTGCTACAGGCGCAAGGGACCTATGACGACCACTTGGTCTTTGCAGGCAATTACACCAACGATTCGGGGTATCAGCAGATGAAACGAGCGATTGTGATGTTAGGTGACCAGTTACCACCGGCGTTCTTTGTGACGAATGATCCGATGGCAGCGGGGGCCTTGAAAGCCTTGCGTGAAGCGCAAGTCGCGGTCCCGCAACGGGTCAGCGTGATTGGGTTTAACGATACCACGATTGCCCGTTACGTTTTCCCCGAATTAAGCAGCGTGCACGTCAATACCGAACTGATGGGGACCACCGCCGTGGATATGATTGAAAATCGAATCCGGACGGGACGACACACGCCCCAGCGGGTGACCGTGGGAACACGGTTGGTTTTGCGGGAAAGTACCCGTTCAGATTAAGGCTAACAATTAAAAATAGGCGTTTCGGACAGTCTCGATTGAGGCTTGTCTGAAACGTCTATTTTAATGGTGCTAAGCTTTTTTTGGAATGGCTTACCAAATTTTGACCCGGTCGGCCGGCTTCAAGTACATCCCATCACCTGGTTGGACGTTGAAGGTGGTGTAGAAGTCATCGAGGTTCTTGACCTGGACGTCGGCCCGTAGTTTTGCTGGGGCGTGGACGTCGATCGACAACAGCAGCTGCATGTATTCGGTCGTTGCCTTCATCCGCCAAACATTGGCCCAGTTGATAAAGAAGGCCCGTAAGTCGACGTCGTCCGCTGATTTGGCAGCTTCTAGGGCACAGCTCAGGCCTCCAGCGTCGGCGATATTTTCGGAGACGGTCAGCTTCCCGTTGACCTTTTGACCCGCAAATTCGATACCGTCGAATTCCTTGATCATGGCCTGCGAGAGGTCCTTGAAGTGGGCCAAATCATCGGCGGTCCACCAGTTGTTCAGGTTCCCAAACTCGTCGAACTGTGATCCGTTGTTATCGAAGGCGTGGGAGATCTCGTGAGCCATGACCGCCCCGATGCCGCCATAATTGGTGCTACTGGATTGTTCGAGACTGTAGAACGGCTTTTGCAGGATAGCTGCGGGGAAGACGATTTCGTTGTTCGAAGGAGAATAGTAGGCGTTGACCGTGTTGGCACTCATGTCCCACTTGTCACGGTCGACGGGGTGACCCCAGTGACCGAAGTGTTCTTCAAGCGCGATTTCGTCGAAAGCCTGTGCGTTTTCGAAGAGTGTCTTAGTGGTATCGACTTTGAACTTAGCGAAGAGCGGGTCGATCTTATCCGGATAGCCAACCTTGATAGTCAGTTTTTGGAGTTTGACGATGGCCTTTTGCCGGGTCGCACTGCTCAACCAGTCGTTGGTCTTCAAGCGGTTTTGGTAGACCCCAGCCATCTTGACCACCATCTTACGGACGTCAGCCTTAGCAGTTTCACCGAAGTACTTGCGACCGTAATAGTCGCCGACGACTTGACTGAAGTAGCCACTAGCTAAGTAGTAGGCCGCCTTCTTCGGCGAACGGGCTTGCTTTTGTCCGGACAAGGCCCGGCTATAAGTCCCGCCGACTTGACGGAAGTCCTCACTTAGCGTGGCACTGGCAAATAGCACGGTCTTAACCAGCATCCAGCTCTTAACTAACGTGAAGTTGGCTGGCGTCAACAAGTCGCTTAAAGCGTCAAAGTAGGTCGGTTGCGGCAAGATGACCTGGTCGGGGGTGTCATGTAAGAGTTCGGTGATGGTAGCCGTCAAATCAAGGGCATCGGTCTTAGCCGCTACGGTCGCTAACGGGAAGGGGTTGTAATCCTTGACGTAGTCGGCTGCTTCCTCGGACGACTTCACGTGTGGTGCAATCAAGGCATCGAATTGCTTGGTCTGGTCAACTAAGCGTTGGGCGTCGTCAGCCGAGTACCCCACCATGGTCAGGAGCTTCGTCGCCATCTGCGTGTAAATCGGCAATAATTGCTTGGCTGCCGGATTGTCCTTAGCGTAGTAGGTCTTATCGGGCAAAATCAAGTTCGGTGCGTCGACGTACAGCGCGTAGTTGCTGGTATCTTTCATGTCCGGTTCGACCACCAACGTGACTGGTGTTGGGATACCTTGTCGATAGAACTTAGGCAGCTTGGCGTTTAAATCAGCGAAGCTGTGAAGGGCTTCGATTGAGGCCAAAAACGGCTTTAAGGGTGTAGCTTGCGCTTTATCGCGGGCGGCCGTGTCCAAGGCTAACGCGTAAAACTTCTTGAATTCGGCCATTTCTGAATTGGCTGGTGTCAATTTGCCAGCCAAGAGGTCATCGAAATCGGTCATCAAGGTGTGTTCGATGTTGTCGACCAGATCCATGAAGCCCCCAGTCGAAGAGTGGTCGGCGGGGATGGTGGCTTGCTTGGCCCATTGCCCGTTGACGGCGTCGTAGAGGTCCTGGTTCAATTGCGATTCGTCAATGGGAAAAGTCGTGGCACTACCGGGATTGCCGGCAGCAAAATGAGTGTTGTGCATACGAAAGTCCTCCTTAAAAAATAATATCATTAATCATAGGGTAACCCACTTAGGCTGGAAAGGGAACTGTTTTATCATCAAAATCTCATAATAGGGGGAGTTCGGTTGGCCGGTGAGCACGAAAAAGGTGGGGGACCAAGGTGGCTGGCGGACTAAAGCCCGGCTCTTCTTGGTCTCCCACCTTTTAGCCGCCAAGCGTGATTACTCCTCGGCTTGATGGCGCACCCGAACCACTGGCCGGTGGAACTTTGGCCGGTTCCGGTTCCAAAGTGCGACGTTGGCTTGGTAGTGAGTGAAGAAATCGGTGATAGCTTCCGGATCCAAATCGGAAGGTAGTTCGTTCCAAGTATGGGCGCTTTGCAAAAAGACTTGGTGGATATCGTCTTCGACCCGGGTGCCCTTTGGGGTCAACCGCAGGTACTTCACACGCCGGTCGTCCATCTTAGCTTCTTGTTCCACGTAACCATCGAGTAAGAGGGCCCGCAGTTTCCGGGCGGCCGCTGAACGGGTGGTTCGTGTATCGTCCGCCAGTTCACTCAAGGTGATGTTACGCTGTTCATGAATCTGTTTTAACAGTAGATATTGTTCGAAACTCAGTGAGTATTGCCCCGTAATCTGTTCGGCAGCGTTGATCAAGACGCAGAAGATTTCTCGATACTGTCGTAAGAATGTCTCAAATACTCTCTCCTCGCTTTGCATACTGACTCCCCCTAGTAGAAAAATGTTTTGGCCGGTTTAGGTGACTCCGAAACGACATGATGCCTCGTCGTCACTAGCACAGCTTACGGTCATTATGCGGCACTATCGACGGGGATGAAAATGATTACACTTTATTGCGGTGGGTTAAGAAAGCTCAGCTTTTTATCTAATTGGTCTTGGAAAGACCGTGTGGGGACGGGATTAGTTTGCCGAATCGTTTTGAGAGCAGACCGATGATGGGGCCGTTGACTGGTGGCATGAAAAAAACGTCCCCGACAGATTACCGGAGACGTTCAGATGGTGAGTAATTGAGAGCCTATTTGGTCATGTAGATGTAAAGATTATCGGTCGAAAAACCGGTGTTGAAGCGGATGCCGTTAGACCGAATGGTTTTGGTCTTAGTTGAGCTACTGTTGGCTTTGGCGTCCTTTAAGACCTGTTTGAACTTCTTCATCACGGTCTTGGGGTGGGCTTTTAAGGTCGTACCCAGCAAGGCAAAGGTGGTCCCAAATTGACGTTGCCCCACCTTGGTCTTCACCTTTTTAGTGGACGTGATCTGCGCGATGCCCATCAGCTTACCCTGTTGGACGTTGGCGCGTAATGTGACGCCGTTTGTCTTGACCAGGTTATGAATCCCATCCTTGGCCGTTGTCGGCAGCAACTCGTCTTTGGCGGCCTGTTTTTCTTTGGCCGTTTGTTGCTTGAGCTTTTTAGCTGCAGCCTGTTGTTTTTTAGCGGCAGCTGCGGCGGCAGTGGGGTTGCTTTGAGCTAATTTTTCTAGTTGACGCTTGGTCTTGGCCTGGTTCTTTTTGGCCGTTTGGAGTTGTTTTTGAACCTTGGTCGGCAGGTGACTGGCAATGACGAGTTGGTTATATTGGGTCGCGAGTTTGTGGTAGGTGCCTAAAGCCTGAGTTCCCTTGACCGTAATGGTCTTGTGGGCGCTACCACTGGAGACCTTAACGTCCTGGTCACTTGTCGCCGCGGGAACCTGGAAAAAGTAACTGCCGGCCTTGATGGGGGCGGTTTGTTTTGCGTGTCCCTTAACTTGGTAGGTCACCTGGTCACCCTTGGCCGTGCCTTTGACCACGGCGGTGAGGGCCGTGGGGTGATACGTTGTTTTGCTAGTGGTGAGTGAATTAGAGCACCCCGCGAGGACTAGGGCTAGGAGTCCAAGGGCACCCGTGAGTAGTTTTTTCATGGAGAATAACGCCATCCTTATCGTGTAAAGTCTTGCTACATCTTACCACAAGTCGCGCCGTTCCGGGGACTAAAAAGGTTAGGGCCACCAAGAACCAGGGGACTTGAGCGGGGGAAAAGTCAGATGGTTACTTCCATAATTTAACGTTTATTGGTATGATAAAGGTGTTGAAAGCGATGTCACCGACACCGGATTATGGAAAGGACGGGATAGCATGTATGATCGGATTTTGGTCCCGATGGATGGAAGTAAAAACGCCCACGCTGCACTGGTGGAGGCCATTAAATTAGCCCAGAAACTCGGCTCGAAACTGTTCATCGTTTCCGTCGCCAGTGACCAGACTTACGCCCATTACGGGGCGGAATTTGGTAGTGAAATCGTCACGCACTTTAAGGACGCAGCGACGAAGTTCCTGGATAGTGCGGTCCAGGAAGTCGAAGACGCCGGCGTTCCGGTCGAGACCAGTTTCAAAGTGGGGTTGCCAAAACCAACCATCGCCACGACTCTGCCTAAGGATTTAAACACCAGTCTGACGGTCATTGGCCGCTCAGGGGTCCACGGGTTAGGTCGGGCCATCATGGGGTCGACTACTGCTTACGTGGTCCGTAACGCCAAGACCAGCGTGTTAGTCGTCGATTAACTTGACGAAATTAAAGGATAGAAAAAGAGCCGGGACAACCGTCCCGGCTCTTTTTGGTCATTGGCGATTACTTGGTTTTGATTTCGCCCTTCAACCAACGTTGGAGGTCAGAAATTTCGCCTTGCCGCTTCCGGTCCTTTTTACGGTTAACCTTCCGCCGGCCTTGTACGCCATTTGGATGTGCTTTTCTCATGGTATAAACCCTCGCTTAATTAAAATAACAATCGGCTACTATTCTACTGGATTCCGCTTGAAATTGCAAGGCTTTCCCATAATTGAGGGGGGCCACTTCGATTTGGTTAAGTTTTACCAGGAGTTGCCGTGCTGTCAAAGTAAAGTGGTATATTGGACGTATGTGCAGTAAATTAACGGACTAATAACGGGACGGATAGTCTTTTTTGGAGGGGACAAGGTTGCAAGGATTCAATAAAAAACATCGGGTGACCTGGTGGGCCTGGTTACTGGTTCTTTTCATTGGCGGCCTTTTGGTTTGGGGGACCGCACACGATGCGCGGCTCTACCAGGATCCCATTTTGCAAGTTACGGCCGTGCAAAAACAACAGACCACTAAGGAAACGGACGATTTTCAAAACGTTGACCATCAGACCAAACAAAAACTGACGGGGCACTTGTTGAATACTAAACGCCGCGGGCAACGGGTGACGTTGACGAATACGTATTCGACTTCGGGAGCTATGGATCAACGCTACCATGTGGGGAGTCAACTCTTCGTGGTGGTGCACAGAAGTGGCCAGCAGCTCCACGCCATGGTCAAGGATAAGAAACGAGACACACCACTAGTCTTCATGCTGTGGCTAGTGGTCGGCTTACTGTTGCTGATAATGCAGACGAGTGGCTTGATGGCCTTCTTGAGTGTGGCGGCCAATGGCGTGCTGTTTTTCTTAGCCATTCTGTTGAATGGGTCGACGCAGGGCGCCCAAGTCCTCTGGATTTTCGGAAGTTTGGCCGTGGCGTTTGCGGCCGTAACACTGTGGCTGGTTTTGGGGTGGACCCGCCAGATGGTCATCACGTTAATGACGACGTTAGGTGGGACCCTGTGCTCGATTCTCGTGGCGTTGGTGGTCTTTCACCTGACCCACGAAAAGGGGATGTATTACGAATCGATGCAGTACGTCACGCAGTTACCACGCCCCTTGTTTATCGCGGAGACGCTGCTAGGGTCTTTGGGGGCGGTGATGGACGAATCGACCGACATCATCTCATCGCTCTACGCGTTGAAACGTGAACGGCCGCAGTTGACGCCTCGCCAGATTTTTCTTTCCGGCCGTCAGATTGGAAGCACCATCATGGGGCCGCTCATCAATGTCTTGTTCTTTATTTTTGTGGCTGATACTTTTCCCATGGCGTTGCTATACCTCAAAAATGGCAATAGCTGGGGCTACACCTTCTCGATGAACATGTCGATGGGAGTTGTTCAAAGCCTGATCAGTGGGATTGGCATCGTGTTGGCAGTGCCACTGGCCAGTTACTTGGCTAGTCGTTGGCTGCCGCAAGAGGAGGTGCACGCATGAGTACGATTACGGTCTTAGGATTGCTCTTATTGCTCCTGATGATTTTAGTGGGGGGCAAGGCGGGAGCCCAGGCGTTTTTTGCCTTGATTCTCAACTTCGGCTTGCTTTTCTTAGCCATCGTGCTGGTGGCCTTTCACTTCTCACCGTTGATCGTGACGCTGGTCGTGGGAGTTCTAGTTCTCGCGTTGACCATCTTCATGAGTAGTGGTGACGACTTGTCCAGTACGGTTGCCTTTCTGGCGTCAGTCGGCGTCTTAGTCGTGCTGGTCTTGCTGATTGTTCCGGTCGAACACTGGGCGCTGGTCCAGGGCTTTGGACCCGAAGACAGTGAAGATCTGGAAGGCCTTTCGGTACTGGTCGGCATCAGCTTCGTTCAAGTTACTATGGCCACGGCGATTCTCAGTACGCTGGGGGCGATTGCGGAGGCCGCGATGGCGATTTCTGCGGGGTTGAGTGAAATCCTCGAACAACACCCGCAGGTGACTATGAAGGCCCTGTTTGGCGATGGCATCACGGTGGGCAAGCAGATTATTGGGACCACCTTCAACACCTTGTTTTTCGGATTCTTTGGGGGCTTTTTGGCGTTGTTTATCTGGTTTACCGGCGTGAACTATTCCTTCGGCGAAATCTTGAACGATAAGATTTTTGTTGCGGAGGTCTTGATGGTTCTCTTTGCGATGTTCAGTGTCTTACTGACGGTGCCCATCACCACTTGGGTGATGACCCGGGCCATCGCATTACGGCGGAAACGGCCGCAAGATTCGACGGAAAGTTAACTCACTCATAAAATTAAAGGGACGGGCGCGAAGACAAGCCTTCGCGCCCGTTTTGCGTCGCTTTAGGGGATGATTACCAGCAGTCACCATCGCGAAGTGCCCCATTCTGGCGGGGGTGGGCATACTGTCTGGCAGATGGGTGTGGTATGCTGGTCCCGATAATTCGACAGCTAAAATATTACGACTATCGATAACTCGGTTGGTGAGGCATCGATTGCTAGCCTGATGGTAGCCTTTGGGGGATAGAAAAAGGACCCCGGAAAAATCCGGGGTCCTGAGTTGAATTCGAGTTTAGTTGCTAGCACTACTACTGCTGGTCGAAGCGCTACTGCTTGCAGTACTGCTACTGTCGGCGGAAGGCGTAATGGCCGCGTTAGTGGCACTAACCGTTTCGGTCGGCACGTTCTTGATACCCGTCAGGACCTTCGAGTAGACCCAGTAACGTTTGCTACTGTTCTTGGAAGGCTTGATCCGGTACCAGGTAGTCTTAGTCGACTTCTTCTTGGCCGTCATGTCGATATAGTAGGTCTTGCCCACTTTAGGCGAGATCTTCGACCACTTGAGGCGCTTGGCGTTTTTGTTGGCGCCCTTAACGTGGTTGTACAGGTAGTACTTCGAGTACTTGCTGCTGAGTTTGGCCTGCTTGTCGACGGACTTATAAGTTGCCGTGGTCAATTTAACGTGGCTCTTAGTGGTCAAGGACTTGTAGTACTTCTTGGTCAACTGGTAAAAGGCGGCCATGGTGTACTTTTGGCCGAAATACTTCTTACCGGCGCTAGCGTAGTAGCCGTCCGGATCGGTATGGCTCGAGCCCCCGAGGTGCTTAGCCACGGATTTATGAGACCAAACCGTTCCCTTACCATCGTAAGCGGCGTCGTTGGGCTTCAAGTTATACTGCTTCAATAACGAGGCAGTGTACCAAGCAGCGTTGTTGACCTCACGAGCGAAGGCGGATTTACTGTGGACTTCAATCTGTTCGAATTGAATGAACCGCGCGTTCCCCGGATAGCCAACGCCCCAGGCGAGGTAGTTAGTGTTGGCGATGTTGATGATGTGCGAAGCGTCCACGAAACTGTGCACAAAGGCATTATTATAGTTACGCTTCATATAAGAAATTTCGTTGTAGATAGTTGAGGACGGGTTGGCCGTTTCGTGGACCACGACGCCTTCTGGTTTCCCCCTTACCATGTCGGTATTTGTACTTTGGAAAGCCACTCCAGATGGATTTTGTGACCTTGGCTGGCTTGTAATTTTTACTGTTAATATAGTTGTTAACTTTTGAACTAGCGTTGGCCGTCGTAGTCGTCCCACCGAAGACACCGGCTAGACCGACCGTCGCCAGGACAGTCAAAAGCGCTGTATGCATTTTCACCCGAATCATCCCTCAAATCTGTAACCTATTGTTGGCAATTGTCCGTACAATTGCGTCGTCATTTTACACTTCATCCCTTACTATATCCGGAAAAGGAGTCTACGACAACTGCTATGACGGGGATTGACGCCAATATTACATGGTTAATATCACTAATAACGGGCTTTGTTTTGGGTGTTTGCAAATAGATTAAAACTCCACGACGACTGTAACCTAAATGTAATAATTCCTAAGTTGCGGTTTTATTGGGGGTCGACCATCTTTAAACGGTCACCTTGCGTCCACTCCTGACGAGTGGGATCGATATGCAACTTCTGTTGACATTCAGGGCATAAACCGTAGACTTCCACGTGGTTGCTGGTGACCAGGTAACCGGTCTTTTCACTGGCTTCGCGGTTGAGTTGCTGTTCCAATTGACCAAAGTCCGAGGTGAAGACGTCGGTGATTTTGCCACAATTTTCGCAGATAACATGATAGTGGGGTTGGCCGTAAAAATCGTAGCGCACCCCGCCGGCATCGTTTGGCAGCTCAATCACAATTCCCAGATCGACCAAGAGGTTTAAGGTGTTGTAGATGGTGGCCATGCTGAGGTTCGGTTGTTCAGCGGTCAAAGCCGTGTAAATCGTGTCGACTGCGGGGTGATTGTGGTGGGTCACCAGATACGTCAAGATGGTACGACGTTGCGGGGTGACCCGAATATGGTGCTCCTTCAAGGTTTTTAACGCCTGAGCGAGCAATTCATTGGGTTGGGCCATTGTGATTTCCTCCTTATAATTAGTCTTGTCTGACTCTATTAAACCACATTTTAGCAAGACTTCCAGTCTTCTGCTCAATTTAGAATAATTCGTACTTAATTTAAATTCTTGAGCGGGAGCGATTTACTTTCAGGGAATTCATGGTAAAATAGAACCGTTGCTAGGTAATAATAATTCTAATATAAATAAAATTTTAAGGACACCAAACTTTTAAATTGGACTCGTGTTATGATGAAAGTACTGTGTCTAAAAGAATTGTAGGGGGTAGGCAGTAATGAAAGGAAAGAAGAAGCCAGCTACGTTAGCCCAACGGGTCAACGTCTTACGGGCTAGTGTCATGGGGGCTAATGATGGCATTTTATCCGTCGCCGGGATTGTCTTGGGGGTGGCTGGAGCGGCAACTAGTAGCTTTGCCATTTTCATTTCCGGGATTGCCGGTATGATTGCCGGGACCGTCTCGATGGCCATGGGGGAATACGTGTCGGTGAATACGCAAAAGGACGCCCAACGTAAAGCCATCGAAACGCAGACGGTGGCGCTGGATGACCAGTACACCGATGAGTTCGCGTTCGTTAAGAACAAGTACGTGGCGAGTGGCATTAAGCCCGAACTAGCGGAACAAGCGACCCACGAGATGATGACAAAAGACCCGTTGAAGACTACGGTGCGGGAACGCTTCGGGTTCAATGTCGGGGAGTACACCAATCCATTTTCCGCGGCCATCGCTTCAATGATCTCGTTTCCAACTGGGTCAATCTTGCCGCTGGTTTCCATCGGGTTATTGCCCAAGAATCTCCGGATTATCGGTACGTTCATCGCGGTGATCATCGCGTTGTCGATCACCGGGTACTTAGCGGCGGTGCTTGGCAACGCCAATCGCCGCAACGGTACGATTCGTAACGTGGTCGCCGGAGTCTTGACCATGTTAGTGACTTACGGTATCGGTCACTTATTTGCATAAAAGGGGCGTTAAATAATGGTAGCAAATGATTCAGTGCAAGTAAAAAAACAAAAAGAACACCAGACGATGGAAGAAAAACTGAATACCTTACGGGCTGGTGTCCTGGGGTCCAATGACGGAATCCTGACCGTCGTCGGGGTCCTGTTCAGTGTGGCAGCTGCCACGACCAATCAGTTCACCATCTTTATCGCGGGACTGTCGGATTTGATTGCCTGCGCTTTCTCGATGGCGTCGGGGGAGTACGCGTCCGTGAGCACCCAAAAGGACACGGAGCAGGCGGCCGTGGCCGAAGAAGCGAAATTATTAAAAAAAGACTATGCCGGTGAACAAGCGCTAGTGCAGAAATTCTACGAGCAACGCGGCGTCTCGTCCGCGACCGCATTAGCAATCGCTAAAGATCTGATGAGTAAAAATGCGCTGGAAACTTTAGTGGGAATTCGTTATGACATTAAATTAGGGCACTATATGAACCCATGGAACGCTGCATTTTCGTCCTTATTTTCTGCTTCGGCCGGTGGGGTCTTCCCATTGGTTGCCATGACGTTTTTGCCGGTGGCTTGGCAATGGCCGGGGACCATCACTGCGGTGATTCTATCGGTTGCATTGACCGGTTATTTGAGTGCAAAATTAGGGCATGGTCTGGTCAAAACGGCCATCATCCGCAACATCGTCGTCGGCATCATCACCATGTTCATTCACTACTACGTTGGCCAGCTCTTCTGAGAGGATTATGAGGGCCTTATCATTGCATTACTCGCTGACAGGAGTAAAATGGCACTAATCTGACGAAGGTGAGGAATTTTGGCTTGAAACAACGTAAAATGAGTCTATTTTCATTAGTCATGCTAACACTTAGTGCCATTATTGGCTCTGGTTGGCTGTTTGGTGCCGGAATGGCCGCCCAAATTGCCGGGCCAGCTGCGGTTCTATCTTGGGTGATCGGGGCCGTTGTGATTGGCTTGATTGCTTTGAACTACATTGAATTAGGAACCATGTTTCCGTCCAGTGGGGGGATGAGCCAGTACGCTGCCTTTTCCCACGGGCCCCTGTTAGGGTTCGTGGCGGCTTGGGCGAACTGGTTGTCACTGTTAACGATCATTCCCATTGAAGCTGTTGCCGCGGTTCAATACATGAGCTCGTGGCCATGGTCCTGGGCCAACTGGACCCGGGGCTTCCTAAGTGGTGGCAATATCACGAACTTGGGATTATTTATCGTGTTCTTGTTTATTTTGGCGTTTACGCTACTGAACTTCTGGTCGGTTAAGTTGATGACCCGGTTCACGAGTTTTATTTCGATTTTCAAATTAGGGATTCCGACGTTGACGATCATCGTTCTGTTTTTGACCGGTTTTGATTCGTCGAACTTTATGGCTCAGGGATGCTTCATGCCGAGTGGGACCGCGCCAATCTTCGCGGCCACGACCGCTGCCGGGATTATCTTCTCGTACAACGCGTTCCAGACGACCATTAACATGGGGAACGAAATTGACCACCCCGAAAAGAATATTTTCTGGGGAATTATCATTGCTTTTGCTATTAGTACGGTCATTTACACGTTGCTCCAAATCGTCTTTATCGGGACCGTTCCAGCGCACTCATTGATTCACGGCTGGTCTGGGGTTAACTTCCAGTCACCGTTCGCGGATATCGCGATTTTGCTGAACCTGGGGTGGCTATCCACGTTGCTCTACTTGGATGCGTTCGTGTCGCCATTCGGGACCGGGGTCTCATTCGTTGCCACGGCCAGTCGGGCCTTAGCCGCAATGGGGGCCGACAAGCATATGCCGACCCGGTTGGGTGAATTCAACCGGATGTACCAGACTCCTCGGCGGGCCATGGTGGCTGATATGGTCCTCGGGGTCTTATTGGTAGCTTGTTTCCGGAACTGGAGTGCGTTGTCCGATGTCATTTCAACGGCAACGTTGATTGCATATCTGACTGGTCCTATCACGGTCATTAGTTTGCGGCATCAGGCACCGGATTTCGTTCGGCCTTACCGGATGCCACACGCCAAATTGTGGGCGCCGTTATCCTACGCGTTGGCTAGTCTGGCAATTTACTGGGCCAAATGGCCGACGACCGTAGAGGTCTTCGGGGTCATTGCCCTGGGCTTGGTCTTCTACGTTTACTATGAAGTCCGTGAGCCTGCGGGGTGGCGGAAGATTCGTAACAGTCTCCGGGGAAGCCGTTGGCTGTTATTCGAAATGATTTGGCTGACCCTAATGTCTCTCATGGGAAGTCATGAATTTAGTGGTTTGGGTTGGATCCCTTATCCACTGGATTTCGTGGCGGTTGCCGCCGGAAGTTTGGTTTGTTACGCATTGGGGTTACACGATGCTTACCGGAGTGATTCCATGGACTTAGCGGTCGACTTAAATGAACGGGTCTCGTAAGTTTCATCAGGAAAGTTAAATCAGCAAACTAACTTAATTCACTTTGAAACCAAACTAAAGAGCTCATCAACCAGTGTTCAACTGGCTGATGAGCTCTTTTTAGGTCGTCATAGAATTAAAGTTTTAAGCGCCACTGGTGGTTCTGACGAGGGGTGAAGCCTAACGTCGTCAAGACCGTGGTATCGAGGTCGTGATCGTCGAGCAACGTTAAGGTGGTGAATTCCAATTCGGATTGGGCGAATTTCACCAACCGGGTCAAGATTTCTTGTTGTTCACTGCTGGGTAACTGAGGGGCGGTCAGATAAACGTCGCCGCGGTGGCCGGGTAAATCGATAGCTTGAAAGCCGCCCCAGCCCACCAGTTTGCGGGTAGCGCGGCGCTCGATGCCCCAGGTCAAGGCCTGACGGCTCATGGTTTGGCGCATGACGGTATTCAACCAATCGGCAGTTTCGGCTAAGCCTTGATGGGTCAAGGTCGCCACGTGTTTCAGACGAAATTGAGTCAGCCAATCAAACCGAAACGTGGGCGTCATTAAGGGATGGTAGCCTTCAAAACTAGACATAGTACAGGAGTCCTTTCTGCGATAAGACTGGTAAGCTATCGAGGAGATTGCCCCGGTCAACCAGTAAGTTAAGTCTATTTTACCGGTTCTATGCAGGAAGTACCAGTCAGGACTTTGGCGACGAAAAGGGCCCCTCTAGCAGGTTCGTTTAGGAGCTGTGCTATACTTAAAGAGGATACAGATAAGTTGAAAGGGGTAACAGTATGACTGAAGAGTTTTACATTGGGACTTATACCAAACGCATTAGTCGTGGAATTTATCAGGTCAGCGTCGATTCAGACGCGGCTGAAATGACGAAGTGCGAATGGTTGGCATCTGCCGGCAGCCCAACTTACATTGCGAAGTCGAAGGCCCACCGCCTGTACGTCATCAACAAAAAGGAAAGCGATGGTCAGACCCAGGGTGGTTTGATCATCTATGACATGACGGATAAGAAGCCGCGGGCGATTCAACAAGTCTTAACACCGGGGTCGTCACCGGCTTACGTGTCTGTCGATGAGGATCGGCAATTGGTCTATACGGCCAACTACCACACTGCTGAAGTGACGGTCTACAAGATTGCCGAGGATGGGGCTTTGACCGTGGCTGACGAAGTGACCGATACGGATCCCGTGGGTCCTGCGCCAGAGCAGGCCGATGGGCCGCACCCGCACTACGCCGACTTGACGCCGGATAAGCGCTTAGTTGTGTGTGACTTGGGGACGGACCGGGTCTACCTCTATGATGTCTCGGATGCCGGGAAGCTATCAGCTGTAAGTCACCTCGACTTGCCGGCTGGCTTTGGTCCGCGGCACATCGTTTTCGATGCTACCAAGGGCGTGGCTTATCTGGTGGGCGAACTGAGCAGTAACGTGGCCACGTTGACCTACGACGAAAAGGCGGGTCAATTAGCCGTTAAGCAGATCACCCATGTGATTCCTGATGACTGGACCGCCCACAACGGTTCAGCCGCCATTCGGTTAAGTGGTGATGGTCGTTTCGTCTACGTTTCCAACCGGGGCAATAACTCGATCACGGTCTTGCAGACGGCCGACGATGGGACGTTGACCGAGATTCAACGCATCGCCACGGAAGGGGACTTCCCCCGCGACTTCAACTGGACGGCTGACGAAAGCTTAGTCTTAGTAGTTCACCAAAACTCCGACAACGCTTCGTTGTTTAAGCGCGATGCCGCGACTGGGAAACTGACCTTGGCCCAAAAGGACTTTATGGTTCCCGAAGGCGTCAGCGTGTTACCCGCTTAAGTAATTGATTAAAAGTGAAATTAATTAAAAATTGCGTACCCACACCGATTGGGTGGGGACGCAATTTTTGTGTACTTAGGATTCCCCGGACAACGGGTTGGTCACGCCGGCCCAAAATTGTTGGAGTGCCGGTTGCAATTGTTCGGGACGAAACAGGCGCTGGTAGTGTTGCCAATGCTGCGGGTAAAGTGACGTGTAACGGGTGGTGGCGAAACGTTGGTCCATCAGCAAGACGACACCGACGTCTTTAGCCCCGCGAATCAGGCGTCCAGCGGCTTGAAAGACGTTGTTCACCCCAGGCAATTGGTAGGCAAAGGCAAAGCCGGGTTGCCCTTGCTGGTCGAAATAGTCGCGAATCAGGTCGTTTTCGGGGCTGATTCCAGGAAGCCCCACGCTAACGATACCGACACCACTTAGCCGGTCAGCTTGCAAGTCGATTCCCTCGGCGAAGATGCCTCCCAGGAGCGCAAAGCCAACTAAGGTTTGGTTAGGATGCGGTTGAAAGGCCGCTAAGAAATCATGCCGTGCCGCTTCGGTCATCTGCGCTTCCTGGGCGATCGTTGCAACTTGCGGATAGGCCAGGCTAAAGGCTTGTTTAACCGTCAGGAGATAACTGTACGACGGCAAAAAAATCAGGTAGTTACCCTGATGACTGTCGATCATGGTTTTGATAGCTAACAGGATATTGGCCAGGTTAGCTTGGCGTTGCTTGTAAGTCGTTTGGATGTAATTGGTAATGAACAATCCCTGGTGGTGCGGATCAAAAGGCGACTCGAGGCGGTAAGCTAGGCTCTTGGGGCCGCCCCCTAGGACGGTCTGGTAGTAATCAAGCGGGGAGAGCGTGGCGGAAAAAAGCACGGCGCCATGGCCCAATGCCAGACTGTCAGCCAAAAAGGCACTGGGGTCCAAGCAGAGTTGTTTCAAAGTGATGCCGGTGTGGTCCACCGTCAAACGCATCCGGTAGGTGTCGTCATAATATTCCCCGATACGTTGGTAGCTGATGGCCGTAAAGTAGAAGTCCAAAATCGCCTGGGTAAACGGCGTTTGGGCTTGGTCAGCCAGCCAATCGTGGATGGCTTCGATGAGCCGACTAAGATCGTGGTTGAAGGCTTCCGGCGGCGTCAGAAAGGTGGTGTCGGTCTGGCGACTTTCCCGCAGCGGCGCGCTGACGTCATCGAAGGTGGCCCGGAGATCTTGCAGGCGCCGGCGTAGCTTAGGAGTGGCCTGAGTCGCGTCACGACTGCTGTCGATTAGCGCGTCGAGTGGCGCACTGCTGATGGCTGCCGAGTACATATCGCGGGAGCGGTCCACCAAATTATGGGCTTCATCGATCAAAAAGAAGTTTTCGGGGTCGGCCGTGGCGAAGAACCGCTGAAGGTGGACTTGCGGGTCGAACAGATAGTTGTAGTCCCCGATGACCACGTCGCAAAGGAGACTAGCGTCCAATTGAAATTCAAACGGATCGAGCGTATGTTTGCGCGCATAGCGTTCGATGACGGGCCGAGTCAGTTGGTCGTTGTGTTGAATCAAGTCGAGTAACGCCGGTTTGAGGCGGTCGTAGTAACCCAACATGAACGGGTTGTTTTCGGGCAACAGGTTCTCTTCTTCGGGAAATTGAATCTTGGCCTTGGCCGTGAGGGTGATGCTCTTGAGCTTGAGTCCCTTAGTCGCCATTAAGTCGAGGGCTTCTTCGGCCACGCGTCGGGTACTTTGCTTGGCCGTCAGGTAAAAGATGCGTTGGATGACGCCTTCGCCGATGGCTTTAATGGTGGGAAACAGGGTCGAAATGGTCTTGCCCGTCCCGGTCGGCGCTTCGGCAAAAAGCCGTTGGTGACTGAGAATCGTTTTGTAAACGGCTACGGCTAATTCGCGTTGGCCCGGACGGTACTGCCCGTATGGAAAGGTCAAACTTTGAATCGTGGGGTCACGGCGGGCCCTTAATTCGGCCTTGAGGGTCAACCAGGCCACGTAGTCATCGATGACTTGCTGGAAGAAGGCCTTGGCACTCTCCGGGTCGATGGTCTGGGTGGTCTGAGTCACCTGGTCTGTGTCGGTCTGGTAGTAAGTCAAAGTCAGGGTAAGTTCGGTGAGCTTGGGTAGTTGGCAAAAGAGCAGGTGCGCGTAAAGCTTGATTTGCCCCCAGTACAACGTCAACGTATTGGCACTCAGTTGGTCAAACGGGGTGTCTGAAGTTTTGATTTCTTCGATTTCGGCCGTGGTGTCGTGCAGGGTGACCCCGTCGGCCCTGCCGTGGAGGAGATAGTCGTGGTGGACCAGTGTGAGGGGGAGATCCAGATAATATTCTTTTTGATAGTCGTTGCCGCGCTGTTTTTGGAGCCGCCGGTGAATCTGGGCACCGAGTAAAGCGGTATTCTGACTGTTCGTGGTGGTCCCGAGATCGCCGGTTCGTAAGGTGAACTCGACTAAGTCGCGCACCCCAAGTTTGATTGGCATGTTGCGTTTCTCCGTTTCTGAGCCCCATCATACCATACTTTTTTGAACGCACGTTCGCCGTCATTTTGACGCGAGCGTGTAAAGGGGGTTGGCTTCACTTGTGAAATCGCTTACAATAAAGATGAGGTGATTACTATGAAGACAATTGGACTCCCATTATACCCGACGATTCCAGCGACAGACGAAGCCCCCATTTTGCAAAAAGTCTGTCAAAAGTACACGGGTAATGTTATGATTCGTATTCGGGATATCGAACTTGATCCCCGCAAACAGCCGGGCATTGCGGAACTTAGCAATCACGGTGGTGAATTCATGCAAATCGTGGCGGAGGGGCCCGATGAAGGGGGCCTGGCTGCGGCCATTCACCAGCAACTCGCTAAAGATAAGTATTGTTATTGACCTTGACGCGCCCACCCGCTTTGATTAAGCTCAAATCAGGGGGCGTTTTGTGATGAACGAACAGCAAGTCGACCGGCTCTGTACGGTGGTGGCGCCCAAGTATGGGTTGACCCTGACTCATGAGGGGACGATGATCACGACGGT
This sequence comes from Levilactobacillus suantsaii, assembly GCF_014069315.1. NCBI lineage: Bacteria > Bacillati > Bacillota > Bacilli > Lactobacillales > Lactobacillaceae > Levilactobacillus > Levilactobacillus suantsaii. The sequence continues at coordinate 68,848 of NZ_CP059603.1, read as the reverse complement.
GGACGGCGAACCAACCAGTTTTGAAGCCGCTCAATACATGCCGGACCAGTTTATCGATTTTTTGACCAAGATTATTGCTACTAAAATGAAGGCTGACCTGTGGAATTGGCAGTAGGTCATTGAGTCCACGATGTAGTCTAAACTAAAAGAGATCCGGAAAGCTTTGTTTTCCGGGTCTCTTTTAGTTTAGTTAAGCTTCTTCCCATTTGTTAAACTCGTTGGGATGGCTACCAAGGTACGCAATTGCTTCTTTCGTCAGTTCCGTGCTGGCGGCCTTTACGTCGTTGGATTCTTCGACGGCGTTGACGTTGTCTTTATCTCGTAAAAATCCCGTGGCGACCTCTTCGTACTTGGTACGCCGGCCGACCCCCTCATCCTTGAATAAGTCATCTAAACCGGTCAAATCAGGTTGTCCGGCTGCCGCGACTTGTTGGGCGAGGTTAGCTTGTTGGCCTAATTTACCAGCAGCGTAATCCATCAAGAAATCGTTCATGTCGACGATAATAGCGTGCCGTGCCCGTTTTTCATCCTTTTTTGCCACTTCGAATCACCTCTTAGTCTTAATTTTAGCCATTTTTGCGCGGGGACGCAATTGTTCCACCACTCCGGCGGTAATCGGGGTAAAATCCTGGTCGAACGCCCCCTAAATGATGGCACGGTACCCTGTTTTACCGGCATTCGCGGGCAATTTTGCGTAAAACGCTCAACATTTACTCAAAATTTACATGATTGCGACAATTACTATATATTCGTCGCTTAAAATTAGTTTTGTAAGTTAAGGGGAGGCGTCACGGAGTTCGTTGCCTGACTTACAAAGTTGACGTACCGACTATATCTAATAGACATGGAGTGACAGGGATGAATAAAGGAACGAAGTTAGCAATGGGATTTGCAACGATCAGCTTATTGTTGGTTGGCTGTGGTAAAGCCACGAGCTCAACGAGTAGCAGTAAGTCCAGTAGTGCAGCACTTTCTGGTAAGGTAACGGCAGTAGGGTCAACGGCGTTACAACCATTAGCAGCCAAGGCCGGCGCTAACTTTCAATCGAAGCATAGCAAGGTTAACTTGACGGTGCAAGGCGGTGGGTCCGGAACTGGTTTGAGCCAGGTTCAATCCGGTGCCGTTTCAATCGGGGACTCTGATATCTTCGCGGAAGAAAAGCAGGGGATTGACGCTAGCAAGTTGACTGACCACAAGGTGGCCGTTGTGGGGATGGGCCCCGTCGTCAACAAGGATGCCGGTGTGAAGAACTTGAAGATGTCACAACTGAAGAAGATCTTTACGGGTAAGATTACGAACTGGAAGATGGTCGGTGGTAAGGATCAAAAGATCGTCATCATTAACCGGGCACAGGGCTCTGGGACCCGGGCAACCTTTGAAAATGCTGTCTTGAAAGGAAAGACCGCCGTTAAGTCACAAGAACAAGACTCTAATGGTGCCGTTCAAAAGATTGTCGCAACGACGCCAGGGGCTGTGAGTTACTTAGCCTTCTCCTACTACACGAACAAAGTTCAGGCACTTTCCATCAATAACGTTGCCCCAACCGACAACAACGTGGAAAACAACAAGTGGAAGATCTGGTCTTACGAACACATGTACACTAAGGGCAAGCCTAACGCAACCACGGCAGCGTTCTTAAGCTACATGACGTCGAAGGACGTCCAAAACAGTTTGGTCAAAGACATGGGTTACATTAGTATTCATGACATGCAAGTCACCAAGGATGCTAAGGGCGTCGTGACGTCTAAATAATCCAGCTTAAGGTGAATGGTCGGGTGAAGGTGCAGACGTCAAACGCACCTTCACCTTTTTTAAAGGAGAGTTATCTTATGGAGCAAACAAATTCGAGTTTTAAGCAGGAGAATACCCAGACGAAGGATTGGGCGTACACTCTGCATCACGCGACCCGGGCAACCCATGAAGACTGGTTAGGCCGGAGCATTAGTTACACGTGTATCGGAATTATTATCTTGGTCGTGGCGTCAATGTTATGGTTCATCACGTCGAAAGGGATTGCCACGTTTACGCAGAACCACGTCAACGTTTGGCAATTCTTAAGTGGGACCAACTGGGCCCCTGACCAAGGTAAAATCGGGGCTTTACCCATGATTGTCGGATCGTTTGCAGTGACTTTTGCCGCTGCATTAGTCGCGACACCTTTCGCGATTGGGACGGCCATCTTTATGACCGAGATTGACCCGAAACGCGGGCGGAAGTTCTTACAACCGGTGATTGAACTGCTAGTTGGGATTCCTTCCGTGGTGTACGGGTTCATCGGTCTGGCCGTAGTCGTGCCGTTTATGCGGCACCTAGTCGGTGGTTCCGGTTTCGGGATTATCTCGGCGACCTTCGTGCTGTTCGTCATGGTCTTACCGACGATTACGACGATGACCGTCGATAGCTTACGAGCCGTACCACGCTTCTACAAGGAAGCTTCGTTGGCCTTAGGGGCGACGCGGTGGCAAACGGTCTCGCGGGTCATCTTACGGGCCGCGACGCCCGGAATCTTGACCGCGATTATCTTCGGAATGGCGCGGGCATTTGGTGAAGCTCTAGCCGTCCAAATGGTCATCGGTAACGCGGCCATCATGCCCAAGAACCTGGTTTCACCAGCTGCAACGTTGACCAGTCAATTGACGACGGGAATTGGGGACACTATCGACGGGACCCTGCCTAACAACGCTTTATGGTCACTAGCACTGATTCTGTTACTGATGTCACTGTTCTTCAACGCCTTAGTGCGGGTCATTGCAAAGAGGGGGCAACTGAGTCATGAACGCTAAATGGAAAGACTTATTGGCAACGATTATTATCGACGTGATCGTGGCAACGGTCGTCGGTATTCTGGCCTTCCTACTGGCCTACATCTTAATTTCAGGATTGCCGCACGTGAGCTGGTTATTTCTGACCGGATCCGCGGATTCCTTTAGTGGGGCGGGAGGTATCGGTATCCAACTGTTCAATTCCTTCTACCTGCTGATTTTAACCATGCTGATTTCAATTCCTATTTCGCTGGGAGCCGGGATTTATCTGGCCGAATACGCGAAGGATAATTGGCGGACGCGTTTGATTCGTTCTGCCATTGAAGTCTTGAGTTCACTGCCATCCGTGGTTGTAGGGCTGTTCGGTTTCCTACTCTTCGTGGTGAAATTCAAGATTGGCTTTTCGGTCATTTCGGGGGCGATTGCCTTGACGTTCTTTAACTTACCATTATTGACGCGGAACATCGAAGAGTCCTTGAGCGCCGTTTCCCGGAGTCAACGGGAAGCGGGCTTATCGTTAGGGTTGTCGAAGTGGAAGACTGAGATTGGCATCATCTTGCCCGTAGCCTTACCCGGCATCGTGACCGGGATTGTGTTGAGTGCCGGGCGGGTCTTCGGGGAAGCCGCTGTGCTGATTTACACGGCCGGTCAAAGTGCCCCGGTCACGAACTTCAGTGACTGGAACCCGATGGACGCAGCCAGTCCGTTGAACCCGTTTCGACCCGCTGAAACATTAGCGGTCCACATCTGGAAGGTCAATACGGAAGGTCTCGCTACTAACGCCGCGCAGTTATCAGCGGCGGCGTCGGCCGTCTTGATTATTGCGGTGCTGTTGTTCAACTTGTTTGCGCGGGTGTTAGGGAACTACCTATATCGGCGCGTCACGGCCAGTAAATAGGGAGGTCAGCTGATGCTAAAAAATTATTCTTTTGAGAAAACGGCGGTTCAGACGTTTGATGAGCATACGACGTTGGCCATGAAGACCGAAAACATGCAAGTGTTTTACGGCAGTAACCACGCGATGCACGATGCCAGTCTGGCTTTTCCGAAGAACCAGATTACGGCGTTGATTGGCGCTTCGGGGTCTGGGAAGTCCACCTACTTACGGTCGTTGAACCGGATGAACGATACGATTGCCACGGTGACCGGTAAGATTTGGTACCACGGGGTGGATATCAACCAGCCAAATGTTAACATCTATGAAATTCGGCGGCACATCGGGATGGTCTTCCAACGGCCCAACCCGTTCGCCAAATCGATTCGGGAAAACATCATCTACGCTTTACGAGCGACGGGGGTCAAGAATAAAAAGGTCCTCGATGAGCGGGTCGAACAGAGTTTGCAAGGGGCGGCTTTATGGGATGAAGTTAAGGACTCATTAGATAAGAGCGCCTTGGCGTTGTCTGGGGGGCAACAACAGCGACTGTGTATTGCGCGGTCACTGGCCATGTCCCCGGACGTCCTGCTCTTGGACGAACCGTGTAGCGCGTTAGATCCCATCTCCACGGTAAAGGTCGAAGAGACCCTTCTGGAGTTGCAGAAGAAGTACACGATTATCATCGTGACGCACAATATGCAACAAGCGGCCCGAATCAGTAGCCAGTGTGCGTTCTTCCACCTGGGTCACGTGATGGAATACTCACCGACGACCACGATGTTTAGTACCCCGCAAATTCAAGTCACCCAAGACTACGTTTCCGGAAGTTTCGGTTAAACAAACGATAATTCAAACCCAGCGACTCGTGCCTGCCGGAGATTCGGCGTGGTAACGGGTCTTTTTGTTTGAGCTAAAACGACCAGCACCCCTTGCGGAGGCTGGTCGTTTGGCGTTAATGGTGCATTTTAAATTCGAGATAACGGTCGTTATACAGTTGGACGGTTGCGGTAGACTTGCAGATGGCGAATCGTTGCGTCATCAGGATAGAACTGGCGGTCATTGCGCACGCTTCTTGGTAACAGCGCCTTAGCTTTGGCGTTGGGGGTGGCGTAACCGATGTATTCGGCGTTTTGGGCGGCGTTTTCCGGTCGATTCATGAAGTTCAAGAAGGCGTAAATGGCTTGATAGTGCTGGGCGGATTTCGGAATGACCAGGTTGTCGAACCACAAGTTACTGCCTTCTTTAGGCACTACGTAGTGCAGGTGGCTGTTGGACGCCAGCATCTCGGCGGCTTCTCCGGACCAGTCCACCGCAATGGCGGCTTCGTCTTGAATCATGTACATTTTGATTTCATCGGCGACGATGGCTTTGACGTTGGGACTGAGTTGGTCGAGCCGGTGGGTGGCCGCTAGTAGGGTCTGCGGGTTCGTGGTGTTCATGGATTCCCCCCGTTCGACCAAGGCCATGCCCAGGATATCCCGGGCGGAATCGACCAGCATGATCTGGTGGCGGTACTTAGGTGACCAGAGTTGGGACCAGTGAGTCAGCGTCCCCGGGCGAATATAGCGGTCGTTATAAATGATGCCCAAGGTACCCCAGAAATACGGAATCGAGTAGCGGTTGTGGCGGTCAAAGGACTGATTTAAAAAGCGCGGGTCGTAGTTTTGCATGCCGGTCAACCGGTGCCGGTCGATAGGTTGGAGTAAGTGGGCCTGTTTGAGCTTGCTGACCATGTAGTCACTGGGGACCGTCAAATCGTAGTGGGTTCCCCCTTGCTTGAGTTTGGTGAACATCGCTTCGTTGCTGTCGAAGGTCTCGACGTTGACGTGGTAACCCGTTTCGCGTTGAAACTTACTCAGTAGAGACGGATCGATATAATCCCCCCAGTTGTAGAGGTTGAGGACTTTACTGCCGGAATCACCACTTGAACGTTGTAGACGATTGCCAGTGTAGGCTAACAGCCCACAGATGGCTAATAAGCCGATGACGAGACTGATTAAACGTTTCATTGGGCCGCCTCCTGACTCCGTTGCCGGCGTTTCGCGTTGCCCTGTTGTAGGAGGTAGTAGCCGCCCACTAGTAGAAGCGAGAAGATGAACATGACACCAGACAGCGCGTTGATTTCCAGGTTGATCCCTTGCCGAGCCCGAGAGTAGATTTCCACGGACAGGGTCGAAAAGCCGTTACCGGTCACGAAGAAGGTCACCGCAAAGTCATCGAGGGAGTAGGTCAAAGCCATGAAGAAGCCCGCCATGATGCCCGGAGTGATGAACGGAATGATGATTTTGTTGAGTTGTTGACGGGTGGTCGCGCCGAGATCGGCTGCGGCACAGAGAAGTGAAGGCGACATCTCCCGTAGGCGGGGCAGAATCATCAAGACCACGATGGGGATCTCGAAGGCGATATGACTGAGTAACACCGAGGTGAAGCCTAACGGGACTTTCAAAGTGGTGAAAAAGATTAAGAAACTGGCCCCGATAATGACGTCCGGGGAAACCATCAGAATATTGTTTAAGCTCAACAAGACATCGCGGGTAACCCGTTTAGACGTGCGGTGAATGCTCAACGCACCTAACGTGCCAATCAAGGTCGCAATCAGCGAAGACAGCAGGGCAACCAGTAGTGTATCGGCCACGATGGCTAGCATCCGTGGGTCGGCAAAGAGGTCACGGTAATGTTGCCAGGTAAACCCGTGGTAGTTGGTCATAGTCGTGCCCTGGCTAAAGGAATAAGCAATCAGGTAGAGAATGGGCAGGTACAGGACGATGAACACCAAAACCAGATAAACGCGTGAGAGCTTTTTCATTGTGAAGACCTCCCCGAATGATCGTTAGTCAGTTGCATCACGATGATCATGGCCACGATGAGGACGACCCCAATCGTCGAGCCCATCCCCCAGTTCATGGTGGTCAAGAAATGTTCTTCAATGGCGGTTCCCAGTGTGATGACCTTGTTGCCCCCAATCAGACGGGTCAACATGAAGAGGGACAGTGAAGGGATGAAAACGGCCTGTACACCCGCCTTCACACCGGGGAGAGTCAGCGGGAAAATCACCCGGTAAAAAGTTTGCCAACGGGTTGCGCCTAAATCTAAGCTGGCATTGATGTAGGCCGGATTTAGATCGGCCAGCGAATTATAGATGGGTAAAATCATAAACGGAATTTGAATGTAGGTCGCGACAAAGATAAAGCTGGCGTTGGTGAACAGTAACTGCTGGGGGCCGATACCGATGAAGCGTAAAAAGCTGTTGGCCACACCGTCTTGACTGAAGATGCCGATAAAGGCGTAGGCTTTGAGTAAAATATTGATCCAGGTGGGGAGGATAACCAGCAGAAGCCAGAATTGGCGGTGCTTCAACTGGCGCAGGACGTAGGCCGTGGGGTAGCTGATGAGCCCGGTGAAGAGGGTGATCAGAAAAGCGTACCAGACAGAATTCAACGTCATTTTGAGGTAGACCCCGGATTGAAAGTAAGTGGCGTAGTTCGCCAAGGTCACGTGATGGTCCAGGCTGAAAAAGGATTGGTAGACGATCAACGCAACGGGCGCAATTACGAAAAGTCCTAACCAGAGACCGTAGGGGATGAAGTACCCACAAGTTTTACGCTTCGTCATGAGCCGTCCCCTCCACTTCTTCATAGGTTTCCAAGCGTGCTTCGAAGTCGGCCTCCCGTTCGTGAAGGCGCATGACGTGGAGGTCGTCCGGTTGGAAAGTGAGGCCGACCTGCTGGCCCTCGACGGTGGCACGGACCGAATGGATTAGCCAGGAATGGCCCTGGTCATCGGTCGCGCCAATCTCGTAGTAGTCGCCGCGGAAGAGTTGGTTATCGATGGTCACCTTGAGCTTGGCGTGGTCGAGGTCGGTCAGCGTCAGGTCCTCGGGCCGAATGACGATTTCGATGGGTTCATTAGAGGGGATGCCCGCGTCGACGCATTCAAAGGTGCGATTATCGAAGCTGACCTGGTAATCGGCCACCATGTGACCGGGCAAAATATTGCTTTCACCGATAAAATCGGCGACAAAGTGGTTGACCGGTTCGTTGTAGATGGCGACGGGCGAGCCACTTTGGAGGATCTCGCCGGCGTTCATCACGAAGATATCGTCACTCATAGCCAAGGCCTCTTCTTGGTCGTGGGTTACGAATAAAAAGGTGATGCCTAAGCGTTGTTGCAGGTCGCGTAATTCGTATTGCATGGCCCGGCGGAGTTTAGCATCGAGAGCTGAGAGGGGTTCGTCGAGCAACAGAACCCGGGGCTGCATCACGATGGCGCGAGCAATGGCGACCCGTTGTTGTTGCCCGCCAGACAGGGCACTGATGGCCCGGTTGCCGTAGTCGCTGAGGCGGACTAGTTTCAGGGCTTTGGCGACCTCGTCGTCACGTTTGTCGGCGGGCATCTTCTTGATGGTCAACCCAAAGGCCACGTTTTGGGCCACCGTCATGTTAGGGAAGAGGGCGTAGTCTTGGAAGACCGTGTTGACGTTGCGCCGGTTGGCGGGCAGGTCGTTGACCCGTTTCCCGTCGAAGAAGATGTCGCCCGCCGTAACCTGGTCGAAACCGCCGATAGCTCGCAGAATGGTGGTCTTACCGCATCCCGAAGGCCCCAGCAACGTGTAGAACTTTCCTGATTCCAGGGCCAGACTCACGTCCTTTAAAATGGTGTGGGTCCCGTACCGTTGCGTGACGTGACGTAGTTCGATCATGGGTTGAGTCATGAGAAACCCTCCTTTAGCAAAATTGGCAAGTGGGCCAACCAAAGTGACATAGTGATGGCAGATGGTGGTGGCCATCGAGTTAGGCTATAATAAAAACTTATAAGGAAGTGACGCAAGATGGACCTGACGTTTAAAACGGCACAGCGGGCGGACCTCCCGCGTATCGTTGCAATTTATAATGACAGTATTCCTGGACGACTAGCTACCGCTGATACTCGACCGGTTCAGGTAGCGGACCGCGAAGCCTGGTTTGCGGCCTTTGATCCCGCTAGCCGCCCGATTTGGGTGGTAAAAGTTGGTCAACAGATTGCGGGCTGGGTCAGCCTGGAATCCTTTTATGGGCGCCCAGCGTATTATCAGACGGCGGAGATCAGCCTGTACATCGACCCAGCTTTTCATCACCAGGGTTTGGGCCAACACGCGTTGGACTTTGTGACGGCGCAGTTACCCCGGTTAGGTCTCAAAACCATCGTGGCCTATGTCTTTAGTCACAATGCCCCTAGTCAGGGACTATTCGTTAAAAATGGGTTTGCGTGGTGGGGGCATTTACCTGACGTGGCAGTCCTTGACGGGCAGCTGCGAAGCTTAGATATCTTGGGCCGACGGTTTGAGGCCTAAGTGGTATTGCGGATAAGGTGATCAGCCACGTTAATCCTCAGTTTATGGTCCCAAAGGACAGGGCGCAAGCAATTGGCATTTAATCAATTCGAGCCTTCAATCAATTCTACACGCAACGGTGGCAATGGTTCACGGCTCACCATTTAGATACGCCAGTGACCTTACTGGGGGGGTGAGCCCAATTGAGACTGATGGGGACTTCTGCAAGCTAAAGCAGTTGACTGACCTCAAGAGAGGGCAGTCAACTGCTTTTAACGTTACCCTTAAGAATATAAGTTCTCAGCTTGATGCAACGCACGAAACGTTTACCAAGAACCGTCAATTAATTAAAAATATAACCAGTAGTTCACTCTTAAACGGCTCAATTGAGGGAACTAAGCACAAATTAAACGAACAGCATATGGTTATCGTAACTGGCGAAACTTTATTTACCGTGATTCAAATCGAATTTAAAATCAGAATAAAGAAAAGGAACCCAATTCGAAAGTGAATTGAATTCCGAGCAACCTCCTCATCAACAACGGTTGACAAAGAGTCGTATAAAAAAACTCACCGACTATATCAGCCGATGAGTTCAACGCCCCTGTAAGTTTATTTATTTCTCAGCATCCCTAAAAATCAAGAATGCTGTAACAACAGTATTTTAAGCGACTATTTCTATCTCTAAACAATCAAAAATGGACCCTACCGGATTTGAACCGACGACCTCCTGCATGCGAAGCAGGCGCTCTCCCAGCTGAGCTAAGGGCCCGAAAAACTTACGTGTCTAATTATAGCACTTCCATGCAAAATGTGAATATCGAATTTGAAAATTTTTGTTATAGCTTCCATTAGGTGAATTGCCAAACGAAAGCACCTCGGTGACACCAGGCATTTTGCCTGCGTTACCGGAGTGCTTTTAATTAGTTGATGGATGGCGCTTAGTGTCGACTACTGCGGTGAGTGCCCGAGCCATGATCCTTGACTACGTGGCGCTTGAACTTGGGACCCGTTGCGTCGGGCACAAACTTGAAGTGGCGCAGACGTCCCGGATAGGGTTGCCCGGTCAGCCGCACCTGTGTCCAGCGCTGCATGGCTTGAGCCATGTCTTGCGTGGCGGTGACTAAATCGGCGCGGTGTTCCGCTTTAGCGGCGGCCGGCAAGTCGCTGGTCAAACGGCCCAATAACTTTTGATGGTAATCGAAGAGCTCCTGGGTCAACGGCGCGTTGCGGTAGCTGTTGAATAATTTTTGGACTTCCGTCAGGGCGTCGGTGACGTCACTGGGTTGATAATAACGGTCTTTTTCCGCCATAGTGACTTCCTTTCTAGTGGTGGTGCTTGAAGAGGTGTTGCCAAACGCTGTGACTGTCGGTCTGCAACATCAACTTCTGGTATCGCCGTCCAATATACTCGGCTAGCAGGATCACCGTCAAGAGGGCCAGGGCCAGCGAAATCCATTGAGTTTCGAGACTGACCGTGCCGTTGATGATTCGCAGGGGCATAAAGTACGACGACAGAAATGGGATATACGACATGATTTTGACCGGTAGCGCGTCCAGATTGTTTTGGAAGGGGAAGGTGGCGAAGAAACCGACCATCCCTAGTAACGTAATCGGTTGGGCGGCCTTCGAGGCGTCCTCGGCTTTGGCGACTACGGCCCCGCTGTAGGCGGCGACCAGGGTAAAGAGAATCACCCCGAGCAACAGGTACAGCAAATTCAGGTTCAACAGGTTGTGAATCACGGTCGAAATCAACGTGCGGTACTGCTCCCACATGGCGTGGAAGTGCGGCTGGCTGAGGGCCCAACTGTAAATCGCCCAACCACCCAACAGGTAGATCACGATTTGGGTCAGAATCATCAGGAGAATCCCAGTGATCTTGCCCACGAAGTAGCTAACGGCCGTGGTACTCGAGAAGATAATCTCCATAATCTTAGTGCCCTTGTCCGATGCAATCTCCTGGGCAGTGATCGAAGCATAGGTAATCAAGATGATGTAAATCAACGTGACGATCAACCAAAACGAAATCATTTTAGCCGTATTAGCGGCCCCGGTCTTTTTGGCGATGAGCTGTTTGAGTTGTGGGGCCTGTTGTAGGGCCTGCTGTTGTTTGGGCGTCAACTGGGCCTGCTGGTAATTTTGTCGTTGTTGGGCCTGCGTGAGATAATTTTGAATTTGCGCCTTAACGCCACTGTCTAACGACTGGTTCCAGTGAAAGTCGGCGCGTACCTGATGACCGGCTTGGGTGAGGACCAGATAGCCCGCCAAATGGTTTTTGTGGAGCGCTTGTTTCGCGGCAGGGACCGTTTTGATGGTCGACTCGATATTAGAGGGGTGACTGGCCAGGAAGTTTTGGCGCAGTTGCGGGGTGGGGGAAACGACTGCGACCTTGGTACTGCTAGCGTTGCTTTGGGAACTAACGTAGGTGATTCCTAAGACCAGCCCCAGCATCACGAAAGGGCCTAAAATCATGAACAGAAAACTCCACGATTTGACCTGGCGGAGGTAGGTCTCACAGGTCACAATCCAAGTCTTACGCATCGGCTTCACCCACTTTCAAGCGGAAAATCTCATCGAGAGTTGGCGGTTGTTGGCTGAATTCTTCGATGTATTCGCCGTGCGTGAGGGCTTGGAAAATGGCGCGGCCCGCGTTGGCGTCGGCCAAGTGAAGGCGATACTGGCCCGGTTGGCGGGGGATGACCTTGAGTACGCCTGGCAATTGTGCCAATTTATCGGGTGACCAGGGCGTCGTCACGAACAATTCGGTCTTGTCAAATTGACTGCGGACTTCCTGCAAGGTGCCGTGGAGCACCACGTGGCCGGTCCGTAACATGACGAGACTATCGCAAACTTCGGTGACGTTTTCCATATTGTGACTGGAAAAGATGATGGCGGCGCCCCGTTGCTTGGCATCTAGGATGGCCTGTTCTAGCAAATCGGCGTTGACTGGGTCTAAGCCGCTAAACGGCTCGTCTAAAATTAGCAGGTCCGGGCGGTGAATCAGGGTGCAGATCAGTTGGACCTTCTGCTGATTACCCTTGGACAAGTCGCTGATTTTACTTTTGCGGGTGCCCTTGACCGCGAATTTTGCCAACCAGTCATCGATTTGTGGTCGAATGTCCTTAGCATGTTGCCCTTTGAGCCGGGCGAGATATATGATTTGTTGTTCGATAGTCAGTTTGGCCATTAGGCTCCGCTCTTCTGGCAGATAGCCAATGTGGTCGAAGTCCTTGGTGGACAAGGGATGCCCTTGCCAGGTGATGTGGCCCCCATAGGTGATAAAGTTGAGGATACTATGAAAAGTGGTGGATTTACCAGCCCCGTTTTGGCCGATCAGCCCCACGATTTGACCATTGGCAACGTCAAAACTAACGTCGCTTAAGGCCTGCACGTCCCCGAACTGTTTTTCGATGTGCTGAATGCTTAACATGTTGGCGCTCCCCTCTGAAGTAGTAAGTTCCATTATACGTGAGTTGGGGGCGTAAAAAAAGCCGTTAGCCCGGGTTGGCGCTAACGACTTGAAGTGATTATTTGTCTTGAGGAGCTTGGGCGTCACTGTTGACTTGCGCCTGTGCCGGTTGCGTGACCCGGTGGGGCCGCATGTTGAAGATGACGTTTAAGATGACCGCGGAGAAACTCCCGATGACCACACCATTGTTCATGATGATTTGGACGGTTTGGGGCAGGTCTTGGAAGATTTGTGGGTAGACGGTCACGCCGAGACCCAGACCAATGGAGATGGCGGAGACCAGCAGGTTGTTGTTGTCCTTAAAGTCGACTTGTTGGAGCATCCGGATCCCTTGGACCCCGACCATCCCGAACATGACGATCATGGCACCACCTAAGACGGGGTCGGGGATGACCGTAGCCAGCGCGCCAATCTTAGGTAAGAGGCCTAAAATCAGCAAGAAGAGGGCGGAAAAGTAAATCGGCTTACGGGTCTTGATACCAGAAAGTTGAACCACGCCGACGTTTTCGGAGAAGGTCGAGTACGGGAAGGTGTTGAAGAGGCCACCTAAGATGACGGCAATCCCTTCGGCGCGGTACCCGCGTTTTAAGTCGTCTTCCTCAATCTTACGGCCGGTGAATTCACCTAAGGCGAAGAAGACCCCGGTCGATTCGACCATGGTGGTCAAGGAGACCAGAATCATGGTGACGATAGACGACCATTCGAACTTGGGCGTTCCAAAGTAGAAGAATTGTGGGAGGTGTAACCAACTGGCTTGACCAACTGAACTTAAGGAGACCATGCCCATCCAACCGGCAATCAGGGTCCCGAGTAAGATTCCGAGTAAGATGGAAAGGGACTTTAGAAAGCCCTTAGCAAAGGCGTTCAGTCCCAAAATGATGGCCATCGTCAGAAAGCCGATCAACAGAAACTTCACATCGCCAAAGTCTTTGGCCGTAGCACTTCCGCCACCAAGGTCTTCGAACCCAACGGGAATCAAGGTGAACCCGATGATGGTAATCAACGACCCCGTGACGACCGGCGGGAAAAGTTTCTTGATTTTCGAGAACCACCCGGCAATCAGAAAGACGAAGATGCCGGCCCCGATGATGGCCCCGTACATGGTACCAACACCGTAATTTTTCCCAATGGCACTCAAGGGAGTGACGGCTTGGACCGCACACCCTAAGACGACGGGCAGCGCAATCCCGGTCAATGGGGTGCGCTTGAGTTGTAGGAGCGTTGCCACCCCACACATGAAGATGTCCGCACTGATCAGATAGGCCATCTGAGCGGCCGTAAAATGTAATGCACCCCCGATTAATAGGGGAACCAGGACGTCACCGGAATACATGGCTAATAAATGCTGAAATCCAAGAATCATGGCTTGCCAAGTCGAGGTTTCCTGACTTGACTTCTTCGGTGTAGATACTGGTGTTGCGGACTTCGTGGACTGCAAAGAAACTTCCTCCTTACGGCAATTGCCTAGCGTGATAAGGGGGAAGTTCATGAAAACAAAAAGACACCCTTTGCAAAAAGAGCGTCTTGAAAGTTCTGCCGACGAACACTTTTCATCGGCAAAAAGAGTTCGGGGCCTCAATTTGCTTATAGTCTAGAATTTACGGTTCTAGGTAGAAACTTGCCACCCTTATCATGGCATTATATAGGCAATTACATGTTTTAATTAGAATAGTGACTACTCTAACACGAAGTTATGAAAAAAACAATACAGTTTCATTTATGAATGCGGTGCCATAAACGACGACAAATACCGCTAAACCATTCCAATAGCGGTCCCCAGTCGGCGATGCCGCCGGAGGAACTGTATTTTTTGGGGTGAACGTCCACCCCCGGGTGATAGTAGCCGTCTGGTTTTTTTGAGTTAGGTGTCATGGTCTTGGCCTCCCTTACTCAAATTTTAACGCATTTGCGGTACAATATGGATACCATTTGATGAGAAGGGAAGCTAACTATGAAGAAAATTTTAGCCATCCATACCGGAGGCACGATTTCGATGTCGCAAAATAGTCGTGGTGAGGTGGTGCCCAACGCCAAGAACCCGATTGCCCAGGAAGCCACTATCCTAGAGGGGCGCGTTCAACTGATTACGGACGAGCTGTTCAACCTGCCATCGCCGCACATGACCCCAACGCAGATGTTGCAGGTCAAGCAGCGCATCGTGAAAGCCGAAGCGGCGGGCATCGACGGGGTGGTCATCACCCACGGGACCGATACTCTGGAAGAAACGGCCTACTTCTTGGACCTGACCTTGCCGAGCAAGATTCCGGTCGTGGTGACCGGCGCTATGCGCTCGTCTAACGAGATTGGCTCCGACGGGGTACATAATTTCCGCTCCGCCATTCAGGTCGCCGCGGCCGACGAGTCGCAGGGCAAGGGGGTGTTGGTCGTGATGAACGATGAGATTCATACGGCTCGTTACGTCACCAAAACTCATACCACCAACGTGGCAACGTTTCGGACCCCGACCTTTGGCCCCATCGGGTTGGTGGTCAAGGACCGGCCAACTTACTTTCAACAATTGATTCACCAGGGGGTCTGCGACCTAGATCACGTGGTCGACCACGTTTACTTATTGAAGGCCTTTGCGGGGATGGATGGCACTTTGTTCGACGCGCTGAACAACGACCAAACGGCCGGTTTAGTTGTGGAAGGCTTGGGAGTGGGAAACTTACCCCCACAGACTTTACCGGCAGTTCAACGCCTGTTAGATCGTCATATTCCAATCGTGTTGGTCTCGCGGTTTTACAACGGGGTAGCTGAAGATATTTACGATTACCAGGGCGGTGGCATCGAGTTGCGGAAGATGGGGCTGATGCTCTGCCAGGGTTTGAACGGTCAAAAGGCCCGCATCAAGTTGTTGGTCGGACTTAGTGCCGGATTACCACAGGACGCGTTGCAAGAATTTTTAAAGACAGCCGTATCTTAGTCTCAAAAACGGTCATGACAAGCTATTTTGGACAATATATGGTAGAATTTTCAAAATAGCAGAAATAAAGGGGGCCGTTTAAAATGAATTCGATTGTTAATGATTTAAACCGGGCGCTCGCCCAACGGCTCTTGGTCAATGTTTATCAGACCAATCAGGACGTTGTCTATACCGGCTACGTCACCGTAGTGTCTAAGCAGGGGATTATCCTGGCCACCTATGATGATTATGGGTTGCCGGACGGCGCCGTGTTCTTGGCCTTAGAGGTCATTGACGAGGTCGAGTTTTCCAGTGACGATTTGGACAACATGGCATTTCGAATCAAAACCGCTCGAGACGAGCAGTTCGTACAGTCTGAAGGCCTGACCATGCAGTTCGATAGTCAACGGGATCTTCGGCGGCAAGTGCTGAGCCACGCTTGGGTCGACCGGTTAGTGGTGATGTTGGTGTTGACCAACGATACCCACTTTTATGAGGGCCTGGTGACCGGTGTGACGGCAGACCAGGTGACCGTGCAAATCTTAAATAAATTTGATTATACTGACCGACCGCAACGGAATTTGTCTCCGGACGACATTGAAGTCATCGAATTTCAGGGACAAGAGTTGTCATTGCAGAGTTTAGCCGCGCCACGGTTACAACAGTTGACGCACGTCGCTCCGGTGACGCTCACGGCACCACAGGCGATGCGACAGCAATTGGACCAGTTGGCGGGGAAGAACGCGTTGATTGCCCTCGTGCCCGACCACGACCGGGACTTGTTTTTCGTGGGCCGGGTCAACACGGTCACATCCAACGCGGTCATCTTGAACCTAGTGGACATGACCGGCCAGTTCGGCGGGTATACGGTGATGCGGTTGCGTGAGTTGCACGCAGTGGTCCTCAAATCGGATTACCTGCAAACCATGCGTTTATTTACGTTATTGAACCGGGCGAACCAGCACCGGTTGCAACCCGTATTGAACGATGAGCGGTTGTTTGATGCCACGGTCGACCAGTTCAAGGCCCGCTTGATGCAGGCCGCGACTTTCCATACCGTGATTCGCTTGAAGATGCACGATGGGCAGACCCTTCTAGGCTATCCCAGTCAGGTGGGGGCTCAACGGACCATTTTCCACGAAATCGAAGAAGGTCAGTTGGATCAAGTAGGACAAGTTTACCAAATCAACGCGATTGATGAACTCGCCTTCGGGTACTTGGATGCCTATTTGACTGAGCGGCAGTTGAAGGTTGAAGGCGACCTCTGATGGGAGTAAAGGAGTGAGCATGATGCGGTTTAAAAGTTGGCCACGATGGCTGCGGGATACCTGTAGCGTTGTGGGGGCGATGTCTTTGGTCTTGATTGGATATGACCTGTTCGTGGCGACGCACGTCGTATGGTGGCAAGTGCCATTACAGATCATCGTGGCCTTTATTGCCGTGGGCTTGTGGAGTCGGTATAGTTACCAGCGCCAGGCTGCACAACAAAAGAAGGCCCAACTGGCCCAACAACAGGCCGAACTAGCCGCTCAACAGCGGTTAGCGGGTCAACAACAAGCCCGAGCGACGCGGGAACGCAACCGCCAACGCAATCAGCAGCATCGGCAAGTTCAGGAAAGGACGCAACATGACGACTAAGCTACAATTTTGCCCTCACTGCGGGGCGCCGGTGACGGACTAAGACACGACTTGTCCGCAGTGTCACACGGACTTACAGGCCTTCCGTGCGCCCAGTGCGGCACCAGACGACCAGAAGTTGAACCTCAACGCGTTGTACGCCAACCCTTATAAAGAGGGCATGAAGCGGCTCAAACGGCGAGGAAAGGCTGAAACCGCCCCTAAACGGAGGTGGCATTGGCCCTGGTCAAAGAGGTGAGTAAATTGGCAAAGTTTCAAGTGATTCAAGGCGATATCACGCAAAGTCACGCGGATGCCATCGTCAATGCGGCCAACACCACGTTATTGGGTGGCGGTGGTGTCGACGGGGCGATTCACCGTGCGGCGGGGCCCAAGCTCCTAGCGGCTTGTATTCCGTTGAATGAATGCGCCACGGGTGAAGCCAAGGTGACCCCCGGATTCGACTTAGCGGCCAAGTGGGTCATCCACACGCCGGGACCGGTATGGCACGGCGGCATGAACGGGGAAGCCGACCTGCTGGCAAACTCGTACCGCAATAGTCTCGAGTTGGCGGCCCAAAAGGGGTGTCAGACAATCGACTTTCCGTCGATCAGTACTGGTGTCTACGGCTATCCGTTAACGCAAGCAGCGGCAGTGGCTGTCAAGGTGATTGGCACCTGGTTAGCGGCTCACCCCAAAGCAACGGTGCGGTTGGTGGCCTTCGATGCCACCACGGCAGCGGCCTATTCGGCGGCTTGGACGGCCCAATACCCGGTGCACTAAAGGAAAAGAGACGAAAAACGGCTCTTTGTCAGCCGGTGTTGATGAGGCGTGTTACTGGAATCCAATTCATTTTCGAATTGGGTTCCTTTTCTTTATTCTGATTTTAAATTCGATTTGAATGCGGTAAATAAAATATTACCAATTACGATAACCATATGCCGTTCGTTTAATCTGTTTGATTTTGCGATTAATTCCTTTAATTGGGCCATTTGAAAATGAAGAGTTATGTTGCATTATTTTTGTTTTTGTCAGTTGTTTATGTTTGGCTAAATTGTTGACCGGTGGAGGCGGTTGATGCTGGTTATTCACAAAAGAAAAGAGGGAATTTGCCATTTGCTCCATGTTCCTGTATGGTGTACTAAGTATTTGTTAATCAAATGTATTTACATAGTGGGGAAGTCTTTTGAAAAAATTGTTCTTTTTAGTTCTATACTCGGGGTAGGATTATTTTTGGTAGTGCAGGAGTCGTTAATGTTTCAGCAAATTCTACAACGAGTCAAATATCTGATAATGTAAACACATCAGTGGGATCAAATTCGGATACGGATGTTGATGGATCAGAGACCAATAATGATTCGTCAGTTCAATACAACGTGGGCACTGTTGAAGATGCTATTGAAGAGGCACAAAATTCCAATGAGAGTGTATATTCTGATCCTTCGGGTATTATGCTGTTTTCTTCTGCTCATTTGAACAGCCTTGCAGCTTACAAAAAAGCGGGTTATAAGCATATCACATACAGTAAATGGACGGGTACTCACAATTTTGCAAGTACCAGGGCTAGCCGAATGGCAACATGGGCAATTGAACAGTTGGCAGGTTTTATTCCAGGTTGGCAAGCGAAGACGGTACTAGGTATATATGATGCTGTGCAAGCCTTTGGGTCACAGAAAGCTGAGGTCTGGCCAACTTATAATTTGCGCTTAATTTCGGCAACTGCACCGCGTGGAAATCGCGCTATTATTGGGCAAGCATCTGTAGTGAAATATTATTCAAATAGTAAGCGTACGCATTTAAAGAAAACTATTCATAGAACTAACTGGGTAGGGTAAAGGGGTAATATGAGAACTGATACTATTTTCTCGATAATCTACTTTGCATTATTTACTGTTTTTTACTTTATTGGGATATCAAAATTTTTTGTAATTGTCTATTTGATTTTTGGAATTGTGGGTTTCATATACTTTGATAACTATGAAAAAAAGAAACGAAGAAAATAGAGGTATGGGGGATATACTCCTCTTTGGGTAGACAAGCAAATAATCAAAGCTTGCCTACCTAAAGAGGAGTTTTTCTATGGGTAAAAAAGGTTCCCGCTATACAATTGAAAAGAAGTTATTTTACATTGGTCTAGTTGTTCAAGGAATGGCTCCTTATGCCATTCAAAGGCAATATGGAATTGCACATAGTCAAGTAAGCCAATGGGTAAAAAATTATAAACTACGAGGAATCAACGGCCTACGGCCTCGATCCATGAGAAAGTATCCAAGCAATTTAAAATAGTTCTAGAGTACCTAGAAGGACACACTTCTTATCCTCGATTGTGCACCAAATATAATATTCCTAACGTTAGCACTATCTATCAATGGGTTCATCAGTATACTAGTGGTAAGCAACTCACTACTAAGAGCGTGAAACCAGTGAAAAATGGTCGAAAAACAACACAGCTGGAACGTGTAGAAATTGTTCAATGGATTATAGCAAACGAGATGGATTACTCGCGGGCTATGAGCAAGTACGATGTATCTATGGTCAAGTTTACTCGTGGACTCGTAAGTTTAAGCAAGGTGGACCTGAGGCTCTTGCCGATCGTCGTGGTAAAAGAAAGACTATACATGACCAGCTTACAGATGACGAGAAGCGTGACCTGGAGGTCAAGCTTCTAAAGGCTCGAATTGAACATTTATCGACAGAGAATGCAATACTAAAAAAGCTCCAAGAATTGGAAAGGTTGGATGCCACTCACAACAAATCTACAAAACAATCCAAACGTTAGCGACTACGATTAATCCTGATACGAATCGAGTTTACGGAATTAGTTTTATGTGTCGTTTTATGAAAGTCTCACGCGCTGCGTACTATAGATACATCGAACCCCGAGTAAACGTGCTTTGGAAAATAAAGAAATATTGAAGTATGTTAAAGCTATCGAAGAGAAAAACAAGTACACCCTTGGTGTAAAAAGATTAATGATGAACCTTCATTACGATACAGCATATCGAACTAGTGCTGGAAAAATGCGACGAATCATGCATGACAATGGCATCGTAGCTTCAATTCGTGTAGCAAAATGTGATCGAAAAGCCCAGCATAAAGAGCACATCAGCAATAACCTACTCCTTACAGACAAAGGACATAATTTTAAACCAGACGAGCCGAACCAAGTCTGGGTAACTGATTGTACAGAGTTACATTTTGGTTGGAAATTCGGTGAACATCTGAGACTTAGTGCGATTAAAGGCCTAAACGACCATAGTATCATTGCTTGGGACATTGAAGAGACTGAGACAGCCGAGTTAGTGACTCGAACGTTTGATAAGGCATTAGCAATAAGCAATGGTGTAAAACCAACGGTTTTACACTCAGATCAAGGATCAAGCTATACATCTGGGGTATTTAACGACCATCTAGCTAGCAATGGGGTTAAGCACAGTATGTCACGTCCAGGAACTCCGGGGGATAACAGTCCTATGGAAAGCTTCTGGAGTCATATGAAAACAGAGTTTTTCAATTTTCACCATGCATTAAATCGAGAAGAAATGGTTCAACTTATCGAAAAATGTATCAATTGGTATAACTACAAACGCCGTCAAGAAACACTAAATGGCATGACCCCGAAAGAATTTCGGAATCATGCCATTCTAAAAACTGCATAGCTATTTTAATTATTTGAACTGTCTACTTGACTCGGAGCAGTCCCTTTTGTCCATCAACACCAAATATCATAGAGCCGTAATTATTTACCAAAGAAATGTATTTTGATAAAAATACCGACTGATATAGCAAGAACCAATAATAATGTTGCCTTGAAATCTGTCATAAATCTAAATATTAAAAACAAAAGCAGCCCAACTACCAAAATTAAATATAAAAACTCAATAATTTTTTCCATGTATCCCATTTTACACTAAGACCAACGGCTGTGGCAATAATTGTTGCTGCTGTGTTAGCAATCCCCTTAGGAACACCACATGCTTTTAATCCTTTGGCAATTGCACTCTCCAAAGCTGCTCCAGTTGCCACACCGATAGTATTATTCCAGATATGCAAAAACTTAGCTTGGCTAACTTTTTTACCGATTAATTTTGCGACTTTCTTGTACACAATCTTAGGTAATGTCTTAGAAACATACACTTTTCCATATTTAGCAGCTAACCGTGCCATTAATCCTAATGCTGCTTTAGACTGAAAGCGAGGTGTTGTTATAGTTGCAGGTGCACTTTGCGATACCTCAGCTTTTAATTCGTCCCGAGGTTTAGCCGAATAGATACTAACTACATTTTCTTGATTTGTCGTTAAATTATCCATGTCATATGTATCAATAAGATTACCTAATTGATCTGAGTTCATACTTTGATAATCAATCTTTGTAACAGATGAAATTCCTTCTGCATCTGCAAAAGCAGATATAGAGGGAACAGCAACACCGCCTAAAGTCATAACTGTTAATGTCAATGGATTTTGGCCATCAACACCAAATATCATGGCGCCCGAAAAAACGAGTCTGAGGAATTTTCCTCAGACTCGTTTGGTTTCTGAACGTTCTAATCGAGATCACTTTAACTGGGACGCTTAGCGATGAAGTTTTGCAAAGCATTCTGTTCATCATGGTTAGGTTGCAGTTCACCGGTCTTGATGGCGTGAAACTTCTCGACCGTCAGGCGGGAACCATAGGCCATCTCGCCGTCGGTCTTATCGTATTTCTTTTGGTAGGCGATGATAGCTTCAGCCAGACTACTTAATTCTTGACTCATTCATAATCCCTCCAAATGATAATCCACTTACTGCACACCTTCATTATACTAAAATTTTGTGAAAGCGGCTTAATAAGTCTCTTAAGTCCGAAAAGTTTTATCAAAGACTTGCTGAATCCTGAAAAATTGCGTAAACTAAGACTCAATATGACAAAACTTGTTACGCTTAAGTTTTAAATTGTTAACGGCTTTTCGTTTGGTTGTCATCGTTTTGTGACATTAACGCGCTATGGTAAAGGGGAATGTTAATGAACCCGCTATGGGGCCAAATGGGGGACCACAATGAACTTAAAACGAGTTATTACCGGGTTGGGGGTGGCCATTGTGATGCTAGCAATCGTCAGTGGCCTATCCTGGTTCTTGACCGGAAGAGGGTCGTTACAGGCCCACTCTCAACCCATGGATCACCCGCCAATGGTGCGGGAAGTCCCGCAACAACGCGCGGACTAATGGGAACCGGAGGATTTTTCCGGTAAGGTCTTCACTAATTCACGGTAATCGTGATGATTACAATGACTACAAGTAACTTGTAGTCTATCAAGCAGGGAAGCAGGCCAACTTCGGTTGGCCTGCTTCTTTTTTCGTCAAAAAAAGTCTAGGAGTGAATTCCCAGACTTAAGGGTTGGTTTAAAAATGGGGCCACTCACTGTGGTTGCGCCGTACATCGGTACTCAACCCAAAGAAGAAGACCAAAAAGGCCAATACTGCTAGCGCGACCACCGTCGTCCAGGTCCAGGTCCGTGTGTAGGCATAAGCAAAGACGCCGAACCCCAGGGTGCTCAGTCCAATGATAATCAACCGTAGGAGTAATGAGCGGTCGTGAAGAAAGGCCACGGCTAATGCTAAGACTACGGCACCACCGAACATATTATCGGCACCCACTAGAGACCCGGGTTGGCTGATCAGTGCGTAACCTTCGATGATGAGTCCTAAAATCAGGGCCAAATAACCGAAGAACTCCAGAAATGACAACTGTCGAATGCTTTTCATTCTCCTCACCACTTTCTTCACTCTGTAGGTCCATTATAAGGCAACGGCGGGGTTGTGAAAAATTCGCTGCTTAAAACGTTAGCTTGACCAAGGTTGGTGGTCTAACGTCATTTGCAAAATTAGAGGTTGTCCCAACTGCTCTTTTTGAAGGTGGTTAAAAGCTGAGAGGGGTTGCCTGGCGTCGTGACCCGCCCAATCTCAGAATGCCCTTCGTTTAGGGTAAGCCGATAAAGAGACCAATCTGAACTAAAAGCAGACTAGCGCCGAAGATGACCCAGTCCCGGGTTCGTAACGGGACGTTGATGGCGTAGGTCCGTGGGGCCCACTCGACGAATCCATGGGACATCATGGCACTGGCTAGTTGGTCCGACCAGTTCATGGCGGTCAAGATGACTTTGAAGTATAACTGTGGTGACCAGAAGTGCAGGACTTGGCCGCGCATCATGGCGGCCGCGTGCACCGTAGCGACTTCGGCTTTGATTTTAGGGAATAGGTTGAACGCTGCAAGGAACCCGTAGGCAAATTTAGCGGGCAACTTGGCGTTTTGTTCCAGCGATCGGGTCAGTTCGAGGGGCACCGTGGTCTGGGTAAAGGTGGCGCCTAGGTAGACGTATACGAACATCCGGGTGAACAGTACGATTAAGAAGTGTGGGGTGGCGTTTCCCCGTAACATCAGTGACCAAATCAATGCGCTGGCGAAGAAGAGCGGGACCACGGTCAGCCATACCAGGGTCCGGATGTGGATGCGGTTCAGTCCTAAAATCACTAGGCTGATCACGATGAGGGCGACGTTGACGGTCCAGACCTGCGTGAATGAGATCTCCAATGCAATCAGTACCACTAAGGCCAATTTTAAACTGGGATTCATGCCGTCACCCCCTGATAGGTCAATTGTTGATGGGCCAGGTCTAAGTGGTAATCAACGTACGGACTAAGACCGCCCAATTGATGACTGATGATGATTAGTGTGAGGTCGAGGTCCCGTTGCGTTGTGGTCAATAACGTTAGAGCTGCCTGAATCGAGTTGAGATCGAGGCCCTTGAAGGGTTCGTCCAGTAAGAGGACCTCGGGGGCCATCATCAGCATGCACAGGAGCTGCAACTTTTTTTGCTGGCCGCTACTCAACGAATAAATGATTTGCTCATCGCGCCCACTCAAGTCGAGTTGGGCGAGGGCGGCTTGAATCCGGTCCGGCGTGAAGTAGGTCGCGTTACCGTAACGTTGCGATAAGGCCAGTTCTTCGGCGACCGTGACGTTTAAAAACTGGGCCGTCGCAGATTGGAACATCAGACTGACGTGCCGGGCGTAGGTCCGCCGTCGAATTCGCTGGATATCGCGCCCCTGGTAGGTGATGGTGCCTTGATAGCGGCCCAAACGAACCAGCGAGCGGAAAAACGTCGACTTGCCACTGCCGTTAGGCCCGGTGATCAGTGTGGTCTTGTGAGTCAATAATGGTAAGTCCTCCGGTAAAATCAACGTGCGGTCGTTTTGGCTGAGACCAAACCCTTTGGCTTCAAAACAACTCTTATCTTGGGCCGTGGGCAATTGGACGTGCGTGAGTTGTAATCTTTCTGGTGTGAAGGCGGCTAAGCGCGCCTGGGTAGCCGCGACTGACAAGGTGGTGACTTGACCGGCGTGTAACACAGTCAGGTGGTCGATCCACTGGGCGTAGCCACTCAAATCATGATCGGCCAAAATAATGGTCTTGCCCTGGTCGCGACATAACTTGACCAGCCGGTCCAATAACGTTTGGCGGGTCGCTGGGTCAATACTAGCGAAGGGCTCGTCGAGTAAGATGACGTCGCTGTCCATCGCGACGATGATGGCTAAGGCGACCTTTTGCTGTTCCCCACCGGAGAGTTGCATCAAATTCCGGTCACGCAAGTCGGTGATGCCCACGAAAGCCAGGGCTGCATCGATTTTACCTGGCATAGCGGCCGGGGAGACTTGCTGGTTTTCTAAGGCAAAGCGTAACTCGTTTGTAACGGTGTCCATGGTGAACTGCGTGCTGGGCTCTTGAAAGAGCAACGCCACGGTCTGCGAGCGCTGCTGCGGTGATTGCGCCGCGAGCGGTTGGCCGTTGAAAGTCAACGTGGCGCCCGTGGGTAGCGGCGTCAAGCCCGCGATGAGTCGCAGTAAGGTCGTCTTGCCGCTACCCGAAGGCCCGGTCAAAAGGGAAAAACGGCCGCCTAAAAAGGTGGCCGTTAAGTCCTTCAACACAGGATCTTGGTGGTCGGGTGCGTAAGTGAGATGTTCAATGTTAACGGTAGCCAAACAAAATCCCTCCAGTGTTTAAGCGCGAATGCGTGGAGATAAAACGTGGGCGCGACCTAAGAGGTTGGTGATCAACTTCGTTAAGACGCCGCCAAAGATGAAGACGGACACGAACCGGGTCAGCAACAAGAGCATCATGAAGCCGAATTGATACTTGTTGTATCCACTCCGGAAGAAGTCCCAGCCGAAGGTCACTAACGTGGTGGTCAACGCGCTGAGAACCAGGGTCATCCAGTTATAGCGTTTGTAACCGGTGAACGCAAACCCTAATTCGGCACCGACCCCTTGGACGATACCGGAGATCAAGGTACTGGCACCCCACATACCGCCAAGAAACATTTCAACGATGGACCCCAGTAATTCACCTAACGTGGCGGCACCGGCAATGCGGATGATGAAGCCTGCCAGGGGACCAGCCATGCACCACAGCCCCAAAAGCATATCGTTAGCCATGGGCTGCAGACCGAAGGGGGCTAAAGCGGCGGCTAGAACCGTGTAGACAGGACCGGTGACCCAGAAAATGACCCCCATAAAGATAGCGAGAATGGTGACAAGAATGATATCGCGAACGTGCCATTGTTTCATGTAAAACTCCTCCTCATTTTACCCTTAGGGTCCCCAAAAAATGGGAAGAGCCCCCACTAAATTGATAGTGGGGGCCAAGTTTGCTTGAGTCATTCACCGTCCCTTCGCTGGAATTGTCCAGAGCAGGTTCAATGGGTTTGTTCTCAGCCGAATATGGGCACCCCGCGGATTCAAATTACTATCTAGCGTAACGAGTTTTGAAGAAAAATGCAACCGCTAACGAAAACAATCGTACCTAAGGTTTGACCTATTCAGACGTGCAACCGTGTGGCTGAAAAACAGTGAGGCCCCACAAATGGTCTAGAACAAGTATGGCCTAGACCAGTTTGACGTTAAGGTACTGAATTAGCTTGGGGTTAGATGATTATGGGTAGCACCAATTGAAAACAAGCGACTACTGGCTGGGAATGCTGGTCTCTCGCACTTAGTCATTTGGTCAATTCTAGGATTTATAACCGTAAAGGAGGAGATTGCAACCAAGTTACGGGGCCAACAAGTAGGTTACAGTTTTATCAGAGACAGATTATGACGTGATAAACGTGTTAACTTTGAGTTGGAGTTTGACAGAATTTGGGAAGGAATTCAGCACATGACAATTAGTAAACTAAAATTAAGTACGCTGGCCATTATGGCGACTGTGAGTCTGGGGCTTGGGGTAACGACGACCCAGCCCGCCCACGCGGCGACGTATCGGACGGTCTCGTCGAAATCGCTGACCAAGACGGCTTATCACAAAAAGAGTACCAAGGGGGCCATTTATAATTATGGCCATTCCAAGAAAGTTGCGAACTTGAAGACCTATCCGAATACGACTTGGTACGCAACCAAGCAAGAAACTTGGAAACATAGTAATTCTAAGGGAATCTACTTAAAGGTCAGCAATAAATCCGGTTCCGTTAAGGGCTGGATTTGGCATGGCTATCTAAAGAAGGGGAAAGCACCGTTTGGCTTGAAGTACGCCAGGGGCGCCGTGGCCATGGATACCAGCACCGGGAAGGTCGTTTGGTCCAAGGCGGCCAACACGGCCCGGCCGATTGCCTCCGTCTCCAAGTTAATGACCTTGTATCTGACCCTTAAGAAAGTCCACACTAAGTCGGCGAAGTGGACCGACGTGGTCAAGACCAACAGTAAAGGTCTGATTGCGATGGGCAACGATGCGGCGTGTGGCGGCTTCCGGTTCAAGTCTGGGCACAAGTACACGGTCAAGGAACTCTATTACGCCGCCTACCTGGATTCATCGAACAACGCGGCCATCGCTTTAGGGAAGTGGGTCTCCGGAAGTAACGGCAAGTTCATCAAGAAGATGAACGCTCAGGCCAAGTCCTGGAACTTGAAACACGCGAGCTTCGTCTCCGCGTCTGGCTTGGAAAATAGTGACTTGAAAGTCTTTGGCTATAACTATGGGTCGGCCAACGCCAACAAGGTTTCCCCCAAGGATGTCGCGTTGATTGCGCGGCACCTGATCAAGGATTACCCGCGGGTCGTCAAGGACGGTAAAATCGGCTCGAAGAAGGTCGACGGTCAGTCGTTGTATAACTACAACAACCTCTTGCCCGGCCGGACTTACTACCAGAAGTCGTTGAACGTCGACGGTTTGAAGACTGGGTACACGCCGCTGGCTGGTTACTGCTTCGTTGGTACTGGTCAGAAGAAAGGCAAGCACCGGGTCATCACCGTGGTCCTGCACGACATCAACGAATTTACCGAGACTCGCTCGTTGATGAACCACGCCAACAAGGCTAGCAGCATGAGTGACTAATTCGTTTTTACTTTGTAAAGCTTAACCCTTAACCTAAAAGTGTTCGGTGACCGGAATCCGTTGGGGTTCCCGTTATCCGGACACTTTTTTGCTTGTTAGGTCGCCGTTTGCCCGAGACTTGGTCGTTGCGCGAACAGGCGGAAGTCGGTATGCTAAACCTACTTTGATTAGCGGATAGGGGTTGGCAAAAAGACATGTTACCACGACTTATTGCAACGGATTTAGACGGGACCTTCTTGGACCCCCAAGGGCATTACGACCACCAACAGTTTGCCCATATTTTGGCTCAGTTACACCAGCGCGGTAGCCGGTTCGTGATTGCGACGGGGGACCCGCTAGACCACGCTCAGGCGTTGTTTCGGGACCTACCGGAAGCGGCGTCGTTGACCTACGTAGTCGAAGACGGCGCTTTAATCGTTACAGGAACCGGCGCAATCGTCCAGAAACGCGCGTTGCCCTCCGACTTGGTCGTATCGGCCGTGACGTGGTTGGAAACGGCCCCCGTCATGGCGGATAATTTTTTGATCAGTTGTGGGCAGACGCGTGCGTACACTCGTTTACCGGCCGACAGTGCGCGGTTTCACGCGTCACAAGCGTTTTACCCCCAACTGACTTCGGTTCCTGATTTGACTAAAGTAAACGATGCCATTTTAAAATTAGACGTGACCTGGTTACACGCGGACGTCGCGCCCCAAGTGGCGGCTTTCAACCAGCGATTTTCCGGTCAACTCGTCGCCACGAGTAGCGGTCTCGGTGGGTTGAACGTATCGTTACCGGGAGTCAGTAAGGGGCAAGCCATCCAAACTTTGGCCCAGCGTTGGGGGATACGTGCAGCGGAAGTGGCGGCTTTTGGAGACTCCGGCAACGATTTAGCGATGTTGCAATGGGCCGGGCAGGGCATTGCGGTAGCTAACGCCGCACCAGACATTTTAGCTGCTATCCCGGACCATACCGCTGATCCCAATACCCAACCGGTCGTGTTAGACCAGCTTGAAGCTTGGTTAGCATCGGCTGGTGACTTGAGTTAGCGACTGGTCAAACTCAGCGCTGAATGGGGCCTGGCCATCAAAAAGGCGGTACGATCAACGTCTGATAGGGGGGATGGCGGATGCACAAAACGATGTGGCGTTGTGGCCATTGGGTCATGGCACGTGATTATCAATGGCGCCGATTGAACCAGGTCATGGCGCTTAACCAGGCGTTACGGGTAGTCTTCCCGTTGATTTTACTGGGCAGTTTGGCCGATTTAGTCATCCGGGGGTGGCTGACCCCCACGGGATACTACTACCAGACTTTGCATGTGGAGAATTGGTGCCCCCAACGGGCTCGCTTAGAGCAGGGTCTGTTACTGCTTCAAAATGGTGCGGTTGGCCTGGCTAGTTTGGGCTTAGCCATCGTCGTGAGTTTTTATTTAGTGCGACAAGTCACCCGCAGCACCGATGACCAACTGACCGCGGGACTCTTAGCTGGCCTGACATTACAGTTGGTCAACGTGAACCCGGTGTCGTTACAGCCCCACCACGCCCCGGCTTGGCTAGCCATGAATTTGGGCTGGCACGGCATCTTGGCGGGCCTCGTGGTCGGTCTGTTGGTGGGGAACCTCTATCGCATTGGCGTTAGGATTTGGTCGTCACCGCTAGACGCCACGCTGCGGCCCATCACGCTGGGGAGTTTAGGTGGCCTGGGGGTAGCAACGGTGAGCGGCGGTTGGTTATTGGCGGCCCCGTTTACGGTTCGCGCGGCCTTTAACGCCTGGTTGCGTCTGCCGTTGAGTTTCCCTACTGGCTGGGGACAACTGGCTAGTTTTAGTTTACTTAACGGCGCCATGACTTGGTGCGGTACTTTAGGGGCGTTACCCACGACCAGCGGGCAGATCGTGGCGGCTACACAAAATTTGGCGGCGGTTCTAGGGAGTGCCCACTGGCAGGTGCCCCACGTCTTGACGGTGCAGACCGTGATCCAGACTTACGCTAGCATGGGCGGTCCGGGGATGGCCTTGGCGCTATTATTGGCCATTTTCTTGGTACGGCAAAATGCCGCTCAACGCCGGATTGGCTGGCTGAGTTTAGTCCCCGTATTGGGCAACTTCAACGCGCCGTTATTGGTAGGGTTACCCGTGATATGGCGGCCACTGTTGGGAATCCCTTTGTTATTGGCGCCGCTGGTATGCGTTTCAATTAGTAGTCTCGCGTTAGCTTTTCACTGGGTCCCCGCTACGGCCTACCCCTTAGCGGTGAGCACGCCGGGCCCGTTTTTGAGCTTTCTGGGGAGTGGGGGCAGTCTACGGGCGTTACTGTTAGCCATCGTAAATTTGGCCCTAGCCACGGCGATTTATTACCCATTTGTGAAGGGGGACGCCGCGGTTGACCGGCGGCTGGCGGAGGAGGCGAAACGCGATGCGACATCTGACGAGTTGGCGTAGTTTTGGGCTGATTATTGGGCTCGTTGTCTTACTGGGGGTACCCGGCTTACTGTGGCGTTCCCATCAAGTGGCAGTGGTGCGGGCAACCTACAAGAGTCCCGTGGCGCCGGTGATCTTAGTACCAGGGTCTAGTGCCACGCAGAATCGATTCAATGCGCTGGTTAAGGAACTCAACGGCCAAACTAAAACGCAGCATAGCCTCCTGCGTGTGGAAGTCAAAACCAACGGCCATTTGGTTTACAACGGGGCTATCCGGCACGGTGACAAGCGGCCCTTTATCGTGATTGGCTTTCAAAACCATCACGATGGCGCAGTCAATATTCGGAAGCAGGCACGCTGGTTTGCTATCGCCTTTCGTGCGCTCCAACGGACCTACCACTTCAACCATTTTTCGGCCATGGGACACTCGAACGGGGGGCTGGTGTTGACGTTATTCTTGGAGAATGACTTGGCGGCGACCGGGGCTACGGCCGACCGGTTGATGACCATTGCCGCGCCCTTTAATTTGGAACAGGCCAGTGCGACTGTGGAGACGCCCCTCTTCAAACAGTTGGTCGCAGGCCGCGACCGTCTGGCAACGAGTTTGATCGTTTATTCAATCGCCGGGAGCAAGTCCTATACCGGAGACGGTATTGTTCCGTTTGCCAGTGTGAACCGGGGCAAGTACATCTTTCAAAAACGAGTCCGTAGCTTCACCCAGATTATCGTCAGTGGGGCCAATGCCAACCACGCCCATTTACCAGAGAACCGCCAGATCGTGCGGTTGATTCGTCAGGACTTGTTGGTCTGATAGTTTAATTTTGACCCATGAACGGGTAAACTGGACCTAACTGGAGGTTACGACAAACTATGATAAAAATGATTGCACTGGATTTGGACGAAACGTTACTGAACACCGATAAAACTATTAGTGAGGAGAACGCTGCGGCCTTACGAAAGCTACACCAAGCCGGCATCAAGGTCGTCCTCTGCACGGGTCGGCCCATCAACGCCATCTGGGGTTACCTCGAACAATTGGGACTGACCACTTCTGAAGATTACACCATCACCTTTAACGGGGCGCTGGTGGTCAATAACGCGACCAAGGAGACCTTGGCGCAGAGCGGCATGAAACGGCAAGACTTAGAACTCTTGCACGCTTTTGCGGCGAAGAACGGTTACCCGTTGGACGTGCTCGACTTCGACCAGGTCTATCCGATTGCCGATTTGACACCCTCCGTTTACCAGCAGATGCTAAAGGCACCGATGACTTTTACCAAGACGGCCTTTGCCGAGTTGCCGGATCACTTGTACAGTAAAGCAGTCATGGCCACCGATGCGTTGATTTTAGACCAGGTCGTCGATCACTTGACCCCCGTCATGAAACAACATTATCACGTGGTACGCTCCCAACCTAAGATCTTGGAATTTTTGGCTGCTGGCATGGATAAAGCCGTCGGGTTAGGGCAGTTATTGACCCACTTTGGTTGGACTTTTAACGAACTGATGGCCTTCGGGGATGCTGAAAATGATCTTGGGATGATCAAAGCCGCTGGGGACGGCGTAGCCATGTTAAACGGGCAATCTGGCGTGAAGGCGGTAGCCAATCACCAGACCCCCTGGGACAATAATCATGCTGGAATTGCGGCGTACTTACGGCAAGTTTTCCCGACTAATCTCAAGTGATGAAGCGTCTTAACTGACAGTAGGGCCAACTTATGGCACACTAGAGGCGTAAACTGAGAATTCTAAGGAGGAAATCGGGATGCGTTTATGGGCGAAACTAGGAATGACGGTTTTGGCATTGGGGACCGTGAGTGGGGTACTTACACCGAGTGTGGCTAGTGCCAAGACTAAAGTCACTGGTACCTTTGCCAACCGGGACCTGCAAAGCTACTACAAGAGTGCTAAGGCCAAGAGTGCCTTTCATTTTGAGACGCTAAAGGCTGGTAAGAACAGTAAAAAGACAGCGACCGTGGTCGTCATGGGTGATTTTGGAAGTGTACCCAACGTGAAGTACGGGGCGTTGACGTCTGCTAAATACAGCAAGAACAAGAAGGTTTTGACCATGAAGTACAAGCTGGTCAACTTCAAGACTAAGAATGGGAAGACCACGACGTCACTTGCCAAGAAAGCGTACACGTTCAAGCTGACTAAGAAGTCGACTAATAAGTTCACTGCTAAGTTGACGGGGAAGAAGGCCAACCGGCGTCTTGCCAACAGTGGGACGACTTACAAGTACACCCGGACGAAGACCAACCCTGCTAAGGCTTATGCGAAGAAGTATGTCAAGCCAACCATGTACAAGCAATACTTAAAGGCCTTCAATTCGATCAATGCAACCCAGGCCCAAAAGAAGAAGCTGGCTACACAATACGCGACGCAAGCAACTAACACGATGGTGAAGAACTTTGATTTGAAGAACTAACAAACTGAAAAATTAAATTCGGCTACAATAAAACGGGCTTCCCAAGCATTTGAAATCTTGGGAAGCCCGTTTTTTAATGGTTAGAAGTTAGTTTTGCTTGAATAGCGCGGTTAAATATTCCATGAAAGTCTTCAGGTAACGCGCCGTGTCGACTTGAACGGCGACTTTGACGTTAGTCGGTTCGTTCAAGCGGTTTTCATCACCGATGGTCCGGCCGTAGTCTTCCTTGCCGTACTTGACCAGCATGTTGAGGTCGAGCGTTTGCACGAAGGATGGGTCAAGCGATACCCCAACGGCTAATGGATCATGGAGGGCACAGCCACCTAAGTTATTGTTGAACTGGCGGTAAGCGTCGATGTAGTAGTCCACGATGTCAGCGAACTTTTCACCGGCCGTGGTGCCTAAATCGCGCCATTGTTGAGTTTCCTTGCGGGTCAACAGTGTCCGCAAAGTGACATCTAAGCCCACCATGGTCGAGTGTAATGGGCTGGTCAAGACGGCGTTCGCGGCTTCGGCATCCTGGTTGATGTTCGCTTCGGCGACGAAGGTCACGTTACCGGGGACGGTCAGTGCCCCACCCATGAAAGTGACGTTACCGATTTCCGTGGCGATTTCTGGGGCTTTTTTCAAGGCAGCCGCCAGGTTAGTCATCGGGCCGGTCGGGACTAAGGTCAAGTCCTTACCATATTGGTGAACGGCGTCGATCAAGAAGTCGACGGCCGATTCTTTTTCGATGGCCCGCTTAGGTTCAGGGAGGTCGACTTGACCAATCCCATTTTCGCCGTGGATGTTGGCGCTGACCTGCATCCGGTCGAAGTGGTCACTAGTTGAGGAATGACTTTCGCCAACGTAGACTGGAATATCAGTGTGACCTAAAAGTTCCAGAATTTTCAGGGAGTTTTTCGCCCCGTCTTCCACGTAGACGTTACCGTAGGAACCCATAATCCCGATTAAATCAACATCGGGTGCCCCTAGCGCATAAGCGATGGCCAGGGAGTCATCGATCCCCGTGTCCAAGTCCAAAATCATTTTCCGTTGTGCCATAATAATTTATCCCCCTCTTGAAATCTATGGTGAGCTATAAGTACTAGTTTAACTATAATGTAATGGGTTACATTGCGCAACCCTTCACGGCGGGAGTTGAAGCTCACTGTACTTCACGGTAAGATAAGAACCGTGATCACCCGTCAGTTGGATAGCGGGGGAGAAGCCGGAGAGGAGGGCCAATCATGGCCAATAAAGAAGAAACGGTGAAGCCTTTGAAGCAACATTTTCATTATGGGCATCATCTGCTCGACGATGCGACTAAGGAGATCAACGAGTGGACCGGCGAAAACAAGGTGGTTGAAATTCACCTATTTTCGATGTTTTCAGAGGTTTTTAAGGCGCACAACCATGATGATGCCGAGGCCCTCTTTATTGTGGGGACCCGCCATACCACGCCGTCGCTCGAAGCGGTCTCCGTGGCCCCGGTCAAGCCCTGGCTCTTCTCGCGGATCTTTGCGTTACTGGCCGGAAGTTTTGTGTTGTTAGCGCTATTGTTTCTGGGCTTTCGGAGTAACAACGCGGTACCCGGCATGATTTTTATCGGCTCGTTGACCGTCCCGTTTTCGCTCCTGATTTTATTTTTTGAGATCAACGTCTTTCGTAACCTTTCCGTCTACCAGCTTCTGACGGTCTTTTTAGTCGGGGGCATTCTCTCGTTGATTGCGACCATGATTCTGTATTCGCTGATTCCGTCGGGCAACGGGACCTCGTTAGGCTCGGCGGTGATTGTGGGGTTTATCGAAGAGACCGCTAAGATGCTGGTGATGACCTACTTTATCAACCAGTTCCATTTAAATTACATCTTTAATGGGTTATTAGTGGGCGCGGCTATTGGGGCGGGGTTCGCAGTGTTCGAGACCGCGGGCTACACGGGCCAATACGGGCTGGTCACGTTACTGATGCGTAGCTGGCAAGCCATCGGGACCCATACCATCTGGTCCGCCATCATGGGGGCGGCCATCATCCTGGCCAAGGACCGCCACCAACCCGTCACCGGGAGCAACATGGTGGCCCCTAAATTTTTACGCTTCTACTTACTTGCGATTGGGTTACACGCCGCCTGGGATTGGAACGCGCCGTTTGCCTTTCTAGACATCCTGTATCTCCAACAGTGGGTCTTGATTGCGCTGGGGTGGCTGGCCATCTTCGTGTTAATCAACGCCGGATTACGCGAGGCGCGCACCTTACAGGGGCAACGGATCCTTAGGACCACTCAACTCGGCGGGTAAAGAAAGGTGGCGATGGCCTGGTCGACGGCGCCGCTTTCGTGTAAAAGCGAGTGCTCACTTTGCCAGATGGCCCCATGGATTTGGGTGAACCGGTAACTGTGGACCCGACCACGGACCAGGCTTGCCAATTGCTGGGCGTCCTTTAATGGGACCTCACCGTCGTTTGTGACCGCACCAATCTGTCCAGCAATATTTAGAACCCGCAGGTGGGGGTACCGATGAGTCAGTGGGGACATGTGCGGAAAATCGGCACCGATGCAAACCAAGTGACGTACCTGGATCGCATTTGTCGGGGTATCATGCAAGTAATCTAATGCGATGGTCCCCCCGGACGAGTGGCCGACCAGGTTGACCCGCGTGATATGGTAGCGCTGTCGTAACTGGGTCAAAACGGTTCCTAACTGTTTAGATTCCCGTTGGGGATGAGTGTTATCCGCAAATAACACGGGAATCACCGGGTTGTTTGCTTTAACGGGGTGCAATTGAGTCCAGTGGACTTGGCCAGCGGTGGTGACGTGGGCGGTCAGACTGTGAGTGGCGA
Source organism: Levilactobacillus suantsaii (assembly GCF_014069315.1). NCBI lineage: Bacteria > Bacillati > Bacillota > Bacilli > Lactobacillales > Lactobacillaceae > Levilactobacillus > Levilactobacillus suantsaii. The sequence continues at coordinate 33,899 of NZ_CP059603.1, read as the reverse complement.
CGTGGGGCTGGTCGAACGTTAAGGTCATACTGCGAAGCGACAACCAATTACCACCGTCACCCGGCAACAATAATGTCGCCGTGCGGGTCTGGGGCAGATGCAAGTTCCGTAACGCCTGATGGTGATGGGCCCACGCCCCAGTGATACCAGCGATGAGCAGTAAACTAACGGTTAGACTGAGCCAAAGACGTGCGTGACGCATATGCTCGGACTTCCTTTCAAACAAAAAACAATGGAGTGATGAAGATGACAGAAACTTACGATATCACCATTATCGGTGGGGGTCCCGCGGGGATGTTCGCCGCCTTCTACGCGGGGATGCGTAACGCTAAGACCCAGTTACTGGAGAGCTTAGCCGACCTGGGAGGCCAGGTCAACGCGTTGTACCCGGAGAAGACGATTTTAGACGTCGCGGGTTTCCCGGGCGTAAAGGGTCGGGACTTGATTACCGCCCAACGCCAGCAACTGGCGCAATTTCCGTTGACCATCAAACCTGGCCAGCCGGTGACCAACTTACAAGCAGCCGCCGATGGGGACGGCTTTGACGTGACCACGGCACAGGGCGTGACGCACAGCAAGACGGTGATTGTCGCGGTGGGCAACGGGGCGTTTACTCCGCGGCCGCTAACCGTGGCTAACGCCGATCAGTTTACGGATAAGGGCCAGTTGGTCTACAGTGTGCCCGACTTAGCCGCGTTCAAGGATCAACGGGTGCTGGTCGCCGGGGGTGGTGATTCAGCTATCGACCAAGCCCTGATGTTAGAACCCGTGGCCCAATCAGTGACGCTGTTGCACCGCCGCAACCAGTTCCGGGGACTAGAGAACATGGTCGACCGGCTCCGCCAGTCAACGGTGACGGTTAAAACGCCGTATCTGATTCGCCAGCTTGCTTCGACGCCTAGTGGGGCTATCGACGTGACCTTAAAGACCGTCGGGGCCCCCACCGAAGAGCACTTGGTAGTCGACAAGCTTTTGGTCAGTTACGGCTTTACGTCGGACTACCACGTTATCGAGGGTTGGGATGTGACCTTTGAGCGTAGTCAACGGTTGATTGCCGTCGATTCGACCATGGCCACCAGTGTGCCAGGTATCTATGCGATTGGCGATGGGGTGACCTATGCCGGCAAGCAACCCCTGATTGCCACCGCTTACGGTGAGGCCCCCACGGCCGTGCACCAATTGATGGCCACTTACTTCCCAGATAAACGGGGACCAGTCCACAGTACCTCGCTAGCTCATTAAATCGATTATAGACCGAAAAAACCCAGCCGCAATCCGAAAAGCTCGTTCGGATTGCGGCTGGGTTTTTATAACTTACTTGCCACTGGTATCGTCTTGGTTGGTAATCTTGATGCGGTTAGAATTTGTTTCCTTGTGGTTCAACTCTGGCGCATCGGTGTGGTACCACTTCTGGGTAGACTTATCATCGTTGCGGGAGAAGATGCTGGTAGACTTCAGTCCCAGCTTCTTTTCTAGCTTTTTCTCTTTTTGGAGACCATCAGAATAGTTGTAGTCGTTTGGATCAACGGCCTTGAAGCCCTTCGGATGGTAGAAGCGTAAGAGGTTCTTTTGGTTCAAAGAATCTGAGTAGTGCAAGGCTTCATTGACGTGCTTTTGCATCTTATCGATGGCCTTTTGTTGCTTGGCATTCGGGTGTAGTTCTTGGCCGGTCCGGTTACTGTAGATGGTTCCGTCTACAGACGTGTATTCAGGGTTCTCCCAATCATGGTTCCGGAAGGCGACGACCTGGTTATGTTCCTTGGAGAACAAATCGGTCCCGAACTGCAGGTACTTCTTCGAACTAATGCCCATCAAGTGGAGCAGGGTCGGTAAGACGTCAATTTCACCACCGTATTGATGTTCGACTTTCCCGTGCTTGTAGCCGGGCATGTTGAACATCAACGGGACCCGTTGAAGCTGGGCGTTGTCGTAATCGTTCCAGTCGTCAGGGTTGACGCCTAAGACCTTAGCGAGGGCCTTGTTCGAGGAATTAGAGATTCCATAGTGGTCGCCATAGATCATGATGATCGAGTTCTTAGCCAGCCCGGACTTCTTCAAGTAGTGGTAGAACTCCTTGACGGACTGGTCGAGGTAGTGGGCAGTCTTGAAGTAGTTGTCGACCGTTTTGTCCCCAGTGTTGGGTGTCTTGAAGTTGGAATCTTCACTGTCTAGTGAGAACGGGAAGTGGTTCGAGACAGTCAGATACTTGACGTAGAACGGTTGTTGCAGATGTTGTAAGTATTTGATGGAATCGTTGAAGAGCAACTTATCCTTTAAGCCATAGCCCAATGACTTATCCCCCGACGTGTCGTAGTAGCTGGCATCGAAGAAGTATTGGTAGCCTAGGTTCTTATACGTGTTGTTCCGGTTCCAGAAGCTGGCCACGTTCCCGTGGAAGACAGCCGTGGAGTAACCTTCCTGATCGAAGATGGCGGGTGCTGCCTGGAAGGTGTTGTCGTTTCCTAATTGGGTAAATAACGAGCCTTGAGATAAGCCGAAGGTCCCGGTTTCCAACATCGTTTCGGCGTCAGAAGTTTTCCCTTGACCAACTTCGTGGAAGAAGTTGTCGAAGCTGTAGGTCGACTTACTCTTGTAGAGCTTGTTGAGGAACGGCGTGACTTCTTGACCGTTGACTTTACGATTCAAGAGGAACTGTTGGAAACTCTCCAGGTGCAAGACGATGACGTTTTTCCCCTTGGCGACCCCGTAGAGCTTCTTGTTCGGCTTAGCGTAGTTTTTATGAACGAACTTGAGGATTCCTTTGAGTTCGGACTTCTTGGCGTGGGACCGCACTTCACTGGTGTGGGTGGTCTTGATGCCGTCGTAAACGGTGAAGGCATCGAGACCTAAGTATTTGACCACGTAGGTCCGGTCGAAGGTCCGGGTCAACAGTTGGGGCCGGTCCATTTCCCCTAAGGTTAAGTTACCGGCGAAGAGCAAACAAGACAGCGACGTAATGGCCAGAGCCACGCGCTTGTTGACCGGTCGCGGATCGATGTAGATGCGCCGGGTCGCTAGCAGCCCAAGGACTAGAATTAAATCCAGCCAGTAGAGCACATCGTGGGGTGAGGTCAATGCAAGCGAACTACCAGAGAGGCCTTGGTCGACCTTGGAATACCCCAACATGGTGTTGACCGTCATAAAGTCGGTAAACTCCCGGAAATAAATCACGTTGATGTAGAGGAGTAACGAATTTAAGATGTCGATTAAAAATATGAACGGGTAAAAAAAGCGTGCGCGTTTGAAGTACAGCGCGAGCCCGAAGAGTAGGAGCGTCGTCGCCAACGGGTTGAGTAAGAGGATGATAAACTGAAAGGGATCGCTGAGGTTCAGGTTAAAATCCACAAAGTAGGCGATGAGGGTCTTTAGCCAAAACAGGATGACCAGAAGGGCGACGAAGCCCATGCGGGTCCCGGTTCGGGCCCAAATCTTTTTGAAACGTTCCACGATAATTGCTCCTTCGTATCAGGATAATGGTCCAGCGAAAGTCAACTCACGAAAAAAGTTCCCAGCCCGTCGAGCGGGTCGCTAAGGGGAACCAGTGTGGGGTGTTTGACCCCGACGATGATAATGTCGGGGCTGACTGACTGAATCTAAAGTAGCCTCATTTTACCATAATTTACCCTGCAAACTAGTAAATTACGGAAGACATTTCTCTTATCCTAGCAGAGCTACCCAAGAGTGGCAAGTTTTCCGGGCAAGTTTAGGAAAACTTTAAGCCAGTGGCGCCAAAATGTAATCGTTTTGCCGGTGGAATTTGGTACACTAGAGATAGTTTAGACGAAAGGTGTGAAGACGTTATGGATCAAGGAATCACGCTGTACGTGGTGCGCCACGGTCAGACTTACTTCAATATTTATAATAAACTGCAGGGATGGAGCAATTCACCATTGACTGAAGCCGGCATTGCGGATGCTAAGCAAGCGGGGCAAACACTTCGAGATGTTCCGTTTGCGGCAGCTTACTGTAGTGACACGACTCGGGCGGAACAGACTGCTCAGACCATCATTGCGGCCAATCAATCGACGCCCAAATTAACCACGACGCCGTTCTTTCGAGAAGAATTCTACGGGTATTATGAAGGTAATGATATGGCACAAGCCTGGTACGTGGCCGGGGCTCCCCATGGGGTACCGACGTTTAAGGCGATTGAGGCGAAGTATTCCATTGGGAAGGCCAAGGACTTCCTAAAAGCAGCCGATCCCTTCTACCAAGCCGAAAATAACGACGAGTATTGGCAACGGGTCGATCAGGGCTTTGACTTGATTCGTCAGAACCCGGACCTGCACGCTGGCGATAACGTTTTATTGATTAGTCACGGGAATACATTATTAAGCCTGATGGAACGTTATGGTCAAGGTAAGTATGATTTGAGCGTTCGGCCGGCTAACGGGAGCTTGACGAAGTTGCGGTTGACGGCAGATGACATCACAGTATTAAGTTATAATCAAAAAGATGAAAAGTGAGGCTGACAGGATGGAATGTCGGATGGCGTGGGGGAAGCAGAATCCCTGTTACCAAGATGCAATTGCAATTCGGCGCGCGGTCTTTATCGATGAGCAGGGAATTGCCCCCGAAGAGGAACTTGATGGGACCGATGAAGACAAAATGCACTACGTGGGCTACGTCGATGACCAACCGGTGACGACCGCCCGCATTGATATGCTGGCTGGCAACCGGGTCAAGATTCAGCGGGTCGCCACGGTGGCGACGGCCCGGCACCAGGGCTACGCTGGCGAGTTGATCAAGCAGATTATCGCTGACGCCCAAAAATCAGATATTGCGCGGATCTCACTGGATGCACAGGTGACTGCGATGGCTTTCTATCGGGAATTGGGCTTCACGCCCGTGGGGGAGACCTTTAAAGAAGCGGGCATCGACCACCGGACCATGCAGTACCGAGCAAAAGAAAACTAAACGCAAAGTACCGGTCAATCCAAGAAGTTGGCCGGTACTTTTTGACTCAAAAAGACGTCACCCAGACAATAGCCGGTGTGACGTCTAAGTTTTAATATCAATGGTGGTGTAAAATTAATCGAGAGTCGTCGTGACCCGGGCATACCCAACCGCATGCTACCAAGGGGCGTGAACGGCTTCCTTGACCACCCCACGGTTCTGGGCATCAATCATCTGGCCCTTGCCGACGTATAATCCCACGTGGGAGATGGCCCATTTGCTGGTCCCAAAGAAGACCCAATCACCCTTCTTGATGTGTGCATATGTAACGTGCTTGTTGGCGTTGTACTGGGCCTGAGCGGTCCGGGGTAGCGTGAAATCAGCGCCATGATTATAAACGTAACTGGTAAACCCGGAGCAATCAAAAGCGGATGGCCCGGTGGCCCCGTAGACGTAACGAGCGCCTAAGTGAGCCTTAGCAATCTTGTAAACGGCTTTATAGGTCGTTTTGTTAATCACTGCAGTGGCCTTAGCCGTTGATTTAGTTGAAGTGGTACTCTTAGCGGAAGCAGTGGTCGTGGCGAAAGTCACAAGTCCCAGTAAAGCAACCGTTGTCGTGATGAGACGTTTAACAAATTTATTCATCCTACGCCCAACTCCTCATTGTGATTATGCTTTCAAGATTAGCAGTGTAATATGACAATGATGTAACAAAAAAGTTTCAAGGGGGTTAAATATTTCGAACAAATCGTAACTTGCGGATTTTCCTTGCCAGTCAGGCGGTAAACTTGCTAAACTATTAAAGTGTTTAGCAGAGGGAGGGACTCGTGTGGCACAGTTTTCAGATGAAATGCGGCATGTCTTTGATGTGCACCGGCTGGTATTTCGCATTGGTGAGTTGGCCAGTATGACCCAAGTCTCACCGCGACAGTTGCGGTACTGGGAAAAAAAGCAACTGATCAAGTCGCGAGAACGGGAGGGTGAACAGGCCCGCGTGTACACGTTTGGGACTTTTGTTCAGGTATCCATGATCAAATATTACCTGGATAATGGGTATACATTGACCGCCGCCGCGGCTAAGGCGCAAGAACGTGATTCGCGCGCTAAGTTACTCCGCCGGTTCATCTTTAAAGGCTTACGGGGGTTCGCCGAGATGGACGGCCAGGTCGCCATTAACATGGGGGCGTTTGACGACCAACAGACCCTAATGGCATTAGTGCCAGAAGAGGGCACCGTCACCTACCGGCTGGTTCCGAACGCCGAAGCTCGGCGTTTGACGCAAGACCTGCCTGACTAGGTATCGATTGAAACGGTTTGGCACACCTAAAAGGGGACCTGAGAATTTTTCTCAGGTCCCCTTTTAAATGCAATTTTTGATTAGACTTGTGAGTCGTCCTGCTTATTATCATCGGTGGTATCCGTAGCTGCCGTATCCGTCTGGGACCGCCGAGAACGCCGGTTAGATGGCCAGTGGAAATGGTACGGCTTCTGGGCCGGAATGATGACCGATAGTTTCCCGAACGAGGAAGCCATCAGTGGCAACATGATGTTGAAGATGATGGCCGTCAAGATGGTGATCAATGCGACCGCCGTTAAGACTTGTGATTCAGCGGCTAAGAGCCCCAATATCCCGGCAATGACGATGAACAGGGAGTGACGCATCGTCTGACCAACAGCGTGTAAGCCCGGTAAGAGCCACTCGGTGAGTGCTGCGTCGGTTGAGCGGTAGCTTAAGGCTAACTGAGTCAGTTCGACAACGGCCAGGACCGTCAACGGCACGATGGCCAATAGTGGAACCTGCCAGTTGAACTGGGTGTTACCGGTCAACCACTGCATGAGGACACGGGTCAGTTGGTAACTGGCCCCCGCGGAAGCCAGGAAGGTTAAGAACCAGTAGCTGGTCTGGAGCAGGGAACGACTGAATAAGACGAGTAACAATAAGACGATGCCAAAGACCGTGGCAATGACCCGCGGTAAGTCTTGTTGCAATTGCGTTTGCAAGGTCGACGTGACTACGGGTTGGCCGGAGAAGGTCAAGGTGGCGTGCTTTAGAATCGTTCCCCGAAGCTGACTATCGGCCACCTGTTGCAGGTTGGCTAAAGTCTTGGTCGTGGACTGTGCGTTCGGCGCCTGTTTCAAAGTAATCGTCAGTGCGGTCGTCTTGACCTTAGCGTCGGTGAAGTTGACCAGGGATTGTTGGAACTCACCGCTGGCAATTTGGTTCGGCGTCAGGTACAAGTTTTTCGCTGCTTCGGAAGTTTGTAAACCATTCAGGTAAGTGTAGATCTGGTTGAGGGACTTGTTTAGCTTCTTGACCTGCTTACGCGTTTGTTTCAAGTTGGCGTTAACGGACTTGATGGCATCGGCGTAGGTGCTCAACCCAGAATGAGCGGTCGTGACGGTCGTGTCGGCCGTGGAAGCCGCGTCGCTCAGGTTCGTGAGCGTGGAAGCCGCGTCAGTCAATTCTTGGTCGACTTGGTTCAACTGCCGCACGTAACGGCGAGCGGCTTTGGAAGAGCTACCGTTGCTAGTGGTTGCATTACTACGAGCCGAAGAGATGGCGGATTCGAGGTCACCACTTTGGCTGACCAGTTTGCTGGTCTGGTTAGATAACTTGTTCAGGCGTTTGACTTCGGCCTTCAAAGTCTTTTGTTTCAGACCATTTTGGTCGCCCTTGATGGCGTTTTGCACGGATTGTAATTGGCCCATGGCCCCCGACAAACTGGTGGTGATGCCGGCTAACTGGGTCGTGGCGTAGTATTGCGTCACGGGTTGGCCACCGGGTTGGGTGACAGAGGTCACGGACGCGACTCCCGGTTGGGCCTGCAGCTTACGGGTCAGGTTATCTAACTGGTAAAGCTGGTTTTGGTTGTCTAACCGTTTGGATGTTTGCAGGTACAGGGTGACCGGCGTGGCCTTACCCTGGCCAAAGTGGGCACTGAGGACCCGGGCGCCCTGTACGGCCTGGTTATTCGGGATATCTTGAGCGTTGGTGTAACTCAAATGGGCGTTGTTGCCGCCAAAGAAGCCGACCCCTGCAAAGTAGAGCAACACGATAACGGCAATCCAAGGTTGCCATAACCCGAAGCGAGCCAATTGGTGCCAAACTTTGTGGTCTGCCAATTGGGGCCGGGTCTTCTTCGGCCAGAAGAGACTGTTACCCAGTAGGCCGGCGAAGACGGGAATCAAGGTGACACTGGCAATCCCAGTAATGGCAAAGCCGATGCCCAGGACGCCCAGCGCTCTGATACTCGAGAAGTCGAACAGCGTCAGACTGCAGAAGGCTAGCGTCAAGGCTAAAGTGCTGGTTAAGATCCGGTACCCTAGGTCATGAATAACTTGGGTCGTGGCTGCTTGACTATCGGTGCCCTCGTCAACCAAGTCACGTAAGCGCCGGAAGAACCAGAAGCTGGTCAGTAACGTAAACAGACTGATACCCAGTAGCAGGAAGATTGGCGTGTATTCCGAATACGCGAAGTTCCAGTGATAGGCTAAGTTAGTCGCGAGACTTAACGTGGAGATGTAACTAATCAGAATCGCCAAGAAGGTAATGATCGGGGCGATAATGGAAGCAAACAAAATCCCCATGGCGACCAACGCGACCAATAACGTCATTAAAATCACGATTAAAGTGAATGACGAAATATGGGCGTTAGCCGCATCGCTCACGATTTCGGGACTGGTGACGTAGGTCTCCAACCCGACCGTGGCGATTTGGTTCTTCAACTGATTGGCCACGTCGCGAACCGGTCCTTGATTATGACTAATCGATAATTGCACAATTTCCGTGGACTGGTCCTTGGACAAGAGTTGCGGTCGACTCGTCGGGGTATTGGTCATGGTCGTGATCTTTTGAATCCCGTAGTTGCTGGCCTTCTTCTGCAACGTCGCCGTGGTCTTATTGATCGCGAGGAGTTGCTTGTTGGTTAACTTTCCCGCGGGGTTGTTAAACACCGCGTTGACCGTGTAGGTCCCGTCAAGGTTACGGCCCCAATGGTTCCGTACCTGGGAGGCCTTCACGGGTTGACTCGTATTTGCCAATTGTGGTTGACCATCATATTGAATGATCGTGTTAACATTTGGCAGGGTTACGATGGCCGCAAAGACCACCACTAACCAGAATACGAGTGCAAAAATTCGGTTGTGGTGAAGTTTTCTGATCCGTTCTTGCATATGTAATCTGAGTCCTCTCTAACCTAAGTTATTAATTGCACCGTGCGAGCAGGGTATAATTAATGCTTAATTTTACCATATTAAGCACTTCACGGAAGAGGTTAAGGTGGATTTAAGGAAAGTTAAGGAAGTCTTTTGGTTGACTTCGCGCTAAAAGTCGGTAAGGTAAGGGTACTTACGTACTAAAAGGAAGTGACTAACCGATGACCAAACGCCACCGGACTTATGAAAGTCCCTTTGCTCCTATGATGGGACCGGACCGGTTTCAGTATGCCAGTCAATTAGCGACTAAGGTGGGCTTAGATCCTAGCCAGATTTTATTTGCCTACCTGCAGATTACGGCGAGTGTGGCCGCACTGGAGCTTTCGGGCGAGACTGCCCGGCAACGCAAAATTGACCAGCAATTTCAGCAGTTTCTGATTGACGCGCAAGCTGCGGACTAACCGTGAAGGGGGACTTTAAGGATGTGTACCAGTATTTTACAAATCGCTAAGGATGGCAGTCACATCCTGGCTCGGACCATGGATTGGCACGTGATGAAGAGCATGCCCCTCTTCGTGCCGCGGGGGTACCGTTGGTTAAGTCTATTTGATAACCAACCCCATGTGGGCCGCTACGCGTTAATCGGTGGTGGTGGACCACACGACCACGAAATCGATGTGTCTGACGGGGTCAACGAAAAGGGGCTTAGTGTTCAGAAGCTGACCTTCGCCAATGGCTCGCAACTGGTGGATACGCCCACAGCGGGACACGTCCATTTGGCACCGTTCGAATTTTCTTTCTACTTGTTAAGCAACTTCGCATCGGTCGCCGAGATTGAAGCGCATCTGGAGGAAATCCAACTGATGAGTGGGCGACTCGCGGCCAACCCTATCGGGGACAGCGAGTTACACTTTGCCGTGGTCGACCGAACTGGTCGCACGGTCGTCATCGAACCGACCCACTTTCCCATGCGGGTTCGTGAAAATCCGTTAGGTGTGGTCACCAACAGCAAGGATTTTACGCAACAGTTACAGCGGTTGGGGCAGTACGTGACGTATACCGATGATTTCGTGGCGGGGACCGTGCCGTTGAACACGCCGCGAGTCACGACCGGACGTTTTTCGGGGAAACCCGTTCCTAGCGGGTCGTTCACACCGGGCGGCCGGTTCGTGCGGGCCGCGTATTATAAAGAACGCGCCGATTTGCCGGCCAACGAAAACGAGGGCATCATCAGTGCCTGGCACCTCTTGAACAGTGTGACGGTTCCCAAGAGTCACCACTACCGCCCCACCTATTCGGTTTACCGGGCGGCGACTTGTAGCGAATCGTTGACCTACTACTTCCAGCCGTACAACCGGTTGGATCTGGTTCGATTACACTTAACGTCGGAGATGCTAACGTGGTCGCAACCGAAATTTTACCCGATTAGAAATGCGTTGCACGTGACGGCGTTGAATTAAAAACTAACTTTTGGCGCACGCTTCGGCACCACTATGGGCACTGAGTAACTTAAAGGGCACCGCTTTTAAATGAAAATTCATTTAAAAGCGGTGCCCTTTAATGTTTTGTCCTAGATACTTTTGTTCGGGTCAAAAGATAAGGACACCGAGGATGTTTAATCCCAATAACGCTAGCAGAACGCTGCGGTGCAAACGTGGATGTAAGATAACGATGGCTAAAAATTCGCGCGCCCAGGCGAGGGGCAAGGTACCCCAACGAGTTGGGGCTGCGGCACCACCCAAATGTAAGCCCAATTGGTGGGCCAAAATTTGGGTGCGAAAGAGGTGGTAGTTACTGGTGACTACCACGACGCGACCGCCCTGCTGGGGCAGTTGGGCCCAGAGAGGTTGACTGTTCAGTAAGTTACTGAACGTATTGGTTGCGACGGGTTCCTCGATGAGGTTAGCGGCGGGGAAGTGATGCTGCTTAAGGTAGGCCGCCATAGCGCTAGCTTCAGGGAGGTCTTCGTCTGCTCCCTGGCCCCCGGTCACGATGATGGTCACCGGGTGATCCTGTTGGGTCGCTAAGGCCAAGGCGGTGTCCAGCCGGGACTGTAAGGTTCGGCCGATAATGTGGCCGCGGTGCAGTCCAGCCCCTAAAACGACTAAGGTATCGGCGTGGTGGGCACTGACGAGACTGACCCGCCAAAAGCCTATCAAACTGGCCGCATACAGTAAGCCTAAATATAAGCTGTAAACAGGGATGAAGGTGAGCCAGGGCCACAGAGTGTCGGTAAAGTGACCGGAGAGTGCGGCCCACGACCAGCCGGCACTCAGTAAGAGCCACCCGGCAATTGCCAATCGGAGCCACCCGGTTAATCGTTCGCGTTTTTTGAGGACGGCGTGGGGCCACCCCATGATGAGAATCAGGGTCACCAGTCCGCTGAAAGCGATGAGGGCAACCACTAGCCAGCCAATCACGGCGAGACCATGGGCCCACTGGTGGGGCGAAAAGCTAGTGATTAAGATAATTAAGCCGCCGCAAAAACTGGTCGTGACGGCGCTGAATAAACCGTGGGGTTCCCAGAACGTGATCAGTGCGGTTAAACAGAGTAAAAAGACGATTGCGCTGAGAAGCACGAGAAACACCTCCCTTCGAGAAAAGATTAAGTTTTATTGTGACTACGTGGCGTAAACGTGACTTTTACGAGGCAACTATGGTTATAATAGACCTAATTATAACCGAAATTGGGGGGACACGGGTGCCAAAACGACGTCGAAAAAATCGCCAACGGAATAGTCATCCGGCCTTTGCGACCTGGCTCTTTGTGCTAGTTCTGATTGTCGTGGGGGGCGGAATGCTGGTTCGGGGTCACATAAAAACTGAGATTCAAAACGGGGTGGTCACCGCCACTAGCACGAGTTCTTCGTCCGGGGAAACGGCTGCGCAGAAAAAGTTTATCAAAAAAATGGCGGCACCCGCGGTTCGAGTGTACCATCAAAACGGCCAAGTCTTGCCTAGTATCGTGATTGCTCAAGCCATTTTGGAATCGAGTTGGGGCACATCGCAACTTTTCTTGCAGGCGAATAATCCGTTTGGGGTGAAGGGGAGTTACCAAGGTAGCAGTAAAAGCTTCATGACCACGGAGTACGTCAATAACAAGACGGTCAAGGTCCGGGCAAATTTCCGGAATTATCCGAATCTAACGGATGCTATTTTGGATCACGATGCGTTGCTTAAACAGAACTATTTTAAAGGAACCGTGACGGATTATCAGACGGCGGCCAAGTTGTTACAGACCAACGGCTATGCCACGGATCCGCACTATGCGCGCAAATTAACCAACGTGATTGCCACGTATAATCTTAACCAGTATGACACGTAATCATGAAAAGACAACCAGGGGGTTCGGACCAGCGTCCGAACCCCCTTTAATTGTTGCTGTTTAATTTTCGTTGTAGTAGTAAGCTAAATCGTACAAGGTCCTGGCTAGTGTGTTGATGGAATGCTGCGGCGACTGGTTGGCAAAGAGGATTGCACCGTATTTGTTGCCTTCCGTACCGTAATACACGGTATCGTATCCCGAGGTTCCCAACGTCCCGTGGACCCGTTTGATGCCGTTGCTGTAGTGATATAAACCACCATCATAATCATGCTGGTAGTGGTTAGCGAGGTCGAGGTATTGGTCACGGGTCAGAATCTTGCCATTCCGGAGCCCCTTTTGGATGGCGTAGTAGTCTTCAGGGGTCGAGTAATAGTTACCAGCTCCCAGTAACGAGGACACTAACTCACGAGAAACGCCGTTGGATCGGTAATCTTGACCGTTAGCGTAGCTGTAGCCACTGGCCGTCAACTGTGATGTCGGCAACTGGTCCCACGCGTGGGTATCGGTCAGGTTTAGCGGACGAATGATTCGTTTTTGGATTAACGTGTTGTAGGATTCGCCGGTGACCTTGCTGGCGATAGCGGCGAGCAGGGTGTAGTTGGCGTTGGTGTAGTTGTAGCGGCCCGCTCCGGTCGAAGTTAATTGTGTGAGGGTGTAGTTCAACTGAGCGTCCTGAGTGGTCAAGACCGTGTTAGGCGTGGTCTCATCCATTTTGATGCCGGAGCGTTGGTCGAGTAGTTGACGAATCGTGATATTTTCACTGTCTTTGATGGTCGGGAAGAAGCGGCTGAGTTTTTCCGTCATGGCTAACCGGTGCTCACTGGTCAGCTGTTCGATGATGGCGCCAGTAATCACCTTTTGCAGGGAAGCCAACGGGTAGAGCGTGGCTGCCGAATTGGCCGACTTGCTGGGTTGATCCGCGTACCCTACGCTGATTAGGCTGGCCCCAGTCGCATAGTGGTTGAAAATCATGGCCCGGCCTTCGAAATGGGCGTTTTCTAAGAGCACCCGGGCATTATCAGTCCGGCTGAACTTCTGCAGGGCGGCTTGATCCACCCAGCCGATGGTCTTGCCGTACCAGGAAAATTTCACGAACTTGACCCCGTTAGATAACGTGGCGATTTGACTGACGCGCACAAAACGATGTTGCCAGTTCTTACCACTGGCATCGCGGGTCGTGGCCGAGCGCCGGGTATTGTACGGCCCATAATAGTAAATACCGTCGTTGCGGCGTGGCTGACTGACGAAGCGAGCGTTATAATCCGTTTTTTCAGTCCGGACGATTCTAAAATAACTGCTGGCGTGACTTTCCCCGATTGGTAATAGGCCCCAGGTCACTAACGCGGCTGCGGCGATTAACATAACTTTTTTCACAATAACCATCCATTCCCCTTGATTGGTAATCTACACCAATGGTACCGCCATCAAGTTGCGAATGAATAACAACTTGATGGCGCTTTGGTAACAATTTAAACAGTTTACAATTTGAATTAACAAATAAAATTATCAAACGGGGCCGAAAAATTGACGGTCCGCGGTCGCAACTGCGAAACGCGTATGGTAAAATAAGCCTAAACAAAAAGGGAGCTGAGACATGCGGTGCTACACTTTCTAGGTCAGTTATACGGGCCGTTCTTCGATCCGCACAACTGGGAAACTGTGATCACAACGGGTGACGATTGGCTGATTATCTTTTCGTTGGTCTTAATCGAGTGTCTGTTGTCCGTGGATAATGCGGTGGTCTTAGCGGCGCAAACGCAGTCGCTACCCACCCAAGAGTTACGTGAAAAGTCGTTGTTTTACGGGATTTGGGGAGCCTATATTTTTCGGTTCATCATCATTGGGTTAGGGACCTATTTGATTAATTTTTGGGAGATTAAGGTCTTGGGGTCGCTGTATCTGGCCTACCTGGTCTTTCAGTTCTTTACCCGAACCCGTGTGAAGCACACGCGGAAGTTGGTTGCAGATAAAAAGAAGCGCCGGGGAATTTCGCTCTTTTGGTCGGTAGTCATTCAGATTGAAATGATGGATATCGTGTTCTCCATCGATTCGGTTTTGGCATCGTTAGCCATTTCAAACAACCCTGTCATCGTCCTCATTGGGGGGATGATTGGGATTCTGGCCATGCGGGGCGTGGCCGAAGTCATCATGAAACTGATGCGACGGATTCCCGAATTGGAACCCATGGCTTACATCCTGATTGGGATTATTGCCGTGAAGTTGTTCCTATCGATTCCCGCCATTGATATTGAAATTCCAGCTGCTTTATTTGGTCTGGTAGTCGTGGGGGCAATCGTTATCACGCTGATCATTCACGCCGTGCGCCAGAAGAAGGCCCCGGCGAAGAAAAACGATTAAAGCTAATAATTAACATCGATTAACATAAAACAGGCTTTCCAAGCATCAAAATACTTGAAAAGCCTGTTTTAGGTTCTTTAGTAAAGTAATCGCTTTCAAAAAATACCGAAATTTAAAGTAGTAGAAGTCTATGGTGCTGAATAGTGGTAAAGACCCAATAAGATAAAAGTAATCTTCGAGTAGTTCTAATGTAAAATTGGATTTTTCAAGTTTGAGAATTATTTAAAACTGGTGTTGATTTAGTGTGTTTCCCGTGTGTATGGGGATAAGTCTAGACCTCATCTTATTTCTGCCATTACTTTTTTTCAGTTGGTGTATCATCTTTATCAAGATCGTAACGTTTAGCAGTGAGGGCTGTTCCCCGGAAGCCCTGATTATAGCGATTCCAAACAGTTTGGTAAGTGACTTCGGCGTCCTTCGCAATTTCATATAAAGTCATCTGCTTACCCTTATAATCAATCAAGTGTAGATTACGGGCGGCGCTTCGAGATTGGTCACGACCTAAATCATCACCACGGTACCCGTGATTATAACGATGTAAGATTACAGGATAACTGGTACCGGTCATCTTAGCAATCCGGTATAGTGTTCGCTTTTCACCCTTGTATTCGGTCAGAATTTTCTTGGGGGCTTTTTGTAACTTAGCACCTAACTCATCACCACGTACACCCCGGTGCCATCGATTATATAATAGTCGATGGTCTAATCCCGTCATTTTAGAAATTTCTGAAAGAGTCCGCTTCTTACCCTTATAATCAATCAGGAGTAGATTATGTGTGGCGTTTTGAGATTGGTCACGACCCAACTCATCACCACGGTATCCTTGATTATAGCGATGTAAGATTACAGGATAACTGGTATCGGTCATCTTAGCAATCCCATATAGCGTTCGCTTTTCACCTTTGTATTCGGTCAGAATCTTCTTGGGGGCTTTAGCGCCTAACTCATCGCCACGTACACCCCGGTGCCATCGATTATATAATAATCGATGATCTAATCCCGTCATTTTAGAAATTTCTGAAAGAGTTCGCTGCTTACCTTTGTATTCTGTTTCGATTACATTAGCCATGATTTGTCATCCTTTTTATATGCCATCGATAAGGTTACAATCCATCAATTATAACCTTATAATAGTTATATATTGAGAAATGTAAAGCTTCTTTATCTGATTCTTTGATTTCTTGCCAAAATTTAGACGTAAGAGAAGAGGAGTGACTAAGTCCTTTTCTTTTATTGTTATTTTTAATTCTTCCTGGCTCATTTTAGAATACAGTGAGGACTTTCAAGTTAGTATCCTTCCACGTGTGTGGGGGATAAGGACCCACAATGGGTGTGTAGATGAAGTCACCAAAGTGAGTGGTATGATAACCCTATAGTGAAATTATGGGAGGTTATCAAAATGAAAATTGGTTTTATCGGGACTGGCGTCATGGGTACCGGCATCATCAAAAACTTATTGGGTGCCGGACATCAGGTGACGGTCTATAATCGGACAAAGACCCATGCTAAAGCGGTTCTAACTGCGGGTGCTCAGTGGGTGGACTCCCCCCAGCTAGCGGCGACCGGAGCTGACGTGACGATTACCATGGTTGGCTATCCCCAAGATGTGCGCGATGTTTACTTGCGCGAAGACGGCATTTTTGCTGGGGCTCAAGCGGGAAGTATCGTGGTGGATATGACCACCAGTACCCCGGCGTTGGCGGCAGAATTAGCAGAGAAAGCCCACGCGCACCAGTTACAAGCTCTAGACGCGCCTGTTCCCGGTGGTGACATTGGGGCGCAACAAGCGACCTTAACCGTCATGGTCGGCGGTGACCAGGAAGCCTATGATCGCCTAACGCCACTTTTTCAACAGCTTGGGCAACGGGTCAACTACTTCGGTCCCGCGGGCAACGGCCAACACACTAAAATGGCCAATCAAATCATGATTGCTGGGACCATGACGGGGTTGACCGAAATGTTAGTTTACGCCAAGGCAGCCGATTTGGACCTCCCCCAAGTCCTAGCAACGCTAAGTAGTGGGGGCGCCGATAACTGGAGTATGGACACCTACGTTCCTCGTATCTTAAAGGACGATTATACGCCCGGCTTCTTTGCCAAGCATTTCTTAAAAGATTTACGGATTGCCTTGCAAGAGGCCGACCGGATGCACCTTGATTTACCAGCGACCCGCCAAGCTAAGCAGTTATATGAAACCATGGTCGATGACCGTGGTCTAGGTAACGACGGGACACAGGGCCTGATCAAAATCTATTAAATTAAATGTGCCAGCACACAAAAACACCCTCGCCATTACTTAATTGACGAGGGTGTTTTAATTATTCGATTTCCGCGAAGAAGCTATAGAGCTTTTCGGTGGTCAACGCGGCTTTTTCGGGTCCGGCCACGTCGAAGGTGATTTGCCCATGATGCAGGACAATCAACCGGTTGCCGTAGGTCAGGGCATCTTCGAGGTGGTGCGTGATCATTAAACAGGTCAGTTGTTAATCTTGGACCCGTTGGTTGGTCAAATGCATCAAGTCCTGGCTGGTCTGCGGGTCTAACGCGGCGGTGTGTTCGTCGAGCAAGAGCAGTTCCGGTCGTTTCAAAGTGGCCATTAAGAAACTCAGGGCTTGGCGTTGGCCCCCGGAGAGGTTGCCAGTCGCCGTCGTTAAGCGCTCATCCAAACCGTTATGCATGGTGGTCGTGATTTCTTTGAAGTAATCCATTTGCCGGTTCAATCGCCGTGGCCGTAAGCCGCGCCGTTGTCCCCGCCGTTGGGCTAGCAAGAGGTTTTCGGCGACGGTCATCCGGGGGGCGGTTCCCAGTTTGGGATCCTGGAAGACCCGGCTCAAGAAGCGGGTCCGCTTTTCCACGGAGTCGTGGGCGATGTCGCGACCGTTCAAGAGAATTTGACCACTGTCGATACTCAAGTCGCCGCCGATAGCGTTGAAGAGGGTCGATTTTCCGGCTCCGTTAGAGCCTAAGACCGTGATGAAATCACCGGCGTTGATGGTCAGATTCAGGTGGTCGAGAATCTTGATTTCTTCGGGAGTGTTGCGGTTGACCTTCAACACCACGTTTTTCAATTCGAGTAATGGTTTAGTCATTGGTATCTAACCCCCGTTTCAAAATGTGCTTGAAGTTGAACGCCTGTTTGAAGACCGGTAGCATCATGCATAGGGCTAGGACGATAGCGGACAGCAAGTTCAAGTCGTTGGCGTTGAAGCCGAGGCTCAGGACGATTAGCAACACGAAACGGTAGAGGATACTCCCCAAAGTTACAGCAACTAACCGTTGGTTCAAGGTTAGATCCCCGAAGGCGACTTCGCCGATGATGATGGAGGCCAATGCAATGACGATGATGCCGATTCCCATGTTGACGTCGGCGTAGCCGTTGTTTTGCGCGACTAACGCACCACCAAAGGCAATCAAGCCGTTGGAGACCATCAGGCCCATGATTTTCATGTTGTCGGTGTTGATTCCGAGCGACCGGGCCATGGTCTGGTTATCCCCGGTGGCGATGAAGCCCTGGCCCAGTTGGGTCTGCAGGAAGTAGATGACGATGCCCGTGACCACGACCATCACGATGGTTCCCAGTACAACGCTATCGAAGTACTGCGGTAAACTTTCCAAAAATTTGTTTTTAAACAAGGTCGATTTGCCGAGTAACGACACGTTGGCCCGGCCCATGATCCGTAAGTTGACCGAATAGCAGGCCGTCATGACTAAAATCCCGGCTAACAGGATGGGAATGTGCCCCTTGGTGTAGAGCAGGCCGGTAATTAGCCCAGCTAGGCTACCGACGACAAAAGCGAGTAAGGTGGCGGCGATGGGGGAAAACCCGTTACTGATGGCGACGACACAGGTGGCAGCCCCTAATGGGAACGTCCCTTCGACCGTCATATCCGCAAAATCTAAAATTCTAAAGGTCAGGAATAACCCAACCCCTAAGACGGCCCAGAGTAGGCCCTGACCGATTGTTGAGACCATAACACTCATTTGAAGACCTCCCCGTGTTGTTTAGCTTCTTTAACGACAGATTTCGGTAACGTGATGCCTAATTTTTTTGCAGTTTTTAGATTAACGGTCATTTCCCCGTGACTTTCGAACTTGATGGGGGTGGTGGCCGGGTCCTTACCCTTTAAGATGGCAGCGGTCATCTTGCCGGTTTGAACGCCTAGCTTGTACTGGTCGATACTCAAGGTGGCCAGTCCCCCGGCCTTGACCATGGTGTCCACAGCTGGGAAGACGGGGACCTTTTTGGTGTTGGCGGTCGCAACTAGCGTTTGCATGGCACTGGCCACCGTATTGTCGGTCGGCACGTAGACCGCGTCGACTTGAGAGACCATTCGCTGGGCGACCTGGTTCAAGTCGTTGGTGTTGGCGATGGAGTAAGCCTTAAGGTCAACATGTTCTTTTTTGCAAAGGGACGCAAATTTGTGGTATTGCGCGGTCGCCGAGTCGTCCGACGAGGTGTAGATGATGCCGAGATGCTTCATCTTGGGCATGATTTTTTGAATCAATTTAAGCTGGGCCTTGAGTGGTGCTTGGTCAGAGACCCCGGTAACGTTGGTCCCCGGACGGGTGTTACTCTTGACCAAATCGGCGCCCTTGGGATCAGTGATGGCCCCGAGCACGACCGGAGTGGTACTGGAAGCGTTGGCCAACGCCTGAGCAGCTGGGGTGGCGATACCGATCATGGCATCGGCATTTTCGTTGACGAAGCGCGCACTCATGGTCTTCAAGTTACTCTGGTCGTTTTGGGCGTTTTGAAAGTCAATCTTGATGTTCTTATTGACGTGGTAACCTTCCGTTGCCAACCCGTGAATGATTCCCTTATGAATCGAATCGAGGGCGGGGTGGGACAGGAGTTGTAAGATGCCGACCGTCGGCATGCTTGATTTTTTCGTTTTTTGTTGGTGGGTCTCCTGGACATAAGCGACCCCCAGGAAAATTAGTAAAATCGCAATTAACCCGTATAATCGTTTCATGATTGCTACTAACCTCACTTTATAAATTTGGCACTGATAAAAAGGGGTACCCAGCCACAGCGGGTACCCCAAAATAAAAGGTCCGCTGGCGGATAAAACATCCGTGCGGACCGCTTTCCATCAGAAAGTTAAGCCGGCGCAGATGCGAAGAGCACTCTGTGAGCTCAAGTCGCATCTACCCGATGACGACTTGTTTACCGGCTTTGCCAACGTCCATTTAAGTTCATCGTAGACAGTTGCATCTAACTTTCCTTCTTTCCGTGAATTGAATAAAACTAGTGTACGGCATTGCGGTAAAGACGTCAACCAAATTTTCTCGTTTCTAACGCCAACGCAATTGCTATTCGTATCAAAATACCTCGTTGAGCCGGCTAGTGGCGCGGCCGGTAGACGTGTTATACTAATTGCAACGTTCCATTTAGAACCGGGAGATTAAACCCGATTGCGTTGAAATTTTGTAAGGAGATGACGGCGTGAAAATTGCCATAGTTACGGATACGTCGGCGGGAATCACACCGCAGGAAGCCGTTGCCCGGCAGATAACGTTGTTGGCGGCGCCCATCATGTTTGGTAACCGACAGTATCACGAATACCAAGATCTCAGCTCGGCGGAGTATTACCGCAATGTCCGCTTGAGTAAATCGAAGAAACTGGTTCCGACGGCTCCGCAGATTTCGATGGCCACTATCCACCAAGTCTGTGACCGCTTGGCCAAGCAGGGCGTGACCGACGTGGTAGTGATTGGGCCGACCAGTGGAATTTCAGGTTTCATGAACACTTTGAACTCCTATGTCGAAGCAATTACTAGCGTTAAGGTCTGGCCCTGGGATTCCCGGGGGATCCTGACGGTGATGGGTGACCAGGTACGGTTAGCGGCAGCCTTGGTTGAACGGGGGGCGGACGTGCCGACGATTTTGCAGGCCCTCGAACAATTACGGCGAACGGCGCAGACGGCTTTTGTGGTCGACTCTATTAAGCCCCTGTTACATACTGGAGAAATCAATTTGGGCCACGGCCCCAGCAACGTTCCGGTAGGTAAACCGCTCCTGGTCTTTGAGAATTCTGGTAAGATTCGCTTTGCCGGGACGGCCTTACGATTGAAAAGTGCGCTGGACGACTTGTTGGCCCAAATGGTGCCGGATCTCCAGGCGGCGACCCCATTAAAGGCCACCATTTTAAATGCCGATCAACCCGAGACCACCGAACAGTGGTTGATGGCCGCTCATGATCACTTTCCGCAGGTGCAATTCGATCGTGCCTTGATTGGCCCCAGCTTGGGCGTCCACGTCGGTGATGGTGCCATGGGCTTGGCTTGGTCACTGGATTACCAGCACCTCTTGACGGCCGAAAATGAGAATACCATTAAAAAATAAGGGTTGACAACCCCATTTTTTAATGGTTTACTGAGACTTGTAAATTGAAAAATGAAAGGAAGATGCGTCATGTTAAGCACGCCCCTCACTCATTTGAATAACCAATTTGCCTTTAGCTTCTTCTTTAGGTAGCGTTTGTACCCACTCTCGTTGGATACAAGCGCAAGCAAACCACGCGTTTGTATCTATCGAAGAGCTAAAGTTAGTTCAGTTTGACTTAAGCGCCAGATAGATACGGGTAGACTCTATCTGGAAGTGATATCGGGCCCGATGAACACCAGGTAGATTCTACACAGAATCTATTTGGTGTTTTTTTGTTCATCGCGATTAGTCAAGACGTTGATTGACCGGTGAAAGTACCCAATTCACTGAGGAGAGATCATGATGAAAAAAACGATTTTAGGCAGTTTAGTTATCGGCTTAGGCTTAATTTTAGCGGGATGTGCGACCCAAAAGGCAACCGGCAATGACCAGATATCGATTGGTGTTTTACAGGTCGTCCAACACGGTTCGCTCGACCAAGCCAGAAAGGGATTCAAGGCCGGTTTAGCGGCTGCCTTGAAGGCCCATCACAAGTCAGTAAAGGTCACCTACCACTACCTCAACGCCCAAGGCGACCAGAGTAACCTGAACACCATGAGTCAACAATTGACTCAACAGAAAAACGATTTATTGTTAGGCATTGCCACGCCGGCCGCTCAGGCGTTGGCCAAGAAAGATCACACCACGCCGACACTGGTCACGGCGGTAACTGATTTGCAAGCGGCAGGGCTAGTCAAGACCGCCAAACGTCCGCAGACCAATGTAAGTGGGACCAGTGACCTGACACCGGTGGGCAAGCAATTGAAGCTGCTCGCTAGTTTGACCACTGGCAAGAAACCCCTGGGTGTAATGTACAACTCGTCGGAGGAAAATTCCGTGTTGCAGGTCAAACTCGCTAAACGTTATGCCGCCAAACACCACTTGAATTTAAAGGTCGTCAGTGCCACCAGCACCAACGATATTGCCAGCGTTTTGGCCGGCTTGCAAGGTAAGGTGTCCGGCCTGTATTTGCCGACGGACAACCTGATGGCGAGTGCCATGAAGACCATCGGCCAAAAGGCCAAGGCGGCGAAACTCCCCGTGGTCACGGGATCCATCGAGATGGCCGAAGATGGCGGGACGGCCACTTACGGTCTGAACTACTATGATTTGGGCAAGCAGACCGGGAAAATGGCCTACCAGGTCCTGATCAATAAACGCAAGCCACAGACGTTACCGGTGGAAAATGCGGCGAAACTGCATTTATATGTGAACCGGGCCAACGCTAAGGCCTTGGGACTAGCCACCAGCGATATTCACCAGCCGTAGGAAGGAGGAACAACGAATGTTAATGACAAGTTTAGGCCAGGGCCTGCTGTGGGCGCCCTTGGTCATTGGGGTCTTCCTCACGTTTCGTATCTTAGACATTCCGGATCTGACCACCGAGGGGAGTTTTCCCCTGGGGGCGGCCGTGACCATCAGTGCTATGCTTGCCGGGGCCTCCGCAATCACGGCTAGCCTCTTAGGCTTTCTGACCGGGTGTGTGGCCGGTTGGGTGACGGGGGTACTGGATACTAAGCTCCACATGCCGTCGTTACTAGCCGGCATCTTGACCATGACGGGGCTGTATTCCGTTAACCTGCACATCATGGGCAAGGCCAATATCCCCCTGTTAAATCAAAAAGTGTTAACGGCCTTTCTGCCGGCGACCTGGTCCGTGACTTGGCAGACCATCGTGGTTGGCGGCCTGGTGACCGGCGTCGTCGTCATTCTGTTGATTTTGTTGTTTCAAACGCGCCTGGGACTGTCCTTGATGGCGACTGGAAACAATCCACAAATGAGCGCAGCCAACGGAATCGCCACCGACCGGATGGTCATCATTGGCTACATGGTGTCTAACGGTTGTATTGCCTTATCCGGGGCGTTGATTGCGCAAAGCAATGGTTATGCCGACATCGGCATGGGCATCGGGACCATCGTGATTGGTCTGGCCTCCGTATTGGTCGGGGAGATTTTTCTCCGTGGTCAGCGCATGGGGGTCCGGTTATTGGGGATGGTCTTGGGGGCCATCATTTACCGCTACTTATTGACGCTTGCCATGGGCCTGGGCTTTCCGGTCAACGACCTTAAGCTCCTGTCCGCCGTGATTTTAGTCATCGTGATTTGTTTACCGTTACTACAGACCAAGTACCGGACGCACCAGCAGGTGACCCGGTACTTGAACCAGATTGGAGTCGATCAAAATGCCACAACCAGCCGTGTTACAAGTCAGTCATCTGCAAAAGGTCTTCTTTCCGGGAACTCTCAACGAACGTCACGTGTTAAAGGACGTGAATTTGACGATTGACCCCGGGGATTTCATTGCTGTCATTGGCAATAACGGGGCCGGCAAATCAACGTTGCTCAATACGATTGCGGGCACCTTACCCGCCGATGCTGGACACCTGACCCTAGCTGGTCATCCGGTGACCAAGCGTTCGGTGGCGTACCGGTCACACTGGCTCTCCCGGGTTTTTCAAGACCCCAAATTGGGCACGGCCGGGGAATTGAGCGTGGCCCAGAACTTAACCTTAGCTGCTAGCCATACGGGGAGCTTGAGTTTGCGCCGGTATCGGCGCCGCGGGCAAACCGAACGGTATCGAAAGCTACTCGCCACCTTAGAAATGGGATTAGAAGACCGACTAAACGTGCAGGTCAAGTACTTTTCTGGTGGTCAGCGTCAGGCACTGTCTTTGTTGATGGCGACTTTGAGTCAACCGGACTTACTCTTGCTCGATGAGCACACGGCAGCGCTAGACCCCAAGACCAGTCGTGAAGTCATGGACTTGACGCAACGCATCGTAACGACCCACCGCCTGACCACCTTGATGATCACGCATAAATTAAGTGATGCGCTACGTTACGGGAATCGTTTGCTGATGGTCCAGGACGGTCAAATCAAGCTCGATGTTCGCGGGGCAGCCAAAGCGGCCCTGCGTCAGGACCAGATCTTGCAACTGTTTGCCGAGTAAAAAATGCCACGTGAAGCGGTCGCCGGTAAGGGCGCCCATCACGTGGCATTTGTAGCTTATAAAAGTGATAATGCGTTGTTCATGAAGTGCAACGCGATGCTGTAGCGGATATCCTTAAAGTACAGGTAGGTGAACCCTAGGACCCAACCCAATGCGGAATACATCAGTAGCGTCCAGGAAAAACCGCCGACGTGCATATAGCCAAAGATTAGACCGGAGACCAGCACGCCCAATAAGTTCATCCAGCGATTGTTGCGTCGGAAGAAGTAGTTCAAAAAGATGCCGCGAAAAATCAGCTCTTCAATGACGGGCGCCAAGCAGACCGAATAGGCTAGATTCCAGAAGGGGAGTTGTACGACTTGCTGGTTAATGGCGGTCTGGTTGGCCGGACTACTCAACACGTGATTGGCGATGAGCAGACTCCAGATTATCTGGACGCCGTACATCAGGCAAAATAGCGCGATGAGTTGGCCGACCCGGCGGACCGTGAATGGCGTTTGGCCGATTCGGCGGGGGTTGTCGTAATTGAGTTGCTTGTGGTATCGCCAACTAATAAAGGCTAGCAGAAACGCTGAATAAATCAGCATGATCCCAATAGTCCGGTTGGCAAGTGCGGGGTGACTGCTGGCTTGGCTAGTGGCTAACGTCAGTAGGACAGAATCGAACATGTAAATGAAGATAAATCCCACCCAAAAGCCACACCGACCGAGCCAATCAAATAGGGCCATTAAGCCCTGGTGTGCCTTGTGCATATTCTTTTTCTCCCTCTTATGTTTTAGTTATCGTATTTGCCGATTTCAATCAGATTCTCGTCCGGGTCGCGGACGTAGATCGAGGTCATGGGACCTAACGCCCCGCTCTTTGGTAGGGGACCGTCGACGATTTCCACCGCGTAGTTGGTCAAATGTGATAGAATGTTGGCCAGAGAATCGGTGGCGATGATGGCGAAATCCGCCGCGCCCACCGTGGGGTGTTTGGCCACGGGAAGTTTGGGGTGGTCGGTGACTTGAAAGTTGATCTTTTGCTTGCCGACCTTAACACCGCGCCGGCCGTCATCGAATTCAATGACGGGTAAATCTAATACTTCGTGATACCACCGGATTGACCGTTCCAGGTCGCTAACGGTCAGGGTGATGTGGTCAATGTCTCGAATGTTCATGAAAAGTTTCAGTCCTTAGTGAAGTAAATTTTACCCATTATAGCATAGTTGGCGCATGACCCCCTAAGGAGCCGTTGTTGACGTTGGGTGAGGTTTCGTGTTAAGTTATGCTTTATGAGTAAAGAAAACAGCCTTGACCATGTCGGGGCTTTTTTGTGCGAATTGCATGAGAGTAGAAGGGAAGGGTTTCAACGTGCCATTATTAACGGTTGACGACTTAAGCATGAGTTTCGCGGACAAGCAACTGTACGCCGATGCCAGTTTTCAACTGAACAAGGGTGAACACATGGGCGTCGTGGGTCAAAACGGCGTCGGTAAGTCCACTCTAATCAAAATCATTACGGGGCAAGAACTGCCCGTCACGGGTCAAATAAAGTGGCAAAATAAGGCGCGCATCGGGTACTTGGACCAGTACGCGGACATTCCGGATGGAATGACGTTGATTGACTTTCTCCATACCGCCTACGCCGATTTGTACGCGATGAACGACCGGATGACCGCGCTATACACGGAATACGCCGAAAATATGGATGATAAGCTACTAGAACGGGCCGGGCGGATCCAAGAAGAACTCGACGCGCGGGACTTTTATAATGTAGAAACCGAAATCGAACGGGTCATTTCGGGTCTGGGACTGGACGATATCGGTCGGGACCATGAAGTGGCCAAGATGTCCGGTGGTCAGCGGTCCAAGATTATTTTGGCTAAACTGTTACTGGAAAACAACGACGTCATCTTACTGGATGAACCGACCAACTACCTGGACGTGGGCCACATTGCGTGGTTGGAAGATTATTTAAACAATTTTGACGGGGCTGCCTTGATTGTGTCCCATGATTACGACTTCTTGCAAAACGTGACGAATTGTATCATCAACGTGGCCTTTGGGCGCATCACCAAGTACCGGGGCAGTTTCAAGCAAGCCATGCGGCAACGGGCTGAGCGTGAAAAGGCTCAACAACGGGAGTTTGATAAGCAACAGGTCGTGATTGAAAAGGCCGAGCGCTTTATCCGCAAGAACAAGGCGGGGTCGAAGTCGACCATGGCTAAGTCACGGGAAAAGATGCTTAACCGCATGGACCGGGTCGATCCGCCTTCGACCAACGTCCAGGCGCACTTCGACTTCCCGTACCAGAATACGGGGTCGCAAAATGCGCTGGTGGTCGACCAACTCTCCGTGGGTTACGACCGACCGCTCTTAAAACCGGTCACGTTCTCGGTCACGACCGACCAAAAAGTGGGCTTGACCGGGTTCAACGGGGTCGGGAAATCGACGTTGATCAAGTCCATCTTGGGCCTGATCCAGGCCAAGGGCGGCGAGGCCACTTTCTCGCCATCGGCTAAAGTTAGCTACTTCAGTCAGGACTTAGTCTGGGATAATGACCAACAGACACCACTTCAACTGATTCAGGCCAAGTACGAGAAGCTACCGCAAAAGGCCATCCGGACCAAGCTGTCGAAGTGTGGGTTGGATTCGGCCAACGCGATGAAGCCCATCGGAGAACTCTCCGGGGGCGAACAGACCAAGGTTAAGTTGGCCTTGATGGAGTTTGAACCCGCGAACTTCCTAATCATGGACGAACCGACCAACCACTTGGACGATGAAACCAAGCAGGCCTTGAAGACCGCTATCGCAAACTTCCCCGGCAACGCCATCATCGTTAGCCATGAGGAAAGTTTCTACACCGGCTTAGTCGATAAGATTTTAAACGTCGAAAAGCTGAGTTTGAAGAACGCTACCAATTAATTAGTTGTAAACGGCTGAAGAAAGACTAGAACAATAAAGTGCACCACCTTTAAATGAATCATTCATTTAAAGGTGGTGCACTTTTTAAGTTGTTCAGTGTCCATAACGGGCCGAAATGTACGCCAAAGCCCATTTTTGTAATAGGATAAGTGGTCCGGTTGGTGAATTATTTAGATGTGAGGGGCTGCTGAGAATCTAAATAATGGCGAAATCAGTGAATTTGTAATGGAAGCCTTTTATTTCATCTATAAAACGGTTAAGATGACTTATAAAGTATAAATTAAACAAAGGGTGGAAAACGATGAAATACTTTAAACGCGGCATCATGGGAATACTAGCTGTTTTGGTCGTTACTTTGGGGTTCAGCTATCTGTGGCAGCAGCTAACGACGACATCACGGACCAATCAAACTGCGCAACGAGTAGCCAGGCATGAGATGGTTAAAGCCCAGGCGAAAGCGAAAACCAAGCAGACGAAGGCTAAGGCGATTAACTGGCGTAAGCCATCGGAGAAAAAGCCGTATCCCAACTTAAAGAAGTATCCACACGCGCACTTATTGGTGAAGACCTCACGCCAACGGGTGTACGTGATGGCGGGCAAGAAGGTCCTTTACACCATGTATTGTTCGACTGGGAAGGGGCGGTATAAGACGCCAACGGGTACTTTCCACATCCAAGCTGAACGGGGAAAGTCCTTCTTCAACTGGAATTCTGGTGAAGGTGGGCGCTACTGGGTCTCTTGGAAGGGCCACGGCATCTACCTCTTCCATACGGTTCCCATCAACAGTAAGGGCCACTATATCAAGAAGGAAGCAAAACATCTCGGCAAATCAGCCGCTTCCCATGGCTGTGTCCGGCTTTCTGTTTCCGATGCCAAGTGGGTCTACAATCACGTGCCCTACGGTATGAAGGTCATCATTCATAAATAGGTAATTAGGGCTTGACGAGATGTAGTCAAGCCCTTTATTTTAGGCTTGAGGTGACTCGCGAGATTAGCAATGGCCAGAGTGGTCATGATGACCAACCATTTGGGGGATTAATGACCGCCTATGGTATCGCTTTCAATGACGGAAAGATTACGTTTTGGTCAAGATGCTTCCTTTTTGTGGGGAAAACGGTTATAGTAGGTTACATAGTGGAAAATCAACAAAGGGTGGAATCCAATGAAGCACTTGAGAAAATTGCTTTTACTGGTTCTGGTCGTCTTGGTCGCTGGCTGGGGGTTGAATCATCTCTTTCAGCACTTGTCGGCGTCAGCACCACGAACCAGCCAAACGACGAAGAAGTCA
This sequence comes from Levilactobacillus suantsaii, assembly GCF_014069315.1. NCBI lineage: Bacteria > Bacillati > Bacillota > Bacilli > Lactobacillales > Lactobacillaceae > Levilactobacillus > Levilactobacillus suantsaii. Next base: position 5,593 of record NZ_CP059603.1, on the reverse strand, counting down.
ACTAAGAGTGATCCGACCGAGGCCAAGGCGGAAACGATTAACTGGCGGAAACCGTCAGAAGATAAAGCTTATCCGAACTTAAAGGCACACCCCAACGCGTGGTTGGACGTGAATACGTCGCGCCAACGGGTGTACGTCAAGGATGGCAATAAGGTGCTCTATACCATGTATTGTTCGACCGGAACGGGTAAGAAGAACGGCACGCCGAAAGGAACTTACCATATCCAAGCTGAACGCGGTAAATTCTTCTATAATCAAAATTCTGGTGAAGGGGCTCGTTACTGGGTTTCCTGGAAGGATCACGGGATTTACCTGTTTCATAGTGTGCCAACCGATAAGAATGGGCACTACATCAAGAAGGAAGCTGAACAACTTGGTAAATCAGCCGCTTCGCACGGCTGTGTCCGGCTTTCCGTTTCTGATGCCAAATGGGTTTACGAGAAGATTCCGTACGGGACGAAAGTTGTGATTCATTAATTTAGCCGATGTCCTTGCGGGGCACAATCATTAATACCTAACATCATAAGTTGGACCAGGTCCGGAAGTGAGCTTCCGGGCCTTTTTGGTTACGGCTAATCATCAGCACCTTAGTTTTTTAAAGCAACCAACTCCAATTTGCGGTAAACTAATTGGTAAGTAACCGATTTCAAATTGAAGGAAGTTTTGACGATGGTGAAAAAAATTAGCGCGGCTCAGGTCCAGAAGCTAGCTCAAGAAGATATCATGACCCGTGTTGCTCGCGGCGACTGGTACCAGTACGTTCACGAACCTAAACTGCAAGCAATCGTGCAGCAAAGCGCCCAAACAATCGCGCATATCAATGACGTGGCAAAGACAGATATTACCGCAGCTAACCAATTACTTCAGGAATTTTTACCGCATCTGGGAGCTGGCGTGACAATCAGTTGTCCGGTGGTTAGTATCGAACACCCCAACCGCTTACGTATTGGGGCGGGGAGCTTCATTAATGCACGGCTCCAGGTTATTAGTGGGGGTCAGGTGACCATTGGCAAGCGGTGTTTTATCGGGCCAAACTGTCAGTTATATACCCCGAATCATCCCACGGACGATTGGCAATTGCGCGCGCAAGGTTGGGAATACGACTCACCGATTACGATTGGTGATGACTGCTGGTTCGGTGGCTCGGTCATCGTGTTGCCTGGGGTAACGATTGGCCGGCACGTGGTCGTTGGTGCGGGAGCCGTCGTGACGCATGACCTGCCGGACAACGTGATTGCGGCGGGGAACCCAGCGCGGGTGATTCGCGCCGTGCGGCCGGCGGAACAACCCACACCGGAGGGGTAAAATTATAAATTGAAATTAAGAAACCGAAACGTGGCTAGAATTGGAGTGTGAAAAAATGGCGAAAACGTATGACGTTGTAATTGTTGGCGCGGGGTTGTCAGGATTTGCGGCCGCCGCTCGAGCGGCAGATAAGAACTTAACGACCCTTTTACTTGAAAAAAGTGCCCATACAGGGGGTTCCGGTAACTATGTCGAAGGGGTCTTCGCGGCTGGGTCCACAATTCAAAAGGCGGCGGGGGTCCACGTTGACCAACAAGCCGTATTACAGACAGAATTAGATTATTCGCATTATGAAGCCAATCACGATATGTGGCGGAAGTATATTGCGCAGTCGGGTCAAAATATCGATTGGTTGCAAGCTCACGGGGTCCAGTTTACCGGTGTTGCCACCTTGGGCAAGGGCAGCCAGACGTGGCATTTATTTGCAGGCCACGGGGCACAAGCCATTCATCAGGGCTTAGAGCCGTTTGTGCAACGGGCCGGTGTCACCATCACAACTGCGGTGGATATAACCAGCATCACGAAAGATGATGACCAATTTACAATCGCGTTCACGCATCAACAACAAATTATCACGGTCACGGCTAAGAACGTGATCCTGGCGACTGGGGGCTATTTGAACAATCCGGCCATGATGGACCATACCGCACCGACGGGCAAAAATACGATTCTTCCGATGAATGCGGGTAAAAGTCATGGCGACGGCCTTAAATTTGCGTGGAAATTAGGGGCGCAACCCTTCTTTACGGGGATGAAAATGCGGTTTGGCGCCCAATTGGCGGACCCCAATGTGCCACCCTACAAGCTATGGGGGGCGACGCTGGCCAAGTTAGTGGTCCGTGCCCAGCCGTTATTATGGGTCAACGAGAGTGGGGACCGCTTTGTGAATGAAGACCACGTCATCGATAATTGGTCCAGTCAGGGGAACGTTATCAACCGACAAGAGCGGGTCTTCGTCATCCTGGACCAAGCCATGATCGACTAAGTACGACGAAGCTCATTAAAAAAATGCACTTCGATTACTCGCACCAGACGATTCCAGAACTCAAAGAAACCGTGGCCACGGCGATTGCTAAGCACCGGGCGTACCTTACGGTGGCGGATTCGATGGCCGCGCTCCAACAAAAAATCAGTGCGCCGGCGTTAACCGCCACCATTGCACGCTACAATCAGTTGGCGACCCAACACCAAGACGTTGATTTTGGCAAGCCGGCCCAGTACCTATTTCCAATTGAACAGGGGCCCTTCTACGCCATCGAAGTTGGTTGTGGCGCATACACCACGGGTGATGGGCTCAAGGTCAATGGTGATCATGAAGTCCTGGCCGCTAACGGGCAAGCCATTTCGGGCTTATACGCCATTGGCAGTGATGGTTCGGCCATTATGTATGGCGATACGTACGGGGTCGAGATTCCGGGGAGCCACGCGGGTTTTTGCGTCTTTTCGGGTATCCATGCGGTCGACCATTTGGCAACCACGATTAAGTGAGGATAGGGGCGCGCATGATAAACTTAAAAATCGGACCACTCGAGGAATCAACTCGAGTGGTCCGATTTTGTTAGTAGCATGAGTAACAGTTCAACGCGGTGTTAGTCGTTGAAGGTGTTATTTTCGACATCACGCATGAACGTGGCCAAGTGGTCATAATAGACCGGTGCGTTATCGATCATGTGGTGATGACCACCGTCTGGCGTAGTGGCCCACCGCGCGTGTGGAATCGTTTCGGCCATCCGCTTACCAGTGGCCAGTGGCATGGTTTCGTGTTCCCCAAAGGTGACCAGCGTTGGTACTTGGATATTCTTGAGTTGGTCACGCACGTCCCATTCTTTGAGCTTCCCGGTGATGACGAATTCGTTATCTCCTTGGAAGGCGCCGTAAACGTCGGTCGCAGTGGTGTCGATTAGGTGAGAGATCGCGGCCGGTTGCTTACGGTCAACGTAACCCTTGTTCAAGATGTCAACGAGACTTTGGTACTTGGGGTCGTCGTAGTTGCCGTTAGCTTCGACCTGCTTCATGTAGGCCAATTGGTCGGCCGTCATGATCTTTTCACGAATCTGGTTGATGTGGGTCACGTATTCGTCGATGTTATCGACCATGGACGAAATGATGGCGCCCTTTAAGTGTTGACCATACTTTAAAGCGTACATCTGAACCAGCGCACCGCCCCAGGATTGGCCAATCAGGTAGAACTTGTCGAGGCCTAATTTTTGCCGGACTTCTTCGACTTCATCCAAGAAGTAGTCGTAAGTCAGGTACTTTTTATTTTCGGGGAGGCTGTAGTCGGGTTGGTCGGAGTACCATGAGCCAAGTTGGTCGTACATGTGGACCTGAACGTTCAGCCCTTGCTTGGCCAGTTGTTGGGCCGTATTTTCCCAGTATTCGTGGTTGCCACCAGGGCCACCATGGAGGGCCAGCAAGTGAATGTCGCCGGTCCCTTGGGTGTTGGTCCAGAGGTGATAACCGTTGTCGAGTGTGATGATAGTCGTGCCTTGTTTCATAATCAAATTCCCCCGATTCTTAAGATAGTTTCTAGTTTAGCATGATTTTGGTTTAAGACCCAACTAACTAGTCCGTTAGGATGGGCACGGTCAAAGTCGACCCGTCCAGTTGCACGGAGTATTGCAGGTCTTGGTTGCCCCGGACCGTCATGCCGAAGTCCGTGGCGTAGATGACCAGGCCCAGTTGGTGGCCGGCGAGTAACCGGTAGTGGGTCGGTTGAAGGGTGACGCTTAAATCGTAGAACACGTTAGGCTTGAGTTCGTCGACCTTGTAGACGTTAGTCCGGTTCTGCAGGTTGCGGTGGCCCTTAGTGATCAAGTGCCAAGGGGTCACGGCGCCCAACTTAAATTCGCGGAGGTCGTCTTCGCGCCACTGGAAGCCTTCGTCGAGCGATTTACGGGCGAGGACGGTCGGGCTGACCTTTAAGCGTTTAGCCTCGCCGTAGTCCACGACTTGAAAGCTCAGCATGCCGACCGGTTGGTTGACCGCCACTCGTAGGTGGACCGTGGGCTTGCCATCTAAGACCAAGTCGTGGGTCAAGCCGGCTGATTTGAACAACAAGCGGTGGTGGGCCATGGCGTCGTGTTTGTCCCCTAACAGCTCCCGTTGCCAGCGGACGATGTCGTGGGTGTAGGTGTTGAACTGCTCGTGTGGAAGTTGGTCACTGAAGCTGATGGCGCCAGTAGCGGGCGTTGCGGTGGCCGCATCGCGGAGCTCATCTTCGCGCAAGGCAAACTCACGTGATGGGTTGTTCGGGGCATCCCAATCAGGATAGGCTTGCCAGTGCTCCGGTTGGGTGTTGTCTTGAATAATGACGTTAGGCAACAGAGATTCCGCCTGGTTGTCAACGCCCAAGAGTTCGTGGGTCAGCCAGAGGTTGACGATGTCGGTGTAGTCGATGGAACGAAAGGCATTGATGTAGATATGTTGACCCTGGTGCAAAATCAACTTCTTGGTCACGGGCAAATCGCGGACCGCGTTCCAAAGGTTATTGACGTTACGGGGTTTCACGTTCCAGTCGTTTAAGCCGTGGACTAACAAGAGGTCCGCGGTGATGTTTGCGGCGTCTTTTAAATAGTTCCGGGCGTCCCAGAACTGGTTATAGTTGCCGCTTTGCCGATCCTGGTCGTGGGTGATCTGAGCCAACGCGCGTTGCCACTTGTCGCGTAAGGGCAGGTAGGCCCCGGCTTGTTGTTCACGGCTGAAGACCTCTTCGGCCAAAACGTCGGCGTCTTCGCCCGGGAAACCGCCGGGAGCGATGACCAGCCCACCGTCACGGTAGTAGTCGTACCAACTGGAAATGGCGGCTTCACTGATGATCGTTTTGAGACCAGCCACCCCGGTCGTTGCGGCTGCCGTGGCCAGCGTTCCCAAATAGGAGCGACCGGTCATGGCAACGGCGTGCGTCGACCACCAGGCGGGAATCGCCGTGGTAGCGTCGCGAGTAGTAAAGGCCGTGCGGTTGCCTGCTAGCCACTCGATCACGGCTGTGGTCGAGATGGTCTCTTGTGCGTCACCGGTGGTCCGTAACCCATCGGAGTCTTTGGTGCCGATGCCTGCAGCGTAGGCCACAGCAAAACCGCGAGCCAAGAAGTAGTCGTTTAAGGTGTAGGACTGTTCTCTGGCAAAGTGTTCACTAGCTTCAGTGGTCGTTTGTGTGACTGGTCGGGGGTCTGGAATCGGCGTCGTGTCCGGTTGTGCCGTCACGTCGGCGGCCGTGGTTGCGGCCGGTTGTTTGGGCGTCAAGGGAACGTTGACGTTGTGCATCAGCGCGTCACCGGCAGCGTCG